>NZ_CP168527.1:2500-65000 GCF_059492195.1 Paenibacillus sp. Paensp111
TGTAACTGAAATTCTAATCCCTCCGAGACGGATCCCGAGTAGTGCGGGGCACGTGAAACCCCGTATGAATCCAGCAGGACCATCTGCTAAGGCTAAATACTCCCTAGCGACCGATAGTGAAGCAGTACCGTGAGGGAAAGGTGAAAAGCACCCCGGAAGGGGAGTGAAAGAGATCCTGAAACCGTGTGCTTACAAGAAGTCAGAGCCCTCTATATGGGTGATGGCGTGCCTTTTGTAGAATGAACCGGCGAGTTACGTTCCCGTGCAAGGTTAAGGTGAAGAGCCGTAGCCGCAGCGAAAGCGAGTCTGAATAGGGCGACTAAGTACGTGGACGTAGACCCGAAACCGTGTGATCTACCCCTGTCCAGGGTGAAGGTGCGGTAACACGCACTGGAGGCCCGAACCCACGTATGTTGAAAAATGCGGGGATGAGGTGGGGGTAGCGGAGAAATTCCAATCGAACTCGGAGATAGCTGGTTCTCCCCGAAATAGCTTTAGGGCTAGCCTCGGAAAATAGAGTTGTGGAGGTAGAGCACTGATTGGGTGCGGGGCCCGCCAAGGGTTACCAAGCTCAGTCAAACTCCGAATGCCATAAACTTGTATCCGGGAGTCAGACAGTGAGTGCTAAGATCCATTGTCAAAAGGGAAACAGCCCAGACCATCAGCTAAGGTCCCCAAGTGTGTGTTAAGTGGGAAAGGATGTGGAGTTGCACAGACAACCAGGATGTTGGCTTAGAAGCAGCCACCATTTAAAGAGTGCGTAATAGCTCACTGGTCGAGTGACTCTGCGCCGAAAATGTAACGGGGCTAAACACACCACCGAAGCTATGGCTTGATACATTGTATCAGGGGTAGGGGAGCGTTGTATGTAGGTTGAAGGTGTACCGTAAGGAGCGCTGGACAGCATACAAGTGAGAATGCCGGTATGAGTAACGAAAAGATCAGTGAGAATCTGATCCGCCGAAAGCCTAAGGGTTCCTGAGGAAGGTTCGTCCGCTCAGGGTAAGTCGGGACCTAAGGCGAGGCCGAAAGGCGTAGTCGAAGGACAACAGGTTGAAATTCCTGTACCACCGTAATCCGTTATGAGCAATGGGGTGACGCAGTAGGGTAGTGACGCGGACTGATGGATGTCCGTCTAAGCAGTGAGGCTGGTGTGTAGGCAAATCCGCACACCGTAAGGCTGGGCTGTGATGGGGAGCGAAAATTACAGTAGCGAAGGTCATGATCTCACACTGCCAAGAAAAGCCTCTAGCCAGGAGAAGGTGCCCGTACCGCAAACCGACACAGGTAGGCGAGAAGAGAATTCTAAGGCGCGCGGAAGAACTCTCGTTAAGGAACTCGGCAAAATGACCCCGTAACTTCGGGAGAAGGGGTGCCCCGGTAGTGTGAATAGCACGAGGGGGCCGCAGTGAAAAGGCCCAAGCGACTGTTTAGCAAAAACACAGGTCTGTGCGAAGCCGCAAGGCGAAGTATACGGGCTGACGCCTGCCCGGTGCTGGAAGGTTAAGGGGAGTGGTTAGGGGTAACCCGAAGCTATGAACCGAAGCCCCAGTAAACGGCGGCCGTAACTATAACGGTCCTAAGGTAGCGAAATTCCTTGTCAGGTAAATTCTGACCCGCACGAATGGCGTAACGACTTGGGCGCTGTCTCAACGAGAGATCCGGTGAAATTTTAATACCTGTGAAGATGCAGGTTACCCGCGACAAGACGGAAAGACCCCATGGAGCTTTACTGCAGCTTGATATTGGACTTTGATACGATTTGTACAGGATAGGTGGGAGCCTAAGAAGCAGGAGCGCCAGCTTCTGTGGAGGCAACGTTGGGATACCACCCTGATCGTATCGGAGTTCTAACCTGGTACCGTGATCCGGTATGGGGACAGTGTCAGGTGGGCAGTTTGACTGGGGCGGTCGCCTCCTAAAGAGTAACGGAGGCGCCCCAAGGTTCCCTCAGAATGGTTGGAAATCATTCGAAGAGTGCAAAGGCATAAGGGAGCTTGACTGCGAGACTGACAAGTCGAGCAGGGACGAAAGTCGGGCTTAGTGATCCGGTGGTACCGCATGGAAGGGCCATCGCTCAACGGATAAAAGCTACCCTGGGGATAACAGGCTTATCTCCCCCAAGAGTCCACATCGACGGGGAGGTTTGGCACCTCGATGTCGGCTCATCGCATCCTGGGGCTGAAGTAGGTCCCAAGGGTTGGGCTGTTCGCCCATTAAAGCGGTACGCGAGCTGGGTTCAGAACGTCGTGAGACAGTTCGGTCCCTATCTGTCGTGGGCGTAGGAAATTTGAGAGGAGCTGTCCTTAGTACGAGAGGACCGGGATGGACGCACCGCTGGTGCACCAGTTGTTCCGCCAGGAGCACAGCTGGGTAGCTAAGTGCGGAAGGGATAAGCGCTGAAAGCATCTAAGCGTGAAGCCCCCCTCAAGATGAGATTTCCCAATTCGTAAGACCCCTTGAAGACGACGAGGTAGATAGGCTGGGGGTGGAAGTGCAGTAATGCATGGAGCTGACCAGTACTAATCGGTCGAGGGCTTATCCAACAAGCTCGGAAGGACGCAGTCCAAGAAGAGCATACGCAGATTCGTTTCGTATCTAGTTTTCAGGCGATCAAGCTTGAAGAGAACATGTGGGTCTTTATTAAGGCCTGATATTTTCTTGCAGCGATTTCGAGAAGCGGAAGCTTCGAAAAATCATGTTTGGTGGCGATGGCGGAGGGGTTCCACGCGTACCCATCCCGAACACGACCGTTAAGCCCTCCAGCGCCGATGGTACTTGGACCGCAGGGTCCTGGGAGAGTAGGACGCCGCCAAGCGAAGAACCACTGCCGATATCGGTGGTGGTTTTTATTTTTTACACCAATCCATATCAATTACTTCATACATAAAGACAACCCGATTCTCTAAATTGAGAACCGGGTTGTTTGTGCTTACGTGATTTTAGGGCATGTAGTAGGAGATATCTTGTTCATTGAGCTTAACCATGCCGTCTCTAGGCTGTTTACGAAGGGCTAGGAAGCCGTAGTAACGGGGAAGCATAAGCCAAATATGCCAGAACAACATAGAGATTACAAAGGAAATTGGGGACCAAGGGAGGAGGATTGCGATTAGGCATAATCCTATCCAGGTCGTATGTAACTGAACCTTCTGGAAGGTCCGGTAGCTCACATGCTGATCCGGCATATAACCGATCCAGGGGAGCCTGTAACTAAATCTCCAGCGCTTGCTATAAGAGTGAAGGACAATGATAAGTACAGAACGGGAGATCGCCAACTGAAACCAAAGAATGATGGGTAAGGAGAAAATAAATGAGAAAATACTTGTCCATAGGATTACAATAATTTCGCCTAGTACACAGACTAAGGGTAATAATAGAAAAATAACAACAAGGGGCCTGGGGAATGTCACCTTCTTCAAGAGTCTGTACTGATAGAAGGTAGCCTGGCTGGTATTTTCAAGGGACATGAAGTAGCAAGTCCTCCTTTAGAAGATCACTTAATTATAAGCATGATATGTATGCATGTCTTATTAATATATCGGATGTAAAAAAGAATATTTGAGGTTTGCCCCGTACAAACACCTAAAGAAGTCCTGCTGCATACATATATAGAAACCATTGAAAGGGCTATGAAAGAGGTTTAAAATAATAGAAACTGTGCCATACTGATAGTAAAAAGATAAGGTGGGATCTTTGATGGACGGGCAGAGTGAAGAAAAGTGCATCATATGTGGCGAGCATAAACAAGAGGGCATCGTCATTGTCTCTGAATTTATCTGCGACGCATGTGAGGCTGAGATGGTTCATACCGATGTTAAGGATGATAAATACCACTTTTTCATCCACCGAATGAAGCAGATCTGGTTACAAAATAATGCTTAGGCCTTGATGAAAGGATCCACTTGAGACAAAGAGGGTCCTTTTTTGTTTAAATATTGTGGGACCGGCTCAGCTATGAAATATGTAGGACGCAGACTTATTATAAGATAAAATAAAGAGAAACGGCATGGAAGGATTTCATATGATATGTCTAACCGAAATGACAAGATAAAAGCTCCTTTGGCTGAGGCGCTTATGCGTTATGTGGAAAGGAAGGATGCTTCTTTTCATGTGCCTGGCCATAAAGATGGGCGTGTATTTCAGCGACTGGCTGGAGATCGATATAAGCTGCTGCGTGAAGTAGCGAGTGTCGATGCTACGGAGATATCCGGCCTGGATGATCTTCATCATCCAGAGGGTGTCATTGCTGAGGCTCAGGAAAAAGCAGCTCGCTTTTTCGGAGCCGAAGCGACTTATTTTTTGGTGGCCGGAAGCACCGCCGGCAACCTGGCCTTAATCCTCTCGGTGTGCACCGCACCGGGAGATGTGCTGCTCGTTCAGCGCAATGTACATAAGTCCGTCATTCACGGACTTATGCTGGCTGGCGCGAACGCCGTGTTCTTAGCGCCGCAGGCTGATGCCGCTAGCGGCCTTACGACCATCGCGTCAGCGGAGACGGTGCGTGAGGCTCTGCGCCGGTACCCAGGCGCCAAGGGCCTACTAGTGACGCACCCGAATTACTACGGGATGGGGGAGGGTCTGGCTGCGCTTGCCGAGTTGTGCCACAGCAGTGGTATCCCGCTGCTTGTAGATGAGGCTCACGGCGCCCATTTCGGGCTGCATCCTGCGCTGCCAAGGAGCGCAATCAGCGAAGGGGCAGACGGCGTTGTGCAATCGACGCACAAGATGCTGTCCGGGCTTACAATGAGCGCCATGCTGCATGTACAGGGCGATCTGATTGATCGGCAGCTGCTTGGCCAGCGGCTGTCCATGATTCAAAGCTCTAGTCCTTCTTATCCCCTTATGGCTTCCCTTGATCTTAGCCGGGGTCTGTTGGAGGCGGAAGGGCCTGCTATATTTGAAGAAGGACTTCAATGCGCAGTCAAACTTCGCAGAGAGATTAGGAAACTGAATAGATTTAGTGTATTAGATATAGAGCCGCCAGCCGGAAACCAGAGGGGCGAAGAAATAAAAGGGACTACGAATGGTTATACCTTTCAAGATCCTTTTAAAGTGGTCATCTATGACAAATGTGGACAGTTAAGCGGATATGAGCTGCAGGAGATTCTGGAACAAGCGGGGTGTATTCCAGAAATGAGTGATCCCCGCCATGTAGTCCTGGCCCTGAGTCTGGGGACAAGCCCTGACGATATTGAAAGGGTAATAGCAGCCTTGGTTAATCTGGAGGAAGAGATGAAGGAGATTAGCTCCATGAATGGACAACTTCAGAGCAGCAATCCTAATTCGAAGGCTCTGAGCGGGTACAGTAATACTTCTGATGCAGAGAAGGATACTTCTTTTACCTCTAAGAAAGAAAATGAAGTACTGAAAGTTAGTAATCAAGAACTTTCCACGTGGAACATTCCGATCGATATGGCTATCAGCACGGAGGTTCCTTTTCGCATGACTCCTATTAGGGAAGAGGATCGGGAAAGGATATCTATTCATCAAACAGAGGGGCGAGTGGCTGCAGAGATGGTTATCCCTTATCCTCCCGGTATTCCTTTGTTATATCCCGGGGAACCGATTACTGTAGAGATATCTCGGGTGCTTGTGAAGCTGCATCAGGCGGGTGCCAAATGCCAAGGAACAGTAGATTCTACATTAAGCACCCTGTGCGTATATAAAAATCAGAAAGTTGGAGTTAACCATGAATGCTAGCTGGGGAAAATTTATCACTTTTGAGGGAGGGGAAGGATCGGGAAAAACTACGGTCTTGAGCAGACTTTCAGAAATAATGAAGCAGCAAGATATTCCATTCATGCTCACCCGCGAGCCGGGTGGTATTGAAATTGCGGAGAAGATTAGAACCATTATCCTTGATCCTGCGAATACCGCGATGGATGGACGAACCGAGGCTCTGCTCTATGCGGCAGCCCGCAGGCAGCACTTGGCGGAGAAGGTCATTCCTGCACTGAGGCAAGGAATCCATGTATTCTGTGACCGTTACATTGATAGTAGTCTGGCTTACCAAGGACACGCACGCGGGCTGGGTATTGATCATATTTTATCGGTAAATTCCTTTGCGACAGAGGGGAAAATGCCTGACCGGACCTTTTACCTGGATATTGAGCCGGAGAAGGGCCTTGCGAGAATAGAGGCGAATCAAGGACGAGAGGTGAATCGTCTTGATCTCGAAGGGCTGAACTTTCACCATAAGGTAAGAGAGGGCTATCACTTGATTGCGAAGTCTTTTCCTGATCGGATCGTCGTTATTAATGCAGACAGGGATATAGAAACTGTGGTTGAAGATATAAAAGGCCACCTTAGCGTGATTTTATAGGGTTTTCGCGGGTAATTGTTGAATGGTATAATACTTTTATACGAATCTAAGGGGGACTGTAAAGATGAAGCTGATTGTTGCAATTATCCAAGACAAGGACAGTAACCGTCTATCGGGTGCGCTAGTGAAATCCAACTTCCGTGCAACCAAGTTGGCCAGTACGGGCGGCTTTCTTCGAGCCGGGAATACGACGTTTATGATCGGGGTAGACGACAATCAGGTAGAGACCGTACTAGGTGTCATTCGAAGCAGTTGTAAGGTTCGTGAGCAGCTAGTAACTCCAGTTACACCGATGAGTGGAACTACAGATTCATATCTCCCTCTTCCTGTCGAGGTACAGGTAGGCGGAGCTACCGTGTTCGTACTGCCAGTTGACCGGTTTGAACATTTCTGAACCAATTTAGGGGATCAAATGGGATCAAGGTAATGATTAAATGAGGAATGGCGTGATATAGATTGAAGATTGAACCGGGGTACAGACCGCTTACCAGCGGCAGGGGAATATCAGACGGGGCGAATAAGCCCGTAGCAGCCAAAAGCTTCTCAGATGCAATGCAGCAGCAAGGAGAGCAGGCATCACAGCAGGAACTGAATCGCCGAGTAAAAGAGATCCAGCTGCAGGGTGACCGTCTGGCACATTCCATGACGGTTCGAGAACTCAAAGCCTACCGGCTTCTAGTCAAACGTTTCTTGGAGGACACCGTTCGGCGCGGTGTCCGAATGAAAGAAGTGAAGGGCTGGGATCGGCGGGGAAGAGGCAAAAAGTATAATCTGATTGATGAAATAGACTCCGCCCTGCTCAGTATGGCAGATGAACTGCTCGAAAGTGAGCAGGGCAAGATTGAACTGCTCCAGAAGATTGGGGAAATACGCGGAATGCTGATTAATTTAAGCTTCTAAGCTGACAGGCCCTTCTGCGTAGAGGAAGAGAGGAACTATGTCTTTTAAGGAAATTGTCGGTCAGGAAGGGGCCAAGAAGCTGCTGCAAAACGGGCTTCGCCAGAACAAGATCTCACATGCATATCTGTTCAGCGGACCTGCGGGAAGCGGACAGAAGGAGATGGCCTTATCGTTCGTACAAGCTCTATTCTGTACGGAAGGTGGAGATGATGCATGCGGGGAATGCCTCGAATGCCGAAAGCTCCTACACGGCAATCATCCGGATCTGCATCTGATTGAACCGGAAGGAAACTCCATAAAAATTGACCAAATCCGCGATCTGCAGCGGATTTTCTCTTATCGCTCGGAAAGCGGAAATTTAAAAGCCTACATTATTCAAGATGCTGAGAAGATGACCGTACAGGCTGCTAACAGTCTGCTGAAATTTCTGGAGGAGCCCCCTTCTCCAGCAGTAGCAATTCTGCTGTCTGATAATGGACGAGCTCTGCTACCGACCATTCAGTCCAGATCACAGCTGGTCCCCTTTACGGCTCTAAGCCCGGGGCTCATGATGCAGGTTTTATCAGATGAGGAATATCCCGTCGCACTAGTCCGTGCAGCCGTGCATTTAGCGGCAGGTTTGGAGGCTTGCCGGGATCTGCTGAAGCAGAATTGGTTTGCAGAAATCAGAAATGTAGTGGTACAATTGGGAAAGGAATCGACGAGCAGAGCGGGTTCTACTCTAATTACAGCTCAGCAAAGCGTGATTAAAGCCGGACTCGGTGATCACTTGGATGTCCTATTCGACCTGTTTCATTTGTGGTTTAAAGATATGATTCATGCCAGTTATCAAAAGCACGATAGTATCGTTTTCATAGATGAGTGGGAGTTTATCTCCAACCATGCCAGAACAAGAAGCGCCGAAGAATGGATCTCCTATATGGCGCTGGCCGCAGACAGCAAGAAGAAGCTGCGGTATAATATGAACGGCCAGCTATGCCTGGAGCAGTTCCTGATTACTTTAATGGAACAGAAATGAAGCCGGTGCTTCATGGAAGGCTAGTAGGACAAACTTTCTCCCACATATATGGATTGAAGGATCTGATTCAATTTGTATAGGTTCAGAAATTAGTTACCAGGTGGGTAATTCCGCCGGATTAGCACAAGCTATACGAGGGGGTTAGTTTTTGTACACTGTAGTGGGTGTCCGTTTCAAAAAAGCGGGCAAAATTTATTACTTCGATCCACTCGAGCTTGCGGTGGAGAAAGAGAATTGCGTCATCGTAGAGACAGCAAGAGGGATTGAGTACGGTAAAGTGGTCGTCGGCAAGAAGACGGTGGACGAGTCGGATGTGGTACTTCCACTGAAGAAGGTCATCCGGGTTGCAGATGGATCAGATGCCAAAGTTGTTGAGGAGAATAAGCTTGCGGCGAAGAATGCTTTTGCCACATGTTTAAATAAAATCAAAGACCATGATTTGAAAATGAAGCTGGTCGATGTGGAATTTACTTTTGACCGTAATAAGATTATTTTTTATTTTACGGCTGAGGGTAGGGTTGATTTCCGGGAGCTTGTTAAGGATTTGGCAAGTATCTTCCGAACAAGAATTGAACTTCGTCAAATTGGAGTCAGAGATGAGGCGAAGATGCTGGGCGGGATTGGACCGTGCGGACGGGTGCTGTGCTGTTCGTCATGGCTTGGTGACTTTGAGCCCGTATCGATTAAGATGGCCAAGGATCAAAGCTTGTCCCTGAATCCTACCAAGATCTCCGGTCTGTGCGGCCGGTTGATGTGCTGCCTCAAGTTTGAGCATGATAACTATGAAAGTACCAAAGAAGAGCTGCCATCCGTAGGTAAAATGGTCATTACATCCCTGGGTGAAGGGAAAGTGGTGGGAATTAATGCCGGTTCACGGACTGTGCACGTACAGCTTTTTGAAATCGGCAAGGTTAAAGAACTTCCATTGGATGACGTAGTCATCAAGTAAACCATAGAGATGACTCTGGGGTGGGAACTTGGAAAAAAAAGATATTTATACAAACCTGCTTGATTTGGAGACCAAAATGGAGAGTCTGCATAGCGAGCTTGGAATTCTCAAGCTTGAAGTGAAGAAGCTCCTGGAGGAGAACCAGCGTTATTCTCTTGAGAATGAACAGCTGCGCAAAGTATTGAAGCGAGAAGCAGAAGCGACTGCCTCTGCATCATCGATATCTGATCATTCTGCCGAGCTCCATGAGGATGGGGAGAATATCGATATTGTTGGCGAGGGTTATGATAACTTGGCCCGCCTATATCATGAAGGATTCCACATTTGCAATGTGTATTATGGACATCTGCGTACAGAAGGCGACTGCCTTTTCTGCCTGTCTTTTCTTAATAAATAACAAGCCGTAGGAGTTTATTCCTACGGTTTTTTTCAAATTTGAATGAAATGGAAGTAATTAACGCATGCATACTGTACCGATTTATGAACAAGAACGGGTAGATGATTTGCTTACCCATGACCTGCATATTATACAAAGTGATGAGGTCTTCAGCTTCTCTATGGACGCTGTCCTGCTCGCAAGGTTCGCTTCTGTGCCTAAACACGGTAGAGTGCTGGATCTCTGCACGGGAAATGGGGTTGTGCCTCTTCTGCTAACTACAAGAACAGAAGCACAGATCGAAGGGATTGAGATCCAGGAACGTCTGGCAGATATGGCAGTCCGAAGCGTACAGATGAATGGACTGGAGGATCGGATTAAGATCAGACTTGGGGATCTAAGAGATCTGGTGAGCGAGACGGGACATGGCGCTTATGATGCGATTACCGTTAACCCTCCGTATATGCCGCTTAGAGCAGGGGAAATCAAACTTAATACACACCAGGCTATCGCCCGGCATGAGATTCACTGCAGCCTGGAAGAAGTGATACAAGCCTCTATGCGGCTTCTTCGTAATGGGGGAAAAGTCACGATGGTTCACAAGCCACAGCGGCTCGGGGAGATTATTACCCTGCTCAGGCAGTACCGGCTTGAACCTAAAGTAATCCGGTTCGTGCATCCACGCAAGCATATGGAGGCTAACATTGTGCTAATTGAGGCACTAAGGGATGGGAAACCGGATATGCGGATCCTTCCGCCTCTCATTGTATATCAGGAGGACGGCCAATACTGCCCGGAGATTATGGATATCTACTACGGATCAAATGAGGGAATTAAATGAGCATACACATACAGAAAAGCTTTCAGTTAGAAGGTGAACGTGAGGCCGGTAAACTGTTCCTGGTGGCTACACCCATTGGTAACCTGGAGGACATGACCTACCGAGCCGTGCGTACGCTGCAGGAAGCTGATATCATCGCAGCTGAAGACACCAGGCAGACCCGCAAGCTGCTGTCCCACTTTGAAATTTCACCTAAGAGGCTGCTCAGTTATCACGAGCACAACAAGGCGGCAAGCGGTCCTGAGCTTGTCAGACTTATAATAGAAGGAAACGATCTGGCACTCGTCAGTGACGCTGGTCTCCCGGCCATTTCTGATCCTGGACAAGACCTGGTTAAGCTGGCGCTTGAAGAGGGCATTTCGGTCATTCCGGTACCCGGAGCCAATGCCGCACTTTCCGCCTTGATAGTATCAGGGCTTCCGACTGATCGGTTCCAGTTCGCCGGATTCCTGCCCCGAGATAAGAAGGATAGGGAACGTGTTCTTAGCTCCCTGCGTGATTATGAGGGAACCATCCTGTTCTATGAGTCTCCTCACCGGATTACGAAGACCTTGCAGCATATTCATGAGGTGTGCGGAGATCGGAATATTGCCATGGCCAGGGAACTGACCAAGCGATATGAAGAGGTGGCAAGGGGGCCGATTAGTGCTTGTCTAAGCTGGCTGGAGGAGCATCCGCCGCTTGGCGAGTACTGCGTTGTGGTTGAAGGTGCACAAGAAGATGAGGTCCAGGAACGCAAAGGACTTTGGTGGCAGCCGCTGACTGTAGAGGATCATGTCACACACTATGAGCGGGAAGAAGGGCTTGGCAGGAAGGATGCGATGAAAAAAGCAGCGGTTGACCGCGGAGTATCCAAACGGGATATCTATAATGCTCTACTATAAAGACAAATTAAGGGTAATAAACGTTATACAAAAAAATGACCTTCTTCAGGCCGGATTCAGGGCTTGAAGAAGGTACTAAGGAGATATGAAAAAGGTTAGAATTAACAGTTTAAGTAAATCTATTATATCCTACTTTTCTTAATTTGTCACAGGTGCAGGAATTTCAGAAAGACACTCGTGACATACAATTTTGCCTTTAAAGTAAGTTACATTCTCAGCATTACCACAGAAAATGCAAGCAGGTTCGTATTTCTTGAGCATGATGCGTTCTCCATCTACATAAATTTCGAGTGCATCTTTCTCACCAATACCCAGAGTACGGCGTAATTCAATAGGAATAACCACCCGTCCCAGCTCGTCTACTTTTCTTACAATCCCTGTTGATTTCATCATAACCGATGATTGCCCCTCTCGCTATAATTTAAAAATGTCATAATTCGACACGGTTCTCTGTTTTATGATAATTATAATACCAACGATTGCCAAAACAGTCAACCTATTTAATGCTAACATGCTATATTTTTCTTTAAGCAATAGTTGCTCATCCCAAACAGGGCTTTAGATCTCCCCGATATCAGATTCGCGCGCACAATTCGACATTTGGAAATTGACATGCTTGTATATACGACAAAGTTCGACAAAAGTTGTGGTGAATTAACAAAAAATAATAAAAATAAATTCGGATTAAGGAGCTCGAGATCATGAACCATCCACTTTCTGAAGAAAAGGTATTCAAAGACCCGGTGCATAATTATGTTCACGTGCAGGACGACTTGATCTGGTCTCTCATCAATACGCCTGAATTTCAACGCCTGAGAAGGATTAGACAGCTTGGGACTTCTTATCTGACCTTTCACGGGGCGGAGCACAGCCGATTCTCCCATTCTCTCGGAGTCTATGAAATAACGCGCAGGATTATTTCGCAGTTTGAGCGGTCATCCTATACAGATTGGCCTCTAGAGGAGAAGCAGGTTGCTTTGTGCGCAGCTCTTCTTCACGATCTTGGGCATGGTCCCTTCTCCCATTCTATTGAGGAAGCCTTCCACATGAATCATGAGGACTGGACATGCCGGATTGTACTTGGGAATACCGAGGTTAATAAGGTGCTTAGAAGAGAAGGCGATGAATTCCCGGAAAAGGTGGCCTCAGTGATACGCAAGGACTACGATAAGGCCATTGTGGTCAATCTGGTGTCGAGCCCGCTTGATGCGGATCGAATGGATTATCTGCTTCGGGATGCCTACTTTACAGGTGTTAACTACGGAACTATAGATATTGATCGGATTCTGCGAATGCTTCGTCCTTTTCAAGGCAGAGTGGTTGTTAAGGAATCGGGGATGCATGCTGTAGAGGATTACCTCATGTCGAGGTATCAAATGTACTGGCAGGTGTATTTCCACCCGGTTACCCGCAGCTCAGAAATTATCCTGCGGCAAATTTTCCGCAGAGCGAAGGAGCTTCATCAGGAGGGATTCCAATTCAGGTTTCTGCCAGACCCTCTGCCTGGTCTTTTTAAACGCGATTTAACGGTAGAGGAGTATTTACTGCTTGATGAAGCATTAGTACAGACCTCGTTCGTGCAGTGGAGGCGGGAAGGAGATACGCTTCTTGCCGATTTATGTTCCCGCTTTATCGATCGTAAGCTGTATAAATACACTGAACTGGAAATGTTAGATATGGAAATTATTGATGAAATACGCAGAGTCTTTCGAGAGTTAGGACTTGATCCTAATTACGACTTGGAAATTGATTTCCCTACGGATCTCCCCTATGATGTGTTTCGGCCTGAGGATGACTCCAATAAAAAGCAAATTTTGCTGCTCGATCGGCAAGACAGACTGCGCGAAATTTCGGAGGTATCTGACATTGTTCGTTCGATCAGCGGAATTCACCGCGGTAAATATCATATGTACTATCCAGAAGACAAGCTGCGCGCAGTGGCTCATATGCTGCCTGATGAAATAGCCGGATTATTTAATTTGCAGTAACTTTTAAGGAGGAGAATTCACGATGCTATTTGATACACATACCCACTTGGACGCTGCTCAATTCGACGAGGATCGCGAGGAGGTCATTGCCCGCGCGGTAGAGCAGGGGGTGACCCGGATGATTAATGTCGGATTTAACCGGGAGACGATTCCCACCACCATGCAGCTCGCGGAGAGCTACGATTTCATCTACGCTGCCGTCGGGTGGCACCCGCAGGATGCAATTACGATGAAGGATGGAGACCTGGAATGGATAGCCGAGCTGTGCAGGCATAAGAAAGTCGTAGCCATCGGCGAGATCGGACTGGACTACTACTGGGATACTTCACCGAAGGATGTCCAGCACGAGGTATTCCGTAAGCAAATTGGACTGGCCCGCAGTCTGAATATGCCGATTGTTATTCATAACCGGGATGCCCATGAAGATGTCATTCGAATCCTGAGGGAAGAGAAGGCTAACGAGGTGGGAGGAGTGATGCACTCATTCTCGGGCAGCTGGGAGACGGCCAAGATGTGCCTGGACCTGGGATTCCATATTTCCTTCGGAGGACCTATTACCTTCAAGAATGCCAAACAGCCAAAAGAAGTGTTAAAACAGATCCCGAATGATCGCCTGCTGATCGAAACGGATTCCCCATATTTGACCCCGCATCCATTCCGAGGCAAGAGAAACGAGTCGTCCTATGTACGACTAGTAGCTGAAATGGCAGCAGAGCTGAAAGGCATTTCGGTGGAGGAATTAGCGGAAATTACAACCAAAAATGCACTGGAACGATTTGGAATATGATGAAATCGGGAGCAAATGCGGTGAAATAAAGAGTATTTTGAAAAGATGAATAGTTTTTAATCACTAAAAGGGTGATTATTACAAAAAATTAACCAAATATTTAAAAAAACTAGTTGATTCCTGCTTTACAACATGCATACAAACAGGATAGAATCTTTTCAGTAATTGATTTGTAAGTTTTGTAAAGCGGCATGGATTTGCTAGCTGAGTGAATTGAACCCATGTGATGGGTAGATTACGAAGCTAGGATTCAAGCACACAATCAATTACAAGGTTCCAAGAACCAGTCTCGCTGAATCTCCCTCACCGGAGAACGGGGGAACCAATGCGGATATTTAGTATAAATATTCCGTATTTGATTTCTTTACGGGTCTTTGGGGTGAATTCAAGGTCATTGCGCCATGAGCGGATGAACTAAGATAGGGCAGCTCTCTACGCCCGAACCCGACAGCTAACCTCGTAAGCGTATGAAGAGAGAGGCATACTCGTGCATCCTACATTCCTTTAGTCAGCCGGAAGCCACGAAAGAGATCCTCTTAAACTCTTTCTTTAGGCTTCTTTTTGTTTTGAATAAAGGTGATAGGGCCGTCATACAGTGGTATGACAGAGGAGACGCCTAACAGGCTGGAGCAGGATACGAACATGCCGCATGTCGGGCATTTCGTAAAAAACGGTATATAGTCGCGTCAAATTCTATATGAGTCGATCTTAGACGGCGGGGCTATGAAGGAGGACGTAAGAAGTGGGCTTTTTCGGACCTAAAGAAACTACCCATGGTTCACGATCATCCAGCATGTCTTACGCGTTGCGATGGAAGCAAGAGAACAAGCGTCAAATTATAGTTGGAGGAATCATCACCGTCGCATTGCTTGTCAGCGTAATGGCTTGGTTCTACACCCAGGCTGACAAGAGCATTTACTTGGTTGCAGATGGCAATACGCAGTCTGCCGGTACGCCGGAGACGAAGCCAGATCAAGTGCTGGAACAGCAAGAAACTAATCTGAATACAGAAGACCCGGGTTCACTATCTCTCAGCGGTACTTTTCAAGATGGGAATCAGCTCTTCATCGACCGTGTAGTTCCGGTTAAGGTCACAGCGGATGGTGTGACCAGTCAGCACCTTACTACAGCGGACAGTGTTCAGGAAGCTATATCCAAGCTGGGCGTATCTGTATCAAGCGAAGACAAAGTGTATCCTTCCTTGAACAGTCCGATTCAATCGGACCTGCATATCCGTATCGTCCGGGTTGCTAAGCATACCCTGAAGAGAACGGAGAGCATTCCTTACACCTTTGTTAAGACTTCAGATCCTTCTCTGGAGAAGGGCAAGACCAAGCTGGTCCAGAAGGGCCATACAGGTGTTGTAGTTCATGAAATCGAAAAGGTGTATCAAGATGGCCAGTTGGTGTCGAAACGGTTAGTTAATAAGTCCGTGGAGAAGCAGCCATCAACGAAAGTTTTGGCTGTAGGCACGAAGCCAAAGACCCAAGTTCTAGCAGCGAGCATTGACCGTTCCAACCAGGCTGTGAAGATCAGTCAGAACAACAGCGTCAAAAAGGGCGGCGTGCAGTTCAAATATAAAAAAGTGCTGAAGAACGTATCTTTGACTGCTTACTCTTCCGAAGAGAGCGGTATTGGTACCAAGACAGCTTCTGGAGCCCGTGTAAGCGAAGGAAGAACCATTGCGGTAGATACGAATGTGATTCCTATGGGCTGGTGGGTCTATATTGAAGGCGTGGGCTTCCGCAAAGCGGAGGATACCGGCAGCGCCATTAAAGGCAACAAAATCGATGTGTATTATGACAGTTTGAAGGCTGCAAATAACTTTGGACGCAAAAAAGGACGTACGGTCTATGTTATTGGTCCTGTCAAACCGGAATTGAACTAATCCATTCTGTACTGACATTTACTTTGAACGTGGAATAAGGTACCATTACAGATGTTGAATAGTTATATGCTAAGAAGAGGAGACTTCCTCTTCTTTTTGTTATTCTGGGTTGTATAAGACTTAGAAGAGCTGAATACTTTATATATCGTATAATAGGCTGTGTTTTTTAAGTGGTTCCAGGAATTACCTGAACAGGCGCCGAAAGGTGCTTTTCTTTTTATAATAAGCTGTTGTGGAAAGGATGGCGTCCATGATTAAGGAGGTCATTGTAGTAGAAGGACGGGACGATACCGTAGCCGTCAAGAGGGCGGTAGAGGCGGATACCATTGAGACCGGCGGATCGGCCATTGGGCCCGCTGTCCTCAAGAAGATCCAGCTGGCACAGGAGCGCCGGGGAGTTATTATCTTTACAGACCCGGATCATGCCGGAGAACGCATACGCAAGATTGTAGCTGCCAAGGTACCTGGATGCAAGCACGCCTTCCTGACGGAAGCAGAAGCGACTTACCGGGGGGATATCGGAGTGGAGAATGCCTCACCCGAGACGATCCGTGAGGCGCTGTCCCGGGTGCGCAGTGAATATACCGCAGAAGAGACGCTGATCGACTTTAACGATCTGATTGAGGCGGGGTTGATTGTACATCCGAATGCTGCCGCCAGGCGTCACTTTATGGGTGAACAGCTGGGGATCGGTTACTGCAATGGGAAGCAGTTCTTTAAGCGGCTGCGGATCTTTCAGATCAGCAGAGAGGAATTCGCTGCAGCCCTTCATCAATTAGAGGACAAAGGAGTATAACCCGAATGAGCAGGATGGAAGATATATCAACCCCGAAGCGGACGAAGGAAATTATTCAGCGGCATGGATTCGCATTTAAGAAAAGTCTGGGTCAGAACTTTCTTATAGACCAGAATATCCTGTCCAAGATTGTAGGAGCGGCCGAGCTCGATGACACGAAGGGTGCGCTTGAGATCGGACCCGGCATAGGTGCATTGACTCAGAAGCTCGCTGAAACGGCCGCTAAGGTCACTGCTGTTGAGATCGATCAAAGGCTGATCCCGATCCTGAAGGAAGTACTTGAGCCCTACCCTCATATCCAGATCGTACATGGAGACGTACTCAAGCTGGACCTCAAGACGTTGATCGAGACGGAATACGCAGGGCTGAGCGGTATCAGTGTGGTGGCCAACCTCCCTTACTATGTAACGACACCGATCATTATGAAGCTGCTGGAAGAGCACCTGCCGCTAGAGAATATTGTCGTGATGATTCAGAAGGAAGTAGCTGAACGTATGGCGGCAGCACCCGGAGGCAAGGAATACGGCAGTCTCAGTATTGCGGTCCAATATTATTGTGAACCTGAGCTGGTCTGTATCGTCCCACATACCGTGTTCATTCCGCAGCCGAACGTGGATTCAGCCGTCATTCGCCTAAAGGTTCGTAAAGAGCCTCCCGTTGCGGTGGATAACGAAGAGTTCTTTTTTGATGTAGTCCAAGCCTCATTCGCCCAGCGGAGAAAGACGATCTCCAATAATCTCAAAAGCCGGTTCTTCGCAAAAGAGGGGCGTGAGGAGCTGGAGAGGTTGCTTCAAGAAGCGGAGATCGTCCCGTCAAGACGTGCGGAGACTTTGAGCCTGCAAGAATTTGCAAGGCTCAGCAATGTGCTGCTCCGGGCCGGGCTCAAATAGCTTGGCTTTAAGGAACCAAAGTACACATTTGCCCATACGATGAGTCTAGAGGTGATGGACTTGACGAATTTGGGAGACTTGGTTGTGCGCAGATCATACGGAGGCGACGTTACCTTTCGTGTGGAATCCATGACACGCAGCCAGGCAATCATTAAAGGAACTGAGTTTCGATTACTGGCGGATGCCCCGCTTACGGATCTGGTTAGAGTGGAACGCCCCGTACCCTCCGAGAAGTCTCAGCGGGCCAGAGTGAAGGCCACGGAATCGCTGGAGCGGCTTCAGCAGGATCGGAAGAACCAGGATGAACGCAATCAGGCCGAACTGATGCAGGAGCTGCATTCACTGAATGGCCCCGTCTATTTCGAGGTGCCGGGAAAGGTGCTGCATTTGGACGGAGACCCGGCTTATTTGAAGAAGAGCCTAGATCTTTATGAAAAGCTGCGGGTTCCAGCAGAGGGTTACTATGTTCAAGAGCCAGCCATGGCGGATGCCCTGCGCAGTCTGCTGCCCAGGGTGCGACCGGATATTCTGGTCATTACGGGCCACGATGGGGTGCTTAAGGGATTAATTAACCAGGATCTGTACAATTTGAACAGCTACAAGAACTCTCGCAGCTTCGTAGAGGCTGTGCAGGTGGCTCGTCAGTATGAGCGCGGCTTTGATGCGCTGACGATCGTCGCAGGGGCGTGTCAGTCCCACTTTGAGGCGCTGCTGCAGGCAGGGGCTAATTTTGCGAGTTCACCAGCCCGTATTCTGATTCATGCGCTGGACCCTGTGTATGTGGCGGCTAAGGCTTCTTTTACCCCGATTAGGAATACGATTCATATTACAGATGTGCTTAACCATACCATCAGCGGTCTACAGGGCGTAGGGGGAATTGAGACCCGCGGCAGCTATCGGATTGGCCTGCCAAGATTCCGGGATCTTTCGACCCTAAAAGTGGTTCCCTCAGCTAACTAACTTCGTTCTAAAGTATATGTTCTATGTAGGTCCCGGGATACGGGGCCTATTTGTTTTGTCCGGATTGCTGCTAAATTTCAGAACAACTACATAAGCTAAACAGGTCAGTTAAATGTTTTTTTTCTTGGCACAACAAGGGTTCTGACGGGTTCGCAAAAAAAATCGTTGACAACGGATTTTGACCCTTGATATAATTATTTATTTTGATTTGACAAAGTGTGAGTATAGGAGTATAATGGACAAGAAAGAGGTGGTCATAGGTAATGGCGAAAAATGCGCTGTCGGAAATTAAGAACAATCTCGAAGCTCACGTTGGACAGAAGATTCTGCTGCGTGCGAACGGGGGTCGCCGTAAGACCGTTGAACGCACGGGTGTTCTGGAGGAGACCTATCCCTCTGTCTTTATTGTCAAGCTCGATCAAGAGCAGCAGACTTTCAAACGCGTATCCTACAGTTATGCCGATATACTAACCGAATCCGTGGAAGTAACGATCTGTGATGATAATGCAGACAGCGAGATGAGGATTTCGTATATTAAACCTTAGAACATCATGTTATACAGTTCACAAGCGGCCTTGGCGCTTTACGTCGGGGCTGCTTTTTTTATTGGCGGGAGTCCTGTGCGAAATTGGCTGCAGATCCTGTGCATGAGATCCGGAAGGCGCGTCATACTAACAGGGTTCCTTACTTATAGATCTTAAAGGAGGGCCTCTCATGTCGCGCAGAAGACGCAGTGTCATGTCCGAAGACCTGAAGGTGGAGCTTGCCAAGGATCTGGGCTTCTATGATACCGTACAAAAAGAGGGATGGGGCGCAATCAAGGCTAAAGACGCAGGCAACATGATTAAACGCGCCATACAAATGGCTGAGCAGTCCGCATCCCGCAATTCGTAAACCCGCAAAGACTCCTCCATGGCTTATGGAGGGGTCTTTTGTCTCTATTCCGCTGCATAAATAAGACTTCATATAAACTTTTTGTTATAATGAACAAAATAACCATGCAGTGCTTATGGAATGGGCTCATCAGTAGCGAGTTCAAGCCATCTAGACGGAAACTTAAGAGTGGGTGAACGCCTTGAAGATTTACGAAAAAGCACCGGCGAAGATTAATCTTATGCTGGATGTCCTACATAAACGGCCTGACGGCTATCACGAAGTGGAAATGATTATGACCATGGTCGATTTGGCCGACCGATTGGAAATGAAGGAGCTGCCGCGGGATATGATTATCATCTCCAGCCAGGTGGGTTACATTCCGCTGGATGAGAAGAACTTGGCGTTCCAAGCCGCGAAGCTTATTAAAGAACGATATCAGGTATCCAAAGGGGTATATATCCATCTGGACAAAAAGATTCCGGTAGCTGCGGGGCTGGCCGGCGGCAGCAGTGATGCCGCTGCAGCGCTTAGAGGGCTGAACCGTCTATGGAATCTGAACATCCCGTTAGAGGAGCTGCAGGCACTCGGAGCCGAGCTTGGTTCTGATGTGCCCTTCTGTGTGACTGGAGGGACCGCGCTCGCTACAGGACGCGGGGAGCAGCTTACTCCGCTCCCGGATCCACCGCAGTGCTGGGTCATCCTCGCCAAGCTGCCGATTAATGTATCTACCGCAGAGGTGTACGGGCGCTTTCGCAGCGACAAGATCGAGAAGCATCCTTCCGCGCAGCGCATGCAGCAAGCCATTGAGCAGGGGTCGTTCCCTGCGGTATGCAGCGAGCTTGGCAATGTGCTTGAGGATGTGACGCTGCAGATGCACCCGGAAGTGGCTCAGCTCAGAGAGACGATGATTCGGCTCGGGGCAGACGGGGTGCTGATGTCGGGCAGCGGGCCTACGGTATTCGGCCTGGTGTCCAAGGAATCCAAAGTGGCCCGTATATACAACGGCCTTAGGGGCTTCTGCAAAGAAGTGTATGCCGTGCGACTGCTCACATAAGCTGAGAGGGCGCCGTGGAACATTTTTTGGACATATCCGTACAAAGATGGTATATTTTCTTTAAAATATTCGGATTTTATAGAGTAGGAACTCGGGGCCAGACATAATCCGGGTTCTATCTATTTAGCGAGGGGTCTTTCGTGAAAAAATTAAAAAGAAGCGCCAGATTGGTGGAAATGACCCAGTATCTGTTACTCCGTCCGCATCACCTGATTCCACTAACTACATTTGCTGAACGATATGGAGCTGCCAAGTCTTCGATTAGTGAGGATCTGTCGATCATCAAGGAAGTATTTGAAGATGAGGGTATGGGGGATCTGCTGACCCTTGCCGGTGCAGCAGGGGGCGTGAAGTTCATTCCTAAAGTCGGGGAAACGCAGGCACGTGAGTTTATTGAGCAGCTGTGCGGCATGCTGTCTGACCGGAATCGAATTCTGCCGGGCGGCTATTTGTATATGTCGGACTTACTGGGTCTTCCGAATTTGATGAACGAAGCGGGGAGGCTGTTCGCTACCGTATTCGCCAATCAGAATATTGATGTGATTATGACCGTTGAGACGAAAGGCATTCCGCTAGCCTATGCTACTGGAGCGCAGCTTAACCTTCCGGTTGTGCTGGTACGCAGAGACCATCAGGTAACCGAAGGGTCTGCCGTAAGTATCAACTATGTCTCAGGCTCACATAAGAGTCTGCATACCATGACGTTATCCCGGCGGGCACTCAAGGAGAATTCCCGTGTGCTGATTGTGGATGACTTCATGAAAGCTGGGGGAACGATTCAGGGTATGGTCGATCTGCTGGCAGAGTTTAACGCTACTGTAGCCGGTGTAGGGGTACTTGTAGAGTCGGGGGAAGTGGAATCCGAGCAGCGCCTTCTCCATGATTATGTATCCTTGGCTACGTTAACAGCCGTAGATCCGAAAGTGAAGGAAATTGTAGTTCAGCCAGGCAACTATTTCAGTAAATTTGACGCCAAATAGATTTTGTCGAAAATCCCAAATATCTTAGCAGATTCTCACGAATTTAGTCGAAAAGGCCGTCTTACAAAAAAAATTCCTTAATTTAGGGCTTTTTGTTCGCCAAAAAAGAGGATTTCCGTCTGCAATGTGGAATATTACACCAAGTCTCTGATGGAAAAAGGTGGTGAACACATATGCAAATTACGGATGTAAGACTTCGCCGTGTAAGCTCAGAAGGCAGAATGAAAGCAATCGCATCCATTACCATCGATAACGAATTCGTTGTTCATGACATTCGCGTCATCGACGGTAACAATGGAATGTTTGTCGCTATGCCTAGCAAGCGCACACCGGATGGTGAATTCCGGGACATCGCTCATCCGATTTCTTCCGGTACCCGTGAGAAGATCCAAGCTGCGGTCCTCGCTGAGTATGATCGCGCTGCGGTCGAAGAGGAAGAGGAAGTTATCGTTGAAGGGGCTTAAGATTCAATCTGTGTAGGAGTTATGTCTTATCTTATTGGGGTTCAAGAAAAGAGGGCCATGTACTTGTGGCTCTCTTTTCTTTTTGCGCAGAATAAGATATATTCAGTAATGAGTTCAAGAGAAGGAGGCCGTGGCCTTGAAAAGATTAGCAATTGTTCTGGCTGCAGGAAAGGGAAAACGCATGAAATCAAAGCTATACAAAGTGCTGCATCCTGTATGTGGCAAACCGATGGTTGGACATGTTCTAGACACCGTGAAAAAAGTCAATTGTGAACGCAGTATCGTGGTCGTAGGTCATGGTGCAGAAGCCGTCCAGTCTTATCTTGGAACATCAGCTGAATACGTACTGCAGGCACAACAGCTCGGTACGGGTCATGCTGTTAAGCAGGCCAAGGACCTGCTAGGGAGTGAAGAGGGAACAACAATTGTGATTTGCGGAGATACTCCTCTTGTTACACCAGAGACGCTGGAAGAGCTGATGAAGGTTCACCAAAGTAAGGGCGCAGCCGCAACGGTGCTATCCGCTGTGATGGACAACCCTAAGGGGTATGGACGTATCATTAGAGGTGAAGATGGTGCTGTTGTTCAGATCGTTGAACAGAAGGACTGCACACCGGAGCAGGATGCCGTAAAGGAAATCAACACAGGCACTTATTGCTTTGATAATGCTAAATTATTTGCCGCGCTGGAGAAGGTTACGAATCAAAATGCTCAGCAGGAATATTACTTAACAGATGTAATCGGCATTTTCGTAGGGGAAGGTGAGGTTGTTAGCGCTTACGTGACGGATGACCATGCGGAATCCATCGGCGTCAATGACCGTGTTGCTCTATCAGAGGCTGAAGGCTTTATGCGTCAGCGGATTGTTAAGAAGCATATGTTGAATGGTGTTACAATTATCGATCCAAGCTCAACATATATCGGTGCTGATGTAACGATCGGCTCAGATACCGTGATCTACCCGGGAACTACCATTTCCGGAAATACTATAATCGGGGAACAATGTGTAATAGGGCCTTCTACAGAGATTGCAGACAGCAATCTTCAGGACGGCGTTACTATTAAACATTCCGTACTCCATCAGGCGGAAGCCGGCAGTGGAACAACGGTCGGACCTTTCGCTTATTTGCGTCCAGGCACTAAACTGGGGCAGCAGGTAAAAGTAGGCGATTTCGTAGAAATCAAGAATGCCTCACTGGATGACGGCTCCAAGGTATCTCATTTGAGCTATATTGGGGACGCTAAAGTCGGTAAGAATGTAAATATCGGCTGTGGGGCGATTACGGTAAATTATGATGGTTATAATAAGTCAATTACCGAAATCGAAGACGATGCTTTTATCGGCAGCAATGTGAATTTGATTGCACCTGTCAAGGTAGGTAAAGGAGCATACGTAGTAGCGGGCTCCACCATTACGCAGTCGGTATCAGACAACGATTTGGCTATTGCCAGACAGCGCCAGGAGAATAAATCCGGTTATGCGGAGAAGATTCGGGCCCGTGCACAAGCGAAGAAGCAAAGAGAACAGGATTAGACCAAGCACCAAGATCTGCACGGAATATTTCAATGACCATACAAGTATGGAAAGAACTAAATTTAGTGATCAATCCGTATGGATTGAGCTAAAGCCTGGTCATCGATATTCTTTAGTTCAATCTATTTAGCACGGAGGGTTTTAATTTTATGACTTATTGCGATTCCAAACTAAAGATTTTCACATGTAACTCCAACCCTAAGCTTGCTCATCAGATTGCGGACTATATCGGCATTCCTATGGGCGATTCGGAGACCACGAGCTTTAGTGACGGGGAAATTCAAGTGAAGCTGTCGGAAAGTGTTCGCGGTTCTCACGTATATGTTGTTCAATCCACATGTGGACCTGTCAACGATAACCTGATGGAGCTTCTGGTCATGGTGGATGCTCTTAAGCGGGCGTCTGCAAAAAGCATCAACGTCGTGATTCCGTACTACGGATATGCACGTCAGGATCGCAAGGCACGCTCCCGTGATCCAATTACGGCCAAGCTTGTAGCGAACCTGATCGAAAAGGCCGGAGCTCACCGCGTCATTACGATGGACCTGCATGCTATGCAGATTCAGGGATTCTTCGATATTCCTGTCGACCATATGCTCGGAGTTCCGATCCTGGCTCAATATTTCCGCTCCAAGCAAATTGAGAATCCGGTTGTTGTCTCTCCTGACCACGGGGGTGTTGTCAGAGCCCGTAAATTGGCTGACTTCCTGAATGCGCCGCTTGCCATCATCGATAAGCGCCGTCCGGAACCCAATGTCAGTGAAGTGATGAATATCATCGGAAATATCGAGGGTAAAACAGCCATTCTCGTGGACGATATCATTGATACGGCCGGAACTATCGTACTGGGTGCGAATGCGCTCAAAGAAGGCGGAGTGAAGGAAGTGTATGCGTGCTGTACACATCCGGTTCTGTCTGGACCGGCTATGGAACGCCTTGAGAACTCCCCGCTTAAAGAAGTCATCGTGACGGATACGATTCCGATTACGCATCCGAATCCTACAAGCAAGCTTAAGGTGTTATCGGTGGCTCCCCTTATGGGTGAAGCGATTATCCGTGTACACGAGGAGTTATCAATCAGTAAACTGTTTGAAATCGAGTAAGAAGGACTTCTAGAAATGCAGAGGGGTTACCGCTCCCATTGGGGAGGGGTAACCCCTATCGGCGTATAACGCTAGGCGGTAGAATACGGGGAACCCGGACGGTCACTAATAACCGGGCCGGGATATGAAGTTGTAAGCTGTTCTTCTGTACAGCGTGTCACCGACCAAGACGGCATGCTCATCAAAGTCCCTTATCCAGCCAATATCGACATGAATGCCGTGGCGGTAAATCTGGACGGGGATGGCATGTTCTAAATGGTCCTGGAAGTGGGAATCTTGTTTAAGTTCTGAGCCAAATGCATGCAAAGATGTCTCACCTTCTAACGATATAATGGTTAGTGGTTGTTAGTAATATGGGATAATGGTGACTCATGCATTTATTTTAATCAATAATGGACCAAATGAGAACGATTTCTTTTTACAAAGAACACAAACCCTTGATTCTACAGGAAAATAGAAAGGGTATGATTATAGAAAAGGGGTAAGCGCAGAGTATGAAATGGATTGTAGGGCTCGGCAACCCAGGCCCAAACTATGAGAAAACAAGACACAATATCGGGTTTATGGCACTGGATGCTCTGGCCGCCAGGCACGGAATCGCAATTAAGATGAGCAAATGTAAGGCTATCATAGGGGAAGGGCATATTTCAGGGACCAAGGTTGCTCTAATTAAGCCGATGACCTATATGAATCTTTCAGGTGAGTCAGTCCGGGCCTTCATGGATTATTACAAGGTACCCTTGGAGGACCTTATTGTAGTATATGATGACCTGGATACGGAAATTGGGCGTAATCGCCTTCGTTATCAAGGCAGTGCGGGTGGCCATAATGGAATCAAGTCCATTATTCAGCATACCGGAACCCAAGTGTTCAACCGGATCCGCATGGGGATTTCGCGCCCACAGCCCGGATATCCGATTGTGGACTATGTGCTGGCCCCTTTTCCGAAGAAAGAGGCAGAGCTGCTTCAGCAGTCGATAGACGAAGCGGGGGACGCGATTGAATACGCGCTGACCCATACGTTTGAACAGACGATGGCCAAGTTTAACAAGTAAATAATAAGCTCAAGGCACCCCGGGGGCTTAGAATGGTGGATTTGCGGACATACTGAGAGGTATAATTCACCTTCTGGAGGCATAACCATGGCAGTAAACTATGTATGCCGGCACTGCCGGACTTTTATTGGAAGAATTGATTCCGAACTGGTGTCCGAATCCAGGCTCGGTTTCCAATTCTTGACCCCCGATGAGCGGAGAGATATAATAGCGTATGATTCAAACGGGGAAATGACCGTAAGGGTTACCTGCGATTACTGCAGGGAAGCACTAGAGAATCATCCGGAGTTAACTCTTCTTTCGAACCCGCTTCAATAGCAGGGGTAGTGTGATTTCGGTGGTTCTACCGAAGACGTATTGTAGAGCCTTGGCACGAATGCTGAGGCTTATTTCTGGTTATTTACGGCCTGCTTCGGCCTATGGATAGGGCGGGCAAGGATTAGTAAGCATAAGAGAGGTGCAACTCTTGTTACAAGCACTTATAGAAGCATTTTCTAAAGATCCGGACTTTGAGTCTCTAAGCACCGGTGTAACCGCCGGTATGAAGGAACAGCTCATCTCCGGCCTATCAGGATCATCCAGACAGGTGATGCTCGCAGCTCTGCATGAACAGATTCAGCGCCCGCTGCTGGTTGTGACACACAACATGTTCTCCGCCCAAAAAATTGCCGAGGATCTGCAGGAGGCGTTATCGCCGGATCAGGTGCTCTTATACCCGGCGAATGAACTTGTGGCAGCAGAGGCTGCCGTATCGAGCCCTGAAACTCTGGCTCAGAGAATAGAAGTACTGCTCAAATGCTCGCAGGGGTTCCGCGGGATTGTTGTCGTGCCCTTCTCCGGGGTTCGCAGGTATGTGCCTGCTCCGGAAATGTTGGCCACAGCAGAGCTGAAGCTTGAGTTAGGCGGCACGATTCAGCTGGATTCCTTCCTGACTCAAATGGTGGAACTCGGTTATGAGCGGGTCCAGCGTGTCGAGAACCGGGGAGAAATGAGTGTCCGCGGAGGAATCATAGATATTTATCCGCTAATGTCCAAGCTTGCATACCGGATTGAGCTGTTCGACGACGAGATCGATTCGATTCGTACGTTCGATCCTGTGGATCAAAGATCTGTGGATCAGATCAAAGAGGTATCTCTTCCTCCGAGCAAAGAGCTTATCGCTTCAGGGGAACGCCTGGATCGTGCGGCTGAAGCGGTTAATGCGAGGCTTGCGGATCAGCTGGATAAGATGACGGACCGTCAGGCCAAGCTGAAGCTCAAGGAAGAAGTATCCCGCGAGATTGAGCTGATGAAGGAGCATGTTAATTTTCCCGAACTCTATAAATATATTTCTCTGATTTATCCCGAGAATAAGACTTTGTATGATTACATGCCTAAGGATACACTGCTCATTATGGATGAGCCGGCAAGACTGCTGGAGACGGGCAAGCAGCTTGAGCGCGATGAGGCGGAGTGGCATCTTCATTTGTTCCAGAACGGAAAGACTCTCCCGGAGCTTCCTTTATCGGTGGATAGCGACAAGGCCATCTATGAGCGTCCATTCCAGACTCTCTTCATGTCGTTATTTCTGCGGCAGGTGCCTCACATCCAGCCCCAGAATATCCTGAATTTCACTAGCAGGACTATGCAGGACTTCCACGGACAGATGAACGTACTGAAGTCGGAGATGGACCGCTGGAAGAAGAGCGGCGCGAATGTGCTTATGCTGGCCAGCAATGAGGAACGAATTGAGCGTATGCGGCGCGTTCTTCAGGATTACAATATTGACGAGCCGACCCTGCTGCAGGGCAATTTGCAGACGGGTTTTGAGCTTCCCTCCATTCACCTGGTTGTCATTACCGAAGGAGAGATGTTCTCACAGAAGCAGCGTAAAGCCCGCAAGGTTGGACGCAGCATGGATAATGCGGAGCGCATCAAAAGCTATACGGAGCTGAAGATCGGTGATTATGTCGTTCATCAGAATCACGGCATAGGGAAGTACATTGGAATCGGAACCCTTGAGGTTGGCGGCATTCACAAGGATTATCTTCACATCATGTACGCGGGTGGTGACAAGCTGTCCGTACCGATCGACCAAATCGATCTTATTCAGAAGTACGTGGGATCTGAAGACAAGGAGCCCAAGGTATATAAGCTGGGCGGTACGGAATGGACACGGGTTAAGAGCAAGGTCCAGTCCTCGGTTCAGGATATTGCGGATGAATTGATCAAGCTGTATGCTGAGCGCCAGGCTTCTCCGGGTTACGGATTCGAGAAGGATACACCGGAGCAGCAGGAATTCGAGGCCATGTTCCCTTATGATGAGACACGTGACCAGATGCGGGCCATCGAAGAGATCAAGAAGGATATGGAGCAGAATCGTCCGATGGACCGCCTGCTCTGCGGCGACGTTGGCTACGGCAAGACGGAGGTCGCGATCCGGGCAGCATTTAAGTGTGCGATGGAAGGCAAGCAGGTGGCTGTGCTTGTACCAACTACGATTTTGGCTCAGCAGCACTATGAGACCTTCCGCGAACGGTTCTCTGGCTATCCGATCAACATTCAGGTACTCAGCCGCTTCCGCAGTCGGAAGGAACAGAACGAGACAACGAAAGGGATCAAATCGGGGACTGTAGATATTGTGATCGGGACCCATCGTCTGCTCTCGCAGGATTTGGTGTTCAAGGATCTTGGCCTGTTGATAGTGGACGAGGAGCAGCGGTTTGGCGTCACGCATAAAGAGAAGCTTAAGCGGCTTAAAGTCAATGTCGATGTTCTCACGCTGACGGCAACGCCTATTCCACGGACCCTTCATATGTCGATGCTTGGGGTGCGGGATCTGTCGGTCATCGAGACACCTCCGGAGAACCGGTTCCCGGTACAGACGTATGTGGTTGAGCACAGTCAGGCACTTGTCCGGGAAGCGATCGAAAGAGAGCTGGCACGCGGAGGCCAGGTGTACTACCTGTATAACCGGGTTCAGGGGATTCAGGAGATGGCCGCCCAAATCTCCATGCTTGTGCCGGGGGCCAAGGTAGGAATTGGGCATGGCCAGATGTCGGAGCAGGAGCTGGAGAAGACGATTCTAGACTTCCTGGATGGGGAATATGATGTCCTTGTAAGTACGAGCATTATTGAGACGGGTGTAGATATCCCGAATGTAAATACATTAATTGTGCATGATGCGGACAAAATGGGGCTGTCCCAGCTGTATCAGCTGCGCGGACGGGTAGGACGTTCCAACCGGATTGCCTATGCCTACTTCACCTATCAGCGCGATAAGTCGCTGACTGAGGTGGCGGAGAAGCGGCTGCAGTCCATCAAGGAGTTCACGGAGCTTGGCTCCGGCTTCAAGATTGCCATGCGGGACTTGTCGATCCGCGGGGCGGGGAACCTGCTTGGCGCGGAGCAGCATGGCTTCATTGCGTCTGTCGGCTTTGACCTGTACTCCCAGATGCTGGCGGAAGAGATTCAGAAGCGCAAGGTGACCCTGCTTGGTGAGGAGCCGCCAGAGAAGCATGAATGGAACACGGTGCTTGATTTGAGCATTGATGCCTATTTACCGCCTGAATATATTTATGATAGTATTCAAAAAATTGAGATCTACAAAAAGGCAGCCACGCTTACGACACTCGAAGAGGTGTCCGAGCTTGCGGACGAGCTTCTTGACCGGTTCGGAGAACTGCCGGAGGCTGTAGAGAACCTGCTGGCCGCAGCAAGACTGAAGATCTACGCGAAGCAGTATGGAATTGAGTCGATTACACGGCGCGGGGATGAAGTCCAGCTGAAGTTCCACGAAGGGCGGGAAAAGGCATTAATCCCAGCCCAATTCGCCGAAGTTGGAAATCAGTTCGGAAGACGTGTACAATTTAACCAAGGGACAGGCATTCTGATCCAGATTAAAATTAAAGGTTTGAGTGACAAAGAGATGATGGATCTGCTGGAACAGTTCCTTGAATCCCTTAAAGATGCATTCAAATCGAAGGGAGAACTACAAGATGTTGCAAAATAATAGCAGGTCCTGGAAGACTCTGCTTGTGGCTTTAATTGCAGTGCTGACCTTTTCCATACTGGCCGGTTGTTCCAAGAAGTCTGAGCAGACTCCAGCGGATACCAGCAAGAATGCGGCCACGGAGACTAAGAAGGATACCAGCAAGGTCGTGGCTACGTATGAAGGCGGCGAGATCACGGCTAACGAGTTCGATTTAGAGCAGCGAATTATGCTGCTTATGTCTCCAGAAATGGAGCAGTTAGCTCAGATGGATGAGTTCCGTGATTACCTGATTAAGCAGGAAATTGCCTACGCTTATCTAAGCTCCAAGGCCGATGATAAGTCCAAGCAGGAAGGCGAGAAGAAAGCGGATGAGCAGATTGCCCAGATGAAGAAGCAGCTGGGTGACGCGCAGTTCAAGAAGATGCTTGATAGCAAGAAGATATCCGATACCGACTTCAAAGCCTATATGGTCAAAGTCTTCACCGTTATTCAAAGTGAGACCTCCAAAATAACTGATGATGAAGTGAAGAAGGAGTTCGAGAGCAAGAAGGGCGACTTTACCGTAGCTACAGTGCGTCACATCCTCATTGGTCTTACCGATGCTAACGGCAAGGAACGCAAGCAGGCAGATGCCCTCAAGCTGGCCAAAGAAATTAAGGCTAAGCTGGATAAAGGCGCTGACTTCGCAGAGCTTGCCAAGAAGTACTCTGAAGACCCGGGTTCCAAGGATCAAGGCGGTCTTTATAAAGACGCAACGGCAGGTGACTGGGTTCAGCAGTTCAAGGAGAAAGCCTTGACTCTGCCGCTGAACAAGATCAGTGATCCGGTTGAAACCGATTATGGATACCATATTATGCGTGTAGAAGCCCGTACGGAGAAGACCTTCAATGACCTGACTCAGGCACAGAAGGACACTCTCAAGACGAGTGTGGCTTCGGCCAAGCTGGATGATTTCATGCAGACTGGCTTAACCAAAATCATCAAGAAAATCGATCTTCCTAAGGTTGAGACCAAGAAGGAAGGCGCTGCGGATTCCTCCAAGAGTGGGGCAGCAACTACGCCTTCTGGCACAACCGATAAAGGAACTACCACCAATGAAGGCACAGCACCTAGTTCAGGCACAGGTAAATAACAGCAATTTCTTGGCCTAGGGGGCAGCGCGAGATGATCGCGCTGCTTTTTGTCCCCATTTTGGTGCGAAAGTTTAAGGATAAGGTTAATGTATAAGGAATTGGGAGCAGCCTAATACTATGGTCAAGAATTAAGTGATATGGATTTAACCAATCCAGTCCATATTATCTGGACCCTTCTCTATTCATAAAAAGCTACAGTAGTTCAATAACTTCTTTAGAAAGCGGGGCAACATGTGAAATGAAAGCTACTGGAATTGTACGTCGTATTGATGATCTGGGCAGGGTTGTTATTCCTAAAGAAATCCGCCGGACCTTGCGTATTCGCGAGGGGGATCCGCTTGAAATCTTTGTGGATCGTGACGGTGAGGTTATTTTGAAGAAATATTCTCCGATTGGGGAGCTTGGCGACTTTGCCAAAGAATATGCGGAATCCTTATATGAGAGTACAGGACATATTACGCTGATCTCAGACCGTGATACCATTATTGCGGTGGCAGGAGCCTCCAAGAAGGAATATCTGGACAAGCAGGTTAGTATTCTGCTGGAGAACAGTATGGACAGCCGTAAAATTATGGTTGAAGCGAATACCGGGACCTATGAACTTATTAAGGATCATGCGGAAACGATATCGACCTTCGTTATTGCACCTATTATTGCGGGTGGAGATCCGATCGGTTCAGTGACCCTTGTGAACAAGGATGAATCGGTCAAGATGTCCCAGCTCGAATCCAAGATGGCCGAGACGGCTGCAGGATTCCTTGGCAAGCAAATGGAGCAGTAGGTATAAGGAGCTTCATACATTTGTACACGTAAAACTCCCACTGCCTTATCTTCGGCCAAATGGCCGGCAAAGCAGAGGGGGTTTTTTTGTGGTCATTTCCCTGGGGTGCGGACAAGGATTATAATGGAATGAGGTTAAGTATTGCTACAGTAAAGTGGGGAACCTCATGAATGAAACTTCCAGGTCCGGAAGAATGCTTAAAGGGGCAGTGCTGCTGAGCCTGGCGGCGATTGTGACCAAGCTGCTGGGGACGCTGCAGAAGATCCCGCTGCAAAATATCGGGGGAGACGGGGTATTCGGCATTTATAATACGGTCTATCCCTTTTATACCCTGCTGCTTACGCTTGCCACCGCGGGCTTTCCCACCGCGGTATCCAGGTTCGTCGCCGAGCGCGAAGCCGCCGGCAACCGGGTAGGGTCGGCCGAGGTGCTTCGGCTGTCGGCCGTGGTCATGCTGGCCCTGGGCTGTGCCGGGGGCCTCGGGATGTACTTTGGCGCACCGTTGCTTGCCTATTGGATTGGCAACCAGCACTTGGTCCCCGCGCTGAGATGTACGGCGCCGGCCCTCTTCTTCGTGCCTGTTTCTGCGGCGCTGCGCGGATACTTTCAAGGCCTGCAGGATATGCTGCCGACCGCTGTGTCGCAGGTTATTGAACAGGCTGTAAGGGTTGGCGTCATGATTGTGCTGCTCCTTTCCTTCACCGCTGCCGGATCTTCCGACAGCACCGTGGCTTCTGGAGCGATGATTGGCTCAGCTGCAGGTGGACTGGCCGGGCTCGTGGTTATGCTGCTGTTTTGGCAGCGGTACCGCAGTCGTACGGAGGTCATGTCTTGGAGGAAGAGCGGAGACGAGTGGAAGGGAAGTCCGCTGACCCAGGCCGAAGCCAAGGGATTAAGGGATGCACGAGAGCCGCGAATCAGGCTGCTAAAGCAGCTGCTGGCTTACGCCATTCCTATCTGCCTGGCTGCCTTGGCTGTACCGCTGATTGGCCTTGTAGACACCTTCACGCTGCCGCGCCTGCTGAAGCAGGGCGGATGGGATGAGCTTGGTGCCATGATTCAGGTGGGCATCTATAACCGCGGTATCCCGCTTGTCCAGCTTGTGACCATGCTGGCCGCTTCCTTGTCGGTGCTGTTCATTCCTGCACTCGCAGAGTTCAAGTACCGGGGGGACCGGGAGAGTATCGAATCCCATTCCCGTCTTGCCCTGCGCTGGTTCTGGCTGATTGGCCTTGCGGCTTCGGCCGGGCTTGCGGCGCTTGCGGAGCCCATCAACATCATGCTCTACAAGGACGCTGCCGGGACCCAGGCGATGCAGTGGATCGCCCTGACTGCAGCACCGAGCACGATGCTCACTCTGACGGCCGCCCTGCTTCAGGGGCTGGGCACCGTCCGGGCGCCGACCCTATATCTGGCTGGGGCCGCGGCGCTCAAGATCGTGCTCAACCTGCTGCTGGTGCCGCAGCTTGGCATCACCGGGGCCGCCATCGCAGGCGTGGCGGCCTACAGCCTTGCCGCAGCGCTAAGCCTCGCGCTGCTGGTGAAGACCGCCGCGCTGCGGCTGCGCCTGGCAAAGGCTGTACTGAAGCCAGCGCTGCTGATATTCGCGCTGGTGTTGCCCGTGCTTGCCCTGCGCTGGCTCGCAGATGCAGCCGGCCTAGGGCCGAGCCGCACCGCCGCCTGCGCCGAGAGTCTGCTCGGCGTCTTCCTGGGCGGTGCGGTCTTCGCGGCCGGCGTACTGCGGCTGCGCCTGATGACAGGGCCGGAGCTTGAGGCCCTGCCGAGGATCGGGCCGAAGCTCGCCAGGCTGCTTCGGCGGCTTCGACTGCTGCCGGAGCAGAAGTAGATGAGCTCGGCATACTCGTTGTAAGTAAACTTTTTGCGCCTATTACCGATTATTTATTATAAAAGTCAGCTATTACACCCGCCAGCAGCGGGAATTCAGGAGTGTGATACAAGTGAGTGCTGCAATTACTGTTATAGGTCTGGGATCGGGGGATCCGGACAAGCTGACTGTAGGGAGCCTGAATAAGCTCCGTCAGGCGGAGCTCCGTTATGTGCGGACTCTGGACCATCCGGTCATTACCTGGCTGGAGGAGTCCGGAATCTCCTTCACATCGTTCGACAAGGTGTATGAAGAGAAGGATGATTTCCCATCCGTGTACGAGGAAATAGTCAATCAACTGCTTGCTGCTGCGTCAGAGCTGCCGCCGGAACGTGAGATCATCTACGCAGTTCCCGGGCATCCCATGGTAGCGGAGTCAACCGTCAAGCTGCTTCGTGAACGCTGCCCGCAGCGGGGAATCCGGCTAGAAATAACCGGCGGGGAGAGCTTTCTGGATGTAGCTTTTACCCGTCTTGGGTTCGACCCGATTGAAGGGTTCCAGCTGTTGGACGCCTCAGGGCTAGCTCCCTCCTTAGTAGAGCCGAGGGTACATACGTTGATTGGGCAGGTCTACGACAGCTTTACGGCTTCCGATGTGAAGCTGAGCCTGATGGAGACCTACCCGGATGATTATCCGGTTACGGTTGGACACGCTTTGGGTGTAGCCGGGGAGGAGAAGATCGAGCAGGTTCCCCTGCACGAGCTTGACCGTGTAGAGGGATATGGCAACTTATCGTTGATCTATATTCCACGTGATGAGAATGAAATGCTGCGTCAGCGCAGCTTCGAGAGATTGCATGAGATTGTAACGGTCCTTCGCAGCCCTGAAGGCTGCCCATGGGACCGGGAGCAGACCCACCAGTCGATCCGCAAGAATCTGATTGAAGAGACCTATGAAGTGATTGAGACCATTGATGAGGATGACCCGGATCATATGCAGGAAGAGCTGGGGGATCTGCTGCTTCAGATCATGCTGCATTCGCAGATGGAAGAGGAGACCGGAATGTTCTCGGTCTATGATGTGATTGGCAGTCTGAACGACAAGCTGATCTTCCGCCATCCGCATGTATTCGGGGATCTGTCCGCTGAAGATGCGGAAGAGGCCCTGAACAACTGGGAAGGCATGAAGGCGGAGGAGAAGCGGAAGAAGGGGATCGAGCCTGAGAAGCAATCGGCACTTAGCGGCGTTCCCCGGGACCTTCCTGCACTCATGAAGGCCTTCAAGCTCCAGAAGAAGGCCTCCAAGGTCGGGTTCGACTGGGAGGATGTCGAGGGTACCCTGAGCAAGATTGATGAGGAATTGGCCGAACTTAAGCAAGCGGTAAGAGAAGGGCAAGCGGCGTCAGAGCAGGCTTTGGAGCTGGGCGACGTTCTATTCACCGTAGTCAATGTCGCCAGGTTCATCGGAGCTGATCCCGAGGAAGCGCTTAGTCTGGTTAATCGCAAATTCATATCCCGCTTCGAATATGTGGAGAGCAAGCTGAGGGAGGCCGGCAGGACAATGCCGGAGAGCAGCTTGGAGGAGATGGATCGCCTGTGGGATGAAGCCAAGGAAGTAGAGCGTTCCGGCCGTAAGCTGTAAGCCTGGCAGGTGAGAGTGTGTCCAGCTTGTGGTATTTTTGAAGAATACAAAGAATTTAGGATCAGCAAGCAGGAATTTGTTATTGAAGCAAGAATTACCTTAAGACCACTTTGCGGTTGATCTTCGGCTGAACCAGCCTGTTCACTACCGCATCTACTCTATTTTTTTGAATATTGGGAGGCTTTTAATTTATGAACAAGACAGATCTGATTAACAACATTTCGAGCAAAAGCGGTTTGACCAAAAGAGACGTTGAAGCCGTGCTCAACGGATTTCTTGGTGAAATTACGGATGCCCTTTCCAGCGGAGACAAGGTTCAATTGATCGGCTTTGGTACTTTCGAGACCCGCAAGCGTTCCGGCCGTACAGGACGCAACCCGCAGACAGGTAAGACTATCGAGATTCCAGAATCCAATGTTCCTGCATTCAAAGCAGGCAACAAGCTCAAAGAAGCTGTAAAATAATGCGACTTGATAAATTCCTGAAGGTCTCAAGGTTGATTAAACGGCGCACCGTAGCGAAAGACGTCTCCGAACAAGGCAGAGTGCTGATTAATGACCGGGAAGCCAAGCCGAGCAGTTCCGTCAAAGTGGGCGATGAAATCACCGTTCAATTTGGACAGAAGCTGGTTACGGTTAGGGTGGAACGGCTTGCCGAGAACACCCGCAAGGAAGAAGCATCAAGCCTATATACGTTAGTGAAAGAAGAGCCAATTGCGAAGGATCAGGGTCTGGATTGGACCTAGAGCCCTAAGCTTGTCTCCTTAAAGAGGGCTGTTCCCAGGCAGATTGATCTGCCCTTGGGGACAGCCCTTTAGTTTTTTATACAAATGAAGAATCACTCGGTTCTAAAGGCTGTATTCCCTCCATAAGATGGTTACTGTAGAGGGAGGGGTACATGCCATGAATGATCAAGGAAGAGGAAAGCTGCAGGAAGTGCACATGCATAACCGCAAGCTGCTTGAAATATCCGGTGTGAACAACGTGGAGAGCTTTGACAGTGAGGAGTTTCTGCTCCAGACAGAGCTTGGCCATCTTACCATCCGCGGACAGAATCTCCATATCAAGAATCTAAGCCTGGAACAGGGGCTTATAGCCATTGAGGGAGTTGTGAATTCCCTGTCGTATTCAAACCCCGGATCAAAGCCTAAAACCAAGGGTTTCATGGGGAAGCTGTTTAAATGAATTTGCATGTGCAGTGGGTGACCCTGTTATGGATGTTTGTGTCCGGGGGAATACTGGGGGTCGCCTTTGACAGCTACCGTGTTGTATCGGGTCAGCTGCGCTTTCCGCGGTGGACGGTTCACGCCCTGGATCTGCTCTATTGGGCCGCGGCTTCGATCTTTGTCTTTCGGGTGCTGTATCAGAGTAATCAGGGTCAACTCCGATTCTATGTGTTCCTGGGTTTATTTGTAGGCGTATGGATTTATTTTTTATTCTTAAGTGTTATAACCGAGCGTTTTGTGGTAATGTTAATGGTGGTAACCAAACGAATTTATGCTTTGGTTCTGCGAATAATTCAGCTATTTATTATTGGTCCTATTCGCATTTTGCTGAAAGGCGCCAAGCTTGCGCTGGGCTTTATGTGGGTTGTCGTTCTCTTTCTGGGACGAATCTCGCTGCTGCCGGTATGGAGAATCCTAAGATGGATGACCCTGCCTCTGCTGAGACGCTTTCATATTCCTGAGCAGGCTGACAAGCTGAGAGCATGGGCGGTTCAGCTTTGGAACCGTTGGTTCACCAAGAATTAAAGGGTTTTGGAGGTGGGATATTTTGCGCGTTGTATCCGGGAATGGGACTAAGAACAGTGAACCTGTCAGTGTCAAGAATGCAGGAGCTCGCAGACGTTATAGGCTGTGGCTTGCTTTTATTGTCATTTTTATTGGTTGGGCAGGGTATACGTACATCTCCCAGGCCAGCCAGATTGGGGCGGGCTCGCGTGAACTCTCAGAGAAACAGGACTCCAAGGCCAAGAGTGACCAAGCTTTAGATCAACTCAAAAATGAAATAGAACGTCTGAAGGATCCGGAGTACATTGGTCAAATTGCAATGAAGAAGTACGGGCTCTACAGACCCGGAGAAGTGCCGATCCGTGTACCGGATTCCGAGGACGAGAAATAGATAAACTCATACAGGATATACGTCTGTTGACCTTGTTTGAGTCATTCGGTATAATCAAATCACCGAAGCCAAGATCATGATGTCTTGGTGACATTTTTAAGGGAGGATCATTTTATTTTATGGCAATAGAAGTGGGCACCAAGTTAGAAGGCAAGGTGACGGGCATCACGCACTTTGGAGCATTTGTGGATCTATCAGGAGGTGTCACCGGTCTCGTACACATCTCGGAGATCGCCGATAACTACGTCAAGGATGTTAACGATCATCTCAAGATCAACGATGTTGTGACGGTTAAGGTCATTAACGTTGATAAGGACGGCAAGATCGGGCTTTCGATTAAGCAGACTGTAGATAAGCCTGTGGAAGCACCAAGACCTCCACGTGCACCAAGACCAGATCGCCCAAGTGGCGGCGGCAGAGACGGAGATCGTCCAAGTGGTGGCGGAGGCGGTTTCAACCGGGATCGCGGAGGGCGCTCATTCAAACCTCCAGTGGGCAAAGCTTCTTTTGAAGATAAAATGTCACGCTTCCTCAAAGATAGTGAAGAGCGTATTTCGTCGCTGAAGAAGAACACCGAAGGCAAACGCGGTGGACGCGGCGCAAAACGAGTGTAATTCATCTTTAATATTTGATACAACAGACCGTAAGCCCAGCGCTTACGGTTTTTTTGTCGCCTGCGTTTATCCTCATGTTTATCGTCATGTTTTATGCCAGGTTTGTCGCCAGAAAAGGGCTTACATTTTTTTACCGACAACTTCCAACGCATTTCCGTAAGTCTCAGGGCAAATCGCTAAGAACGCAGGGCGAACATAGTGGATCATCTGGCGCCGCTGCAGGCGAACATAGATTTGGTTAAGGGCCGCTGTACCGAGTGCTGGCAAGGGGTCAAGGGCGGAGTATAAGCCCTCTCAATTTGTCGTAAATTTCTTTGCGGCTTACCCCGCCTTCTGACAAACTTTCCATAGACGCGCTCCTATAATGGGACATACCTCGTTATGCAGATTGAGCTAAAGACAGTGGGGCTGAAGACTCCAGGTTGGAATGAATACATAGGGAATGAACCGAGACTGTTCGGTGCCCTAGTGCTTGACGTTCATCTCTTTAGTTCAATCTGTATTAAATCCAGAGAAGGTGGTGCCATGATGGAGAAATGGAATGTGATTGCTTTTCCGGGAATGAAGAAGGCGAAGGAGCAGGATGGGGAGAAGTGGTGGCTTAAATGGAGACAGACCTCGGCTGCTATGAAGACAAGCCGTTTTGTCGCTGCGAACAAATGGGCGTTCCTTCTGACGATGATGGGATTCTTGCTGGGTAAGGCTACAATTCTGAATGAGTTGTCCCCTTTTGCTGTCGCTTACTTTGCTGTTATCGCATTCATGCGGCGGGATCTGCTTCTTCCGGTCTTTGCATCCGTTGTAGCGGGCGCTATATTTGCTCCTCACCATCACTTTCTCTCCGTAGTCTGGGAGCTCATTATCATCTTCTTGATGCAAAAGGGTCTCGAATCCTTCGAGAAAGCGGAAATTTCTTATGCTCCGATCATGGTCTTTACCTCAGCCTTCCTAGTTAACCTGTTCGGAGCCCTTATCGGACCGTCCCTTTCCTGGTATACCCTGACCATGACGGTGATGGATGCGGTACTCAGCTTCGTGCTCACACTGGTATTCTTGCAGGCCGTACCCATCTTCACTTATAGAAAGAAGAACTATAGTCTGCGTAACGAGGAGATCCTGTGCCTAATCATTCTGCTGGCCTCGGTCATGACGGGGGCGGTCGGATGGCAGATTAATGGGCTGTCCCTGGAGCATATCCTATCCCGCTATCTCATTCTATTGTTCGCGTTGGTAGGCGGGGCGCCCCTGGGAGCCTCGGTAGGCGTCATTACTGGGCTGATCTTAAGCTTGGCCGATATGTCAGCCATCTATCAAATGAGTCTGCTGGCGTTCTCCGGGATGCTCGCCGGCATGCTGCGCGAAGGCCGGAAATGGTCAGTAGGGCTTGGCATGCTGCTGGGCTCCTCAATCCTCTCGATCTATCTGACCGGCCCAGGTGATGTGATGACCTCCACATGGGAGACCTGTGCAGCCGTGCTCCTATTCATGCTCACGCCAAAGACCGTGATCGGTTTTATAGCCAAGTATGTGCCTGGAACCAAGGATTACACCGAATCGCAGCATGAGTATGCCAAGCGGATTCGGGATATTACCGCCGAGCGGGTTACCCAGTTCTCCCACGTCTTCAAGCAGTTGTCCCGCAGTTTTGGACAAGTCTCCAGCTCAGGTGAAATTACTAGGCGCGGAGAGGAAATGGATCATTTCATGAATGCGGCGACCGAGGGAGCCTGCGGCTCCTGCTTCCGAAAGAATCACTGCTGGGACGGGAACTTTTATCAGACTTATAAATTTATGACCGAGATGATGACTACGATTGAAGAGAATCCGGAGGTTCGGCATGATGAGCTTCCAGTTAAATGGAACAAAGTGTGCAAGAAGACGGACCAGGTCCTGAATATTATGAAGCGGGAATATGACCTCTACCAAAATGATATGCACTGGAAGCGGCAAATATACGACAGTCGTCAGCTGGTGGCTGAGCAGCTCTCCGGGGTGTCCCAGGTTATGGAAGACTTGGCCAGAGAGATCAAGAGAGAGAGTCAGACGATGTACCGCCAGGAAGAGCAGATTCGAGAGGCTCTGGAGATTATGGGCTTGTCCATTCACAGCGTGGATATCATTTGCTTGGACCATGGCAATGTTGAAATTGAGATTACCCACGCGTATACCCGAGGTTATGATGAATGCCGCAAAATTATAGCTCCTTTGTTATCCGATATTCTGGATGAACACATCGCGGTGATGAATGAATCCGTCCCATCCGGCAAAGAGGGTCTGGCGAATGTAACCTTTGGTTCGGCAAAGTCCTACGAGATCTCCACCGGGGTCGCGGGTACCGCCAAAGGGGGAGACCTGCTTTCAGGAGACAGCTTCAGTGCAGCAGAGCTCGGTAACGGGACCTTTGCGGTAGCCTTGAGTGACGGCATGGGGAATGGGGAACGGGCGAGACTGGAGAGCAGCACAGCCTTAAACATTTTGGAGCAGCTGCTTCAGTCGGGAATGGATGAGACGTTGGCAATCAAATCCGTGAATTCGGTGCTGATGCTCAGATCCCCGGACGAAATTTATGCAACGGTGGATATGGCTCTTATTGATGAGCACTCGGCGCGAACGACCTTCATGAAGATCGGTTCGTCGCCAAGCTTTATCAAGAGAGGGAATGAAGTGATCTCTGTCTCTGCAAGCAATCTACCGATCGGGATTATCCAGGATATTGAGGTAGACCTCGTAACGGTGCAGCTGTTACCCGGGGATATCCTGATTATGATGACCGACGGCATTTATGACGCCCCGGGTTATGCAGTGAACAAGGAGCTGTGGATCAAGCGTCTCATTCAAGAGATTACTACGGAAGAGCCACAGGCTATTGCCGATTGTCTGCTCGACGCTGTCATCCGCTATCAAGGAAATCAGATTAATGATGATATGACCGTAGCTGTCGCCAAGGTGGATCATCGGCGTCCGGAGTGGTCTACGCTTCACATTCCGGGAGTAGACCGTTTGGAACGCCCAAGAACCGTTAGCTGATGGGCTGTATTTCCGTGGTAGGACCGGCATTTTACAAGCTTAATGCATTGCCCGGGAAATGGAGGCTGCTTGACTGGGCTCTCCATTTTCTTATCCTTTCAGGATCGGATGTCCCCATTCCCAATATAGTTAATGCCCTTTACCCGATTCTTTCAATCTCTTAGGTTTGAACCTGCCACCGGTTGGAAATAACTAGACAAGAGAATCTGGAATCCTGAAGGGACGGCGAATATTAATGAAGCAAATTCTATTAATTACAGACGGCTGCTCTAATGTGGGACAAAGCCCGGTAATGACTGCCTCATTGGCACGTCAGGAAGGAATTACAGTGAATGTGATCGGGATCGTGGATTATGGAACCATTGGAGAGCTGGGTAGCTTGGAGATTAAGGAGATTGCCAAGGCAGGCGGCGGGATGAGCCGCTTGTCTGGAACCGAGCAGCTTGCGCAGACGATGCAGATGATGACCAGGAAGACCGTGGTTCAGACGATTCAGCAGGCGGTTAATAGAGAATTGAAACATATTTTGGGAAAAACAACGGTCGAGGACCTTCCCCCTGACAAGCGGTCTGAGGTCGTCGAGGTGGTAGATGAGCTTACAGAGACTACCCCGCTCGAAGTGGCACTCTTAATTGATGCAAGTGCGAGCATGAAGCCAAAGCTTGCCGCCGTAGAGGAAGCAATTCGGGATTTAATGATCAGCCTCAGTGCTCGGGAAGGGATGAGCCGGATAGCCGTCTTCCATTTCCCTGGCCGTCATGGGGGAGAAGATGCCGTTCTCGATCAGGGATGGACCTCCGATCTGGGCGGAGTACGGAACCTCTTTCAACGCTTGGTGATGAGAGGAGCTACCCCAACCGGGCCGGCGATCCTTAAGGTGATTGATTTCTTTCGATATGGTACAATAAATGGAAATCAGACTAGGCCGGAGGACAATGATGAAAGAGAAGGGATGCTCGGTGACTACGTCGTATAGAACCGGCATCCCTGCCGGGACGCTTGTAACAGGCCGCTGGCGCGGAGGACGATATCTTGTTCAGCGGCTCCTCGGTCAGGGAGCGAATGGAATTGTATATCTTGTACAGCAGGCCGGGACCCGCAACTTATATGCCCTCAAGATGGGGTATGACGCCTTGGATCTGCAATCAGAGATCAATGTGCTGAAGGCGCTGCAGCGGCAGAATCAGCAGAGCGGTGAGGATCGGGATCTTTCTTATCTGGTGGAGGTGGATGATTACACCTTGGGGGATAGGGAGATTCCTTTCTATGTTATGAGGTATGTAAAAGGTGAGCCGCTGAGTAAGTTCCTCACCCGCAGGGGAGGGCAGTGGCTTGACTTGGCCGGACTTAACCTGCTTAAGCAGCTGGCAGCTCTTCATAAGGGAGGCTGGGTATTCGGTGACTTGAAGCCAGACAATGTCCTGGTGTCTGCGTATGGTGATGTAGAACTCATTGATTATGGCGGCGTAAGCCAGAACGGACGAAGTGTGAAGCAGTTCACGGAGTGGTATGACCGCGGATTCTGGAATGCAGGCGGCCGGACAGCCGATGCCGCTTATGATTGGTTCTCTTTTGCCGTGGTATGTATCCATATGCTGGCGGAGTCTCGTCTTAAAATTGCGGCGAACCAGCTTCCGCAGACCCGAAGCGCAGCCGATCTGATCCAGATCCTGAATCAGGAGCCGCGTCTTCGCCCCTATTCCAGTTGGCTGAAGAAGGCGATTAGCGGGGGGTTCAAGCATACGGATGAGGCTTATGATACGTGGAAAATCATGATCTCGCGGAAGCCGACCCGTCAATCTGTCCGGAGAACACCGGGCTGGCTTAAGAGCGCTTTTGCCATATCATTATTTTTGCTAGTCTGCGCGATCTATTTAACGCTGCGTTAGCAAGTGCCGGCATGCTCACATTCGGTTGATGGGTCAACCTAGCAAGGGGAGAACGCAATGGAAGACTTGAACCAGCTTGTAACTTATGTGCGCAGCATGGCGCGCAAATACGACTTATGGTCTGCTCATGACTGTATTGTAGTCGCAGTATCCGGCGGCCCGGACTCTGTGGCTCTTTTGCATGCACTTCATCAAATAGCCGGGGAGCCGGGCATTTCACTCCGCTTGGTGTGTGCGCACGTGAACCACGGATTTCGCGGCGCGGAGTCAGATGCCGAGGCTGAATTCGTGAGGGACACAGCGGCTAGACTGGGTATTCCCTTTGAGCTGGGCAATTATGATGTGCCGGCTTTTATTGAAGAGACGGGGATGAGCCTGCAGACAGCAGCCAGAGAGAAGCGGTATGAATTCCTGCACAGCATTGCCGGTAAATATCACGCTTCCGCTATCGCATTAGCCCATCATGGAGATGATCAGGCAGAGACCGTTATGCTGCGTCTGCTTAGGGGAACGGGCATGACGGGACTTGCCGGAATGAGAATCAAGCGGCGCGAAAAAAATGTGGAACTAATCAGACCCCTGCTGCGTATATACAAGACGGACTTGATCCGGGTGTGTCATAATTGTGGTCTGGCGTATGTGACAGACAGCAGTAATCTGAGCAATAAATATGCCCGCAATGCTGTCCGATTGGATGTACTGCCCTTTTTGGGGCAATATAATGGTCAGTTGGCTGAATCCCTGAATCGCCTGGCTGAGGTAGCCGGCGAGGAAGATGATTATATGCATCAGGCGGCCAAGGAGGCATATGGCAGACTTGCCAGGTCAGCAGGAGGGGGAATTGCCTTCTCTGCCAAAGATTTTGGCCGCTTACATGCTGCTTTACAACGGAGGTTGATTAAACTAATATTAAATTATCTGCCTTTGAACACCGATGACATTGATTTCCTTAAAATTGAGGTCATTCGTGAGCGTGTTTTGCAGGAATTTCCCTCCAACTGGAGTCTCGATTTGGGCGGGGGCCTGCGCTGCATAAGGGAGTATGATGAAGTTTCTATTTTACCGGAGAATACGGATAAGGTTAAGCTGGAATATACATACCGTCTGGAGGAAGTTCCTGCAAGATTACCGATACCCGAAACCGGAAGAGAATTAAGATTTACTTTACGGCCGCGTGGCGCACAGTCTGCGGAGTCAGACTGGAAGGCATCCGGTAATGACGAAGCACTATTTGATGCGGATAAGATTAACTATCCGCTGATCATACGTTCACGCCAGCCGGGAGATATCATGAAAGTCATGGGATTAAACGGAAGCAAAAAGGTTAAAGATATTTTCATTGATCAGAAAATACCTCCATCTGTCCGCTGGGCCACTCCCGTTATAACGGATGCAGCCGGCCGCATATTATGGCTGCCCGGTGTCCGCAGATCCGCACACGCGGCTGTAGGGAATCATACCTCTTCCATCTTGCGCATGCAGATGGATTGTAAGGGCGGAAGGTAACCGGTTATCGCCATAGTCAGGCTTTCATAGTATAACTTAGGAGGTTCTTGCATTGCAGAACGATATCAAAGAAGTCCTTATTAGCCGGGAACAGATTCAAGAGAAAGTGGTGGAACTCGGCCAAATCCTCAGCAAGGAATATGAAGGCCGCAACCCGCTCGTTATTTGTATTCTCAAAGGAGCCTTTATTTTTATGGCCGATTTGGTTAAAGAGATAACAGTACCTTTGGAGCTGGATTTTATGGCTGTCTCCAGTTACGGTGCATCCACGAAGTCCTCAGGGGTCGTGAAGATCATCAAGGATCTTGACACTTCTGTAGAAGGACGTGATGTACTCATCGTCGAAGATATTATTGATAGCGGACTTACGCTAAGCTATCTGATCGATGTGCTCGAGCGCCGCAATGCGAAGTCCACTACTGTAGTAACGCTGTTCGATAAGCCGGCTCGCCGGACGGTGGATCTGGAAGCGGATTACACCGGGTTTGTCCTTCCTGACGAGTTCGTAGTTGGGTATGGTCTGGACTATGCCGAGAAGTACCGCAACCTCCCTTACATCGGGATTTTGAAGCCTGAGGTTTACACCAGCTAAGACAGCACTCCGCAAGTGCCTAGTGCCTCCCGTGCCATTGTTGAGATGGCAAGACAGGCTATGGTAAAATAACTTAAGTGTTTTGAGAGGAGGTAGGGGATGAATCGGTTCATCCGGAATTCTGGTTTTTATTTAATTCTTTTCTTAGTCGTGGTGGGCATCGTCCAATTCCTCAGCGGTGGGGGCGAGGCGGCCGACACCCCTAGATATGACCAATTGCGCCAGCAGCTTCAGGCGAATAATGTCAAGGAAATGACAGGTCAATTCGATGGTTACGCCTATCTGGTAAAAGGTAAATACAGGGACAAGGCGAAAGCTGATAATAAAGAAAGCTTTCAGACCTATGTTCCATATGATACAAATGTGGTAACTGAGCTTACCGCTTACAGCGAGAAGAACAACGTGCACTTGTCCTGGAGCAAGATGGAGGGCGACAGCATTTGGCTCACACTCCTGACCTCCATTGTTCCACTCGCGATTATGTTCATTCTGTTCTTCTTCCTCTTCAACCAGGCTCAAGGCGGCGGCGGTAAGGTAATGAACTTCGGCAAGAGCCGTGCCCGGTTATATAATGAAGAGAAGAAGAAGGTTACCTTTGAAGATGTAGCCGGTGCCGATGAGGAGAAGCAGGAGCTCGTAGAAGTCGTTGAGTTCTTGAAGGATCCCCGCAAATTCGCGGCTGTTGGTGCCCGTATTCCTAAAGGGGTGCTCCTGGTGGGCCCTCCAGGTACAGGTAAAACCTTGCTTGCCCGTGCAGTAGCCGGTGAAGCAGGCGTTCCTTTCTTCAGTATTTCAGGTTCGGACTTTGTGGAAATGTTCGTCGGTGTCGGCGCATCCCGTGTCCGTGACTTGTTCGAGAATGCGAAGAAGAATGCCCCTTGTATCATCTTCATTGATGAGATTGATGCGGTTGGTCGTCAGCGCGGTGCCGGACTCGGCGGCGGACATGACGAACGTGAGCAGACGCTCAACCAATTGCTCGTAGAAATGGACGGCTTCGGAGGCAACGAAGGAATTATCATCGTAGCCGCAACGAACCGTGCCGATATTCTTGATCCGGCGCTCCTTCGTCCGGGACGTTTCGACCGTCAGATTACGGTTGACCGCCCAGATGTGAAAGGCCGTGAAGCTGTACTTAAGGTACATGCGCGTAACAAGCCTTTGACCAAGGATGTTCGCCTGGATGTTATTGCTAAGCGTACCACGGGATTCACAGGTGCAGACCTGGAGAACCTGCTTAACGAAGCGGCCCTGCTTGCTGCACGCCGCAACCGCAAGGATATCTCCATGCGCGAGGTAGATGAAGCAATCGACCGTGTTATCGTAGGTACGGAGAAGCGCAGCCGCGTGGTCAGCGACCGTGAGAAGCGTATTGTGGCGTTCCACGAAGCGGGTCATACGATTGTGGGTTACTTCCTAGAGCATGCAGACATGGTTCACAAGGTTACCATTATTCCGCGTGGCCGTGCCGGCGGGTATGTAATTATGATGCCTAAGGAAGACCGCATGCTGGTCACCAAGCAGGAGCTGCTTGATAAAGTTACCGGTCTCCTCGGAGGACGTGTATCCGAGGAACTGTTCATCGGTGAAATCGGTACCGGAGCTTACAGTGACTTCCAGCAGGCTACCAGCATTGTCCGCAGTATGATTGTGGAATATGGTATGAGTGAGAAGCTCGGTCCAATGCAGTTCGGGACTTCCCAAGGCCAAGTGTTCTTAGGCCGCGATATTGGGCACGAGCAGAACTATAGTGATGCGATTGCTTATGAAATCGATCAGGAAATGCAGCGCTTCATTAATGAAAGCTATGAACGCTGTAAGCAGCTGTTGATGAAGTATTCCAAAGAGGTTCATCTCATTGCTGAAACACTCCTTGAGGTGGAGACACTCGAACTGGATCAAATCAAACAGTTGATCGAGACAGGCAAGCTTACACCGGATCCGGATGGAGACGGAAGCGGGTCCTCGGAATCTGGCTCTCCGATTGTAGATACCATTGGAGATGTGAATGTTCGCATTCAAGCTAGAGACGAGGAAGCTCAGCCGCAAGTTCCAGGCGGAGATATCCCGAATGACGTTCCAGGAAGCTCGGCGAATGATATCCGCGGAGATCATCCGGTGGATACTCCCGAGGGAACCGTGAAGGATGCCCCTGCAACATCACCGCAGCCGAAGGATCAAGATAGAAGCGGAAATGGTGGCAGCACACCGCTATAACTAAGCGACTCCTTATAATTACCAACAAAGGTATATATGGAGCAATCGACCAGCAAACCGGAAAACACTTGGTGTTTTCCGGTTTTTTTGCGGATTGCAGCAGATTGACAGCAGAACTCACGTTGTGTAAATTAATTGTTAAACAATGCACAAAGTTTTTGGGATATCCGGATAGATACAGAGACCGGGTTTGAGAGACTCATTTTAATCCATATTGCTGTAAGATACAGGGGAGGATGTCGGGTGGAGGCATTAGCTTTGGAACGCAAAGCAGAGCAGAACCGCGAACTTCGGGAGCGGCTTGCACAGCTTAAGAAGGAAAGAAACGCCATTATTTTAGCGCATTACTATCAAAGGGATGAGATTCAGGAAGTTGCTGATTTTCGTGGAGACTCTTTTTTGCTGGCACAAAAAGCGGCACAGACCGATGCTGAGGTAATTGTATTCTGCGGAGTTCACTTCATGGGGGAAAGTGCCAAGATTCTGGCTCCGAACAAGACAGTCCTTATTCCTGACGAGCGGGCAGGCTGTCCGATGGCTGATATGGTAAATGTGGACGGCTTGCGGAAGGTGAAGGCCGAGCATCCGAATGCCAAGGTCGTTACTTATATTAATTCATCTGCCGAAATCAAGGCGGAGACTGATATTTGCTGTACTTCTTCAAATGCCGTGAAAGTGATTAATTCTGTAGATGCAGACGAAATTATTTGGGTTCCGGATAAGAACCTGGGCTCTTATGTTCAGCAGCATACCGATAAGAAAATGATTATCTGGGAAGGGTACTGCAACACCCATGATATGCTGACAGTTAAAGATGTAGTTGAGATGAAGGCCAAATACCCGGAGGCTCAGTTCGTGGTTCATCCGGAGTGCCGCCCAGAGGTTGTTGAGATGGGGGACTTTGTAGGCAGCACGACAGCTATTCTTGATTATTGCAAGCAGTCTGACTGTAAGCAATTCATCGTGGGGACCGAAGACGGTACAGGTTATCAGCTTAGATTGGATAGTCCGGATAAGGAATTCTTTTTTGCTACCAAATTTCTCGTATGTCCGAATATGAAAGTAAATAATCTGAAGAAGCTGGTCAAATGTCTGGAGACCATGCAGCCGCAAGTGTATGTTCCACCGGCTGTGGCGGACAAAGCTAGAGCATCCCTAGAGCGCATGTTACAGGTTAAGTAGCATGCGCTACTCTCTTGCCCTAAAGACAGGTGAAATGAAATGATACCTAAATACTTAGTGGATTTTGATCTTGGAGAAGTTCCGGTGCGCGAGACAGACGTCATTGTGATTGGTACGGGAATCGCGGGTCTATTCGCAGCCATTAAAGCTAGTGAAGACCGGCGGGTCGTCATGATTACGAAGCAGGGCTTAATGGAAAGCAATACGAGATATGCGCAGGGAGGAATTGCGGCCGTGATCTCGGAGGAGGACTCACCTGAGTCTCACCGGGATGATACTCTTTTTGCAGGGGCGGACTTCTGTTTGCGGTCGGCGGTAGATGTGCTTGTCCATGAAGGCTCCGAAGGCGTAAGAGACCTTATACGGATGGGGGCTGCTTTTGACCAGGAGAACGGTGAATTAGCACTGACCCAGGAGGCTGCCCACAGCCATCGGCGTATTCTTCATGCAAATGGAGATGCTACAGGATATGAGATTGTACGGGCTCTTGCTCAGAAGGTCCGTGAGATTGAGAATATCGAGATTCTAGAATATCATTATGTCATTGACCTCATTACGGAAATGGAAGAATGCCAGGGCGCGTTGCTTCAGGGACCGGATGGGAAGCGGCTGTTCCTGCGTGCGGATGCGACAATTTTGTGCAGCGGCGGGGCAGGTCAGCTTTATCGATACACAACCAATCCAGAAGTAGCTACCGGGGATGGGGTAGCGATTGCTTACCGGGCTGGCGCTCATATCCGGGATATGGAATTCATTCAATTTCATCCTACGGCACTAAGTTATTCCGGAGCTCCGCGATTTCTAATCTCGGAAGCGGTAAGAGGAGAAGGTGCGATACTTCGTAATATCCATGGTGAGCGATTCATGGAGAAGTATCATGCCCAGCTGGAGCTTGCACCCCGGGATATCGTGGCCCGGGCGATCGTAAGTGAGATGGAAGCTACAAAGTCGACGTTTGTATATTTAGATATCACACATGAGCTCCCAGAGACGGTGAGGAACCGTTTCCCAACCATCTATGAGACTTGTATCCGGTATGGGCTGGATATTACCAGCGACTGGATTCCGGTCGCTCCGGCTGCACATTATATGATGGGCGGGGTTCAGACGAACCTGCAGGGGGAGACTACGATTGCACGGCTGTATGCCTGTGGCGAAGTATCTTCAACAGGAATCCACGGAGCTAACCGGTTAGCCAGCAATTCACTGACGGAAGCGATTGTATTCGGCCGCCGGATTGTGGAACAGATCCGCAAGCTCACTCCCTTGAAGGCAGATTGGAGGCATATCTCCAATCATGAACAACGAACTGGCGTATACCCTTCTAAGATCAGTGAGCGGAAGCTGAAGCTGCAGAAGATCATGGTTCGGCATGTGGGAGTCAGACGGGATGAGGATTTGCTTAAGAAAGGTCTTCAGGAGCTGCAGCAGCAGACAGATATTTTTGGATATGAACTGCGGCGGAGTGAGGAACTGGAGTATGCGAATATGCTGACCTGTGCCCTTCTCGTAACGGAATCTGCACTGGCTCGTCAAGAAAGCCGGGGGGGACATTACCGGGAGGATTATCCGGAACGCAGAGATCTGGACTGGCTGAAGCGAATTGTCCGCCATCGCGAAAAAGGAATGTTGGAGGCTGCAATCGATGATATTTAATGGATATAATGAAGGCCTTATAGAATCTATACGTGGCTGGCTGAAAGAAGACGTTGGGTCCGGTGACGTGACCACATCGGTGACTATACCATTTGGACATGAATCCAAGGGAATTATCCATGCTAAAGATAACGGAATTATAGCCGGAATTCCCGTAGCGCAGCTGGTGTTTGAAGTGGTCGATCCCATGCTTTCTTTCAAGGCGCATGCCGAGGAAGGACAGTATGCTGCCAAGGGTGACGTCTTGATTGAGGTGGAGGGAAGCACGCACAGCATCCTCACCGGCGAACGTCTGGCTCTGAACTTGTTGCAGCGCCTCTCCGGAATTGCTACACGTACGCGTACGTATGTAGATGCCTTGGAAGGCCTTGATGTGAGACTGGTTGATACGCGCAAAACAACTCCAGGCCACCGTGTGTTAGAGAAGTACGCGGTACGCATGGGAGGAGGGGCCAATCACCGATTCGGCCTGTATGATGCGGTTATGATTAAGGATAATCATATTAAGGGAGCAGGCGGTATCGCACAGGCGGTCAGCAGGGCGCGGGCGAATATCCCGCACACGATGACCGTTGAAGTCGAGACCGAGAATATGGAGCAGGTCGAAGAGGCTCTGGCAGCGGGAGCAGACATTATTATGCTCGACAATATGAAGCCTGAATTAATGAAGCAAGCGGTTCAGCGGATTAAATCGGCGGCGCCCCATGTGACGGTAGAAGCTTCTGGGAATGTGTCGCTGGATACAATAAGGGGTATAGCCGAATGTGGAGTAGATGTCATATCTGTAGGCAGACTAACCTACTCCTTCGAAAGTCTGGACATCAGTCTGGATCTGAATGACAAGAAAGTGAGGTGAGAGCCATGATCCTTGTGGTTGACGTGGGCAATACGAACATCGTGCTCGGGATCTACAAGAACCGTGAGCTGCTGCACCATTTCCGTTTGGGGACCAATCGGCAGTCTACAGGAGACGAATACGGCGTTTTAATACATAATCTGTTTAGAATGTCGCATATTGATATACGGGATATAGAGGGCGTCATTATATCCTCCGTTGTTCCACCTCTAATGCATGTACTTGAGCAAATGTGTGAGACGTATTTGAAGAAAGCTCCGCTGATCGTAGGTCCTGGCATCAAGACAGGACTTAATCTGCGATATGAGAATCCGCGCGAGGTCGGAGCTGACCGAATTGTCAATGCGGTGGCTGCTGTAGAGCTTTATGGCGGCGGTCCTTTGGTGGTGGTTGACTTCGGCACGGCGACAACTTTTGATTGTATAGATGATAAAGGCAATTATTTGGGCGGTGCTATTGTACCCGGCATTGGAATTGCAACGGAAGCCCTCTATCAGCGAGCTTCAAAGCTACCGAGGATCGAGCTTGAGAAGCCGAAGAAGGTAATTGGGCGCAATACGATCCACGCTATGCAGGCGGGCATTATTTTTGGATATGCGGGTCAGGTTGATGGTATAGTGGATAGGATCGGCAGAGAAATGAATGCGAAGCCCAAAGTGGTGGCTACTGGCGGCTTGGCTGAGCTGATTGCCAGCGAGACAAGCAGCATTGAAGAGGTGAATCCTCTTCTCACCTTGGAAGGGTTAAGGTTGATCTACGAACGCAATTGTTAATGCGATACTTATCTATTTGAGCAATTAAGAAGCCAGGCATCCTTATACTAAGCTGGAACATCTGAGAACTTTGAGGAGGCGTAACGAATATGAGCCAAGAGAAGGATCGTTTGATAAGAGGAACGGCAATGGATGGGAAAGTGCGTGCCTTTGCTGTAAGAACAACACAGCTTGTAGACGAGCTGCGCCGCCGGCATGACACTTATCCGACTGCAACGGCCGCCCTTGGGCGTACGCTTACGGCCGCAGCCATGATGGGTTCGATGATGAAAGGCAATGAGAAGTTAACGGTTCAGGTTAAGGGTGACGGTCCCCTTGGACAAATTGTAGTCGATGCGAACGCCAATGGAGAAGTCCGCGGGTATGTGAATGATCCGCATGTGCATCTTCCCAGCAATAGCCTAGGCAAGCTCGATGTGGCCGGAGCCGTGGGAACAAGCGGTTTTATCCATGTCATCAAAGATCTGGGGCTCAAGGAACCTTACCGGGGCAGTGTGCCTATTATCTCCGGTGAGCTGGGGGAAGATTTCACTTATTACTTCGCGGTATCGGAGCAGACCCCATCTGCTGTAGGGTTGGGTGTGCTGGTAGATAGCGATTCCTCGGTCATTGTAGCCGGGGGCTTTATTATTCAGCTTCTCCCTGGTCTGGAGGATAAGGAGATCGCAGCCATCGAACAAGCGATTGGTATGCTTCCACCGGTTACCTCTTTGCTGGATCAAGGCCTGGAGCTGGAAGAAATGCTGAAGTGGGTTATTCCGGACGTGAGAGTTCTGGATGAAATGGACATTACCTTCGCATGCACCTGTTCCCGTGAACGTGTGGAGAAGACTTTGATCAGCTTAGGAGAAAGTGAGCTGAATCAGCTTATAGAAGAAGATGAACAGACCGAAGTGGTATGTGACTTCTGCAGGGAATCCTATGTATTCCAGCGTGAGGAACTTCGGGAGCTGCTGGAACAGGCGAAAAGTAAATAATACGAGATAAAATACTTTGCTGTGCAGGTTCAGACTTTTGACACGGATAGCAAAGTATTTTTGTCGTCCATTATTGACAACTCCCCGTAGGTATTGATAAGATAAGACTATCAAAAACCTACTTAATTACTCGGATATCATAACAGCCAGGATCTAATGATTCATTAGAACTCCTGAGCTTGTGCTATATACAGCTTAAGTACCATCATACTTTTTTTCATGCAATGGGTTACTAATCAGGGGAGGGTTTATATCATGGCAAAAGTCGTAAATAATGTAACAGAACTAATTGGCGGAACACCTTTGGTACGTTTGCAGCGCATTGTACCGGAAGACAGCGCAGAAATTTATGCAAAGCTTGAGTACCAGAACCCGGGTTCAAGCGTCAAAGACCGTATCGCGATCAGCATTGTGGAAGAAGCTGAGAAGCAAGGTAAGCTCAAGCCAGGCGGCACAATCATTGAAGCTACAAGCGGCAACACCGGTATCGGTCTTGCTCTAGTAGCGGCTGCTAAAGGATACAAGGCGGTTATCGTTATGCCTGAGACGATGAGTATTGAGCGTCGCAACCTGCTTCGTGCATACGGCGCAGAGCTGGTACTGACTCCAGGAGCAGAGGGCATGAACGGAGCCGTGAAGAAAGCAGAAGAAATTCTGGCAGCTAACCCTGACTATTTCCTCGCAGATCAGTTCAGAAACCAGGCTAACGTGAAGATTCACCGTGAGACTACAGGTCCTGAAATTGTAGAAGCGATCGAGTCCCTGGACGGCAAGCTGGATGCATTCGTGGCTGGTATCGGTACAGGCGGAACGATCTCTGGTGCGGGTGAAGTCCTGAAGAATCGCTTCCCTGATATCAAAATTGTAGCTGTTGAGCCAGCGGCTTCCCCAATCTTGGCCGGCGGCAAGCCAGGTCCTCACAAGATCCAGGGTCTGGGTGCGAACTTCATCCCGGAAATTCTGAATCGTGAGATTTATGATGAAATCATTCATATCGAGAACGAAGAAGCTTTCGAACAGGCTCGCAAAGTAGCCAAAGAAGAAGGCATCCTTTCCGGTATTTCCTCTGGTGCAGCAGTTCTGGCTGCTCTGAAGGTAGCTAAAGAGCTTGGCAAAGGCAAACGTGTAGTTGTAGTCATTCCAAGTAATGGCGAGCGTTACCTGAGCACACCACTTTATAACTTCGAAGGTTAAGACGCTAAGTTAGACTTTTAATATAACAAGATTGAATCGGCCCCTATGAATTCCTGAGTGGAGTTTATGGGGGCCGATTCTCTATATTCAGCCTAAGCTTATCGTAGACAGCACAAGATTGGGGCTTTCATCGGAATGGAACCTTTAGTATACTAGCAAACAATAGACAGGCTTTTGAGCAGGAGGTTGAAGGTGGATGAAAGTATTAACGGCATGGAAGCAGTGGCAGCAGTGGGCTCGCGAAGCATATACCCTGCTTCCACTGGCTGTGCGAATCAGCGAGGGGAAGGCCCTGCCCCTTTCCTGGATGCGTGCATGGGAATACGCCTCCCCTTATTCCTTCGTGCTGGAAAGCGGCAAGGACGGCAGATTTACATTTCTCGGGTTGAACCCTGTTTCGGTAATCCGCGGTAAAGGCAGTCAGGCGGAGGTTAGTGACCTGACTACAGGGGAGAGTAGTCGCCTTCACGGCGCCCCTCTGAAGTTGATCGAGCAGTGGATGGAACCTTATAGAGCACCAGCTTTGGAGGGCTTGCCCAAATTTAGCGGGGGCTGTGTCGGGTTCCTGGGTTATGATGTTGCCCGCTCCTTAGAGAATTTGCCTAGTAAGGCGAAGGATGATCTGCTGCTGGACGATTACGTCTGGATGCGGATGAATGAGCTGTGGATTGTAGACCACGAGGAGCAGGCGGTCTACGCCGTTGTTCATCTTCCGCTTGATGGAGTCCAGGCGACTAAGGGTGATATGCAACAGGACCTGCTAGCCACTTTATACGAGGATGCCTGCCAGCGTGCGGCGAAGATGGGTGAGCAGTGGAAGAGCATCATGAGCTGGGGACAATCAGATGAAGCGGCGCAAGAGATTCAGCGCCGGAAAGCGAGAACACGGCAGGTCCAGGAGGCAGGGCAGTGGCCGGAGAGCGGATTAACCACCTCTTTTGAGCAAAAAGACTTCGAGAAGGCGGTTACCCGGATCCAGCAGTACATCTCAGCCGGGGACGTGTTCCAAGTGAATCTGTCATTACGTCAGCAGCGCAATCTCAGCTCCACGCCGGAAGAGATCTATGAATGGCTGCGGCATTTGAATCCCTCGCCATACATGGGTCTGCTCCGGTTCCCGGAATACCAGCTCGTGTCCGGTTCCCCGGAGCTGCTTGTGAAGCTGGAACAGGGAGAGATGAGTGCAAGGCCCATCGCCGGAACAAGGCGGCGGGGTAGAACGGCCGAGGAAGACTGTCGTATGGCGGAAGAGCTCCGCTGCAGCGAGAAGGAGCGGGCCGAACACATCATGCTGGTTGACCTGGAACGTAATGACCTTGGCCGGGTAGCGGCCTATGGATCGGTGAAGGTGAGCGAACTGCTTGCCGTCGAGTATTACTCGCACGTCATGCACTTGGTCTCCGAGGTGAAGGGTCAGCTGGCTTCAGGACGAACCTTATATGATGTTATTGCTGCCAAGTTCCCGGGGGGAACAATCACCGGCGCACCCAAGGTACGGACAATGGAGATTATTGAAGAGCTTGAGCCTGTAACGCGAGGGCCTTATACCGGGTCCATGGGCTGGATTGACTATCGTGGTAATATGGAATTAAACATTATTATCAGGACGTTAGTAGTTAAAGACAAGGTCGGTTACATTCAGACCGGAGCAGGGATTGTAATCGACTCGGAGCCATACCGTGAGTATAGAGAATGTCATAATAAGGCCCGTGCCATGGCACTTGCCGTGGAGCTTAGTGAAGAGGCTGCCCAAATCAACCGAGGACAGGAGATGTTGACATGATTTTAGTTATCGATAACTACGATTCGTTCACTTATAACCTAGTACAGTATCTTGGCGAGCTTGGAGAAGAGGTTACCGTTCGGCGTAATGATGAGATTGATATTGAAGGAATCAGGCAGCTTGCTCCAGACCATATCCTCATATCCCCAGGTCCCTGCACGCCCAACGAGGCCGGCATTAGCTTAGAGGTCATCGAGAATTTCAAAGGAATTATTCCGATCTTTGGCGTATGTCTGGGTCACCAGGCTATTGGCCAGGCTTTTGGAGGCAATGTGATTCGGGCTGAACGTCTGATGCATGGCAAAACCTCACCGATTCGCCACCAGGGCGCCTCGGTATTTGAAGGTCTTCCAACACCATTCACTGCGACTCGCTATCACTCGCTGCTTGTTGAACGGGATACGCTGCCCGATTGCCTCGAGATTACAGCCGAGACCGAGGAAGGCGAGATTATGGGACTTCGCCACAAAGAATACGATGTGGAAGGTGTTCAGTTCCACCCCGAGTCCATTATTACCGATCATGGCCACCAAATTCTGCGCAACTTCCTCAGCCGCAAGGCGGGAGCCAGAGCTTGAATTTCATCGGAATAGGTGGAAGAGTTGTACCAGCAGATAAAGCCGTGATATCCGTTATGGATCACGGCTTTATGTACGGACTCGGTCTGTTCGAGACGTTTCGGACCTATAACGGAGTTCCTTCGCTGCTGCTTCGCCATTTGGATCGTCTTACTGCCGGCTGTGAGTCACTGGGTATTTATTATCAACCTAATCTAGATAAGTTGATGAACCATATTTCCGAGCTGCTTGCTGCATCTAATCTAACTGAAGCTTATATTCGCTATACGCTAACGGCAGGGGAAGGCGATTTAGGTCTCCCGGTGGGTGATTATAGTTCACCGCAGGAAATTATTTATGTTAAGCCGCTTCCGGAACCCCCGGCTTCGCTCTATACGGAAGGAAGGCCGCTTAGATTACTGCACACCCGGCGGAATACGCCGGAAGGAGCCGTTCGTTTAAAATCACTGCATTATATGAATAATATATTAGCTAAGAGAGAATTGACGGCCAGCAGTAAGCTGGGGGCCGGGCCGGTGGAGGGGCTTCTTTTAACAGCGGAGGGGTATCTTTCGGAAGGGATCGTGAGCAACCTGTTTTTTGTGAAGGACGGGTTGCTGTATACCCCTGCTGTCCAGACCGGGATCCTGCCCGGGATTACGAGAAGCTGTGTAATTGAAGCTGCAGGTGAACTGGGATTGGCGTGCGAAGAGGGCTTTTACACATGGGAAGAGCTTCTGAGTGCGGATGAGATTTTTACAACCAATTCGATTCAGGAGTTAGTACCTGTCCCTGCTCTAATTGACTCGGAAGATAGGCGGAAGACTGTGGGACCTGGCCGGTGCGGAGAAGTAACAGCTATGCTATTGCAAGCTTACCGGAAGAAAGCGAGGAATTTGGCGTGAGACCTAAGTTCTATGACCGCAGCTACCGCTGTGGAGAGACTACCCTAACGCTTGGACACAGAACCTTGATCATGGGAATTTTGAATGTAACTCCCGATTCGTTCTCGGATGGGGGGAAATATATAGACCCTGATGCAGCGGTAAGTCACGCCCTTCAAATGGTAGCGGACGGCGCGGATATCATTGATATTGGCGGGGAGTCGACTCGTCCGGGTCATGAGCCGGTAAGCCAGGAAGAAGAACTGAACAGGGTGATTCCTGTGATTAAGGCGATTCACCAGGCGGCGCCGCACATCGTACTTTCCATTGATACGTACAAAGCAGAGGTGGCCAGGCAAGCTCTTCTGGCAGGGGCGCATATTATCAACGATATATGGGGGGCCAAGGCCGACCCGCAGATGGCCTGCGTTGCCGCCGAATTTGGATGTCCAATCATCCTGATGCATAACCGGCATGACCGGAATTACAGCAGTTATATCGAGGATATTGTACACGACCTTCAGGAGAGTATCGATATCGCAGTCCGCGCGGGCGTTGCGACAGAGAATATTATTCTCGATCCGGGTGTTGGCTTTGCCAAGGACCACGATGAGAATTTGCGCATCATGCGTTCTCTGGACCGCTTAACGGAGATGGGATTCCCCGTACTGCTTGCCACCTCTCGCAAAAAGTTCATTCGAACCACGCTGGATCTGCCAGCTGATGACGTAATCGAGGGGACGGCTGCAACAGCTGCACTGGGCATCGCCCAAGGCTGCCAGATTATTCGGGTGCACGATATCGCACCCCTAAAACGTACCATAGACATGTGTGATGCCGTAATGTACAGCCCAGGGCACAACACTGAACTTGATGGAGAGGCATGATAATAATGGATAAAATGACTTTGACTCGTATGGAATATTACGGCTTTCACGGTGTATTTGAAGAGGAACGCAAGCTGGGTCAGCGCTTCTATATAGACCTTGAGCTGCGGCTAGATCTGCATCAGGCCGGCATTCATGACGATTTAACCCAGACGGTAAACTATGCCGAAGTGCATGGTCTGGTCAAAAAAATCGTAGAAGGCCGAAGCTTCAAACTAATCGAAGCTCTTGCTGAGTGTATTGCATCCGAGATACTCGCCACTTATACTGTTATACATGAATTAACAGTTAAGGTTACCAAGCCTCATCCGCCTTTTGATATTCATTTCGAGGGCGTTACCGTGGAACTGGTAAGATCAAGAAAGTGAGAACCTGCTATGACTTCACATTTTCCCTCTGAAGGATCAGAGGCTTATATTGCTTTAGGGGCTAATTTGGGTGAGCGGGAAGCGACGCTGCTCGAAGCTATTGACCGCCTGAATCAGCACCCCTCGATTACGGTGCTCCGCTGTTCAAGTCTTTATGAGACCGATCCGGTGGGCTACGTGGATCAGCCTAATTTTATCAATATGGCTCTTGCTCTGCGCACTGCGCTGGAACCAGAGGAGCTGCTAACGGCCATGCTGCAGATTGAACTCGAGCTTGGACGCGAGCGGCATATCCACTGGGGGCCGCGGACAGTAGATTTGGATTTGCTCTGGATGGAAGGAAGAACCCTAGACACGCCCCAGCTGACCCTTCCCCATCCCCGGATGCAGGAACGCGCCTTTGTGCTTGTTCCGCTGGCCGAGATCGTTCCAGAGGATGATCACACGGATCTGTATCCATTTGTACAATCAGCATTAGACACAGGGGGCGGGAAAGAAGGCGTCCGTTTTTGGAAGAAATGCAGCTGGCACACCGCATCCGGGCATTCCGCAAGCTAAAGGGGTACACCCAGCAGCAGCTGGCTGAAGAGACAGGTATATCCCTTGCCGTCTTGGGAGCTATCGAGCGGGGGAACCGCCGTGCCGAAGATAAAGTCATTGACACTATTGCTAAAGTTCTGGGCATTTCCGTATCGGAGATTAAGCCTTTCGATAACAATACAACAAAGGAGGGAACCTGACGTGCTCAAAATTGGCGATATAGAATTGAAGAACCAAGTCGTGCTTGCCCCAATGGCAGGCGTATGCAACCCGGCCTTCCGGCTGATTGCCAAGGAGTTCGGGACAGGCCTTGTCTGTGCGGAGATGGTCAGCGATAAAGCGATTATTCACGGGAATAAACGCACGAGAGAAATGCTGTTTGTCGATGATCGGGAGAAACCTCTAAGTTTGCAGATTTTTGGCGGTGATCGTGCTTCTCTTGTGGAAGCTGCCAAAGTCGTCGATCAAGATACGAACGCAGATATTATCGATATTAATATGGGCTGCCCAGTGCCCAAAGTAACGAAGTGTGATGCTGGCGCCCGCTGGCTGCTTGAGCCTAACAAGATCTACGAAATGGTATCTGCTGTTGTGGATGCCGTAAGTAAGCCGGTAACGGTCAAAATGAGAATCGGCTGGGACTCTGAACATATCTTCGTTGTAGAGAATGCCAAAGCTGTGGAAGCTGCCGGGGGCAAGGCCATCAGCGTTCACGGGCGCACCCGTGAGCAGCTCTACACCGGTTATGCGGACTGGAGTTATATTAAGATGGCCAAGGAAGCTGTATCTATTCCCGTGATTGGGAACGGCGATGTATATACGCCTGAGGATGCCCGCCGCATGCTCGATGAGACCGGCTGTGACGGAGTCATGATCGGCCGGGGTGCACTCGGCAACCCGTGGATGCTGTACCGGACGATTGAGTATCTGAAGAGCGGAGAGCTTGCGCCTGAACCGGCTCCGGAAGAGAAGATACGAATTGCTATTCTTCACATGGACCGTCTGGTTGCCCTGAAGGGTGAGAATACAGCAGTGAAGGAAATGCGCAAACACCTGGCCTGGTACCTGAAGGGGATGCAAGGTGGCACACAAGTGAAAGACATGATCATGGAAGAGACGAAGCGTGATGAAGTGGCTCGAATCCTGGAGGATTATGTGATGAGTCTTGGAACCGAGTCTGCCGATTATGTGGTAACCGCCTAATAAAACGTTTTCATTTCAGGGCCTGTATGTCATTGACATTTTGCGGTGCTTACCCTATAATTTCTCAGTATAAATTCGCCTCAAGAGATAACTTCCCAGCACAGAGATGTTCTCATCACTGTGAGATTGCATATGATATTCTCTAAATGATGCGTGATATTATTTGGAATGAACTACAGATAGACTGTGTAGTTCATTCCATATAGCGAAATTTATTTCCATGACAGGAGAATCGGTTGATGAGCGATAAAGAAGTTATTCTTACCCAAGACGGTCTCAAACGACTTGAAGAAGAGCTGGAGAACCTTAAATCCGTGAAACGGCGTGAAGTTGCTGAACGGATTAAAGTGGCTATCGGATATGGTGATATTAGTGAGAATTCGGAGTATGAGGACGCGAAGAATGAACAGGCCTTTATTGAGGGTCGTATTATAACCCTGGAGAAAATGCTGCGTAACGCCCGTATTATCAACAATGATGAGATTGATACAGACACAGTAAGCATCGGCTCGATTGTGATTGTGGAAGATCTGGAATTTGGAGATACGATGGAATACGCGATTGTCGGTTCGGCTGAATCCGATCCGCTTCAGAATAAGATTTCTAATGAGAGTCCAGTGGGCAGAGCTATTCTGGGCAAGCAGATTGGGACAGTAGTGGATGTAACGGTTCCTGCGGGCGTTATTCAATATAAAATTTTGGAAATTAAGAAATAAGGCGGAGGAGCTTCCCTGAGGAAGCTTCTTTCACTGTATTTAAGCGGTTAGCCGTACATACGGCATCACAGTCTGTAAGGGAGTTGAACGACGAATGAGCGAGGAAATCTCAAATCAAGAAGTAGAAGTCAGCGAGCTGCTGCAAATTCGACGCGACAAATTGGACGAGCTTCGTGCTTTAGGTATCGATCCATTTGGTCAAAAGTATGAGCGTACCCATAACGCAGGTGACATTTTACAGAAGTACGATTCGCTTAGTAAGGAAGAGCTAGAGGAGCAAGCGGTAGAAGTCCGTATTGCAGGCCGGATTATGGCCAAACGTGGCATGGGAAAAGCGAGCTTCGCCCATATCCAGGACCTCAGTGGCAAGATCCAGATTTACGTCCGTAAAGATACTGTACCTGAAGTGAAGTATGAGGCCTTTGATCTGCTTGATCTGGGTGACATCGTAGGGGTAAGCGGAGAGGTCTTCAAGACCAAGACTGGAGAGACCTCGATTAAAGTGAAAGATCTTGAGGTGCTGAGCAAGTCCCTGTATCCACTTCCGGACAAGTATCATGGCTTGAAAGACGTTGAGCTTCGTTACCGTCAGCGTTACGTGGATCTGATCATCAATCCTGAGGTTCAGCAGACATTTATTCTGCGTTCCCGCATTATCCAATCGATGCGCCGTTACCTGGATTCCCTGGGATACCTTGAAGTGGAGACACCAACCCTTCACAGCATTGCCGGCGGAGCTGCGGCACGTCCGTTTATTACGCACCATAACGCGCTTGATATGGAACTGTATATGCGGATCGCGATCGAACTTCACCTGAAGCGCCTGATTGTTGGCGGGCTTGAGAAGGTATACGAGATTGGACGGGTATATCGTAATGAGGGAATTTCCACAAGACATAACCCTGAATTTACTATGATCGAACTTTATGAAGCCTATGCGGACTACAAAGATATCATGGCACTGACAGAGAACCTGGTAGCTCATATTGCTCAAGAGGTGCTCGGAACACAGACCATTCAATATCAAGGTCAGGAAGTTGACCTTCGTCCGGCATGGCGGCGGGTATCCATGGTGGATGCGGTTAAAGAGGTTACGGGCGTAGACTTCAGTGTCCAAATGACAAATGAAGAAGCGCACCGCCTGGCGGGGGAGCACAAAGTTCCGGTTGAGAAGCATATGACCTTTGGCCATATCCTGAATGCCTTCTTTGAGCATTTTGTGGAAGAGACGCTGATCCAGCCTACCTTTATTACAGGTCATCCTGTTGAGATTTCGCCTTTGGCGAAGAGAAATGAAGCTGATCCTCGCTTCACAGACCGTTTCGAATTGTTCATTGTTGCACGTGAGCATGCCAATGCCTTCACAGAGCTTAACGATCCTATTGACCAGCGTCAGCGGTTCGAGGATCAGCTTAAGGAGCGCGAGCAAGGAAATGACGAAGCCCATGAGATGGACGATGACTTCATTCGCGCCCTTGAATACGGCATGCCGCCTACAGGAGGACTAGGGATCGGAATCGACCGTTTGGTTATGCTGCTAACAGATTCAGCCTCCATCCGGGATGTCCTATTGTTCCCTCATATGCGCGCACGTTCAGCTGAGTAATATCCATAAGATAGATTTCCCTATACAAAAAGAACAGCCCTTGAGTTCAACTCAGAGGCTGTTCTTTTTTTGTTCCTTATGACTTACAAAGAGATTGAAGATGCTGGGCCACCAGTTCTTCGAGCCTGCCCGGAGTCATGTACTCGGGTCTAATGACCGCGTGCAGGGCTAGTCCGTCAATGAGGGAATGAAGCCGGGCGGTTTCGAGGTCCACATTCAAGTCAGGTATCGCAAGATCCAGCTGAATGAGAGATTCAATTATCGAGCGTATACCCACCCGCATTTTTTCATACACCTGGTCACTCAGTGCTTTAAGAGAAGGATCCGCAAGTGC
>NZ_CP168527.1:70000-160000 GCF_059492195.1 Paenibacillus sp. Paensp111
TCGGCAAAATGACCCCGTAACTTCGGGAGAAGGGGTGCCCCGGTAGTGTGAATAGCACGAGGGGGCCGCAGTGAAAAGGCCCAAGCGACTGTTTAGCAAAAACACAGGTCTGTGCGAAGCCGCAAGGCGAAGTATACGGGCTGACGCCTGCCCGGTGCTGGAAGGTTAAGGGGAGTGGTTAGGGGTAACCCGAAGCTATGAACCGAAGCCCCAGTAAACGGCGGCCGTAACTATAACGGTCCTAAGGTAGCGAAATTCCTTGTCAGGTAAATTCTGACCCGCACGAATGGCGTAACGACTTGGGCGCTGTCTCAACGAGAGATCCGGTGAAATTTTAATACCTGTGAAGATGCAGGTTACCCGCGACAAGACGGAAAGACCCCATGGAGCTTTACTGCAGCTTGATATTGGACTTTGATACGATTTGTACAGGATAGGTGGGAGCCTAGGAAGCAGGAGCGCCAGCTTCTGTGGAGGCAACGTTGGGATACCACCCTGATCGTATCGGAGTTCTAACCTGGTACCGTAATCCGGTATGGGGACAGTGTCAGGTGGGCAGTTTGACTGGGGCGGTCGCCTCCTAAAGAGTAACGGAGGCGCCCCAAGGTTCCCTCAGAATGGTTGGAAATCATTCGAAGAGTGCAAAGGCATAAGGGAGCTTGACTGCGAGACTGACAAGTCGAGCAGGGACGAAAGTCGGGCTTAGTGATCCGGTGGTACCGCATGGAAGGGCCATCGCTCAACGGATAAAAGCTACCCTGGGGATAACAGGCTTATCTCCCCCAAGAGTCCACATCGACGGGGAGGTTTGGCACCTCGATGTCGGCTCATCGCATCCTGGGGCTGAAGTAGGTCCCAAGGGTTGGGCTGTTCGCCCATTAAAGCGGTACGCGAGCTGGGTTCAGAACGTCGTGAGACAGTTCGGTCCCTATCTGTCGTGGGCGTAGGAAATTTGAGAGGAGCTGTCCTTAGTACGAGAGGACCGGGATGGACGCACCGCTGGTGCACCAGTTGTTCCGCCAGGAGCACAGCTGGGTAGCTAAGTGCGGAAGGGATAAGCGCTGAAAGCATCTAAGCGTGAAGCCCCCCTCAAGATGAGATTTCCCAGTATGTAAGACCCCTTGAAGACGACGAGGTAGATAGGCTGGGGGTGGAAGTGCAGCAATGCATGGAGCTGACCAGTACTAATCGGTCGAGGGCTTATCCAACAAGCTCGGAAGGACGTAGTCCAAGAAGAGCATACGCAGATTCGTTTCGTATCTAGTTTTCAGGCGATCAAGCCTGAAGAGAACATGTGGGTCTTTAGTAAGGCCTGATATTTTCTCGCAGCGATTTCGAGAAGCGGAAGCTTCGAAAAATCATGTTTGGTGGCGATGGCGGAGGGGTTCCACGCGTACCCATCCCGAACACGACCGTTAAGCCCTCCAGCGCCGATGGTACTTGGACCGCAGGGTCCTGGGAGAGTAGGACGCCGCCAAGCACAAGAGTAAGAGCACTACCTAATGGTAGTGCTCTTTTTGTTTATATTACGGACTTATTGCAGATATTAGCTATGTTTAGAGCCGACATGATTTATTTTTAGGGAGGAAGAGGATAGTGGCGAAGGCATGCAAAAGAAGGAGACCTGTGCCGAATTAGATTCTTTACGTGTTGACAGCCTATATCCCCTTTGCTAAGATGGTACAAATATATTCCCGTAAGATGAGATCTACGGCCGTCAAGGATGGACAAAGGCCGCTGGGACAATAGAGCTGAGGAGGAAAACCCTGGTGTGGGAAAGTAAATTTACCAAAGAAGGCCTAACTTTTGATGATGTACTCCTGATTCCTAGAAAGTCTAGTGTTCTGCCGAAGGAAGTGGATGTGTCCACAAAACTGAGCGATAAGGTGAAGCTTAATATTCCTTTGATTAGTGCAGGAATGGATACAGTTACCGAAGCAGCTCTTGCTATCGCAATTGCTCGCGAAGGTGGGATCGGGATTATCCATAAGAATATGCCAATCGAGCAGCAAGCGGAAGAGGTAGACCGTGTTAAACGTTCGGAGAGCGGAGTTATTACGAATCCCTTCTCGCTTACTCCAACTCATTTGGTGACGGATGCTGAGCAGGTAATGGGCAAATTCCGTATTTCTGGTGTGCCTATTGTTGATGAGGACCAGAAGCTGGTAGGTATTCTCACTAACCGTGACCTTCGGTTCATCCACGATTATAACATTGAGATCAAACAGGTAATGACTCATGAGAACCTTGTAACGGCTCCTGTAGGAACGACACTACAGCAGGCAGAGGTTATTTTGCAGCAGCACAAGATTGAGAAGCTTCCTCTTGTCGATGAGAACAACGTCCTCAAGGGACTGATCACAATTAAGGACATTGAGAAGGCGATTCAATTCCCTAATGCAGCTAAGGATTCTCAGGGACGTCTGTTGGTAGGGGCTGCTGTGGGAATCTCCAAGGACACTTTTGAACGGACGGATGCCTTGGTTAAAGCTGGTGTGGATGTCATTACGGTAGACTCCGCACATGGTCATCATATCAACATTGTTGATGCAGTAAGGGAGCTTCGTACGCGGTACCCTGAGCTGACTATTATTGCAGGAAACGTAGCGACCGGACATGCTACACGGGATTTGATTGAAGCGGGAGCAAGTGTGGTTAAGGTCGGAATTGGACCTGGTTCGATCTGTACAACACGCGTGGTATCCGGTATCGGTGTGCCGCAAATCACGGCTATCTATGACTGTGCTACTGTAGCTCGCGAATATGGTATTCCAATTATTGCAGACGGAGGTATCAAATACTCCGGTGAAATTCCTAAAGCTATCGCTGCAGGGGCTCATGCGGTGATGCTGGGAAGCCTGTTCGCTGGAACAGAAGAGAGCCCGGGTGAGTCTGAGATTTATCAAGGACGCCGCTTCAAGGTATACCGCGGGATGGGTTCATTAGCTGCGATGAAGCAGGGCAGTAAAGACCGTTATTTCCAGGACGATGACAAGAAGCTTGTTCCTGAAGGTATTGAAGGACGAGTTGCCTATAAAGGACCGCTGTCCGACACAATTCACCAGCTTATCGGAGGTCTTCGGTCAGGCATGGGCTATTGCGGCACGGCTAATCTGGACGAGCTTCGCAATGAGACCGAATTTGTCCGCATAACGGGTGCAGGGCTGCGTGAAAGCCATCCGCATGATGTGCAAATCACGAAAGAAGCACCGAACTACTCGTTGTAATTTTCGGGAATTAGAGGGTAATCATGGCTCAGGCAGGACGATTTTCGTTCTGTCTGTCTTTTTTTTGCGGCATACCCTGTGTTAGAATAGAACAAGTAATTGATTGAGATCATGAGGGGAGCTTAAAGGTAACTTGAAACCGTTAGAAATGAACACGAAGCCTAAACGGCGTATCCTTCGAAAGAGTGTCACGTCGCTTTTGATGATTAATATGTTGTGCTTATCCATTATTCCCGCTTTAACCTTGGCAGAAGGCCATGCCGTGGCTGCGCCAAGCAGCAAGTCAGCGGCTGAAACAGCCGCACCAGGAGATAAGCTAGGACTTAATGTAAGGTCAGCCATCCTAATTGAAGCTACCACCGGGCAGGTTCTCTACTCCGTAAATGGGGACGAGGCTATGCCTCCGGCAAGTATGACCAAGATGATGACGGAGTATATTGTTGCCGAGCAGGTTAAACAGGGCAAGCTTAAGTGGAGCGATGTTGTAACGGTGAAAGAGAATGCCGCGAAGCAGATCGGTTCCCGTGTCTTCCTTGCAGAGGGCGATCAACATACTGTAGAAGAGCTGTATATTGCAATGGCCATCGCATCTGCTAATGATGCTACTGTGGCTTTGGCCGAGCGCGTTGGGGGTACGGAGCAGGAATTTGTCAAAATGATGAATGCGGAAGCGAAGCGGATGGGCATGAAGACAGCCTATTTTGCTAACGCTACAGGTCTTAATGTTGGAGATATGCCTGATGGGTATCGTCCAGAGAATCCAAAGGAAACCGTCATGTCTGCAAAGGACGCGGCTACTCTGGCCAAATACATTGTAACCGATCATCCGGACTTTACTCGCTTCACTACCATGCAATCATACAAATTCCGCGATCGCGACAAAACACCTCTGGTCAATTTGGACTGGATGCTGGAAGCAAATAAGTCAAATATTAATTTCAAACAGTACGCTTACCCTGGATTGGATGGTCTAAAAACGGGGCATACCGAGAATGCAGGAAACTGCTTCACAGGTACAGCGGTACGCAACGGTGTTCGTCTCATTAGTGTAGTTATGGGAACGGATGCTAAATCGCAGAAGTCTCGATTTGTAGAGACCCGAAAGCTGCTGGATTATGGGTTTGATAACTTTGAGGTTAAACAAGTCGTAGCTCCAAAAACTACGGTTAAAGGTGCAGAGAAGGTTAGTGTTAAGAAGGCAACCAATACCGATGTGGCTGTAGTTACAGACCAGGCTGTAAGCTTTGTGGTGCAAAAGGGTGCTGATCTTAAAGGCATTAAGTCTACGGTGAAATGGCTGGATAAGGATAAGCTGACAGCTCCACTGCCTAAGGGCACGAAGGTGGGCACCATCACTTACACTTACAAAGCCGACAACGCTTCAGCACCGGCTGAGCAGACCGTAAATCTAATTACTGCCGATGAAGCTGAGAAAGCGGGCTGGTTCAAGCTGCTGCTTCGTGCAATCGGTCAATTCTTTGTAGATCTGTTCAATGCGATCAAGAATTTGTTCTAAAGCTCGATGGTTAGTATGATGAATTTCGATATAGCGCATTTAGTTCCTTCTATATGGTTGTGTAATTAAGGCTAATCTTGTAAAATAACAAGTTAGATCAAAGACGAGTACTGAGAGACAGGAATTAGAATTTTGGATATATATTCGGGAGGTATGGACATGGAAACTGGAACATCTCGTGTAAAAAGAGGTATGGCTGAAATGCAAAAGGGTGGCGTCATTATGGACGTCATGAACGCTGAGCAAGCTAAGATTGCTGAAGCTGCTGGTGCAACAGCAGTTATGGCGCTTGAGCGTGTACCATCAGACATTCGTGCTGCTGGCGGCGTAGCCCGTATGGCAGATCCTACAATTGTGGAAGAAGTTATGAAAGTGGTAACTATTCCGGTTATGGCTAAAGCCCGTATCGGACACTTTGTTGAAGCTAAGGTACTTGAGTCCCTAGGCGTTGACTACCTCGATGAGAGTGAAGTGCTTACACCGGCTGACGAAGTATACCACATCGACAAACGCGAATTCACCGTGCCATTTGTATGTGGAGCAAAAGACCTTGGAGAAGCTCTTCGTCGTATCGGAGAAGGCGCGTCCATGATCCGTACCAAAGGTGAGCCGGGAACAGGTAACATTGTTGAGGCAGTACGTCACATGCGTCTGATCAACAGCCAAATTCGCAAGATCACTAACATGTCGAAGGACGAGCTGTATGCAGAAGCGAAGAACCTTGGCGTAGCTTATGACCTGCTGCTTGAAGTTCACCAGAACGGCAAGCTGCCAGTCGTTAACTTTGCTGCCGGCGGCGTAGCTACTCCAGCAGATGCGGCCTTGATGATGCACCTGGGTGCAGACGGCGTATTCGTAGGTTCCGGTATTTTCAAATCCGAGTACCCTGAGAAATTCGCACGCGCGATTGTAGAAGCAACAACTCACTACACAGACTATAAATTGATTGCTGAAGTATCCAAGAACATCGGTACGCCGATGAAAGGGATTGAAATCTCTAAATTAACTGCAGCTGAACGTATGAGTGATCGGGGCTGGTAAGCCCTGTTGCCTCTCGGCAAATCCAATCTTTGGCTTGATATAGAAGGATGATGAGCGTTATGAAAATAGGAGTATTGGCGCTGCAAGGCGCTGTTGCCGAGCATATCAGAAGCATTGAGTGTACAGGTGCAGAAGGCGTTGCTGTTAAGCACACACATCAGCTGAAGGATATTCAAGGTCTGATTATTCCCGGCGGAGAGAGTACAACGATCGGTAAATTGATGAGAAGATATGAGTTCATGGATGCGATTCGTGAATTCTCAGCTGAAAGCAAGCCGCTCTTCGGAACTTGTGCAGGGCTCATTGTACTTGCCAAGGAAATTGAAGGCGGAGAAGAACCCCACCTTGGCCTGATGGATATTCGTGTCTCGCGGAATGCCTTCGGACGTCAACGTGAGAGTTTCGAGACCGATCTGGATGTAAAAGGGATCGACCAACCCGTTCGGGCTGTGTTCATTCGTGCGCCGCTAATCACTTCTGTGAGCGAGGGGGTAGATGTACTTTCCACGTATCGGGATGAAATTGTCACGGCACGGGAAGGACATATGCTGGTTAGCTCTTATCATCCAGAGCTTACAGAGGACTTCTCACTTCATCAATATTTTGCCGATATGGTAAGCCAGTATAATTAACGATTTGACCCTAACTACATCTGGTCTGGAATGCAAGAATTCCGTCCGGATGTAGTTCAATTTTAGCCGATAATCGGAGTCCTGCGCGGACTGAACGGTGGTTTGTGACCCTTGTACTATACTCCTAAATTGGAGTTAAGCACCGAGGGTTCCATTCTGTTCATTCTGTACAGTCAAGGCTGCTGCCCTAGGAGGGACTAGTTATGTTAGATGTGAAGATATTAAGAAATGAATATAGCCGGGTAGAAGAAGCTCTTCAGAAGCGTGGCAAGTCACTCGATCTAATCTCGGGCTTCCCGCAGCTGGATGAGAAGCGCCGTGAACTTCTTCAGGAGAGCGAACAGCTGAAGAACCGTCGTAACGTGGTATCGGCAGAGGTTGCCAAGCGCAAGAAGAATCGTGAAGATGCGGATGAACTCATAACAGAGATGCGTGAAGTGGGTGACCGGATCAAGACTTTGGACGATGAAGTTCGCGCGCTTGAAGCTCAGATCGATGAACTAACACTCGCTATTCCGAACATTCCCAATGAAAGCGTACCCGTTGGTTCCTCGGAAGAGGACAATGTGGAGATCCGCCGCTGGAGCGAACCGCGCCAATTTCAGTTCACGCCTAAAGCTCACTGGGAGTTGGGTGTAGATCTGAACATTCTTGACTTCGAAGGGGCTGCCAAAGTGACGGGCTCACGGTTCACCTTCTATAAAGGCCTGGGTGCCCGCCTGGAGCGTGCTCTCATCAGCTTTATGATGGATCTCCACAGCAATGAGCACGGCTATGAGGAAATGCTTCCTCCATACATTGTGAATCGGGACAGCTTATACGGGACAGGACAGCTTCCGAAATTTGAAGAGGACCTCTTCAAGCTTCGGGATACGGATTACTACCTGATTCCAACCGCTGAAGTGCCGGTGACCAACTACCACCGCGATGAAATTCTGAATGTAGAGGATCTTCCACGTAATTACGTAGCGTACAGCTCTTGCTTCCGTTCTGAAGCGGGTGCCTCTGGACGTGATACCCGAGGGTTGATTCGCCAGCATCAATTTAATAAGGTGGAAATGATTAAAATCGTCCATCCGGAGAAATCCTATGAAGAGCTGGAGAAAATGACTCAGAATGCAGAACGTGTACTTCAACTGCTTAATCTACCTTACCGCGTACTAGCACTGTGCACGGGCGATATGGGCTTTACTGCGGCGAAGACGTATGACCTTGAGGTATGGCTGCCTGAGAGCGGCATGTACCGCGAAATTTCTTCCTGCTCCAATGTAGAGGATTTCCAGGCTCGCCGTGCGAATATAAGGTTCCGTCCCGAGGCTAAAGCCAAGCCGGAATTCGTGCATACGCTGAATGGATCAGGTCTTGCCGTTGGACGTACGGTTGCAGCAATTCTTGAGAATTACCAGCAAGAGGACGGCAGTATCGAGATTCCTGAGGTTCTTCGTCCCTACATGGGAAATATAAATTATATTTCTCCAAAGAAATAGTTGCTTACTGAGAGTAATCATGATATAATCTAATTTGTCACGTGTTAAGCGTGAGAAATTAGATTGACTTGGAGAGGTACCGAAGCGGTCATAACGGGGCGGTCTTGAAAACCGTTAGGGGGCAACTCCACGTGGGTTCGAATCCCACCCTCTCCGCCATATATTTTCTTAACTTAGGCGATTAGAACAAGGCTTATTCCTTAGGGAATGGGCCTTTTTTTGTTGTACACTCCCAGCTGGGGAATTGAATAATAAAGGTTCAATCTCGGTAAATTAAATGTGCAGGATAAGCTGCAGTTCACAAACTGAGGAGGGACAACAATGAGCAAACCGAAATCTATGGCTGTTCCGGGAGTTCAGACGGATACGGGCAGACGCCGCAAGCAAGAAGGGGCAGGTGGGCCCGAGCCTCTCTCCGGATCGAAGAAAGTGAAGAATCGAAATCACGTAGACCATCATAACCGTCAGGGTAGCTAATCCCCTAATTTGCCCGATTTCGGGCAAATTAAGTCTTTTTCACGAGAAAACCGGAATTAATCAAGACATAGGTCCGAATTAATGGCATAATAGATATAGGGTTACTGAGACCTGATGGATAGTACTCTAGGAAATGGAGAGATGAGACAAAAGAATCTGAAAGGAAAGTGATGCAATGAATGAAATTACTAAAGATCTAATGCACGACCATTCCCTTGGAATGCTTCCAAGGCCAAATCGGCAGCATAATAAGCGATCTCTTGGCAGTATCCTCTTTAGATGTATGTTTATTATTATTGGTGCTGTGTGCTATGCCGTTGCACTTGAGTTATTCTTGGTTCCAAATGAGATTACGGATGGTGGAGTTACCGGGATATCCGTGATTGTCTCTCATTTCACGAGTCTGCCTCTGGGCATGTTCTTATTTCTCCTTAATCTCCCCTTTCTTATCGTAGGCTACAAGCAAATCGGGAAGACCTTTGCCTTTTCCACTCTTCTAGGTATTATCGTAATGTCGGTTACTACCCTGCTTCTTCACTCTGTACAGGCTTTTAGCCAGGAAACCACATTAGCTTTTGTATTCGGCGGGATTCTCCTCGGTCTGGGTACGGGTATCGTTATTCGATCAGGTGGATCGCTGGACGGTACTGAAATTATTGCAATTCTTATCTCTCGTAAAACCCCTTTCTCTGTAGGCGAGATTATTATGATCCTCAACGTATTCATCCTCGGCGGTGCAGGCTTTGTATTTGGCTGGGATGCGGCTTTATTCTCTATTCTTGCTTACTATATTGCTTTTAAAGTGATCGATATTACTATAGACGGACTTAACGAGTCGAAATCGGTGTGGATCATCAGCAACAATATTGACGAGATCGGCGATGCCATTATCAGCCGTTTGGGGCGTGGGGTAACCTATCTGTCTGGAGAAGGCGGATTCTCGGGGGATCCCAAGAAAGTTATTTTTTGTGTAATCACGCGTTTGGAAGAAGCTAAGCTCAAGGAGATAGTCAATCACTTTGATGAGCGTGCTTTTCTTGCAGTTGGAAACATCCATGACGTGAAGGGCGGCCGTTTCAAGAAAAAAGATATCCATTAATTCTAGAAAAGGGTTTCTCTCCCAGACGAAATGGTTTATCATATTAAGAGTATTTGTCACAATTAGGGAATAAAGAGGGGAGAAATTCATGCGTAAGATTATGGGATTGACCCTGACATTGCTGTTGTCAGTGGTCCTAGTATTGTCAGGTTGCAGTAGTAAGAAAGATCCAAAAGAGGCTCTGCAAGGTGCAGCTACAAATGCACTCAAAATGGACTCATATGTTCTTAAGAATGAAATTAAAATCAAGGATCTATCCGTAAATATGTCTCAAAGCAACGAACAGGTGGGATCTGTCGTTAATATGCTTAAGGATGCTGAGATCAATATCAGCCAAATTTATCAAAAAGATCCTATGCAGACCGAAGCTACGCTTGAAATTAAGCTTAAAGGTGACGTGGCAACCACCATCACCATTCCTTTTGTACTGACCAAAGAGAAGATGTATGTGAAGATTCCAAAGGTACCGTTCTTCCCTATTCCGGACAGCGTAGTGGGTAAATTCCTCGTGCTGGACTTCAAGGAACTGGCTGCACAAAGTGGTAATGAAGTTAAGCTGGACACCATTGATCTTAATAAATCACAGAAGTTCGCTTCAGAAGTAGCTAATGCCGTATTTGCGGAGTATGATTCTGCGAAATACTTCAAAGATGTAGATTCCAAGGATGCAGCTCTTCCTGATGGATTCAGCGCGAAGCAAGTGGTTCAGTTCAATGTAACGAACGACAATGTTAAGGATGCCGTAACAATCTTCGTAAATAAAGCACTTCCTAAAATTCTGGACATCATGAGCAAAGATGAATATCGTGAAATGTTCCAATTAACGAAGGAAGATATTGATAAAGCCAAGAAAGATCTTCAATCGGGCAGCCAGGCTGAACTGAGCAAAGGGATTGACGATTTGAAGAATCATTTGAAGATCAATCAGTTCACCGTGAACACGGCGATCGATAAGAATGACTTCCCGGCATACCAGAACCTGAATGCCAATGTGGAAATCAGCGATCCGGACACGAAGGACAATGTAAAGATCGCAATTGAGGCGAAAAGCACTTTCACGAACATCAACGAGAAGCAAAAGTTCGTCATTGGTATTCCGACAGATACCATTACAATGGAAGAACTTCAGCAACAGTTCGGTGCTGCTGGACTTCAATAAGAAATCCAGAGTGTTATAACAAAGAACCCGTGCCTTGGCACGGGTTCTTTGTTATTGTTCAGATTTAGGGGTCTTGGTGCGCAGCTTCCGGAAGAATTGGGTCAGCAGACTGGAGCATTCGGTCTGAAGGATGCCCGTAGTCACTTCTGTCTGATGATTAAATCTGGACTCCTGAAGCAGATTCATTAAAGTGCCGGCACAGCCGGCTTTGGGATCTGTCGTGCCATACAGCACATGGGGAATACGGGCTTGGACAATAGCGCCTGCACACATAGGGCAGGGCTCCAAGGTAACATATAATTTGCACTCCAGCAGTCTCCACGATCCAAGATAATGACTCGCTTCGCGAATGGCAATAATCTCGGCGTGAGCCGTAGGGTCATAGGCCGTCTCCCGAAGATTATGACCACGTCCAATGATCTCCTGGTTACGTACCACAATAGCTCCAATAGGGACTTCACCTATGGCTTCCGCCTTGCGGGCTTCTAGAATGGCTTCATTCATCCAATATTCATCGGTATACATTATAATTACTCCCTCATTCATCCGCTGCGGGGCGGATGGTTATTCTGCGAACAAGCATTCGTTGTGAACAGCCTGTGTGTAAATATGTGCATAAGTGCGACGTTATCAACAGAGTTATGCACAAGTTAATATTTTCTGAGTATAACTATGAACGTTCTGTGGGTAACTATAAGTGAACAGCAATTTTAAGCCCGACCTTATTCAGGTCAGAATGTCTTTGCAAAAAGTGTCGTTAAAGGTATTATGATAGGAGGGTTATTCCAAATATCGGCAAGATATTCAGGCCGAGGAGTGAGCAGCGAATTGTCCATAAAAACGAAGCTATCCATTATCATTTCTTTTTTGGCTGTAGTTCTACTATCTTTAAATATTATCCTCAGCTACTTTACCACGCAAGAAAATTTGCGTAAAGATAGTGAGAATAAAATCATGCTTACTGCCAAGCAAATTGCAATCGCTGTCGAACAAAGCGGGTTCAGTTCTGAATATGTCGAAAGGCAGATGACCCAGAAGTTGAAATTAGCTTCTCTCCTGGCTGCCAAAGAGCTGAATCCGGATATCAATCAGGTGACGAATGAACAGCTGGCCCAGTTGGCGAAGAAATTAGGCGTAACCGGCATTTCTTTATTTGTACAAGCGCCTAACGACATTGTGGTGGCAAGATCATCCGAACCCCAAGAGATCGGGTTATCCACGAACAAATGGGGTTATTGGTATGCGGCCTTTAAGCAGCTGTTCAATTTGCAGGACGTTACGATCAAGCAAGGTCAGAAATCGAAGCATTTCTGGTCCGGGCCCTTCGAATATTCCACCTCGACGCCAGACAGCATTGTAAAGTGGGGTTATTACTACGACGGTACGAGTAATTATATTATAGATCCTTATATTCGGAATTCAGAAATGGATAACTTCTTTGAGGTCCTCGATCCGGAGAAGATTGTAGCCAAGACTCAGGATGCTAATAAGAGCATCCTTGATATTACGGGTATAAATTTGTCCCGATTTGATGAGGCTGTTACGCAGGGACTTCCTCTAGAGGGAGGTCTCTCGATTGAAATGAGGGACCGTCCTCTTATCTTCGGCAAATACAAGTACCCGAGCCCTGAAGCCGATTTGAAGGTACTGAAGGAAGCCATTCAGAATGGCCAGAGTGCTCAATACGACGTCAAAATTGATGGGAAAAGAGTAATAAAGAGCTTTATTCCAATTAAAGATAACACGACCAATCATTCGTATGTAATCCGGATTATCTCCAGCTATGATCCTATTTATTCTGTGATTTCCAAGCAGATGATAAGCCAGATATCTATTTCTCTGGTCCTTCTGGAGATTGTGATTTTTGCGAGCTATATTCTCGCTGGACTGCTGATCAGGCCGATCCAGGATATTCTCCTAAAGGTGAATGGGATGGCAGATGGGAATTTTGAAACCCAGCTTGAGGTCTCGCGAAAGGATGAGCTTGGTCTGCTCGCGGCCCGAATTAATGCCATGGGTGGAAATTTGGCGCAATATACCCAGGACCTGCGTGAGATGAATGATGAGAATCGCTCGGTTAAGGAGCATCTCGAGTCCATTATTCGTCAAACGGCCGACGCTATTCATCTAACTGATCCTGAAGGCAAAATTATACGTGTGAATAAGGCATTTGAGCAGCTGTATGGCTGGACCAGTGAAGAGATTGGCGGGGTCTGCCTGTTCAATATTCCTGAGTCGCTTCGTGAAGAGGAGTTACTCTGGAAGAAGAGGCTGAGTGAAGGCATTCCGGTCTATTCAGCGGAAACGGTCCGATTGACCAAAGATGGAGCTGAGGTTCGGGTCAGCATCAGTGAGTCCCCTATCTTTGATGAAGATGGGCGGATTACGGCCTATGTGATTATTTCCAGGGATATGACTGAACGCAACAAGATGGAGGAGCTGCTGCGCCGCTCTGAGAAGCTGACTACGGTGGGACAGCTTGCAGCGGGAGTAGCTCATGAGATAAGAAATCCGTTAACTACGCTCAGAGGGTTCCTGCAGCTGCAGATGCAGACGAAGAAGCTCAATTCGCAGCATACGGATCTAATGCTATCGGAGCTGGATCGCATCAACCTCATCGTTAGTGAATTCCTAATTCTCGCGAAGCCTCAGGCCGTTCACTTCCAAGTGAAGGATATCCGTTACATCCTGGGTGACGTTATTTCCCTTCTTGATAGCCAGGCGCATCTTCATAGCATAGAATTCTCCATGAATTTCTCGGAAGAGGCACTGCTAGTGCACTGCGAAGAGAATCAGCTGAAGCAGGTATTCATCAACCTTCTCAAAAATGCAATGGAAGCCATGCCAAGTGGTGGCACCATTCATATGCAGACATGGCGCGGGGAACCAGGCAGTGTCATGATTCGCATTATAGATGAGGGTGAAGGCATCTCCAAGGAGACCTTAGCTAAGCTCGGAGAGCCCTTCTTCACGAACAAGGAGACCGGCACGGGGCTGGGGCTCATGATTAGTCAGCGGATTATTGAGAGCCACAAGGGTACAATGGATATTGAGAGCGAGCTGGGCAAGGGAACCACGGTGACTGTAGCCTTGCCAGTGGCCGAGAACCCGAGTAACATTTAGAATTGATACCGTCAGATGAGTACAGAAAAGGTGTGAGACTTGTGCGGATTAATAAATTTATCAGTGAGTCAGGGTTCTGTTCCCGGCGGGAAGCTGACAAGCTTGTGGAAGCCGGGAAGGTTACCATCAATGGTACAGTAGCTCTCCTGGGGAGCCAGGCTGAAGAGGGTGACGATGTTCGTGTGAACGGACAGCCAGTGACGGACAAGGAGAAACACGTATATCTAGCCCTTTATAAGCCAGTAGGGATTACAAGCACCACCGAGCGTCATGTCCAAGGCAACATCGTGGACTTTGTAGGGCACGAGAAACGCATCTTTCCGATCGGTCGTCTCGACAAAGATTCGGAAGGACTTATACTGATGACTAATGACGGAGATATTGTTAATCGTATTCTCCGGGCTGAGGGGAAGCACGAGAAGGAATATATCGTAACGGTGGACAAGGCTATTAGTCCTCATTTCGTAAGAGCCATGTCGGAAGGTGTGAGGATTCTGGGGGAGATGACGCTTCCTTGTACCGTTACCCGCATGTCAGATCGGGTATTTCGTATTATCTTGACCGAAGGGAAGAACAGGCAGATTCGGCGGATGTGCAGCGCTCTGGGATATGAGGTAAGGCGGCTGCAGAGAATTCGCATTATGAATATTCATTTAGGTAACCAAAAAAGCGGCACATGGCGGGACTTAACTCCTCAAGAGAAACAGGACTTGGGCCGCCAACTGAATTATACCCTGACATAAAGGTTCGATCATGCGGTCTTGAGTTCAATTTATATGAAATAGAAGAGAGCCCGTCGCCCCAATTTGTAAAAGGATGCCTGGTCCAGGCCGCACAAAGGCCCCTAACAGCTCTAGACGAGCTTTAGGGGCCTTTGTGTGTTAAGGCGTTGTGGCAAGGCCTTGCTGCTGGGTATCACTCTGATACTTACGAAGAATAGAAACTTCTACGCGGCGGTTCTTCGACCGTCCATCCTCCGTAGTATTGGAGGCAACCGGACGATACTCGCCGTAACCTGTGCTGACGAACTTCCTTGGGTCAAGCTTGCCGTTAAGAAGCAAAATCTTCATAAAGTTAAGTGCTCTTCCCGAACTGAGATCCCAGTTCGAGTCGAACTGCTGATTGGAAATAGGAACATTATCCGTGTGACCGGATACAATCACTTCATAGTCGGGGAAGCCCTCGAGCAGGACAGAGATGGCTTTCGCCAGCTTCCGGGATTCAGGCTTAACCGTGTCATCCCCTGAGGCGAACAAAGCCTTGTCGCTAATGGTGATCGTTAGCTGCGACTGGTTCAGCTTCGTATCCAGCTGGGAGGACAACCCGTTGATTTTGATATAATTGTCCATTTGCTTCTTCAGCTTCTCCAGATCTTCCTGCTCCTGACGCATCAGCTCACTACGCTTCTTGGCCATGGACATACTCTGAGCGCTTTGCTGCTGTATCTGAGATGAACTATCCTGTGGTGTGTTCGTATCCGTTCCTTCAATCGAACTCTTATCCATTACGCCTACACCGCCATTTAAGGCAACGCTGAAGGCTTTACTCATCTCTTCAAACTTCTTGGCATCTGTGGAGCTCATTCCGTAAAGTACAATGAACAGGGCGAGCAGCAGGGTTAGAAGGTCAGCATAAGGAATCAGCCAGGATTCATCGGCATGTTCCTCATGAGGTTCATGTCTAGTCTTTTTGCTCACCGGCATTCTCCTCCTTATCCTGGAGCTGAGCACGTTCAGCCGGGGTTAGGAATACAGCCAGCTTCTGCTGAATGGCAATAGTGGAGACACCGGATTGAATAGAGAGGAGTCCCTCTACCATCATTAGGCGAATCTCGATTTCCCGCTTGGAGAGACGCTTAAGCTTGTTCGCAATCGGATGCCAAAGTACATAACCGGAGAAAATCCCGAGCAGGGTAGCTACAAAGGCAGCCGCAATGGCGTGACCGAGCTTCTCCATATCTTTCATATCGGCCAAGGCCGCGATCAGACCGATAACCGCACCGAGTACCCCGAGGGTCGGAGCGTACATCCCTGCTTGCGAGAAGATCAGCGCTCCTGCGCGGTGGCGTTCTTCTGTAGCAGCAATATCTTCAGCAAGCACATCACTTACGAAATCCTGATCGTTCCCGTCAATAATCATCCGCATTCCCCCGCGAAGGAAGTCGTCGTCGATCTCTTCTACTTTGCTTTCCAAAGCAAGCAGACCTTCACGCCGGGTAATGGATGCCCATTCCATGAATAGGGTGATCAGTTCTTTCTTGGTGATCATTTTCTGCTTGACGAACAGCATCTTGAGCAGCTTGGGGAACTTCTTAAGTTCCGAAGCAGGGAACCCGATGAAAAGTGAAGCCGCCGTACCTACAAAGATGATAATATAAGCCGCCGGGTTATTTACCAGGTTGATGATAGGAGCGCCTTTGAGAATCATACCGACAACAACGGCGACAAGTCCCAATACAAGTCCTATAAGCGTTGATATTTCCATTAATACACCTCGTCCATGAGATAGAATTGAATCCTTTCGGTCTTTCCGGCATCCTGCCTTCAAGACAGTTTCTTAACAGAAACCACAGGGAACTTGCAGCTTTACTTCTGGAAGAAACGGTTTACCTATTTTATCGACAGAATTCCCTTTTTTTTTAAGATGAATTTTCAGTTATAATGAAAAAGAGTGGTACACAGTAGGAGACCAAGGAAGGCGGAGAGCATCGATGGGCGTAAAACACGCAAGAGATTACGGAGATATTCTGGCTGAATTAACAGCTGCAGTTGGATTGATTGAAGATAGTTATGTTTTCTTTGAAATGGAGCCAGGGGACTGGGAAAGGCTGTCTGAAGAGGATCGACGCGAGGTTCACGAGGCTTTGGCTGAGGATCTGTTCTATGGCCTGGGTACAGAGCCGGTCATTACGGTAGGCAGCGGGGTTATCATGCTTGATTCCAATCTGCACCGGATCAATGTTCTGGTAGGAGATACGGAGCTCGCTGCGGTTCTTTTGGTATAGACCTGCTTGATATTCGAAAGTGGATTTAAGCCTTATGTCATGTTAATATATCGTGAGAAGCATTATCGTCTAGGTCCTTAAGTCATAAGTCGATGTGGGGGACAGCCGGTTCCAAGGTCACGCCAGGACAGTTCGGACGTTGTAAAGAATAGGGAGGAAACAGGATGCCATTTACACCTCAAGAAGTGGAAGCGCACTTAATTAATCTGGAAGGATGGGAAATGGAAGAAGAAAGATGGATTGTGCGTAAATATGTATTCTCAAACTTCATGAAAGGCATTGCCTTTGTAGACGAAGTTGCGGCCATCTCGGAAGCTTTCAATCACCATCCCTTTATCACGATTGACCACAAGACTGTGACGCTCCGTCTAACCTCTTGGGAAGCCGGCGGGATCACTGCGGTGGATATCAAGGAAGCCCAGCAGTATAACGAGGCTTTTGAGAAGGCCTGGTCGGCTGAGTAGACCTCGGATCAGTAAGGGCGGAATGCGAATGGAGCTTGCGCCGTCATACAGGACGTCCGGAAGGCCTCTGTTCAGGTGAATTAAGTCAGAATGCGGGACCTCATGCTGTGTGGTACTAAATAGGCTGGGGTTCATACATACTTGCAGGAGCAGGCTCCCTTAGAATGGGGAGTGAGGCCTGCAGAGCTCGTATAGGCAAATTAAAACACGCCCTCCGGAATACGCTTACAGCGTTCAGAGGGCGTGCTTTAATTTATTTATTTTTTTGCGGCAAGCCACTCGGCTACATTGGCAATCTCTTCAGGCTTTAACTTGTCTTTGAATGACGGCATCGCGTCTTTACCCTTGGTGACCGTAGTGAAGATCTGCTCATTGGTCAACTGCGCACCAACCTTCTGCAGACTAGGTCCAACCTTCCCCTGAAGCTGATCACCGTGACAGCTGATACAGTTCGCCTTAACCGTAGCTTCTGCCTTGGCTGCATCTAGCGTGACCTTCGGCATGGTAGGCTTATTCTCCTGTGCCACTTGTTCTTTCCCTGGTAGGTTGAACATGAGCACGATGGCCAAAGCGCATGCGATAAAGAACAAACCGCTCATGATCCACTTTTGCATTCCAATCGTCCCTCCTATGTAAGATACCTTCTCCCATTATAACGGAACATCCGGTTTGATCATAGCATTTGTGACAAAAAAACAAACAAGTTATTCATGCACGCTTATTTCGTCAGCAGGGTGAGATTTGTCATTGTGGTAGACCATGCAGTAAAAGGGCTGCATGCCAACCGGGGTTCTGCGCTCGTACTGATCCGTGATGCTAAATCCAGCCTTCTCATATGTACGTATGGCCCGCTTATTCGATGTCAGAACTTCAAGATCGACCTCATGCTGCGGATGCCTGCGAAGGGCCTCGCGAACGACGGCCTGTACAAACGACTTACCCAGTCCCTGACCGCACCAATCAGGCCGCATTCCAATCCCCAGGCGGGATACCTCCACCATCGGGAAGATCTGGGCGAATCCAGCCAGCTCCCCGCTCTCGGTAAGCACGGACAGGTATTGGTCCCGCCGGAGATCCGGATCGCCAAACTCAATTTCAAGGGCCTTCATCCGTTCCCAAGGGCCAAAGCTGTAGATGTCATAAGGGGGAGGGTAGGTCCAGGAGCAAATGTCCCGCGCATGGGCTTCTTCCATAGGAATGGCCTTAAATTTCGGAGGATTATTCATCAAAAAGGGACCTCGTTTCGTTCCAAATAAAGTCTAGAAAAAAAATATTTAAATATCGGTTTGGGTACGTTTAACCCATAGGACAATGGGTATATATAGAATAAGCAAATAAATGGAATATATTTATTTATTTATTCGAAATGGTTGAAACCTTTTGCAAGGAACACACGTTTTAGAAGTAGGTACTAAGTTAGCAAAAAGACCGCAGGCGATTCCGGCAAGAATCGTGCGGTCCAAGTAGTCATGCAGGACGTGAATTCCATTTGAGGGAATGGAATTTACAGGTTCACAGCGTATTTAGTATATTTGGCTTGGCTGAGAACACGTTTAGCTCCAACGTAGCGTTTGCTGAAGTAACTGTTGCTGAGACGGTCAATATGGATGCCTTTTGAGGAAGAGGCGTGTGCAAATTGGCCGTTTCCAAGAAATACTCCGACATGAGATACACCGGAACCGAAAGTATTAAAGAAGACGAGGTCTCCTGCTTTCAGTTGGCTCTTCGCCATAACTGGAGAACCTTGATGAAATTGAGCTTTGGACTGACGGGCAAGTGTTACACCCATTTTCTTGAACACAAAGGACGTAAATCCGGAACAATCGAAACCACTAGAAGTTACGCCACCCCATTTATATGGAGTACCATAAACACTCTTCACCGTATGCGTTAGTGTGGAATCTGCGAATGCGCTACCTGTTCCAAGTGTGAACAATAATGCCAAGCTCGTTGCCGCTGCTGCTAGTTTCTTTCTCAAGTTGTTGAACTCCTTCCAAGGCCTGCGAGGTTAGCTTGAGGATTCGGTTGAAGGTTCCCTATGACCCCTCTGATGCAAGATCAATTCACCCATAACTGGTTCCCCCGTTTCCCAGGTGCGTGGGAATTCGGCTTGTTTGTTGGTTTAGTGCACCTGTGCTGAAATCCCTTAAGATAACGAAATTTCAGGACCCAGCGTTCACGGAAGTGCTAGTATGATTCTCGTAAGATTATCATGAACAGCCTTTGTGACGCTCCGACATAGGACAGCAATAATTACAAAGTTGTTACTAATTCCTTGACTATTGTACCAAAGGCCCCAAGCTTTGGCAAGTTGGTTCTCACTTTTTTTGTCAAAAAAACATATGTTTACGATTTATTTGTCGAATTTATGGTTAATATTATGTTTTTCAATTAATTATTTACAAATAAAAGACCCGCAAGATTCCGGCAAGAATCATTACGGGCCAGTCAAGGAACACTTATTGTACGTCGTCGTTGTCTTTGGAAGAATCGGCCACGGATTGATATACTTCGTTGCTCATAATACGCTTAGCTCCAACGTAGCGGTTGGTGTAGTAGCTATCACTCAGCTTGCTGATGGTAACGCCCTTTGAGGAAGAGGCGTGTGCGAATTTCCCATTACCGACAAATACACCTACATGTGACACACCATTACCAAAAGTATTGAAGAATACCAGATCTCCGGCCTTCAGTTCATCTTTCGATACGGCTTTGCCCATTTTAAATTGGGAGCCTGATTGGTGAGGAAGGTTTATTCCCAGTTTGTTAAATACATACATCGTGAAGCCTGAGCAATCGAAGCCATTTGTGGTAGTTCCACCCGACTTATACTCTGTGCCAATGACGTTGTCCACGACTTTATCCAACTTGGAGTCTGCGAAAACGCTTCCAGTACCAAGAGTGAACAAGATGGACATGGATACTGCTGCTGCTACAAGTTTCTTCTTCAAAAGCGGTTAAACTCCTTCCAATGCCTGCGAGGTTAGCTTAAGGATTCGGTTTGAAGGTTTCCCTATGATCCCTCCGTTGCGAGATCAATTCACCCAAAATTGGTTCCCCCGTTTCCCGGTGCCGGGAATTCGGCTTAATATCTGTGCACCTATAACAAGAATACGACATAAAAGTCGAATCTCCTGCTGCGACTAAAAAAATAATTACAATGTTGTTACTGTCTGTTCATAGTTCACATTGTAGCAAGGCAGGAATCTTTTGGCAATGGTTACTTGGGAGATTTCTTGGCAGATTGAAAGAAAAAGGGCTTCCGCAGAATCGCGAAAGCCTTGAGGGACGCGGGGTATGGAGGTTCAGGGAGAGATTTAATTCTTCTCATTCCAAAGATGATATTGCGAGGCGATGTGCCAAATACTGAGAAGCGCACGAATGAAAGGATAGGATTGCTGGAGAATCAGCGCCAGAAACCCGGTCCAGATCCAGGACGCCGCACTGAAGACTCCGAATAGAAGCAGGGCCGCTCCGCCCAGAATCAGGGAGATAGAAGCGACGATAACCAATCTTCGCAAGCAGCCGAGGATGGAGGAGAGCATGCCATTTCCGAAAATATAGCCGAACTGAGCATATAGAAGAAGCTGATGAATGAGATAGCCATAAATTAGCCAGCCCAGAATATATATAGCCGTATAGAGAAGCGGATAGCCGCCAGCCTGGACACCTTGTACAAGTAGATCCAGCAGCTTGGGACCTAGCCAGTAAGCGGGACCTAGGACAAGAATAAGCTCCAGGAGGTAAAAGACGGTGACCGGCTTCCACAGCCGGCCGATCCCTTGGAAGAATACGAGACCTGCCCCATCTTGGGTTGCCGGCCGAAGTCCGTAGAGAATCCCTGCCTGAATGAGCGGAGTAAGCAGCATCCGCAGGATGAACATGCCGGCAAGAAGCCAGAAGTAGAGGTGAACCTCGGAGCTGTATTTCAGCTCCAGCTGGCCTTCAATCAGGAACAGAACGCGGCTCAGCTGGGTTGGGGCCGGATCCGGGTAGCGCTCTAGCAGCGGGATGATGGCAGAGTTGACCAGCCTATAGAGAAAGACTCCCCAGAGCAGCTGATAAAGAAATAAAATTATGACGACCGGGAACTGATCTTTGGTACTTTGCCATCCATTACGAATGTATTTCATTGTATTGTCACCTCACCATGAGAGCAATCCAAGTAGGGATTCCACTACCTTGGTTATGCCCAGATTCCACCGCGTTCCGATCTTTTCTTCTACTTCTGCCTTCAGATAGTTGTCGATATGCTTGTTCTCAAGCACCAGCGTGTAGCCGGGATCGATCATGGCCCAGGCCAGAGGCTGTTTGTACTGCAGCTTGTAGACGATCTGGTTCTCATCGCCTTTCCAGATCTTGCGGACGAGATGCCCGTCTTTGAAGTTGAACAGAACGGGGACCTCCGGATAGGTACCGCCGAGCCGGCTAATCTTCACGACAGATTCAAATATAGGGCCGCTGCGGGTCTGCACGGGGCTCACTGTAATGGAATCGACCGAGTAGTTGGCCATTTGTCCGCTGTACACATATTGATTGAAGTAATCCTTCCATGACCGCCCGGTGACCTGTTCCACGATTCGCTGGAAGTCCGAGGTTGTGGGGTGCTTGAAGCGATATTTGGCACTGTAGCGGGCCATGATTTTGTTCATGGTGCCGGTTCCGACCTGGCGTTCAATGCCGAGCAGTACGAGCTTGCCGCGGGTATATACATTTTGGGCGTAGATATCAGAAGATCCATATTTCCATGCATCCATCGGCAGGGCAGCGGGGTGATTCACGAAGCTTGCCTGTACAGGCAGATTAGGTTGAATCCCGTAGGCGCTCTCCATGAGTTTGTCCTCGGCGTAAGAGGTGAACCCCTCATCCAGCCAGGCCTCCTCAAATTCGTTGCTGGCGATCATGCCGTAGAAATACTGATGCCCGATTTCATGCACAACAGTTCTCTCCAGCTCGTATCCCGGTGATTCCGAGGTGGCGCCAAAGGCGGTTACGAGTGTAGGATACTCCATCCCGCCCGCCCCATTGCCGCTAGCCGGGGGCACGACGATGGATAAAGTCGAATAAGGATAACGGCCATACCACTTGCTGTAGGAAGACAGAGCAGCCTTGGCCGCATAGAAGTAACGATCCTTCAGATCTTTATGAAGCGGATCGAGATACAGCTTGATCCGTACACCGGGGACCTCGGCCGATGAGAACGGCTCCTCTGCATAGACGAAGTCGGGAGAAGCAGCCCAGGCAAAGTCATGCACGTCATCCGCATAGAATTGGTAAGTCTTGCGATTCTGCTTGACGACGGCGGTCTTGGTGGGAAAACCGGTCGCTGCGACAATATAGGAGCTTGGCACGTTGATCCGTACGCTGAAGATGCCGAAGTCGGAATAGAATTCCGAGCTTCCGTGATATTGATGGAGGTTCCAGCCCTCCGAGGTGCGGCCCCGGGTTCCGGCTGGCTCATACACGCTGAGCTTGGGGAACCACTGACCCGCCATCACGAAGTTATCTGCAGTACCCATGCGGGCGAATACTTTAGGAAGCTGAACCTCAAAGTTAATGAGCAGGGTGGTGCTCTCTCCGCCTTGAACCGGACGGGGGAGACGCACCTTGACCAGAGTCTGGTCGTTCGTATTGCCATCATCAGGCTGAACATACTGAAGACGGTGAATTAAGGAGATGCCGTCGGTGGTCCGGATTCCGGTCAGCTTCATGGAGCCCCATCCGTCCTTGGGCATAGCGTCTCCCCTAAGCTTGCCGCCGGATTCCTTCATGAAGGTGGTATCCTTGGAAGCGAAGGCATTCGGATACAGGTGAAAGTAAAGCTCGCTCACCGGCAGGCTGCCCGGATGCTTCCAGGTCACACTTTCGGTGCCGGTTAAGGTGCGGGTCTTCTCGTTAAGATTCACATCGATGTGGTATTCGGCAACGCGGTCACTAAGCTGCTCTGTGCCGGGAGTGCCGATACTGTCAGGTGCCTTGGGCTGATCCTGGGGGAGCTTGCCCATTTCTGGTGCAAATGAGGGCCGGGCCGGGCCGGATGTCAGGCTGAACCAGACAGTGCCGCTGATAACAATAAAGCTGAGAACAGAGATGAGTATTATTTTGATCCGTGGTGGGGTCATTCTTGGATACCTCCCGTTGACAAGCATCTAAGGCATGTATATGTTTGCATCTGGAGGATTATTAGTTAAAATTAAAATATAGAGCTATTGCTGTAGAGGGAAGTATGAGTCTTGAGCAAGGCTGCAGCTCACTAACGGAGGGGACTATGGACAATCTGAACAAGACCGGCAAGAAGCAAATTGCCTTGAATATTATCAGCGGGAATGAGAAGAGCAATAAACACAAGGGATTTGGAGCAGATTCGATTGACCTGAACAGCGTGTCGCCCATTATTATTGATGGCGGCGAAGCGAAGATTGATATGGGTGCCATGCATGCCAAGAGTAAAGTGGAACGTGGCATCAAGTTCTCCGCGAATAAAGAAGACGTGCCGGATGGCCGTCAGGTATGGCTGGTATGGGTTGCGGTGGACCGCACGCCAGAAGGGCAGCTGTATGGCGGAGCGACTGCGTGTGAGATGCTGATCGATACCGAAGCGAAGCGCGGGTGGAAGATTCTTGCTGACCACGTGAACAAGCTGGATTATGCGATCAAGCGCCGGATCATGCTGGATGAGCTGGGACCGGAAGAGAAGCAGGCGCTGCGTACCCTGTTGGTCACGCATAATGAAGATTGGTGGAATCGCTCTTCGAGCGAGCTGAAGAGTGCGCTTGAAGGATAATCTGGGTAAATTACAAGAAGAGCCTTCCCGGTTGGGGAGGCTTTTTTGCGTGGAAGCGTAATGTGGAGGTCCAGAAACGGGTATGGGATGGCCAAGGATTAGATTCCAGGGGGCGGGGGAGCGGCGAGGGGATTACAGCTTAGAGCTCGGTGACACGCAGCGCAGCTTAGCGTGTTATTCCTGGTCCCCCATTGGCTTCTCACCCTGAAATAGAAGCAGCCTGGATGCCTTAGGCATCTTGGCAACGACCAGTTGGTAGGATTCCAGCAGCATGGAGCCAATGACTTCGTCAGGGACCTGGCCATTCAGCAGGACGGTATTCCAGTGGCGCTTGTTCATATGGTAGCCGGGGATAACGGTTCCCGGATAGCTCTCGCGCTGAACCCAGGCCTCATCTGGGGAAGTCTTGAGGTTGACGGACTGGACGCCAAGGTGATGCATCAGAAGGGCGAACATTTTGCTGCCGACATAGAGCACCGGAAGATTGGGATCGAAAGGGTAACGAAGGCTGGTTCCCGGGTAACTGAGACCAAGCTCGATGAGTTCCTGATGATTCATATAGAGATCATATTCCTTTCGTGGGATCTGCTGTTCCTATGGGATGAGGATTCAGAGCTTATGTAAGGATCATTCTTTCTTAGTGTAAATTATTCCTTGTTCACAATTCAATGGATGGCAGGCCGGGGATGACTGAATTCAAGAGCGTATCTATTAGCGGACGATGAACATACAGAAGTGGCAGTCAGACCTTCGCATGAGGGCCTGAACTGCCACTTTTATTAGGGATGAAAAGAAAACCTTCAACCGTCGGCTTAAGCTTACTTATCTTTGCCAAGCAGGACGGTCAGTCCAAGCAGGGTGACCAGAATGGTCGCACCCATGTCGGACATGACAGCGATCCAGAGCGTAAGCAGGCCTGGAATCGTCAGCAGCAGAGCGATCAGCTTGAGGCCGAGGCTGATGCCGATGTTCCAGCGGATAATCCGGTTCGAGAGCCGGGCGATCTTGATCGCTGTCGGCAGCTTGCCGAGATGATCCTGCATCAGGACAATGTCGGCGGTCTCCACGGCACTGTCGGTGCCTTTGCCCATCGCAATGCCCAGCTGGGCCGTGGCGAGGGCCGGAGCGTCATTGATGCCATCGCCAACCATGGCGATGCTTCCTCTGGCCGCCAGCTCCTTAATCTTGTCGACCTTCTGCTCCGGCAGGAGACCGGCGTACCAATCCGTGACGCCCGTTGCTTTAGCTACAGCTTTGGCTGTACCTGCATGGTCCCCGGTCAGCATGACCGTATGCTCTATCCCGGCCTGGTGAAGCTGTGCGATTACATCCCGGCTCTCGGGACGAATCTGGTCTGCGAGCCCGGCAATGCCCAGAACATGCTGCGCATCGGCGACAAGGACAACGGTTAGCCCAGCCTCTTTTAACTGATCAAGATCTGCCTGTACACGCTCTCTGTCTGAAGTGGAGAGAGAGACATGCAGCAGAAGCTGTTCGTTCCCGGCCCAGTATCGAGTCCCTTCGATATCCCCCTGAATTCCTTGGCCAGGCAGGGTGGTCAGGTTATTCACCTGGGCAAAATGAGTGATTCCCGACTCTTCGGCCTTACGGACTACCGCCTTGGCGAGCGGGTGAAGAGAGGACTGCTCCATAGCTCCGGCTGCAGCGTAGAAATGCTCCGGATCGTAGACCACCTCTTGAATTACGGCGGGACGTCCTTCGGTGAGCGTTCCGGTTTTGTCGAAGGCGATCATGTTGATTCGGCCGAGCTGCTCCAGATGGATGCCGCCTTTAATCAACACGCCGCTGCGGGCACTGCGGGTCATTCCGCTCACGAGTGCAATTGGTGAGGAGAGCACCAGTGCGCACGGACAGCCAACGATCAGAATGGCCAAGCCTTCATATACCCATTTCATCCAAGGTGCCCCGAAGAGCAGAGGAGGAATTAGAACAACAAGTGCTGCAATAATCATAATGGCAGGGGTGTAGTATCTCGCGAATTTATCAATAAAAAGTTCGGTAGGCGTCTTGGTATCCTGCGCTTCCTGTACCAAATGCATGATCTTCGAGAGGGATGAGTCCTGGTAAGCCTTCTCGATTCTGATCTTCAGAAGTCCCTCGGTATTCACACTGCCGCCGAACACTAAATCTCCTGAACTCTTCGAGACAGGGATGGATTCTCCCGTGATAGCCGCTTCATTTACTGCGCTGTTCCCGTCTATAATCGTTCCGTCCGAAGGAATCTTCTCTCCGGCACGGACGATAACGACATCACCTGCCACCAGCTTCTCGGCAGTAATGGTCTCCGTCCGGCCATCGGCGCGGAGTACGGCAGCCTGCTTAGGGGCTGCGCTGAGCAGCGCCTCCATGGATTTGCGGGCACGGCTCATGCCGTAGCCTTCAAGCAGTTCGTTGAGCCCGAACAGGATAGCCACCAGGGTGGCCTCCTTCCATTCCCCGATAACCACGGCACCTGCCAAAGCCACAGTCATCAGCGTATCCATATTGAACTTCAATTTGAACAGATTCTTCAGACCCCGCCAAAAGGTAGAGTAGCCGCTTAAAACGATGGCCGCAGCGTAGAAGATGATGAGCCCGGCTGGAGGTAGAACATGACCTAGCGCAAAGGTGGCGATATATAGAATCGCGGCGGTACCGAGCAGCCACTTGATCAGCTGCCCTTCGCCTTCGTGGCTGCCATGATCATGACCATGGGAATGTCCGTGGGAGTGGCTGTCTGAGTGACTGTGGGCGTGCCCGTGATCATGTCCATCACCCTGATCGTTCGCATGGGAATGGCTGTCCGATTGATTGTGCGTATGATCATGAGAGTGGGAGGGCCCGCCGTCAGATTTTACAGCTGATGCTGCTCCGCTAGCTTGTGAACTACCGGAAGGTGTGCCTTCAGGAAGAACGAGAGCTGCACCGTCGCTCTTGAGAATTTTGCTAACACGGGATAGGTCCACGTTAGGATTCACAATCAGTCTGCTGCTGTTATAGTGAAGTGCGGCATCCTGCCCATGCTCAAGCTTGCGGATCTCGTCCTGCAGCTCACGGGCGCAATTGGCGCAGGAGAGTCCTTGCACTTTGAATTCAGCTTTTGGGTTGGCGGATGAGTTATTCATGATCGCTCTTCTCCCTCTGATGCTCCAGCGTCATGGCGATTAACGTCTGGATATGGTGGTCTTTCAGCGAATAATAGACGTTCTTGCCTTCCTTGCGCGACTTCGTAATATGGGAGGACTTCAGCTGGCGCAGATGATGGGAGGCGGTGGCTACGGAACAATCCAGCAGCGCCGCGATGTCGCATACACACAGCTCCTTCCCCTGATCGAGCAGAAAGGCGATTTTTACCCGGTTAGGATCAGATAACGCTTTGAAAATTTGGGCCATGCCCACGATCTCCTCTTCCTGCAGCAGCTCCCGCAGCTTGGAAGTGATCTCTTCGTGTTCACAGGTCATTTCACAGACTTCAACTTGTGTTTGGGATTCGATTGCCATCGTACTTCGCTTCCTTTCGGCATATCATTCAAATGTTCGTTTGATTGTTTTGAGGTTAGTATACTCTATTTCTACAACATATTCAAACATTGGTTTGAATGTTAGGGTGATTGTCCTAGTTATTAGTTAACCCTTATTAACCACATATAACAAGACAGGCAAAAAGCCCGGAGGAAGGTTTCGCGAAGTGGGAACCCTCTTCCGGGCTTGAAGCTGAGGTTAACGGAGTCTTAACCCTTGAAATGTCCCGCAAATTGGGGCGTTCTTGGCTTTGACCGATACATACGGATGATCTTTAATGTTAAAACGCCACGGCTTGGCCGCATACTCCTCGGCATAGTCGATGTTAATGCGCGGGGACTCTACGATGTCAAAGTCCTGGCTTTCATCGCCGGCTTCCAGCCAGATGGGTCCGCCAGGAGTGCGCAGGTCCAGCCCGTTCAGGGAACGGTCGATGCGCAGGGCCCGGCACAGCTTGCCGGGGCCATTGCTCAGATCAGCAGGCTTGCGGGACTTGATGTCCCGGTATTTGGACATGACCAGCCTGTCCAATTCCGTCAGCGGCTCGGTTGCCCGGATGAGTACAGCCTGCGGATCGCCCTCCTGGCCCGTAACGACATTCAGGCAGCTGTACATGCCATAGATCAGATACACATACGCGCTGCCTCCTTCCCCGAACATGATGGAGGTTCTATCGGTGCGGCGGCCTCCGAAGGCATGGCTTCCCTTGTCTTCCACTCCCCCGTAGGCTTCGGTCTCGATAATGCGGGAGCGGATCTCCCCGTCTTCCGTACGGCGGACAAGTGTATGTCCGAGCAGGCGGGGTGCCGCCTCCAGTGAAGTCATCTGGTAGATCGAAGCCGGGAGCAGCCGGGGTGCTGCGTAAGCAGCGTTCGCAACTGACGGAGCGCCCGCAGCATCCGCACCCGCCGAAGCGTTCGCATCGCCAGGCAGGCTCTGCATTTCATTTTGCTGCCTCACCGATGATTCTGACGCAGTCATCTCCGTACTCCTACCGTCTATTTCAGATTTGGGTATTTGCTTCTTGCTCATGATACTGCCTCCTTACTGGAACCGGTCCAAATGGGTTACCTTCATGTTATATAACCAAGCCCACAGAGGCAAATCCGAGCACAAAATAACCCCGTTATTTATTCATCCACCAGCGCTTGAGATCTCCCCACCAGGAGCTGTCCTTGGACTGACCGTCTTTGGCCTCTGTAGGAGCAGGAGTGCCCTTGCCGCCATGAGCACTGCAGTACTCCGTCGGCTCAGTGCCCTTGATGAATACCTCAAGTCGCTGATTGGCCGCACACCCGGTTGTGGCCAGCTTGCCGGTCTGCGGGTCCACATAGACACTGACCACCCCGTCCGGAATAGGAAAAATCTTCGGCGGCACCTTCTCCAGCGCCTTCTCCGTGAACTGGGCGAAGATCGGCGCGGCTTTGCGCGATTCTGCAGTCTCCAGGATCTTGCCCTTGTCGTAGCCGACCCAGACGGCGGTGGACAGCTCGGGCGTGAACCCGACCAGCCAGGCGTCGGTGTGGGTCGTGCCGGTCTTGCCGGCAACGGGGCGCTTCATTACCGCGGATACGCGGTTGCCTGTGCCCCCGGTGTCGAACACGCTCTCCATCAGATGCGTCATCACATAAGCGGCGGCGGGCTCGACAATCTGCTCCTGCGGCGCAGGCGTGTTCTCGTAGAGGACGTCGCCGCTGCTGTCGGTGATTTTTACGATGGCTGTGGGCTTGACGCTTCTGCCCTGGTTGCTGATGACGGCGAAAGCTGAAGCCATCTCAAAAGGACTCACCGGCGAAGTCCCGAGCGCAAGCGAAGGAACAGGCTTCATCGGGCTGTCGATGCCCATGCGGCGCGCCATGTCGATGACGTGATTCGCCCCCACGGTCAGGATCGTATTGACCGCATAAATATTGTCGGAGGCGGCGATGGCTTGGCGCATGTCGATCTCGCCGAGGTATTTTTCTCCGAAATTGCGCGGGCTGTACGTCTTGCGGTTCCCGTCGTAGTGGAACATGGTCGGTTCGCTGTTGAACATGCTGGCTTCGGTCATTTTGCGGGAAGAGAGGGCAGTCAGGTACATAATCGGCTTGAACGACGAGCCGGGCTGCCGCGTCTTGGCCAGGACATGGTTGTACTGGTTCTGCGTATAATTCGTTCCACCTACAAAAGCCTTGATATACCCGTTACGCGGATCGATCGACACCAGCGCGGCCTGCAGGTCCGGGCTTCCGCTTGTGCCGCTTGAGACTGCGGCTTCGGCTGCCTTTTGCGCCTCCATATCCAGCGTAGAGTAGATCGTCAGGCCCCCATGTTCCAAGAGACTTTCGTCGATGCCAAGCTGATTCACCACAATATTCCGGACATAATCGCGGAAAAAGGGAGCTTCATCCCCGGTGGTACGCTGAGAGGGCGACTTGAAGCTGAGCAGCTGAGCATAGGCATCATCGGCCTGCTGCTGGGTAATCGCTCCGGTCTCAACCATCGTCTTCAGCACGATGTGCTGGCGATCCTTGGCATTCTTCATGGAGTTATACGGCGAGTAGTAAGTCGGTCCCTTCGGAATTCCGGCAAGCATGGCGCTCTCTGCAAGAGTTAAGGACTTGGCTGGCTTGCCAAAATACATCTCCGACGCGGCCTCCACGCCATACGCTCCATGCCCGTAATACACCTCATTCAAATACATCTGCAGGATTTCATCCTTGCTGTATTTCATCTCAAGCTGGGCGGTGTACATGGCTTCCTTCGCCTTGCGGGTCCAAGTTCGCTCGTGGGACAGATACAGATTGCGGGCAAGCTGCTGGGTCAGGGTGCTGGCCCCCTGAACTGTGTTCAGGTGCCGAGTATTCACAAGCACGGCGCGGGCCATGCCTTTCACGTCAAAACCAATATGTTTATAAAAATTGCGGTCTTCCACAGCCAAAGTGGCGTGGATAAGATCCGGCGCAATCTGATCCAGCTTCACGCTGATCCGGTTCTTGGCCCCGGAGGAGAAAGTCGCAATCGTCTCACCGCTGACATCCACCAGCCGGGAATTCCGGTCCGAGTCTGCCACCGGAAGCGGCGTATTGGCCAGGTAGATCAAGGTTCCCCCGATCGCACAAATGCCAAGGACGGCGGTGATCAGGGCAATTCTAAAGAACAGCCGTAAGCCCCGGCGGGGTCTGCGGCCGCTTCGTGATAGTCGCTGCATCTTAGGTGTTGCCTCCTTCTCCTTCTGACTTGGTGCGTGATGCGGGAAGTGGATGGGTTGATGGTTAAAGGTTGATGGCAAATGACTGGTGGCTGTTGGTTTGCACCCACCAGGCCTATTTTCCAGTATGGGAAAGTTTGGGGTAGTTATTCACTGGAACGAGTTAAGGGGCTGGGAAGGAACGAGAAACTTTTTGATGCAGAGGGTGGTAAAGGGCTTAATTACGGAAGGTTTTTCCTGGGAAGATATAGAAGAATAACGGGAGGATTGCAGCTATGACTTGAGGGGTTGATAGAATGAATGATCGATTAAGCAAAGCCAGGCGCAGACTGATTGTGACAGCCAAATGGGTGCTGAATTATGGGTATATCCTGCTCATACCTTATATAGCGGCGGGGTATGGACTGTATTATTGGGCTAATCATTACCTCGATGTAATCGTGTGGGTAACCGGGCCGGATGCGAGCGGGGGATGGAAGCATTTTATGCTATCTTTTGTAGGTATTCCTATCCTGCTGCTGGCAGTCGCGTATTGGTTCATGCCTCTTGTGGCTGTGGTGATCATGTATGCAGCTTGGCTAATCTCGGGCAAAAGATCTAGAAGCCAGAGTATGAAAGGATACCTGGAGGAGCTGTCTCAATAGCCGTATATACATGGATACGAATAGGGGGATGTTTGGTGGAAAAGAGCGAATTTGTTGAATTTACAGCCCTGACTAATTGTCGGGACGAGAAAAGAAGCAAAATGGATAGAGCAGCTAGAATTGCAGGAATGGTGACTCTGGGAGTGCTGATATTTAATTAGACAAAAGTAGGCTAGAGCAAGAATATCTAAAATGACTAGGGCCTAATAGCATCGGGACAGATCCTCCGGGGGAGGGCTGTCTCTTTTTTGTGTTCTTTCGCTGATGAATTTGCAGTGTCGTGCAGGGTATCCGCCTGTAGAAATATGGAAGGTATGGAGATGTGGCTCATAGAATTATATAAAAGGAGCATGATTAGAATGCTTAGAATTAAAAGAGTTCAAGATCATTTAATGATAAAAACAGACGGGTACCAGGCTGCGGTCGTTGGAAAGCTTCGCAAAATCCCCGGGCGCCGCTGTATTCAGGCCGAACTATCCTGGGAGCTCCCGTATTGTGAGGAATCTGTGCGAATGCTGAGCGATATGTTCGAGGCAGAGGAGGTAAGTATAGATCCGCCACTACGTAAAGATGAGATGTTTCAAAAGTACTTTCCATATGATACTTCAATTGCAAAGGAGATACGAGAATTCCAGAAGCTATTCTGCCAATTGCTAACCCTTAAGGGATTTAGTACACAAACGAAGAAAGCTTACGAAGGGCATGTCCGGCGATTCTGCGAGGATGTAGCTGGGGATTTTCTTGAATTGCAACCCGGGCATGTCCGGGACATACCTTCTTCAGCTATTTAAGCTGGGGCGTTCTCGTTCGTATATCAATCAAGCCATGAGCTCATTGAAGCTTTTTCTGAGTCAAGCCTGTGGAAGACCTGACCTGATCGTGAACCTGCCCAGACCGAGAAAGGAAAAGAAGCTGCCGCCCGTATTGTCTATGGAGGAACGGATGCTGATTTTTGGATCGATAAGCAATCTGAAGCATAGGATGATTCTTATGCTTACCTTTTCTGCTGGACTCCGTGTTGGAGAGGTCGTGCGGCTCGGCATGAATGATCTCGATCAGCGGCGGATGCTCGTTCATGTGAGGCAGGGAAAAGGCAAAAAGGACCGCATGACCTTGTTGTCCCATATAACCGGTGAATTGCTAGTATGTTATTTAGAGAGAGAACGGCCTTATGAGTGGTTGTTCCCTGGTGCGCAGAGAGATCGTCCCATTACAGTGAGGAGTGTACAGCGAATATTTGAACGTGCTCTTCAGTCGGCTGGAATTCGGAAACATGCAACCGTGCACACCTTAAGGCATTCGTTCGCCACCCATCTGCTGGAGGCAGGTACGGATCTCCGCTACATTCAGGAGCTGCTGGGTCATGAGGATATTAAGACGACTCAGATCTACACCCATGTCTCATCCAAGGAAGCTCGCCGAATTCAGAGCCCTCTGGATCGGTTGTACCCGGGTGGTTTAGGTGACGTAGTTGCCTAAGGAAGTGGGAGTTAACGCGACAGGTGTCGTGGATTTAGTGTTATATGACATAGCCCGAAGATCTATTACTTTTGTGGGGGAATTCTTATGAAGCTGAAAGATTTAATTGATGAGTTCATTCAATCAAAGCAAACGGAGCAGGCAAGAAAAGTTGATGGATATTATAAGGATCTGGGAGTATTTCAAGATTTTCTTGAAAGCAAGGACGTGACTGAAAAAAATATTAATGAATACTTAAGAGGTATCTCAACAGATATAATAATTGATTGTATTAATTACTACATCACGAAGAATAACGTAATATCAGTATCCACTGTACAGAGGTTTGTTTCGGCAGTGAAGGAATTTTTTGTATACATAATTACTGCCGGTCATGTTAGGAATGAGCCGTTATTAAAGGCTATGGGTTTGCCCGCACATAAAGTTGATTCTTTTAGATATTCAATAAACAAAGCAATTTCTGAACATACACTCCTTAAAGAATCCGGTAAATCAAGTCCATTTACTGAAGAAGAGATTATTGACTTAATTAATGAATGTAACAAAGTAATAGAGGATGTATCAAGGTTTGCAGAATCAGATTCAATTTGTTTTAATAAACTCTTGTCTGCACTAATTTATAAGTTAACTATGTTTACTGGAATTGCATATAGAAAGATCATTGATTTACCTAGGTCCTCGTATAAGGAGCATATCGGAATAATAACGATAAACGGATTCTCAGTACATATTCCGGAGCAGTTTGTTGAACAGCTTAATGAATACATTCACATACGTGATAGTAAGTTCAATTCAACTAAATTGTTTATACAATTTGATGGTAGTGACTTGCCAGAAAAAACAAGTTCCAGAGTAAATTTGTTGAAAGAAATTACAGGTAGAGGTGGGCTTACGGGAATCATAAAGTATGCAATTACAGAGATGCTTAAGATTGATGTGAATCCTGAAGTAATTATGAATTTTACTGGAGTCAAAGACAAAATTATTGAACATTGTATGGAATCCATATATTCAGATTTTATAGGAACAAGCAGGTATTTAGATTCAAAGATTAGGAGTTTAAAGATTTATGAAATACTATAGTATGCTATTCGGAGAAGTGGGCTACATCATATAACAATATATTCACGCTGCGGAGCCTGACGGCTCCTTGGTTCGCTCGATGAGTATGAAGCTGAAAGTGATTCAGGAGAACAACCCTGCGAGGCTAACTGCGCAAGCGCAGCCGGCGACGTTGTCACCTTAAGCCTCTCGGGTTCGTGAATACGGGAACGTTAGATGAAACATCTGTAAACCTAAAGGATAGTGAGGTTGATCTTTTGAATTATACTATATTTTATTCTTGGCAATCTGATTTACCCAATAATACAAATCGTTCATTTATTGAAGAGGTAATTAAGAAGGCGATAAAAAGAAGTGAAAACAATGGATATTCGATTTATTTAGATTACGACCGAGATACTCTCGGTGTAACGGGTTCTCCAGACATTAGTGAAACAATATTTAATAAAATTGATAAGACTGATATTTTTATATGTGATATATCAATAATTAATCAAGATTACGAAGGCAGAAAGACACCTAATCCTAATGTGTTATTAGAATTAGGTTATGCAGCGAAGGTATTAGGATGGGAAAAAATAATATGTCTTTTTAATAAGAAATTCGGAAAGGTAATAGATGTTCCATTTGATCTAAATCACAAGCGTATACTATTTTATAACTCAGATGAATTAAATGAGAAAGAGAGAGTATCAAAGATAATTTCTCAAAGTATTTCTGATATACATTCAAAGGGTATATTGTTTAATCCCATAAAGGACCACATTAAAGGAAAAGTGGATTTTTGTTTGCTTGAAATGCTAAAGCATATGACTTCATTCGTGTATGGGACTATTTCTATGTCTGAATCACTAGCTAAAGTGACTGAAATACTAAATTTAACCGAATCAAAATTAAATGAGAAACTACAAGAAAATAAAGAGATACTTGGTTTCTTTGTATATAATAATCTGAATGATGTAAGTGAAAAGTTAGATGATCTTTACAATGTGATTACTACCTCTAATATTTATCCAGTTGAATGGGCTATAACAATTTTAAGATTTAGAGATTGGATAAGGAGTTATAAGTGGAGCATTTCATCGAGGAGTAATTTGAATATATTTCAAAACGTTAAGAAAATAGATAATAAGTACGATGTGATTTCTGCATCTACAACGAACTCTTTAAACCCTATTAATTCATACATTCTTGTAAAGAAAGATGCTGAAGGAAAGTTTAGGGTAGTCAACAGAGCGATAATAAATATTGGTCATAAAGAAGCTCTTTTATCTTTTCATAATATAAATTTCGCTTCGAGGAATGAACTTTCTAAACGAATTTGGGATGTTATAACAATCAGTAATGAGTGGCTAAACAAGAATGGTAATGAGATTATCTTGGACCCTGATTACTATCATATTGGAGATTAATGAGGGTAGATTCAAAGATGACATATGCATCATCTAACAACGTATCTACGCTGCGGGCGTTGCCCTTGGTTCGCAAGAAGATGTAAGCAAGGAAGCGGATTCAGCTCACAACCCTGCAAGGCTAAGTCCGTCGGACCCAGCGCGTTCGCACCTTAAGCCTCTCGGGTTCGTAGATACAGGAACGTTAGGTGAAATCATTGCAATAAAGAGGAAATTTTACGTAAATGTAGAACTATGTAGAAAACTAATAATGAGGAGAAAATCCATGATAGTAAATAAAATATCTGATGTTTATGGTATAACAAGAGATCTTCCTTTAAATTATATTTCACGAGCAGGCATTGATGATGTATTTGTCTCGAATCTAAATAGAGAAAAACATATCGTTATTTATGGTAGTTCAAAACAAGGAAAAACAAGTCTAAGGAAAAAGTGTCTTGATGCTAAAGACTACATAGTAATTCACTGTTCTAATAAATGGAGCTTGGAAGATATAAACACTAATATTCTTAAGAGGGCTGGTTTTGAGCTTACTCAATCCACAAAGAGAACAACAAGTGGGAAAAATAAAATAATAGCATCTTTAAAGACGCTATTACCAATTGGGACAGCTTCGGTAAGAGCAGAGATTGAACAAGGAACTCAAACTGAAACTACAACTGTTGAGTTAGAATTAGACGCAGAAGATGTAAATGATATAATTTCAGCTTTAAAAGCTATGAAATTTAATAAGTATATACTACTTGAGGACTTTCATTACTTACCTATCGAAGTCCAAAGGGATTTTGCAATTGCATTGAAGGCTTACCACGAAAACTCTAACTTTTGTTTTATAGTTGTGGGGGTCTGGTTAGATGAAAACCGTTTAATAATACATAATGGTGACTTGACAGGAAGGATAGTCTCAATTAATGCAGATAAATGGACAAAAAATGAACTTCGAGAAGTAATTGAAGAAGGCGAGAAATTACTAAACATCTCATTCACTGATAAATTCAAGAGTGACTTGTTAGGTTCTTGTTTTGATAATGTGTATATTGTTCAAGAAGCATGTTATATTGCATGCAAACTTAGTGATATCTCCGAAACTCAGGAAGATTTAGCTACTGTTAATGACCAAGTTAGATTAGACATAGTAGTAAAATTAATAGTAGATCAACAATCTGGAAGATATAATTCTTTTATCACCAATTTTTCAGAAGGCTTTCAATCAACTGTACTTGAAATGTATAAGTGGCTCCTATATCCAATACTCACTTCATCTATTGAACAGTTAGAACGAGGCATTAAGTATTCGGATATGAGGAAGATAATATCCGGCAAACATCCCAAAGGAGAGGAGTTAAACCCTGGAAACTTAACTCAGGCATTGAAGTCAACAGCCTCATTGCAGATTTCAAAGGGGATTCAACCTATCATTTTAGATTATGATGAAACCAATTTAAAGATGCACATAGTTGATCGTGGATTCCTCATATGGTTGAATTTGCAGGACAGGAATGATCTGCTAGAGTTAGCAGGGTTACCAATAGATTAATCACAACCACGATTAACAACCCAGTCAATTATTTTGGCTGGGTTAATCAGTTTGTATGTTGTTCGGGATGGCAATGACATCACCTAACACCGTATTCACGCATCGGGGCATTCGCCCCTCGGTCCGCAAGAAGCATTTTCTAGGAAGTAGATTCACAGACAACCCTTCACCGGCTAAGTCTGACGACCCGCGCTTGCGCGCTTAAGCCAGTGAGGGTTCGTAAATACAAAGAAGTTATCCGAAATATCCTGAAGGGATCGAGTAAATGAAGAAAACAATAAAAATTATTTTAATAATTATTCCAAGCTCTTTACTTATTTATTTCATTATAAATACATACTACATCTTAAACGGTGGTACACCATGGGGAAAACATAAATTTAAAATAGAAGTTGAAGATTATCTTAGTCTTAAGTATCCGGATTTAAATTATAAAATTGACTCTGTCTACTATAGTTTTAAAGAGATGGAGTATAGTGCATTCATTGACTCAGGAAATATAAATAACAGATTTTACGTGACTCAAAGAGAAGGATATGGGTTGTGGGACAATTACCCACATTCTTTATGGTCAGAAGAAGCAACACGCCTCTGCAGGAGTATTATAAGTAATTATACTTCCGAGGCAAAATGTAACGTAAGTTTGGCAGGTTCTGGTGGAATTAATAATGTTGAACAACCGATCCCATCATATGCGGATGTTGAAGAAAAACTTTATAGTTCCATGCAATTGGATGTTAAGTTCGATAGAAAAGTCACCGACGCTGATTATGAACTAATAATCAAAATAAAAGGTGATTTAGAGAAATCAAAAATCTCTAATCAGATTAGTATTTTATTCAAGGATGTTTCTTTCTTTAATATAGGTGCGAATGTTCATTCGATTGATGAGTTGAAAAAGCAAACTTATTCTCATGAGTTTAATCAATGAAGCAGGATACTTCGGATAACACCGTATTCACGCATCGCAGTCTTACGGCTGCTCGGTCCGCCCGAGGCATTTCGAGGTAGCGGAGCCAGGCGGACAACCCTGCGAACCCAACCGCGTCGCGGCCGCCCCCGTTGGGGCCTAAGGTTCTCTGGTTCGTGAATATGTGAGACGTTATCGGAAATCGGCTAGATAAAGAAAATAAGAACTAAAGACTAAAAGGACTAATAAAAGATAAAGGCTAACAAGAGGACAACGGACAAGACCTATAAAGCTTTAAAAACCTATAAATACCGGATTGAGGGCAAAACAATGAAGCACAAAAAAAGAGAAAAAAGTAAACTTAAAAGAATCTTATATAGTGTTATTGTGTTATATTTTGTTGTATGTTTATCCACTATTGGTTCCGACTATAAATCATTTGCCTTTTTATATTATATGTTTTTACCAAGTATTAATAGAATACATGCAAATCTTCAGGTTTCAACTGGCCCTATGTTTTACATAGATGATAACTATACAAAAAAAATGCTCAAAAAGATTTACCCCGATATAGATACATATGATATTGAATTAGTAGGAAACACACCATATAAATATGTTGACGATCCAGCAGAAATCGGCGATGTAACTGTATACGGAAAGTTTGATGGAGTCACCAAAATTCCGGAAATAGGATATATTCCAGTTTTTAAAGTGAAGTACTACGATGATTTTTACAAAGATGAAACAATTATTCGAATGGTCATATTAATCATTATGTCATTACTATTTATTGTGACAATATTAATATGGTTGATCCATTATTTTAGTAGGGTAGTCAGGTACAAAACTATCAAAAAACAAAGACAAATGTAAGTTTTACAAAGAGGGCATGGGCATCAGATAACACTATAATACTGAAAAACCTATAAAATCTAAACATATAAAGACATAAAGACCCGAATAATATATATATAGATGAACAAGACATAAAGGATCGAAAAGACATATTAGTGCAATATGTTAAAGCTAACTTGAGAAGAGCCGACACCAGTTAACATTACATTTACGCTGCAGGTCGGTAAAGCCGCCCCTTGGTCCCGGAGGTATGGAGCCAGGAAGTGTGTGCCGGGACACACCGACTATGTCAGCGTCGTAAATACGAAAACGTTATATGAAACCTATGCATCAGAAAAATTAATAACTCAAACCCCAAGTAATTGCAAACCATTTAGGGGGTAAATACAGTGAAGAAAATCTGTATTCTTATAATGCTTCTATTAATCTTCGGATGTAGTAATAAAGACAACTCAATGAATTCATTATCTGAGGGAGTAGGATATATTTTAGAAGTAACTGAATCCCGGATATTAGTAATCGAGGATAAGTATTTAAATAAATCTTGGAAAAATATTCTTGATGAATATAATGGCAGAGCGATTTGGTTGAGTACAAATACACGTAAACTGCAACCCGGACAAAAAATATATTACAGGATTGATGGTGGAATAGATCAATCTTACCCAGAACAAGCAGCGGCAAAAGAAATAAAAGTTATTAAAGAGTAGTTACACAGTAACTCGAGGATGGCATAGGCATCACATAACAATGTGTTCAAGCATCGGTGGACAAACTGCCTCGGTCCCGGAAGATAAGTCGGGGAAGCAGTTGCCGGGACACATTCGCACCACCTAACCGCATTGCGGCCGGTCACTTCATGACCTTAAGGTGGTGGGACGTCGTGAACACGGAAACGTTAGAGGAAGTACCCTGAAAAACACATAACCATTCAGATAGTAGGTGTCCTAATGGATGAGAATTATATGAAGATGAGAGAATTTATATACTCATTAATTAACGTTAAGCCATGTATGAATATTCTCGATGTGGGGTGTGGTAGAGGGTATGATCTATTTAGAATTTCTGAGAATCTTGATGGTCAATCAAAGCTTTACGGTATAGATTCAATACAAGCATTTGTTAGAGAAGCAGCAGAGAAGTATGGCAGTGATCGTATCCAGTTTTTATTTGAAGATGTTAGACAAGGAATTCCTTTTCAAGACCAGACTTTTGATGTAGTTTACTCTAACAATATGTTGGAATGCATAACTGATAAACAGCAGTTACTTGAAGAGGTTCATCGTGTTCTTAAGCCGAATGGGCAAGTTGTTTTTGCACATTTTGATTGGGATTCACAGTTAATTGATGGAACCGACAAAGAATTAATTAGAAATATTGTTAAGACATTCAATGATTGGAAACAAGATTGGATGGACGATATCGATCCTTGGATGGGTAGACGACTATGGAGAACCTTTCAGGAATCAGGTTTTTTTGAAAGCGGTAGAATAGAGACATATGTACTTACTAACACACAGTTCAGTGAACCCCACTACGGACATATGATGATCTATGGCTTCAAATCATTAGTTAAAAGAGGATTTATCTCAGAAGAACAGTTTAATACTTTCATAAGTGACCTTGAAGAGCTAAACGGTAAAGGGCAGTATTTTTACAGTATTACTATGTATGTTTTTATTGGGAGTAAAGCAAAGTAGGCACGGTACATCCTATAACAACATATTCCCGCATCGGGCTATCGCCCTTTGATTGTCAGATGTATAATCATGGAAGAAGCTCACAACAAACGCCTCAGCCTAAGATAAGAGTTATCTATGGCTGGGGCGTTTCGTAAATACAACAACGTTATACGAAAGTAGGCGAAAGACACTACGGGGGGATTTCATGGAGCAGTTATTAATTGAACACATTCCTTTTTTACAAGGTAAGGTTCAAATAGAACAAATCCACAAGGGTTATTCAAGTGAAAGTAAATATATTGTTTTAAGAAAAGATCAAAAGTTTCTCCTCAGAACTTTTGATCATGAACACTTTTCTTCAAAAGAAATGGAATTTGAGGCTCTATTGAGGATGAAGGAATATAACGTGAAATGCTCAAGGCCGTTAGAGATGGGCAATCTAGAAGGCTCTAAAATTGGGTTTATGATTTTATCTTTCATAGAGGGTGACGAAGCCTCGGAGGTACTATCTAACCTTTCGTTGAAAGAGCAATTCAATATTGGATTTGAAGCTGGTGAGGAATTGCTCAAAATCCATAAATTTATTGCTCCTAATAATATTACCTCGTGGTACGATCGAAAGCTTAAGAAACATAATGATTACCTTGTTAAGTACCTCCAGCAGGATGTTAGGATTAAGAATGAATCGAGAATTTTGTCCTTTATTGATGAGAATCTACAATTAATGAAACATAGGCCAAATCTATTCCAACATGATGATTATCATGTTGGGAATCTTATAATTAAGGACAATCATCTCTCAGGTGTAATAGATTTTAATAGATACGATTGGGGAGATCCCATTCATGAATTTCTAAAGGTAGGAATGTTTAGTTCGGAAGTAAGTATTCCTTTTTCAATCGGCCAGATTAGAGGATATTATAAAGACTCAGAACCTGACGATCATTTCTGGAGATTGTATTCGCTCTATTTGGCGATGTGTCTTATTTCATCGATTGTATGGATAATAAAAGTTAAACCAGAAGAAACGAATATAATGATGAATAAGATTAATAGAGTGTTAGAAGATCATGATTATTTTAGACTAATTAAACCGAAATGGTACTATGAAGATTAATTTGAGCAGAGTAATCTATCGTATAACACCGTATTCTGGGGGGCTAGGCCTCTGGGCTTCGTGATAACAAAATCTTATACGCAATCCCTATACAGACAATTAAAAAAATAAAACATAAAAGGATGATCGTCTTGCAGCTTAATGCTCAATCTCCATTATATGAAGGACAGGTCAATTACATCATTAGTAGCAAGGAACAAGCTGTAGGGAAGCTGCTGATAACGGAAGAAGTTATCAAATTTGATTCATATAAAGCATCTATGAACCAAAGATCTTTTGAAATAAGAAGAACAGATATTAAAGAAGTAAAGAAGATTAAGACGATGTACATAATGTCAAACAAACTAAAGATATATTTGAAGAGCAGTAAGGAATATACACTAACCACATGGGAACAAGAAGAAATTTACAACTTGTTGACTAAATGACTAAAAGTGTTAAAAGCTAGGAATAGTTGAAAGTGAATCGAGAATACAAAAACGTGATATGAAATCAGCCAAATCTTATGACGGGGGCCATTTCAATGAAGTTTAAATACACTTTGGAAAACATTGGCTGGGCGAAAGTTGAGTTGCAAATCGGTAACTCTGAAGTACTTATCTATCCAAGTTACGCAACTGAACCGTTAATTGATCTAGTAAGATCAATTGAATCTCTGCTTCCAAATTGTGTTACACCTGATGAACTTGAGACAGTTGTCCAATTTGAGTGGGATTCTGAACCAGCATTATATTGCTGGAGGATTGAAAACAACAGTGATGAAATAATTCGTGTGGAAATAACTTGTTATAACGATGGGATTAAATCCTTGCCAGGGGAAGTAATCTTTAATGAAGAGTGTAGCTTACATGAGTTTTTGACGGAATTAATTTTGACGCTTGAAACCATATTGAAAACACATGGAATTATTGGTTATCGCAAGCAATGGTACGCCCAGGACTTTCCGATAAGTAGTTATCTTCAATTAAAATACTATCTAATTCATAATAGTGGATTCCCTGTTGTAAGAGTAGCCCCAGAGGAATAGATAGAAAAAGTAGAAACAAATCTTAAGAATGAAATCAAGTTATTAGAAGAGATCTTGTAAGTATTTACGCAGAAGTCGGTTACTTCATCTAATAATGTATTCATGCTTCGGAACCTTTGGCCCCCCGGTCCGCTAGATAGAACTCGAAGAAGTGGAATCAGGCGACACACCTGTGATGCGAAGTCTGTCGGACCTGCACTTACGCGCTTAAGCCAGTGAGGGTTCGTGAATACAAGAATGTTATGTGAAACCCCGAAAAGCTTGTCAAAAACTAATGTTGTTGCAAGTTTAAGGAGAGAATCATGGATAAATATGAGTATTTTAAGAATCTTGAAGATATCATAACTGACCCGATATTTATCGGATCTTCTAAGGAAGATCTGGATAAAGAAATCAGCAACAATATGTGGCGCATATCATTAGAACAAGAATTGGCAAGCCAAATAAATATTAATGATTTTGTAGATTTCTTTAGTATGGTAATAGATAATCGACAAAACCAAATAAAAGTATCAAGTGGACAACACGGAATGACTTTCTATCTTTGGTTTGATCGGATGGCAAGTCAACTGAGACTCAATTTAATATCTACTGTTCATCAGAGACTACCTTTTGGGTGCGAACTGGAATTACTAGATCGGATGGAACCGATATTAGATGAATTCTTAGCTTATCCTTTTCTTAATGGACTACCAATTGAAGGTTATTCTGATGGATCAGATGAAAAACCATATGTATTAAAAGTCTATGTGAAGAAATTGAATAAATAAGTTTTGGGTTTCTCAGAGATGTCCGAGGGACACATAACAATATTTTTATGCATCGGCGGAAAAGCTGCGTTGGTCTTGACGTAGGTCGAAGGATTCTACCGAATGACAACTGCGACGTAACCGCACCGAGCCGTCCTTCGGGCTAAAGATGGTAGGACGTCGTGAACACGGAAACGTTATGAGAAATGGCCGTAAACCTAAAAACCATAAAAGGAATAAAAACATGACAAGATTAAAAAGCGATATTAACTTTAGTCACTTCATAAACCAGAGGGTAACTGAAATTAATAGAATGTACCCCATAATTACTTTTGAGGATGGTTATTTTACAATCGAATGTCCTTGGCGATTACGAAGAGGTAAATCTATTCTTGTTGGAAGTACTGAAGTCGAGGTAAAAGACAATAGTGATAAGGCATATGAAATATTTGAAAAAGCATTAATTAACAACACAATTAAAGAGATAACACATTATCAAGATATCTCGGATATTTCCATAGCGTTTGACAATGATCTGAATTTAGAGGTGTTTCATGACAGTTCTTTATATGAGGGATGGCAATTAAGTGGTAACAAAGGCTTTTTATTAGTATCAGTTCCTGGTGGAAGCTATGCATATTGGCCGATGAAAGATGAATAAAGCATAATAATTAATTTTGACCGAAACCTCAAGATGGTTCCAACTACAAATAATACCGTATTCACGCTGCGTCGCTTGGCGGCTCCTGGGTCTGGGAGAGATAATTCGTGGAAGTGAATCAGCAGACAATCCAGCGAGGCTATGTCTATTCAAAAACACGGAGGGAAGTCATGATAGTAAAAAGAATTGTAACGAATATATACTCGGATAATATCTCAAAGGCCAAATTATTCTATCAAGACGTGTTAGGACTCGATCTACTAATGGATCAGGGTTGGATTACAACTTACGGATTAAATCAAGATATGAAGGTGCAAATTTCAATTGCTTCTCAAGGGGGATCAGGTACTTCTATTCCTGACATATCTATTGAAGTTGATGATGTTGATACTGCCTATGAGAGAGTTATAGAAAATGGATTTCAGATAGAATATGGACCTACAAATGAACCTTGGGGAGTTCGGAGGTTTTTTGTTAGGGACCCGTTTGGAAAGCTGGTAAATATACTTGCTCACCAATAAGTAAACGTTGAAGACGATAGCCTCAGCCTGCCGGCCTTAAGTTGGTGGGAGGTTGTGAACACAATAACGTTATGAAATATGGCAAAATCAATTAATTCAGAGGTATCATCATGATAATTGGACTGGTAAGACATTATAAAGTGCTTATTAATACACCGGGTTACTGGATGACATCAGTTGAATTTCGTGAGTGGATTGATCTGTACAATGAATCAAATATTGATCGTACTAATCTGACGATTACGGATGTGAACTGGGATGCTTGTTATTCGAGTAATATGACAAGGGCAATACATACGGCTGATACTATTCACCAAGGTGAAATCATAATAACCGAAGATCTTAGGGAGATAGATATTAACCCTTTTTTTAATATAAACTTGAAGCTGCATCTAAATATGTGGTTGATTTTAGGGAGAATAGGTTGGATATTTAAGCATCGCTCTCAGGAAGATCGGACACAAACAATGGAGAGAGCAAAGAAGATAATTACTATGATAGAAGATAGGCACGATAAATATGAGAATGTGTTGATTGTAACCCATGGTGCCTTTATGACGGCGCTCAGACGTGAACTTATGAACAGGGGATACAAGGGCGGCAGCTTCGTAAAGCCGAAGAATGGTAAGATATATAAATTTATAAAAAACTTTTGAAAATAAATAACGGACCCTACGGAGGTACTACCAGAACGTTATACGCAATCCCGGAAACCATGATAGGGAGAATTAAACATGAATCTTAGAGATATAAGCACCAAGATTACTCAAAACAAATTAAATAACATGCCCATACTCATTGGTATAGATGGATGCGGTGGAGCTGGGAAAAGTACATTTGCTAAGAAGCTGAAGAATGTATTTGATCAAGATAGAGTAGTTTCCATCATACAAATGGATGATTTTTATTTGCCATCTAGCTCTCGGAATGAAATGAAGGATTTGGACTTAATCGGGGGTAGTTTTGACTGGAGAAGACTATTGGAACAAGTTATAAAACCAATAAGTAGTGGAATAGAAGGTTATTATCAAAAATATGACTGGAATCAAGATAAGTTACTTGAAGAGTGGCACAAAGTTTCTTTAGGAGTAGTAATCATTGAGGGAGTATATTGCCTTAGAAGTGAGCTCTTTGATTACTATGATTACTCTGTGTGGATTGAAACTGACTACAACACTCGATTAGCTAGGGGAATAGAGCGCGATGGTGAGAATATGCGCAATATGTGGGCAGATGTCTGGATGCCAGCAGAGCACAAGTATAGAGAATTGGAAAGACCATATGAGAAAGCAAGTTTAATTATCGACGGAACTGTAGAAGAAGAGCTAAATGTATGAATAAAGAACCTAACTGAGCAAAGTGAGGGACTTGGTATTGATGATTTCTCCGAAGCATACAGTGACCGCTGCAGCGGTTGTGTTAAATGATAATAATGAAATTCTACTCATTCATGGACCCAAGAGAGGATGGGAAATCCCTGGTGGTAGAGTCGAAGAGGGGGAATCACTATCCTCTGCAGCCATACGGGAGGTTAAAGAAGAAACCGGAATAGATATAGAGATTGTTAAATTTTGCGGGATGTTTCAGGACGTTAAGTCATCTGTTTGTAACACATTATTTTTGGGAAGGCCCATTGGTGGTGAGTTCCAAACGTCGCAGGAGAGTCATGAAATTGGCTATTTTTCTATAGAAGCTGCTCTGGAGAAGGTGACTTGGAGGAGTTTTAAAGAACAAATTGAGTATTGTTTGAAATATGAGGATCAATTTTTAGTGGAGTTTAATCATCAAAATTCTATGAGAAGGACATTTTGTGGTGATATTGAGGAAGGATTAGACTTCATATAAGGGCCGAGGTATTGTCTCAAATCTTAGAAAGAATAGGGTGATAATTGAATGATCAGAGGAATTAGTTTTGAGATACCTAATGAGTACGGTAGATTTCTCGGACAAATATTGAAGCCAATGAAAGTAGAAGAATATAATTGGTGGGTGGGGGGAGAAGAATCCTATGCTCTAGCTAATGGAGAACTAGAGGAGCTTTTCCCAGGGTTAATAGAAGATATGGAAGGAAGAGCCCTAAAAGATATTATCGAAAACAATGAATATTACTTGATATTTCAAGATATAAAGGCTTTTCCCCTTAAAAGTAAAACATGCGAAATTAAGACTTACGACGATTTTCTAAATAGCAGTTGCGTACTCGCATTATTAGTTATAGATAGTTCTTATATTGCAGTCTATTGCAAAGATCCAGAGTTGTTAGAGGGATTGTATAACAATGCCAAGGAGCAGGGATATCTAAATCTAAAGTACATAACCAATGAAAATGACTTTAGAACTCGCTTGTCTGTCTGGTAGTTGCTAGGTAAATATAACCTGAAAAATACACCTCATAAATTCTCAACTTATTCTATTTAATGTATAATGTTGGGAGATTGTATCAAACCCTAAAGCATAGGGTAATTCAGGGAGATTTGTATGAAGAAAATAACTGTATTTCTATTAGCTGTTGTGGTGTTGGTTGGAGCCTCTTCATCAGCTTATGCACATTCTGGACGAACGGATAAGAATGGCGGACATAATTGTTCGGCCAAATCAATACAAAAAGGGCTTTGTAAAGGATATCATTATCATAATAAGAAAAGATAATCTCATTTTTTCGAACATGAAAAGTTGAAAGTACATAAATTAAACCCAGCTTAGTCTTCAAGCTGGGTTTAATTTATAAGATCTCTTGAGTCCTTTTGGAGGTCTTCAGCTCCTTATTCGAAGATACGAGAGCGTTCTGTGAAATTTAGCAAAAGACGAATTTGTTAGCGAGGTCTGCCGATATGAAAGTTCTCGGTTTTAGCCATATAACATTGAACGTGAGTAATTTAGAAGGATCGCTGGATTTTTATTGTAACTTATTGAAAATGAAGCTCCGGCATAAAGGGAAGACGGATGCATACCTGGAATGGGGAACAGCTTGGATATGCCTGATACAAAGAGACAATTTAGGAAGCCTAGAACAGGGAGGTGTTGGATTAGATCATGTAGCATTTTATATAAGTGAGGAGGATTTTCAAGAAGCGGTAGAGCAAATTAAGAAGTTGAACATAACCATAGTAAGAGGGCCAGTACAAAGGGGAAGAGGATGGAGTATAAATTTTCTTGACCCGGATGGTATCGAATTGGAGTTGCATACTTCGAGTTTAGATGAACGGATGAAAGTCTGGATATAGGCGACGCTTAGGAGTGAGATCATGAACATTATAATTAAAGAAACAAAAGAAATTGATAAACAAGCCATTCAAGAACTGTTTCACTCTGTAGAGTGGAAATCAGGGGATTATCCAGAAGATCTTAAGCAAGCAATAACTAACTCACATTCGGTTATCAGTGCATGGGATAACACCAAATTAGTTGGTCTAATCAATGCACTATCTGACGGAGTGATGACAGTATACTTCCATTACATGTTAGTTCATAGAGAATATCAATCATTAGGGATTGGAAAAAGGATGATGGAAGAAATGCTTCGCCGATATTCCAATATCAAGACCAAAGTGCTTATATCTTATGAAAGTGCAGAAGAATTCTATAGAATATTTGGATTTAAGCCAGAGGAAGGGACTCGCGCAATGTTTATTTCGGATGTGGTGTAAGACAGGGGATGGTTTCATAAGAAGCTTGGATCCTAAGGTGAACAAGGGAAAGGTAGTTATATGAAGTATAAATATAGTATTTTACTCCCTCTTATTCAATGTTGCTTAATCACAGTAACTGTTATTGCTGATCTCAGTACAGCTAATGGAGCGGGAGAGGGAAGCAATCAAGTAGTAGCAAATCTGCTGACTATGTCGAATTCTATATCAAAGGTTTGTTAGGGTATGACGACATAGTAAATTATAATTTTAGGATAGTAACCACATTATTAGGGATACTCGTATGGTTTTTGGTTGGATGTGTAATTGACTTTTCCCGGCGACTAAGGAAGTAATTCAAGGTGCAAAGGGGTGATGAAATGATTAAAGCGGTCATCTGAGTTGGACCATCGAGGCTATGTGTGGAAGGTCAAGGCCGCCCACCGGCATGTGGTCGAGCTGATCCCAAAGGAACGGCTCTTTCCCAATCAGCTGGATAACCAGCACACCTTATGCGCTCAGTCTACCGCCCCGCGCGTGGCCGGTCAAGTAAAACCCAATTCTTTATTTGGGTAGCAACAATGGAAGAAGCCGTAGTTGAAGTGTCAATAATCGGCAACTGGGCTGCTAGGTAGTCTGTAAACAATTGGTTAGCATCAATGTTTGTTTGTTGAATTGCTTCAGTCGTCCACCCTCCACGAGAGGACAAACGGATTTCTCTTGTACTGCTGTTACAATGAAGTAACAAGTAATGAATAGGGTCGAAATAATTAATATGGTCACATATTTCTATGTTGTATGGGGATGGGATTGCACCAAATAGAACTGTTTTATTCCCACTTAATGAATTGAGATATGCCACCCTAATCCAATTATTACAAGCTGACTGGAAGTCTTGCCCGACTACTAGCCAATCCATGTCATACACATTGTAACTAGTTCCTAGAAAATCCCTAACTAATGGAGCTGTTGTTGTTTTCCCCGAACCGCTTACACCTGCAACAATGAATAGTGGGTAGGCCAAAGTAATCGTCCTTCCTAAAAAAATATGGCGGGTCAAAAGTATAGTATGCGAATAGAAAGAATATGTCCCTCGATAACGCCGATTTCCGCAGGGGTAACAAATTGCCACCCTGAGGCCAACGCAAAAAGCAACCCCTTCGACGAGAGTTGCTTTTCGTAGAACCGTCAGCAGTCAGCCGCCACCCGCAGCGGCCGGACCGGAGTGGAGGGCCCGAAGGGTTGACGAGTGGATCCACGCGGATGTGGTGTAGGATGGGGTGTCCTGGACAAGTTTCTTTTACAAAATGAAGATTGTAAGTAGGCAGCTCAGGCAGATAACCCTGCGAGGCATAGAGGAGGAGAGGTGGCTAATGAATTTTTCTCCGGAATTATATGAATTTGAATATTTATTTGAGTATGATGCTAAGAACGTTGAACCCGATATACCATGGTTCTACTCCGGTGCTACATTTTCAATAAGGAGAAATGATCTTGAAATTGAATTTAGTGTAGTTCCCGAAATCAGCAATGGAGAGATTAAATTATTACATAAAAGCGGGTTTCAGATCGTTACACTAACATTAGAGAATATTAAAGACATCAGGATATATAGAGATAAGGAGAAAGAAGGTTTATTAATAACTTTTGATGAAAAGAATTATGTGGAACCTTTAGAAATTCAAACAAGGCCAAATATTAGTTTGCATTGGGGAACGTCGTTAGAACTTCAGCGATAAATAATAATCAGGTGTTTCAGTAGGGCTCCTCCCAATAAAGTTAAATCATTTCATTGCATGTGAAATCTCATATAGTATGCAGAATAACACCTCATAGTTATTTAAAGCCCTGAGTGCAATTAAGCTCTCCGGGCTTTATTCAAAGAGTACAATAATAGATTTTTATTGAAACGCAGAAGACCCCTCTATATCTACCCTCAACTTCTCAAACCACTCCAAGTTAACCAAGTGATGGGAACGGGAATTTTCGTTCATGCGGCGGTAGTAATCGATTGGGCCGGGATATTCTTGGGTGTTGGATAGATAGTCATCAAGAAGGGCAATTCGGGACTTAGTCTGGTCGATTTGTGATTGGATCAGTTCCAGCAGTTTCCCTTTGTCGTATTCCTCGGCAAAGAGCAGCGCCCCATAAAATTGCAGGTTCACATACTCTGATTTGCTGCCGTATTTAACCATTAGTTTATCGAATTGGGCTCTTCCCGATTCGGTGATTTGAAAGTTTCGGATTTCACGCCCGCTGGTTGATAACTTCTGTGGAATCTGTTCGATCCAGCCTTTTTCTTCAAGCTGCTGCAAATTGTAATAGAACGAACCCTTCGTGAAGTTAACAATATAGTTATAATGGCGTTTCTCCATCAAGGCAAGTAGTTCATACCCGTGAGCGCCGGGGTTTTGGATGAGCAAGCCAAGAATGAGTAAGGGGATCAAGGTTGCATCACCTTCTTCATCTGTACTTCGAACTCTGCATATGTGATTTTCCCTGAAGCAAGATCCATGCTATGAAGGTAAATCTGTTCTGTTGTCGAATAGTTCCGCTCAACTTTCAGCGACTGCTCCTCCCCAGAAATGGGCTCCAGGACATGACACTTTTTCGAAAAGGCTTCGAAATAACGGTAGCCGAATTTGCGCTGGGAAAACGCGTCTAAATGAATTCCATCAGGATTTGCAGTCAAGTCTGCCGCCGTTACAAAATAACAACGATGCTGCTCGTTAGCAAACTTCCTTAATTGCTCATTGATCCGTTGATACTCTGTCGCGTGCTGCCCAAACCCCGTCTTTCCAAGGAAATCGCCAAGTTCGCCAATAATCAGCGGCACCTCATCCAGGTTCAATTCGTTCCTTAGGGTCTCTATGATACAGGTTAATTTATCGTAATAGGTTTCATGAAGCGATTGATAACTGTCGCTCTCCCCCTGGTGCCAAAGGATTCCGCAGATTTGACTGGACCGCTGGGCGAAGCGGGCTTCGGACAAGGCATGCTGAAAAAGGACACCCTCCGGATGCCAGTCGTTCAAGGAGCTGCCACCCTCCGCACAAGGAATCAACCCAATCTCTTCATCAGGATTGGCGTTGGACCAGGCATAGGCAAATGACGCCGCCAGGCTTACACCGGACACCGGACGATCATAATTAATCGGTTCGGTCATCATCTGCCACTGTCCATTACGCAGCATTTTTATTTTCTCATGATAGATGGGATCGACTTCATGTAATAATCCACGACCCGCCATATTCGATTGGCCCAGCATTAAAAATGACTTAATCATTTTAGTCTTCACTCCTAAACAACACTTAATAGTCTAATTAGACTAAAATGAATTATATAGTCTGATTAGACTATAGTCAATTGATTTTGTCTGATCAATCATATAATAATCATATTCGTACGTAGGGTATCCCCCTTTGGCCCCCTGGATGTATAATAATGGAAGGTGCCACATGATTGGAGGTATTATTTTGACCACACCTAATAATCGAGTGAAGATCGGCTGGATATGGATGATGGCATGCTTTGTTCTGCTGGTATTGGGATGTAACCACGTATATGGATATTCATTAATGGATAGTTTCCTGAATTTCACGGGGATTGGAAGTTGGACAAAAGGAGGGAACACGCGATGGCATATCACGTCACTTATTATAATTCCTCTACTGCTGCTAAGCATGATCCAGACTTCCCGCTATTTGAAAGTAAGGTATCCAAGGATATTTTTAACATTATTTATTTCATCAATACTCTGGAATGCGGTGTATCCCACAATTACAGAAGGTATCGTCAGTGTAAGTGAATTAATAAAGTAAGCATTCTGTTTGGAAAGCGAATAAAAGTGGATTGATAATAGCTGATGGAGGCATATTTTGAAGAGCGAAAAGTTAATTGCATTGGCCTTATTAATCTTTGGAGTTATCTATGTGCTGTATCCTTTTGATTTCTCTGAAGAAGCCACTATGAAGGAACAACACGAAAAGTATACAAAAGAAGCAGTAACTGTCGAAGCTATAGAGCAGGGAGATCAATGGAAAAAGAAGCTAGTAGGCACAAAGGAATCCGTGATTTTCCATTTTAAGAAAGAATGGATACCAAGAGACAAAGAACATAAAACTGAAATTAATCAAGTACTAAAAAAAGTCGGGGACACTACGATAATTATTGACCAAACATACCGTAGTGGTGACGATGATAGCTTAGTAATGATACTTAAGTTTGAACATCATACCAAAAAGCTTCAAGGGAAGTTCATTTCAACAATGACTTTTGAAAATACAGAAGAACCTGATGATTTGAATTGGACGGAAATCCCGAATGAATTTTCTTTTGAACATAACGGGCAAAAAATTGAGGTGGATTCTTATTCATATGGTAATGGAGACGAGGATCTATTCTTTGGTATACCGTTGAGTATCTTAGAGGAGTATAACTATCAAATTGATGTGCTATATACAGGATTGGCTGTATATGAATACAAGTATATAGGTGATGAATGAATATTTATTATATTGACTCTTAGTATGGGGAAGGGTTAGAGAGAAATTATGAGCTATTATCAATGAAGAGGCTCAATCAATTCATAGGGAGGTGGAAAGCCCAAATGTTCAGATGGATGAAGAGTAGGAATCCTTCAATTGAACAACAATTAAGTAATCTGCTTGGAGTAGGAATTAGATTAGGGGAAGGCATCGATATAAAGGATTGTTTAGATAGACATCGGAAGGAATACATAAAAAAACCGTACATTATATTACTAATATCAATTGGATCTGAAATCATATTGGATGACGATCAAATCTCATTCCCAAGTGATCAAGTGTGGTATCTGGATCGAGAATGTATTGAAGATCATGGAGATTATGCCCGGGTCATTCAGCGTATATCCGAAATGGTAAAAGATGAAATTATTGTTGATCAGATTGATGACTTTGTGGATGTTGAGAATGATATTGTTCGGGTTTCCTTCAATGTTAATGGCCAAAGCTATGAATTTAATTTGACTGTGAATAATGATTGGATGGATATCAGTATATTTAGGATTTTCTCAGAACTATTAATGAAATACGGCAGCAAGAAGAGGTTCTTTTTTTCAGATATTGACCAGAGTGTATTGGTTGTTTTGATCGAGAAGGAAAACTACATAGATTTGAGTAACTTATTAAACATTTTCATTCCAGCCAAGCTTGAATAAGCAGGTTTTATCCCTTTAGGGCGAGAGCGGAATACACGCATGAAATATTTATATCAATTGTTGTTTAAGATTACTCATCATTTGCTGCTGCTACTTGCAATTGGCCAAGCCTTTTTTCTATATTCTGACGATTATGATATCTTCCCCTGGGCCACACATGATGAGTCCTTAAAGTTCTTAAATTTAATATTCGTTACTCCCATTCTAATTATAGGCTCAATACTTATAGATCTGTTTGTAGAAAGAGAAGAATCGAACATAGGAAGGATACACTACTATTTGCTAAAGAACTTTCCGTTAGCTTGTTTCTTTTTAATATCAGGGTACTTCTTTCTAATAGTGTCTTTAAACTCAATACTACTAGCCATAGGTTTGGGGATTACAGCAGTACTATTAATAATCGAAATTTATTTAATGATCTATGATTTGAGGGTAACACTTAGCTCACACCCCAGGAAGGCAAATCTTCGTTGAACCCAGTCGCCGCACTCTTTCCAGCCTCTCGGGTTCATAGGTCGCTGACGTTATAGTAAAGGGGGGGAGGACGCTGACGTGGAAATCATATCAGATGTAATTAAATTAGAGTCTATAAAGTCCTTCCAGTCAACAATCCGTAAATCCGAAAACAGCCTGGTGCAAATGACTCACAAAGGTGCGAGTACTACTTTAATAAAGAAAAGACTCAAAGCCCTTCATATCGGCTTAGCTATGTTAGAAAATGTCTGGAATCAAGCACCTCATCATTATAGCAAGGAAGATATTGCAGAGGCTCGTGATACTCTAACGGGTCTACTCCCATCCATTGAAGATGCCTATTCCAAGTGTAAGGAAGGCAGCCCGCAAAGGACACTTTTAGAACGAAGAATTAAAGCTTTGGAATTAGCTGTTCAAGCTATTGACGATCTTTCAAAGAATAACGAATCAGAGTAAGGAGCTGCTATGAAGTATACTAATTTTTTGTTCGACTTAGATGGAACTTTGACAGATCCCAAGATAGGAATTACTAAAGCAGTACAATACGCTTTGTTACAACATGGCATTACAGAGAATGATTTAACTAAATTAGAATGCTTTATTGGGCCTCCATTACACGAGTCTTTTTCATTGTACTATCACATGAATGAAACAGCAGCATGGAAAGCGGTGGAAGCATACCGGGAGTATTTTAAGGAATATGGAATCTACGAGAATGAATTATATGAAGGAATTACAGATTTGTTAGATCTATTACAATCTAAAAAGTATCAATTATTCGTGGCAACGTCTAAACCAACTGTCTTTGCAGAAATGATCATAAGTTATTTTAACTTGAATAGTTATTTTGTGGGCGTATACGGAAGTGAGCTGGATGGTACTCGATCTAACAAAGGGGAGTTAATCCAATACGTTATGGAAAATAACCAATTAGGACTGGATAGTACCGTCATGATTGGTGATCGAAAGCATGATTTGATTGGCGCTAAATATAACGGGATTGATTCCATCGCAGTAGGGTATGGCTACGGTTCAGAAGATGAACTAAAGGGGGAACATCCAACTTATTATTACAAGACGATTAAGGACTTTATGGGAGCATATTCATAGAATGAGAATACGGAGTTGAGGAAATGATTTTAGGCCTTTATGAAGCTCATTTACCCGTGAGCAATAAGGATAGATCGTTAGAATTTTATTCAAGGTTGGGGCTGGAACTTGCTTGGCAGGATGAAGACACAGCATTCTTTTGGATCGAGAAGGAGAAGAGTCAGTTAGGTCTTTGGGAAGGAGATCAACATAAAACACCCTATCATCCCTCTGTAAGACATATAGCATTCAGAGTGAGCTATGAAGAACTCAAAGATAGTGTAAATTGGCTGAATTCAATCAATATAGAACCTGTACCTTTTGGAAGAAGGAGTTCAGTGGAACCTTTCGTCCGCCCTCATCAAGGGAATGCTTCTGTATATTTCAATGATCCAGACGGGAACAGCTTGGAATTAATGTGTTATGTTCAAGTGCCTGAAAGATTGAGAACAATAACCGAGAAGGTATCACTTGAGGATTGGGAGAAGATGATAGAGGATGAGAATAACATACAGAATAATTAGTATAGTATGTACAATCTTCATATTTGCAGGAATAGTGTGGGCTTCAAAGACTGAGTACTCAAGTGAGTCAGTTAGAATCATGAATATTGGTAAGGATAACTTAGTAGTCAGGAATCAAAGCGGAGAAACAATGACAATTGAGCTGAAAGAGAGCCTTGATAAAACAATAGTAAAAGGTCAGAATTATCAAATTCAGATTTATAAGAAAAGATGGGGAAATCCAACCTTGCAGAGTATCAAATCTATATAGAGAAGATTATAAGTCTCTAGAGAAGGTATACAAAAACAAAACATAATAAAGTAGGTTGAGTCAGATGTTCAAAAACGCTTTTTTTCAGAATAAATTTCTTAATGTAATCATTCTAGCTGGAAGCCTTGTGTACGCCTTGATCATGATTAAGCTGCTCTTCCTGCGTGGGACGACCTATTATAACAGCTCCTATCAGAACTATAATCTGATCCCATTTAAGACCATTAAGCAGTATGCGCTACACCGAGAACATTATAATCTGGATACGTGGGTTAAAAATCTCTTTGGAAATATTGTCTTATTCATTCCATTGGGTGTGATATTTCCAATTCTGAACACAAGGTATCTTAGAACAATTTACTTTTTGCAAGTTGTAGTACTTGTATTATTAGCAGTCGAATTGATACAGCTATTTACAAAGGTCGGTAGTTTCGATGTAGATGATATTATATTGAATACATTCGGTGCACTAATTGGATTTGTAGCAACAGTTGCAGCGGTAAGATTGAAAAAATAGGGAGGGTTGTGCCATGCAGCGGATAAAATTCATATATAAACTCTTCTTAAGTGAGCCTCTATGGTTTAAAACATTGATCATAGCCATGCTGCTTATTTCAATTATCTTTAGCAATTCATACTTTAATGATTATTATAGAAGCTGTGCCAAAATAGCTGCGGCAGTCTTCTTTTGCGCCTATGGTATCAAATTTAGGAAGAACACGCGGATCTTTGTACTCTTCTTGGCTTTAGCAGTTATAAGTATTTATTTATCTTGGAGAAATTTCACTAACACATTTTAAACAGAATGCTCGGGTTACATGGAAGTCGTAATGAACGGAGGTGTGGATTTTGGTGCAGACAAGCATGAATTCGTTAATATGGATATTCCTGGCTGTGTTTATCCTTCATGATTTTGAAGAAATTATAACGGTTGAGCCCTGGATGAAGAAGAACTACTCACGAATCAGTGCCCTCGTTCCTAAACCACTAGCAAAAGTATTAGGGAAATTCTCAACAATTAAATCATCACAATTTGCAATAGCAGTATTAATCGAATTTATGGTGTTTGTACCGACCACATACATGGCAGCAGAGTATAAGGAATATGGCCTTTTCTTGGGATTCAATGTAATCCTCTTCATACACGTATAGTGTGCTAGCGGGATTAATTGTTCTACCCATTGTACTTTTTGGTCACTTGATTGCGGGGAGGATCATAAGAGATTAGATCACATAACATCATTTTTGCGCATAGCAGCCTTACGACCTTAGGAGGCGGACGAGCATGGATAGTTTAATATCCCTATTACAAAATGAGCTCGTCGAGTATGAGATCTTTGAGCACAGTAAGCCACTCAGAAGTGCGCGAGAAGGTGCTGAATACTTTGATATCCATATTGGGCAGACTGCTCCGACGTTAATTTTGAAGACAGACAAGGGGTATTTTTCGTTAATCATATCAGGTGATTACGGACGTGTTGAATTGGGCTTATTAAAGGATTTACTACAAGTGGAAGAGATTAAGCTAGCTAAGCCCCATGAGGTTGAACAAGTTACGGGGAGTAAAGTAGGCAGCGTATCGTTAATAAATCCGGGAATACCCACCATTATGGACAGAGAATTATTTAGATTTGCATATGTTTTTGGGGGAACGGGTGCAGCCAATACGACACTAAAGATTTCACCGAAGGACATCGACAGGCTAAATCGAGTAATTACTTACATACGATAAGACGTATATCAGCTACATCCATCTGGAGGAAGATCAGTGAAAGAAACACGAGTCTATAAGCAATTAGAGCATTGCTCTATAAGTGCAGATATATATTAACTAAATAGTAAAGGACAAAACTATGAACAAGTCAATCAACAAATATTTATATTACTTCGGAACAGCTCTCTTCGTATTCTTTGCCTTCTATGTCATTGCAACAAATGTATTAGAGAAAACTTACTATACGTTATATGTCAATGAGAAAATGACAGGTGAATTTAGAAAGATCGAGGGACTGGAAGATCCCAAAGGCCAAATTAATATGTATAACTACAACGTCCCAGGCTTTGGGTTACACAATAACAAAATAAATGTGATAAATACAACAACAGCTCCCCTGTATATTCTATTCAATGAAAAGAATCATGAAATTGAGTATGTAACAGACAATATCAAGAAGTTGAATGAGTATCTGAGAGACTAATCCAGAAGCTGAGTTATATGAAATCAAAATTTATAGGCTGAAGATGAGGTAAACCACATGAAGAAGAAAGCTTTTAGCGTACTGGTTATTATGATCCTAACGGCCTTTGTAAGTGGATGTACAAGTCACAAAACCTTTGACGATTTCAGTATCGGGATGACCCTGAATGAGGGTAAAGGTAAACTCGCCCAGTATCCATTTGTCATCCGAGATAATCGGGACTTTACAACGTTGGAAATTGATAACTATATGAAATTATACGGAAAAGATGTCGTACTGAGAGTGAACTTTACCAACAGCATTGTTTTTGATCAACAAATGGATGAGAAGCAGCTAGATGATTTTAGATTACTTTTATATAACTATTCAGTAGAAAATGTCGATGAGGCTTATGCTAAGAAAGTACTAGATGGGTTGATTCAGGAATATGGGGAGCCTAAGAGAAATGACTTCCTGAGCAAGGAAAATGATGATAAAGTCTACAAGGATGTGAAATGGGATTTAGAGGATTATGAGTTGCTGTTAGATTACGAGTATCCGAAGGATGGGAAGAACTACGTGTATATCAGATTTGGTATTAATGATCATGGGAGACAGAAGTATAAGAAATATATAAGAGAGGGATAACTCTATATTCATGCTGTAGGTATTTTCTTTTTAAAATCATATAGGTTGGGAGCGAATGAAATGAATCCTATCCAAAACCGAATTGGAACCGTATTCATCCCTGTTAGTAACATTGAAAGAGCTCGAGACTGGTATTGCGACATTTTGAATTTACCTATGAATGGAGAAATCTTATATGGACATTTATATGTAATTCCAATGGAAGGAACAAGCATTGTGCTGGATAGTAAAATTTATGCAGAAGACCACGTATTCAGGGCTCCGGCGTTTCATTTTAATACAGAGGACATTGAAGAAGCGTTTAATTATATGAGGTCCAAGGACGTCAATCTCACCACCCCAATAGAACATAATCACTGGTTTAATTTCAAAGATCCTGATGGAAATCAGTTGATGGTATGTAAATGTTGAGCCCTATATAGGGCTTTTTTTGATTAATCTGTGGATGTTAGAAATCCCGTTAACCTAACATTCAGGTATAAGGCTATCGGGCTGTGCATGCCGTAATGTATAATAATGGAAGGTGCTTGGTCTATAAAAATGGGGCAAAAACCCAAAGATTGAACAAGATTCGTTTATTGAGGAGATTTATGAAAGGTTGGAATAACAGAGAGGAATTTAGATTACATAGACCACGAAAGGTTAAAGAGCAACTATTATGATGATTATTATTGAAAAGGCATCCAAGACTGATGCCAAGCGGCTGGCCGAAATTCAAAAGGCAAGTTTCGATGAGGTATCTAGGCAATTTAATAATAATGACATAGGTGGACCGCCTGGTTATGACTCTGCAAGCTAGCAGGAGGAAATGATGGGATGCGGCGATTATTATAAAGTTCTCAAGGATGGAGCAGTTATCGGTGGGGCGTTAGTATTCCGGCAAACTGACGGAGGCCTTAATTTGGGGAGGATCTTGATAGATCCGAAATATCAGAATCAAGGGGTTGGAATGAGGGTGATGAACGAGATCGAGGCCATCTATTCAGGCAGATGTAAATTGTGGCTGGACACGCCGAAATGGAGCGTAAGAAATCATCACTTTTATACTAAATGTGAATTCACTAAGGTTGGAGAAGACGGCGATATGTTTATTTTTGAGAAATCGTAGAAACTACAAAGAAGAGAAGGTGTCAGAACTGCTTATTTTCTTAACGGTTGTAGCTCCTACGATAATAACTGAAAGGGAGTTAACTTGAGATGCTCAAAAGGTATCGTGTCATCATCCCTGCAATATTTACTCTACTTATATTAATTAGTGGATACGTTGTCTTAGATAAATACTTGGTTCTTGATCGAACGGACAGAACGTTAGGGGAGTATGATTTTGTGCAGTCGACACCTGACGTCGAATTAATGGTTGAGGGATCAGGAGAACAGGATATTGAGGCCAGGTTAGTTGCAACCCGGTTAAAAGTATTGAAGGTTAATAAGAATCTAACCTCCATTGATCTCCCTGTTGGGAGTGAAATTAAGGGGTACGAGTATTTTGATATTCATACGAATAGAGAGGTAAGTTGGATTCCGCTCTTCCCGGGAAGAAGTCTATACAGCATGGGGACAAGTTACAAGAAAATTCGAGAAGGAGAACAAAGACAAGTTTATCTAAAATATGATGAACATACAAACAGATGGTGGATCATGCCAAAGGAGCTCATTAAATAGTGTTGGGCTTATGTACACATCCCACTCAGATTGGTTTTTATGAGAGATAAATGATCAACTCGGATTGCCCTTAGCTAAAAGGGGACTTGGAGTTCATTGTGAATACAATAACGTTAGAAATATGCATATTCACTAGGGAGGGATTACGGTTCGTAAATACATGGTACTATCTATCCTTGTCGCATTGATCGCGGTTACGTTATTCTACTTCGGAATAGTTACAAATCATAAGAACTTAGATGAAGTTAAAGTATTAATGGAAGCACATTTAGTCGAGAAGGGCTACCTGAAAGGGGATTTTGACGTTCAGGTTGAATATCATTGGGAGAATAAGCTGTTTGGATATAATCCTTATAGAATAAGTGTTAAATATAACGATGAGCAGGACGTTAAATATTTCTACGACTACGATGACACATTTAATACTGTAAGGCCTTACGGCATTGGGCCAATGCAAGGCAAGGAAGATAAGAACTTTAAACATGCAGAATAGTTGATGCCTTGTAAATAAGGAGGGCTTATGAAGTTCATTATTATATTCGGGCCGCAGGCTGTCGGCAAAATGACCGTAGGGCATGAATTGGAGAAAATAACGGGGCTGAAGCTTTTTCACAATCATATGACGATTGAATTGGTTACCCCATTCTTTGATTATGGTACGGAAGCGGGGGCGCGACTGGTCAGCTTGTTCCGCCGTGAAATTTTTGAGGAAATGGCCAAGAGCGACCAGGCCGGGATGATTTTTACGTATGTATGGGCATTAGATCTGCAATCAGACTGGGATTACGTCGAGGAGATTAGTCAAATATTTGAATCCAAGGGCGGCACCGTGTACTTGGTTGAGCTTGAAGCCGATTTGGAGGAGAGGGTTGAACGTAACAAAAGCCCGCACCGATTGATGCATAAGCCGACCAAGCGGAATTTTGAGCGATCTGAACGGGATTTAAGGGGAACAGCGGAGCGATACAGGCTCAACTCTTTGGAAGGCGAGATTCAAAAGCCGAATTACATCAGAATCAACAACACAAGGATTAGCCCATCGGAAGCGGCCCAGATGATTAAGGACAAGTTCCAGTTATAGTGAAGAAGCTGGCAGAAGCAAGTGAGGTGTAGAAGTGATCGTAGTAAAGACTTCCTTAGAAATTAATGCTCCCATAGAGATTTGCTTTAACCTCGCTAGAGATATTCGACTTCATACACGTACAGTCTGGAGACACACCAAGGAACGAGCTGTGGGTGGGACTTACGCCAGCCGAATTAACAGGGGTGAGACGGTTACCTTTGAAGCGACCCATTTTCTCATCAGACAAAGGCTTACATCCCAAATTACTGAATTCGAACGGCCCTATATCTTCGTCGATCAGATGGTGAGCGGAGCCTTTAAGAGCATGAAGCACACTCATGAATTTGAGGATCGTAATGGTGTGACGTTAATGACGGACACCCTTCAGTTCGAGGCTCCATTTGGATTTATAGGGTGGGTCGTGGAGCGTTTGATACTGCGTTATTATATGAAGCGATTTATTGAGTATAGGAATAAAGAGCTTAAGAAGATAGCGGAAGGGAGACAGGCGTATGGATAGGGAGCAGTTAATATTGTTTTGTGTTTTGGGGGTCATACCTGTGGTCATCCCTTCAGGCTTAATTAGACAATTAGACTGGAAACTGGCTGAGAAACTCAACCTTTTCTAAGATAAGCACTGGTCGTGGACTTTTTCGTTGTACTCAGGATTCGCCCTAGTCATATGGATTACCATTCAGGTCTACATCATAAATGCTTTTTCAACCGTACATTTCATCTACATGATGTTTGGGCTAGTCATACAGGCAGTTACCCTGTTACCGAAGATCCAAGAGAAGTATAGCAAGATAACCAAGATAATATGAAATACATACAAGAATATTGGAGGCCTTTATGAGTAGTTACACCAACATATGGTTGAGTTCCGTGGACCATCTCAATCAATTTGCGAGTATCGCAAGCACGAAGGATAAGCAGGTATGGAAGGTATCCCAAATACCCAAGGTGAGGGCCTTATTCGATTATGTTCCGGTTGTCTTTTATTCTAAAGGAAGGTTGGAGATTGGAGATTCAGGTCTTCATTATTCCGCGGAGGTACCAAAGGGAAACATTTTAAAGAGCTATAAGTACTTACAGAATGACCTGAAGATGGTTCTTCCTTACGGAGAAGTTGAAGAGATAAGCAGATATAAGCACCCTAACCCGTTATTCAATTATTACAATACGAACTGGATAAGCATAAAATATAGTCAGAGAGAATTGCTGCTTGCCCAAGGTGGCAATGGCCCATCTATGAGAAAAATAGTAAATGAAACAAACAAGATCTATGAGGAATTAAGTGCACATCTTAAGGTAGCCACTGAGGAGTTGAATTAGAAAGATGAAGCCGTGCTTTAACCATGAATCGAGCGAGTTTGAGAAGACCTGTCCATTATGCAGCAAGGACTTTTGTGAGTACTGCCTGCTGTTGGTGGGTAAAAGACAAACCCTGATCTGCACAAATTGCTACAGCCATATTATCCGAAAAATCAAGAACTCCACAAAGCGAAGATACATATTGATCTTAGGTGGAATAATCATTCTGGCCCCCACTCTTATGCAGGCTCCAGATTTCCTGTCCAGCGGTAATTCTGATGCAGCTCTATTTTTTATATTTAGTCTGGTGATTATTTTAACTACAGCTTTGAATATCGTACGGCTGGTTCAATACAGGAGCTGGAATATCATTCAGAAGTATTCTAGAACCAAGAAGGACCTGAAGTAACTCGGAGTTTCGCGGGTTTGGGAATTGAAAACCCCCATGTTCTCTGCAGGAGAATCGGGTATAATCTTACCAACTAGATTATGCATAACTATCGGAGGTGGGTCCATGAATCGAATCGCAATCATATCCGACATTCACGGCAATGTTCCAGCCCTGCAGGCTGTTCTTGAAGATATAGGGCGTCGCGGGGTCAGCGCGATTTACTGCCTGGGTGACCTCATTGGGAAGGGCCCGAGCGGGGATGTCGCGGTGGACCTGATTAGGGCGAACTGTGAACGGGTGGTTCAAGGGAACTGGGATGATTTTATTGGAAAAGAGACCTCGAACGACACACTCAAGTGGCACCAAGAGCAGCTGGGACCGGAACGACTGGAGTATCTGGGCGCGCTCCCCTTTTCCATCGAATTCCTGATGAGCGGCAGATACGTTCGGCTGTTTCACGCCTCTCCAAGAAGTCTGTACGAGCGGATCCAGCCATGGGATAGCCATGAAAGCAGGCTCTCCCTGTGCGAAGGTTCTGAGCTCTGTAAGGACCCAAGACCTGCCGATATGATCGGGTACGGAGACATTCACAATGCCTATCTCCAGCACCTGGATGGGAAGACGGTATTTAACACGGGAAGCGTCGGGAATCCGCTGGATTTGACCAGCGCCTCCTATGTAATCCTGGAAGGAGAGTACGGCAGCCGGGAGACAGCCGATATGAATGTTCAGTTTGTGAGAGTGACCTATGATATTGAAGCAGCCATTCAAGAGGCAGTAGATGCAGATATGCCTATGTTAAATGAATATGTGCAGGAGCTTAGGACGGCGAAATACAGGGGGCTTACGACCTGATAGAGCATGAGCATGAGAAATGAGGGAGCTCCGCTTAGTATTCTAGTGGGATATCATTGATGAAGAGGTGGTTAACCTGTACCGACGGCTGACATTTGTGATGTTGATGTTCATTCTGCTGGTATATGTTCTGTCAGCGACAGCAGCTTCAGCCAGCTGGGCTTTTAACTTTGTAGTTAATGATGGGAAGACCTATGCCTTATCGGAAGACACCGTGAACAAGTCCCTGCTTGGCGCCAAGATTGGGCAGGTATCCTACTACTCGGATGAGGAGGGGTCTTACGGAGGTAACTTTTCCAATGCACTGCCAAAAGGTACACCGTACTTCAGCGTGCAGGGAATCCCTGTGGATCAGGCGATTGCTGTGCAGAGCATGGATGGTACTTACGTAAAAGCTTATTACCAGGGACCATATTCAGCGGGTGGGCAAAATACGGAGGCCGAAAGAATTGACCCTATCGGAAGTTCGTATTCAGGAGAGAAGCTTGTCCTTCCTATCGTCCTATTCGTGCTAGTCGGTACAGCGTTAGCAATCGTATTTCATAACAAATTGAGCAAAAGAAAGTAACAGCACGTGCGAAATACGATCAATCTTTTGATCGTATTTTTCGTATTCTTTTTGGGCCATTAGCGATTACAAATATTTACTCGGGTGCTAAAATAAATTAACTAGAGATCATAGAGAATTATCGTAGATATACGATTCAAGTTAGTAAAGCGTGCAGTCTACCCTATCGATATCGGAGGAATAATCATGAACAGTCCAAAGCCGGTTGGCCAAACGGCGGCAGCAGGTTTTCAAGTTGGAGTTAGAAGAACTTTTCCAATACCTGTTCAGGAGGCTTGGAGGCTGATAACGTCTCCTGAAGGGTTGACCATTTGGCTGGGTGAGGTTGGATCCGTAGTTGTGGAGGTGGGCCAGATGTTTCAGACCGAGGAAGGGATCACGGGGGAGTTCCGCGTAGTGAACGAGCTGGAGAATATAAGGCTGTCATGGACCGCAGAGCATGGAACGACGCCTTCGACGCTTCAGATTCGAACGATCCCTGTCGGTGACCACAAGACCACAATCAGCTTCCATCAGGAGAAGTTATCCGGCCCGGAAGTTCGTGAAGAGATGAAGAGACGGTGGGAGGATGTGCTCGGCAGACTGCAAGGAATCCGTGGGGAGGAATAGCCTATGGAGTATGCTTGGCTGGGGAGTAACCAACCGGGAGTGGACGAAATCAGGATTACGTGTCACAGCAATATAATTGTAGGCAGATATGGCGGGAATGTAAGTAGTGGGGCTAATAAGAACGAGGATGGGCTAATGCTCATTCAGAGTCCGAATCACCTTTGGAGCTTTGCAGTTCTGCTTGATGCCCATCACACGGCCCAAAGTGCTGAGTTAATTATCGAGACGTTAACTACTCATAAGGTAAGTCTCATTAATTTACTTGACAGTGAGGATGTGTTTACAGACTTAGAAAGCTACTTGGTAGAGCTTTTTACAAGAGAAGACTTTAAAAAAGCATGCAGAGAGACAACGGGTGAAGCATCCTGCCTCATTGTTTTTCAGAAGAATGAATATATTTGGTGGTTCTCTGTAGGGGATTGCATGGCCCTATTACTGCATCCTGAACTGGCGAGATTAGGCCAGTATGGCCTGAACCAGAGACAATTCTATGAATGGATTGGACAGGTCAACACCTTCGAATTGCCTGTTCCAGGGTATACTGTGGGTAAGAGGCAGTTAAGGCCAGGTAGTAATTATATTGTATTAATGACAGATGGAGTTTTAGATTCTGCGGACAAATTCTACCAAGACCCAGCCAATTTATATGCTTCTCTAGCAAATGACAGGGAATTGGAAGAGAATATGAATTTAGTCTTTGAACATCTACATGAATATAAGACTAAGGATAGCGCTACTATGATCTGCTGGACTTATCATAATACAGCCGAAGGATTGATGCCCTCGGATCAACCCAAATCCCTGGATTAACAATAGGAGAGCCGCTAATGACTACCGAAATGTTTGATATTTTTGATAAGGATATGAACCATCTGGGGACGGCCAGCCGGCAGGAAGCTCACGCGCAGGGGCTGTGGCATCAGACATTTCACTGCTGGGTCCTGAACCCATCGGCCGAGCGGGGGCCGAGTCTTCTCCTGCAGCTGCGCCACAGGAATAAGGATACCTTCCCCGGCATGTTCGACACCTCGTGCGCCGGGCATCTTATGGCTGGAGAGACCGTTCAGGAGGGTGTGCGCGAGCTGGAGGAGGAGCTGGGGCTGTCTGCTGACATAAGCGAGCTTATTTATTGCGGCAGAGTGGCTGAGGAGTATGTCCTTTCGGAGCAGCTGATTGACCGTGAGTTTAATCATATTTTCTTATACGAATGCGAGAAGCCGGTGGAGGAGTATGATTTTCAGCTTAGTGAAATTTCAGGCTTGTTCATGGTGGGCCTGCAGGAATTTGAGCAGTTGCTGGCTGGCGGGCGAAAGTCCATCCGGGCTGTAGGTGTCCTGTATGATGAACTCAAGAGAGTGACGAACCCGGCAGTACGGGAGATTGGCAGAGAGGATATTGCGCTGAATTCGCCAGAGTATTTTGAATTGCTGTTTAACAAGATTCATGAACGGATAGGTAGTGAATAGAGGACCGCAGACTCTAAGAAAAAAGGTGGAAACATGGGAATCTCCAAGCTGACAGAGGAACAAGCCTATGAATATGACGTGAACGTGAAGTTCTATAACAACACACGGGTGGTTGTAGATACCGAGATAACCCCCGTATACTGCACCGCGTGCAGCAATCAGACGGGCGGGCTGTACCATTACGATGGATCGCGATATGGGCAGGTCGGCACGGTGATCTGCGATGTCTGCCATGCTGAAGTTTTTTGCACGGATGACGACAATTACAGGTATCAGATCCACCTCAGCACCAAGGAATACTACAACAAATTTCTCTATAAGGATGAGGAGTTCGATAACAGGTATCGCAAAATAACGCTCGATTTTTCCCAGCTGTTCCTGCTAAGCGAGTCCATTTTTGAGGCGTTGGCCCAAAAGGGGTTCGACCTCTCTGGACTCGCGCTTACACGCAGTTAAGCTCGATCAACCAATCAATCCGGCAGCAGTACGGCCGCCCGATTCCTGAACTGCCGCTGTACCTCGATTCAAAGATCAGACGAGTGCCTCCGGTTGTGCAAGAATGGTACCAAATCCTGAACGAGCTGGAGATCGCTGAGTTTAGCGTTCTGAGTACATAACCTGAGCGTCATAGAGATACAAGATAGGCGGGAATAAGTATGAAGCTAATGCCTGAATATGCCCAGGTCCTGATCGTAGGCGTTGTCTTTCGGGAGACTTGGAACTGGTATATCACGGAGAGGGAATACTGGTTCCTCAATACGGAAATGGAAGATCGGTTCGGCATCGAAATACTGGATGAGACTACGGCGGAAGCTTTTTTAGCCCGGATAGATGATCTTAGGGTATCTACAAGTGAGTTGGCACAGACTTTGGAGGACCTGAAGGATGCGTTCGAAAGCTATGACGAGGTGCTGGAGTTTATCCCGGCGATCTATGTAAATTTTGATGAGAGAGTGCTCTATTCCCTGTTCCCTGAACCGATGTCATTTGAGCATTATGTTCCTGATGGGTGGACGGGATTATACAAGGACTTCCTTGACGATGTGCCTAAGCGGGAGCAATATTGGGCAGCAGGGGGACAGCACTTCTTCAACCAAATGTGGGACAAGTTTAAGTAAAGATCGTAACGAGGAGTGATTTTCAATCAAACTGCTGTTCATCTGCAGTCGGAATAAATGGAGAAGCCTAACGGCGGAGAAGGTGTTTGAGCAATACAGCATGTACCAGGTGAGATCGGCCGGCACCGAAGAGAACGCAAGAGTTAAGGTGACAGCAGGACATATCGGGTGGGCCGACCTTATTTTTGTGATGGAGACCAAGCACATGCGTAGGCTCAAAGAGAAGTTCGGTTCCGGTCTTACCGGCAAAAGGATCATCCGGCTGGACATCCCGGACGATTATCCTTTTATGGATGAGGAACTGATTGAGCTGCTGAAAGCAAGGGTCTCGGAGTACATTGAAGTGCCGGATTGAGGGACCTTTGCTTGAAAAGGGTTATTTGGTATATATGCAGATTAGTACCACCAATACAAAAGAAGCAGTGCCGACAATCTTTACAGGGTGTGTCCATTTATACTCGTGTAAGCGTGAAATTCTGTTTACAATCTCGCCAAAGAGGGCGGTTCCAAGAACAAATACAACACCCTTAGCCAGGAAATGGTCCCACATTCGGGTCAACTCCGTAATGTCTCTTAAGAACAGCACCCAGAGATAACCCAAAAACCCATTAAGCACTATGGACCAAAAAAGATCTTTGGACTTCACTTTACCAACTCCTGTCATTTACCTAAGTCTTAGTGTATGAACGCTTGGAACTGAAGTTTCGTTATGATTTTTCTCGGATCAGCAGATTCTGGTGTCTGCAAAAATTACCCCTTCCAATCCTACACGATGTATAATATTGGAAGAGGGTTTTTTTTTAGGGGCAACTGCTTGCGTTATGACAGGTTCTAACCAAGGTGGAGTCTCCCTATAAATGAATAGACAAGACCCCATGTTGGAAGGAGGAACGCATGAAGTTCGTCCCGCAAACTGAACGCGCTGCGTCCTATTTGGAATTGGCCATGGCTGTTATATTTCTGATTCTAGCCTATCTATTCCGAGATAACTTTGCACTCGCATTGATATGTGTTGTAGCTTTTGCCGTCATGATGCTGAGGATGATGGATCTGAAGAAGCACGTGATTCTACGAAGAGCAATGCTGGCTTGCACTGTGCTGCTTATTGTCTCTTTTATAATAATAGAGTCCTTTGTGCTGTCAGGGTTCCGTACGGATGATCGTGCCGTAACCGATGTCGATTATGTGGTGATTCTCGGATCTGGTCTTAAGGGAACACAGCTCTCGTTAACCTTGAAGGAGCGCCTGGATGCAAGCCTCCCTTATGTGAACCAGCACCCGAAGACCCCGATTATCGTATCAGGAGGCCAAGGGCCCGGTGAAGACATTACCGAATCTGCGGCAATGAAGAAGTACCTTCTAAGCCGAGGGATCGCTGAGGACCGAATCAAGCTTGAGAATAAATCTACAAGTACAAGGGAGAACTTGATTTTCTCCAGAGCGCTAATGCAAGGCAGTGAGGGCAACCGCCCTAAGATCATGATTGTCACCAGTGACTACCATATGTTCAGGGCGAAGTATATCGCGGGAACCTTGGGCTATGAAGCCCATGGCATATCTGCAGAGTCACCCTTGTATCTCAAGCCGATCAATATGATTAGAGAGTATTTAGCGGTGATCAAGGCTTTGTTGTAGATAAATTTAGCGGGACAAGAAAGGGGAGTCGCTATAGTGGCCAAAGTAATTCCGGGAAGGTATGCTGCTGAAATCGAAGGGCCGTTCGTTGTATTTGTAATTGGAATGAGGATCAATCGGATCTGGGCTGTACATAAATGGTGGCCCGTAGCCGCAGCTATGGGCCCTATGCTGAAGGAGCTGTATCAGAATCCCGAGTTGGGATTCCTTGGCTCCGAGTCCTTCCTGAGTTCAAGAGGCGTCACTGTTCTTCAATATTGGAGAAGCTATGAGCAGCTCGAGAAATACGCCCGCGGAGGAATCCATCTCCAGGCCTGGAAGAAGTTCAATCAAGCGGTGGGGACAGATGGTACCGTAGGAATTTACCATGAGACTTACAAAATTGAGCCAGGGCAGTACGAATGCATTTACGGGAACATGCCTGTATTTGGCCTGTCTAAGGCGGGAAGTCATGTGCCTGCAACGGGCAGAATGGAGACCTCCAGACGGAGAATGGGTGGAGAGAACGACCCGGCTGTGCCGACGCCGAACAATCCTTCGTAATCATAGTTGCTGCGTAATTTAGCTAGCTAATTTTCTATTCGCACCATGACCCAGAGATGCCATTGTTTGCGGCCAATCAATAGTGACATTGAATTAAGTCAGTAGGAGATTACTAACTCTAGGAGTGTAATGTCATGAAATCACATGTCCAGATTAGAGAGCTCCATACCTTAGAGCCTGCAGCTCTAGGGCAGCTGTCAGAATTGTTGGTTCGTGTTGTGGAGGGGGGCGCCTCGATTGGATTCCTGCCGCCGATTGACACAGGAGAAGCAGGTGAATATTGGCTGAAGGTGATCGATCCGGGCGTGAAGATATGGATCGCGACTCAGAATGATCAGATTATCGGTACCGTTCAGCTGCATTTAGCCGGGAAAAGGAACGCTTCTCACCGGGCCGAGGTCGCCAAATTAATGGTTCATCCAGGCAGCCGGAGAAGCGGCGTGGCCCGCCTGCTCATGAATACCCTGGAGGAAGCCGCCCGGCAAGAAGAAAGATCTCTGCTGGTGTTGGATACCAGAGAGGGGGACCCTTCCAATGAACTGTATAAGTCACTAGGATATATCGAAGCGGGCCGTATCCCAGAGTTCGCGCAGTCGGCTGGCGGCTCCTTGGATGCTACGGTCTTTTATTACAAGAAGATATAGGTGAAGGAAATGAAGCAGATGTATCTTATCCGGCACGCAGCGGCAGCAGGCCAGGAGCCTGAAGCTCCACTCATTGAGGCAGGAGAGGCTGAGGCCGTTCAGCTGGCCAGCTTCCTTAAAGATAGAGGGATTGAATACATTGTCTCAACAGAGGGATGGCTGTTCTTCTGGAATTGCTGATAAGAACAGAGAGAGCATTTGCTGTTGTCACACACGGTGGGCTGTTATCCTTGTTAATTAGACACTATCAGCCGGAGTTTGGCTTTGAAGATTGGAAGGGGTTATCAAATCCTGACGTGTATTTGCTTGAAGTAGACTGCAGCAATACGGACTTGAAGCGTGTATGGGGGCAACAATCTAGCTGCAGAGGAAGTAACAAGGGGGCTACATAATGTCACCAAACTATTAAAAATCTCGTTGTTGTTAATTTTCATAGGATTCATCGTATGGTTGGGTTATCAAACTCTTCATAATTTCGTTGATAGCTTGGGAACCGCAAATGAGCAAATGGGATAACAAAATGAGCTGCATCTAGCAGCTCATTTTAATTGGGTCTACTTTACGCAGATGGAGAAGCGGTTTCTGCTCCATTTTACACCGTCATGACATAGGTCGCATCCAGGTCCATCTTGTGTTATTATACAATTTGTTTGGTACAATATAGGAAGTGAAGCTTTCGCGAGAAGTGTAACTGGAGAACCCGTTTTGGTTAGGGGCTTTATATGGCGGCTAAACACTATTCTGACGGAAAGAAGGTATATACGATGGAATTGTGGTTTACTGAGAAACAGACTCCGGCGTTCGGCATTACAGCGAAGATCCGGGAAACGTTTGTAACGGAGAAGACGGATTTTCAAGATTTGGCGATGATAGACACTGAGGAATTTGGACGCATGCTCGTCCTGGACGGCATGGTCATGACTACGATCAAAGATGAATTCGTCTATCATGAAATGGTCGCGCATCCGGCGCTGTTCACCCATCCTAATCCAAAGCACGTGCTCGTTGTCGGCGGTGGAGATGGCGGGGTAATCCGTGAAGTTCTCAAGCACCCTGGTGTAGAGAAAGCGGTACTCGTTGAGATCGACGGCAAGGTTATCGAATATTCGAAGCAATACCTGCCTGAAATCGCCGGTGAGCTGGACAACCCTCGTGTAGAGGTTCTGGTGAATGACGGATATATGCATATTATCGAAAATAAAAATAAATACGATGTCATCATGGTCGATTCCACGGAACCCGTGGGCCCTGCAGCTCCGCTGTTCGAGCGCGGTTTCTACCAAGGCATCCATGAAGCCCTGAAGGACGACGGTATCTTCGTCGCTCAGACGGACAACCCTTGGTTCAAGGCTGACCTGATCCAAAAGGTTAACAAAGACGTCAAAGAAATCTTCCCGATCGTTCGTGTGTACGGTGCGAACATTCCTACTTACCCAAGTGGTCTGTGGACCTTCACCATGGGAAGCAAAACCCATGATCCGCTGCAAGTGGACGAGACTCAAATTCCTGAGATCGATACGAAATACTACACACCGCGCCTGCACAAGGCTGCGTTCGTGCTTCCTAAATTCGTTGAAGATCTGGTGAAATAGGAGGCTACTCATATGAAATTGGATCAAGCCTATTCCGGCAACGTATTCATCTGCAGCTCCGACAATTACGAAGAGTCCAAAGCGGTTATCTACGGGATGCCGATGGACTTTACGGTCAGCTACCGTCCGGGTTCCCGGTTCGGTCCTGCCCGTATTCGCCAAGCTTCAGTGGGCCTTGAAGAATACAGCCCATACCTGGATAAAAGCATCGTCGACATGACCTATTTCGATGCAGGCGATCTGCTGCTGCCTTTCGGCAATGCAGCCCGCAGCCTTGAGGTTATCGGGGAATATGTGCGCGGCCTGCTAGACGACGGCAAATTCCCGATCGGTCTTGGCGGCGAGCATCTCGTCTCCTGGCCGATCTTCCAGGAAGTATACGCCAAGTATCCGGACCTGGCGCTCATTCATATCGATGCGCATGCAGACCTGCGCGAGAACTATGAAGGCGAGCCTCTGTCCCACTCGACGCCGGTTCGCAAAGCCGCGGAGCTTATGGGCGGGAAGAATATCTACCAGTTCGGAATCCGTTCCGGCTCCAAGGAAGAGTTCCTGTATGCGCGCGAGAACATCAACTTCTATCCGTTTGAAGTTGCCGCTCCGCTTAAGCAGGCCTTGCCTAAGATTGGCCGTCGTCCTGTCTATGTAACCATAGATATTGACGTGCTCGATCCTTCTGCTGCACCGGGTACCGGTACTGCGGAAGCTGGCGGGATTACATCCAAAGAGCTGCTTGAAGCCGTGCATTTGATTGCAGGCTCTGATGTGAACGTAGTGGGCTGCGACCTCGTGGAAGTTGCACCGATCTACGATCCAACAGAACAGACTCAAATTGTCGCTGCCAAGCTGATTCGCGAAATGCTGCTTGGTTTTGTGAAATAGTAAATACAGTTTTAAGGAAGAGCACCCTGTTCAAAGACCTACCCGGGCTTAGGAACAGGGTGTTTTTTTATGCTCTCCACATGCAAATATACGTTTATCGGGCTTTAAATCCTAAATTTATTGGTTGGAGAGCTAAAGTTCAGGAATTGTAGGTAGTTCTTTTGTCTTGTTTAGAAGGTGGAATTGTGTTGACATGGGTCTAAATTCCTTGTACTTTGGAGATATATGTAATTTTAAGCAGATATCAGGAAGGAAGAGGAGAATATTGGAGACACAGTTTGCAGGTACTCAGGAGAGGGCTACATACACATCCCATTCACTGGATATAATGAGTGTAAAGCAATGGGTGGGAACCTTGCTTTTACTTGCCATCCCCGTTGTTAATGTAATTTTGTTGTTTGTATGGGCTTTTGGTGGAGGTAATATCAGTCCAAACAAGAAGAATTACTCTAGGGCGGCATTGTTGATAGCTCTTATCGGAATTGGTATTTATGTTGTCTTGTTCTTAATCGTTGGCGCTATTATTGCTTCGATTCTACCTAGATACTAAGTATTGGTACATATTTCGGCTATGAGTCCACAGCCAAATGGCGACGTTAATCTAACGTCGCCATTTTTATTTTCGGTACAGCTACGTCCTTACCAGCATCTCCGTTTACAACAATATTTCAAATCCACCCGCGGATAGCAAGAAGTCCTCCTTCATGATAAGGGGGCTTTTCTGTTGCCCTTTTATACCTGTATGTGCACATAAAATCCACCTATCCCATTGAACTGTGCTGACGAACTGGCTATAGTATATGGAATGAACTATGACTTAGGCTGAGAAGTGTGAAGTCCACGTTTCTTTAGCTGAGGCCATATAGTACAATAGATAGAACAGATTGGAGCCATGATCATGCCGGACTACAAACCCGCGTCTATTACATTGACAAGCCTGCAGGATGGGACTGAGACGGTTCAGAGCTACCAGGGCCAGGTATTCAGCGCAGGCGGTGCGATCTATCTCAAATATGAAGAACGAGGCGAGGGACAGGCAGGTGAAGAAGTTACTCGGGCTACCGTCAAAATAACCCCAGGCGAGCTCAAGCTCATTCGGCACGGTACGGTTGAATCGTCGCAGACCTTTCAGGCGGGACGCCGGCTTCCAGGTTATTACCGGGCGCCATACACATCTTTTAACTTGTCAACGGAGACCCAAAGTCTTAACTTGGATCTGGACGGACTATCCGGGACCGCCAAGTGGAAGTACGATTTATATGTCTATGATGAATTAGCTGGACAGTTCGACATCAGTTTACATATACAGGAGGAAGCTTGAAATGACACACAATCCATTAGAGGAAATTAACCAGAAGGTTGAGGAAGCGATCACGGCGGCCATCCTGGCTGCAGGACTTGCTGCCAAGGAAGAGATTCCTGCGATTAAGCTCGAAGTGCCCAAGGAGAAGACCCATGGGGATCTGGCCACGAATGCGGCGATGCAGCTGACCAAGATTGCGAAGAAGAATCCGCGCCAGATTGCTGAGGCTATTCTTGAGAATCTGGACTACAGCAGTGCTTCGATCGAAAAGGCCGAAATTGCGGGTCCGGGGTTCATCAACTTTACCCTGACCAAGAGCTACCTGTACCCTGTGCTTGAGCAGGTCTATGCGCAGGGAGATGACTATGGCCGGATTAATCTTGGCCAAGGTCAGAAGATCCAGGTCGAATTCGTCAGTGCGAATCCGACAGGCAGCCTGCATCTCGGACATGCACGCGGTGCAGCCGTAGGCGATGCGCTGTGCAATCTGCTGAGCCATGCCGGATATGACGTAACCCGCGAATATTATATTAACGATGCCGGTAACCAGGTTAATAACCTGGCGAAGTCCATTGAAGCCCGCTACTTACAGGAGCTTGGACAGCCTGCCGAGATGCCTGAAGACGGCTACCATGGCGAAGACATTAAGGGCTTCGCCAAAGAACTCGTGGCCGAGCAAGGGGATTCCCTTCTCTCCCGCACACCGGGTGAACGTGCGGCATTCCTGCGCAAATATGGTCTGGACAAAGAGCTGGCTAAGATCAAGCGTGACCTGGGCCGATTCCGGGTTCATTTTGACAGCTGGTTCAGCGAGACCTCCCTTTATGAGAACGGCCAGGTTGAGGCTTCTCTTCAAGAGCTTAAGGACAAGGGCCAGACATATGACCTCGATGGAGCTACCTGGCTCAGAACGACCGATTACGGCGATGACAAAGATCGTGTACTCGTTAAGAATGACGGCACCTATACGTACCTTACGCCGGATATCTCTTATCACCGCAACAAGTTCAATCGCGGCTATGACCGCATGATTAATATTTTTGGAGCCGATCATCACGGCTATATTCCGCGTCTTAAAGCCGCTATGGCAGGCCTGGGCAACGATCCGGACAAGCTTACGGTTCTGATTGCTCAAATGGTCAGCCTGTTCCAGGATGGCGAGAAGGTGAAAATGTCCAAGCGGACAGGTAAAGCTGTTACGATGGTTGATCTTATGGACGAGGTGGGCGTGGACGCTATTCGCTACTTCTTCACGATGCGCAGCATGGACTCGCATCTAGACTTCGATATGGACCTGGCGGTATCCACGTCCAACGAGAACCCAGTCTATTACGTGCAGTATGCACATGCGCGGATCTGCAGCATCTTCCGTCAGGCTGAAGAGCAGGGGATCGCAATTCCGGCTCCGGCGGATGCCGACCTGACGAAGCTGACCGCCGAGCATGAATATGCCCTGCTCCGCAAGATTGGCGAGCTGCCTGAGGAGATTGAGACCGCAGCGAATAACTTTGCGCCGCACCGCCTGGTGCGTTACGTGTATGAGCTCGCGTCCTTGTTCCACAGCTACTACAGAGCCGAGCGCGTCATCACCGAAGACGCGCATCAGACTGCCGCGCGCCTCGTGCTGCTCGGCGCTACCCGCCGCGTGATCGCGCGCGTACTCGCGCTCATCGGCGTAGAAGCCCCAGACCGCATGTAGCCGGTACACCGCCGCAACAACAAGCAAGGCCCCGCCCCGGAACTCCCGGGCGGGGCCTTGCTGTGCTTCTAAAACGGAGCCGAGCTCAGTGCCATCCGCATTCCGCACCCGCGCACGATGCCGTGCTCCGCGCTAACGCTCCGTACCCGCGTTCCACACCCGCGCTTCACACACCGTGCCCGCGTCCCGCACGCCCCGCGCCCCAAGGCGGGGGTCAAGGAGCCCCCCGCTTGATCAGCCGCAGCGCATTCACTTCCGCGGGCGCCAGCCCCCCGCGGGAGGAGCGCTTCCTGGCCGAGAGCACCGGCCGGGCGCTTTTGCGCAGCAGCTGCTTGATCTCCGCCGGTGCAAGGCCCGGACGGAGAGCGAGCAGCAGCGCGATGGAGCCGCTGACATGCGATGTGGCCATCGAGGTGCCGTTCATCTCTTTGTGTCTGCCTCCGATCCAGGAAGAATTGATCTTCTCGCCGGGTGCATAGATATCGACATGGGGGCCGCTGTTGCTGAAGCGGGCGATCCTCCGGGTGCGGTCGGTAGCGCCTACGGAGATGGTCTGCGGATAGCGGGCAGGATAATCTACGCTGCGGCTCTTGTTGTCATTGCCGGCAGAGGCAACAACCACCACGCCGGCCTGAAGTGCTTTATTGACGACATTGAACAGAGATTTGTTCTTGGACTTCATGCCAAAGCTCATATTAATAATATCCACTTGATTTCGGACACACCAATCAATCCCCATGATGATGTCCGATACATAGGCGGCTCCATTGTGATCAAAAGCTTTAACCGGATAGATCGTGGCCCGAGGGGCAACGCCCAGAATTCCATGCATACTTCCGGCACCTGCAATAGTCCCTGTGATATGGGTGCCATGGCCGTTATCATCATGGGGAAGCATGTTCGGGTTAAGGAGATTAACACCTCTGGCCAGAGAGTGGCGAAGGTCGGGATGGCTGAAGTCAGCACCCGTATCAATGACCCCGATACGTACCTGGTAACCGGTTGAAGAGGACCAGACGTCAGGGGCCTGAATATGACGGACACCCCAAGGAATCTCGGGAGTATTCACCATGCCGCTGGCCGGTACCGCATGGACGGTAATTTGGGCATCTCGTTCCAAAATAAGGCCCTTCCGGCAGCTCTGGGGAAGGTCTGCGAGGGAGAATGGACAGATCAAGGCATGCAGCAGGGAAGAACTGCGGATAAGACGCATTTGAGGGAATGAACGCTTCATCCGGTTAAGCTGCTTAAGGCATTCCTGATAAGCTGCCGGACGGGTAAAGCGGATAATGGTCCGCAGCTCCTTTTGTACTGCAGACGCTGTTTTTTCCTGAATAAAATTAAGGAATCGGGCATAATCCATTGCGAGCAGCCCCTCCTGACACAAGCGTGATGTAGAGTATTGTATGAACACGCTCGCGGACAGGAGTGGGACCGTGCCCCATATACCGGGAAATAGGCAGGGGGGATATTTATTTGAAGATAGGCGTAATCTCCCGTGTCAAAAGCAGAGGATGAACATAGGATGTGAAGAGAGCCTGAATCGGCTTTCAGCTTGCGATTTCTGAAGACTGTAAGTAAATCTTCAGAGAGCGGATACAGTCAAAAAGGCGGGGAGCGCTGCTCTCCGTCTTTTCCTTGAGCTTTAATTCACAGCTTATGGACAAGCCGCTCCATTCCTTTGTCATTAGCGGAATGAATTCGCCTAAATAAACTTGCATTTTGCTGCCAAATAGGTTTTACTTATGTGTGATAAAGAACAGAATGGATGAATGGGGGTTCCCCTCCATCTTCTGCTTGAAACATTGTGTGAGAGGACGTGTGTAAGTGAGTACACCGCTCAATTTGAAGTTTGATCCGGAGAAAGTGCACGAAATTCCGATGGTCGACTTGGCCTTTATGATCTTGAAAGCGGCGAATACGCCATACTACTACCGTGATTTGATGAATGAGGTAGCTAAGCTTCGCGGCATGTCGGAAGCCGAAATTAATGATGCTATTGCCCAGTTATATACTGAGATTAATATCGACGGCCGTTTTGCCTGCGTAGGTACGAATCTTTGGGGGCTTAAGCGCTGGTATCCAATCGAGCGTTCCGAGGATCCGGTAGCTAATGCCAAGCGTCCGCGCATTATTAACGATGAAGACGATGATGATGATGACTTCGTTGAAGAGGAAGAGACCTACGCATCCGATGATGACGATGATTACGAAGCCGTTGACGAAGACGGTGAAGATGAGCTGTTCCCGGATGAAGATGATGATGACGCCGATGTGGAAGACGAAGAGATTCTGGATGATGAAGACTTGGATGAAGATGAGGACGAAGACTCCGAGGATTCCGATGATGCAGATGAAGAGGACGACCTCGAAGAGAAGTAGTCTCCTTAGGCAGTAAGCCCTGTACGGAATGTTCTTATAATCGCTCTGTGCCTTACTTGACAGGGGGGGCGGTTACAGGTAAACTATTGCTTGGGCTTATGATTCAGACCTATAAATATGCCAATTTTAAAAAGTGCCCCGTCTTGTTCGGGTGTCACTTTTTTTGTTTTTTTACGTGCCTTTTTGAGGGTGATATCTATCCCATTGGGTTACGCTATATTGGAAACTGATCGTTTTTCTGCACAAGCTTCAAGGGTTTCTGGACTACTTACTGGACTACTTATAGGAGGTTTTAAGACTGTGACAAAATATATTTTCGTAACCGGGGGTGTAGTCTCTTCCCTGGGCAAAGGGATTACTGCCGCTTCCCTCGGAAGACTGCTTAAGAACAGAGGTTTGAAGGTTACAATCCAGAAATTCGACCCTTATATCAACGTAGACCCGGGGACAATGAGTCCTTACCAGCACGGCGAGGTATTCGTTACCGATGACGGAGCCGAGACGGATCTTGACCTTGGCCACTATGAACGCTTCATTGATATCAACCTATCAAAGAACAGTAACGTAACGACCGGTAAGGTCTATTCCTCGGTCATTAGCAAAGAGCGCCGCGGTGAGTATCTTGGCGGCACGGTTCAGGTTATTCCTCACATCACGAATGAGATCAAAGAACGCGTATACCGTGCAGGCCGTGAAGCCGGTTCGGATGTTGTAATTACAGAGATCGGCGGCACGGTTGGGGATATTGAAAGTCTGCCGTTCCTGGAAGCCATCCGCCAGATCAAGAGTGATATTGGCCGCGAGAACGTGATGTATATCCACGTGACCCTGATTCCTTATATCAAGGCTGCCGGTGAAGTGAAGACCAAGCCGACTCAGCACAGTGTCAAGGAGCTTCGCAGTATCGGGATTCAGCCGAATGTGATCGTTTGCCGTACAGAACATGAGCTTTCTGATGACATGAAAGCCAAAATCGCCCTCTTCTGTGATATCGATGCGAGTGCGGTAGTAGAGTGCCGTGATGCGGATACGCTCTACCAGGTGCCTTTGAACCTTCGTGAAGAAGGACTGGATGAGATCGTAGTTAACCACTTGAAGCTGACTACTCCGGCTCCGGACATGACCGAGTGGGAAGGCTTGGTTAACCGGATTAACAAGCTTGAGAAGACCGTAGAGATCGCTATCGTGGGTAAATACGTAGCCCTGCACGATGCTTACCTCAGTGTGGTCGAGTCTCTTTCCCATGCTGGCTTTGATTCCAATGCGGACGTGAAGATCCGCTGGGTACATGCGGAAGAGGTTACAGATGAGAATGTGGAAGAGATGCTCGGCGGTGTTGGCGGTATCCTCGTTCCTGGCGGCTTCGGTGACCGCGGAATTGAAGGTAAAGTCAGCACGATCCGTTATGCTCGTGAGAAGAAGATTCCATTCTTCGGCATCTGCCTCGGGATGCAGGTTGCTGTCATCGAACATGCCCGTTCTCTGGCGGGTCTCAATGGCGCGAACAGTTCCGAGATTAATCCGGCTACAGAATATCCGGTGATCGATCTGCTTCCAGAGCAGAAGGATATTGAAGACTTAGGTGGAACTATGCGTCTGGGTCTATACCCTTGTAAGCTTGCGCCAGGCTCTCTTGCAGAGCAGTGCTATAACGACGAGCTGGTATATGAAAGACACCGTCACCGGTATGAATTTAACAACGCTTATCGTGAAGTGATTGAGAAGGCAGGCTTGCGGATTTCGGGAACTTCACCGGATGGCCGTCTGGTTGAGATTGTAGAGTGCCCGGATCATCCTTGGTTCCTGGCCGTACAATTCCATCCGGAATTTACGTCTCGTCCGAATCGTCCACAGCCTTTGTTCCGTGAGTTTGTCAAAGCTTCTATTACCCATATTTCTTAAGCCTGTATCAAATGTTTTTAATAATCATAAATTGATTCCCGAAATTAGCAGGATTTTCAAATTCTTAGGCGAATATCTAACACATCAGACTGCCTGCGGCGGCGGTATTTCAAGATGATTAGAGGATTTCGGGAGGGTTGAGTTGTAATGGATAAGAAGCTTCTGATCGTTGATGACCAGAATGGTATCCGGATTTTGCTGATGGAAGTATTCAGTAGTGAAGGCTATACAACGTATCAAGCAGCAAATGGCAAGCTCGCTTTAGAGATCGTGCGCAGTGAATCACCGGATCTGGTACTGCTGGATATGAAGATCCCGGGGATGGACGGATTGGAGATTTTGAAGCATATCAAAGCGGTGAATCAAGACATCAAGGTCATTATGATGACCGCCTATGGTGAGCTTGACATGATCAAGGAAGCGACAGAGCTTGGCGCTTTGATGCATTTTACGAAGCCATTTGATATTGATGAGATGCGCATGGCCGTCAATATGCAGCTGAAGGGCGGCGCAATGATTTAGGGACTCCTTAATGGAGTCCTTTTTTTGTCACGATTAGACTTCAAAGGTGGTTAGTATTTTGTCGGTTATGTGGTATAATATGTAGGTGTGAGAATCGGGTAATAAGATATATAGCCAACTTTTAGGAGGACGAACCATGCCATTAGTATCCATGAAAGAAATGTTGAACAAAGCGCTCGAGGGGAAATATGCTGTAGGACAATACAACATTAACAACCTTGAGTGGACCCAAGCGATTCTGGCTGCTGCAGAAGAAGAGAAGTCACCAGTTATCCTTGGCGTATCCGAAGGCGCTGCACGTCACATGAGCGGTTTCTACACAGTTGTGAAGATGGTAGAAGGCCTTATTCAAGACATGAAGATTACCGTACCTGTAGCTATCCATCTTGACCATGGATCCAGCTTTGACAAGTGTAAAGAAGCGATCGACGCTGGCTTCACTTCCGTAATGATCGATGCTTCTCATGGTACGATCGAGCATAACATCGAGACAACTAAGAAAGTTGTTGAATATGCACACTCCAAAGGGGTTTCCGTTGAGGCTGAAGTTGGTCTTGTAGGCGGACAAGAAGACGATGTTGTCGCTGATGTAATGTATGCTAAGCTTGACGACTGCGTACGTATCGTTAAAGAGACTGGCATTGATACTCTGGCTCCAGCACTCGGATCTGTACACGGACCTTACAAAGGTGAGCCGAATCTTGGTTTCGCTGAGATGGAAGAAATCCGCAACGCGGTTAACCTTCCACTGGTTCTTCACGGTGGTACAGGTATTCCTACTCATGACATCAAGAAAGCTGTATCCCTGGGTACTTCCAAGATCAACGTGAATACCGAGAACCAAATTGAATTCACCAAAGCAGTTCGCGAAGTGCTTGCCGCTAAGCAGGAAGCTTACGACCCGCGTACATATATCGTACCAGGCCGCGAAGCGATCAAACAAACCGTAATCGGTAAGATCCGCGAGTTCGGTTCCAACAACAAAGCTTAATATAACCTTACAATTAAGAAGAGGGATTCCGCTCTAGCGGAGTTCCTCTTTTTTGCGTGCAATATAGACAAAGGTGCTTTTATGAGGCAGAAGTGGTATTATGGAAAGGAATTGTCAGAATTATTTGACCTGCAGGAGGAACCTCACTTTGATGGAAAAATTAATGATCAGCGGCGGACGCCCGCTTAAGGGAACCGTTCAGATCAGCGGGGCCAAGAACAGTGCGATTGCGCTTTTGCCGGCATCTATTTTGGCTGAGTCGGAAGTCGTTCTGGACAATTTGCCAGAACTTAGCGATGTAGCTGTATTTACTGAAATTCTCGAAGATTTGGGTGCAAGTGTAACTTGGTCCGACAATCAGATCAAGATTGACCCAAGCACGATTATATCTATTCCTATGCCGAATGGGCCTGTGAAGAAACTACGGGCTTCGTACTATATGATGGGAGCTCTGCTTGGCCGGTTTGGCGAAGCGACGATTGGGCTTCCAGGAGGTTGCAACTTTGAACCCCGTCCGATTGACCAGCATATCAAGGGCTTTGAAGCGCTCGGCGCTACAGTAACCAATGAACATGGAGCAATCCATTTATATGCCAAGGAACTGATCGGGGCGAAGATTTACCTCGATGTATCGAGTGTGGGTGCTACCATTAATATTATGCTGGCCGCGGCCAGAGCCAAGGGATCCACTATTATTGAGAATGCGGCCAAAGAACCTGAAATTATAGACGTGGCTACTCTTCTGAATTCCATGGGTGCGATTATTAAAGGAGCCGGAACCGAGACAATCCGTATTGAGGGAGTCCGGGAGATGCATGGATGCCGGCATTCGATTATACCTGACCGGATTCAGGCGGGGACTTATATGATTGCGGCTGCGGCCACTCGTGGCAATGTTCTTATTGATAATGTTATTCCTAAGCATTTGGAAGCCCTAACTGCCAAACTGATTGAAATGGGCGTTACAGTTGAGGAACTGGATGAATCTATCCGTGTAATTGGCGCTGCCTCTTACGGGCATGTGGATGTGAAAGCCCTGGTATACCCTGGTTTTCCTACGGACATGCAGTCTCCTATGACAAGTCTGTTGACCCAGACAGAAGGAGTCAGCGTGCTTAGCGATTTTGTATACAGCAACCGCTTCAAGCACGTTCCTGAGCTTGTGCGTATGGGCGCCAAGATCCGGGTTGAGGGCAGATCAGCGATCATTGAAGGCGGCAAGCTTAACGCGGCCAAGGTGAAAGCGTCTGACCTGAGAGCGGGTGCGGCGCTGGTCATTGCCGGACTTACGGTAGAGGAAGGCATCACTGAAGTCACCGGTGTTGAATTTATTGATCGGGGATATGATCATCTTGTCACGAATCTGCGTGATCTCGGTGCAGATGTTTGGCGGCAGACAGAGTAGATCCCGTGTTAGTCTCCGGGCATAATTCAAAAGGAATAGTGGAAGGAATCAACAGGGGCGGCGGTCTTGTGACATGCTGCTCCGGCTGATTGCCTCAGTATAACCCCTCTATGGAAGATTTTTGTTCTTGTCCGCATAACTCCCCCCACTACGGGTATAACTATTCTATAACTCTTAAGATGGTAATTATAGATTTACGGCTTTCATAGATTATTGCTCCATCTCTTCAGATTGGAACTTCATCTTACCCTCGTGTGTTTACTACGGCTGTATTTTCTTGTCTTTCACTCCCGACCCAACATTGAATTATAAATTGAATAGGTGGTTAATTACATGGATCTTCAAATTGCTGATTTGGAAGAAAAGAAGCTGACCGATTTGTACAAGCTTGCCAAGCAGTACCAAATCCCGTATTACGGACAGCTAAAGAAGAAAGAATTGATTTTTGCTATATTACGCGCTCAAGCTGAGCAAAGCGGTCTGATGTTCATGGAGGGCGTGCTTGAGATTTTGCCGGAAGGATACGGATTCCTGCGCCCCATCAACTATCTGCCGAGTACGGAGGATATTTATATTTCGGCTTCCCAGATCCGGAAGTTTGATCTGCGGACCGGTGACCTGGTATCGGGTAAATGCCGTACTCCTAAGGAGAATGAGCGTTACTTTGGCCTGCTTCAGGTCAATGCTGTGAATGGTGAGGACCCGGCCCAGGCTTCAGAACGTCTGCATTTCCCGGCATTAACGCCGCTATATCCGCAGACTAAGCTGTCACTCGAGACCTCGCCTACATCCTTGTCCACCCGGATTATGGATCTGCTTGCACCCGTCGGACTTGGACAGCGCGGACTGATCGTGGCTCCACCCAAAGCTGGTAAGACCTTGCTGCTGAAGGAGATTGCGAACAGCATCTCGATGAATAACCCGGATATTTCGCTGTTTGTACTGCTTATTGATGAGCGCCCTGAAGAAGTTACGGATATGCAGCGTTCGGTAAAAGGGGAGGTTATCGCCTCCACCTTCGACGAACTGCCGGAGAACCATATCAAGGTCGCTGAGCTGGTGCTGCAGCGTGCACTGCGCCTGGTCGAGCACAAGAAGGACGTAGTCATTCTTATGGACAGTATTACCCGGCTTGCCCGCGCATACAACCTAGTCGTTCCGCCATCCGGGCGGACGCTCAGCGGGGGTATCGATCCGGCAGCCTTCCACCGTCCGAAGCGGTTCTTCGGATCGGCACGGAATGTGGAGGAAGGCGGCAGCTTGACGATTCTGGCTACCGCGCTGGTGGATACGGGTTCGCGGATGGATGACATTATTTATGAAGAATTTAAAGGCACAGGGAACATGGAGCTGCATCTGGACCGGAAGCTGGCTGAACGGCGCATCTTCCCGGCGATTGATATCCGCCGCTCGGGTACCCGCCGCGAGGAAGTGCTCCTGACCAAGGAAGAACTGGATACAATCTGGTCTATTCGCAAGAATATGAATGAGAGCTACGACTTTGTGGAGGGCTTCCTCAAGAAGCTGCGTGACTCCAAGACCAACGCCGAGTTCCTGGCGTCCTTTGATACTGCTGGCAGCACCCCGGCGCAGGCAGCATCCGGCAGCACTAGCCCGCGCCGTGCGAGCCGTCAGGCGCCGTCCCCTTTAAGCACCTAACACACAGCTTGGCAGCCTGACTTACTATAGACTACTAAGCAAAGAGGAGAACAACATGTATTTGGTATACGCAGATGAACAAGGAAATGTATTCGATCATCCCACCCTGTACGGGCTCGCCCGCAGTGGGGATATGATTGTTGAGATAATGGAAGATGAGTTAATTCCTCTTCCTGACGGAGCTACATTGGTCGGTCTGCCGAGCACCCGCCCGGTAGGGCTTGATCCCGAGAGCGGAGAGATGCAGTCGCTTCCGGGTAATGTTCAGGCTGTAGGCGCGCTGCTTCCGCAGGGCTTCACGCGTCTATGCCTGCCTGGTTATGTGAAGACGGACAAGGAATATAAGCTTCCTTTGTTCGGCTATTCCGCCGTAGTATGGAACGAAGGGAAGTTCTATGTAACCGCACGCCTGACAGACGATCCGGAGAAATGGAATCCGCTGAACTGTGACCCGCTGGAGCTTAAGAGCCAAGTGAAGCGGCTGAGAGAGGAATATCCGGAGAATCGGCTCTATGATCACCTGTCTAATTGTGCCCTGGGATACGAGTGTCTGACGGCCTCCAACACATTCCTGAACCGCTGGGAGGGAGCCGTTCCGGTATCCTATTCCTGTAATGCGGGATGCTTCGGCTGTATCTCTGAGCAGCCGGATGACAGCGGGTTCGTCTCTCCGCAGACGCGGATGAACTTCCGTCCTCGGACCGAGGAGATCGTGGAAGTGATGCTGGAGCATTTGAAGACGCCTGAATCCATCATCAGCTTCGGGCAGGGGTGCGAGGGTGAGCCTTCGACCCAGGCCAAATTGATTATTGATGCAATCCGCCAAGTCCGCCAAGTCACAGATATGGGCTATATCAATATCAATACGAATGCTGGTCTGAGCGACCACATTCGGGGGATTGTAGATGCAGGGCTGGATCTGATGCGTGTCAGCACTATCAGCGCTTTGGATGACCACTATAATGCGTACTACAAGCCAAGAGGCTATACGCTAGCGAATGTGGAGAAGTCTCTCCGTTATGCTTCGGAACAGGGCGTTTACACCTCGATCAATTATCTAATCTTCCCGGGGGTTACGGATCGTGAAGAAGAGATTGAGGCCATGATTGAATTTGCTAGACGCACTAAACTTCGCTTAATTCAGTGGCGCAACTTGAACATTGATCCGGAGAGCTATCTCGGACTCATCCCTAAGGCGAAGGGCGATATTCTGGGTATGAAACAGGCGATCGAGATATTCCAGGAGGAGCTTCCTGATGTTGTGATGGGTTCTTACTCCCACGTGCCGCCAGCTGAGCTGAGACGGTTCAAGAACGGAGTCGGTAACGCGTAATAAGCAATTGCACTTTGTGGAATAACTATGGTACAATCATATTTGGTTATTATAACTCTGGGTACGCATGAGACTCAGGGCGGAAAGAGGTGAAAGTCATGAATCAAGCTATTCAACCGAAATATCACGTGACTACTGTTACTTGCGCATGCGGTAATAAGTTCGAAACTGGATCTGTTCAAGAAGATCTTCGCGTGGAAATTTGCTCCGCTTGCCACCCGTTCTTCACAGGCAAACAGAAATTCCTGGATGCCGGCGGCCGCGTTGATAAATTTAAGAAGAAATACGGAATCTAATACGATCTGCTGCTCTGCAGCCTGATCGATATATGCAAATCCCCTCTGATGCGTCAGAGGGGATTTTTCTTTGTTTTATAAGGAATAAATAATTCAACTATCGGCATAAAAACGGAGATTGATTACTAAGGATTAGTTTCCTTTAAGCTCAATGGTTTTGTTGATTTTGTTCCATACGTTCTGTTTGCCGAATCCAAGCCTCCATAAGGCAACTCCCTTGAGGCCGTATCGCTTGGCAAGGCCGATCTTGGCATTTACCGTATTCTCGTTCTCGCTGTACAAGTTCACGCCCAGTACAAGCTTATCCTTGGAGACGGATTTCAGTGCGAGCTTAATGGCACCATCAATTCTATCCAGTGGCTGGGGCAGCTTTTCGTCAGTGTAAGCATAGGCCATGATAATCAATTCATCCGCCAGCTCCCCAAGCTTCTTATAGTCGTAACCATGGTAAGCTCCGTTAAGCGGGGGTAGGGCTAGAGATAGCTTTAGACCGGCAGCGTGTGCGGCGTCAGCAGCCTCTTTGACCAAATTGTTGTATGAAGCCTGTACTGTCTTGGCGTCACCTGTCAGACCGAGTCCCTCTAGGTCAAGGAGAACACCTTTAAATTGATTTTTGACTGCGGTGTCTATGATTTGACGAAGTGCATTTTCCCGGGCGGTTTCGTCCTCTACGACTTTAGTCAGTTCTCCCTTGGTGTCACCGGAGTAGACGAGCAGGTAAGGAGAAGTTCCTGCAGCAGAAGTGTCTGCAACCAGACTTTCAGGTGTGACCTCGCCAGCCGGCTTAGGCCATTTGAAGTCTGTTCCTGATGTGGTGAACGCCCCTGTTGCATCGATTCGGCTCCATCCGAATCCCACAGCATCAAAGTCTGGAATCAAGGCGGACTCGCTAAATGAGTTAATTGCATAGAACGCAAGTGTATAGAGCTTCTCCCTGGGCGATACGATGGTTACCGTGTTGGTTGGCCCGTCCCATTTAACTGCAGCCCCGAATTGCTGGCTGAAGAAGCTCAGTGGGATCATTGTGGTGCCGCCAATCGTCTGCGGAGGCAGTGCGATGGCGGTCTTCTGCCCATTAACGGAAGCGTACTTGCTTCCAAGGGTTAGCGTTACTTTCTTGGTATCGCCGCTGGCCTTCTTGATCGCGGTAATCGACTTTGTCTTCTCATCCCAATTCACCGTAACTCCAAGTGCCTCAGAGATCGCGCGAAATGGAACGAGAGTTGTTCCTTTCACAATAGTCGGCTGGGTTGGGAAAGGGAGTGAGTAACCGTCTAGAATAATATTTACTTTACCGGCTGCACTGGCTGTGCCAGCTCCTGATGCTCCAAGACCGCCGAACGCTGAAATAGCCAGGGTAAGGCATAGAATAACTTTGGATTTTTTGAACGGATTCATAGTATAGAATTAAAGCCACCTTTCTTGTTATACTCTACTAAATTATATCACTAGATTTACACTAATTGGTATAAATAGTTAGGATTGCATTCAGGATTAGGCAGGTTGATCTGTTAACTTCCTCCAACCGTTTGCATTTTGTACAAGCTTGAGATATACTTATTTTCACCGTGCTAGACGGGGAGGTAGCGGTGCCCTGTAACTCGCAATCCGCTGTAGCGAGGTTGAATTCCTATTAGAGGTCTTGTCGATGTGAGGTTTGGTCCTTGCAGTCAATGTTGACGGCTGGGTCCTCCGCAATGAGTAACTGTGAACCTGGTCAGGTCCGGAAGGAAGCAGCCATAAGCAGTCCCACTCTTGTGCCGGAGGGTGGCCTAGCCCGAGTTGATCTGCAAGGGTGCCGCTTGGATCGCAATGATCAATAATAGGTGCACGGTACACCTTATGACTAACACGAACATCTTTGCCTTTGCTGGCGGAGATGTTTTTTTGTTTGCTTTTACCTGCTTTCCGTGGATTAAAAAGTTTTTCTCGTTCAAGGAGTATAGTATAATAAAGGTATGCGATATACGTAATTAACGGGAAGTCTGAAAGAAGGTGCCGCAAGTGGAACATATCGCACTGTACCGCGCTTGGCGGCCGCAGTCGTTTCAAGATATGGTTGGCCAGCAGCATATTATCCGAACGCTGCAGAATGCGATTCGGGAGAACCGGCTTTCTCATGCCTACTTGTTCAGTGGACCAAGAGGAACCGGGAAGACAAGTGCTGCGAAGATATTAGCCAAGGCTGTGAACTGTGAGAATGGACCTGCAGCCGAGCCTTGTAATGAATGTGAATCCTGCAGACGCATTACGGCAGGTGCCGTAATGGATGTGCTCGAGATAGATGCGGCCTCCAACCGGGGGGTTGAAGAGATCCGGGATCTCCGAGAGAAAGTGAAATATGCTCCAACCGAAGTCCGGCATAAGGTGTATATCATAGATGAGGTTCACATGCTGACGACGGAAGCGTTCAATGCACTGCTCAAGACATTGGAAGAGCCGCCTCCGCATGTGATGTTTATTCTGGCTACAACTGAGCCGCATCGGCTTCCGGCTACGGTGATTTCGCGCTGTCAGCGCTTCGATTTTCGCCGGGTATCCCTGGAGGAGCAGAGCGACAGGCTGAAGCTGATCTGTGCTCAGGAGAATATCACTGCCGATGATGAAGCCATCCAGTATATTGCCCGGCTGTCGGATGGCGGGATGCGGGATGCATTAAGCATACTGGACCAGATTTCATCTTTTACCGATGGACATGTCTCTTATGAACAAGTGCTTGCCATGACCGGAGGAATTCCGTCGAGTCAGTTCGCCCATCTTGCAGAAGCGCTCTCGCGAGGGGATATCGGCGGGATGCTGCAGATGATTGAAGGATTTATGCAGGAGGGCAAGAGTGCGGATAAATGTATGGAGAACCTTCTCTATTACTTCCGTGATCTGTTGATGATTAAGATGGTACCCAAAGCCGGCCATATGACTGAGCGGGTTCTGGATGCACGGGATTTTGAAGAAATGGCGAAAGCCTTTACAAAGCCGCAGCTGTTCGGTATTATCGACACGTTGAACCATTATCAGACCGAGATGAAGTATGCGGCGCAGCCGCAAATGCTTTTTGAGGTGGCACTGCTTAAGCTTTGCAGTATTACCCAGGAAGAGACGCTAAGCTTGTCGGACCAAGCCTCAGCTCCTGCCAAGAGTGCAGATGCCTCCGAAGTTCAGCAGCTTAAGCGTCAGTTATCGGAGCTTGAGAAGAAGCTGGATCAGGCCTTGAAGAATGGGATTTCCTCGGGTGGAGGCAGCTCTGATTCCTCTGGCCCGCCCCGGTCGCAAGCCAGTAGATCTCCTGCACCCAGAATCTCGTCGCTTTCCAAGATTCCGTCGAATATTGATCGGTATATTGCCCAGCGCACTTCACCGGAATTTATTGCGATTCAGAATAAATGGAATCAGATCCTGCAGCGTGTGAAGGAAGAGAAGGTTACAATTCATGCGTGGTTTATGAATGGGGAGCCTGTTTCTGTACTGGATAACAATGTACTCGTGGCTTTTAAGAATGATATTCACCGGGAGACAACTGAGAAGCCGGCTAACAAAGAAGTCATCGAGCGTATATTAGAACAGCAGCTTGGAGGCCCTTTCCGTCTTGTCAGCATGATGCAGAAAGATTGGAATGAGGCTGTTGAGGGGGCGGGGGCTCCGTCGCCTGAGCCCTTTGAGCTAGAACCCGGGCCCGAAGAGGGCGGGGCTAGCAAGGAACCATGGGTGGATGAGGCGCTCCAAATGTTTGGAGATGACCTTGTGGTTATAAAAGAATAATCAGTATACCAATCTAAAGGAGTGTTTAGAGTGAATAA
>NZ_CP168527.1:165000-747500 GCF_059492195.1 Paenibacillus sp. Paensp111
GGTGGGGGTAGCGGAGAAATTCCAATCGAACTCGGAGATAGCTGGTTCTCCCCGAAATAGCTTTAGGGCTAGCCTCGGAAAATAGAGTTGTGGAGGTAGAGCACTGATTGGGTGCGGGGCCCGCCAAGGGTTACCAAGCTCAGTCAAACTCCGAATGCCATAAACTTGTATCCGGGAGTCAGACAGTGAGTGCTAAGATCCATTGTCAAAAGGGAAACAGCCCAGACCATCAGCTAAGGTCCCCAAGTGTGTGTTAAGTGGGAAAGGATGTGGAGTTGCACAGACAACCAGGATGTTGGCTTAGAAGCAGCCACCATTTAAAGAGTGCGTAATAGCTCACTGGTCGAGTGACTCTGCGCCGAAAATGTAACGGGGCTAAACACACCACCGAAGCTATGGCTTGATACATTGTATCAGGGGTAGGGGAGCGTTGTATGTAGGTTGAAGGTGTACCGTAAGGAGCGCTGGACAGCATACAAGTGAGAATGCCGGTATGAGTAACGAAAAGATCAGTGAGAATCTGATCCGCCGAAAGCCTAAGGGTTCCTGAGGAAGGTTCGTCCGCTCAGGGTAAGTCGGGACCTAAGGCGAGGCCGAAAGGCGTAGTCGAAGGACAACAGGTTGAAATTCCTGTACCACCGTAATCCGTTATGAGCAATGGGGTGACGCAGTAGGGTAGTGACGCGGACTGATGGATGTCCGTCTAAGCAGTGAGGCTGGTGTGTAGGCAAATCCGCACACCGTAAGGCTGGGCTGTGATGGGGAGCGAAAATTACAGTAGCGAAGGTCATGATCTCACACTGCCAAGAAAAGCCTCTAGCCAGGAGAAGGTGCCCGTACCGCAAACCGACACAGGTAGGCGAGAAGAGAATTCTAAGGCGCGCGGAAGAACTCTCGTTAAGGAACTCGGCAAAATGACCCCGTAACTTCGGGAGAAGGGGTGCCCCGGTAGTGTGAATAGCACGAGGGGGCCGCAGTGAAAAGGCCCAAGCGACTGTTTAGCAAAAACACAGGTCTGTGCGAAGCCGCAAGGCGAAGTATACGGGCTGACGCCTGCCCGGTGCTGGAAGGTTAAGGGGAGTGGTTAGGGGTAACCCGAAGCTATGAACCGAAGCCCCAGTAAACGGCGGCCGTAACTATAACGGTCCTAAGGTAGCGAAATTCCTTGTCAGGTAAATTCTGACCCGCACGAATGGCGTAACGACTTGGGCGCTGTCTCAACGAGAGATCCGGTGAAATTTTAATACCTGTGAAGATGCAGGTTACCCGCGACAAGACGGAAAGACCCCATGGAGCTTTACTGCAGCTTGATATTGGACTTTGATACGATTTGTACAGGATAGGTGGGAGCCTAAGAAGCAGGAGCGCCAGCTTCTGTGGAGGCAACGTTGGGATACCACCCTGATCGTATCGGAGTTCTAACCTGGTACCGTGATCCGGTATGGGGACAGTGTCAGGTGGGCAGTTTGACTGGGGCGGTCGCCTCCTAAAGAGTAACGGAGGCGCCCCAAGGTTCCCTCAGAATGGTTGGAAATCATTCGAAGAGTGCAAAGGCATAAGGGAGCTTGACTGCGAGACTGACAAGTCGAGCAGGGACGAAAGTCGGGCTTAGTGATCCGGTGGTACCGCATGGAAGGGCCATCGCTCAACGGATAAAAGCTACCCTGGGGATAACAGGCTTATCTCCCCCAAGAGTCCACATCGACGGGGAGGTTTGGCACCTCGATGTCGGCTCATCGCATCCTGGGGCTGAAGTAGGTCCCAAGGGTTGGGCTGTTCGCCCATTAAAGCGGTACGCGAGCTGGGTTCAGAACGTCGTGAGACAGTTCGGTCCCTATCTGTCGTGGGCGTAGGAAATTTGAGAGGAGCTGTCCTTAGTACGAGAGGACCGGGATGGACGCACCGCTGGTGCACCAGTTGTTCCGCCAGGAGCATAGCTGGGTAGCTAAGTGCGGAAGGGATAAGCGCTGAAAGCATCTAAGCGTGAAGCCCCCCTCAAGATGAGATTTCCCAATTAGTAAGACCCCTTGAAGACGACGAGGTAGATAGGCTGGGGGTGGAAGTGCAGTAATGCATGGAGCTGACCAGTACTAATCGGTCGAGGGCTTATCCAACAAGCTCGGAAGGACGCAGTCCAAGAAGAGCATACGCAGATTCGTTTCGTATCTAGTTTTCAAGGATTAATACCTTGATAATGCTTTGGAGAGATACCCAAGTGGCTATAAGGGGACCCTCTGCTAAGGGGTTAGACTGCGTAAGTGGTGCGAGGGTTCGAATCCCTCTCTCTCCGCCATTCTCATTATCTGGACTTAATAATTCAGATGAGAGTAGGACAAGCATTAAGGAATTTTATTATGGCGGCGTAGCTCAGCTGGCTAGAGCGTACGGTTCATACCCGTGAGGTCGGGGGTTCGATCCCCTCCGCCGCTATTATATTTACATATGGAGGCTTAGCTCAGCTGGGAGAGCATCTGCCTTACAAGCAGAGGGTCGGGGGTTCGATCCCCTCAGCCTCCACCATATGTGCCGGTGTAGCTCAACTGGTAGAGCAACTGACTTGTAATCAGTAGGTTGGGGGTTCAAGTCCTCTCGCCGGCACCATTTTTATGAATATTGCGGAACTGTGGTGTAGAGGCCTAACATGCCTGCCTGTCACGCAGGAGACCGCGGGTTCGAATCCCGTCAGTTCCGCCATTTATTCTAAATGGATATTTCCACAGTAAAGTGGGAAGGTACGACGACCACTTTATTTTTTATGAACAAATTTGTATGGCTCGGTAGCTCAGTCGGTAGAGCAGAGGACTGAAAATCCTCGTGTCGGCGGTTCGATTCCGTCCCGAGCCACCATATTTTTTTCTGAAAGTACATTTGGAGGCTTAGTGAAGTGGCTAAACACGGCAGACTGTAAATCTGCTCTCTACGAGTTCGGTGGTTCGAATCCATCAGCCTCCACCAGATAAGAGCCATTAGCTCAGTTGGTAGAGCACCTGACTTTTAATCAGGGTGTCGAAGGTTCGAGTCCTTCATGGCTCATCATACAAAACCGTCAATCTTTGGATTGGCGGTTTTTTTGTGCGTTCAGCCGTATTTTTGATGTTGTTTCACCTACAAGTATGCTTGCTAACTATACGAGATAGCTGATGAAGAGAACAACGGATCTAATTGGGCGCAAGCACGGGAGACTTAAATATGAAGGACGGAGCTGATAGATGACCGTGAGAGCGGGTTTGGAGAAGATGATTCGGGTAGATGGGTTATGCTACAATAGTGCTAACCATCGGAGTTAATCTTCTTTTAATGACATAGCTTAGAAAGGCGCCTTAATCATGGATATCCAAGTAGTGAGAGAGAAGCTTGAGAGAGTTGTCGGAGATACATTGAAGCAAAAGGAAGTACCTTTAAATGAATGGAGAACGCTGCAAAAGTCCAATCGAAATTCAGTAGGGAAGGGTCCTCACAGCCCGTTATTGAAGGGCAGCCAGCTGCTGTTCCCTTGGGCGCAGACGGATACTAAAGTTGTATGTCTAGTTGTGAACGCTGCTGATGTCTCTGACTCTGAGAGGGGACTCATTGAACTGGTCATTGAAGCCGCGCAGGAGTCCGGGATCGGCACTGTAGTGTCAGCTAAAGGCAATGAGGAAGAGCTGAATACTCAGCTTGGTAGCTGGCTTCAAACCCAACTTGAACAGGGGAACTTAAATGAGGAAATTCCTGATCGTATTGTAATAAAGTCTAGGTTAACCGGAACTGTAGTGCCTTTTCTCCTCAGTTATGAGAATCGGGCTCCTGACGAGATAACTTACGTCCAGTTAAGCAAACTGCTGAGCAGTTATTTTGATGGTGATATCACGTTAATCCCTTTGCAGAATAAAGAGTGGTTGATCTTGGTAGGTGAGTCCCTTCTAAGCGGATTCCGTGAGGAAAGTGATGAAGGACAGGATGCTGAGCGGGTCATGCTGTATGATCTGTGTCAGGGCATCTACGAACTCCTCTCGAATGAGTGGGGAGGAACAACCCATCTATCTGTATTGGAGCCTATTGTTGCCGTTCAGGGACTGGTATCCTCGCTTGCTCTATTAAGAGAAAGCTTGCAGCTTGGCCGGTTGTTTCATTTTACAGAGCATATCCATCTGCCATGGGCCTTATATCTGGAACGCTTGGTGTACAGCATCCCGGATGAACAGCGGAGACAATTCCTTGATCAGACTGTACCGCATAGCAGTACTACTGTATTCACAGATAATGAGACGCTATCTACGCTTGAGACCTTTTTCCAGCTGGATTGCAATGTAAGTGAAACGGCCAAGCGGCTATACATTCACCGAAATACCCTACTCTACCGTATGGACAAGATTAAACAGGAGACGGGTCTTGATGTGAGGAGCTTCCGCGACGCGGTTCTGGTGAAGCTTACTCTATTATTGTGTAAAGTGACGAAAAGAAAATAGGTTTTTTGTGCAGTTTGTGTATGGCGGTCTATAGCCCTATCGTTTAATATAAGAATATAAATGTATCCGATTACATTATTACTAATTATAAATTATGCTTAGGGGGCAATTACTCATGGCTGGTGTACGCTTAGAGCACATTTACAAGAAATATGCAGGATCTGATAAGGCAACTGTTGTTGACGTTAATTTGGATATTAAGGACAAGGAGTTCCTTGTACTGGTTGGTCCTTCCGGTTGCGGTAAGTCCACAACACTGCGTATGATTGCAGGTCTTGAAGAAATCTCTGAAGGTAAATTGTACATTGGCGACCGCGTCGTGAACGATGTAGCACCTAAAGACCGTGACATCGCGATGGTATTCCAATCCTACGCATTGTATCCACATATGAACGTATATCAAAATATGGCGTTCGGTTTGAAGCTTCGTAAAGTGAAGAAAGAAGAAATCGACCAACGTGTACGTGAAGCAGCTAAAATCTTGGACATCACTCACCTGCTTGAGCGTAAGCCAAAAGCTTTGTCCGGTGGTCAGCGCCAACGTGTAGCCTTGGGCCGTGCGATTGTCCGTGATCCACAAGTCTTCCTTATGGATGAGCCTCTCTCCAACTTGGACGCTAAACTTCGTGGTCAAATGCGTGCGGAGATCACTAAGCTGGTTAAACGTCTTGAGACTACTTGTATCTATGTAACGCATGACCAGATCGAAGCTATGACGATGGGTGACCGTATCGTAGTTATGCAAGACGGTATCATTCAACAAGCCGCTTCTCCTGAAGAACTGTACAACCAACCACAAAACATTTTCGTTGCTGGTTTCATTGGTTCCCCTACAATGAACTTTGTTACAGGTACTCTTGCTGAGTCCAATGGAGCAGTTCGTTTCAAAGCTCCTGGTCTTGATGTTGAGTTCCCACAAGGTAAAGCAGCGATCCTTAAAGAAAAAGGTTACTTTGGTAAAGAAGTTATCATGGGTATTCGTCCTGAGGACATTCACGAAGAGCCTGTATTCCTTGAAGCTTCTCCGAACACTATCTTCAATGCAAGTGTATTCCTGACTGAGAACATCGGTCACGAAATGCAATTGCACTTGAACGGTATCGGTAATGACTCCGTAATCGCACGTGTAGATGGACGTTCCAGAACACGCGAGGGAGACCAAGTTAAGCTGGCTATCGATATGAACAAAATTCATATCTTTGATAAAGAATCGGAATTGAACGTATTCTTCTCCTAAGAAGAATAATCAAGCCGAAACCGCCCTTCGGGGCGGTTTTTTTAGCTATATGGGTTATGCGGAGTGGCCAAGGGTCATAGTTAGAAATTTGGGGAACGCGGAGTTACCCAGGGTTGCAGTTAGATTTGAGCAACGTGGGTGAACTAGGGTTACAGTTAGAGATTTGGGAACGTGGGTGGCTAGGGTTACAGTTAGAATTTTGGGAGCGAGGGTAAGACCGGTTTGAAGATAGCAATTTATGAATGATTTAAGGAGTGCGCTCGGGTTAAAGGTAGAGATTTACGAAGGGATTTGAATTAAGCTCAGGATTTGAAGTGGGGCCCTGTTATGGGAAGTGCTGTATGGGCAGGTCGAGTGAGTGATAGGGGAATAGGATAGGGCTGTTGTGTTATATGGATTCAAACTGGCCGATGATTGATTTAACGGGCGATATCCATTACGATAAATACAATGTAAAAAAATGAGTATGAGCTAGAGCATGAGCAAGAGTATAAGAAGAAATTAGAGATCTGCAGTGAAAGGCCGACAGGTAGAAAGGGAGAGCACGTATGGCTAAAAAAGTAAAAGTATCGGAGCTCGTGAACCAATTTGGGTTAGAAGTACTTTCCGGTGAACAAGGCTTGAAACGCACGATCACTGTGGATGATTTATACCGTCCGGGCCTAGAGCTGGCAGGATATTTTGAATATCATCCTTCAGAGCGGGTACAGATTCTCGGTAAGACTGAGCTGGCTTTTTATAATATGCTGCCTGAGAAAGAGCGCCGTGAACGGATGGAGAAGCTGTGTCTAAGTCCGATTACGCCTTGCATTATCATCACCAGGGGACTTGATGTTCCAGAGGAGATGGTGCAAATTGGTGAAGAAAAGGAGATCCCGGTTCTTCGCAGCAATATGGCAACGACCATACTTTCGAGCCGCATTACAGGGTTCCTTGAGCGTAAGCTTGCTCCTACAGCGACCATTCATGGCGTGCTGGTGGATGTATACGGGGTGGGAATGCTCATCACGGGTTCAAGTGGAATTGGTAAGAGTGAGACGGCGCTTGAGCTTGTTAAACGCGGACATCGCCTGATTGCCGATGATGCTGTTGAGATTCGACAGACCTCTGATAACCAGCTTCACGGGACGGCTCCAGAATTGATCCGTCATCTGCTGGAAATTCGCGGAGTCGGAATTATCAATGTAATGACCTTGTTTGGTGCAGGGGCAATCCGCAATAATAAGAGAATTACTCTCGTGGTGCGTCTGGAAGCTTGGCAGCAGGAGAAGCAGTATGACCGCCTTGGACTGGATGAAGAGACCACCCGAATTATTGATACGGATGTGCCTCTTGCGACGATTCCGGTTAGACCGGGACGAAACTTGGCCGTTATTATTGAGGTTGCTGCAATGAACTTCAGATTGAAGCGTATGGGCTACAATGCAGCACTGCAGTTCACCACGAAGCTCACCGAGACCATCGCGGAAGATGTAGATGATTTGGATTAGGAGCGTGTAAGAATGGAAACGTTGTTATTAAATCCGATCGCTTTTTCCATTTTGGGGCTTCCTATCCGGTGGTACGGCCTGATACTAGGCACGGCGGCTCTAATTGGCATGCTGTTGGCGATTCGGGAAGGAAAGCGGTTCGGCATTTCGTCCGAATTTTTCATGGATCTCGTGCTGTTTGGAGTTCCTTCCGCAATTATTGGAGCACGGATTTATTTTGTGGCTTTCAAGTGGGATGATTACAAGAATAACCTGCTGAGTGTATTCAAAGTCTGGGAAGGCGGTATAGCCATATATGGGGCACTGATCGGTGCCATTATATGCGCGGTCATCTATGTCCGGCGTAAAGGATATAGCTTCTGGCGGATAGCAGATATCTGTGCGCCAGGCCTGATCGTCGGCCAGCTCATAGGCCGCTGGGGGAATTACGTGAACCAGGAAGCGTATGGCGGACCTACAACGGAGACGTTCCTGCGCGATCACCTTCACCTGCCTTCTTTTATCGTGGATCAGATGAATGTACAGGGTACCTATCACCACCCTACCTTTTTATACGAATCGTTATGGAATGTAGCTGGTCTTGTCCTGTTGCTGGTGCTGCGCCGCCAGAGGTTCCTTCGTGCAGGTGAACTGTTCTTGTCTTATTTCATCTGGTATTCAATCGGCCGTTTCTTCATCGAACGGGTACGTACGGACAGTCTGGCGTTCAAGGGTCCTGATTGGTTAGCTTCCTTCATGGATGCTCTATGGGCTCCGATGAGAGCGATGGGATTCGAACCTGGTGCGCTGGATCCCCAGTACGGAAATATACGGATTTCGCAGCTGCTGGCTATCCTCATCATTGTAGCTGCTGTCATTCTGATTATTTACCGCCGCAAGACTGGCTTGTCCGCCGCCCGGTATAGTGATCCGATTACCTCTACCAAGGTACCGGCTGAAGATCACCTTCCCGAGGCCGCGCCTGGGCCGGGTCCGGGAACGTATAGTGAAGTAGTTACGGCTAACAGCAGAATAGATTCGAATTTAGACATAGAGACAGAAGATAGGATCAAAATGGAGGATAAGAAGGAGTAGCGAACAAATGATTGAAACTGTACTGTTCGATTTGGATGGAACCATTGTAAATACGAATGAGCTGATCATCGAATCATTTCTTCACGTTATGGATAAGCATCACCCTGAACCTCCTTTCACCCGTGAGCAGATTATTCCCCACATGGGGCTCACGCTGGAGCAGCAGCTTCGGCAGTTCACGGGCAGGGAGGATGTAGCGGAGCTTGTTACCGACTATAGAGCTTACAATATGCTTCACCATGATGCGTTGGTTAGAGAGTTCCCGAATGTGCACAAGGTGATCTCAAGGCTTCACGAGAAGGGGATTACACTCGGGGTAGTCACTACCAAGATGAAGCCTTCAACGATTTTGGCTTTGGAGACCTTCGATCTATTGAAGTTCATGAAGGAGATCGTAACGCTAAATGATGTAGAGAATCCGAAGCCGCATCCCGAACCGGTCCTGACGGCCATTCAGCGTCTTGGTGCAGATCCAAAGACGACGCTCATGGTCGGAGACAGCCCTGCTGACTTGCAGTCGGCACGCGCTGCGGGAGTTAGGTCTGCAGGGGTTGCTTGGTCACTGAAGGGTGCCGAAGTACTGAAAAAGTATGATCCTGACTATATACTTAATGACATGACCGACTTATACGGTGTGCTCGGAATGGAGTCTGAAGGATAGTGAGAAAGGTAACCCGTTATCCGGTAGAGGGGCCAAATGCGCTTTGGCAGCTGTACCGTACGGTAAGTCCTTGGAAAGGCGTCTGGAATTTCATTGTGATACAGTTAACCCGCTACTGTCCGATCCTGCCGCTGAAGAATTGGATGTATCGCCGGCTGCTGCGGATGCGGGTGGGTGATCATACGGCCATTGGGCTTATGGTCATGGTGGATGTGTTTTTTCCGGAGAAAATTACGATCGGCCGTAATTCTGTGATTGGTTATAATACAACCATCCTGGCCCACGAGTATTTAATAAAGGAATACCGCCTGGGTGACGTCATCATCGGCGATGATGTGCTGATCGGAGCTAACTCCACCATTCTGCCTGGTGTTACGATAGGCGATGGAGCAGTGGTAGCTGCCGGATCGGTCGTACATAAGGATGTTGAAGCAGGCACCTTCGTGGGCGGGAATCCGCTGCGGGTGCTGAAGCGGAACAATCCGGAGGGTGATTGAGGTTGAAGAATAGAGGGTACTGTCCTGATGCGGACGGTACCCTCTTTTGGCATGCATGAACTTGTATGGTGGAACCGAAGATTATTGGATTGGAATCGTTATGGGCTGCCGAATCTCATTACCCGGATAACTGGTGATCGGGATGGTGAGCGGCTGCGGATAGGATTTCGTATCGATAAAATAATGATAGACGTCAAAGGCGTCATTACTGGAGCTGGTGATTAAGGGTTCAGATATATGACTCTCCGAACGTATAGTTCCACCCGGATGCATATTGCCTTTGCCATCCGTATAACTGTAATCCAAACCAAGGCTGCTTGGGGAGTTGGAACCTCGTTTGACATGAAACTGAATCTCTGTGGAATTGGAGTCGGTAATTACATTACCCAGCGTAACTCTATTATCGGGGGCATGAATAAGCTCGCGCTTGCTTGTATCGACTACGATACTTAAATGATCACCGATAGATTCTTCAATGCCATCAGAACGGAATTGCAGACTTGAGAAATCTGTATAATACAAGCTGTTAAAGTACATCCGATCCGGCTCATTCTCTGTGAGAGACGAGCCTCGGAAGGCCGACTCTAGAAGAACCTGGTCATGCAGCTTCAGAGTAAGTCTGGGCTTGATGAACTGCTGGATTTTGCGGCTGTTCTTCGGGTCATAGCTGAAGCCAAGCTCGGTAGATAAGGGATAAAGCGTGGCCTCATCCACGGCTGCCTTGAGACCATGGATCGTTATATCCTGATGAATCGGAATGTGCTTCTCCAGGTTTGTGAATTTGCTACGGTCAAGCTTCACTGGGATCTCGATCTGCTGTCTCTTGGCATCGGATGCTTGTTCAGGTCCTAAAGTCCCGGTAAAAGTGAATTTATCCGGTGTAGTATCCTTACCATAGAAGTTAAGAACATAACGCTCCTGGAGGACCCTCATATTGTTGGGGGGAGAGGAAGATTCAGATTCAATCGATGCGGGCAGACTCTTGCCGTCCGTGTCTAGAAATTTAGGATTATTCACTGCATGAGTGAAATTTCCGTCCATAATTTCAGTGGTATAGAAGAAGATCATCGTCCGCTTGTCTGCCAGGACCCCATCGACCGTAACCCTATAACCACCTTGCTCCCGTGTCTGATTAATAGGCTGGTACAGTCCGTGATTGGCAGCCTCCAGCCAGGCTGAATTGTGACTGATCTGGGACTTGACATATTCGGGCGCGGTGAAGTCCGCTTTGTCCGCAGCCGGCAAAGGGTCCTGATACGTGCGAGGCCATAATAAGATAAACAGACCGATACACAAGGCAAACGTTCCTGCCATAATTCCAGCGCGGTATCTGAACATGAAGCTGCGGCGTTTCCGGCCGCCCATTTGAATACCTTGCGCAACCGCTTTGTCCAGAAGAGTCTCTTCCACGGACTGCTCAGCTGTGTGACTGGATTGGAAGTAGTCGATTAACTGCTGTTCTTCGCGTCTAGTCATGATCCCATCTCCCTCCTTGTTCAATCTGACCCCGCAGCTGCTTGAGGCCTTGGTGAATCCAAGTCTTGATGGTGCCTTCGGGCTTCTCCAGTATCCTCGCTATCTCCGGTACGGTCATGTCTTGGTAATATTTCAGCATCAAGGCATGGCGATACTTTGGCTTCATCCGGTTCAGTACTCTCTCTATATCCAGCTTATTTACATCAACCATCTCTATGGTGCCATGCGTAGATTCCTGGGAGATTGCGTCTGCCCTTCTTCGCCGTCTCAGCTCATCGAGACAACAGTTCATAAGAATTCGATACAGCCAAGGGATGAAGGTATCTGGATCTTTTAACTTACTGCATTTCACCCAAGCACGGCATACCGTCTCTTGCAACACCTCAAGGGCATCTGCTTCATTACGCAAGTAGCTGTAAGCTATGCCATATAACTTTCTCTTCTGACTGTCGATAAGTTCGTGAAATGCGATTTCGTCCCCATTGCATGCATCAGCGGCCCACTGTCTCTCCTGCACTTCAAGGCCCCCTTCCCAGATATCCTCATATATAAGACGTGCGAGCAGACGAAATCGTTTTTTTGAAAAATAATAGCAAATAGAAACACGATTAATTGCTAAGCAAAGCGCTTTATCGGTATACTCAAAAGGGAACTTCTGGGGACTAGCCCTACATTGACGCTATAATTGAAGTATGATAAACTATCCCATACTCTTTAATTTGGTAGCATGGTAGCACTGTACCATGATAAAGTATACATTAAGAAAGCTGATATGAGGTGAACGGGTTGTCTAAACCGAAAGGATTTGAAAAACCAGCCGGCGTCCGCGACTATCTGCCGTATGCGGTAGAGCGTCTTCGTGCTATTGAGCGCAGTGTACTGGACTGCATGTCAGGCTGGGGATATCGCCAGATTATGACTCCTACTATGGAATATTACGATACGGTAGGTGTGGCTAGCTCCACATCGGATCAGAAGCTGTTCAAGCTGCTGAATAACCGGGGAACGACCATGGTGCTTCGTTCCGATATGACAGCTCCGATTGCACGTGTGGTGTCTTCTTTATTGAAGGAAGAGCCGCTGCCGATTCGCCTGTCCTATCATGCGAACGTGTACCGGGCGATTGAAGAAGAGGCCGGCCGGGAGTCGGAATTCTTCCAGACTGGTGTAGAGCTTGTGGGTGATGATTCGCCCGAGGCGGATGCCGAGGTAGTTGCTCTTGCAGTAGCTTCCCTGCAGGCGGCAGGTGTATCCACTTTCAAGATTGCGCTTGGACATGTTGGCTTCCTGAATGGGCTGCTGGAAGAAGCAGTGCCTGGGGATGAAGAAGCCCGCGAGGGACTGAAGCAAGGGCTTCTCCGGCGGGATTACGTCGGCTATCGCGAGGCTTTGACGAAGCTTAGTGTCTCTGAAGCCCAGAAGGAAGAACTGAAAGGAATACTGCGTCTTCGCGGCGGCAAAGAAGTGTGTAGTGAAGCCCGCGGACTCAGCCAAAGTCAGCTGGCACAAGACTCCATCGACCATCTGTGCAAGGTATGGGAAGCACTGGAGGATTACGGCGTGGCCGAGCATGTCCTGATCGATCTAACGATGATCGGGGATTTCTCATACTACACAGGCCTAATCTTCGAAGGATATGCAGCCGAGCTTGGGTTCCCGGTATGCAGCGGCGGACGTTATAACAATCTGCTTCAGCAGTTCGGTCGTCCTGTTCCGGCAACGGGCTTTGCCCTCAAGACGAACCGGATTCTTGACGGAGTAGACGGCATCAAAGCTGTGCAGAAGCTGCCTATTCTCGTGCAGTATAATGCGCAGGGACGGAAGCCAGCCCTTCAGGAAGCCGCGCGCCTGCGCCGTGAAGGCAAGGTTGTGGTGACGCAGCATATCGATACGGAAGGCGAATTGCGCACGGTAGAGGAGACTGCCGGGAAGTACGCGGATGTCGTAAGTTTTGTGAATTAACAACAGGTTAGGATTGTTTTAGAGAGGCGGACTGATCTCAATTGGCTGAAATTATAAAAGTAGCGATGCCGAAAGGCCGTATTTATAAAAAAGCATCAGCATTATTCCGGGAAGCGGGCCTGAACATCCCGCTGGACGTGGATGACACGCGCAAATTGGTTATCCCCCTGCCGGAGGTAGGTATGGAGTTCATTCTGGCCAAGCCGGTCGATGTTCCGACCTATGTGGAGTATGGCGTAGCCGACATCGGGATCGTCGGCAAGGACGTGCTCATGGAAGAGAAGCGCGATGTATATGAGCTGCTGGATCTCGGGATTGCCCGCTGCCGGATGTCTGTCATTGCCCTTCCGGATTGGAAGCCAGGCATTCAGCAGCGCGTAGCGACCAAGTATCCTAATGTGGCATCCCAATATTTCAGGGAACAGGGTCAGCAGGTGGAAGTCATCAAGCTGAACGGTTCCATCGAGCTGGCGCCGCTAATTGGGCTTGCGGACCGGATCGTCGATATGGTGGAGACCGGGCAGACGCTGCGGGAGAACGGACTTGTGGAGATGGAGAGTATCTTCGAAATCACCAGCCGCCTTGTGGCGAACCGGGTTAGCTACCGAATGAAGAATGCAGAAATTCAGCGTGTATGCGATGCTCTGCAAAAGGTTATAGGCGTGTAGGCGAGGAGTAGCGAGGAGGAAAAGCGGATGAGAATATTACCGGCACAGGAATTTGATCTGCGGCGTGAAGTGGAGTACGGTTCACCTGAGCAGAACGAAGCCGTGAAGCAAATTGTATCTGATATCAAAAAAGAGGGCGATACCGCGCTGCTGCGTTATACCGAGCGTTTTGACGGCATGAAACTTAGGGCTGCAGACCTCAGAGTCACACAGGATGAGCTGAAGGCAGCTTATGAAAAGGTGGAGCCTTCTTTCGTTGAAGCTATAGCCGCTGCAGCGGCCAACATTCGCGCTTTCCATCAAAAGGAGAAGCGGAACTCCTGGATGGACCTGCAGCCGGATGGCAGCATCCTGGGTCAAATTATCCGTCCGCTGAAGCGTGTGGGTGTGTACGTACCCGGCGGTAAGGCAGCTTATCCTTCCTCGGTACTTATGAATGTCATACCAGCCCAGGTTGCGGGCGTGCCGGAGATTGTGATGGTCACGCCGCCAGCTACCGGCGGGAAGGAAGGCATTGACCCGTATATTCTCGTCGCCGCTGCGGAAGCTGGCGTCAGCGAGATTTACCGGGTCGGCGGAGCTCAGGCGATCGCAGCCTTGGCTTACGGCACCGATACGATCGAGCCGGTAGACAAGATCTGCGGCCCGGGCAACATCTTCGTCGCGCTGGCGAAGCGCGAGGTGTACGGCGCTGTCGACATCGACAGCATCGCCGGGCCGAGCGAAATCGCCGTGCTGGCCGATGACAGCGCGAACGCGGCCTATGTGGCCGCCGATCTGCTGTCCCAAGCCGAGCATGACGAGATGGCCTCGGCCATTCTCGTGACGACTTCGGCGGACTTCGCTAAGGCGTGCGCAGCTGAGGTGCAGCGCCAGCTGGCGGAGCTGCCGCGGCGGGAGATTGCCGCGGCTTCCATTGACAGCTATGGCGTAATCCTGGTGGTGGATTCCATTCAGGAAGGAATCCAGGTCATTAACCGGCTCGCTCCGGAGCATCTGGAGCTGATGATCGAGGAGCCGATGGCTTACCTCGGTCTGGTGGAGAATGCCGGGGCGATCTTCCTCGGCCCGTACAGCTCGGAGCCGGTAGGGGATTATTTTGCAGGACCGAATCATATTATCCCGACCAACGGCACAGCGAGATTCTCCTCGCCAGTGGATGTGGATGATTTCATTAAGAAATCCAGCATGATTTACTATAGCAAGCAGGCGCTCCTGGAGAATGGTGAGACCATCATGGAGCTTGCAAGACGGGAAGGGCTCGAGGGCCACGCCCGGGCAATTGAAATCCGGCTTCAGCAGGAAGCCAAGGCAGATAGAAAGGCAGGCGAATAGACGATGACAACAGCTAACGGGGCTAATGGTGCACGCCAGGCGAGCATCAGCCGGAAGACGAATGAGACCGATATTAAACTTAATTTTAATGTGGATGGAACCGGGGATTCCCGTCTGGAGACGGATGTGCCGTTCCTGAACCACATGCTGGATCTGTTCACGAAGCACGGTCAATTCGATCTGGCGGTCGATGCGAAAGGCGATATTGAAATTGACGATCACCATACGGTGGAAGACATCGGGATCTGTCTGGGGCATACGATTCGTGAAGCATTGGGCGACAAAAAAGGCATCAAGCGCTATGCCAGCGTGTTCGTTCCGATGGACGAAGCACTTGCACAGGTTGTTATTGATATCAGCAACCGTCCGCATTTCGAATATCGTGCGCAGTATCCTTCCGCACAGGTAGGCAGCTTCAGTGTGGAGCTGGTTCAGGAGTTCCTCTGGAAGCTGGCGCTGGAAGCCCGCATTACGCTGCATGTCATTGTCCACTACGGACAGAACACGCACCATATGATTGAAGCGGTGTTCAAGGCGCTCGGACGTGCGCTGGACGAAGCGACCAGTGTGGATCCACGCGTAACCGGCGTCCCATCAACGAAAGGGGTGCTGTAACCCGTGACCATCGCTATTGTCGATTACGGAATGGGCAATCTGCATAGTGTGAGCAAAGCCTGCGAGCGCCTAGGTTTTGATACGGTGGTTACCGGGGATCCCTCGGTCATCCTGAATGCCAGCGGCGTGCTGCTGCCGGGCGTGGGCGCCTTCGGCGATGCGATGGACCATCTTCAGGGGAGTGGGCTGGATGCTGTAGTGCGCGAGGCCGCTGCCAGCGGTAAGCCGCTGCTCGGCATCTGCCTCGGCATGCAGCTCCTCTTCGACAGGGGCGAGGAGCACGGCGATCACCAGGGCCTCGGCATTCTGCCAGGCCGGGTAGTCCGGTTCGAAGGCGGCACCTATAAAGTGCCGCATATGGGCTGGAACAAGCTCGAGTATACGAATGCCTCGAGCCCGATTTTTGAAGGGCTGGAAGAGGGGCACGTCTACTTCGTGCACTCTTACCATGTTCTCCCGGAGCGCAAGGAAGATCTGCTTGCGGTGACGGACTATGGGCAGCCGGTGACTGCGATCGTGGGTCGCGGGAATGTGTACGGCATGCAGTTCCACCCGGAGAAGAGCGGGGAGATGGGCATGTCGCTGCTCCGCAATTTCATGGAGCTGGCCGAGGGAGCGAAGCGGGTCTAAACTCTGCGCTTGGAGCTGGGTAGAGCGGCTGGGGGCGCGGCTTGCTGCTTAAGGATCCGAGGATTACGGACCTTCTAACAATTTGAGGCAGAGTCCTGAGATCTGGCAGAAAGCCAACATGCTTTGAAGAGGATTTGAGGGGACTGAAAGGATCCTTTGGAGGGGCTTTAAAGTTCAAAGTGCTCAAAGTGCCCAAAGCACTCAAGTCACTCAAGTCACTCAAGTCACCCAAGTCACTTAAAGGACTTCTTTTAGTGCACCGCAAGGTGCTTTTCTTTTATTGAATTACGGCTGACCGTTAACCATATAGAACAGGGGGAGAATGGATGTCTTCTTTTATTATTTATCCGGCGATTGATATCCGGGATGGCAAGTGTGTACGTCTGGTGCAGGGGGATTATGCCCGCGAAACGATCTATAACGACAATCCGGTAGAGGTTGCTAAGTCTTGGGAGGCTCAAGGCGGCGAGTTCATTCACCTGGTGGACCTTGACGGGGCAAAAGCTGGACACCCGGTTAATGACGCACTGATTGGCGAGATTGCGCGCAGTGTGCAGGTGCCCGTTCAGGTAGGCGGCGGTATTCGAACGCTAAGTGATGTGGAGCGCCTGCTCGGTCTTGGTGTGAGCCGCCTGATTATTGGAACCGCGGCAATTGAAGACCGTGAGTTCACGGAAAGCGTGCTCGGACAATACGGCGATAAGGTTGCCATCGGCATTGATGCGCGTAATGGCTTGGTAGCCACTCGCGGCTGGCTTGAGACCTCTGAAGTCCAGGCTGAAGTACTGGCGAAGGAACTGGCTGCAAAGGGTGCGGAGACGTTCATTTTTACGGATATCTCGCGTGATGGTATGATGCAGGGACCGAATGTTGAAGCGATTCGTGCGCTGGCTGCGGCTTCCGGCAAGACGGTCATTGCATCGGGCGGAGTTACCGTTCAGGAAGACCTGATTAAGCTGGCAGCACATGCCGGCCAGGGCGTAGGCGGAGCGATTGTGGGCAAGGCCCTGTACACGGGCAGCGTGGATCTGGCCAAGGCCATTCAGGCCCTGAAAGCTTAACTATATATATGATGATACCTAAGGAGCCTGTCCTACGAGGCTTCAGAGGAAAGGAAGAGAAGTAATGCTTACAAAGCGGATTATTCCTTGTCTGGACGTGAAGGACGGGCGGGTAGTGAAGGGCGTTAATTTTGTGAACCTTCGGGATGCTGGAGATCCAGTAGAGCTCGCGGCACTGTATGATCGTGAGGGAGCCGATGAGCTTGTGTTTCTGGACATCTCCGCTTCTAATGAAGGCCGTGCTACAATGATTGAAGTAGTTCGGCAGACTGCGGGCGAGATCTCCATTCCGTTCACGGTGGGCGGCGGTATCTCCCATGTGGATGACATGAAGCGTCTCCTGCGTGCAGGCGCGGATAAGATTGGCATTAATACGGCGGCGATTGTGAATCCGAGTCTGATCTCGGAAGGAGCGCGGCGCTTCGGTTCCCAGTGTATTGTTGTGGCTGTAGACGCCAAATACAACGAGGCCTGGGGAGAATGGGAAGTGTACACGCACGGCGGGCGCAAGCCGACCGGCATCCGGGCTCTAGAATGGGTGAAGGATGCAGAATCGCGCGGAGCAGGCGAAATCCTGCTGACCAGTATGGATGCGGATGGCACGAAGGATGGATTCGACCTACCGCTTACCAAGGCGGTAAGCAGCCTGATTGGAATACCGGTGATCGCCTCGGGCGGAGCCGGGAACAAAGAGCACTTCTATGATGTGTTCACAGAGGGCCAGGCGGATGCTGCGCTTGCGGCTACGATTTTTCACTACAAGGAAATTGCTGTGCCGGATTTGAAGAGGGATTTGAAAGCCAGAGGGGTGGAAATACGATGAGTCAATCTTTAGAGCAGCGGCTTCCTCTTGCGAAGCTGCAGGAAATTATTAAATGGGACGCCCATGGCCTCGTACCTGCTGTAGTGCAGGATGCGGACAGCAAAGACGTGCTGATGGTTGCGTATATGAATAGTGAATCCTTGCAGAAGTCCATTATCACCGGAGATACCTGGTTCTGGAGCCGCTCCCGCGAGGAGCTGTGGCACAAGGGCGCAACTTCAGGCAATACCCAGCGTATTACAGATCTTCGCTATGATTGTGACGGCGACACGCTGTTGGTTCTGGTGAAGCGCAGCGGACCGGCTTGCCATACTGGCGAGGACAACTGCTTCTACCGCTCAGCGGCTGCTGTACAAAGCGCTGATTCCGTGACTGGCTCCTCCGATTCATCCGCCAGCCGCTTCGAGGTGCTTGGTGAATTGGAGCAGATCATCAAGGAGCGTTATGAGGAACGCCCGGAAGGCGCCTATACTACGTATTTGTTCGAGAAGGGCATCGATAAGATTCTGAAAAAAGTCGGCGAAGAGACCGCCGAATCCATCATTGCCGCCAAGAACGGCGATAATGATGAGCTTCGTCTTGAGGTCAGCGATCTGATCTATCATCTGCTCGTGCTGCTGCGGGAGCGGAACCTTCCGCTGGACGATATCATGAGCGAGCTGGATCGCCGTCACGAGCGTCCACGCCGCGACTAGGGGCGGAGGAAAGCGCCATGCTGATCGATTACCATACCCACCATGTCCGCTGCGGACATGCCGTGGGCGAGCTTGAGGAGTATGTGCAGCGGGGCATAGAGATCGGCTTATCCCATATTGGACTGTCCGATCATATGCCGCTTCTTCATGTGAATCCTGCGGAATATTATCCTGAGATGGCCATGGCTATGGAGGAGCTTCCCCGTTATGTGGAGGAATGCTTTCTGCTTAAGGAGAAGTACCGTGGGCAAATTGAAGTACGTGTCGGCCTGGAAGGCGACTATATCGAGGGCTGGGAAACCGAGATTCAGCGGATTGTCAGTGCCTATCCGTGGGATTATGTGATCGGCTCGGTTCATTTTCTCGGGGAATGGGATATTTCGGACTTCCGTCAGACGCACAACTGGGAAGGCAAGGACATCCTGACTGTGTACAGGCAGTACTATGAGGCTGTTCAGAAAGCCGCTCGAACCGGCTTCTACGACATTATGGGGCACCTGGATGTGATCAAGCGCTTCGACTACAAGCCGGCACCGGAGCTTGCGGGTGAGGTTATTCAGCTGGAAAATGCCGCGCTTGAGGCCGTTCGTGAATCCGGCGTGGCTATGGAGCTTAACGCATCTGGGCTGGCTAAAGCCTGCGCCGAGATGTTCCCCAGCCGCCGCATGCTGGAGCGGGCCTATGAGCTGGGCATTCCGCTGACAGTAGGCTCGGATGCCCATGATCCGAAGAAGCTGAGCGAGAATCTGGATCAGGCCCGCAGAATGCTGCATGAAGTCGGATTCCGTGAGCTGGCGACCTTTGAAGGCCGCCGTAGATCGATGATTCCATTGGAGTTAGAATAATAGTCCAAGGTTAATAGCTATAACGCCGCACTGGAGAGAAGGAGACACCTGGAACAGGGGTTTCGCTCCAGATGCGGCTTTTTTGTGCTAGGAAGGAGCGGGTTCGCTTTGTTCCGCTGGTTCGGAGATAACCTAGACTTGTTCAACTACCCAGTCGTTTTTGGTGAAAATGTATTGTATTGCCGAAATATTAGATATAGCGAATTGAGGTCTTAAGCAATGTCAGGAAGAACTATTAGGGAGACTTAGGTAACCGATTATCATGATATTTATGAGTTGAACCAAATCTTTAATCCCAATCTAAATGCTTTTTCCAAGGAGAAAGTAAAGGAGAAGATTGAACAAATTACAAAGAACACAAAAGATATCATCTTTGTGTGTGAAGAGAACAACGTAGTGATTGGATATATTCATGGAAGCCCATATGAATTGCTATTTGCTGAATCATTAGTGAACGTCTTGGGATTTGTGGTTAGAGAGAAGGATAGAAATCAAGGGATAGGCAGCATGCTGATGGAGCGTCTTGAGCAATGGGCGCAGAGTAAAGGATATTCTGGAATCAAGCTGTTATCCCATCCAAGCGGGGTTCAGGCTCATAGGTTCTACGAACGACGTGGCATTATTTTACTAAGGGCCAGAAAATTATATAAAAGACTTCAAGTAGAGCGCTAGATCGAAGTCCCAATCCATACAAGAACAGATACAATGGATAAGCCAAGCCATCCTGGATGCTTCCCCTTTGTGCCGATCAAAACCAAAGCTGCGCACACGAGCATAGAGGTTGCAATTGTGTGCTCAAGGACGATGTATTTACCCCTAGACTGCTGCGCAAGCCAGAATAGAAGAAAAGCTAGGGCCCATCCGAAGATCGTCAGCGCGTGCCAGCTGGCCCACAGGATGCGAACGTTAGATTCGCTTAGCAGATTTCCTCCATTTGTTGGTATAAATCTACCCTTCCTCAACTTGCGGAAAATTAGAACCTCGCCTAATACCGTGTGAACGAGCCCGACGACAAAGGCCAGAAATGAAGCGCCAAGAAAGTATCCGTTCATAATTGAGACCCCTCCTTATCAAACTAACGTTACAGTGCTCATGGTCTTTTACTCCAATCGGATATGTCTATGAGCATAGTAAAGATGTTGTCGTTTGGCATTAAGATGGAAACATGGATCAAGTTAAAGAAGGCTCGAAGAAAATTGGAATGGTTGCAACAGTAGGCGTATTGGCTGTCGGAATCATCGATGTTGTTGATGGGGTAGATGGGGTAGCTGAGGCGGCAGATGCTCCAGAAGATTGATTCCTTGAACACCGACATAGATGTGGGAATTCAGATGTTGATTGTCCCTGAATTTAATGAGGTGTACGCCTATGATCTCCCCGAAAATCTGTACCTGCAAACAGATGATGTTCAGTTTTCCTGTTTAAAAAATCAATTAGCTAATGACATTGTATACCATTCAGAATTAGCGGTGACCTTTACTGCTGACCAAGTTCAAGAAATACGACACGGTTATACAACTAAAGGTTATGTTTGGCATCATGCCGAGGAACCAGGTCATATGGAATTGGTTGAAATAAAGGAGCATGTCCATTCTGCACACACAGGCGGTCGATAACTTTGGGGTAGCGGTTCAGAATATCGATAAACAGTAGATATATTCTGAGAAGGATAAAAAGGAAAATACTAAAATGACAGATCAAAAAGGATGGTAATGATACATCCTATTAGTACATATGCAGCAAACATATATATATTTTGCTATGAAGCTATTGAGAGGGCGAAAATCGGAATGAGAGGGTACAATGTCCGATGAAAATAAGCATTTATTAACAGAATGGATGGATCCATACATGATTACACTCTAACTTTTTGTAAAAAAGGCGAAGCGATCAACAATAAAATCGCTTTTTTTGTTCAGCATCGCCCGCAAATAGCAGTCTTATTCTGTTCTTCTTCATAGATCCTGCCACCAAAAATCCAGCTTTGGAGATTGCGGAATCTGATCCAGATAGACCGCTTCGCCGATTCTAGGTATATGATATGGGACGCCCTGCTCTTCGGCTGCGGCCGATAACCTTTTTGCAGGGTCGTTCCAATCATGCAACGCCAAAGCGAACCCCCCCCAGTGTACAGGCAGCAGAACTCCTCCTTGGACGTCACGATGCGCTTGTACCGTCTCTTCGGGAAGCATATGCACGCCACTCCACCGCTTGTCATATTGCCCACATTCCATATATTGCCCACATTCCATAAAAGCCAGTTCGAACGGTCCGTGCTGACGACCTATTCGCTTAAAGTGAGGACCGTAACCCCCGTCCCCGCTGTAGAAGAGACTTCTCTTCTCTGTTTTGATTACCCACGAGCACCATAGAGTGGAATCCTGATCAAACAGCCCTCTTCCCGAGAAATGTCTCGCCGGCGTGCAAGTAAAGCGAATGCCCTGAACGATCCGCTCTTCTCCCCAGTCCAGCTCGATAACGGTACCTGGCGAAGCTCCTCTTTTCCGGATTAGCTTGCCGACTCCGAGCGGAACGAGGAAAGTGCCAGTTTTCGGAATAAGCTTGCGGATAGAGGAAGAATCCAGATGATCGTAGTGATCGTGAGACAGAACAACAATATCGATCGGAGGAAGTTCCTCAATTGTAATTGGCAGCTTGAGGCTGAATCTGCGATTGCGGGAGAAAGGAAGCGGCGACGGGTTCTTGCCAAGCATCGGATCAAGCAGAATCGTTTTGCCTGCAATCTGTAGCAAGGACGCCGAATGTCCGAACCAAAAGGTCTTGTCTTTTCCGTCGTTAAGCGTGCCATGCTGAAGAGGGAAGATAGGAAGCGGTTGCTTCGGTCTTCTCTGAGTCTTAGCTGATAGGAATTCACGAAGCATGGATACAATGTCTCCTGCCTTAAATTTAACGATCACTGGGATTTCATTCTGGAATTTGCCATTCTTAGCTCGCCTCGATCGATTCCATTCGTCCATCTATTTACTCTCCTCATAATCATTTTGCGCGTCAGTAAACGCGAGCTTTTGAATAAACTTTTAACGACTTTCAGCCCTGGCGTGGTTTCATGTTTAATTTATTTCGGTATTTTGGTTATTGACCATTGAAGCACATACGCTTCAAGCAATCCGAGCAATGAAGAAGCTTCTTGAGTAGCGACATTTTCGCCGCATCAAGCAACTGCACTGCTCGTTTGGGTCTTAGCATGTCTGCTCCGACTAAAAGGTTGAATCGGCAATTAGTTCATTACGTTGATTCTGTCTCCTAGCAAATTTATATTCATTGTAGAGTGCCTTCGGGGCGGGGATTTGTTATTTGAGCGAAACGTTCCCCAGTATACTGAGTGCTTCTTTCATTCAATCCTCGAATTCATTAATTACAGAAAAGGCTCCAACATTCTATAAAAAAATCTATTTTTTTGGGGACACAAGTCCATTTTGAGTCGCGAAATTTATTACTTTAAGCCGTTCATTTAATCCAATTTTTGAATATAAATTTGAAACATGATTTTGAACAGTATATATACTATTATTCAAAACTTTTGCAATTTCGGCATTATTTAATCCTTGAACCATTAATGTTAAAACTTCATGCTCTCTTTGAGTCAGATGAATGGATGAGTTACTATTATTTTTTTTCGACATAATATCCATAATATTTGCTGATAGCTCTGGTGAAAGCCATTTTTTATTGCAACTAACTTTAGTAATAGCATCTAATAATTGTTCTTCAGTACAAAAAGGCGTAATAAAACCATTTACATCGTTGAGATATAATCTATCTTTCTCTTCGAAATAATTTGAACACTTAAATACAAGAACAGGTAAAGAGGCTTTATTAAATTCATTTACTGCATTTAAACCAAAACTATCAAAAATAAACTCGTCTATGATGATGAGATTTGCATCTTCTGCATGAACAAAACTAAGCATATCCTTATATTCAACTTCTTCTACTATCTGATAACTGCTTTGATTTTCTAAAAAAAGTTTGAAGCATGATTTCCAAAAATATTTTTTATAAACAACTAAGATGATTTTTACCATATGTACTTGTACTCCTCGTACTCAAATTTGTTACAATTTGCTCTTAATACTTGATGTTTTAATGTTTCTAGGTATTTTTCCTTACATCATGAAGTAGAAAGTTTTCAACAAATCCTAGATGTACTTGGCAGTACTTGGGGGGGGGGTAATACTTGACAAAACCAAAGATAAGTATCCAGGCAACCGTTTCTGAATGTACTAAGTCTGAAGAAAGGGCTGGTCGATACGATCTGGATAAAAGATGGACAGTTGGAGCAGCAGTTGACCTCAATTCTGGACGCGGCCTGTCCACTTTCGAGTGACGGTCACGGTGGACAAATAGAGTCTTCTTAAAAGCGCTTCGTCCGTCGATAAAGTACTTTGCCCTTTGGTTACCTTTCGAAGCTGACGAAAGTAATAACCATGAACTTACGAATTTATGGTGGATACTTAAAAATGTCGCCAGTTCATTCAAGTTATTACAAATAGAACGAAGGATGAGCGGGTACTTAGTTCCCCAGGGTTCCTCAAATCAATCAAGTTCCACGAGTGCCATTTCTTCAGAAGCAGTCTTGGAAATGGGCCTAAGATCGCCATTATCTTTTTTAAGTCTTTGTAAAAGACATAGTGGGTCGAGTTACGTATCCGGATGGATAAGGTACTTTTGGATTTCTGTCTTAAGATGGTAGGCCGAGATGGCTTGTGTGAAGCCGGTTGGATTGTCTACACAGGTAATGAGTGCGGTTTTGCCACTCCTGATGAGGGGAACACTCTTGTTCGTTACGTTGGAAATGATCGTTGGTGAGATCTCAATCCAGTACATATTTTCGAGATGATCCTGAATGTCTCTTGTGCTGACTCCCTTGGCGTACAAGGTAAGAATTTGGTCTTCGATTCGATACCCGTTACATTCGAATAATGCTTCTTAACCACGAGCGGTTCAAACTCGCCTTGGCAATCCCTCGGAACCATGATTTCTTGCTCTCCACACTCACTGTTGTGGTCTTATTCTCCACTTTATGTTTTAGTGGCCCAGATGTGTGTCCATTTCCGTTTCCAGCATTTCCTGAATCGTTGATGCGAAGAGATTCTTCAATGGTGGAGTTGCTGCTTTGTCCATAATCCCATGTGTTCTAACCAACCCTTCTCTTACTACCATTTTATAGGTTTAGGGGTTTACACAATCTATTTTACAGACTCCATTTCGAGGTCTTACAAAGCGTTTCCATAATTAAAAACGCCGAATGGAAGTTACCGGGTAGATTTGACAAATGCTGTTGTCTTTATGATCGAAGTAAGATTACCAAAAATATCATTATATGTAAAGACATGAATTCATCTATGCATTTTGACTTTAATTAGACAATTTTTAATTTGAGTCCGGATAATTGTGTGAAATGGGAAATCTCTAAAAGTAAAAGAGCAGGGCTTGCTGTAAGAAGAACCCTTTATGATAATTCGAGCAAACGAATTGTGAACTTCACAAACAGAGAACACGTAATCTTTTCGAGATAGATCACTAACAGTTGTAGTCCGATCACAGTTTCGCTTGCCGTTTGAAGGTATCCTCAAAAACTGCCTAGACCATAGTTGCGATTAACTTCTTCAAATTTCCCTTCATGAGTTATGCGTTGAAATATTGATAGTTGAATTAATTTACTAATGATTCAACTAGTAGATTTTAATTATGAAATAGATTGATTTTAGTTGTTGTGAAAAGGTTTCAATATTGGATATATTATCAATATAATAAATAGTAAATTTTTGGATTATATAGAATTTTTAATATATTATGTTAAAAAGCGCAGGTGAAAAAAGTGAGAAAAAAAATAGCTTTATTGTTTCCAGGTCAAGGTTCTCAAAGAGTTCAAATGGGATTAGATTTGTATGATCAAGATGTTACGATTAGAAAAAATTTTTTTGAAAAAGCGAATGATATTTTAGGTTATTCTTTGACAAATCTATGTTTTTCTGGTTTAGAGTGTGATCTCCGCCGTACAGATATGGCTCAACCTGCTATTTATACTGTTTCGCTTGCACTTCACTCACTTTTAATCCGTGAGGGTTTAGAAGTTAGTGTTGTAGCCGGTCATAGTCTCGGGGAGTATACAGCAGTTACTGCTGCGAAAGGACTTACGTTCGAAGAGGGGTTACAAGTGGTAGCAGAAAGGGGAAGACTTATGCATGAAGTGCAAAGTCGACGGCCCGGCGCGATGGCTGCTATTGTGGGACTTTATCAAGGGCAAATTGAAGAGATATGCATAGAATCTCAAAATTATGGTTTGATAGTTCCGGCTAATTATAACAGTCAAAATCAAATGGTGATCTCTGGTGATCAGCGTGCAGTGGAATACGCTATGATACTAGCACAAAAAATGAATGCCGAAAAGGTGGTTCGTTTACAAGTAGGAGCTGCATTTCATAGTCCGTTGATGGAAGAGGTTGTAGAACCATTAAAAAATAAAATATCTAGTTTTAAGTTAAATAATCTAGAAGTCCCTTTAATTAATAATGTAAATGCTAAGAAAGTATATAGAGCTTCTGATGTGGTTGATGGGTTATTAAAGCAAACTGTTTCTACTGTGAAATGGGTTCAAATAATTCAAAGTTTAGCCAAAGAGGATGTATATTTTGTTGAAGTAGGCCCAGGTAGAGTTTTAAAGGGACTGGTAAGGCAGATTTGTCCTGATGCAGAAGTGGATAATATTGATTCATATAAAAACATTAACAAATTTATTGATAAAGCACTTACCAAATAATGTGTTTCTTATAGAGAGGGGGTGTTTAAGTTGGGATTAAGATTACAGGATAAAGTAGTGTTAGTAACTGGTGGATCTCGTGGGATTGGAAGAGCGATTGCGCTAAAAGCAGCCGATGAAGGTTCAATAGTAGTTGTAAACTATCGAAATGGTGAAGAGCAAGCAAAAGAAGTAGTGGACATAATAAGGAAAAATGGTGGAGAAGCAGTTGCGATCCGAGCAGATATAAGTGAAAAAGAACAAATAAGTCATATGGTATCTGAAATTTTAAATCAATACGGAAGTATTCATGTATTGGTCAATAATGCAGGTATTTCAAAAAATAAGTTAGTTTTTGATATGAATTATGAAGAAATGATGGATGTCTTTCATATAAACTTTGGTGGAGTATTCCATTGTACAAAAGCAGTACTAGAAACCATGATGTCTCAGAGACAAGGTTCTATAGTTAATATTTCATCTGTTATGAGTAAGGGTGGGTATATAGGCCAATCTAACTATGCTGTATCTAAAGCTGCTATGAATGCGTTTACTCGTACAGCGGCCTTAGAATTAGCTAGATTTAATATACGCATAAATTCAATTCTTCCAGGATTTTGTTCAACTGATATGGTAGAGCAGCAAATGAAGGATGGCAGACGAATTACTAATCAGATCGCCCAGAAGAGGGCTGGAGATCCTGCAGAAATTGCTAATGCAGCTATTTTCCTTGCTTCAGATGAAGCTTCCTATATTACAGGTACTGATCTTGTCATTGATGGTGGATTAATAAACTTGGTTGGTATTGGTAAACCACTATAAAACATAATTATTAATTTAGGAGGAACATAAAATGGAAAAAGAACAAGTTTATGAAATCGTAAAAGAAGCATTGATGGAGGCAATTGGTCTAGATGAAGATGAAATTTCACCTGAGGTAACAATTTTGGGGGATCTTGGAGCAGAGTCCTTAGATCTTTTAGATGTACTATTCAGAGTTAGTCGTCAAATTACGGTTAAGGTAACTATGGATGATATTACACAAATGATCCAAGGCAATATTCCGGATGAAGAATTTGCAACGGCAGATGGGGTTCTTTCCGAAACAGGAATAGAGCAGTTGAAGAAAAGTTTACCACAAATAGATGTTGAAAAATTGCGTGAAGGTTTTGAGGCAGAGCGAGTACTTACACTATTTACAGTAGACAACTTAACTTCATTAATTGAGAAACGGCTTTCAATTTTAACAGTGTAACATTCTTGAGATGCACATTAAAACAGGAATCGATATTGTTTCCGTGTCAAAGATAAAGAATGTCATAGTAGAAAATCCTGATTTCATCGATGAAATATTTACACCCTTAGAAAAATCCTATTCCTTAAATAAAAAGAGATGCTATGAGCATTTTGCTGCTCGATTTGCAGCGAAAGAAGCATTTGTTAAGGCAATTGGAACAGGCATAGGAAAAGGAATTCATTTAAAAAGCATTGAGGTTAGAAATGATTTTATTACCGGAAAACCGCATGTATCCATTTACGGACAAACAAAAAAAATTGCCGAGAATTTAGGGATATTTTCTATGGACATCTCTTTATCTCATACGGATGATCTTGCAATTGCACAAGTTGTATTACTTTTGGAGTGATTAAAATGCGATTTTATATGGTAGATCAGATTACACATATTGAATCTGGAAAAGAAATTCGTGCAACTAAATTGGTTACACGAGATGCCCCTTTTTGTCAGGATCCCGTCAATGTTGAATCCTACCTCATTGAAGGAATAGTAGTAGAGGCATTGTGCCAAGCTGGAGCATGGTTAATTATGTATACAACTGAGTTTAAACAGAGAGCTGTTTTGCTAAGTGCCGAAGAGATAATTCTACATGAAAGAGTATATCCTGGTGATGTACTAACCCTCCATGGATTTATAGACTCCTTGGATAAGAATTCAGCTGTATTTTCTGGAAAAGTATATGTGGATGAAAAATGTGTTTCCGAGATACGTTTTATGATGTGTTCTCTTATATCAGTTGATGAATTAGAGAAAACAGAGGATGTTAGAAGAACCTATAGTCTCCTAAGGCGGGAGATATAAATGAAGACACGAGTTGTTGTGACTGGAATAGGGGCTGTAACACCAGTTGGAAATAATATTAAAACGACATGGTCAAATCTCCTTGCAGGACAGTCTGGCATTAATCAAATTGACTTATTTGATACCAGGCATTATGACACAAAAATCGCAGCGCAAGTAAAAGATTTTCGTTTGGATGAAGAGATCGAGAAAAAAGTAAAAAAGTATACTCATCGTTCATCTAGATTTGGTATACAAGCTTTTTGTGAAGCTGTACAGGATGCCGCCTTATCAGACAGAGACTATCATTCTGAGGAAATAGGTTTAGCAATAGGGGGTGGTTTGGTCTATCCGGATCTTGATGAGCTTCATGAGTTATTTCAAAGTTTTCTATCCCTACAAGTACAAGAAAACATCTATATAAGTCCTAATGATGTAATGAAGAGAAATCTAACAACTGGTATCTCATTGATGGCAGAATTAGTAAATGCTAAAGGACCTATGATCTCCTTAACAACTGCATGTACATCTAGTGCACATGCTATTGGAGAGGCATTTCGACGAATTCAATGTAACGAAGCCTCTGTGATGATAACTGGTGGCTACGATTCAATGATTAACTACATTGATCTAATGGGATATGGTCTGAGCGGTGCACTTTCTACTCAAAATGATACCGCCGAGCAAGCCTCGCGTCCATTTAGCCGAGATCACGATGGATTTGTGATTGGAGAAGGAGCTGCAGTTGTTGTATTAGAGAGCTTAGAATCTGCTATTAAACGTAGTGCAAAGATATATGGAGAGATAGTAGGGTATTCTTCCACATTGAACGCTTATCGTTTGACAGATTCACCTCCAGATGGTGGTGCTTATATTACTGCAATGAAAAATGCTATGTACGATGGGGGCTTAACACCAGAATTAATAGATTACATTTCAGCACATGGGACAGGTACTCCATGCAGTGATCTTAGTGAAACGAATGCAATCAAAGCTGTCTTAGGTGAATATTCGCATCATGTATCAATGAGTTCTGTTAAATCTATGATAGGCAACTTAACAAGCGCGGCAGGTGCAATTAATTTCATTACAACACTGTTAGCAATGCGAGACAAAGTGATTCCTCCTACAATTAACTTAGACATTAAAGATCCTAAGTTGGATTTAGATTATGTGCCTAACCATAGTAAATCTAAGTCGATTCGAGCAGCACTAAGTAATGCTTTTGCTTTTGGAGGAACCAATACTTGTATAGCAGTTAAGAAATTCTGAACAGGTGATTATATATGAATCTAGGACTAATAGATAAAGTAGTAAGTTGGACGAATGGGGTAGAAGGAATAGCTGTGTACAATATTAGCATGACCCATTCTTTTTTTAATACGCACTTTCCACTAAAACCGATCTGGCCGGGCGTTTTAACAATGACAGCTGTGAGTCGATTAGCGGAGGGTGTAATAAGAGCAACATCGGGTTTTAAGAAACGCGTTGTACTAACAAAAGTTTCCAATGTAAAATGGCGTAAATATATTGTTCCTGGTGACCAATTGTATATAGAAGTAAAAGTTTTGTCTATGAGTGAACAAGAAGCATTCGTGAGAGGTACAGTAAAGGTGAATGATAAAATTGTAGCTACTTTCGGAGAGTTCCAATTTTCCTTTTGTGACACATTAAGAAACTCTGAGGCAGATGCAAAGGCATTTTGGGATGAGCGTGGTTTAATTCAGGGGGAATCTACAGAATGAGACGTGTGGTTGTAACAGGTATAGGAACAGTCTCATCTTTAGGTAATAATGTGGAAAAAGTATGGACTAGAATGTTGAATGGAGAGAGCGGTATACGTAGAATCTCTTCAATGAATCCAGATAAGTTTATGACTAAGTTTGCAGGTGAGGTGGATGATTTTAACCCTGATGAATATATTACATCTAATGAAAATAGAAGATTAATGTCACGTGGCGAACAAATGTGTTTTGCATCGGCTACGATAGCTTTTAAAGATACTGGATTAAATTCAAATCAAGTGCTTAAGGAACGCATTGCTTTGTATGTAGGTGGAAACAAGGAAGTTGACACAATACCCCAAGAGTTGGTTGAGTCTGTTTTGCTCTCAAAAGGCTCACTAACAGAGTTTGCAAAGATGGCTAAGGATATTTTGCCGACCTCATTCATTGTTAAAGCTTTACCTTCTGCCGTTCTGTATTATTTATCAGCTCATTTTGATATTCAAGGTCCTAACGCTTATTTTGTTGGCACCTCAAATGCTAGTGCCACAGCTATCGGAAGTGGCTTTAGATCTATACGGTATGGTGAAGCAGATGTAGCTTTAGTGGGTGGATTTTCTGATTCTATTACATGGTGGAATTATATGAAAATGGATGCAATGGGGGTTTTACATAGAGGGGAAGCGAACGATAGCCATAAACTTTATGCCCCGTTTGATAAGAAAAGAAATGGAACACTTATAGCAGAGGGATCGACAATGCTCGTACTAGAGGAATTAGAACAAGCAACGAAGCGTGGCGCAAACATTTATGCTGAAATAATTGGCTTTGGTAATGGATATGACAGCGGCGCAATAGCTAAGCCGTCCCCAAATGGTGTAGGCTTACAAGTTGCTCTGAGAAAAGCGATGAGAGAAGGACGCGTTTGTTCAGAACAAATCGACTATATTTGTGCACATGGCAGTGGTACAAAATTGGGAGATGAATCTGAAGTGAGAGCAATTGAAACAGTATTTGGAACAGATAGAAAAGTAATGGTAAGTTCTATTAAACCAACTACAGGACATATGGTTTCTAATGCTGGAGCATTTAATGCTTTAGCATCTGCTATTACACTTAAAGAACAAGTTGTTCCATTTACATTAAACTGTGAGACACCTGAAGACAACTGGTCAGTAGATTTAATTAGACATGAACCACGTGCAACAGACGTGAATTATGTGATGTCTGTTGCACGTGGTTTAGAAGGTCAGGATACTGCGTTACTATTTGCAAAATGGAAATAGGAGGTGCTAAATACAGTATGAGAGAACAAAGTAGTCGTAGAGTAGTAGTTACTGGTTTAGGAGCTGTGACTGCTTTAGGGAATAACGTTGGGGATTTATGGGAGTCTGTACTAGCTGGGAAGCATGGAATTAAGCCAGTAGATCACCTGGATATGACAGGTTACATGAGTCAGATTGCTGGTGAAGTGAAAGAAGACCTTACGCTTGCCCATTCAAAAAAACGTCCTGTATTAGATCGAGCTACTTTATTCGCTCTTAAAGCTTTGGAGGAAGCTTTGGAAGACGCTTCCTTAAAGAAGAGTAGTCTTAAAGAAAATGCTGGTTGTGTGATTGGAACTTGTCTTGGAGGAATGAATAGCGGGGAATTGTGGTATAGAAAACAGGAAGATGGAGAAAAAGGAAATCCTCGTTTATTACAAGAGTGGAGACTTAATAGTATCGCAGAATCATTAGCTAGCGAGTGGGGGCTTGGCGGACCTGTATTCACTTTTTCTACTGCATGTGCTGCCGGAGGTAATGCCCTCGGGTATGCGGGCGATTTAATTCGTACTGGCAGAGCGGAAATTATGATAGTAGGTGGTGCTGATGCTCTTGCACATATGGGAGTCGCAGGTTTTCATGCATTGCAATCTCTAGATCATGAGCCATGTCGTCCTTACTCAAAGGATCGTAACGGACTATCTTTAGGAGAAGGAGCTGGAATCCTGATTCTAGAGAGTGAAGAAAGTGCTGTTCGGAGAGGAGCAAAGATATACGCTGAAGTGCTTGGTTTTGGTTTGTCGGCTGATGGTTATCATCCAACCGCACCTAAACCTGACGGAGAAGGCGCAAGTCGTGCCATTGCTAATGCTTTAAATAAAAATAATATTGAGCCTTATCAGGTTAAATATATTAATGGCCATGGTACAGGAACTCCTAAAAATGATAGTGCTGAAACTAATGCAATTAAGCGAGTATTCGGGGAAGCAGCTTCGTTACTTAAAGTCAGCAGTACCAAATCTATGATAGGTCATTTACTAGGTGCGGCAGGGGCAGTAGAAGGAATTGTCACGGTATTGTCGATCCATCATCAGATTATTCCTCCAACAGCTAATTTTACTACACAAGATTCTATTTGTGATTTAGATTACACACCTAATCAACCTTACTATTCAGAAAATATAGACTATGCTTTATCAAACAATTTTGCGTTTGGTGGAAATAATTGTTCTGTATTGTTTGGTAAATATCAAGTTACACATCCTAAATTAGAGGAGTTAAATGAAGAACGTATTGTGATCACTGGAATGAGTCAATTCAGCTCTATTGGTGGGGATTTAGATCAATTTTGGACAAAGTTGCTTCGTGGTGAACCCAATTGGCATGAGGCTAGAACAAGCGATGGAGTTGTTAGAAGAATTGGTAAAGTACAAGATTTCGATATTCATACATATATATCGAAACGTGATGCACGTAAGATGGATCGATTTGAACAGTTAACGGTTGCTGCTGCTATGAGTGCATTTAATCATGCAAATGTTGAAATTAATGAAGAAAATGCACATCGAATCGGGATTATAGTCGGAACCGCTAACGGAACAGTCGAAAGTTGTGTCAACTTTTATCAACCTATCGTTCGTGAAGGAGCAGAAGGCGCAAATCCAGTTCACTTTCCTAACACCGTATTTAATCAAGCCAGCGGTTTAGCTGCAATTCATACAAAAGCAATTGGAGTGAATACTACTGTTGTAGACGGACATGCCTCTACGTCAGCAGCTCTATGCACAGCCTATGAGCATTTAAAAAATAATGATGCAGATATTATTGTAGTAATTGGTACAGATACGATTGTTTCAACTGTGTTGGAAGCTTATGAATGTTTAAATGTGCTAGCTGATCGATCACCTAAAGGCTCCCAATCTAATGCTATGACATTGAGTGAAGGTACAGTTGCCTTAGTATTAGAGAGATTATCGAACGCTAAAAATCGAAAAGCACATATTTATGGACAAATTAAAGGATATGGGAAAACATTTGATGGCAAAAAATATTCAAGAGTTGATAAAAAAGGACTAGGTCTCAAGCGGGCAATGGAAATGGCTGTAAATAATGCTCAATTACAGTTAAACGACATTCAGGCCATTCTTGCAACAGCAAATGGAATAAAAAATATAGATAATATGGAAAAAAGGGCAATTGAATCTTGTTATTCGAATAATGAATATAAGCCATATATTACATCGGCCAAGTATTTAGTAGGTGAATCGCAAGGGGCGTCTGATGGATTTCAATTTATCACAGCTTTACTCGCTTTGCAACATCAAACATTACCACCCATGTTAAACCATTTAGAGCATAACGAGCTACATACTTTAGATGAAGCTAAAAAACTCGAAGACTTGAATAATATATTAATTAATAGTTCCTCATTAACTGGATCAAATGTATCCGTAGTATTGTCTAAATATAATGAATAGATGGGATGAGTATAAATGGGAGGCAATTTAATAGAGACATATGATGCGATCATAATTGGATCTGGTTTAGCTGGACTAACGGCAGCTGCACTATTAGCTCAAGAGGGGGCTAAAGTATTAGTACTTGAACAGCATTATATTGTGGGGGGATGTGCAAGTACATTTAAAAGAGGTAAGTTCCTTTTTGACGCTGCAGTTCATCTTATAGGTGGCTGTGAAAAAGGTGGAGAAATAAACACTATTTATGAGAAATTAGGCTTGCTAGATCAAATTGAGTTTATAGAATCTAAGCCTATGTGTTATATCACACTAGGACAAGTCGAATATGAAATACCTGCGAATTTAAGACAATTATCAAGTAATATGGAAAGTTGGTTTCCTGAGGACAAACTAGCTATTAGAGAGACTATAGAAGAAATTATACAGTTAGGCGGAGCAATTTTAAGAGGAAATTATGAAGATGATGAGCAAATTACTCAAAGAATACTTGAATTAAAAAAGGTATCTTTTGCAGAATATCTAAGTAATCGTTTCTCTCACCCTCATACATCAATAGTATTGGGCTCTTTACATCCTTATATAGGAGTACCGACCAAACAATTGTCTGCTTTATATATGGTGACTACAATGATGTCTTATCATGGTGGTGCTTTTTATACTCGCGGTAGTTCTCAACGGATGGCAGATGTTTTAAAAGATTATATCCAATCAAATAATGGGATTGTAAGAATTAAACGTAGAGTAGAAAAAATTATTTGCAGTGAGGGCAAAGTACAAGGAGTAATAGATCATAAGGGAAATCAGTATAACTCTTCAACTATTATTTCAAATTCAGATATAAGGACAACGCTATTTAAACTTTTAGGAGAGGAATTTCTACCACAATCTTATAAGAATCGAATAAACCGGATGGTTCCTTCTTATTCTGCTGTCATACTTTATGGGGCTATTCAAAATGATGATGCATATATCGACTTTCCACATGAACATTTTTTCCTACCAGAAAATGAACTTGATAGTGAACAAAAATATTTGTTTGACCCGCTCAATGATGAGACTGATCCTGGTATTTCTATTTGTTGTCCATCTACACTTGATTCTAGTTTAGCCCCTGAAGGGTATTCAGTGCTTTCATTTATGGCAATCTGTGATCCAGATGTTGTGGAACAAGTTCGAGAAGAAAAGGGAAAGTCATTTATACACGAGAAGTTTTTAAATTTATTAGAAAAAAAACTACCTGGTATTAGAAATCGATTAGTTATACAAGAGTTTGCTACCCCAAAAACAATTGAAAGATATACATCTAATAATAATGGTGCAATTTATGGCTGGATGAAGTCGTCTGATCAACGATGGACCTCTGATTTAGGTCCTAGAACCCCTATACAAGGCTTGTATCTAGCAGGACATTGGACACGTAATGCACATGGAGTTTACGGTGTAATGAAATCAGGAAAAACGACAGCTAATTATATTATCAAACAAAATCCTAACACTAATTACAATCTTCAATTGCATTAATGTTTTTTACTACAGAAAGGAGGGTCTTTATGCCAGTAGAAGAGGTTAAGGAAGTACGTTACACTTTAACTTTTGATAAGGCGAGGAAAAAAGAAGAAAACGTACTTGTCGTATCTGATAAAGAATGCCTGACAGCATATCGCTATATGTTTGATAATTGTTTGATAGCTCAAGATTCTAAAACTCAAAGCTTTCTAAAAAAAAATAATTTAGATGATTCTCTAAAGTACAGTACCGCACCTCCTGATAAAGAGTATATGCTTCGCTTTTTTGAAAAAATCAATTTAAGTGGCTCATTGGGAACAAAAAGGCTAGTAGATAAAAAGCTAGTTCATAAAACATCTCAGGCTAATGTTATGATTTCAGAAATTGAGATTCGAATAAAAACAAAAATAGGTTTATTTTCAGGTGATGTTACAAGCACAACAGAAATAAATCTAGATCATGTCAATCAGGAACACATTGAAGCAATTCTATTAACTGAATTAAGTAAACAAGCTTCTATGGTGAGTATTTTTAGATTTTTAGGTTCAGATTCCGAGTTTTATGTCATAGATGAATTTAGAAAATATAGACGAATTGTTCAAAGAAGTAACGATATATTTATTCACGCGTTACCAGTAATAGAAGACGACGGAAGTAAAACAGGAATGGGATATTGTCTCTTTACTGTGTATCAGAATTCTAAATTATGTGCAAGTGGTTATAGTTCAGGCATATACACTAAGAAAGGGATGTGACATTAATAAACAAAAACAGAGTATTTCAGAAAAACTAAATATGCTTGTTTTAAGTGTAAAACGAATGGTCAGATTGAAAATTACAATTATAACCAGATGGAAAACATGTTCTTTCAGAAACGATAAGCAGCTATCCCGTACAATTTAAAATGAAGGAGAAAAAATGATGAAAAATATTAAACTAATTGCTGTTGATTTAGATGGAATTATTCTAGAGGATATTTTCACTCCTGTTCTTCATATTCAAGCGAAGAAATATGGAGTTGAATATAATGCTGAATTGGAATATAACACCGTTTCACAAAGAAGAGAGGATTCAGCATCTTACGCTTTACGTCTCATAAGATCTCCTAAAGAAATGTCCTTAGAGCAAATTTTAGAAGAGTTCTATAAAGAGAGAGAAAAGTTTTTGGTGACTGGTGAAAATCCGCTTAATTCAGGAGTTACAGAGTTTTTGGAAATATTGAAAAGCTTGAATGTTAAGTTAGTTTGCTATGGTGGATTAGAAGAAAATTTGATTGATTTAGGAGTTAGACCGATTCTGGAGAAATATTTCGAACAATATATCTGCACAGATGCTTTTCGACCAGGTCTTAAGGAAATCACGAAAGATATATATGGCCTAGATTATTCTGAAGTTTTGTTCATAGATGATGTTAATCGAATGGCTGAGGAAGCAAAAAAGTATAAGATTCCATTTATCGGGGTGCCCGCTCAGCATTCGTGGGGTTTTCAAGAGAAAGAGATGAAAAAAACAGGTGTTAAATATCTTGTTAAATCAATTAAAGAAATAACAAAAGATTTGTTGGAGAAGGTCGACTCAGATAAAGCAATTTGGTAAAGTTCAGCGGTATGATATCAAGTTTTGATTTTTTTATACAATTCAGCGTCATTGTGCTCTTTCTTCTTCAAAATGTGAGATGGTCGTTAACAACATCAGTACCTTTGCAATAATAACACTGATGAGGCCTCGAAGCTTTTTAAGCTTTAAGTAATGGTTGCGGATTTCAGGATGCTTTTCGGCTGTTGCACATTGCACCGAACCACGGTAATGACGGAGAAAGGCAAACAACGGAACAGTTAGGAGTAAGTTGATCCTGTTGTGGAGGACTCGGGAAGAGAAAGAATAATCGCTTCAAATTCTGCTTTACAGGATTTAGACCTTCATAGTATTTTTTATCAACTTTAATTCTTCCGCTTGCTTGGGTGTAATTGATCCATCTAAGGGGTCTGTCAAATCTTTGGTGTAAACTCTTTTACAGCGCTGATGTATGCTGACCAATGTGATCTGGATAGATAACAGCTAGCTGAAGCAACATCTGTCCCCAGTACTTTCGGGTGACATCCATTGTGGCCAGGTAGAGCATCTTTAATTGAGCATCATCCGTGGGGAAGATGCTCTTCCATTTTGTTACCTTTTGGAGTTGACGATGGTAGCTTTCAATGATGATAGTTGTGTAAATGAGCTTCGGTATTTCCGGCGATATTTAAAAAGGTAGCGAATCCCAGTTATTACGCCATAAACGAAGGATGAGCGCTTTACCGCAGACTTCCTCAAATCGATCGAGTTCAATAGAAGCCATTTCTTCGGATGCGGCCTTGTAGATGAAATGGCTTCAGATCGGTAGCTCCCTTTTTTAAGTCTTTATAGGAGACATAGCGGGTGAAAATGAGCAACTAGTGAATGATGCACTTCTGAATATCTGTTTTCGGATAGCAGGCTGCAATCGCTGTGTATATCTGGTTAAATTGTCCACACAGGTGATAAGAAAGTTCTGTACACCGCGATTTTTCAGATCATTGAGGACGCTTAACCAGAACTTCGCAGACTCATTATCACCGACCCACATACCGAGTACATCTTTGCCACCGTTTAGGGTCAATCCCGATCACCAAATAGGTGATTTGTTCAAAATAGCCCCGTACTGCTTAACTAAAAAGTGAATTGTATTCAAAAATACAACAGCATAAAAACCCTGTGGATGGTGGTTTTGCCACTCCTTGATCAATGGAACGATTTTGTTCGTTACATTGGAATAAGAGTCGGTGAAACCTCAATCCCATACATGTTTTCTAAATGATCCTGAATGTCTCTGGTGCGTACCCCTTTTGCATCTAGAGCGATAATTTGGTCTTCAATGCCCCTTACATTCGATTGATGCTTCTTGACTACCAATGGCTCAAACTCGCCTTGGCGATCACAAGGAACCAAGACTTCTTGCTCTCCGTACTCACTGGTTACACGCTTCTTACTCTTTCCTTTGTGGCTATTCGTTGTAGTTTTGTTCTCAAATTCATAGTTAATTGGTATCCCTATGGCTTTAAAATAATAATAAAAATCGCTCCCACACACGATTTCAACGTATTGTGCCTTGAGCGAAGCGAAAGGAATGGGTATAAAAATGATAAATATAAAACTAATTGCTTGTGATATAGATGGAGTTCTATTAGTAGATACGTTTAGTCCTATACTTCAGATTCTAGCCAAGAAATATGGAGCTGAGTATACTGCTGAATTAGAAAACAATACATTTTCTCAAAGAAGAGAGGATGCAGCAGCTTACGCAATACGTTACTTAGGACTTCCTGAAGAAACGTCCACTAAGGAAATTTTAAATGAGTTCTTTAATGAGAGAAAAAACTTTATGCAGGAAGATGAAGATCCCATTATTTCAGGAGTTACAGAGTTTTTGGAAATGTTGAACAGCCTGAATGTTAAGTTAGTTTGCTATGGTGGATTAGAAGAAAACATGATTGATTTAAGATTTAGACCGTATTTAAAATATTTCGATCAATATATTTGCACAAACTCTTTTCGACCAGGTCTTAAAGAAATCACGAAAGAAATATATGGCCTGGATTATTCTGAAGTTTTGTTCATAGATGACGTTAATCGAGTGGCTGAGGAAGCAAAAAAGTATCGGATTCCATTTATTGGGGTGCCCGCTCAGCATTCGTGGGGTTTTCAAGAGAAAGAGATGAAGAAAACAGGTGTCAAATATCTTGTTAAATCAGCTAATGAAATAACAAAAGATCTATTGGAAAAAATTGATTCAGATAAAGCAATTTGGTAAGGAGACAAAATCATTTATGCTCAATTTCTATTTAGTGCGACATGGTGAGACGCTTGCTAATGTTGAAAATAAAATTCAAGGGCAATCAGATTCATCTCTTACTGAAAACGGAAAATTTATAATTGAAAATTTAGCTTTAAAGTTTAAAAATAGAGGTCTCCAATTTGATTTAGTTTACTCTAGTAACCAAAAAAGAGCGATTGAAACAAAAGAGATTATATTAAAAACTTTATCTAACGAAAGTATCATTTCTCAAGCAGATGAAGGGCTCAGGGAATGGGAATTTGGTTCATTCGATGGTCAAGATATTGATGAAAGCTTTAGTTATTTGAAAAATTTAAAGTCTCAGAATTTAACGGATGAAGAGCCATCGGAGCTGACTTTGAAAGAAGTAGCGAATGTCGTTTTTAACGAGGATAAGTCTGGTCTAGCAGAATCTTGGAAAGTTTTAAAAGATAGAATATGGTCAAGTTTTTCTTCTATAGTTTCAACGGCATCCACTTCTGGCGCTAAGAATGTTTTAATTGTTAGTCATGGTCTTACGATTTTAACTTTACTCTACATGATTGACAATAATAGGAATAAATTTAACAACTTATCTAATGGTTCAATAGTTGTAGTGAGCTATGAAAACAGTATGTTTAAAATTAACTGATAGATAACTAGTAACATTAGAAGATACTAAAGTTTCATAAAGGATTGAAGTGATTAAGATGCCTGCTAATGCATCTTAATTTAATTTATGCTACTTAACTTGAGAGGAGGACTTTATGTTCAGGCAAATCCAAAATGAAATTAAATCCATACTCGATCGAGATCCTGCAGCGTCAAGTGTATGGGAAGTTATTCTTTGTTATCCTGGCTTTCATGCGGTTATGTTGTACCGTGTTGCCAATTTCTTTTATAAACGAAATTGGCGATTAATTGCAAGGATGATATCTCACTTTAGCCGATTTATAACAGGTATAGAAATTCACCCAGGAGCTCAGATCGGATTTGGTTTATTTATCGATCATGGCATGGGTGTAGTAATCGGGGAAACGTGTGTCATAGGAAATAATGTAACAATGTATCAGGGAGCTGTACTGGGGGGAACGGGTAAGAGTGCTGGTAAAAGGCACCCAGACATAGGCAATAATGTAATCATAAGTTCTGGTGCACAAATTTTAGGAAACTTTAAAGTAGGGGATAACTCAAAAATTGGCGCTGGCTCCATCGTTTTGAAGGAAGTGCCCCCGAATTGTACTGTTGTTGGCGTGCCCGCACAAATTGTAAAGAAAGATGAGGTGGATCGTCTACAATTAGTTGGACAATAAAAATGAGGGTTTGTAGAATAAACCTATTATTTTAAGGATACCTCTGTGCGGAGCTGGACATTTATCAGCTGTTCGGCCTTGCTTGGCAAGTTGATGACTTCCATTACTTTTTAATGAGGACTCTCCTTTGCGGATCGACTATGGATACAGTAAAGATTATCGACATATATTTTTTAAAGTACCATTGACCGGCGGTCGGTCGGTGAGTTATAATTTGGTAAAATTGGAAGGTGATGTGGTGAACGATGGTCAGGACACGTGACGAAGGGTTAAATGAAATTATACAAACGGCCGAACGTCTATTTTTGGAAAAAGGCTTCGAAAAAACAACAATTCAGGATATTGTGCAGCGAATGGGCATTGCAAAAGGAACGTTTTATCATTATTTCAAATCTAAAGATGAGTTAGTAGATCACCTGCTTGAGCGTTACTCTGATCGCCTTATTCACGTATTGGAAATGACTGCTCGTAACGGTCAAATGGATGCGATTCATAAATTTGAACAGATGGCCAAATCTTTTATTTATTTTGAGGGTTGGAATAGCGAACTCATGAGTTATATCCATCAAAATGAAAGTTTAGTGCTGAATCATTTGTTTGAAATTCGATGTAATAACGAAATTAAGCCACTTGTACAATCAGTTATCGAAGAAGGCGTTGAGGCTGGTTTGTTCGATGTGGAATTTCCAAAGCAAACTGCTTATATGATCGTAGCGGTATTTGACTGTATTTTTGAAGACGACAATTTACGATCGGGGATTATTGAACCAGAGGTTCTTGCTGCGATAGAAGATTTTTCAAATCGATTACTAGGGGCAAAACAAAAATTTAAATTTTCTAAAGATGAATGATAGGGGTTACAGGCAACTGAAGTTGCAGGACAACAAATGTTGCAAAACAATAATATTATAGAGATGGAGATGGCGGCGAGTGAAAAATTTGAGTAGGGGTAGAACGATATTAACATTTATTGGTATTATTCTAGGATATTTTATCGCACTGCTGGATACAACGATTGTGAATATTGCATTGCCGAAAACGGCTGAATATTTTAATCGTGATGTGAGCGATATTAGTTGGATCATGAATGGATACAATATTGCTTTTGCGGTATTGATGTTAACAGCTTCGCGCATAGCGGATCAATTTGGTCGCAAAAAGCTGTTTCTCATCGGACTAATATTGTTCGCTCTGACTTCTTTTTTGTGCGGAATCGCATCAACACTTGATTTACTCATTTTGTTCCGTGTGCTGCAAGGCTTAAGTGCGGCCATTATTGTACCCGTCACTATTCCACTTGCCATTCAACTTTTTCCGAAAGAAAAACATGGCGCTGTTCTAGGGATCTGGGGCGCAATAGCAGGCGTGGCTAGCGCAAGCGGACCAGCACTTGGAGGAATTTTGACCGAGTACTTCAATTGGCAGTCTGTATATTTCGTAAACCTTCCGATTGCTATCATTTCGTTTATCGTTTCTTACCTATTATTAACAGAGTCTTACGACAAAACCGCTAGCAAAAACTTGGATATTGCCGGAATGTTAACAATTTCAGCCACCATTTTCTGTTTCACATTAGGATTAATAGAGACATCGGATTATGGATGGAGTTCCTTCTATGTCTTATCGTTATTCGCAGGATCATTATTGTCACTTATATTGTTTATAGTGGTCGAAAGAAGATCAAAAGATCCGATGCTCCCCTTGTCATTGATGCGCATTTCAACCTTTAACGCTTCATCCACTGCGCTGTTATTTACTTCGATTGGAACGTCTGCTGGAAGTTTTTTAATCGCCTTTTACTTAACGAGTTTACGTAATATGTCCGTGCTAGAAGCGGGAATGACGATTATTGCAAGCTCTTTGACTGCAACGGTATTTTCGGTATTTTCCGGACCGGTGTCTGAAAAAATAGGTGGCCGCTTATTGGCAAGTATCGGTTTGGCCATTATCACGTTATCGGTTTATTTATTTGGCAGCCTGGATGCAGATTCGTCTCGCTTTGACGCAGTGTGGCGACTTTCTCTGTTAGGTGCAGGGCTTGGTATATCGGTTGTGCCGCTTTTTGGTTCAGCTGTTAACAATATTCCTGCCGACAAGCTTGGGATCGTGTCAGGTGTTACCAATGTGGCTCGTACACTCGGGATGGTAGTCGGTGTCGCTTTATTAGCTACGATACTGAGCAGTAATATGAAGAACGAACTTTCAACTGCTCGTGACAAAGCTATACACACGATTCAAGCTTCCACACTTGATACGTCTATGAAAGACGGAATGATTACAAATATTCAATCCATGAACAATGAATCGCTACAAGAAGGAAACGCCCAGCAAAAGATGACATTAGAGAAAGTATTGGAACAGGTCGATCAACGAGAAAAAGAAGCAATTGTTCAAGCACCAAGTCAAAAGCAGGAAACGATTAAATTAGCTTTTGAACATAATCGAGAACAGATTAAACAGTTGTGGCCAGTTATCAATGCTGAAATACGATCGGATATGGCAAAGGGTTTTAGCTCAACTTTTCAATTGGTTAGTTTCTTACTTATTCCAGGCATTTTTATCGCTTTCTTCTCAGATAAACGTAGGCAAAGGGTCAATGGTGAACCCAAGAGAACGGCTGTCAGTTCACATTGAATGCCATGAAAAAATTCCTTTATTACGCCCCCAGTCCGAAAAATAGAAACAAAGGCTAATAACTAGCTTCTTAGAAGTATTTTTATTTGAAAATAAAAGTTTTGAATAGTGAACTCTGACCTGGAAGGTGGACATTATGAAACTAGTGCCCATCTTCCGGGATTCCTCTGTTTGACGAAAGCAGACGTGGTTGTGGGCGGGTTTTTACGCGTATTCATTCTGGGCGAACGCGGCGAATAGGCAAAATTTTTTTGCGAATCAGTGCTCCAAAATGCCCTGAAAGAGGTTTCAATACCCCATGCAGGTTAAAATGGACTTGAGTTTATCGGTTGGAAAATCGATGGCAGAATATCTTCCGGGTCGTCTATTCACCGGAATTTAAAGTAAGGGCTCTAAAAGCGCAAAAAAGGTGCAACATGTCGAAAACCAACAGTGGCGTTATTTGTGAAAATTAAGAAGCTTGTGCTAAAAGTTGTTGCATTCCTGAGCAGCACTAAATATTGGGCTTACATCGGTTGAAATTAAAGAGGCTGTTTACCAATGTGCGCCATATATCGGATTTCCTAAAACGCTGAATGCCCCTACTGAGGTCAAGGAAGATTTTAGAGAAAGAGATATTGTACTACTGAGGCGAGGAATGGTATCAGGAAGAAGGGGAATCGCCCCGTTACTTAAGACTGGTAATGTAGTCAAGATCCCGCCCTCATTGACCTGGAGCAACAAGGGTTAGCCGGCTTGTTCATTTGACTCTGACCCCTGGGCAAACCGACAGGTTAGAACCTGTAACGGATGAAGAATTTAACAATCTCAAGATGAAATCAACACAACGGTAGCCAGATCAAAGCTGCCGTTCATTAAATAAGTAAAATATCTACTAAAGTCTGGAGAAGTGAAGTGATAATGCCATCCATTGACCAACAAATGCTAACCGGAGAACGTGCTCTTTTTAAGAGTAAAGATCTATTCATTAAGAATTCTGTTTTTGCTGATGGGGAGTCTCCTCTAAAGGAAAGCAACAATATTGATATCATTAATAGTATTTTTAAATGGAAATACCCATTGTGGTATTGCAAAGGTATTCGTCTAAACAACAGTACTTTATTAGAAATGGCCCGGTCCGGAATCTGGTATACCCATCAGATTTCAATCAGCGATTGTGTGATTGAGGCCCCAAAGACATTCCGGCGTTCAAGCGGAATCCGACTGATAAATGTGTCCCTCCCTAACGCGCAAGAAACCCTGTGGAATTGTAGTGATATTTATATGAAGCATGTTACGGCAAGAGGCGATTACTTTGGCATGAACAGTGAGGATATGATCATCGACGATTTCACCATAGCAGGGAACTATGCTTTTGATGGAGCGAAGAATATTGAAATCCGTAATGCAAAGCTGCTTTCAAAAGACGCGTTCTGGAATTGTGAAAATGTGACTGTCTATGATTCGCATATCATAGGGGAATATTTAGGCTGGAATTCCAAGAACCTTACCTTCATTAACTGCACGATCGAAAGCAAACAAGGAATGTGCTACGTGGAACGGCTAGTGATCGAGAACGGTACCATCCTAAATACCGATCTGGCATTCGAATATTCAACGATTCAGGTGGAAGCCAAGACCGCGATCGATAGTGTGAAAAATCCGATCTCCGGAAAAATCACCGCGATGGATATTGGCGAGATTATCATCGATGACGAGAAAATCATTGCGTCCGATACTCTATACGAATTGAGTAAGGAGAGTGAAAATTCTGTCGGTTGATTTTGATTATATGACAAATCGGTTAGAAACAAACTCGTATAAATGGGAGGTCGGTTCCGGAGAGCTCCCTATGTGGGTCGCGGATATGGATTTTGAAACATCCCCTGCAATCGTAGACGCCCTGCAGAAGAGATTAAACCACCGCATATTTGGTTACACTTCTATACCGGATACGTATTACAATGCAGTCGCCCATTGGTGGGAAACAAGACATCAATTCCCAATCAAGAAAGAATGGATCATGTTTTGTACAGGTGTAGTGCCGGCTATTTCTTCGATTGTGCGCAAGATGACCAAACCAGGAGAGAAAGTGCTTGTGCTCTCGCCTGTTTATAATATTTTTTTTAACTCTATAAAGAACAATCAAAGAGAAGTCCTTACAAGCGAGCTGATCTATAATGACAATCAATATTCAATCGATTATGAGGATGTGGAGTGTAAGTTAGCCGATCCTAATACTTCCCTGATGATATTTTGCAACCCGCATAACCCCATAGGCAAAGTCTGGGACAAACAAGTTCTTGAGATTCTTGGTAATCTATGTATCAAGCATCAGGTTCTTATCCTTTCCGATGAAATTCATTGCGATTTATCACATTCTGGCCACTGGTATACTCCTTTTGCTTCCGTATCAGAAGAAATCGCTCAAAATTGCATGACCTGTGTGGCCCCAACCAAAACGTTCAATCTTGCGGGCATTCAAACCTCGAGTATTATAGTGCCGAATCCCGAAATCCGAAAACTTGTTGATCGTGGCATTAATACGGATGAGGTGGCTGAGCCTAATGTTTTTGCGATCGAAGCTGCAATCGCTGCGTATACGGAAGGGGAACCCTGGCTGCATGCCTTAACGGAATATCTTCTGGCCAATAAGCTGTATCTGGAACAATTTCTGTCCAATCAGCTTCCGCAGCTTCAAGTTATCCCTTCGGAAGCCACATACTTAGCCTGGATTAATTGCAAAAATGTGACTGATAATGTTAACCAACTTTGTACGTTTATTAGGCAAGAGACAGGATTGTATGTCTCAAGCGGAGATATTTATGGTAAGAATGGAAATGGCTTTATTCGATTGAATTACGCTTGTCCTAAAGACCGACTAGCGGACGGACTACAGCGTCTGAGAAGGGGGGTCGAGGCATTTCAACGAATAGACTTCATTTAACGAACCTTCTCATACGGTTATCTACGGCTTGTTCCCCTTAAGGTACTCTTGCTTCTATAGGAGATATTTCATACTACGCTCCATAGGGGGAACTTAGAAGACGGACTGCTTGTTGCTTGCAAGCAGCAACAACAACAAATCATCGTCGGACAGCCACCGCCGATGACGACTCAACATATGTACAAAATTCTAATTTGTGAAAATGTATGTTTTTACTTCGCCAGGAGGTAGAGTGAGTTAGTTCATCATAGAATGGTGGTTTGATCCGAATAATACTGTAACCGACCTGAGAAGAAAAACTAAATCACAAGCAGCTGTCTTTTTAAGAAGAGAAATACAGATTACAATCAAGCTAGCAAACTTGACAAAAAATTCAACTCGCTAGAGATTGTGCTTATTTTAGTCATTAGTACGTCAACGTATGCCTCTAAGTCAGTCTTAGTAATCGACATAAAGTATTCATTCTCGTGTTCATTTGCAAGTTTTCTCTAAGGCGAGAAATTCGAGCTGGCTTCGAAGAACAGAACTGAAACAGTTGATCTGACAAAAGTGTGTTTAAGAAAGACTTGTTGGAGCGTTTTTTGGAAAACCGTTTCTTCTTTTCGATTCTTCTCTTCACGTTTGCTTCTAATCTCACTCAATTCGTCTAGGTACTTGTCAAAGAAACTTCTCCTAATCAATCCAATCTTCAAAGTAAACTAAGTTGTATACTGTTTCATTTAGGATGAAGAACAATGCAAGGGCGTTATTGAATTCTTTAGCGTCCTTCAACACACACTTATACAGTGAGCCATACTCATTTTCAGTAATTTCCTCTAGTTCGACAACATAGTCATTAGAGGAAAAATATACTCATCGTATAGAAAACTAAACTGTCATTTTTAGCTTTAGCTAACTTCAAAAAGTTTTCGATACTGTCGGTATGCTTGTTGCTTACACAGACTGTTTGTTATTTTTACTATTAGTATCAATGTGGGCTTCGATTATAATGACGTCCTGCTCAGAATTTCTTCAATTTTGGGGAATCCCAAAGTCACATACCACCTATAATTTTATTCTAGTTTACATTTTAAAAATATGATTTGGAAATCTTTTTATTGTTCAAGCAGTTGAAGATACCTTACTAGAACGATCAGGTAGATGTGTAGTATGTTACTTATTCAAAATCCTAATTTTGTTAGATAGTTTTATTAACGGATACTCGCATCTTCTTTATATCGAGGACAAGCTCTTCAACTTCTAGTATAAATATGAAAAAGATCCTTTCTTCCAATCCCTGCCTGTTGTCATGTAAAATAGTTCCACAAGGGAGTGAATCCATGGTGAAGATCAAGGTGCTGATTGCGGATGATAATTCGTTCATCCGGGAGGGCATGCGGATTATTCTGTCTACGTTTGGTGACTTTGAAGTCGTTGCAACCGTAGGAGATGGTCAGGAGGCCGTTGACTACTGCAAGGCTCATGAGGTAGATATTGCGCTGCTGGATGTCCGGATGCCAAATATGAACGGGGTCGAGGCTACACGTCAGCTGACCGAGGGGACGAAGACGCGTCCGCTGATCTTGACGACATTTGATGATGATGAATACATACTGGATGCCATTCGCTACGGTGCGAAAGGGTACCTGCTCAAGAATAATGATCCCGAACGGATTCGGGATGCGATCAAGAGTGTGCACTGCGGCCATAATGTGCTGCAGGATGTGATCCTCGACAAGCTGAAGTCCTCGATGGAGCTGCTGCGGCCAGAGAAGCCGGCCGCCGGGGGTGCCCAGGCGGGAATGCAAGCTGCCGGGGATGTCCAGGCGGGAGTGCAGACCACGGGGGCGATCCAGGCAGAAGCCCGGGCCGCCGGGGCACTCTCTACAGCAGCGGCGCCTTTGAGCGGTAGAGGCTCCACGGCGGCACAAGCATCGGTGCCCGGCGCGACTGAAGCGGGTTCACATGCACACGCGGGCAGCGGGCTGCCGTTCGACCGCAGTCCTTTTACCGATCGGGAGCTTGATGTGATGTCCAAGGTAGCTGAGGGACTGTCTAATAAGGAGATATCCAAAGAGCTGTTCATCTCCGAGGGAACAACGGCCAATTATATTACCTCGATTCTGAACAAGACCGGGCTTGAGCATCGAACCCAAATTGCAATCTATTACTTGACGGGCAGGGTCCGCTAGGCTGGAAGGTTGTGACTCATGATGGAGCAATGGACCGTCGGCAACAAGACGATCGTCCTGTTCTTTGTTATCTACGTATCGTATTTCGGAGCCCCGGCCCCTTCGCTGTGGCTCATTCTCTACTTCCTGCTGTACCTGTCCATGAATCTGCTGCTGCACACCGTCAGGAACGGACGGCTTAAGCAGGGAATTATCTTGGTGATCCTCGCGGGCATAGTCTGGTGCTCGGTTCATGTGGATGCGCATTTTCTGCTGCTGCTTCCTTTCAGCGTATTTGAATTGGCCTCGTTCTATGTACGGCGGAATATCTTCGTGCTTCCCGTAGTCCTGCTCCCGGCCTTGTTCCTGAGGGATTACGTCCTTGTCGGACTGTATCTGTTCGCTGCTGTGTTCAGCTGGTTTAACTTCATACGTATCCGGTATTATATGAACCTTGTGAATCAGCTTGACGATCAGGCTGAGCTGCAGCGGATAGACCGGCAGCGCCTGGCCAGGATGCTGAGCGAGAATCAGGAATTCCTCCGCACCGCGGAGTATACGACCAAGCTGGAAGAGAGGAACCGGCTCTCGCAGACGATCCACGATGGAATTGGACATGCCATGACGGGGGCCCTTATTCAGATGGAGGCAGCCAAGCGGCTGATCCGCAGCGATCCGGACAAGGCGGAGGAGCTGATCCAGAATGCGATTGGGATATCGTCGGAAGGAATCGAAGAAATTCGGCTTACGCTCAAAAATATAAAGCCGCCCACCGAACAGCTGGGCTTCAGCAGGCTCAAGACGGCTGTCGAAAGCTTCAGCAGCCGTTCGGACCTCCATATCACCCTGGTTCATGAGGGGGATATGGGCGTGATTACTCCGCTGCAGTGGCGGGTTATACAAGGGAACGTCACAGAGGCACTGACCAATACGGCCAAATACGCTCAGGCGACGGCGGTACATGTGGAGATCCGGGTCCTGAACCGGCTGGTTAAAGTGGTGGTCTCGGATAACGGCCGGGGCAACCCGAAGATTGTAAAAGGGCTGGGGCTGATCGGAATGGAGGAGCGGACCGCCGCCGTTCAGGGCACCATCATTGCCGATGGCACCAAAGGCTTCAGTGTAACCACGCTGCTGCCGTTCGAACAGGCAGATCCTGTTACATGAGAAACTGAAGCATGAGTTAGTACATAAGATTATTAGCGCTAAATTTGTTCTATAAGTTGAACTTCAGTATGGCACATGAGAATTCTCATGCCCAAGCTGGTCTGGTTCAGCTTCTATAAACATGAAATTCCTCATATCTAAAGGATGAACTTATGCACTGACATAGGGGCATCCTTTTTCTTTATGATAGAGTCAGGAAGAACAAGAAGAGACACCTTCAAATTCTAAGGAGTGAACGGAAATGAACGTACTGGATATTCGCGGACTTACCAAGAAGTTTGATAATTTCATCGCGGTGGATAATATCTCGCTGAGTATCAGGGAAGGAGAGATTTTTGGATTCCTGGGTGCGAATGGAGCCGGCAAAAGCACCACGATTAATATGATCTCCTCCCTGCTGCGTCCCACAAGCGGAGAGATCCTCATTCTGGACCGGGATATTGCGAAGCAAAGCCGGTTCGCCAAGATGAACTTAGGGATTGTCCCGCAGGACTTGGCGATCTACGAGGATATGACCTCTTATGAGAATGTGAGCTTTTTTGCCGGATTGTATGGGCTTCGGGGGACGGAGCTGAAGGACAGAACAGAGGAAGCTCTGCAGTTCGTGGGCCTTGCGGATAAGGCAAAGAGCTACCCTAGAGATTTCTCGGGCGGTATGAAGCGGCGCCTCAACATTGCCTGTGCCCTGGCGCATAAGCCCAAGCTGATCATTATGGATGAACCTACGGTGGGGATCGATCCCCAGTCCCGCAATTACATTCTGAACTCCGTCCGTAAGCTCAATGAGGATGGATGCACCATTATATATACCAGTCACTATATGGAGGAAGTTGAAGAAATCTGCACCCGCATCGCTATCGTGGATCACGGAAAAATCATTGCCGAAGGGACCAAGGAACAGCTTACCGCGACCATTACCGATGTGAAGGATATCCGCATTGAAGTGAAGACGCTGACGGGCGTGCCTGCGGATCAGCTCCGCCTGATTCCCGGTGTCCGTACCGTCCGGCTGGATGAAATCGAGCCTGTCATCCGTATTCATAGTGACGCGGCGGTAGATAACTTGAACCGGATTCTGAAGGAACTGATTGAAAGCGGAGCGGAGATTCGTTCGGTGGAAGAGCAGGAGCCGAACCTGGAGACTGTGTTCCTGACTTTGACCGGACGCAACCTACGGGATTAATAAGCGTGGAGAGGAGGCTGAGGTAATCGAATGAATAATATCGTGAGAATTGCGGTTAAGGAGATCAAGCATGATTTCCGGGATAGACGCACGCTGCTGTTTATGCTGGCTTTTCCTATCGTGCTGATGCTGATTCTAGGCTTTGCTCTTACCAATGCTTTCAGCAGCAATGTGAAGCTGGGTGAGATGAAGGTGCTCGTTAAGGACACCAGTCACGGCGGACCCCTGGCCGATGCGTTCACGTCCTTCCGTACAGAGCTGAAGAAGTCGGATATCCATTTTGAGACTATAAAAAAGGGTATAAACGGCATGGAGGAAATCCGGCAGAACAGGTATGACGGGTATATGGAGCTTACCGACTCCGGAATTTCGCTATACAGCAACAATCAAAGTGCCATAGAAGGCAATGTGATCGAAGGCATGCTCAAGGCCTTTACCGATAAGTATAATGCCGTCTCTGCGGTGGCCAAGGTAGAGCCAGCCAAGGTCAATCAGCTGTTCGTCCCTGGGGCTTCCGCTAGTGGAAGCTACATCAAAGAGACCTCTGTGGATGCGAACCGGCAGCCGGGTTCCATGGACTATTATGCGGTGGCGATGTCGGTGATGGTTGGCCTATGGGGCGCCATGTCGGCCGGCAGGCTGATTCGAAGTGAGCTTGTGCAGGGCACAGCTCCCCGTCTGATTGCTTCTCCTGTTCGGCGGAGCGAGCTGTTCGCGGGGAAAGTGCTGGGAAGTATTGTGCAGAACTATTTATGCGTACTTGTTGTCGTATTGTTCAGCAAATTCGCATTTGGAGCGTACTGGGGAGAGCACCTGGGTATTGCGCTGCTCATCTTGTTATCCGAAGTGATTATGTCTGTCAGCCTGGGCCTCGGGGTGAGTTACTTGTTCAAAGGGAAGGCGTCGACGGGGATTCTCCTGCTGTTCGTACAGCTGGCCTCCTTCTTCGGGGGTGCTTACTTCCCTGTTAGCGTATCGGGTACGGATATGGCAAATTACATTGTTCTCGCGTCCCCTATCCGGTGGGCGAATCATGGTCTGACCGAATTGATCTACGGTCAAGGTTCGGTGTTCTCGGCGGCATGGCCAGCCATCAGTCTTAATATCGGCTTGGCAGTTCTGCTGCTGGCGGTATCAGCGGTATTTATGCGGCGCAAGGAGGGGTTGTAGAATGTGGAGAGATATTGTCTGGCTGATGATGAGCACACTGCGGAGAACGTTCCGCAAACGGTCGAATTGGCTCTTGTTCTTCGGGCTTCCGGTGGCGGGGATTCTGGTCTCAACTGTGCTCTACGGAGGAGCTGGCCAAAATGTGCTTCGAGTGGGGATTGTTAATCAAGACAACGGGCAGCGAATTGCAGCGGATACCATTCAAATGGTACAGGGGCTGAAGAACATTAAGGTGGTACAGCTCAGCGAAAAGGAACTGCGGAGCGAGCTTGCCGCCACGAATCTGGATACAGGGATTATTCTCGGCTCCGGTTATTCGCAAAGTGTGCGCGGCGGCAATCCGGATCATATCACGATCCAGTCCGTTAAGGGAGCCACGGTGACCGCCTATATCAAAGCTATGCTGAATCAATATATCGATAATATTTCTTCGATCAGCAGGGTAGCGGGCACGGACTCCGCGAAATTCGACCAGCTGTATGGGGCATTTCAGTCCAAAGAATTCAAGCTGTCGGTCAGCACGGTTCAGGATACTTCGAGCACCAAGCGAATGTCTTATCAATCGATCGGCTTCCTGATCATGTTCATGATGACCTCAGCGGTCAATTTATCGGAACTCATTCTGATCAACCGCGAGAATCGCACCTATTTCAGGATTCTGTCATCTCCCATTAGCTCCAAAACCTATGTACTGTCCAATATTCTGGTGAATTTGTGTGTGATGCTGGCTCAGATCATCGTCGCGTTATTCTTCCTTACGTATGTATTTAAGCTGAGTACCGGTATGAGCATGGGGCCGATGCTGGTCATTCTGGGCCTGTTCTCCCTGACCTCGGTGGGCATCTCTCTGGTCGTCGTGGCCTTCTCCAAGAACAGCGCCTCGGCGGGTGCCCTTCAGAATTTCATTGTCACGCCAAGCTGTCTGCTGTCGGGCTGCTTCATCCCGCTTGAGATCATGCCGAGCGCGGTTCGCCGGATCGCGGACTTTCTTCCCCAGAACTGGGTGCTTGAGTCGTTCCAGAAGCTTCAAACAGGCGGAGCCCTAGCCAGCATCTGGTTCAACCTGCTCCTCCTTGTGGCTTTTGCGGCATTGTTCTTCCTGATTGCCAGCTACAAGTTCGGACGGAATAACGATACCCGGAACTTTGTATAGAAATTATGCTATAACCTCAGGCTCGCAGCCTGGGGTTATTTTGCTGTTTACAGGGAAAAGAGACTTTTGGAGCATGGCCATTTTATTGTATAATTATTGAGAAAGCGAATACACGTAACTGGCATCCTAGACAGCTGCAAAGTTAAAGAGGAGGTTCTCATGCAAACCAGGCTGCAAATTTTTAGCGGATCATCCAATCCGAAGCTGGCGGCACAGATTTGTGAGCGGCTTGGCGTACAATTAGGCAAAATCAAGCTCTCCCGGTTCAAAAGTGGTGAGGTCTATGTTCACTATGAGGAGAGCATCCGTAATTCGGATGTCTTCATTGTACAGTCGCTGTCCCACCCGATTAACGAGCTGTTCGTAGAGCTGCTGGTCATGATAGATGCAGCCAAACGGGCGTCGGCCCGGACGGTCAACATTATTATGCCTTACTACGGATATGCCCGTCAGGAACGCAAGTCCGCACCCCGGGAACCGATCTCGGCCAAAATGGTAGCGGATGTGCTGACGACTGCAGGCGCCACTCGTGTCGTGACCATCGATCTTCACGCTCCTGCGATACAAGGATTCTTCAATATTCCGGTCGATCACCTTACTACCCTGGATATTATGACTTCATACCTGAAGTCCAAGTCGATTACGAATCCGGTCGTGGTCTCCCCTGATGCTGGACGGGCCTCCATGGCAGAGAAGCTGGCCAGCGGGCTGGATGCCCCTTTTGCCATGATGATCAAGAAGAGACCTGCTCATAACCAGTCGGTCATCACGCATGTCATCGGGGATGTCGAGGGCTACACACCGATCATTATTGAGGATCTGATCGACACGGGATCGACCATTGTCAATGTGGTGGAAGGCCTGAAGGAGCGCGGAGCGGAGGATGCGTACATCTGTGCGAGCCATGGACTGTTCTCCGACAACGGGATGAAGCGTCTGGAGCATCCGAATATACGGGAAGTCGTCGTGACAGACTCCATTGCCCTCCCGGAGGTGCATGCGGACGTATTTAAAGTGCTGTCGGTTGCGCCTATGCTGTCGCAAGCCATTCAAATTATAATCGATGGTGGTTCCATTGCCACCTTGTTCAAGGATCGCGGGATATAAGATATCCCGCTTTTTCTTTTACCATGGGACGAAAGGCCTCTCTATGGTATAATACCTGAGAGACTTTTAGGGATATTAGAAGGAGGTGCCTTGCTTGAAAGAGAAAAAACAGCATAGTGGCGGTGTACCCCGTAAAGTGGTGCCAATCCGCATGGATGCGGGCTTTTTCTTTGAGAGAGCCGTCTCTTCACTGGACCGCTATCATTACGACAAGGCATTGAAATATTTTCGCAAGGCTGTCGAATATGAACCGGAGAATCCGGTGAATCACTGCAATATGGCGGGTATATTATCCGAAATGGGCGATTACGAGGGCTCAAATGCCGTTCTTTCTTCGATTCTGGAGAAGGTCGATCCGTCCATGACGGAATGTTATTTCTATCTGGCGAACAATTACGCCAATATGGAGCAGTTCGAAGCGGCTGAAGAAGCGCTTGTCACATATTTAGAGCAGGACGTCAGCGGTCAGTTCCTGACCGAGGCAGAAGAGATGATGGAGCTGCTGCATTATGAGCTGGAACGGCCGATGAAGCTGAGTTCCATTAAATCCCGGGAGGGCATGGTTGAGCACGAAAGTGCCCGCGCCCTGCTGGAAGAGGGGAAGTTCACCCAGGCTGTGAAGCTTCTGGAGGATATCCTGAGCAAGAATCCTGATTTCCTCGCTGCGCGCAACAATCTGGCATTGGCGTACTATTACCTTGGATTATTTAATAAAGCCCAGGGCACGATCGATGATGTGCTGGAGCGTGAACCGGGCAATCTGCACGGTCTGTGCAATCTGGCCATCTTCTATCAGCACCAGGGGGATGAGAAGGTTCTGGCTGAACTGACGAGCCAGCTGCGCAACATTGTGCCTTTTCATCAGGAGCATGTATTCAAGCTTGCAACCACCATGGGTATTCTTGGGGAGCATGAGTCGGCTTACGGGCACTTCAAGCGGCTGATCAAGGACGATGAGCTGAACTTTGATCCCTGCCTGTTCCATTATGCCGCGGTAGCATCCTATAATACCGGCCGCTATGCGGAAGCCCGGAAGTACTGGCAGCAGGTACAGAAGCTGGACCCGGCTACCGAGATCCCCCGCTTCTACCTGAACCGCCTAGATGCTCTCCATGAGAGCGGAGAACAATTTCAGGTCAGCTATCACTATCATCTTCCTTTCGAAGAGCAGTTCAAGCTGTGGGAGAAGCAGGATGCAGGGATACCTTCAGGACTGAAGGAAGACCCGCTGATCCGGTCGTCCTTCTTCTGGGCACTCCGTCACGGAGATGCCAGAACCAAGCTGCAGGTTATTCAGGCCTTTGGCAGTATTGGAGACGTAGAGGTCATTGAAGCTCTCCGGGCTTTTCTGATGGAGCCTGAGGAAGAGAAGTATTTGAAGAACATTGCGCTATTCGTGCTGCGAAGTCTGGGTGTGAAAGAGAGCATTCCTGTCGTTGATCGGGATGGCACAAGAATGGCTGATCCGCAGTTGATCTCTTCCGAGCTCCCGGTATGGGAGGAACGGTGGCAGGCTGTCATTGATACGGCTGCGCAGAATATGAATAAGCGATATAACCTGCTGCAGCAGTACGATCTTGAGATTCTGTGGGTCGAGTTCCTGACCCGCCAGTATCCGAAGACACCGGTGATCACCACCGTAGCAGGCTGGGCAGCGGCGCTTGAATATTTGACAGCCAAGATGCACCGCCGGACCATCACGTATGAAGAGGTTGCCCGCCGCTATGGGGTATCCGTATCTACAGCGAGTAAGTATGCGCGCCGCGTGGATGAAGTATGCGGAATCAAAGAGAAGATGAATGTTATTTTTCCTTCGGTCTAATCCGTTTAAATATACGTTATATACAACAAAGTTACAGCTGTCTCAAGTAGAATAACAGCACGTGGAATAAGGTCTTATGTTTACGCTATACAGGCAAAAGGGTATAAGATTATCTGAAGCAGGAGAAACCAATTCCAAGGAGGTTATCCATAATGTATAAATCAATCGTGATCGGAACGGGGCCCTCCGGCCTGACAGCCGCTATCTATTTGGCCCGTGCGAACCTGAGCCCGCTGGTCATTGAAGGTATGGAGCCAGGCGGTCAGCTTACCACGACTACCGAAGTAGAGAACTTTCCTGGATTTCCGCAAGGGATTCTAGGACCGGAGCTTATGGACAACATGCGCAAGCAGGCGGAACGCTTCGGTGCTGAATTCAGAAATGGCTGGGTGGAGGAAGTGGACTTCTCGGGGCGTCCTTTCAAGGTCAAGATTACGGGTCAGGCGGAGACGCTTGAAGCAGAGACCGTGATCATCTCGACCGGTGCATCGGCCAGATACCTGGGAATTCCGGGGGAACAGGAGAATGTCGGGCGCGGAGTCAGCACTTGTGCAACCTGTGACGGCTTCTTCTTCCGCGGGAAGAAGATTATCGTGGTCGGCGGGGGCGATTCCGCCATGGAGGAAGCGAGCTTCCTGACCCGTTTTGCCTCGGAGGTTACACTGGTGCACCGCCGCGATGAGCTTCGTGCTTCGAAGATCATGCAGGATCGGGCCCGGGATAATGAGAAGGTGAAATGGGCGCTGAACCGCACCCCGCTTGAAGTGGTCACGGACGAGAAGGGCGTTAAAGGGCTGAAGGTTCGTAACAATGAGGCTGGTCAGGAGGAAATCGTAGAAGCGGATGGCGTGTTCGTAGCTATTGGACACACCCCGAATACGAAATTCCTTGGCGGCCAGATCGAGACTGACGAGCATGGCTACATTGTGGTGAAGCCGGGTACAACCGAGACCAACATTCCAGGCGTGTTCGCCTGCGGAGACGTCCAGGATACGAAGTACCGCCAGGCGATCACTGCCGCAGGCTCGGGCTGTATGGCTGCCATGGACTGCGAGAAGTTCCTGGAGGGCGCCATGGTGCACGACTGGAGCGAGACACTGGATCTGTAAGCATTCTATATTGGGAGACCCTATACCTTAGAGGTATAGGGTCTTTTTTCTCATATTAGCACGCAAGGCGGAGGTCCCTTCGATTTATAAAAGCTGCCTTCCAGGCTCACGCCAACCTGAGTCTGCTGGTCGCTGGAAGCTGGAAGCAGTCTGCGCACCCGTTACGGCGGCGAGGAGCAGCGGCCGGATTAGTCCGTATGTGCGATGGCGCTAACTTCAATCAGCTGCTCGGGATAAGCAAGATAGGTCACACCGATAAGGCTGCCCGCGGGCCTGTGTTCTCCCACGTATTCCTTGAACAGCCGAACTACGGACTCAAAATGCTCCTGCGGGTTCGTAAGATAGATCTCCACATAAGCAAGGTTCGACTTCGTTACATTAAATTCAGCCAGTACGCGGTCGAGATTGTCCAGCGTATGACGGATCTGTGCCTCGATATCGCCCTCGCCTACGAATGCACCCTCCTTATCGTGGGAGAACTGCCCCGATATGTAGATCGTACCGTTCACATTGTAACCCTGGGTAATACCGTGATCCCACAGATTGTGGTGGTATGTTTTAACTAAACTCATGCTTACCACTCCTTTACTTCAAAGTAAGGTTAGTATAGACTGACCTCAAATAAAGCGGTAGTACGCACTATTATGATAGATACTACCCGAAAGGATAGTGTTAATATGAGTATGGCCGAATTTAAAGGTAAAGTTAAAAACATTCAGGATACCCCATTTGGTTACACCCTGTCTGTGATTGGGGGAAAGTGGAAGATGGTCATCATGTACCTCTTGGCAGAAGGCCAACCCGTCCGATTCAATGATTTGAAGAGACAGATCGGCGCGATTACATACAAGACTTTGAGTTCCCAGCTTAAAGAGCTGGAAGCGGACGGTATGGTGATCCGGACAGAGTATCCTCAGATTCCACCTAAAGTCGAGTACAGTCTTACAGACAAAGCGATGAGTCTTTTACCTGTACTGGAGGGGCTTTGCGAATGGGGAGAGAAAAATCGTAATATAACGAACTTTATTTAATCCCTTGAACAGCTAGCCATCCTTTAGCCGACTGCTCATAGACCTTAACCGTCGGGAACCCTGTTTCCATAAGCAACTGTTCCAATTCCTCTTTGGATTTATGAGATTTCATATGGTAGTTGATCTTGTAGAGTTCAGCAATAATACAAAAGGTGCCGCCGGGCTTGGTAACCCGGTAGACTTCTTGCACACTCCTCCCCAAGTCCTCCCAGAAATAATGGGTCTGGAAAGCGGTAATAAGCTCAAAATAGTGATCGGGAAAAGGAATATTCGTAACTGCCGCATGCCTCAATTGAACCTTACCGCTGTTCACATCCTTTTTATTTGAGTTTGCTGAATTTGATATGGCCTGTGCGGAGGAGTCTATGCCATATATTTTGCCTAGAGAGTTCATTTTGGATAGCAGCTGTAGGGTCTTTCCACCGCCGCACCCGATATCAAGCATAGTTGCAGCATCCTTAATGGCTAACTTCTCCAAAGCCCACATGTTCATTCCGTGATGAGCATAATTCATAATACCCAACATCCGTGCCCCAACCCATCCTTTCGGATTCTTGGCTTGTTCAATTAATCGATTGAGCATATTCAAACTCTAGACACCTCCGTAAAATGATTGCTCATTTTGCATGTGAGAACTCTTTAGGTAGTTACGATCTAGTTTATGACCGGTTCCCGCCAATACAGGTTCGCCGAATAATGAGCAAAAAACCGTAGTCTTCTGACTTACGGTTTCTTGAACAAGGTTCTATATTTATTAGCTTTATTGGTTGAATAAAGACACTAACGAGTAGTCGATGGGAGTAGGTGCCTTGACCTTGTTAATGACCAGGATCCCGTCGTACTGCTCCTTCGGAATGAACTTCATGGCGCCAGGTCTCACAATCTCGGAGGTCATTCCATCCTCTGCAGCCAGGATCGGTCTGAACATCCAGGAATTGTACTTATTTCTCTTCTTCTGAAGGGACAGATCCACGAACGCGTTCTTGTACCCGCTGCTCATGATGAGATTCTCCAGGCTCCCTTTTGGCATGGGATTAATGGTAAAAGGCTTGTTCGTTGTAATGGTACTGGCTGCACCCTGATTCATATAGAGTCCGACTACGTAAAGCCGGTCCTTCAGCTTCTGATGAAGCAGCTCTCCAATACTGGTGAAGCTGTTCACCCATTTACCATCCTCTTTCGCGAGGATCTGTGAGGTATTCTTGGCCAAATGATCATTGTGGGCCCACAGAATGACTTTTTTGCCGGGATAGACATTCTTCATCTGCCATTCCAGGTTATCCAGCATAAGCTTATCCCTGAATGAATAGCTGCCGGCGGTTCCTTCCTGCAGGGGCATGTTCAGGAAATTTATGCGATCTTTCAACGATCTGATCATGTAATCCACTTTGTGCGGGCTGTCCGGGTACAGCGAAGTTAGCGCCTGTCTATTCTTCTGAACAAAGGTCAAGAATACCTTATACTGCGGCTCATACTGCTCAACGACCTTCTTGATATCGCGGGTAAATGCCGGGCTACCGTCACTAACATCCCCATAGCTGTTCAGTACCTTGTAGAGGTCAGTGATCGCGGTCTGATCCAGCTTGGCAAAAGCTGCTGCTTTGTCCGTATCCAGTCTGCCGAGCGCTTCCGCCATCGTTTGCGTCAGATAGAAGCTGTTGAACTGCATATCAAACCCGGCAAGATAGAGAGGATGAGGTCCGTGTCCCTGCTCCTTAATGTATCTGAAGAGCTCAAGGGTCTCCTGGGAATGCCATATGGGAAAAAGGGAAGCCGCCATCATCGACTCCGGATTCAGCTTGTCGCGATTCTCATAGACGGCGGCGGCATCGCCCATCCCCGATTCAAATGCAATCACATCGTACCCGAGTTCTTCGTGAAGATACTTGATCAGCCGGGTCTTGGCACTGCTGTATTCGGCTACGCGGTGGAAATTCTCGCCTAGGCTGACAACAGTCTTGCCCTTAAGCAGCGGCTTTAAGAAGGCTAAATCCCGGTAATCCTCAGAAGTAAGCGACTTGAGCTCATAGGTATTTTGCTGGAACCACTGAGTCTGGCTCTTGGGCTGCGCAGCAAAGGTACTGCCGGGTGTGAGGAGCATCGCTCCCATAATGATAAGAGTAATAAGCTGTATTCGATATTTGCGCGGTAAAAAGTTCATGTAGACCTAACCTCCTAAATTTCCTGCCGATTGAAATAGACGAGTCCTGCCGCCAGGAACAGAATAAAGCTGCCCACCACGGTAATCATCAGGCTTTCAAAGGGAAGATTCATTCCCAGCGGGCCGGAAGCTGCCGTATTTGGGGGCATCATGGCCTGGATGGGCTGTGCCCAAGGGTAGTAGGGACGGATTTTGTCCGAATTCACAACCAGGATGTTAGGCACGGTAAAAATCACATTGACCACCAGCGGTGCCGCAAAGCTGACCCAGCGCAGCGACACGCCGAGCTGAAGCGCAGCCAGCGGCAGGCAGGCCACCCATCCGCCGATGATGCTCCGGGTGATCAGTGCCCAAGGGAAGGGCTCGGTTACACCGTGATATAGGGCGGCGCCTACGAAGCTGCCGAGGAACAGCAGCTGGGTTAAGATCAGCATGACCGCCACGATCAGGAACTTGGCGAAGAATACAGAGGTGCGTGATACCGGCAGGGCCAGTAGCGCTTTCCAGCCGCCGCCCACATGCTCATACCGGCATATGAACGAAGAGAATACACCGGTCAGAATCGGCAGGAACAGCAGAGAGTGGAACAGGCACATGGTGGACAGGAGCAGGGGATAGGCCGGCATATCCGGTTCAATCCGGGTCATAATTCCAACGAGCAGGGCCAGTGCGGGGCTGATCAGGGCCAGCAGCCACAGGTGAGACTTCGACATTTTGAGCCGTTCGGACGAGAGGACTCTAAGAAAGGTGTTCAATTAATTCACGTCCTTTCGGTTGAAATGAAGCAGGGCAAAGATCAGAATTAACAGCCCAAGCGCGAAGCCTGCGCCTAGGAAGGGCAGCTGATTGTCCGCTCGGTAGGCGAGCGCTGGCCAATTCAGCGGGAACCACTCAGATAGACTCCCTGTAAATAAGGAGCAGATCGCAAGCGCTAACCCGAGCGTAACCGGCAGAGCCTGATTCCTGTAAGTCAAGGATAGGTAGAGCTGCAGCGCAAGCAGCGGCAGGGAGCCGATGAATGGATAGAAACCGATCTTCGCAAGGTCTAACCCTGGCAGCGGGAAGCCAAATCCAAGGCATAAGCCGAGCACAGCAGTGAAGGCCGACAGCAGCAGGCAGGCGACCGCCATAAGAATAATGCTCAGCACGAATTTGGATATGAACACAGCTGTACGCGAGATAGGCAGGGCCAGCAGCTGCTTCCAGGAGCTGAGCTGGTGCTCGACTCCGGCCAGCATGGAGCTGACGAGGGTGCTTCCCATGAACAAAGCCAAAGGCACAAAAGCCATCATATTGGTGATCAGCCCTTCCCACAGATGTCCATGGTACTGCTTGATCAGGTAGTCATAACGCAGCCCGAAGTTCAGCGCCTGCATCACCACAAGCCCGATGGGAGCAATGAAGACCAGGAACCAGATTCCCTTGCCGCGAATCTTGAGGAAGTCCGACGATAAGGCGCGGCCGATCATAAGGACTTCACCTCCCCGATAACCTCCATGAAGATGTCCTCCAGCGACTTATTCTTCTCTTCCACCCGGTAGATCAGATGTCCATTCTCCACAAGCCGCTTGACGAGCCCGGCGACCTGATTATCGTTAATTCCGTCAAAATACAGCTTCCCGTCCTGCACCATCCCGGCAAGTCCGTTATCCTTGGCGAGCCAAAGCGCCGATTCCGGCTCGGACAGCGAGATGTTAATGCCCCCCGCGGCCTTCTGCCTCAGATTGGAGATGGTGTCCTGGAACACCATCCGCCCTTCGCGGATGATACCAACCGTACCCGCCATCTGCTCCACCTCGCCAAGTAGGTGGCTGGAGACGAGGACGGTGATGCCGTGCTCCTGGGGCATCCGCTTGATCAGCTCCCGGATTTCATGGATCCCGGACGGGTCCAGCCCGTTGGTAGGCTCATCCAGGATAAGCAGCTCCGGTGAACCCAGCAGAGCGGAGGCAATGCCGAGGCGCTGCTTCATGCCCAGGGAGTATCCTTTTACCGCACGCTTCGCTTCTTTGGTCAGAGAGACAATCTCGAGAACCTCATCAATACGGGATTTGGGTACATTCAGAATACGGCGGATCGCCTCCAGATTCTCCATAGCGGTCAGATGACCGTAGTAGGACGGATATTCCACAAGAGAGCCAACCCGGCGCAAAATATTAATTTTGTCCTTCTGGAGATCCTTCCCGAGAATTTCAACCGTTCCTTTCGTAGGACGGATAAGCCCAAGCAGCATGCGGATGGTTGTCGTCTTGCCGGCTCCGTTGGGGCCGAGGAACCCGTAAATTTCACCTTTTTTAATTTCAAGATTCAGACCGTCTACGGCGGCGCGCCCACGGTAGCTTTTCGTTAACCCATTCGTTCTAATCACATAATTATTCATCTCTAACTTCACCTCGTTAACCAGCATAGTCCTGCCAGTTTAAATGCCGGTCCTGCCGAAGTTTAAAATTAGGTTAAAAATAACAAAACCAGAACGCGATTCCCACGTCCTGGTTGCAGATCAGCCTATATATTACGGATTCAATGGCCTTATTCTCATAAGGGTGCCTTGGCCATTGCTCTCAATCTCGAGCCCTAGCGCCATTTCCTTGAGCAGCAGCTGAACGATGGACAGCCCAAGCCCCGCGCCTTTGCCACTGCTGTCAGCCTGCATGCCGGGACCCCGATCCGTGATGACCAGAGTCGGACATCCGCGGTACAGCTCGGTATCCAGGCCGATGTAACCGCCTGCACCCGCATGGCGGACGATGTTCTGGAAGAGGTTATCCAGCACCCGGCGGAAAGCCTGCTCATCCACATTCCAGATCAGCGGGTCCCCCTCCAGATTGATGTCCGGGGAAAGCCCTTCCTTCTCCCATAGCGGATACCAGGCTGCCGCACTCTCCCTGACAATCCGAAGCACATCCTGCGGCTTCCGGTGAATGGCGTATTTGCCGCTGGTCAGAAGGTTATAGGAGAGCAGATGGTCGATCAGGTGGTCCAGGTCGCTCATCTTGTCCTGCATTAAGGACAGGGATTGCTTCCCTTGATCGGTAAGCTGCTCCTTCTTCAGCGAGAACAGATGGCTGCCGATGACGGTGAGCGGGGTCCTCAGGTCGTGGGACAAGTTGCTGATCAGACGCTTGCGCAGCCGTTCCTCTTCCTGCTCTCTCCGCCGGCTCTCGCCAAGCTGGTCGATCATGTGATTGAACGACTGCTCGAGCAGACCAATCTCATCGGCCCGGCCAGTATGGATCTTCCTCGGCAGCCCGTCTTCACCCGGCGCATGCATAGCCGATTCGAGGGTAAGCAGCCGCCGCCGGATTCCCCGGAAGAACAGGTACGACACTCCTGCGAAGAAGGCGAACAGAAGGAGCAGCGTGATGGCGAACAGGCTGAGATTGGAAGTTGTTATCTGATTCTGGACAAAATATTTCTCGGGGATCTCAATGACCATGAAGCCCTGCTTCATCCCCGGCCTGTCGCCGATAAAAGCCACAACGGCGAACAGATCCCTGCTGCCTGTGTTTGCCTTCATGTACTGGACGGCGTCTTCACTGGACCATTTGGCAGGCTGGTGTCCCGGGGGCAGCTGAAGGCGCGTCAGCCCGCTATGGTCGACCCAGAAGACGGAGGCGAAGGGGTACTTCTGCTTGAACTTCTTCAGCTTCTGATCAATCTGTTCCGGGGAGGCATTTGCCAGCTGCTTGGCAGCGGTATGCCAGTTGTCGGTTAGATAGCCCCTATGTAAAAGCTGGTCGCCCCCATGGGCCTCCTTCTCTTGGGTTACAGCCAGATTGACCAGCCAGGAGGTAAGGAAGCTGATCGGGATCACAACCGGCACGAACAGGAGGGCCGCCAGGACAATGATCAAATACCGGGACAGCAGGGAACTCCGGAATTTGGGGAACCTTTGGAACCTCATGCCTTCACCCGGTAGCCGATCCCGCGGATCGTCTCGATGATCTGCGGAGCCGCGGGGTCCAGCTCGATCTTCTCCCTGAGATAACGGATATGCACCATCAGCGTCTTATCCCCATCCAGATAGGACTCTCCCCATACGGCTTCGTAGATTTGCTCTTTGGTCATCACCTGGCCCAGATGCCGAATCAAGTACATGAAGATCTGGAACTGCTTGCCGGTAAGGATAATCTCGCTGCCCGTCTCCTTGCTCTCCAGCCGATTCTCCCGCTCGAATACCCGCAGATGTCCAATTTCGAGAGGCTTCCCGCTCAGGGAGCCGCTTCGGCGCACCAAGACTTCAATTCGCGCCGCAAGCTCATCCGGGTGAAAGGGCTTGGTCAGATAGTCATCGGCGAACTGCAGACCCTGCAGCTTGTCATCGATGGAAGAACGAGCCGACAGCATAAGGATCGGCAGGTCGGGGTTGCTTTTCTTCACACGCTGTCCAACGGTGAACCCGTCGAGACCCGGCAGCATGACGTCTAGAATAACCAGATGGCAGTCAGCTGCCGCTTCGACTGCACCTTCGCCGCTCTTAAGCCACAGCACTTCGTACCCCCTGTCCTTCAAATCCTTGCTTACCCAGCTTCCAATCTCCGTATCATCTTCTATATAAAGTATATGAATTGCCACGTTCAGTTTCCTTTCCGGCCGTGCCCTAATTTTGAGTGCATTATACCATGAACTACCAAACTGCAAGAAATAGAACGGTCACGTGAGTTGAGATCATCCTAGATGGGGGCGGTAAAATGACATTTTGGAGTGCGGTAGGGAACTATGTGGGTGGTGATGGACTTCCGGCAGCAATGTAACAATTTTCTCTTCGCTTGTGACTTTAATCACAATAGGCACCCTCCGGGCGTGGTACTTTTAACTTGAGAAAAGTTCTCACCCACGGAACACCAAGAGGCGGTGACGATCGCCCCTGGTTTTCCCCCATCATGGAGGTTATTGCTATGAACAGCAAATCTGTTAACTTTCAATCGACTTTATATGATCTGTGCACAGCAGATCCCGAGATTATAGACATCATGGTTGCCTTGGGCTTCGGTCATATCGCCAAGCCTGGGATGCTGCAAAGTGCAGGAAGGTTCATGACCATCCCCAAAGGAGCAGCAATGCGCAAGATCCCGCTTGAGGAGATCGTGAAGGCTTTCGAGGATAGAGGATACGAAGTTATAGCTTAGATAAATGAACTTTAAGAATTACCTAGAGGCAAGAGTGTGAAATGATTCTGAAGAAGCGAAGCGTTCGCCTTTGTTACCGGATTTCTACCTTATAAATTTGATCAAGAAAACTGGGAACAACAGCGATCGTAAGAACATTTCATACGGCTGCCTAACATGTAAATCAAATAGTCCAACTTTTATAGATATGAACGAGGAGGAGAATCATCATGAGCGAGCTGATCAACAATCGGGAGACACAAATTGCAGGTCAATCCGAACGCCAGAATATGCTTAAAGAGATTATCAAGGAGCTGCACCAAGGGAAGAGCGTAGATGAGGTTAAGGCCCGGTTCGCTGAGGCCGTAGGGGACGTAACCGTGGAGGAAATCTCGGCCATGGAGCACTCTCTGATGGAAGAGGAGGGCATTCCTGTAACCGAGGTTCAGCGGCTGTGCTCGGTGCATACCGCTATTTTCAAAGGCTCTATAGAAGAGATCCACCGCTCCTCTAAGCCGGAGGAACAGCCGGGACATCCAGTGCACACCTTCAAATTGGAGAACCGGGAGATTGAACGACTGGTGAACTTCAAGCTTCAGCTGCACACGGATCGTTACCGCAAAGAAGCGAGTCCTGAAATCACGCTCAAGCTACTCGAAGACCTCAGCCTGCTGCTAGACCTCGATAAGCATTACAGCCGGAAGGAGAATCTGCTCTTCCCTTACTTAGAGAAATACGGGATCTTTGGACCGACCAAAGTGATGTGGGGTGTAGATGACGGCATCCGCCTTATGATCAAAGAGACAAAGGCGATGCTGAGTGCAAATAGAGAGGAACCTGTGAATGTCCAGATTGTGGAGAGTCTGGAGCGGATTATTTCGGAAGTAAATGAAATGATTTTTAAAGAAGAGAATATCCTGCTGCCGATGGCTCTGGAGAAGCTGACCGAGGACGAGTGGGTGAAGATCGCCCGCGAGAGTGAGCAGATCGGATTCTGCCTGACGGCTCCCGACCAGGAATGGAAGCCGGAGCGTGCAGCCGAGCCTGGTGAGGCCGTGGAGGAGGAAGGAGCTGGTACGCGGGACGGATTCGTCCGCTTTGAGACAGGAATCCTGTCGGTGGAACAGCTGGAGGCTGTGATGAACCATCTCCCTGTGGATCTTACCTTTATCGATGAGAATGATGTGGTTCGTTATTTCTCCCACGGCAAGGAGCGGATCTTCGCCCGGACCAAGGCCGTCATCGGCCGTACCGTTCAGAACTGTCACCCGCCGCAAAGCGTACATGTGGTTAACGAGCTGCTGGCCGACTTCAAGGCCGGACGCAAGGACGCGGAGGATTTCTGGATTCCGGTCAAAGACAAGTTTGTCTACATCCGCTATTTTGCCGTAAGAAGTGAGAGCGGGCAGTATCTGGGCACACTTGAATTCACACAGAATATTGCACCGATTCGGGCGCTTGAAGGACAGAAACGGATTCTGTCATAAACTTGTAAGATATCTGGATGAATTGAACTTTTGAGTTCAGTCCATCTAACTGCATAATGGCGAACGAGCGCTCTGTGTATCCCCCGGGAGAAGGAGCGCTTTTGTCATACTCTTGACGGGGGAAAAAAGGGCCGCCCTACCTTGCAGCATTTACCGTAAAAGCCTTGCTGACAAGGGGTTTGGGAAACTCCCCCTTCTCTTGACCGATGGGAAGGGTTCGCTTATAGTGGGTACGTAGGAGCAAACTATTTTAAAGAGAAAAAGGTGGCTTGTAAAATGTCTGAACAAATCTACATTGGTGTCGATCTGGGCGGAACAGCAATTAAAGTCGGCATCTGTAATGAGGAAGGCCAGCTTCTTCATACCTATGAAGGACCGACAGAAGTTGAGAAAGGCGCGGACGCCGTAGTTAACAATATTGAACGGTATGTACGTCTTATTCTCGAACAGTCGCCGTACGACTGGGACCAGCTGGCGGGTGTTGGCGCAGGGGTTGCCGGCTTTACGAATGTCCGTGACGGGATCATTATTCTGGCACCAAATATAGGTTTGAAGGATGTTCATATCCGCAGCATTCTGGAGCAGCGGCTAGGCAAGCCTGTCCGTATAGATAACGATGCCAACGTGGCTGCGCTTGGGGAAGCCTGGGCCGGCGCTGGCAAAGGGGTAGGGAACTGTGTCTGCTACACGCTCGGTACAGGCGTTGGCGGCGGTATTATCATTAATGGAGCGATATATCAAGGCTTCTCAGGCATGGCTGGTGAGCTGGGCCATATGGCTGTAGTGCCTGACTTGGAAGCGATTCAGTGCGGCTGCGGCAAGATCGGCTGCCTGGAGACCGTATCCTCGGCTACCGGTGTCATCCGCATGGCGAAGGATGCTGTAGAGCGCGGTGACCGCACATCTCTAGCTCAAGTGGAGAACATTATGGCTAAGGATGTCTTCGATGCAGCCAAGGCCGGCGACGAAGCGGCCATTCGCATCGTAAGCCGTGCCGCCTTCTACCTGGGCAAGTCCTTGGCTCAAGTGAGCGCGGTGCTTAACCCGCAGCGCTTTATCATTGGCGGAGGCGTGTCCAAGGCAGGCGATATTCTGTTCAACGAAGTGCGCAGCGTATACGCCAAGTTAACACCGGAGCCTCTTCAAGAGGGTGTCGACATCGTACCGGCTATTCTTGGCAATGATGCGGGCATGATTGGAGCGGCAGGTCTGTTCTTGCACTAGATCCTTTGTTTAAAGACTTAATATATGGATTGAACTAAAGGCTGCGTGAATGATTGCCAGGCACAACAAGCGGCCTGTCTGGATTCAACGTTCACTTCTTTAGCTCATTCCACACATATAGAGAAGATTGTGAGGGAGGGAAATCAGATGACGGACAAGGAACAAACCTCGGTTGCGAATTTGATCATTATTACAGGCATGTCGGGTGCGGGGAAGTCGCTCGCTGTACGCAGCTTGGAGGACCTCGGTTTTTTCTGTGTAGATAACTTACCTCCGGTGCTTATTCCTAAATTTGCCGAACTTATTGAACAGTCTAACGGGAAAATAGCCAAGGTTGCGCTCGTCATTGATTTACGGGGACGCGAGTTCTTCACGGCATTATCAGAGTCTCTTAATTATATCAAAGATCATTTTACAATTAAGTGTGAAATCCTGTTCCTTGACGCCACCGATTCCGTACTGGTACAGCGTTACAAGGAAAGCCGCCGAAGGCACCCGCTGGCTCCGGAAGGGATGCCGCTGGATGGCATCAGGCTGGAGCGCAAGATGCTGGAAGAGCTTAAGACCTCGGCTACTCAGGTGATTGATACCAGTAACATGAAGCCGTCTGTTCTTAAAGACAAGATTATAGCAGGATTCTCTCATCTGGAGAGCAGCAATTTATCTGTGAATATTACTTCATTTGGATTTAAATACGGAATTCCGATCGACGCGGATTTGGTGTTCGATGTACGTTTTCTTCCAAATCCCCACTATATTGAGCAGCTTCGCCCACACACCGGGCAGGATAGCGACGTATATGAATATGTAATGAAGTGGCCTGAGACGCAGTCCTTTCTGACCAAGCTGCTGGATATGCTTCATTTCCTGCTGCCGCAGTACCATAAGGAAGGGAAGAGCCAGGTGATTATCGGCATTGGCTGTACAGGCGGCAAACACCGCTCTGTGGCGATATCCGAATATTTGGGCCGTATGCTCGGTACGAGTGAAACGGAGACGGTCCGCGTCAGCCACCGGGATTCCGATCGAGATCGGCATTAAGAGGTGAAGTGAGAAGTGAAAGATCGGTCTACTAGTGAAAGAGTGCCGCGAATCGTGGTGATGGGTGGGGGAACCGGCCTGTCGGTCATGCTTCGCGGCCTGAAAGAGAAGCCTCTAGATATAACAGCGATTGTGACCGTAGCCGATGACGGAGGCAGCTCAGGTATACTGAGAAGCGAGCTTCAGATGCCGCCTCCGGGAGACATCCGGAACGTGCTGACCGCACTTGCCGACGTAGAGCCGCTGTTATACGATATGCTCAATTATCGTTTTACGACAGGCTCGGGACTAGCCGGGCACAGCCTCGGGAATTTAATTCTCGCGGCGATGACCGACATTTCGGGCGACTTTGTAACGGCTGTTCGCGAACTCAGCCGTGTATTTGCAGTTCGGGGACGGGTGCTGCCCGCCGCACAGCATGCGGTTATTCTTCATGCTGAGATGGAGGATGGCACCATCGTCACCGGGGAATCGAAGATTCCCGAGGCTGGCGGGAAGATCAAGCGGATTTTCCTAGAGCCCGAAGAAGTTGAGCCGCTTCCGGAAGCGGTGGAGGCCATTCTTGAAGCGGATGCGATTCTGATTGGTCCCGGCAGTCTGTATACAAGTATTATTCCTAACCTGCTCGTTCCGAAGCTGGCTGAAGCCATTCTGGCCAACAACGAAGCGATTAAGATCTTTGTCTGCAACGTGATGACCCAGCCCGGGGAGACAGATGGTTATGCCGTCAGTGACCACCTTGAGGCTGTATATGAACATGTAGGGCATCATTTATTCGATTATGTCATTGTGAATGACGGCGAGATTCCTGAACAGGTTCAGGATTTCTATGCAGAGAAAGGGGCCAAACCCGTTAAGGTCGACTGGGATGTCGTAACGGGCCGAGGCTACAAAATGATTGCGGACACCCTGGTGTTGTTCCGCAGATATTTGCGCCATGATGCTGACAAGCTCAGCCATCATATTTACCAGCTGGTGCAAAACTGGAGTATACGAAAGAGGTGAGTCCCTTGTCCTTTGCGGCACAAACCAAAAAAGAACTGACCATGATCGAAGCCGAGCCTTGCTGCGAGCAGGCCGAATTATCCGCGTTAATCCGGATGAACGGTTCCGTCTCGGTGTCGAACAAAAAAGTTATTTTGGATATTTCCACCGAAAACGCCGCGATAGCAAGACGGATTTATTCTTTGATCAAAAAATATTTCGACGTCCATACGGAGCTGCTCGTACGTAAGAAGATGCGTCTGAAGAAGAACAATGTGTACATTGTGCGGATTCCCACACGTGTGCAGGAGATTCTGAACAGCCTTAAGATCGTATCGGAAGGGTTCATTTTCACCCCGGGGATTAATCCGGAGCTGACCCGGAAAAACTGTTGTAAGCGGGCATACCTGAGAGGAGCCTTCATGGCTGGAGGGTCGGTCAACAATCCCGAAGGATCTTCCTATCATCTGGAGATTGCCTCCATGTATGAAGAGCACTGTCAGGCGCTGGTGGATCTGGCCAACCAGTTCCACCTGAATGCACGCTGTATTGAGCGCAAGAAGGGCTTTATTTTCTACATCAAAGAAGGCGAGAAGATTATCGAACTCCTCAGCATTATCGGGGCGCATCAGGCCTTGTTCAAGTTCGAGGATGTGCGAATTATGCGCGACATGCGCAATTCCGTTAATCGGATCGTCAATTGCGAAACGGCGAATCTCAATAAAACGATAGGCGCAGCCATTCGGCAGATCGATAATATCAAGCTGCTCCAGAGAGAAATTGGTCTGGAATCGCTGCCGGATAAGCTAAGGGAAGTGGCCGAGATTCGGCTGGCCCATCCGGATATGAACCTGAAGGAAGTCGGCGAGATGCTGAAAGGCACGGTCAGCAAGTCAGGCGTGAACCACCGTCTGCGCAAAATTGACGAGCTCGCCGAAAAAATTCGGGGAGTCTGAACGGGTACACCTAGTGTGAGACCTAGCGCCTATGGTATACTGATTAAAATATATTTCCAAATGGAATGAACCTGAGAGCTAAGGTTCGGAATCTAGTTCAATCCAAAATCAAAAATGTGCAGAAACCTGCATGTTGATTATGTATAGGGGGTAAGGATTCATGGTCAAACATCCGGTAACCGTCCGTTTGAAAACGGGTCTTCACGCCAGACCTGCAGCGCTTTTTGTACAAGAAGCGAATAAATACTCGTCTGAACTGTTCGTGGAGAAGGATGACAAGAAAGTTAATGCGAAGAGCATCATGGGAATCATGAGCCTTGCCATCAGCACTGGAACGGAGATTTATATCAGCGCCGAGGGTGCGGATGCCGAGCAGGCTGCAAACGCTTTAGTAAGTCTGGTCAGCAAGGAAGAGCTTGAGAACCAATAATTTGTCTTAAGGACAAGCATAGGGAGAGGGTAATCGGCCGGTTATGGCGGATCGCCTTCTCTTTTTTGCGTAGAATAAAAATATATTTCGGATTGTCCTTAACCTGCTGCAACCTTAGGAACCTTGGTTCCGTTTAGTAGTTAAATTTAACCAATTTATATGAACTGGACTATATGTCCGCAAAAAAAACTATTGGAGGCGGGTTAAACATGAAAATTTGGGTCAAATCGCTTGGTTCCGTGCTGATCGCGGGCACGCTGCTTGCTGGGGGAACGGCTGCGGGAAGTTTGTTAAGTGATGCTCCGCACGCTTATGCGGATGAAACCGTGCAGCGCAATGTGATTAACGTGGTTGGAAATGGAGAGATCTCGATCAAGCCGGATATTGCCTATCTCACGATTGGGGTAGAATCCCAGGCGGCGACTGCGCAGGCAGCCCAGAAGGCTACTGCCGCCCAAATTGCCAAGTTGACCAACCTTCTGAAGAATACCTGGAAGATTGACGCTGCGGACATCCAGACGGCCAGCTTCTATGTCCAGCCGAACTATACTTACAATGACAAGGAAGGCCAGAAGGTCAAGAGCTACAATGCATCCCACGCTCTGCAGATCAAATACCGCCAGCTTGACAAGGTAGGCCAACTGCTCGATGATGCTTCCAAGAACGGGGCTAACCGCATTGACAATGTCCGGTTCACCGTAGAGGACCCGGATCAGTATCAGGAGCAGGTGATCAACAAGGCGCTTGCGAATGCGGAACTGAAGGCGGGCATTATTGCCAAGGGTGTAAAGCGCCAGCTCGGTATTGTCCTTAGTGTCAGCCAAGGAGCCGTGAACGCGCCAGTATTTGAGCAGAACTACGGGCTTATGGATAAAGCAGCAGCCAGTGGATCGGCTGGAAGCTCGGTAGAGCCTGGAGAGATTAAGGTAACTACTTCACTAGGTGTACAATACGAGCTTAAATAGAATTTGTTGTTGAAAAGGACGCTTTTCTCCGGATGTGGAGAAAGGCGTTTTTTTGTCACAGCTGATGCCTTGTTCCGGCTTTAAACCCTATAAAGTTATTGTACTGGGTGGTAAAACAAGGTATATTGAATATGCAAAAAATGATAGATTTATAGGAGCCGTCCCTTGGGATATGGCTTTTTTTTCAGATTGTAGAAGCTATTAAGTGATGACCGATACATAAATACAGATGACCAAGGAGTTGATGCACATGATTGAACTTGTAGAAGTCCAGAAGAATTTTGCCGGGCAGATGGTTGTGCATCCGCTGAACCTGACGATTAAGGAGGGTGAATTCCTGACTTTACTCGGGCCCAGCGGCTGTGGGAAGACGACGATCCTGCGCATGATTGCAGGGTTTGAACAGCCTACGGAAGGACGGATTGTTCTGGATGGTGCAGATTTGACCGCACTTCCGCCGAACCGCCGGGACCTCAACCTCGTATTCCAGCACTATGCCCTGTTCCCTCACATGACCGTAGAGGATAACATTGCCTTTGGGCTGAAGATGAAAAAGCTACCGCAGGCCGGGATCAAGCAGCGGATTGAAGAAGCGGTAGCGATGACCCAGCTTACTCCGCTGGTTAAGCGTTATCCGCACCAGTTGTCTGGAGGCCAGCAGCAGCGGGTTGCCATCGCGCGGGCGATTGCGAACAAGCCCAAGGTGCTGCTGCTGGATGAGCCGCTGGGAGCGCTTGATCTTCAGCTGCGCAAGAATCTCCAATCCGAGCTGAAGCAGCTTCAGCGGAGCCTGGGCATTACCTTCGTATACGTCACACACGATCAGGAAGAGGCGATGATGCTCTCTGACCGGATCGTCATTATGAATAACGGGCATGTAGAACAGATCGGAACTCCAAGGGAGATTTATGCCACGCCTGCTACCTTGTTTGCCGCAACCTTCGTAGGAGAGAACAACATCTTCTCTCAAGATGGGCGGCTGTTCGCCGTTCGCCCGGAGAAGTTAAGGGCAACCCGGGATACCGATGCAGCGAAGCGGACAGGGGTTGTTCAGGATGTGCTGTATCTGGGCAGCATTCACAAGCTTGTGGTCCAGCTGGATGGCGAACCGATGACCGTGACGATCGCGCTGGACTTCACCGATGAGCGTCCTTGGGAGATCGGTGAGAGGCTTGGGGTGAACTGGGGTTCTCAGGACGAGGTGAACATCGGCGCATGAAGAAGTCCGGCTTTGCTTTAGTTCCTGTAATGCTGTGGTTAAGCCTCTTTCTGGTTATTCCTATGCTCATTGTGGTCGGCATTTCTTTTATGCAGCGGGATACCGACGGCAATCTGATCTACACCTTCTCCTTGGACGCCTACAAAATATTTTTCGATTCACTCTACCTCGGGATCTATTGGGACACGATTGTGTTATCCGTAGTTACCACCATCATTTGCCTGCTGCTCAGTTATCCCCTGGCTTATTATATTGCCAGATCCGGGCCGAGAAGGCAGACCTGGGGACTTGCGCTGATCACCATTCCCTTCTGGATTAACTTCCTGATTCGGACGTATGCCTGGGTACTCCTGCTGCGGACGCAGGGCGTTGTGAACAGCTTATTCATGAATCTCGGGTGGATTTCGGAGCCTATGCAGATGCTGTATACCAAAGGGGCTGTTCTGCTGGGGATGGTCTATACTTTTATTCCTTTCATGGTGCTGCCCATTTATGTGGCTATTGAACAGATGGACCGGCGCTTGCTGGAGGCAGCGAGTGATCTGGGCGCATCGCCTTGGCGGTCCTTCTGGCATATTACCCTGCCGCAGACGAAGTCAGGAATTACAACAGGCGCAGTGCTGGTCTATGTCTCGACGACAGGGATGTTTGTTGTGACGGATATTCTCGGTGGTGCCAAGTCATCCATGATCAGCAACATTATTCAGACCCAGTTCCTGGGGGCGCGCAATTTGCCGTTCGGGGCCGCGTTATCCGTCATTTTTGTCATAACATCATTGATTCTAATAGCACTCTTCAATAAAGCCATGACCTCCAAGGTTGAGAGAGTAAAGGAGGGACGGGTATGAGAACCAAGCGGAGCCCGTGGCTGGGACTACACTCCTTGCTGATGATTATTTTCATCTATGTGCCTATCTTGTTCATCATTCTGTTCTCCTTCAACGATTCCCGCTTGTCTGCAGAGTGGCGCGGCTTCACGCTGGACTGGTACGTATCGCTATTCGATAATGACCATGTCATGGACGCCTTGGAGAACAGCTTGATCGTGGCCGTGATATCTACCCTTGCGGCTACACTGCTTGGAACATTAGCAGCGATTGCTGTTCGGAAAGTAACCCGGAGGCTAAAGCTCAGCATGAATGGGTTAATGTATTTACCTATCGTGATTCCCGATATCGTAATGGGTCTGTCCCTGCTGGTCCTATTCCGACTTCTCGGCGTCGAAACCGGCAAGACCACGATTATTATTGCTCATATTACTTTCAGTATGTCGTATGTATATGTGGTTGTGTCGTCGCGGCTGGCCGGAATGGGCAAGCAGCTGGAAGAGGCGGCGCAGGACCTTGGAGCAAGTCCATGGCAGACATTCCGCCACGTGACTTTGCCTCAGATTACACCGGGCATTATCTCCGGGGCATTGATCGCTTTTACGATGTCGCTGGATGATTTCATGGTCAGCTTCTTCGTATCCGGACCAAGCTCGACGACGCTGCCTATTTATATATATGGCCAGGTCAAGAGAGGTATTTCCCCGGAAATTAACGCACTGTGTACGATGTTAATTTTGGTAAGTGTAACACTGATCTTCCTCGCCCAGTATATGCTGAACAGAGGTAAAGGGCAGAAGAAGCAGAAGATGCTGCCATTCTAAATGAATTGCGAAGTGAACGAGAGAGGAGATTATGAATTGAATAAAAAATTGAAGCTGGTAACCTTGCTCCTGACCGCAATGCTTGTCGTTTTATCGCTGTCTGGGTGCGGATCCAAGAAAGAGACGCTGAATATCTACAGCTGGGCCGATAACTTCGACCCACAGGTGCTCAAAGACTTCGAAGATAAATATAATGTGAAGATTAACTATGATAACTTTGCCAATAATGAAGACCTGCTGGCCAAGATCAAGGCGGGCGGAGGCGGGTATGACCTGATTCAGCCGTCCGATTACATGGTTGCGACCATGATTAAGGAAAATCTCCTTGCATCGCTGAACATGGCGAATATCCCGAATTTTGCGAACCTTACTGAGACGCTGAAGAACCCTCCTTTTGATCCGGGTAACAAGTATTCCATCGCTTATATGTCGGGGGTAACCGGTATTGCTTACAACAAGAAATACGTGAAGGAGCCGATCACCAGCTGGGCGGATCTATGGAATCCCAAATATAAAGGGAAAGTGCTTCTGCTGGATGACAATCGTGAAGTGATCGGAATGTCGCTGAAAAAGAACGGCTGGTCCAACAGCTCTACTGACGAGACTCAGATTAAGACCGCAGTAGATGACCTGAAGAAGCTGCTGCCAAGCGTGCTTGCCTTCGATACCGACACCATCAAGCAGAAGATGATCCAGGAAGAAGGCTGGATCGCAACCATGTGGTCCGGGGATGCTTCCTTTGTAGCAAAGGAGAATAAGGATATCGCCTATGTGGTTCCTAAGGAAGGTGGCACCATCTTCGCGGATAACTATGCGATTCCCAAGGACTCCAAGAATCAGGAGCTGGCTGAGAAGTTCATCAACTATATGATGGATCCGAAGGTCAGTGCGAAGAACTACGAGTCTATCGGCTATAGTGATCCGAACACGAAGGCTATGGAGTTCCACAGCCAGGAATACCGCAATGATAAAATGATCAACCTGTCCGAGGATGAAATGAAGCGTACCGAATGGCTGAAGGATGTAGGAGATACCCTTCAGGTGTATGACCGTTACTGGACAGAGCTCAAGAGCGGCCGTGAATAGATAAGCAGGATTTCTTTAAACGGCATTAATGGCGTCATGGATGATTTCATATCCGTGGCGCCATTTCTCGTCTTCGTCCACAACAGCCTTCTTCAAATGGCTTGACCTCTGGCCTCTCGTCTTATTCTTTTCCAGCAGCATAAGCGATTTAAGCGTTATTGATGATGTTGGCAGGTGATTAGGTAGGATGGCGTCCTAAAAGTCATTCTACAAGTAAGTCACACTGGCCAGGTTAGTTGCTCCATTCTTACTTTCTGGCACATAAAGAAGCTTCGCTTTATGCAGAATGTGTTGAAGCTACTTCCATTTTAACAAGCGAGGTTTCTTTTGTTTAAATTGAAGGGCAAACCCAAACGGAGCAGGTCGAATGATTCTGGAGAAGCGCCAGCGTCCGCCTTTGTTTGGGGATTCCCACCTTATCAGACTCCATTCAAGGAATCCCCGAACAACAGCGGTCGGAAGAACATTCGAATGCGCAGTGCACAGTTTACCTATATAGTTTTTTTCATCTCCGCTAATGTAACCGAAGGACACCTCCCCGTTGCCCGATTCCCCCCTGGTACATAAGATGAACCATATCTATGGGAGGGGATTCGGGTGAGTTATATATATACGGCGGTAGGGGATTCCTTGACGACGGGTTTTGGAGCTTTTCCGGGACACGGCTTTGTTCCGACCTACCGAAGAATAGCGGAGAACCGTCTCAGAGCACCTATCGAGGTACACAATCTGGGCGTGAATGGACTGGATTCCGAGGGACTTGAACAGCGGCTGCGTTATCACTCGATCTACCGGCAGTCGATTAGGGAAGCGGATCTAATCACGCTGTCGATTGGAGGCAATGATCTGATTCATGCGGCCAAAGAGATTCGGAGGTATCCTGCCGCGGAGGCCCAAATCCTGAATCAGTCTCTAGCCGCCTGCAAGTCCCATTTCGGAAGTATTGTGCGTTCGATCTACGACATCAAGGGGAGCAGCCGGAGCCCTTATATTGTAAGAGTAGTGGGTCTCTATAACCCTTTTCCTCAGGTGAGAGAAGCGAACTCATGGGTATATTCATTTAACCGCTATGCGGCCCAATATTCGAACGGGATATATGGATTCGCTGATATCTTTCCGGCTTTTGCCGAGCGTGGACGCGAACTCCTCTCCATCGATCAGGTTCATCCCAATGGGCGGGGCTACCGGGTGATCGCGGAACAGCTGAACCGATTGGGGTACGGCTTGCTGTAGCGAGACGGGAATAACAGCTTGTAAGGTATCCGATCCCGGGTATAGGGTGGAAGATGCCTTTCTTTGCTGTGTGATTTTAAGAAAGTGCTTGAAAAATTACATACTGTTTAAGGAAATGTTACAGGGTGCTCTGGAAAGAAAAGAAAGTGTAATGGGCACTGTTACCTTCTGGCTACCAAGTTTATCTATAATTAGAAAAGTGATGTCCGATATTTGATATGGCTGACTGGCGTGTAGATCAATTGTTTATCTTATATAATTCTGAAAGGAGCATTAATATGAATCGTAGTACGAAATGGAGTGCCGGACTCCTGGCGGGAGCCCTCTTGATAGGAGGAGCTACGCTTCCTGCTGGAACCGGATATGCGGCAAGTACCAGCGTGGTAGCCAAGAAGGCTGAAGCCGCGCAGATACAGGTGGGTTTGAAATGGAAGGGCACTTTGTCATCACAGCATGGAATTCTTAGCGGCGGTCGTGTATACGTTCCGGTAACCTTCCTTCGTGACGTCGTTGGACTGAAGCTTTCCTATGATGCGGCTGCGCATATCTACAGCCTGGGAGACGGATACCGGAAGCTGAATCTCGCGGTCTCCGAATATGGAGTTGATCCGAACGTTAACGGATACTATCTAAGCGAAGGGTACAGCGGTAAAATGATCAAGGGCCATATCTATGTCCCGTATAAATTGCTTAATGATTACCTCGGGTACCAATCGAACTGGGACGCCAAAGCGAAGCAGCTGTCTATGGGCCCACGCACAGAGAATGCGATCACAATTAAGAATGTTAGCCTGAACAAGACCTTTAAGGGAGCTTCAACCAAGCTGATCTATCCGCAGGTTAGCGGCCTGGCTGACGAGGCGGCTCAGAAATCGATCAATGCGGCTCTTCAAGCCTCGATGGACCGTTTCGTAGCCCAAGCAGAAAAGGACCTAAAGGATCGTTCCGCCCAAGACCGCGAGTATGAGTACGACAGCACTTATGTAGTTACTTTTAACGAAAAAGGTGTTCTGAGCCTGGTTCTGGCTCAAAGCTCTTATACCGGCGGGGCGCATGGCTTCACCTTAACGGAAGGCCACACGTTCTCACTGAAAGACGGTAAGGAGCTGGGACTTAGTGACTTGCTCTCAAGCAATCCTGGCTACAAGAAGCAGCTGAATGCGGATCTAGCTAAGAAGCTGAAGGCGAATCCGGGTTATCTCGGCGGGTTCAACGGTCTGACTTCAGACCGGAATTTCTATGTGAAGCCGAACACCCTGACGATTTACTTCCTGCCTTATGAATATACCGCCTATGCGGCCGGCACGATTGAATATGATTACGGGTTCGATCAACTGCTGCCTAAGGGAGCAAGTCCTTTTAAATAATTGGTATGCAATTAAAAAGCCCCTGCTTCGCTAATCTGCGAAGCAGGGGCCTGTTTATTTCAGAAGTCTTAGACGCCTTGAGGGCCAGTCTTCTCGATAACCTTATCGACAATACCGTAATCCTTGGCTTCAGCGGCGGTCATGAAGTAGTCGCGGTCTGTATCCTTCTCGATACGTTCCAGCGGCTGTCCTGTGCGCTCAGCCAGGATTTTGTTCAGGGAATCACGCATCTTCAGAATGCGGCGGGCACGGATCTCAATATCCGTTGCTTGACCTTCAGCTCCGCCCAGCGGCTGGTGAATCATAATTTCACTGTTAGGGAGCGCGAAGCGCTTGCCTTTCTCTCCTGCATTCAGCAGGAAGGCACCCATGGAAGCCGCCATACCTACACAGATCGTAGATACATCGGATTTGATGAATTGCATGGTATCATAAATGGCCATACCGGCAGTAATCGATCCGCCTGGGCTGTTGATGTATAGATGAATATCTTTACCAGGGTCTTCAGCATCCAGGAATAGCATCTGTGCAATAATGGAGTTGGCAACCACATCATTTACCTGTGTACCGAGGAAAATAATACGGTCTTTAAGAAGTCTCGAGTAAATGTCATAAGCACGCTCACCGCGATTGCTTTGTTCGACAACCATAGGAATATAACTCATTAGAAAACCCTCCTTAAATGTTTGTGGTGATACCATAATCAGAAACATGATTTCCGTCCTTTACATCATTGACCAAAATCCTGAAGTCAAATCAAAGGAGGACAGGCTATCTTGACTTATGTAAGAAAGATGTCCGGGGAAACGTTTCTTCCTTATGAATGGAACTAATAAGTACAGACTTACTGGGAAAGCAGCAGGCCGCTGTTAGTTCTATCCATAATAACCACATCATAAACAATTTCAAACATAAAGTCAAAGAAAGTCAAACTAATTATAAAAAAAAGGCCCACTTTAGAGCGGCTTTGGTTAAAGCTATATTAGGTGCTGGCAAGAATGGCGCGCCCGCGAGGAATTGAACCTCGATCTCAGGCTTCGGAGGCCTACGTCATATCCATTGGACCACGGGCGCAAATTCAGAGTAGCAAAAATGATTATATGTTATCCCATGTTAAATTGCAAGCTTAACTTAAGATAACAAAGGCTTATTATAATAGAACTTGGCGTCCCGTATGGTGATACCTATGCTTTCAGAGGCGAGCACATAGATTTTTGTATAAAGAGGACAAGCATAGTAAATTATACGTTAGTCAGACTTGCAACCTGAGGTAGAATTAGGTAGAATGTAAGTGGGACTTAAAAAGTTATCCCGGGACGTTTTAAGGCCAACAGAGTTTTGATGAAGATGAGATAGATGAAAGTCAAGCAGGAGTGAAAGCATGCGAAATATATTGGAAATCCAAAAGCAGCTTTTGCCTGATCTCATGGATATTCTCAAGAAAAGATATACCATTCTTCATCAGATCAAGCTTGCTGGAGTGATTGGGCGCAGAACCTTGGCGGCATCTTTGGATATGACCGAACGCGTGCTGCGTGCCGAGACAGACCTTTTGAAAGCACAAGGGCTGATTGAGATTGAGAATATGGGTATGACCATCAGTGAAGCGGGCATACGCCTCCTCGAGCTTTTGGAGCCACTTGTCAAAGAGCTGCTTGGTCTGGCTGCGTTGGAGGAGAGAATCCGCAAGGGCTACGGACTCCGCAAAGTTATTGTTGTGCCGGGAGATTGGGACGTATCTTCAGATACCAAGCAGGAGCTTGGGCGTGCCGGGGCTAAAGCGCTCCTTAGCGTAATGGAAGAGAGAGATGTCGTTGCCGTCACAGGCGGAACCACACTCGCTTCGATCGCGGAGAAGCTGACCATGCCCGTGAATGCGCCGCTTAAGGACAGCTGGTTCGTACCCGCACGGGGAGGACTCGGCGAAAGCCTGGAGATTCAGGCCAATACCATCGCTTCCGGAATGGCGAAGCGTGTGGGTGCCGGTTACAGGCTGCTCCATGTACCTGATCTGCTTGGTGAAGAAGCTTATCACTCTCTTGTAAATGATCCGAATACCCAAGAAATTGTAACCTTGATTCGCAAAGCGAGGATTGTCGTTCATGGCATCGGAGATGCTATGGAAATGGCGCATCGGCGCAAGCTAGACCCCGCTATGCTCCAGGAGCTTAGGAATGAGGGAGCGCTAGCGGAATCATTCGGCTACTATTTCGATCAAGAAGGCAAGGTTGTACACAAAATGCTGACGCTTGGACTCAGACTCGAAGATATCACTTCTACTGAAGTGGTGATCGGAGTCGCCGGCGGCAGGAGCAAAGCGAAGGCAATCCATGCCGTGCTTCGGTTCGGTCATGAGGATATTCTGGTGACAGACGAAGCAGCAGCGAGTGAGATTGTGACTATGCTGGAGCTGGAGAACAGGGCCTGATACTTAGTAACGAAGACTAATATGTGTTACTCATGGCGGTTAATTACCGTCTTGAATAAATAAAAAACGAAATTTTGGGAGGAACTATTCAATGAGTGTAAAAGTTGGTATTAATGGATTTGGTCGTATCGGACGTCTTGCTTTCCGTCGTATTCAGAACGTGGAAGGTATTGAAGTAGTTGCTATCAATGACCTTACAGATGCTAAAATGTTGGCTCATTTGTTGAAATATGATACAACTCAAGGCAGATTCAACGGCGATGTTGAAGTTCATGACGGCTTCTTCAAAGTTAACGGCAAAGAAGTTAAAGTTCTTGCTAACCGTAACCCTGAAGAATTGCCATGGGGCGAGCTTGGCGTTGATATCGTTCTTGAATGTACTGGTTTCTTCACTTCTAAAGAGAAAGCAGAACTTCACCTTAAAGGCGGCGCTAAGAAAGTAGTTATCTCCGCTCCAGCTACAGGCGACATGAAGACTATCGTATACAACGTTAACCACGAAACTCTTGATGGTTCCGAAACTGTAATTTCCGGTGCATCTTGCACAACGAACTGCTTGGCTCCAATGGCTAAAACTTTGAACGACAAGTTCGGTATCGTTGAAGGCTTGATGACTACAATCCACGCTTACACTGGCGACCAAAACACTTTGGATGCTCCACACGCGAAAGGTGACTTCAGACGCGCTCGTGCAGCTGCTGAGAACATCATCCCTAACACAACTGGTGCTGCTAAAGCTATCGGTCTGGTTATTCCTGATCTGCAAGGTAAACTTGATGGTGCAGCTCAACGTGTTCCAGTTGCAACTGGATCTTTGACTGAGCTTGTAACTGTTCTTGACAAAAAAGTAACTGTAGACGAAGTTAACGCAGCTATGAAAGCCGCTTCCGATCCAGAAACTTATGGCTACACTGAAGATGAAATCGTATCTTCCGATATCGTAGGTATCACTTTCGGTTCCCTGTTCGATGCTACACAGACTAAAGTTATGACTGTTGGCGACAAGCAGCTCGTTAAAACTGTTGCTTGGTATGACAACGAAATGTCCTACACAGCTCAATTGGTTCGTACTTTGGAGTTCTTTGCCAAGAAAGCTCAATAATATCCGCACAACTCAAATGTAATTCCAAAGAGGAGCAACCTGAACCAAAGGACTCCTCTTTGGTTCATGCTAATTTACTCCATACTTATTTCGGACTTTAGATAAATATATAGAGATTAACACCTGCTTAAGAGACACATATACCCAGTGATTGAGTGGATATCCAGCTAAGAACATTTAGGAGGAACATGGAGATGACCAAGAAAAGTGTACGTGACGTAGAAGTAACCGGAAAACGCGTGTTTGTGCGTGTGGATTTCAACGTGCCGCTTGAAAACGGCAAAATCACAGACGATACCCGTATCCGGGAGACTCTTCCAACCATTAAGTACCTGATTGAGAATGGAGCTAAAGTGATTCTGGCGAGCCACCTGGGCCGTCCGAAGGGTGAATTCGTAGATTCCCTTCGCCTTACTCCTGCTGCAGAGCGTTTGTCCGAGCTGCTCGGCAAACCAGTAGCAAAAGCTGATGAAGCTGTAGGTGAAGCCGTTAAAGCCAAAGTGGATGCTTTGAATAATGGCGATGTGCTTGTACTTGAGAACGTTCGTTTTTACCCTGGCGAAGAAAAGAACGATCCAGAACTGGCCAAACAGTTCGCTGAGCTGGCTGATCTGTTCGTGAACGATGCATTTGGCGCAGCACACCGTGCTCATGCTTCTACTGAAGGTATCGCTCATCTTATTCCAGCAGTATCCGGTCTTCTGATGGAGAAGGAATTGTCTGTACTGAGCAAAGCCCTTTCGAACCCAGAGCGTCCTTTCACAGCCATCATCGGTGGATCCAAGGTTAAGGACAAGATCGATGTCATTGATAACCTTCTTAACATTGCAGACAACGTATTGATCGGTGGCGGATTGACCTACACCTTCTTCAAGGCGCAAGGCTATGAAATCGGTCAATCTCTATTGGATAAAGACAAGCTTGATGTAGCTCTTGGCTTCATTGAGAAAGCGAAGAAGCTTGGCAAGAACTTCATGCTTCCTGTGGACATTGTGATCTCTGATGACTTCAGCGCAGATGCGAACACAGACATCGTTAGCATTGATCAAATTCCTGCTGATTGGGAAGGCATTGACATTGGACCGAAGACACGCGAGCTTTATGCTGACGTGATCAAGAAATCCAAGCTGGTTGTATGGAACGGACCTATGGGCGTGTTCGAAATCGAGCCATTCTCCCATGGTACGCGTGAAGTAGCTGAAGCATGTGCGGCTACAGAAGGCTACACTATCATTGGTGGCGGTGATTCCGCAGCAGCAGCTGAGAAGTTCCACCTGGCTGACAAAATGGATCATATCTCTACAGGCGGCGGCGCTTCCCTTGAGTTCATGGAAGGTAAGAAGCTTCCAGGCGTCGAAGCATTGAACGATAAGTAATTAGTAATACCACATGGAATGAACTAAGTAACGAGTTCAATCCGTACAACAAAGGAGTGAGCCTTTTGAGAACACCGATTATTGCAGGGAACTGGAAAATGTTCAAAACCGTTTCCGAAGCAAAAACTTTCTTCGAAGACATCAAAGGTAAAGCAGAAGTAGAAGGTGTGGAAAGTGTGATCTGCGCACCTTTCACCAACCTTCCGGCATTGGTGGAAGCCGCTAAAGGGACTTCAATCAAGATTGGCGCCCAGAATCTTCATTTCGAAGATGAAGGAGCCTTCACTGGCGAGATCAGCGGAGGAATGCTGAAAGAGCTTGGCGTGGATTATGTAATTATCGGTCATTCCGAGCGCCGCGCTTATTTCGGTGAAACCGACGAGATCGTGAACAAGAAAGTCCATGCTGCATTCAAACACGGCATTACTCCGATCCCTTGTGTGGGTGAGAAGCTTGAAGAACGTGAAGCAGGACAGACTAAAGATGTTGTGAAAGTGCAGACTGAAGCAGCTCTTAAAGGTCTTAGTGCAGAGCAAGCCGCAGAAGTAGTTATTGCATACGAGCCAATCTGGGCTATCGGAACAGGTAAATCCTCTACTTCCCAAGATGCGAATGAGGTTACTTCTTACATTCGTTCTATCGTTGCGGATCTGTATGATGAGTCTGTGGCATCCAAAGTACGTATTCAATACGGCGGCAGCGTGAAGCCTGAGAACGTGAAGGAATATCTTGGACAAAGTGATATCGACGGAGCGCTTGTGGGCGGTGCAAGCTTGCAGCCTGCTTCTTATATCGCACTTGTCGAGGGGGCAAAGTAAGATGTCAGCACCCAGACCTGTAGCACTGATCATCATGGACGGATTCGGTCTTCGCGGCACAGATGAAGGCAACGCGGTTGCACAGGCGAACAAACCGAATTATGACAGATACCTTAAGATGTACCCCAATACCACGCTGACCGCTTGCGGTGAGGCTGTGGGTCTTCCTGCAGGACAAATGGGGAACTCTGAAGTAGGTCATCTCAACATCGGTGCAGGCCGGATCGTATATCAGGATCTGACCCGTATCGACAAGTCGATCCGTGAAGGTGATTTCTTTACGAATAAGACCTTGGTTGAAGCTGTACAATACGCGAAGACGAACGGCAAGAAGCTTCACTTGTACGGTTTGTTGTCCGACGGCGGCGTACACAGCCATATTGACCATTTGTTTGCTATGCTGGATCTTGCGAAGAAGGAAGATCTGCATGAAGTATATATCCATGCGTTCCTGGATGGCCGCGACGTGGCTCCAGACAGCGCAAAGGGATTCCTGCAGAAGTTGGTCGCCAAGATCGAGGAAGTGGGCGTAGGTAAGATCGCTACGGTTCAAGGCCGCTATTATGCCATGGACCGTGACAAACGCTGGGAGCGGGTAGAGAAGTCTTACCGCGCTATCGTGTATGGCGATGGTCCTAAGTACACCGATCCGATTCAAGCGGTAACTGAATCTTATGAGAAGTCCGTGTTTGACGAATTCGTTGAACCTACTGTTATTGTAGATGGCGCTGGTAACCCGGTAGGACTTGTAGAATCCGGAGACTCCGTAGTCTTCCTGAACTTCCGTCCTGACCGTGCAATTCAGCTGTCCCAGGTGTTCACGAACTTGGACTTCCAAGGCTTTGACCGTGGACCTAACTTCCCGATCGGCCTGCACTTTGTATGTCTGACCCTATTCAGTGAAACGGTTGGCGGATATGTTGCCTATGAACCGAAGAACCTGGATAATACGTTGGGCGAAGTACTAGTACAGCAAGGCAAGACTCAGCTACGTATTGCTGAGACGGAGAAGTACCCGCACGTAACCTTCTTCTTCAGCGGCGGCCGAGATGTCCAGCTTGAGGGCGAGACTCGCGTACTGATCAATTCCCCTAAGGTTGCTACTTATGACCTGAAGCCGGAAATGAGTGCCTATGAAGTGGCAGAAGCTGCGGTGAAGGAGATCGAATCAGATAAGCATGATGCGATTATTCTGAATTTTGCCAATCCGGACATGGTGGGTCACTCCGGTATGCTTGAGCCGACAATCAAGGCGGTTGAAGTTACGGATGAGTGTGTAGGCAAAGTCGTTGATGCCGTACTGGCCAAAGGCGGGGTCACTATAATTATTGCTGACCACGGCAACGCGGATATGGTATATGATGAGAATGGACGTCCATTCACTGCGCACACCACGAACCCGGTTCCGTTCATCGTAACCTCGGAAGATGTGATTCTGCGTGAAAGCGGCATTCTTGCCGATGTAGCTCCAACGATTCTGGACTTGATGGGTCTTCCACAGCCTGCGGAAATGACCGGTCAATCCATGATTGCCAGCCGTAAGACCAAATAATATTTGATAAAACAAAGGAGACTTTAACATGACAATTATTTCTGACGTATATGCACGCGAAGTCCTTGACTCCCGCGGTAACCCGACGGTAGAAGTTGAAGTATATCTTGAATCCGGCGCTATCGGCCGTGCGATCGTACCTTCCGGTGCATCCACAGGTGCCCACGAAGCTGTAGAGCTTCGCGATGGTGACAAATCCCGTTACCTGGGTAAAGGCGTTCTGAAAGCTGTTGAGAACGTGAACGAGATCATCGCTCCAGAAGTAATCGGTATGGACGCTTTGGATCAACTCGGTATCGACAAATTGATGATCAGCCTTGATGGTACTGAGAACAAAGGTAAGCTTGGTGCGAATGCAATCCTGGCTGTATCTATGGCTGTTGCCCGCGCTGCTGCTGATGCTCTTGATCTGCCGCTGTATGTATACCTTGGCGGATTCAACGCGAAACAGCTTCCAGTTCCTATGATGAACATCGTTAACGGTGGTGCGCATGCGGACAACAACGTTGACGTACAAGAGTTCATGGTTCTTCCAGTAGGCGCTCCTACTTTCAAAGAAGCTCTTCGTACAGGTGCTGAAATCTTCCACAGCCTGAAGTCTGTCCTTGGCAGCAAAGGCCTGAGCACAGCTGTTGGTGACGAAGGCGGATTCGCTCCTAACTTCTCTTCCAACGAAGAAGCATTGTCCACAATTATCGAAGCGATTGAAAAAGCTGGTTACAAACCAGGTGTTGACGTATTCCTGGGTATGGACGTAGCTTCCACTGAGTTCTTCAAGAACGGTAAATATGAGCTTGAAGGCGAAGGCAAATCCTACACTTCCGCTGAGTTCGTAGACCTTCTTGCTTCTTGGGTTGATAAATACCCAATCATCACTATCGAAGATGGCTGCTCTGAAGATGACTGGGAAGGTTGGAAACTTCTTACCCAGAAGCTGGGAGACAAAATCCAATTGGTTGGTGACGACTTGTTCGTAACTAACACTGAGCGTCTTGCTAAAGGTATCGAAGAGAACATTGGTAACTCCATCCTGATCAAAGTGAACCAAATCGGTACTTTGACAGAAACTTTCGACGCTATCGAGCTTGCAAAACGTAATGGCTACACAGCTGTAATCTCCCACCGTTCCGGTGAGTCCGAAGACAGCACAATCGCGGATATCGCAGTAGCTACCAATGCTGGCCAAATCAAAACAGGTGCGCCTTCCCGTACTGACCGTATTGCGAAGTACAACCAATTGCTTCGCATTGAAGACCAATTGGGCGAGCTTGCTCAATACAACGGCTTGAAATCTTTCTACAACTTGAAAAATAAATAAGAAGCAAGATTACCTTTTGCTTCTGAATATTACAAAAGACCTCAGGGCCGACTTCGGCTGACTGAGGTCTTTTGTCTATATAATCCTGTACACTTATGTAATGGCGCATGCTGTTAATTGGTTGAGTATCTTGAATTCCTGGATAAGCTCTCGCTGTCTGCTCTTAGACAGCTGGTGCGATCGGACCCCTTGTACTGCACCCTCAAGAGCATAGAGCATATGAAGGCAGGCTGAGCTGTCCTGCTCGTGAATACGAGCGTAAGCTTCCCGGCTGCCTAGTTCTATAAGCTGAAGCGGAGTCTTGATGCCGCTGGCGATTAGCTTGGCTTCAAGAACTTGACCGATATTGGGCAGATCAGATAGCTTGGACAGAGCCATGGACTCTGTTCGTGGAATAGCTTTAAAGTTACTCATCAAATCACCTCCTGTAATGCACTAACAATTTCCATTTTATTATAGTGGAATACCGAGGGGAGGGGGGTGACTTGATTCACAGCAATCCAGGGTCAAATAAGCAGACAGATACCGAGGAGGAGAGATTATGAAGCATAGATTTCAGCTGAATGGGATATGGAATGGTGGACGTAATAGTGAAGGTACGATTGAAGCAGGGAACCTGCAGACTGCGATTTCCATACCTGAGGGCATGGGCGGACCGGGAGTGGGAACCAACCCGGACGAAATGCTGCTGGGCGCAGCGGCCACTTGTTATCTGATCACTCTGGCTGCCATGCTGGAACGGGCAGGGATTGAGACGGAGAGCCTCACCCAAGCCTCTGAAGGCATTGTGGATGTCACGAACAATATATTCACCTATGAGAAGATCATTCACAGGCCCCGAATCGTTCTCAAGGCAGGCAGCGGGGAGAGGGAGTTAGAGAAGGCTCGCAGGCTGGCTGAGGCAGCCGAAGGCTCCTGCATGATCTCGCGGGCGGTAGCAGGAAATGTTGAGCTTGCAACGGAGCCGGATATACGGGTAGCAGCTGATTAAGGAGAAGGCTTGCTGCTGATCTGTGGTTGATCTCAGGAACCAGCTATGGTACACTATAAATGCTGTTTATGTGTACATATTAATCATTTCTCATAGATGGTGATCACGCTTAGGAGGTGGATTGAATGGATATCTTTTTGAAAGTGCTGCTCATTATATTTTCCATCGGTTTGATTACAGTTGTTCTTTTGCAAAAGGGAAAGAGCGCGGGTCTTTCCGGTGCCATCTCCGGGGGCGCTGAGCACCTTTTCGGTAAAGCAAAGGCACGCGGTATGGAGCTCGTCCTGGAACGTCTGACTGTGGTTATGGCTGCCGGATTCTTCATTTTGTCGGTTGTCGTTGCCGTTGTTCTTAAGTAGGAACAGCTCGAATAATTTAGCCATGACAAGGCTCTCGTTTTCTTTAACGGAAACGGGGGCCTTTTTGTGTATATCTGCAGGTTCAGGGTAATCTAACAGTATATTCGTCCTCTTCAGCGAGGAGGAATGAGGGTTTTTGCGGGAAACGGATGCAGTCGGTTGATTTCGTGTATACTAGGGTATATACAAGAAGGGTAATTTAGGAAGATTACGACAGCTTGTGTACAAGCCATCCCGAGGTGAAACGATGATAACGGAATCAGATTTACTAAATTTTATGCGGGAGACCGCCTATAAACCCATGACCTATCAGGAACTGGAGAAGCACTTCGGTATAGAGAGTGCTGCAGATTTCAAGGAGTTCCTCAAGCTTCTGAACCAGCTCGAGGGAGAAGGGAAGATCCTCCTGACGGAGACCAACCGCTATGGTGTACCGGAGCGGATGAGTCTGCTGCGCGGCCGTCTTCAAGTGCATGCCAAAGGGTTTGCTTTTCTGATTCCCGAGAACCGGGAGCACCCCGATGTATATATTCATGCCAATGATCTGAAGAGCGCGATGAACGGAGATATCGTTCTTGGCCGGGTAACGTCCAAGAGCATTGGAGGCGGCAAGCTTGAGGGTGAGGTTGTCCGTATTGTTCAGCGTGCGGTAACCCAAGTCGTTGGTGTGTTCCAGAATAATGAGGTATATGGCTTTGTTATTGCGGATGATAAGCGGATTAATAAAGATATTTTCATTCCGAAAGGCTCATTTAACGGAGCAGCGGACGGAGAGAAGGTTGTAGTCCGCATTGTTCGTTATCCGGAAGGACGCTCGGCGGCCGAAGGTGAGATTATTGAAATACTGGGTCATAAGGATGACCCCGGCGTGGATATTCTGTCGATTATCCGCAAGCATCAGCTGCCGGAGACCTTCCCTGAAGAAGTGCTGGCCGAGGCGCTGGACGCTCCGGATGTCATCGAAGAGGATGAGATTCGGGGGCAGAACCGCCGTGATCTGCGCGATAAGATTATTGTGACGATTGACGGGGAAGATGCGAAGGATCTGGATGATGCGGTGAATGTGGAGAAGCTGCCTAACGGACATTTCCGGTTAGGGGTTCATATCGCGGATGTAGGCTATTATGTGAGAGAGAACTCCAAGCTGGATCAGGAAGCCTATAATCGGGGCTGCAGTGTCTATTTGGTAGACCGAGTGATCCCGATGCTTCCGCACCGGCTGTCTAACGGTATATGCAGCTTGAACCCGAAGGTGGACCGGTTCACCCTGTCGTGTGAAATGGAATTCAACGAGCAGATGAAGGTCATCAAGCATGATATCTTCACCAGTGTGATTCGCACGAAAGAGCGGATGACCTATACGAATGTACGTAAAATTTTGCAAAATGAAGACCCTGAGGTTACAGAACGCTACAGCGATCTGGTGCAGACCTTCAAGGACATGCAGGAGCTGGCGCTGAGACTTCGCGGGAACCGGCTCCGGCGCGGAGCTGTGGACTTCGACTTTGAGGAGTCGAAAGTTATCGTAGATGAGAATGGGAAAGCGGTGGACATCGTCAAGCGGGAACGCTCGATCGCGGAGCAGATTATTGAGGAATTCATGCTTGCTGCAAATGAGACGGTTGCTGAGCATTTCCACTGGCTGAAGGTCCCTTTCCTCTACCGGATTCATGAGGACCCGGATCAGGAGAAGCTGCAGAACTTTATGGGGTTCATTGCGAACTTCGGTTACTCGGTTAAAGGTAAAGGCAATACGGTTCACCCGCGTGCCCTGCAGACTCTTCTGGAGGACATTAAGGGAACGAAGGAACAGACGGTCATCAGTACGATGATGCTCCGCTCTATGAAGCAGGCGAAGTATGACTCCGAGAGCACCGGGCACTTTGGTCTGGCTGCCGAGTTCTACTCCCACTTCACTTCTCCAATCCGACGGTACCCTGACCTTGTGATCCACCGGATTATCCGGGAAGTGGTAGAGGGCGGCGGAGCCCTTACCCAGGCGCGCCAGGAGTATCTGGCCAGCCGGATGCAGGACATTGCGCAGCAGTCCTCAGAACGGGAGCGGGTCGCTGTTGAAGCCGAGCGGGATACCGAAGCGCTGAAGAAGGCAGAGTTCATGCTGGATAAGGTGGGCGAAGAGTTCCCGGGTATAATCAGCAGTGTGACCAGCTTCGGGATGTTCATTGAACTGGAGAACACCGTAGAAGGCCTGATTCGTCTTAGCGCGATGACGGATGACTACTATAACTTCCACGAACAGCATATGGCGCTGATCGGGGAACGCACCTCGAAGATCTACCGCATCGGCGATGAGGTGAAGATCCGCGTTGTGCGGGTCAACATGGACGACCATACCATCGACTTCGAGATGGTCGACATGAAGCCGCGCCGCGAAGGCGGCAGACCTCGCGGCGAGGGCTTTGGCGGTGGCCGCGGCGGCAAGGCCGGCGGCAGGGATGACCGCGACGGCGGCTTCGGCGGCCGCGGAGGTAAGGGCCGCGGCAAGGATAAGAGCCGCGGCGGCACCGGTGGCTCCGGCGAAGGCCTTGGAGCCGGTGCTGGCGGCACTGCGGCGCGCGGCAAGCGCCGCGGCGGGGATGCGGCTTCCGCGCAAGGCGGGAAGCCGGGCAAGAACGGCGCGTCCGGCGTACGGACGGACGCGAATGCCGCTCCTGCCCGGAGCTTCAGCTTCGGCTCCGGCAAGGGCGGCTACAGCGGCGGCTCGTCTGCGGGAGCGACGGGCCAAGGCGGCTCGCGGCGGAAGCATACGACCGCGAGCGGGATCTTCACCCCCGGCGGCAGTGAGGCCGGGGGCGAGGGCGGCACACCTAAGCGCAAGAAGCGCAAGGGTGGCGGCAAGAAGAACGGCAGAAGCAAAGGCGATGCGAACAATGCGACAGCCGCTTTTGTAAGGAAGAAGAAGTAAGAAGTTAGCTTGTTTTAACCGTCAGGGTGCTTGTCCAGCTCTGGCGGTTTTGTTATTTTATGACTAGATGCCGAGTGCGGGTACTTTTTACTGTTAGGGCAGCATCAACTCAAGTGTAGAGAAGGGAAGGGTAAGTATGAACAATCTAACAAAAATGAAAATATCCAAGCCTGCTCAGGAGGTGTTTGAAACCTTCGTTGACCCTTCAAAGATCGGGAACTTCTGGTTCTCCTCCAGTTCTGAAGGGTGGGAGCAAGGCAGGGCGATCACTTTGAGATATGATGAGTATGATGCTCAGGTGGATATTGTGGTGAAGGAGATCGAGTTGAATCGAAAGATTGTGTTTAATTGGGGTGCCAATGGGGAAGGGCGCCCGGTAACGATTATCCTGAATCCAACTGAACATGATGAGTGTATTATTGAAATCATTGAAGAAGGTTTTGACGTTAGTGATCCAGATGTGATCCCTCAAATGTTAGACAATAAAGAAGGCTGGGTCTATATGCTGACTTGCTTGAAGGGATATTTGGAATACGGTGTTAATTTGAGAGCGGCGTTGGTGAAATAAGTAAAGTACTCTGTGGAATTCTGCACTGGAACATGGCGGCTTGATTTTGGCGGAGCGGATTTGGTACAATGATTTAACATGTATGTACTCTGCAAGAGAGCAGGCTTGTGTTTTGCAGGAGCATTAAGGGATTCTGAGTACGTTTGAAGGAGTGAGAACATGGGTAAGAAAAGTGACGGGAAGGTTCTGGCCCAGAACAAGAAAGCTTCCCATGACTACTTCATCGAAGATACGTTTGAAGCAGGCATGGTGCTGACGGGAACGGAGATCAAATCCATCCGAAATGCCCGTGTCAACATTGGAGATGCTTTCGCCACCATTCGGAATGGCGAGATTCATATCCACAACATGCACATTAGTCCATTTGAGCAGGGCAACCGGAGCAATCCAACAGACCCGACGCGGACACGCAAGCTGCTGATGCACAAAGCCCAGATTCATAAGCTGCTAGGTCTATCCAAGCAGGAAGGCTTCTCGATCGTGCCGCTGAAGATCTATATCCGCAACGGTTACGCGAAGCTGCTGATCGGTCTTGGTAAAGGTAAGAAGCAGTACGACAAGCGCGACACTGCGGCCAAGAAGGATGCTCAGCGCGATATCCAGCGTGCTCTTCGCGAGAGACAGAAAGTGGCTCGCTAGGAGCCTACGTACAGATGTCCGGGCTTTAGTACTGAAACAAATGATTTAAAAAGTTATGACTAAGAAGTTAATGTACCACGATCGTTTCTGGTATTCTCTGTAGATCAGAATGGATTACGTTAGTTAGGACGTGGTTCCAGCAATACGATCGGGGATAATTAGCACCTTAGCAGGTGGATGAATTACCGAGAATTGACTCGGATTGGTGAAGCTGCTTGCTTTTCCAACAAGTCCATAAGCACTTCATCAGTGAGTTATGCTATACTAATTCATGTAACACAGGATTACAGCACTTGTGCTTGCTAATCCGTTAATCCATTTGGATTGAGCTTAAGGCTGCATTAGCAGGACTTGTTCATTCCAAGCAAACCCTTTTCTTATTGAGGGGGCGTTTATGGATTCGACGGGGGTAGATCGAGCATGGGTAGCGGGTAGTGGGGACGCGTCCGCTTCATCAACGCTAAAGCCAATTAAACGGCAAACAAACAACTAACTACGCTGTAGCAGCTTAATAACCTGCTCACGTGCTCCTCTCCTGCATCGCCCATGTGCCGGATGTAGGGGCTAACTCTTAGTGGGATACGCTGTCACATCTCCGCCTGGGGTGTGCTGAAGAAGACAATCAGGCTGACCCAACGTATAGCCGGTTACGGGGCGATACTCGGGTGACATCAAAACTGTGACTACACCCGTAGAAGCTTATGTGGCGTTGCCTTCGGACAGGGGTTCGACTCCCCTCGCCTCCATATGATCTTAAAAAAAGACACCGTTGAGGTGTCTTTTTTGTATCTATGAGGCTTTAGGAGGGGGCGAACCCCAGCTTTTGACGTAATAACAAGATGCCCCGCTAGCGCGGAACGTTCATCTTGAATCTTGGTAATCAAGCGGACATTCATTCGACATTAGGGGAACGGGGCTAGGAAGCTAACGCTTCATTCGTAATCTTTTCGATATCGATTGGAGATCTAGAGCCTTCGCTGACTAAGTCGGGCAAGATATTTCGGAGAAAATACTCCACGCAATGAAGCTTGATTTGTTTTATTTTGATTAGGGCATTTCGGTACATGACGATAAATTCTTTTTCCGTATTCCCGCGCTGCAGTTCTGCGAAGGCTTCGTAGATTTGATCCATTTTATCGGCGACTTCTAATATTCTTCCTTCCACCGAATCATCTTTGCCTTCGCGCAGTTGTCTGCGGAAGATGATCTTGAGTTCCTCAGGAATATGCTCTTCGATGAAGTGTTCGACCATACCTTCTTCTACTTTTTGCAGCATGGCTCGGAGTTCTAGCGAAGAGTGCTTAACGGGCGTTTTAATATCCCCTATAAAGATTTCGCCGTAATCATGACTGCTTGTAATTTCATATAGCTTTTTCCAATTCACGGTGACTCCGTTGCTTTCTTCAATATCGGCTAACGTCTTCGCGTATTGGATGACCTTCCAAGAATGAGCCGAAACGCTATGCTCCTGAAATTTGAATTTACCCGGGCAGCGAATGATTCTCTCTAAATCAGTTAAGGATTGAAAATACGTATGGATACCCATGCGGTGGATTCCTTTCTTCGAAAAAGAGATGATTTGTTGTGCTACATTCAGTATAAATTTGATTTGTTAAAAGGCGATTAACTCAAACAGGGAAGTTGTCCAGGAATCCGAATGGCTTTAAGCAATAATTCCTATTTCTTTCAAAAATAAGACGAGAGCCGCTATGCTAATTTTGTCCACCATCATGACTGCCGAATCTTGTTCGTGCAGCTCCTTCCCTTCACACACAAAAACAAAGTATAAGCAATGGAAACAAAGGCCAATATAAATCCATCTGTTATACAAGGAGTTCGGTACATGACGTATGGGGAAATACTATTTCGTACGGCAATGTCTTTCATTGCTCTGCTTGTCTTGACGCGTCTGCTTGGTAAAAAACAGGTCGGCCATCTAACGTTTTTCAACTATGTTACAGGGATCACCTTTGGCTCCACTACTGCCGAGATTATCGTCAACAGAGAAATCACGCTGCTGCAGGGAATATCCAGCTTGGTCTTATGGTCGCTCATGGCGTTCATCCTTGCATGGATCGGATTGCGCTCAGTCAGATCGCGTGAGTTCCTCGATGGCCAGCCTACGATTCTCGTCAAACAAGGACAAATTCTGGAAGGGGCATTGGCTAAGCAGCATCTCAACATCGACGACTTGAGCATGCTGCTTCGGAACAAGGATGTCTTCTCACCGGAAGAAGTTGAATTTGCAATCCTGGAACCTGACGGTAGGCTCAGCGTGTTGAAGAAAGAAGAACTACTGCCTGCAACAAAAAAAGATATCCATGCAGCTACTACTCCCGTTCACAAAATCCCAACTGAGCTTATCGTTGATGGCACAATCGTAGAGAAGAATCTTGCGAAAATGGATGTCTCCGTTGTCTGGCTGGGCCAACAATTAAAGAAGGCGGGCATTCATTCTATAGATCAAGTGTTCTACGCAGAGCTCCAATTAGACGGAACTCTGTATATTGACAAGTATAAGGATTCGATCCAATAAAATAGACTCCGATTGACCTTGTAGTTACTATTTTAGTTCAATAAAACCTTCTACAGTGGTACTCTCATATTCGTCCTCTAAGCCGCAGGCCATCCTTGGTCTTCGGCTATTTATAAATGTCCGAAAATACCGATATATACTATATATACATATGGCTCGAAAATTCTGTAACCGAGGTGTAAGACATCATGAAACTATTCGCAAAGAAAGATAAGGAAGCTTCGCCAAAGAAGGCAGTCTCCATTAAGGAGGAAGCACAGGGGCTTCAAGCGCAGGTGAAAATAGATATTCAAAGAGATCGCAACTTGAAGCAGCAGCTGGAGATCATCGGTCTCACGCTAGAGGATCTGGCAATCGCCAAGGCGATCCAGCCGCATATTGTACAGAATATAGATAAAATATACACTCCTGTCTACAACCTTCCTTTTCAGGGCATCAAGAAAGTGGTTGATATGGCGGCTATAGGTATCGACCTAAAGGGCGGTCATCAGCATTTAGCCAGCCTGTTCGGTGGAGTTATCGATGACAGGTATGCCGAAATCAGGTACGGACTGAGTAAGTTTTATTTAAAGTCTGGGGTTGAGGTAAGATGGTACCTTTGTGCGCTCCAGGCGATTGCCGACAACGTATTGGATGTCCTGTCTGAGGTGTATAAGGGCGACTATGGAAGCTATGTTCTTGCCTCCAAGGTGACCGGAAAAGTCTTCAATCTGGAACATCAGCTGAGCCTATCCTCTCTGCAGGAGTTGCAAAACGAAGCTATTGCGGCCAAGGAAATTCAAGCGAAGCAAAGCGTTAAGTCATCGATCGGTGAGATTACTGAGGAATTGGCGGCGATGTCAGAAGAAGTGGGGGCTTCTGTAACGGATACGGTAGTTCGTTCGGAGATGATTATGGCTGACCTAAGCGAAGGCCTGCAGTCCTCCATAATGACCTCGGAAGTGTCTGAGACCGGAAGAGAGCAGCTAGGTAAAGTCATTGACCAAATGTTCTCTTTGAATGAGAGCGTCAGCCACATCAGCACCAGCATAGGTTCGCTGGAGAAGAATTCACGGGAAATCGGGGATATCATGGCTGTGATTACCTCGATTGCAGGACAGACTAATCTCCTGGCTTTGAATGCGGCGATCGAGGCGGCAAGAGCCGGAGAGCATGGCCGGGGATTCTCCGTTGTAGCCTCTGAGGTCAGGAAATTAGCCGAGCAGACGAGTCTTTACTCCAGCCATATTGCCGAGCTGGTTCTATCAACTACCCAGCAAATTGAAAATGTAGTCGGACAAATCAATGAGATCCACTCCAAAACCGAGTTCGCTAATCAAAATGTGCAGGAGACGGCAAAGAGCTTTGACGCGATCCTATCCGCAAGCCTTGCCAGCAAAGAGCAAAATGAAAGAAGCAACAAGGAAATGAGCAGCTTCACGCTCACCTTGAAAGAGATCGGCGAAGCCGACATGAAGGTCGCGCAGCTGGCGGACGAATTGAATCGGACTATGCAGGAATATTAATTAACAACACACGTACAAGCAGCAACCGTTTCTCGGTAATCAGCCGGGGAACGGTTGTTTAGTCTAATTTCATTGTGTAAAAGTAGGCTCGGCCAGTGAATTAACTTATACCATATTTAGTAAATAATGATTGACACAACGAACATTTATCCTCCAGAATACAGACAGAGAACCGCCCTGTTAAGGGGCTTTTTGCGTGATGATATATCATAGAAAAGGAGAGAGCGTATGCATAATGACCTGTTCACGATCGGGCCGCTCACGATTCACGGTTACGGCTTGATGATTGCACTGGGGATCGCCGCGGCATATTCAGTTGCCGTCTATCGCGCCAAGCGCCAGCATCTGGAAGGCGATCATATCGCATCGCTGGTCATCTGGTGCCTGGTCGGCGGAATAGCAGGAGCCAAGATATTGTATTGGATGACTCAACTAAGCAGCATCGCCAAAGACCCGGCAATATTGCTGAACTTCACCGATGGCTTCGTCGTATATGGAGGTATTATCGGGGGCATCCTGGCGGGATATTTGTACTGCCGCAAGGCCAAGCTTCCTTTCATGCAGTACTTCGATCTGATCATTCCCTCGGTGGCGCTTGCACAGGGATTCGGGCGAATTGGATGTTTTTTGGCGGGCTGCTGTTATGGCCGGGAGACATCCGGTTGGTTCGGGGTCGTATTCCCGGAAAACTCATTTGCCCCAGGCGGTGTTCCCTTGATTCCAACTCAATTGATTTCAAGCGGGCTGGATTTCCTGCTCTTCTTCGCATTGGTGCTTTTCTCCAGAGTGAAAAAGGTTCACGGGCAGGTCGCGGCGTTGTATCTGCTTTTGTACAGTGCAGGCAGATTTGTGCTTGAATTCTACAGAGGGGATATCATACGCGGCAATGTGGGCGTGTTATCCACGTCCCAATTTATAGCCATGATCCTATTTGCGATCAGTATCGGGATGGTGTTGGTCTCTTTAAAGAGACAGAAGCCGGAGGCATTCTAGGCGTTCTCTAGAGGCTGATTGAAGAGTTGAAGCCAACCTGGCGATCATAGAGGTTGGCATTTTTCAACCCTAATGTGAGGTAATGTCCATATGGGTATTAAGTTCAGAGGTTCAGCTGGCAGGGTCTAGACGGACTTCGCGATTTTATCCAAGACATCAAGTCCCGAACCAAATTTGCACATGGCATCACAATGGCAGCGGAGCTCGGAGAAAAGGATATAGGAGATTGCAAGATTCGTTCCTTGTTTAAAGGCAGGCCGAAGCAATTGGGCACGAATTTCCTTTTCCCGCTTGTTTGGAGCGACAAGATAAAAACAGATTTTATTAGGGTGGGTAACGGACAGCGAAAGGTCATGAAGACGAAGTATACCCGAATAAATGGATGTACTCTTCTCGACTTCAAAGGCGCTTACAATATTACCGGACGAATCCAGCCAAAGAACATCGATCAGTGCGATAGTCTGAGCGGTTGGCTGGGGAATTTCGGGTAATCGGAGATGAGGGACGGAATATTCCCCAAGCTTTTTCCCCTTCCACTCCCGTGTATGGTCGTTCTGGGCAATCCAGACCTGATAACCAAGTGAGGTACCCAGCCGGGCTAGTTCAGCCTGCATTTCGGTATGTTCGCTGCTTTCTGCAGAGTCCTCTTCAATTTCCTTGTGCCGTTTCAAGTTGCTTTTATTCTGGCTGGTTATGATATCCTGCAGCACTTTCTCCGCATTTTCCTCCACCACATAACGTCCTGAACCCACTTCGAAGAGAAGGCCGGCAATGGCGCCTAAGTCTTTGGAGAATAGGGAACGATTCTCGTTATTCACTTCGATCATCTTCTCCCGCATGTCCAGATAGGCCATCCAAGAGCCAAGCTTGATCTTCTGATTGAACAGGAGATTAAAGCCATTAACGATGGCGGTGTTAAAAGGGGGAAAGAGGGTCGGATGCAGAAAATATAGGATATTGGCTGCTGCGGGGCCAAGGCCCTTAATTTGAAGCCGGTCCAACTTAATAATTTCTTCGAGGACCTGGTCTTCTTGCTGCGAATGAAGACAAGCTTGCAGGAAACGGCCGAAGGCCAGCTGATTCTCGTCGTTCTCATAAATATCGGGGATCCGCAGCTTGGGTTTCCAGTAAAAAGCATGGGCGGCTCCGTAAAAGATTTGTTTTTGCTCTGAAATTGCGGTCACTACGGTCTCCAACACAGAACCCTTAAAGTCATTGCCAAAGGTACGGGATTGAATGGCCTGAATGACATCTTGTAGACCTGTCTTGATGGTGCGAAATGCCTTTAACCGCTCTTCATTATGTAAGAACCAGATTTGATATACCGATTCAGGGTCGTTACGATACTGGTATGCCAGACTTTGAATAGTTGCGCTCATAGGGGCCTCCGTCAGTTATATTCGTTCCTGAAGATTAAGACTGGATAAGACTGGAACTGTATTAGTATTTAAGGCGATTATACAACATGACGTAATTTAACTATGTGTAATTTCAAACACATCTACAGAATAACGGGTACATTAAATAATCAATTGATTATATAACCAGATCATTATATAGTTATCAATGGGAAAGGAGGGATGGAATGACCATTGAAATTGGCAAAATGGCTGACATCCTGAAGCTGCTGGGAGACCGGACCAGACTGACGATTATGGCCCTGCTTAATGAGAAAGAGCTGTGTGTATGTGAAATCGTTGATTTTCTTAATACAAGTCAGCCTAATATTAGCCAGCACATGCGGAAGTTGAAGGATGGAGGACTGGTGAAAGAGACAAAGAAAGGCCAGTGGGTATACTATTCTCTGAGTGTCGGAGATAAGCCTTACGTCAATGAGATTCTCAGGCATGTGCCTTCCCAGAAGAAGATGGTTGAAGAACAGACCATCTGTGAAGATAATCATTGCTGCAATTGATACATACAGGAGGTTCCTATGATTTACGCTGCTGTACTAATATTTTTGATTACTCTGGTGTTCGTAATTTGGCAGCCGAGAGGGCTTAACATTGGATGGTCAGCGCTTGGCGGGGCTGTGCTCGCCCTGATCTGCGGGGTAGTGACTTTCACAGATGTAGCGGATGTAACCCGGATTGTGTGGAATGCGACGCTCACTTTTGTTGCCATTATTCTTATTTCGCTTATCTTGGAGGAGATCGGATTCTTCGAATGGGCAGCTCTGCATATGGCGCGGGCGGCCAAGGGGAATGGGATAAGAATGTTCATTTATGTTATTCTTCTGGGTGCGTTGGTCTCCGCCTTATTTGCCAATGACGGGGCGGCCCTGATTTTGACACCCATTGTGCTGGCCATGGTTCGGGTGCTTAAATTCGATACCCGGATGGTCCTGCCTTTCATTATGGCATGCGGATTTATTGCAGATACGACCTCGCTGCCTTTCGTGGTGAGCAACCTGGTCAACATCGTGTCGGCAGATTACTTCAATATTGGGTTTATTGAGTATACAGCCCGCATGTTTGTGCCCAATCTATTCTCGCTCGCGGCAAGTATTCTAGTGCTCTATCTCGTGTTTCGTAAAAGTATCCCTAGAGCCTACCCTGTCGATGAGCTTAGGCAGCCTCATGAAGCCATAAAGGACATGCGGATGTTCAAACTCTCCTGGGTGATCCTGGGCGTACTCTTGGCTGCCTACTTCTTAAGTGAGTTCATTGCTGTACCGGTATCTGTGTTTGCCGGGATCGCTGCGATCGTCTTTATTTTGGCAGCTAGGAGAAGTGCGGCAGTTGAACTCAGGGCGGTGATCAAGGGCGCACCGTGGAATGTGGTCATCTTCTCGATCGGAATGTATGTTGTGGTGTACGGCCTGCGTAATGTGGGGTTGACAGACCGGCTAGGTACCCTTATTGAGTGGATTGCCGGCCAAGGCCTGTATGCGTCCACTATCGGGATGGGTTACTTGGCCGCCATCCTATCCTCCATCATGAATAATATGCCAACGGTAATGATCGATGCTTTAGCGATCAAGGGAACACAGACGGAGGGTGCAATTCGGGAAGCGCTCGTATACGCCAACGTGATTGGGTCAGATCTCGGACCTAAAATCACCCCGATCGGTTCCCTGGCCACCTTGTTATGGCTCCATGTTTTGTCGGGTAAAGGGGTTAAAATCACCTGGGGATACTACCTCAAAATCGGGTTCATCCTGACAATTCCTACCCTGTTCATCGCACTGACCGGGCTGTACTTGTGGCTGCGGTTAATTTCTTAAATATAACTTGAAAAGAGGTTATTCTCATGGATAAAAAGTTAATCTATTTTTTATGTACAGGCAATTCCTGCCGCAGTCAGATTGCTGACGGTTTCTTGAGTACGCTGGGCAGCGATCGTTATGAAGTAAAAAGTGCGGGCCTTGAAGCCCATGGATTGAACCCACGGGCTGTACAAGTCATGAAGGAAGCAGGCGTAGATATCAGCAGCAATACGTCTAATGTAATTGACCCTGAGCTTCTGAATCGTGCAGACTATGTAATTACGCTGTGCGGCCATGCTGATGAGCACTGTCCTGTGATTTCTAATCGGGACGTAACCAAATGGCACTGGGGATTCGACGACCCGGCTAAGGCTACAGGTACGGAGGAAGAGATTATGAGTCAGTTCCGCCGTGTTCGTGACGATATTAAGGGACGGATTGAACAGTTTCTAGTGGAAGGCAAATAAGCTTCCCCTGATAAATAATGAACTAGGCCTGCTCCTTGAGAGCAGGCCTTTTCTCTGACAAGATACGAGGGGGTAAGGACAGTTAAGGCTTAGTCGCCTTGATCACTGCGGATACGATATAGTTGTCAATATGGGCACCGGGAACCCAGTCTTTGATAAAAGACTTCGATTCATCCTTGGGCTCTATGACCACGTCCGTGAAACCACTGTTCTTTAGCATAGCCCCAAGTTCCTCTATCGAGGAAGCGCCAGACACACATCCAGAATACAGATGTTCAATATCATTCTTAATATCAGCCGGGAGTTCCGTAGTGGTTACAATATCGGATACAGCCAGACGCCCGCCCTTCTTCAGGACGCGGAAAGCCTCATGGAACACTTGCTGCTTGTCGGGGGACAAGTTAATTACACAGTTAGAGATGATGACGTCTACCGCAGCATCTGGAACGGGAAGGTGCTCGATTTCTCCCAGACGGAAGTCCGTATTGCTGAAATGACCCTTAGCGGCATTGCTGCGTGCCCGGCTGACCATTTCTGGTGTCATATCAACTCCAATGACCTTACCCGAGCTGCCCACTTGTCTTGAGGCCAGGAAGCAGTCGAAGCCTCCGCCGCTGCCGAGATCCAGCACCACCTCTCCAGGCTGAAGAGAAGCAATGGCTTGTGGATTACCGCAGCCTAAGCCCAGGTTGGCACCTTCGGGAACCATGTTCAGCTCTTCACTGGAATAGCCCAGACGGGATGAGATCGCGTTGAAATCTGTTGGCGAAGCACAGCAGCTGTCTGAAGTACCGCATGATGACGATTGCACCTCGCTTACTGCAATTTGCTGATATCTACTCCGAACATTTTGGCGGATTTGGTCATTTGATAGGTTATTCATCTACATCGCTCCTTAATATGTAAATTAGTTAGGCAGTCCTTGATTAACAGCAAGCAGCACAGCAAGGTGAGGTCTCTGTTACTGTACGTCGCTTCAACCGTTCGAAAGAACGGGAGAGGAGGGTATTATGGGATTTCGGGGTACTCCAAGCTAGCCGAGCTGATTGTTAACTCCATTTGTCTTTGTCTCATGTGATATTCGGTGAGATACACGTGTTCATACATAGCAGGTTCTCCTTCAAAATGATTTAGTTATTGCAAAAAACGCCGCAGTTTACGGACTACAAATTTTGCGTCTTGACCAACTCCTCTCAATGTTGCAGAAGCCAAGGAGCGTTGACCTTCTAGGCCCACATAATAAACCCCAGGAACGGCTGTACTCACTCCGGCGAGCTGTAGTGGAGCTCCATGAGTGTCAAGCGCGCCTAATCCGAATAGATAAGAAAGGTTAGGCCGGTAACCTGTAGCGTAAATGACGTTATTTACGGGTTCTAAAGTTCCGTCTGCCCAAATCACTCCGTCCTCATAAAAAGAGCTGAACCTCGCTTTTTGACTCAGGCTGCCTGAATCCAAATGTTCCTTATACCCGCCCAAGTCGATAACCGAGCTTGATCTAGGTGCTGATTTTCCTAGTCGCCAGAAAGGAAAGGTGTCTATACCGGTTAACCTGAGCCAAAAATGCAAGTCTTGTCCCCATGGTCTTTGTTTTATCAGCTTTACAGGTTGCAAAACAGCTAAAGTGGTGTGGCTTACGCCGCTTAATTCGATTCCAATCTGTACGGCTGAGTTGCCTCGGCCTACTACGATATTCCTTTGGCCGGCAAACGAATTAGGCGTACGATATTTAGAAGAGTGGAGGACGTTCCCCAAGAAGGCTTCATGGCCCGGTATATCGGGCTGATATGGGCTGTGAAAGGAACCGGCCGCATTTATGATCGTTCTGGCCGAGTACTCAGTCCCGGCTTCCGTTATGACGGTGAAGAAATTCCCCTTAAGTATGTCTGTGACGCGTTCACGGGTCTGTATGGGCAAGCTGAAATGGACCGCATAATCTTGTAAATACTTAATCACCTCCTCCTTAAGTGGATAACGACTGGGGTGTCCAGGGAAGGGCAATCCAGGCAAAGTAGAATACCGCGCTGGAGAGAATAATCTTAGGCTGTCGTAATATTCAGGCCAGGAACCGCCAACTTGATCATTTGCCTCCAGAATTAGATAGTTAAGACCTTTCCTTTGCAAGTGATAGCCCGAGGCCAGACCCGCCTGCCCGCCACCAATAACAAGCGTATCAAGTACAACAGCCATAAAGCCCCTCCATAATATTATTTGTAAAATGCAAGTATTTATCAAAAAAGAAGTTACCCTAAGGGCAACGTACAGCAATTCTTTGATTTAGCCATAGCATCATTCAGCAGCTTGATGGAGCGAAGTACCGTTTCTTTCTCAAAATCGTTCATATGGGAGAATATTTCGTCCAGATAGTCCTTCATCTGTTGATCAATCAGCGTGGCCACAAATTTCCCCTCTGTTGTTAAGGAGAGAATATGAATCCTGCGGTCGGCTGAACTAGGCGACTTATTGACTAGCTTCATCTTGATCAAAGACTGAATCTGCCGGCTGAAGGTAGTGATATCGGTGCCCAAGACCTCAGCAATCTGCTGGATCGATGGCTCATGTTGACGATCAATCTCATACAGAATGTGGCTTTGTACTAAAGATATATCACAACCACCCGCACTGCAGCAGTTCTTATTCAGTAAGCCGAATCGGCGAGTCATAGTCTGAAACAGCTCGCGAACATTTTCCATGGTAACTCACCTCTTGGTTTAGTTATATAACAATAACTTGTAAAATGCAAGTAATTATTTCTGTGATTGCTATGCTAGATCATAATTTTTATTTCAGCATCGCATCAGCATGCAATCTAAAGGCAAGAGTCACTTCCTATAAAGCCGGTAATGCTTAGGGGAGAGCCCCTTCAGCTTCTTGAACACTTTGGAGAAGAGAAGAGGATCACTATAGCCGACCGAGCGAGAAATATCACCTATGGAGAGCTCGATATTTCCCATCATTTCGCAAGCCTTGTTGATTCTATAGCGAACCAAATACTCTTGGATGCTTGTATTCATCTGCTGCTTGAATAACGAGCACAAATAACTGCGATTCAGTCCTATAAAATGGGCAATATCCTCCACAGTAATTTTCTGAGCATAGTTCATTTCGATAAAATCCGTCACCTTCTCAACGTAGATCTCCGCCCGGCTTTCCTTCTCACTAGGGGGAGCGGCCGGGCCGAATTCCACAATGAGCGATAACATTAAGTACAAGAGTCCCGTCAATCTGGCTTCCTGCGCTTGAGCTTTGAGGTAATTCTTCGATTCTATCATCAATTGCAGGTACTGATCGATCATATCGTCTTTTTCATAGTGGAGAATCGGGGAGGTCTGAGTCAGTCCTGCCTGCTTGAGGAGCGGCTCAGCCCGTGCTCCATGAAAGCCAAACCAGCAATAAGACCAGGGATTGACGGCATCAGCTTGATAGTAGGTAACGGTATGAGGGCATATTAGGAACCCCTGTCCCTTTCCTAGATGAAATCTCTTCCCGCCCACCTCGAAGGTTCCTTCCCCATCTAATATATAATGCAGCAGATAATGCTCCCTCACGGCCGGTCCGAAGAAATGTCCGGGTATACACTCCTCCATACCAAACTGTGTTAGATACAGCTCGGAGTGGTGCTTGGTGCGCGGCAAATATTCTATCACTGCGGATCTTCCCCTCGTTCGTTAAGTATCTAGCACTTTGACATGTTTTGATAGTACCATGCCATGTACTAAATACGCTAAGTATAATATATTTCTTCTTAATAACACGAGCGCTATATATAAGGGTGATCAAGCTTTAACCCATATTAAGAGAACTAGAGTTAAGCCAGCATACAGCGTCGTGGAAGAAGCATTTTAAGAGAGGATGTATATTCATGGGCGTAATGGTTCAAGAGCAAACCGGGCTGTTCCATCTGCAGTCGGCCGGAATGAGTTATATGATTCAGATCGTGGATGGGTATCCTCTGCATATCTATTGGGGAGGCAGGCTAAGACACCGGGATTCCATGGCTGATCTGCTGATTCATACCCCGGCGAACGCTGGACTCGATCGGCTGCCCCAGGAATATCCGCAGTACGGGAGCGGAGACTTCCGCAATCCGGCGTATCAAGCGGAGCTTGAGGATGGAACACGTGTTACGGAGCTGAAATATGAGGGATACCGGATTATAAAAGGAAAGCCATCCTTATCCGGGCTTCCGGCTGTATATACCGAGGATGAGTCCGAGGCGGATACCCTGGAACTGGAACTGCAGGATGCCTATTCAGGCCTGAAGGTCGTTCTTAGCTATACGGTTTATGCGGATCGTAATGTGATCACCCGCTCAGCCCGTCTGAGTAATGCGGGGGACAAGAGCCTTCGGCTTCGCCGTGCTCTAAGTGCCAGTGTGGACTTCGCGGGCAAGGCTGATCTGGAGATGATCTATCTGCCCGGAGCATGGGCCCGGGAGGCTAACCTGGTCCGAAGACCGATCCATCAGGGTGAAACCCGGATCGATAGCAAAAGAGGCATGAGCAGCCATCAATTCAACCCTTTTGCGGCATTGGTTACTCCGGAGACAACTGAGAACCATGGGGAGGCATATGGCTTCAGCCTCGTGTACAGCGGCAGCTTTGAAGCCGGGGCGGAGGTGGACTCTTTCGGTTCCACACGGTTTAGTATGGGCCTTAACTCTTTTGACTTTGCTTGGCTGCTCAGTCCGGGAAAGAGCTTCCAGACGCCGGAGGCCGTCATGGTCTACTCCGGTCAGGGACTCGGGGACATGTCACGGACGTATCACCGCTTGTACCGGACGCGGCTGTGCCGGGGAAAATACCGGGACGAAGAACGGCCTATCCTGGTCAATAACTGGGAAGCCACTTATTTTGATTTTAATGCAGACAAGCTGGTCTCGATCGCGGAAGAGGGCGCGAGACTTGGGATTGAGCTGTTCGTTCTGGATGACGGCTGGTTCGGCAAAAGGGACTCCGACAACTCCTCCCTTGGGGATTGGTACGAGGATCGCCGGAAGCTGCCGGGCGGGCTGGCGGATGTCGCGCAGCGCGTGAACGAGCAGGGCCTGAAGTTCGGTCTCTGGTTCGAGCCCGAGATGATCTCGCCGGACAGCGAGCTGTACCGGAAGTATCCGGACTGGTGCCTCCATGTTCCGGGAAGAAGACGCAGTGAAGCCAGATGGCAGCTGGTGCTCGATTACACCCGTAAGGAAGTGCGTGATTACATCTATGACTCGCTGGCTGCTATTTTTACGAGTGTGCCCGTCTCCTATGTGAAATGGGACATGAACCGCGCCCTGACGGAGATCGGTTCCGCGGCTCTGCCGCCGGAGCGCCAAGCCGAGACGGCCCATCGCTATGTTCTCGGATTGTATGAACTGCTGGAGCGCATCACTACGGCATTCCCGCATATTCTGTTCGAGAGCTGCTCCAGCGGCGGCGGGCGCTTCGATCCCGGCATGCTGCACTATATGCCGCAGACCTGGACAAGCGATAATACGGATGCAGTAGAGCGGCTGAAGATTCAGTACGGCACGAGCCTGGTGTATCCAATCAGCGCCATCGGGGCGCATGTGTCGGCTGTGCCGAACCATCAGGTTGGACGGATGACTCCGCTTGAGTTCCGGGGAGATGTCGCCATGTCCGGGAACTTCGGCTATGAGCTGGATCTGACGAAATTCACCGATGAGGAGAAGGTGATCGTGGGGCGCCAAGTCTCGGCTTATAAGGAGATCCGCGGCTTGGTTCAGAAGGGAGACTTGTACCGGCTTAAAAGTCCGTTCGGAGGGAACGAGACGGCCTGGATGATCGTCTCGGGAGACCAACAAGAGGCTATCGTCTATTATTTCCAAGTGATGGCCGTACCGAACCCGCCTAAGCGAAGCTTGCGTCTTGACGGACTTAATCCGGAACTTGAATATGAGGTTCAGCCCGGACATAACGGAGAGACGTCCATCCACGGAGGAGACCGGCTGATGCAGCTAGGCCTGCCCCTTGTCTACGAGCAGGAGGACTATCAAAGCGGTTGGTTCAGGCTTCGGGCCGTAAGGAGCTAAAGTGCAAAGAAGTCCAGGAACAGCCAGTTCCTGAACATCCAATTGATTGAGTTAATTACGCTAAGCCCCTTTTTAATCAAAAGGGGCTTTTTCGCGTAGCTGCTGAATTGAGGGGCAGTACAGTTCGCCGCCCGAGGCGAAAGAAAGGTCATCTCCAATCCGTCCAGCTGCTAATGCTGGGTGGGGAAAGTGATGGTGACCGATGTGCCGACGTTGACGGTGCTGGTGACCGAGAAGGTGCCGCCGTGGCTTTGGATAATGCGGCGGCTGACCATAAGCCCGAGTCCGGTGCCTTTTTCTTTCGTGGTATAAAACGGCTCGCCGAGCCTTGCCAGCCGGTCCTTCGAGATCCCGCACCCCGTATCGCGAATCACAATCTCGATTGCATCAGGGTCTAATCTGCGGACGCTGACTTCAATGATGCCTCCGCTTGCGGTCGCTTCGAGCGCATTTTTAATAAAGTTGATGAGCACTTGCTTGATTTGGTTCTGGTCACATACGAGCAGCGGCAACTCGTCGTCCATCGAAACTTTGACTTCGATGCTTTTCAAGATCGCCTGCGTACTGAGTAAAATGACGGTTTGCTGGATCAATTGCCCTATATCCTTCGGTATACGCTTCGAAATTTGCGGTTTAGCGAGCACAAGCAGCTCCGATAAAATATCTTCGATCCGGCTCATTTCTTCCGAAATAATTTCGAGATACTCCTGCTTGGTTGGCTTCCCGGACTTCATGAGCTGCAAAAATCCTTTGATCGCGGCGAGCGGATTGCGGATTTCATGTGCGATCCCGGCAGCAAGCTGGCCCGAAACGGACAACTTCTCCGAGTTGATCAGCAGATTCTGCGTCTTTTTCCGCTCTGTGATATCACGTATGACCGTGTAAATGGCAGCTTCTCCTTTAAAAACGGTCGGCATCGATTTCGATTCGACATTGATGATTGACCCGTCCGCACGAATCAGCTTATGCTCAATCAACTCGACGGTTTGGCCGCCGGCCACCTCAAGCAGCCTCGCTTCGATCAAATCCCGATACTTCGGGGCGATGTATTGGATGAAAGGTTTTTGCATGACCTCAGACTTATCGTTGCAGCCGATCAGTGCTCTACCGGCTTCATTAATAAACAGCCATTGCTGCCCGCGGGTAATGATGACCATATCCGGAGAGTCTTCGACAATCCGCCGGTATCCTTCTTCTGCTGCAAGCCGCTCTGTAATATCGCGGGCGATTGCAAGAAATTGGACGATTTCTCCCTGTTCATCGCAGATCGCTCGTATTTTGTTCTCCATATATACGATATGACCGTCTTTATGCATGTTCGGGGCAGTTACGAGCACCTCAAGCGTGTCTTGGAAGGGAGAGGAATTTTCAAATTCCCGTACTTCGTTTTGCTCCCATTGATTGCCGCCGTAATGACCAATCACTTCTTCAGGTTTGTACCCGAGTACTCTTGTAATCGCAGGCGATGTGTACTGGACAATCCCGTACTTGTCGGTAATTGTAATAATATCTTGAGAGTTCTCCGAAATCAGGTGATACAAATTCTCTACCCGCGCCAGCTGTTCGCTTTTTAACTTATCGTCCGTAACGTCCTTCACGATACAGAACAACGATTCGACCTTGCCGCCGCATGTAATCGGAACAAACGTTACATTAACGCACAGCGTACGCCCGTCTTTGTGAAGATAAGACATTTCGAAACTGAGCTGCTCCCCTCGTAATGCCAATTCAAGCTGCTGTTGGATTGAAGGGTAGTTGTGCATCTGGATCGCGTGAGGATTAGCGAGAAGCTCGTCCGCTGTATATCCGGTTAATTTCTCGCATGCCGGACTGATATAGACGAGCCCGTTCGATTGAGAGTATAAGAGGACGAGTTCGGGATGGTTCTCTAAAATCGAATGGAATCGTTCTTCATATTCCCGCAACTGCTGCTCCAGCCGTCTCTGTTCCGGGATTTCGTGTATCTCAACGAGAAAATGCTGCATGACGCTGTCTGCCATAGTGATATGCAGCTGCGTCCATATCATACGGCCGTCTTTGCGGATGAACGCCTGCTCCGAGCGCTGCGGCTGCTGAACGTCTTGTTTGATTTGCCCAAGCAGCTCGCTGGTTGCGGCCTCTTCGCCGTATCGCATAACTTCATGAAAAGATAGCCGCAGCAGGTCATGCTCCGCATAACCGAGCATCCCGCAAAACGATTCGTTAACCATTAAAAAAGCGCCCTCATTGGAAACGACCGCCAGACCGGCCCCGGCATGTCGGAACCAATGGGCGAATAGGATATCCCTCTGTATCTTTGAGTCTACGGACATAACGTTCGTGACCCCTCCTCACTTAAGCTTCATCTTGAGGCCCATCGTCACTTCGGAACAGCAATCGTCGATTCTCTGGTGGCTATACGATGTGGGATCACGATGCACTGCAGCCCAACTGAATATAAGCCGAGATCGACTGAACAGAGGGGGAGACGTAAGTTCCGAAGGACGATGTCAATAAATCTAATTATGCAAGATCATCTGGAATAAGGCAGCCGGGCTCGTCCATCTGGCTCATGACACAAGAGAGCGCTACCATATCAACGATCGCGATCAGAGCCGTTGGCTGCTTGGACAAGTTCTATGAAAAATGAAGTGGAGCGCGGCATCGTACGCCGGCGATATCTGTAAACGTAGTCGACATAAGATGAACTAGAGCGAACGCTAGATTAAAGTGGTTCTATTGAGAGTGAAGTCACAGGCTGCTACTTAAGCAAACGATTGCATCTCACTGCCGAACGAACCTGAAAGAGGAAGTTGCTTAGACTTTTTTTTTATAGTATCCCATTTCAAAAAAATAGGCAATCTTTACAATTTTCAGGAGGGAGGCAGGTGCCCAGAATGGATAAGCTTGTTCAGTTTAACTGATGATTTATTATCTGAATTTAGAAACAGGCACTTCTCCTATTCAAGGAAAGTGCCTGTTTATTTGCGGTAATCCAGCTACCTCCGTAGAACTTTTTGGCACGCTCCATGTCATCTACATGAATTTCAAAGTGAACTATTCTACCCACGCTGCCACTCCGCGGAATATCTTGTGAATCATATCATTCTTCTGTCTATGATACGCGTTTCCTCTTTGGCATTCTACCTTTCAAAGAATAATGAGAGTGAGAGAATGATCAGAGAAATGGCCCATATTCTTACAGATTAATGGTTCTATAATAAGTTCCTGAGATCGTTAACATAACAGAAAGAATTGAAACAACAATTAAAATCTATTCAATTCTATGTGATGGACTCTGTACAATCACCACCATTAGTTTTTACTCAGTACGATCGACACATCGCCCTCAGCCGCCTTCCACTCCACAGCAGCTCCGAGAGCTTGTGATAGAAATCTCAGCGGTACGTAGGTCTTACCATCCACATAGATTGGTGCCGCGCTCATCAACGATTGCTTTCCATCTATGGTTGCCGTCTTACTGTACACGGTCAGCCAAAGGGTCCGCTCGCCCCGTGAAGCGTGGATTTGGCCATTGTTGTAATCCACCTTGGCACCGAAAGCCTCGAATAGCTCCCTCATCGGTACAAGCAGCGATCCGTCACGCAGTATAGGTGCGGATGTGAGCGGTAGGTTGGCACCGTTCCAGCTGACAGTCAGCTCATGCTGCACAGGCAGCACCTTGGGGGATCCGTTAAGGGGACTAAAGTTCATAGTCAATTTCGTTTTGCCCCATTGCCATACCTTGCCGCTTTTATCCATGGCCAAGCCGCTGTTGATCGAACGGGCCACAGCTTTCACGATATGGCTCAGTCCCTTTAGCTTAATGGAAGAGCTGGTATTGTCGGAGTTCCAGGAAGTAGTTGCCCACACCTGCCCCTTTGAATCGGTCACGAGACTGTCCAATTGCGACTCGTACCCTGCATCAATGGAACGGAAGGCAGAGTTGTGTGCGATCTGCTGCAGATTGCCGCCATTAAAACCATACCAAAGGCTTCCATCACCCGCGAGTACGAACACGGCACCACGATTTGCAGACATCGCGTTCTCGGATATAGATACCACTTTGCGGTTACCTGGAAGTCGGTAGCTATTCGCCCCAGAATGTACATTATCCCCGTAATAAAACTGCTCAATAAGACCATTCTTGCGGGCGAAGGCAAGATCTGTATTGATATCAGCATCAACGATGTCATGGGTAATCAGGATAGGCTGATCCAGCAGCGGATCCCGGGCCCGGTAATCAGAGCACATATCTTGGACAAGCTTTGAGTTCGCCGCGATGGCCACCTGGCAGCTCTGTCCCCAAGCCCACAGATTGCCGGTGTTATCCAGTGCAAGGCTGCCGGCATTGCTGCTCGAAATCTTGCGAATACTTGACAAGCCCTGCACCTGGTAGCTGGTAGAGGAGCCTGGTTTCCATTCCCATACAGTTCCGTCCCGCTTTAGCAGCAGCTTGGGGGTTATCTTCACAGCACCTGGGACGCTTGGTCCGCGTGTGGCTGGCTCGTTGCCGTGCCAATACCAGACTGTTCCATTCCTGTCCAGCGCAAGCCCGGTTCCATCTCCCTCAGCCGTAAAGTCAATGTCCACAATTCCGCTGAGTGCCCTTCCTTCACCGGGTGCGGGACTGGCGGCATAAGCGGCGGATGCTGATGAAGCTAGTAACATCAAGCTTAGTGACAGATAAGCTAAAAATTTCCTCACAAAAATTGAACCTCCTCTAAGTAGTAGTATCTATATAGACTTCCACATGTGGTAAAAGTTTCAATTTTTTTTGCCGATTTTCCCGATACCAAGAGGGTGTAGACACTTTTCATGGGGATCTAGTTATAATGATAAGACTGGAAGCGATCCGGAAGGGAATGAATCATCATGAAAGTCATTGTTATCGGTGCCGGAATTGCCGGCGCATCTACGGCATATCACCTGGCGAAGTTAGGAGCGGATGTGCTCATTATCGACCGGCAGGAACAAGGGCAGGCTACGGATGCGGCCGCAGGGATTATCTGCCCATGGTTGTCCCAGAGGCGGAATCAGGCTTGGTACCAGCTGGCGAAGGCCGGTGCCCGTTATTACCCGGCTCTAATTGAAGAGCTTGAACGAGAAGGGGAGACGGAGACCGGCTATGCCAGGGTAGGTGCTCTTAACATACATATGGATCCGGAGAAAATCGGCAAAATGGAAGAACGTGCATATCAGCGCCTGGAAGACGCACCGGAGATCGGTGAGATTACCCGGTTGGATGAGCATGCAACCCGCGAGCGGTTCCCCCTGCTCGTGGAAGGGTACGCTTCCCTTCACATTAGCGGGGCCGCCCGGGTCGACGGGCGGGCGCTACGTGATGCTTTGCTCCGAGCTGCTGTGAGGAATGGAGCTGAGCTAATATATGAGGACGCTAAGATTGAATATCATGCTGGCCGTGTAACGGGCGTAATATGCGGGGCAACCAGCTACCCGGCTGAGAAGGTTATCGTGTGCGCGGGAGCATGGGCGGGGCAGGTGCTGAAGCCTTTGGGTGTTGATTTTCAGGTGAGATATCAAAAGGCCCAGATCATGCATCTGCAGCTCCCAGACGAGAAGCTGAATACAGGTGAATGGCCGGTAGTAATGCCACCTTCGGATCAATATCTGCTTGCCTTTGAGCAGCAGAAGATTGTGGTGGGAGCTACGCATGAGAATGATATTGAAGGCTATGATACGCGGGTAACCCCAGGCGGTATGCATGAAATCATCAGCAAATGCCTTGCCTGGGCACCGGGACTGGCAGAGAGTACCTTTCAGGAGGTAAGAGTGGGATTTCGTCCATTTACAGCCGACTTCCTGCCGGTAATTGGAGCGGTTCCGGGCTGGGAGGGGCTTTTGGCGGTCAACGGACTTGGCGCCTCTGGATTAACAATGGGCCCGTTCATCGGTAGCCAGATGGCCAAGTTAGCGCTGGGCATGCAGCCTGACATTGATCTGACCGATTATGATGTCAGCAAGGCTGTTCAGAACAACACAAGGCAGTGAATAATCCGACGTTATTCGAACAACTGCCCCAATAGAGAACCCGGCCGATGGGGGCCGGGTTTTCTTTTGCTGCAAGAGGAGCGTAACGGCCGCATAGCTTAGGTTAAACAGCCCTGCGAAAAGCTAACAAAAACAGCTCGGTGTGCCCGGGCTAGGAGGCTCCTCGGTTTTTTCCTGACTGCCCGAATGCTCCTCCTCAAAAGCAAGCAGGGAATGGGTGGCGTGGCTCAGTACCGCCCCGGCCCGGGTCGAGGTCGCTACCAGTACGGCTTCAAACATTTCTTCCCGTGTCCCGCCAAGCGATTTGAATTTCTGGGTGTGGACATCAATGCAATAAGGACAGCCTGTCACGTGTGCAACGGCGAGTGCAATGAGCTCTTTAGTCTTAAGGGGAAGGGTGTGGAGCTCATGATATACTTCCTTTTCGAATGCGAAGAAGGACTCAGCAGCCTGTGGAGCAAGCCGAATGAGCTCGGGCACCTTCTTGAGGTTGGAGCTGTCGTAATAATTCGTACGTTGATCACCTGGGTTCTTCATACAAGTTCACCTCTAAATTGAATTTGTATTTAGCTTAGCAGTCTCCCAGCACATCAACCGTGACAAAGTCACATTGAATCGTTATGTATGTATGAGCTCAAGCAATAGATTGCGGTCCAGAACTTGGATACAGCCTCTGCGGGCTGCAATGATATGGTTACGGGCAAGGTCCTTCAGGGAACGGCTGATCACCTCTCTGGCTGTCCCGAGTTCAACAGCTAGCTGCTCGTGGGTGATTTGCAGAGTCATCTGGTTGTCAGTATCCATCTGCTTCAGCAGGAATTCCGCGATGCGATACGGGATCGATTGGAAGGCAATACTCTCTACAAGCTGAGTGACAGATGTAATTCTTTCGATAATCTGCTGGAAAATATGCTGCTTGAGCGGCAGATATAGGTCCATCCATTTCCTGAACAAGGGGATGGGTATTAATAGAACCTCGGTGTCCACTTCAATAGAAACCGAGGCCTCATAAGGGGTCTCTCCTAAAATACTGGCCATCATAAGCACACAGCTTTGTCCATTCTGCACACGGTAAAGGGTGACTTCTCTCCCTTGCGGGGTGATTTTATAGATACGGACAGTTCCTTGCAGAATGAACATAGCATGCTGCAGGACATGGCCTTCTCGTATGAAATGCGGGGTAGCCCGAGTAACCGTCCGGATCTCGGCCTCCGCCCAATCTTTTTCAGGGATCAGGGACAGACAGGGGAGCAGAGAGGAGATTCGCTTCATATCGGCTTGGAGCATTTTTGCAGCCTCCTTATACTAGGTTCTAGAATCATTTTCAAGCTAAGCGAAAGTGTTACAGTTCGTCCGCAATACCGAGCAGAGCTATGCCAACCATGACGATCATCACCATGGCATACTGCTGCTTGCTCAGTCGTTCCCCCAGAAAGATGCGGGACAGGAGGACCGAGAAAATGCTGTACGAAGCAATCAGAGGCGCGGCAATAATGGCATTGCTGGACATGGCGAACACATAGAAGAACTGCCCGGTTGTCTCTAATATGGCAGCATAACCCTTCACACGTTCTTTGAACAAATTGAACGGCTGTTTCTTAATGAACTTGAGGTATGTAAATGCTAACACGGCACATATGAAAAAAGTGAATTCATAAGCAATCAGCGCAGCGTCCTCACTGATTAAATGAAGCTCATCCAGATAAATGCCATCGGCAAAGGTTCCGAGCCCATCGATCAAGCAGTACAGAATCGGGAAAATGATGGCCATAAATCCAATTTGATATTTGATGTCGATATGTACTGAACTGTTCAGGAGCGCTTTGTGCTCAGCTCTCTTTTCCAATATGGCGATCCCAATAACTCCGCAAGTAATGATCACCACGCCCATTATTTCGATGAGGCTCAGATCGTGGGTGAAGAATATGAACAAGAGGATGGCTGTAACGGCTCCTGAAGAATTCTGCACGGGAGACGCCAGTGAGAGCTCCATATATCTGAGCCCGATATAACCGATCGTCATCGACAAGATGTACAGTGCAGAGACGGGGAAATAGCGAATCAAGTCCACAGGATTAAAGCTTAATCCTTGAATGAACATATAAGCGGTGGCGTGAATCCCCATCACCAAGCCTACCATAATGACGATTCGGATATGACTGAGCCGGTCATGGCTGTCACTGCCTTTTTTATAAAATAAATCTGCACCTCCCCAAGTTAAAGCTGTCAGTACGGCAAATAAAAACCACATCGTTCACTCTCTCCTTGTTACTAAATTCACAATATAGATTGCCATGCTTCATACCTTTCCTTTCCTGTCTTTTCCAGTGTATCATGAAAAGATATGGAGCTGTGCAGCCATGTTTCCCTAGTAAATATCTCTGAATAAGCAGGAGGAATACATGATGGATTCCAAGGCTAAGAAAATTCTAATCAACACACATTGGACCTCCGGCCGCTGGAGAGATGGAGAGTTCGTCTGCTCGGACGAGGATTTCCAGTATGCAAAAAGCAAGGGGCTTATGTTCGATCCGGTGACGATATCGCATGACGAGTGCGTTCGAAGACTGAGAGAACTGCACGAGATGAGCATTACGAAGAAAAAGGTGGCCCGCGCCTTCCTCCATAGTCTATCTACACGCAAAGTTTACTGGCGGAGCGCCTTGTCCAGCTATGCGCTTACGCATGACTTATCTATACATACCTATGCGCAGCGGCAGCCCGAAGGGCCGTCTTACTCCGCTTGCGGAGTGTGCAATGATAACAAGCTGATGGCGGACGAGCAATACACCGACGAAGATTGGAATGTTCTTAATTTTGAGCGTGTGAAATGGGGCGGCGTTCGGCTTAACTATTTGATCTACTGCTTAATGGACCTTGAAATTCTCGCCAAGGAAGAAGAATTCGAGGTTAGCGAGGAGGACATTGCCATTCTGAAGCGGATGCTTGAGGCCGTGGAGGCCTGCGGCGATGGGGAAGCAGCCCGGCAGCTCGAGAAGCGCTGGAAGGAGATACTGCCGTCCAATCCATATGAGCGGGATACCGTGATGGAGATTTGGGGGTTCGCCGGACTGCTGCAAGCTAAGGATGATGATCGCCCGGATCGCGGGCGGGGGACGGATTTTGTATCGATGGCAGCCTGGAGGGGCGAGGATGGGTACAACCGTGAAAGAGTGGAGTTCTATTTCGGGGAGTATTTATAACGTACTAACTCTAAGGCTGAGAAGTGGCATCCAACGAGTGAGATTTTTTTTCATAGAGATATCGAATCTGTTCATAGTGTGTCTTAACCTTTTCCAGTGGGAGGGCGTTACCGTTGAGCGAAGCTGTAGAGACTTTTCTGAATGAGGTATGGAACGAAGTGATGGCAATTTACGCCAAGGAGAGCCGTAGTATGGGTCAGGTCAAGAACCGCAGCAGACTGCAGGCCGGGATAAGGGATTACCTGCGGGTAGCCTGGAGAAAAGGCAAATTCAACTGGGCAGAGGGGCACATCCACATCGACGTGTCTGAACCCTTCTCTTGGAGCGACAGCTCGTACCAAATTGAGGCGGGTCCTTATATCGAGGAGTTGACCAATGAGCAGCTTACGGACGAGTTGTTCCCGGCGTTGTGCGGGCGAATGGATGAGCTGCTTCGGTCGGATGAGTTCGGCGCGCAATTTTTCGACTACCGGCTGGATGTCGTGTTCTTATTTGAACGGGAAAATTCAACTATTACTCTTCATCGCAGGCTGGTGAATGAGTCCAAGCTGGCTGAGCTGCGGAAGTCGCTGGAGCATTTTATCGAGTCCAAAATCATGTCCGACTTGCCCGTGCTGCCGGGTGACCATGATCTGTTCTTTTTTGCCCGGTATTTGATCAATCCGGAATTGATGAGTCAGGACGAGAAGGTGATTGACCCGCTGCTTCGGCAGCTGTCGGGCAAGCTGCATAACTTCCCGAAGCGCAGAGACGCGTGGAACCGGCAGTGTGCTTCGGCTTTTAGACAGTGGGCGGAGGATTATTTGCTTCCGCAGTATTTTGAGCGTGAGGGCGATTATGGGCATGATTGGATATTGAAGGGAGAGCCGGATCCCGCCGGAGTAGACCCTGTGGAATTGGATTTCTTCCTGTATGCGGCCCTGCAGATTGGTCTCACCGAGCCGGATACCCGGCAGAAATATCTGGAGCTTGCAGTGAGTTTGGGCTCCAAGCGGGCCCAAGATTATCTGCAGACCGGCAGCGGCAAGTTCAATAGCATCCACGCTAGTGAGCGGATGGAAGGCAAGAACAATGACGTGACACAGACGATCGATATCCGGATTCTATCTGAAGAGGAGCAGGCCTACGGGGAAGCCCTGGATTATATAACCGGCCTCTTGCGGCAGGGGTTCCCTAAGGGTTACCAATTGAAGCTGAAGAGCAGCCAGAAGCATTTACTGCCCGTCAAAAAGCTGGCCAAGTCCAAGCTGCACCAGTTCTTTGCCAATGCGCTAAGCTACCCGGGGTTATATCCCAAGCTAGCAGAGTATGCGGACACCGCGATGGAGGAGTTCGCGTGGTACGGGGATGTGGAACCGGGCGAGAAGTCAGTGATGCCGGGAACCTACGCCGTAATGGGCCTTGGCCTATACAGCGAAGCTTATTTTCCATTGGTATGCCGCTACATGGAGCTGGTGGATACAGAGCACCAGATGGTGCAGGACGGTTATGCGGAGGCATTTATCCAGGCCCATGGTGTACAGGCGGAGCACATGCCGGTGATCGTATCGATCCTGCTGGGCGGGAACGAGGAGGGCAGGCAGGTCAAGAATTTGCTGATTGACCGCCCTGAGCTTGCGGATGCACTTGTCCAAGCGCTGCAAGGTAAGGAGGATCATCAAGCCCAGCTGGTGCTCAGCCGGATCTTCGGGAGCCCGAAGAAGCTGGCCGGAGCCGCGCGTCAAGCGCAGCCGCCGCTGCGGGAAGGACTGGAGGAGCTGCTGGGGTTTTGGGGTTAGGACGCGAGTTGCCTGAACGGCTGCTGGCGCTTTGAGGTTAAGCAAGAGGCTGGAGCAGCAGCTCCTTCTCTGATGTAAACTTTATTGAGACGGTAAAAGACAGGAGCCCGCGTGGTACGCGGGCTCCTATTGTAGTTGACCAGCAACGGGTTGACTAGCCAAGCGTTAGCCTAGCGCCTGTTCATGCAATTCAGGCCTGCTCCAGCTGCCGGATCAGCTCGGCTTCGGCCTCAGCCGTCAAGCTCAACCGGCCCTGCTCTTCGGCAATGCGTCCATCGCGTATACGCTGGTCCAGCCAGTCGGTAATCCACCCGGGCGCATAACCGCCTTGGCTAAATTCACCGCCGAAGGCAATCATTTTCGGATAGACATCCAGGTACTGCTGGCGTCCGGTATCCGGGTAGGACCTCGTATAGAGCCAGAACTGCACGTCATACATCAGATAGGACAGCGGATCGTTATGGAACGAGAAATGCCCTTTATCTTCAACAATGCGGGTACAGATACGCCGGATTGTGGACTCGATCTGCGGCACTTCCGTGACGTGAGCGCACAGCTCCTTCAGCAAGGGGGAGAAATCCCCGGTGGCCACCCTGTGGAGATCGGCCTCTTTATCCTCTTCAGCAGTATCGAATTCCTCCTCGCTCACCAATCCTTTGATGAACGTCTCGAAATTATCAGCCAGAAACGTGATTTCATAATCACTCTCCTGATCCACATGAATGACCGAGGGCTCACCATCCCGTCCGCAGGCTCTGTAGTCCAGCATGACCACGTCATGACCGGCAGATGGACAGTCGCAGATGACGACCCCAATGTCAGGATAGCCCCAGTCTTCAATCATGAACCGGCTGCCGGTGTCTCCGCATAGGGAATAGCTTTTCTCCCGGCCGATACCCATGATGCTGGTAATGGCAATATGATCCTCAGCCCAAGAGGTCGCTTCATCGGTAGGGAAGCAGGTATTCTTCGGAACCCCGCCGTTCTGCTGCTTCATCAAAGCGATATACGATGCGGGCAGCTTGTATCCCAGCTCTTCTTCAACCGAGGCGATCATCTCATCCGTTGGCGGTTCGCTAACGTAGGCCTTCCTTGCATAGTCGCTGTCTTCCCAGAACTCGCTCATGAACTCATCCGTAAAGGGAACAGCATCTCCATTCGCGCGCCCCGGCTCTACCGCAGCTGCAGCCCGTCTGGCTGCCATTCGCTGCTCCTCTCTGAGCTGCTTTCCGGCTTTTCGCTGGCTCGACTTCAGCATCCACTCGGTGTCCGGATCGCCAGGCTCCAGCTTGTCCGCAGCACCAAAAGCCTGCGCCGCCTCACCATACCTGCACAAATAATAAAGAGCATATCCAGCACGGTACTGCCACAGCGGGTCCTGCTGCCCCGCATCTGCTATGGTGGCCAATTGCGAGAGAGCTTCTTCATAGAGCTCCAAGTTGTTATAAGCCCTTGCCAACCGGCTGACCGCTTCATAATCCCGTTCCTCTTCGGGAATGGCCAGCAGCGTATCGACGATCCGCTGATGTTCGTCTTCTTCATGCCACTGGGTTAACTGATCGATTAGTGTCTGGTCCATTGGTGAGCCTCCGAATATAGATTTACTTGTCATGTTACTTGCGGATATCGCTTGTATATGTAGTTACATGGTGCCCATAAGGAAGTGCTAGCGGCGTCTACTCTCCAGCACACGGGCATGATCTAGGAGCACCCACTGATTCAGTTCGTCATAGCCTTTCACGGTCGCAGTGAGCTTATATCCGGGATACATCTGTTCCTGGGGAGTGGTGTGGTCAAGGGCAGTGGTATCCCAACATTACCCGTGTAGACAAGTCTATTGTATATGTCGCAGGTATGTAGGTGTCAAATGTTATGAATCTGGACGGACAGGACGATTGTTGTCTATCAATCTCTTAATAACTGTCTATTTTTCCTTTGGGGTATAAGTATGGTAAAACTTATATAAACATATATAGGAAAAGGAGGGACTATAATGAATTCGCATATGCAGGAAGAATTCCGTTTTCAAGTCGATCTCAGCGGAATGATTAACATATTATCCAATCATCTATACAGCAGTCCCAAGGTGTTCTTACGGGAGTTACTGCAGAACGCGGTTGACGCCATCACTGCCATGCGGGAGAGGGATGCCTCTTATCCAGGGCAGGTGAGGGCAGAAGTCATCGGAACAGGCAGCAGTGCAACGCTGGCTATGGAGGATAACGGGATCGGCCTTACTGAGGAGGACATTCACGAGTTTCTGGCGATGATCGGGCAATCCTCCAAGCGAAAAGACGGAAAGCTGGTGGGGGAAACCTCATTTATCGGCCGGTTTGGCATTGGCTTGTTGTCCTGCTTCATGGTTAGTGATGAGATTGTGCTTCTAACCCGGTCGGCCAAGGGAGGTCCCTCACTAGAATGGCGTGGGAAGCCGGATGGTACATATAGTATACGTAAATTGGAGAACGAGCTGTCGCACGGAACTAAGGTCTACCTAAGATGCAAGCCGGGTTGCGAGCTCTACTTCGATCCGGCCAATCTCGAAGAATGGCTTGGTGATTATGGGGCCCTGCTCCCTTACCCTGTTGTGCTCGAGTCGGAGGGCATCAGCAAAACGATCAATATCCCGCATCCGGACTGGATGAACGATTTGTCTCTTGTCCGGAGAAGACGCGAGGAGGTTCAGAAATTCGGCGAGCAGCTGCTTGGGGAGGCGGTTCATGATTTTATCCCTTTAGCCTCATCCTCCGGTCGGACCTCTGGAATTGCCTACATTCTGCCATACTCCGTTAATCTGAACGCCAAGCGTTCGCACCGTGTATACCTGAAGCATATGCTTGTCTCTGAATCGGCGGAGAACATTCTTCCGGACTGGGCCTTTTTTGTCAAATGCATCATTTGGACGGATGAGCTGCAGCCGACAGCTTCGCGGGAGCATTTCTATGAGAATGAGAAGCTGGAGACGGTTCGTACAGAGCTAGGGGAGTCGCTGCGCCGTGAACTTATGAATCTGGCAGAACAGGACCCCGAGAGGCTCAAGGGGATCATCCAGCTACACGCCTTGTCGATGAAAGCCTTGGCAGTCGAGGATGAGACGTTCTTCCGAATGATCCACCGGTGGCTGCCTTTCGAGAGCAGTTATGGCCGTAGGGATCTTGGCGAGCTGCTGGATGAGAACGATGAGCTGTATTTTACACTTACACTGGATGAGTACAGACAGATTATGCATGTCGCCGCCGCGCAATCGCTGCCAGTGATCAACGGGGGATATGTATACGATGCCGGGCTGCTCGAAGGTGTACAGAGGCTGTACCCGGGGAAAAAGATCGAGCGGCTGCTGCCGGAGGATGTCTCCTTCTCCTTTACCGACCTTACGCCAGGGGAGCGGAGGCAGTACTACGAGCTGATCAGGGAGGGAGATATTGCGCTGCAGCCATTCCGCTGCAGGGTTCAGCTTCAGCGGTTCAAGCCGGCCGCGCTTCCTTCTCTGTTCACCCTGTCGAAGGAATCCTCCGATCTGCGGAGCCTGATTGCTGCTGAAGAAGTGAGCACCACGGAGCTGTCGTCGATTTTAAACAGCTTGGGTGCCTCCCATCAGGAGCAGGTATACTCCACACTGTATCTGAATTTGGACAATGAGGTCATCGCACGGGTCTTCGGCTCTAATCATCACGGTATACTCAGGGCGGCGATCGAAATGCTGTACGTGAATGCGCTGATGATGGGGCATTATCCGCTGAACCGCAAAGAAATGCAGGTGCTGAATGAGGGCATATTGAGGTTTATTGATCTGGGATTATCGCAGGCTGACAAGGGAGGAGACAACGAATGAGTATGGAGCTTGAGTTTGAGGATTTGCTGGAGGAAGCCATGGACCTGCCGGATTCCCCGGCTAAGATTGATTTGTTAGAGCGGGCTATCCGGTTAGCCGATTCCGCGGGAGACATGGAACAGGGATATGAAGCGCGCAGCATGTTGGTGAATACGGCTTCTTTTAGCGGATATCCGATGAAGGCACTGGTTGCCTTCTCTTGGCAGCTGGGGCAATACGATAAACACCCTGAGCTGTTCGAGTATGATCTGCATAGCCTGTTATGGTCCTACAAATGGATTCTGGACGATCTTCCTTCGTTCCCGGACATTCAGCTTGGCCAGATTTATAATTTGCTGGAGGACTTCAAGCTCCGTATCAAGAAGGCGGGTCATACCGAGAGAACGTATGAATACTATCATTTCCGTGTGGCGATGTTGACGGGAGAGCTTGGGCAGGCCGGCGAATATCTGGACAAATGGCGACCGGTTGATCGCGATTCCCTGAGCAACTGCCAGGCCTGTGAGCAGGATGTGCTCGTTGAATATTATTTCATGTTGGGTGATTATGAGCGGGCACTGGCTGAGGCGAAGTCCATCATGAGCGGCCACATGTCCTGTGCTGAAGTACCCCATGTGACCAACCCTAAGCTGCTCATGCCGCTGTACCGTACCGGGCGGCGGGATGAGGCGGCCAAGCTGGAACGTGATAGCTTCCGGCTGATTAAAGGCAACCGCGACTTTATCAAGGCTGCGGGACAGCAGATCATTTACCTGACCCATGCGGATCCCTTCCGGGGGCTTGAGGTCTATGAAGCGTTCGCATCGCTGACTCATAATCATGAGAGCCCGATGTTCCGCATGGCCTTTGATATTGCGGCAGCTGTCCTGTTCAAGCGCCTTGCCCGGGAACAGGTGAAGTTCAATGTCCGCCTGCCCGCGTATATTACGGAGGCCGGTGCGGCAAGCAATGTGTCGCGCCTGTCAGAAATCTACGCCGGTCTGGCCTTTGACGCCGCTGGTAAATTTGATAAGCGCAACGGCAACCGCTTCTACACCGATGAGATGGAGTGCTTGTTGGCACAGGTGAAGGAGTAGGCTTGGGGAAGGGGAACTTGATCCCAAATAGCGATAGGGTAATGGTCTCATCTCGAGCTGATCCTCTGACTCGGGTGCCGGGAATGTTGGTATTAGGTGGAAAGCAAGAAGACGGCGGAAGAATTGAACAAGATTCCGAAGTAGACTTCGTTCCATTAAGGATTATTGACGGGCTGCCTCTCTGAGGCAGTCCTTTTTGTTTGAGAGCAAGCTCACCGAAAGAAAATGTAGAAGGGATGTGATAGGTTTAGACCTTTTCACTCGTATTACCTAATAGGTACCGGGAACAAAGTGAGGGAGGGCAGCTTTTCTTGAATACAATATCTGAGGACGACCTTGTAGAGCAAATTAAGAACCGCGATGAGAGAGCGATCGCTTCTATTATTCAGACCTGTGGAGGGCAGCTTTCGGCCATTATCAGGCGTTATGTCCACTACAATCAGCAGGAGTACGAGGAATGCCTGGACGATGTGCTGCTGGCGGCATGGCAGAATATTAGCTCTTTTGACCCTGAGAAGAATACGTTCAAGCAGTGGATTGCGGCGATTGCGAAATACCGAGCTATAGATTATCAGCGCAAAATAATAAGAAACCAGAGCCAAATCACCCATACTGAGATAACGGATGATTTATATAGGGCAGAGCTGGTGCCGACGCATCAAGATGTTGATGAGGTGCTGCGCCACTTGTCCCAGGTAGAGCGGGAGATTTTCGTGAAATATTACTTGGAGGGCGTGCCTTCCCGCGAAATGGCAACTGAGATGAAAGTAAAAGAATCCTGGATCCATAACAAGCTTTCGCGCGGACGGAAGAAGCTGAGACAGCTGTTCATTTCAAATAAAGAGGTGTAGTAGATGTCCTTATATGAAGATTTAAATAATGTACGGATCGATGTGTCGGGATATGAGGAAGAGACGCTAACAGAGATTGACCGGAAAAGATGGGAAAAGCGCGTGCTCCGCAAGCTTCCTAAGCGCAGAACGCCTTCCATGATCAAATGGGCGGGACTGGCAGGCGCCATTGTCTTAACAGCAAGTCTAGTAATCCCGCTGGGGAGTACAGCGCTGGCTAAAATGCCACTAATTTACCAATTAATCGAGAGTTTCATCCAAGTGGATCACCCGCCTGATCTATCCAATTATAAGACGACCGTTGGCGAAACGGCCGAGAATGCCTATGGCAGGATGACCTTGAACGAAGTGCTGGTCGATACGGATCGGCTGTTGATTAGTGCCACATTGGAGCCTGCAGAAGGTGTGAACACGGACTTGGACAAGGTGTTATCCCTAGCTCCTAGTATCTCCGTTAACGGAGAGGAAGCTCCGCATCCGTTTTGGAACCAAGGATTTGGCGAAGAGAACAATGACACTTATACGATATCTGGGGATGTGCCATTAAATACTCTGCCTCATTTTCCTAAGGGGGAACTGCTTCAGATTAAAATTTCTTATAACTTCTCGGGGAAAGAAATGCGTGCTCAAATGGATAAACCATGGGTATTTGATGTTAATGTATCCACAAAGCAAATGCAGAAGGATACCGTCACCTATGAAATCAATAAGCCTCTTCCTCTCAAGCATGGAGGAACGGTTACAATTAATAAGGTTGTGAGTTCCCCTATCTCGACAATACTTTATTACGATGTAAGCCAAGCTCAGCTCGGAACCTTCTGGATTAGACTGGTATCCAAAGGTGGAACGATAAAGGAACTTCAATCTTATGAATCCAAATTTAGTGGAGAACGCACCTATCATCGCTATGGCCCCCTGGATCTAAAGAAAGAGACATACTGGATCGTGGCCGAGGATAAGAACGGCAAGGAAATCAGCCCCCGTGTTCCAATTAAATAAGCACGAATAAGCCCGCTCCTAGAGCGGGTTTTTGCCATCTAATCGGCTAACTCTCTCTTCTCATATCTTTGGCCGTGTTAACAAATTCTCATTCAATTCTACCGAGGGTTTGCTATAATCTTTGAATGACAGAACATTTCAGCATGAGGAGGAGATTACTTGAGCGCGCAGAAGATAGGAGTTCCGTTGGAAGGTTTTGCTGATTTCAGTAGGCAGGTAGCCGCAGAAGGTGCTGTGCTGTTAAAGAATGACGATCAGGTGCTTCCGATACAGGAAAGTGAAAGCGTTTCAATTTTTGGCAGAACCCAAGTGAATTATTATCGCAGTGGTACAGGGTCGGGCGGAAGTGTGAACGTCCCCTACACTACGAATCTATTAGACGGCCTTCGGAGTAACAAGAAGATTACCGTTAATGAGAAGTTGGCAGCGTCTATGAAAAGTGGATCGAGCAGAACCCGTTCGATAATGGGGGAGGCGGCTGGGCTGCTGAGCCTTGGCACCAGAAGGAAATGCCGTTAACCGATGAGTTCGTAGCCCAGGCGAGGCAGGAGTCGGACAAGGCCATCGTTGTCATTGGACGTACAGCCGGCGAAGATCAGGATAATGCGAATGAGCCGGGGAGTTACCAGTTAACTGATGATGAGAAAGAAATGCTCAGACTGGTAACTACGAATTTTGAGCGGACCGCCGTAGTGCTGAACGTATCCAATATAATGGATATGAGCTGGTTGAACGATGAGCGTCATATCCATCCGATCGGATGTGTCATTTATGCTTGGCAGGGCGGGATGGAAGGCGGCAACGCGATTGCTGACGTCCTCTCAGGCAAGGTAACTCCGAGTGGCAAATTAACCGATACGATTGCCTACTCCATCGAGGATTATCCGTCCACCCGCAACTATGGACATGAACTTCGGAACTTTTATCAGGAGGATATTTATGTCGGGTATCGGTATTTCGAGACCTTCTGTCCCGATAAAGTTCAGTTCGAATTTGGCTTTGGCTTATCTTATACCGAGTTCAAGCTTGAGCCTGAAGAAGCCAAGCTGACGGTCAAAGACGGAGAACCGCATTTAGAAATCGGCGTTACCGTCACCAACGTGGGGACGAGCTATGCTGGCAGGGAAGTCGTGCAGGTCTACTATGAGGCACCGCAGGGAAAGCTGGGTCAACCGACTAGATCTCTATCTGCATTCGCAAAAACGAAACCGCTTTCGGCCGGAAAGTCACAGCATCTTTCCTTAAGCTTCGCCGTGCGTTCCATGGCCTCTTATGATGACAGCGGAGTGACCGGACATCCATCCGCTTATGTTTTGGAAGCTGGAACGTATAAGCTTTTTGTAGGGAGTAGTGTCAAGAACTTGGCTCAGGTCGGTGTGGAAGGAAAAGACGGGCACGAAGTGGCGCAGCTTCAGGTGGTGGAACAGCTGCAGGAGGCGCTGGCGCCAACGGAGAGCTTTACACGCATGATGCCGGGCGTACGTAAGGAAGACGGCACCTATGAGCTCATCTTTGCCGATGTACCGACACAGAAGACCTCGCTGGCGGAGCGGATCGAGAAGAATCTACCGGTGACGTTGGAGCAGACCGGGAATCAAGGCTACACATTAAAAGATGTGTATGACAGCACTGTCACGATGGAAGCATTCATCGCCCAGCTTAGCGATCAGGATTTAGCTGCCATCGTTCGAGGAGAAGGCATGAGCAGTCCGCTGGTCACACCGGGTACGGCCTCCGCCTTTGGCGGTGTAAGCGACAGTCTGCTGGGGTACGGCATTCCGGTCGGCTGCACGGCAGATGGACCCTCCGGGATTCGGATGGACACCGGGCAGCAGGCGACGCAGGTAGCGATTGGGACTTTGCTGGCTGCAACCTGGAACGTGGATCTGATCGAAGAGCTGTATGTTCTGGAGGGCCAGGAGCTGCTGAGCAACAACATTGACACCCTGCTGGGGCCAGGTCTGAACATCCGGCGCAGTCCGCTAAATGGGCGCAACTTCGAGTACTTCTCGGAGGACCCGCTGATTTCGGGAGCATTTGCCGCTGCGTGTACACGGGGGATGATGAGAGGCGGCTCTAACGCGACGCTGAAGCATTTCGCCTGCAATAACCAGGAGAAGCACCGCAGCAAGGTGGATGCAGTCATGTCGGAGCGGGCCCTTCGGGAGATCTATCTGAAAGGCTTCGAAATTGCAGTACGGGAGGGCGGAGCCAATTCGATTATGACCTCCTACAATCCCGTTAACGGGCATTGGGCCGCATCTAATTATGACTTGAACACGACCATTCTTCGCGGAGAATGGGGCTTTAAAGGCATTGTTATGACGGATTGGTGGGCGGTTATGAATGATGTGGTCCATGGAGGTCCGGCAGACCGCAAATTCACGAACTGGATGGTTCGTGCACAGAACGATCTATATATGGTTGTCAGCAACTATGGCGCTGAGATCAATGCCTATGATGATAATACCCTGGAATCCTTGGACAATGGTACGTTAACCCGTGGAGAACTGCAGCGTTGCGCCATGAATATCTGCGAGTTTCTGATGAAGGCGCCGGTATTCTCGAGAGACCAGATGATTGAAGAAGCGGTAAATGCATTCGTGGCGAATCCGGCTCTATCACCGGAGCAGGCGCAGTCCCTATCCAAGGAGGCACGGATCAAGCCTGTCCCAGCGGGTTCTACCCTCATCGAGGTAAGCCAGCCCGGACTTTACCGGGTTTTTGTCAGCATCATGTCTCCAGAAACGGAATTGGCTCAGAGTGCCTGCAACGTAATGTTGAACGGTCAATTGATGACGACGATTCAGACTAACGGGACAGATGGCCAATGGATCAAGCAGAAGCTCGTCAAAGTTGAGCTAGAGGCCGGTCTCTATGAGATGAAATTGGACTTCATCAAGCCGGGTCTGCAGATCGACTGGATCGAATTCAAACAGGTGTAAGACAGAAGATTCTTGAGCACGCAAAGATCCACAATCGCGCCTGATTGTGGGTCTTTTGCTTTCTATCCCAGCACTGTGAAGCTCTTAAGTATACAGAGCAGGGGAGTAAATATAACAAGTTACAAACTTTGTTCAAATGTTCGTTCTTAGGAAGGTTATTTCAAAATGAATACGCATTTGATACAATGTACATACGTAACAAAGTTATAACTTTACTACACTGTATTACTTATTATTTCCAGAACATACTATAGGAGGAGAAAATCAATGAATGGTGTGATTAAAATGAATGAAAACAGTCCCCAAAGGGTTCGTATTTCTCGAAAAGTTGGAAAAATGGGAAATAGTCTTGGGATTAGTTTGCCTAAGAAGCTTGCAGACAAGCTGAATATTGTACATGGGGATGAGATCGAGTTCATTGAAAACGATCAAGGGGATATTTTGATTAAAAAGGTTCGGCAAATAAAACTTCCCGAGAATGTTAGACCTGAAGTGCTTGAAGCTTTTTACGATGTTTTTGAAGAGGACCAAGGGATACTTGCTGATCTGAGGGACCGCTAACCATGATAACTTTTCTGTCGATAGAAGAAGTGGTCTCTGCCCATTACTTTATGATGAGGAGAATGAATGACGAAGCGCAAGCAGGGGTGAAAGATTATGCATTACTCGCCTCTGCGGTACATAGACCCCAGCAAAGTCTGTTTGGAGAAGATTCATATCCCTCTTTGTTCGATAAGGGGGCAGCCTTGCTGGAATCTCTAGTCAAGAATCATTGTTTCCACAATGGGAATAAACGAACAGCCTATCTGGCAACCAAATCATTTTTAATGGTGAACGGCTGGCACCTAAGACTCGAACGTATGTATGCAGTAGAGTTTGTTGTTGATATTGCAAAAGGGCTGTACTCATTGAATGCTATAAGCGGAATTTTAAAAGAACATTCTGAGAAAAAGGGTAATTAGACATCTCATGTTAGTAAATACATACCTTCAAATCCTAGAACAAGACTACCTCAGGGAGAATTAACATGCCAAAACGACTCACCCTCTCTATTGTAGTCATATTTATTCTTGTCCTCATACTGGACTATTCCAATAAAGGCGTCATCTCCTTTCAGCTCTTAAAGCCTAAATTGGAGGAGCTCCATACGACGATCACGCCCGCCGCAAATAATGAGCAAGCCTTCAATACATTGAAGAACCTGCCTGAAGGCGGACGGCCCCCGGATCTTATTACGCTCCAGGACCCCGCGAAGCTGGGTGATCCGTCAGGATACACCTTCGTAACCCTCACCCTGACCATAAGAAATACAGATTATATCAAGATGAAGAACCTGTATCTCGATCTGGAACACACCGCCGCCAATAAAGACCAGATTATTCTTTATTCCAGAGATCTGCAGTATATTGAAATATCTCCTTTCGGGGCGTCTTCGGTCTCGCTCACTGCGTTAGTGAAGACGAATAACTCAAGCAACAAAGAGAAAGAGATCAACCAAATTCTGAATCACAGCCATGTACGAATAAGGTGGGGGAACAATCATAATTTAGCAGTTGAATTGCCTTGGAATAGTTAGTTAGCACCTGCAACAATGGAGGAGGAACAATCTATGGAAATTTTGAGCTGGATTATTGGCATTATTCTATTTGTATTAAGCGGAATACATATCTATTGGATATTTGGAGGGCGATGGGGAACGACCGCTGCGATTCCGAGCAGGGGAGAGGAGCCACTATTTCGCCCATCCGCAATAAGTACAGGCGTGGTAGCACTCCTGCTGGCCTTGGCGGCTTGGCTGGTATTGGAACTGGGGGCAATTACGCCTGTCCTGTTCCCGGAAGTTTTGCTGCGGATCGGAGGATGGCTTCTTGGAGCCGTGTTCACGCTCAGGGCCATCGGAGATTTCCGCTGGGTGGGTTTCTTCAAGAAGACGAAAGGGACGACCTTTGCCCGCATGGACAGTGTTTTCTTTTCCCCGCTGTGCTTGTTCATAGGGGTGTCTGTTCTGCTTATAGCCGCATGGCGGTGACCGGCTTCTATCAGAAATAACAACTAATTCATATATATTTATCGAATAGATCGGTTAAATAGACGTTAAGGGGGCTGGCACATGTTGAATTTATTCATACGAAATGAATCCCAGCAGGAATGGCTGGACAAGCTGCATCAGAAGGAAGCTGCGTTCAAAGAGAGGGCGGACCGGATCGATAAGCAGGGGATTTTCCCCGTGGACAATATTCAGGAATTAACGGAGCTTGGGTATACACGGTCGACTCTGCCCGCTTCCTACGGAGGCTACGGGCTGGGGGTATATGATATGGTTCTTCTCCAGGAGACACTGGCGAGCTACGATGCTTCCACGGCACTGTCTCTTGGCTGGCACCTGTCCGTGGTGGGGGAGCTGTTCGAGAAGCGTCTCTGGACACAGGACAAGCTGGAATTCATCGCGCAGGAAGTCCAGAATGGGGCCCTGCTTAACCGGGCCGCCAGTGAGGCTCAGACCGGAAGTCCAACAAGAGGCGGGCGTCCGGGAACCACAGCGGTGAGGAAAGACGACAAGTGGGTGATCTCAGGACGCAAGATTTTCACGACCTTGTCTCCGGTGCTGACCTATTTCATTGTATCGGCCTGGATTGAAGAGGAAGGGACGATCGGACAGTTCCTGCTGCACAAGGACCTGGCTGGACTGCGCATCGAGGAGACGTGGGATACGATGTCGCTCCGGGGAACGGGAAGTCATGACCTCGTTCTTGAAGAGGTTACCGTGGGTGAGGATCAGCTTGTTGAGCTTGGGCCTAAGCGCGTACCAGCAGGTCCGGGAGGCCAGCTGAATGCCTGGCTGCTTCATATTCCGGCCTGCTACCTGGGCATTGCCCAGGCGGCTCGGGACTATGCGCTGAACTTCGCTAACGAGTATACGCCGAACAGCATTAGCGGACCGATCAGCCAGCTGCCGAACGTGCAGCATCTGCTAGGCGAGATCGATCTGGAGCTAATGAAGGCAAGGCATTTCTTGTATAGTGTGGCCGAGGCCTACGACGATGAAGCCCGCAGAGCGCATCTGAGTACGGAGCTGGGCGCCGCCAAGCTCGTCGTCACCAATTCGGCCATTTCCGTCGTGGACAAGGCGATGCGGGTTGTGGGCATTCGCAGCTTGCAGAATGATAATCCGCTTCAGCGCTACTACCGTGATGTAAGAGCCGGGCTGCACAATCCGCCGATGGACGATGCTACCTTGAACAAAATTGCCCTATCCGCCATTGAACAGGCGAGGAGATAGCGGATAGTAACCTGCGCTTAATAACGATGGGTTCCCTACCCCAATCACATTTGCTTAAGCACATACAAAAAGCTTGGAGATCTCCAAGCTTTTTGTCATTATTTTTTGACATCTACTAATTCAAAACGTTCACACACCAGCATCATATCCTCGGAGAATTCAAGGCCTACAGCTCGTAGTTCTTTGGTGAAAAACCTCTCGTGGGCTCCCCTCCAGTAGGCATAAGTCCTGTCTCCTTCACCTTCGGCCACAGCAAAATCCTCCGGAACCTCATTCATGGGCATAATCTTCACCTCAGTTGTTCTGATTATTGCCAAAGGCTCATCTGTACTGCTCAAGATAATGCTGTAATCCTCAGCGGAGGGCAGCGGTTCGTTATCAAGCTCGTAAAAGATCAGACCGGAACAGGTGGCTGTCTTCACCCCGTCTATAACCAACCCAGCCAAATGGTCTGGACTTCCCCCAAATTGCCAAGCGCTTACCTTTTCAGGATGCTCTTGACCCTGGGACTCCCAATATTTATTCCAATAGGTGTACGAAGCAGTATTCATATCTCCCCTCCTAAAACCACTAAGGACGAACGATCTCAAGTTAAGTATATCAGGTCCATTTTACAAAGAGGAAGGGAGTACGTGAAGGCAGCGGCTTTGCCTGAGACAGCTCAACATTGCCGCCACGGGCTTTTATACGGCTGGAATAAGGCTGTCCGGCACTCCGCGCATTACCTTCCGGGACGGGCCTTGCCGCAATTAAGGGGATAGGTACGCCCGTAGGCCTTACCATAAGCCACAATCCGGTTAATCAGGGACGAGTCCGGCAGCAGGGTAAAAGGGCAGGGGTCCGGGCGGGTATTGACTTCGAGAATCCACGGCTTCAGCCTGTGGTCCACAGCAATATCGAGACCCAGCTCGTTCATGAACGGGTACCTTTTGGCCATCTTGGCCGAGGTAAGCAGAGCCATCCGGTCCATTCGCCGCAGCAGTCTCCTCGCTCCGCGCCTGCCCGCCGGGCGGCGCAGCAGCTCTTTAGGGTCGTAGATGGTACCTCCTTGACTGCCGTTCGTCACGGCTTTGCGGGGATGCGCGACCCTGCCGGCTGTGCCTGTAGGTTCCCAGATGCGGTCAGGTCTGCGCTGAATCATCACACGGAAGTCAAAGGGTCTTCCATGGTGCCGGAGCACATGGATCCCCTTTTGGATCAGGTACCGCTTATGCCGGGTAATCCTGTGCAGCTGGGCGGCGAGCGATCTGAACGAGCGGCATTTCACGGGATGGGTCCCCTGATGGTAGCTGTAGTATCCTTTGCGGACTTCAACCCGGATAACCCCTACGCCCATCGAACCGTTGTCCGGCTTTACATAGACCATTCCATAGCGGTGAAGCATCTCCAGCAGCGCCCTCCGGGAGTAAGGACGAATCGCCGGAAGGTGACGGGCAAGCTCGCGGCTGGAGAGCAGAATGTGGTGTTTAAGCAGCTTGCTCTTAACACGTCTTTTTGATTGGCTCAAAAATGGTCAGCCCCTTTCCTGATCCTAACAAAATAAGTTGAACTCAACCTATATGGCTTAGCCGATTGGCCATTGTTCATCTTATGGGGGCGGCAGCTCGTATGTGTTAGACCAGAACCTAGCGGGAAGAGTCTGCATACGCTACAAAGTGAACGAAAGTGAGCCTTAAGGAGTGTTCAGTGATGAATATGCCCGCCTGGGTGGTGGAGACATGGAATACAATGAGCAGATCGTTCCCTTGGATTCAGGCGCGCCGGGGGAACCCGGATAGGAGAGACAGACCTTTTAGTGAATCGGAGCCTCCGCCTCTGGTGACGGCAGAGGATCTGGAGACGTACTACTATGGCCCGGAATTCCCCCTCCCGGTGCAGAAGCCGCTGCATATGTACCAGACGTCCGGCACAAGCTCCGGGCGGCGTAAGCGAATTTACTATTCAGACGCCGATGAAGCGGCCTATCTCTCCATCAAGGAAGATGTATTCCGGGCTGTGCTGCAGGGAAGGAGCTATCGGAGCGCGCTGTCGGATATGGGGACAGGTCATGCCGAGGCAACGGCGCTGGCTGTCTTCAGAGGACTTGGAATGGAGGCGGATTCAATCTCCTTCCGGCTGCCTGTAGCACTGCATCTTGAGAAGCTCTCGGCTATGAAGCCGGAAGTGCTGTACGCGATGCCGTCCATTCTTGACCGTATTCTGGATGCATCGGATAACCCTGCTTCCTATGGGATCCAGCAGGTCATCCTGGTTGGGGAGATCGCTTCGCCGGGCTGGATCCGAAGAACCGCACAGCAGCTCCGAATCCCGGTAGACCGGATTACTGATACGTACGGCTCCATTGAAGTCGGAACGATCGCTTATTACTCCTATGCCCATGATCGTTACCTCGTGACAGAAGGGTTATGGGCGGAGGGAATAGATACGGGAGAGCTAGGTGAGGATCTTCAGCCCCTGCCTGAGGGCGAACAGGTGCTGGTTCTGACCTCTTCAGTAAGGGAGGCTTTCCCGGCTGTACGGTACGTCACCTATGATGTGGTCCGGGATCTGCGGCCAATCCTGGTAGACGGGCAGCTTCGGCAGAGCTTCAAGAGCCTGGTCCGGCGAATCGGCCCGGATCTGAAGCACGGGGAGAAGATCAGTATCTATGACATTGAGAACGTTGTATTTGGCTATGCGGGCAAGGCAGGGTTAGCTGTAGAGGTTGCGGGAAATGCACTCCGATTGCATATTGATGGCCCCGAGCTTAGCCCGGCGCTTATGAAGCAGATCCGCCAAGAGGTCGAGGGCCGTATTCCGGAGCTTGGACAGATGATCCGATCCGGTATTCTCGGTGAAATTGAGATTATCCATGGCAAGGGCCCGGCCGCTCGCGGCAATAACAGTGCGGTAAAAGGCAAACGAATCTGGTACAGCTAAAAGGGGGCTTTGTATCATGAGGCTGAGTGGAGGTATTGCCGACATTATTGGCGGCACACCCCTGATTCATATGGATAGGCTGTTCAAAAATGAGCCTTATACAGTCTATGGCAAGCTGGAGTGGATGAATCCGGGCGGAAGCGCCAAGGATCGTCCGGCTCTGTTCATGCTGAGAGAGGCGATTCTTCGCGGGGACATCACCGAGGAGAGCGTAGTGGTTGAGTCGAGCTCGGGCAACCTCGCCATCAGCCTGGCCCAGTTGTGCGGTTATCTGGGAATCCGGTTCATCTGCGTGGTAGATCCGAGAACGACTGAGCAGCACAAGAAAATTATTCGCGCGCTGGGCGGCGAGATTGATCTGGTTACCCAGCCTGACCCGGCTACCGGGGAGTATCTGCCGGCAAGACTCCGGCGGGTACAGGAGCTGCTTGCGCAGATTCCTCATGCATACTGGACCAATCAATATGCCAATCCGGATAATGCGCTGGCCCACAGCAGGACTACCATGAAGGAGATCGCCGACCGGATTGGACCTATCGATGTTCTCTTTTGCGGCGTGAGCTCCTGCGGCACACTCCATGGATGTGCGGATTACATCCGTGAACAAGGTTGGTCCACCCGAATTATAGGGGTGGATGCGCTGGGCAGTGTAATCTTCGGAGGGGACAAAGCCCCCCGGAAATTTCCTGGTCTCGGATCTGGCATTGTACCCGGCCTGTACCGCAGTGATCTGGCGGACGAAGTCGTGTATGTGACGGATCAGGACTGTGTCCAGGGCTGCCGGGAGCTGGTAAGCAGGGAAGCCATCTTGGCTGGAGCTTCGTCGGGAGGCGTCATCTCGGCTGTCCGTAAGCTGAAGGCATCCATTCCCGATGGCGCTATCTGTGTATGTCTTTTGCCCGACCGGGGAGAACGTTATCTGGATACGGTATTCAATGAGGAGTGGGTGAAGCAGGAGCTTGGAATGCCTCCGGCAGGCTCCGGGGAGGCTGCGGCTCATGCTATATCTGAATGATGGCCATATCCGGAATATCGGATGGGATTGGTTCCGGCTGACAGATATCATTCGACAGGTGGTTGCCCTGCAGGATCAAGGGAAGACCGTGCATCCTCTTAAGCCGTACCTGCGGTTCGGCGATCCAAGCAACCGGATTATCGCCATGCCTGCCTATGTCGGAGGGGGGCTTCAGCTGGCCGGCATTAAATGGATCGCCAGCTTCCCGAAGAATCGTATAGCTGGCCTGCCCCGCGCCCACAATACGATCATTCTCAATGATACGAATACCGGTAAGCCGCGGGGATTCCTGAAGAGCAGTCTGCTCAACGGTACCCGGACAGCGGCCGTCAGCGGAGTAATGCTCCGAAGTTACCTCGAGGCCCGTGAGCCAGGAAGCGTCAGCATCGGAATCGTCGGGTGGGGGCCGGTTGGACGGCTTCATCTGGAAATGTGTGCGGCGCTGCTAGGCAGCCGGTTGAAGCAAGTCTATCTGTATGATCTAGAGCCTATTCAGCTGGACTCGGTTCCTGAAGACTTGCGCTCCCGAACGGTAATTGAATCCAATTGGCGTCAAGTATATCGGCAGTCGGATGTGTTCCTCACCTGTACTGTGTCCGATCACCGCTATATTGATGAGCGTCCGAGAGAAGGTATGGTGCTGCTCCACGTCTCGCTCCGGGACTACCAGCCGGAGAGTATCCGGGATCTTCAAGCTCTGGTTGTAGACGACTGGCAGGAAGTGTGCCGCGAGAATACCGATCTGGAACAGCTTCATCTGCGCTATGGCCTGCAGCAGCAGGATACGATGGACTTGGCGGATGTGGTTCTTCGTCAAGGCTTGAATAATTACACTGCGAGTGAGCCGATATTATTCAGCCCTATGGGTCTTGGGATATTTGATCTTGGAGTAGCCGGGTACTATCTTGAGCAGGCCGAGCAGCTTGGACTCGGAACGGTCCTGGAGGATTAGCGCTACCGCCTGATTACAGGCTTTGTGGAGTCCGTGTCTGTATAGGTAAACCAGGATGGTTCTGGTATAGTAGATATAGTCAAGAATCGTATTGGCTCGGATAAGGAAGGTTGTCCATCTATGCAGGTATTCGAGGACTTCAATTTAAAGGTGAAGAAGACTTTTAAAGCAACAAGTAAGGAAGACGTTCTTACCGTAACCGAAGCGGGGAGCAGGTTAGGCCTCTCCAAAGATCAAATGAAAGCTTATGCGGACAAAAACAATCTGACCAAGGTTCCGATTATGCGCAGCGTGCACAGATATCTTTTGCTTGAGCGCGAAGTGGATGATATAGTAAATAAACAATTATAAAACAATCTGTCTTACCTAAGCTAAAGGGGCCGCCCCGCAAGATTCTGTCTTGCGGGGCGGCCCCCTTTGTGCTGCTTCGAGACGCTGCGACACAAATATCCTTTTCTCCTGAGCCGCTGCTGTCCTGAAATCTGCTGAAGACATATTTCTATTTATAGCATGATGTACAGCTCATGCCTTCATGATGAACTTCTTCCGCGGGAAGAGGAGCTCAATCCGAGTCCCCTCTCCCAACCGGGAGTGGACCTGAATCACGCCGCCATGCACATCGACGATCCATTTGGCTATGGACAGACCGAGGCCTGTGCCTCCCTCCGTGCGGGATCTGACCTTGTCTGCACGGTAGAAACGGTCGAAGATATAAGGCAAATCACTCTCCGCTATTCCGCATCCGCTGTCAGAAATGCTGATGTACACCTGATGGGATTGATCATATCCCGTCACCCTAATCACACCCGAATCCGGCGTGTACTTTAACGCATTGTCCAGCAGGACGATCAGCAGCTGGCGTATCCTGCTCTCATCACCCCACATCGACAGAGGCTGTTGAAGCTCGATTTGCATCTCGATCTCCTTGGTGGCAGCCAGCAAGCTGAACTGACGGGTCAATTCCCTCAGCAGGACATCCAGCTGGAAGTGAGACGGCTGAATCTGCTGCTGATCCGAGTCTGAGCGGGCGAGGGTTAGCAGATCCTCCAGCAGCTTGCTCATTCGCTTGCTCTCCTTGAGGATTACGGCAATATCGGGGCTTCGCTGCTCGATAGAATCGGCTGGGTGCCGGAGCAGTAGCTCGGTCTGAGCCTGGATGATGGCGGTCGGCGTCCTCAATTCGTGTGAGGCATCGGCAACGAAGCGCTGCTGTTTGTCCCACGATCTCCGTATCGGAATCAGGGCCCGCCCAGCCAGGAATAAGCCGGCAAATACAAGGATCCCAGCACCTGCAGCCATTCCTGCGCCCAGATCCCACAGCAGGGAATCCAGGGTCCGCTGCAAATCATTCATGTTCTTAACCAAAGTGACCGAGACGACTCCGTCCTGCGGGTAAGCGAACTGAAGGATCCGATACGTGGAGCTGTGAACCTCAAGGGTCCGGTAGGCTTGTACATTCACAGGTCCTGCGAACTGACTGGCGATGTCGGGTGTGAAAGACTTCTCAGGGAGCTGACGGATCAGCTGGCCTTGGGCACCCCAGAACAAATAAGTGATGGTATCGTCCTGTTCGGGGTCCAGCTCATTAGACTTAACCTGCTGCGCGGGATCCTGGATGGAATGAATCCGCTCCTTGGATTCTGCCAAGGCTTCATCCGTGTCATGGAGTAGCCGGTACTGCATGTGGAAATACAGTATCGTGCTTAGAACAGCCAGCACGAGTAGGAATACCGCGGCGTTCAAGATAACTAATTTCCGGCGGATATTATTGAACATGAGGCTCACCCGTTAACATATAGCCGACCCCGCGAACGGTGCGCAGGCAGCTGTCGATGCCGTGAGGAACGAGTTTTTTGCGCAAATGATGAATGTACACGTCCACTGCGGAGTTAGCAGATCCCGAGTCAAAGCCCCACACCCGGTCAAAGATCTGCTCACGGGTTAGAATCTGATCTTTGTTGCAGATGAAAAATTCAAGCAGGGCATACTCGGTTGCGGTCAGATTCAGCGGGGTGTCCCCGCTGATGGCATCTTTGGCGGCCGGGACCAGCTGAATCGCTCCGTAAGTCAGCTCCCCCTCCTGGCCAATCGTGCCGCGTCTTCTCAGGACTGCCCTTGATCTGGCCAGAAGTTCGGAGACCGCAAAGGGCTTGGTGATATAGTCATCCGCACCCAAGTCCAGGCCGGCTACCCGATCCTCCACAGCATCCTTGGCCGTCACGAGAATAATGGGGATGAATATGGATCTTGACCTTAAATTTCTCATGAGGTCTACACCGCTTAGTCCAGGCAGCATAACATCCAGAATAATCAAGTCATGGATGCCCTGCTCTGCCAAGTAGAGCCCTTCGTCACCTGTCTCTGCACCATCAGTTATGAAGTTCTCGCTTTCGAAGATGTCCCGGATCACCTTGAGCAGAGAGATATCATCTTCCACCACCAGAATGCGCATAGGAATTCCGCCTTTCTTGTTATAGGGGCCTTGTGTCGATAGAGTTGATTTTAAGAAAATTTAAATAATACCTAATTATACTGAAGCTGTCGCAGGACAGATATAGAAATAAGCATGATGGAGGTATTAATTTGCCATGGCGAAAATGGACAAAAAATGGGTCGCTTTATGTTCAGCAGCACTTGCAGCCGTATATACGGCCGGGTACTATACAACCGAATCCGAAGCTTCCGAACCGCCGTTGCTGTCCGCTCAGGTGATGGTGCAATCCGGTCCCCTTGCTAAATCGGCAGCTCCAACAACAGCCTTATCCGGAGCCGGGGCGCAATCTTCATCCCATAATACACGAACCCATCAGACTCGAACAAATCGTCTCTATAAGGATGGAACTTATTCGGGAGAAGGAACCAATCGGCGCGGGGCGATCCAGGTAACGGTCACAACGAAGAACGACAAAATAACCGATGTGGAAATCAGCCGCTTTGCGATGCACTATTCAGAAAGTGATGTGGTGGATCTGCCTGGGGAAGTACTGAACAAGCAAAGTGCGCAGGTTAAAAATGTATCGGGAGCAACGTACAGCACAAGAGCTTTTAAAGCTGCCGTACAGGCTGCGCTGGCGAAGGCGCAGATCAGCTGATATGAGAAAAACCAAACTTTATATGGATACCGTAGTAGATATCCAAATCGTAATAGGCGATGTCCGCCGGCGTGAAGAGGCCGAAGCTCAGATGACCCGGGCCTTCGAGGCCTTTCGGAGGGTTGAAATGACGTGCAGCCGATTCAGCCCGGACAGTGAACTCATGAGAGCATGCAGACAGATCGGAAGTCCGGTCAAGGTGAGTGCACTGCTGTATGAGCCTCTCAAGTTCGCACTCGAAATGGCGGAGTGGACACAAGGTATATTCGATCCTGCCGTAGGCGGATGGATGGAGAAGCATGGCTTCAATATCCATTATCTCACGGGTGAGGCGATCCAGACTCCTGCCTCGCGTAAGGTTACCTATCGGGATATTATACTTGATGACCGTGAACATACACTGCTGCTCAAACAGCCTCTGGTAATGGATCTTGGAGCGGTGGCGAAGGGCTTGGCTATTGATCTGGCAGCCAGCGAGCTGAAGGGATTTCCTGGCTTTATGATTAATGCCGGGGGAGACCTGTATGCGGGTGGAGTGAATGCACTAGGGAAGCCGTGGACCATTGACATTCAGCATCCGGCTGACCCAGCCAAGACCATACACTCGCTAGATCTTACCAATCAGGCTATCTGCACTTCAGGCAGCTATGAGCGCATAAGCGCTGTGGTGCCTCATACTCACCATATTATATATCCAGAGACAGGAGTATCTCCCCGGGACTTAGTCAGCTGTTCTGTCATCGCGCCTTTCGCCATGATGGCGGATACGTTCTCCACCGCATCGTTTCTGCTTGGGGCAGAGGGTGGGAAGAGGCTGATCGAAGAAGCTGGCCTAACTGGAATCTGGGTTACAGATGATCTGCATATGGAGCAGACAGGAGGAATAAGGAATGACAATTAGACAATGGATCAAATCTCCAAAGGCCTATGTCATGGCGGCCATGCTGGTCTGTCTGATTCTGGCTTCAGCCGGGTCACAGGATTTGGAGGGTATTCGTAATGCGGGAATAGCCGTGGGGGTCTGTGGAGTTGTGGATGTTCTTCTTGGCCTCATTGAGAAAAGAAAAAGACTGCTGCCTGACGGCGCCGTGGTGACAGGCCTGATTATTGCCCTAGTCCTGAGTTCGACCGCGTCCTGGTTCGTCGTTGCGGCAACTGCCGGCATCTCGATCCTATCCAAGCATCTGCTGGTGTATCGCAGGAAGCCGGTCTTCAATCCGGCAGCCTTCGGTCTGCTCGTGTCCATCCTCATCTTCGATAGCGGACAGAGCTGGTGGGGGGCTTTTGGAGATCTGTCTCCGTGGGTCGTCCTTCTTCTTCTGGCCATGGGGTACCCTGTGGTCAGCCGGGTGAATAAATACCCCCAGGTGTTCTCTTTCCTCGGAGTAACCTTCCTGCTGTTACTTGGGATGGGCATGCTTCATACAGGAGATGCCTCGGATGCGCTGCGTGCTCCTTTTATCAATGCGACCTTGTTCTTTGGGCTGTTCATGCTTACAGATCCCCCGACATCACCGGCTAAAGTGAAGGACCAGATCGTCTTCGGCGTCCTTGCATCGGTTACAGGAGTAGTCATTTACGGACTTTTTGGCGGATTAATGTACTTGTTTATCGGACTGCTTATCGCCAATCTGTACCACTTGCTGAGAACCCGGACGTCCTTGAAGGCAGCCCAGCGGCAGAAGCCGGGCAGGAAGGAGACCGGGGGAATCACCGTGTAATTCTATAGACCTACCGAACATTTCCTGTTTGGCCCACCCCTCTTTTGGTTATTCTCTACTTAATACTGTGTTAACATATGTACGGAGGAGACAAGCTGATAGGGGGAGAGATAGAGTTGGATTTAAGAAAGTGGGTTAGGCAGGGGATACTGGGGTTATTAGGCTTTGCTCTTATATGTGGAACGTTCGTGGGAATAGGAGGGAAGCCAGCCGCAGCTGCAGATCAATATGGTGCTTTCAGAAATGCGTCGGTTAAAGGGCCGCCTATTGCCGGTCTGGGGAATGGAAGCACATGGGTGCCGCAGGGTCTTGCCCTTGTCCCCTCGAAGGACTGGGTGATCACCTCCCACTACCGCGGGCAGGAGAACAGCTGGCAGGTATCGGGGATTGTGATCACGAGCACCAAGACGAAGAAGCGGATCAAGACGCTGTATCTCTATGATAATCCGATCATTCCGCACATGGGGAATGTCGGAGGGCTTGCGGTAAGCAAGGACCATCTGTGGATCGTCTCGGGCTACACTATTTACAAGATCCCGCTCAGTACCCTTTCGGAGAAGAAGGACAACAGCCGGGTAATGATGACAGGTTACCCTGTGAAGCATAAGGCTTCCTATGCCGCATACTCGGACGGGGTGCTGTGGGTTGGCGAGTATATGGACGGCAAGGATAGTGGGAAAACAACCTGTGACGCTGGTCCAAGCGGCAGATTGTACGGCTACAAGCTGAATTCCAGCGACGACCTTCCGGTTAATCCGAAGGCTTCCTACACCCGGACTACCCCGGACCGGATCCAGGGAATGGCCGTCTCGAAGGATTACATCGTGTACAGTCAATCCTGCGGCCGGGACGTGTCCAGCAAGCTGTTGTTCTACTCGGCAAGCATGCCCGTTAAGAAGCTCCGCTCTGTGACTCTGCCTCCTATGGCTGAAGGAATCGCGTTCTTCGGCAGCGAGCTCTATACCCTGTTTGAATCTGGGGCGTCCAAATATCAAGGAAGCCCTTATCCGCTTAAGAATATATATCTGATCAATATTAAAAAGCTAAAACTATAGATATCAAACAAACAAAGGTGTTCCAAGGAGCCATGGCTATGGCTGCTTGGGACACCTTTTTTAGTCTGCTTTCAAATAGTCGATCATTATATTCTTCAAGATCACAAGCTGCCGGGTTGATTCCAGGTCGGACTCTAGCACGAGAAAGCTGGCTTTAAGTGAAAGCTTCTTGGAGAACAAGCCGAAGGCGTTAATGACGGTAAGCAGGGTCTCCTGGGTGGAAAGATCTGAACGAATGGAACCGTCCTGTATTCCAGCCTGAATAATTTTTGAGAACTCATCGGCAATTTTCTGGTTAAGTTCTTTGAATTTATCCATGTCCTCAAGCGGTTCGCTGGTGTGAGAAGCATAGCTTTCAAAGTCACTCATTAATTTAGTGCCGGGATTCTGATGATCTTCGATAAAATAGTCAAATAATTCACTCAGCTTGTCCAGACTGGATATGGACAGATTGGCAATTTCAGCGAATCGTTGAAGAGTCGGTTCAAGCAGCTTGGTGGCCACCGCGACAATGAGCTTCTCTTTTTTGGGGAAATACCGGAACAGCGTGGCAATCCCGATATTAGCCTCCATGGCTATGTCCTGCATGGTAGTCTTGTCGATTCCTTTAAGGGTAAATACCCGCTCGGCAGTCTCCAAAATAACCGCAGTGCGATTCTGCCTGCTGATTGTGCGTTCCTTCGCATATCTGGCTTTGGGATCCATTGGCTAGCGCCTCCGTTCATTCCTTATAGACAACTTATTATATCCACCCATTAATTCACATACAAGAGCAAATTGAGTTTAGCAACCCAGAATGATATGATGTATATCACAGTGATATTATGACTATCATTAAATTATAATTTTCCATTAAAGGGGATATTTAATATGGGTCGTCTTACGAATAAAATCGCGATTGTAACAGGAGCTGGAAGTGGAATGGGCCGCGAGGAGGCCTTGCTGCTTGCTGCAGAAGGAGCTACAGTGGTGGTTACAGATATCAATGAAGCCGCCGTGCAGGCAGTTGCCAAGGAAATTAAGGAAAGCGGCGGAAAGGCTGCAGCTTATGCGCACAACGTAACTCTTGAAGAGGATTGGAAGCATGTGGTGGAGGACAGCATGAAGTCTTTTGGGAAAGTGGATGTACTCGTGAATAATGCGGGTGTTTCACTTGCTGTGGGCCTGCTGGACACCAGCCTTGAGCAGTGGAACAAAGTCATCCACATTAACCTGACGAGCACTTTCCTGGGGATGAAGTATGTGGTTCCGCACATGATCGAGAATAACGGGGGATCGATTATCAACATTTCCTCGATTGCAGGACTTACAGGCAGCAGCGGAGCCGGCGCTTATACAGCTTCCAAGGGCGGAGTCCGTATGCTCAGCAAAGCAGCGGCTGTGGACTTCGGTAAGCATAACATCCGGGTCAACTCTGTTCATCCGGGCTTTATCGAGACGCCAATGAGCTCGGAATTTGTTCATAACGAGCAGATGCTGAAATGGTTCTTATCCCAGACTGCGCTGCCTCGCGTGGGCCAAGCCTCTGAAGTTGCTCAAGCGGTGCTGTTCCTCGCCTCCGATGAGTCGGCCTATATTACAGGGATTGAACTTCCTGTTGATGGCGGTGTAACTGCGAAGTAACCCTCGGTCCTGCGGGAAGCAGGCAGGAACAAGGGATGGAGACAAGCCCGGTATTTGGCAGGTGGCCAAGTACCGGGCTTGTCTCGTCTTATTAAATTACATAAGGAGTAGCTTCCATCGTCTCGGCCTTGGCTACAGCTTCCTCGAGTGACATGCCGGTGAAATTCTGTGCATGCAGGAAGCGGCCGCTCTTCTTGTCATCCACGAATGCGCCTACAGCGATCCCGGGGATAACGGTATCCACGGAGTTCGGAGCCTGAGGGCCTCCAAGATCCGTTCTGCACCAGCCCGGATCCGTCAGGCTGATTACGACATCGGTTTCGTCAAGCCGGGAAGCCAGGTCCTTCGTGAATTTATCAAGAGCCGCTTTGCTAGCTGCATAACCAGCCTGCTCAGGCTCATTCTTGATTCCACTGGTGGTATTGATCACCCGTCCGAAGCCGCGTTCAATCATCTTAGGAATTAAGCGGTTACAGATCGTGGCAATGGAGATGAAGTTAATCCGGAAGCTCATCTCGAAATCCTCGGTAGGTGTGTTCCAGTAGTCTTCTCTATAAGCAATTTGCACGGCAGCATTGTTGAAGACAATATCTACAGGGGTACCCTTGGCTTCTATCTCATCCAGCATGGCTACCACTTCATCGTGATTGGCAAGTTCAGCTTGTACACTATAGGCTTCTACGCCAAGCGCCTTCACCTCTTCTTCAACCTTGCTCGAATGCTCAAGACTTCGGCTGTGAAGGATAAGATTACAGCCCTGCTTGGCCATGAATAGGGCGGTCTGATAACCAACACCCCTGCTTGCTCCTGTAATAAGGGCCCATTTACCTGTTACATTTACCATCATTAAGATCTCCTTTGATATGGATTGAACTAAAGACTGAGTGATTGATGACTTCATTAGTTCATTCCAAATAGTTAGTATGGTTCCTGGCAGTCTAGATCTTTATAGATATTAGAGCAGTAAGTAAGCACTTACATTTCAATAGTATTGTAGCATATTTAATGTGTGGGATGTTAGGAAGGGGAGTAGGAAACCAGACTAGGGTTGACGAACTATAAGTATAGGCTAAATATGGAAAAGGCCCTATTCTCTCAAAGGATGTGCGAAATGAAAAAGGTACTGTTAAGATTGGGGATTTTAAGTATTGTATTAATGGTGAGTATGGGTGCAGCGAGTCCGAAGAACCCTTTGGATATTACCCAGAACCTGCCTATCAAGGATGACCGGGGTAAGCCGTGGGTCTTAAAGAATTCAAGTGAATACAAAATGAAATGGTCCATGACCGATCCAAGTCCCTTTCAACATTACGAATTAAACGAAGGACCTAAAGGCTTGGTGTATGTCAATGATTTTGATGAGTTAATGTTAGTTAATCCCTTGACTGGGTCTGTAGTATGGAAGAAGCCCTTTAAATGGGATAGTCAACTTCAACCTACAATCGGCAGTGATCATACGTACTATACAGTTTCTTCCACGGAAGGTGACCGCCTATCAAAAGATGTCTATCGCACAAATGTTACGCGATATGACGTTTCAGGTAATATGACAACACTATCCTCGGTTGATATGCGAGTCGTTCCATGGTTCGAGGATGAGTCAGCCTTTTCAATCATAGATGCAGGCGATTCCAAAGGGAATTATCTCGTCATTACAGATAAAGGCCTGTTATCTATTAAGCCAGACGGTAAGACCAACTGGTTGCTAGCAGAAGTTCCTACCAAGAATGGGAGTTTAGACACAACTCAAGCTCAATCGATCCTTACTGACAATGAAGGAAATATTTATTTGAAGATAGATGAGACTCTTGTGTCACTAAGTGTAAATGGAACTGTAAATTGGGCGCGTGATTATCAGTTGAAAAATAGTAATACATTCTACTATGCCGATGGAGCAAACATCTTGGGTGAATATACCTACTCTGATGACTTTAGTCTTCAGCACACGAAGCTTTATAAGATGACCGAACAGGGTCTCGTGCAGATAACAGACCCGGCAATTATCAACCAAAAATTATCACATAGTGATCGCCATGGTGGGAGTTATAAAATCAATGAGAAGAGTAATGTCCTCACCAACGAAAATTACTTCACAGGCAAGCCTAAATGGACTTACCAATTAGGTAAGTTTGAGAGAAATAGTGGGATGAGCTTATTCAGTGGCAGCTTGGATTCCGACAACAAGGGAAACGTATATTTTGGAACTAATGCGGGAGCGGTGTACTCGCTTGATTTTACTGGAAAGCCAAGGTTTGTGCTCTGGATGTATAACAATGATTTGTCCTACCCCGAGATTTATGCGGTTAATGAGAATCTGGTAGTCATGAGCATTAATAACCATGTCATATGTATCGAGAAGAAAACCAAGAAATAAGGATAACTAACAAAAGGGACGTCATCATGACGTCCCTTAGTTGTTCTGCATCAGATGCAGAACGGTCTGGCTTAAATCGAACCGGGTTCAGCTGACTCATTCTTCAAGCTTCACCCCAGGTCCGGTCGCCCGTAAGATACTTCTCGGTTAGTACGGACAGCAGCTGAATGCCGACTTCATTCTCCCCGCCTTCAGGGATGATCAGGTCGGCGTATTTCTTGGAAGGCTCGATAAAAGCCTCATGCATAGGCTTGACCGTAGCCAGATACTGCTGGTGGATCGATTGAATCGTTCTGCCGCGCTCCTCGATATCCCGCAGGACCCGGCGCAGGATTCGCACATCGGGATCGGTGTCGACGAATACTTTAATATCAAGCTGCTCGCGGAGCTTCTCATCAGAGAGGACATGTAGTCCCTCGAGAATGACGATATTGTTCGGCCTCAACTCCACAGTCTCTACAGTGGAACGGGCATGTACAGTGAAGTCATATACCGGAGCCTGCGCGGGCTTGCCCTCCTTCAGAAGAAGAAGATGCTGGGTAAGCAGCTCGTTATCAAAGGCGAAGGGATGATCATAATTGATCGCTTCCCGTTCGCTCATACTGAGATGCGAATGGTCCTTATAGTAGTTATCCTGAGATATAAAGGTGACTTTATCTGAGCCAAGACGGTGGATGACTGAGCGGGCAACGGTTGATTTGCCAGAGCCGGTGCCGCCGGCGATACCAATGATAAGCATGGTGATTCGATTACCCTCCCTAAGATGTTGCAATTCCAGTATTGTAGCACACCGCTGAGCTTTTTTCATCTCGTCAGAGACCGGGGAGCATGGCAGTTTTTTGAATATTATCGGTGACCTGGAGGATACTGGTTATCGGCTGCAGGAATAGGACCAGCGGTTTTGCTTATCGCTATAAGGTGATTTACGATATAGAGGAAGAGCGAATGATTAAGTTAATGAAGAGGGGATATAACCATGAGCGTTATAAGCTTGGCGGAGGCCTTTGCGAAGACAGCCTATCCGGTGCCCGGGCATGGCTTAAGGAACGTTGACGTGCTGAAGGAGGCACTTGCCCATATAGATGGAGACCTGGACAGTGATGTGTATGGGACAGGCGGAATTATAGAAGATTTCCAGAGTAAAATAGCGTCTTATCTCGGCAAAGATACTGCCGTATTCTTCCCAAGCGGAACGATGGCCCAGCAGATTGCCCTGCGGATCTGGTGTGATCAGAAGGGGCTTCGGCGGGTGGCCTATCACCCGCTTTGTCATCTGGAGATTCACGAGCAGGATGGCATGAAGGAGCTTCACCATATTGAACCGGTTCTGCTGGCGGATAAGGACAGGCTGATTAAGCTCGAAGATATCCAGAATATGAAGGAGGACATTGCCTGCCTCCTGCTGGAGCTGCCTCAGCGTGAGATTGGCGGAGAGCTGCCGGCATATGAGGAGCTCGAAGCGATCGCAGCCTACTGCAAGGAGAAGGGGATCAAGCTGCACCTGGACGGAGCCAGGCTGTTCGAGATCGTGCCTTACTATCAGCGGTCCGCGGCCGAGATCTGCTCGCTATTCGACAGTGTGTATGTCTCCTTCTACAAAGGTATTGGCGGCATCGCCGGAGCTATCTTGGCGGGAGATCAAGCCTTCACAGAGCGCTCCAAGGTATGGAAAAGACGCCACGGCGGCGATCTGATCAGCTTGTATCCTTACATCCTCAGCTCCGACTATTATTTCGACCAGCGCATCGGCCGAATGGAACAGTATTATGAGGAAGCCAAGGAGCTTGCAGCCTTGTATAACCAGTGCCACGGCATCTCAACCCGTCCATGCATACCTGTCTCGAATATGTTCCATGTACATGTAGAGCTGGACAAGGAGAGGCTGGAACCTCTGTTAATCAGTCTTTATGAAGAGACCGGGATTGGACTGACGGCGAATCTTAAGACTTTGCGCGAGAATGGCTGTTATTTCGAGATCAGTGTAGGTGACCGGTACCCGGGAGTGCCGAAGGAAAGGCTGTCGGAAGCTTTCCGGCTGCTGGATGAGAAACTAGAAGAAATCGGACGGACATGACACAGAGTCAGCTCAGAACGATAATATCCTCTTGTAAGGTCTAGATAGCAGGCAAAGGTGATCCAAAGTATATCGAATCTATAAAGAGAAGCCGTCTTCTTTCAAATGGTGGGTCGCAATTCCACTTTACTAAGATACGGTTTCTTTTTGTTTTATAATTTTGAGAACAGGGACAACCATCGTAAATTTACATTATTGTTATTATTTACAAAGTAACCTATAGGTTATATTATGGTAAATACAGGTTACATTATTAATTTGAAATTATGGAGGAGTTCGTACATGGTGGTAAGTAAAGAACAGCTGCACCGCAATCGGATGGTGATCGTGATTGGTTGTCTTGTTGGTTTTGCCTTGTGGCAGCTTCCCGACCTATTGAGATGGTTCATCCCGGACATAATTATTCATCCTGCTGTAAGAATAACGATCACTGTAATATCCTTAGCAGGCTGGTTAGTCTGGTTGGTATACCTGATTAAAGTAGTGAGGCTTAACTTTTTTTTAAGACGAAATCCTGAGTTAGCGCGTCAGATCAACGATGAGTTCATCCAGCATATCAGCTTGAAATCTTATGCGGTTGGATTCTGGGTTTTACTTGTGCTGCAAGGGATTTTATTAGTGGCTTTACCATTTCTGAGCATCCCGATTAATGCTGTTCCGTCGATTAGCATTTTTGTAGCCGTAGTGAGTTCGTCATTCGCATTCATCAAATTTGAGAGATCTTACAATTAGAATGGGGTAGTTGAAGTTGGCTAATGAGATTCTGATCAACACGATCAAGATAGAACGTGCCAAACGGAATTTGACGCAGGAGCAGTTATCCAATCTGGTGGGTGTAACTAGAAAGACCATTAACACCGTGGAGGTTGGAAAGTTTATCCCCAGCACGGTTCTTGCTTTAAAACTTGCTAGGGTCTTCGGAGTACCTGTGGAAAATCTATTCTCGTTACAGACGGAAGAACAATCAGAGTCCTACTGATTTTTGCAATTGCCCATTTATCCTGACTATACTATTTATACCAAGTCTTAACAGACATGGACTTTAGTAAATAAATCGTGTACGGGAGGGGAATAAGCGTTGAGTTCAAATGAATCCGTAGCCAGTTCTCTATTTACGAAAGAATTTACGAAGAATCCTTATCCGGTCTATGCCCAGCTGAGGGAGATGGACCCTATTTACAAATGTGTTTTTCCACAAGGCACTGAAGGCTGGATGATCACGAGATACGAGGATGCCGTAGAGGCCTTCAAGGACCCGAGACTCAGCAAGGATGTGGTCAAGCACGGGGGGCAGAATGGAGAGCAAAGTATCTTCTCCCGAAGTATGCTGTTCTCTGATCCACCGGATCATAAGAGGCTCCGGGGGCTTGTGCAGCAATCCTTCACCCCCGTCATGATCGAGGGAATGAGAGGGCGGATACAGGAGATTACGGATGAGCTTCTGGATGGATTTAGCGGAAGAGACGAGATCCATCTGATTGATGAATTTGCCTTTCCTCTCCCGATTATTGTGATATGTGAAATGCTGGGGATTCCAGCTGAGGACCGTGACAAATTCCGCCTCTGGTCCAACACCTTAATCGGAGGCTACAGTGAAGAAAATGCCGGCAAGTTGAAGCAGCACATGGATGAGTTCATTCAGTATTTGGGGCAGCTGTTCGATCGGCTGCGGACAGAACCGGGACAGGATATGATCAGTCAGCTTATCGCAGCCGAAGAGGAAGGCGACAGGCTTACGGAGCAGGAGCTGTACGGCGTTGTCGCACTGCTGATTATCGCTGGGCACGAGACGACAGTGAATTTGATCGGCAACAGCATCCTCTCCTTGCTTCAGCACCCGGATCAGCTTGAGCTGCTTGTTCGTCAGCCCGAGCTTATTCATACCGCAATTGAAGAATCCCTTAGATTCAATGGCCCGGTTGAATTTAGCACTGGGCGATGGGCAAGGGAGGATTTTAATTTCAAGGGGAAGGAATTCAAGAAAGGTGACCTCGTTATCATTGCGCTGAATTCAGCCAATCATGACCCAAGTCAGTTTGAGTCCCCGGATGTATTTGATATCACCAGGGAGAAGAGCCCTCATCTGGCGTTTGGGAAGGGCATCCACCTCTGTCTTGGAGCACCGCTGGCCCGGCTTGAAGGCGAAATCGCAATTAACAGTCTATTGCAGCGTTACCCTAATATGAAGCTGAATGCCAAGCCTAGTGAACTGGAATGGAGACCGGGTATGATTGTAAGAGGGGTACAGGAAATTCCGCTTTCGTTATAGCTCAAATACCCGTTATCCATTTTTCGCAAGCACTTATTATGCATACCAAGAGACACCCGGATTTCCGGGTGTCTCTATTTGTTATGAATGATGGCTACTCTATTATGCCTGTAGAGTCCCTGAAGATCGGCTCGGTCCGTACGTGAGTGATCTGGTAAGGATGAGAAGGATCCTTGACCCTGGATAACAGCATTTCCGCAGCGGTAATGCCCATTTCGTTATTGAAAATATGCACCGTAGTCAGGTGAGGCTCTACAATTCGCGACTCGGGCGCGTCATCGAACCCGCATACCCTAACCTCGCCCGGGATTTGTACCCCTCTATTCTTCAGCGCCTTCATTAAGCTCACAGCGAGGAAGTCATTGGCACAAATGAAAGCGGAGGGCAGTTCTTTCATGCCTTCTAATTGTTCACTTAGCCAGCTGTCACTAAAGAAACGGTCCTGATCAATAATGCAGTGAGACAAATTAAGCTGCCGCTGCGCTTCAATCAAAGCCCGGTTGTAACCAACCCATCTCTCATTGAAGGACTTGCAGTGGTTGTAGTCCCCTACGAACCCTATCGTATGGGAACCGCTTTCAATAAGCTTCCGGGTCATGAAGTAGGTACTATGCTCATTCTCCATGAGCAGCAGATCGGCTTTGAGATCAGGGTAAAAGATATCCGCAGCACAGTCTATAAAAATCGTTGGCAGCCCTAAGCTGCTAACGAGTTCGCTATATTTGCTGTTGAACATCTCAATGCAGATGATGCCGTCCACTTTGGAAGTCTCAAAGTTGTTGGGCAACGTGAGCGTATTGATTTCGGCTTCCCGAACAATATGAATCGATAAGTTATAACCTTCTGAGCTAATTCTCTTCTCTAGTCCGCTAATCAGAAATGAACCAAAGTGCGAGCTGTTTGGCAGGTTACATGTCAACAGGGCGATGTTACCGGGATTCTTAGGGAGAATGTTCTCCGTTTCTACATAAGCAAATTGCTTATATTTCAGCTCGATGGCCCGCTTGATCACCTTATTGCGGGTCTCGGCAGGGATACTGTCACTCCCATTCAGTGCTTTGGATGCGGTATTTCTGGATATCCCCAGAGAATCGGCAATATCCTGTATCGTAATTTTTTCTTTGGCCATAGTTAGATCTTCCACCTTTACTAATAGCAACCGTCGAGTATGGCTAACAATTATCTATGTTAAATGTATAATAGTTCAGGTTAAATAGCAACAAGAAAGTTACAAATGCACAATTCGATATTACATATAGAATCCATAATTATATAACCGGTTTTATTTTACAAATGTTTGCTTTGAGTCTCAAAAAATCTCCAAAACGGATGAACTGAACCATGTTAAAACCAAGAAATCTAGGTGTTTCTATCTAAATTTGAGTGAAATATAAGAAAATAATCGAGAAAATCTCTTATAAATGAACAAATCAACTTGTCAAATGTGTAAAAATAAATTTACAAAAATGTATTGACTGTTGAATTTATATTTGGTAAATTGTAAAAACAGAAGCGAAATGAAAGCCCTTTCTTGTGTTCAAATGTAAACCTGATGATGAAGATTGGAGGTAAGGGGATTGCAAAACTTGGTGGAAGTCGATAAAAGAGCGGCTGTACCTAAGAGTGAGAGAGCTGTCCGAAGTAAATTAGCATTTATCCGGAAGAACTATTTTCTGTATGTGCTGTTAGCACCCGCATTAATCCTTACGCTTATTTTCAAGTATGTTCCGATGTACGGGGCCATTATTGCGTTTAAGGATTTCAGTCCGATCAAGGGGATACTCGGGAGTGATTGGGTTGGACTCAAGTACTTCGAGAAGTTTTTGAACTCACCTAACTTTGAGGTGATTTTCCTTAATACTTTAAAGCTTAGCTTATACGGACTGATATGCGGGTTCCCAGTGCCCATTATTCTGGCCTTGATGCTGAATCAGCTTCGTAAATCCGGGATTAAGAAGAATGTTCAGCTTGTCCTTTATGCCCCGAATTTTATTTCGGTTGTGGTTATTGTCGGCATGCTGTTCATCTTCCTATCCCCAACGGGTCCTATCAATCAAATCTTTATATCTCTAACCGGGAAACCTGTCATGTTCATGACGGAACCTGAATACTTCAGGTGGGTCTATATCTTGTCAGGTATATGGCAGGCTGCAGGCTGGTCGTCCATCATCTATGTGGCTGCCCTGGCTAATGTGGATCCCGAGCTGCATAATGCGGCAAGCCTGGACGGTGCCAACATCCTGCAGCGTATCCGTCATATTGATCTGCCGACGATCAAGCCAATTATGGCTATTGTGTTTATCTTGGCTGCCGGGGGCATTATGTCGGTGGGCTTCGAGAAGGCTTACCTGCTGCAGACTTCAATGAACCTGCCTACATCTGAGATTATACCGACCTATGTATACAAAGTAGGTCTGCAAGCCGGGGATTATGCTTATTCCGCTGCAGTCGGCCTATTTAACTCGGTAATTAATGTGATTTTGCTGATGACGGTGAACTTTATTGTCAAGAAACTCAATGAGGGAGAGGGCCTTTACTAGGAAAGGAGCTGCCATATGAATATTAAATACTCCCGAATGGACCGTGTTGTTTTAACCATCAATAACATCCTGATTTGCCTGGCTGTTCTGATCGTTGTGATTCCCCTGATTTATGTCGTTATAGCTTCATTTATGAATCCGAATGTCCTGTTGACCCAAGGGCTTTCCTTTAAAATATCGGACTGGAACGTGGAGGGCTATAAGCTGATCTTGTCCAATCCGGCTATGGTTCGAGGATTTGTGAACGCGGTGTTCTACTCCGTAAGCTTCGCCTTGATTACGGTTACCGTATCTGTCTTTGCGGGGTACGCGATGTCCGTGGATGGACTGGTAGGCAGGAATCTTTTTATGACCTTATTTGTCATCACGATGTTCTTTGGCGGGGGGTTAATTCCAACGTACCTGCTTGTGAAGAATCTGGGTATGCTCGATACCGTATGGGCGATCTTGATCCCTGGTGCCGTGAACGTATGGGATATTATTCTGGCCAGAACGTTCTTCAAGGGTGTACCTAACGAGCTGAAGGAAGCGGCCAACGTGGATGGCGCATCCGAGTGGACGATCTTCTTCAGAATCGTGCTTCCCTTGTCCAAACCAATTATATTCGTCATTGCTCTATATGCGTTCGTCGGCCAATGGAACTCTTACTTCGATGCCATGATTTATCTGGAGAATCCGAATCTGCATCCGCTGCAGCTTGTTCTAAGATCGATATTAATTCAGAACCAGGCGGCTTCAGGTATGATTGGCGATCAATTGGCCATGGCCGAGCTGAAGCGTCTTTCTGAAATGATTAAATACGCATCCATTGTGATTTCAAGTCTTCCGCTGCTGGTAATGTATCCATTTTTCCAAAAGTATTTCGAGAAAGGTGTCATGGTAGGTTCATTGAAATAATGAACGCCTTAGACATAAAGCTTGAGTGTGTTGTTACTTATACAATTGGAGGTCATGGTATGAAAAATGTAAAAACAGTCTCCGTATCTGTTCTCGCAGCAATGCTGCTGCTCTCCGGCTGCAGCAGTTCGTCCAATGAGAGTGATTCCAAAGATCCGAATGGTAAAACAACGCTTAACTTTCTGACCCAAAGCTCAGCACTTGCACCTGCAGACCCGAATGAGAAGCTGATTAATCAGCGGTTGGAGCAGAAGACAGGGATCCATATCAATTGGAAGAACTACACGAATGATGTCTTCGTAGAGAAAAGAAATCTGGCGGTTGCCAGCGGAGATCTTCCGGATGGAATTTTTGCAGCAGGCTACTCAGACTATGATCTGCTTAAGCTTGCCAAAGACGGCGTGATTATACCGGTTGAAGATTTAATAGAGAAGAGCATGCCTAATCTTAAGAAAGTGCTGGAAGCAGCCCCAGAATACAAGTCCATGATGACAGCTCCGGATGGACATATTTATTCGTTCCCGTGGATTGAGGAGCTCGGTTCAGGGAAAGAAGCGATTCAAGCCGTGGATGATCTTCCCTGGATCAATGTGGAATGGCTTAAGAAATTAGGACTGAAGATGCCAACGACTACGGAAGAATTGAAGCAGGTTTTGATTGCCTTCAAGACCAAGGATCCGAACGGGAATGGAAAAGCGGACGAAATCCCGCTGTCATTCATCGATAAGCCGGGAGGCGAAGATCTGGCCTTCTTATATGGTTCATTTGGACTTGGCGAGAATGGGGATCATGCGGTTGTGACGAACGAGGGCAAGGTTGTATTTACTCCGGCTGAGGATGGATACAAGGAAGCCGTTAAGTACATCCATGATCTATATCAACAAGGTCTGATTGATGTTGAATCTTCCCAGCAGGACTGGAACACTTATCTGGCTAAAGGTAAAGACAATCGATATGGCCTGTACTTTACTTGGGACAAAGCTAATATCACCGGAATGAATGATAAATATGATGTTATGCCACCCCTCGCAGGTCCGGATGGCCATGTTAACGTAACAAGAACTAACGGAATGGGCTTTGACCGCGGAAGCATGGTCATTACAAGTTCGAATAAGAAGCTGGAGGAAACCGCGAAGTGGATCGATCAGCTCTACGATCCGCTGCAATCTGTTCAGGACAACTGGGGTACCTACGGGGATACCAAGCAGCAGAATATTTTCGAGTTAGACAAATCCAAGAACATGCTGAAGCATCTGCCTCTTAAGGGTACGGCACCGGTCGAATTAAGACAAAAGACAAGTATCGGCGGCCCGTTGGCTATCCTGGACGAATATTACGGTAAATTCACTACCAAGCCGGATGACGCTGCATGGAGAATGGATATCTTGAAAAAGGTTATGGTTCCTCATATGCAGGCTGACAACAATTATCCTAGAGTATTCTTCTCGATTGATGAGCTTGACCGATTGTCTGCAATCGAAACGGACTTGTTCGCCTATGTGCTGAGAAAACGCACAGAATGGTATCAGAACGGGAAGGTAGACGAGGAATGGCCGGCTTATTTGAAGGAGCTGAACCGTCTGGGCCTTCAAGAATGGCTGAAAATCAAACAAACGGGTTATGACAGAAACGCGAAAAAGGCATAATCCGTACGAAGGAGCAATCATACATGAGTGTTAGTTCAATACAGAAGTACCGCCCGGCGTATCACTATTCTCCCGCTGAAGGATGGATGAATGACCCAAATGGAATGGTGTATTTCAGCGGGGAATACCACCTGTTCTATCAGTATACGGCTCATAGAGCGACGCCGGACTTCGCTAATATGCACTGGGGACATGCGGTGAGCAAGGATTTATTGCATTGGGAGGAGCTTTCAGTTGCTCTAACGCCCGATGACAACGGAGCGATTTTCTCAGGTAGTATTGTCGTGGATCAGGATAACAGAACCGGCTTCTTTAATGAGGAGGGTTCAGGTCTGGTTGCTATCTATACGAATGCTGGAAATAAGATCATACCAGGAAAGGATCAGGTCCAAAGTATCGCTTACAGTAAGGATAACGGAAGAACTTGGTCTAAGTACGATGGAAATCCAGTACTGCTTCCGGCTGATACTGCCGATTTCCGGGACCCCAAAGTATTCTGGTATGCCCCGTCCTCGGAGTGGATTATGACGCTTGCAGTTAAGGACAGAGTGGAGTTCTATAAATCTCCGAACTTGAAAGAGTGGTCCTACGCCAGCTCATTTGGAGCTGAAGTTGCAGGTTCTCATCGAGGAGTGTACGAATGTCCCGATTTGATCCAGATTCCGGTTGACGGGAATCCGAGCAATACAAAGTGGGTGCTGATCGTCAGTGTAGGTGACCGCAATGGAATCAACGACAGTGATCCCGAGCCTCCGGCAGGCGGATCAGGCATTATGTATTTCGTAGGTGAATTTGACGGAACGACCTTTATACCGGACGATCAGGTGACATCAGGTGACGATATAAAGTGGGTGGATCACGGCTCCGATTGTTATGCCGCCGTCACTTGGAGCAATATCACTACTGAAAGAGGAAATCCACTCTGGTTAGGCTGGATGAGTAACTGGAGATATGCGAGCCTCACTCCACTCGTGAGTTGGAGGGGGGCTATGACGATCCCGAGAGAGCTTGCACTGGAGACAAGAAGCGGGAAGGTAACCCTCGTTCAGCGGCCTGTACAGGAACTTGGACAATTAGGGCCACCGGTTGTGTCACTTAAGGAAGTTAGGGCCTCCGAGGCGCAGTCTGCATTATCTGCACTGCAGCTGGACAGTTATGCAATTAAAGCTGTGTTCGATTTGAAAGAGTCCCTTGCCTTCAAAGTCCGGACTTCGGCGGACCAGGAGACGGTTGTCGGGTATGACTCTGGACTCAAGGAGCTGTATGTGGATCGGACACGGGCGGGTCAGTCCGAATTTCATGAGGACTTCGCTGGTCGCCATACAGCGGCGGTAGCTGAACCGGCAGACGGAAGGCTTGATCTCTTAGTGTACGTGGATCGCTTATCCGTGGAGGCATTTGCGAGCGGCGGGCAGGCGGTGATCACGGATCTGATCTTCCCGGATCCGAATGCTAAGGGACTCGGACTACTTGCAGAGAAGGGCGACTTCAAGCTGCACTCACTCGAAATTCATGCGCTGACTTCGGAAGCCTGATAGCAGCAGATGTATGAGATGGACTGCCCCATTAGCGGGCAGTCTGTTTCTATTGTTTCTTATATAGCGTTCGGTCACAATGAAAGAAAAGAATTAGAGAGCAGGAGGTATAGGGTATGCGTATAGGTGCTATTGAAGCCGGGGGGACGAAATTCGTCTGTGGGATCGGCAATGAAGAAGGGATTATCGAAGACAGCGTAAGTTTCCCGACGGAACGTCCAGAAGAGACCTTGGACCGCGTCATAGCTTATTTTGAAGACAAGCAGATTGATGCGATGGGGATCGGTTCCTTCGGACCGATTGATCTTGATCCAGCCAGTCCGACTTATGGATATGTGACAACCACCCCAAAGCCGGGGTGGGTTAATTATAATTTTCTCGGAAAGCTGAAGCAATCTTTCCCTGTACCTTACGGCTGGGATACAGATGTGAATGCAGCCGCATTTGGTGAGGCAAAATGGGGGGCAGCTCAGGGGCTGGATAGCTGTGTCTACTATACCATCGGTACCGGCGTGGGCGTGGGTATCTATGCGGAAGGCAGACTGGTCCATGGGCTGGTCCATCCCGAAGGCGGCCATGTGCCGGTGAGACGTCATCCAGAGGATAAATTTGAAGGAATATGCCCATTTCACAGGGATTGTCTAGAAGGAATGGCGGCAGGACCGGCACTTGAAGCACGCTGGAAGGTGAAAGGGCATGAGCTTCCAGAGGGGCATGAAGCCTGGGAGATGGAGGCCTACTATATTGCGGGGGCGGTAACCGGGACCATCCTGATGCTGTCACCAAAGAAAGTTATTCTAGGCGGGGGAGTCATGCAGCAGGCTCAGCTCTTCGGAATGATTCGGGACCAGGTCAGACATAACCTGAATGGTTATGTTAGCTCAGAAGTATTATTGAATCATTTGGACAACTACATCGTTCCTCCGGGTTTAGGGAATAGGGCTGGCTTGGTCGGGGCTTTGGCACTGGGGGCCGAAGCACTTAGACAGGGATAGGAGACGCTTGTCGTCCCTATTTAGTTCCAATAGTCCTGTTTAAATTTTCCTCTTCCGTATTAAATATAATAGGAAAGGGGAGAAGATTGTTGACAACTAAGAAATGGGTAAGACAACAACTGGCCGTTCTGCTGGGCATCGCCTTGATTCTCGGGGCATTCAGCGCATGGCCGAACACACAGGCGGAAGCTGCGAGCAAATACAGCACCTTTGACAAGGTGTCGGTAAAGGGACCTGCGATTCCCGGCTTATCGGGGGATAAGGAATGGGTTCCTCAAGGACTTGCCGTAGTGCCGAGCAAGAATTGGGTAATTACGTCTCATTACTGGGGTGGCAGCGGGAATACAGCTACTGCGATTGCAATTACCAGCACCACAACCAAGAAGCGGATCAAGACCTTATATCTCTATGAATCCAGCACCAAAAAGCATACCGGACATGCCGGCGGACTTGCAGTGAGCAAGAGCAATCTGTGGATCGCATCCGGCAAGACGGTATATAAAATTCCGCTTAGCACCTTGTCCAGCAAGAAGGATTACAGCAATGTGGTCATGAAGGGATATCCTCTGGGGCACAAAGCTTCCTATGCAACCTATGCGGAGGGTGTTCTGTGGGTAGGCGAATATATGGACGGCGAAGATGTAGGCAAAAAAATGTGTGATCCCGGCCCGAAGGGTCGTGCCTATGCTTATAAGCTGAACAGCAAGGACGATCTGCCGTCGAAGCCGAAGGCTGCCTATTCGTGGGTCACGCCTGACCGTGTACAGGGCATGGCAATTACGAAGAACCGCGCCTTATACAGCCAATCCTGCGGACGTAATAACTCTAGTAAGCTGCTTATCTATACACGGGGCGCGTGGGGCAAGCAGGTCAGCTCTTTGACCATGCCGCCGATGTCCGAGGGAATCGCTCTATATGGAAGCCAGCTGTACACGAACTTCGAGTCCGGCGCGCGCAAATATTCGAATGGAAGCATGCCGCTCAAAAACATGTACATTATCTACACCAGCAAATTGAAAATGTGAGTTGCAGCGTGTACATCCGTACCTAAGGATATGCTCAGCTGAGAACTCAAGCCCAAGAAGCTCCAGACCTGGGTGTCTGGGGCTTTCTTCTATATCTGTCCTCTCCAGTAGCAGGTTGTAAATGAATACAAGTTCGTTTATCATAAATGAATGTGATTGATCAATCACTAAAATAATCAATTACTCGAATAGAGTCGTTCACTTAGGAACGATCAATTCCAAGTGCAGGAGGATGTTAAGCTATGCCCAGAGCTGCAGCAGGTTCGGTTAACCGGCGCACGGATATTATCTCGGCGGCGATAGAAGTTTTTGCGGAGACCGGGTATTACCGGGCTACAACGGCCCAGGTGGCTGAGCGGGCGGAAATTTCCCAGCCGTACGTATTCAAGTTCTTTTCCACCAAGGAAGCTTTATTAGTAGAGGCGCTTGAAGTCTCCTGGACCCGGGTACTGGATGCGTTCCGATCCGTAATCGGGAAGGCCAACGCCGATCGTCTGGAGCAGGAGCTAATCGAGAGCTATCAGGCCATTATGGACTCGCACAGGAATGAAGTTTTGCTGCAAATGCAGGCGCATACCATCCAGGAAGAGTCTGTTATCAAGGTTATGCAAAAGGGCTTTCTCGACGTTCAGCACATGGTCTTGGAGGCATTCCAGCAGGCAGGGCTGCATAATCCACAGGAGCGTACTCTGATGTTCCTCGCCAGAGGCATGCTGTGCAATATATCGATGTCGCTGTCTCTGCCTCAGCTGATGTCTACGGAACAGTAGGCGCCTTAGGGGACTTATTGTTCTGCATTATGGTTCCGTTCTAATCCATTGACTGGGAAGCTGCCCATACTTGGCTGACTGTGTTGTTCTGCCTGCTGCTTTACGAGCAGGGCTCGGAAAGATGCTGACTCTAGTGCCCAGCAGCCCGAGTGCAAAATAAATAGGCGAACCTCCGGGTTAATCCGGGGGATCGCCTATTGTTGTGATTAAAGCTTAATAATTTGACCGGTTGCCTGGGATTCAAATGCCGCCAGAATAACCTTGAGTGAACGCAGGCCCTCTTCTCCAGAAATGCTTGGAGGGGTCTGAGTTAGAATCGATTCTACGAAAGCGTCAATGACGCCGCTAGGGACCTGCTTCTCGTTGGTAGCCATGGCGCCGACTTTGTAAGTCTCTACGGTGCCATTGGTCAGCTCCACGATAACCTCGTCACCGTCCACGGTACCAATCTTCATCACGCCATTCTCACACCAGAGCACGGTGCTGTTATCCCCGCCCCGATAATGAGTCCAGCTGGCTACAAGCGTACCAATCGCGCCGCTCTTCATGCGAAGAAGGCAGGCCGCATTGTCGTCAACTTCCGTTCCTTCCTTATCCAGGGTATCGATGAACGAAGCCACCTCAGCTACTTCGTCACTAAGCAGGTAGCGGATGAAGTCGGACTTATGAACGCCGAGGTCACCCATGGCTCCCAGGATCGCTTCATCCTTTTCGAAGAACCAGCTGTCCCGGCCGTCTACGCTCCACGCATCTGGGCCCGGGTGGCCGAATGCCGTGCGGAAAGTAATTACTCTGCCCAGCTTGCCCGAATCGAGAATTTCCTTGGCCTTCACATGCGGAGGCATCAGACGCTGGTTGTGTCCAACCATCAGGTAGACGCCGTTCTTCCGGGCGGCCTCGATCATCTGCTGCCCTTCTTCTTCGGTGGTAGCCATCGGCTTCTCTACCAGAACATGCACCCCGGCGTTCGCAAAAGCAATCGTCATTGGAGCATGCAGGTAATTCGGTGTACAAATACTGACAGCATCAATCTTCTCGTTAGCCAAAATCTCTTCATAGCTGGCGTAAGCCTTGCCTCCATGCTTATCCGCCATTTCCTGTGCCCGCTCGATCTTGGGATCTGCGAAGGCCACAAGCTCTACCTGCTCATTGTTCGCATACTCGGGTACATGACGGCGCTGAGCGATAGCTCCGCAGCCGATCACCGCTACTTTAATTTTGCTCATATATAGAAGTCTCCTTTGACCTGATTAGAATTGGTTAAGATAATTGAGCTTCAGCCAGTTCAAGCTGTTCGCAACGCTCTCTAGCGGCGGATTCTGGCAGAAATCCTGCTCGACGATCAGCCACTGCACTCCTGCATCCGCAGCTGTCTCAATGACAGCGGGAAGGTCTACAGAGCCTTGGCTAAGCTCCAGGGTAACCATTTGGCCCTGCTCATCCTTGCTGAAGTCCTTCAAATGAAGCAGCGGCAGACGGCCCGCATATTTTTGAATATAGGCAATCGGATCCTGTCCGGCAAATTGAACCCAGCATACATCCAGTTCCACTTGAACAGCTTCCGGAGTCGTCTCAGCGAACATGGCATCAAATGCAGTCAGATCGCCAACCTGATCCTGGAATTCGAAGTCGTGATTGTGGTAACCGAAGATCAGTCCCTGCTTGCGAGCCTCAGCTCCTGCCTCTTGCAGGAAGGAGAAGAGCTCTTTCCAGCCGTCGCCCTGCGGACGGTCTTCAGGAGCCAGGTAAGGACAAATGATATACTCGGCACCGATCGTCTTGAGGTAGTCAATTTCCTTCTGAAGGTCTGTACGCATCGCTTGAAGCGGAACATGGCTGCTAATTGCTTTGAGTCCAAGCTCGTCTAAGAGCGCTTTCATTTCATCGGCTGGAATATCGCCGTAGCCCGCAAATTCTACCCCTTCATACCCAAGCTCTGCAACCTTGCGAAGCGTTCCGCGGAAGTCCTCAGCCGTCTCATCGCGAAGCGTATACAGCTGTAAGCCAATACCTAATCTTCTCATGTAACACACCTCATTCTATGGAAATATATTAAGTGCCCTATCTGATTCCAGAATAATTGAAAATAGGCTAAAATGAACATACACAATCTACGCATAACCTGAACTATTTGATTACATTTTTAGGTAGGGGGACAGGAAACATATGGACACAACTCTACTCATCTGCGACTATTCCTATCACTCAAAGCCGTTTGTCCAGAGCTACCGGAGTGGATTAACCAATTATTTGTTCAGACTGCAGACGGAAGGCACCTGCAAGGTATACTTCCGCGGGCAGGAGTACAACATACAGGCTGGAGATTTGATTCTGCTTAAACCCGGGGAGGATTACGCTCTCGAAGTGAAGGACACGGATCATAGCGGCCGGATGTCCAGCGGGGACTATTATATCTTTTGTGAGGGTACATGGATTGATGAGTGGTGGAGCCGCACCACAAGACCTGTAGTCCATCATATCGGAGTCGATGAGAAGCTGCTTCGGCTGTGGCAGAACCTGCTGATCGAGAAGCGGCGGGGACCGCTGGAAGAGAACCCCGAAATCATGGACTATTTGCTAAAGGGACTGTGTCTCTATATGGACAGGGCCATTGCGGAGAATACACAGTCCAACCGGACGGGATTTGCGGCACTCAGGCTGAAGCGGTTCATCGAGGAGCATGCAACAGTCACCTTTAAGCTGGAAGAGGCGGCTAAATACGCCGGACTTAGTCTCTCCCGGTCGGTTCGACTATTCAAAGACTATTACGGAATGACCATGATCGGCTATGCGACCCAGATCAGGCTTAACGCGGCTCTGGAGCGGATGAAATACAGCTCGATGACGCTGGAGAACATTGCGGAGACCTGTGGCTTCTCCAGCTACTCCTACTTCCACCGCGTATTTCGGGCCAAATTCGGGATATCCCCGAATGTGTACAGATCGCAAGAAGGAGGGGGCTAGGGTTAGCTGCGAGATTACAGATCATAATCAAACATCTCAGCAAGGATCAGCGATGGATTATTAGCGAGGAGCCTTTCATGCGGATTCAGAGCTATCGTTCAGATGCATAACTGCTTGGAACGACAGCTCTTTTTTTCGTATTGACAATAATACACCTATAATATTATCATTATCAATAATGATAACAATCTAAAGGAGGTCTGGAGATGGCAAACGCAAAAATGGACCTGATTATGCATCCCATCCGGATGCGGATCATCCAGGCTCTCGTAGCCGGCAAGCCCATGACGACCCAGCAGCTGTCCGAAATGCTGCCGGATGTGCCGCAGGCAACCATGTACCGTCATCTAAATAAGCTGCGTCAAGCCAAGCTGATTCACGTGGTGGAGGAGAAGCAGGTTCGGGGTACGACAGAGAAGGTATATGCTCTTGCGGCAGGCGGTGCAGATGCAACTCCCCAGGATGTGACGAAGTTGTCCGCTGACGAGCATATGCAGCTGTTCATGAAATTTGTGATGAGTCTGCTCGCAGATTTCGATGAATATTTGCAGCAGGATGAATATGACCTTGTCAAGGATGGGGTATCGTTCCGTCAGACTCAGTTCTATCTGACCGATGAAGAGTATATGCAGATGCTGCTTGATCTACGCGGGCAGCTGGCCCGCTATATGGGGAACAAGCCAGGGGATGGAAGGCGCAGACGCATGATGACCACCATCGTCATCCCTGATAAGAATATGACTAACCGTACGCAAATGGAGGAAGAGAATGATGACAACCCAAGTTAGTCCTGCGAAGGAACCTATGGAGAAGTTGATGAAGAAAGGAATGCCTCTGCTACCGGTATATGTACTTGTTCCGGTATTGTTCTGGCTTGGCTTCAGCAGCTTTGGCACGGATATGGTCTGGAAGGCCTTCGGCCTGGGGGCCTTAGGATGGGTGATTGCCTTATTGCTGCGCGGGCCAGTCAGCGCCATAGGACTCAAGCTGCCGAAGGAACGGGCACAGAAGATTATTGTAGGCTCCTCCGGACCTCTGGAGGAAGGCGTTCGGCTTGGCATTCTACTTCTAACCGGCAGCGGCTTTTCTTGGGCGCTCTCTCTGGGACAAGGCTGGGCCGCCGTTGAAGTGCTGTACACGATGATTCAGGTTGTAGCCATCGCGTCGTTGGCCCGTCGTACGGATGAGAAGGCCATGCAAGCCAAGGCGATGCTGGAAGCGCAGGGAACGGTTACGGCGAACCCGTTATGGGGTATCGTCGAGAGAATATTCGCCAGCGCCTTCCATATCGGCTTCACCCTGCTCGTGGCGAGGTATCACTGGCTGGTGATTGCTTTGATTCCTCTGCATAGTGCGGTCAACTTGATTGCACTCGGGCTGGCTAAGAAATCTATTGCGCTGGTTGAGGTGACCATGGCTGTCGTAGGTACCGCAGCACTTGTGGCAGGCATACTCGTCTTTCAGTTATAAATGATGGCTGGCTGGCGGAAGACAGGCTTCTAATTTCGGAATTGAATGGAGACACCTTTCGGGGTGTCTTTTAGCTTTGTGCTAAGATAAAGGGGAAGTGGGCATAAGGGACAATCCCTGCCCAAGCCAACAAAGAAGCCGTGCAAGAGTATAACTTCAACAACAATAATGCAATGACTATATAAGTAGAAATAAATCCAGTCAGGGAGGGATTATGATGTCTTCTTATTCAACAAAGCGTGTGGAGACTGCGACGCTCGGTATGGGCTGTTTCTGGAGCCCGGATGCCTTATTCGGCAGCCTGCCTGGCGTGATTAGAACCCAAACGGGGTATGCCGGAGGAACAACAGCGCAGCCCTCCTACCGGGATATGGGCGATCATTCCGAGATGGTCCAATTGAACTTTGACCCGGAGATCCTCAGCTTTGAAGATATCCTGCGCATATTCTGGAATAACCATAATCCGGTTAATATCAACGATTATAAGGGGCGCCAGTACAGATCTATGGTGCTGTATCACAATGAGCAGCAGAGGGACAAGGTGGAGCAGATCATCAGGGAAAGAGTACAGGAGGGGAAAGGGAAGCCTGAAACGGAGATTTCGCCTTATGCAGCATTCTACCCGGCTGAGGAGCGGCACCAGAAATATTACCTTCACCGTTATCCAAATGCGGTGGATAAGCTCAGCTCTATCTACCCGTCCCACCAGGAACGGGTGGATTCAACTCTTGGAGCCCGGCTGAATGGATTAGCGAAAGGGTATACGAATCTGTCCCAAATTAAGCAGGAAATTGCCTGGTGGAGGATGGACCCAGGTGAGCGTGAAAAGCTGGTGAATCTGATCACGGGAATCAGATGGTAAGAAAAAAATGTGATTCTAATCATATTGTGAAATAAATCACAATATAGGGGTGAGGGGTGTGATATATTTAACTCGTAAAGAAGATAAGGAGTGATTAAGATGAGAACAGTCAATCAAGAAGTCGTAACTAGAAACCTTATGCAGTTCTGTTATACCTGTGAGGATGCACATTTGTGTACTACTGAAGAAGCTTGTCAGGAATGCTGGGCAGCCAAAGGATTGCTTCATCTCGAAGAACAGGACGGCGCTGAAGAGACACGCGCACTGCTACAAGAATACTATGCTTGATTCGTCAACAACCTCACAGTCCACAATAAGGCAAACCTGATCTTACCCGGTAGAGGGAGAGGTCAGGTTTGTTTTTTTATGGGATTGTTATGAAACTTTGCTTAAGCTCTCCTTATACCTTGGCCCGGAATGACTTCCCGAGAGGCTGCCCGAGACCGAAATAGTGCCGAAAGTTATAAATCAAAGGGCTCCATTTGTTCGGATCGATATGATTCTGCTCCAAGATGATCTCTTCGTGTACATGAACCTGGATAACCTCAGTCTCGATGATGGCAAAGTCCGGTTGGTCATCTGGAATGCGAATATGCCTGACTTCTGCCTCAAGTTGAATGGGGCACTCCGCTATTCGATCCGGCTGAACTGAGAACGACCGGACCGCCGTGAGTCCGCTTATAGAATACTTATCCTTCTCATATGTAAACCCTATCTTCCTCTTATCTTGTGGTACGCACTTTTTCCCCGTATATGAAGCCAGCCGCTCAACATGTTCCCACAGCGAGGGTCCTGGCACGTTAATCACACATTCAGGATGCTTTTGCAGGTTCTCGAATGCTTTTCCGCTGACGCCAAGACCCAATACGATACGGAAGCCCAGGGCCCAGGATGATGAGATTGGACTAATGTTCACGGTGCCGTCCCCGTTCAAGGTATTTAGCAGAATGACCGGTGTGCCGTAGTATAGAATACTCGGGTTAATGGTTATGGTCTTCATTGTATGTCCCTCCCAAATTAAGTTCCCCTTTATTGTAGAGCACAGAAGTTTCCATTATTATCGAAGTATGGATTGCACAAGGGAAGCGAAGTAGGAGGAACGTATACGGATCGGGAGCTGATAAAAATGAAAATGAATACGAATGGCAGCGTTGCTCTGGTAGCATCACTGGCAAGCGACCCATCGCGTGCTGCCATATTAACCGCATTGCTGGATGGAAGGCTGCATCCGGCAGGCGAATTAGCTTATATGGCAGGCATTAAGCCGCAGACAGCCAGCTTTCACCTGAGCAGAATGATTGAAGCGGGCGTGGTCTCTGTCACCAAACAAGGAAGGCACCGGTATTACGGCATATCGGATCAGCAGGTCGCCCAGGTGATGGAGTCCTTGTTGTCGATCTCAAGACCTCAGGAGATCAAATCGCTGAGGCAAGCTCAGCAGGATGAGCAGATCCGCAAGGCCAGAACTTGTTATGATCATATTGCAGGGAGACTGGGTGTGCAGATCGCTGATTCACTGCTGAAGCTGGGTGTTCTTGAGGCAGATCAGGAACAGGATCAATTCATATTGACGGAGAAAGGGGAGAATTTCTTCAGCCGCCTGCAGATTGATGTGGCTGAAGTTAAGCGGAGAAGGCGTTCCTTTTCCCATAAATGTCTGGATTGGAGTGAAAGACAGTATCATTTGGCGGGAGCGCTGGGTGAAGCCCTTTTACATAGATTGATTGAGGTGAATTGGATTCAGCGGTTACCTAACACGAGGGCCATCCGCGTTACGGATGAGGGCAGAAAAGGATTTCAGGAGATATTCCTTATCGATATATAAGAGAAAATTTATGCACAGCATGAATATTCTGCCGCCTTATAATGTGATACACTGTAGTGACTTGAGACTAAATGCCTATTTGTTGTGTTGAAGGGGATATATTTGATGAAATTGCGTGATGTTGCTGGTCCGGTTATGGCCGTAATCGTGCCTTTCGTACTATTTGAATTCCTTAAGGCACATCCTTCATGGGATGTCCTCCTGGTTGCACCCAAGGGACATTTCTATGTGGTCAGTTCGGTCGCCATGCTGGCCGTGATGGTAGCTATTGCTGTAGGAATCGCGGGACATCGCGTGCGAAATATAAAAGTAAGCTTCCTGGCACTTGCGTTCATTTCGCTGGGTGAAATATTTACGGTTCATGGATTGTCTACGCCTAATCTGATGATACATGCTTCACATCTTCCCGGAGTTGCAGCACAGGCGAGCACGCTGCTTGCGACGTTCTGGTTATGCCTGTCTTCCATGTCTACGGACTCGGCGCTCATTGTGAGGCTCTCCGGGCTGCAGGGCAGACTGATTCCGATATGGCTCGCCTTTATTGTAGTACTCAGCATTGTAAGCTTTATGAATCCGCATCTAATGAATCTAATCCCGCTGGATCAGAACCCTTTGAGGTGGCCGGTTGCCTGCCTGGTAGCTGCCATGAATCTGAATACCATATACCGGTACTTCCAATCTTACCGTTATTCCCGGTTCCCGCTGCAGAAGGCCATTATCTACAGCTGCTGCTGGCTTATTGTGGCCCAGTATATTATGGCGGCGGGAGAGTTATGGCGTGTTAGCTGGTGGATGTATCACTTCCTGCTTCTTGCATCGATGATTGTCATGATAACAGGACTTCTACGGCAGTATGCTTCCAATCCTTCATGGAATATGACCTTCAAAGGACTCTACTCCACCGATCCGATGGAGCGGATTACGAGCTGCTTGTCTCCGAGCGTAAGGAACCTGATTCATGCAACCGAAGAGAAGGACCTGTATACGGCTGGACACAACTTCAGGGTTACGATGTATGCGATGAAGCTGGGTGAGGAGATGAAGCTGTCACCCGAGGAGCTGCGGGCGATTTCCCAAGGGACCATCATTCATGATGTCGGCAAAATCCATGTTCCCAATGAAGTCCTGAACAAGCCGGGGCGTCTGACTCCGGAGGAAAGGGAGATTATTGAGCTTCATCCCGTCAAAGGTTATGAGATGTGCCGGACGCTTGGATTCATGAAGGATGAGCTGGATATTATCCGATCCCATCATGAGAAGTGGGATGGCACTGGATATCCGGACCAGCTAAAGGGAGAGCAGATTCCTCTGCTGGCCAGGATTGTAGCTGTCGCAGATGTATATGATGCGCTCACCTCAACCAGAGCCTACCGGAAGGCTTGGACCCATGAAGAAGCGATGGCGCTGATCACGAGGGACCAGGGAACTCATTTTGACACGGAATGTGTTAAAGCCTGGATCCGCGTATGCAAGCAGGACCCGGAGGTCTATGAATATCCAGCGCATCTGGTTGAAGACTGGGATCAACAAAGGATGCTGCACCAAGGGGCGGAGAATAAAGGAGCAGGCTCGGTTGGTTAGAGTTAGATCGGCAGCTTTTTGCTTATAAATCGAAAAAGGGGAATCGTCTCGGAATGAAGGATAAGCTGAAAGGGTTAATTGTAGGGATTGTAATTGGGACTATGCTGACGGGAGCTACGGCTGTGGCCTCTGGAGGTACGAGTATCAAAGCACTGCTTCAAAAGGTAAATATCTATGTGGATGGTGCCAAGAAGACAAGCACTGATTCTATTACGTATAAGGGCACTACCTATGTGCCAGTAAGAGCCATTGGTAATTCCATGAGCAAGCAGGTAGGACTATACGGCAGCAACCTTTATATTGGAAAGCAGCCAGCCATTAAGATTACCGAAGACCAAGCTATTGACCTGGTCTATAAGAAGATTAAGAAAGATGCTGACAAATACCATCTACATTTTATGATCGATTCGGATGACAACAATAAATATACCGTCCAGGTCTTTGAAGACATGCAGGACCATATCGCAACTTACGGGTGGTATTACGTTAATAAAACAACAGGGAAAGTAACGAAGATGGATATCGTTTCGGGTGAAGAGGTTGATCTGTAAGATGTGAGTTGCCGGCTAAGTGAAGCCGCTTTTAAGGTTGGAAAATTGAAGGGGAGTCCGAGGCCGGTTATTGCGGCTTACGGGACTCCCCTTTGTATTGTTACTTGGTCAGGTGATAAGGAACGGTGGATACAATGACTTTTCTCCGATACAGCAGCTTGGTGCGAATCACAAGGCCGGACTGATTATGCAGGATGTTGTGCCAGCCCTTCTTGGGAATGAACTGGGGAATCACCACGGTGACCTGATAATTCGATTCACCTGCCTTGCGCTGGACGGTATCTACGAATTTAAGAAGCGGTTGGATGATACTTCGGTAAGGCGAGTATAGGGTGACCAGTCGGACATCAGGCTGCCACTTCATCCATTTGGCCTCAAATTCGTTCTCATCCTGCCGCTCAAAGGATACATACACCGCAATAACCTGGTGCGCGTTAAGCGACTTGGCATAGTTCAGTGTATTCTCAACGACATGAGTAATTCCCGCCACCGGAACGATGATGACATTGCCCTCGATGGGCACCGCCGGCTCACAGGTTGTAAGACGAAGCTGGTCCCCGACAGCTAGATAATGCTTCTTAATCCGGTAAAAGATATAGATGATAATCGGCAGGAAGATCAATACAGGCCATACCTGCGCGAACTTGGTCAAGAAGAACATGATCGTAACAATCAAGCTGATCAGGGCGCCGATGCTGTTAATGATGAGTTTGGACATCCAGCCGCTTGGCTTCTCCCGAACCCATTTGAAGATCATCCCGGTCTGGGACAGGGTGAACGGGATGAACACGCCCACAGCATACAGCGGAATCAGATGCTCTGTCTGTCCTTTGAACACCAGGATTAGCAGGATGGAGCAGACTCCGAGAATAATAATACCGTTAGAGTACCCCAATCGGTCTCCGCGAACCGTGAACATTCTGGGAATGAACTTATCCTTCGCCAGATTGACAGCCAGCAGCGGGAATGCGGAATATCCCGTATTGGCGGCGAGAATCAAGATTAAAGCAGTCGTCCCTTGAATGAAGTAGTACATGAAATTCCGTCCAAAGGTCTGTTCAGCAATTTGTGACACCACAGTAACCTTGGCCTGAGGCGCAACCCCGTAATAGTAAGCCATGAACACGATCCCGGTGAACAGCAGGGCCAGCAGTGTCCCCATCGCCATCAAGGTTTTGGAGGCATTATTTGGAGCCGGATCCTTGAAGTTCGGAATCGCATTGGAGATCGCCTCCACACCGGTGAGCGCCGAGCTCCCGGAGGCGAACGCCTTGAGAAGCAGGAACAGGCTGATCCCCGCAACAGGTGTACCCACAGGGGTATGTAGCGCGGGAGATACATGGCCGGTCAGTATGTTGTAAATCCCTACTCCAATCAGAATGAACAGAGCCAGCACGAACAGATATACCGGATAAGCCAGAATGGAGGCCGACTCCGTCACACCTCGAAGGTTCAAGGTCGTAATGAGCAGCACGAATACAATGGCGATGATCACGGTAAAAGGATGCAGACTGGGAAAAGCTGAGGTGATGGCATCCGTACCGGCCGACACACTCACCGCAACAGTCAGAATGTAATCGACCAGCAGGGAGCCTCCGGCAACCAGGCCGTAGTTCATTCCAAGGTTCTCCTTGGACACGACATACGCCCCTCCGCCATGCGGATAAGCAAAGATAATTTGACGATAAGATAAAATAAGAGCCGCGAGCAATACCAGCACACCCACCGCAATCGGGATGGAATACCAGAAGGCCGCCGCACTAAGGGTAACCAGTACAATCAGGATCTGTTCAGGACCGTAGGCTACGGACGATAGTGCATCGGATGAAAGGATTGCTAGGGCTTTGGTTTTATTAAGCTTTTGTTCGCCAAGTTCGTTCGATTTAAGCGGGCGCCCAATTAGGAATCTCTTGAGAGATGACAATCTTTTCACCACCATTTACGTCAATAATTTTAACAACTCAAGTACACCGTACGAAGTATAAAATGCCCATCAGTCTTATCATAAATACCGTGGGCACCTGGATATTTTCACTTAACCTAAGCTCCACCTTCCTTCTCAAATAACGCTTACGGAGTTAGCTGTCGGATTCGGGCCCTTGAGTAGCCCTACCTTGATAGGATTCACCCCTTGGATTGCTGCGGCAATCCTCTTGAACGGTTCCCCCGTACTTAACAAGTTTCAGCGATTTGGAAATTGAAACCGATGCTTATATTACTCCCCTCCATCATCCTTGTAAACACTTTTTCATCCACATTAAACGGCCTTTCCCGGGGTTGAATTACCACGAATCCAAGCAAGCGGTTTCATTTGTTTGTACATAAGGAAACTTATTCCTCACACATTTTTGCCATAAATTAAGAACCCCTTCCGATAATCCGGAGGGGGTTCGCTTATTAGATATAAGATTAGTTCACTTTCGTAATCCGGTTCTCGATCTTCGCATCAATGTCCTTGCCTGCGAATTTCGTCTTAACATAATCGATAAATGCATCGAGATCCACGGCGCCCGCTTCACGGTTCGTGCCCTTAGTCAGCACGGTGTACCCGTCTCCGCCTGAAGCCATGAAGTCATTCACTGCGATCGTATAGTTAGCTGTATCTTCGAGCGGTGTACCATCAGCTTTCTTGATCTCAGTAATCTTGGAGCCATCCGGCTTGCTGCTATCGTATTTGTAAGTTAAGCCGGAGACTTGACCAATACGGATAGTAGTGCCGTTCCATTGCTGGTTAAGCAGCTCCTTGATCTGTGCTCCGGTCAAGGTTAGCTTCACCAAGGCATTACCGAAAGGCTCTATTCCGAACATATTGCCATAAGTGATATTGCCCTGCGGCAGGTCATTACGGATACCGCCAGAGTTCATGAATCCGAAGTCGGTCTTCATCGCATCACGCATGCTGTCTGCAATCAGATTACCGAGTGCTGACTCGCCGGAAGCATTGGCTGTGCGGGTAATTGCTGCCGCGGTCTTGCCTACAGAAGCGTTCAACACAGGAGCATTCTTCGCTAGATAGTCACTTACCATCTTCGTGATTTCCGCATCCGGAGTGATTCCTTCGTGCTTCGTATCCACGATAGCAGCTTTCTTGCTGATAATATTTTGGGAGGCACGGTCAATTTCCAGATCTAGATCAGAGAAAGCAACGCCGTAAGAATAAGATTCTACGATTAGCTTGCCGTCTACTACGGCGTTCAGGCCGCCATGGTCATGTCCGCCCAGAATCACATCGACCTCATCATCCACACTGTTCGCGAGATCAACCACTTCGCCGGTCGGCGCATCCTTGGAGCCGGAGAAGGGGTCGTGAGCCAGAATGACGATGGATTTGATGCCTTGTGCCTTAAGTTCAGCTACGGCTTTATTCACGGCTGTAGTCTGATCTGTGAAGGTAAGTCCTTTGACACCGGCAGGGCTGACAATAGTAGGTGTAGTATTTGTAACTACTCCGATAAAACCGATTTTTACGCCGCCCACTTCCTTGACCGTGTACGCCGGAAGGAACGGTTTGCCGTTCGCATCAAGAACGTTGGCTACTACATACGGGAAGCTGGCACCTGCAAAGTCATGCCCGTCTTTCGGGTTCTTGCCGCCATGAATTAGGCGCAGTGCTTCTGCTGCACCTTTGTCAAATTCGTGGTTACCTACGGTACCCACCGCGAAGCCGAGGCGGTTAAGGAAATCAATCGTTGGCTCGTCCTGCAGCAGGGCGGACACAGGAGAGCTTGCGCCAACCGCATCGCCTGCATGAACAAGCAGGGTGTTCGGGTTCTTGGCTTTGTACTGCTTCAGATAAGCCGCAAGGTAGTCTGCTCCTCCTACGGTGGAGGTCACTTTGCCTGTGGCATCCTTGTAGTCTTTCTTGTAATCCAGCTGGCCGTGGAAGTCATTGATACCCAGCAGCTGTACGGAAATGTTCGTAATGAGCGTGTCGACTACCTTGGCTGCTTCGGCGCGGTTCGAAGTGGCAGCAGGCTCGAATTTGCCTCCGCTGCGGCCGTTCATCACACCGCGGTCAACGATAACGTTGATATCAGCTTTGGCCCAAGCGCTGATCTTGGCACTGTCCGCAAACTTCGCTTCGGTGCTGACCTTGAGCTTCTCGCCAGCTTTGATATCCAGCGCATGCTTCGCCATAACAGCCATCTCTTCGCGAGTTACCGGCTTGTTCGGTTCAAAGGTGGATTTGCTTGTTCCATTAATGAGCCCGTTCTCGTAAGCGGCAATAACAGCGCCTGCGAACCAGCTCTTGTCAGATACATCCTTGAAAGTAGATTTCCCTTTGGCCTTCAGGTTCAGCGCCTTCACCAGCAGGTTGGCGAACTCGGCACGGGTTACCGAAGCGTTCGGATCAAAGGTGGTTGCGGTCTTGCCTGTTACGATCTGCTTGGCGACCAGGTTACGAATATAAGTAAAGGCCCAGTGTACAGCAGGGACATCCTTGAAGATTGGGCTATCTGGTGATGGTGTAGAGGTGCCCGGTTGTTCAGGAGCTGGTACTGGAGCAGCTGACTTGCTCAGATCCAGCTTGAAGATGCCAAAGCCCTTGTCATCGGTCTTGTTCGTATATTGAATGTTGTTCGTCAGCTTCGCGTACGTCTCGGCTTTGGGAGACGAAGTGAAGGTCACATTGACATCGCTACTTATCGGTGCGATAGACCAGTTGTTGTCCGCTGTAGGATTGATTTCTTTGTTGGCGGAAATGTAGTTCATCAGAATCTGGCGGTTCTCATCCGGGCTGTCGATGATGTACTTGCTTCCTTTGACACCAGGGAAGTTACCGCCGCCGCTTGCGCGGTAGTTATTGGTGGCCACGATGAAGTCCTGATTCGGATCCACCGGCTTGCCTTGGTACTGCAGGTTCACGATGCGGCTGCTGTTCGCATCATTCACCGTACCGTCGATGTTATATTTGGCCGGCTTGGTGACATCGACTTGGTAAGTTACGCCATCAATCACGTCGAAGTTATACACCTGGAAGCTCGGGTTCAGAAGCGGCTGCTCGTCCTTCTTGGCAGGATCGATCTGGTTGAACTTGCCTGCGGACATTTCAAGCCATTCCTTAACTACAGAACCCTTAACCAGGATGGCTTTCAGAGTATTGTCATATAGGTACAGGTCACCGGCACTCTTAATAGCCAGAGGACCCTTGGCGATCTCTGTGAATTCTTCAGGACCGTTACGTCCGGCCTTGAATGGAGCCCCTACTGACAGAATTGGAGTCTTGGCATACTCCGGCAGGTTCTTCTTCACATAGTCAGCAACATACTCTCTTTGGGCGTTCGTGACGATTTGAACCGAAGGGTCGTCCTGAACGAGTGCAAAATAGCTGTGGATTGGAGCCGTTGTGGTTCCGATCGGGCTGTTCGCATAGGCCATAGTTGCTTCGTGATCAGGTGTAATGGCATCCACCACAGCCTGGTCAGGCTCGGCGAGTGACTTCTTGTTCGCAGCATCATAAATGGCTTTGGTAGAGGACTGCGAGGAGGATACTTTCCATACCCCGTCTTTCTTCTCCAGAGTCAAATCGATAATACCGAGGTTGCTCCCGCCGTACCCGGCTTGAACAGCCGGAACGCCGTTGATGGTTCCCTTGGTATTGTCCACTTCAGGGAGGACATTGCCGGCCGAGTCCTTGAACAGGGCATCGAGGGCCTTGTCCGTAGCGGCCGGGAACACCTTGTGCGTGTGAGAGAAGGTAATGGCATCAATGCCAGGCACCTTGCTAAGTGGAAGGATGACATCTTCATCTTTCACGTAAGGCTTGGCCTTGCTGTTAAAGCCGGTATGAGCCATCGCGATGACGATATCGGCGCCCGCTTTTCTCATCTCAGGGACGAACTTCTCGGCCGTAGCCACAATATCCTTGGTGATAACTTTGCCTTCAAGATTGGCCTTGTCCCATTCCGTGATCTGCGGGGTAACTAGACCGAGGACACCGATCTTAACGGTCTGATCCTGGCCTGCTTCATCTTTATAGGTTTTGGTGATAATTTCATAGGGCTTGAAGCGGTTGACGTCATTATCCGGGTTGTTGTCTTTATCATCCTTGTAGACGTTCGCATTGATATAAGGGAAATTCGCCTTCTTCACCACTTGATCCAGGAAGTCCAGGCCATAGTTAAATTCGTGGTTGCCGAGTGTAGCTGCATCATAGCCCATCAGGTTCATCGCTTTATAGACAGCATGAGTCTGATCCGGCTTAACAGGGTTCACAAGCGCTTCATATGTACCCAGGGGTGTACCTTGAATTAGGTCGCCGTTATCGACGAGCAGGGTGTTGGGCTCCTCTTTGCGGGCTTCCTTTACTAGAGTTGCCGTTCTCGCCAGACCTACGGTAGGCGCTGCAGCACTCTTGTAATAGTCATAGGACATCAGATTGGTATGAACATCCGTCGTCTCCATGATTCTGAGCTTTAATGGAGAATTTGCTGTGGCTGCGGCATCCGCAGAGGCAAGCACACCGTGGAAAGGCAGTGCAAGCAAGCTTAAAGCCAAGGAAGATGTAATCACTTTGCTAAGTTTTTTTGGTAGTCCCTTGTTCACGTAATTCTTCATCCCTCTCATTGAGTAGTCTATGAATCTATTCATTCTAGTACACCCATATAATAATGGAGATTTATTAAAAGAGATACATATTTTAGATAAATAAGTCATCAGAATGTAAAATTATTGAACTGAGGTTAATTATAAGCTGTGAAAACAAAGCTGCCGGCCTAGATTGGAATCATCTGGAGTAAAATGGAAGTTAATTGTAAACGTCTGGTAATTCATATTGGTCAGGAGTATACATATAAAGAAATCGCCCCTTTGTAAAATGGAAGCACCACACAACCATCACAAAAGGGGCGATTTTTTCTAGAAATGATAAGCTTTGATTAAAAAAGTAACTTAACCCTGCTCTTTCTCCTTGTCACCGCCGAATTGAACGCCCAGATGGCCATTGTGGCTGCCGAGGTTGCCTCCAATGTCAAAACCTACCCCTTTGCCGCCGCCCAAATGGGCATCGCTGTGAATCCCTACGCCAAGATTGCCGCCCACCTTGCCGCCTACGTCATAGCCGACCCCTTTGCCGATGCCAAGGTGTCCGCCGGCGTGTGCGCCAATGCCGTTCTTGCCGCCTACATTGGCTCCGGCCTCAAAGCCGAGGCCCTGCTTCAGGCTGAGGTCCGCGCCGGCATGGGCGCCAATGCCATAGGTGCTGCCGCCTAAGTGGCCCTTGGCCTGGGCACCGATCCCTTGGCCGCCGATGTGGCCTTCGCCTTGAAGCCCAAGCCCGTGGCTGCCGCCAATCTTGGCTCCCGTGTCCACCTGAAGGCCCTGGCCGCTGCCAAGGCTGGCATCGGCATGAACCCCCACGCCGTAACTGCTGCCGCCCAGGTGGCCGCCAGCCTTGAGCCCGGCTCCTTGACCGCCGCCGAGATGACCGGCGGTCTGCAGACCCACCCCATGCTCGCCGCCCAGGCTTCCGGCTGCATCGAAGGCAAGCCCCTGGCCTCCGCCAACCTGGGCATCGGCATGGGCATCCAGCCCGTATTTGCCGCCATACTGGGCTTTGGACTGAAGGTTCAGCTCGAAATCGCGGGGCTTAATCTCGGTGTCATCATTTCTTCCGTGGTGCTGTCCGCCCCCGTGATGGTGCTCCTCCTCGTGATGGGGCCCAATTCCGCCCCCCTGGTGATATCCGGGATAACCTCCGCCAGGGAAATACCCTGGGTACGGATAGCCGAAGTAGGGAGGAAAGGGTGGATATGGAGGATAAGGCGGATATGACGGATAAGGGTAGGGCGGGTATAATTTTGGATAAGGATAGATGTAAAGATAAGGATTAGGGTAAGAATACGGATAAATGGAGCGATAAGCAGGATATCTATTTGGGACATGCTGCGGATACGCCGTCTGAACAGTCTGGCCGATACTCACGTCTCTTCTCATACAGGAACCCTCCAATAATATTGATGATGTAGCCTATTCACAAATGTGCGGAAATGACACCCGCCCAAGAGAACAGAGCCCTCTATTCATACAGGAGGGGGCTCCATTGAAGGATGACCCCAAATCAGATACCATGCTGTATAGGACTAGATCACTTAAGGAGCTGAGAAGCGAGTGGAAGTTACAGAGCAGCAGGTTGCCGAGTGGATGGTCCAGGAGATCAGACACCGAGGCATCCTTCACCAAGAAGAAGCGATTGGGTATGTCAGAGATCATTTCGGGGAACAGTATGTTTTTATCAATGAGAACGGCAATGCCTCACTGTCCAAAGAAGTGAAGAAGGCGTTCCGTAAGCTGCATGGCGGCCGGGTAGCCTGGGACCGGGACGGGTTCTTCTGGGCATGGACCTAAGGTTCGCAGGACCAAAGGACAGATTGGACAATTAAGGAGAGAGAATAGAAGCTATGGCGAGTCAGAAATATTATGTGGTATGGGAAGGCACGACCCCTGGGGTATACGCAACTTGGGCGGAGTGCAAGGCTCAGGTTGATGCCTACAAGGATGCCAAATATAAATCCTATCCTTCCAAGGCAGAAGCCGAGAAGGCTTACCGGGAAGGCTGGAAGAAGCACTGGGGCAAGTCTGCATCATCTGCAGGGGGAAGCAGCCACAGCCGGAGTACACAGAAAGCTGCAGGATCGGCAGGCGGGGCGGCATCCCGGGACCAGATCGACTATGACAGCATATCGGTGGACGTGGGAACCAAGGGCAATCCCGGTCCGATCGAGTACCGCGGGGTGAGCACGCGGACGGGCGAAGTGATCTTTGAACGGGGTCCTATTCCCAATGGGACGAACAATCTGGGCGAATTCCTCGCTATTGTCCATTCTCTGGCCTACTTGAAGCAGAAGGGCAGCAAGATGACGGTGTACAGCGACTCGAGAACCGCGCTCAAATGGGTCCGCGAGAAGCAGGTCGCAACAACACTTGCGCGGAGCGAATCCACCCGCGAGGTCTGGGATCTGGTGGATCGCGCGGTGACCTGGCTGAAGACGAACAGCTATGATAACAAGCTACTCAAGTGGGAGACCCAGGAGTGGGGCGAGATTAAGGCCGATTACGGGCGCAAATAGGCCGTTCCTATATGAAAAAGCTCAGGTTCCTTGTGGAATCTGAGCTTTTTGTAGATTTGGATTACCTGTTATCCTATTCTATTTGAATTTGTTCATATAAGCGGAGAGCCCTGTGCTGAACTGGGAGATTAACTTGCGCCCTGCGGTCAGCTTGTCGTTGGCCTGCTTGATCAGCTTGGAGTCGACTCTCGTAGAATAGAGAGCCTTCTTCACCAGATTCATCCCTTCAAGTTGAAGGGAAGCGCCCTTGATATACAGTCCATTCAGTCTTGCCAGCTCCGTGTTCGAGGTCTTGATGGCTTTAAGCCCGGCGACGAACTTGGTGTAGTTAGGAATAACTGTATTGGCATAAGCCAGGTACGATTCCTTGCGGTTTTTGCTGGTGAAGAAGCTGTACTTATTGGACGTATTAATAGCTTTATCCTCATAAGGCACAAGCTTTTTCAGGGCATCCGCATAATCGTTGATCTGCTGGATCGCCGGGTTGACTGGCGGTTTTGTGACATGAAATGGAATGCTGATAGGCTCATAGCCATATACCGTGATGATTACATTAGCATCGCCCGGGCCTTCTGCATAGACATCAATGCTGCCGAATCTATCATCGGTAGTGACCACTGAAGGGTTATCCGAAGTGGAGTCGACATCTATGGATAGAATACCATTGGCGCATTTGTAATAGATGGTTGTACCCACTTTATAAGGGTCACTTGAGACTACCAGATCATGGGTGTCTACCTGAAACGTACATACATCGTCAGTCAGTGGCTTAAGCTCTGCGGCAGCACTTACCGACGGGAAAGCCAGTACTGCAATCAGAATTGTGGCGAACAGCCACCGGGTGAATCGAAAGTTCTTCATTTCTAAATATCCTCCATAGTTATGTAATATTTCTCTCTACATGGATTGAACTAACGTCCATTTCTTTAGTTCATTCTATGTACATTGTTATTATCGGGAAATTAGTCAAGGTTTTACAGGAAATAATTAACTATTATCTACATAATCATTCTATAATCGAAGTATAGTCAAAAAAATTGCCTCTTGAGGAAACTTTTGACATAGGTCTCGCGTCCAATATTAGCGAACAAGCAACTATAGGTTTGATAGAGGAGGATATTATGAAAAGAGTCGTTACCCTGCTTACGGTTATCGCTTTAATGACTTCATTATCGTGGCAATCGCAGGCTCACGCGGCGGCTGCTTCGCCCATCCGCATTTATATGAACGGGATCAAATTAGCCGCAGACCAGGCACCTATTGAGAAGGAGGGACGCGTTCTGCTGCCGCTGAGGGCTATCTTTGAAGCGCTGGATGCGACAGTGGACTGGAACGCCAAGACGGGCGTGATTACAGCCAAGAAGGGGAGCACTACGGTGACTCTCAAGACGGGCTCGAAGTCGGCAACCCTTAATAATCAGAAGGTTACCCTGGATGTTCCTGCCCAAGAAGTCAATGGGCGCACACTGGTTCCGGTGAGGTTCGTCAGCACGGCACTGGGAGCCGATGTGGAATGGAGAGCTTCTACCCGCAGCGTACATGTTAGCCATTCGGATACTTCGGAGCCGTCCGAGCTGAGTCCGGTAGCTTACGTTACTCCGAGGATTATAAGTCAATATGGGGATGGACGGGATCTGAACGTCAGCTTCTCCAAATCCGCCAATGAAGCCATGGTGAGTCAATACCGAGTGCTCGTTGTCAAAACTAGCAGAACGGGTGCATTTGGCGAGACTACCGCGCGGCAGGTATCCTCAGCGAACTATACTGCAGTAGGGCTTCAAGGGTCAGAGCGCTCTGTGAATCTCTCTTCGAACACACGGGATACGGATGGAGAGCTGCTCCGCTCCGGCCTGTCTTATACCGTATATGTTCTAACGATGGGCAGCAAAGGCCAAAGTGTACTCTCCAATGCATCTCCGGCTGTGACCTTGGGGTCGGGTATGGCAGCCTCCTCCGTTAAAGGAACGGACATTGCTGATTACGGGGACGGCCGGGACTTGTCCGTCAGCTTCACCAAAGCACAGAATGAGTCTAATATTGCGAATTACCGGGTCTTTGTCGTGAAGACCAAGGACGTGAACAGCTTCAGTCCGTCTGCGGCAGGCAGTGCGGCGGTATCGAACTATACTACAGTGAACAAGACGGGGGCTTCCACCCTTAGCGTTACACTAGGCTCCTCGGCAAGGGATACATCCGGGGAATATCTCAAGAATGGCGTCTCTTATACGATCTATGTATTATCGGTAAGCAGCAACCTGAGCATGGCTTCGAATTCATTATCAGCGGGTTCGCAAGCGGTTACCCTTAGCAGCGGCACAGTCACGGCCCCGTATATCACGGCCGTAAGTGATGTTAGTGACTATGGCGATGGGCGCGACGTGCGGATCAGCTTTAACAAGGTCTCCGATGAATCCTTAATCAGTGGATACCGGGTCTTTGCGGTTAGAGAACAGAACGCTTCCAGCTTCACGCTGTCCTCTGCGAATGCGCTGCCCAGCAGCTATTACACTACAATTAGCAAGAGCGGCTACAATATCAGCCAGATGCTTAATTCCAATTCCAGGGATGTAAATGGTGCCCTTATCGCCAATGGAACAGCCTACCGTTTCTTCGTTATGGCTGTAGGCACTGGCAGTTACTCGGGTACGAATACCCTGTCCTCGATGTCCTCATCTCTGACCTTATGGAATAACAACAATGTGAATGCGGTGACGAACCTGAGCGTCAGCGATATGGGGGATTATAACGATGGCCGCGACTTACGGGTATCCTTTACCCGGGCAGCCAACGAGACCAATATCAGTCATTACCGGGTTTTTGTCGTCAGAAGCAGCAGTACAGGTAGCTTCGGTCTTTCTACGGCGAACAACTTGTCCAGCAGCTATTACACCTATGTGGGCAAGACCGGATATAACATCGACCAGCTTCTTCCAAGCAGTGCCAGAGATACGGATGGATATCCGATTCGCAGCGGCATCAGCTACAGGGTCATTGTCCTCTCTGTGGGAAGCGGCAGTTATGCGGGCAATAATGCATTATCCAGTTACTCCTCTGCCCTTACCCTGTATGACAATATGAATGTAAGTGCCGTAACCGGTGTGAATGCAGCAGATGTGAACAACAACAATAACGGCACAGATCTGCGAGTAAGCTTCAATAGAGTCAGCGATGAGTCTACCATTTCGCAGTACCGTATCTTTGTCGTGAATAATGCCTCTGCAGGCAGCTTTAATCTATCTAGTGCTCAGTCCAGCAGCTACTACACCCTGGTGAACAAGACGGGGGCTAACGTGAGTCAGGTGCTTGCTTCGGGGGCCCGGGATACGAACGGGAACTTGATTCAAAATGGTGTGGCTTACCGCATCTATGTTCTCTCGGTAGGCTCAGGCTACTATGCCGGCAGCAACGCCCTGTCTTCGGCTTCAGCTGTAATTACACTTGCCAATACCAGCGTTGCTGCGGTAACGGATGTGGCTGCAGCGGATATCAAGGATTATGGGGATGCCCGTGATCTAAGAGTCACGTTCAGTAAGGCTCCGGACGAGACGGGGTTAACGGAGTACCGCATCTTTGTAGTCAAGAGCCAGTATGCCGGGAATTTTACCAAGGCGGAAGCCGTCTCGAATACGAACTACACTTCTGTAAGCAAGACGGGAGCGGCAATTACCAAGGATCTTGCCTCCGGCGCGAAGGATACGGACGGGAATACGATTCGCAGCGGGATCAGCTACAAAGTGTTCGTCCTTTCCGTGGGAACCGGATCCAGTGCACTCTCTGCCAGTTCCCAGGCGGTTACCCTTATGGACACCTCCAAAGTTGAACCTGCAACCAATGTCACGGCGGCCGTGAACAAGGACGGAGCAGGTAAGGCTACTGGAATCGGAGTTACTTTTGAGCTCTCGGCAACCCCGGCGAATGTTAAGGAATACAGGGTCTTTGTAGTTCCTTCAGGCTCAGGGACGTTCGATTTGACGAAGGCGAATGATAATCCGAACTTTACGAAGAACAGCAGCGGGCAATTAACGATTCCCGTCTCTACTACGGATACTTCAGACCAGCCGATATCTAGCGGAAAATATAAAGTGTACATTCTCGCGGTTTCCTCGCTGCAGGGTATTCCTAATGCCCTGTCGGCTTCGTCAGCCGAGATCACGATTGATGACCCGCCAGCGCAAGTGCAAGCTGCGGTGTCAGTTAAGGCCGTAACCAGTGTTACCGCGGCTTTGGACCAGACCGTACCCAAGCAGATTAATGTGGCTTACACGTTGCCTAACGACAGCAATATTGCATCGTATACGGTAGCTCTTGTACCCGCAGGGGAGACTACTGTGACAGCAGCCAACGTATTATCCCTTGCCGTAGTAAGCCGCAGCGGGAACACAGGAGCCGCTGCGCTATTGGACGCTGCGGTAGTCCCGGCAGGAACATACAAAGTGTACGTTCTGTCTATAGCGGATGGCACGAACGCTACGATAAACGCCCTTTCAGCTCCTTCCTCCAGCGTGTCCATCACGTAATCAGACTAGAGGCTGCCTTGGCAATTGCGCCGGGCAGTCTCTTCATTATGGTATTCTCTGGGTTCTGGGTGATCGCTGGATTGGAGTCTGGATGGAGGAGCAGCTTCAGCTGCTTCCTTCATTCAGTCCTAGACCAAAGTCTAGGAACAATCTTCCCTCCAGATGGAGGTTGAAATTTCCAGTTCGTGTTATCCTGATAACAGATCATAACGGTTAAGGAGTGTTACATAAGATGAATTCAAAGTCGATTTTCGGACCTGTCTTTATTCTGCTGGGAACATACCTGTTTCTAAATAAGACGGGTTCAATGGGACCGGGAACTATTTTTGAATACTTCTGGCCCACCTTGTTCATTATTCCGCTTGGCCTGCTGATGCACTGGCTGTACTTCTCCATGACGGGCCGCAGAGGCGTTGGCTTGCTTGTCCCGGGCGGAGTCCTGTTCACGGTGGGACTGGTGTGCCAGCTGGCTACGTTGTTCGACAGCTGGGGTACGATGTGGCCGGGCTTCATTTTGGCCCCTGCGGTAGGTCTGTTCGAGCTCTACTGGTTCGGCAGCCGCAATAAATGGCTGCTCATTCCGATTAATATTCTCACTGTGATTTCGCTTCTGTTCTTCGCCGTATTCTCCATCGGTTCTATGCTGAGCCACATGGTGCTGGGTCAGCCGCTGATGGCCTTTGTGCTTATCTTGGCAGGAGCCGTACTGATGATGTCACCGAAGAGGAAGAAGGATTTTTAGATTAAGGCCGAAGCGCCCGGGACTCTCAACGAGACCCGGGCGCTATTTTTGTGAGAAGGACAGGGGCTGGATGTTGAAATTCCGTCATGAAGGGGTTCTGCCCGATCTCAGGTAGGGCGCTAGGATCAGGTGCGGGGGAAGCTTGCTGCTATCGGACTATACTCATGAGGTAGTGAATCAGGTATGCTAAATACAAATTGCCAAAATTGGCATATTTCCTCAAAAGGAGTGTTCCCATGAAGAAGAAATGGATTGCAGCCGGTGCGACCGCAGCATTATTAATGAGCACCTCAGCTGGTGTATATGCAGGCGCAAATCTGCAGCAGATCAAGGCTTTTCTTGATCCCTCGATCAAATTCAAGGTGAACGGGAAGCCGTTCCAACCGCAGAATGACAAGGGGGCTGCACTGGCACCCATCACGTACAATGGAAGTACATACTTGCCGGTACGTGCCATTTCTAATGCTCTTGGCGTAGCTATTGATTATGAAGGCAAGACGAATACGATCTTCCTGGGCGAGAAGCTGGACGGTGTTCCAATTGCCGATAGTGCTGGCGGGGATTTCCGGACGAAGGATCCTCAGTTAACAACGTATAACGGCAAGGATTATAAATATGTCTACTTCGATAATGAACCAAGCCGGCGTTCCAGCGGATTTATGTTGTATCCAAAAGGAAAGTACCAGAAGCTGTATCTGCAGACCGCGGCAGTAGGCAAGGATATTGAGGAGTTCTTTGTTAGTGACAGCGATACAGATGCGAAGCTGAAGATCGATAAGGTCAATGTCGCCGACGGACTCAAGACGTACGAGATCGATATCAGTGGGGTTCAAAGCCTATTCGTGCACGCAGACCTTCAGGAGGGCGGGAACTGGTTCGTACCGCTCACAACCTCCTACTTTAAATAAGCAATACACTCACAAGCTGAAGCCGGAATTTCGGGCTTCAGCTTGTTTTGGCTTGAACGGGACAATTCTATATAATTTGAATTTAAGAGTTACTCCCAGGCAAGAGTGAATAGAGTGCAAACGATCTACCCAGCTTTTTTAAATACAAATCTAAAAAAAACACACCTTTCTCCTGAAATCCCCAACTTGTTGGAAGCGCTGTTATCGCTAATAATTAACCATATACTTTTCAAATAAAAGGGGGCTACACAATGGTATACCAACCGTTAAAAAAGACGCTTTCCATTCTTATGGCAGGCGCGCTGACACTCAGCTTAGCTGCGTGCGGGAGCGGGGCCAAGTCCGACTCCGGTTCGGACAGCAATGCATCCTCAGGCGGAGACAAAGCAAGCGACAAAAAAATTACCATTACGTTCCAGAACATTTACCCAGACCCGACAACCCCAACTTATAAAACCCTTCATACGCTTGTTGAAGAGTACGAGAAGGCTAACCCGAACATTCATATCGAACTCGATACCTTGAACACAGACCAGCAGAAGATGAAGCTGAAGACACAGGCTGCTTCCAAGGAAGTGCCAGACATCACGATTGTTAACCCATCCGCACAAATGAAGCCGTTCGTGGATGCCAAATTGCTGGCTCCGCTGAATGATGTGATCGACAAGAACGGATTGAAGGAGACCTACCAGACTGGACTTCTGGACAACTACAGCTTCGACGGCAATGTGTATGCACTACCCGATGGCAACAATATCGAAGTCGTGTATTACAACAAGGACCTGTTCAAGCAAGCAGGGATCGAGAAGGTTCCTACTACGTTTGATGAGTTCCTGGCTGATGTGAAGGCGCTTAAGGCCAAAGGCATCACACCGCTTGCGATCGGGGAGAAAGATTCCTGGACGGGTTCCTTCTTGTTCATGAATATGCTGCTCCGCACGAACGGCGGTCCTGGCTTCTTGAAGGACGTAGTAGCGGGCAAGAAGAAATTTGATGATCCTGCTTTCATTGAAGCTGTTGACCGCTTCCAGGATCTCGTTCAAGCTGGCGCATTCCCTGACGGAGCAACCTCCATTGATGCCAATGCGGGCGGTAACATCTTTAAATCCGGTAAAGCTGCAATGTGGGTGATCGGAACCTGGGAGACAGGCGCCATTGACGCTTCTTCTGTAGCCGGTAAAGTAGGGGCGTTCCAGTTCCCGACGATTAACGGTAAAGGTGATCTGAACGATTTCATGCTCGCGCCAGGTAGTGGATTCGCCATTTCTGCTAATAGTGAGCATTTGCAGGAAACCAAGGATTTCCTCAACTACTTCACACTTAATTTCCCTAAGAAACAATTTGAAAATAAGAACGCTGTAGGTCTTGGACAAAAGGTAGAAGGTGACCTGAAATCTGGAGGTTACTCTGATCTTGCGATTGAAGTGGCTGGTCTGTTCAACAACATCAAGGGCGGCGATCTGGCCTTTGATAACACGATGAATCCGGCAACCGCACAGGTTCACTTGAGCAGCATCCAGAACCTGTTCGTTCAGAAGACAGACTCCAAACAGGTAGCCGATGAGCACCAGGCTGCATTTGAAGCGAACAAATAACTCAAATGGTGCGAAGTGGCCAAGTGCTTCTTCGCACCAAGCTTGTATTCATAGGGGGCGGAAGTCGTGAATGTGTTGAAAGTGCCCGGACGTACTATTGCCGTCTTCGTACTGCCTTGTCTGCTGCTGTATGTATGTCTGGTGTTTGTCCCGATCCTTGTATCGTTCTATACCGGACTCTTAAGCTGGGACGGCATTACGGACGCCAAGTTCATAGGATTAGCCAATTTCAAGAATATGTTCTATCACGACCCGGTCTTCTGGCCGTCGGTCCGCAGGACTTTAATCTATGCTGTTGCATCCATGCTCGAAATCCCTTTGTGTCTCTTCATGGCCATCCTGCTGAATCGCTATGTAAGAAGAGCAAATTCCTTGGTATCTGTGTATTTTACTCCAGTTATCCTATCGGTCGTAATTATCGGTCAATTGTGGAAAACCATCTATAACCCTACCTCCATGGGCGGGATGCTCAACGGCGTTCTGATCTCCCTGGGACTTCCAAGCTGGGTGCATAACTGGCTGACTGAGCCTAACCTGGCTATGTTCTGTCTGTATTTTGTCTCCTTGTGGCAGTATTTCGGCTATCATCTGTTGATTCAATTTACCGGAATTCAGAATCTGCCGAGTGAAATTTATGAAGCGGCCAAAATCGACGGTGCCGACGGCTTCAAGGCAGATCGGTATATTACCCTGCCGCTGATCGTACCGATCTTCAAAATATCCGTGGTATTAGCTTTCATTGGCTCTTTGCAGGCTTTCGATCTGGTCATGGTTATGACAGGCGGCGGCCCGGCTCATGCCACAGACGTGATCTCCACGCACATGTATAACAGTTCATTCCTGTCCATGAAATATGGTTACGGCAGTGCCATTGCTACCTTCCTGGTGCTCGTCTGCCTGATCTTTACCGTTATCATTAACCTGATCTTCAGCCGTATAGAGAAAAAAGTCGGATAGAAAGGAAGTGCACGAGAATGAGTAAAGTGAAAAAAGGATTCGTGTATCTTCTGTTCGCGATTCCGGTGATTACCCAGCTGTACCCGCTGCTGTGGCTGTTCCTGTATTCATTGAAGACCAACGAAGAGATCCTGGGCGGCAGCTTCTTCGCTCTCCCGAAGACATGGCAGTGGCATAACTATGCCGAGGCCTACAAACAGGGCAGTTATTTGAAGTATTTATCCAACAGTGTTCTGGTCACTGTCGTAACGATGGTCTGCGTTATCCTGCTAAGCTCCATGGTAGCTTACGCAATCTCGCGGTTCCGGTGGCGTTACGGGAATGTCATCCTGCTTATTTTCATGATGGGACTGATGATCCCGATGCAGGCCACCCTGCTGCCGCTGATGATTATTTTCAAGAATATCCATATTCTTAATACGCATTTATCGCTCATTCTGCCCTATGTGGCCTTCTCGACCCCGATCGCGGTGTTCATTCTGAGTGGATTCATGAAAGGGCTCCCGCATGAGATAGAGGAGTCGGCCTTTGTCGATGGGGCCAGCGTGTACCGGATATTCCGCAGCATTATTATGCCGATTTCGGTCCCGCCGATGATGACCGTGTGCATTCTGACCTTTATCACCATATGGAACGAGTACATTCTTGCCGCTACCTTCATCTCGGCCGAGAAGCTCAAGACCCTTCCGTTCGGGGTATACACATTCGTCAGCCAATTCTCTGTGAACTACGGAGATATCGGAGCCTTCCTGATCATGGGGGCGCTGCCTGTAATTCTTATCTACTTCATTCTATCCGAGCGGATCACCAAAGGCATGGTTGCGGGGGCAGTCAAAGGCTAATTTTGGAATTGCCGGACCCGCCCTGCCCTACTATAATGGAGCTATATAAGTTTAATTTAAAGGAAATTTAAAAGGACAGCAGGACGCTGGATGGGAGGGGGATAATCCTTTGAGAAGAGGTTTTCATTCCATAAACCACCGGTTGTTCCTGCTGTTTCTGTTTTGTATGTCAGGGATTGTGCTGGTGGTGAGCCTGCTCTATTACAACCGCAACACGGAACAGTTCCATGATAAGATAAGCAACCTGGCTCAGAAGAACGTGTCGCAGACGGTCGGACTCTTCGATCTCCTGTATAAAGGCTATGACAGTCTGTCGAAGACACTGAACAATAACTTCGACATGGTTCGCAAGCTGAGTGAGAATTATACAGAGCCCGCCATGGCTTATAGTACCGAGCAGTCCATTACGAATATGATCGGCGCTATATTTTATTCCCGCGATGATATGGTAGGGATACACATCATTACAGACAAAGGCAAAATATATAACTACGGCAACTACATCAACGTGATTGATCCCCATTACCGGGAGCAGGATTGGTACAACCAAATTCAGGCGTCTTCGGGTAAAATGGTCTGGCTCGGCGTATTTCCTCACTCGCTGATTGATGAGAATCAAAGCAGGCCTGTCTTTGCCTTCGGCCGTCAGATCTTCGACCTGGATGAACATAAGCGGATTGGCGTAGTGCTGTATGAGACGAATCCCAAGCCGATTATTGAGGCTTTGAACAATTTGAAGCTGGGGCAGCATTCCAGCGTATATGTCGTCTCCAAAGGAGGCCGGCTGGTCTCTACATCCATCACGCCTCAGGCTGGTCCCAAAGTGCCGATTCCAGACCTCGGAAATGAGAAGAATATGGTGGTACAGCAGGACAATGATCAGCTGCTGATTGCTTCCCGGCTGCCTTTTAACGATTGGTCCGTCGTCAGTATTACGCCGGATAAGGACCTGAATGTCGAGCTGGTGCAGATGAAGCGGTATTTGCTGATCGTCGTCTCTATTCTAATCATCGTCTCGGCCCTGATTGCCTCGATCGTCTCGAAGACGTTCTCATCTCCGCTGAAGCGGCTGATCCGGGAGATGAAGCAGGTCGAAAAGGGGAATTTCCGGGGTGAGCTCAATGTAACCTCTTATCTTGAAATTAACATCCTGGTAGCCTCCTTTAACCGGATGGTGAGGCGGATTGAAGAGCTGATTGAACGGGTGAAGATCTCGTCTGTCAGTGAGAAGAATGCAGAGCTGCATGCACTGCAGTCCCAGGTGAACCCGCACTTTCTCTATAATACGCTCGATATGATCTACTGGATGCTGGATGAGAAGGGAGACGGGAATGAGCAGCTGGGTGAGATCATTCTGTCGCTGTCTCATATGTTCCGGTACAGCAGCCACTGGGAGGAAGGGGCGGACGTCACCCTCGGGGAGGAATTTGAGCAGATTAATCATTATCTGAACATTATCCTGTTCCGGCTGGATGGAAGGCTGAAGGTGGAGACCGAGACAGATCCGCGGTGGATGAACATTCGGATTCCGAAGATGACGCTTCAGCCGGTGATCGAGAATGCAGTAAAGCATGGGCTGGAGTCGCTGGGCGGCAGACAGGGTGTGCTTCGGATAACTGCGAGGGAAGACGGTCGGAATTTGAAAATTATGATTGCGGATAACGGCTGCGGCATGGAGCCGGCTGTCCTGGAGAGGCTCGTGGCCTCATTGGATGAGAGAAGACCATCTGGCAAAGGACCGGGTGGAATCGGGCTGCAGAATCTTCATCTGCGGCTGAAGATAATGTTCGGCGAGGAATCTGGTCTGGGTATTTACAGCATACCCGGGGAAGGAACTACGGTGACCCTTATCATTCCACTGCCACAGAACCAAGGAGGAGAAGAATATGAACACCCTGAATATCCTGATCGCGGATGACGAACGCGCCATCCGGGAGGGGATTAGACGGACGATCGAGCAGATCTGCCCCGATTATAACGTTCATTTAGCCGCCCAGGCCACAGAGGCTGTTCAAATCATGGGGAGTCACCGGATTGATATTGTGCTTACCGACATCTTAATGCCTGGAATGAATGGACTTGAACTCATGAAGATCTCGAAGCACCGCTACCCGCTTGTGAAATGGGTTGTAATCTCTGCACATTCCGAGTTCTCCTATGCCCAGGAGGCGGTAAGATTGGGAGCTCGCGATTATCTGCTGAAGCCCATAGGCAAGAAACGGCTGGTTGAACTGATGGAAAGTCTGGAGACTGAGATCCGGCAGGATAGTGAGAGACTGAGAGAAGAAGAGAAGCTTCGCAAGAATCTGAAGTTCCTTCACGAAGGCATTCTTCGCCGATTGGCATCAGGCCTGGATACGGGGAATCTGGATATGAAGTCCTTCAGACAGGACTATCCGGAATTCTTCCTGGTGATGGTACAGCTCGAAGGGACGGAGAGTCATCACGCCCTGGAGCATTTCATCGTCGAGAACGTGCTGTCTGAACTGATTGATACAAATGGAAAAGGGTTCGTTATCAGCTTTGATTCCAACTGCCTGCTGGGCCTTGTTGTCCTTAACGAAGACCTTGATGTCTTCAGTGGACTGGTCAAGGGATATTTAACCCATTATTTGAAGATTCCTTTCCATATTGCAGTCTCCGGACTCAATCAGGACTTCAACACCATCCCGCAAATCGTCCTGCAGATGAGACAGGCATCCGCCGTACAGTCTATTGAGCGCGTTAAGGGCAGCGGGGAGAAGTCGATTGACGATGCACTTGAATATATTAGGGAGCACTATAACGAAGAGCTCTCGCTCGAGCGTGTGGCTTCCGTTGTCTACCTGAATCCGGCTTACTTCAGCCAGCTGTTCAAGCTGAAGACGGGGCAGGGTTACAAGGACTACGTCATTTCCTTGCGTCTTGAGCAGGCGAAGAAGCTGCTGCTGAACCCGAAGCTGCGGCTGGCCGAGATTGCCGAGCGTATCGGATACCAGGACATGCGGCATTTCACGCAGGTATTCCGCCGGAGATTCGGGGTGACTCCAACCGAGTTCCGGCATAAGCAGAATGTGAATGTGATCTGAACAGATGGTATGGCGGGAACAAAGACTGCCGGATGAATCCGGCAGTCTTTGCTGTGCATGAATTTAAGTTATTTCGCTGGAATTTGAGCCCTCGCTTTGGCGATGATTCCGCTGATCTTCAGCTCTAAAGCGTGAATCCCCTTCTTCTGTTCAAGAGTCTGGCGGGTTAGCGAGACAAGGACAGACAGAGCATCAGCGGTTCGCTTGGCTTCCTTCTTCTTCAGCAGCTGCTTAAAGTCACTCCACTCAGCGGAGTATCGCTTCTTGGGAATATCGGCAGCGCTTTTGGCAGCTTTGATCTGCACTTTGACTGAATCTGTGCCTGCAAGGATAGCCCGAATGTCCTTGATCTTCTTGGCCTTCTCATCTTTGGCGGCTTTCAGCTGCTTCTCCTTCTGCTTGATATCCTCTCTGGCGAGCTGAATGGCAAGCCGCATCTCCACGGTTGCCGATTTGGTGCCGCTGACGGAGCTGTAGAGCACGAACATCGGCTTGTATTTGTCCTTGGTCATCTGAAGCTGCTTCTCCAGCTGAGCGACTTTGTCCGCATCAATCGCCGTGATCCGCTTGCGAACGGCGCTCGCCGCTTCTTCGTTCCCGTAATGTACGTTCTTGATGGTTGCATCGAGTGAGGCTGCCTGCGCAAGCAGTGAGGATAATTCATTGAAGGATGCAGTAATCTGACTCTTTAGCGGCGCATCTGCCAAGGCCGCGGCCTTCTCTACAGATAGCTTAAGCGAATCGGTAAGCTGGGCGGTTGATCCCATTACGGATGAGGGTACCGAAGCGGCAAGTACAGCAGCAAGGACAATGGCCGCCATTGATTTGTTCAGGTTCATAAGTGGGTCCTCCTATAGATTGATGTACTTAAGCGGCAGGGCATGATGGAGAGCCTCTGTTCTGTGGTGGGAACTGCTGCCTTCTGGTGCAGACTGCGGCTCTGGGATACAAGGCCGTTGTTGCACAGAGCCTGATCACGCCAAAAAGCACCCGTAAGAAAAGGCATCTCGCCTGATCTTACGGGTGCTTCCACGTAAGTACATATGTTTGCATTGAATATACAAGATGGCAAGGGAAGTGTCAAGTGCCGACCGGAAACTCATTGAGAATCGGCTTAGGAAGCAGATGCATGACCTTCATTGTCCCAGGCCGGAATGTTGGGATGATCTCACTGAGATACCATAGGCCAGCAAGATTGACGCCCTACCTCAGGAGTTGCTAATATGAATGAACTAATATTCCAGCAGGGGTGTGCTATGACAACGACAATCCATATTGACCATTCAGATGTAAATCAGTATATACGTGCATCCATATCGAACTTAAGTGATACCAACGAGGTACATGAATTAATTTTGCAGACAGCCAGATGGCTTCACAGCAAAGGATCAACACAGTGGGGTGGATTGCTAAATGGACACGATGACCATAATCTTTCTGGTGCGGTCAAGCGTAATGAAGTGATTTGCTTCCGTGATACCCAGACCGGGGAACTGGCCGCATCAGTGATTTTGCAGCAGCAGCCAAGTGAGTGGGACCGCAATTTGTGGGGACTGACACAGGACGATCCCGGATTATCTGTATATCTTCACCGCTTGGTGGTTAACCGCCGCTATGGGCGGACAGGCCTCGGGCAGGACATCCTGACTTGGGTTGAGTCCGGGATTACTTATCCCGGCAAGGACCGGATACGGCTTGATTGCATTGCAAGTAACGAAATATTGAACAGCTTCTATCAGAGGTGCGGATACACTTATAAAGGAGAGGTTAACGGCTTAAATATCTATGAGAAAGTGTTCTCAGGGGAGCTGCATAGAGTCTAACAGGTTTAAGTTAACCAGCCAGAAGACCATCCATTCCGCGATCCTGCTATGCAGCAGCTGGACAAATAGCGGATAACAATTATATTGATAAAGGCAGATCAGGGAGTATCCCCGGTCTGCTTTTTTTATAATCCCCGGCTACTCTAGGGCCTCATTTTTGGAAATACTTAGCATAGTTAGGTGCAATTAGTTCCGTTCTCTTTGCAAAAGTGAAGAAATAACAAGGTGTAAGGGTAATTACATAAGTGGACTAACCGTAGAGGAGAGATATACATGTCTGTTAGGAACAAGAACCTGGGAACCGAGGATAAGCAGCTCGAGAATAGATCATTAGGTCAATATTTGTTCGATTGCCTGAGGGCGGAAGGGATCACGGAGATATTCGGGGTGCCCGGCGACTATAACTTTACCCTGCTGGATACGCTGGAACGATATGATGGAATCCGGTTCATCAACGGGCGCAATGAATTGAACGCCGGGTATGCGGCGGACAGCTATGCGCGGATGAAGGGAATTTCGGCTTTGATTACCACCTTTGGGGTAGGGGAGATGAGCGCCTGTAATGCGATTGCGGGTGCTTATAGCGAGAATGTCCCGGTCGTGCATATTGTCGGGTCCCCCAAATCGATGGTGCAGCAGGCCCATAAGCTGATGCATCATACGCTGCATGACGGCGACTACCAAGTGTTTCGTAAAATGTACAGCTCCATCACCGCCTACACGGCGGAGATTACCCCCGAGAATGCGGCCATCGAGATTCCGGCAGCCCTTCATATTGCCAAGCGCAGGAAAAAGCCGGTATATCTTGTCGTTGCCATCGATCTGGTGATGAAGCCGATCCTCGCCCGGCGGGCTCCGCTCCAGGATCTGCAGACCAGCGAATCCTCGCTGAAAGCGGCTGTTACTCATGCGCAGCAGCTGCTGGGCAGCTCGAAGCGGGCAGTGATCCTGTCCGACTCCATGGTCATGCGTCATAGACTCATGGACCCGGTTCGCGAACTGGCTGAGGGCCTGAGCGTACCCGTGGCCTCGATGCCGCTCGGTAAGGGCGGGTTCGATGAGCATCACCCCAATTATATCGGGATGTACGGGGGAGCCTTTGGCAGCCAGCAGGTCAGCACCATCGTGGAAGAGGCGGATTGCGTAATCGCCGCGGGGCTCATCTGGTCTGACAGCAATACGGCCAATTTCACCGCCAAGCTGGATCCTATGAGGACGATTAATATTCAGCCGGAATCCGTCAAGATCGGAGAAGCGGTATACATGAATATTAAGGCCGAGGATATGCTGCGTGAGCTGCAAAAGGTGGGGTTCAAGCATGAAGGAGATCTGCCAAGCCTCTCTTTTCCTTACGAGCAGGAAGCGGCAGATGTCGCCGCGGAGCAGCCCTTAACCGCCGATGCTTATTATCCGCGGATTCAGCGAATGCTGAAGGAGGGGGATATTGTGGTTGCCGAGACGGGAACGTTCATGAACGGAATCTCCCAGATCAGACTGCCGGAGGGAGCAAATTATATCGCTCAGGCGGGCTGGGAGAGCATCGGGTATGCTACGCCCGCTGCCTTTGGGGCATGCATAGCTGCGCCGGGACGCCGGGTGCTTCTCTTCACCGGCGACGGTTCGCTGCAGCTGACGGTACAGGAGATCAGCTCTATGCTGGTGAATGGCTGCAGCCCGATTATTTTTGTGCTGAATAATGACGGTTACACGATTGAGAAGTACTTGAATGTGAAGACCGAGCAGCAGCGGTACAACGAGGTGCCGATGTGGTCTTATACAAAGCTGGCTGAGGCCTTCGGCGGGAAGGCTTATACCGCACGGGTGCAGACCAATGGAGAACTGGATGAAGCCATGGATCAGGCAGAGGCGGCGCAGGCTCAGGGCCGGCTTTGCATCATTGAGATGATCGCGGCGGATCCAATGGATGCCCCCGAATATCTCCGAAGAACCAGGGACTATCTGAAGGAGCAGGAGAAGCAGCAGAAGTGAGCGGGCCCTCGCGGATAAGCGAGCTTAGTTAAGATAAAAAAACAGCCGTTCCAAGGTGAATACCTGGGGACGGCTGTTTTTTATGACCTTCATTCAATCTAGCTGCTGTGGCTGCTGCTGCGGCTCTGCTCCGCAATAATTTCGTTATCCTCACTGTTATCCCGGGTTACTTTCTGGGTCAGAATGGCCCCTACAGCTACCAGAATCATCACAGCGATATAGTATCCTTTTTCGTTGAGCTGCATGTCGGCATTATAAATCCCGATCAAGAACAACGCGACACCTGCAAAAAATGTGAAATAAGCTAGAAATGTGAACGCAGGCGTATTTCTCTTTCTGTACTTTTGCACTTTGAATCATCCCTTTTTCTCATTTTGATGGAGTTTGAATATCTGCCCTATAGGCTGGTTCTCCTACATGCAAGGCAAATATGGATATATCTTACTATGGCAGATGGCATATTTCTACATATTTTTGCTTCAAGGAGGGATTTGTCCCTAAAAGAATACTCTGTTCTTCTATAGATTGCTGTCCTTCATCAGCTTGCTGAGCTTGGTCTCGGTGTTGGAATCCTGGACCGGGGTATAGACGCTGCACCTTAGATCAGCGGTGCCATGAACCTGAAGGGAGGTCAGGTTGAACAGCATCTTGCCGGCCCGTGCATGCCGGAACTCAATCATCACTTCGGGCGCGGAGCTGACGTCACTTTCGTTCCAGAGCGCTTGAAAGTCAGGGTACTGGCGGGTCATTTTATCAATAAAATCCGAATACCAGGGATCAGCTACGTACTGTCCGTAGTATGCGCGGAAGATGGACAGGAATCCCCGAACAAAATGTTCCCAGTTCACGGCTAGACTGCGGAGCTCCTTCTTGTTGAACAGCAGCTCGATCATATTCCGCTCGGCTACGGGAATCAGGTCGAAATTAAGGAATACGTGCGAGGCCGCAGCATTCCAACCCACAATCTGGCACTTGCGGTCAGAAATGATGGTCGGACAATATTTCAGCTCCTGCAGAATTCGGCCGAGCGAAGGGCTGATGACCGTGCCAGCATCTTCAATTGCAGGCTTCGTATGTGAACCCGACTCCAGGGCCAGATCATATAAATATTTGCGCTCATCGCTGTTCAGCTGAAGTGCCCCTGCAATGGCATCCAGGACAGAGGCAGACACCTTGATATCCCGGCCCTGCTCAAGCCAGGTATACCATGTCGTGCTGACTCCGGCGAGAGCGGCCACTTCTTCCCTGCGGAGTCCAGGAGTTCTGCGCCGCGTACCGGGGGGAAGACCTACGGTATGAGGGTGAAGCTTGGAGCGCTGGGTTTTGAGAAATTCAGATAGAGCTTCGAGTCTTGCTTCCGGCTTCATGGCAATCGTCCTTTACAAGTTTATTCTAGTGCTAATTATACTAGGATAACCACACACTTGTAATAGGATAATGGATGGATAGAATAGAGACAAGATAAACTTAGATCGCAAGGGAGAGATGCCAAGATGGAAAGAGTAGTGATTACAGGAATGGGGATTATGTCGCCCCTTGGAAATGAATTGGATACATTCTGGAATGGTCTTAAGGAAGGGAAATCGGGTATCCGCACGATTGATACCTTTGATGTCTCAGCATACAAGACCCGGATTGCGGGCCTGGTCAGGGGACTTGATCCCGAAGGCAGATGGGGACGCAAGGAAGCCCGCAAGATGGACAGGTTCAGCCAGCTCGGGCTTGCGGCAGCGGAGCAGGCGCTTGAGCATTCCGGCCTGAAGCTGGATCAGATCGACCGGGAACGTCTCGGGGTCTATGTGGGCTCAGGCATTGGCGGCATTGAGACGCTGGTGAATAACGTCGATCTGCTGCGCGAACGCGGTCCGGGCAGAGTCAGCCCTAGCCTGGTTCCGATGATGATCTCCAATATGGCCGCGGCGCTGATCAGCATTCACTTCGGCGCGATGGGACCGACACTCTCGCCGGTCACGGCTTGTTCAATCGGAAATACGGCGATCGGTGAGGCTTGGCGCGTGATTCGCAGCGGAGACGCGGATGTGATTTTTGCCGGGGGAACGGAGGCCGCTGCGCACCCCATTGCCTTGGCCGGATTCGGGAATGCTACGGCGCTTTCCGTCCGAAATGAGGAGCCATCCAAGGCCAGCCGGCCGTTCGATGCGGATCGGGACGGGTTCGTAATGGGCGAGGGTGCGGGTATACTTGTACTGGAATCCCTGACCCATGCCCAGAAGCGCGGCGCGCAAATCTATGGGGAAGTGATTGGCTACGGGGCAAGCTCGGATGCCTACCACATGGTGGCTTCTCACCCGGAGGGCATCGGTGGTTATCTGGCGATGAAGAGCGCCGTCAAGTCGGCGGGTCTTACTCCGCAGGATATCGATGTGATCAGTGCCCATGCGACCAGTACGGAAGTGGGCGACCTGGCGGAGACGCAGGCGATCAAGAAGCTGCTGGGTGAGGCGGCTTACCAGGTTCCGGTCACGGCCAACAAATCCATGCTGGGCCACATGTTCGGAGCTGCAGGCGGGGCCGAAGCCATCGCTCTAGTACAGACATTGCGGGAAGGAATTGTGCCGCCAACGATCAACCTGGACCAGGCAGGTGAAGGCTGCGATCTTGATTATGTGCCGAACACGGCCCGGACGGGCAAGTTCGAGATCGGATTGTCGAACTCATTTGGGTTCGGCGGGCACAATGCGGTGATCGTGCTTAAGAAGTATGCGGGGTGATTAAGTTCTAGACTGTTACCAGATTGAAGCCAAGAAGCCACTCCAATGTCAAAGAAAGACATCGACCTCTAAAGGAAGATGTCTTCTTTTGTGTTACAAGCACCTATTACAAATCCTCATTCTTACTACAACGATCAGGGATTCGGCTATCCAGCTATCTAGAAAATTTCTGTATACTAAGGGTATAGGAAGTAGCTCGACAAATTAGGGGGATAACGGGATGGATAATAACGGATGGACATCTGACAAAATTACAAATCAAGAGGGGAAAATCATTTTAATAACAGGTGCAAACAGCGGGCTTGGACTTGAAGCATCGACTATTTTAAGTGCAAAAGGTGCAAAAATTATCCTGGCAGTTCGTAATCTTGAAAAGGGAAAACACGCAGTTTCAAAAATAATAAATAAAAATAATAATGCCCAAGTGGACTTGATGCATTTGGACTTATCCGATTTTGACTCCATTCATAAATTCTCGAAAGAATTTCACGCAAAGTATTCAAATTTGAATATTTTAATCAATAATGCGGGTATTATGTACCCTAAACAACGAGAAGTAACAAAGCAAGGTTTTGAAACACACTTTGGCACGAATCATTTGGGACATTTCTTATTGACTGGTTTGATTCTGGACGTCCTTAAGAAGACACCTCAATCAAGAGTGGTTACCCAAAGCAGTGCTCTCCACAAATATGGCGGGGATATTCATTTTGACGACCTAAACTTTGAAAAGAGGTATAACAAAGCCAAGGCGTATGCACAAAGTAAATTAGCAAATCTTCTATTTACATATGAGTTAGACCGACGTTTCAAAATTCATAAACAAGATAGTGTGGCTACAGCAGCACATCCAGGCTATACGGCTACCGAACTTCAAAGGTCACAAGGGCTGCTGGCAGCAGCAGCTAACAAGTTAATTGCGCAAAAGATTGAAATAGGAACTTTGCCCGTTTTAAGAGCAGCAACAGAAGAAAACTTAGCTGGGTCTGAATATTTTGGACCGACGAAGTGGTTTGAGCTCCGTGGCTATCCTGAAAAGGTGAATTCAAGTGATAAATCATACGACGCCAAGCTGGCTAAGAAACTCTGGGAAGTTTCTGAAAAACTAGTGGGATTTACGTACAATTTCTAATTAGCGCAGTTTGGAAATGGAGAAGATTTAAATGACCAATAAAAATTTTCAAACTATAAATATACACTCTATTTCGGAATTGCATTATGTACTTGGTATTCAGAAACCGGATCACCCGTTAATTAGTGTCATTAAAATAGAAAATATTCCACGTCTAAACTTTGATTCCGTTAGAGTCTCGTTTGAACTATTTAATATTTCATTAAAAAGAAATGTCAAAAACAAAATCAGATATGGCCAAAACTATTACGATTTTGATGAGGGCTTTATGTCCTTGATGTCACCCGGACAGACCGTTTTTATTGATGACCTTGATAATATGGAGGCTGCCGGGTGGTGGCTGTTTTTTCATCCCGATTTAATAAGGAACTATCCGTTAGGTAAAAGAATTAAAGAGTATGGTTTCTTTTCATACGAAGTAAATGAGGCATTGCATCTATCCGAGAATGAAGAAAAAATGATTGTGAATATTATGGATAATATCCAGCGAGAATACCATTCGCCAATAGACATGTACAGTCAAGATGTAATGGTGTCATATCTTGATGTGCTGCTCAATTACACGAATAGGTTTTATAACAGACAATTCATCACTCGAACAACAGCAAGCATGGATCTGTTGGTACAAATAGACGATCTGTTAACAGAATACTTTAATGGAGAATTGGTGCAGCAAATAGGACTGCCGACGGTGCAGTATCTTTCCGGCAAACTGAATATATCTCCTAACTATTTAAGCGATATGCTGCGAAAAATTACGGGACAGAGCGCACAGAAGCATATCCACAATAAGCTAATTGAGAAGGCCAAGGATTACTTGGTAACTTCAACATTGTCGGTTAGCGAAATCGCATACCTAATGGGATTTGAACATCCTCAATCTTTTAGCAAGCTTTTTAAAAGCAAAACGAATCGATCTCCAATGGATTATAGAAACTCGTTTAACTGAACATCTGATATCATATAAACTTTGCTCATAGCTATTTGGTGGGGTTCCTGTCTGTTAGTTGAAGAGGCTGCCCGTGTTATAGACAAAAGCCCCCGAGGAGCGGACGTTCTCCATGTCCGCACTTCGGGGGCTGCTTGGTCTATGTTGGTCTGAGGAGTGCCGGAAGCGGCGCGGCCTTCCGGCAAGCAAGCGTGGACGTGCCGCGCTCAGACCGGCACGTCCTTGCGGCCCCTGTGCATGGGCTTCCCGCACAGGGGGCAGACCTTCGCGGCGAGGCCATGGTCCCTCGCCGTCACCCGTGTCCAGGCGATACAGCCTGGACCTTGGCACAGCCAGGCGGCGACGCTCTCTGTTCGCGCCGCCGCCGCTGAACTGCCGCTTCGGGCGGGCGAAGCGCCCGAAGACCGGCCCCCGCTGCGGGCGTAGCCTGAGCCCGCAGCCACTTCACTTCGAGCCCGCGAAGCGCTCGAAGGGGTGACCGCGCCTTCGGCTGCCTCGCCGCCGAAGGCCGAGAGCAGAAAGCGGGAGACGGCCGCTTTCTTGCCGCGGTACCTTGCGGGGGAGCTGATGATCAGCTCCTCCTTGGCGCGGGTGATCGCGACGTAGGCCAGCCGCCGCTCCTCTTCCAGGGCGGCGGCCCCTTTGGAGGCACCGCCCGCTTCAGGATAGGCGGTATCCTTCATGCGGTCGGCCTCAATCGCCGAGCTGTGCGGCAGGCTGCCTTCAATGGCGCCGATCAGCATCACGACCGGGAACTCGAGTCCCTTGGACCGGTGGATGGTCATCAGGGCGACACGGTTCCCCTGTTCACGGGACTTGTCGCTGCTCTGCTCCCGGCTCTTCTGGATCACATCGCTGATGAATCCAAGGAAGCTCGCTACCGTATCAAAGCGTTCAGCCGAAGCCTCCAGCTCGTCCAGCATTTCCTTGATCATTTCCTTGTGCTGGGTCAGCAGCTTCCGTTCATCCGCCTCGACATAAGCATTATAGAATTTCTCCCTCATCAGGGCGATGGCCGCCGCAGGCTTCATTGAGGATAGAATGCGGATCAGCTCCAGCCTGTCCTGGATCTTGGTCAACTGGAAGTCCTTAAGCCCGGACAAGGTCAGCAAATGAACCAGCGGGCCTTTCTTGGCCCGGGCAGATTCCTGCTGCACAATATGGGACATTCCCCGTTCCCGGTTGATGTAGAGGGTCGGCAGCACACTCTCCATGGCGGTGAAATCGCGCCGGTTGAGTCCTAGTCTTAAGTGGTCCACCAGGGGAAGTACAAGGGCGTTCTCATAGAGAAGCTGGCCATCCCCATACTCAATATATGGGATTTCACGGATCATCAGCTGTTCCAGAATAGCCCGGTTGTTGCTGGTTGCCCGGTAGAGCACGGCGTAATCACCGTAGGTCCGCTTGCCGGCCCGAACCTCATGCTCGATGCGGTCCAGGGCCAGCCGTGCTTCCTCGTCACTGGTAAGCGGGCGCGTGTACATTGGCCCTGAAGCTCCTGATTTTACAGCCGCCAGCGTCTTGCTTCTGCGGTGCTTGTTATGCCGGATCACTTCATTGCCAAGGCCCACAATCCGGGTGCCGGAGCGGTAATTGATATCAAGCGTAATGACTTTGGCCCTTGGATACGTCTTCTCGAATTCCAGAATATACTCGCTGCGCGCTCCATTAAATGAATAGATCGTCTGATCATCGTCGCCAACGACCATCAGGTGGTCCTGCGGGGCGGCAATCAGCTTGACCAGCTCATACTGCAGATGGTTCGTATCCTGGAATTCATCGACCATTATATAACGGAAGCGATCCTGAATGGTGCGCAGCAGGTTGGGGTTCCCCTTAAGCAATCGGTAGGCCAGGATCAGCACATCGTCGAAGTCCATCTTCTCGTGATCCAGTTTCCATTGTTCATACTGTAGAAGAATCCGCTTGGTCTCCCGCTCGGTCACACTGTCTTCAGGCATATCAGGTATATCAATCAGATTGGTCTTGTACGAGGAGAGCATAGACAGCAACGTCTCCGGCTGATAGGCGTCCTGAAGGCCCATTTCCCGCATCATCTGCTTGAGCAGGATATGCTGTCTGCGGGTCTCACTCCAAATTTCCAGCTCATTGCCCTGCCTGCGAATCAGCTGCAGGAAGAAGGAGTGGAACGTCCGCGCCTGTAGGAGGCGGATATCCTGTGGATGAATGCCGGGCAGTACAGCAATCCGGTCCCGCATCTCCTGAGCAGCCTTGCTGGAGAAGGTTAGCAGTAGGATTTCCCGTGGATCGACACGTCTTACCGAGAGCAGGTAGCCGGTGCGGCAGATCAAGACGGAGGTTTTGCCGGACCCGGCTCCGGCGAGAGTCAGCAGCGGTCCCTTAAAATGGCGGACGGCAGCGATCTGCGAGGCATTCAGCAGGATGTCGCTGGCCTCCAGCGTGCGGAAATAGGCGGCATCCGGATCTCCTGTGCCGACCACCTCGCGGCTGGTCCGGGCTGCAGCCATCCTGGCTTCGGGAACACGCTGCTGGGCGGCGCCCGAAGGTATTTTATTAAAAATGGATTCTCCCATCACATTCACCTTCATTTATACGGTATATAAGTTCGACTTCTATATAAGTTGAATTTAAGAATTACTTATAGGCAAGAGTGTGAAATGATTCCGGAGAAGCGGAGCGTTCGCCTACAAGCTTTCTGAAAGAAAGCTACATCGGAAGCATATTCTTTATGATTAGATTTCCACCTATAAAAATTCAATTAAGAAGTCTGAGGACAACAGCGATCGTAGGAACATTTCATACGGCTGACTAGCATGTAAATCGAGTTCAACTTATATATAAAGTAATCGAATACATATTTTTACTCAGCTTAATAGCATACCTCTATTCTCCCAAACATACAATAAGTAGAGCACTGGGAAGTGAGGTTAGAAGACGGAATGAAGATAGCAAAAGATTGTAAATCTAGCATGGTTAGGTTAAGATGGTAGCGACAACTGCATATCAAGCGGGAGCTCAAGGTTTTGGGCTGAGAGGGTAGGAATTCCACTATCGACCGTTATACCTGATCTGGGTAATGCCAGCGGAGGAATTGAAATGGACGAAGTCTGTCTAATTCAAGAGACCCTTTTTATATATTAAGCGGTCTTGTTATGTCCATTTACACGCTCGGCCTTTCTCGGATAAATCACAGAGGAGGCTTTTTTTGTTATGACCAAAGAGACGATTCAGCTTCAACCTTCTGCCCTGCCGGGCAGCCGCAAGGTGTATGTAGAAGGCTCGCGTCCGGATATTCGTGTGCCTATGCGCGAGATTGCACTCAGCCCTACTTCGGACAGCTACGGCAGTCATGAGAATGCGCCGGTCCGCGTGTATGATACAAGCGGCTTGTATTCTGATGCCGAGGCACAGACGGATATTACGAAGGGGCTTCCCGAGAACCGCCGGGCCTGGATTCGGGAGCGCGGAGATGTCGAGGAGTACGAAGGAAGGCAGATCAAGCCGGAGGATAACGGTTATCTGTCCGATGACCCCCGGGCTAACACCCAGCAGTTCCCGGATTCAGGAAGACGTCCGCTTCGGGCGAAGCCCGGTCAGAATGTTACCCAGATGCACTATGCACGCAAAGGGATCATCACGCCGGAGATGGAGTATATCGCGATCCGCGAGAATGTGTCTGCGGAGTTCGTGCGTGACGAAGTAGCGCGCGGCAGAGCGATCATCCCGAGCAATATCAATCACCCGGAGAGCGAGCCGATGATTATCGGCCGGAATTTCCTCGTCAAGATTAACGCCAATATCGGGAACTCCGCTGTGGGCTCTTCCATTGAAGAGGAAGTGGAGAAGATGACCTGGGCAACCCGCTGGGGCGCCGATACGATCATGGACCTGTCGACGGGCAAGAACATTCATACGACCCGGGAGTGGATCGTCCGCAATTCCCCGGTTCCGATTGGAACTGTTCCGATCTATCAGGCACTCGAGAAAGTGAACGGCAAAGCCGAGGATCTGTCGTGGGAAGTCTACCGCGATACGCTGATCGAGCAGGCCGAGCAGGGGGTGGATTACTTTACGATTCATGCCGGAGTGCTGCTCCGTTATGTTCCACTTACCGCGAAGCGCCTGACCGGTATTGTCTCCCGCGGCGGCTCGATTTTGGCGGCTTGGTGCCTCGCGCACCATCAGGAGAACTTCCTGTATACGCATTTTGAAGAAATCTGCGAGATTATGAAGGCTTACGATATTGCCTTCTCGCTAGGCGACGGCCTTCGCCCGGGCAGCATTGCGGATGCGAATGATGAAGCGCAATTTGCGGAGCTTGAGACGCTTGGGGAACTCACGAAGATTGCCTGGAAGCATGATGTGCAGGTGATGATCGAAGGACCGGGCCATGTTCCTATGCATCTGATCAAGGAGAACATGGATAAGCAGCTGGAAATTTGCGATGAGGCACCATTCTATACGCTTGGGCCTCTGACGACAGACATTGCGCCGGGATATGATCACATTACTTCAGCCATCGGAGCCGCCATGATCGGGTGGTTCGGAACGGCCATGCTGTGCTATGTAACCCCGAAGGAGCACCTGGGTCTGCCGAATAAAGAGGATGTAAGAGAAGGCGTCGTCACCTACAAAATAGCGGCCCACGCCGCAGACCTGGCCAAGGGTCATCCGGGCGCCCAGGACCGGGACAACGCGCTCTCCAAAGCGCGCTTTGAATTCCGCTGGCGGGATCAGTTCCACCTCTCGCTCGATCCGGAGCGGGCGATGGAATATCATGATGAGACCCTTCCTGCCGAGGGAGCCAAGACGGCCCACTTCTGTTCCATGTGCGGACCGAAGTTCTGTAGTATGCGAATCTCGCATGACATCCGCCAGTACTCGAAGGAGAATGGATTTGAGAGTGAAGCTGCGATTCAGGAAGGCATGGAGTTGAAGGCCAAGGAGTTCAAAGAGACGGGCAGCGTAATCTATAAATAATTTTATTCTATAGAAGAGACATAGAAGAGTCCGATGGAGTCTAGCTGATCCTGGGGACTCTTCTTTTTTGTAATGTCGAAAATAATTGGAAATGTCGAAAAATCTACAAAATAATGGTTAAAAGTTCGATATAATAGAAAGTAGACATAGTCTATTAATATATAGCAGGGAATGAGGAGGTAGAGTGTTGAAGAGCAGCAAATTCACTAGGATACTGATGGTGATGCTATCCGCAGTCTGTATCTCGAATGGAGCTTGGGGCGTAGGCTCTGTTCAGGCATCTACGGAGAAGGTCCAGGCTGCCGCACTGAATAGTTCGGATGAAGGGCAGCGGGGCGAGGAGCAATCCCGATTTTATAAAGATATCACATCACCCAGTCTGGGAAGTGACAGCTCGGTGATGAATTTTTTGAAGGAGAACAAGGAGCTTACCGGGTTAACGGATCCTCAGCAGAGCCTCAAGCTGCTTGATAAGAAGCAGGATGATACCGATCAGACTCATCTTCTGTATCAGCAGCAGTATCAGGGGATCCCGGTCTACGGCAAGTACATGCGGGTGCATCTGGATGAGAACAAGCAGGTTGAGGAGGTTGCAAGCCGTACTGAACCGGAGGCGGCGGTTATGCCGGATAACCTCACAGCAGCCATCAGTTCCAGTCAGGCTGTGTCTATTCTCAAGAAGTGGATTGAAGATCAGGAAGGGACGAAGATTAGCTGGAGTCCTCTGAATGCCGGTCAGCAGGTACTTAATACCTCGGCCCCTACAGCCAAGCTGATCATCTATCCCGGTGATCCAGGGTACCGGCTCGCTTACGAGGTTAATGTGACCTACCTGATGCCGCATCCCGGCAAATGGACAGGATACATTGATGCCGCGAACGGCTCTATTTTGGATGAGTACAGCACTTCCTATCAAGCAAGAAGCATGAGCCCATCCAATGTGACGACGGGGGTAAGTACCGGATTTAATGGGGATGCAAAATCTCTTAATCTTTATAAAGATCCTATTTCCGGCAAATATGAGCTGCTCGATATTACCAAACCGATGTGGCAGATGTACACGGATAAGGACCGCGGAGTCTTCACTTACGCCTATGACGGAACGGATAGTTCCGGAAGCATTTACTATAAGGATATCGAAAGCTCTTCAACATCTTTTGCCGATCGTCAAGGGGTAGATGCCCATTTCAATGCGGGTAAGGTTTATGACTACTACTATGGAAAGTTTGGGAGAAACAGCATTGATGCTAGCGGCGGCTCCATTGTCTCCATTGTTCACATCCCTGATCTATGGAGCACGACCAACCAGGGCGGGGCTTGGGATAATGCAGCCTGGTTCGGCGGCTATATGCTGTACGGGGATGGAAGCGGGTCCGCAAGAGGAGGATTTGACTGCTTGTCCTGCGGGCTTGATGTCGTTGCCCATGAAATGACGCACGGCGTGACCGAGAATACAACAGCGCAGCTGGAGTACCAGAATCAATCCGGGGCGCTGAATGAGTCTTTCTCTGATCTGATGGGCGCGTTAATTGAATCGAATTATGATCCGGGTGATACGAAGTGGTGGTTAATAGGAGAAGACCTGAGACTGGACCACCGGGCTTTGCGGAATCTGAAAAATCCGGGCGATCAGACCGTTCTCTCTCCACAGCCCGATCAAATGAGCAAGTATGTGTATCTCCCTAATGACAGTGCCCATGATAATGGGGGTGTTCATACGAACAGCGGTATCCCCAATCATGCCGGTTACCTGATGGTAGCCAATTTGGAATCGCTGCTGGGAACAACAGGAGCCAAGGATGCTGTGGCTTCCATGGCCTATGATGTACTAACACACTATCTTGCGCCTAACTCAAATTTTGTTGATGCGGCTAATGGATACGAAAGTGCTGCACAGAACTATGTAAAGGCGCATCCTGAATATCAGTATGTTAGGCAGCAAATCATCCAAGCGGTTACGGGAGCCTGGAATGCGGTAGGCATCCAGACTGCGGACACCGCGGCACCTGCCTTTAATCAGGGCTATCCGCATACAGGAACGGTGACCGATGTGTCTGCTGAAGTGGTGCTGAGTGTAGATGAAGCCTCCAAGGTATATGCGAAGATTCAGCCCGCTGCTGATCCAGCGCCGACCGTAGAAGGCCTTAAGCAATCTGCATCCCAGACCGCCGCTGCCAATCAGGATATTACGCTGACCTTTGGCAATCTGAATCCGCAGACCTCCTACGCTGTGTACCTCGCAGCTTATGACACGACAGGGAACGTAAGCAGCGTGCCGGCCAAGTTGTCATTTGCAACCAAGCAGCAGGTTAAGCCGGCCGATACTGCGGCGCCGGTATTTGCGGCAGGTTATCCAAAAGCCGGCGTAGTGACAGACAACTCCCTTCACCTGCTCGTGAAGACGGATGAGAATGCGTCAGTGTATGCCCTGCCTGTTCTTGCAGATCAGGCCAAGCCGACCGCAGAGGCGCTGAAGCAGCTTGCACCTTCTGCCGTATCCGCGGGTCAGGAAGCGGATATCTATTTCGACAAGCTGAGTCCGAGTCAGGATTATATTCTCTATATCCTGGCGAAGGATACGGCTGGCAATACCCAGGCAGGTATTACTGAGGTGCCTGTTCATATGGCAGCGCAGTACAGCGGAGGGCCTGTTCTCACCGTGCTGAATCCTGTCATCCAGGAGGACTTAAGCAATGACGGCACCTTGTCCGCTACACAGTCCCTGTATGTGGATCACGGGACATTTGTTCAGGATATGACCGGGGGCGTCGTGCTCGAAGGCCTTCCAGCCGGTCTCGGTTATGAAACGATGAGAAGCAGTGATCAGCTTGTGCTGATTCATTTTACGGGAAAAGCACTCAGCCATACCCATGCAGATGATAAGGTTGTGACAGTGAAAGTTAAGCCTGGTTTCATTACAGGTGTAACAACAGAGACGACAGCAGGCTTGTTCACCATTGACTTCACAGATCCGGTAACTGTTCCGGCTGATTCTACGGGCGGAACTAGCGGAGGCACTTCCGGTGGAGGCACTTCGGGTGGAACTGGCGGAGGCACTTCCAGTGGCGGTACTTCGGGCGGAACTGGTGACTCTGGTGGCGGAAGTTATGGCGGCGGCGGAAGCTCAGGAGGTACTTCTGGCGGTGGAGGCGGTGGCGGTGTGCCGGCAGCTCCGGCAGATGGATCGCAAGCTGAAGGTTCCTTCAAGGATACCGCATCGGGCTTTGAATATGTGCCTGCCTCAGATGAAGTGAAGAGCACCCAGCAGGGAGGACAGCAGGAAGCAACGCTGGACGTGACTGCGGATACTGTCAGCAGCGCAGTGGGGCGGATGTCGTCCACAGATAAAGTCTGGTTGATCAGACTTGGTGACTCAGCGGATTCATGGAAAGTGACTTATCCTCTAAATGAACTGAGAAATGCACCTTCTATACCGGGTGCGGGTATCGAGCTTAGTACAAGTGCGGGAAGCTTCACACTTCCGTTATCGGTTCTTAAGCAGAGTGCGGTAACTGCCCAGGCGGGAAGCTCGGCTGAGGGATGGAGAATTGAAGTTACAGTCAAGAAGGCTGATCTAGTAGACAATGCCATCTGGAGTCAGGCGGTCTCCAAATTAGCAGCAGGTAACCTTCTTCAGCCGGTAGAATTCGAGGTAGCTCTGACTAACCCTGTTCAGAAAGTGACGCTCCAGGATTTCGGCCGGGAATATGCGGCTCGTACGCTAAGGCTTCCTGCAGGAATCGCACAGAACTGGACTGCGGTTACCTTGGACGCGAATGGGGAGCTTCAATTTGTTCCCGCTGTCCGGGTGAAGGAGGATGGCTATGATGCGGTTCAGATTCTGACCACGCATGCCAGCCTGTATGGCATCGTTACAGCCAGCAAGAGCTTCAGTGATCTTAACGGACATTGGTCGAGAAGTGATGTGGAGCTGCTCGCTTCCAAGCTGCTGGTCAAAGGCGTATCGGCAAGCAAGTTCGAGCCGGACCGTCAGATTACACGTGCTGAATTTGCAGCATTAATGGTGCGTGCACTTGGGCTGAACTTGGCACAGAGTCAGACAAGCTTTACCGATGTTAACTCGAGTGCCTGGTACGCAGCTTCAGTTGAATCGGCTTATCAAGCCGGTCTGATCAAAGGAACGGGGGCTAACCAGTTCAAGCCTAATGCCCCGGTTACCCGGCAGGAAATGGCGGCAATGCTTGGATCAGCCATGAATTTGCTGGGCAGACAGGCACCTAGTGGCGGAAGCGGAATCGAGATCTTCAAGGATCGAGGTACTGTAGCTTCCTGGGCGACCTCCTCGGTAGATACGGCTGTCCGCGCCGGGCTCCTGCAGGGAAGCGGCGGTCTGTTCAGAGCGGGCGCCGCGTCTACCCGGGCAGAGGCGTCTGTAGTTCTGAAGCGCCTGCTGGTGTTTGGGCAGCTGATGGAGTAATTTAGGCGACAAGCTTTAAAGTTGGGTTGGTTATAGATGTGAAAAACGGCAGGCCCCCGGTTATCGGGGGTCTGCCGTTTTTGGTATTTTATAAAATTATGACTGCTAAATAAATTTCAGCCACATCCATTTTAAAAAGCCATAAGTAAGGACAATCGCTGCAAACACGACCACGATCCAGAACAGGATGGCCAGCCTGGGTGTGTCTTCTAGAATACCGCGATATATAACAAAGTAGTTGTCTTGAAATGAGAAATCCTCGGTCTTCTTAACATTAAGCATACTGACGACCAAGGGATAATTAATGGCGAGTAAAATGATCTCCACAATAATCGCAAACACACTGCCTTGCAATGGGGTATTTCTAAAACTTCCTCTCACGACCAACGTCCTTTACATTGTTTGATTGTTCTCCTACCGTATTTTACCACAAAGCACGAAAGACTAGGCTGAATAACTGTCCATTTGAAATCATGAATGTATTGACATTAAACAAACGGAATTATAAAATATCTATAAATAAGCAAACGAATTGAGGAAAATAAAAATGAACTCGGAGTTGATTTGGAACTCGTCTTTACTGGAGCTGGAACGGGGTTATATCGAGAAGGATGATTTTTATATATGTATCTGCTGCGGCCGAAGCTTTGAGAAAGGTATTATCTATCCGGAAGATGACGTACTATATGAGACCGAGAAATATGTTCGTCTGCATATTCAGAAGAAGCATGGCTCTGCCTTCGAGTATCTCATAAGTCTGGACAAGAGCTTTACCGGGTTATCTGAAATCCAGAGCAATTTGCTAAAGTTATTTTACGGGGGCAAGAGTGATAAGGAAGTGCAGCAGGAGCTCGGGATTGGCAGCACTTCGACCGTGCGCAACCACAGGTTCGTGCTTAAGGAGAAGGAGCGGCAGGCCAAAGTATTCCTCGCCATTATGGAGCTGCTAAGAACGAAGGATAAGCATGCGCCAGCGATGCTAAAGGTTCAGGGCAGCAGCAAGGATGATCGCTACCGGATTACAGAGACCGAGAAGGAGAAGGTTCTCGCCAAGTATTTTCCTGCAGGAACGGATGGCCCATTGAAGAGCTTCTCCATGCGGGAGAAGCAGAAGCTGATTATTCTTAACGAATTGTCCAAGCGGTTTGAACCGGAGCGGATCTACACCGAGAAGGAAGTTAACGAGATTTTGAGCGCAGCTTTTGAGGATTATGCCCTGCTGCGGCGTTATTTGGTTGAGTATGGATTCATGAACAGACAGCCGGACGGAAGTGAGTATTGGCTTGGCGGGCCGGCGACAGAGCAGGAGGAGAATAGAGTGGATCGCAAACAAGAATTGAAACTGATGGCGAAAGAAATTAAGACTCAGGCGGGCGTGTTCCAGATTAGAAATACTAAGAACGGTAAGGTCTATGTGGACAGTACAGCTAATCTCAAATCCATTAACGGCCAGGAATTCTCGCTCGAAATGGGTTCACATATGTGCAAGAAGCTTCAGCAGGAATGGAGTGAGATGGGCAAGGAGAATTTCGTGATTGAGGTCCTGGAGACGGTGAAGGAGAAGGAAGGCGTGCGACTGGATATGAAGGATACGCTGAAGAAGATGAAGGAGAAGTGGCTGGAAGAGCTGCAGCCTTTTGGGGACAAAGGGTATAACAATTAGGGAGGCCGGACAAATGAGTCAACAGAAAAGTGCACTGCTGATTGTGGATGTGCAGGTAGCTCCATTCATATGGGCCCAGTATGGGGGAAAAGAGCTGTACCAAGGAGAGGAGCTGCTGCATCATATTCAGTCTCTGATTCAGAAAGCCCGCTTGGCTGCATCGCCGATTATATATATGCAGCATACCGAGGATGGAGAGTCTCCCCACAGGCTGGGGCAGCCGTTGTGGCAGATCCATCCCGAGGTAGCTCCGCAGGAAGGGGACCTCACTATGGTCAAGTATCATGCGGATCCTTTTCTGGAGACTGAGCTTCATATGAAGTTACAAGAGCTGGGTATCACACGTCTGATCATTACCGGAGTACAGACGGAGTACTGTGTGGAATCGGCGTGCCGAGCTGCCTACAGCCTCGGGTATGTTAACGTTCTAGTCTCGGACGGACACAGCACCTTCGATTCAGAAATTCTAACAGCCCAGCAGATCATTGATCATCATAATACAGTTCTTGGCAGCCAGTTCGCTGAGCTACAGCGTACGGAAGAAGTTGTGTTCTAGATCATCTCTAGCCGTTCCACGCTAGGGACAGAAGCTGTAATAATTAGAGTTATACAACCAACAATGGAAGAATCCTATATCAAGGCCTCAGGTTCGCTAGGACATGTGGCCTTTTTCGTTTGGAACTAACATTACATAATGAGGGTTAATCCATAAGGGATAGTGTCGAATTTACAAGTTAGATCATTGCTGACTTAATAAGGGATATATTGTATGATGAGGGAATTAATGAACTTAGGCGGAAGGGGCTTTGGGAGAGCCGGATGAGAATTATTTATGTTCTTATGTTTCTGTCACTGTGGACGCTTGGAGCTATTATTCTATTGTCCAGAACAAGGAGCAACGTATGGATTGGACTGACCATCCTGCTGGGGAGTTCAGCCAGCTTTGCCTTTGCCATGCATTTGTCGATCATGCCGATGATTCAGGATGCCCAGTGGCTTCATCCTTTTCTAAGTATGCTGCTGTACGTATCTACCGTAATTGCTATGCATATTTACTTCTACGTGCTTCCGTATGTATTTTTCATGGGCGGGCTGTGGTTGAATCAAGGGTTATCCTCTCGCCTGAAGGTGGCCTTATCGCTAGTCCTTCTACCGGGCCCCGTAGCCATGACGGCTATCCATCTGGCTGCAGAGCCGTGGAATAGCTTCAGCTTGGCCTGGTTCAGGTGGTGGGATGGTGTCTATGTGCTGATGGGATGTGTCTGCTATTATCTGGCTTATTTCAAGGAAATGAATCCGGAGCGGAGGCAGAGCCTGAGGCGGGCAATGTTGATTTTCCCTACAGTCATGGTCTGGGCTTATACATCCGATTATGTGAATTTCGATTCCCTGAAGCTTGGAATGTGGTCGTTCGAGCTGGACAGCAACGGTATGTGGCAGGCGAATTTCATCGCCATATTAGGAACGGTTGGATTAATCCTTACATATTCGATTCGCAACGGCTTCCTTGGCATTAAGCTGAGGATCGAGCGTGAACGGCTGGATCACTCCATAAGGACACTAACCATGGGCGTCTCGATTCTGAATCATTCGATTAAGAATGAGATCCAGAAGATCGACTATCTGGCAGAGAAATGCAGCACCTTGATCCGGTCCGGCCAGGCCGAGAAGGCAGCCAGCACGATTGATCAGGTACATCATTTAACCGGACATCTGCTTCACATGGTGAACCGAATTAAGGAGAAGGCCGAAGACGTAGTCCTTGACGAAGATCTGCACGATGTTCGATCGTTGGTGGAATCGGTTATGGACTCGGCTAGAACGTTAACGGAGAATAGGCCGGTGGAGCTATCTGCCAGATATGAGGCGGAGGGAACGCTGAAGTGTGATGCTGTCCATATTAGAGAGACGCTGTCGAATCTGATTCGTAACGCACTGGATGCCATGCCGGATAGCGGCGGGGAAATTACACTGAGAACCGCTGCGACAAGGAAAGGGTTCAGGATAGAGGTCAGGGACAATGGTGCCGGAATCCCCAAGGAGCATTTAAGCAAAATATTTGAACCCTTCTTCACGACCAAAAAGAATGCGCTTAACTACGGTCTGGGGCTCTCTTATTGTTCAAGTGTGATGTCAAAGCACGGCGGCAAAATGATGGCAGCCGCAAATGAATACGGGGCAGGTGTTACGCTGACGCTGCACTTTCCCGCGTTCAAGTTCAGGCCGCTGGCCAAAGACGCCAGGCTGACCCGGGAGGCTAGCAGTCTGGATCATCCCCATCCATCCTGAAATGAGTCAGCTTATTCTTGATGCTCCTTAGCTGCGATTTGATTGTATTCGTGGACTTGTGAAGCTGTTCCGAGATTTGACGCTTGCTAAGCCCGTTCTTGCGGAGATCGAACACCTCGCGTTCCGAGGAAGTGAGCTCCATCAGCTGAACCTCACTGCGCATAATACGAGCAGCGTCGGAATGGATGGCGGCTCGGCCAAGGTGGGCTTCACGAATGGCGTGAAGCATGTCTTGAAGACTGGATTTGTTGATATAATTCAGCGCGCCGAGCCGGAAGGACTTCATGACAACCTCAGCATCTGTAATGGATGTGAGCATGATAATCTTGACCTGCTCCCTGCCGGGCAGACGAAGGATCTGTTCGACGGCTTCCAGGCCGTCGAGGTTATTCTCACTTAAGTTAATATCCATCAGAATAATATCAAGCTCATACTTGGAAGCCATATCAATGGCTTCTTTTTTTGTTGCGGCAATCGCTTTTACCTCAATATCGGGCTCGTCTGCCAAATCTGCACTGATATTCTCCCGCCAGAACGGGTCATCGTCTACAAGCATGATCCGGATAACACTCACTTCACAATCCTCCCAGCTGCTGCTTACCAGATACTTACAAGTTACATCCAGTATAACAATAGGCCTAGGCTTCGCGATAGGGTGAAAAGTTATCACCCCTGGTTAAGAAAGTTCATCCTCCCCAGACCCGGAAATTGGGCTCTATAATTCGTATTGCAGCGGCGGCAGCTTAGGCCGTATGTGTATGAACGGTTGAGAGGGGGAAGTAAAGTTCCGCCTGATGTGTCATGGGCAGCAGCCGGAAAACAGTTCTAAAGGGGTGAAGTTAGTGTCACTTGCCGATGAGGTGCAGGGTATTGCCGATGTAATCAAATCCAGGTTCCCGGATACGCTCGTTCATTCCTATCAGGAGCCTATCCCTGCGGAGAGGAAGAACGGCCAGTTCGTCATTATCCTGAAGCAGGATATTCGCCGGAGCGAAAGCCTCTCCCAGACATCGACGCAGCGGCAGTACAGCGTAATCGGTTATGGAGAGGATGTACAGCAGGCGGTTAGCCGTATGGAAGCGTTAAGCCGGTTCATGATGAATGAGCAGGGCTCTGGCTTAATTCCAGCTGCGGGAAGAGCGCTCAAGATTGAATCCTTCTCCTTCGATGGAGCGGAGCAAATGGAGAGCGGCCTCCAGAGATGCACTGCGGTGCTTCAATTGCAGTACCGGGAGCCGGTGGTAACTGAGGAGTTCACGAAGATGAGCCATATAAGAGTTAGAACAGAATACAATTCGAAAGGTGGTCATTAATATGGGTGGAACATGGGATCCGATTACTCTGCCGGTTCGGCCGGGTCTTTATATTAATTTTGTGGAGGCAGCCGCAGCTCAGATCAAGGGCGGAACCAGAGGTACGGTTGCACTTCCGCTGTTCCAGTACGGTACAGCCGAAGCTGGTCAGTTCTATACGATTGAGAAAGAAGCCGAGGCAGCGAGTCTGTTCGGTCTGGCTAATGTAACGGCGATTCGTCTCATCTTGCAGGGCGGCGCTAAGGAAGTTCTGGTGTATACGGTTCCGGCATCACCGGCCAAAGCCAAGAGTGATGCTGAGGTCTACCTGGCACTTAGGGACGCATTCGAGTCACGCAGCTTTAATGTGTTTGTCTTTCCAGGGGAACTTACGGCAGAGGAGCAGGACAATACACGGAACTGGTGTATTCGCAACCGCGGGGAAGGGAAGCACTTCCTGACGGTATTTGGGGGTTCGGCCGAGGAGGATCTGAATCCTGAGCTCGGAAACGCGCGGACAGATCGGCTGGCAGATGACTATGCGGTTAACTTGATTACCGGCGCCAGAATTAACGGAGAGGCTTACAGCTCAGCCCAGTATGCTCCATACATTGCCGGTCTCATTGCGGGAACAGGCATTAATAAGTCTATTACTTATACTCCGGTCCGTGCTACGGATGTGATGAAGCGGCTGAAGAACAGCGAAATTAATAACGCACTCAAGAAAGGCTCGCTGGTGCTTGTCCATGACGGGGAGAAAGTGAAGGTGGAGCAGGGGCTTGTGACCAGCAAAAAGAAGATTCGTGCGATCCGTGCAAGGCAGGCGGTGGCTACAGATATTCCAAAGGCGGCTGCAGATTCCTACATAGGCAAGCTTGATAACAATGCGGATGGCCAGGCGGCCCTGATTGCCGCTGTCAAAGCTTACCTGGAGCGCCTTGAACTGAACAATGTGCTTACCAATATCGTGGTCGGGCTTGACCCTGACCGCAGATCCGAAGGCGACAGCGTCTTCTTGTTAATCAGCTTCACCGAGATTGACAGCATGGAGCGGATTTTCCTGACCATCAAGGTGTAATGCCCGAGTTAGTTCCAAATCATCAGAACATTATTAGGAGGGATTTGTCTTGCTGGATGCAACCCGTGTAATCAATGGAACTTATGGATATGTGTATCACAACGGACAATGGCTGACCAATATCAAGACGGCTGAAGCCAATGTGGAAATCACGAAGGAGGAGATCAAGCGATCCGGGACCCGCTGGACAGCGCACAAAGTAACCGGACTGAGCGGAACCGGCACGATCTCCGGGTATAAAGTGACTTCGGAATTCGTAGAGCTTATCGGCCAGGTAGCCGATGATTCCAAGGGCACATTCATCACGGAACTGATTCTGAAGCTCGAAGACCCAGAATCTTACGGAGCTTACCGTGTGCGTCTGAAAGGGGTTATGTTCGACAAAATCCCGCTCGTGCATTTTGAGGTAGGTTCACTTGTGGAGGAGGAGCTTCCCTTCAACTTCACCGGGTATGAACTGCTCGATGTCATTCATGCCGAGTAAGGCTGTTTCCTTCGCAATTTTTTCAAAAAAGCTCAATCCATTCTAGATCAAGGAGATGTATACATTATGGCAGTTACAGATACAAGACAGAGCGCGGTGCTTCACGCCCTGCTTAGCATTGACAGCAAGCCCCAGAGGGATATTCCTATGAAGCGGCTTGGGGTGGATTTTCAAATTCAGGCGCTGGATGGCAAGACCATCAACCGGATTCAGGAGCAGTGCACGCATTATACAGGCAAAGGTCCGAAGAGGGAGAAGGTGCTGGATGAGGAGCAGTTCGGTGCCCTTGTGATCCAGAAGGCATGTCTCATTCCCGATTGGACCGCCAAGGAGCTGATTGAGAAGTACGGAACACCTACAGAGGCGATTCTCGGTCTGCTGCTGGCTGGGGAAATTGCCAAGTTATCCACGGAGATTCTGGAGATCAGCGGCTTTGACAGCGACGATGAAGAAATAAAAAACTGATCAAGGCGGGCGGCGAGGCCTTCCTGGTGCATCTCATCTTTCAGCGGCATCATATTCCGCCCGATGAGGTGTACAACAAGGATGAAGGAACCAAGCGCTTCATGTACGCGTCCATGCTGCTTCAACTGGAAGAAGAGGAGAAGGCGCGAAAGGCAGAGAGGCAGGCCGCCCGCAGAGGAGGCTAGCAGGCCGGATCAGCGAGGAGGTGAAGAATCTTGAGCAACAACCTATCGAGCGCGGAAAAGCTGAGTAAGCTGCTTGAGAAAATAACACAAATGACCGCGAATCTGTCCAAGCCGGCCGTGTACACCAAGATCAGTGAAGGCTGGCAGAAGGCCGCAAAAGGGCCCGTCCTTGCGGCTGCCATGCAGCTGGAGATGGCACGCGGTGGCAGAAATGCCGTCAAGAAAGCCTACGCCGTGCGAGCCGAAGCGGCCAAGCAGGAAGCGGCCAAAGCGGCCAAGGCCGCAGCGGAGCAGGCCGAGGCGATTGAAGCGGCTTCGATGAAAGCCGCTATTGCTGCGGCGGCTGCCGGCAAGGGCCGGAAGGCCAAGCGCAAGCTTGAACGGCTGCAGGCGATGCAGGAAGCGAAGGAGAAGGTTAGCGCCGCAGCCAAGGCGGCCCAGGCCGCGGCGGCACAGCCTGGCGGAGGGACAACTGCTGCCCCGGAGAAGAAGGGGCTGATGGAGCGGCTGAGGAGCCAGTTCACCCGTCAGCCGGTCAGCATTCGTGATCGGATCAAGACCAAATTTGATAATCCGCCAGGTGCGCTGCAGCGCGGGTACAGAAGGCTGCGCAAGCCGCTGGGCGATGACCCGATCCATGTCGCCATGGAGAAGAACAAGGGGGCGGTCTCGGCCATTACCGGGACGGCCAGCAGCTTGTTCACCCTGGTCAAGGATCAGTCCATAGAAGCTGCCAAGAAGTACAGCGAAGCTTTTGGGGTGCTTCGCTCAACCTCGGGCGCAGCGGCTATGGACATGGAAGTGCTTGTCGGGTCCTTCAAGAAGGTGGGAGGACAGGTACCGCAAAGCCTCACCGAGGTGGGCAAAGCGATGGGGATTCTGAACCGGGACACAGGACTGACCGGTCAGAAGCTTGAGGATATGACCAAGACGCTGCTGGATGCTTCCCGTCTTACCGGTACGGACAGTGCCGCGGCGGCAGACTCCGCCGCCAAAGCGATGGGAGTATGGGGAATTGCAACGGATGGCAGCAAGCAGATGATGGAGAAGTTCTTTGCGGCGAGCCGTGCGGGTGAAGTCTCCATGGGTGATCTGATGAAGCGGATGGGTCAGGCGAGCGATCCGATGAAGCAGATGGGGTTTGGGTTCGACCAGACGATGGTCCTGATGGCGAAGTGGCAGAAGGAAGGGATTACCCCGATTGAAGATGCCATGAAGAAGGGCTTTCCTACCGGCGGGATTACGGAGGTTGCGAATCAAATCCGCAGCGCGGCTACGGAGGCCGACGCCGCCAGAATAGCAACCGAGAGCTTTGGAAGCAAGGTCAGCGGCGATCTGGTCACCGCCCTTCGAGGCGGTCAGGTAGAGTTCAAAGGAATAGCGGACGCCATGGGCGCGTCCGAGGGCGGCATACTCAAGCACTCCAAATCGGTGGAGAGCTTCGGCGACCGGTTCGCCACACTTCAGAACCGGATTACCTTGGCTCTGGCCCCGCTTGGCGAGGCGTTGATGCCGTTCGGTGAAGCCATGGTCAGCGTGATGGAGTTCATCACGAACCAGGCAGATATTCTTGTCCCTGCCATCACCGGCATGGCGGCGGTACTGATCGGCTTGTTCGCGCCAGCTTTGTGGGCCTCGGCTGTGGCGGGGTGGGCTGCGGTTGCGCCTTTCCTGCCTATCATAGCTGTAGTCGCCCTGGTGGGTGCCGCGATTGCGGGGCTGGCCTACCTGTTCAAGTACCATATGCAGACCATTCTGGATTTGGTAGAGACCGTATCTACGGCGGTATCCTCCTTCTTCGGCGACCTGTTCGGCAGTGACAAGAATCTGTCAGCGACCGTACAGGTGCAGGGCAATGTCGCGGCACAGGCGACCGCAGGCAGTGCGCCGCTTCAGAATCGCTATCATGGGCTGGATTATGTTCCTTATGACGGCATGCAGGCCAGGCTGCATAAGGGTGAGCGCATTATGACCGCCAGCGAGAACCGAGCGTTCTCTGCTGCTGGATCTGGTGGAAGCTCCATTTCAATCACTGGCAATACGTTCAATGTCCGTCAGGATTCCGATATTGATGCCATTGCAAGAGCTCTTGCCCGTGAGATCAAAAGTGCGGGAGGATTGATGGCCTGATGGCTTCACTGGAATTCTGGTTATCTACACTGGATATGAAGGAGTGGCTGTGGCTGCCCGTTAACCCGGAGCAGCTCTCGGTCAAGAGCTCCCATGCTTATGAAGATGTGAAGGTGACCCAGCTTGGGGAGTACACCATTATTGGAGAGGCCGAACTCAAGATATACTCGTTCGCTTCCTTCTTCCCCCGTGACTATCATCCCGGCTATTGCGAGTATGAGGATCTCATGAGTCCGTGGAAGACAGTGGAGCTAATTGAGGGCTGGATGGCTGCGCGCAGACCGATCCGCCTTAGTATTACGGGAACTGAGATCAAGAAGCAGGTGACCATCAGGTCGTTCCAATATAGTGAGCGCGCTGGGAGTCCAGGCGATGTGTATTATGAGCTTGAACTGAAGCAGTATGAAGAAGTCCAGTTCCGGCAGATCGAGAAAAGCGGGGCTGGCAGTGCCGTAGTGGCTGAGGGCAATCCCCGCCCGGACTCCAGGATTCCGCCCAAGGCTTATGTCGTTATTCCCGGTGATACGCTGTGGAAGATCGCCCAGCGGACACTCGGGAAGGGTGACCGCTGGAGCGAAATTTACAGCTTGAATCAACTCACGATCGGGAAGAACCCGAATTCGCTCTACCCGGGTCAGAAGCTGGTGATTCCATCATGAACTGGAGTGTTGTCTACATCGAATCCGGGGTTCAGACTTTCCTTGACCCGATAGTCAAGTCAGTTCAATGGTCCGGGGACAGCAAGCAGGCTTCCCGTAAGCTGGTCGTTGAGCTGTCGAATACAGCGGATATGCGCAGCCGGCTTCAGCTGCCAGAGAAGGGAAATGAGCTGCGGCTGATGATGGGCGAGAAGAAGGAGCTGTTTCGCGGCGTTATTTTTGCAGATTCGATCGATGCGGAGGGGCAAATGTCGCTGACGGCCTATGATGAGAATATTTATTTGACGAAGAACAAAGACACGAAGATCTTCCGCAGTATGAAGGCATCCGACGTGGTCAGGAAGCTGTGCAGCGAGTTCTCTGTAGATATGGGCGAGATCAAGGATACCGGATTTGTAATCCCGAAGCTCGTATTTCGTGACAAGACCTTGTTCGAAATGATGGTGATGGCCCTCACGGAGACCCGCAAGCAGACAGGGGAGCAGTTCTATCTGACTTCCCGGGAAGGCAAGCTGCATCTCCTCCCCCGCAAGGAGCAGGAAGTGAAGTGGGTGCTTGAGAACGGCGTCAACATCCTGGGTGCCAGCTACTCCCAATCGATTGAAGAGATGAAGACACAGATCAAGGTAGCCGGTGGGGACAATAAGAAGAAGGAAATGACAGCAAGTGCCAAGGATGCAGAGCTGATCCAGCGCTTCGGCATTATGCAGCATTTAGAGAAGCCGGATCAGAGTATGACAAGGTCCCAAATGGAGCAGCGTGCCAAGCAGCTGCTGAAGGAGATGGGCACCATTGACGATGAGGCCCATATCGAGTGTCTGGGCATCGATGAGGTGGTGTCGGGTTCAGCGGTATACGTCAAGGAATCCATGACCGGGATTCTTGGCGGCTACTATGTATCTTCGGACGATCATTCCTTTGAGGGCGGAACTCACAAGATGTCGCTGACCCTGTCGGCTGCGGACGAACTGCCCAAGATGGAATACAAGGAGACTAAGGAGGCCTAGCCCATATGGAGAGAATTGAAGGTTCCGGAGCAAGCCAGCTGGTCCAGTTAATCCGGGCGATCGGGTACAACTCGGATGTCTCCATAGAGCTGGCGACGGTTACGAGCGCGCCTCCAGAGCTCAAGATCAAGGTGGATCATATGAACGTGGAATTGGAAAAAGACGACCTGATCGTTGCCCAGTCGCTTACCAAGCACAAACGCACGATCAATCTGAAGAGCAGCGGAGGAACGAAGATCTCCGCCAGCAGCCCGCCCTTACCGGCTCCGCCGACAGGTCTGAAGGTGGGGGTGACCATGGTGCAGATGCCCCCTGGGCCGCATGATCACCCCTTGTCATTCACCAGTCTCGACTTATCGGATGCGGATCAGACGGTGGAGGAAGCCGAGCTTGAGTTCGTGGATGAACTGAAGAAGGATGACCGGGTGCTGGTTGCCGGAATTCAGCAGGGGCAGTTCTATATTATTTTGGACCGGGCGGTGATGTACTAATGGCTCTATCTCCGCTGAGGAAGCAGGAAGAGAGATTTGTTCTGTTGAAGCCGCAGCCGCGAGCCTCGCGGACCTACGCCCTTGATTTCGATTCTGGAGAGATTACAGGGCGAATGATAGAGGGAATGGAAGCTCTGCGACAATATATCCGTAAGGCCATTATCACCGCACGTTACCGGTATCTTATCTATAACGGTCAATACGGTTGTGAGCTGGATAGCCTGCTGGGCCAGGACATTTCCCAGGAGCTCCTGAAGAGCGAGATCACAAGAGTAATTACCGAAGCGCTAAGCTATGATGACCGGATTGAGGGGGTTAGCCGCTTTCAGGTCGTCCGTAAGGCGGATGAGCTCCACGTGACTTTTATGGTGCAGACAAGTGAAGGCCTGATCGAACAGGAGGTGAAGATTTAGCCATGTATGAGAAAGAGACTCAATCTGCCATTTTGCAGCGGATGCTCGCCCAGATCCCGGATGATATTGATAAACGCCAAGGGGCGGTCACTTATGATCTGCTCGCTCCAGCGGCGATTGAAATGGCTCACGCCTACATAGAGCTGGACAATGTACTTCGGTTCGGATTTGCCGGACCTCAGCAGCCGTCAGAATATCTGGAGCTTAGAGCTCAAGAATTCGGGCTGGCCCGGCGTCCCAGTGTGAGAGCTCAGGGAATGCTTGAGTTCAGTGGAGATAACGATATAACGGTTCCAGCTGGAACGGTGGTCTCCACCGACCAAGAGGAGCCGGTGAGCTTCGTGACTACGGAAGCCGGAAAGATTCAATCGGGTACTCTGCAGGTCCATGCAGAGGCTGTATTGGGAGGAAGCAGAGGCAACGTGGCCGCACGCCAGATTAAGCTGGTGCTCGGCAATCTTTCGGGGATCGTGAATGTAACGAATACGGAGGCCTTCATCAACGGGGCTGATCTGGAGTCGGATGAATCGCTGCTCGGGAGATATCTCGACAGAGTGAGAAGACCGGCGACCAGCGGGAATGTCTGGCATTACCGGCAGTGGGCGCTTGAGGTGCCGGGAGTCGGGGATGTGAAGGTGTTCCCCGTCTGGAAGGGGAACGGGACGGTGAAGCTTGCTCTTCTATCCGACGACAAACGGGCACCGAAGCCTCCTATTATAGAGAACGTCCGGGTGGCCGTCGAAGAGCGCAGACCGGTTGGAGCCAAGGTTACAGTATCTCCTGCTGTTGAGATTCCGATCGAGGTAGTCGCCAAGGTGACTCTTGCTGGTGGAGCCTCGCTTGCGGAGATTAAAGAGTTGTTTCTTAAGGAACTGACTGAATATCTGGCCGATTTGGCATTTCAGGAGTCGACTGTACGCTATAATCGGATCCTTGGCTTATTGCTGAATATTGAGACGGTTATTGATTTTGATGATTTGACCCTCAATGGCGAGCCCGGAAATCTTCACATGGAAGAAGACCAGGTTGCTGTGCCCGGGGCGGTGAACTTTATTGTTACGTAATATTGAGCTAGACATGCACGATTATCTTCCGAAGTATTATTCGGATTCCAGGATTGTGGATCATCTGCTCGGAAGGGAATCGGCCGAATTAATCCGCTATCACGAGCAGGTACAGGATGTGCTTAACCAGTTCTTTGTGGATACAGCCACCTGGGGTCTGGCGAAATGGGAAGAGATTTGCGGGATTCCTGTTCAGGAGAGCAAGCCGAACGACCAGCGGCGTTCCCTGATCAAGTCCAAACTGCGCGGATCTGGTACGGTAACCGTAGCCGGGATCAAAACGGTGGTTGATTCGTTCCAGAACGGGGAAGTCGAGGTTAAGGAGAATTTTGCCGACTACGAAGTCGTCATTACATTCATTGGCAGAAGAGGCGTTCCGCCCAACCTGAATGATGTGAAAGCGGCCGTCCGCGAGATCGTGCCCGCCCATCTGAATGTGAAGTACCAGTTCACCTATCTACGGTGGGAAGAGCTCGATAAGGCGGAACTCACATGGGACGAATTGGAGGCGCTGCATAAGAATTGGGATCAGTTGGAGGTATGGAAGCTATAGGAAAGGGAGTGACGATGGATGGGAAATTTGCCAACAGGGCTTAAGACATTTGAAGCTACAGATACGGTTAGGCGGTTAGCACAAAATGAGAATATCCAGGCTATAGATGCCTTGTTCAGTGATACCAAAGGGCACCGTCATACCGGGAAGCCGGGTGATGCGCCCCAGATCGGCAAGGAAGGGATTGCTTCTGGAGCAGTCACCAGCGAGAAAGTAGCGGCGGGTGCCATCCTTGGCGACAAGATCGCGAAGAGCTCAATCGAGCGCCAGCATCTGCGTTCGGGAGGCCTTAGTTCTAACATAGCCAGATATAAGTCAGTTACGATAACCGGAGGTGAACTCACAGGGGTTCCGACGACACCCTATACGTTCCAGTGGGGCAGCAAGGGGGATAATCATCTGTGGTCGCTTCCCAAAGAGGCCGTTCTCCCCCAGTCCATTACAATCTTCTTGGGCAAACGGCATATCCAGGTAGAGGGCATGTCCTTCGGCTCTTGGGTTGGCTCGGATCTGAGCACAATGCCCAAAGGATTTACGATCGAGGTCAGTAACGATGCAGCGACCTGGACCCCGGTATTTACGTTCGGGGGAGGCATGTATGAGCCGTTTAGCGTGATTCCTTTTAATCAAAGCCAGGATGCAACCTATGTAAGGCTGACGGTTACGGCCCATGCGGTATCAACAAGAACGGTCATTTCCTGTCTGGCTGTCTACAGCAGATATCACGGCCAGGCTGATGGGGATGCACTTGAGGATATACGTCCTTGGGGAGTGAATGCGAGGCTTCAAGGACTGAGTATTATGGCCGAAGGCAATGTGACCGACAACGGAGCCGGTGTGCTTACACTTGAGAGGGAAATCATCGTGATGAACGGACCTGCGGGGACTTATTTTCGCGTAAAAGCCGGCACGTACCAGATTCCAGACTGGGGTTATCTTTATGTAGATATCCCTTATGAACATGCGGTTACTGTGCAGCCCTCGGTCGGCCGGTGGAACGAAGGCCTGCGGAATTATGACAACAAGGACCGGTTAGTTCTGGCCCAGCGTAACGGGAACAAGACCATTTATCTGAATGCCTCGATCCAGTCCAGATTATCAGGGGACCTGCCGCAGGCCGAGAAGGTGAACGGGATTTCCCTGCGGGTGGATAACGGGAACTTTCAGTTCAATGACGGATTGGGGTGGAGAGGTGTGGGGATCAAGAAAGTACAGCGGGGAAGAGGATTTCTTCGTGCAGATAGCAGCACAGGGGAATATACCAACTACAGGGAAATTATCATTGATGCCGTGGATATGAACAAAACATTTATTAACGTGCATTTTACCGGGTTTCAATCAAGACCTGAATGGGGCAGTACTCGTCTGGAATATACAGAGACGGATCTGGTCGCGGAGCTGGTGTCTTCTAACAAACTAACCGTGCAATCCACGCTCAGCTTCCCGTTTGCATATAACTCATACGCATGGGAGGTTATCGAATTTGCCTAACTATTATGCTCAAATAGACGCTAAGGGAAGAGTAGAGGGGCTAAGTGAGTTGTCCGGGGAAGTTCTGTCGGAGCTGCTGATCCCGATTGATGAGGAGTCCTATAAGAATCCTAGCCTGATGTTCACCCGTTATGTTCATGGTGCCTTTGAGGGGGTACATTCGGATATCAAGGCGGATAAAACTACGATTACCGGAGACGGCAAGGATGTGTTAACCCTGCAGATTGTAGTGTCTGACTGGAAGGGTCAACTCCTGCGCGATTATAACGAACCCATTCTTGTTGAAGTTAGTGGAATCCAGCAGCAGGTGAAATGTTCGGATGGCGCAGCCGAAATTACGATTACAAGTGAAGAGCCAGGCGAGTTCCGTGTCAGAACCTTGGGGCTGGACCGCAATGCCGAGATGAAGGTGGTGGTGAATAGTGGGAACTAAGAAGGATAGCTCGCTGAAAGCGACCATCTCCTCAGAGAATAAGCCGGGTACAGAAGAGCAGGCGGAAGAGCTTGCGTCATCTAAAGTATTGAAATCCCCGCTTCCTGCCAAGAAGCCTAGATCAGGTGCGAACCACTTCCATATAGCCGCAGATCCTTTGCGGGTCAAGTCTGAAGAGATCTGGCTTCGGCAGTCGAAGCGCACCCAGGGCTTGCAGGCAACAGAAGTCTCCAATCAGGTTCTCTATGAGATGCTCTCGGATATCCTGGATAATCAGGCGATTCTGGAAGCCAAGCTTCAGAGGATGATGGGAACTAGAGGCTGAAGGGTGATATCATTGTAATGGCTTGGCCTATGGGGCCAGGTCTTTTTTGTTGTTACATAGGGCATATCTCAAAATGCATTAATAGGCAGAATATGTAGTCTATTACCTATACATTAGCGGGTTGCGGTACACTAGAGGTAGCGGAATTAAGACAGGAGGATAGGCGATGTATCAATACACTGATCAAGAGTTTAACGAGGTAGACTTCAGCCGGACGGATCAAAGAGACGGGGAACTGACCCGGTGCACCTTCGTGCGCTGCCGGTTCATCGGAACTTCGCTGGAGGAGACTACCACGGCGGGCTGCCGTTTTATAGAATGTGACTTTACTGCCGCGCATCTGAATGCGTCGATACATACGGAGTCGGCATTTGAGAACTGCATCTTCCATGATGCTAACCTGTTTGTATCGAAATTCACCGAGTGTAAAATGACGGGCTCCGACTTCACCAAAGCCCAGCTGGATGGAATCACGATCTATAAAGGAGACTGGTCCTATACCAATCTCAGATTTGCCGGTCTGACCAAGCAGGACCTGCGGGGTGTTCGTCTGATTGAAGCCGACCTTACAGGTGCAAATCTGGAGAAGGTGGATCTTAGAAAGGCGGAGCTGACCCGGGCGCAATTCGCCAAGGCGAAGCTGAAGGGAGCCGATCTGCGCGGAGCGGAGATGGACGGAGTCGATTTCAGGTCTTTTTCCGTGGAGGGAGCCAGGATGGATGGGAATCAGGCCGTGTCCTTCATGCGGGCTTTCGGGGCGAAAGTAGACTAGGGGCTCGTCACAAATAAAGCACCACCCTCTCAGGAGTGGAATGAACTTCCTGAGAGGGTGGTGCTTTTGTTTAATATAATAACCACGTTATAAAAGTCGTGTAGATTACAGCTCTATGCTCAGAATCTCGCGGATATCCTGCTCGGAGAGGGAGGATAACGACTCCTGCCCCGGCTGAATGACTTCTTCGATCAGATTCTTCTTCCTCTGCTGAAGCTCGTACATCTTGTCCTCTACCGTACCCTCGGATACGAGGCGGATTACTTGCACGACATTCTTCTGTCCGATCCGGTGCGCCCGATCGGCAGCCTGCTGCTCGACCGCGGGATTCCACCATAGGTCGTACAGGATGACAGTGTCCGCTCCAGTCAGGTTCAGACCAGTCCCGCCGGCCTTGAGGGAGATCAGGAACAGGTCGCCTTCCCCTTCATTGAACCTGCTGCACAGCTCCACCCGCTCCGCGCCCGGTGTCTGGCCGTCCAGGTAGAAATGCGGCACCCCTTGATAACCAAGCTCCCGCCGGATCAGGCCAAGCATCTGGGTGAACTGCGAGAAGATCAGCATGCGCTTGCCTGCACTTCGGCAGTCATCGATGATCTCTAGCAGCTGCTCGAATTTGGCGGAGCTTCCCTTATACCCTTCGACGAACAGGGCTGGATGGCAGCAAAGCTGGCGAAGCCGGGTCAACCCGGCGAGGATCTTGATCCGGTGCTTCTGCAGATCATCCTCCTTGAGGTGCTTCACGGTCTCCGCCTGCAGCTCGGCGAGGTAAGCCGTGTAGAGCTTCTTCTGTTCAGGGAGCAGCTCGGAGGACTGCACGGTTTCGATTTTGTCAGGCAGCTCCTTCAGGACATCGGACTTCAGGCGTCTAAGCAGAAAAGGACGAACTCGTCTGGCTATGGTCTCCCGCGGGAGGTCATTGAAATCCTGACGGTTCGGGAACAAAGCCGGGAATACGGCGCTGAAGATGGACCACAGCTCTTCAAGCCCATTCTCGACAGGTGTCCCGGTAAGGGCGAAGCGGTACTTCGCCTCGATCAATTTGACAGACTGTGCGGTCAGCGTACCGTGATTCTTGAATGCTTGAGCCTCGTCCATAATCAGGGTATGGAAGGGCTCATCTGCATACAGATCCTTATCCTTCCGAAGAAGCGGATAGGAAGTGATGATGACCTCTGCGCCAGACTTCCGGCCAAGCAGCCGGCTTCGCTCACTGGGGCTTCCGTCAGCAATGACGGTCCGTACTTCCGGCGCGAATTTGCCCAGCTCATTTCGCCAGTTGTAGACAAGCGAAGCGGGAGCCACGACCAGGATCGGCAGACCCTGGCTTCTGGCCTCGGGCAGCACCGAGACGATAAAGGCAATGGCCTGCAGCGTCTTGCCAAGTCCCATATCATCGGCAAGAATCCCGCCGAAATGATAGTGGGCGAGCGTCTTCATCCACTGGTAACCGTATTTCTGGTAATCCCGAAGAACCTTATCCAGTGTGGCGGGAACAGGGAACTCTAGATTGTCCGGATTACGCATATTCTCAAGAAGGCGCCGGAAGGACTTGCCCAGGATTAACGAGCTGCGCTGCTCATGAGCATCCAGCAGATGGAGGCCCCGGACAGCCGGAACCCGAACCTGCGACCCCTCGATATCACCAAGCCGGATGCCGACCTCGTTGATCAGCCTAACAATTTCCTGGAATTCCTCGCTTTCGAGCGGCAACAGGGAACCATTCGGCATCCGGTAATATTTGCGTTTCTCGCCCAGCGACCTGAGCAGGTTCCGAATTTCGGATTCCGGAATGCCTTCCATATCGAAGCGGAACTCCAGCCAATCGGTACGTTCATTAAGATCGGCGCGAATTTTGGGCGGGGTGGAAGGTGCTATTAATCTGACTTTGACTGCAGAAGTGGCGAATACCTCCACCAGCTTCTCCAGCTGCGGGACAAGATGATACAGGAATTCATACTCTCCGTCCTCGTCCTCCATGAAATAGCCGCTGTCGCTCTTCGCGAAAGCGCTTTGCTCCATCAGGTCCAGAATCTGCCGCTCCTTCTCGCCATCGCGCATAAGAATACGGCCTTCTCCGCGCTGAGAGCCCCCCACCTCAAGTGGATTAATCACGATATCGCCATACTGGAATTCAAGCCCTGCAAGCAGCTTGTCTCTAATCCGGTCAAGATACAGCCTGGCTTTGAGTGCTGTCTTCATAATTCGGTCAGACACCGCATCTGCAATATGAACCTCTCCGAGCTTCATCAGGCCGGGAACGACCCTCTCCATAAAAGGTTCCATTTGCTGCGTGGAGATCTGAATTCGGGATCCGTTCGAAGTGTCCAGCATCTGCTTCAGCTCAAGGAGCCGCTTGCAGCGTCCGGCTGGCAGCTTCAGCAGCTTTCCTTCGGAAAGGACAATTCCGTAGGATTCAAGTATAGTAAGGTCATCCAGACCCTCAATATCCAGCTGGTAGCCTTCAGACGCAGCTTGATCGAACTCGAACCGCAGCGGCAGACCTTCACCTGACAGATGAATTCCTTCGTAGGTTCGTTCCTCCTGAATCAGCTTCACCGAAGGAGCGGCTGCCAGATGAGGATAGAGGGCTTCCCAGAACGAAGGAGGAACCGGCAGCAGCCGTTCGCCGCTGGACCTGTTCGTATAGGCCGGGTGGCTGCTTAAGGTCTCGCGGTACATGCGCTCATGCTGATAGATGCTGATCAGCTGCTGAATCACAGCATCATTCTCTGGACTGAAGCTGTGCAGCTCCGGAACGTAGCTGAAATGCTTGGAGAACATCATCGAGTCCCGCCGCTCGATGCGGTCCAGGAAATCTCTTATTTTCTGAACAATATAGAGTCTCTTCGAGCCGACCTTCATCTCGACTCCGAACATATATTTATTATGGCTATAGGCAAAAGGCCGGCAGATGAACTCCACCTCCAGCTGCTCCCTGGGATCGAACAGACGCGTGGCACTTGAGCGCACGGGCTTGTCGCGGAATAAACCGAGCAGTTCACCAGCCAGCCGGGAATCCCCGTGTGAATTCCTCTGTGAATCCTTGGGCGATTCAAAATGCTCCGAGCCTTCGAAATGGTATACTCGCAAGGGCTTTCTCACTCCGGATTCCTCCACCGCACCGGGACTCACATTTCCACCGGACTGCATAGGGCGAACCGGGGAGTAACCGCCATGCTCGGTCTGGTGAATCGTCAGCAGGACCGCCGCAATATGTTTGCAGTACTGGAAGCTGGAGTAATATGCCGAGCAGGTGCATTTGGCATCGACATCACTGTTGCTGTCGATTTCGACCTGTATGTTATAGCTCATCTTGCCGTGGACAACGGCCGCGAAGCTTCCGGATTCCGGGTCATATTTCTGAAAAGCGACCCGTCTCCCTCCGCAATAGGCCTCGCCCTGCTCAAAGGATTCCGGCCCGCATAGCAGTTTGATAATTCGCTGTGTCAGCTGAAAAGTCATTAGGGTTGTCCTTTCTATGGGGTAAGGAAATGCTGCTGCAAAAGCTTATATAAATGATCCACGGACTGCATCGCGTACTCGAACCGGACAGGCTCTCCATCTTCAAGTAGAACCAGACACGGCACACTGGAGATTCTCCATTGCTCCCGCAGTACCGGGGCGTAATTGATGTTGATTTTACTAATCTGGATAGATGGATCAGCAGCCTGCACAATTTCCAGCATCCGTTCGCCTAAATGGCAGGTGCCACATAGAGCTGTATAGAAGAAGACAGCATCGCGGCCGCTCTGCGTGCCGGTTCTGCGGACAAGCTCCTGTTCCTTCACTTCTAGAAGAGGCATCGCTGCACTCCCTTTCCTTACGTAGATATAACGAATTTCTATAGTGGTAAGTTGACGTACGCTTAATTACAATACTACCAGTATAGGCTTGATCAAGCGGAATTACGAGTCCTGACTCACGAGAGCCCTAGAGGCTTACGGACTCAATTTCCTTGAAAAACCATACAGATTGCTATTTGGCATGAACTAAGTTAACTTGTTTTGGATCATTAGTAACCCTAAAGAGTTAGGAGAGGAACAAATTATGGCCTTATCTTTATTAATTTTTATGATTGCAGGACTGGCGGAGATTGGCGGAGGGTACCTGATTTGGCTGTGGATTCGTGAATCGAAGCCGGCTTGGTACGGTCTCATTGGTGCGTTGATCCTCATTGTCTACGGGATCATCCCTACATTTCAGAAATTCCCTTCCTTTGGCCGCGTCTACGCCGCATACGGCGGACTGTTCATCGTCCTGGCTCTGCTGTGGGGATGGCTGGTTGACCGCCGTAATCCGGATCTGTACGACTGGATCGGGGCGGCCATCTGCATGATTGGGGCATCTATTATTCTGTGGGCTCCGCGAAGTTAGAGCAGACTCCGAAGTTAGAAGCGGAGTATGGGAAAATAAACAAAGCCGTCGGCATTACCGGCAGTCAGAGGATCCATCTTAGCCGGAGACAGAAGCTGCTCCGGCTGTGATGGAAAGTCTGCCACAGTCTTGAGCAGCATATATCCGGCGGCCTGACTGCAAATTGGCCATGTAACTTACTTAGTGTTGTTACTTACACCAGGAACATGGCCACTACTGTCGTTACGCCCAGGCCGATCAGCACCGGCTTCAAATTCCGCCGGGCCAGCTCGAACGGGCTCACGCCGCAGATTGCTGCGGCTGGAATCAGCGCCCAGGGAATCAGGGTACCTCCGCCGACCCAAATGGCGGCCACCTGGCCAAGGGCTGTCAGGGTTGCAGCACCTGAACCTATGGCTGTAGCGAAGAGGTGGGCAATGGAGCCGGCAAGTGAAATGCCGGAGAAGCCGGAGCCATCGAGACCTGTAATGGCGCCCGTAACGGTGAGGGTGACGGAGCCGACCACACCGTTCAGCGGTACGGATCCGGCCAAGGCAACGCCAAGGTCATTGACAATACCGTGGGACGCCCCCGGCAGGACTTTGCCGAACAGCTCGGTAAATGCCGCATCGCCCAGATAGAAGAAGGCCGCGATAGGAATAACCGGCCCGAATACTTTGAATCCGAATACGAAGCCGTCTATAAGATAAGAGGTTACTTGCTCGAGGCCTTGATTACGATGGGCAAGCATAGTAACTGCAATCAGAATGAACACCGCTGTGCCGCCCACCAGCGCCGTGGCATCTCCGCCCTGCAGCTTGAGCTGGAACATCACCACAACGTCCACGATGAAGAAGAGCGGAATGAGGATGGCCAGAGCTTTTCTAAGCATGGGGGAGAGCTTGATGGATTCTTTATCCGTATCGTGTGCCGCTGGACCGACCTGCTCCTCATTTCCGGCAGTTAGATCTGCGGCGCTGCCTGCCCCGGATACAAGTCCGTCCCTCCAGGTACCGTTCCGCAGATCCCTGCGCATCATCCAGAAAGCCGACGCCGTCGTCACAACTCCCATAACAATAACCAGTGGAACGCTGGCCTCCATGACACTTGATACGGGGAGGCCCGCAGCGTCTGCGGTCAGCTTTGGTGCTCCTTGAATAATATAATCCCCTGACAAGGCAATGCCGTGCCCGAACAAATTCATCGCCATGGCTGCTCCAAGGGCCGGCAATCCTACGCGGAGCGCAGCAGGCAGCAGTACTGCTCCGATCAATGCCACAGCGGGCGAGGGCCAGAAGAAGAACGAGGTCACTAGCATAATGAGGCCGATTCCCCAGTATGCCATGGCCGGGGTCCGCAGGAAGCGGGTCAGGGGAGCTACCATGGTCTCATTTATACCGGTACGAATGAGCACCCGGCTCATCGCAACAATGATGGAGATAATCATGATCGTACCCATAAGCTCTTTGGTCGCATAGATGAAGGAGCCGAATATCCCCGACACCGAACCATGAAGCGTCTCGGTAGCAAGCAGTCCCAGCGCGAAGATCCCAGCCACACAGATCATCGTCGTATCGCGCCGACGGATTAGAAGTACCATAATAAACACGATAAAAGCCAGATACACCCAGTGAATTGCAGTTAACTGAATGCCCATTCAAGCCACGCACCCTTTCTTCACCTCTAATAACAGGTGCTATAAGGTATGCTGGGGCCTGGGCAAGTGTTCACCTGTGGGTCCGGAAAAAGGGGCCGGGCCGCTTCATGATTGGGACTACACTGAGTGCACAGGACCTTATAAACGCGGCAGATTCGGTGTAGGCGTGGAACAGGTTTCGACTACAACACAAAGACACCCCCTCCGGGGTGTCCTTGTTCCATCAAAGTTCAATCTATCTTGGTTAGAGGGGGGGAGATTACGCTACTAGAACCTCCGGCTCGCACCGCCGCCTCCGGAGGAACCGCCTCCGCCGCCGCGGAAGCCGCCCCCGCCACCAGATCCACCGCCACCCCATCCGCCCCCGCCCCCGCGTCCCATCATGGAGAGCAGGGTCAAGGTGATGGCGCCGCGGAAGAAGATGAAATCCACGGCGAGCAGGCCGATGATGACGATGATCCAAATGATGGATATTCCGCCACCGGTATCCTGGTTCGCGGCCGTGCCTGATTCCGGCAGAACGACGGATTCGGGATTCAGCTTGTCCTGAACTCCATATTCTGCCGCGACTTCGTTATATAAGGCTTTGTAGGTTTGCACAATGGCCTGGTCCGGCTTATTCTCCTTCAGATACGGGATAGCGGTCGAGTCAAGGATCCGCCCGGCCTTGCCGTCCGGGATGGCTCCTTCGAGTCCATAGCCGACCTCGATCCGGGCCTGTCGCTCGCCCATGGAGAGCAGGAGCAGCACACCGTTGTTCAGCTCTTTGTTCCCAAGAGCATACTTGCGCAAAGCCTGGTTCCCGTACTGTTCAATATCGGCTCCGCCGAAAGTGGGTACGGTAAGCACGGCGACCTGAGCCTTCGTCGCATCCTCGAGCGTGCGGCCCAGCTTATTCAGCTCCGCCTTCTGCTCAGCAGACAGCAGCCCCTCGAAGTCCTGGACATAGATATCGCCGACCGGCGCAGGGATGTCCAGGGCTGCCGAGACGGGCGCTGCGCTTCCAAGCAGCAGAAGCAGCAGGAGCAGCGAAGTGGTCAGCGCCGTAGGCAAGCGGAAGCGGCCCCGCCCATTCATGCCCGCGTACCCGCCGCAGCCACGCTATATCGGCTGCCGCCAAAGAGGAATGAGGTTGATCCATCCGTATTGAAGTCCACCTGCGGGTTCTGCCGTGATTCCGTTGTCGTCTTGAAGTATTCCTTCGCATCAAAGCCCATAATTCCGGCGATCAGACGGCCGGGGAATCGCTTGATCATCGTATTGTACTGCGCGACAGAGTCGTTGTAGTCTCCTCGTGCCACAGCAATCCGGTTCTCGGTTCCGGCCAGCTCGTCCATCAGCTGGGTGAAGTGAGCATCAGATTTGAGATTCGGATAATTCTCCACTACAACCAGCAGGCGGCTTAAAGCGCCCTGAAGCTGATCGTTCGCAGCGGCCTTCTCCTCCGTCGTACGGGCTCCGCCAAGTGCGGCACGGGCATCCGTAACCTGCTTGATTACATCCTTCTCATGCTGGGCGAATCCTTTGACCGTATTCACCAGGTTCGGGATGAGATCGTATCTGCGCTGGAGGTCTGTCTCAATCCGGCTCCATTTCTGGTCCACGTTCTCTTCGGCAGTTACATATTTATTGTAATTGCTGATCATAAAGATCACGATAATCACAAGTACCGCAGCGACTCCGATCACCGGAATCAGACAGCCTTTTCCTTTTAAATTCATTCTGTAACCTCCTTGATCTAGTTCACCTATTCGTGGGGTAAGTTCTTATGAATTCTTATACCCCATCATCTTCGCCGAGAATCTTGTACGGGGTGAGTGTACAAGCGCAGCAAGCTTTGAGATAATAATGTATTAATGGATAAGCTTAAGTTAACTTATATAACAAAATTCCCGGTATTCACGAAATAGCCGGGTAATATAGAGGGATCTTATGGATAATATTCTGAAAGCGGTCACGCCTGACGGAAGGCTGGATCACACGCAGATCTATGCACGCGAAATTTTATACAAAGGCATGAACGGCAGATTCGTAGAACGGTTCTATTTATCTCCGGATCACAGCTTTATCTTCAAGCCGGTCACTCATGCCGGTCAGGCAGGCCGCGAAGGCTGGGTCTATGAGCATATTCTGCCTTTAATTCCGGGCATTTATCCGAGGATGCTGGCGAGGTCCTGTTCAAGCGACGAGACAAGCTGGGCGATATTCGAAGATCTGGGCAAGCTGCAACATGCTTTTGAAGGGGATACGATTCTCGAAGTGACAAGAGCCATGGCGCGGTGGCACGCCCTTCCTGTGGACCAGCTGCCTGCAGAGACACCGGCTGCCGGACATAAGCCGCGGATTGAGCTTGCGGCGGCCGAGATTGTCCTGCGGGAAGAGGAGGCGGCTTCCCTGTTCGCGGAGCTGCATATTCCGGCCCAATCCGGATCACGGCTGGTTACGGCTATCCGGGATCTGGCGGCCATGGGCAATCACTCTCCTTATGCCGCTTCCCAGGTTCTCTCGCATGGCGACCTGCACTTAGGGAACTACGCCATGGCTGGCGAGAAGCTCTACGTCCTGGATTGGGAGCATGCTCATCTTGGTACGATCCACTGGGATCTGTATCACCTATTAGACATGTCCCATCCTCTGTTCCCCAAGCAGGTTACCTCTTCCCTCCGGGACCAGGTGCTTAGCGTATATGCGGCGGAATCCGCTAATCACGGTAGAGTTCTGGACAGGGTCCTGCTCGGAGAACAGTACGCGCTCTTCGCCGCCGTCTACTCCGTCTGGATGCTGCTGCTGATCCGCCGGGATCTTGATCAGAAGGAGCCCATATGGCCGCGCGAACAATTGCAGACACAGTGGAGAGAGACGGCGGACAGTCTGATGCAGTGCATGGGCATGCTAGGATTCATAGATGGCTTGAGCGATACGGGTATCGGCAAGCATCATATAGAGAAGGCGGTGGGAGAATGAAGAAGGTCGGACTTGTTATGCGCAAAATCCAGTTCACTGAAGCCCAGGGCCCGCGCGTATTTGCGGACCGGCTACAGAGAATTGGCAGAGAACTCGGGGTAGATATTGTCTTCATCTCCCCGGAACGTCATGTCAGCGGGCATGACTGGCTTCCAGGTTATGAACACGAGAAGGGGGATCTGGTCAACTATGATATCGTTCTGGATCAGATCTATGAACAGAAGATTGACCATGTGATCTACACGGTGTCAGGCTTTACTTTTCTGAAAATGTTCCTGAAGAACAGCGTCCTGTTCCCGCACAGCTTCCCGGACCCGGCCTTGACCGGCTATGAAATGATGAAGCCGTTCTACTCTATTGTAGACAAGGCCATCGTCCAGACGGAATTTCTGAAGCGGGAGATGGCGCGCAGCTTCGGAGTTAACGATGTGACGGTGATTCCGATTGGCTTCAGTGAAGCCTTGGCGCAGAAGCACTACGACCCTTCCTTGGTGGTCAATAACCGGATCATGTGGATTGGCCGGGATGAGGAGAACCGGCGGCCGGATCTTGTAGTTGAATACGCACGGCAGAATCCGGATAAGGAAGTATTTATGGTGTTCGGCGGGGAGCGGTACCGGGAGAGTATGAAGAAATATAACCTTCCCTCCAACATCAAGCTTCAGTTCGCCTTGTCCCAGGATGAGGTGTTCTCGCTTATGAATACCTCCAAGGTATATTGGAGCAGCTCCAAATTCGACACGTTCGCGATGCCGCTGACCGAAGCTATGGCCATGGGCAAAATCGTCGTCAAGCCGGAGCATCCCTGCTACGGCCATATCAGCGCCCGCCATGCTTTTGCCGGGAATGAGGAGAACTGGTTCGAGCTCGTTAATATGGCAGCGGCCGCGCCTTATCAGGTGTCTGAGGAGAACCGGAGCTACGCCTTCGAGAAGTTCTCGAGCCGGGTAATGAAGCAGGGGTATCAGGAGTTCTTCGACAAGTGGCTCAGCAGCTGAATTTTGTTCTGCTTGGACCATACAGCCTATAGCTGAGCATTGATCTGTACGTAAGGCTACGTGTGGAATATACATCTACAAGAACAGCCCGGAGCACCTTCCAAAATGAAGATGTTCCGGGCTGTTTGTGCATGCAGCGTTTTCGTTGTGTATTAGACATGCTCTTTATAAAGACAGATTGATTCCGTGCATAACCGACAGCATTAACCTATGAGCTGGTCACAACTACCAGCATGAAAAAAACCGCCCCCGGGCAGAATACCCCGGAAGCGGTGTGCAGGTAAGTGACTATGAACTGCTGAGCTTGCTATATTTGGACGTCATCCCAAGGAGGGGTGACGATCAGGACGTATAGGAGTTATTGTTCACTCTTGGATTCGTACATATATGAAAGCTTGCGGATAATTTCCTTCTGCCATTTCTGATCCCCGAGGCTAACTGCCAGGTTAAGAAGATCCAAATACTCGTCAATCCGCTGGGTGTTCTGTGCTGCCGCTGTTCTCATGGACTTTACCCCTTTGTATGAAAATAGTTCAGTAGCTAATAATGAGAATCATTATCACAAAGTTCTTATACTTATATTATGCATGATCATCGCAAAAATGCAATATGAAAAAGCGTCTTTTTTCGAGAAAATGTGACGGTTTCAAAATCAAAAACATGTGTTATAGTACGGGAGACAGATGAATTGGAATAAGTATCCTTAAGTATGGAGGGAGATCATTTTGGAAACGGAATCCTTATTAAAAGTGGAAGAGCTGGCGCTCAAAAAGTACAAGATTTTCAAGCAAAGCTGGATCCGCTATATCGCTAGGGCGATGCTGGCAAGTATGTTCATCGGATTCGGCGTTATTGTTGCGTTCAAGACAGGCAACTTCTTCTACATGGAGAAGTCCCCGCTGACTTACCCGATGGCGGCCATTACGTTCCCCGCGGCGATTATCCTGATCGCTTATGGAGGCGGGGACTTGTTCACGGGCAACACGTTCTATTATACCTATGGAGCGCTGCGCAAAAAGCTGCGCTGGACCCAGGTGCTCAAGCTTTGGGGATCCAGCTACCTGGGCAATATATTCGGAGCCTGTGCTTTTGCCCTGCTGATCCATCTTACAGGCCTCTTCGACAGCTCTTCGGTGAACGGATTTCTTCTGAGCGTGGTTGAGCATAAAATGCAGGCGCCAACGATGGAGCTGTTCTTCCGGGCCATTCTGTGTAACTGGCTGGTGTGCCTGGCGTTCTTCATTCCGATGTCGCTCAACAGTGATGGAGCCAAGATGTTCGCGATGGTGCTGTTTGTATTCTGCTTCTTTATCTCAGGCTATGAGCATAGCATTGCCAATATGTGTACGTTCGCGATCGCGCTGGTGTTGAATCACCCGGGAACTATTTCCTTTGCGGGAGTGATTAACAACCTGATTCCGGTGACGCTCGGTAATCTGGTCGGCGGGGTGCTGCTGATGGGCTTTATGTATTACTTTGTGAACAAGCCGTTCATCGAAGATGGCAACGGAACACATTAATATCAAGAAGACATGCCTAAGGAAACTTGAGCATGTCTTCTTTTTCGGATACTTGCTCACATTCATCGCCCATTACGGACTGTGTTTGAATTAGGATTTTTAACAGTTTGTGAATTAATAAATAACCGTAGATTGAGGGGAAGGACAATGACGAACCACGGGCTTGCACCGGAATTGTACGAGCTGCTGAATGGACAGGACTTAAACAGCAAGCAGCAGGAGGCCATGGTGCTGATGACGGTTAGTGAAGACGGCTGGCCGCATACTGCTATGATCAGCGTGGGTGAGATTGCTGCAATATCGCAGGATTCGCTCAGACTTGGTTTATGGCCGGGAACGGTCACAACCGGCAATATCCTGCGAACCGGCAAGGCTACATTGGCTGCCTTCTACGCAGGCAAGGCCTTCTACACCCGGCTGCAGCTCCGTCCGCTGGCGGAGCTAACCGGGGCGAAGCATCCCCGCCAGCGATTTGAGGCGCAGGTTGTCTCCTGCAAGGCGGATACTGCCAAATACGCCGATATTGCAAGCGGCGTTCAGATTGTCCTCCATGATCCGGAAGCGGTGGTTACCCGCTGGGAGGAGACGGTGGAGGAGCTGCTGAGATAGCCGGTAAAGTAGCCGCGGAGTTACACGCACAGGGACGGACACAGCAGAGACAGGTCTCTGGGGAAAGCTCGGCACGAGATGTGATGTGCATCTGCCAGAGTTGATGATACATAACATGCTGGGTATACCCAGTGATGTATAACTTGCCAGTCATATACCAGGCATGAACAAATTCATAGGCACAAGGTAATCACAAGGGCTGGCTCAGGCATTGAGCCAGCCTTTTCTGCTTGCTTCCCCCTGAACAAGCCCGTCCGGATATGCTCTGGGAGGGGCTCGTTTGGGGTGAATAGGGCTTATTGGAATTCGGGCTAACTAATTGCCGAAGTCTGCTACTGCCTTTGGGAGATTATTGTATTCATCTAGATAAGTTGAATTTAAGAATTACCAAAGGGCAAGAGTGTGGAATGATTCTGGAGAAGCGAAGCGTTCGCCTACAAGCTTTCTGAAAGAAAGCTACATCGGAAGCATATGCTTTGTGACTGAATTTCTACCTTATAAATTTAATCAGGAAATCTGGGAACAACAGCGATCGGAGGAACATTTCATACGGCTGCCTCACAGGTAAGTCAAGTTATCATCTTTAATAGGCCGGTTTTGTTTCTTCTATTTCCTTATAGAAAAACCCTATAATCCGAAGCATTGACGATCTTTCCCGGGGAGTGTAAAGTAATCCTCAACATAAATCACACTAACTTAATAGGAATTGTGTGAATAAATAAAACAATATATTTGGAGGGTGAACCATGAAGAAGAAACTAGCTTTATTGACGGCGGTAGGATTATTGATTGCTGTGATTGCAGGCTGCGGGAATGCCAAGGAGGACACGACGAGCGGAACAGCTAAAGCTGCGAACGGCACTGCCGTGAAGAAGATTATTGTGGGAACCGGAACGCAGTTCCCTAACGTGTGCTTCATTGACGAGAACGGGAAACTGACCGGATACGATGTGGAGCTGGTCAAAGAGCTGGATAAGCGTCTTCCGGATTATGAATTTGAGTTCCAGACCATGGATTTCTCCAGTCTGCTGCTAAGTCTTGATACGAAGAAGATTGATTTTGTTGCCCATCAAATGGAGAAGAATCCAGAGCGTGAGGCGAAATACTTGTTCAATAAGGAGCCTTACAGCATTTTCCTCAATAAAGTCGTTGTTCCTAAGACCAATACAGATATCAATTCGATTGATGATCTGAAAGGGAAGAAAGTGATTACGTCAGCAACAAGCAATGAAGCCTATATCTTGCAGGAGTATAACAAGAAGAACAAGGATGCCATCAACATCGTCTACTCCAACTCACCTTCCAATGACAGAACGAATCAGATTCTGACTGGCCGGGTGGACGCCACGATCAGCACGGATTTCGCGCTTAAGTTTATGCCGAACGGTGACAAGCTGAAGACCGTGGGTGATGCATTAACTCAATCAGATGTACTCTTCGTGCTTCGCAAGGATGAGCAGGATCTGGCGGATAAGCTGGATGAGGCGATCAAAGAAGTGAAGGCAGACGGAACGTTGGCCAAACTGAGTGTTAAATGGCTGGGACAAGATTTTACGAAGGATAAATAACTACATGAAATGAACTGGACTATTTAATGGGAAAGGCAGGAGCATCGGAGGGGAAGTTTGGAACTGAAGGAGCGTGAGCGACCGCCTACAAGCTTTCTGAAAGAAAGCTACATCGGAAGCATATGCTTGATCTCCGGATTTCAACCGCTAAGGCGGTTTAATTCAGAAATCTGGAGATCACAGCGGCCGGAGGTCCAAACCTTCACTGGAGTTGCTGCTTGTCCTGGCTCATTGCAATCTTCAGTTCATTTCATACAGGAGCGAAAGCGATTAGAAAGGGGCGGTCGTACACTTGGAGACCACGTTCGATATATCTTATGTCTTTGATTTTCTTCCCAAGCTTGCGGCGTACATTCAGATTACCTTGTTCATTGTGGTCTGTTCTGTAGTTCTGGGGCTTGCCGTAGGTCTCCTATGGGCCCTGCCCCGCATGTACAACGTACCGGTGCTGAAGAATGTATCAGCAATATTAGTTTCCTTTTTCCGCGGAACGCCGGTACTTATTCTGTTGTTCCTGATTTACTACGGCGTGCCAGAAGTGCTCAAGCTGGTATCCATTGATGTGACGAGGACCTCCGTTCTCGTCTTCGTCATTCTGACGTATACGCTGAATAGCGGTGCTTATATGTGTGAGATCATCCGGGCAGCCATAGCCGCGGTAGATCGCGGACAGGTAGAGGCCGCCTACTCGGTAGGCATGACGAAATACCAGGCCTTCACCCGGATCATGCTGCCCCAGGCGCTGGCCGTATCCATGCCGAACTTCGCGAACAAGGTGCTTGCGAATCTGAAGGAGACCTCGCTTGCTTATACGCTCGGAACGATGGATATCAGCGGCAAAGCGCAGACGCTCGGCAGCTCGACCATGCATTTCTTTGAGACTTATATAGCGTTATCGCTGATCTATTTCGTCATTTCCATGATTCTGGAGCAGCTGTTCCTCCTTGCAGAGCGCAGGCTCCATAGACATGAGAGACATTACAAGGTCCGAACAGGCTCCAAGCGGAGCCTGCGTTCCAGACAGACCCGGAAGGAGGATGAGGGCTTATTCAGCTCGACCCGCAGTTTATCCTGACCGCTTTTCTGGACTTGTTCCAGGCCCTGCCCATGACCCTGCTGATTACAGCGGTGTCCCTGATCGGAGGCTTCATTATCGCCGTTCCTGCAGCCCTTGTCCGGATCAACCGGGTGCCGGTGCTGAGCCAGATCGCTTCGGTCTATGTCACGGTTATCCGGGGAACCCCGATGCTGATGCACCTGTTCCTGATCTATTACGGCCTGCCGATCCTGATTGACAGTGTGTCCACCAAGCTAAATCTCGGCTTCTCCTCCGTGTCCATTCCCATTGTATATTTCGTCTTCATTGCCTTCTCGCTGACTGCGGGGGCTTACATGACGGAAGTGATCCGGGCGGGCATTCAGGCGGTAGACCGGGGCCAGATCGAAGCGGCCTATTCAGTGGGCATGACGCCTGTACAGACGTTCACACGCATTGTTCTGCCGCAGGCGCTTGCGGTGAGTCTGCTCAACCTCTCCAGTGAGGTGATCGGTATGCTGCACGGAACAACGCTGGCTTTTACCGTATCGATTACGGAGATTAATGGCAGAGCCAATATTGTGGCTTCGACGAACTGGAAGTTTTTTGAGGCGTATATTGCAGCTGCCCTGATGTTCTGGGGCTTAACGGTATTGATCGAACGGGTTACGGCCCGCCTGGAGAAGAAGATAAATACGTTCAACCGAGGTGGTGTCGCATGATTGAAATCCGAAATATTACGAAGACGTTTGGCAGGCAGGAAGTGCTTAAAGGAATCGACCTAACCGTGGAAAAAGGGGAAGTCGTGGTCATTCTGGGACCGAGCGGCTCCGGAAAGACCACACTGCTGCGCTGCCTGAATTTCCTGGAGAAGCCCGATAGCGGCACCGTAACCATCTCTGGCGATCAGGTGAACTGCAGGCGTCCTGCCAAGCAGGAGATTCATAATTTGCGCAAAAAGACGGCGATGGTGTTCCAGCATTACAACCTGTTCAAGCATAAGACGGTTCTGGAGAACGTGATGGAGGGACTTGTCATCGTACGCAAGCTGGACAGAGTAGAAGCCAAAGTGAAGAGTATTGAGGTGCTGGAGAAAGTCGGGCTTGGAGACAAGCTGGATATGTATCCGAGCCAGCTCTCAGGAGGACAGCAGCAGCGGGTAGGCATCGCCAGGGCACTTGCCCTTGAACCTGAAGTTATTCTGTTCGACGAGTCAACCTCTGCGCTGGACCCGGAGCTGGTTGGGGAAGTGCTGTCGGTGATTCGCAAAATCGCGGCCGAGGGCATCACCATGATCGTGGTCACTCATGAAATGGGGTTCGCAAGGGACGTGTCGAATCATGTGGTCTTCATGGATGGCGGCGTCATTGTGGAAGAGGGCAAGCCTAACGAAATCTTCCGGTCGCCGAAGGAGGAGCGCACCAAACAGTTCCTGAAGCGGATCACGCCGGAACTCACTTATGATATTTAGGACAAAGGGGGAGATTCCTCATGGGAATCCAATTAAGCATTCTGGATCAAAGCCCTGTCTTCGGAGATGAGACTCCGGAGGAGGCATTCCAGCATACAGTGGAACTGGCTCAGACCGCTGAGCGGCTGGGGTATTCGAGGTTCTGGGTGTCTGAGCATCATGATGGAGATCGGGTTGCGGGGTCATCACCGGAGGTGTTGATCGCTTATCTGCTGGCCAAGACGAACCGGATTCGAATCGGTTCCGGCGGGGTGATGCTGCAGCATTACAGTCCGTATAAAGTCGCGGAGAATTTTAATGTGCTGTCCTCTCTGGCACCAGGCAGAGTGGACCTTGGTATCGGGCGGGCTCCTGGCGGACTGCCAAGGTCAACCAGGGCGCTGCAGCAGGGAGCTGCGGATGGAGCGGACTTAACTGGCAAGCTCAAGGAGCTCAGCCAGTACGTGCATAATCGCCTTGCCGAGGATCACCCGCTTGCCGGCCTGCGGGCCACGCCTCTGCCGGGACAGCCGGCAGATCTCTACCTGCTTGGCGCAAGTACGTCCAGTGCGGAGCTTGCCGCCGAGCTGGGACTGCCTTATGTGTTCGCCCTGTTCATCAACAGCGATCCTGTGGTGGCCGAGGACGCTTTTGCCGCCTATCATCAGTCCTTCAACTATGCGAACGGGACCAAGCCGCAGCCTATTCTCGCCCTCTCGGTCCTTGTGGCGGAGACGGATGCCGAGGCAGATGAACTGGCCAGCCAGCAGCAGAAGCTGTACCGGGTGTACCTGGACAGCGGCAAGAAGGTGACCGTAGGAAGCCTGGAGCAGGCGGAGGAATTCGGCAGGCAGTCGAATGAGAATTACAGAATAGAAGAGCAGCAGGCCGAGATCACCAAGGGCTCGAAAGAGACTGTCCGCCGGAAACTATTAGAGGTAGGAGAACGGTACGGTGTGGTAGAATACATCGTAATTACGGCATTGCAGGATTTCGGCAAGCGGGTTCGTTCCTACGAGCTGCTGAAAGAAGCTTTCACCGAGGCTGCGGTCGTACATACGGAGGGTTCTTTCAAGGAGGAGTAAGCATGTCACTAACAGATCAGCTTGTCGCGATACGTCGTGAGCTTCATCAATACCCTGAGGTCGCTCATGAGGAGTTCAGGACTACAGAGTCGATACGCGGATGGCTGACAGAAGCGGGTATCCGTATTCTGGACTATGGCCTGAAGACCGGGGTGGTTGCCGAGGTGGGCGAAGCTGAAGTGGGTCCAGTCATTGCGCTGCGCGCGGATATCGACGCTCTTCCAATCGAGGAGGAGACCGGGCTTGAGTTCGCCTCCAGGATTCCGGGCCGGATGCATGCCTGCGGACATGATTTCCATACGGCATCTGTACTCGGTGCTGCATACCTGCTCAAGCAGCAGGAGGCTGAGCTTGCCGGGCGGGTTCGCTTCATCTTCCAGCCTGCGGAGGAGAAGGCCGAAGGGGCTGAAATTGTGCTGCAGAGCGGTGCGCTTGATGGGGTCAGCGCGATCTTCGGCATGCATAACAAGCCGGATCTCCCGGTAGGCACAGTTGGGATACGCCCAGGGCCGCTGATGGCGGGTGCGGACGGATTCATTATCGAAGTGGAAGGGCTTGGAACCCATGCCGCGGTTCCGGAGAACGGGAACGATCCGATTCTGGCCGCTTCCCATATCGTTACAGCACTCCAGTCCATCGTCAGCCGTAATGTAAGCTCACTGCAAAGCGCAGTAGTCAGCGTAACCCGCTTCCACAGCGGCACGGCCTGGAACGTCGTTCCGGACAAAGCCGTGCTGGACGGCACGATTCGTACGTTCGAACAGGATGTGCGGGCTCGTGTTCTGGCCCGATTTGAGGAAGTGGTTCACGGTGTGGCGGCCGCCTTTGGCGCCAAGGCTGAGCTGACTTGGGTAAAAGGACCGCCAGCAGTTCACAATGATCCAGCGCTTGAGGAGCTTACCGTGCAAGCTGCGAAGAACGCAGGGCTTCAGGTTGTTCTGACCGATCCGTCCCCGGCCGGGGAGGACTTCGCTTATTACCAGAAGCAGATTCCGGGCTTCTTCGTATTTATGGGGACTTCCGGCAGCCGCGAGTGGCACCATCCGGCCTTTGACCTGAATGAAGAGGCGCTGCCGCTGAGTGCGAAGCTTTTTGCAGAATGGGCCAGACTGGCCGTCAGCCGTTACAGCCATACTGCTGCCGCAGAGAAGGGCTAAGCGCTCTGCACTTCATGCACCCTGATCATCCCGAGCAGATTCAAATGGAAATACACAAGCGAGCCGAGAGGCTTGCTTTTTTTGCTGTCTTGGGGCCAAAGGAGACATCGGGAAGCTTTTAAATCCGGTTCTGTGGCCATGCGCTAAAAATTAGTAATTCTTAACCGATATTAAATATAGACTGTGCTTGTGAAGTGGCGGATCATCCTCTTCTGTACCTTCGTTCAGTAGAGGTAGACATTCGGCCGTGTCGTCTTCCTGCAGTCAGACCTTCTTGTGACAGTTAGGTTCGTAGGAAACAGACTTAGAAACGCCATGGAAGAAGGAACATAATGGACAGGATCAATCTTATTATATTATTTAATATTGCATTTGCGCTGGTTGTGGCCATAGGTTTACTAATGCTGAGATCTCATCTTAAGCGGCTTCGCAGAAGTGAAGAACGGTTCCAGATATCTACGAAGGGTTCGGGTGCCGTGATCTGGGATACGGTCTTTCCAGGCGGGGTCTATTATGTCTCCGAGAGATGGTATGAGATTATGGGATACTCCTTCGGGGAAGTGGACGGAAGAAGGGAAATTTGGGAGCAGCTGGTTCACCCGGAGGATATAGGTGAGGTCAGGCGTGCCAGACATGAGCACCTGGAAGGCAGGACCCCGGTCTATAATACGGAGTATCGGATGCGGAAGAAGGATGGGGGGTACAGATGGTTCTCCGTACGCGGACAAGCGACAAGGAGTGCCAATGGACGCCAGGTCCGATTCGCAGGCTCGATGATTGACGTTACGGAGAAGAAGCTGTATGAACTGCGTCTCCAGCAAAGCTATGACGAGCTCAAAACGAGTGAGGAGAATTACCGCCTTCTCGTTGATGCCGTGAATGACGGGATCTGGGAGATGGACTATGAGCAAAAGGTGCTGCATCTATCTCCGAGGCTGATGGACATGCTTGGATGCGCCGATCAACCGGATTTCAATATGCACCGCCTGTTCCAGAGGATTCATCCGGAGGACCGAAGGAAGCTGAAGCTGGCAGCGTTAAGACATATCAAGCAGAAGACAGAATATTTTCAGGCTGAATACCGGCTAAGGCAGGACAGCGGCAGATACAACTGGTATATGGGACGGGGAAAGGCCCTGTTCAATGAACGCGGTGAGGTGTACCGGCTTGCCGGATCCAACACAGATATCCACAAAATGAAACAGGTGCAGGAGGAGCTGCACTACCTGGCATACTACGACTCCCTCAGCGGATTGCCGAACCGGCTGTATATGCTGGAGGAGCTGGACCGGTTCATCAGGAACCCGGAAGGCCCGGCGGCCATATTCTTCATTGATATGGACAATTTCAAGTTCATCAATGATACTTTGGGACACAAGTCTGGTGACATGCTGATTCGTCTGGTAAGTCAGAAGCTGGCTACGCTGCTCCCGCTCGAGGGCATGCTGTACCGCCTGGCCGGAGATGAGTTCGTCTACTTCATCAAGAATATAGAGAGCAGGGAAGCTGTACTATCTATTGCAGATAACCTGATTCACAAGTTCAGGCAGCCGATCCGGATTAATTCGAGCAATATTTACGCTACGATAAGTATCGGGATTGCCTGTTATCCTGAAGATGGCGAAGATACGGAAGAGCTGCTTAAGAATGCTGACGTGGCAATGTATAGATCGAAGAAGGCAGGAAAAGGCGTCTTCACCATCTATAACAAGACGATGCATTCGGAGCTGGCTGAGCGAATGAATATAGATAAGCATCTCAGGAACGCACTGGATCAGGAAGAGTTCCTGCTGCAATACCAGGCGCAGATGAATGTGCAGACCGGCCGGGTTATTGGCTTCGAGGCCCTGCTGCGCTGGCACAATCCGGAGCTTGGAAGGGTCTCCCCCATGCTCTTCATCCCGGTAGCGGAAGACAGCCGTACCATTATTGCCATTGGAAAGTGGGCTATGGTCCAGGCCTGCACCTTCATGCGCCGTCTCCATGAGAAGGGGTATCCGGAGTGCAGAATTTCCGTGAATATTTCCGTAATCCAGATGGTCCAGGAGGATTTCGTCACGATCGTACTGGATGCTCTGGAGGACACGGGACTTGCCCCTCAGTATCTGGAGCTGGAGATTACCGAATCCATCTTCATGGAATCCTATGAGCCGATTATTCATAAGCTGGAGATCCTTCGTTCACTTGGCGTCCGTATTGCCCTGGATGACTTTGGGACCGGATATTCCTCGCTAAGCTATCTGAAGCAGCTGCCGATCTCGACACTCAAGATTGATAAAGGGTTCATAGACAATCTGCCGGAGGAGAACAAGAATCGTTCCCTAACTGAGGCGATGATTGAGATTGGACATAAAATGGGTCTGGAAGTCGTAGCAGAAGGCGTGGAGAATTACGAGCAGCTGGCTTACCTGAAGGATCACGGATGTGATCTCATTCAAGGATACTACCTCAGCAAGCCCGTTGATGAAGACGAAGTAGAGACCCTGCTCTTGCAGTATGAGCAGCAGCAATGAATCAGGAAGCTGGCAGCGATGGAGACTGCTGGCCGGTTGTAGCAGTAATTAAAGTAAACGTTACAGTAGTAATTATTTTAGTGATTACTCAAGCTTTGAACAAACGGTTAGTACAGCCGTAATACCCGTAAGCCCATACCTTGAGGCCGAGTGCCTTGGGGTATGGGCTTTTTTGGCGTCAGCCCTCTGGAGTACTTCAAGCTTCTTTCTTTGATTTGTCCATGTCATATTAAGTTTTTTATCTATTTGAAAATGCTTACATCCTTTAGAGTATAGGTACATCTATAACGATAGCTGCATCTATCTCACCCAATAATCCAGTCCTATAAGGAGTGACAAGAATATGGAACAATTCAGATTACCCAAGATCCAGATGCTGAAGTTTCCGCTTCCGAACGTAATTCAGGAGGTACTTCAAGAGGCGGAGGAGCAGTTAAAGCACCGGCCCAAGCTGCTGCAGCTGTTCAAGAACTGCTTCCCCAATACCCTTGAGACTACGACCAAGCTTATGGATGACGGGACAACCTTTGTCATTACCGGGGATATTCCTGCGTGCTGGCTGCGGGATTCGGTAGAGCAGGTCATTCACTATATTCCTTTTGTCAAAAATGACCCTGATCTTCAGCGGATTATCGGCGGATTGATCAGACGTCATATTAAATACATCCAGATTGATCCTTACGCGAATGCTTTCAATGAACTGGCAAATGATTGGCATTGGAGCAAGGCGGACATCACGGACATGTCCCCTTGGGTCTGGGAGCGGAAGTTCGAGCTGGATTCTCTCTGCTTCCCGGTTCGCCTCGCCTATAAATACTGGAAGGAGACGGAGCTTACCGATATTTTTGACCTTGAGTTCAGGCAAGCGATGCAGACTATCTATGATCTGTTCAAGACGGAACAGCGGCATTTCGAGCTGTCTCCCTACCGGTTCACCCGCAGCAATGGAATTCCGGAGGACTCGATCCGCAATCAGGGGATGGGGATGCCGGTTAACTATACCGGGATGGTCTGGTCCGGGTTCCGCTCCAGCGATGATGCCTGTGATTTCCACTACAATATTCCGGCAAATATGTTCGCTGTAGTTACCCTGCGCCAAATGCAGGAATTCGCAGAATGGATATACCGGGATTTGTCTTTCCTGGAAGAGCTGAAGCAGCTTGAGGCGGATATTGACCACGGGATCAAGCTGTATGGGATCTACAGGCACCCTAAATTCGGGCCGATCTATGCCTACGAGACCGACGGCTTCGGGAATTACTGCCTGATGGATGATGCCGGTACGCCGGGGCTGATGTCCATCCCTTATCTGGGCTACGTTCCGGCTGATGACGAAATCTATCAGAACACAAGAAGGTTCGCGCTCAGCAAGGAGAATCCATTCTACTTCGAAGGCAAGGCAGCCAAGGGCATCGGAAGCCCGCATACGCCAAAAGAATATATCTGGCACATGGCCCTGTCCATGCAGGGGCTGACTGCGGCAAGCCGGGAAGAGAAGCTTGAGATGATCGCCCTGCTGGAAGCTACGGATGCGGATACCGGCTTCATGCATGAAGGGTTCCATGCGGATGACCCGGCTATCTATACCCGGAAATGGTTCGCCTGGTCGAACAGCCTGTTCTCCCAGCTGGTGTACACGGCCATGAAGGAAGGGATTCTATGAGCGCATCCGTCCTTGTCTTCTATGACCCGGATTTCCCGGGTGCTTGTCAGCCGGGGTCATTAGACGAGAGTGGGGGTGCTAGCCCCTCAGGATTAAAGAGTCCAGGCGATCTTGATGGGCTTGCCGGTGTAGGGCAGGTAGTTCGTGCAGATCAATTGGAGGGTGCGCTTCAGTCATTCGAAGGGGGGTGCCTGGTTAATCTGCATGCGCCTTATTTTCCGAAATCGGCATGGCCGGCAATAATTAATTATCTCCGAAAAGGCGGTGGACTCATCAGCGCAGGGGGAGCTCCCTTTAAGCACCCGGTCCGGCAGGAAGCCGGAGAATGGATCGTTGAACCGGAACAGACCGCGTATCATCAGGAGCTGTATATCCATGAGGCGCTTAAGGTGAGTGGCGCCCGAATTCATTCCCTGACCGCTCTGGATACAGTCCCGCTGCTGGCTGGGCAGGAGACTTTATTCGCCCCGGGTGCGGATACCTGGAATCTGGTGCCCCATACGACCAAGTCAAGCGATCTGCCGCATCAAATGGGTTCTTCAGGACCTATGAGCACGCGAATCTATCCGCTTATAAAAGGGCTTACGATGGACGGCAGAGAGTCAGCTGCCCCTGTAGTCTTGTGGGAGAATACCCTGGGAGAATTCGCCGGGTCGCGCTGGCTGTTCGCGGGAGTGCCGCTGACGGCGGACTTTTGGCGGGGAGGCAAGGAATCGGCTCTCGCTAAGTGGGCTGCTTTCTGTGGCAAGGGCGTTACGGACATGTGGATCAAGCCGACTTATGCCTCCTATGAACCGGGGGAGCGTGCAGGGCTCACCCTGCAGATTCAGGCTATCCGCAACAAGGCGGAGATACACCGGAAGGATCAGCGGCTTCATCCGAGTTCAGGAGCTGACAGATTGGGTGACTCCGAGCGTAGGATGTGGAAATTCGACCTGACCGCTGAGCATGAGCACGAGCCCGGCATAAGATGGACCCATCAGCTGGAGCTAGCGGCAGAAGATGAGCTGCATATCGTAAGGCTACCGGTTCCGCTGGAAATCCGCAGCGGCCTATACCGCGTCGAATGCCGTGCCGAGGCTGCGGATGGAGAAGTTCGAATTCTGCGTCAGGGCTTCTGGGGGCATGACGCAGAGCTGCTGGCAGCTGGCGAGCCTGTTACAAGCGGCAGAGACTATTTCGTCAAAGACGGCAGACCGATGCCAGTCGTGGGCATGACCTATATGACGAGCGATGTGGCCCGGAAATTCCTGTTCCTGCCGAATCCCGGGCTGTGGGACAGGGATATGGCCCAGATGCGAAAGGCCGGGATCAACTGGATTCGTACAGGGATCTGGACGGCCTACCGGAATATTATGCAGGTTGACGGGCATGTCTCGGAGGATGTGCTTCGTGCCATAGATGCCTTCATCATGACCGCCAAAAAGCATGATCTTCAGGTGACGTTCACCTTCTTTTCGTTCACTCCGGAGACATGGGAGGGGGTCAATCCTTACCTTGATCCGCAAAGTGTTGAAGCTCAGAAGCGGTTCATTCGCTCCATTGTATCGCGCCACAAGCATACGGCAAATGTGGATTGGGACCTGATCAATGAGCCGTCGATGTTCGATCCGGCACGTATTTTCTCGGATGGACCCAGCTCTTGTCATGATCGCTTCGAGCAGACGGCCTTCATCAACTGGCTTGAGGAGCGGCATGGCAGCATTGCCGTACTTCAGGAGAGATGGAACATGACCCCGGAGCAGCTGCCGGATTTCGCATCTGCCCGGATTCCGGAGGCTTCGGAGATCAATTTCAATGTGCAGGATATGCACAAGGCGAAGAAGGGAACCCGCTGGCTGGATTACTGCTTGTTCTCCATGGCTATGCACAACCGCTGGGCGCAGGAGCTGTACCGTACGATTAAGGCCATATGCCCGGGTCACATGGTGACGGTCGGACAGGATGAGGGGCTTGGTGCGCAGCGTCCATCCCCGTTCTTCTATGAAGAGGCCGTGGATTATACCACGGTTCACTCCTGGTGGTTCAATGATTACCTGCTGTGGGATGGCATCTTCGCCAAGACGCCGAATAAGCCGAATCTGATTCAGGAGACCGGAGTGATGTACGTGGAGACTCCGGATGGCCGGGCGAAGAGATCGGAGCAGGAGCTGCGCAGTCTGCTGGAGCGCAAATATGCCTATGCCTTCTCTACCGCTGGAGCGGGTGCCGTGCACTGGATATGGAACACGAACTTCTATATGGATAACGCGAATGAATCGCATATTGGAGCGCTTCGCGCAGATGGAACCGAGAAGCCCGAGGCGGATATCTCCTATGACTTTGGTCAGTTCATTGAAGGCGTCCGTGACGTATTCGGGGAAAGGCAGCTTGAAGAGATTGCCGCCATATTCCCTTACTCGAATGACTTCTCCAACCGGCAGCTGGCCTTCGAGGCGACCACCCGGTTAACCCGTATTCTCGCTTATGATCTGAAGCTGCCCTTCCGGGCAGCCTCGGAATATCATCTGGATGATCTTCTGCACAACCCGGCCAAGCTGATCTTGCTGCCGAGTGCCCATAACTTTGACGATGCGGCCATGGATCAGCTGATCGATATCGTCAGCGAGACGGGGGCGGTGCTGCTGGTCACGGGCCCGCTCGGACTTGACGCCTACTGGCGGCCCTCGGATCGCCTGGCGAGTGTCCTTGGCCCGCACGAGCTGCGCAACGTGCGGCGGGAAGAAGCGCTTGTCCTGCAGGGTCAAGCGCTGCCGGTCTCGTTCGGCCACCGGCGGATCGCCGAGGTGGCCAAGGAGGTGCCCGTTCACGGGTCAGCCGAAGGCTCCGGCGGAGCTTCGGTCGTGAACGTGCCCCTGGGCCGAGGCCGGCTCATCTGGAGCCCGCTGCCGGCCGAACTTAGCGAGCGCAGCAGCACTACCGCTGCGCTGTACCGCTACGCTGCCGAGGCCGCTGGAGTCCGCGGCGACCTCGAGTGGCTGCGCGGCGGCGAGCTTCCCGGCGTCTACGGCCGGAAGCTCAGCTTCGCCGAGGGCTCGCTGTTCGTGTTCGTGTCCGAGTACGCGCTGGACACGAACATCGAGGTCAGGGACCCGAGCAGCGGCTGCACCTACTCGTTCCTGCTGGAACAGGAACGCTCGGTCCTCTTCGCCGCGGATAAGAGCGGCGCCCTGCTTGGCACCTACCGACCGCATGAGGTCGAGGTCACCGTCACGCGCCAAGCTTAAGCGTATCCCGCAGGGAGAGCGCCTCCCAGCAGGCGGTAGAAGGCAAACCGCCCACAGCAGAGAGCCCCCGCCGCCCAGAAGGAGGTGGCGAGCGAGTAGAGTAACTAAAGTCACGCACCAGAGGTAAGCGCATCCCACAGGGATAGCGCCTCCAAGCAGGCAGTCGAAGGCAAACCGCCCACAGCAGAGAGCCCCTGCCGCCCAGAACGAGGCGGCTAGTAGAGTAACTAAAGCCACGCACCAGAGGTAAGCGTATCCCGCAGGGAGAGCGCCTCCCACCAGGCAGCAGCAGTAACCCCCGCCGAAGTCCAGCTCAACCGCGGCCGGATGAGGCCGGGGGAGCCTCCTTGCCCGTGCGAGCTCTGTGCTCCCAGCCCAAAGCGGGTCTCCGAAGGAGACGGCAAGCGACTCATAGCACACCGTACCTCAGTCCGGGCAGGAGCGCACCAGGTAGAGCGTGTCCCCCAAGGGGGGACGACAAGCGGCTCCACGCTCCCACACCCAGCTCGGGTGCACCCCATTCCAGCTCTCTCCGCCAAAACCCAGGGTGTCCAGAGGGCAGAGCCCTTGGGGCCCTCCCTTGGCTAAGGGAGGGTTTGGGAGGGATCGAAAAAAGGAGGAAACAACCCATGCCAAAAAGATCAGCCCATATCATCTCCCATACCCACTGGGACCGGGAGTGGTATCTGCCCTATGAGAAGCACCATGTCCGCCTTGTTCAGCTGATGGATACGCTGTTGGATAAGCTGGATGGAGATAGCGAGTTCAAGAGCTTTTACCTGGATGGTCAGACTATTATTTTGGAAGATTATCTGCAGGTTCGCCCGGAGAATTTGGAACGCCTGCAAAAGCATATTACTGCCGGGCGTTTGATCATTGGGCCTTGGTATATTTTGCAGGATGCGTTCCTTACGAGCGGCGAAGCCAATGTTCGCAATATGCAGCTCGGTCATCAGGATGCGTATAGATACGGAGAGCCGGCCAAGATCGGATACTTCCCGGACACCTTTGGACTGGTCGGTCAGACCCCGCAGTTGATGCGGCAGGCGGGCATTGCGAACGCTTTTTTCGGACGGGGAGTGAAGCCAACCGGCTTCAATAACACCGTGTCAGACGGAGGATATGAGTCTTCCTTCTCTGAACTGATCTGGGAAGGGCCGGATGGCTCCAAGGTTCTCGGCATTCTGTTCGCTAACTGGTACTCGAACGGGAATGAAGTTCCAGTAGACGAGGCCGAAGCTCAGGTTTTCTGGGAGCGGAAGCTGGCGGACGCCGAGAAGTATGCATCTACCGGCAAGCTGCTGTTCATGAATGGCTGTGATCATCAGCCGGTGCAGCTGGATCTCCCCGAGGCGATCCGAACGGCCAGGGAGCTTTATCCGGATACGGAATTCATCCACTCTAATTTCCCTGATTACCTAAAGGCTCTTGAAGGAGCGCTGGACCAGACCAGCCTGTCAACGGTACAAGGTGAGCTGAGAAGCCAGCGCACGGACGGCTGGGGCACGCTCGTCAACACGGCATCCGCCCGGATTTATTTGAAGCAGATGAACCAGAAGGGGCAGACCCTGCTCGAAAAAGCAGCCGAACCCCTGGCCTCCTTAGCCCATGGGCTGGGCAGGGATTACCCACATCATCTGTTCACCTATGCATGGAAGACGCTGATGCAGAACCATCCCCACGACAGCATCTGCGGATGTAGTGTGGATGAAGTGCACCGCGAGATGGTGACCCGCTTCGACAAGAGCCGGCACGTGGCGGAGACGATCATAGAGGACAGCAAGAAGGTGATCGCAGACGCGGTCGATACCTCGGCCTTCTCCGCCTACGGGGAAGCTCCGCTTCCGCTGATCGTGATGAATACCAGCGGCTGGAGCCGCACAGGTGTAATTAGTGTAGAGTTGGATGCAGAACGCTTGTATCTGCGGGAAGGCTATACGTTAGAGGAGACCGCAGCGCGGATGAAGGCTGTCGACTTGTCCGGCCGCGTGCTGGTAGATACAGAGGGCGGGGCTGTGGCCTGCACGGTTCAGGATTTGGGCCTGCTGTTCGGATATGATCTCCCGGACGATCAGTTCCGTCAGCCGTATATGTGCCGCAGGGTCAGATTAACGTTCGAGGCGCAGCACGTACCTGCGCTGGGTCTGCGATCTTACGCATGGGTGCGCCAGCAGGGCAGGACGGCCGCTGCGAAGCCAGCAGATATGCTGCCTATTTCCCTAATCCAAGGGGATCGCATATTGGAGAATGATTTGCTTAAGGTTGAAATTGCCGAGGACGGTTCTTTTTCACTACAGGACAAGACAAGCGGTAAGGCCTATAAGGATCTGGGAGTGTACGAAAACACCGGAGATATCGGGAACGAATATATGTACAAACAGCCTGAGGGAGAGCAGGCGCTGACGACTAAGGGACTCCGAGCGGACATCTCCATTCTGGAGGATACCCCCTACCGTGCTAAGGTGGAAATTAAGCATGAGTGGGAGATCCCAGCGTCCGCGGATGCCAAGCTGGATGAGGAGCAGCGTGCGTTGGTCTATTATCCGGAGCGTCAAGCGCGGCGAAGCCGCGATACCGTAACGCTCAGACTTTGTACCGTACTGAGTTTGGAACGTGGAGGCAGAGGGCTGCACATCGAGACGACGATCGTTAATACGGCGAGGGATCACCGAGTTCGGGCTCTTTTTCCAACCGATCTGAATACGGCAGTTCACCAAGCAGACTCCATGTTTGAAATTGCACAGCGGGATAACGAACCGGCTCCAGAGTGGGAGAATCCGAGCAACACCCAGCATCAGCAGTGCTTCGTGGATATTAGTGACGGAAAGGCAGGACTTACCGTGGCGAACCTCGGCCTGAATGAATATGAGGTGCTTCGCGATGGGCGAAATACGATAGCAATCACGCTGCTGCGCGCCGTTGGCGAGCTTGGCGACTGGGGGCTGTTCCCTACGCCGGAGGCTCAGTGCCTGGGCGAGCACACCATGCAGATGGAGCTCATTCCCCACAGCGGAGACGGAATCGAATCCGGGGCTTATGCCGAGGCATATCAGTTCCAGATCCCATGGACCGTATGCCAGACCGGGGTTCATCCGGGATCGTTATCCCCGGTGTACAAGCCTTTTAAGTGGGAGAGCCCGCAGCTGGCCTTTTCCTCGCTAAAAATGAACCCAGACACCAAAGACCTGCTGCTTCGGTGGTTCAACATGAGCAGAGGTGAGGCGGAGCTTACCCTGGAATCTAAGCTTCCTTGCGAGTACATCTACAAGACCACCATTCTGGAAGAGGCGAATCCGCCGATTACCAGCAATTCGGCTGACGGCCTCACTCTACTGGCTGGGCCTTGCGAGATTCTTACCCTCGGAATTCATAGATAGAGCACCATGTACATTCACTAACTAGTCTGTAAAAAGAAAAGAGACTGCCTCCAGTCATTTAATATGACAGGGCAGTCTTTTTGCCAATCCTATCTCCGCAGGATCCAAAAATGGAGATATACTATAGCAGATACTACATAACTTAACTCCACTCCAAAATGACAAGGGAGGAATACTTAATGCAACAGTCCCATGAAGCAGCTATGGAATACTTGAAGGCAGCGGTTGTCTCTGAAAGAAAGGTACAGTTCAGAGAAGCAATAAATGCTTTGGATTATCGTTGTATAAAAGCCGGGGATGCTCATGTTCTAAAGGATATTTACTTTAAGCTAAAAGACATGGCACTACGAAACCAAATACTCGGCTGTTTGATGCATTTATCGAATCCTGAGCTGGGGCTTAAGCCATTTTTCCAGGATGCCTATAAAAAAGAACGGTACCTCGACATGAAGCTGAAAGCCATCCGGGGTCTGGCGAACTATGCAGATGAGCCTGAAATTGAGCAGACTATGAAGCACTTCATGAAGCTGTTGATGAAAAGACCGGAACATACACCTTACAACTATCAGGAATATGAATTTCTACGTTCTGCCTGCGGACTTCCATATTTGATCAAGAAGTACGGATATGTATGCTTTGAGCAGGCTCTTAGGCAGGAAGAGCAGCAGTATAATGAAATGCCCGACGCATTCAAGGGACATCATACCTATGACGAAGATGGTAATTTCATAGTTCTGAGAAGTGCAGATGAAGTTCAGAAAATGCTGAATAAGTTCTTTTTATCAAATATGATCTGATGGATTAGTTTTTTACATATGAAATTGTGTGCATGTAATAAGGGTCATCCTCTTCGTCGGAGTTCAGATTCGTCAAGTTGATTGAAACTGAGAATGAGGCGGACTTATACGTGGCCTCGAGGTTGAGGTCGCCATTAGTAAGCGAGGTTGCCAGCAAATCATAGTCGTACTTCGAGAACTCCTCAGCATGTTGCGTTTGAACATCCTCTTCAGAATACCAGACAACGTCATTGGCCACGGAGCCTTTATTGTATACCTTATCGAGGTAGACTTTATCCTGCTTATAAGCAGCCAAAGCTGAATCGATATCAGAGGAGTAGTTATCGAACATGAATATAACATCGTTCAACTTCCCGTTCTTGAAGCCGTAGCTGATGCTGCCTCTCGTACCGTTCGGGAGTGTGGCATCATAATAGGTCAGATTGTCATTGCCGTCCGCGTCTTTGCTTGCTTCTGACAGCTTATTCTTCTCAAGCTTTTTCACTTGATCGGGTGTCAATCCGAAGTTCAGCTGGAAAAAGTGATCTACCACAGCGGCTTTACCTATTTGAACCACATTGTTCACTTTGTCGTAAATCGTGGGCATCTTAATCGTTTCGGTCATAAATTTCATCGGTACATAGACCGTGCTGCCCATCAATTTTGGAGAAAGGGTCAAGACCTTTTTCTGCCCGTTGACGATTGCGCTTTTACCGCCGACTGTGAACTTGATCGTACTACTTGCTTTCTTGAGAATATGCATCTTTGCCTTAGCATCGTAAGAGGCCGTGTATCCCAATGCTCCGAACACTGCTTTGTAAGGCACGTAAATGCCTGTTTTATCCACGACAGGTGTACTGTCTGCCATTATACGCTGACCGTTGATAAACAAAGCGGGCTTTGCATTTCCAGTGGCTGCCGCCGGAAGTGCAAAGGTAACCAATAGAACTAGGGCTAGCATGTAGGATACAACTTTCTTCATTAACTGAACGACCTCCCAAAGTGAAAAACAAATCTTTTAAAAAGATGATAACGTGCAGGTACTACCTCACTGATCAAGAGGAATATTATCTCTATCATCCACAATAACACTTACATACTCGCCAAACTTCTGTTTGATATCAGCAGCTTGCTTGTCTGACAATTGACCCCTGACTATGACTCTTTCGTTAGGCACATCTAAACCTACGGAATATGAAGAGTTCTTGTCTGAAATAGTATCAACAAATGCAGCCACCTCGGGATATAGACTCCGTAGAATCTCCGGGTCAACCTTTGCTTTTCGAATTACCAGCTTATTTCCAAGCCTCTCTTTGAGAACCTTTAAGACGGATCTAATTTCTTTGGCATTCTCTTGATAAGTAATAAAAACAACCTTCGGGCTGTTAACATTGGCATTATCATAGTAATAATCGGCTTGCTTTTGAAAAAGGTTGGGTTTATTAGCATATTCATGCTTAATTGCTGCCTCTATTATGGGAATGACCTCGATTTGGAAATCAATTATCTTCTGAGCCTGAGCCCCGCTAACAACAGGAACTGTCTCTTTAACTACTCTGTCTTTTTGTAGTTCAAATCCGATGATGCTGGCCATAATCACGGCAGCACCGAGTGATAGAGTAATCACCGTAGATTTTTGCATAGATTAACTCCTCCTAAATAGCCCCTCCCCCTTAACTATACCCCGTTTTTTAACGCAAGGCTTTGTCCAGACTCTTATTGAAATACTCACCCACTGCAATTTTGGTCCGGGAATTAGCCTCGTTAGCCTTGTCCTTGTACGCCAAAAACTCTTTCAAATCACTAGGATCGTTACTCTTGCTGTAGCTGATTAACTTTTGAGCGGCTAGCTTGGAATTCTCAGCGCGTTCTGCTGCGTATGTAAAAATTTCATCCGGTCTGTCTATGATGTATGCCAGGTGGAGTTCATCGAAACTATGAACGACTTTGTTCACCGAGTCTACCGACTCCAGAAGCTTTGTTGTATCAACAGGCTCCTTAAGAAGGATTTTGCCCAGAATGTTCAACGATTCCTCATCAAACTCATTATAGCTGCTCGTGAAGTCTCTCTGAAATCGATCTAATATGCTGAGGTTATTTAGATACTTGGATCTATTATCCTTGATCGTAAGGGTATGATTGGTCAATTGAACCGAGAAGTTGGCTTGCCGGAAGAGATAGATAGGAACATAGATCCGATCATTCTTGGTAAAAGGGGCTTCGTTCTGGGCGGGGACCAGCTCGTTGTTTCCGTTCCAGAGGATTTTAATTTGCCTATCCTTGTTAGATTGGGCCGCTGAAACCGTAGATATAGTCAGTAAAAGCAAGGTTATCATGATGAAAATGCTCTTTTTTCTCATCTTTTCCTCCTAATTGAAAGAAGTGTAAATACAGAATTCATCATATACACGACTGGTAAAATATTCAATAGGAGGAAAAATGAGAAATTCCCGTATTTAAACCTCGTTCCAGATCCGCGCCACATTTTCAAAAGCAATCCGGGTTCCTAAGCGGCAATCCTCCATGCCTTCGTATTCGATCGAGATGTAGCCGTCGTAACCGGAGCTCTTCACGATTCGCAGAATCTCATACAGATCCAGATCTCCCTGACCGGCAATCGCCCCGCGCAAGTAAGCTCCTCCGGCACTTCGGAACCAGCCTTCACCCGGGTTCCGGGAGCCAGGACGAATGTAGAAGTCCTTCACGTGAACCATAGAGGCGTAAGGAATGTTGCTGCGAACTGCCGTAACCGGATTCTCGTCTACACATACGAAATTGCCCACATCCAGCGTAGTCTTGAAGTTAGGCCGATCTACGGCGTGAATAAGCGCTTGTATACGATCACTGGCCTGCACATAATAGCCGTGGTTCTCGGCACTAGTGGTAATCCCATATGACTTCGCATAATCCGCAATCCGCTGGCAGGCTCGGGAGATCCGCTCCAGATCTTCATTAAACCGTAAGATCGACGTGTCCGTCCTTGACGCCACATCGTGGCGCATTAACTTGGCCCCCAGCCGGTGAACCCGGTCCACTTCGGAGATGACCCGCTGAATTTCGGCCTCGTACTCTTCTTCAGTTGAAGTGAGGAAGTTGGCGCCGATGGCGTAATTGGAAATGTCCAGCTGCAAAGCCGAAGCCTTCTCACGGATCTGATCTTCCAGTTCAGGATTCTCGCTAAAGTCATACCCAATCGGAACGATCTCGATATGCTCCGCGCCAATGCTGCGGCTCCACTCCATGACCTCGAGGATGTCCATCTCCCCCGCGGCCAGCGCCTGATACAGGCTGTACGAACTAATTCCCAGTTTCATGGCTGTTGCTCCTTATATGATTTGATAAAAGCTACCGCCTGGCGGATATCTTCCTCCGGATTCGCCCCAACTTCCCGTTCAATCGTCAGGTATCCGGTATACCCGATTCTCTGAAGTGCCGCGAAATAAGCGGGAAAATCCACTTGGCCCTGGCCAAGCGGAACCTCCTCGAAGGCCGCGCCGGAGGCCGCCATTTCGGCGATTTTCTCATGATCCATCTTTCCGTAGCCCAGATAGCCGTACACATCTCTTGGGTCGACCGGACGCAGACGCTTCCCGTCCTTCACATGGGTGTGCACGAGGTAGTCCCGCAGCAGCTCCACGCCCGCCACCGGATCGTCACCGGTCACCATAACCATGTTCGCCGGGTCGAAGTTCACGGACACCCCATTCGTGCTGAGCGTATCCAGGAAGCTCTTGAGATGGGCGGCACGTTCAGGCCCGGTCTCGATCGCAAAATAAGCGTTCATGCTCCTAGCATACACGCCAAGCTCCTCGCAAGCCCGCTGCATCGAGTCATAGATACGGCTCCCCGTATCATCCGGGACGATGCCGATGTGTGTCGTCACTACATTGGTTCCCAGCTCAGCGGCAAGATCCAGAATCCGCTTGGACTTCTCGATCTTCGCCGGATTCGCCTCGGCATCCTGGAAGCCGTGACCAGCCAGGTCCCCGCACAGGGCAGAGACCTCAAGTCCAAGCCCCTCAATATAGCTGCGCAGCTCTCTGCGCTGTGCCCCGCTTAAGCGGGCAGGGTCCATCTCGCCGGATACGGCATAGATCTGGACGCCGTCTGCGCCCGCTGCCTTGGCTTTTACCAAGCCTTCTCTAACCCCTACGCCGAAGCTGTCGACAATAACGCCGATTTTATTGGTAAGCTGCATCTATTACTGAGCCTCCTCGTTATTCGAATTGGATCTCCCGGCCTTCTTCCGCCGATTGATAGATCGCGTTCAGGATTTTGATCATCTCTACTCCGTCTTCCACAGGGCTGTTCGTCTCTATGAGGCCAAGGCAGGCATCTACAAAATGGTTGATCTCGTTGTTGAAGGCTTCCTGGAAATTAAAGCCGGGGTCGCTGATCTGCGGCTCAATATTGATGATCGTGTTATGCTTCTCCGTCACAATGGACAGCTCGGGTTCAATCTCCGCTCCGCCCTTATCCCCGTAAATATTCACCTGGGCTGAATTCATCTTGGCATGCAGCGAGAAGCTGACATCGACCATCAGAGAAGCGCCGTTCTCGAACCTCACCAGAGCGTTCGCCATATCCTCTACGGTGTTCAAGGAAGCATCGTAGTCGGCCGCCTGATAGAAGCTGAAGTTCTCAATGTGGGAGCGGTTGCCCAGCTTGCTGTACGTATTTCCGCTGACAGATTTCACTTTGGGTCTGCCCATAAGGTACCAGCACAGATCAATGACGTGGACGCCGATGTCGATCAGCGGCCCGCCGCCGGAGCGCTCCTTGTCGGCGAACCATCCGCCCGGGTTGCCGAGCCGCCGGATGATGCTGGCTTTGGCATAGTAAATTTCACCGAGGTCCCCAGTATCTATAAACTTCTTCAGCACCCCGATGTTGGAAGCGTGGCGGCGGACATAGCCGACCTGGAGCAATCTTCCGGTACGCTGAACCGCTTCTTCGATTTTGAGCGCTTCATCTACAGTCTTGCACAGCGGCTTCTCACAGAGCACGTCCTTGCCGGCTTCCAGAGCGGCGATGCTGATCTCTGCATGGGTGTTGTTCCAGGTGCAGATGCTGACGGCATCAACCTCCGCGTTCGCAAGCAGGTCGTGGTAATCCGTATATACATGAGGAATGCCGTATTTCTTGGCTGTCTCCTGGGCTCTCTGTTCATTCAGATCGCTGATCGCCCACAGCTTAACTTTCGGGTTGGCCTGATATGCGGACAGGTGACATTCGGAAATGGAGCCGTTACCGATAAGACCGATTTTGAGTTCGCTCATATGTGCGCTTCCATCCTTTCATGATCCGTGAGGGGTTGGTACAATGAAGTTATATCAAGCACGGATATGTTATATATGTTCATTGACTTCAATGTAGCACAGTCGATATATGAGGGAGAATGTGCAGGATGACAAAATATCTGGATTATATGATCAGTTCCGATCCGATACGGATCTTCAATCCGGCCGTAGAAGCAAGCAAAAGAAAGCTGAAGTCGATTGCCGTCATTAACGCCGGACATCTGCCAGGTAGAACGCTCCAGCGAAGGGAGGCGAGGTTCAATTATTGGGCTTTTGCCATCATTACGAAGGGCAGCGGCTATTATCAAGTGGACGGCGGCGAGCCTCAGCGGGTTGAGGCAGGAAGCTGGTTCTGTCTATACCCGGGGGCCGTGTTTAACTATGGTCCTGAGAAGGAGGGGTTCTGGGATGAGTATTATTTTACGGTGGAGGGCAGCCGGGTTGCGGAATGGCTTGAGAGCTGGCTTCCCGATCCATCCCTGGTGAAGAAAGCGGTCTTCGACGAGAAGTTCATTCACAAGATGGAGATGACGTTCATGCTCATTGACAGCGGAGTTCCGAGTAATCTCGACCGCGCTGCGCTGATGATCGAGGCGTTCATGTATGAGCTCGTCACCCAGCCGGACCGGATTCAGGAGAGCGGCCGGGGAGGGCTGGTGCTCAAGGTGATTGAGGACCTGACAGGGTCTCTGAACACTGTGCATGAGCCAGCGGAACTGGCGGCCCGGCACCACATTTCCGTCTCGACCCTGCGCAGAATTATCCATGAATACACAGGCTTTCCCCTTAATGAATACATCCACCAGCTCAAGATCGGGGAGGCGAAGAACATCCTGCTCAATACGGACCTCTCCGTCAAGGAGATAGGCGAAGCGCTCGGTTACAAGGATACGTTCTATTTCTCCCGAGTATTCAAAAGAATTACCAGCATCTCGCCAAGAAGCTACCGCAGCCGGGGCGGGCAGTGAGAAGGGCATAAATTTTAAGTTTGGAACTGTTAATTAATTTTATACAAATTAGGCGTTCAATCAGACTTGCTGCCGCGCATAGCCTAGAATGTAAGCATTTTCTTCTGACATTCAAAGGAGCGTGTTAATTCATGGCGGATCGGGAAAAGCATTATTTTGCGCGCGGCAATACGGCTGCTGGATTATATACGTTGTTCGACTCGGTACTGGCCGGGCTTGATACGGTATTTGTGCTGGGAGGACGTGCGGGGGCAGGAAGTGCAAGGGTGCTGCAGGAGCTGGCGTCTGCCTGGAGCAGCCGGGGCTGGTGCGTGCATTATATCCATCAGCCACTGGACAGCCGGCTGCTGGAAGGCGTGATTCTGGAGGATGCACGAATCGGAGTCGTGGACGGGAATGCCTGGGGTGCCGACCCGGTGCTTGAGGGTACGGAGATCCGGTATGTGGATCTGGAGGAGGCTATGGATAAGGAAGTCCTGAACGCTTCCGCAGACGAGATTGAGGAGCTGGATCAGCAGATCCATGCCATCTATAAGCTGGCCTATACCACTTTCCACAAGACCCTGCTGATTCACGATGAATGGGAGAAGTTCTATATCGATAATCTGGACCGGGGGGCAGCGGATCAGATCGCGGCTCAGCTCACCGAGGAATATCTTATTCCAAGTGCACCGAGTGAAGGCGATACGCATCAGGTGAAGGTGGTTCACCGCTTCCTGGGTGCAGCGACCTGGCAGGGGGCCATTGATTATGTCCCGAACCTGACGAAGGATCTGAACACCCGTATTTTTGTAAAAGGACGCCCGGGTTCCGGTAAATCCACCCTGTTCAAAAAGCTTGCCGCAGAGGCCCAAAGCTGCGGCATCCGGACCGAGATCTATCACTGCGGATTCGATCCGAACAGCCTGGATATGCTGATCTTCCCGGATCTCAGTCTGGCTATCTTCGACAGTACCGCTCCGCATGAGCATTTCCCTGCCCGCAAGGGGGACTCGGTTCTCGATGTCTACAAGCTGGCGATTGCAGAGGGCACGGATGAGAAGTACGCGGACGAAATTGCCGGGATCAAGGACCGGTATACAAGTTCGATGAAAGAGGCCATTGCTCTCCTGGAGGGGGCCAAGGACACCCGGGATCTGATTACCGCGATCTATAACGACGCACTGGATATTCATGCACTGCATGAATTGTCTACAGAGCTGCTGCGGGAAGTGGATCAGCTGCTGGACCCATCGGTGCTGGGGTCGAAGTGAATGTAGTAGTAGTTCAGTAAGGAGAACTGAATTAGTAGCCTTCTCTGAATAAGACAGACCATCATCATTAATTCAGCTGAAAATTAGAAAACAGCAAGTCTCCAAGGTAATGGAGGCTTGCTGTTTGACGTTTCTAATCCGTTGAGGTTTAGCCCGGATCACGCTGAACGCCCAACGGAGCGAACGGAACGATTACGGACAAGCGTCAGCGGAGCGTTGTACAGAACCTTCGCTTAGACGGTACTTGCGGGAAAATGGGATGTGCCCGGCCTTATTTCAAGACATAAGGCAGTTCAAAGGTCCACAGGTCCGTCCCATTCTCCTTGGAGTCCGGCCGGTCTACACCAAAGTCATTGTCGTTGACGATCACTAGGGTATGACCATTCACCAGAGAGATGCCTTCGACTTTCTCGTTCGGATACTTCAGCTCTACGAGATCCAGAATCGTTCTCTTGCCAGGAGGGACAATGCCCGCCTTATCGAATTCCTCCGTGCTGAGCTGCTCCAGTGTCTTCCCGGCTTTGGCGGTATCGTCATACTTGCCGAGGATATTGGTCGCCTTGGACAAGTCGATCTGGTAGATTCGCTTGAGCTGGGCTTTGTCGCCTGCGTTCTTGTCACGCTCGTCAATCAGCAGCGTGTTCTCATTAATGACATTCAGGTCGGAGATAACAATGTCCGACTGCTTCAAATCCTTGAACTGCTTAGCGTCTTCTGCCATGTAAGCATACTCGGCAACTGGCTGCAGCGTGGACAGATCGAGCTTGAGGATTCGAAGCGCGCGTGAATTGTCGACATTCTTGTCCGGATTCCGAAGTGGACTCTGCATGGCCATGAACAGCCATTTCCCATCCGGAGTAATGCCTACGGCTTCCGCTCCCCGGTTCTGGCGGCGGGTGAGGTAAGCGGCTGGAAGAGCATCCTTCAGCGGAAGCTCAGGCGTATTTAGCTCGGAGGAGATGCCTTTGGGAGCGAGACGCTGCAGCAGGGTGCCGTCCCGCTTGACCTGCACAAGATAAGGGCCGTACTCATCGGAGATCCAGAAGGTATCATCCTTCGGGTTATAGGCGAGGCCTTCCACATCCAGTCCATACGGATCGTAAGCAATGACATTGGCTGCGGCTTTGTCGTAAGGAACTTCATCCCGTGACTTGAGGTTCGGCAGCCCGGTAATGAGGTTCGAGCCGGTCACCGGATCTTTGCCGTTAATCTTCAGCGGGATGGTGCCCAGAACCTTAATCTGGCCTTGAACCAGCTGGATTTTGTAAATGGTAGGCGTATAGTTCGGCAGCGGGAAAGTGCGGCGTGTAGTGCCGTTCACATCAATCTCCCCATTAGGGCCGCGGTCTGCCGTCGTGTAGAAAATATCGTCCGGATCCCCCGGAATATGGGCAAGGGAGGAGCCGATCCCGAACTTGATTCCTGGAGCCAGATCCGGCTGGCTGAGCGTGTATTTGCCGGTAAGCTTGGGCTTAATGGTCAAGGTAACGCTCGTGTGAGCGGCATTCCAGTCTTCATATGTACTGATGGTGGTGTTCTGCCCATTAAGCATATATGAGAGTTCCGCAGCTTGGGCTGTGGAGGACAGAACTGGGGCGCTTCCAACGCAGAGAGCGGCGATTGCTGTGATAAGCCATTTTTTTGATGACGACATAAGTTAAGAAACCCCTTCCAGAAATAAAATTATCGGCATCAGCCGATGGATTAGATCTATTCTAGTGTTGTTATATTCGCGGAATGTATGTAATTCGTCTGACAGGTGTAAAAACGTAAAAAGAGCATAAAGAGAAGGGGCTCTTCACGCCCATCACATTAGTTAGAAGTAAGCTTATTCAATATGATTCGCCGAGGATGCCGGAAGTAAAGTATAGTAGGAGTAGCTGAAAATATATCCCAGGAGGCTGAAGCTATGTCACAGGAGATCTGGATTAACGTGCCGGTTGAAGATGTCGAGAGGTCAACTGCTTTTTTCAATGAGATTGGATTCCAGGCGGCGAGTGTGGGTAACGAGAGAGCGAGGCTTGTCATAGGCGGGACAACGATTATGCTGTTCCCTGTTGCGACGTTTGAGAAGTTCACAGGTTCAAGTGCCGCGGATACTTCCCATAGTGCAGAGGTGATCTTTTCCATTGGGGCTGAGAGTAGAGAAGAAGTAGATGGCTTTATTCAAAAAGTAGAGTTAGCCGGAGGGAACATCTTTGGCAAGCCGAGTGAAATTGACGGCTGGATGTACGGCGCAGGATTTGCCGACCTGGACGGTCACCGCTGGAACCTGCTGTACATGGATGAGAGCAAAATGCCAAAACGCTAATACGAAAACACCGGTCACCTGCTTAAGGTTACCGGTGTTTTTTTACACAACCTTAATTAGGAATTAACACATGTTTTGAACTATCCTGCCCATCAAGCATTATCCGTTCGTACCTTAATATAAATGGATCGTTATTACTTCCACTTATTTAAAGGGATTAATCGAATTAATCTAATCACAAAGAATATGAAGACTATAAATAAGATGAATATTCTATCAAAATTGGGAAGAACCCTCTCGTATGCGACTTTGTTTTGCTCATTAAAAAAAGTGAATTTCTCATAAAAAAGATGATATTGAATATAGTGTCCTCTGCCAGAACTATCTAATAAAGCGAAATCCTTTAGTTGAAATGTAATCCAGCAAGAAAGGAGGTATAGGAGTAAAAGAATAAATATAGTTATAAATTGTTTCATGCTAACCTGCCTTGGCTTGTCGTATTTTGCGCAAGTTGAATACTGTTTGATTCCTCATCGTCCCTAAATCCATAAGCCAGCTCATGCACCCTGATATCGACGCGTTACGGAACCAGGTGAAGAGGGAATCAGGGGATCGGGAACGGCATGGTTATGATGCATGAATCACATTCGTTTTTCTGCTACAATAGGGTTCGAGTGATTAATATCACACCACGGACTGAGACATAACGAGATAAAGATGATTACATACAGAAATGGGAGGATTTAAGCATGAACGTATCTGAGGCAATTCGAAATAGAAGAAGTATTGGAAAGGTGAAACCGACTGACATCCCGGCCGAGTCCATTGAGCGAATCCTGGAAGCGGGAACGTGGGCTCCGAATCATCGCCTGACAGAACCTTGGAAATTCTTCGTGCTTAGAGGTGAGGGCCGCGGACTGCTCGGAAATGCGCTAACAGAGATTGCGCTGGAAAAGTTCGAAGACACAGGTTCACCAGAATGCCTGAAGGCCTTGGAATCAGCCAAGAACCAGCCGCTTCGAGCGCCTGTCATCATTACCGTGGCTGTAGCGCCAGTGGATAAAGCAGGAGTCATTGAGCTTGAAGAGTATGGCGCCGTCTTCGCCGCCATCCAGAACATGCTGCTGGAGATTCACAGCTTGGGTCTGGGAGCTGTATGGAGAACCGGAGCCCCGTGCTTCAGCCCGATCATGAATGAGCACTTCGGTCTTCGTCCGCAGGATAAGGTGCTCGGGTTCATCTACCTTGGAGAGCCGGAGGTAACCGACCTTCAAGGCAAACGGACTCCATTCCAGGAGAAGACCGTGTGGGTCGATACTCCGGAGAAGCTTGAGGTTCAGGAGTAGACAAGAGTAATATTCAGAAGATCACTCGGGTAATGAGAAGGGGGTGTCCCATAAGCCATGTAATGGCAACGGGACACCCCCTTAAATCGTTAATATGCACGTACGCGCCGCCTTGTAACTGGCCTATTCGGCATGAATTGCTGAATGCCTGATATATTCAGAATGGATTAACGATCTGGCGTTTCATTACCATGACGTAAGTTCTGTTCTTTTCCAAGAGTCCTTGGCGACACAAATATAAATATAATTGTCATCCCATACGATATCTCCAACATTGCCTGGGGCATGTGCGGATTCTGGTGTGCTCGAATTCCGGATACGAATGCGGTCACCGTTGACATCCAGCTTGCTCTCCGGCGTTGTAGTTCCTATTCCGACATTTCCCTTCTGTCTGCTAATCGTCACCGCACTATCCATCGCCTTGCCCTGGTCATCGTAGCGAGTAATATGGAAGTCCGCTCCTGCATTGCCGCCCTGTTCCCCGCTGCTTGCCCGAAGTGACCAGAGCGGTGTCGTTACGTTGTTCGTATCATTTTTGGCGAATTGGATAACTTTATCTTCTTTTGAGGCTATCCGAAGGATCCCGTCCATCACGTTGAAATTGGAGGAATGAGTTCGAATATCCGCCACGTCGGTATCATAAGGGATCTCGAACCGGGTGAACAACTCATCCTTATGCTCGCCTGTGGGCGACATCGTTGTTTCAATCGAAATGTGCTTGTGGTCGTGCTGCTCAGGATTATTCGCCTTATCGTGTGAGATGATGGCCGTCTTGTCAACACCCTTCTCATCGGCCCAGGCAATCGCGGGCTTGGCTTGAGCGGCGGTCCACTGCAACCGGATCAAATCCGACAAGTGCCCTTCAGCAGCGATCCATTGTTTACTCGTGGACAGGTGAATCCGTTCATTCTCGGGCAAAGCTAGTCCGCCCCCTGGCAAGGAGGATTCCGTGAAAGAGGAACTTGCTGAGGAGCTCTGTGCCGCGCCAAAGAGTTGACAGCCTCCAAGGATGCTAAGACTGGCTGCAAGGAGGGTCAGGGAAATCCATTTTAACAACTTCATTTCATAATTCTCCTTTTTCAAACATTTTTAGACTTTACAATAGAAATGATTCTATTATTCCACATAAAAGGCAATAGGGAATTGGGATCAAGTATGTATTTATCCAAATTATGTAAGCGTTAGCAGCGGGGGTTTTTTTAGGGAAAAAGCCTTATAAGAAATCATTAAATTGATAGCTGGCGGGCAGCTACTCGCTCATAATCAATGGAAGCCGGGTGCATGGATTGTAAAAGACAAACAGCAAGTCTCGGGGGTAACCCGGAGACTTGCTGTTTGTCTTGGTTTCTATTGTTGGAATAGGGATTACAGGCTGTCTCCATTTCAAAGAAAGACCGCTTGGGGGACAGCTCCGTTAGGCTTCGTTCCGGCCCGTTACCTTGCCTTCAAGCGGCAGAAATCCTACTCCTCTACCGCCGTCACTTCAAACACCGGCAGCGATAGAGACTGCTGACCTATATAAACATCCTCATTCTGGCTTGCGAGTGTACCTGACACCGTCACTTGGCCAGCAGACAGCAGACTGTCCGACTTAAGCAGAACATAGCTGTCGCCCAGCTGGGCCAGCGGCCCGCTGTCCGTGATGCTTACGATGCTGCAGGTGAACCGGACCTTCTCGCCTTGATGCTGGAGCAGCTCATCCACTGCAATATCCGCATATTCGGATTCCGTCTTGGTCTCCTGATATTCATAGCTGCTGCCCGTCCATACATATCGGGCATTTTGGCCAGCTCCTGCCCCTTCCGGGTTCTGGACGAGAAGACTTCCGTCCTTATCCACCTGATAGCCATCCGCTTCCAACTCAAACAGCTTGTTCAGGCTTCCAGCCTCTACCGCGTAAGCCGCATAGGTCGCTTTGCGGGTCTGGGAATCCCCTTCTACCAGCACAACCGGCCTGCTGCTTGTACTGAGCTTCCTCTCCATGGAGAGGCGAAGAATCTTGCGGCCCTGCGGGAAATCACCGGTAGATACAAGCTTGATCTGACCCGCGGCATCCATCGCCGCATAGTAGATCCGGCCGGTATCATCCGATCCGGCTGCGTACAGCTGCGCCCCGTAACTGCTGCTTCCGCCAATCACATTGGCGTAATTCTTGCTGCTGTCTGCGGCCTGAAGCAGGCGGATTGGATCGGCCTTGGTCCAGGCCAGCTTGGCAGCGGCAACCTCCTTGGACGTATCCCGGTACCCCGCAACCGCTTCATACAGGGCAATGGCCTGCTGAAATTCCCCGCGGGCGACCATTAGCTTTGCTTTCTTCAGCAATCTGCTGTACTGCGTAGAAATATAGCCGGTTAGCGGCGACTTCACCTTGGCAGACTGTACAAAGTTCACAAAGTCGCGGCCGTGGGAGGCGAAGGCCGTGTAATTCTCAGTCTTGAGGTCCGAACGGAGCACTTGGTCGGCAAGGGACTCAGCTGTCTTTTTGACCCAGGGAGCCTCTAAGCCTGCATCCTTATAGATATTCCTCATGGTCAGAGCCTCGTTCAGCATACTGGTGAAATTACCCCCGGCAGACAGCTGGGTCAGCTTACGGGTATCGTACTTCTTGAACGCTGCTGACAGGCTGGCCAGACGCTTGGCCTCGCTCCCATAGTAAGGCACGGGAATTTGCAGGAGCTTGCTCCGGAAGGACTCGTCCTGATAGGTACGCTTCTCCAGATTATCGTTCATCTGGGTGATGAAGTGTTGTTCGAACTGCTTGAATTTATCCAAAAAATGATCCGTGACCTTGTATCCGGACGAGATTTGCTTGTAATAACTGCTATATTGCCCGCCTGTCTTCATATACTTATTACGTAAGGTAGACAGGTCGCTGTAGCACTGAAGGAGCTTAGTAAAATCCGCATCCGAGTCAGGACTAGCGGACTGGGCCGCTTCATCCAGTCCGGCGAGCCGGCTTTTGATCTCGGTAATCGGTGCAAGATGGCCTAAGCGGGCGTTGATCTCATCCTCTTTGTACTCAATCCAGCGGTTATTCCTGGCTTTCTGGTACCACTCTTCCGCCTGAATAAGGTCTTTCTTCGTGTAAGCGCGCTCTGCTTCAGTGATCCAGGCCAGCTTCTGCTGGATGTAATAACCTTTCACAACAAGTAGAACAAGCAGGGCCGAGCAGAGCACGATGAACAGATTACGCAGGGTTAACTTATTTTTGATCGTCATTAGATATAGCCTCATCGCTGTTGTCCAGTTGATTGGGCGGATTGTTGAAAATCAGGGTCCCATTGATATTTCGCATTATAAATTTCAGCCACTTCCGAGGCGAGATAGCCAAGCTGCAGATGCGGATCACCCGTAACGATCCGGAACAGGCGCAGGAAGCGGTCTTTTGGCAAATCCCGCGCATATCTGCGTATGAATTCCGGGTAGAGCACCACGTATCTTTTCATCCGGACGATAGCGCCCACGGTGGCCGCCAGAATATCCCGTCCGTTCGCCATACTGAGGAACTCCGGCTCGTGGTCGAGGACGTACAGCAGGGTGCGCTCCTTAATCAGCTCGGGCTTAATCTTCGCAATCTCGCCGATATATTCAGCCAGTCCCTCATCGAAGTCGAACAGCAGCAAAGACTCGAGCTGCAGATCCATATCTCTGCGGAGCACAAAAGTACGGAGCAGCGAAATCTGCTGCAGCCGGTTGCGGTCACTGTTCACGAGGGTTCCTATTTCGCGCAGCATCTCATAGGCTAGCCGTTCATCCTGCTGTCTCATGCTGATCGCGGCTTCGATGTTCAGGCGCAGGCCGTCAATCAGCCGCTGCTGCTCCTTCTCGAACCACTTATGCAGCCTGCGCGGGGCTTCACTCTGCGTCATCTGTCTCTGTACGAGCCAGAGCAGCAAGGTAAGCACGATTCCAGATCCGAGGCAGATCGCAATCTCCTGAAAGGTTGTGCTGAATAGAACCCCCGCCAGCGTCAGGAAGAGCGCGATTAGCCGCTCGGTCTGCATGGAGCGTTTGGTCAGCCGAAGGGCCATGGTGTCAACCGGTATGAAGGAGGATCGGCCGCAGCTGAGGCATTCTTTTTCCCATAGGACCGTGAAATTGAGGCAGTTCTTGCACACCCTGAGCCGCTGGTAGGCATAACGTGTTCGCCTGAGGGGGCGGATCTGAACGGGGACCTTCTTCATGAGCGTTCCCGCCTGTCGTTGATGATGGACAGCACCTGCCGGTCAATTTCCTCTCTGGGAAAAGGGTGCCTGCGATGAGAATAATAGAGAATCGTGCGGATGAGCACAAAAAGAAACAAAATTCCAATACATCCGTATGCAATCATGACAAGGATCCTTTCTATCCTGGATGTGATCTGTTTTCCGTCATTATAAAAGGGTTCTGGCGCTACTTCAAATAAGTAGAGTCACGCCCTTGCCGCTGTGACATCCAGGTTTGAACTTTGGGGTGGTAAATTATATCATAAAGTCATAGATTTGGTAGAATTAGTAAGGAACATGTCTCATTATAGTAGACATTTGTCTTTTTAACGCTATCTTAATATCTTCTTAATAAAATCTTAAGACCTGTTCCATAGAGTAGAATTATTCCGATTTCAAGTGAAGGGGTATCCTTATGCTTCCAAGACAAAAATTAACGTTAACGCTGCTGCTCGCGCTCTCCCTGCTGATTCCTCTGACAGGCAATCTTCAGGTCGCTGAAGCCGCCCAGCAGTCTTCACAAATCGATGCGGTTCTGGTCGTGGACGACAGCAATTCCATGAACAAGAGTGACCGGAACAAAATCAGCAATGAAGCGATGAAAATGTTCATTGATATGCTCTCTGCCAAGGGAGATAAAGTAGGGGTGGTCGCCTATACGGACCGCATTCAGCGGGAGAAGGCACTGCTCGAAATTCAGTCCGCTTCGGACAAAGACGACTTGAAGCAGTTCATTGACGGGCTTGACCGGGGCTCCTACACGGACATTGCGGTTGGTGTCAAGGAAGCCGTTAAGGTGCTGCAAAATGGCGCCGATCCGTCCCACGAACCGATGATCGTTCTGCTGGCCGACGGAAATAACGATTTCAACAAGGCTTCCGGCAGAACCCAGCAGCAGTCCGATCAGGAGCTGAATCAGGCTCTGGCTGAGGCGAAGAAAGACGGAGTTCCCGTCTATACCATTGGTCTTAACGCGGACGGTAAGCTGAACAAGGCGGCTCTAGGGGAGATTGCCCAGAAGACCGGAGGGAAGTCTTTTGTAACCGATACGGCCGATGATCTGCCCCAGATTCTGAGTGAAATCTTCGCTAGCCACTTGAAGCTGAAGATCGTTCCCATCCAGTCGATTACGGCCAATGGGAGCTATCAGGATGTAACGGTCAATGTACCGAACGCGAGCGTGCTGGAAGCCAACATTTCGATTATGTCTAGTAAGCCTGTTGAGGCGAAGCTGTATGATCCGTCGGGGAAGGAAGTAGCCATTCCATCAAGTGATGTGCTGGTGTCGAAGTCGAAGACCTACTCCCTGATCAAGCTGCTGAAGCCGGATCAAGGGAACTGGAAGCTGAAGGTCAAAGGGGTAGCCAAGGACAAGATCGATATCAACCTGGTGTTCAACTACGATATGGAGCTGGCCATGGATCAAATCCCGGCCAAGACCTACAGCAAGGGCGACAAGATTGACATCAACTCCTACCTGATCAGCAACGGGAAGAAAATTCAGAATACAAGTCTTTATCAAGATATGAACGCCGTGCTGGTTGCGAAGGACCTCGACACCGGCAAGACGACAGAGACGAAGCTCGGGAATACCGGGAATCACTTCAGCGGTACCTTCGAGATCCCGGACAAACATGCTTACGAGATCAAAGTCAGGGCGGAGGAGAAGAGCTTCTACCGCGAGACGCCTCCCGTGAAGGTCAGTGCGAAGCCGGGCGGGGCAAGCGCAGGGGCGGGGGCCGCAGCGAGTGCGAATGACCCGGACAAGAAACCTTTTCCAACCTTAGCCGTTATTCTGGGTGTAATCGGTCTTGCCGTGGTCTTGGCTGCACTCTACTTCCTGCTTCGGATGTGGAAGAAAGCGAACCAAGGCTTTGTCGGTCAGATCGTCATCGAGATTCGGGACGAGAACACGGGCGAGAAGACGTATCCGCAGTATAAGAAGCTGGCAGCCTTCAAAGGCAAGTTCAATCTTCACCAGCTGCTGCAGCTGGCGCCCGAGCTCCGGGAGACGGAGAAGATCATCTTCACTCCCGGCGCGAACGACCGGATCGTGCTGAAGAACACCAGCCCGAGCACCATCGAGAAGTCGGGCCGTGCGATCGACGCCACCAAAGGCCTTGAACTCAAAGGCGGCGACCGCCTGACCATCCCGCTGATCGGGGTGGATAAGACAATCTTCCTCGAATACTTGGTGTGAAATTAGAACTGTTGAAGGGGCTGCAGTGGAGTCACGCGCTGCGCGGCCGGATCATTCTTCCGATCGCTGTTGTCCTCTGATTTCCTGATTGGATTCTAGTGGTTGAAATCAGAGGACAAAGGCGAGCGCTGGCGCTTCTACAGAACGATTCCGGCCTCTCCGCTGGGTGCGTGATGGCAGCTCCTTCAAAGGCTCAATTTAACAAATTTGTTGTTGGGCAGGGGGCGGTGCTGTAGGGAACGAGCCCTACAGCACGTAGTAGAAGGGCTTGCACTGGAGCCCGCTACGGCCGGATCATTCTTCCGATCGTTGTTGTCTCCCGATTTCTTGATTTTATTACCCGCAGGGGTAGAAATCGGGAGACAAAGACGAACGCTGGCGCTTCTACAGAACGATTCCGGCCTCTCCGCTGGGTGCGTGGTGGCAGCTCCTTCAAAGGCCCCGTTTAACAAATTTGTTGTTGGGCAGGGGGCGGTGCTGTAGGGAACGAGCCCTACAGCACGTAGTAGAAGGGCGAAGGGCGACCATACATTAAAGACTTTGTATGTCATGGTGATGCTTAGCTGCAGCAATTACTTCCTTACGTACCTGCAGCGAAGACCCGATTTATGATTAAGGGTCTGAGAGGAATGCAGGGGGCTCTACAATTTTTGGGTCACTGTAAAGATTGATGGGAGAAAGCAGACGATCAGCTCCCTTTCAGGTTCGTTTGGTAGTCTTAGGGACGGCTAAGCCCAGTGTGAAAGGAGAGTTGAGTTATCAGTTGAGATCTCATAACTCGATTTTAAATAAGTCTGTCGTTATATAAATTCGATTGTTCTAATTTAGTTGCTTTGCAATGTATTCTGCTCCAGCATTCACATAAATGGCACAAGCCCAGCGGAGCGGATGGAATCGTTCTGGAGAAGCGTGAGCGGTCGCCTTTGTCAGCGGATTTCCACTTAGAAAGTGGACAATCAAAGAAATCCGCTGACAACAGCGATCGTAAGAATGATCCATCCGCGCAGCGGTCTTTACCGCACTATTAATTTATCGCTACTTAACGAACTCAAATTCGGAGCAAGCGGAAGAAAGCTGATCTGCTCCGACCACTTAGGGGGTCAACATATGAAACCGGTAGTAAGAGAACATATTCAGCAGCTCGACGTATCACTGGGCGGAGGGATCGTCAGCGAGAAGATCCGCGTCGATACCATCGACAACCCGATCCTCATCATCGGCCTGGGCGGAACGGGGATCGATGCCCTGCTGCGTCTGAAATATCAGATTAACCGCAGATTCAAGCTGCCGGAGGATCCGATCTCGAAGAAGAGACAGGAGAAGCCGAACAACGTCGAATTCCTTGCTTTTGAGACGAACGAGCAGGACCGCGGCAAGCGTTACAAAGGCATCGGCCTCGATCCGATCAACGAGTTCGTGCTGCTGTCGAATGCCGAGATCGGCGGACTGCTGCAGAACCGCAGCATCCTTGAGCCTTACATTACAGACTGGCTGTCGCCGGAGCTGAGCATCACCGACGGCATGAATGGTGCCGCAGGGGTGCGCCAGGCGGGGAGACTGCTGCTTTTTACGAAGATTAATCAGGTGGTTCAGGCCATTGATAAGAAGATCAAGACGCTGTCCGTCGGCACCAACAAGAAGCTGATGGTGTTCCTGCTCACGGGATTGTCCGGGGGTACAGGCAGCGGAACGTTCCTGGACATTGCCTATATTGTCCGCGGCATTATCGAGAGGGATCACGGCTCGGCGGGGATTGACCGCGTCAATACGCTGGGTTACCTGTTCACGCCGGATATTAATCTGGCAAGCAAGTCCTTAAGTGAGCATACCCGTGAATATATTAAAAAGAACGGCTATGCCGCGCTCAAAGAGCTCGACTACTGGATGAACGTGGACAGCCGCGGCGAGCGGTTCCGTCAGCAGTACGGGAATATTCTGACCGTGAATTCCCCGCTGCCGCCGTTCAATCTGTGCCATCTGATCTCGGCCACGAATACCGAAGGCAAGCTGCTGGAGAACGCGTATGATTACTGCATGAACGTCACGGCAGAGAACATCACGAACTTTATGGCCAGTGAGGAGAAGCAGTCCGGCGAGGAATTCGCCATCCATGATTACATCAGCAACATCCGCACGAATATTGCGCAGATGAACAAGCTGTATCCGGCCAACTATGAATACAACATCATCGGGGCCTCTTCCGCAGTCCTGCCGATTGAGGAGATGACCACTTACCTGGCTTTCCGTCTCTTCGGCAAAATGGAAAAAATGTTCGAGAAGGCGCCAACGCAGGATGACGTAGAGAAGTTCGCCCGCAAGCTTGGCATCGACCTGGACACCATGATCAAGACGTTCGAGTCCCGCGTACCTGAGCCGCTTCCGGGCTACCAGAACAGTGAGCGCCTGAGCTATAACAACGTGGTTAAGCAGCAGGTCGTCAATATGGACACCGAGCTGGAGCAGAATTTCCTTACCCGGGCCCGCGAGGAATACATTAAGGCGAAGAAGCAGCTGCCGGGTGAAATTGCAGGGCAATTCACGGATCAGATTCGCAGATTGTTCCTGCATCCGGAACAGGGTCCGTTCTATGTCTCCCGTCTCATCTATACCGAGAAAGGCTTCAGCCTGCTCAAAATGCTGCTGTCTTACATCGAGACGCTCCGCGAGAACCTGACGCGGATTCCACGCGACATTGAAGCGGCCAGAGACCAGTCGGACGAGAAGCTGGGCGATGCCAAGAGCGCCTTCGTGTCCAAGGACAAGAAGAAGAACGCCTATATTGAAGCGAAGATTAATGAATATTGGCTGCATGCCGATGTGGAACGCACGGAGCAGATGATTGAATTTTACGAGGACCTGTACGATCTGCTGAACAAGGAGAATACCCGGATTTACAATGTGTTCACGGAAATTTTGAACGCGCTGAATTCGATTTTTTCCAAGAACGGAGACATTCTTCTTAACGGGGAAGAGCAGGAGGATCACAAAGGGAACAAGACGTACTACTGGAATATCGTCAGTGTGCCGGACATCTCTCAAGTGGTGGGCAGCCTCATGGAATCGAAGGATGTTGATGATCTGATCCGTGATTTCTCGCAGGAGCTGCTGGATCACTCCAATCAGTGGATCAAGGAGCAGGAGATTGACATTGTCAGCTCGATCAGCGAGTTCCTGACGGATAAATTCGGGGACCTGATCACGAAGTCGATGGAAGATTTCTTGCTGATGAAATACGGCCAGGATGAATCGATTGAGAAGTTCGTGGAGCGCAATATCGCCAGCAAGCTGGATGATGAGGCGGTTCCGGTCTTCCATTTGAGCAACAGCGCGGGCAATCTGTACTTCCCGTCCTGGGGCTTCGTGTCGGTGCCGGTTCAGGCGCCAAGCATCCTCAAGGGGATTAAGAATTACCAGAACAATGCGGTGGGCAAGTCCCATTTCACGGTAAAAGAAAGCGAAGTCAAGAACCGCATCTTCTGGCTGAATACGAAGAACGGGGTACCGCTCTTCGTCTACACGCCGCTGAAGGTCTATGAAGAGAGCTATGAACGTACGATTCTGGACAAGGAAGGCATCGGCCGTCACCTGGTGCAGACCGACAAGACGAACTGGACTTACCTGCCATCTCCGATTCCGGAGAAGTCATGGGGTGATGTGTATGCCAATCCGCGGGTTCAGGCTTACAACGCCCGGGTACGTCGCGAATTTGATGAGGCGCTTGATCTGAAGATCATTGCGGAGAAAGGGATAGACCAGAACACAAGCAACCGGTATGAGGTTGTTCTGACGAGACCGTTCAGCTTGTCTGATGTGCTGCGCGCATACGATATGCAGGTGTCTTCCAACAAGCCGAACCTGGGTGAGGTGAAGCGGGCGCTGGGCGAGTTGAAGCGGCTGCTGTCCCAGGGGCTGGAGCGCGAGGGAAGCAGGGATATTTTTGGCAGCATTAATGAGGACATGGCCAAGGAGAACCTGATCCGTTCACCGGAGCTGATCACCCGCGTCCGTGAGGAGCTTGCCAAGTACAAGGCGATTCAGGAGCAGGCAGCTGCTCTCGAAGCCCTGCTCGGACAGCATCAAGACGAAGAGAAATGGCTGGATCAATTCATTGAAGCTCTGTACACTAGCACGATTACGAAAAAGGGCGCTTTGTACGTATATGATCGTGACGAGGAGGAAGAAGCCTGGGAGCCGTTCGCGAATCTGATGAAAAGCCGGAATTTTGCCGAGTTCGAAGTGTATGGCAGCTTCCGGGCCCTGGACGAGAAGAACCGCAGTACCCTGCTGCGCAAGGCGTCCCGCAGAGACGCAGAGCTGACGGCTTCGGAAGACATTACTCCTCTTCTGTCCAAGCTGGATGAGCTGTATGAGACTTTCCTGGATGCCAGGGACCGGCTGGAGTATGAACGGGTGGAGCTTGCGAACGGAGAGGAAGCTTACCAGTTCTACAAGCAAATGACCACCAAGCTCAGCGATATTCGCAGAAGGTTGAAATAGCCTATGAGACAATTACTGGAACAGTATGCGGCAGATTACGCGGCGGCTGAGGAAGGTCTGACCGGCAAGCAGGATGACCAGAGCAGCATTCATTATCCTGCGGTCTATCTGTTCATTGGTGATAAGGTCGCGGAAGCCATTGAACCGATCATTCGCATTCACGATAAGAAATGGGATAACAGTGCAGGAGTCATGTATTTCCATCTGACTTCACAGGAGGGAGCGGCGGCAGGGGTTACGGCCGCCTTTTCCCCTTCTTATGGGGAAGGAAGGGGAAAAGGCGGAGAACGAGATGGAGTAAGAGAGCGAGATGGAGTAAGGGAACTAGAAGGAATAAGAGAACTAGGTGGATTAAGAGAAGTAGATGGTGTAAGAGGACTAGATGGTGTAAGAGGACTAGATGGTATAAGGGAACGAGAAGGAGCACGGAAGTGGGAAGGGGAACATCCACGGGTTGTACGTTACCGCGTACCCCGCATCAAGTCCGGGGAGCCAGAGATGAAGATGAAGGCCCTTCGGCCGGATACGTACCGGGCCTTTTATCAGGAGCCAGGCTCCGTGCTGGAGTTAAACCGGGCGCTGCGCCGGGTTAGCCAGCGGATCGCCGACTACGGGCGGTTGTACTCTTCATTCGATCGTATTCATCTGTCTGTCATCACGCAGGCGGGGGATCCCCTGAACGTGTTCGTACCAGAGGTTACGGTGCTGGCGAATACGATCTTCGGCCAGTCTTTCAAGTCGGTACAGACCGACCTGTTCACCCTGATCAGCGAACGGGAAGATGCGGAGGCGTTCGGGTACAGCGGAGCTGCGGGGATCGCTTTTCTGCGGGAGCTGGACATGATGCAGCAGTCTGATTATACCTTCTCGGCACCGCTGCTGATGACCGAGGATGGCCTCTCCATCCCGGTTACACATCCGGCTTCTCCGCTATTTGACCTGGTCTACGTGCTGTCCGACAAGAACGAGCGCGGGGTCAGCTCGCCCGGCGGGCTGCGGGATAATGACGAGATTATCTCCCAGATCAGCCTGCTGAAGAACCGCCAGAAGAAGGATCCGCTGTATGACTCGGTCTCGGGTGCAGCCTACAATAATACGAGCTTCAAAAATAACATCATGACCGAATCCGGCCGTCAAGGCTACGTCTCCGCCGGTTTCTCCAAGGTGAAGCGCCCGAATGAGTCCATTGCGCTGACTGTGCTTTACCACTTCTACCGGCAGCTCATCCTGCGGATGAACGGCCCGCTGGAGTGGAAGAACAGCGACAAGCTGAGCTTCTTCGGCCTGGACCCGGATTCGCTCGCCGAGCAGGCGCAGCGGATCGTGCCGGACGAGACGCGGTTGGCCGATATGAACGGCATGATGACCCACGGGGTCAGCTACTCTTCCTTGAAGTCGATGACGCTGCGGGAGGCGGAAGCGGCGCTGCTCGGGGATGGCGGCGAGCTGTATTTCCAGGGCAACTATGTTCGCGAAGCGGATAGAGCGCTCGCCGCGCTCCGGCTGGATGAGGAACTGGAAACCGTGGTCCGCAGGAGCCGTGCTCTTCATCCGCAGGTGGGACTCTTCCACCTGGCGGAGTGGACAGATGAAGCAGGCGGCTCAGGCAGCCTGCGCGAAGCTTACCGCTCACGGATCCGTGAGCTGGCGGGGCAAGTGGAATCCGCGAAGGCGGAGCTGGTCCAGACCTATCAGGGTCTGGTGCAGGATCAGCCCTTTCAGCGGCTGCCGATGATGGATAAGCACAATGTGCGCAGCTTCATCCGGTATTTTATCGACCATGTCTATGCGCTTAGGCTGTATATCCTCCGGCTTGAAATGGAGCTCAAGCTGGCCCGTCAATACGAGGCGGTTCTCGATCTTCTTCACGACCGCTTCAGGAAGATAACCCGGCAGCTTGAAGAGCTCGAAGACACACTGCGCAGCAGCGCGCTTCGGAGCATCCGGATGGCTGACGACTACATCGGCCAGAACATCATGGAGTATTATGAACGGGTCACCGCAGAAGTCTTGAGTGAGCTGGAGGCGCGGCGGGGAGCGGACATTCTGTTTCAGGACCGATATATGGGAAGCCCTGCCGATATGCTGAATGGCGGCATTCACGGTCTGACGGAGCGGATGATCGCGGTATGCCGCAGAGATATCCTCACCAGTGAGCCGTTCTCGCAGACGTTCGAGGAGGAGCTGCTGCGGCGGGCCAATGTAACGATTGAGTACAACAACAAGCAGGTGCTCTCCAAGGATGAGCTGTTCAAGAAGCTGTATCGTACCCTTGAAGAGCATGCCGTGATTCATGTGCGGCTGTTCGATTACACGCATGAGCACCGATATGAGGAGAAATATTTCTTCGGGGATGCGGGCAGTGAATTCATGCGGTACGCACTGGGCGCGGATGAGACCTCCCGGATCTACAAGCTCGGCATGGTACATGAGAACCGGAGCAGCGGGGTCGAGAAGCTGTGCCTGATGGGCGGATTTCACCTGGAGGATCTGATGTTCTATAGGAATGGGAGAGTCTACTACGAGACTTATATCCAGAACGGATATGAGTTCCACGCCACCAGTCCGGAGCGGCTACCGGAGCTGCGGTAACGGTAATCCAGGGATGAAAAAACATCGGAGACAACGCTGATTATTTATCAAGGGATGAAAAAACATCGGAGACAACGCTGATTATTTATCCAAGGATGAACAAGCAGCGAAGAGACAACGTTGATTATTCATCCAAGCATGAACAATAATTTGAAAGTAGCCACTATGTTTCCACAAGGAATGAAAAAACAGCGGGAGTGGATTGCTAGACTTACATTCAGGGATGGAAAATAGGCGGAGGGCAGTCGCTATATAATTTAGGCTTTAAGAATTGCTTCTGGCAAGAGTGTGAAATGATTCTGGAGAAGCGAAGCGCTCGCCTACAAGCTTTCTGAAAGAAAGCAACATCGGAAGCATCATCTTTGTGCCCGGATTTCTACCTTATATAAATTTAAATAAGAAATCCGGGCACAACAGCGATCGGAGGAACATTTCATACGGCTGCCTGATATACATCAATTATTCTAATTCACCTTTGCAACCGCTAAGTTCTTTGCGAACCGGATGACATATAGAAAGGATGCATGCCTACAATGCAGCGTAAATTCAATCTGCTCTTAACGTTGTTCAGTCTGATCGGAGGGGTAATCGGCTTCGCCATTGGGGAGTGGCTGCTCGCTGAACTGGGCGGAAAGTGGCCGAATCTGCTGATCATAGGACTGTATTTTGGGATCCTCGCCCTGTCGGTGGGACTCTCCTGCCTGATTGCGGAGATGATCCTGCCGCGCCTGAACGGAACCTCATGGCGTCAGCGCTATGTGGATGCATCATGGAAGCTGCTTGTGCCTGCCACACTGGTGATGCTGTTCGTGGTATCCCTTGCGCTGGAGTTCGTCTATGAACTGAACGGGGGAGGCGTAAAGCAGGTTAAGGACATCGCCATGGTGATCGACAGCTCCGGGAGCATGAAGCAGAACGATCCGAAGAATGACCGTTATGAGGCGGCCAAGAAGCTCGTAGACAAGATGGATGGGGACAAAAGAGTCGCTGTCATTACGTTCAACGATGGTGCCAATATCATACAGCCTTTCGTCCGCCTGAGCGATCAGGCTGCGAGAACCGGGGTTAAGTCTGCCATCGATTCCATCCCTGCAACGGACGGGGGAACCAACATCGGGCTGGCCTTGACGGAGACGATGAAGCATATCACAGACCAGAGCGAGGGCGGTCAAGGCACGATGGTTATTTTGCTGTCTGACGGGGTAAGCAGCGTGGATCTGGACAGCACCTTGGCCGAATATAAGAGCCGTCATATTGCAGTGAATACGGTAGGGCTGAATCTGGTCGATTCCAGCGGCTCCAATCTGCTCCAGACGATTGCTTCGCAGACAGGTGGAAGCTACAGCGATGTGTCCAATGCGGGGAATCTATCCTTCGTATTCCAGCAGATTTACGATACCCTTGGCGATCGCACGTTGGTCACCGAGCGCACGGGTCCTGCTGCAGACAGTATCTACTACGCAATTGTGCGAATTGCAGCCCTGCTGATTATTGGCGTTGCGCTGGGAATTGCCCTCGGCCTCATGTTCGACAACCGGTATTTGGCGCGCAGCTTTGGGATTGGCGGCGCAGTCTCCGGGCTGCTGGCCGGGCTTATCCTTGAGCTGGGCCTCAGCGGCCACGAGCATACGGATGTACTCTGCCGTCTGACGGCTGATGTGGTGCTTGCCGCTGTCATCACGCTGTTCGCCTGGATCGTGCCGATCAAGGAACATTACCGCTCTTCCGGCGGAAGACCGTATGCCGGACGGACCCGGGGCGCTGAAACCTTTGCCGGGCGGCCGAATGATAATCGCAGCAAGGGCTTTTAATCAGCTTGAGCAAGAACATGGTAAGGCATAATTATCTTTCTTGAGTTCATTCCATACGGACAAATAAGACATCTAACACGAGCTACAGGAGGCGAAAAGCATGCGGTTGATCGATGGGGATGATTCATCCGCCCCGGTAATCAGCGAAGTGACCCACCGGGTGGATGAGGACAGATGCACCCTGCGCTGGCGCTGGCCTGAAGGCATTCAGTCTGTCTATATTCATAAAGCACCTGTGGGGCCTGATGCTGGCCTCTCCGAAGAGCCCCCGCCGCTCAGCGCACTAAGGCTGTACACTCGCGACGAGTATAAGGCGAGCAATGGATACCATGACCGGATCCAGGAGATCGGTCAGCTGGAGTATACGGTATTCGCCGGCTGGACCGAGCAGGGCGAGGTCGTCCTGGTCCGCCAGCGTGACGGCAGGAATCGCACGACAGCCAGTATAGGCAAGGCGAGAATCTATTATTCGGTCCGCGAGAAGAGTGGGCTGTTCAGCAAATACAAGACGGTACAGATTACGGTGACCTCCGAGGTCCCGATTGCGAAGGATGTGCTCTGTTATGTGAAGAAGCAGGGCGGCTATCCGGCAAGCAAGGAGGATGGAACGGTTTACCCGTTCGTCACTCCATTTGCGGCAGGCAGAAATGTACTGCCTGTCATCGAAATCGGCAAGCAGGATCATATCCGGCTGTTCTTCACGGACGGACCCCGATACGGCCATACGTATGAACTGATTCCGGAATAACAGCATGGGAGGAGGAAGGAAGTTATGAGTTTTTTCAATATGTTCAAAAAGAAACCCCAGCCGGCTCCGCGCCCGCTCTACTACGATATCGTCTGCCCTTACTGCTTCAGCAAATTTTCGCCGGAGGAAGTGGTGTTCCGGGCAGCTCATCACCGGGAGGACGATGAAGATTATGCCCTCGGCGAGGATTACGAGCTGAACAAGTACCGGGAGCGCTTCGGACTGGATACCGTCTATGATATCGAGGCGATCCTGCATCCGCGGGATATCCACGAGGAGCACCACATGTATTCGGATAACGTGCTGATTGGCCTCAGTGACCGGTACGGCGTGGTCACACGCCGCAGGCTCTGCCCGAGGTGCCACAATGAACTGCCGGTGACGGCGGGGAAGGTGCCGAGCAATATTATCTCGATTATCGGGGCATCGCAGGCAGGGAAGTCGGTGTATATGACTTCGCTGATTCATACGCTCCAGCATGAGACTGCCGACCACTTTGGCGCGGCCTGTATGCCGCTGAATGCCGAGATCAGCCGCAAGTTCCGCTCCTCCTATGAGGAGCCGCTGTTCGAGCGGGGAGATCTGCTTGCTTCCACGCAGAAGGAGAAGATGCAGGAGCCGTTTATTTTCCAGTTCGTGTTCAAGGATGAGTCCAAGCCACCGCTGACGCTGGTGTTCTTCGATGTAGCAGGCGAGGGCATGGTGGATCAGGACTATCTCGGCCTGCACGGCCAGCATATCAAGAATTCCGCCGGCATTCTGTTCATGGTCGATCCCCTGCAGATCCGCTCGATCCGCGAGAAGATCCGCATCAAGCATGGCGACAAGCCGGGCGAATGGGTGTCGCAGTATGACGAACCGCGCGATGTGGTGCTGACTTTATTCGGGGATTTCATCGCCTACGAGGATAAAGGGAAGACCGATATTCCAACCGCGGTCGTGCTGACGAAGAGTGATATGCTGCATGCCTTGGCGGATGAGGAAGGCGAGTACATCAAGAAGAACAGCAACATCTTCAACAATGCCGTCCACCGCCGGACGCTGAACTTGACGGAGTTCGAGAACATTGATGGCGAGGTCCGCCATTTGATCGAGAAGGTGGATCGTCCATTCAAAGGGACGATGGATGTGTACTTCAAGGACACCGCCTATTTCGCGGTATCGGCGCTCGGAAGCAACCCCGTCGATCAGAAGCTGCAGGGCGTCGTCAGCCCGATCCGGGTCGATGAGCCGTTCATCTGGCTGCTGTACAAGCTGAATTACATCGAGGGGAGTGAAGCGTAGTGAAACCCTTCGCTCCGATTCAGCAGCAGATCTATACACGCGAACGGCGCGGCATCTTCCGTCAGACCGAAGGGTTCGATACGGTAGCGAGATCCGAGGGGCTTGAGGCCTCTTTTATCAAAAAAGTGCTGCATCCGTTCTGCGTCTACGATGCACCCGCCGAGCTGACCGCACGCGGGGAGAAAGACAACTCCGCTTATCCCGGCGCCATTCATCTGTTCCATTCGGAGAATGGAGATACGGTGCTGGGGCGCAGCATTTATCAAGCAGCTGATTTTACGGGCCTGCGCAGCGCTTTCTTCACTCATAACTATGTCATTCCTGCTTCCCGGTCAGAGGAACTGGTCCGGAACTACCGCTCCTATCTCCATGCCGGGTTCCTGGACAGTTATGATATGGAGCAGGGCGGGCAGCTTCCTGCACTGGATCAGATTCCTGTGGACCAGGCTTCACTGGACAGCGGAGAGGTGGACCCTGTGCAGCTGCTGGAGGAACTGCATATCCCGGAGAGGATGTTCAAGCAGCTGCTGTCCGCTGTCATGTCTTCGGCAGTCAGTGGACGCAAGGTCTATGTGGCACTGGATGTCCCGGCTTCCTATGTATCGGAAGCGGCTGTTCCCCTGCTTGAGCTTGTGTATGCGGCCCTGCCGTTCAGCTATCGCAGGAAGCTCGGCTTCCTTACCTATGCCAAAGAGCCGCAGAGCCGAAAAGGCATTCATCTCTCTTGCGTCGAACGCGGCAGTCTGCGTCATGGGGACCGCAGCATCGAGAAGGACTATACCTTCGATCTCGCCTCCGGAAGGGTGACAAATGTGGAGCTGGACTGGGCGAAGCAGCCTTATCTGGATCTGATCTGGTCTCGGATTGCACGGCTGGATCAGCTGGAGGACTTCCACCGGTTCGCGGATATTATGCTGAAGGATATGGGCCCTGAGAAGGCGATGTCGATCTCCAGCTATCATGAGCTTAGTGTGCTGTACCAGATTGAGGGAGGCAATGAAGCCCTCTACGAGGATCACAAAGTAGCTGCCCTCAGCGGAATGCTGGAGTACCTTCGTCCAGCCGGGGCGCTTCCGGACAAGGAGCGGCTGAACGATCTGTTCCTGGCCAGCTTCGATCGGGAATTCGATCATGTGAAGTCTGGCAAGGCCCCTGAGCTTGCGGTGGCAGAATGCATCAAGGATTATTACCGGATCGATCCGAAAAATAATGAACGGAAGATCGTGGAGTATTTCATACGTGCGGCAGTGAATGCGGTTAAGAGCAAGAGTGCATTTGCGGAACTCTATGCTCTAATCGAGAATCATCCTTCCCTGCGGAAAGCCTACTTCGATCAGGTGCTGAAGGATGATCAGCTCGCTTCGCTGCTCTTCGACCCTTACATGCAGGGAAGGCTCCAAGCTGCCGAAGGAGCCCGTGAAGTTGTGAGCCTTGTACAGGAATGGGATCGGCTGTATCCGGGGATATGGGACAAGAGTTCGCTGCGGGAGCTCGCCCGGTCGGAACTGACAGGAAAGCTTAGGGCGCAGCAAGATCTCGTGGCGTCCGTAAATGAGGTGCTACTTATGCTCGGCGCGCACCGGGAGCCGCTCCAGGAGAAGGGCCAATTCGGCTACGGAGGATTTGGAAAATCGACGGAAGCCCAAGGCCAACTCGGCCTTGGTGCAGCAGGGATCTATGCCGTCCTCGCCGAGGCGGCCCGGCGTGTGCTGCTGATCGAGCTGGATCTCGATAAGCTTACGAAGCAGGAGCTCCTCAGCCTGAACGGGCTGGCGGAGACAGGCGGGGACTTTGGCTCGCAGCGGCTCGACGGGCGGCTGAGATCCAAGTTGGCTAAGCTGCAATCCTTATTTGCCTGGTTCAGTGAGGCTGAACCCGATGTGCATGTGTTTGACGGATTAAAGCCTGCCGAGATGGATGAGGTGCAGCAGGCTGGCCGCAGATGGCTGAGGGATGAAGTGAACGCTGAGCGGTTCGACCGGCTTACCCTGGCGTACTATCGGGGAGGAGCTGCCGACTCCCTGGAGTATGCTCCGCTGGTAGATGCCTTGCGGAGTTATGCAGGGAGCCCCGGTACGGTGTACCGGTTCTTCCACTGGTCGGCAGGGCAGCCATTGTACCTGCGGGGAAGCAAGCTGGCTCCGGCCTATGAAGCCGCCATCCTGGCGTATTTCCGGAGACATGATCGGGATGCGTTCAAGAAGCGAACCAACTGGAAGGAATACTTCGACAAGGCTGGCCGGGCGCTGAAGCCGGTATATGAGAAGGCCCGTCAGGAGCTGGCTTCTCCGCTGGCGAGAATGTTCGGCAGAGGCAGGAAGCCGATCCTGTTCAGTGTATTGATCCTGCTGCTGCTCGCTGCAGGAACCATGGGCATACTCCAGCTGTCAGGGGCCTTCAGCAAGAAGGAACCTGCGGCTGCAGTGCCGCCAGCAGCGGTGCCTCCGGCCTCGGACAAGCCGAGCTCCGCGGGGCATGCTCCCGCGGCCCAGGTACCCGAACGGGCCGTCTACGCCGAGCAGGTGAAGGACGAGAACGGCAAGGAAGTTACAAGGCTGGTGTTTCTATTCAAGACGAGCGCGGAGTGTGAGGCTTTTCGTGCCAAGTCAGTTACTGTAACTACGCCAGAGGCGAAGAGTCAGGAATTGAAGCTTTTCAATCTGACTCACGAATGCAGCAGCGGCAGCTCAGCAGCAAATGGCGAAGCTGGTGCTAAGACGACAGATAGTGCGAATCCGGCAGCTCTGGAGCCCGAAAGCAGCAAGGCAGCGGGAGCTGGCGCTTCAGCTAATGGCAAAGACAGCGGCACAACAGAGGGAACAGCTGATGGAATAAGCGATATTGTGAGCGGAACAGAAGTGGGTGGAGACGCTGGGACAGCTGGCCGGACAAGCGGGGGAACCGCGAGCGGAACTAACCATGGGACAGCCGATGAAGCTGCCGAAGGAACTACCAATGGAATATCCGATAATACTATCGATGGAACTTCCACTAATAAGGCCGATGCCATCAGTGAAGCCGAGTCTGGCGGAACGGCGAAAGGGCAATCGAAGACAGATGTACTAAATACAGATAACCAATCAGAAGATGTCCCTGCCATAAATCCGGCTGCTTATTTCAATAAGCTGACAGCGACGCTGGCCAAGGCATACAGCATTCCTCCAGGCAGCAGAATTAGTGCAGCTGATCTGGACTTCATATACTTTACCCAGCCAGCAGCTGCCGGTGAGAAGTAAGTGTCGGCTGTATAGATTGACGGATTACTTTTGCAGAACGAAATAAAGAAATAAAGGAACATTGGACCCAGGATCTCTGACGAGATGTACCCGAGTCTAATGTTCCTTTTTTACTTTTGCATAAATATTCATTTCTCTCGTGGAATTTCTGAATTCTTAATGAATGGGGTTCTAGCGGGTAACTCCCTTTACATAATTTATATTCATCGTTCACATCCAGATAACATATGGGCTCTAGTATGGGGTGAGAACTTCGTAGTTTTATGTAAGATTTTGTATAAAAAGAGATGGAGGAGGCGGAGTTTTGTTTAGAGAGCTGAAGTTACGCAAGGTATCTGTATTATTATTGGTCAGTATGCTGCTGTTGGGTATGCTGCAGCCAGGGGGAATCCCGAGTGTCCAAGCTGCCAGCGAGGCAGCAGCCGTAACAAGTCCAGAGTTTAACCAGGACGGAACAGTTACCGTGCGCACCTATTCACCTAAGTCCGAGATGTATATTAATGGTAATTTTACGAACTGGGGGACTTTCAAGCCGATGACCCCAAACGGCACGGTTCAGGTGAACGGTGTGGATCAAAATATTTTCTCTTATCAACTGAGCACTGAGGACTTCATAAAGACAGGCGGAGTCGTTCAGTACAAGTACATCCCGCAGGCTTCCTGGACAGGAGGAGACTATGTGGATTTCCTGAATGCCAGTCCGAAGGTTAGCGGCAACTCTGCGGCCTATTTTCTGAAAGTAGCTCTTAACCAAAAGCAGCTGCAAGCGGGGCAAAGCACACCAGTTGAGGCATTTCGCTACTTGTCTGACGGCTCTAAAGCCGATCTGACGGGAGATGTCACCTGGACGAGCAGCAACCCTGAAGCTGTAACCATTTCAAATGGAAAGGCCGAGGTTGCTGTCGGCGCTGCTGTGGGAACTGTAACAATTACCGGTGTCTATCAAGGGGTCAGCGCGACAGCTGCTCTGGAGATCGTGGATACCCTCCCTGTTCCGAAGGTGAAATCAACAGCCAATCTCACCGATTTGAATGACCGGCTGATGATAGGTGAGCCTACTCCTGAGATCACAGGTGAAGTAGAGGCCGAGGATATTACGAACGTGGCCGGAAAGGGAAATAACGTTGCAGCCCAATTGGGTTACCGTTATGAGACCGATCCGGATTATACGTGGGTTAACGCAGTGTATAAAGACGATGTAGGTAACAGCGACCGGTTTGGAGCCCAATTTACGCCGGATCGTGCCGGCAAGTGGTATTATGCTATGCGCTTCTCCCTCGACAACGGAGTAACGTGGGATCAGAAGATCCTTGGCTATAAGGTGAACAAGTTCTATGATGAGCAGACCATTCTGAAGCCGTTCGATGTGCTGCTGACCTGGACGGGGGATGCGAAGACTACGCAGACGATCACCTGGAAAACCGGGTCCGATGTTACCCGGAACTATGTCCAGTATGCCGAGAAATCAAGCGTGGAGTCTTTTCCTGGAGTAAATACATCGGTAGAGGGTCAAGCCAAACTCTACAAAACGACGTACGTCAGCGCTAATGTCAACGTTTTTACCGCGACACTGACCGGCTTGAAGCCGGGTACGGCATACGTCTACCGGGTCGGAGACGGGACGAATTGGAGCGACACTGCTACCTTTACAACCGAGGCTGCCGCCGCTGCACCGTTCAAGTTCCTGATCTTTGGCGATAGCCAGAGCGGACGTCAGGAAGAGACGGATTACCGGAACTGGGGAGAGACGGTGAACACCGCTTATCAAGCCAACCCCGGAGTCAAGTTCATGGTCAATAACGGCGACGTAGTGGAAAAAGGAAGCTATGAGCACTGGCACAAGTGGTTTGAAGGTTCGGAAGGGGTGGTGGAGAACATCCCTGAGATGCCTGTCACCGGGAACCATGAGTATTATTCAACCTACGGGGTGAATGAGCAGGCCGAAAATTTCAAGATGCAGTTCAATCTCCCGCAGAACGGCCCTGATCGCCTGAAAGGCTTGGTCTACTCCTATGACTATGGCGACGTGCATTTCACCGTGCTGAATTCGCAGAATACGGAAGCTAACACCGATCAGAGTGTGAAGATGGGCGACATTCTTGCGGAGCAGGCGGCCTGGCTGGACAACGATCTGAAGAGCACGAACAAGAAGTGGAAAATCGTGTTCTATCACAAAGCCTCCTATTACAGCCGAAGCAGCCGCGATGTCGATGCCGAGGTAGTGAAAAAGGCTTTCCAGCCGATCATCGACAAATATCATGTGGATCTGGTATTTGGCGGCCATGACCATACGATTACTCGAAGTTACCCGATTAACAATAATAATTTTGTCGATAACACGAGCAAGGGGACTGTCTACTATATCACCGGCCGGTCGGGCAATAAGAATTATAATGATCCGTTCAAGCAGGTATGGGATGCTTATTACAAGAACGATACGGATGATACCAACTATTTGTTGGTGAGCGTGGACGGAGAGAACTTAACGGTAAAAGCAACGGAGAAGAATGGCAATGTGCTCGACTCCTACACCCTCAATAAAACGACCGGAACTCCAAGCCCGGATCTGCCTAAGATTCCGATCGAGAAGGCAGAGAACTTGTCTGCACTGACCAAACAACTGAGTGCAGGTACTAAAACGGACGACATCACGGCAGAAGTCAGTTCACAGAATGTGACGAATTATGTGGGACGCGGTGTGAATATCCAAGCGCAGCTTGGATACAAGCTCAGTGAAGATGCTCAGTATACTTGGGTGAATGCGGATTATGCCCAGGATGCAGGCAAGAATGACGTTTACCGTGCTAATTTCGTTCCGAATAAAGCCGGGAACTGGGATTATGTGATGAGATTCTCGGGAGATGGCGGGCAGACCTGGACATCTACGGATGCCAAAACTGTCAAGGCCGTCGCCAACAATTCCGGAGGCAGCCCAGGTACGGGAGGCGGTGGTCAGCCAACACCGGCGACACCATCAACGCCAGCAACTCCTACAACTCCGGCAGCACCAACTGGGCCGGATGCCAAGCCAGAGCCTGGCAAGGTTAATCCTTTCCAAAGCAAGGTGATTAACGAGGAGAAGGTAATCCAGTCCGTCAAAGACTCCATTGCCGCCGCGAAGGATACGGGCACCGCGTTCGGTGACATTGCGCAGCATTGGGGCCGTAACGACATTATTCTGGCTGTGAAGCTGCGTATCATTAATGGCTACGAGAATGGCACGTTCCGTCCTGACGCTCCAGTTACCAGAGCCGAGTTTGCAGCTATGGTCTGCCGCGCTTTCGGACTGGATGCGGTTCAAGGATCTGCATCATTCCGGGATACGGCAGAAATGTGGGCTTCAGGTTACATTGGAACGCTGGCTTCGAAGGGTGTTATTAACGGTTACACAGATTCCACCTTTAGGCCAAATGCGGAAATTTCCCGCGCAGAGATGGTTACGATCCTGGGGCGTATTCTTGATCTAGGTCAGCTTGCGACCGGAAATAAGGCTTCTCTCACGGATGTAGGCAGCGATTACTGGGCCAAGAATGCGATTGAGGAAGCCTACAAGGCCCAGCTGATTCAAGGGGTAACAGATACCCTATTCAAGCCGGACAACCGGGCTACACGTGCGGAAGCGATCACGGTTCTTCTGCGGGCATTGAAGAGCGACAGCACCATTAAGCAGCTTATTGAACAGCAGTAGGTTCTGAAGAGATCACCAGGTACAAGCTGCTAAGAGTCATCCTGCGATTCATCCACAAAACCCTCATTTCGATGACCTGTTAAGGTGTTGGAATGAGGGTTTTCTTTGTGTTTTCTTTTGGGATTTCTATTGCGATTTCTATCGAAAGTTCTATCGAAAGTTCTATCGAAAGTTCTATCGAAAGTTCTATCGAAACTTCTATCGAAACTTCCATCGGATTATACCTCGAAGCGAACCTATTGTTCGCCTTTATACGGTTTAGGAGCTATGCATACCCTTTCGGTAGGGTGAATACCATCAAAATACGAACATTATTATTTGTTCCTGTTGACACATTCGTGTTAGTTCGTTTATGATGCTTAATGTCATCTGACTTTGGTGGCACTTACAACTTCAAATTGACCATTCGTATATCCTCAATAATATGGGTTGAGGGTTTCTACAAGGGACCATAAATTCCTGGCTACGAATAGGGTGCCGCTGCATACCTATTCAGATGTATGGAGTGAACGGCAGAGCATGATGCTCGTGAGTTCATGACATACAGCCAGGAATTTTTTTGCGTTCGTGCTTATCAAGAGACTCTTACACTAAACCGTATACTTCAGGAGGAACCATGAGTAAATATGATGTAATCGTCGTAGGTGCCGGTCCGGCAGGGATTTTTGCATGTTATGAGCTGAGCCTTAAGGCTCCCCACTGGAAGGTGCTGCTGGTCGACAAGGGCCATGATATCTATAAGCGCCGCTGTCCGATTCTTGAGGAGAAGATCAAGCTGTGTCCGCCGGCTGCGGGGAAGAAGGAATTCGCGGGCTGTCTGCCTGCTTGCTCTATCACTGCAGGCTTCGGGGGAGCTGGCGCATACAGTGACGGCAAGTTCAACATTACGACCGAATTTGGCGGATGGATGACCGATTATATTGCTCCCTCCAAAGTACTTGAATTGATCCAATATGTAGACAGCATTAATCTGGGACACGGAGCTACGACGAACGTGACCGATCCGCTGACGGATGCAATCCGGGGAATTGAGCAGCGCGGTTATGCCGCCGGGCTCAAGCTGCTGCGGGCACAGGTTCGGCATTTGGGTACGGAGCAGAATTTGGAGATTCTGAAGTCGATTTATGAGTATTTGAGAACCCGAATTGATATGTCATTCAAGACGGAAGTAGAAGACATTATAACGACCAAGAATGAAGCAGGCGAGCTGCGCATCGGCGGAATTACCCTTCGGGGCGGCGAGACTCACGAAGCGGATCTGGTTATGATTGCTCCGGGCCGGGATGGATCGGCCTGGCTCACCGAGATTTTGAAGAAGCGCCGTCTCAAGATGTACAACAATCAGGTCGATGTCGGGGTTCGTGTTGAGACTTCCGACGTAGTCATGAGAGAGATTAACGAACACCTGTATGAAGGCAAATTCATCTATAATACCTCGGTGGGAACCCGGGTGCGGACTTTCTGCAGCAATCCATCCGGTCACGTGGTAGTCGAGAACCACAGCGGTGTCATGGCCGCCAATGGTCATTCCTATAAGGACCCTGCGCTGGGTTCAACCAATACCAACTTTGCCCTGCTCGTATCGCACAAGTTCACCGAGCCATTCGACAAGCCCAATGAATATGCACGAGAAATCTGCCAGCGCGCGAATGACTTGTCGAACGGAGGCGTCATTGTACAGAAGTACGGTGACATTATTCGCGGACGCCGTTCAACCCAGAGTCGAATATCGGAAGGCTTCCTGGAGCCGACCCTGAAGGAGGCGGTGCCGGGCGATCTCGGCCTTGTGCTTCCCTACAATACAATGAAGAGTCTGATTGAAATGATCGAAGCGCTGGAAAAGGTAACTCCGGGTATCGCATCGGAACACACGCTGTTCTACGGCGTGGAAGCCAAGTTCTACTCCGCCCGTCCGAAGCTGGACGCTGCGCTGGAGACTGAGATCCAAGGCCTGTACTGCGGCGGAGACGGCGCGGGGATTACCCGCGGACTGGCCCAGGCTGGAGCCGCAGGGGTGTGGATTGCAAGAGGCATGATGGAGAAGACCGGAATATAGAATACAGCCAAGTTGCTTATACAATGGGAGAGAGCGCTGCCTTACAGCTGCATCATGCAGCGGGGCGGTGCTCTTTTCTAGTGGATTTAAGCAATTAGCTCTCAATTATTCCTAAAATAATTCCGAGAATAAGTAGTTCGTCGTAAGGGTCACCGACTAATTTAAACACATTGGCAAAGGCAGGCTCTGTTTTTAGTCCTCTTTCCTTGAGGCGTATAATCTCCTGTCTTATATGAGGGTTATTTACCAGTAAGTGATGTTCAACAATCATATGCCGATAGGCGTTTTGTTTTTCAACTGCTATAGGCTGGGCGAACAATTCAAAGTCGAAACCTCCGAAGTGAAAATTTGATATTACTGTCGGTATGTTCTTCACAGTTACTTGTGATATTACAAATTTATCGAGGTTCCCATATCGTAACTTTACTTCATCCATATATATTCCAAAGTCATGAACCTCCATGATGATATCCAAGTCAGAACCTTGGATATTAATGGAGATTGGTATGGTTCCGCATAAGACAGGGTGATATTCGGCAAATTCTTTGAGTATGTTCAGTTCATTAATTACATGATAGGAACGACGCTGTATTTCACACCCGAATTCCAAATATGATATGGTCTTAAAAATAATGCTCCCCCCAATAAACGTCTGCTTAATTCAGAACACGAAAATGGTAGAAGAGGTGACTAACATTTTATTTTTTAGTTTAACATAGCCTCAGCTTAATCACTTGGGTAACTGTAATTGGATCCTCGGGACGTAGATTCCTAAGGCTGCACCCAACTCTATCCAATCAACAGAAAAAGGAACCTTCACCACCCATGTAACGTGAACATGGTAGATAGCTGCTTGATTTTCTTCGGTTCTTCCGCTTTCTCGCGGGTATCTATATGAAAAAGCACCGTTTCCGATGCGCCTAATTCCTTGGAAATAGAGCTGTACATATCTCCAAGCTCTTCCGGATACTCCGTAGCTTCGGTAAGGATGCCGATCCGTCCATTCTTTTCCCGGGAAATATCGACAAACTTCCTGAGGATCTTCCGCTCAATCTCTTTATCTTCATTCCCCCAGGTTATTTTCAAATGAACCAATTCTGTCATTTCATGTCTACTTTACAAAGATAGCCCTTTCACCATCCAGTTATCTATTACAATAGAGTAGATTCATATTTTCCATATCAAGGGAGGAATTATTAACGTATGAGCAAGACATGGAGACAGAAGCTGCTGGGAATGATCTTGGCCGGTACACTTGCTTTTGGCGGCTTGACTGGTCTGCTTCCACAGACCGTAAGTGCAGAGCAGAACGCGGACAGCGGCATTCCGCAAGTTCAGCAGACGGGGCTGGATCAGCAGGCAGGAGAGGCGGGATTGGCGCAGCAGGCCTTGGCATCCTCCGCTGCACTCCCGAATGGGCAGGGCAAGAAAGTGCTGTTCGATAACGCACACGGCCAGACGGCCGGGGCAGCGGATTGGGTCATTGATGGGGCATTCTCGGATTTCGCGAATGGACTGAGGAATGACGGCTTCACTGTAGACTCGCTGGAACGGCAGATTCCTTATACCTTCGGAGAACAGGCAGTGACCTATGATAAATTGCAGAACTATGATGTCTTCGTAATTGGGGAAGCGAATATTCCTTATAAAAAATCAGAGCAGGACGCCCTGATCCAGTTCGTGAAGAATGGCGGGGGAATCTTCTTCATCGCCGATCATTATAATGCGGACCGGAACAAGAACCGCTGGGATTCCTCCGAGGTGTTCAACGGCTACCGCCGCGGAGCTTGGGATAATCCCGCGAAAGGCATGAACGCTGAAGAAGCAGCTTCGCCTGCGATGCAGGGGCTTACAAGCTCCGACTGGCTGGCTGATAACTTCGGTCTCCGCTTCCGCTACAATGCGCTGGGCGACGTGAATGCCAGTGATGTTGTGAGTCCGGAGCAGTCGTTCGGAATCACTGCCGGGGTCAGCAGTGTCGCCGTGCACGCGGGCTCTACGCTTGCCATTCTTGATCCGCTCAAGGCCAAGGGCCTTGTCTACGTGCCAACTGGCGTGCCCGCTTGGGGAAATGCGGTGGACAGCGGCGTATATAACGGGGGCGGACGTGCTGAGGGTCCTTTTGCGGCCATCTCGAAGCTTGAACTTGGCAAGGCTGCATTCATCGGGGACTCTTCACCGGTAGAGGATGCAACGCCGAAATATCTTCGCGAAGAGAACGGGAAATCCAAGACAACCTATGATGGGTTCAAAGAAGTGAATGACGCGGCTTTCCTCGTTCAGACCGTGGAATGGCTGGCGAACAAGGAAAGTTACACCCGCCTGAGCGAGGTGCCGGGGCTTACGCTCGATTCACCGACAGCCTTGCTGCCATCCGAGCAGCCGGCAAGCTCGGTAGAACCGCAGGCCGAACCGTGGGCGGCTCCGGAAGCCGGCTACAAGTGGTATGATCCGGCAACCTTCAAGCCGGGCTCGTATGGATCAAGCAAGCTTCCCGATGCCAAGCCGGTCTACGGATTCGTCAAGCAGCAGCAGCTGCCAAGTGAGCAGGAATTCCAGATTCGTCTTACTGCAGATGGCTTGACTCCGGGACAGACCCTGTCCGATCTGAAGGTGGGGATCTATCTTGCCGGAGGTACACAGATTGCCAGATTTAAGAATACGGATGGAACCTGGTCAGATTATGGATACAGCCCGGCGTTCAGCATGACAGCGAATGCGGCTGGACACACATCAACGGATTTAACTGTGCAGCTGAAGCCAGGATCTTCAGGTCCAGCCAGCCTTAGACTTAAGCAGGGCAGCAGCAATATCATTACAGAGAGTGTAACGATTGCGAATGTTCCTGCTGAGCCGCTTCCTGCGGATGGACCGGCCGTGCCGGCGGTATCGCCGATTGCGTCGGCGCGGCAGACAGCTGACGGCACAGCGGTTACCGTTCAGGGCACCATTACGACAGAGCCTGGCCTATTTGGCGGCCAAGGGTTCTACCTTCAGGACAGCAGCGGCGGTATTTACGTATTCCAAAGTGCAGCCGGTTATCATGCCGGGGATCAGATCGTCATCAGCGCGTCCAAGACGACGTATAATGGCGAGATTGAGCTGGAGAGTCCGGTGAAGGTCGAGAAGAAGGGGACTGCCGAGCTGCCTCAGCCTCTTGTACAGTCAACCTTGACGGACAGCAGTCAAGGACAGCGGGTGACTCTTCAGAATGTGACTATCCAAAATTATAAGACAGCCGCCCCAGCCGGCTCATTCGAGTTCGATGCCGTTCCAGCTTCCGGTGAAGCGGCCGCTACGCACGTGCGGGTAGATGGCAGAACAGGGGTGGATGCAGCCGCATTTCAGCAGCATTATCCAGCGGGAACAACTGTGAATATCACAGGCATTTCTTCTATATTCAAAGGTACTTATCAGCTGAAGGCGATCTCCGAAGCTGATATTCAGCTGTCTGACACGGCTGCACCTGTGACTCAGGTTGCGGTGGACGGCAAGGCTGGTGAAGGCGAGTACAATGCCAAGGATGTGACGCTGGCTTTCTCGGCGACCGATGAAGGAACGGGAGTCGCACGCAGCGAATACCGCGTGAACGATGGCGATTGGATTGCCGCTTCCGCTCCCGTAACTCTACCCGGAGAAGGTAGATTTGTAGTGGAATACCGCTCTGTGGACAAGGCGGGGAATGTTGAGGCGTCCAAGACGATTGTGATTCGTATCGACAAGCAGGGACCGGTCATTACCCTCCCGGCAGGAGCCCAGTTCAATCAGACTGATGCAGCCCTTCCGGCGGTAAAGGTAGAAGACACAGGCAGTGGTGTGCAAAATACGGTGTATACCCTGGATGGAAGAGCGATTACAAGTCTTGGTGCGGTTGCACCGTGGACTTTGAGCCTTGGCAAGCATACGCTGAAGGTGACTGCAACCGATGCAGCAGGGAACAGCACTTCGGCTTTGTTTAACCTTGAAGAGACAATCGACATCGAGCATTTGGATGAGCTGGTGAGTCTGGGTGAAGCCAAGCAGTGGATAACGAAGCCAGCTGAAGTCAAGAAGCTTCAGAACACGGTTACAGCCATTCAGACGGCCAAAAGCAAGAAGGAGCAGCTTGTTCGGCTCGCGGCATTCGGTACCCAGGTGGCTGCTCAGACAGGCAAGTCCATTAAGGTTCCTTACTCGGCCATGATTCTCGCCGATCTGATCTATATTGGGAAGAAGGCTGTATAGTTACCGATCATTCCACGAAGACTTTGCCCGAAGTAAGTGCTATAGAGCGTAGAGAGAGCTTCATCTCCCTAAAACTAAGCAAGGCGGCAGGTAAGGGGATTCCCCTGGCCTGCCGCCTTTGCTAGTTCATCCTGCAGCCTTTGCTAGTTCATCCTGCAGCCTTTGCTAGTTCATCCTGCAGCCTTTGCTAGTTCATCCTGCAGCCTTTGCTAGTTCATCCTACAGCCTTTGCTAGATTAGCCTCCAGCCATAAGTTCATCCTGCAGCTGCTAGTTTAGTCTACCGCTTTGCAGGTACGGCTAACTCTTTCGTTGGCCTGGTCCGCTTTAGCTGAGCGGCCCCGGGAGAAGCTAGTAGAACGGAACTATGAGATTAGTGCTATCCTCAAATGCCGCAAACCATCGCATATTGTCATTTATTGTTATTGGATTTCAGATAGTCCTGGCCAGCTGCTGAAAGTCACTTCACTTCTTGAGGTGACAGGTTTTTCCTGTGCAAAATGCAGAATTCGCTCCAGATATGGGCCGAGCACGGCTTAGGAGGCTGTTAATTTACTAAGCAAGCAAAATGGGTGTTTCTGGTACTTACGGACCAAAAATTACCATATTTAGCAAGCGAGCAAATGTTTACGGTCGAATTACGGACATCCCGCGCGGGGCGCGGATGTGTCTATCTTCATGTGAATAGATCATTTAGGACATAAGCTGCAAGATAGGGTTCCCAAAATTGGTATTTAAGTGGAAATCGGGACAATGTAAGCATTTACATAGATTTCTTCTATAAGCTAGTATGGCCTTAGGATACGAATTAGAAAAATTTGTATCCAAAAAAATAATGAAAGCAGGGATTATTTATGAAAATGGCCATGCTTAAAAACCCGGTTCTGAGAAACAAAGTTGGGTATGAAGGCGAGAATCCTTCAGGTAACGTTATGGAAGAAATCAAGGATCATGATGTTGTCGGTGCGATCAGCTGGGGAACAGTTCTGACTTCCTTGGCTTGTCTGGGCGCTAGCTATGCACTGGGTGACAAAGGACAAGTATGTACAGCTACAGTTGAGTGCATCAACAACTGCCGGAAATAATCATTAATCTTACTTACGTATAAGTCGTTGGCATAGGGCAGTGGACTGCTGAACTGCCTTATGCCAATGGCACAATATAGGGGTACAAGGGAGGCGTTCGCATGGAACTCGCAGCTGAATCGGTACAAATTACCGGCAAGGATATTGTGGATTATTGGCTTCACCTATTTCCCGAAATTGAGAATGAAGATAGCTTGAAAGATTTAATACATACGATTCAGGCACTCTCTCTGGAAGGCCTGATTGAACGAAGCCTGGACAGAATGTACCAGTCAGAGATCACCGATGAGCTGGAGAACGCTGAGCTTGCTCGTCTGATAAACCTGGAACTTAGCCCCTATTTGAGCGAACATGCAGCTGAATTTGAACGTTACGTCCCTTTTGCCCACTTTGTACTTCCGGTTGTGAATGCGGGTCTGGATTCTTTCATAGCTGAGCTAAGCCAGATGGAAGGGACCCAGGATCAGGATTCCTTCATAGGGAATACCGTGAAGCACATTCTGGACCATCTGTTCGAACTGTCGTACAGGGTGATTGTCCTTGAAGTGAACGCCGCTCGCATGAATGGGGCGCTGAAGGGCGGGACTTCACATGAGCGTCTGTCCTATTTCTCGGAGCAGCTGTTAACGAACAAGGAATATCTCTTAAGTCTGTATAAGGAATATCCGGCACTAATTGAGCTTTTAAATCTAGCCAAAGATAACTATTACCATTTCACATTAGAAATTATACGGAATACAGCGAAGCATATGCCTCAGCTTGCGCACAAGCTGAACCATGGGGAGCCGCTGGGAAGCCTGACCAAGATGGAGATCGGAGCCGGTGACGGCCATAAGGGCGGTAAGGCTGTATCGATTCTGGAATTCTCGTGCGGCCGCAAGCTGGTATACAAGCCGCGGAGCCTGGAGCTTGAACGCGGGTTCAACGAGCTGCTGGATTGGCTGAACGAACAGGAAATCCATCAGGTGCTGGATTTCCGGACCAGCCAGGTCTATACCGTGGACGATTATGGATGGATGGAATTCATCGAGAATGAAGAGTGCGAAGACCCGCTTGCTCTGGAGAGATTCTATAATAGATCCGGGCAAATCCTGTGTCTGCTGTACGTTCTGAACTCTGTGGACTTCCATTTCGAGAATCTGATTGCTTCCGGAGAGTATCCGATGCTGATCGATATGGAATCGATCTTCCATGCGGTGGTCAAGGGTGACAAGAAGGAAGTGAACAGCGGGTACATCAAGGCCAGGGAAGTCATTAATGCTTCCGTAAATATGATCAGCCTGCTGCCGACCCAGCTCAGCAAGCGCAGCGGTGCGGATGAAGTCAGCTTTGACCTGGGCGGACTTAGTGTGAAAGAAGAGCAGACCATACCGATTAAGTCTTTGTTCATTGACGGGATTGAGACGGATTCAGTCAAGGTGCTGCGCAAGGACAGCGTAATTACGCCGAAATCGAACAATCCTGTGTTCGAGGGACAGATCGTAAGTTCCGAGGATTATGTCCCGCATTTGAAATACGGCTTCGAACAGCTCTACCGGTGGGTGATGAGCCACCAGTCTCTGGTCTCCGGCAGAATCGAGACGATCTTCTCCTCCATGCGAAGCCGCTTGATCGTGAAGGCAACCGCTTCTTATGGTCAGCTGCTGAAGATTGCGTCACATCCGGACTTCATGCGAAGCCGGGATGACCGGAAGATGATTCTGCACCGGGTAGCCATTAAGGCTCCTGAGGTACAGCGGTGGATTGTTCAGTCGGAGTATGAGGACTTGTATCAGAATGACATTCCCTATTTCACGGTATGGATTGGCGATACCAAGATTATCAATTCCCGGAACGAGGAATGCCGTGATCTGCTGGAGACCAGCTCCATGAACGCGGTTCAGAAGAAGCTCGCCGGGCTCTCTGAAGACGATCTGAACAGACAGCTGGAATTTATCGAGATGTCTTACTTCAATAAACGCACGGATGAAGCAGATCTGACCGGTGTCCAGCTCGGAATACAGGTGAACAAGCTCACCCCGGAGAGGTGGCTGAAGACCGCGGAAGAGATCGGGGAGCACATTCTGATGAACAGCCTCAGCGGGATCAACGATGCCGGGAACCGGGACAAGTTCTGGATCAGCACGAGCCTGCAGGGATTTGAGGAGAATATCTGGAAGCCTGATGTGCTGGGCTTTGATATGTATAACGGCAATGCAGGGATTGCCCTGTTCCTGGGTTACCTCGGGAAGATTACCGGCCGGGAGGATTTCAAGGAAGCCTCCTTCCAGGCTATGGAGATGCCGCGCAGTATTATGCAGAACCTGGAGAAGGACCAGCCTTATTCCATGGGTGCATTCACCGGGCTGCCCGGTATTATGTATACCCTGCATAAGCTTGCCGAGCTGTACAAGGATGATGAGAGTATTGATTTCATCAATGCGCATATGGATACTCTTCTCGCTATGCTCGCTACAGACGAGATTCACGATGTGATTGGGGGCGCAGCAGGAGCACTGGCAATCGCGCTGTCCCTCTCGGAATCTTCGAATACCAGGCTTCGGGAATCCTCCCTGCGGCTGGCCAATGCAAGCTATGAACAGCTCATGAAGTCCTGCAAGGAAGAGGCGGGCATGATCTACTGGCCGTCAGTCGGAGATAAATCTTACTCGGGATTCTCCCATGGCAGTGCCGGAATTATCGCTTATATGCATAAGCTCTACACTCGTACGGGTAACCAGGATATCCTGTCCAATATAAGCAAGGCTCTCAGATTTGAACGCAATCTCTACTCTGCCAAAGACCATAACTGGTTCGTCTCGGACCGGCGGGACAAGGTAAGCAACGGCTGGTGTCACGGGGCTCCCGGGATGCTGCTCAGCAAGCTGATGCTGAAGGAGCAGGGATATGCAGATGCGCTTCTGGAACTGGAGCTGGATACGGCGATCCGGACTACGGGGCAGCATGGAATCGGCAATAATCCAACTTATTGCCACGGGGATCTTGGCAATCTGGCTGTTCTCCGCTATGCCGCTCAGTCTAGAGGTGATACCCGGCTGATGGACCAGGCGGTCAGCGCTTACCAGTATCTTTTTGACGAGGTGCTGTCCAGGGAGTGGAACCAGAAGAACATGAAGAGTGGATGGTCCCTCAGCCTGATGATCGGCATTACCGGATTTGGCTACTCGATGCTGAAGAATTATGCACCTGACGAGGTTCCCGAGTTTCTCTGGCTTCAGTAATGGATGATATATCGGCGGTTCATGCCGCCTTTATATAAATTAAAAGAACTGAGAGGAGAATGAATGATGAAAGCAGAACTGAATCAAATTTCCGGTATGATCGAGGAGAACGAGCTTGAACTGTTGGCAGGTAATGAGGATGTAAAAGGTGGCTGGACGCCAGTGGCTACCGTCATTATCTCGGTTATTGGTATTACCCTGAATGCAACTCCTTGCCCTACATCAGCTTGCACTAAATCTTGTTAATTCCGTAAACATACATTAGGCAGGGGATGCATGCTTCCCCTGCCTAATACCCTATTCAAGTACCTATCCATTACCCTGAGGAGGATCTGTATGTCTATTGAGATGAAGGACAATGAGTGGATTAGAGAGATGAGGGACTTCGAAGATCTTGAATATTATCTTTCAGATCAGAATAAGGACAGACATGCCTTCCATTTATTTTTTGCCAGATTTCTAGATGGCTTCAGAATGGAGCTTGAGCACCTGCTGGCCAGCTTCGAGCAGGAGAGCCAGCTGAAGGTACATAAGGAGCAGATCGTTGCCGATATTACGGAAGCCTTGCTGAATGAGCTGTCTTCCTTCAGTATTCGGACTCTAATCTATGAGATTAATGAGAAGCGGATTCTCGGACTCCTGCAGGGGCAGACGCCCGAAGAGCGGTACACCTATTATAATGATCAGTTCAAGAAGAGAGAGCCTTTCTATGAACTGCTGAACAAATATCCGGTCCTGTATACCCTGATGCAGCACATGATCCAGGCCAGACTTGGATTAATTGGAGAAGCACTCGAGCATTTATCCCGCGATGCCGCGCAGATTGCCAGCGAATTCGGTCAGTCTTTTGGCGAAATAACCCAGATCCGGGTTACCTCTGGCGACACGCACAACAATGGAAAAAAAGTCCTCGGAATCACCACAGATACCGGGAAATTTATATATAAACCGCACAGTCTCTCTACGGACAGCCTGTATAATCACCTGGTTGATTTCATGAATCAGCAGGGAACCTTGAAGATGAGGATCGAATACGTCCCAAGTATCGATAAAGTGGACTACGGCTGGCAGAACTATGTGGAGCCGAAGACATGCACCCGTGAAGAGGAAGTCCGCAGCTATTATTACCGGTTAGGGGCCAATCTGTCCCTGCTTCATATGATCGGAGCGACGGATATTCACTTCGAGAATCTGATTAGTGCGGGAGAGCATCCGTATATTATCGATCTGGAGACTCTGGTCGAGAACAAGACGATGGAGATGGAGCGCAGCGGAGGGCTGGTTGAAGAGTTCAACCGCAGCATTAATGATTCCGTGCTGGGCACGGCGGTGCTGCCGCTGAATTTCAAGAACAGCATCTTCGACTTCGATATGAGCGCCATGTCCAATTTCGAGGAACAGAAATCTGATTTCTGGAAAATGTTCGTCGTACTAAATAACTATACCGATGAAATCAAGCTCGAACGCATGCCCGGCAGCATTGGGAAAGCTTCCAACTTTGTCATTCTAAATGGCGAGAAGATCGAGCCGTATCTATATATTGAGGACCTGCTCGAAGGCTTCGAACAGGGCTACCGCCTGATCTGTGAACATAAGCAGCAGTTCATGGAGACGCTGTCCAGCTACTGCGCGAGCCATGAGGTTGTTGTCAGACAAGTGCTGAAGCCAACCAGCATTTATGCCAAATTTCTGGAAGCGGCCACGCATCCGAATTATCTGAAGTCACCGGCCGACCGGCTGACACTGCTGTCCAAGCTCAAGACGAAGAAGGATCTGGCGAATGGCAAGATTATGGCCCAAAGGGATTTTGAGATCGCGGCTCTGTTCCAGTGTGATATTCCGTACTTCACCACCACGATGAATTCCACGGATATTACCTGCAACAACAATGGGGTCATCCCGGAGTACTTCCAGTTAACGCTGATGGATATCATCCTGAAGCGGATAAGCCGTATTACGCTGGAAGAGCTGGAGCACCAGCTGTATCTGATCCGGATGTCCATCTCGACCTCGGTGAACAATAACTGGCTTAAGGAAGCGGGTGGAAGCTTTCCGAGGCTGAACGAACAGATTCCTTATTTCAAGAGCAGCCTGGATTATGTCGGCGGCGCGCGTGAGATCGGGGATTTCATGGACAAGACAGCCGTCTGGAATGAGGAGCACACAGCCTGTACGTGGCTTGCGCAGCTTATTGATGGGGAACGGCTGAAGCTCGGGGCGATGAATTATATGCTCTATGAGGGCGGCGGCGCCATTCTATTCTTGTATATGCTTGCAAAAGAGACTGGTGAGGACAAGTATTACCGTCTGGCCGAAGCGGGACTCAGAGGAATTGAGGAGCAGATGAGCGGGATGGAGATGAAGCCGGCGCTGTCTTCTTTTAATGGAGTAGGGTCCCTGATCTATATCTATTACACCCTGTACAAGATGCACGGGGACACCTCCGCATATGCCAAATATGAGAGCTGTCTCGGTCAGCTCATCGATGCTGAAGCAGAAGGAGATCATGAGATTGACTACGTGTCAGGGATCGCAGGGCTGATCACGCTGCTGCTGAATATTTATGAAGCGGAACAGGACCCAAGGCTCCTCGAAGTCAGCGATAAACTGGGGGAATACCTATATAGCCGGATTAGCGGCATGAAGGAGACGGTCCTTACCGGCATGTCACACGGCTCTTCGGGCATGGCCCTCGCGATGGTGAAGCTCGGAACTCACTTGAAGGAAGACCGCTATACCTCCCTGGCTCGTAATCTGCTGGAACAAGAGAATGAACACTACAGCAGTGACAGGATGAATTGGCTTGATCTGAGAGACGGGGAGCAGCAGGCCGATCCGGTGTATTGGTGTCATGGGGCACCCGGCATAACGCTTAGCAGAACCCAGCTCCTTCCTTACAGCAAGGAATTGAATTCGTTCCCGCTGGAATCGGATATCCACAGGGGAGTTGGCAAGCTGCTGCAGGATGGATTCTCAGCGAAGCTGGATCACAGTCTGTGCCACGGCGTATTCGGCAACATCGATATCCTGCTTACGGCGGGGAGCGCAGTGGGCGAGCAAATGTGGCTGGACCAGGCACATGCCGAGGCGCGGCAGGCCCTTCAGCGAATCCGGGATACCCGGGTGGTCTGCGGGTTGAATAATGCTTTTGACCTGATGTCCTTCATGGTGGGATTAACCGGCATCGGATACGCTCTCCTGCGATTGAACAATTCCGATCTTCCTTCTGTGCTAGCTATGGAGATCTATCACTAACTCTCTACCAGACCGGTAAGAAAGGAAGATACTATGCGAATCGCTAGGAGAAGGCATGTCCCTTATATCAGTCAGATGGTTCAAACCGAGTGCGGCCTCTGCTGCTGCGCGATGATCCTCAGATATTACAAGAGTAATGAAAGTCTGCTGGACTTAAGAGAATTCATCGAGGTCGGCCGTGACGGGTTGTCCATGAAGCAGCTGCAGAGCCTGCTCGTGGAGCGCGGCTTCGATTCCAAGATGTACCGGGCAAGTGTCGAGCAGCTGAAGAAATTTAAGATGCCGGTGATCGTGCACTGGAATAACGAGCATTTTCTCATTGTCGAGAAATTCACCAGCTCAGGCGTCCTGATTGTCGATCCTGCGACCGGCAGCCGGAAAATCACCGAAGCGGAGTTCGCGGAGAAATTCAGCCATTATGTGCTGACCGCGATTCCAACCGAGCAGTATACGCCGCGCAAGAAGACGAGAAGAAGCCCGTGGTTCCACGTGATGAAGATGATTTGGGAGAAAAAACGGCTGATGTTCCTCGCCCTGATCGTCTCGGTCATCAGTTATCTCATTATGCTGCAGATTCCGAATCTGGTGGAGTCGATTATCGACCAAGGGGCCAAATCGACGGACGTGGGATGGCTGAATAAGTATTTGCTCGGCATTGCTGCGATTACACTGCTGTATCTGTTCGTCCTGCTGGCCAGGGGACTGAGCTATATCGTCCTGAACGTAGCTGTAAGCCGGGAGCTGGTCTCGAAGACGTTCCTGCATCTGCTTAAGCTGCCTTTCAAATTCTTCGACGTCCGGACATCAGGGGACCTGATCTATAGGCTGGGCAGTATTAACGGGCTCAGGGAACTCCTGACCACCCAGCTGATCGGCGGGTTCGTTGACCTCGGAGCCATGGCCTTCATTCTGTATTATATGCTCAGCAAGTCGGTGATGCTGACCCTGACCGCGATTGGCATCTGCGCGCTGAACGTGCTGTTCATGGCACTCACGAGGAAGTCCATTGCCGATTCCATCAACAATGAAATTGTAATGCAGACGAAGTCCCAGTCCATTCAGGTGGAATCGCTGTTCTCCATCTCCTCGATCAAGATGTCGGGTATGGAGGATCAGGTCTATCAGAACTGGGATGGCAGCTTCGAGCAAGTGCTGGATAAGTACAAGAAGAGATCGGTAATTCAGAATATCTATAACTCAGTCAACGGCACGTTCCAGACCATCGGCCCGATTATCATTCTTATTATGGGGATGTACCTGACCTTTAGCAGGCAGCTGACGATTGGAGAAGTGATTGCTTTTCAGGCCTTGTCCGTGACCTTTTTTGGCCTAAGCACCTCCCTCTTCGGGGTATATACGCAGTATTTGCTCGCTACGACATACCTGGATCGGGCTCACGATATTTGGGAACAGGCACCGGAAGTAACTCCCGAGAATCCGATCCCGCACGATTTGAAAGGACAAGTTGAGCTTAAGAATGTCAGCTTCTCCTATACGGCTCATTCCGATAAAGTGCTGATGGACATCAATCTGCGCATTGAAGCTGGTCAGAAAGTCGCGATTGTGGGCTCTTCCGGTTCAGGCAAAAGCACCCTGGGGAAAGTATTGGTAGGACTCTATTCACCGACAAGCGGTGAGGTTTTCTATGATGACATCCCCATGAAATCGCTGGATCGCAAGGAGCTGTGCAGGCAGATGGGGATTGTTCCCCAGGATATTACGTTATTCAACAAAACGATCTATGAGAACATTGTCATGAACAAGCCGGTTGAGCTTGAAGAGGTTATGGAAGCGGCCAAGATTGCCCAGATTCACGATGAAATTATGGCGATGCCGATGGGCTACAGAACCGTGATCTCGGAAATGGGGATGAACCTGTCGGGTGGACAGCGGCAAAGAGTCGCCCTGGCGAAAGCTCTGCTTAACCAGCCCAAGCTGATCATTCTTGACGAAGCGACAAGCTCCCTGGATGTAATCAACGAATCCCGCATTTCATATTATCTTAAATCGGCGGGCTGTACACGAATTGTCATCGCCCACCGTCTTTCGACGATTAAGGATTCGGATGTCATCATAGTAATGAAGCATGGCGAGATTGTCGAGCAGGGAACTCATGACGAGCTGATTGAACTTGGAAAAGTCTATAGTGAGCTGTACAGCGCTCAGGTAGGTACGGAGGATCAAGCCTTAATGCTAACTTAGATGGGGTGAGCCCAATTTAGGCTCATTCCATACAGAACTGGAGGAATTATAATGAGAACCAAAAAAGGCATCTATATGGCGGTATGTGTTGCGCTTGGACTTGTGGCCGGACTGATGATGAATCACCTGCTGTGGGGTCTGCTGGCCGGACTTGTGATCGGGGTGATTCTTGAATTCGGAACCAACAATAAAGCTTGAGTGTCATATCGAAGCTGAATGGAGGTGTAATGACGAATGCCCGAGTATATTTTGAGAACCCGGCAGCTCTGCAAATCCTACAAACAAGACAAGGTTCTGGATAACGTCAATATGGGTATCCGAAAAGGAGATATATATGGTCTCATTGGGATGAATGGGGCAGGCAAAACGACCTTAATCCGCATTCTTGCCGGCCTCACCCCCAGCTCGGGGGGATCGATTGAGCTGTTCGGCAGGACAGAGGAGAGCCAAATTGAGCAGCTCCGGAGCAAGGTGGGCTGGCTGATTGAGACGCCTGCGCTGTACCTGAATCATACCGCCTACGAGAACTTGGAAATGGAGAGAATCCATAAAGGGATTGAGGATACACAGGCCATTGAGAAGGTGCTTCGAATTGTCGGGCTGGAGGGCGCTGGAGACAAGAAGACCGCGAATTTCTCTCTCGGAATGAAGCAGCGTCTTGGCATTGCCATGGCTCTGCTTGGAGACCCTGAACTACTGGTGCTGGATGAGCCTATTAACGGACTTGATCCGGTGGGTATTGTCGATATGAGAGAACTCCTGCTGAAGCTCAATCAGGAGTACGGAATCACGATTCTGATCTCCAGCCATATCCTGACAGAGCTGGCCCAGATCGCAACCTGTTATGGCATCATCAATCATCATACCTTGGGTCAGGAGATCTCGGCCGATGAGCTAAGTGAGAGAAGCAAGCCGTACATTTCCATTAAGTCGAAGCCTGTGGAGAATACGATTCGGGTTCTAACCTCCAAGCTGAACACCGATCGGTTCGAGGTAGTGGGGAATACAGTCAGGTTATACGATTACTATACGGAATCCGGCAGAGTAGCCTCGCTTCTTCACGAGAATGGAGTTGCCGTCGAGGAGATCTCCTGTAAAGGACAAGACCTGGAGCACTATTATATGACGCTGCTCGAAAGGAACTAGCGCAATGGGAAACCTAATTAAAGCTGAATTATATAAGCTGAAGTCTTCCAAAGTAGTGTATATTGTGGCCGGCCTGCTAATCCTGCTGTCCCTGTTCATTTCCTATTGGTTCAGAACCTATTCCGGTCAGCGGATCATGCTGCTGGTATTTGAAATCCAGCTGATGTTCCCGTTAATTATCGTGATTGGCCTGCTCGGAGCCAGCTTTATCTCGAATGAATACAAGTCGGGCGGCTTCAAAAAGTATATCTATTTCGGCCATAACCGCCGCCGGATTCTGTTCTCCAAGAGCCTAGTGTTCACGGTAATGATCTCGCTCCTAAGCTTAATCATGCCAATTGTGACGACTCTCATTAACTCGGGTATGAATGGGTTCGGAGAGAGTGACGGAGTGAATCCGGGGGCGCTGGTCTTTAGAGCCTTTGCCCTGAGCCTGCTTGTGTATGTGGGGATTGCCTCAGCGGCCTTCTTCATCTCTATGCTGTTCAAGAACAGCCTGGCTACCCTGGGCATCTTCTTCGGATTGTACAACCTGTACGTTATTCTTCAGGCCTTGGCCATGAATAATGAGACGTTCCGGTTCATTTACCAGAAGACGATTCTGGGACAGATTGCGGTTGCCTCCGCACCACAGATTACAGCACCGCAAATTTGGCAGCTGATTATTGTAGCCTTGGTGACGATAGGAATATTCATGTTTTTAAGTGTGTTTTCGTTCCGGCGAATGGAGATTAAGTAGAGCTAAATAGGCTTAGAAAGGTAATGCCAAGCAGGCAGCCTGGGTTGAATCCAGGGTGCCTGCTTTTGATTTTTAAAGGGGAAGAAGCCATCTGAATTCAGAATAACATAACAAAATGATAAATTTTTGTCGAATTGTTATCTTAAAGCATCCATTTTGTTAGTTTTTCGGTTGCTATAGGGGACTTAATTTGTAATAATATGAAAAGGAATTTCGATGTGACGTGATAATACGAGAATAGGTGATTGGATGAAAGGCAACAAAGTTACTGTTCAAGAGATTGCAGACTTTGTAGGGGTATCCAAATTCGCCGTCTCCCGCGCGCTTGCCGGGAAGTCGGGAGTCAGTGATAAGACAAGAGAGAAGATCTTGAAGGCAGCCGGCGAACTGGGGTATTTCAAGCATGAATCCAAGCGGATTGGGCCGGAGCCACCTGCAATAAAGGAAGAGCATCAATGGAAGGGGAACATTGTCGTTCTGTTCCCGAATATCCGATTCCAGAACCGGGATTCCCTGTACTGGGGGCCAATCTTCGATGGCGTCTCAGCGCGGCTGAATGAGAAGGGAATCGATATTATTACGCTGACTGAGCCTTCGACCGAGGATATCTTCTCGCTGATCAATCCGGATGCGGTAAGTGGAATTATTACAGTCGGTACGGTATCCTCGTCTATTCTGGCCGAGATCGACCGCCTGAGCATTCCGGTGGTTATGATTGACCATATGGACCCTGTTCTGAAATGCGATACGGTCTTCATGGATAATCAGATGTCTATCAACGAGATGATGAATTTTCTTCTGGATCGGGGATACAAGAGCTTTCAGTTCGTGGGAAATCCCGGCTACGCGCCGAGCTTTCGGGAGCGATGGACTGCTTACCGGGCATTCCTGGAGGAGAAGGGGATTGAGGGGAATCAGGCGCCGGGCTTGATATCTCCCGCAAGAGAGGATATTGCGAGGACGATTACGGAGATGAATCCGCGGGAGCTTCCTGAGGTGTTCCTGTGCGCGAATGACAAAATGGCCTCCTTTGCAATCGAGGCACTGACAGCCAAAGGGATTCAAGTTCCGGGGCGCTGTGTAGTAACCGGCTTTGACAATCTCAATGTGGAGCTTCCTCTGCTGGCAACGGCTGAGGTGAACAAGGAGCGGCTGGGGGTTCGCGCCGTTGATCAGATTCTGTGGCGAATTGAGAACCCGGACTTTGCTTATGAACGTAAAATGGTCTCGACGGATATGATTATCCGTGAAGAGAACGGAACGAAGCCTTCAAATTAACCTCAATTACCCGGATAGCGGGTATTTAAAAGACGAAGACAGCACATCCTGCAGAGGAAGGCTGTCTTTTTTTGTGCCCAGCTCAATTTGTTATTCTAATTACCTAACAAATAAATAACAAAATATCAAATCATGCAAACTTGTTATTGAAATATCCCCTAACAGATGATACATTTGTTATGAAATAGATCAATGTTATCCCAAACGACGGGGAGGACCTAAGTAATGATAGAGCAGCAACTTAACCATTGGACATTTAAAGCCTGTGACGAGCAGCAGTGGCTTTCTGCCGTAGTGCCCGGCTGTGTGCATACAGATTTATTGCGTAACGGATTGATTCCAGATCCTTTCTATGGAACGAATGAACATGATCTGCAGTGGATCGACAAGAAGGACTGGGAGTACCGGTCAGAATTCGAGGTTGGACCCGAGCTGCAGCAGCTTTCCCGGATCGATCTGGTATTTGAAGGTCTTGATACTTACGCGGATGTCTATCTGAACGAGCAGCCTATTCTGGCGGCGGATAATATGTTCCGGATCTGGAAGATCGATGTTAAGGATCAGCTGAAGCCAGGCATCAATACGCTTCGGATTCGTTTTCGTTCTCCGATTCAGGAGGATCTTCCAAAGCTTGAGAAGCTTGGTTATGCTCTGCCGGCTACGAATGACCAGTCTGAGCTTGGCGGACTTGAGAACAAGCGAGTCAGTATTTTTGCACGAAAGGCTCCTTATCATTATGGCTGGGACTGGGGCCCACGCTTTGTGACCAGTGGAATCTGGCGCGAGGCTCGGCTCGAAGGATGGGCACAGCTTCAGATTACGGACCTTTATATTCGTCAGGACGAAGTTACTGCCAATGCGGCTAAGCTGACGGCTGTGGCTGAAGTGAACGCCGAGGCAAATTGGGCCGGAACGCTTCGCGTTACAGCTGGCGGTGAGCAGTGGGAACAGCCGGTGCAGGTGACAGCCGGGCAGTCTGCGGTGTCCATGGAAATCGAGATTGCGAATCCCGACCTGTGGTGGTGCCAAGGCCTGGGCGAAGCGAATCTGTACACTTTCCAGGCGGAGCTGCTGTTCGAAGAAGAGTCGCTTGCGAAGCGAACTGTACGGACGGGGCTGAGAGACCTGAAGCTCGTGCGTGAGAAGGATGAGGCGGGTGTGTCTTTCCTTTTCCAGCTGAATGGGGTACCGCTCTATGCCAAGGGTGCGAATCACATTCCGAACGACAGCTTTACGACAGAGGTTACCCGCGAGCGTTATCTGCATGAAATTGTAACTGCCGTAGAATCGAATATGAATATGCTTCGTGTATGGGGCGGCGGGATCTATGAAGAGGATGTCTTCTATGAACTGTGCGATGAGCATGGCCTATTGGTATGGCAGGACTTCATGTTCGCCTGCAGTATGTACCCCGGGGATGAAGCCTTCTTGAACAGCGTGCGTGCAGAGGCTGAAGACAATGTGAAGCGGCTTCGCAATCACCCCTCCATTGCCCTATGGTGCGGGAATAATGAGATTGACTCGGCATGGGCGCATTATGTTGAGGATGCAGGCTGGGGCTGGAAGAAAGACTACAGTCACGAAATTCGGGAGAAGCTGTGGGCCGACTATGAAGCTATCTTCCACAAGCTGCTGCCTGATGTCGTATCCGAGCTGTCCCCAGGCATCACGTACTGGCCGTCTTCCCCGCTTCGTAATCTGACCGGAGATCAGGATCAGCATGCATACAAGACTACGGGGGATGGAGACATTCACTATTGGGGAGTATGGCACTCGGTAGAGCCATTTGAGAACTATAACAAGAACGTCGGGCGCTTCATGAGCGAATATGGATTCCAATCATTCCCTGAGCTGAAGTCGGTTCTCGAATATGCACCGGAAGAAGCACTGGAGCTGGAGTCGGAGATTATGCTGGCCCACCAGAAGAACGGACGCGGGAATCAGCTGATCAAGGAATATATGGATATGTACCTGCCACAGCCGAAGGATTTCAAGTCGTTCCTTTACATGAGTCAGGTTCTGCAGGCTGAGGCGATTACCATGGCGATTGAAGCGCACCGCCGCAGCAAGCCTTACTGCATGGGTACGCTGTACTGGCAGATGAATGACTGCTGGCCGGTGGCCTCATGGGCGGGGATGGATTACCAAGGACGCTGGAAGGCGCTGCAGTATGCGGTGAAAAGAAGCTTTGCTCCCGTTATCCTGACTGTCCAATCCACTGAGGATACCGTCAAGTTCCACGCCGTTTCGGATCTGGGAACAGCGATTCAGGCCGATCTTATCATTGAGCTCCGCACAAGCTCCGGTGAACTGGCAGCCGAGAAGTTCCTTCAGGTGTCCCTGGCTGCGGGTGAATCTGCTGAACTTGCCAGCTTCTCTACAGCTGAGCTGCTTGGTGACCGTGATCCGCTTGGTGTCATCCTCACGGCCTCTTTGAAGCAGGGTGAAGAAGTCATTGCGGCAAGAGAGCATTATTTAGCGCCAGAGAAGGAGCTGAAGCTGGTTAAGCCTCACATCAAGGTGACTCAGGCCCAAAGTCAGAACGGTATTACGGTCTACACGCTGGAGACGGATACCTTGGCCAGACAGGTCTGGCTGTCCACATTCGAAGAGGGAATCTTCTCGGACAACTTCTTCGACCTGATTCCAGGTCAGCCAAGAACCGTCGAGTTCAAGCTCCGGTCAGGAGAGGGCTCGTTCGTACCGGCTGCGGCTGCTGCCTTGGAAGTACGGTCCATGGCGGATTTTGTAGGCGCTGAATCACTCGTGCAGCTGGCATAGCGAACATAGTTGAGCTTATCTGCAACTCATTCCCCGGGCACTCCGGGGGGTGAGTTTTTATTTTGGCCGATCTAGTTGTCGGATCTGAGCCCTTGAAACAAGAGCGATTTATGGTGTATGATTTCATTTCTCATGCATATACATAAAAACATACTTAAATTAAACCTATGAATTTAGTCGGCATTATGTTACAATAATCGAGCACATTCATCTTTCTGGTGCTGTACGGATTCTTTCTGTACCAGAGAAGGGTAATCTTTCATACTTAGTGCGATTAGAGGGGGAAATGGATTATGACTACATTTTGGGTAATACTCAACGTGGTGGTTATGCTGGTTCTTGTAGGCTTCTTGCTATGGCTGCAGAAGAAGCATGTGTCTTTTACCAAGCGTGTATTTGCCGGACTCGGCCTGGGAATCGTGTTCGGAGTTATTTTGCAGCTCGTATCGAAGCCGGATTCGGACGTGGTTGCTAAGTCAACAGATTGGTTCAACCTGATTGGTTACGGTTATGTGGGACTTCTCCAGATGATTGTCGTACCGCTGATCATGGTGTCGATTATTTCGGCTATTATGAACTTGAAAGGTAAGCAGAACCTGGGCAAAATCAGTGCCTCGATCATTGCTGTACTGCTGATTACTACAGCGATTGCGGCATCGGTGAGTATTGTAACCAGCCTTAGCTTCAATCTCAAGGCTATTGAGATTCAAAGCGGGGATAAGGAGCAGCAGCAGGGCGCGAAGCTCGAGGAGCGTCTGGGTGATGTGAAAGATCAGACCATCCCGCAGCAAATTCTTGAATTTATTCCTACCAATCCTTTCGCGGATATGACCGGAGCCCGCCGTTCTTCTACGCTGGCTGTCGTTATTTTCTCCGCATTTATCGGGATCGCTGTATTGGGTCTGGATAAGAAGAAGCCGGAACAGGCCGATACCTTCCGCAAAATGGTGGATGCCGTGTACGCGGTAGTGATGCGTATCGTCACACTGGTGCTCAGGCTGACCCCTTACGGGATTCTCGCCTTGATGGCCAAGACGATTGCTACGACGAATGCGGATTCGATTGTGAAGCTGATCAAATTTGTCGGTGCTTCCTATGTGGCATTGATCGTCATGTTCATCATCCACTTGATTCTGCTGGCATTGTTCGGCTACAATCCGGCCAAATATATACGTAAAGTGCTGCCAACGCTCGTGTTCGCGTTCACTTCACGTTCAAGCGCGGCGACTATTCCGCTGAATGTGGAGACACAGACGAAGAAGCTTGGCGTTCCAACAGGTATCGCCAACCTGGCAGCGACCTTTGGCGCGACGATTGGCCAGAACGGCTGCGCAGGGATCTATCCTGCGATGCTAGCTGTTATGATCGCGCCGACCGTCGGAATAGATCCACTCAGCTGGGATTTCATCCTGACTCTGATTCTTGTAGTAACCATCAGTTCATTCGGTGTGGCCGGGGTCGGCGGCGGAGCTACCTTCGCTTCCCTGATCGTGCTCTCCACCATGAACTTGCCGGTTGCGCTGGCGGGTCTGCTGATCTCGGTTGAGCCGTTGATCGATATGGGCCGTACCGCCCTGAACGTCAACGATTCGATTACGGCGGGTGTGATTACGGGTACGATCCTTGGTGAGAATGACAAAGAAGTATTCAACAAGGATGTCGACCTTGACGTGGCTACGGCTTAAGCTGAACTTGAACTAAGCTGAGCTAGCTCGTGTTGGAATATGGCCAAAATAAAATCCCGGACTGCCGAGGCGGTCCGGGGTTTTTATTGTATATGCAGGCAGCGCTGTTGTAACTCCTCCTCCTCTCCAGTTCGGATGTACCTGAGGGGATTAAGAACCTGATCAAGATATGGACTCAAACTGGATGGCATGAGATTTGGCATGAGATGCGGCAAAGTGAAGTAAGCGTGTCCCTTCTTCAGTCAACGAATCCTTCTCCTGATCTGTTAACGGCTTGAGGGGCTCTATCCGAAGACAGGCATGTCCTTTTTCCAGCTTGATATTCCATAGTCCGCAGACAAATCCATCCAGAAGAACTGTGGATCTGACCAAGCCGTTCTTGGTACATACCTGGGTCTGAATACTGTTGTCCATGATCCGGGAACGATCATTGTAGGATAACAGCATATTGTCGAATTCACCTAGAAACCTCGGTGGGACAGAAATATTGGAATCTGGTCTGGGCGCATCTGGCAGATCGAACAGCTCCGTTCCATTCTCACTCCGAAATGTAGTAAGCTGCGGCCGGAGCGACTCTACCACTTCAATTAGCCGAGTAAGCCCGGACCAGACTTGAATATCTTTAACCGAAGCCGGGCCGAAGGCAGCGAGATAACGAAGGACCATCTGATCGGCGGACGAAGTGCTGGATAGCGGCTGGCCAAGCCACCTCTCGGCAGAGGTATGCACAGCCTGCCCGCTCTTTCCCCACAGCCCCCTGGGCGGAAGCTGGACAAGCGGAACCGAATTTCGGATGGCAGCCGCAAGGGCAGAGGGGTCATGGCCTGGGTAGAAGCTTTGCAGGCTCTGTCCAAGCTGCTGAGACGTTAATGGAGTCTCATCCACAAGGCTCCTTCCTCTATGGATCAGCTCGCCAAAGTCCAAGCCGGCAAGAGCTCTGCCAAAGGCACCCTGCAGGCTGCGATCCAGAACGGATTGCAGTATAGGCCGGAAGGACAGCCCGTCTCTGGCGGATACCAGGTGAATGGTGGAGCGCATTAAGGCCATGCGCACTGCCCTTTTTTCCTGAAGAAGGAGAGATAATTCTTCTGGATCAAATCCCTCAAGCCGCGCCCATAGGGCGTAGTAGGGGGCACTGGGAGACTGGGCCTGCAGCCCTGCCAGCCGTTCTAAGGCATCCAGTGGAGGCAGCTCTATACGGCGAATAAGCATTTGTCTTGCCAGCAGAGCTCGGTTCAAGGCACGAGAGCTAAGGACGGAAGCTGCCTTTTGGCCGGTAATGTCCGGCGGAGTTGTATGATCAGAACTCATTTCCAGTACCTCCTTGAAGATTTATCTGAATTGGCGGAAGTATGCCTGAATATCGTCTGCTGCCATATCCGGGGTAGTGATTGCAGAACTATGGCTACCGCGTTCGTATTCTGACCCGTGCACGGTCTGGGTTGATCACAGAAACCGCAGAATTACTCCGCAATCCAACTTATACTTCTCATAATAATCGCATAACCCTGACAACATTATGTCAGGGTTATGCGGCAATGAATAATTTATCAGTTGGAACTAAGCCAGTGTGCCGGAGGAACGAGTGAGGAAGGCAGCTTGGTAGCTGCATCACCTTTGGCTGCGTTCACCTGGGCCTGAGTGAGGAAGAGGCTTCCGGTCAGGTTAGCTCCCCTGAGATCGGTGTCTCTCAGATCCGCCCCGATCAGATCCGCTCCTCTTAGGTCGGCTCCCCTGAGGTCGGCGGCGATTAGGTAAGCTCCCCGCAGGTTCGCTCCGGTCAGATCGGCTCCCTTAAGCTTGGCCGCGATCAGGTCGGCGCCCCGGCCAAAGCTCTTCTTCTTACGGCCTTGGAAATTCTTATACCTGCGTTGGGCATCTTCCCGTACCAGCTCACTTGTTCGAAGCAGCAGCACATTGATCTTGGCCCGGAGTGCTGCCACGTCCAGCTGTACAAGAGATTCCGGGGGAAGCTGGGTTAAATGTCCGGTCTCGGTGAGAGCGGATTGGAGATCTCGGTGGATTTCACGGGCCGGCTCCAGGCTTAATGATTCATTCAGATACCAGAGCAGCTCATGAAGCTGCCACATGACGGGGAAGACCTCGTACATTTGCTTGGCAGACTCCGGGTGTGTGCGCCAGTCACGTCCCTCATAGGTAACCTGTGATACCTGTTGTCCCGCACCGAAGCAGTCATACACCGTACAGCCCCTAAAGCCTGACGGTCTGAGCTTATCATGAATACCGCACCGGAAATCCTGCCGCAGATGCTGACAGGGCTGCCCGGCATCCTTGTCCATCGCAAAGTCTACAGACGCCGCGAATGGAAGCGCAGCGCAGCAAAGGCCGAAGCAGTTCTCGCAGTCTGCTTGCAAGCCGCCTAGATTGGGTGAGGAATCTGAATTAGAATGGTTATCTCTATCTAACATTAGGTATTTAATCTCCTTTGGAAATTCGTCGTGATCTAACCTTTGAATATACTAATTTTAAGGTAAGATTTGGGAAGATCATAGAGTAAGTTTGAATATAAATGTAATATACATACGGTGGAATGCTCATTATTATTAGGATATGTACGCCCTTATATAAGGGCGATTCTCTTAGCTTGCAGCATTAAAAAATGCGGAATTTTCCTGGTAGACGTCCGGTGCGCCGAATTAGTCTGATTTCTTCTATCGTTAACCGGGTGCTTGACATGATAATGGAATTAACCTCAAAGCCTACTGCTCTCTCTAAATCAGCAATATTTCTGCTTACCCGAATGACCCGAAATCTGCCTCTGAAATTATTACGTGAGAATAAGACCAGGGTAGCGCCTCGGCCATTGGAGCGAAATCTTAAACTTTCCGGTTCGTCAAAGATTCTCTCAATATTACGAATAGCAATGTTACCTCTAAAAACGATTCTTCTTCCGCGGAAATTTTCTTCACTAAATAGGGCTAACCTGGGCAGCACTCGTTGAATTGTTGTACCCATAAATACACCTCCTTTCATTTTGAAGCTTCTACAATATATGCTAGAAATGAAAGGAAGCTTGGGTGTTGTGGATTCTATTATAAAATTAGGAGGATGATCAGATGGGCAATCCTATATTAATTTCTTTTCCGGAAGAGTTCGAGACCGAACGCATGATTATACGTGCTCCCCGGTTTGGGGAGGGAGCTTTAATCAATGAGGCCATTCACGAGAGTGTAAATGAGCTGAGGCCGTGGCTGCCTTTCGCCAGGAATCTTCCTGCTCCCGAGGAGTCTGAGGTATATGTACGCAGGGCGAGGCTTAATTTTCTGGAACGGACTGATTTGGTTCTTCATCTGTTTGATAAGCATACGAAGCAGTTTATTGGAAGCAGCGGACTTCATCAATTCGATTGGGAGATTCGCAAATTTGAGATTGGTTATTGGCTCAGAACCTCGCGTACTGGGCAGGGTCTGGCGCTGGAAGCCGTACAGGGTATAGCGGAATTCGCGATAAACCGCCTAGAGGCGAGCCGGCTGGAGATCAGATGCAGCCCCCGCAATCAGGCGAGCCGCCGGGTGGCCGAGCGGGCGGGCTTCACACAAGAAGGTATCCTGCGAAATGCCGACCTGGATGAATCTGGAGCGCCTGCGGATATCATGATTTGGGCCAAGGCCAAAGGATATGAGTACTAAGCTATCTACTTGGATTTCGAAGAGTTCCTAGCAGCATGGATACACTCCAAGATCGTCTTTTTGACAAGCTCGGGCTCCGAGAACTGGGGGAAATGTCCGCTGTTAGCAGCGATAATGTGCTGTCCTTGCGGGCTTAAGCTTACCAGATCCAGCTGGTTTTTTTGGCGGATTGCAAAGGCACTCTCCGGCATCATCGGCGGCTTCTTCCCTCCGGAGACTACGAACAATGGAACCTCGGGAAAAGAACCCGCCTCCGCGATCTGCCGCGCGGTCTCCTCCACATAATTCACCTCATTCCACTTTCGGTGAGCCGAGAGGGAGTCGAAAATTCCGAGCAGCTTATTCAGGCCTTTAATGAATGGGCTCTGGGTCTGGTTAATGGCCAAATCCAGCTCGTGGCTGGAATCGAGCAGCACAACCCCGGCCATGTCCTCCGGATGCTGCCGGGCGAACAGATTGGCATACAGTCCCCCCAGGGAATGTCCTACCAGAATGTAGGGAGGTTGCACCCCAATCTCTTGGAGCAGCTGTCTGAGTGAAGTGACGATGGTCTGCCCGTCCTGGGGAGCAGACGGCTTGTCGCTGCCGCCGACCCCGAACCGGTTATAGGCCACTACGCGGGTCTGACCCGCAAGGTCATGATAGACTTTCATCCAGCCTTCGATAGGTCCGCTTCCTCCATTAATGAGAATGACCGCGGGTGCCCCTTCGCCAGAGAGGGCATATTCCAGGGTCCCGTGGGAAGTGTGGATCTTGTTTTTGGATATGGATTTCATTAGTACACCTCATCATCATGATTTAGGTTCGTTCCCCTCTGCCATGTCGCCGCGAATCGGCTTTCTGCCATCCTTGAAGGAGATCGGTATCGTGGTCATAACGTTATTTATTTGTGTCGCTACTTGAAAATGAATATGCGGCTCCGAAGAATTTCCCGAGTTGCCGCATTGGCCGAGAATTTGACCGGCAACTACCGTATCGCCTTTCTTCACACGAATCGAGCCCTTCTTGAAATGAGCCATGGTGCTGTACTCCCCATTGTTATGCCGAAGGGTCACCACATTGCCTGCTGGCTGATCTTCATTCATGGTCCCTACCGGTTCATTATCCGGGATGCCATCCACAGCCTCAACAACAACCCCGCCGGACGGAGCCGGAACAGGCTGACCGAAGGCGAAATAGCTCTGGTTAAGCTTCGGGTCACCCTCGTAGGAGAAGCCATTCTTTATTTTCAAGAAGTCATAAGCATAGCGGACCTGTTCATACTCGTAGTGATAGTTGAGAAACCGATTATTCCCTCCCCAGAATACCAGCCATTCGCCCTGAAAGGGGTAACTGAATTTCGTCTTGGAATAGGCATGATCGGTCGCGGGATACGAGGGGTGATCCAGAATCTCAATCCCGGCTATTGAGCCTTTATCATCAATAGCTGCCGTCAGGCCCTTGCTGCCCTGGGGCTCGTTCCAGACGAGAGATTCGTAGCCATTTAGCCGCAAGCTCGATAACAGCTTGAAAGAGGGAATACCCCGGGTGAAAGTCTGGCCCATGGAACGGAAATCCTTGAGCGTAACGACGGATTTTAAGGAGTCGCTGAACTGGGCGTATAGACGCTCGTATTCCCCGGCAAGCAATTGATCCGCAATTTCTTTTCCGCCGATTCTCTCCGTACTGTTCTTACCTGTCTCATTGTGCTGGTTCACCGTCTGTGCCTCCTTATCTCCTACGGTCACTGTACTGCAGCCTCCCAGAGCTAGAATAGCGGTTAACAGAGGAGCAGCAAGGAGTCTTGGGTATAATACGAGCCTCTTTGCCTTATCGTTCCTAATCATATTGATCCTCCTCGGGTACTAGGATGGGCTAAGTATAGCGCACCAGATTTACATCAGATGGAACGGGACATAAATTGTTCCTTAACGAATGTCCTGAATAGGCTCGATAATTAAGGTTCCGTTAAGATTCCCGTGACCAGGAAGTAAGCGGGTCGTGATACAATGGAGGCATCTATGGGATAGGGTGATGAAGAATGAATGATGCCAAGATTTTGATCGTGGACGATGAGCGGTCCATTGCGGAAATGATGGCCACCGTGCTTCGCAAGGAAGGCTTCTCCTATATCGATCTCGTATTTGATGGAGAAGCCGCGCTCGCCGCCTGCGATCAGCAGCGGTATGAGATGATCCTGCTTGATGTCATGATGCCGGGCCTGAGCGGGCTTGAAATCTGCCCCTTTATTCGCCGGACAACGGATGCGCCCATCTTGTTCCTGACGGCCAGAACCTCCGATTTCGATAAATTATCCGGGTTCGCCGTAGGCGGAGACGATTACATAACCAAGCCTTTCAACCCGCTGGAAGTCGTGGCCCGAATCCGGGCACAGCTGCGGAGGTACTTACAGGCGAAGCCGCAGATGAGTTCACCGCCCAGCATTCATGATTTTGGCCGTTTTCAGGTAGATGAATCGGAAGGCACGCTAACGGTGGAGGGACAAATCTCACCATGTCCTGCCCTGGTATTCCAGCTCTTAGTGTTTCTTTGCAAGAATCCCAATCGGCTATTCAGCAAAAGCGAGCTGTACCGGCGCGTATGGGGAGAGGATATGTATAATGATGACAACACCGTTGTAGTCCATATTCACCGCATTCGCGAAAGGATTGAGAGAGATCCGTCAAGGCCTGAATACCTGGTGAATATCAGGGGTATGGGATATAAGCTGATTCTGCCAAAAGGAGCCACTTAGCACATGATCCGCAGACAATTGACCATTCGGTTCGCTGTCCAGCTTGCTGTAGCTGGCTCCCTGCTGGTAATACTGGCAATCCTCATCGTAATCTGGATGTTAGCCCGGTTCAGAGACATTGAATTCAACCGGAACTTCGCGCCCCTGGGGATATCGAAGTTGATTGAGGATTCGAGGATCGATTCGAAGGGGCTCATTGCGGATCCCGTTCTATTGCAGAGGCTGCGTGAAGATGGGGGATGGCTGCAGAGTCTGGATGCCAAGGGAAATGTGATACAGTCCTTTAATGCTCCTGACGATCTGCCTGCCCGCTATGTTCCCGGTCAGCTGATAGACTACTGGATCGGGGGCGAACCGTATCCTTATAAGCTGGGATTATGGATTCAAGAAAAAGAAGGACATCAGTACACCTTGCTGTACGGCGCAAGGTCGCCCACAGAAGATCTGCTTGTGCGTCTTATCGATGATGGAGAACTGAATCATCATAAGCTGACCTTCTCCCCAAATACCCTCTCTCTGCTAGCCAAGAGACAGGCCTCAGTTCAAGTGCTGAACCGCGAAGGTGAGCAGATAGCGGCCTGGAATAAAAGTTCGGACTCCCCGGAATCATACACCTTGCAGGAACTGGCTGTGAGATCAACCAATCAAGCCATGTACGGTACGGTCATGGATTCACGCTATGATGAGAGGACGGGCCTTACCTGGGTGATCCAGTACCCGGTGGAGAACGCAGAACAAGGGGCCTTCCCGGTGCTGAATATTCAACCGGAAGTGCAGGTGATGATCATCGGGATTGCCGCATTTCTATGTTCTTCTCTGCTTGTCTTCTTCTTTCTGTCCGCATGGTATGCAAGGCGGTTCGGAACACCGATTCTTCATATTCTCGGATCGATCGAGAGATTGGGGGGCGGTGATTATACGGACTCTGCTCCAATGAGAGAGAGTGGAGGCGGGAGGAGAGGTAAGCGGCTCCGGTCCAGCGGCTATCGGATTTTTGGTGAAGTGATCGAATCCATCGGTAATCTCACATCAGCACTACGGACCGGCCAGGATGCAGCCGAGCAGACGCAGCTGCACAGGGAAGAGTGGATCGCAGGGGTTACCCACGATCTGAAGACGCCGCTGGCCTCTGTTCAGGGCTATGCTCATATGCTGGCCGCCGAGAAGTACAGGTGGTCTGAGGAAGAAATGCGCCAATTTGCAGCCATAATTCTGGAGAAGACGAATTACATGGACAAGCTGATCAACGACCTCGGGCTCACCTATCGGCTTAGAAATGGAGATATTCCCGTTGTGTTCGAGCAGCAGGATATTGGGGCTCTGTTAATGGACTCCGTCTCCCGAGCAGCCGAGCATCCGGCTTATGACCACAGCCGGGTTCGCTGCACCGTACCTGCTGATCCGATTGTCATGGACATACACCCGCCGTGGTTAGAGCGTATTATCGAGAATATCGTAGCGAACTCGCTTAATCATAATCCTCCAGGTACAACCGTACACATTGAGCTCACGGGAAGCCAGCGAGAGGGAGTTCGCATGGATATTACGGACAACGGACAGGGCATGGACCCGCAGACCGTAGGGCGTTTGTTCGAGCGTTACTACCGGGGAGTGAGTACGGATAGTGAGACAGAAGGCAGCGGCCTCGGTATGGCGGTGACGAAGGAACTGGTTCAAGCTATGGGAGGGCGGATTGAGGTCCGTTCGACACCGGGACAAGGTACGGTGGTAAGTCTGATCTGGGATAGGTGAATTCCCTGCATTCATAACAGAAAGCGGCCAACCTAAGGTTGACCGCTTTTATTTAGGTATGAGAACCTGCTACAACTGTGCGGTTCTTTCCAGACTTCTTCGCTTCGTACAGGGCCATGTCCGCCTGGTGAAAGAACTCCTCCTTGGTCATCCCCGGCATGAGCTGCTGAACTCCAATACTAATCGTGACAGATAATCCGTTCATCGTGTCAAAATGCTTCTGTGAAATAGCCAAGCGAATGACTTCCAGCTGCTCTACGAACTGGGCTGTGTTCTTCTCGACACTCAGAATAGCAAATTCCTCGCCTCCGTATCTTGAGGCAAAATCATTCTGGTCCAGAAATTCATTCAATTGTGTGGCCACATAGCTAATGACAGAGTCACCTACGGCGTGGCCGAAGGTATCATTCACCTTCTTGAAATTATCGATATCCAGTATGGCGAGATGAACATGCAGCGAATAAGCCTCCGACACGCCCATAACATTAACCAGATGCTCGTGAAAAGAACGGTGGTTATATAGACCCGTCGCCGAGTCAACCCGGTTCAGTCTTTCCATAAGGGTATTTCGGGTCTGCAGGTCCTGCTTCTCCTGGGTTACCTTCACCAGCTCTTGAGTCAGAGCGAAAGCATGCTTCCGAAGGCTGTTAATAATTAAGGCTGTGGCCGTGAACATCGAGAACAGCATAATGAGTTCTGACTGGTCCAGCGAATACCTGATGGTTGTGGAGAACGTGTAGATCAGAATAACCGTAAGGATAGCCTGAATCAGCGCGAATATAATTAGACGCTTGCTGTAGAAATACAGCGAGAGAAGAATCGGAATAATAAGAATATAGAATACAATAGGCAGTTCATATAGTGAAATAATAATGATGCTAATGAACAGATTCACCCCGGCAATAAGCAAGTATTCAATCCAGCGGGTTACTCTGCGGAAGACAACCCCCATAATCAGATTCAGGGTCGTCATTTCAAGGACTGGAATACAGGTTGCTTGCAAGAAGAAGTCGAGATGATCGTGAATCGTGAATAATAGCTCCAGTAGAGTCCCGGCAGTGTAAATGCCAATAATCAGCCAGCAGCTTCGGAGAATATCCTTGTATAAATTTTTTACATTCAAATGGAGATCATTCAAATTCATCTCATCAGCCTGCTTTCGGGTGGTTCTTCCGTGGAAGTTCTAGGTGATTATTCTAACTAACTTATCGTAAGGCTGCTCTATTAAGAGTTTATCATACTATTAGAGCGCATACACTTAGCAAACTAAGATAACAGAAGGAGAATTTAATGCTATAATATACCAAAAAATGGCTTGAATGAGAGGGGAATAGAATGAGACGTGAGTGGTATGGCTTAGCAGGAGGGATAACGGTGGCGGTGATCCTCGGAATTATATCCTGGGTCAAGGGAAACGAAGCATTCTTCCTACAGACTGCGGGATGGGCAGGCTCGGCTGCCCTGATCATTGGGGCTTTCATCTCGGGGAATTTCTTGACGGGGGAGAGAGTAAGACAGCATCAGGCTCATGAATCCAGACAGGACCGGAAGAACAGAAGAACCGCTGCAGGTATTCTGTTCTTATTTAGCTTGCCCCTTCTTGCAGCCGATGTCGTTGTGGCGTTGTGGTAATCATGGACCTTTCACGGTACCACTTGTTATGCTCTGAGCGGTTCGGGTTGGGGGAGACAAGCTTTGATGAAGAACAGCGGATAGATCATGAGGTACAAGTTGAATAACCACCAGGTTATATCAAAATCGTTACTGAACAGCCAGAAAGCAATAGCCTGTAGACCCGAGCAAAAAGTTAACACGAGAGAGATCAATGCAGCGCTTCTCCAGGCGGCACGCTGTGTGCGATACAGATATAAGCTGAACAGGCCTGTTGCAGAAATCAGGATATCCAGCGGCAGGAAAGACCAGTTCCAGGCCATAATCATAGGGTTATGGTAGTCTTTGAAGGCCCATTCGGTTGGAATAACCTGCAGGAAAGTCACGATCCAATAGATAATGAAACCAATATCCGTAATTAGAAAAAATGGCTTTAGTAGTCGCATGAATTGTCCTCCATGAAATTTGACCAAGGATACCTAGTTATTTGACTGCTTCAGTGAGGGCTCGTGATGAGGGTGTTCGGCCGTCAGGTTCAAGGTAATCACGCCGATGAGTATGAGGATAATGGAAATGGCCTTAGGCAGATTGATATTCTCGGCAAAGCACAGGAAGCCGATCAGCGTAATCATTACAATTCCCATGCCCGACCATATTGCATAAGCCACCGACACCTGAATTGTTTTTAGAGTCAGTGTTAGAAAAACAAGGCTGCAGATATAGCATATAACAATCAGCAGGCTGGGCTGCCACTTGGTGAAGCCAGCGGACAGCTTCATGCTGATCGTCCCGGCCACCTCAAATAGAATGGCCAGCAGCAGGTAGATCCAGTGCAAGTACATACAATCACCTTCAGTCAGGATTTGGTACTGCTATACCTTCCAGGAGAATATTTACAACCGATTCAAGAATTTCCCCCATGGTCAACAGATTCTTTAGAGGAGAAGATGCATCATAAATTTGGTTAATGGCTCCCAAGTATAACTCGGTGAATAAGAGGGGATGGATGTTCTTGATGATCCCTTTCTCGGTGCCTCGGGACAGCAATTCCTGAACAACACCCCATTCATCCTTAAGGAAAGTATCCAGTTTAGTCCATGTCTTGAAATGATACTGCTTCAGCTCCACCAGCCTGTGTGAGTCCATGATGGCAAATTCCTCAGGCACACAGATCAGGATATGTCTGATTTTTTGGACTTCGTTAAGCTCAGGATCTTCAGCAATCAGCCGTTCCTTGGCCTTGATCTTGTCAATCAGCCGGTTAATGACCTCCTCGACAATGTCGTCTTTGGAAGAGAAGTTGTCATATATCGTTCGTTTACTGATGGACAGCTGCTTGGTCAGATCACTAATCGTAAAGTTAAAGCCTTTCTTCTGAATTAACGAGATGGTCTCATCTACAATTCTGTCTTTCAATGGCCGTCCTCCTCTGGTACCGGGGATAACATATTGGTACCATTAGTATTGTATAGTGAATTCCACAAAAAGTAAATTATTCTATGAATCTGTCCTTTTCGGCACAAAAAACCCCTCCATATGGAAGGGCGCAATTCGTTCTTATCTGATTCGTCTTGTCTAAATGAACTTAAATCTGACTATTTATTAATGCTGAACCTCGACCGTAAATCCGCCAGGTGCTTGCACATAGAACGTCCAGGCGTGAGATCGCTGCGGAGGGTTCACATCAAACCCATCATTTCTCAATCGCTCGTTGATCTCGTTCACCCGCTCCTCGCTTTCTTGAATGAAGCCGATGTGGAAGGTACCTGGATATTCGACCTGTGCACCCTTCATCAAGGTAAGCACCAAGCCTCCATCGTCAAATAGTACAGCGAATCCATTGCCGCGTGTGCTTCCGATTTGCAACCCGAAATATTTCACCAAGAAATCCATAGCCGCTTTAACGTCACTGACAGTTAGATTGAGATGGTTTAATCTCATATACACTTCCCCATATTAATTATTTTTGCGGAACCGGACATCTTTCAGTGACTCTCGCTATACTTTTTGAAATTATCAAGAATCGCCTGCCAGCCTGCCTGCTGCATTTCGACGGGATTGGTGGCTTCGGCCTCAAAAGCTTCAATCACCTTGGTGTCGTCTCCTTCACCAATAAAAGTAATCGTAACCTTTCTCCCATCTCCAATGGTATAAGCAATAAATTCATTAATTCGTACTTCATCATAAACCCCGCTAAAATCAAAACCAAAACTGCCATCCTTAGCTTCCATTCTTGTAAGAAAGGCTCCGCCAACTCTTAGATCATTCTCGGCTTTCGGCACATGCCATTCATCGGAAGCGTTACTCCACTTAGTAATATGCTGCGGCTCGGTCCAATACTCCCATACCTTTTCAATTGGCGAATGAACTTTGGTCTCGACAGTGATGATGGATTTGTTAATGGATTCCATAATAATTACCACCTCAACATATTAGATTATAATCCTGGGTAATTATACCATCCTGAGAACGTATAATACTAAATATATTTATTAACCTTTATATTCCATAAATGTTATAATTATAGTGAGGAGCGTGGTAGTAAATGAATGAACCGGCTGGTTTCTGGATTCGACTCGGCGCCACTTTACTTGATGGACTGATCATCGGCTTACCGCTCAACATCATCACGCTGCTGATCACCGGTAAATGGGACACTAACTATGTCATAGATACATTGATATTTCTGTACAATTTTCTAACCCCGATATTTTGGAACGGTTATACGATCGGCAAAAAGATATGCGGTATCCGTATCGTAAGGTTCGATAATGGTGATCGACCAGGTTTGGTGACGATGCTGCTACGCAATGTGGTGGCTGGCCTGGTGTATGCCGGCACGTTCGGCATTGCCGTTATTGTCAGTGCGACTATGGTCGGGGCCCGGGAGGATAAACGGTCGCTTCACGATTTTATTGCCGACACAGAAGTGATACGGGATTAAACAAATGTAGTTTTTTAGGGAAGGATGAGCTTTGTGAAAAAGCTGCTATGCGCATTTGTCATCTTAGGCGTCGTATCTTTCAACTATTCTGCGTCTGCTGCCAAAGATATAGGCATCACAGTGAAGGACAAACCGCTGAAATCGGATAGTCATCCTATTCTAGTGCAAGGGAGGGTAATGGTCCCGCTTCGGGCTGTCTCTGAATCGCTGGGGGCTTCAGTATCATGGAATCCACATAATCACACGGCAACCGTTAGCAAGTGGTCGGAGACCCTATCCTTGACGGTAGGCAAGAAGACAGCCTGGATTGAGGAGGGCGTGAATGTGGCCTACACCATTCCCTTAGATGTTCCAGTCTACACGGTTAATAATCGAGTCTATGTCCCTTTGCGGTTCGTATCAGAGCAGTATGGCTACAGGGTATCTTGGAGTGATAACACCGTCTCCATTCAATCGCCGCTGACGCCAAGCGGGCGAGCCGAGCTCTATAAGGGCGATCTATCAACGAGCAGATCTATTGCAATGGATACAGCATATAGCGGAGCTCATTACGAGCATCGGCCTTTAACAACCTCGCATTATCACGAGGATTACAGCACTACTTTCCTATTTCCCGAGGGGGAGGCCCTGCGCTTCTTCATGGTCGATGGCGGCGAAACGATAACCTTGTTTGAATATAAAGATGACTTTCTCGTAGCGACCTGGCAGGCTCATGTTCAGAAGATTGGTCAGGATCCGGTGCAGCAGCTTTTAGAGGACAAGCTTAAGGACCGGACAGGACCGACACCAACAATTAAGAAGCCTTTTCTGTATTACAGCTACTGGTATTATGGAGATGCTTCCTATGAGGAATACGGCCGTTTTAATATTGATGGAGAATATACCCAAACTGGCTACGAAAGGAAATTCGGCGGAAGCGTGACAGATTCTACTGGAACGTTCTCGTTAATACTTCCTGATGAGAAACGGAAGGAAGTTATTGAAATACCGAAGGATTAACGATAGGAGTTGTAGAAGATGAAGCTCCATGAAACAGAAGAGCAGCCCATGCACAATGATGTAGCAGTCTTTAACCGAGAACCTATGGCGAACCTCCAGTACATTGAAGGCGGTGGCCCGCCGAAGAGAGTGAATTTAAAAGAAATGCCGAAGTGGGTCCGGTATTTCGGATACTTCTTCGGCTGTATAGTCCCCGTGTTATTAATAGGCTTAATTATACTCAGTTTTTTTCGCTAGAGAGAGCGGATAGTATGAGCATTGATACAAATACTCTTGTGATCCAGTTAATCTCAATTGTATGATTATTGCAATTATTTTCTTGTTGCAGAAATTCATGAGAGTAAAGTAGAGCCGTTAGAATTCGCGTCACGCTGAATTCTCTTACCAAGCCGCCTCATAGCTATCAAGGTATGGGCGATGAAGAAGAGCGTCAGAGCGATGTACACCGTCAAGATAGAGGGAAGCAGCAGCAGAATAATCCCGCATAGGACTAGAGCAGCCAGATTATAGCCAAGCCGGCTAAAGATCTGTAAGCTCTTTTTGTGTTGGAGAGGGCTAAAGATAACGGTCATAGACAGGATGTACATGGCGAGTCCCGATAGGGCAAGCCAGGCAAAGGGACCGAGGGCCAGCTCATGGCTCATCGCATACCGGATTACATTAGAGATAATCCCCAGTGACATGAAGGTGAATAAGTGCCCGTAGATTACCCTATGACCAGCTCCATCACCGGTCTGTTCCACTTGTTCCGAAGACTCGAAGTAATGCCACCAGATGGACACGGTAATGATGAACCCTAGCAGAAGCTCGAATCCCGACTGCAGTGTAATGGGATGATGCCGGATTGTATCCACAATGACAAGGATGGTTTCGCCCAGTAAAATAATAGTGGCGAGGCCGTAACGCTCCACCAGGTGATGATGATGAACCGGCATTTGCCGAAGGATGTGCCGACCGGCCAGGGGAAAGACGATCTCAAGGAATATGCCAAGATACAGGACATAGAATTTCATAAGCCCTGGGAACAGAACTGAGCTAAAGCTGATAAGCGTTCCAGTAAGAAAGCTTAAGGCTAAATAACGGGCAACCCTGCGCTTGGCAGCATCATTTCTTATCCAGGTCCGCACATACATGAAGACGGTGGACATACGAATGCCAACGTAACCCAGCATGAACAAGAGGTAATGGGACTCAAAGTCGATATTGATGCCTGCGGCCATGATGATGACGAACAGCATCTGGATGAAGTACACTACCCGCTGAGCGAGGTTATCTTGACCCAATCGATTCACATACAAAGTAAAGCCCGTCCAGGCCCACCACAAGGGGATGAAGATGAGGGGATACTTCATGATTGCCTCCCCTGAAATGTGACCGCCATGAGACTCGGCGAGCACATGGGCGGTGATAGAAACCGCGACGACATAGATCAGATCATAAAAAAGCTCCAGCCAGGTTACCTTCTTCGGATTAATAAGCTTCAGCCTCCTATCCTGCTTTCTTCTTTTTTCCAGTATACAACAGATGCCTTAGGCTGGGCTCTTAGTTATTGATCCTGTATGCCAAGAAGACCACGGGCCGCTGCACGGCTCGTGGTCTTCAGTATAGGCTTCGGTAGTCAAGAGAAGTTGATGAGTCTCATCACATGAACAATGTCTTCAAAGGGGATGGTTATGGCTCCTCTTTCATCGAAAATCCTGACACGATTCTCCTGCTGGGACATCTGTGGCAGTCCAATCAGAATTCGTCCATCCTGGATTTTGACACTCACCATTTGTTGCTTCTCTGCAGCCAATTGCAAATCATCGGCGAACATGAATTTCCCTCCAGTCTAATTCTTCTCTATGTATGTAAAATAGGTATACCGTTTATTTCGGCTGTTTCTTCCAGAAATTTCATAGTTAGAAAGCCCCAGCTCTCTAACGTGCTAGCCTTGAACGACGAAGAAGCGCCCGGGGAGCCAATTGGCCCCCGGGCGCTTCAATACTATCCACAACATTGTGCATGGGTAGACATGCTATTTGGTTTAAAGGCTCCGCTGAGAAAGCGGAGAGGACGGTAACGATTCTGAAGAAACGAAGCGTTCGCCACCCTTTCTTTACTAATTAAGCATTCACTACTGCGTTCTCAACTTGGATCATACCAAGCGGGCTAACGGTGTAGTCACGATCGAAGATACGAATCGCTGCAGGCGTCTCAGTCTCGTTGGATACCGTGATATCCTTGTCAGACACGCTGACTTTCAGACGGGATCCGCGGAACATCACTTTGAACGAGAAGGATTTCCAGTGACCTGGGATGAACGGTTTCAATACAAGCTCATCATTCTCTACACGAAGGCCGCCGAAGCCGTGAACGACAGACATCCAGGTTCCCGCCATACTTGTAGTGTGGCAGCCGTCTTCGGTGTCATTGTTGTAGTTATCGAGATCCAGTCTTGCTGTACGCAGGTACATTTCGTAAGCCTTCTCCTGGTATCCAAGCTCGCAAGCAAGAATGGAGTGCAGGCACGGAGACAGGGAGGACTCATGAACGGTCAACGGCTCGTAGAAGTCGAAGTTCCGTTTCTTGGTCTCCAGGTCATATTTGTGGCTCAGGAAGTACAGACCTTGAATGACGTCACCTTGCTTGATGAAGCAGGAGCGAAGGATACGGTCCCAAGACCAGTTCTGGTTGATCGGCAGGTTCTCTGGCTTCAGGTCTTTAACTTGGATAATCTCTTTGTCCAAGAAGCCGTCTTGCTGCAGGAAGATTCCAAGCTCTTCGTCCGCAGGGTAGTACATTTTAGCGATAATATCTTTCCATTTATCCGTCTCTTCCGGTTGAAGCTTCAGAGTCTCAACCAGCTCGTTGTAACGGGATGGCTCGTTCGCTTTCAGGTAATCCAGAACCTCCAGCGTATATTCCATCGTCCATGCAGCGATACGGTTCGTATACCAGTTGTTGTTCACGTTGTTCTCATATTCGTTCGGTCCGGTTACGCCGAGCATCACGTATTGGTCTTTGCGTGGTGCATAGTTCACGCGCTGTTCCCAGAAACGGGAGATTTCAGCCAGAACCTCAAGGCCGTACTGACCGAGATACGATTTATCACCTGTATAATTAACGTAGTTATAGATCGCATAAGCAATCGCGCCGTTACGGTGGATCTCTTCAAAAGTGATCTCCCACTCGTTGTGACACTCTTCACCGTTCATAGTTACCATTGGATAGAGGGCGCCTTTGGTGAAGCCGAGCTTGCGGGCATTCTCCTTAGCCTTCTCCAGGTGCTTATAACGATAGATAAGCAGGTTACGTGCGATAGAAGAATCTGCTGTGCTCAGGTAGAACGGTACGCAGTAAGCTTCGGTATCCCAGTAAGTGCTGCCGCCGTATTTCTCGCCGGTGAAGCCCTTCGGTCCGATGTTAAGGCGATCGTCTTCGCCGCTGTAAGTCTGATTCAATTGGAAAATGTTAAAGCGGATCGCCTGCTGTGCAGACACATCACCCTCGATGATAATGTCACTTTCTTTCCATTTGTCAGCCCAGCCTGCAACCTGCTCGGACAGGAGTACGTCAAATCCAGCGGTTCTTGCTTCCTCAAGCAATTTGGAACCGACTTCAACCAATTGACCCAGGCCGTGGTTACGGGAGGTCACATTAGCCACATATTTATAGACAACGATTTCTTCATTCTGTTCAGCTTGAATGGTAACATCATTGCCGACGTATTTTTCTTTCTCCACTGTGGAAGGGGTCAGGTCAAGCTTCTCCCCATTCTTGAATACATCGTAAGTCATAACGGAAGTCACGTGGAAATCCAGCTTCTTCGTCTTAAGCGTCAGATTGGCGGAACCGGCAGACACTTCCTTGCTTACTTCATTCCAGAATTTCTCTTCATAGTTGGAGTCCTTGTTCTTCACATCGCCGTCCAGGTAGACAGTGAGGCGAATAGGAGCCGAGAAGTTCAGAGGAGTAACCGCATAACGGATCGCACCGATCTCATGACGGGCAATGCTCACGAAGCGGGTGGATTCGATCTTGATCTGCTTGCCATCTTCCATTTCGGCCACAGCACTGCGGATCAGAACGCCTTCCTTCATGTTGAGCTCGCGGCGGAACTCAGTTACCTTGCATTTTGCGAGGTCGAGAACCGTACCTCCCACATACACATCAATCCCGATCCAGTTCGTGGAGTTCAGGACCTTAGCAAAATACTCCGGATATCCGTTCTTCCACCAGCCTACACGGGTTTTGTCTGGATAGTACACGCCAGCCATGTAGCTGCCTTGAAGAGATGGACCGCTGTACTGCTCTTCAAAGTTGGCACGCTGCCCCATAAATCCGTTCCCGATGCTGAAAATACTTTCTGAAATTTCATGATTGATAGGATCGAAGCTTTCCTCGATAATAGACCATTCGTCAACCTTCAAATACTGTTTCACTTATACCGGCTCCTTTACAAGATACTAGTAGTTTTAATTAGTCTTCTCAGCTCTCTAGGAAATCACTCTGCACAGGCAGGGAGGCTGTTACAGCTCAGCCAACCGGCTTACAGACATTTGCTGAAGTGAAGGAACAACCAGGTTCGCACGGCTGAGGGTATCAGGGCTTCCGATACCTACACTGCGCATTCCTGCACGCACCGCGGCTTCAATACCTGCTTCCGCATCTTCGAACACGACACAGTTCTCGGTCGGAACTCCAACCTCCTTGGCTCCCAGTACGAATACTTCCGGATCCGGCTTGGCAGCAGCTGTCTTGGTACCATCAATGATAGCATCGAAGTAAGGGGTCAGGCCCGTATTATTCAGAATAAGCATGGCGTTCTTACTGGCTGAGCCGAGAGCTACCTTCAGACCATTGCTGCGGCATTCTTTCAGGAACTCAAGCGCTCCGGGAAGAATCTCGGTTTCGTCCATGCTTGTAATGGATTCCACATACCAGTTGTTCTTGCGTTCCGCAAGCTCCTGCTTGGCCGCATCGTCCAGCTGGATTCCGCCAATTTCAAGCAGAATCTCAAGTGAAGCTGTCCGGGATACGCCTTTAAGACGCTCATTGTCTTGTTCCGTAAATACAAACCCAAGCTCTTCAGCTAGACGTTTCCAAGCCAGGTAGTGATACTTAGCAGTGTCGACTAGGACACCATCGAGGTCGAATAAACAAGCTTGAATAGATGCCATTAATGATTCCTCCTCTAAATAGCGCAAACGTTTGTACAAAGTGTTAAAAATAAATGAAGCATTTCAGCTTCAGTTATTTGTGTCCCGTTAGGTCACCTTTTCGGTAGTGACAGCATAGAAGATTCCCGTATCATCAAGCGATGCGGAATAATCTGACGAGTCTGATAAGTTATATCTTCACCGTTCTGGATGTTCTGAATCAGCATTTGGGATGCGGTGTAGCCCAGATGGTAGATGCCAATGTCAATACTACTGATTGGCGGTGTAGACAGCTCTGATAACGTAATGTTGTTAAAGCTGACCAGGCAAATATCATCAGGAACTTTGAAATTAAGCTCGTGCAGACCTCGCAGAACTCCGAATGACACCATATCATCGACAACGACAAGAGCGGTCGGGCGGTTCGGAAGGCTCATAATGAAGGACATCGCACGGTAGCCGCTGTCCTGCAAAAATTCTCCTTCGACAATCCACTCGGGACGCATCTCGAAACCCGCGTCGATCAGTGCATTCTGATAACCCCTCATCCGGTCTTGAGAGACCGTCAAATTCGGCGGACCGCTTACGAATCCGATACGTTCGTGGCCCATAGAGATCAGATGCTTCGTTGCATCATAAGCGGCCTGAACATTGTCCGTATCCACAGACAAGGCATCGGGATGGTCATTGCTTCTGCCCACGATTACAAACGGATAATTGTTCGCATGCAGAAATTCAATCACCGGATCGTCGTTACGGGAATATAGAAGAATGGCACCATCTACACGGCGGCCTTTCAAGAGCCGGGCTACAGCCTCGACTTCTTCCTTCTCATTCGCGCCTGAACTGATTAGCACATCATATCCGGAACGGTTAGCTTGAGTGACAATACCGCGAATCAGCTCCATAAAGAACAGGTTGGAGAACAGCTCCTCTGCCGGCTTCGGCAGAATGATGCAGATGCTTTCGGTTGTCTTCGATACCAGGCTCTTGGCCATGATGTTCGGGTGATAACCGAGCTGCTCCATAATCTCCTTCACTTTATTGGAGGTTTGAGTACTGATTCGGGGGTGATTGGATAATACCCGGGACACGGTGGAGGGTGAAACTCCGGCCTTCTTGGCAACATCCTTAATGGTTACAGCCATTGGCAACCTCCTTCGTGGAACCGTTTGCTTTTACATTGTAATCTTAATCGAAAGAAATTGTAAAGTAAATAGAGCGCTGTTTCAGCATGAATTTTTAGGCTGCATGCAAGTGTAGAAGAGAACCAAGTGAGATCATGACTCATACACTGTAGGAGCCGCAGATTTCACGTCTGGTATGAGGCGTGCATCCATTAGGGAGCACGTACATTTCTTCCGGCGAGCATACCCCTACATCCCGCACACTCTTTTTTTCGGAAAGCGTATTCAGCAAGCCCCTCGCGGAACTGACAGGATGTGATTGCAACGTGGAATGGATGAGTGCAGAACAGCCGGGCACTGGGAAGATATATAGGTATAACATTCATTATTTCCGTTATGGCCAGCAGCTTGAGGGCTGGAACTTGTGGATATGGTATGACCATCAGGAAGGGCGCAGCTATTCTTTTTCTATGGTGGATGGGGAAGGCTTTGCAGTGGCATCCATTGAACTCCCCGTACCCCGAATCGAGATCATTACGAGATGGAGCTTGAACAGTAACGAATGGGCGGATCAGGAGGCAGTCAGGCGAGTGGTGATACCAGAAGGCGGTCAAGAGGCAAGTGTCTGGATCGTTCAAGATGACAGGCAGGTATATTATGACCCTACTCAAGCCGATGTATCGCCTAAATTCCGTTCAGCCCTTGCAGATGCCGCCGACACGATAATCGCTGTAACAAGCGAATATATTACGGATGAAGATATGAAGACGATTGTATTAACGGATCAGGCAACGCTGGAGGATATTCCTGTGTCCGCCATAAGGACAGGGGACTGTACGCTCACGATTCGGATTATGAATCCTAGGTATTTGGATGTAACGAGGGCCTATTTGCTTAAAAGCAGTCATTTCTCGGCGGCGAAGGTCACGATGCGTCATATTCTGGATCAGCCTGAATTCTATTATGAGGGCCGGGATCTCGGCGCTGCTTATACACCCTGCGAGAGTGTGTTCAAGCTTTGGGCGCCTACGGCTGCCAAGGTAAGTCTTTTATTATATGAAGATGCCGGGACTTATAATACCGATGGACTAGTCACTGAGCATAGTGACATACGGAATATTGTGCCCATGAGGCGGGTCTCTTGCGGGGTATGGTCTGCGGCAGTTAGAGGGGATTTGGCCGGTCAATGTTATATGTACAAGGTGGAGTTTGCTGACGGAGCCTCGCATATTGCAGTCGACCCTTACTCAAAAGCCGTAACGGCTAACGGGCAGAGATCCGTCGTCATGAATCTGGCTGCATCGAACCCGGACAGATGGCTGACCAGAGAGAAGACCCTACTCAAGCAGCCCACGGATGCGGTGATCTATGAGCTGCATGTACGTGATTTTTCCGTGGATGAAAGCGCAGGTCTGATGCATAAGGGAAAGTTCAAGGCTTTTACCGAGTTAGGCGCCACCACATCAGATGGGCTTAAGAGCGGGATCGGGCATCTGAAGGAACTGGGAATTACCCACGTGCAACTGCTTCCCTGCAGCGATTATGCAACTGTGAACGAGCTGTCTGCCGGGGCTGGGGAAGGCGGGAGTTCAGAGTACAACTGGGGCTATGATCCGCAGAACTACAATGTTCCGGAAGGGTCCTACTCATTGAACCCGTGTGATCCGGCGAGTCGGGTCCGCGAGTTCAAGGAACTGATCCAGGCGCTGCATGATCAAGGGATAAGCGTTGTTCTCGATGTGGTGTACAACCATACGTATTCTACGGACGACGGGCCTTTTGACAAAATTGTGCCGGGTTACTATTACCGGACAACCGACACCGGGAGATATACCAATGCAACGGGGGTCGGCAACGAGCTCGCTTCGGAGCGCCCCATGGTACGCAAGTACATTCTGGATTCAGTCCGGTACTGGGCGGAGGAATTTCAGTTGGATGGCTTTCGCTTTGATCTGATGGGTCTGATCGATATCGACACGATGGCCGAGGTGACCCGGATGCTGCATGAGATTAATCCAGAGATTCTAATCTACGGAGAACCTTGGGATATGGGGGGAACAACCCTGCCGCAGGAGAAGAAGACTTTGAAAGGCAGCCAGCGGCACAGGGGATTTGGCGTATTTAACGATAACTTCCGCATCGCAATCAAAGGGGACAGTGATGGAGGGCACCGGGGATTCGCTACGGGCGAACCAGGAATAGAGGGAGATATTGCCGCCGGGGTAAAAGGATCCATCGATACATTCACCCATTCACCCGCGGAATCCATTAACTATGTAACGGCCCATGATAACTATATTCTCTGGGATAAAGTAATCGCAGCGAGGGGAATCTTGCGCGAAATGGGCATGCTTGAGATGCAGGACGGCACACTTCGCAGCGGCGGTTCCATTGAAGATGCCGTGAACCAGGCAGAGCCTTATAAGGGAGTAGGAGAGGGAGCGGATGTCATGCTTGATGAGTCAGTACGGCGGACGCTGCTGGCTAACGCGATTGTCTTGACCTCGCAGGGAATTCCGATGCTTCATGCTGGGGATGAGATGCTCAGAACCAAATTCGGGGATCATAACAGCTACAAGAGCCCGGATGTGATTAATAAGATACGCTGGAGGAACAAGCAAAAATTCCGTTATGTATTTGACTACTATAAGGGACTGATCCGTCTGCGAAAAGATCACCCCGCCTTCCGAATGAGCACCCGGGAGGCCGTGAACGAGCATTTGCAGATATGGCGTGCGGAAGGGAACGTGGTTTCTTTTCAGATCGCGAACCACGCCTGCGGGGATACCTGGAATTGTATTGTTGTGATCTACAACGCAAATAGCGAGGCCTGTGAGGTTAGTCTGCCTCCGAACCATGGGCGTTGGCACGTAGTCGTTAACGACACCGCCGCCGGGACGGCTGTTCTTGAGGAAGTGGATGGGAGAGAGGGGAGAATCCGGGTTCCGGGGATATCCGTTATGGTGATGTATGATCAGGAGAATTGAACCGCCTGGATACGTGCATAAAGCGAAAGCCCTGCTCATGAATCAGAAGATTCAGGGCAGGGCTTTACGGCTTGCTTGGTACATACGGCATAATGGCTGGATTAACTAACTATTTCAAGCTTGTCCCATGATCGGATACAATTCGGCTGTGATGCAGCACTTAGAAGATCAACTGAGGTGCCGTATCTACTCTCCAGTAATCGCCGACCTTCTCGAACTTCACCATGATGTACTTGGAGCTTTCCTTAATCTCTTTGGGAAAAGGAACATTGATCTTATAGACCCGCTTGGTCGGGGTCATGCTGATCATCTTGGCCGTAGCTCTATCAAATTCTAGCAGGTTACCGGAATCGGCATTCAGCTGCGCCAGACGTCCCTCGTGAACGATGATGAATTTTTTGATGAAAAATTCACTGGCCTGCTTGGTATAGCTCTTCATCAGGTACTTCAGCAGCTCGTCCTTCGTATCGATATCCGCGGATAAGTAGCGGTATTCCTTACCATTCTCGGTGAAAGTCTCTATCTCACCACCTGTTCCTGTCCCGCCGCCAAGCGCGTAGAAATATCTTTTCTCTGCATCAACAAGTAGCGGAATAGCCGTCTCGTGGTTCAAGCTCTTGATCAGGGCAGGGTCCGTCACTTTCTGAGCCGGAGCTGTTTTCTTGTCCGCTTTCTTGGCTGGAGCAGATTGAGTCTTTGCAGTTGACTGCGCTCCGTTAGCAGCAGGTGCAGCCACGGCCATGCCTGCTGAGGTTAAGCCAATAGCGAGTGAAAGTATGCCTGCAGTAATTTGTTTAGATTTCATGTTGATCGCCTCCACCTAGTTAAACGCGCCCGACCTGGTAAAAGTTTCATATTCTGCGGCATAGGGCAAATGGGGGCGGAGTTAAATAGAAAGAAGCACCCAAGATGCACAACCCCCCCCCCATGGCGTGTTTCAGCATCCATCCCCGCCTGTGCTGCCAAACAAAAAAAGCCGCCTTTCGGCGGCCTTTTCATATTACTTCGCGGATAGAATGGCGAATCCGTAAGCCGGAAGCCGCACGGACAGCTTGCCGCGCTCGGCGTTCCATTCTTTGCCGGTGAATTCATCTGTCCATGAATTGTCGTAGACATCCACTTCAATTGACTGAATCGTACTGTCATTGTTCAGCATGACAATTACGGTCTCGTCACCGAGGCGGCGTTCATAAGCCAGCTTCGTCTCCCCTTTACCCGCAGAGAGGAACTTGATCGTGCCTGTACGCAGGGCCGAGTGGTCCTTTCTGATTTGAATCAGGCGCTGATAAAAAGCGAATAACTCGCGGTCCTGCTGCTCCGGCTCCCAGACCATACATTTACGGCAGTCCGGATCAGGTCCGCCATCCATGCCGATCTCATCCCCGTAATAGATACATGGAGTTCCCATGTAAGTGAATAGGGAGACAGCAGCCAATTTCAGCTTGTCTTTGCTCCCGTCGCAGAGAGTCAAGAGACGCACGGTATCATGGCTGTCAATCAGGTTGAAGGCAACCTCGCTCGCCTGCTGAGGATATCTCGACAGCTGAACGGCAATGGCGCTGGCGAAGCCGCCGGCATCGAGGGTTCCACTTACAATGAAATCAGTGACTGCGAAGGTAAATGGATAGTTCATTACAGCATCGAATTGATCGCCTTGCAGCCAAGGTGAAGATTCATGCCAGATTTCACCCAGGATATAAGCATCCGGGTTCACATTCTTCACCACTTTGCGGAACTCGCGCCAGAAGCCCTGATCCACCTCATTGGCTACATCCAGGCGCCAGCCGTCAATACCCACCTCTTTGATCCAGTACTCAGCAACTTTAAGCAGGTACTCTTTAACCTCGGGATGTCCGGTATTCAGCTTCGGCATATGCGCTTCAAATGAAAAGGCGTCATAGGAAGGAATATCATCCTTCACTTCCAGCGGGAAGCTGTTCACATGGAACCAGTCCTTGTACTTGGACGCTTCGCCTTTCTCCTTCACGTCAAGGAATGGAGCGAATGTACCACCTGAGTGGTTGAATACGGCGTCAAGCAGGATGCGGATGCCGCGGTCATGACACAGCTTAACCAGCTTCTTCAGTGTTTCGGCATCACCGAACTGAGGATCGATTCGCAAGTAATCTTCTGTGTCATATTTGTGGTTCGTTGTAGCTGCGAACAGTGGAGTGAAGTATATAGCGTTGATTCCCAGCTCACTCAAATGGTCCAAATGGTCGATAACCCCTTGAAGGTCTCCCCCGAAGAAGTTATCCCGCTCAGGCTTTCCTCCCCATGGGAGTGTTCCTTCGGGATCATTGCTCGGGTCTCCGTTGGCAAAACGTTCAGGGAAGATCTGATAGAACACCGCATCCTTCACCCAGGCAGGCGGAGTATACACATCAACCGGATTTATGTAAGGAATCTCGAACAGCCGGTCCGGGTTGGCCGGCATATTCGGGGTGAATTCGTACTCGGTCATCCAGAGCTTCTCGCTGCCTTTTTGCAACAGGAACCCGTATTTCAATCGGCGGTAGGGAGGCTTGACACTGCATTCCCAGTAATCAAACATCTCATCTGAGGCCATGACACGCATAGGTACAAGCTCTCTTGTACGATCCCATGCATACTTATCACCCGCCCACGCATACACATGCGAGAGGTCTCCCTTCTTGGTCCGAATTCGCAAGTGAATCGTTTCCTTGTCGTAAGCGTAAGCCCAGTTCAGCTTTGGTCTATGATAGACAGCTTCGAGTAACATTCTGATTCCCCCTTAGATTTGATCAAGATGTGCAAAAAAGGCACACCCTGTCTCTATAAAATCGAGCGAGGTTGTACCTTGTAGGTAACATTGCCTTTTTGTTGGGAAAGAAGATGACATATCCCGGTTGAAGAGGGATAATTCTTTCTTTGCTCAGGATTATAGCATGTCCATATATTGTTAAACAATAGGATTTATCAAGAACCAGTCCAACCTTTGCATCCTAAACCGGGTTGAAAGCGGTGGTAATTCCATAAAAAAGGGGCGGAGATATGGAATGTGACAATTTTGGGTCTGAAAGCTTGATATGAAGCATATTTTTATGATCCAAATGGTGGGGTTATTAATAGGATGAATGTACCAAAAACAAAAGAAATATTGCGATATAGGGAGATAATCAAAGGATTAGTCACCTAATAGGCTGAAATCGAGTGTATTTGGGCAATGCAAACGTTTTTGCAATGACTGTGGAGTGATGTATGATGATTTCAGGAATTAAGCGCTTCCAATCCGAGAGCTTGCTAAAATCAGATAGAAATACAGGCGAAAAAAGTAGCTTGCTTCAAGTTTTGCGGAAACGTTTGCGCTGACCATTTCCTGTAAACTGTTCGCTAAAAATGGGAGGGTTATTTTATGAAAATCAAGAAATTAGCGGTTATGCTTGCAGCGTTATCGATGGCTGTATCCATCACGGCTTGCGGGCCTCAAAAGGCTTCCGAGCAGGTACAGACAACAACTGACTCAGGCACTGCAAAAACTACAGAGACAACTACCGCTACTCCAGAGGTGAAACCTGAAGACGGCGCCAAGCTTGTCATTTGGGAAAGTAAGGATGAAAGATCATTTACGGATGAAATTGCAAAGCAATTTACAGCTAAATACAATGTCCCAGTTAAAGTTGAAGAAGTAGCTCCAACCGACCAAGTAACCAAATTGACTCAAGACGGTCCTTCCGGTCTGGCAGCTGACGTAGTCATCTTCCCTCACGATAACCTGGGTAGAGCAGCAAGCGCCAACCTGGTTCTCCCGAACGACCTGTTTGCAGAAGAGACAACTAAGAACAACACAGAAAGCTCGATTAAAGGTGTTACTTATAACGACGTTCTCTACGGATACCCTAGAGCGGCTGAGACTTATGCACTCTACTACAATAAATCCCTTGTGAAGGATGCTCCAAAAACTTTCGATGATGTTCTAGCTTTCGGTAAAACGTTTACTGACAAAGCGAAGAAGAAATACGGAATTATGTGGGAGACAGGTAACATGTACTTCAACTATCCGTTCATCGCAACTACTGGCGGATACATCTTCGGTAAAGACGGTACTGACAAAGACGACATTGGTATCAACAGCCCAGGTGCGATTGAAGGCCTGAAAGTATACCAAAGCCTGAAAGAAATTCTCCCAGTGAAGAGCGGCGACATTACGCCGGATATCAAACGCAGCTTGTTTGGCTCTGGTGACGTAGCTATGGACATTAACGGTCCTTGGGAACTTGCTGGATACAAAACAGCACTTGGCGATAAATTGGGCGTAACTCCAATCCCTAGCATTGGCGGCAAACCAGCGGTTTCCTTCGCCGGAATCAAAGCTTGGTACGTAAATGCTTACACGAAATATCCGAACGCAGCTAAATTGTTCGCTGAGTTTGCTTCTTCCAAAGATGCACAGCTTCTTCTGAACGAAAAAGTAGGTTCTATCCCAACTAACAATGAAGCTCTTGAGTCCGACCAAATCAAGAACGATCCATTCATTTCCGCTTTCGCAGAACAAACTAAGAGCTCCCAGCCTATGCCTTCCATCCCTGAGATGGGTAACGTATGGAGCCCGGTTAACGCCGCTCTTCCTGAGATTTGGGACAACGGTAAAGATCCTAAAGCTACCTTGGACAAAGCAGCACAACAAATCAAAGATTTGAACAACGGCGCTAAGAAATAATTAGGATTGTGAATTGGGGATAGATGCAGTATGAGGCCCGCCGCATAAGCGGCGGGTCATTCCCCGATCGCCGGGAGAGGAGAAGAGAAGGCACATGGATCGTCACCGTACAAGAGCCACGATACTGTCGATACTTAGCTTGGGACTAGGACAAATATATAACCGCCAATATATTAAAGGCGCCATCTTCTTGCTTGTTGAGGTTTTGGGAATTGCTTATTTCATTAACTATTTGAGTTTTGCTTTCTGGGGAATTACCACATTAGGGGATACACCTACTGGATTCGTGAAATTTAAGTCTGCTTCTGGCATTATGGTCTCCAAGCTCGTGCAGGGTGACCACTCGATTATCATCATGATTCAAAGCTTAATTACTTTACTGTTCCTTGTTCTTTTCATTATGGCTTATATTATGAACATTAAGGATGCCAACCGTATTGGCAGCCTGAGAGACTCTGGACATAAACCGAACAATTTCAAACAATCGGTTCGATATATTCTGGATTACAAATTCGCGCAGGTATTTCTGGTGCTGCCAGCTATGGGTATTCTGTTCTTCACGATCATGCCGATTATCTTCATGATCATGCTGGCATTTACCAACTACTCCGCACCAGACCATATTCCGCCAGCCAAGCTTGTTAACTGGGTTGGATTTGAAACGTTTACCAATCTGGTCTCTTTGGGTACCTGGAGCCATACCTTCTATGGGGTACTTACCTGGACCATTATCTGGGCTATCCTATCCACAGTGACAACGTATTTCGGCGGTATGCTGGTAGCATTACTGGTTAGCCAACAAGGAATCAGATTCAAAGGGATGTGGAGAACGCTCCTCATCATTCCTTACGCGATTCCACAGCTGATCTCTCTGCTTGTGATGAAGAACTTGTTCAACGGCCAATTCGGCCCGATCAACCAATATTTTGGTTACTTCGGACTTGGCGGTCTGCCTTGGCTGACCGATCCATTCTGGGCGAAAGTCACGGTTATCGTAGTTAATATGTGGGTAGGGATTCCAGTATCCATGCTGCTCATTATGGGTGTGCTTACTACAATTCCTAAGGATATGTATGAAGCGGCTGAAGTGGATGGGGCGACAGGCTTCCAGAAGTTCAAGATCGTTACGCTGCCGATGATTCTCTTCACTACAGCGCCAACCCTGATTACCCAGTTCGCTGGCAATATCAATAACTTTAATGCGATCTACCTTCTGACTGCAGGTAATCCGGTGAACGGAGACTACCAATACGCAGGTTCAACCGACTTGCTCGTAACCTGGCTGTATAAGCTCACCCTGGATCAGAACAAGAACAACATGGCCTCTGCGGTCGGCATTATTATATTCGTGATTGTTGCCTCCTTCTCGATTTATAACTACCGCCGGACGAGATCGTTCAAAGAGGAGGATATGATCCAATGATCGGACGTAAACTTGCTAACAGGCTGCGCTTGATCGTCAGCTACATCGTACTGGTAATCCTGGCTGTGTGTGCGCTATACCCGGCTTTATGGGTGGTGCTGGCTTCTTTTAGACCAGGTAAATCTCTATACAGTAAAACGCTTATTCCCGAAAGCTTTACCTTGGATCATTATAAGGAATTATTCACATCTCATACCTTCATGTTCACGCATTGGTATATGAATACGCTCAAGATTGCATTCTTCTCCATGATCTTTGGTGTACTTCTGACCTTGTTAACAAGCTATGCCGTATCCCGGTTCCGCTTCCGCGTACGGAAGACAGCCTTGTCTACGATTCTAGTGCTGGGGATGTTCCCTGGATTCATGAGTATGATTGCGATCTTCCTGCTGCTCAAAGAGCTTAACCTTCTGGATACACATATCGCTTTGATTATCGTGTATGCCTGCGGAGCTCCGCTCGGCGGAACTTTGATTGCCAAAGGCTTCTTCGATACGATACCAAGATCGCTGGATGAAGCGGCCCGCATTGACGGTGCCAGCAACTTTACAATCTTCCGCCAGATTATTCTTCCGCTGTCACGTCCGATGCTGACGTACATGGCTCTGACTCAATTTGTTGGACCATGGGTGGACTTTATCTTCGCCCGTCTGATTCTGCGGACCAAGGACAATTGGACCCTGGCAGTCGGACTCTGGGATATCGTAAATACGAGTCAAAATAGTAACTTTACGCTGTTCGCTGCAGCTTCAGTATTCATTGCTATTCCGATTATCATCTTGTTCATCTTCCTGCAGCGCCTGCTTGTAGACGGATTAACGTCCGGAGCAAGTAAAGGATAATCAACGCCGGACAGTTCAAGCGTCCGGTGTAGTAGGAAGTATCACAATTGAAGAAGCACAGTCTGCAACGAGACTGTGCTTTTTCTGTAACTATTACTTACCAATTATTTCTAATTTATATCGTTCATAGAGAATATTCGCTAGGGTGGGATTATTTTGAAATTAGGATTAAAAATAGGTTGGCAGTCGGTAGGCACTAAGCTTTTTCTCATCGTGTTCATTGCCATTGTCGTGTTGTCGGCTGGACTGGGTCTGGTCTCTTATCAGGTGTCTAAGGGAATTATTCAAGAGCAGGTGTCCTCGGCGTCATCCGAGGCCATTAAGCAGGCAGCCGATAAGCTGGATTTCCTCTTCAGTCAATATGAGGCGGCGTCGCGTCAGCTCGCCGTAGATCCGATTCTTAGAGCGGACCTGGTAACGGTTAATCTACCAGAGCTCGGTATTGTAGAGAAAACACAGGCGGAGGATCGGATCAAGCGAAGATTGGACGCTTTCACAGGCTCTGACGATCGGCTGAACAGTGTGAAGCTGATTTCGAGCGCAAAGGGCAGTACGTCTTCTTTTCAATCTGGGATAGCCGGCGTTAGAACCGATGAGGCGATTGAAGCCAGAATGAAGCAGATCAGGGAAGCCGATGGAGAGCCGGTATGGATTCCTACCCTAAACAAAGGATTTTTTGGAGCTACAAGTGTTCCGGAGTTCACCATGGGCAGACTGCTCAAGAATATGCAGCATCCGGAAGCTGAATATATCCTGTTGATCGAGATTAAGGAATCCTCGCTGGGCACGATACTGTCCAACCTGAAGATCGGGAATTCCGGTGAAGTGAGACTGGTCACTGCGAACAGCCAGATTGTGCACGCGAAGGACAGCAAGCTGCTGGAGAAGGAGTCTTTTGTCAAGGTAAGTCCGGCTCAGCTCAAAGGGAAGGACCGGTCATTCACGACCAATAATGAGCAGAACGTTGAGAATCTCGTCGTATTCCAGCCGCTTGCGACATCAGGATGGACACTTATGGGTTACGCTCCAACCAGCGACTTCCTAAGTGCAGCTGACCGTCTGCTGACGATTACCTTCATCGTTATTGTCGTGGCGATTATCATCGCCCTGTTCATTGGTTATTATATGATCCGGATGGTGGGGAAGCCGCTCAGTAAATTGTCCAAACTTATGGAAGAAGGAGAGAACGGGAACCTTCAAGTACGCGCCAAATTCAAGAGCAATGATGAAATTGGCCGTGTAGGACAAGCCTTTAACCGCATGATGACCCGCATTTCAGATTTGGTTGAACAGACGAATGCGACTGCCCTTAAGGTGCTGGACACAGCAGAGGCGCTGGCCTCGGCTTCGAAGAGCACCTCCCAGGCGGCCGGAGAAATTGCTGCAGCGACCCAGGAAATTGCTCAAGGCGCCTCAAGTCTTGCCGTTGAGGCCGACAGGGAGAGCCAAATTGCTGAAGATATCGGAACCAAGATGGACAAGGTAAATGTGGCCAATGCCTCGATGGGCGAGTCGGCAGACCGGGCTATCGCGGTAAGTGTTCAGGGAACGGAATATATGAAGGAGCTGGTTGACAAGACGGGGGCTGCTTCCGAAATGACAGATCTGATCCAGGAGAATTCGGCCAAGCTGACGAAAAGCACTGCCTCTATCCAGAGTATTCTGGCTCCAATGATCGAAATGACCAAACAGACGAACATTCTGTCGCTGAATGCATCTATTGAAGCAGCTAGAGCAGGTGCAGCTGGCCGTGGGTTCAGCATCATCGCAGATGAGATCCGCAGTCTTGCTCAGCAGTCAAATGAATCCATTCAGTCTGTATCGAATATTACTGAGCAGATTCAGCAGGATATCGAGAATACAGTTCATGTGCTGAACCAAGTCTCCCCGCTGTTTGATGAACAGCTGGAATCGGTACGCGAAGCCTCATCCTTCTTCACCAGCGTCCGGAAGGAGATGGAGCAGTTCTATAAGCATATTGAGAATTCCTCGGAATCTGTCAAGGAACTGAGTGAATCCCAGTATATTCTGGGTGACTCCATATCGAGTGTCAGTGCCGTGGTAGAACAGACCAGTGCCTCCACGCAGCAGGTAGCCTCCATGTCATCGGAACAGTTCAAGGTCAGCGAGCAGCTGGTTGCGCTCTCTGTGCAGCTGGAGCGCCTGGCAGAGGATCTGAAGAAATCTCTGACAGGGTTTAATACCTGAGCAGGTATCTCTGTGTAAGAGGTAAGGGGCTGCATGGCAGGCTCGGCTAAATGAGTTAGAAATGAATTGACCCGATACACGGTCCGTCTTTGTATCCGGAGATCAACCGTACCGGTTAGCGTTAAACCGGAATTCGAATTGGTCTAAGCCGGGAACCGACACGTCCGAGTGAACATCTGACCGGTCTCTCTAAGGAGAGGCCGGTTTTTGTTATGTTTTGCACCAATTCACGTGGTCTGGGGATTGCTGCCGGGGATTGCGATGATATAATGAAAATATGAGATATTCTAGGTATTTTTTAGTAGGTTATAGGTCTTTAGAAGAAGGTGGGGTTCGTGGTGAAGCAGCTGGGGAGTAGGGATCAGGGATTTTCACTAATTGAAGTGCTGGCTGCCATTACGATTCTATCGATTGTTGCGTTGGTGCTGTCTTCTTATTTCACGAACTCGCTCTCTTATTCCAAAAAAAATCAGAACAAAACGATCATGGTCAATCTGGCACGCAACGCCCTTTTCTATATGGAGAAGCAAAGCTTCAGCGTGCTGTCAGGATATTTTAAAGATAACGGTACCTTGGAGTGTGAGAAGACACCGGGGGAGCCGGTTCAGGATTGCAGCGGACCAGTTGGTCTGTTAGGTAAGGATGAGGAAGTTGTAAGAGGGGTGCTGACCCCTGCGGTGAACGGAATTCAGTATGCCGTGTCGATTCAGTATCAGAAGGATTTGCATGAGGACATGAGGCATTCCGCAGATGAGACTAAGAAGGATTCGGCCAAGTATTTGCTGCCTGTCAAGGTAACGGTGCGCGGCCCGGGTGACAGTGGAAGCAGAGCGAACGAGACAGTCGTGGAGGGCTATATAACAGATGAGACCATTCGTTAAGCATCTGAAAAAGGATGAGGGAGTTACTTTAATAGAACTCATTGCTGCATTGTCGCTCCTGGCCGTTGTGCTGGGTATGATCTATTCGGTTGCTGTCTTCGGATTCAAGAGCTATCACAAAATCAGTGTGGAGAACTCCATGCGCGATGAAGCGGATATTCTGATGTCCTCTATCATTACGAAGTTATATACCTTCGCCCCTGATCGTGTAATCAGAGATGGAGCAGATGGAACGGGCATCATCCTCCAGAAGGATGTTGTTGACTCTGATGGCAGCAGCAAAGTGAAGGAACAGAAGATCACAATCGAGAATAATGCGCTGTATATTAGAGATCTGACTGAAGCTGAGAGTACGGTATCTACGGCAGCAGCAGGGACTCTGGTGACGGAGGGAACTGGCGGCGGATTAAATGAAATGTCCGGAGTGTCCAGAGGTACAAGTGACCCGGCGGGCGAGATTGCTATTCAGTCCAGCGTACTGGTGGATCAGGCGGGAACCACATCTGCAGACAGGAAGAATTCAATGATTACTTTGGATGACAATACCTGCCGGCCGAATCTCCCCTGCGAGAGCGGCCTGATTAATATTAAGCTTGTTCTTGCCCAGGATTACGGTGGTCAGACCTATAAGCTCGCACTTGAGAGTAAATTCGGATTCTAGGAGGCAAGAGATGAAGCGGGTGCAGGAAGAGCGCGGTTCCGCGCTGGTTATGGTTCTATTCATTGTGCTGGTGCTCACGATTCTCGGTATGGGCGTGCTAAGCGCCACCCTTGGCGGCGCCCGGAGGACCGAGACTCGGGAAAGTGATGTGCAAAGTCTGCATTTGGCCCAGAAATCCATTGATGAAGCTGTGGCTGCCATTACTACCGGATTGGAGCAGTACAACGACATCCGCCCTGAGGATCTTGTGAGTACGATTCAGGCGGTACTTAGCAAGATCAACCCGGAGGATAAGCAGGTAAGCACGGGGCTGAATGATGATGGGGTTGCCAAGGCAAACGCCAGGATTTTGAATATTGAATATTTGGGCAGATCAGGTCCTTCTAATACCAACTATAAGCTGTTGATCACGGTACAAGCTGAGGTTAACGGCGTTATGCGTAAGCTGAAGCAGGAGGTGACGATCGACACGTATCCTGATTTCCTGAAGTATGCCATGGGATCGGAAAGTAATGTAATCTTTAATGGGGCTCCCTATATAAGAGGCAATATCTATGCAGGGGACAAGCTGATGCTCAGTAATGTGGCGGAGTATGTTTTTAAGAACAAAGAAGGTCATCAGCCCACAACCGGCTACTCCGTGATCGATCCTTTGAACGGGAAGAACAGCGAGATTACGGTCCAATCCTTGAACTCGCTGGAGTACCGAAGCGGCGGGCAGGAGGTCCCTTATCAAACCCTTGATGTTAATAAAGCCGGGCTGGTCGGACAGGTGCTTGGTGTGAACGTACGGCCCCAGGATATCAAGATCAAGGACCATAAGAAGTTCGTTCAGATTAATGTGAATGAGTCGATCGTAGATAAGGTCGTTGAAGCAATAAAGGGGATAGGCAATACGGATGAACTAACCCGTCAAGATATCCGCGATCATTTACCGAATCTTGTCAGCCATCTGATCAGCCAGTATCCGGCTCGCTTTGAAGTGATGGAGAGACCGGTGGATGGGATTGAACCGAACTACCCTTCAGATTCGGCGGATTCTGCGAAGATGGACGACTATCAGAATGCCTTGAAAAGCTATGAGGCACAGCATGATCTATACGTTCAAACTTTAGATGACCACAAGAGTAAGATGAGCAGCATGGCCGGATCGGCTATTTTCAAAGGGGGCCTTACGATTGACGGCAACCTGTACAGCACGCTCACCTATAAGCCGGAAGAGAAGGACGCGGGCAGGTGGTTCATTGTGGACGGGGATCTAACCATAGACAACTCCGGGAGAGCGGAGGCCATGAATATCCGGGGGAATATCATTGTCACGGGTAATGTGATCATCAGCGGGAAGGTCAACATGGATGCGACCATGTTCGTAATGGGGCAGACGAAGGTGCAGGATGCAGCTATAAGCGGATTAGCCGGAAAAGAACTGGTACTGATCTCGAGAGGCCAGATTCTGGTAACGAGATTTGATTCCTTCCAGAATGCGGCTCCTCAGACGCTGGATGCCTTCTTTTACACAGATTCAACAGCAGATCTCTACGGTGTGGGCTCTGCCTTCTGGCTCAATGGCGGCTTCTTCGCCAAAGGCGACCTTACTGTTAACGCCGTGGTAGGCTCGGCGGTTGATCAGAATGACCATATTGAGTTCGATGAGCAGGGGGCCGGTGAATTGAAGCGGTTCAATGTAACTTATAATCCGAAGGTATTTGAGGATCAGAAATTAAGCCTGCCGCGGGTCCAGAGGGTCAATATCCGGCTCGGAGAGCTGACGCTGCAATAGCTGCTGCTGTGACCTCTGGTCTACTCGGAGAAATGAACATCGAACGCGGAGACGTAAATATCCCACATCAAAAATGATCATCAACGAAAGGAAAGAACCTCCAGCCCCTTCTTCATCAAGGGTTTGGAGGTTCTTTGCATTTGGAATTCAATTTATTACTTAGTGTGCAGGACAAGGGGTTATGGACCGTTAATAACGATCCCCCGTGCTCACTTTAACCACTTCTATCTCAATGAAGGCATATACACTTGGATCAGCGCTATATGAGACTCTTACCTTAGTTGTACCCGCTCTAAGGGCTTCAATGGAGCCCCCGCCCGGTCCGCTGTTAGGATCAAGAGTGCGTACGATAGCTGAATTATCACTGCTCCAGATCAGGGAGGACTTGATCTCATCCGTTAGATCTTGGGGGAACAAATCATTCATAAGGTTATATTTGTTCTTCTCATACAGTTGAAGCTTTGGCGGTAAAGCGAGCGACTGGAGACCTTTAATGGTAATCTCCTTGACCGCAGACTTGCCTCCGGCAGATACAGTAACCGTGACGGTTCCCGGCTTTAGACCCTTCAGGGATGCCATCTGGGTATCTGCTCCGCTTAGACTGGCTAGCGTCCCGCCGCTGCTGCCCGTGATCGCCCAATAATAGACCAGCTTGTCCTGGTCATCTGCATCGAGCGGGTTAAGGATCGCCTTCAGGTCGATGCTTCTGCCAATGTCCACCTGATCAGAGCCTTCAATCAGGAGGCCTTGAAGCGGATTAACTACGGTAACCTGGTATTCCTTCGTGTATGTGCGGATCACATGCGTGCTTTCATTTTCCGTGGTGGCTGTGACCACTATAGTCACAGTTCCAGATTTAGAGCCTTTTACCTGCACATGGTAGAGATCCTCGGTGCTAGTCGTCACCGTGATATAATCCTTCCCATTATCTTTAGGAACCCAGGTGATTGAGTTGACCTTCTGATTCACCAGTGGCAGGGAGGCGGTCAGCGTGATCTGTTCATCTTTGTTCACCGTGTTAGGTCCGCTGATGATCAGGTCTGGTTGAATCACCGTGACTTTGGCCGTGCCCTTAACCCCGCTGCCGTCTGTCGCTTTGACTGTAATCCAGGCTTCGCCGACACTGTTCGCACTGACAATTCCGGTTACAGGGTCGACGGATACAACTCCCGGCTTGTCAGATACCCAGTCAAAATTCTTGTTCGTAGCATCTTCCGGTTCATACTTGGCAATGAGCGGGAGGGTGTCTCCCACAATCAGGGTGGTATCCTGCAGCGATAGCTTCGTCAGCCAGGTGACTGCCTCAAAAACGTAGCTTTGGAATGGAATCGTGGTTAGCTGCTTAGCCCCGATATCCTGGAAGGTGAGCGACGAATTTGTTAAAGAGTACACACCGTTCTTAGTTGGAACCACGGTAATGTCGAACGTTACCGGGTCTGCGATATATTTCGTCTTGTCACTTGAGAGCCTGTAGGTTACAGGGTTCAGAGCTCCCGCCAAGGTATATCCGCCTTCTAATGTACCTGTCTGTGTAATCGTTCCGACAGTGGTGCTCATCGCAATATTTGAGATCTGTAGATTGGGCGGCAGAACCTCGTTGAACCGAATGTTGCTGATTTGAATCGTATTCTTCTCTGCATAGTAAGGAATTGGCTTAGGTGTGACCGTGTAATGCAGGGTAACTGGTTCATTCTTCTGCACCTTGCCATTCACTACATTGCTGGAGATTGTACGATCTGTCTGAAGATTCGCGGTGATCTTCTGAATCGTCACCGGAACGGATTGCTTAACTATGGCGCCCTGCTTGTCACGGGCTGTAATCTCGACAGACATAGCTCCTCCCTCCGGAAGGGGATTATCAAAGGTCATGTTAATGACTTTGCCAGTAGGGATGGTCTGCTCGGGCATCATCACTTTCTCGGTTCCATCCGGCAGCTTGAACGTGAAGCCGGTCGTAATGTTGCGGTCCTTCAGATCCCAGTCGTTGACAGCATAGCTGACCACGATATTTTGATAAGAAGGAATGATAGAACTTGCTGCCGGAGAATATACGGTGATGAGCGGCGCATGATTCGAGCCGATAAAAGCACGGTACATGGTGTTCACGAACAGTTTCTGTTCCCAGTCCGGAAATTTGGTATTTGTATGTCCTGTTCCCGAGTAAGTTACATTCCCTTTGGAGTACGTGTAGTAATGATTCCAGCTGTCCTGTTCATCCCTTGTGCCCCCCGCGATGTTATACCAAGGCACAACCGACTCATCTTCCAGATTTAGAGTGAAATACTGGTTATGGGTTGTGTTGACAAGGGGTGTGCTTGCTCCAGGCTTGCTTAAATAAAATGGATATTGGGTGAGTAGTCCGTCATTTACAATACTTGTCGTAGTCGAGGTTCTAGGTGCACCCAGCCCCAAATTCGTCTTGGGATTAATTTGGCCGGTATCGGCTTGGAAATAATCTCTCCAATTCTTCCAGTTAAGGTTGCCTGTATTCGGATCCTCAAAGATCGTATCGTGTGTGAACATCACAGCTTGTCCGGTAGAGATGAACTTCTTAACCGCTGCTGCTGCACTAGAGTTAATAGCTGCATAACGGTTATATTCATCCCTAAAGCCAAAGATAAGCATGTCATAATTGCCGTTCAGTGCCAGATAACCGCTGCTGTTAAAGTCGTCAATCCTCATCGTCTTGATCTGAATATCATAACTGCCCTTGTTGTAGCTGAAATTCTTATTGTTCAAATAATCCTGATTCATATTAGTTGTAGTCAACAAGCTGCTATTCGCATTATCGGTAGGCAAAACCTGAAGCACCCGGACAACAGTCTTCTCATCTTGATACTGAATCGTCCCTGTTTCATAACTTTTCAGTTTAGTGGCCTGGTCAACCAGCTCAAGCCTCCAATAGAGAAGGCCGGAGTATGCCTTGGGCAGATCGTATGTGATTTGGCCTGAAGAAGAGGTGACAGGTACAGACGCCACCAGCTGGTTCTCGTCCATTTTCAGAACGCTGTCTACACCCATATATAAGTTCGCATTGATAATGCGATTCCTGAAGTCAGTGATATTGTTAGCATTGAAGGTGAAGGTCAGTTTATCTCCGGTAGTGAAAACTTTGTTCTGATCGGCGCTGTAATCTACGGGACGAGAGCTCACCTTAATCTGCGGCCGCTGTTTAAGCATAGTGGAGTAAGGTGCCTTGTTAAGCAAAGAGGATAATGAACCAGCTCCCGTATTGGAGGTCACATCCGTCGTATTTACAAAGATTACGTTGCTCTTGGCGCCCGCTGAAGTGCTGTACGGCGCGAAAGTCTTATATAGATTTCCCTGCGGACTTTGTTTGAGGACATCATTATTCACAATAACCAGAAGGCCCTTGTCAATGTATTTCTGTATAATTGCATTGGCTTTAAGCTGGGTGATGTCGTTCATCTTACTCGTTGTATTATGGGCATCCGCCTGACCAGAGTTTAGTGCGGTAAATGTCTGCACCCCTTCTGTACTGTACGTCCCCGATCCAATATAGATTGCATCGTATTTGCCATCGAGCTCATCCCTAAGTGCAACAAATTTCTTCATCCGAATCGTATCGACATTTTTGATGGTTAAATCCATACCGGAAAGGCTTTTTACTGTATTGGATAGTTCTGAAGCCTCTGTATTATCCCGGACTTCCAGAATTCTGAGCGGGTAGGGTGCAGGGTTATCAGCACTTACTTTTACAATCACCAAAGTCAGAAATATTCCAAAAATCAAAAACAGTGCTAAAGACCTACTTCTCCTCATGAGCCGATCACTCCTAATGTTTCTGCTAGAAAATAATATTTTTCCCGATATTACTGTAAAAATATTGTAAACCTACTAGGCATATGTTATATATTTCTTTAGGATAATGTACCATAGCAGGACAATTTTTAATAGGGAAAATTGACCTTTGTTGGGACTTATTTAGTACGGAAAGTCCCTTCTGTTTCCAGTTGGTGTGATTGAGACTATTTTCTTATTTTTAGCTTTGAAATATAATGGAATTTTTGCTCTGAACTTGTCGAATCGGTCGGAACTCAGTCTTAAGACAGAAGTGTGAAAGAATACATCCTTGGAGTTGAATGGGCATGGCCATGGTGAAGAAGAGATTGGGAGATTTGCTGGTAGAGCATGGAGTCATCTCTGAAGAGCAGCTTCAGGAGGCTCTGAAGGAGCAGCGTAAGACGAAGCGCCGTCTGGGTGATTTGTTAATCTCTCAGGGCTATATTACAGAACAGCAATTAATAGAGGTGCTGGAATTCCAGCTGGGCATTCCTCACGTGAATCTATTTAAATATCAGATTGATCCGGCCTTGACGCAGATCATTCCGGAGAGTATGGCCAAGCGTTATCAAGTGCTCCCTTTTATGAAGGAAGGCGGCAAGCTGATGGTGGCCATGGCGGATCCGCTGGATTATTTCGCCATTGAAGATCTGCGAATGACTACGGGATTTCGGATTGAACCGGCCATATCGACGCGGGATGAGCTGCAGCGGGCTATAGCGCGGCATTATGGCCTGCGCGACTCTATGAGTCAGATGATGGGTGAACTTCCTAGCCAGGAAGAGATTGAGGAGACCGAGATTACGGATGAGAGCTCGCCGATTGTTCGTCTGGTGAATCAGATGATCCAGCAGGCAGTCCATTTGAAAGCATCGGATATCCATGTGGATCCAGGGGAGAACAACCTCGCGATTCGCTACCGGATTGATGGTCTCTTAAGAACCGAGCGGGTGATTCCGAAGCAGATGCAGGGGTTCATTACTGCCAGGCTTAAGATTATGGCCAAGCTCAACATTGCGGAGCGTCGTCTCCCGCAAGATGGGCGCATGAAGCTGCAATTCGATCTCAAGATGGTCGATATCCGGGTGTCCTCGCTCCCTACCATTCATGGGGAGAAGATCGTTCTGCGTCTGCTGGACCTGAGTACCGGGGTGAAGTCGATAGATCACCTGGGCTTTAGCAGCCGGGATATGGAAGTTTTCAAGGATATGATTGAGAAGCCCTACGGGATTCTGCTAATTACAGGTCCGACGGGGAGTGGTAAGACAACCACCTTATATTCAGCACTGAATCACTTGAATGAGGAGAGCTCCAATATTATTACCGTTGAAGATCCGGTGGAATACCAGCTTGAAGGGATCAATCAGGTGCATGTCAATCCCGCGATTGGACTGACTTTTGCAGCAGGGCTGCGCTCCATTCTGCGTCAGGACCCGAACATTGTCATGGTCGGGGAGATCCGCGATAACGAGACGGCAGAGATTGCGATTCGGGCTTCCTTGACAGGTCATCTTGTGCTCTCCACCATCCATACAAATGATGCGATCAGCACGCTTACACGGCTGCGGGATATGGATATTGAACCTTATCTTATCGCATCTTCGCTGATCGGGGTTGTGGCGCAGCGCCTAGTTCGCCGAATCTGCCCGGAGTGCAGAACATCCTATACTCCTACTGAACAGGAGGCGATCCTGCTGCACAATCACGGCAGGGAAGCGCAGACGCTGTACCGGGGCAAGGGCTGCGGGAACTGCAACCAGACCGGTTACCGGGGCAGGCTGGCCATCCACGAGGTGCTGGTCATTAATGACCGGATGCGTCAAATGATTACAAGCTCATTGTCCGTGGAGGAGCTTCGTCAGGCTGCGCGCGAGCAGGGCATGGTCCAACTGATGGATGACGGCTTTGATAAAGTGCTGCAGGGTATGACCACTATACAGGAGGTTCTGCGCGAGACCGTTGCGCATTAAGGGAGGAATAGAGGATGACTCAACAGATAGATGAACTGCTAAGACAAGCGAACGATGCTGGCGCCTCTGACCTCCATATTTCCGTTGGTTCTCCTCCGGTGATGCGGGTAGACGGAACCCTGACTTTCCTTGGCGAGAAGCGGGTAACCCCCGGTGATGCCGAAAAGATGGCTAATGAGCTGCTCGGCGCGGAGCTTGCGGAGAGATTCCGGGAAGCCGGCGAAATAGATTTCGCCTACGCTATTGAAGACGTGGGAAGATACCGAATAAATATATATAGACAGCGTGGTGAGATCAGCATCGCAGCCAGACTTATTCCGGGAACAATACCGACCCTTGAGCAGCTGCAGCTTCCTTCGATCATCACTACACTAGCGAACAAGCCCCAGGGATTGATTCTCGTAACCGGACCAACGGGTAGCGGGAAGTCTTCAACCCTGGCCGCTATGATTGGCTATATTAATCGGACGCAGAAGAAGCATATTGTAACTTTGGAAGACCCGGTGGAGTATCTGCACACCCACGGAACTTCCCTGATTCATCAGCGAGAGGTTGGGAGTGACACCGCAAGCTTTGCGAATGGGCTGAGGGCTGCTCTACGTCAGGACCCGGACGTAATTCTTGTCGGCGAAATGCGGGATCTGGAGACCATCTCTGCGGCACTAACCGCAGCGGAGACCGGTCACCTGGTTCTGGCTACGCTGCATACGACCGATGCTCCCCAGACGATTGACCGGATCATTGATGCCTTCCCGGGGCCGCAGCAGGCACAGGTTCGCACGCAGTTGGCTTCCGTGCTGATCTCCGTCATTTCACAGCGCCTAATTCCTAGGGCTGGTAAGGCAGGCGGAAGACAATGCGCCACAGAGATTCTGGTGAATACACCGGCCGTGGCGAACTTGATTCGTACCGAGAAGAGCCACCAGATCAAGAGCCTGATGCAGACCGGGCGCCAGCAGGGTATGCATACGCTGGATATGTCAATTCGTGAACAGCTGCAGCAGGGGCTTGTGGATCCAGCGGCAGCCAAAGCTTATCTTACGGAGGCGATGAGCTGATGCCGCAGTTTGAATACCAGATTAAGACGGCCAGCGGGAAGCAGCTGAAGGGCAAGCTCTCCGCCGTGGACAAGTCCACCGCAATGGAGGAGCTACGCAAGCGCGGAGTGACGGTGTTCTCGCTGAAAGAACAGACCAACACTATATTATCCAAGGATATCTATATTGGTAATCCCGTTAAGAACGTTCAATTTATTATTTACTGCCGGCAGTTCGCCACCTTGATCCGTGCCGGAGTCACGATTGTGGATGCCACGGTAATCCTGTCCGAGCAGACGGACAGCAAGGCACTGCGTAAGGCGCTGCAGGAGATTCATGCCAGTCTGCTTCGCGGAGTTCCATACTCCCAAGCCGTTCAGGATCACAAGAAAATCTTCCCTCCCATGTTCGTCAGCATGATTCGCGCCGGGGAGGAGTCGGGGAATTTGGAGGGCACGCTTGAGCGGCTGGCCCAATTCTTCGAGAAGCAGTACAAGACCAAGGAGAAAGTGAAATCCGCCTTAATGTATCCCATTACAGTGGGCGTGCTTGCGATATCGGCGGTAGTATACCTGCTGTGGGCGATCGTACCGCAGTTCGTGCAGATGTTCGCTTCCATGAATGCAGAGCTTCCGGCCGTAACGAAGATCGTACTGGCGCTAAGCAGCAGTATTCAGCATCAGTGGTATTTCTGGTTCGCGGCTATCCTTATTCTTATTGTGGGATTTCAGGTATATAAAAAGACAGAACAGGGTGCTTATTGGATCGACTATGCCAAACTTAAAGTTCCTGTATTCGGCAAGCTGATTCAGAAAAGCGCCATCGCCCAGTTCACCCGCACGTTCTCATCTCTGTATGCCAGTTCTGTGCCTGTGCTTCAGGCCCTGGCGATCGTGGAAGACGTCGCCGGGAACAAAGTTATAGCGGGATTCATTCATAGCGCAGGAGATTCACTGCGCCAAGGTAACCCGCTTAGTGAACCTCTTAAGAAAGCGTGGGTATTTCCCCCGCTGGTCACTCAGATGATTGCGATCGGGGAAGAGACAGGGGCGCTGGATCATATGCTTGAGAAGGTCGCTGATTTTTACGAGATGGATGTAGAGAATACAGTAGACCGGCTGAAGTCGCTGATCGAGCCTTTGCTTATTGTCTTCCTGGCCGCAGTCGTAGGTACCATTGTGGCTGCGATCATGCTGCCGATGTTCAGTATCTATAGTCAGATGGGGTAGGAAAGATTCAAGTTAAGAGATTAAGAGATTAAGAGATTAAGAGAACTTGAAAGGTGGTGCCGCTGATCGGATAGTTCACTTCTTCAGCATCTTAAGATACGCATCATTGGTTGTGATTACTGGTCGGTTAAGTCAGGTAGGTTAGATAACTCATATAAGAATATTAGGAGGAATTAAGATGTTAGCACAAGCAATGAATAGAAGATTGAAGCGACTGGGTAAAGAGGAGAAAGGGTTCACGCTGATCGAGCTCTTGGCGGTTATCGTTATTTTGGGGATTATTGCTATAATCGCTATTCCTCTTATTAGTAATATTATTAATAATGCTAGAACAGATTCAGATGTAGCTACAGCTAGACAGGTGTATGATGCAGCTAGACTTTATATTATCAACGAGAAGAATGGTGATTTTAAAAGTAAGGCGGTTACTATTGTATCTTCTACTGCAGGCGATGATACTCTCCAAGGTAAAGGTTACCTTGAAAAAGGAATTGTTCTTCCAAGCAGCAAGAACCCTATCACTGGAGGTACAGTGACCTTTGATGCAAATGGTCAATTAGCAGCGACCGCTGGAGTAACTATTATTACAACTGCTCCTTCTGGCGGAACAAATGATTCCAAGTCATATACTGCTGATGAAGTTTTAAAAGCTAAAGATAAAAACAGATAATAGCTTCACTAGTTAATATACTATTCATAAATGTACATGTATGAGCTCCCAGGAACCGGCCAAGCCCCGGTTCCTGTTTCAAATTCACAATAGAAAGTAGACCAGGCCTTGATATCTATCCTAATCGCCATTTACGTCACTCTGCTGGGCTTGATACTCGGTTCCTTTTATAACGTTGTCGCCCTTCGTGTACCTGCCGGTGAATCGATCATTCACCCGCCATCACGCTGTTCCTGCTGTGGAACAAGGCTCCGCGCGAGGGATCTTATCCCGGTACTCAGCTTCCTCTTCTCAGGTGGCAGGTGCCGATACTGCTCAGCCAAGCTGTCCGTGATCTATCCGCTGGGCGAGGCCGCGACAGGGTTGCTCTTCCTGTGGGTCTACCTCAGGACAGGCCTCACGGGAGAATCCCTGGTTGGACTGACCCTCGTTAGTCTAGGCGTGATTGTTACAACAGCGGACCTGAAATATATGCGAATCCCGAACAAAGTCCTTCTTTTCTTCGCTCCAATACTTATAATCTTACGGCTGGTCTATCACGATCATTCGCTATGGAATTATATGCTTGGGGCCCTTGCGGGCGGCGGGATCATTCTGCTGATTATTCTCATTTCCGGCGGCGGGATGGGCATGGGGGACGCAAAGCTGCTGGCTTTGTGCGGCCTTGCGGTCGGTCTCTCGGGTACGCTCATTGCCTTGTTCATTGCCTGTGTGCTTGGGACAGTGGTCGGCGGAGTCCTGATGCTTACCGGGAAGATTGCTCGCAGACAGCCCATCCCATTCGGGCCTTGGCTGATTATAGGTATACTGGTCGCTTACGGATATAGTTCACAGATTATTAGCGGGTATCTCTCGCTCATCGGTTAGGAGGTTCGATTACACATATGCTTATACGGGGTTCCAACAAATGGATCGGTCTTACGATTGAGCAGAACGGGGTCCGCTACATCAAGCTGAAGAAGAACAAATCCTGGGAAATGGAGACCAGAAGCTTTCTTCCTCTGCAGCCGGGGATGATTATTGAGAACGAAATCGCCGACAAGGAGAATTTCCGCGAATTGCTTCAGAACTGGGTACGAGACAAAGGACTCAAGGGCAGCGAGGTCTCGCTGTCCATACCGCCCTCCCAAATTATTATCCGCCGCATGACGATTCCAAGTACAAATGCCAAGCAGGTGGAGCAGCTGGTGAAGCTTGAAGTAGAGACCGCTCTCCATCTTCCTTTTGAGAATCCGGTCTATGATTATCTTCCTGTAGGCAAAGACGAGGAAAATACGCATCTTCTGGTATATGCGGCTCCAAGGGGACTGGTCGAGGATTATGTCGAGCTGCTCTCCGATGCCGGCATAAAGGTCAGCGCGGTGGAGACCTCCGCGACGGCCCTTGCGCGGGCAATCGGAGTTGGCCGCAATGAGACTTTTACCAATACCATGCTCATTCATCAGGATGGGTCGCATCTGGATATTTATATGTTCCACGCTGGACAGCCGATCTTTATGCGATCTATTAATTTGGATGACATACAGCTTAACCGGTCGGGGGGTTACTCTGGAGACAGCTTGGCCGCTCGTTCACAGGGCCCTGAGGACATTCATCAGTCCTTGATCAGTGCCGAACAAATGCTGGAGATCACAGCCGAAATTTCCCGTATGCTGAACTTTTATCAATACAGCCTTCATGACGGGGAGACCCGGATTACAGAGATTATTATTACAGGTTCCCAAGCTGGCCAGCAGCAGATGCGGGAGGAGCTTCAGCTAACTATCGCGGACATGAGTATTAAGACGGTGAACTTCGACCGTCTGACGAGCGAGGCCCCAGCAGATCCTGAACTTAATGCCTACCGGATTGCAATAGGAGCTGCGATCAGAAGGACCGAGTCCGGAGCCCTGGATCTGCTCCCTAGAGAAGACCGGGAGGCGCAGCTGTATCCTGTATTAATGGCCTCCATGCTTGTCCTATGGATCTTCGGTGCCATTGCGGTAGGAATTCTCTACGTTGCCAACCACGACCAAGTAAATGAGCAGGCGGCCCGGATTGAGGAACTGAACGGTAATAAAACTCTTCTCATGGCCGAACTTGCCAAGCTGAATACCAATGGACATCGGGCGGACCCCAAACTCGTGATTAACACGATTCTGAAATCCCGTATGGACGCCGTGGCTGTGCTGGATCAGCTTAACAAGCCTATGCCTAAGGGCGGGGCTATCGTGAGTATAGGGTACACGCAGAATACGGAGATTACCATGACGGTTGATTTCGTGAAAATGGATGATGCTTCGGTATATCTGAACCAGCTGAGAAAGCTGCCTTTTGCCGTAAGTATGGAGATTCAGAAGCTGTCCGAGGACACGGCGGAGACAGGAAGCCTTCCGATCCGCGTCTATGCGGCAGTCTATAAGATCCGGATGACGAATGAGAAGACTACACAGGAAGGCGGGACAGAGTAGATGATGGAAATGATTCAGAAGCATCGTAACCTTCTGCTGCCTGCCGCAGTCCTGTTATTCCTGTTATTATTCGCCTTCTACATGCTGGCTGTAAGGCCGGCGGCCAATGAAGCCTCCTCACAGCAGGAGGAGATCACCACACTGGAGCAGGAGAACAGCCTGATGCAGAAGAAAGTGAGTGAATTGAAGGGAAGCGGCGAGAATACTCCGGAGATGGAAAAGATTCGCGAGTACCTTCCTGCCAGCGAGAATACGGAGCAGCTTATCTTGGATTTCACCCAGTTGAATCAGAAGGCCTCCGTCCTCTTGCGGGATGTTCAGTTCACCCTGCCGGAGTCGAATCTGATCCGGACAACGCTGAGCAAGGACAAATCGCCATTCCCAACGGTTAGGGAAGTGAAGATGAACGCTACACTTGAGGGGAATTACACCCAAATTAAGACCTGGATGTCTGAGCTACAGAAGCTGAAACGCCTGATTGCCATAGATTCGTTTAATTTTCAGAAGCCTTATGAGACTCAGGCTCCGGGAAGCATCATTAAAGCCACTGTCTCTTTCACGGCTTATTATGATCCTTCGTAGATAACCTGAATACCTTTGGCCAGTTGGACCGTATATATAGTTATATCGCGGAAAGGTGGTGCATCTGCCGGATGCATACATGGGTGTTTTGGCTGATTACAGCCGGCATTCTGCTTGTCTTTGAAATGATGACGTTGACGTTTTATCTCCTGTGGCTCAGTATAGGAGCAGGAGCGGCGGCACTGGTGGCTTTGATGGCACCGGTCAACATTTTGATGCAGGTGGTAGTCGGCTGCGTAGTCGCACTTATATTGACCTTATTTACCAAACCGCTGGTCAGAAGATTTCGCGCATCCAGAGGGTTCCAAGACATCGGTACCGAGCTTGTCGGTAAACAGGGGATTGTGGTCGAGCCGATCGACAAAACGAAGTACGGAATCGTGAAGATCGGTGGAGACACGTGGACCGCGGTGTCCGATCAGTTCATTGACGTTAATGAACGGGTCATCGTCGTGAAGCGGGGCAATGCCATTTTAGAGGTAGAACGATGGGAGGGTACACATTAATGACTTGGGCTGTAATTGGTATTATTCTGGTTGTCGTCGTTATATTCATTGCTTTAACTGTCAAAATCGTACCGCAGCAGCGGGTAGGTGTCGTTGAGCGCCTGGGGAGATTTCACCGTCTGCTGACGCCGGGGCTGAACATTCTGATCCCGGTGATTGATCAGGTTCGTATTTATCATGATCTGCGGATCCAGCAAGCGAACGTACCGCCGCAGACTGTGATCACCAAGGATAACGTGCAGGTTCAGATCGACACGATTATCTTCTATCAGGTGGTAGGACCGGAAGAGGCAACCTACGGAATTTCGGATTATGTATACGGGGTTCGTAACATTTCCACAGCTACGATGCGCCAGATTATCGGTAAGCTGGAACTGGACGAAACCTTGTCAGGACGGGAGAAGATTTCTACGGAAATCCGTCTCGCGCTTGATGAGGCTACTGAAAAATGGGGCGTTCGCATTGAGCGGGTAGAGGTCATTGATATCAAGCCTCCACTCGATATTCAGGAAGCGATGGACAAACAAATGAAGGCTGAGCGCAGCAAGCGGGCTATCGTGCTTGAAGCGGAAGCGGCCAAGCAGGACATGATCCTCCGCGCTGAAGGGGATAAGCAGAGTAAGATACTTAAGGCCGAAGGGGATAAGGAAGCTCGTATCCGCGAAGCGGAAGGTCTTGGGCAAGCTCAGGAGCTGGAAGCGCTGGGTCAGGCGAAGGCGATTCAAGCCGTTGCTGAAGCCGAGAAGAACCGGATTGAGCTGTTGCGTAATGCAGACTTGAACGAGAGCGTACTTGCATACTACTCCTTTGAAGCTCTTAAAGAAGTAGCCAAAGGCCCTGCTAACAAAGTATTCCTGCCAACCTCCACGGTTGATGCGCTTGGCAGTATTGGTGCAATCGGCGAGGTGTTCAAAGCAGGCAAGAGCGATAAATAACATAGCATAAGTAATTAGAAGGCCCGGAGCGGATGCTCCGGGCCTTCGTGTGTTGCTTAGAACTTTTACATCATAAGAAGTTCTAACTCTACGCCACGCTTACTCGTTAGCTTCTTTACTCGATGACTCGCCGGCTCTTTTGCTTTGCAGACGCTGGAGTTCTTCTTCAACCGCCGCAGAGTAGGCTGATTTCACTTCCGTGTGCGGTGCACTGGCGGCAGGGGCAGCATACGTATGACCCGCGGCATCGAGATTGGCTTCCCACTGCATGATCTTCTCTTCCATACGCTCAAAGCCGCGGGCAGCTGAACCGCTCTCCATGCCGTAGCTGAAGCTTGGACGGATGCTCTGGGATCTTTCCTCCGCCTTCTGGGCGCGAGCCGTAAGCTCAGTACGTTTCTCTTTGAGGCGCTCATATTCTTCCTTGGCATTTTCAATCTGGAATTCAAGCTCCTGAATACGTACGCCAGCTTCCTGAAGCTGGGCAGCATGCTTCTCAGCCTGCTCTGCGAACTGCAGCTTGGCAGTCAGAGCCTCTCTTGCAGCAGCTTCATTCCCTCCAGCAAGAGCCTGGGATGCAGTCTGTTCGGCCTGTTCCGCAGAACGGAGAGCCTCTTCCTTCCGCCAAGCGAGAACCTTTAAAGCGCCTTGCTGTTCTGTTAATTTGCGTTCAGCCATCCGGATGTCCTCTTCGAGATTACGAAGGTACTGGTTCATGAGCAGAACCGGATTCTCCAATTTATTTAGGGCCTCGTGTGCTACAGCTTTAGTCATATTGGCAAGTCTTTCAAAGATACTCATGTTCATCTCTCCCTATAATTTTATTTTAGTAAGTGTGGTGGTGATAAGAGTCATGGAAGCCAAAGCCGCCGGGCTCTTTCGGAACAAGAAGGCTGGCAATGACATAGATCGGAACGAAAGTACCGAAGCTGCAGAGCGCTCCGACTACAGTGACTAGACGGATAATCGTGGGATCCACACCAAAGTACTGGGCAATACCTCCACAAAGTCCGGTGATTTTGCGATCGTGTCTGGATCTGTACAATTTATTCATTATTAATAATCTCCCTTCGAGTTCTGAATTCGTAGTCGTTAGTTCGTGTGTCGTACGTTGCACCGTTACTGTAACTTATGTCTATATCTTACCTTGCGGGGGATTTATGCAAAACGGCCCTCAGACGGTTCTTGATCTGGACTTAGGTCGGGGAAAGAGTTCATCACAAAGGCTAGGAGTCCGGCATATGTATAAGTTTAGCGGAGTACAGAGGCAGAATGTTATTGTGCTGAAGTGCATAACATCGTAGTATGTTTTCTAAGGAAGTATTTAACATTTTGTGGAAGGGGACTCGCAATGAGTATTGCAGTATTGCTCGGAAGTACGCGTTCCGGTGGAAATACAGAGCAGCTGGTGGATCAGATGCTTGAAGGGATCAGCCACAGCAAATTTGCGCTGCATGAGAAGAAGATCCAGACCATAATCGATCAGCGCCATGTTCCTGAGGGCTTCCAGCCCGTAGAGGACGAGTATGATGAACTGATCCAGCGTGTGCTGGAGCATGATATTTTGATTTTTGCTACTCCGGTATATTGGTATGGCGTATCAAGTCCCCTCAAGACGTTCATTGACCGATGGTCCCAGAGCCTGAGAAGCACAGATTACAACTTCAAGGAGCTTATCTCGCAAAAGAAAGCCTACATCGTCGCCGTTGGCGGGGACGATCCACACATCAAGGCGCTGCCGCTGATTCAGCAGCTGAAGCTCACCTTCGACTTCGTCCAGCTGCCGCTTGCGGGCTATCTCATCGGCAAAGGCAGCAAGCCGGGCGATATTCTAGCCGATTCCCGCGCTCTGCTCAACGCGAAGTGGCTGAATGAACAGCTTAAAGAACAACAGGCCTAACTTTGGACCCTTTAGCGGTCAGGTCAATGTGAATTCCTTCATAAGATGGCTATGGATCTGCTCCATCAACTAAATAAAGGGACCCTGTCTGTTGTCCCTCAAATCATACGACAAAGAGGTTATCCCAAGGCTTAGCTTGCCAGGGATAACCTCTTTGTCATGAATGGGGTCGAACAACAGCTTCAATAGATTAACGCTTGATTCTCCCTACGAACAGGATGGAGATCCATAGTGCAGCCAGCGAGGCGATCAGCGCCGCAGCAGACAGCACAATGGAGACGGTCTGCAAGGCGGAGCCATCGTTGTTCGTCTGCGCGGTTGAACCCGCGGCCGGGGCTGCCGTGTCTGTGCTTGCATCAGGCGCTGTTTCTGTACTCCCCGCTGGCGCCGCAGTGTCGGTGCCAGCTGCCGCATTTCCCGTGGTGCCACTGGCGTGATCACTGGAAGCCTCGGCAGCATGATCATCGTGGCCGCTATCCGAAGTCTCAGCAGCCCCGCCGGATGCGCTGATCGTGGTCACGGAGTGGGGGGAATCTCCGCCATCCCCGGTCCATTCCACAATACTGCCATCCTTGTAATACTGAAAAGCATCCCAAGCGATAGAGGTGTCCTTATTCGGGTTCTTCGCTACAAAGTTGAACTGCTGGAACTGGCCGGGCTCAATGCCACCCTCTGCATCAGCGGCCCAGGTAACGGTTGTCACTCTACCGGCGTTATCTTTGGCCGTCTCTACCTTCCAGCCCGGTACAGGCTGGTAGTTCTTGAAGTCCACACCTGCCGGGATTTTGAGGGCAACCTTGACTGTAGATATGTCCTTCTCTACAGGGATCTTGATCGTATAGGTCTCGTAGGCGCTAGGCTTCGAGGCAGAGGGCTTGACGGATACATGCGCACTGGCCAGGCCTGCGAACAGTAGTGTACCGGCAATGACTGCCGGGAATACAGCGGTTAATTTGGAGAAGACTTGTCTCATTTCGGTTTGATCTCCTTTTTGTGAAGATATTCATCCATTATTTATTTGGGGTTACCCACCGTGAAATCAACGATTCCATCCAGCGAATCCAGCGACTTCAGAAGGACGTGATATTTGATCTCCCAGCGGCCTGCCATCGTAATCAGATCTTCCTTGGTTACGGGGGATGTGTTCCCAGGCATGTTAATCTCCAGGGTTCCCATCGCCATTTCACGGGAGGTCAGCTTCAGGGAAGTCTGCTCAATCGCCGTGACCGGCTTGCCCTCCGGGTCCTTGACCGAGACCTTGAACTCGTTCTTGCCCATGAGATTGGGCGAGATATCTATCATGACGGTGTAGCCGCTCCGGGTCGTATCCTCAAGATGAGCGGGACCAGGATTGGATAGAGCCGTAGGCAGATTAGATAGAATTGCTGCCAGTACGAGTACAACAATACCTACAGAGAACTCGATCCATACCGCCGGACCCAGTTCCCGGCTCTGCCGTCTTCCCCGAAGGAAGCCGGTAAGTGCCAAGACGAGCATGATGACGAACAGGGCGATTTTGGCAAGCAGCACCTGACCGTAGATGGAAGTGAACAGGGAACCCAGCGTTGGAGTGAAGATTTTGATACCATAGAGCCCGCTTCCGAGCAAAAGAAGCACACAGATTGTTCCGGTCAGCGAGAACCGCTGAATCGTCGCCCAGTAGAGCTGCTTGCGTTCTGCGGGATCCGTCTTTCCACGGCTGTAAGCCGGAAGCAGGAACGCAAGAGCAAGCAGGCTGCCCAGCCACAAGGACGCGGCGGTCAGATGCACGAAGTCATTGCCGATGGCGAGGCCTTCGATCTCCGCCGTGGCGGCATGTCCCATAAAGGCCTTGGCGGCAAACATGGCAAGAATTGTGCCGACGGCGAACCCTGCGAAGATAGGCTTATCGCCTTGACTCCATCTAGGAATGAGAGCATAGGTCAGACCTGCCAGAATGAGCAGCAGCAGCACCTGGGTCCACCATATGGAGCCGAATGTAGAATATCTCAGCGTTTCACCGAGTACATTTTTGCCCCATGCTTCACTCCAGGTGACTCCGGCATCAAGCCGGGCATGCAGCGGAAGACTTAACACAACACCCACCGCGGTTAGCACGAAGGAAATGATCAGGATCCACTGGCTGCGGCCAAGCTTATAGGAAGCCCTCCGCTCTGCTTTGGGGAGCAGGAACAAGTGGAAGAACAGGGTCCCGAGATACAGGGACAGACCTGTATACTGCAGCCAGCGGATCAGCGTGGCGTCCCAATCGGGAAGCATCTTACCGGAAGTAGTCGTGACTGAAGCTGCTGCCGATTCACCGCTGCCGACGATGAACGGAATGACACCATTGATCGCATGTCCATCGGCCGACACCACACGCCAGCTAACCGTGTAGATGCCGTCGGGCAGATTTTTTTGCAGACTTGCAGTCAGCTTCGCCGGATTCTTCTCATCAATATGGGAATCGTCCAGATCGACACGTGCTCCCGCGGTATTCGTCACGGACAGAGCGTGAAATACCTTTTCAATGGGTTCGTTGAACACCATCGTGATCTGCTCCGGAGACTTATCCACTGCCTCATTCGCTGCTGGAATTGATTTCACGATATAGGCATGGGCCGAGGCGAATCCCGGACACAGGAGGAGGAATGTACACAGGATCAGGATCCCGCTCATCCATTTATAACTGGTTTTGATCTTCAAGCATTTCACCTTCTCTAGTAAGTTCAATATGATTCTATCTTAGTATGGCCAAATGGACATGACTACAACGGGCTATATACCAGGAGCGTTTCATGCAGGTTTATGTCCAATTAGTGAAAAAAGTCACTGTGATAAGCCCAATTATAAGTATACCCGTTTCAACCATCGCTGATTTTGAAATATGGTCTTCAAATGTTACTATTTATGAACAATAAGGGTGAAAGAAATGTATGGAGAAGAAATGCTTGAATACCCCCAAGGGGTATATTATAATAAGTTTATTATTAAGTAGTAAGGGGGCGGGGGAGAATGTCGGAAGAGAATCAAGTGCAGACCGAGAATACGGAATGCTGTACTACAGGGGATCATACCCGTCAAAGCCACCATTCGGAGAAAACGAAGAGTAATCTAATCACCCGCTTGAATCGTGTCGAAGGACAGATTCGTGGAGTGAAGGGCATGATTGAGAAGGATACGTATTGTGATGATGTGCTCAATCAGATAGCTGCCATTCAGTCGGCACTCAACAGCGTCGGCAAGCTTCTGCTGGAAGGACATATGAAGAGCTGTGTCATTGAACGCATCCAGGCTGGAGAGATGGAAGTCATGGATGAGCTGCTGGTCACTGTAAATAAATTAATGAAGTAATTACCAGGGAGGCTGATCATGATGACAGAAGTAACATTGAACGTGCAGGGCATGTCCTGCCAGCACTGTGTTAAGGCCGTGGAAGGTGCTTTGAGTGAAGCTGGAGCAGCTGGCAAGGTGGATCTTGCGTCTGGCACTGTTGCGGTTAAATATGATGAGAGCAAAGTAACGGTAGAAGCATTGAAGGAAGCGATTGAGGAGCAAGGTTACGACGTCGTCTAATGGGAAAAGGGTACTGACGTACCGCCAGACTGATCCAGTCTGAAGAAACAGGAGGGAGCCCGCAGCAGGGGCTCTTTTTTTTGCTGCTGAAATAAAAATAAAAATATTTAACAACCCGCTTGACAAACCGACGGTCGGTATAATAAACTAAACTCATAAACCAACCGATGGTCTGCTGGGCATAGCGATTAGGCTGAACTTAACTGCTGATTGAACTTAGTAGTCTGACTGAACTCAACAGCTGACTGAACTTAACAGCCTGGCTGAATATAGCAACCTGGCTGAACATAACATTCTGACTAAACATAACAGTCTGACTGAACGCAACAGCTTGACTAAATCCTGACGAACCTTGGTACGATCAAGCTAGTCTAAGCGGCATCAAAAGCTCATTTACAAACCGTCAGTCGGTATAATGTTAGATCTACACATCAGAACAAATTATAAAAGGAGAATGATAACGATGACACAACAGCAATGGGATTTAATTGGTTACGGAGTCTGGGCCTTAATTATCTGGATGACCTTGAAGCAGTTCCGGCAGACAAGAAGGCCGGTACAGGGCAGAGGACTCAAGCTGCTGCTGGGAGACTGGCTCCTGTTCGCACCGCTTCCATGGATCATCTACCGCATGGTCGAGCGCGGAACCTGGGAGCAGCTAGCATGGACACTAGGACTGGGCATACTGCTTTCGCTGCCTTATATCCTGACAACAAGGTTCCAAGCCGCGGCTGATGGCACGATCAAATTCAAGCCGAATGCAGCGTTCTACATTTTCTTGTTCGGATTCCCTTACCTTCGTTATACAATCCGTGACCGGATTTTTCATAGCCACCCGATCCTGAGTGCGCAGCACCGTCCGGATATCGAATTGATGCTTGCCGAGTATATTGCCGTGCTGGTGATATTGACCTTTCTATGGCGGTTATTCATGTTTATCAGCTATAGAAGAACGCTTCGAGAATCGGCAGCCATGGGGAAGACCCAGACAGATAAGTCTGTTGCAACAGCTTCGCTTTAAACAAACCGACGGTTGGTATATAATAAGGAGGATATAAACCTATGAACTACATTTGGATTGTGCTTTTAGCCGTGATCGTTATTGCAAAAAGACAGCTTACTCCCCGTCCCATTTCCGCAGGGCTTGTAACTTTCCCGCTCCTGCTGGTCTGCTATGGGGGATATATGGTCACCCGGCTGTCACTGGGTGGGGGTGAAATAGCATCCCTTCTTCTCAGTCTCGCTATGGGCGCAGCCGTAGGGCTGTATGAAGGAAGATTCATCCGGGTGTTCGAACAGGACGGCGTATATATGAGGCAGGGCTCCTTGGTGACCTTGGGCATCTGGCTGATGTCCATTCCTGTACGGTACATTGTTACATTCGGCTTCACCCAGATGCTTCATATTCATGTTCAGCTTATAGGCTCTAATGCTTACATTCCTTTCTTGTTCTCGCTCGCAGGCATTTTGCTTGGCAGAGCGGTCTATCTAATCGTAAAATATCCGGGCGAATTTCAGAGAACGGCTGCTGCCAATCGTTAATGACAACGGGTGGATATAGCAGCTCTTACAATCTGACCGCCTCCAAACCAAGGAGAGATTTCCATGAATGAATCAGCAGCGCACAACGCAAGTTTTCAGCTTATCCTTACATCTTCTGAAGAATTGATCCGGGAGAAGGGCTGCCGCAAGACAACGCTTCAGGACATTATTGAGCGCACGGGTCTTTCCAAGGGAGCCATCTACCACTATGTATCGGGCAAGGATGAACTGTTCGGGCTTATTTTGAAATCCAAGATTGAATCCATGAACTTTCAGTTCGAGGAGGCGGTCTCCGCAGCAACGGAACGGGATGCCAAGGCCCCGATCATGGCCATTACCTCAGGGATGATGAGGACCATGGATAAAGATAATGTTACCAATAAGATTTTTACCTATTTGCTGAGTCTGGCCGATAACCCTAAGGTGGCCGCCATTCTGCGGGATGTGTATCAATATACGCATACGACAGCGGAACGCTGGATCCTTACTGGTCAGCAGGCCGGAGCCATCCCGTCAGAGATTGATGCTGCCAAGATGGCGGGGATGTTCATGATTTTCACCTACGGACTAAGGGTTCAGAATGTAGTCGCAGGCGAAGGGGTGCTGAGACTGGATGCCCAAGATGTATTTGCTCTTCTTTTCAAATCTCTGCAATAAGACAGTAGGCGAGCAGAGGATACAGACGGTATAATGACAGGAGAAAGATTTCTAATGAATCGGGTGAATCTATATCCATGAAATCGGCTCTGCCCTGGCGTGCATGGCTCCCGCAGATTATTCTTACTGTGCTGCTGAATGCACTGCTTCCCTGGCTCGTCTATCTTCTGCTGATCCGCCATTTCTCAAGCTTTACGGCCTTGTCAGCGGCGGCCTTTCTTCCCTTGATCGAGAATATCGTCTATCTCATGCGTTACCGGCGGCTCGATACGTTCGGCTCGCTCATGGTGGGTTCCTTTGTACTTGCTGCGCTGCTGGCATTCATGGGCGGCGATGAACGGGTGCTCCTGGTTCGAGGCTCCATTGTAACGGGAGCGGTGGGAGCGGCCTTCCTGCTGTCACTCTTACTGAACAGACCTTTGATCTACGGTCTGGCTAAGAGGTTCGTAGCTCCCCAGACCGCTGCGAGATTTGAGGAGGGCTGGCACAAGCCCCAGGTTCGCAGGGTATTCCGGATTATGACGGCCGTATGGGGCGCTGCACTGCTGCTTGAAGCGGCTGTACGGACCTTTTTGGTATACACGCTGCCTGTAGCCGTGTTCCTCGGTGTGTCCAATCTCGTGTTCTATGGATTTATTGGTGCGGCGGCTTTATGGACCTGGGTGTACAGGAAACGAAGCGCCACTGCAATGAACCCTCCTCTGTAAGAGAAGCTGGCTTGTACAGTGCTGAGGGGTACGTCCTGATAGAGAGGCTGTATTGGAATTTTAATTCTGATTGTCTTATGGGAGACAAGAACTTAATTATGCGATGACTCCTGCATGTGCCGTTATGGTCGAAGGCGGGGAGGATATGGAATTATCTTAGAAAATAATAGGGGCCTTGATGCTGAATTCGCCCTGTGTCAGGATACTCCTGACACAGGGCGAACTTCATAGCAAGGTCCCTTGGGTTAATTTAATAAACGTTCACGAGTGCAGAGACGGTCTTATCTCCGTATTTGGCCGTAATGACTGCCGTTCCCCGGCTGATCGCGGTAATATTGCCTTGTGCGTCAATGGTTAGAACATCGGGACGGCTTGAGCTGTAGGTAGCGCTGGAACTTACATTGACAGCTTGTCCATTCTGGTCATACCAGGTTACGACCGTGTCAAAAGTGTCTCCCAAGCTGATACTGTACTCCTCGGAGTCAAATTTGAGGCTGGATACTGGATCTCCTGGATTGTCTGATCCGCCTGAACTAGCAGCGGCCAGCTTTACCAGCTTGTTGCCCGCCACCGCGTAGATATCCTGACTACCGATTTGGATGGATTTAGCAACTTTTTTACCCAGGTCCTTCGACCAGAGCAGCTTGCCAGAGGCATCGATTTGGAAGAGACCGCGAGCAGCCGCGAGCAGATAACCGTCTTCATTCTCAGTAACTTGGTTAACTTTACCGATGTCATATGGAAGTCTCCACTGCTTATTTCCTGCTTTGTCCAATTTAAGGATCTCAATCTGTGTAGCACCATAATAATTAGGGGGAGAGATAACCAGATAACCGTCATTCACAGCCTTGACATCTCCGGTTAATTGAAGCGGTTTACTCCACAGCAGTTCTCCTGATTGACTTAGCTTCCAAAGTTTGACCGCACCTTCAATATTCCCGGACACAATGATATCGCCTTCTGGAGTTACATCTGCATTAGTTGCCGCAAAATCACCTGCAAATCCGCTATCTTCACTAGACTTGTTCGTCCATTCGATTTGACCTGAAGAAGCGTTCATTCTACCAACTTGGGAAGGTATAAAGTGTACTTGGCCTGCATAGCTTAGTGTAGTAGCAAATACAAGACTTCCATCAGCATCTTCAACTACAGAGCTCAAACCTTTGTAGCTGCCCATGCTAAAATTTTTAGCCCATAATACTTCCCCGTTCCTATCTGCTTTGGCTAAGAATACCTGATTATATCTATAGAAAAAACTTTGATATTCACCATAGATCAGGTAACCGCCGTCTTTCGTAGGGGTGACATCGGAGATAATCACTGGTTTGTCCCCTATAGGATTATCCAATGTAATATTGCGGCTCCATGTCAAGTTACCCTGGTCGTCCCAACGGGATAGAAAGGCTTGATAACCCTGATCCGCGTAGCCGGAGCGAACCCCGTTTAACCCGCCGATGGACAATTGATGGTTGGATGACTCTAAAATGCCGGTCAGTTGAATTTGCTCATCCCCAGCCTCTTTCTGCCACACAATCTCAGGACTGGAACTATCCGCTGACACTTGCCCAGGCAGCGAGCTGATTCCCATCATGAGCCCCATAAAGCCATACAATAACCCTTTTCTTATCCTCGTTCTCATGTTCACCTTCACTATAATCCTCCTTTTAATAAAAAGAATAGATAACGGATAATATGCCATTCTAATAAACTTCCATAAATGTAATATTAATCCTATTAGAACCGATAGTTAGAAATTGGTAAATCCCTCATTTGTCATATTTCAGAAGCTTTGTACTACTCCTATATGAGTACTACAAAGTAAGAAGAGGCGGGTTATTGTACTCATGAGCGAAGGAAGGAGGGGATGATAGAACATGCGTAGATCCTTAAAGCTGTTAAGCATTTGCTAACGAATGTAGTGCTTAGGGTGCGATGAAAAGAAAAGAACCTTCCCCCACAAGTAGAGTGGTTGAAAAGGTTCTATTGGGTATGACAATTTGCATTGCCGTTAGTTAGTTCGCTTCTACGTCCTGCAAGGTCCCTTGGTTTAATTTAATATACGTTCACGAGTGCAGAAACGGTCTGATTCCCGTACTTGGCCGTAATAACAGCCGTTCCTCGGCTGATCGCAGTAATATTGCCTTGTGCGTCAATGGTTAGAACATCGGGACGGCTTGAGCTGTAGGTAGCGCTGGAACTTACATTGACAGCTTGTCCATTCTGGTCATACCAGGTTACGACCGTGTCAAAAGTGTCTCCCAAGCTGATACTGTACTCCTCGGAGTCAAATTTGAGGCTGGATGCCGGATTTCCCGGATTGTCTGATCCGCCCGAGTTAGCAGCGGCCAGCTTCATCAGCTTACTGCCCGTCACTGCGTAGATGTCCTTATCGCCAATTTGGATGGCTTCTGCAACTTTACCTAGGTCCTTAGACCAGAGCAGCTTGCCGGAGGAATCGATTTGGAAGAGGCCGCGATCAGCTGCCAGCAGATAACCGTCTTTATCCTCACTGACTTGGTTAACTTCACCGAAGTCGTATGAATTTTTCCACAGCTTATTCCCTGTTTTGTCCAATTTAAGGATTTGAATTTGTGTAGAACCCCTATCAGGGGTTGAAGTAACCAGATAACCGTCATTCACAGCCTTGACATGTCCCGGCAATTGAAGTGTCTTAATCCACAGCGTTTCTCCCGATGGACTCAGCTTCCAAAGTTTGACCGCACCTTCAATATTGGCGGATACAATGACATCGCCTTCTGGAGTTACATCTGCATTAGTTACATCGAGAAAACCTGAATATCCACTATCTTCACTGGACTTGGTCCATTCGGTTTGACCTGAAGCGTTAATTTTACCAACCCTGGAAGGGATCGGAACGTTGATTCCGCCTGACGAGAGGGTGTACACGATACTTCCGTCATCACTTTCAACTGCAGAAGTCACCTCTAAATAATTTCCACCGCTTACTGTTTTCGCCCATAACACTTTCCCGTTCTGATCTACTTTGGTTATGAATGCCGGATAATATTTAGGGAGCATATCAACATATAATCCACTGAGCACGTAACCACCGTCTTTCGTAGGGGAGACATGGGAGACAACGACTGGTTGGGGATTCTCATCCAGATCTGCTTGATTCTCCAACGTAATATTTTGGCTCCATGCTGTGTTACCCTGGTCATCCCAACGGGAAAGGTAGCCTTTCACCGGACTCCTCCAGCCGTCGTAAATCCCGTTCAACCCGCCGATGGACAATTGATGGTTGGATGACTGTAAAATGCCGGTCAGCTGGATTTGCTCATCCCCAGCCTCTTTCTGCCACACAATCTCAGGACTGGCGCTATCTGCCGATGCCTGCCCAGGCAGAGAGCTGATTCCCATCATTACTCCCATAAAGCCATATAATAACCCTTTTCTTACCCTAGTTTTCATGTTCACCTTCACTATAATCCTCCTTTTAGTAAAAAGAATAGATAAATGATAATATGCTATTTTACCAAAATTCCATAAATGCCATATTAATCCTATTAAAACAGATGGAAGAAAACTGGTAAATCCCACGATTGTCATATTTTCAGAATCTTTCTAGTACTCCTTTTTGAGTACTACAAAGTAAATAGAGGCGGGTATTGTATTCATGAGTGAGGAAGAAGGGAAGGAATACATGCCTGGATCTTTAATGATATTAAGTAGTTAATAATGAATGTAATGGTAAAGTTGCGAAGAAAAAAACCTTCTCCCCACAAGTAGAGTGTTTGAGAAGGTTCTATTGGATATAATCTGGTTGGTCTGTTAATCATCCAAATAGCTGGAGCCAAATTGACTGTGAAGAAGGTACACTAATATAGTTGATTAGAGAAGAATGGATTTGGAGGACTAACTATGTTAGAAGCCGTATTACACGGATTTGTATTGGCTCTGGGGCTTATTTTGCCGCTGGGGGTACAGAATGTATTTGTATTTAATCAGGGCGCCAGCGCATCCAGGTGGACCGGAGCACTTCCGGTGGTGGTAGCTGCTTCCTTGTGTGATTCGCTGCTCATTCTGCTCGCGGTGTATGGGGTATCTCTGCTCCTACTTACGATGACTTGGCTGAAAATGATCTTGTTCGCTGCCGGAGTCCTGTTCCTGCTCTATATGGGCTGGTCCATCTGGACCAGCGCTCCGAAGCCGGCATCGTCAGATGGCGTGAAGCTGCCTGCCCGCAAGCAGATTCTGTTCGCCATCTCCGTGTCCCTGCTGAATCCTCATGCCATTATGGATACCGTGGGCGTGATCGGAACGAGTGCTTTACGCTATGAAGGAAATGCCAAATGGGCTTTTACCGTGGCAACCATGGTCGTGTCCTGGCTATGGTTCGCGTCACTGGCCACAGCTGGAAGATGGGTGGGCAGCCTGGACCGGGCAGGAGGAATTCTTAATCTGATTAATAAAATTTCGGCGATCGTCATTTGGATCGTGGCGATTTATATGGCGGTTCAGTTGATCGTCTCAAGCTAGATAAGTTGAGCTTAAGAATGACTTCTAGACAATAATCATCCAAGAAGTCTGAGAGCAACAGCGATCGTAAGAACATTTCATACGGCTGACTAGCTGTATATCCATAGTTATCGCACTTAACTCTACAAGGAGTACAGGCAAACCTGTACTCCTTCTTTGTGACCCTTCTCACACTTTTTTTCGTTTATGGATTGACATGAGAATCGGAGCACAGTATATTTTAAACAAACGTTTTAAATGATTGTTTAAAACAGAGAGAATAGATAAAGAGGAGAGATAAGACGCATGCTGAATACTTTTAAAGGATTGATCAGGAAGCCGCAGACCATTGTGGGTGTGGTCATGGCGCTCGCGTTCCAGGTTATCTTCTGTCTGGTCTGGATGAGCGGATACAATGGGGTGAATGACCGTGTGAAGGAGTTCAAGATCGCGGTGGTGAATGAGGATGGGCAGTTTGGCGAGGCTCTGGGTAAGCAGCTTGCTGGGAAGCTTCCTTTCCAGGTTGTAATGATGAAGGCTGCTGATGCAAGTGAAGGTCTGAACAACCGGGAGGTTCAGATGATCGTCACGGTGCCGCAGCAGTTCAGCGAGAACCTTAAGAACCCTGGGAAGCAGGCAGAACTTAAATATACGATTAACGAATCTAATCCGGTTACCGTCAAGAGCGCGATGCAGAGTGCAGCGAATTCCATCACGGCTTCCGTGAATGGGAATGCAGCGGCTCAGGGAACCCAGGCTGTGCTTGAACAGCTGAAGGTGCCTGCCGAACAGGCTGGGCAGACTTCTTCCGCACTAACTGAGCGCGTAGGTTCCGAGATTACTTTCACGAACAAGATCGATGGCATGAACAATCAGATGGTACCGATGATGCTGGTGCTGGCCTCCTTCGTCGGAGCAATGATTATGGGGATGAACGTGCAGCAGGGTGCTATGATGATGAAGCCGGGCACTTCGAAATGGCAGTTGTTCGGAGCCCGCATTCTGCTGAATGTGCTGGCTGCTGTAATTGTTTCGCTGGTAGGTTCCTCCCTGGTTATGGCACTCGGCGGCCAGGCTGTCCACGGGTTCCTGAGCCTGTGGATGTTCCTTGGGTTGTTCGTCCTGACCTTTATGCTGTTCTCACAAATGTTCCTCATTCTCTTCGGGATGGCTGGCATGCTGGTCAATGTCACGATGCTGTCCCTGCAGCTTGTCAGCTCCGGTGCGATGGTGCCGCGTCAGCTGCTAAGCGATGCTTATCAAGCGATTGGTGAATTCCTGCCGGCTTCTTATGCGGTAGAAGGTCTGATGAATCTTCAGTTCGGCGGGCCTGCAATCGGACCGGAAGTGGCGGCTCTTCTGCTGATCAGCCTCATCAGCGTTGGAGCCAGCCTGGTAAGGGTGGCCTTGAGAAGGGAGCCGGGATCAGAGAAGAATACGGAGCTGTCCACGGAACCGGTAGCTAATGCCGTGTAAGCTTACGTTGATATGATAGGATTCATGCCTGCTATCCGGGACTCAGCCTGCCGGATGCAGGCTTTTTCAATCTTGGCCAGCCTTGCGTATGCGGTTTCAAAGTCGCATAATGGGACTAGAATTATTAGAGAGGATCTAAGGCAATGAATCATAACGATTGCGACATCAAGAGACGTATCCTGTTATCCGCCAGGAAGCTTTTTGCCAAACAGGGGTATGAGGGAACTAGTGTACGGCAGATCTGTGAGGATGCAGGGGCCAATGTGGCGCTTATTTCCTATCATTTTGGGGGAAAAGAAAAAGTGTTCACCGCTTTGTTCGAGAAATTTTTCCCTGGAAAGTTAATGAGCGGTTACAGCGAGCAGCTGAGTGAACCGCTTTCGGGGCTTCGCCTGCTCATCTCGGAGATTATCCATTTCACCTTTCAGGATAGAGAGCTCAGCGGTATCGTTCAGCAGGAAGTGATGATGGATTCTCCCCGCAGGGATATTGTGATGGAATTCTTGTATCCCGTATGGAGCAAGGTAAGAGAGCTGCTGCTCAAGGGAAAAGAAGAGGGCGTGTTCGAGTTCGACTCCCTTAGCAATACACTGCTTATGGTGATAGGTGCAGCTCTTGCCCACAAACGGGTATATAACTTTGAACGTTTAATTGCCGAAGAAGAGATGAACCCGGAGCAGATTCCGGAACAGACGGTAAAATTTATTTTGCGAGGATTAGGAGTGAAAGACGCATGAACGACACCATTTCACTGCTCCACAAGCATCGGTCGATCCGGAAATTCAAGGATAAGCCGCTGGATAAGAGCCTGGTGGAGCAGATCATCAGCGCAGGTCAGGCGGCCTCAAGCTCCAGCAATGTGCAGGCCTTCAGCGTGGTAGCCATAACGGATACGGAGCGAAAAGGAATCCTGTCCGAGCTTGCAGGGAATCAGGCCTATATTCGGGAATGCCCTGTTTTTCTGGTATGGTGTGCAGACCTGCACCGCTTGAAATCAGCGGCAGAGAGACACCGTCCGGATCAGGAATCCTATGAGGATGTGACCGAGAACTTCATTATCGCGACGGTGGATACCGCACTGGCTGCCCAGAATGCCGCTGTGGCTGCGGAGTCGCTGGGCCTTGGAATAGTATACATCGGCGGAATCCGCAACCGGATTGCCGAAGTAGCCGAGCTGCTGCAGCTGCCGGACCTGGTCTATCCCGTATTCGGCATGTGTCTCGGATATCCAGACCAGGAGCCGGGTCTTCGTCCGCGATTACCGGTATCGGCTGTCCTGCACTGGGACGAATATGATATAGACAAGACGGAAGAACAAGTAGAGCTCTACGACAAGACGATGTCAGAGTATCTGCGTGAACGTACTGGCGGGCAGAAGGCCACGCCTTGGTCGGAGCTGATGGCCGAGAAGCTGACTCAGCCTTCACGTCTGCATATGCGGGAATTCCTGCGCAGCCGCGGATTTGAACTGAAGTAAGTGCTTGAATGTATAGGTGAATCAGGTTGTAGGCTTTGCATCAGCATCGGCCTGCAGTCGGGTTCACCTATTGCTGTTGACTCTGAAATGGACAGGATTAGCGGTGCCGCCATGATCCATACCTGCCCCAACATACGCTTATATGGTTCGCAGGAGCATATATGTTATAATGAAATGGAATCTCATATATGGATATGGATAATAAGGAGTCTGTTATGAATAAGAAAAATTCAAACAAAAAGCAATTTTTCAATAAAATATACCGGGCCTTCAAGCTGAACTTTCTCAAGCTGCTGCGTACCCCTGGTGGAGTGAAGAAGGTATCTCTGGGCTTCTCAATCGGCTTCGCGCTTGAGATGATTGTCATTTCATCGGCGTGTCTGGTCTACCTGATCTTCTATCCGGTCGTCAAGCTGTCAGGCGGCTCTGTGCCAGCGGCCATTATCGGGAATGTCATAGGCAAGCTGACGTTCCTTCCGATTCTGCTGATGCCTTTTGCAAGAAAGCTCGGTTCCTGGATCTATCCGCTGCACGGAAGTCGGCATAAGGGGATGATCCATGAAGCCTCCCTTATGGATATCTTCAAAGGTGATTTCACGGCCATCCGGGATGTCCTTCACGGCGGGCTGCATATTCTGATCGGAATGAGCATCTTCGGTGCCGTGCTGGGAGTTATCTCTTATTATGTCATTCAGTTTTTGTATAACAAAACAGCCAAGCGCCGGCTTGAGAAACGGCGAAGCCGAATTCTCGTCTATGAACAATTAGGATCGTGAGCGAATAGCTCCGGTCCTTTTTTGTGTGCTCGGATTTTAACTGCTTCTCCTGTCTGGGATATAATGTAAGACGAGAGTTGGACAGTATATAACTATTTATTTGTAAATAGAATGGAGGAGCAGCCGGATGAGCATTTATGAGGCGGATGCGTACGTGAGGAGCATTGAGCTGGACAGGAGCCGGATCCCTTCCTACCAGCAGTATCCTTACAATCTGGGGGTCGTCCGGAGTTTGAATAGTCTAAAGCTTCACCCCAAGGTTACGTATATCGTAGGAGAGAACGGGATGGGCAAGTCTACTTTGATGGAAGCCGTCGCCGTGGCCTGGGGATTCAATCCCGAAGGAGGCACGAAGAACTTCAACTTCTCGACACAGGACACGCACTCTCCGCTGCATGAGCATATTCGGTTGGTTCGCGGGAGGAACAGGCCTCGGGACGGGTTCTTTTTTCGGGCGGAAAGCTATTATAATCTGGCGACGAATATAGATGTGCTGGACAGGGAGGATGGCGGTCCATCTTTATTAAACTCCTACGGTGGAAAGTCACTGCATGAGCAGTCGCATGGCGAGTCTTTTTTTGCCGCCTTCATCCACCGATTCGGAGGGCGGGGGCTGTACATACTGGACGAGCCGGAGGCCGCGCTGTCCCCGCTTCGCCAGATGGCCATGCTGTCACGGATTCATGAGCTGGTTCAGCGAAATTCCCAGTTCATCATCTCCACGCATTCCCCTATTCTTATGGCATATCCTGATTCGATTATGTATAATCTGACGGCTGAGGGGATGGAAGTCACCACACTGGAAGAGACGGATCATTACATCATTATGAAGGAATTCCTTACCCATAAGGATAAAATGCTTCGTGAGCTGTTCGATTAATGAAGAGCAGACTCAGCTGAGAATGGGGTGCTCCCAAAGTCCAAGCTGTCCTTTTGCTGGAATGAACTTAGGGAGCAGGGTCATGTCCTCAACTTCCCAAGCGAAATGATCCACCCTGTAATCACCGAAAAGGTAGTCATTACCTGTAACCTCTTGACCCTCCTCCAATACTGCGGATTCCCCGCTATTCTCGGTAACCCGGCAACAATTCACAAGACGGCAAGTTGCCAGAATTACGCCAGTTGGCAGCTTCGTCTCGGTATATCCATGGTTGGCAAGGACTGAGAATACAGGTTCGTCATGGCAAGCTGCCTTATCCGTTCTTAAGCTGGCGTGAATAGCGAGCGGTCCGCGGTAATGTGTTCTCCACGATCTTGTCTCATATTTGATTTCCCCGAGAACAAAGAGACTTGCCCAGGGCTGAATCATCGACAGTACCTTCAAGAAATGATCCCCCCTCATTTTAGTTTTTTGTTTAGATTACCCTATAGTTAGTGAAGTACACCGTCGTCTATTAAGAAATTGATCGCACAAAATAATAACAGAATTAATCATTAATGGTATAAGTAAGAAAAAGCCCTCGATTAGAGGGCTTGTGTCGCATAAGCATGGAAGACAAAGGACAAAGGCATAGCAGCTAATGTTCACATTTAATAGTAAAACCGCTTCGTATTCGCATATAGCATAACCTCAGCCTGCTGAGGCGTAATTCCATGAATCGCCCCGTAAGCGGCAATAACCTCTCTTACCATACTAGGGTGGGTCATTTGCCCCGCGAATGGTCCCTCGAAAGGCCACGGTCCATCCGTCTCGGCCATAACCAGATGCTTCGGATAGCGCTGTGCCAGCTCTATAATCTCCGGCTCATACAGCAGATCCGGGGTGAACGAAATATAGTAGCCCTGGCTTGCCATGCGCTTGATTGTGTGCGGCGATCCTTTGAACCAGTGGAAGTGCGCCCGGGTAATCCGGTGCTTCTCCAGCAGGTCGCAGACGATATCCGCATCTTCATAGACGGCGTGCAGGACGACAGGCTTATCCAGCCTGGCAGCCAGGGCGAGAAGCTTGTCCAGCAGATGGATATAAGGAGCTGTATCCATAGTCTCGCCGCGTTCCTCCGCCTCAAGGCGGGAGTAGTAAGGGAGACCAATCTCGCCTACAGCTACCATCTGCTCGGCATGCTGCTCCATCCAATGCAGCAGCTCATCCACCTCACTTTCAGGCGGTATCTCCTGTTCCGGATGAAACCCGTAAGCAGGCCGAACCATGCCTGGGTATTGCAGCGACAGCTCCTGATTCCTGAGAGAGGACTCCAGGTTCATCGATACGGCAATCAATGCATGTACACCGCTGGCTCCAAGCTCGCTCAGCAGCTTCGTGCGGTCGTGCTCATCATAGGAATCAAGATGAATGTGAGCATCGATGATCGGGTTCAGCATGACGATCGTCTCCCTTCAAGCATCTTCTGTTGTTCCTCACGCATGTACTGGGTAAGCTCTCGCTTCAGGGCGAGGAAGGCAGAGTGCTCTACGATCTCCTCCCGGCGCGGGCGAGGGAAGGGAACCTGAATCTTGTGCAGCACCGTGGCCGGGCGGCTGGAGAACAGATATACGGTATCCGACAACAGCAGGGCTTCCTCAATATTGTGCGTAATGAACAGCACGGAGCGTTTATTCTCTTCCCACATATTCAAAAGCCAGTGCTGCATGTCGCTGCGAGTCAGGGCATCGAGTGCACTGAAGGGTTCATCCAGGCACATCACCTCCTGCCTGCTCAGCAGGCCGCGGAGGAACGAAGCCCGCTGCTGCATGCCTCCGGACAGCTTGTGCGGGTAGGCGGTCTCAAATCCGCCAAGTCCAGCCCGAAGAAGCCACTCCTTGGCCTCAGCCCGGGCCTCCTTAACCGGAACGCCGGCTACCTCCATCCCCAGAATGACATTATCCTCGATTGTCCGCCAAGGGAATAGAGCCGGCTGCTGGGGAACATAGCTGATATGCCCCTTCTGACCGGTGATATCCCGGCCCTGAAGCAGAATCTGCCCTTGATCGGGTTCGGTCAGACCGCCGATAAGGTGGAACAAGGTACTCTTGCCGCTGCCGGAAGGCCCGACGATAGAGACGAACTCACCAGGAGTTACGGATAGAGAAATGTCATTCAGAACGGGCAAGTCCCGCCGCTTGTTGTCCCGGAAGCTTTTGCTGACCCCGCGAACCTCGAGTGCAGGAGCCTGAAGCGATGCTTCGGGTATAGCTGATGTCTTGTCCATAATTTCCCCTCCTTAATGATTCTCCTGATCAGGCTTGTATCGGATTAACCACTTCTCCAGCAGCACAACAAGTGTGAACAGGAGCAGACTGAGGACAACGATAATCATAATGGCGACAAAAATCCGGTCTGTCCGAAATGAAGACTTCTGCATCATCATGTACTGACCGATGCCTGTCCCGCTTCCCATCCATTCCGCGATAATGGCCCCCATGACACTATAGGTCGAAGCAATCTTCACGCCAGAGACGATGGAAGGAAGCGCAAAGGGCAGCTCCAGTTTTCTAAAAATTTGGCCTTTACTCGCTCCAATCATCCGCATGTAGTTCAGCATGACATGGTCGGTCCGGGATAGTCCGTCAAGCGTGGCAACGGCCACCGGGAAGAAGCAGACCAGAGTGATTAGAATCAGCTTCGGCATTAGACCAAAGCCGAACCAGACGATGAGTAGAGGAGCCAGTGCGATTGTAGGAATATTCTGACTCAGAATGATCAAGGGATATATTGCTGATTTCAATATAGGAATGAAATGAAGTGTGGTGGCAATGAAAAGTCCTACGGCCAGGCCAATGACAAGTCCGAGCAGGGTGAGTTGAAGGGTAGAGAGGGTCTTCTCCCACAGATTAACCGGATCTGCGGCCGCTTCTCTGCCGATATCGGAAGGGCTCGGAAGTATCCATTTATCAATGCCATAGACCGATGCAGAAATCTGCCAGACGAGAATAAACAAGATGACCGCCACAAGGGGCGGCCATACCATGTTGAACCAGGATCTCATGGACGGTACTTCTCCGTCAGCTTATCCATACTTGCACCTTCCGGTGTGTACAGGATCTTGATCTGCGAAATAATGCTGGGACTTCCGAATTCAATTACCGCTTCATTCATCTTCTTCACAATGTCCAGGAGCTCGCTGAGCTCACCCTCCATCGTAGTCTCAAGCGCGTTCACCTGATGCTTCACGCCGGAAGCTTGAATAACCTCAATGGCCCGGTCGACATAAGGAATTACGTCTTCGCCGCCCGGGGTCCGCGGGATAATTTGTATACTGAGCAGGGTATTTGCCATAGATATTCTCCTTCCTATATAACAAGATAGGCACAGGCCTAAAAGATCCGTCCTACCTTGGGCAGCTTACTTGGCTTCAGGCAGGTAATCGTTCGTGAATGCCTTCTTCACATCCAGCGGCTTATCCAGCAGCTTCCGTTCATACATCCAATCGGAGTAATTCTTCCATACGGACTCTTTCTGTTCTCCCCAGCGGGCTGCATCGTCCTTATACCGCGGGCTCAGCCACTTCTGACTGGCTACGACGAGCTTCGCGTCCAGATCGGGTGCAGCTTTGAGCAGAATCTTGGCCGCCTCCTCCGGGTGATCAATCGCATACTCGTAACCTTTGGAGGTGGCGCTCATGAAGGCTTTGACCATTTCCGGATCGCTGGAGATAACCTTCTCACTCGAAGCAATGACAGGGGTGTAATAATCGAGCTTATCGGAGTAGTCTTTGACATAGAGCATATCGAGCGGCTCTCCGCGAAGCTCGGCCTCAATTCCGGTCCATCCATAGTAGATCCAGGCAAAGTCAATATCCCGCTTCACAGCTGTGAAATAATCGGCTTCTCCGATATTGATATTGGTTACCTTGGAGACATCGGCGCCCTGAAGCTCCATGATCGACTTCATGACAGCTTCTTCGACCGGAGAGCCCCAGCCGCCGTATTTCTTGCCTTCAAAATCTTTGGGAGACTTGATCTTGCGATCAACTGGAGCGGCAAAGCCTGAGGTATTATGCTGAATAACAGCCGCAAGGGATACCAGCGGAACGTTCTGGGTGCGGCCTTGGGTAATGCTCTCCTGGTAGCTGATGCCGAACTGGGCAGCTCCGGAGGCAATCATCGTATCGGCAGATCCGCTGCCGGGCTGAATAATATCCACATTGAGTCCGGCATCTTTATAATATCCAAGCTCTTTGGCTGCGTAGAGGCCCGTATGATTCGTGTTCGGAGTCCAGTCGAGCACGACCTTGATATCCTTGAGTTCCTTCTTCTCTGTAGCTGGTGTTGTCTTGTTGCCGGCCGCGGTGCTTCCGCTGTCCGCGGGCTTGGAAGTTCCACAGCCTGCAGCTGTAAGCAGGATCACACACATCAGCAGAAGCAGGCTCCACGTTCTCTTTTTCATTGATTAATGCCCCTTTTCCCTAAAAATTTAATTGTACCCTTGTTCCTGACCGTTCTACCGAAGGATCCTTAAGAGGTGTAATGCAAAGAAAAAGGCGTCCTGGACAGGACGCCTTCGTGCGCATGAAAGATTGGAATTACCAAACATTTCTCGTTCCTACGCTGGCATTATCCAGATCAGGTATACGGGTTAGCATCTTTGGGATGCACTCTCAGCCGGCCGAATTCCAGCTCCCCGGGTCTTTGAAGTTATTACTAGAAGTATTATAGTCCCACCCTATGGGCTTGTCCAGTAAAGGAGAGGATGCACGGTTCATCCTGCCTGTCTATGGGTACACTAACGGTGAGCGCCATTTTGAAATAGGAAGGGAGCAATTGACATGGATCGTCAGCAATTGGAATCGCAAATTGAACAAGCCTTGAAGGCAAATAAGTTTGGTTCCTTCGGAACTGTCGAGAACGGCGGACCGAAGGTGCGTTACATGGCCATTTACCACGAGGGACTGACTATATACCTGGCTACCGACCGCAAGACTCATAAGGTAGAAGAACTTCAAAACAACCCTAAGGCTGCGCTTCTGCTAGGATTTGAGCAGGGAGGCACAGGGGAGATCGTTGAAATTGAAGGTGAAGCGACCGTCAGCAGTGAAGACGGGCTGAAAGCCAAAGTCTGGAGAGATGATTTCAAGCAGTATCTGGACGGGCCGGATGATCCTGACTATGTCGTGATCAAGCTGACCCCTTCAAGAATTGAGTTCGTACCGAAAGGTGCAGAACGTCAGGTGTGGACGGCCTAACAACTCATATGGTATTTACTTAGCCCGGGACTAATGGTTCCGGGTTTTCTGCGTAACGCGCGGTGAAAATTCTATTTATTGCAGCCTGGACATGTTATAATGAAATCGACATATTTCGGCAAAATTTGCCAAGGAGGGCACTTATGAACTGCAGCAGCTGCGGAGTACAACGTCCCATTGAAGACAAAGGAGTCATTTCTCTTCGCCCTATTACCCCTGAATACATTTCTCTGCTGACACGTGAAGGGTTCAAGGTCGTCTGTGACAACAATATATGCTCAGTTCTATACCACTCCCGGGCGGAAATTCTCAAGTTAATTCAGTGTATACGCATGGCCGGTGTGACCGATGCAGAAGATATATATATGAGTATTGAAGGAGAGGCGATCCTGCCAGATCGACCGGTATGGGTACCGCTTTCTCAGATGGAATCGAGATTCCATCATCACGGGATTGTTGAGATTATTGTTGGAGAACGATTCACCAGCTATATGCAGCCTATTGTAAGCACCAGCACCCGGGAAGAAGTAGTGGGCTTCGAATTTCTGATGCGCCCTTCTTCTGCCGAGTATCCTTTTAATCCTTTTGAATTGTTTGAAATTGCCCGCGAGACGGGGCTTCATTCCTTCCTTGACCGGGCAGCGCGCATCTCGGCCATTGAGATTAGTGCTCTTCACCTTCCGAGAGGCTTTAAACGGTTTATTAACTTTCTTCCCTCTTCCATTTATAATCCGCAATACTGTCTGACTCATACATTTGAGGCTATTGAGCGTCATTCGCTGGATCCCAAAGATTTCGTGTTCGAAGTGGTGGAGACGGAGCAGATTCATAATATGGCTAACCTTCTGGATATCTTCGAAGAGTATCGCAAGAACGGAATCTCGGTGGCGCTTGATGATGTGGGGGCGGGTTATTCCACACTTGCAGAAATGTCCCGGCTAAGACCCGATTATGTGAAGATCGACCGGAGCCTGGTGGATGGAAGCAGCCGCGACAAACGCAAGCAGCAGGAAATTATGAACATCATTGAACGTGCGAAGGACTTTGGCGGCAAGGTGCTGGCCGAGGGAATTGAAGATCGTGAAGACTTTGAATTCTGCCGCGCCCATGGAGCGGCCTACGCCCAGGGTTATCTATTCGGCAAGCCGATGCCGGAGCCTCCGCAGGGCCTGACTCAGGCCTTTGTCCCATCATTATAAATAGGCATCCCCAGTGGATGCCTTGTTTTTTCCATCTCTTCCAAGGGATGTCGGTTCGGATTTGCTTTTTGCTGGAAACGGGGTTATAATTAAATCAATTGACTCCTGGAGCGATATTCTCATATTGAAAAGAGTGTCACTTACACAAGCTGGAACTTTTTTCAATGTGTGAATTTTTTTTTACGGAAAAAAGGAGCATATTAATTTTTTTTACTTTTAGGGAGGCTACCCCAAATGGAAACAGGAACAGTTAAATGGTTTAACGCTGAGAAAGGATTTGGCTTCATCGAAGTTGAAGGCGGCAACGATGTATTCGTGCATTTCAGCGCAATCACTGGCGAAGGCTTCAAGACGCTTGACGAAGGACAGCGCGTACAATTCAACGTTGTTCAAGGCAACCGCGGACCGCAAGCTGAAAACGTTGTAAAACTGTAACGCAAACCATACTGCCCTTAACGTGTGCGTTAGGGGCAGTTTTTTCTTTTTTTCTTTTAGAGGTTGGAACAGAAGGAGGATAATCATGAATTATCGAAAAAAAACGTTAGAAGAAATTCCTGAGGAGATCACACCGATTTGGTCCTGCACCAATGACAGTTGTAACGGATGGATGAGGGATAATTTTGCGTTTGACTACACTCCTGCTTGCCCTCTATGTTCTTCTGAGATGGAGAAGAGTTCAAAGATGCTTCCCTTGCTCGTTAACAACAACGCCGATATGAAGTCCCTTAAGAAGGGCGTTCAAATCGATCAGTAAGCCTGATATCAATTAAGGGGCCGTCCCATAAGACGGCCCCTTTTATTTAGGAATTCGATCTGTGCCAGGGTAGGCTAAGGGAACGAACGTTGCGCCCTTACACCTGGCAAGTTCTCTTGCCTAGCGCTGAAACAGCTCGATCCATTCTTTCTCGGGGCCATAGATGAAGAAGTACCGGCATCCGTTAGGCAGGGTAGTAATCTCCGAATCAATAAATTGAACGTGCTCGAAGGATTGGATACGCCGAAATTCCTCTTCAATATCCGGAACGGTAATGGCAAAGTGATGCACGGTTGCTTCAGAAGGCAGCTTATCGCTATAGCCTTGAATCAGCTCAATCTCCGTTTCGTCGCTGCCCCCGAATCCCAGGAAAGCCAGCTTAAAGATTCCGTTGGAATGAAGCAGGGTTCCCTTTAGCTCAAGTCCAAGCACCTCGGTATAGAATCGAATGGATGCCTCGATATCCCGAACGACTACCCCGACATGATCAACCTTTCGCTGCGCCATATGTATCCGTCTCCTTTTTGATCATAAATTTATAACGATTATGCAAGTGTAAGACCCACTTGTCAAGTCGGATTAATGTAATGATTGAAGCGGATGAAACAGGATAAGAAAAAGGCTACCCATTATGGATAGCCTCGTGTCTTCATTATTGTACGGGAGTATGTGTCTTGAGAATAGTCTGGTAATGCTTCCACATGAATAACCGCCAGCGGAGAATCATACCGTAAGCCAGCAGGAAGAACAGGGCACCCGTCTGCGGCACGGAGACATATTGCTCGATGAATTCATGAAGCAGCATCCGAACGGCGAGCAGTCCAAGCAGGACAACAATGAAGCTTCGGGAGCGCTGTGCGAATACCTGGCCATCCATAACTTCGAACTTGGTACTACGGATTAGCGGGTAAGAGAATAACAGCCAGCCCACGGCAAAAGCAGCAATTCCCCATAGCCACGGAATGCGGACGGCAGGCACGATGAACATGAAGAATCCGGTCGTCATCCCCACCGGGGGCATGATAATCTTCTTCACCGTTACCGGTCTTTTGCTGGCTTTGAGCCGGATAAATATAGTTAGCAGGGCCATAATCAATGTTCCCGCTGTGGCGGCGATTTGTAGATACGTAGGACTGAGCTGCATAAATTCAGGCCCCTTTCAAAAGTGAACAATTCTGTTCCTCATTATATCACAATTGAGCGATAGGAATGAATAAAAGAACGGTCGGCCCTGGAAGAGGCTATGGTTCTTCATATATTGTCATGAAAGAGGGATTATACTACTCTATTCGGGTATATATATATAGGAATATACAAGAAGGAGACCTGAGGCAAATGACGAACAATAGCCAGGAGAATACGATTTTGTTATATGTGGGCAGTTATGCTTCGGCTGACGAGGGTGGGATTCACCTAGCGGCTCTAGATAAGGAGACCGGAGAGCTTCGATTAATACACAGCAAGTCCGGTATCCAGAATCCCTCTTTTGTCATTGTGAATGGAGATGGAACCCGGCTGTATTCCGTTGCTGAATTGGAGGACGGCCAAGTTGCCGCTTATGAAATTAATCAGGAAGACGGAAGCCTTCAGGAGCTGAACCGGGAGTCTACAGGAGGATTTGCGCCTTGCTACATATCTTATACTCCGGGACCGGAAGGCCAGTTATTTGCCGTGAATTATATGAGTGCAGAGGTAAGCAGCTATAATCTGGATGAGAACGGGGCAATTGAGAAGCTTGCCTCGCGGGTCAAGCATGTGGGCAAGGGACAGCGTGAAGACCGGCAGGAAGCCGCCCATGCGCACTCTATTGTGCTGGATCGTGATGGGAAGTTCGCGTACGTGTCAGATTTGGGAATGGATCAGATCGTCATCTACCGTGTAGAGGATGGCAAGCTTGTCACGCACAGAGAGATCAAGCTGCCGCCAGGCTCAGGGCCAAGACACTTCAAAATCCACCCTTCGGGACAATGGGCATACGGAATTAATGAGCTTAACAACACGGTGACTGCATATTCTATAGATGAACCCCGTGGAGATTTGGGTATTCTCCAGCATATATCTACGATTCCGGAAGACTTCACAGCAGAGACAACCAGTGCGGAATTGGCCATTTCCCCATGCGGACGCTTTCTGTACGGCTCGAACCGAGGGCATGACAGCATTGTACGCTACCGGATCGACCAGGAGAGCGGAAAGTTATCCGATCCTCAGTGGGTATCCAGCGGGGGTAAAGGGCCGCGTCATTTCTTGATTACACCCGGCGGGTATCTGCTGGCCGCCCATCAATACAGTGATAACCTGGTCAGCTTCCGCATTGATTCCGAGACAGGTATTCCAGAAAAGACTGGGCATGAGCTTCACCTTAGCAAGCCGGTCTGCATTGCGCTGGCCAAGCCTTCCCAGAGCTGAAGAAAGTCCTATAGTCAAGGCATGAGCTGTCTGATCTTCGCTTGGCGGTTCGTGTCAGTGTAGAGTTTGAAATCGCTAAGCGCTTCGTGGTAGTGAAAATCCACCTTTAATTGAAGCGTTCATGATAGTGGAAGAGCCGGAACTCCGCTCAGCGGGCTGTTACCCGAGTGCTTCACTTAGCAGCTCCTGCCGGTTTGACGGGCTCAGTTGCATCTATAAATTCGCATGTTAAAAACCACAACAGGGCTTCTCCTGCTGTGGTTTTTTGCTGTGTCTGTAGGCCTTTAAATATTTTAGCGGACTGACGGAAAAAAGGTTTGACAATATACGCCGCATACAATTAAAATAACAAACATAACTTACTAAACAGGTAGGATTAATTTTAAATTTAGATTAAGATATTTAATGACGGAGGAACGCTCTAAAGGCCTTGGCAGGCACGAGCAGCCGCTCGGTTTGACCGGAAGCACAGGGCGTTTCTTTGTCGTTCTCGTCATTACATAGTCTCTTGAAGCAGCAATAAGTCGTCATGATTAGAAGAAATAGAGAACAACCGGGGGAGTGAGGAAATGAAGGGAGCATTGAAGCGTCTGCTTGTTGCAAGTCTGGTAATCGCCATCTGTCTGGTGGCTTCAGGCTGTGGATCGGCTAAAGAGGATGGGATTGTAATGCTGAATGTATCCTATGACCCGACACGTGAGTTATATGAGCAGTATAATAAAGTGTTCTCCGCTTATTGGGAAAAGGAGAAAGGCCAGAAAGTTACGATCAGACAATCGCATGGCGGTTCGGGTAAGCAGGGCCGGTCCGTGATTGATGGCTTGAAGGCTGACGTCGTGACCCTGGCACTCGGTTATGATATTGACAATATTCAGAAGAAGGGCCTCATCAAGAAGGGCTGGCAGAACAAGCTGCCGGGGAATAGCTCCCCGTATACTTCAACCATTGTATTCCTGGTCCGCAAGGGGAACCCCAAAGGCATTCAGGATTGGGACGACCTGATCAAAGGGGATGTAAAGGTAATTACACCGAACCCGCAGACCTCTGGCGGTGCCCGCTGGAACTATCTCGCTGCCTGGGGTTACGCGCTGCATCACAACCAGAATGATCCGAATAAGGCCAAGGAATTTGTGAAGCAGCTGTATCAGCATGTGCCTATTCTTGACACAGGTTCAAGGGGGGCAACGACCACCTTCGCCGAACGTGAGATCGGGGATGTTCTGATTTCGTGGGAGAATGAAGCCATGCTGGCAGTAAAAGAGATCGGACCGGATAAGTTCGATATCGTCTATCCTTCCGAAAGTATTCTGGCAGAGCCGCCGGTAGCCGTGGTGGACAAGAATGTGGATAAGAAGGGAACACGAGAAGTGGCTGAGGCCTACCTGAAGTATTTGTATTCTGAAGAAGGCCAGGAAATCGCCGCCAAGAACTTCTTCCGTCCAACTCTGGAGAGTGTGAAGGAGAAGTACAAGAATACTTTTAAAGACATCAAGCTGTTCTCTATCGATGAATTTGGCGGATGGGCGAAGGCACAGTCCGAGCATTTCGGTGACGGCGGGGTCTTTGACCAGATTTATACACCTAGTAACTAATACCGACCGTATAGCGGAGGGGATGAATCATTCATGAAGACGATTGCTTCCAAGCGCGGGGTGCTTCCCGGCTTTGGGCTTACCATGGGCTACAGTGTGTTGTATTTAAGCCTGGTGGTCCTGATTCCACTGTCAGCCCTGCTGCTGAACTCTACAGGCTTGACCTGGGCCAAGTTCTGGGATGTGGCTACCGATGCCAGAGTGTTAGCTTCGTTCAAGATTAGCTTTCTCACCGCGGCGGCGGCAGGACTAATCGATGCGGTGCTCGGCCTGCTGCTTGCCTGGGTTTTGGTCAGATATGATTTTCCGGGTAAAAGTATATTTGATGCTATGATCGATCTTCCTTTTGCACTCCCGACAGCTGTGGCCGGGGTATCCCTGACCGCGATCTACTCGGATAAAGGATGGATCGGCTCCTTACTCAAGCCGCTTGGCATTGAAGTGGCCTATACGCCCATCGGAATTACGCTGGCTCTGATGTTCATTGGGATTCCCTTTGTCGTGAGAACGGTACAGCCCGTACTTCAAGAGTTGGAGACAGACGTGGAGGAAGCGGCAGCTACTCTCGGATCGGGACGAATTCGCACCTTCTTCAGGGTTATAATGCCGCAGCTCTATCCGGCCCTGCTGACCGGCTTCGCCCTGGCTTTCTCGCGGGGAATCGGGGAATACGGCTCGGTGGTCTTCATCTCGGGGAATATGCCGATGAAGACGGAGATTGCACCGCTGCTCATTATGTCTAAGCTGGAGAAGTTTGATTATCCGGGAGCGATCTCGGTTGCACTGCTGCTGCTGATCATTTCATTCCTCTTGATGCTTCTTATCAATACCCTGCAGCACAGGCTGCGCAAAACAGCCCGTTAAGATCAATACAAGAAGGAGGGTTCAAATATGGCTGGTTCCGTTCCGATTGCTCCCAAGAGCACGCTTAATCGAAAAAGCAGCACAGTAAAGCAGACAGGCTGGGTCAAATGGACGCTGGTCAGCATTGCCGCACTGGTGCTCTTATGGCTGATTGTGCTCCCGCTTATCGTAGTGCTTACCGAAGCGCTGAAGCAGGGCTGGGACGTATATATAGCAGCAATTGTAGACCCCGACGCGCTCTCCGCACTTCGCCTTACCCTGCTGGTTGCCGTCATTACAGTTCCCTTGAATACGATCTTCGGGGTGGCCGCAGCCTGGGCGATTACCAAGTTTCGGTTCCGGGGGAAGCAGCTGCTGATCACCCTGATCGATCTTCCGTTCTCCGTATCACCGGTGATTGGCGGTCTGATCTATGTGCTCGTATACGGACAGCGCGGCTGGTTCGGTGCATGGCTCGGCGACCATAACATGGATGTTATCTTTGCGCTTCCGGGAATCGTGCTGGCTACTTTGTTCATTACCTTTCCCTTTGTTGCCCGCGAACTGATCCCTCTTATGGAGGATCAGGGACAGCAGGAGGAAGAAGCCGCGCTTACGCTTGGAGCCAGGGGATGGACGATCTTCTGGAAGATTACTCTGCCTAACATCAAGTGGGGGCTGCTCTATGGGATTATTCTCTGTAATGCCCGGGCCATGGGCGAGTTCGGCGCCGTATCGGTAGTGTCGGGACATATTCGGGGAGAGACGAACACGCTGCCTTTGCATATCGAAATTTTGTACAACGAATACCAGTTCTCGGCTTCCTTTGCTGTATCTTCTCTGCTGCTTGTGCTGGCATTGATCACGCTGGTGTTAAAAGCCTGGTTCACACGCAAAAATGCACATTGACGGTGATTTCCATCCTATGGTAACATTAATCACAGTTAATCAATCGGAATTGAATGATTAGTGATGTGAAGTGAGAATCCATTGGGAAGAAGGAGGCGCGGACGATGGCTAAACCTTTAATAGTCGACGAAGAGTGGCTGAACCGGATTGCCGGATTATTAAGCGACATGGAGTTTGGTTCTCTGAATATTGTGGTTCATGAGGGACAGATTGTACAGGTGGAACGCACAGAACGCAAGCGTTATGAGTCAGGTGCCTCCCGAGGAGCCAAGGCGTCAGGCTCCAAGCATTCACACAGAGCTGTGCGAGAGTCTAGTTCCGGCAGATCCGTGTAGACGTTATATGAGCTTCGTGCTTACCCAGTCAAATCGAAAATAGATATACCAAAGCCCCGTATTCCAGCCTTGGACTTTAAGCCAAGGCACCGGAATACGGGGCTTTATGCGTGAAAAGGCAAGCTCTTCGCTTAATTTTTGTTCGCTGTAGTCATGTCGTCCTGACTTAAGACTCCGTTCACGACAGTATTCTCGTTCTCTGCGTTCTCCGTAGGCACGCTCGGAAGCTGCGCCTGTACGTCTGTGTCATCATAGTGACCTGCGAACGGCCGGGCCTTCCGGGGCTTCGTGCCGGTCAGGCTGAAGCCCAGTACGAACAGCATGAGCTGAACGGCAAGCACGTACAGCGAGGTCTCGAGCCCTGCGAGATGAATCAGCGCCAGCAGGGCGATGAAGATGGAGAGCAGGCGCAGCAGGACGGTGCTGCTCCCCGGGCGGCGGCTGGCCAGCAGCACCGGGTAGAGCAGCAGCAGCGAGAGCAGGATGGAGGCGAAGCGCGCCCATATGGCCGCGCGGGTCCAAGCGGCATCGCTGCTCCCGGCAGCGGGTGCGGCTCCGAGAGCCTGCAGCAGCCAGGCGGTCAGCAGGACCGCAGCGACCGCGAAAGCGAACGGCAGCATGGCTCGAAGCTGAAGCCACAGCGAGAGGCCCCAGCCGGGCTGCTCGGCATTAGCGAGCAGCCTGGCCCGCTCTTCCATGAGCCGGACAGCCTCGCGGTCCAGGGCTCTGTGCAGCAGCGGCAGACGGGCCTCGTCCCCGTCTGCCAGATAGGCGCCGATCTGGCCCTGCAGATCGGCGGTGAGGTAAGGCGCGGCTTTGCACGCCTGCAGCCGGTCCATGAGCAGCGCCGGCGTATCGGCGTTCGCGCCGCGCTGCTCTACTGCACGCTGCAGCGGTCCGGCAGCCGCGGCGTACAGCTCAAGGCTGAGGCGGAGCCGCTCCAGCCGGGCCTGCTCCACCCGCCAAGAGCTGCTGCGCGCCGCGGTATAGAGAGCTATGAAGGTAAGGGCGGTCACGGCGGCCGCATAAGGCCCCGCGGGCTGCTGGGTTAGCCATGACCAGACTTGCGTAAGAGACACCGGGATATCACTCCTTCGATCCATATGTAGAAGTTTGTCTTCTGGTCCATGTCTTTTTCCCTTCCTCCACTATTGCACAGGAGCGGGATATAATACAAGCGATCCTTTGGTCCCCAGTGGGTATATATATAGCAAGTACTGGATGGGATGAATACCCTGCCTTTATAAATCGGTTATAATGGAGGTTGAAGTTGTGGAGCTAGAGCAAATAACATTTAAGCTTTTGATTGGCTTTATTGGCCTATGGACGATGACGCGGCTGCTGGGCAAAAAGGAAATATCCCAGCTGACTCCGTTCGATTTCGTCTCATCCCTTATGCTGAGTGAGCTTGTGGGGAATACCGTCTATCAGGAGGACGTGAAGTTCTCCCAGCTGCTGTATGCTCTGCTGCTCTGGACGGTTCTGTCCTTCGTCCTGGAGAAGGTTACCCAGTATTTCAAGCGGACCCGAGGGTTCCTGGACGGCAAAGCTTCCATTCTGATTCGGCATGGGGAAGTGGATCTCAAGGAGCTCCGCAAGAACAGCTTGGACTTTGATCAGCTGCGGATGCTGCTGCGCCAGCATGATGTATTCTTCATGCGGGAAGTAGCCTATGCTATTTTTGAAGCAAACGGAACTCTGAGTATTATGAAGAAGTCCGAATACGAGCAGGTAACCCGTGAGGATCTGAACCTGCCCAAGCAGGAGGCTGACTTCTCTTATAGTCTCGTTGAGGACGGCAAGCCGGATTATGAGAGTCTGAAGCTGCTGGACAAGGACGAATCCTGGCTTAGGAGCGAGCTTCACAAATGCGGATATGAAAGCTTAAGCGATGTGGCCTATGCGGAATGGACCCCGGAAGAGGGAATATATGTGCTGGAGCACCGTAAGAAGCCTTTCAAGCAGCCGAGAGAGGTCGATAAAGCCTTCAAAGAAACATTATAACTACAAAGGAGCGGCAGACTTGACGAGTACAGTCATTGAAATCTTTTTTATCGCTATACTGGCAGGTGTGGTCGGTGCTGTCCTTGGACTTGGGGGCGGGATTGTCGTCACGCCTGCCTTAACTCTCCTGTTCGGGGTGGATATCCATCATGCGATTGGAGCCAGTATCATCTCGGTAATCGCGACCTCGAGCGGTTCGGCGGTCGCCTATATCAGGGACCGGATTACGAACCTTCGGGTGGGCATGTTTCTGGAGATTGCCACGACCGTTGGCGCCATAACGGGGGCCTTCCTTGGAGCCGTGATTGCTCCTCAATTTCTATATGTTATCTTTGCCGTCCTTCTTCTATATTCGGCTTATGCCATGATTAAGAAGGGCAAACAGGAGATTCCCACGGGTGTGCCTCTGCATCCTGTGGCTGAGAAGCTTCGACTTCAGGGAGAGTATTACGATAAGGCTATTGGGCAGACGGTGGCTTATAACGTAGACAAGGTCCCTCAAGGATTCAGCGTCATGTACGGAGCCGGTGTGATCTCGGGGCTGCTGGGAATTGGAAGCGGAAGCTTTAAAGTTATGGCGATGGACGTATTCATGAAGATGCCTCTAAAGGTGTCGACAGCGACCAGCAACTTCATGATGGGGGTCACCGCGGCGGCCAGCGCCGGAATCTATCTTCTGCGGGGGGACATTAATCCTGTCATCTCTGCTCCGGTAGCGCTCGGGGTTCTCATTGGAGCCACGGTGGGGTCACGATTGATGCAGCGGATGAAGAGCAAGACGATCCGCAAGCTGTTTATTCCGGTCATGATCTACGTTGCCGGTCAAATGCTGTACCAGGGATGGAGGGGTTAACATGGCGAATCAGATACAATCCAGCGGGGATGCGCCCAGCCGGATTGCTGATGTGGAGCTGGCCATCAGCAGGATGCTGCGGATCGGTGTAATCGCGGCAGCCGCTGTTATTATTATCGGATTGGTGCAGTTCCTGGTCACAGGCGTCAGCGGGTATCCGGACGGAACCTATCCGCTGGGCTTCGGGGCCATCTGGGAAGGTCTTCTGGCCATGAAGTCGGTGGCCGTCATCGAGACCGGACTGCTGATTCTAATTTTGACGCCAGTCCTCCGGGTATTCGTCTCGTTGTTCGTGTTCTGGCAGGAGAAGGACTACCGGTTCGTGGCCATAACGGCTGCGGTGTTTATAATCCTGATTATCAGCTTTTTGCTGGGTAAGGCAGGCTGATTTAGCGAGCGGATATCGGAGGCAGAGTTGAAGGGCATTTTCATGAACTTCAAGGGTTCCTAAGCTATAAAATATGCCCAGATGCGTTTTGGATTTACTAGTTGGGATAATTATATTAGAAGGATGCTTGAATGAGGGAGCCCATCCATTCATTTGTTAAATAGAGAAGGAGCGATACATATTATGAAAATTGCACTGTTTGGAGCTACGGGTACGATCGGCAAAAGCATACTGGAAGAAGCGCTGCGCAGAGGCCATGAGGTGACTGCTGTGCTAAGAGACGTGTCCAAGCTGGAAGGCTTGGAACAGCATGAGAAGCTCCAGGTGAAGACGGGAGATATTCTTATGCCGGATTCCGTGGCTGAGGCAGCCACGGGTAAGGATGTGGTGATCAGCGCCTTCGGCCCTAAATTTGGCCAGGAGGATGAACTGTCCGAAGCTGCCCGTACACTCGTGGAAGGCGTGAAGCGCGGCGGAGCAGGACGGCTGATCATCGTGGGCGGAGCCGGCAGTCTTGAAGTGGCTCCCGGCGTAGCGCTTATGGATACACCAGCCTTTCCGGAGGAGTGGCGCCCACTGGCCCGGGCTCATGCGGAAGCTTATGAGATCTTCCGGGCTTCAGATATCGACTGGACCTATCTCAGTCCGGCAGCCGTCATTGAACCCGGCGAACGCACGGGGAACTTCCGGATCGGAACCAATCAGCTGGTGACCGACGAGCTGGATAACAGCCGGATTTCAGTAGAAGATTACGCGGTGGCTTTGCTTGATGAGGTGGACGAGGGACATTTTGTAAAAGCAAGATTCACCGTCGCCTATTAACATAGTGAAGTTCTTATAGGCAGCCAGATGTATGATTCATATGGCGGAGTCAGAACCGGAGAGTAGTAGCGAAGCTGGACCTTCGCTCTTATGGCGAGCCGGCAGCATGGCAGTGCCTATTCAGCAACAGCAAAGAGCAGGGGGCTTTGGCTCCCTGCTCTTTGCTGTGTAATCTTTGCTGTGGTCTCAATCCCGTCGGCAGTCTTGCCTTTGTCTTGTTATACTTGAATTTAGAGCTTTGGAGGACGAGTCGGGAATCAAAGTATACGCTGTTCTCCTGCCCTTGCAGATTTGGGCAAGAAATGCACGGAAGGCATCTTTCTAATCTGCTAGATTGATGTAGGAAGGGTTGATTATGATGATGGATTGGGTTCAGAGAATGAATGGGGCGATCAATTACGTTGAGGACCATCTGATGGAGAAGATCGATTATACGGAAGTCGCCAGACTCGCCTGCTGCTCGGCGTATCACTTTCAGCGGATGTTCTCCTTCATCACGGGTGTTACGCTAGCGGAGTACATTCGGCGCCGAAGACTGACTTTGGCTGCTTTTGATCTGCAGCATAGCGGGATTAAGGTTATTGAACTGGCGCTAAAATATGCATACGACTCTCCAGAGGCTTTTACACGGGCATTTAGCAACCTTCACGGCGTTACCCCGTCGGCTGCGCGTCATACAGGAACCTCGCTCAAGGCCTATCCGAAAATGACCTTTCACATGTCAATTAAAGGGGATGCGGAGATGAATTACCGGATTGAGGAGATGGGTCCGTTCCGAATCGTAGGAATATCAGAGCGTGTACGTACGGAGGATGCGTTCCGTGAAATTCCGCGCATTTGGGCTGAAGCCGGAGATCGAGGAGTCTTTGAGAAGCTTTGGAAGGTCCGACTGGGTAACCACCAAATGGGGGGAATACTGGGAGTCTGTGCGAACGGGGAATTTGGGGAGAATGAGGAGTTCGACTACTTACTATCCATAAGGTCGGATCAAGAGCCGCCGGAGGGAATGAGCTCATTGGATTACCCGGCAAGCACATGGGCCGTGTTCGATGCACCCGGCGGTCCGGAGGGGATTCAGGAAATATGGAAACGTCTCTATACGGAGTGGGTTCCGTCTTCCCTTTATGATCTGGCTTACCTGCCGGCGGTCGAGAATTATCTGCCTCCAGAGGAGGGCAGGAATGAATTGTGGGTGCCCGTGGTTAAGCGTGGACAGGCCCATTAGGCCTGTGGGCCAGCAGATTTGTCTAGTTCACTCTATAAATAAATACTAATATTCAAGTAATCAGGAAGCTTTTTAGGCCAGTTGGGTAATAGGGGATAGAGCAGTAGGGATAGAATAAGGGATAAGTACGTAGATCAGATCTAACAAGGGAGGCGTGCGGAAATGCGGCTTGTGGGTGCCGGGCAGATGAGGGAGCTGGATCATCAGACGATACAGGAAATCGGAATTCCGGCGGCGGTCTTAATGGAAAGTGCAGGGCGTGCTGTTGCGGAGGAAGTGGTGAGGTATTGTGTGCTTCGCTCGGAACAGCAGCTGCCGAAAGAGCCGGAGGGTCTTATAGAAGAGGTCCTCCTCGGAATGGGAGGCATGGGCTCCCGGAGGAGCCCGGCAGACATTAGGCACATACTCCAGCATGAGCACTGGCTGGTTCTAATCGGCAAAGGCAGCAATGGCGGAGACGGCCTGGCTGCCGCCCGACATTTGATTAACGCGGGGATGTCGGTCACCCTCCTCTATGTTACAGATCCCGGACAGATGACAGGGGAAGCGGCTGCACAGGTCCAGGCGGCTCGTACGTTGAAGATTCCGTCAAGAGTGTTCGGGGAGCAGCCGTTGGAGTTTGCCGGGTATACGGCCATCCTTGACGCACTGCTCGGAACAGGGACGTCTGGTGCCCCGCGGGGAAGCTATGCGGCACTTATCGAGCAGGTGAACGGGAGCGGGCTGTCGATTATCTCGGCCGATCTCCCAAGCGGAGTAAATGCCGACACCGGCGAGGTTTATGAGCCGTGTATCCAGGCCCGGATTACCGTATGTCTGGCCTTCTTAAAGGCCGGACTTACCCAGTATCCGGGGGCAGGGGCAGCAGGCGATGTCGTGGTGAGGGACATCGGCATCCCTGCAAGCCTGGCCGAGACGGGTAAGCCAGGCAGCTTCCTGCTCACGGAAGAAGTTCTGATCCGTGAGCTTGGGGTTCAGCCTTCGCGCCGCCGTGATCCGGACGGCCACAAAGGCACCTATGGGCACGTGCTGCTGGCCGCAGGCAGCGCGGGTATGAGCGGCGCGGGGCTGCTTGCCTCCAAGGCCGCGCTGCGGTCCGGATGCGGGTTAGCCACCTGGGCGCTGCCCGCCGATCTGGCTCCGCACGTGCTTGGTGCGGTGCCGGAGCTGATGCTCGCGCCGGTAGGTGACGGCGCGAGCGAGGGGTGGAGCGAAGCCGCAGCGGGCGAAGTGCTGCGGCTGCTGGAGACGCGCAGCGTGCTCGCGGCCGGGCCGGGGCTTGGCCGCTTTGCGGGCGAGGGCGCCTTCTTGCGCGCCCTCTGGGAAGGCGCCCGGTGTCCGCTTGTGCTGGACGCCGATGCGCTGAATATACTCGCTGCGGCGGGCGGCCCCGCAGCATGGAAGCGCCGGGATGCGTCGGTGGTACTGACGCCGCATCCCGGCGAGATGGCGCGCCTTGCGGGCGTCTCTACGGCCGAGGTCCAGCGGGACCGAATCGGCCTCGCCCGCAGGTTCGCCCTTGAGCACAGAGTGACGCTCGTGCTCAAGGGCGCGCGCACCGTCATCGCGGCAGAGGATGGCCGCGTCTTCGTGAACACCACAGGCACCCCGGCCATGGCCACCGGGGGTGCCGGAGATGTGCTGACCGGCATCATCGCCGGTCTGCTGGCTCAGGGCCTTACCGCCGTGCAGGCCGCGGCGTTCGGCGTATATGTGCACGGCCTCGCCGGCGAGCGGGCGGCGGCTGCGCGACATAATCCGGCATCTCTCATCGCCGGAGATATTATAGAGCATTTATAATCTGCATCCCGAAGCTGCTGCGAGAATAACCTATCCGTAACCGGATAGGTTATTCATGTGAGTTGCATAGACTCTAGAGGGAAGATCACTTTTTGAGCGCAATTGTTCCACGAGCAACAATTAATTAACATCATTAACTAATAGGGAGGATATGTTTCTGCTTCTTCTGTCTAGACAAGTTGGGGCTACAATTTCCCATAGGCAAGAGAGCGAAGCATTGCCTTATGGCTAGATGCCCGCCTTAAAATATTATTAAGGAACCCGAGTGCAGCAGCATCTTATGATCACTTCACATGGCTGGTTAATAATTATTTTCTAGGTCCCGAATCAGCTGGTCACCATACCTCCGCCATTCACATGAATCGTCTCACCCGTCACATAGGAGGAGTCTCCGCTGGCAAGGTATACATAGGCGGGAGCAAGCTCATAGGGCTGACCAGCCCGATTCATCGGCGTGTCGGTACCGAAGGTGCTCACTTCCTCGGCGGAGAAGCTGGAAGGAATGAGCGGGGTCCAGATTGGGCCTGGAGCCACCGCGTTGACCCGGATTCCCTGATCCACCAGTGACAGTGCGAGGGATCGTGTGAAGGACACAATCGCTCCTTTGGTTGAGGAATAATCGATCAGCTTCTTGTTACCCTGGTAAGCGGTAATCGAAGCCGTGTTGATGATATTCGAGCCTCTGCGAAGGTAGGGAAGAGCCGCCTGCACCAGAAAAAAGAAAGGGAAGATGTTGGTCTGGAACGTGTGATAGAGCTGTTGCTCTGTAATATCGGCAATACTGTTCTGAGGGTACTGCACAGCATGGTTATTCACCAGAACGTCCAGCTGGCCAAAATGCAAAATAGTCCCGTCAATGACCGAGGAACAGTTCTCCTTGAACCTAAGATCAGTCTCTAGAAGAAGACATCGCCTTCCGAGCTGCTCGATCCGGTTCTTGGTTTCGATGGCATCTGATGTTTCATTCAGATAGGCAATAACGATATCGGCGCCTTCCTTGGCAAAAGCATAAGCCACCGCGCGCCCGATGCCGCTGTCACCGCCGGTAATTACAGCGACCTTGTCCTTCAGCTTGCCTCTTCCGCAGTATTCCGGGTTCTCGGATATGGGCCTTGGGTTCATCAAGCTTTCAATTCCGGGCTGTTTGGGCTGATGCTGGGGAGGGAAGGATAGCTTCTGGTCTATGCAGACAGTCTTTTTTCCGTAAGAAGGATATACAGGGTTCATCATATAGATAGTCTCCTCTACTGATCTTTGTTTCCTTGCTCATCCATATGCGTTCGCCCAGAGGTTGGTTCCTTGGAAATGAAAAAGGCAAGAGGTAGAATGAGATGAGAGGTCTAAATATATTGACAATCTATTCGTGAATTGATAGCATCTGTATAAAGATAAGTGAACCTATCGGAATTATTTTAATTAGATAAGGAAGGTGCATTCACCATGGCAAAAATAACGATTATCAACGGCAATCCCTCTTTGACGTCCCGTCTATCCGCCATTATCGGGCTGACCGAGGAGCTTCTGAGAAAGGAGAATGTAGAAGTACATCACGTCAATGTGGCTGAGCTGCCTCCAGAGGATCTGATCCACACGAAGTTCGAGAGTGAAGCGATCGTGAAAGCCAATGCGCTTGTGGCGCAGGCCGATGCCGTGATTGTAGCAAGTCCGGTCTACAAAGCTTCTTATACGGGAGTGCTCAAGACTTTCCTTGATCTCATTCCCCAGAAGGGACTTGCCGGGAAAATCATCCTTCCGCTGTTCATCGGCGGCAGTCTTGCTCACCTTCTGTCGATTGATTATTCCTTGAAGCCTGTATTGGCATCGCTCGGCGCACGTCATATTCTAGGCGGCGTCTACACCGTGGATACCCAGGTGGCCCGGACCGAAGCCGGCGGCTTCGAAATTGCGGAAGAGCTGCGTACCCGTCTGGAGGAGAATGTGGCTGAGCTTGTTAAGGAGACGAACCTGCGTCTGCAATATACTGAGCCTCCGAAGGGCCTGGCTTGACCGCTCTAATCCCGTTTTGAGATCAGATCAGGGCATCCTCTTGTAAAATCTAATGAATACCCATGTTAGGTGCCTGATCTTTCTTGGTGGGTGCCAGATCAAAGACATAAGTTCTGCCTTCGCGGAAGGCTCGGGGCTTATGTCTTTATTTAGTTTAGGGACGAAGCTGGACAGTGATAAGAGGAGTCACCGCACCCATAGAGGTTACCCCTGATAATGCCCCCATACGTATGATGAGCCCCTGTCTGGCACTCGCTTGCTTTGATGTGTTAAAATGTACAAATGAACATATCAGAACTGGAGGCTTTACAATGCAAAAACTGGTATTCTTTGTAGGCGTAGCGGGAACAGGCAAAACCACGGTGGCCCGCAAGCTGTCCGCACGGATTCAAGCAGCCTTTTTGGATAGAGATACGGTAGGCGGAAGATTTGTAGAGAAGATTCTCGAGATGAACAACCTGGATAAGAACGACCGGGATTCGGAGTTCTACAAGAAACACCTTCGTGACCTTGAATATGACACGACCAAGGATATCTGCATTGACAACCTGGCTGCAGGACAGAGCGTATTCATGATCTCGCCGTTCACCTCCGAGCTTAAGAATCAGGCCTGGATTGAAGAGGTAGTGGCTGCGGCCGGGCTCACTCTGAGTGAGGTTGACGTTAAGGTTGTTGTGGTTACACTCAGCGATATGGACGTGCAGAAGGAACGGATTATTGAGAGAAAGACCGAGCGGGATACCTGGAAGCTGAATCACTGGGATAACTTCAAGCAGCGGGTTGAATTTGTGCCGGAAGTGAATTGGAATATTCCAGCTTCCTCCGTAACCGTATTTGATAACAGCGGAGAGCTGACCGATGCGAAGATCGAAGGCTTGTATCAATTTATCACGGCTGATCCGGAAAAGAACTAAGTGGAGCGCTGCGGATACCCGCCCTGCCCGTCTGATGACACTTAAATTGGTGTATGTAAGCTTCATGATCTTCTTATAAAAGAGTTCAAATGGCCTCGCCCTTTCTGATCAGGGCGAGGCCATTGTGTTTGTTGTGGGGAGAACTGCGCTCTGGAGGGGATGCTGGAATTGTAATGGTAGACGACTATCAGCAGCATGCAGCTGAACCTGTAGGTGCGCAAGCACAATTCCTTATTCATATAACACAAACAGGGTCAGTCCTTATAGGACTGACCCTGTTTAAACTTCTTAAAGTTGGTCTGACAACTTACAAATCGTCAAAACCGTTATCGTCGCCGACTTTACCGTAGTTACGGGACTTCGCTTCGAAGAAGTCGGTCTTCGTAGCATTTAGCGCTTCATCGGAGAAAGGCTTGATCCAAGGCATGCAGTTCACATCCACGCCTTCATAAGCTTTTTCCAGACCCATGAGGGTCAAGCGTTTGTTGGCAATGTATTTGATGTAATCGGACAGCTCATTCAGGTCGATACCGCGAACTTCTTTCAGTGTATAGAAGGCCCAGTTCGTCTCGAGCTCTACGGCGCGGTTGATGGTGCTGTACGCCCAGTCCATGTTGGCTTTGGTGTTCAGCTCTGGATAATCCACCAGCAGCTGCTTGAATACCTCAGCGAAGAAGTAGCAGTGCTGATTCTCATCACGCTGAATGTAAGAGATCATTTGGCTCGTACCCATCATTTTCTGGTCGCGTGCCAGGTTATAGAAGAAGGCAAACGTACTATAGAAGAAGATCCCTTCCAGAATCAGGTCAGCCACGAGCGCTTCGAAGAACGTCTGCGGCGTAGCATCATTACGGAAGTTCTGATAAATATCAGAGATGAACTTGTTGCGCTCCAGCAGAACTGGGTCATGCTTCCAATATTCGAAAATTTCCTTCTGCTCCTGCTCGGACACGATGGAGGACAGTACATAGGAATAAGACTGGTTATGGACAACCTCCTGCTGACCGATAATCGCGGAGATCGCTTCGAGCGAGGAATCGGTGAAGTAGCGCTTCACGTCGCCCACGAACATGGTCTGCATGGAGTCCAGCACCGCCAGCAGGGAGATGTTGATCTTGAACGTCCGCTGCTCCTCACTATCCAGACGTGCGAATTGCTGCGCATCCTTGGACATCGGAATCTCATCTGCGATCCAGTGGTTCAGAAGGAGCACTTTATACAGCTTATACATATGAGGCATCCGGATGTCGTTCCAGTTCAGAATCCCTGAACACTCCCCGCCAATGATCCGGGTGGATTGGTTAGGCGCCTCTGTATTAAAAATCGTTTGTAATTGCATAAAATCATCTCCTTAAAATAATGCGAGAGGCGCTCCGATAACGAAACGATCAGCCTTGTTACGTAGAGACGCTCCGAGTACGAAACGATCCTACGACCGCTGTTATCTCCAAGTTTCTTGATTCGAACCGCAGCAGCAGTAGAAACTCGGAGATAAAGGCGGACGCTCCGCTTCTACGGATTCGTTTCGTTCTCTCCGCTCCCGTTGCAGCAGAACTGATAAAAACCTATCCCGGCTCAGGGTACTCCTTGCCTCTCGCTCCCGCTGCTCTGCACCAAGCCCGAGCGAATCCCAAAGGGAGAGCGCCACTCAGCAGACCAAAACAACAAAACGTTCGAAGTCCCGTCCACGCTGATCTGTACCAAACCCGAGCGTATCCCAAAGGGAGAGCGCCCTCTCAGCACGCACTCCCTAACAACAATCAACCTAACTCACACACCAGCCGCAGGAGCTCCACAAGTAGAGCGTGCCCCAAAGGGGCGACAAGCGGCTCATATATCCAAAGTCACCCGGGTGCGAACTCAGCAGCTCCCAAGCGACTGAAACAGGTAACTAAACACAGCCAAACTGTAAGCGGGTCCCGAAGGGACGGCAAGCGATCCTAACACCCACCTAACTCACATCCGCCTCTGTAACTCCCACGTTACCTCCAGTGGGTGTCCAGAGGGCGGAGCCCTTGGGGCCCTCCCTTAGGAAGGGAGGGTTTGGGTGGGTTGGAAAAAGCCTTTGAAGGCTCTTTCGGATGTTACGATGCACACGACTCGCATTCCTCGATCGTCAGCGCGCGGCTGCGAACATAGTACGTGGATTTGATGCCGGCTTTCCAGGCATGCAAATGCAGGTTCAGGAACTCGGTCGCCTTGATGTCAGGGCGCACGTACAGGTTGAAGCTTTGGGCCTGATCGACGTGACGCTGACGGGCGGAAGCCATTTTGATGGACCAGTTCTGGTCGATCATGAAGGCTGTTTTATAGTACCAAATCGTCTTCTCGGACAGGTCCGGAGCCGGATTGGCGATTTTGTAAGTCGTCTTCTCTTCGTAAGACAATAACTCATACAGTGGGTCGATACTTGCGGTAGAACCGGCAATGATCGAAGTCGAGCCGTTCGGCGCGATGGCGAACATCCAGGCGTTACGAACGCCGTTCTCATGAACTTCCTTCTGGAGCGCACGCCACTCTTCTGTGGTTACATATTTACCTTCACGGGTTCCGTCAGTGTAATGACGGTAAGTGAAGTAATGGCCTGTATCCCAGTCAGAGCCTTCGAACTTCGCGTAGCGGCCTTTCTCCTTGGCCAGCTCCATGCTGGAGCGGACAAGCAGGTAGTTGATCTTCTCGTAGAGGGCATCGTTGTAAGCCACAGCCTCGTCGGATTCCCAGCGGATGCCTTCCAGGGCAAGCAGGTGATGCAGACCGAAGGTACCAAGTCCGATTGCACGGTACTGGCTGTTCGTGTATTGAGCTTGCAGCACTTCAATATTGTTGATGTCGATGACGTTGTCGAGCATACGTACCTGAATCGGCACAAGACGCTCAAGCACTCCGGCTGGAACAGCACGTGCCAGGTGAATGGAGTTCAGGTTGCAGACAACGAAGTCACCAGGGATCTTGGAGATGACGATACGGGTCTGTCCATCCTTCGTTACAAGTTCTTCTTGCTCAACCACGGTTGCCGACTGGTTCTGCATAATTTCGGTACACAGGTTGGACGAGTAGACCATACCATGTGCACGGTTCGGGTTGGCACGGTTCACGGTATCCCGGTAGAACATGTAAGGAGTTCCGGTCTCCAGCTGGGATTTCATAATCCGTTTCATGATATCGATAGCCTGTACCGTAATCCGGGACAGTGTAGGATGCGCCACGGCTTCCTCGTATTTCTCGCGGAAAGCACCTTCGCCAAAGTTATCATCATAGAAGTCTTCCAGACCGAGTGGGCGGCCGTTCGCGTCTTTCCAGCCCATCGTCTTCTTCACTTCGTGCGGACAGAACAGATTCCACTCATCGCGGTTCTCTACTGCTTCCATGAACAGATCGGGAAGGCAGACCCCGTGGAACACGTCATGCGCTCTCATGCGCTCGTCGCCGTTGTTCAGCTTCAGATCAAGGAAAGCGAGAATATCTTTATGGAAAACGTCGAGGTATACAGCAATGGCACCTTTGCGTGTACCGAGCTGATCGACGCTGACTGCGGTGTTGTTCAGCTGGCGAATCCATGGGATGACGCCGGAGCTGGTATTCTTGTGGCCGCGGATATCTGAACCGCGTGCCCGTACTTTGCCGAGGTAGACACCGATACCGCCGCCCATTTTGCTCAGACGGGCTACATCTGTATTGGAATCAAAGATGCCCTCAAGGGAGTCGTCCACGGTATCAATGAAGCAGCTGGAGAGCTGTCCGGCCACTTTTTTGCCCGCATTGGACATGGTTGGTGTAGCGGCGGTCATGTAGATATTGCTCATCGCCCAGTAAGCTTCCTTCACCAGGTGCATACGAGTCTCAGCAGGCTCCTTGTGCATCAGGAACATGGCGATTACCATGTAACGCTCCTGCGGAAGCTCCATCACGCGGCCGTCGAAATCGTTAGCCAGGTAACGCTCAGCCAGGGTAAGCAGTCCGATATAGTCAAACAGCAGATCGCGCGAAGGATCAATCATTTCGCCGAGTTCTTCAATCTGCTCTTTGGTATAAACTTCGAGCAGGTCCTCTTTGTATATGCCGGCTTTGGTCAAATCGACAATCAGATGATAGAACGATCCGTAAGGCTCTTCCGGATAAGCTTTGTACCGGCGGTTATTGGCCGCTTTCTTGTATAGCGTGGTAAGCAGGGCGCGTGCGGCTGCGAATTTCCAGTCCGGCTCTTCTTTGGTTACAAGCTCAAGGGCGGACATGGTAAAAGCACTGCTGATTTCTTCTCCTGTTACTTCATCCCGGCGGAGCTTGGAGGTCACGCCGCGAAGCAGGCGCTCCTTATCCAGTGTAGGCAGGCCTTCGAGTATACGGTCTGCATAAATGCCCAGACGGTTGTTGTCGAAAGCGAGTTGACGGTTGTTCGGTTTATTGACGAAGGATGGCATAGAAGAGAATCCCTACTTTCTAAATGAAATAAAATGTATGCATGGTAAAATTACAGCTGCCAGATTGGTATTAACTGTAATGAATAATCTGATTCTGGAAAAAATTAACCCGTTCCGGGAAAAAAGGACCACAAGAAGCAATTATACTAGAAAGATGGATAGCGATAAAGAAAGAATTAAAGACTTTGCTGCCGATATTTGTATTCGTGCAATTCGGTGTTTCTATTTCATTTACGTGGTGAACGAAGATTGCCATAGTACGGCCTCACCCTGCTCAAGGCTTTGCTTGATGTCGATGAGCCTCTGATTGGAGCTTCCCCGGTACAGCAGGGAGGGGTCGCGCAGGGCTTCTACATAACGCCCATCAACCAGTACATCACAGCGGCCGAGAAGCGCATATTCCTCTGAATCCGGCGCAGCGCTTAATTCCTCATAGGTATAGCCGCTGTAGATCCACACGGGGACCGGGCCGGCTTCTAGATGAAGCAGATCGATGAATCCGCTGACCTCCCGGGCAGAGAAGAATGGATCTCCGCCGAGAATCGTCAGCCCGTCCAGCAGGGGATTGCCGGCAATATCCCGGATGATCTCCTGCTGTCTTGCTAGCGTGAACGGCTCACCGTATTCGAAATTCCAGGTCTTCGGGCTGAAGCAGCCCGGACAGTAATGCTTGCAGCCGCTGATGAATATGGCTGCCCGAAGCCCTTCGCCTTCATTGATCGACTCCGGGGAGTATCCGCATAGGTTCATGGGGTGTGCTTCACCCGGTCTCTGACTTCGGCCTGCTTGGCACTGTTGAACCGGGTCTGGAAGTCCCCGGTCAGATAACCGGTGACCCGGCGCAGCCTGCGGATATGAACCTCGTTCTCATGGCTTCCGCAGGAAGGGCAGGTGGCCCCGATAATGCCCTCGTGGCCGCAGGCCGAGCAGCGGTCAATCGGATGATTAATACTGAAATAGCTGACCTGCTGCTCTAGGGCATACTGAATAATTTTCAAGAATGCAGCCGGGTTAGCACGGGCATTGCCGTTAAGTTCAATGTAGGAGATCGCTCCGGCATTGCACAGATCGTGGAAGGGGGCCTCTAGCTTGATCTTGACGGCTGCGGTAACGGGATAATACACAGGAACATGGAAGGAGTTCGTGTAATAATCCCGGTCGGTTACGCCGCTGAGCGAGCCGTAGAAGGCCCGGTCGCGTTTCGTGAATTTCCCGGACAGGCCTTCTGCCGGTGTGGCGAACAGCGTCACATTGAGGTTCAGCTTCTCGCTCTGGCGGTCACAGAAGCTGCGCAGGTAGCGAATCAGCCTTACCGCCTTCTGATAGACCTCTTCGTCCTCGGCATGATGCTTGCCGTACATCGCCTTCATGCACTCGGCGAGACCGATGAATCCGATCGACAGACTGCCATGCTTCAGCAGCTCTCCGACCGGCTCTTCTGGAGCGAGATGCTCGCCGCCTTCCCAGACACCTTCACGCATCATGAAGTCGGAGGCTTTGGCTTTCTGGGCAGACTGGATACGGAAGCGGTGGAGCAGTCCTTCCATGGCAATGTCCAGATAATGATCCAGCTCCTGATAAAAGCCTGCTTCATCAGCTTCCCTGCGGCGTCCGAGGACAATTCCGTGTTCGATTCCCAGCTTCACCAGATTCAAGGTATTGAAGCTCAGGTTCCCCTTGCCGGACAGATGATTCCGGCCGAACCGGTCAGCCAGGACACGCGTGCGGCAGCCCATTGTTGCGAACTCGGTATCCGGGTCACTCGGATCGTAATAGGCAAGGTTCAAGGGAGCATCCAGATTGGCGAAGTTCGGATAGAGCCTGCGGGCCGAGCACTCGGCCGCCTTCAGGAACAGGTCATAGTTCGGTTCACCGGACGCTTGATTGATCCCCTTCTTGCATTTGAAGATCTGGATCGGGAAGATCGGCGTCTCGCCGCTTCCTAGTCCCTTCATGGTAGCTTCCAGAATCGAATCAATCACAAGCCTGCCTTCCGATGAAGTACAGGTTCCGTAGTTGATGCTGGTAAAAGGAATCTGACCACCGGCCCGGCTCGACATCGTGTTCAGATTATGAATAAGGCTCTCTGCGCCCTGCAGCGTCTCGCTCTCGGTCTCCCGCATGGCATAGCGGAAGGACCTTGGGTAACGCTCCTGCAGATCAAGGCGGCTCATCGAGATCTCACCAAGGTCTGTGAGCTCATCCTGCTCTTCAAAGTAATCCAGCCCTTTGAGGAAGTATTTGGCGAAGGATTTGGCCACATAAGGGGCCAGGTCATGATCCAGCTTGTTGCCGGATACTCCGCCGTACTGGGAGTTCTGCTGGGATTGAAAGATAATGGCGACAAGGGCCATAGCCGTCATGATCGAGTTCGGCGGCCTCACGCTGCCGTTGCCTGTATTGAATCCTTGGCCAAGCAGCTTGCCGAATGGAATGAAGATACAGTTCGTAGTTCCAATTGCATATTGATCTAAATCGTGGACATATACGATATTATCCTGAATGGCCTGCACGAGCTGGCCGGGCATGATGAAGTGGTTAGCATACCACTTGGCATATTCACTGCCGAATTTGCTCATTTTTCCGGAGAAGCTCTCTCCATTCAGGTTGGCGTTCTCTCGCAGCATCTCAAGATCGCGGCTGTCGACAATATCCTCACCGAGCCGGATGACCTCATCCAGAATATGATCCTCTTTGCTGAATGCTTTGGTAATAAGGGCCATGACTAACTACTCCCCTCGATTTACTTGTATATACGGATGCAAAAGAAACTCCCTTGCCGGCAAGAGTACTCGTACCGTAATGCGAGGCAGTGCAGCTTATATCTTGAAGTATGTAATCCGCATCCGGACACCTGAATTCGCCATTAGCAGAAGATAAGGTGTCGTGAAACAGGCACAGGCAGGTATATGGGTGATTCTCTAAAGCAAAGGCCGTTTACACTATATTTTGTTTCGGTTTAATTACATTACCACAATATCTAGTGGTTAAACAAGGTTTGAAAATCCAAAACTACCTATAAAAAGTTCTTGACATGTCCCTTTCCCGCATCCCGCTTGGGCCTGTCCCCTTCAAATAAATTTCATAAAAATATTTTGTTGAAATTTGAAGGAAATTGTATGTATGGGAGCTTGAAAATTTCATAATTTTCAGACCAAGTTTTGGTTTTTAAGCAGCGAACTGTTAAAATAGAAGGAAAGATTTACGGTGGGAGATGCTTCAAAGCCAAGGAGGAATTTGATTATGGCAATTGCAGAGGTAACGATCATTCCGGTGGGGACGGGATCAACCAGCCTAAGTGCGTATGTGGCCGAAATGCAGCATGTCCTGGAGCGTCAGGAAGGGGTCGAGTTTCAATTGACCTCGATGAGTACGATCATTGAAGGACCGCTTGAGAATGTGTTCGCGGCCATTGCTGCGCTGCATGAGGCGCCATTTCAGGCGGGGGCGGGGCGTGTCTCTACATCCATCAAGATTGATGACCGCCGGGACAAGCCGTCTTCCTCGGAGCAGAAGCTCCGCTCAGTAAGAGAGAAGCTGTAACTAACTGCAGCTCTCTCTAGAACGGTAGGAACATACCACTTGAGTGGTCCCTATATGGATTCGAGTCTAGTCCTCCCCTAAAAGATGGCCAAAACGGAGCTTGATATAACCCGCGGAGCAAACGAGATACAGCAGAAGTTCGGCTAACAGGCTCCATGGCTGGAGGCTGATCAGATTGGAACACCACGTACACAGAACAATTAAAAGTTCAAAGAACAGAAGATCGGCCAGAAATATAACAAGCCCGGATTTGAAATAGGAGAAGAGCTGCAGGGCCCTAAAGTTCCAGGTTGTAGCAAGTACCTCCAGGGCTATGACGCCCAGAGACATGCTCAGGTATCCGAGTCCAGGCCGAGCGGCCACCATATAGAGTATGGTGAAGTTCGTCAATATTCCCAGTGCGAGTCCCACAAGAGGGACTCTTTTTTGATTTTGGGCCCATAATAGGCTGGTGGTGATCTCCCGGAGGCCGACGATCAGCGGAAGCAGCGCGAGTAGCTTGATGGACAGCTCAGCGTCCGGAACTCTAAATATATACCGTGATATTTCGGGAGAAAAGTTGAAGATAAACCAGCTGCAAGCCCAGCCCCACACCCAGGTGAGGTTAATGGCTTTGTTCCTTTTCTCATAGTATTGATCAAATCTTCTATGGATCCAATCCGAAGAGATTCTCATCGTCAGGGTGTGTGTTAGCGCAGCGGTGAATAGAGTAGGCATATAAGCCACAACAAGAGCGATGCCAGAGAAGACCCCAAGCATCTGCACGGCTTCACCGGAGGTAAGTCCGGATACCTGAAGCCTTTGGGGAATCAGGATGGCATCCACAAAGTCAGAAGCGGGGACCAGGAGGCGGGTAAGGGTAATCATCAGAGATACTTTTAGTACGGTCTTGAAGCCGGAGCTGTTATCCACTGATACTGTGGTTAGGAAGGCAGGCTGCTTGTACCTCATAACGACAATAATAAAGACAAAGGCGAGCACCGCTGCCAAGGAGGTGCCTACAATCGCCGCACCTACAGCCCATTTGAGACCCGAGCCTATAAAGATAGGAATAAGGAAGATTAATGAACCTATACGGACCACTTGTTCGACCAGCTCGGATACAGCGATAATTCCGTACTTCTCGTGACCCTGCAGGTATCCTCTAAGCAGGCTGAGCAGAGGAACTGCGAGGATGGCCGGTGCAAGGCAGCGTATCGCAAAATCCAGCTGCGGATAATGAAGCAGTGAGGCAATCTTAGAAGATAAGAGGTAAGTTAGAAGACTGCAGGCTGCTCCGATTAGCAGCAGAATAATAGAGAATTTCCTGAACAAGGTCCAGCCCTTGGCGGGATGGCTTGAAATATACATAGCCAATGCGGTCGGAAGGCCGCCTGATATCACCATAAGGACCAGGGCATAGAAGAAATAGGTCAGTTGATACAGACCCATTCCTTCGACGCCCAGGGTTCTTGTAATATATATTTTGCCGAAGAGACCAACTGATTTCACTACAATCATGGCATTGGCTCTCACAAGAGTTTGTTTGACAAGCAGAGGTAGCTTCAATTTCGGTCCTCCCCGTTAGACGGCTGTCCAATAAATCTTATGACAGCGGTCTTGGGGTTATGAACAAAGAGAAGCTCCTTAGTCCCGAATGTGAATGACCTGGTACTTCGTGTATTTATCCCATCCCAGATCGAAGGGAACCTGGAAGCGGTCAGCCGTGTGGGAATTAACCAGCGGATACCCGCTTTGATCGAAGCCTGTAATGATCGAGAAGTGGTCGATATCGCCCTTGATCTGGTAAGCGATAAGGTCGCCTGCCTGAAGCTTGTAAAGCTGGGATTCATCCTGCTGGATTTGGTTCGCGAACTTTACAACTTTGGCGAAATCTCCATGAGCCACCACAGTTCCATAGCCCGAACGAACCAGAAAGCCCTTGAAGGAGTCCGTTCTTACCCAGGCTGCGCTTCCTCCGCTGCCGTCGTAGTAGTGCCACCCCCCTCTCATCCGCAGCCCGCCGCCTTCCTTGTCCCCGATGGTCTGAGAAGAGAAGTTGGTACAGTCTCCCCCTTGGGAATTGTAGTCCTTATACTTTGGATTATAGCGGTGTTTGTTCCCCGCACCCCAGGCTAGCCCGGCATACTTGTTGGCATATTCAACTGCCCGCTGGCGGTTGTATCTAGGATTGTCCTTGGACTGCATTGGGGCCCTTAGGGGGACAAAATCCATCTCGCATTTTTGGATCGTCTTGGGATTCTCCTCAAGAGGGTCAAGGTACCACTCGCGTTCCACAGTCCAGACGTTGTTATGCTTGTGCAACTTGATGGCATGGCGGGTTCCGATCCCGAAATCTTGATGACCCGGATACTTATCCAGATACTCGTAGCCTAATTTGAGAGCCTGCACCACAGATACCCTCGCGGTTTCTCCCTCAACCTTCAAGCGAACAATCCGAATAGTGCTCTCGGCATTCATGAATTTCGCTCTTCGCTCCCGGGCCCAGGCCTGAATATATTCGGACCGGTTCATCTCATGATGCATGGCATGCCGGCTGTATGGATTGCCTGGAAGGTAGTGATCCTTAATATGAGCCATGTTGTGATCAAGAAGCAGCTGGGTACGGTCTGCGAACAGATCCTGCAGAAACCGTGTAATCTCTTCGGATTCCGCTGGTTTGGGGGATTCAGCGTAAGCCCGTGGTGGGGAACCGAACCAGCCAAGCTGCGGCAGGGTAAAAATGACAATAAGGAGAGCCTTTAGAATTCGTTGCACGATTGTATACTCCCTGTGTGTTTGTTGAAATTAGAGTCATGGCCAAGTTATAAGTCATGTTCGCTAGGCTTGCTGCTGTACAATTTGGTATATACAACAAGCCTTCCCTCATGCTCATGACGGCTTCTGCTGTAACGGCCGGCGCAGGTAATCAGATTAAGGCCATGTTCAGATGATGGTCCGAAGATCGTCCCCACTGGAGCGTCTGCCGTTGGGTAATAATTTACGGACTTTACAATGAAGCGAAGCTTGTATCCTTTGGCATTGAAGATATAGACGGAATCGCCTTTTTTTAATTTCTTCAATGGATAGAACACGGCCGGACCCGTATAGGTATCCACATGCCCATCCATTACAGCATTCCCCGCTGAGCCAGGTAATACTCCGGAAGCCAAATAGCCTACACGATCAGTTCTAGCAGGGACGTCCATTTGTCCATTCTTCAGATATCCGACAGGCTCAGTTCTTGCCTCTATATGAACAGCAGGAATGCTAATGTGAGAAGGAGTGATTCCTTTGAAGCGGCTTGTCCAGCTGCGAACCTTTTCTTGTGGCTGCTTTATAAGTATTTGTACGGGCTGATGCTTAATTTCTGACTGCATTCGTATAGGGCCTGAATGAGGAGCCGGCCTTGATGGAGATGAAAATGAACAGCCTGTACAGGACAAAATATATAATATTCCCACGATAATAAGGCCGATACGGATACTTTTCATTTTAGAAAAAAGAGAGGATCATATAACCTCCTCTCTTGTCCTCCCTATTCCATTTGCTCGCTGGCACCGCCAAAACCTGTTTTAGGCATTTTGTTCGTTGTTGCTTTCGTTTTCAGGCTCTTTGCTCCGATACTCTTCGCATGAAGCTTCTTAGCATGGCTAGAGCTTTTTGCGTGCATTTTTGATGTTTTGTGTGCCGCATGTGTTTTGTGCTTAGCATGAGCTTTGTGTTTATGGGTACTTTGGGCATGGACCTTTGTCTGGTTCTTTTTGTGTCCGGAATCCTCAGCGGCAGATGATACTGCCATACCTGCATTTAGAAGAACTGCCAGCGATGCAATAGTTGCGATAAGCTTCTTCATTTGTGTAGCCTCCTTGGTGGTGTAATGGAAGTTCGACTTTATGTTGTGCAACTTGCAGTCATTTATGGTGCGAAATTTTTGCCATCTAGATTGTACCGGGTCGTTCTGGCAGTGTCGGCTTGTTCTTCTACGTTTAGCTCTATGGAGGATGGTTAAATACATTACAAATATCTGCACGCCTTAGGCAACTAGGGAACAATGGAGGTTAATCATATGACCGAGAAAATTGTAGGTGTATTTCAGACTGAGGACGAAGCGACAAGAGCGATATTGGAATTGAAGAATCAGGGATTTAAAGCGGAGGATATCTCTATCATAGCTAAAGACCGAAGTCATCTGAGTTCAATAAATGACGAGACAGGGACCAAGTCGCCTGAGGGCATAGCGACAGGAGCGGCGGCGGGCGGTGTGCTCGGGGGAGTAACGGGACTGCTTGCCGGGCTTGGAGCCTTGGCTATTCCCGGAATAGGGCCCATACTGGCGGCTGGTCCAATAGCTGCTGCCTTAACAGGAGCTGCGGTTGGCGCTGGCGCAGGGGGACTTGCAGGCGGGCTTATAGGCCTTGGAGTTCCGGAGGAGCAAGCCGGTGAATACGATACGATGGTAAATGAAGGCCGCATTCTCGTTCTACTTGATGCCGAGCCTTACCAGATGAATGGAATTTATCAGGTGTTCCGGGATCATAACTCCTTGAATGCCCATTATTATAGCAACAACAATTCTACTGATCAGACCGAAGAACAGGAGATAGTGGGTACGCATGTAAGCAGAACGGACAAGGAGAACATGCCTTGGTATAACGAAAAGGATGTGCCGCCTGATCCGGAGGCCGTTGTCTCGAATGCGGAGAGCAAGGAGAAGGAGCTTCACCAGCTGCATGAAGAGCAGGTTAGAAAGCACCAATGATTCCTATATAACGAGCACCAATAGACCGCCTTGCCGCAGGCGGTCTATTGGTGCTGGGGCTGAATTTCTCATGTACAGCCAGTCCTGCGAGAGGAGCTACTTCAGTAGGTCCATGGTGGATATTACCTTTGAGTATATCTTGTAATTTCATGTTTAGCTCTCGGAGCAGTGGTTAATTACATGTTACGCTTTACGAATCACCTATACGGAAAGCACTAAGCTGTTCAACCTTAGCTTTTTCCCTATGATGGATTCGGTTAAGCAGATTAACTACAAAAATACGAACAACCTGGAGGTAACCAACATGACTAAGAAAATTGTAGGCGTATTTAGAAACGACAACGAGGCAACTAATGCGATTGAAGAGCTAAAGCGTCAAGGTTTCAAGGCAGAAGATATCTCCATCGTAGCTAAAGACAAGCGTGATATATCCGCAATTAGTGATGAGACAGGTACCAAGGCACCTGAAGGAGTAGCGACTGGTGCGGCTACCGGCGGAATTCTAGGAGGCGTGACTGGCCTGCTTGCAGGACTTGGCGCACTCGCAATTCCCGGCATCGGACCGATCGTAGCAGCCGGCCCAATTGCGGCGGCACTCACAGGTGCAGCTGTAGGAGCAGGTGCAGGCGGCTTGGTTGGCGGTCTGGTAGGGCTTGGTATTCCTGAGGATGAGGCGAAAGAATACGATACCATGGTCAATGATGGCCGTATTCTGGTTATGGTTGATGCCCACCCTACTCAAGAGGGGAGAATTTATCAGGTTTTCCGTGATAACAACTCCTTGAATGCTCATTATTACAATAAATATCAAGATGGCACCCAAGCTACAACCCAAGATGCGGTTGGAACACATTTGAGTGCTACAGACACAGGCATCAAGCCGGTGTATAACGAAACGGATACTGTGGGAACTTCCCCGGTAACAGATCGTACATCTGCTGAGACAGAATCCGACAAGCTGCGCCTTCATGAGGAACAGCTGAAAGTAGACAAAAACCGCGTTCAGACAGGCGAAGTTCAAATTCACAAGGAAATTGTTGAGGAGCAGAAGACGATCAATGTCCCTGTTACTCACGAAGAGGTCGTTATCGAGCGTAGAGCGGTACAGGACGGGGTAACCGACCAGCCGATCGGCAAGGATGAGACGATCCGCATTCCGGTCAGTGAAGAGAAGGTCGAAGTGAACAAGCAAAATGTGGTGACCGGTGAGATTGAGGCCCGCAAGCGCGAGGTTCAAGAAACCGAGCAGGTGCAGGATGTAATCCGCAAGGAAGAAGCGCGTGTGGAACGCAGCGGATCTCCTGAAGTGAGAGAAGAGCAGCTGAATAACCGCCGCTGATCAATTAGAACTTGATAATAACGGGCCGCCCTTAGGGGCGGCCTGTTTTTTGCGATTCAAAAATGGATTCAAAAGGTAATAAAAGGAACAAAAGTACATAAAAAGGGGTGTTAACGCATGGACATGGATCGGAAGAAATCCTCAAACTGGCTGTATCAGCTAATCTTTGTCGGGCCTTCCGCCGTTTTCTTCTTCCTGATTGTGGCGGTCCCGTTCTTCCTGGGGCTGTATTATTCATTCACTAGTTGGAATGGAATCTCCAAGCATGTCACTTGGGTTGGGCTAAACAACTACATTCATATTTTCACCAAAGACCCGGATTTCCTAAACTCCTTCTGGTTCACGGTTAAATTCACGGTGCTAGGCGTAGTTCTGACCAACTTGCTCGGGTTCATACTTGCCTATCTGCTGACGAAACCGCTGGCTACCCGAAATGTGATGCGTACGGTGTTCTTCATGCCGCATGTCATTGGGGGACTGCTGCTCGGGTTCATCTGGCAGTTCATCTTCGTTCGCGGATTCCAGTCGATAGGCGGGCCCTTCTTCAGCCTTCCTTGGCTCGGAACGGAAGCGACTTCATTCTGGGCGATCGTAATCGTCTTTATCTGGCAAAATTCAGGTTATCTGATGGTCATCTACATCTCCTCGCTGGGAGCCATACCAAGCTCGCTGATCGAAGCAGCCAAGGTAGACGGGGCAAGCCGCAAGCAGGTGCTGCGCCACATTATTCTTCCTCTGGTCATGCCGGGAGTAACCGTCTGCCTCTTCTTGGCGATCTCCTGGTCGTTCAAGCTGTTCGACCTGAACCTGTCGCTGACCAAGGGCGGTCCATTCAAGTCTACGGAATCGGTAGCGCTTAACATTTACAATGAAGCCTTTAACATCAGCCGGTTTGGCATGGGCTCAGCGAAAGCAATTATTTTCTTCATCATTGTCGCGATTATATCGATTCTCCAGGTCCGGGCGACCAAGAGCAGGGAGGTTGAGGTCTGATGGATACAATCAAAAAGTACCGGTCGTCGTATTTCCTGATCGAGATCATTCTGATTCTGCTGGGGCTGGTGTTCCTGGTTCCGTTCTACTTCCTGTTGGTCAATTCGGTAAAAGAATTCGGCGAGATTCTGACCAACTCGGCAGGCTGGCCGGCCGCATATAAATGGAGCAACTATACCGAAGCCTGGACGAAAACGACGTTCCCGCAGGCTTTCGGCAACTCGCTGGTGATTACCATCATCAGTAATATCCTGCTGGTTCTTATGTGTTCGATGGCCGCTTACCGGATGGTGCGTCACGCCACGCTATTTAACAGGCTGTTGTACGGCGCATTCGTGGCGGCGATGGTCATCCCGTTCCAGTCGCTGATGATTCCGCTGGTGAAAGTGGTCAGCGCGCTTGGCGTTATGGATACGCGGACAGGCCTGATCCTGTGTTATCTGGGATTCGGAGCCCCGATTACCGTCTTCCTGCTGCACGGATTTGTGAAGACCGTGCCTGTCGACATTGAGGAAGCCGGCCGGGTTGATGGCAGTTCGACCTTCGGCATTTTCTTCCGGCTTGTGCTGCCCTTAATGCAGCCGATTATTGTCACGGTCATTATTCTGAATACGCTGTGGATCTGGAATGACTACCTGATGCCGTCCCTTATTCTGCAAAGTCCGGAGATGCGTACGATTCCCATCGCGACCTACGCTTTCTTCGGCCAGTTCACGAAGCAATGGGACTTGGCGCTGCCGGGACTGGTGCTTGGCATTGCCCCTGTGGTCATCTTTTTCCTGGCGATGCAGAAATACATCATTGAAGGAATTGCTCAAGGGTCAGTAAAAGGGTAGGCGCAGCGGAGGGGAAGCTTGGAACTGTAGGAACGAAGTGATCGCCTTTGTCTCCGGATTTCATCCGTACTACGGTATGAATCAAGAAATCTGGTGACAACAGCGACCGAAAGTCCAAGCATTCCACGTAGTATATAGATGGGAAAAAGGGAGGTTGCAAGATATGAAAGCTTGGGCGAGAGGACTCGCGCTTCTGATCATCACCGCATTGACCACTACCGGCTGCGGTAAGAGCGGAAGCGAGAACGGCGGCACGAAGACGGTGCATATTTTTCAATTCAAGGTTGAGATCTCCGAGGCGATGAGCCGCCTGAAGGTGCAGTATGAGAAAGAGCATCCGGGTGTGAAGCTGGACATACAGACCGTAGGGGGAGGCAGTGATTATGGAGCCTCGCTTCGGGCCAAGTTCTCCTCGGGCAAGGAACCGGATATTTTCAATATCGGGGGTTACCGGGAGCTGGACATGTGGCAGGATTACCTGGAGGACCTGTCGGGTGAGCCCTGGGTGAAGGATGTCAAGCCGATTGCGAAGGAGCCGATGACCAAGAACGGGCATCTATACGGTCAGCCGATGAACCTAGAGGGCTACGGGTTTATCTATAACAAGGATCTGTTCAAGAAAGCGGGAATCGATCAAATTCCCGTGACACTGACAGAGCTTGAGGAGGCCGCGAAAAAGCTCAAGGCGGCGGGAATCATTCCTTTTGCCAATGGGTATCAGGAATCCTTCGTCCTCGGGAACCATAATATCAACCTGGCCTTTGCTTACCAGAAAGATCCGGGGGCCTTCATTCAGGGATTGAATAACGGCAGTCAGAAGTTCTCCGGCAATGAGGTGGTCAAGGAATGGTCGGACCTCTTCGATCTGACCCTGAAGTACGGCAACGATAATCCGTTAACGACGGATTATAATACGCAGGTGACTATGGTAGCGAGCGGCAAGGCTGCCATGATGCAGCAGGGGAACTGGACCCAGGGTCAAATTGACGGTATTAATCCGAAGCTGAATCTGGGGATCCTGCCTATGCCGATCAACAACGATCCGGGGAATGACAAGCTGTTCGTGGGGGTTCCGAATAACTGGGTAGTGAACAAGAACTCCCCGGTGAAGAAAGAAGCCAAGGAGTTCCTGAACTGGCTGGTTACCTCAGAGACAGGCAAGAGTTATATTACGAAGGAGTTCAAGTTCATCCCGGCGTTCGACAATATTAAAGGCCGGGAAGAGGACTTGGGGGCGCTGGGTATGGAGGTGCTGAAATATACGGATACAGGCAAGGCCTTGACCTGGAACTGGTTCCGCTTTCCTAACGGCATGTCTCCCGAGTTCGCCAGCAGTATGCAGGCCTATATTGGCGGCAAAATCAACAAGGATGAAATGTACGAACAGTTCCAGCGGAACTGGGACAATCTAAGTGCCCAGTAGACGCCAAGTTACCAAGAGAACTACTATAGTAAGCTTCAGTAAGGGTGCCTCCAAAGGTCTACGGGCCTTGGGGGACACCCTTTGTCTGCTGCCTTGTCACAAAATTTAACACGACTAACCCTATGGAATATGTTACTTTTTAACTATTTACATATAATATTGGTAGATTTATTGTAATAATAGGAAATAATTTACTTCATGGAAATTACATCTATTTTCATAAGGGAGGAGGAATAGAAAAGCTTAGTGGATAGGATCAGGTCTGACGTTGATGGAAGACTGCAGTACACCAAATTAAATTAGAGGAGTGGAGTTTTGTGAAAGCAATGAAGAAACTATTTGCTGGATTGATGATGTTTTCTCTGATTTTTGGTATAACGTTTACTGGATCGGCATTTGCGAGCGGGGATGAGGTCAAGCTGATCGACTCGGATGTCAGTGTTATATACAAACCTGGATATGTCGGCTTCAGCGGCGATGTTGAGGTTGCAAATCTGGGGCCTGTGAAGAACGTGACCGTACATTACACAACAAATAACACAACTTGGTATGATACGAGTGCGTCTTATGTAGGGCCGACGGATGCAAGCCACGAGAAATGGCATTTTGGGATTTTCACCAATGATTCTACTACGGCAGAACATGCCGAGCTGAAGAATCTGTCCTTCATCAAGTTCGCTATTAAATACGATGTGAACGGCCAAACCTATTGGGATAACAACGGGTCAGCGAATTATTACAATGAAGTAAATAATCAATATCCGCTTACCTCCATCATTCTGGGAACTCCTAATGTGCTTAACGCCAGCAGCTCTCTGAGCAATGGTACATTCAGCGGCAATATCTATGTGAAGAACCTGGATCCAACAAAAACAGTGAAAGTACGGTACACCACGGACAACTGGGCAACGAGTCATGAGGGCAACGCCACTTATTATGGCCGCTTGAATAATTTCAACACTGTTGAAGGCTGGAAGTACAGCTTCGACGTTCCGGGTGCAACCAATGTTAAATATGCGATTTCGTATACAGTAAACGGACAAACGTACTGGGATAATAACTACGGCCATAATTACGAAGTACAATAACTGAACGTGGCTGAGGGCCGATTAAGGCCCGGCAAAATAGACGCGAGCGCCTGACAGGGAAACCTGCGGCGCTCGCTTTGTTTTACATATGAATTATTGTAATCCCTGTCTTCGTGTACACGTGCCGAAAACAAGGCGATGTTCCTGCTTCAGATCATAACTGACGTTTTTCTAAAACAACAAAAGCCCTACCTCTCTCTTGTCCTTGCGGCTCCAATGACCGCGCCAGTGTGAATCAGAATACTCCAAAATTCTTACTCTTAGGGTTAGTTCAAATAGGAATTTCATACAGATGCTTAAGGAGAGTTATCATCTTTTGAGGAACTACATATATGAGGGTTTACAACCTAAATATTTATTATACAGCATATTCAATAAGAATACAACACCACTTATGAAATGAAAGCTTTTAGGTTAGAAATAGACTAGGGTGTTTATTAAATCATACGAGGTTTTTTGGCTTGTTCTCTAAATATGGAAGGGGAGTTCGAAATGGGTTTTGGTTCAGCAGAAGATGTATGGTATACCGTAGGTTTCTATGTGCTCCTGGCTGTCGGCATTATTGGTCTGGGCGGCTGGCTGATGTGGCTTAACAAGAAGGCTAAGAATAGCAAGAGATAGGCGACGGATCCACTCCATAGGGTACTGGACAAAAGAGAAACCCGCCAAAGGTTAAATGCCTTTGGCGGGTTTTTGCCGTCTAGGTGGATCGCGGAACGGAATGTTGATCCTCTATAAGGGGTCCTTCAGATCGGGCTCGCCGGGCTCCTTGCTCTTGCTGAGATCGGGTTCTCCCGGAATCAGTTCAGGCTCGGGAGCCGCAGGAGCAAAGGGAACCTCCTGGAAGCGGAACACATTCTTAATCCGTTCCCGCTCCGACTTGGGACCGAGGATATACAGCGTATCGCCTTCTTCGATCATCGTATCTCCAAGCGGGGTGACAATCTCCTCACCGCGTATAACGGCGGTCACCAGCACATCAGGGGGCAGCCCTAAGTTTCGGATTTCCTGGCCGATTACGACCATGCCTGCATGTACGTGCAGATGATTAATCTCGGACTTGGTCTTGCCTAGAGAGACAAGCTCAAGCAGCGAGTGGGACTGATTACCCGTAGCATCGACGAGACCGAGCTTAACCGCAAACGGATTAATGGTAGCTCCCTGAATCAGTGCTGAAGTCAGGATGACGAAGAAGACGACATTGAAGAACATCCTTCCGTCAGGCAGACCGTTAATGAGCGGATAGGTGGCAAGCACAATGGGAACGGCCCCTCTTAATCCGGCCCAGGAGAGCACGAGCTTCTCTTTGTAGCTGAACTTGGAGAACAGGGTACTGGCGAATACACCGATTGGACGGGCGACCAGCATTAATATAAGGGATAAGGCAAGACCCTGGAGCATGATTGCCGGCAGTTCACTGGGGAACACAAGCAGACCGAGCAGGGTGAACATCGTAATCTGCATGATCCAGCCAAAGCCCTTGTTAAAGTGGAGGATCGACTGCCGATGGGTGAGATCGGAGTTGCCGAGCATGAGAGCCATGACATACACAGCGAGCAGGCCGCTGCCATGAAGTGCCGAGGTTACACCATAAGTCAGCACGGCAAAAGCAATCGCGAGCACAGGGTACAGTCCGGATGAATCGAAGTTAATCCGGTTGATCACCTTCACGGCGATCCAACCGAGCAGAAGTCCCAAGCCGAGGCCCAGGCCCATTTCCAATGCAAAATTGAAGATTAATTTAACGATGCTGTGGTCGTCCGGGTGCTGAATCCAACCAATCAGAGTGACCGTCAGAAAGACCGCCATCGGATCATTGCTTCCGGATTCGGCCTCAAGCGTTGAGGTGAGACGTTCCTTGATATTCTTGCCGCCAAGTACCGAGAATACGGCAGCAGCATCGGTCGAGCCTACGATCGCACCGAACAAAAGACCGTCCACGAGGGGAACATCCAGAATCAGCATGGCGCTTACGCCGATGACAGCGGTTGTAAATAGAACACCTACAGTAGCGAGAGAGAGGGCGGCGGGTAGAATGGGTCTTATGGTGATGAACTTGGTCTGCATCCCTCCCTCGAACAGAATGACGATCAAGGCGAAGGTGCCGACGAGCTGGGTGATAAAGGCGTTATCGAAATAGAGAAAATTGCTAAGGATCATTCCGGCTGCGATGAAGAACACAAGCGCGGGCAGGCCGAAACGGGTTGAGAATTTAGTAGCTATAACACCAACTAACAAAAGGCTGGCCAGCAGAATGATAATCGAACTGGTTAAGGCTGTTAAGTCCATGGCCACCTCCGGAAATAGAAATATTTTTACCATAGTGTACTTCTTCTCCACTGAAATTATTAGACATAAATCGTATTTCTTGAAACAACCTGGGATACAGCAAGCTTAAGGTTCATAACCGGGCAGAAGGTAAATATGATGCGACCGCCGAATATTATGTAGGGTACTGTCAATTTATTGTCAGAATGTGCCGATAATGACTAGGTAGTCTTTTTTAGCAAAGGGAAGGGGCGACAGGCCTAGATGATTTACCGTACCTTTATTTCCCGGATTATGCTTAATTATCTCATTGGATCCATTACCGCCGTTGCCGGCGTAGGCGGTCTGATGATATTTACGACACTTGATATAACGAGCACGGAGTACCTGTGGCTTGTTTTTGTTCTGGCCATCTCCCTGATCTGCATGCTGGCCCTGGAATGGACGGTCTTCCGTATTCATATCAGGCCGATTAAGATGGCCTTTCACCAGGATATTTGCGATTATTCGCAGCTGCAAAAGATCTACATGCGTCTTCATCAGCTTCCTTCCTTGGCGGTAAAGAGGATACTTGGGCCGCATTTCTTCGGTCTGTCTATTCCTGCCGTTATCCTTACAGAGTGGCTGATTTATTCGGGAAGGCTGCATTTCCCGCCCGAATTCGTTATTCTGGCGATTCTGGGTGCGGTGCTCGTCGCTGCCATGCATGCGATGATTGAATTCTTCTTAACCTCCTACGCGATCCGGCCGGTGCTCGAAGAGGTTCAGCGTATGAGCAGCCGCAGATTCGGACTTGAACTGTCTCTGGGTGGTCAGGTTCTCATCTCCATTAAGCAGAAGTTCAGATGGGGTGCCTTCCTGATCGGGGCATTTCCGCTGCTCCTGTACGGACTTGCCGTACAGCTCCGAATTGGCAATCTTCAGGGCTCAGGTGAGGAATACTGGAAATGGGCCGGTTATATTCTGATCGTGGCACTGGGGTTCGCCTTCTTCGGAGCCTGGCTGCTGACAAGGGATGTGGAAATTCCGATCCAGCATCTGTATGAACGTATGGCCGAAGTGAAAGAGGGCAACCTGAATGTTCAGGCTAACGATATGTTCTCGGATGAATTCTCCAAGCTGGTATCCGGATTTAATCACATGCTCAGCGGGATTAAAGTGCAGTCGAATCTTAATAATCAGCTGATTGAGAGTTACTTTGCCACCCTGGCAGCGGCACTGGATGCGCGTGATCCTTATACGGCTGGACATTCGCTGCGCGTGGCGGATTACGCAGTCCAGATTGGACTGCTTGCAGGCCTCTCAGCCGAGAAGGTGGATGCGCTCCGCAAATCCGCCCTGCTGCACGACATCGGTAAGATCGGAACAAGGGACTCGGTTCTCCTTAAGGATGGCCGTCTTACCGATGAGGAATTTGAGCAGATCAAGCAGCATCCGGTTATGGGGGAGAGCATTCTGCGGCAGATTGAACCTGCAGATGCGATGGCCCCTTTTCTCCCCGGGGTCAGGTCCCATCATGAACGGTTTGACGGGAAAGGTTATCCCGATCAGCTAAAGGGAGAAGAGATCCCGCTGTTCGGGCGCATAATTGCTGTTGCGGATGCCTTTGATGCCATGACTTCCAACCGGCCATATCGGAAGGGCCTGGATGCAGACCGGGCGATACAGATCCTTGAAGAAGGCAGGGGAACCCAGTGGGACCCCTATTATGCCGGACTGTTCGTAGAAGACTATCGAAAGCGCAAGAATAGAGATGAACATGCAGGTTAATACATTAGAAGACTCTCCGGTGGAATTGGAGAGTCTTCTTTTTTGTACTGCCTAATGGAGCGGAACCAGGCATAGCTGACGGGGGGATTCAGGCACAGGGCAAAGGGGTAATATATGAAAGAACATCCTTCATCGTCACTTCGTGAACTACATCAATTATAGATTTCAAGGAGCTGATAATCATGGATAATAACGTATTTAAAGGGAAATGGAACCAGATTAAAGGTGAAGCCAAAGTACAGTGGGGCAAACTGACGGACGACGATCTTGATGTTATCGGCGGCGAGAAGGACAAGCTTGTCGGTAAGCTTCAGGAGCGCTACGGCCATACGAAGGATGACGCGGAGCGCGAATACAACGAGTGGGCTCGCAGCCGTCAATAACATAATCCGGGAATAGATGGATATTAGACATAAAGACGCAGACCTTTCCTAGGTCTGCGTCTTTATTTGCTGCTGCCAAGCTATCCCTATATTCTGCTTCATGCTATGATAAGAAAGATGGAATATTTCCGAAATAGTTCATAATATCAACGGTTCTAACAACAGGAGTGAGCGAATGGGCTTTAGGGACATGTTCCTGATGAATTTGGGAATGTTGATCAGTGTGGCTTACCTGGCCAATGTACTGCATAAGTATCTGTTCAATTTTACTTCGGGTAAGGTAAGGTATGTCGGTTCCGTCGTATTGATGATTATTGCCGGCTGGATCTGTATGAAGTTCGGATTTCGGCTTAGGGATAATGTGATCTTTGATTTGAGATTTGTACCTTTGCTCATCTCGGCATTCGTCTATTCACAGCCGCTGACCATTCTGATTATCGGGGTAGGAATCGGGCTGGCAAGGCTTACCTTCGGGATTAACGAAGCGGCCATGGCAGGTCTGTTCAATCTTACGATCCTCGGCATCCTGTGTGCAGGGCTAAATATATGGCTGAGGCGAAGCCAGCTCCGCCTACTGGTGAGAGCATGCATCATGATCCTGATTGTAAATATCTTTAACACGCTTGATGTCAGCATCCTCGGCGTTATTCCTTTCGACCAGTACATGCTGGAGATCGCACCTATTGTCTTCCCATTAGGAATTGTCTTAAGTGCAGTATTCGCTTTGATCCTGCGAGACTTTCAACTGGAGAAGAAATTGAATATGGAACTGAAATACACGAATGAGCTGCTCAAGAACCAGGCTGAGGAGCTTCAGAAGACCAGAATCAAGCTGGAGGAGCGGGCCCACCAACTGACGCTCGCCTCCCAATATAAGACTGAATTTCTGGCTAATATGTCTCACGAGCTGCGTACTCCGCTTAACAGCATCTTGAATTTGGCCCAGATGATCGAGGAATCCGGCCCTAAGAGTGCGGATGATGATAACCCGGTATACGGGTCGATTATTCATAAATCCGGCCAGGATCTGCTCCAGCTGATTAACGATATCCTGGATCTGTCGAAGGTGGAAGCCGGCCATCTGGAAATTTCCCAGGAAGAGATTAGTCTCAGGGAGCTTGCGGAAGTTACCGATATGCAGTTCAGGCATCTGGCAGAACGCAATGGACTTGAATTCGAAGTAAGGCAGGATGAAGGATTGCCGGATACGATGGTGTCAGATTCTCTGCGGTTACAGCAGGTGCTACGCAATCTGCTGGCGAACGCCTTCAAGTTCACCGAGAAGGGCAAGGTCAAGCTGGAGATTCGCCGGGAGAAGCCGGAGGACCTTATTCCGGGAGAATGGATTGTATTTGCCGTGACGGATACCGGAATCGGCATTGCAGAAGACAAGCATAGCGTAATCTTTGAGGCATTCCAGCAATCGGATAGTTCGATCAGCCGTACCTACGGAGGAACAGGACTCGGACTATCCATCAGCCGGGATCTTGCCGGACTGCTTGGAGGCTTCATACGTCTGCAGAGCAAGAAGGGACTGGGAAGCACATTCTTATTCTTCGTCCCTCTAAATAACCATATAGAAAAGGAAGGGATTTCACAGTGAACAAAAATGCTATCTCAACTACAGAGGCGCCCGGCGCTATTGGACCTTATTCGCAGGGCGTGGAAATTGGCGACCTGATCTACACGTCAGGGCAGCTTGGACTCGATCCGGCAACCGGAGAGCTTGCTGAAGGGGTCGAGAAGCAGACGGTACAGTCGCTTCGGAATGTTCAGGCTATTCTCGAAAAAGCGGGAAGCGGCATGGATAAGGTAATCAAGACCACGGTATTTCTGAAGGACCTCGGGGATTTCGCCAAGGTGAACGAAATCTACAGCACCTTCTTCGTAGAGCCATATCCAGCCCGCAGTGCGGTTGAGGTGGCTAGGCTGCCGAAGGATGGACTGGTTGAAATTGAAGTTATTGCCCTCAAGAAATCCTAATGATGGGACCTGCGAAATAGATGCAAGCAGAAAGAGACAGCTCCAGTTGAAGAGCTGTCTCTTTCTGCTTGATATCCCCTTATCTTAGTCCCGTTCACGTGTTCGAATGATCAGCAGCCAGATTGCATATACAAAGAGGATAAGAGCCAGCAGGCCTGCTACGAGGTATACATTACGTGTATCTTGCTGCTTGAGCGCGATGGCGATATAGGCCCAGACGAACACCAGCGGAAGTACACCGTCACGCGCCGGATAACTGATAAGCACCGCTAGAATAGCACCGATGGCCAGCATGATGATGGCCCGCCCTGGACTGGAGAGTCCGAATCCATCCCACTCATTCTTGGAGAAGACCACGGCCACATTGACAAGGGTAGCCACCAGGATCCAGCCGAGATACACGCTGAACGGCAGACGGACGAACCAGGTTTCGCCAAGTGTGGGGAAGGTCACGGCGCGGGTTCTGCGATAGATCACAAGTAAGCTGAATAATAGTGCGAACATAGCTATTAGAGAAAGCTCTATGTATAAATACTGCCACAAGATAATCCAGCTCATATTGAAGATACAAGAAAGTACGAACCAGATCCCGATGGCTTGTACCGAATCCCGGCCTTCATGGGACCGGTTCGCCTGGTAGATCACAAAGCCTGCCAATAGCAGGTAGATGACGGACCAGATGGAGAAGGCATATCCTGCAGGAGTGATCGGAGTAGGGTACATATCCGAAATTTCGCCTGTAGATCTCCCGCCAAGCGGCAGAACAACCGCAAGGGTATTGATGATGATTACGCCAATATAAAACACGATATTCCACCATTTATAGGGATTTCGAGTATACATGCAGACCCTCCAGTTCATTGTTTATTATAATGAATATACCCACAAGCTGGATATTACAAGCGTTCCGGCAGATAGACCGGATTGCTCTTGTCCTCTCCTCAGATTCATATGCGGGGTCTGTGGATTCAAGGACTAATTTGAAACATTTTAGGCGGAAAAGGCAAGGACCGTTTTTAAAACTACGGTTTTTCGTATAATATGTTAGTAATGTATGTGTATCGGCTATGCAATCGTGAATAGACAGGAGAAAGCAATGAATCAACATCTGTATGGAATTTGGCTCGGAGACGTATTCTTCTGCTTCTCGGGAGAAGCATCAGAATCGAAGGTCGATGCCTGGACCGCCTCACTGAGAAGGCTTGAACTTGCTTACGGGGCCCGTCCCTTTCAGCAGGCGGCACTGCGGCTGGCTGAGCTGCGCTGGACGGCTCCGGCTCTTCGCGGAGTGCCCCGCCGCGCTGAACGGAAGGGACTGCTGGGCAGAACCCTTGAAGGGCTGGCTCTTGCCACGGAGGAAGCCTGGGCCATGCTGCTCAATTATGAGGAGTCCGAGCTGACGGCAAAAGGAATTATGCCTGGGGCGGAGATGAACTATTGGAGCGGCGCGGCCAAATTCGCGCTGGAGCTCATGCTCCGCGGCGCAATTGCACCTTCCGCCCGTCCGGCTGCAGTGCCGGGCGCCCGCAGACGGAGCGGCCAGCTGGCGCTCAGGGCGGTATGGGGACCTCGTCTGGATGATGTCAACGACGAGGCAAGATTCCGCCAGCTTGCCAGCAGCATGCCGCCTATCGGTCTTGCGCCTGTTCAGCTTACAGCCGTAGATGATGAGCCCTCCGTAGAAGCTCGTCAGCTTGGTGTGCTGCATTCTTTTCTAACGGCATTCATTGATCATGAAGTGCGCAAGACCACCAAGGAGCTTGGTAAGGAGCTTAACTCTGTAAAAGGCAGATACCGCAGAGGCGTGTCGCCGCTCATGGAATTATGGTGGGAAGGACTCCTCAGTGGAGACAGACCCCTTGATATCCAAGGCACGGCGGCAGAAATAGAGGAGCTGACGGAGGAGATCTCCGTGCTTGGCGGAGAGCTGCCGAGTGCATCCTCAGAGGATGAACCGGCTACTGGTGCCGGATTCCGTCTCTGCTTAAGGCTGGAGCCGCCGGATGAAGCAGGGACCGCTGAGCCTTCAGCCCGCACGTGGGGGCTGTCGATCTGGGCGGAGGTGCCCGAGGATGCTTCGCTCCTGCTTCCGGCTGCCTTGATCTGGAACCAGCCGAACCAGGAAATGCTCATCCGCGGACGGAAGTACAGCGGTGTCCAGGAGAACCTGCTGCTGCGCCTGGCCAAGGCGGCGGAGGTATCACCGGAAGTGGCGGCTGCCATGCAGGCACCCCGGCCGGAATTCGCCAAGCTGAGTCCTGAGGAAGTCTATTCGTTCCTCAGCAAATCGGTACCCGTTCTGCGCAGGCATGGAGTCACCGTGCAGATGCCGGTGCGCTGGACCAAAGAGGGCAAGCGGCGGGCAGGCGTTCGCATCAAGACTTCAAGCTGGGACCCGGCCCAAGCAGGCAAAGGCGAGAAGCCTAAGCTTGGGGTGGAACAGGTCGTTCATTTCGAGATGGAGGCTGTGCTCAGCGGCCAGAAGCTTACCCAGGCGGAGCTTGCAGAGCTTGCTTCGGCCCGGGCACCGCTGGTGCTTTTCCGCGGCGAATGGATTGAGATTGATGTGAAGGAGATCCGGCAGGTCCTTCGCTATATGAAGAAGCACGAACAGGGCAGTATGACCTTTAAGGAGCTCATGCACCTGACGAATGACACTCTGGACGAGGGGCGCTATGAGGGCCTTTATGTCGAGGGAGTGGAGACCACCGGCCTGATCGCCGCGCTCATGGAGGGGGGAATCCTTCAAAGCCTCAGACCTCTTCCGGTTCCGGTATCTCTACAGGGGACCCTCCGGCCGTATCAGGAGCGGGGATATCAGTGGCTCTCTACGATGAAGTCGCTGGGATTCGGGGCGCTTCTGGCCGATGATATGGGTCTTGGCAAGACCGTTCAGGTGATAACCACGCTCCTAAGCGATTCTGCAGAAGGAACCAGACTGATTGTCTGCCCGACTTCGCTTCTCGGGAACTGGCAGAAGGAGCTAAGCCGCTTCGCTCCGGAGCTCCGGCTGTATATCCATCATGGAACGAACCGGCTGCATGGAGAGCCTTTCATGAAGGCCTGCCGGGAGCATGATATTGTTCTTACGACCTATCATCTGGCTGGGCGGGATGCCAAAGAGCTGAAAGAAGCCCAGTGGGAGTCCATTATTCTGGATGAGGCTCAATATATCAAGAACTACAGCACCAAGCAGGCTCAAAGTGTCATGAAGCTGAGTGCCCCGCATCGTATTGCCATGACGGGCACACCGGTAGAGAACCGGCTTAGTGAGCTGTGGTCGATCTTCCAATTCTTGAATCCCGGGTATCTTGGCACGTATGCTTCCTTTCGCAAGCAGTATACGGGAGGCGGTGAAGAGCAGGCGGTAGAGCTGCTTCGTCTGCGCAAGCTTGTAGCTCCATTTCTGCTGCGCCGCTTGAAAAGTGATCCGGATATCCGCAAGGACCTGCCGGAGAAAATCGAGATTAAATCCTACTGCTCCCTGACGGTAGAGCAGGCTAGGCTGTACCGGGTGGTCACCGATGATCTGATGTCCCGGATTGAGGAGAGCACCGGTATTGCACGCAAGGGACTCGTGCTCTCCTCCCTAACCCGGCTCAAGCAGATCTGCGATCATCCATCGCTGTTCGATCCGTCCAGGCGGGAAGGGGCGAACGGACGGTCAGGCAAGACGGAACGCCTCTTGGAGCTGCTTGATATGATTCGGGAGAACGGCGAGGCCGCCCTGATCTTCACCCAATATGTACAGATGGGTGAGCTGCTTGTGAAGCAGCTGGCTGACCATTATGACACCGCGCCTTTCTTCCTTCACGGCGGCATAGCGAAGAATGACCGTGACCGGATGGTGAATCTCTTCCAGGAGGGCAAAGGCCCCTCCATCTTCATCCTGTCTCTTAAGGCAGGGGGTGTGGGGCTTAATCTGACCCGCGCCAACCACGTTATTCATTTCGACCGCTGGTGGAACCCGGCGGTGGAGAATCAGGCCACCGACCGAGTATTCCGGATTGGCCAGGAGAAGAATGTGGAGGTTCACAAATTGATCTGCCAAGGTACACTGGAAGAGCGGATAGATGAACTGATCGAACGGAAGAAGTCCCTGTCCGAGCAGGTGGTAGGCTCCGGCGAGCAGTGGCTGACCGAGATGTCAAGCGAAGAGCTGCAAAGCCTGATTACCCTGCAAGCGGGCGATTGGAGCTAGGTTATGAGTTAGACAGCCCGCGCTGCATGCAAGCTTTGTCAGGAAGCGGGATGTGGATATGTTCTTCTGTACGGTTGTGGGTTCGAATACAGTGTGGAGTCCTATGACGAAGATGACAGGTGAACGTGTGAGAGTGCAAGTTCGTTAGAGCTTAGCTGATCGGGATATATTAGTTCGGAATTGTGATCGAATTGCAATCCAGAAGGAGGGGTTAAGGTGAAGAAGACGACTCAGCCGCAGGGCCGGGTGACGGCTGCCGAAGGCGAGCTTCAGGTGGAGCTGAATGTGAACGAGGTTCGCCCTGAAGCGGATGCAGCGGATGGGAAAAGCGTGAGCTCCGTCTGCACCGTAACGTTCCCTCTTGCTTCGCCAGACGCCGGGCTGCTGGCCCGGCTTGTGAACCATCTCGGCTCGCACCCCCTGGAGCTCGCCGAGCTGCTCCAGGGCGGGCAGCCCGCTGGCGCAGCGGCGCTGCTGCCGGCGGAGCCGCCATGGGCGCAGGCGCCCGGCGCTCAGGGCGCCTGCAGCAGCTGCGGCACAGCCGGCTGCGCGCATGCCGCCGCGGCCGCAGAGCTGGCCGCGGCGCAGTGGGCAGCATCGCCGCCGCTGCGCTGGGCGGCGCTGGGCCTTACGCCGCAGCGCCTGCAGGGCGCCGTCTTCGCGGCCTGGGCCGCGGATGCCCCTGCGGGCGCATCCGAGCTGCCGGCCGCGGCTGACCGCCGGGGCGAAGCGGGCAGCCGCGCGGAGCGCCAAGGCCCGGCCCTGGCCGAATGGCTGGCAGAGGCGGCGGAACAGGACCGGCTGCATGTGCCCGGTCCGCAGTTCCATGACGTCAAGATAGACTTGACGTCCGGGGAAGAGCAGCCGGGGCCAGCTGCAGATATGCAGGCCTGGGCCGAGCTGCTGCCCGGGATTCCCGGTGCAGCAGCCGGGGTAAGACGAATCGAGGCCCGGCTGATGGAGCGGACCCGGGAACAGGGGAGAAGACTGGCCGCCATGCGGCAGTCCCCTTCATCTTAGAGACGGACGGCTTGTTCGCTTGAATAACAATAGGGCTGGCTTTGCGAGAATTCTCGCAAGGCCAGCCCTTGTTTTTTGAGTATCCAGTTTTTATTTATTAGTCGGTGAACCCTCGCCATAACCCTTGTGATCATAATCCGAATTCTCGAGCTTGCCGAGTACCCCCAGGCTTTCAATAGCCAGCCTTGTCTTCTCATCGCCGATCTGATGCAGGTACGCATAGACTTCCATAAGTTTGTCATTGTAATGATCGGTAGCCTCGTCCTTGTCAGCCGATTTATACGGTACAGGTGCCCGCTTCAGGGTGTATTCATCCTCTTTGGAGAGATCGTCCAGCTTATCCCGGAGCAGCCCGAGCTCTTCATCGTCCAGGTAGACTTCATATTCTGTCGATTCATTCTGTACATCTTGAATGAGATGATGTGTGACCGAAACGTAATAACGCGTTTTCGCATTATTCATCATGAGTTCACTCCCGGTTTTTTTATACTTTAATACACGGGGTTACGCCGGATGAATCAGAGCATTTTCCCAGAAAGGTTGAAATCTGGTATGATATATGGGATGAATGATATACGGCATGAACAAGCCTGGTTTGCTCAGGTCAATTATTCATAGGATGAAATATTAGGAATTTGACATGGATATCGGTTTCAATTCATAGTGAAGTGTATAAGACAATTAAGAAGCCAGAGTGCCGCCTTTCAATTCAGGGAAGGTTTTAGGGGAAATGGGAGGAGAACGTTTATGGATTTCTTGCAGCGAATCAAAAAAGGTGCAGGCAAGGCGACTGAGCGTGCGCAAAATGCGGTTGAAATCAGCAAGCTAAATAACCAAATTTCAAATATTGAACGTGAGATGGGGATTTACTTCCAGCGTATGGGGCAGGTCTTCTATGAAGGCTACCGCGATTCGGATATGTCCAAGGCGGAGAAGGAAATGATGGATCTGGCCAAAACCTGTGATCTTCTGCACGAAGAGAAGGATGAAGTCAGATTGAAAATCGCTTCTTTGCGCAATGAAAGATTGTGTGCGTGCGGTAAGGTCGTTCCGGAAGAAGCGATCTTCTGTCCTTATTGCGGACGGAAGCTGGAGCGTTATGACGGAGCAGCGCCGGTAAGGAAAGCTCCAGAAGACGAGCCTGAGGCGGAAGTCCGGGAAGAAGCAGCCCCTACATACCAGGAGAAGAAATCCATTGATTTGGATCCGATTATTCTGGAACCAGAATATGTATCGCAGCGTGAACGGCTGAGCCCGGAAGAGGAAGAACGCCGCCTGCGTGAGCTGGAGCGGGAACGGGAGCGGCAGCTCGAACTCGACCGTCGTATCCGCACATGGAAAGAGAACGTGCTGAGCCCTGACCAAGAGCGGGAACAGGAGAAGCCGGCACATTCGGATTATCCCGCGGAAGACAAAGAGTACGCGGATGCTCCGCTTGAGACGACGAACTGCCAGATCTGCGCAGCCCCGATTGCCAAGGGGAGCAAGTGGTGCCCAAGCTGCGGATCGGAACAGATTTAAGCTCTTGGCATTTTGGTAGTTTGGCAGTGAAATAACGCACATCGCATTAATTTAATCTGTATTAGGGTAGACTTCTAGAAACGACCAAGGAGTGTTGAAGATGGAGTGTATCGTGCATTTTGATGTGGTTCATCCGGATCAAGTCAAGGAGCTGCGGGGATTGATTATGCTGGATGCGGGCAAAGCCCCCACGGAGGCTGATTTTCTCAGCATGTTCAAGGATATGGGATATGAACTGAGACTGTCGGACAAGGAGAAGCTGGTATTTACTCCGCTGAATGCGAACGCAGACTATAAGGAGATTCGTATTCGCAATCTGGATACGGGGCAAGACTCGTATGTGGAGGACCGCAACTTGAAGTCGGTGATCTCCAATCTGCTTCCTCCACAGTCCAAGCCGCTTTAGGTAGCAATTAGAATAGGACTGCTCTGATAAAAGAAGGCCAACCGAAATAGGTTGGCCTTTTGTTACGCCTGCCCCGCTCCCTCAGCCTCCAGCACCGAGGTGCAGTGAGCGCACCGCGTCGCTTTGGCGGGAATATCGGACATGCAGTATGGGCATTCCTTGGTAGTCTTCTCGGGCTCCGGCTTCTTCTCTTCCGCACGGCGAACGAAGTTAATGCCTTTAATTAACATGAAGATACATAAAGATACAATAATGAAATCAATCAGCGTATTGATGAACTGGCCGTAGGCGATAACGGATTTGCTATGTTCTGTAACCTGCGCAAGTGGAGGCCAAGGGGATCCTACATCGTCCAGCGGAAAATAAAGATCCTTAAAATTCACATTGCCCAGAATCTTGCCGATCGGAGGCATGATGATATCATTGACCAGTGAAGTGACGATCTTCCCGAAAGCCGCCCCCACAATCACCCCGACTGCCAGATCAATCACATTTCCTTTTACCGCGAATTCCTTGAATTCTTTTATAAAACCCATTCTCATACCTCTCTCTTCCCTAAGTTAAAGTCCATGCTGTTAATTGTACATGAATGCTCGTATTGGGCAATAGTGTCTTTAACAGTAAAATTTTAGGATGCACATGATGAGAAAGTTGTCGTAATTTGCAAAAAAATCAAAAACTCCACGAAATTCCTCTTTATTTCTGGGCTTTCTTTAAGTTATACTTCTAACATTGAATGAAACCTATTTTTTATATTTTCATTTCTTTTTCATTGGGAAATGATTCATATCTTCTCGTATATGTGCAGGAATGGGCCTGCACGTTTCTACCAGATCACCGGAAATGATCGGACTACGAGTACAGGCGGATCGTAATTCATTCTGTGCATGAGTGAATAACGTTCGCCGATTCTTAGCCCATTCTCCGTTACCGGAGGGTGGGCTTATTCATTGTTCAGGAACAAGGCGGTCTGCTGTTCAGAAATTTGAGGGGGAAGAAGAAGTGAAGCTGCTAAGAGATAAGGTTATGGAAGAAGGGATCGTGCTGAGCGATCAGGTGCTGAAGGTGGATTCCTTTCTGAATCATCAGATGGATCCGGTACTCATGAAGGAAGTGGGGCGGGAATTCACCCGGCGCTTCGCCAGTGAGCAGATTACCAAAGTGCTGACGATTGAGTCTTCGGGCATCGCTCCGGCCATTATGACTGCACTCGAACTGAATGTGCCGATGATTTTTGCGCGTAAGCATAAGTCGTTAACCCTCCGGGATAACATCCTGGTCGAGAAGGTCTACTCCTTCACGAAGAAGGAGACGAATGAGATCACGGTATCGAAGAAGTTCCTGTGTCCCGAGGACCGGGTGTTGATTATTGACGATTTCCTGGCTAACGGGGAGGCTGCCTTCGGACTGGCCCGTATTGTGGAGCAGATCGGCGCGAAGGTAGCGGGTATCGGTATTGTGATCGAGAAGGCGTTCCAGCCGGGAGGCAGACTGCTGCAGGAGGCCGGTTACCAGGTGGAATCCTTGGTACGCGTGGCCTCACTGGAGAACGGAACAGTCACTTTTGCAGAAGAAGTTATTTCATAATTAGGAGGCCCATTCATCATGGCAAGAGAACGAATTTTTCAGAACAACAGACATCCCCTGCAGACCTTCTCACTCGGGATTCAACATGTACTGGCTATGTACGCCGGTGCGGTCATCGTACCCCTGATTGTGGGCGGTGCTCTGGGCTTGTCTCAAGAGCAGTTGACCTACCTAATCGCTATCGATCTGCTGGCTTGCGGAGTGGCATCCCTGCTCCAGGTATGGGGGAACAAATATTTCGGGATTGGACTCCCGGTTATGCTTGGATGTGCCTTTCAGTCGATCTCGCCGATGATCGCCATTGGAACCGAGAAGGGAATGGGCGTATCCGCCATATATGGCGCAATTCTCGCCTCCGGGTTGTTCGTGTTCCTGTTCGCAGGAGTATTCAGCAAGCTGATTCGCTTCTTCCCGCCGGTAGTTACGGGTTCGGTCGTTACCATTATTGGTGTGACCCTGATACCTACGGCACTCGGTGATCTTGGTGGCGGGAATCCCGGCAAGAATCCCGAATTCGGCAGTCCGCTGAATTTGGCGCTGGGCTTTGGTGTCCTCCTGCTGGTGATTCTGCTGAATCGTTTTGCAAAAGGATTTGTGCGTTCGATCTCCGTCCTGTTAGGCCTCATCTTTGGAACCGTGGCCGCGGCCCTTGTCGGTAAGGTGGATTTCACTCCTGTGCTTAAAGCAAGCTGGTTCCACGCGGTTCAGCCACTTTATTTCGGTGTACCGACCTTTCACGTATCTGCAATTCTGACGATGATTCTGGTTGCGATTGTCAGCGTGGCCGAATCCACAGGGGTGTTCCTGGCACTTGGCAAGATCGTCGGCAAAGAAGTAACCTCGAAAGACCTGGCCAAGGGCTACCGGGCCGAGGGACTCGCTATTATGCTGGGAGGGCTCTTCAATTCCTTCCCTTACACCACCTATTCGCAAAACGTCGGACTTGTCCAAATGAGCCGCGTGAAGACCCGCGATGTCATTGTTGTAGCTGGCAGTCTGCTTGTTCTGATTGGCTTCGTACCGAAGATCGCGGCACTGACTCAGATCATTCCAACGTCCGTACTTGGCGGAGCGATGGTATCCCTGTTCGGCCTGGTTCTCTCCTCAGGCATTCGGATGCTCGGAGACCAGGTGAACCTGAACCGGTATGAGAATCTGTTGATTATTGCCTGCTCGGTTGGAATGGGTCTTGGAGTAACTACGGTGCCAACCCTGTTCGATCAGCTTCCAAGCTGGCTGCGTATTCTTGTAGATAACGGCATCGTAGCGGGCAGTGTGACCGCCATTGTGATGAATCTGTTATTTAACGGGCTTCGGGGGGCTGCCGAAGCATCGTCCGCAAGTTCCTCAGGCGCAGCATCAGACGCTGCCAATGAAGAATCCTCTGTTGCCTAAATTTAATATTCACATTATAAGCCGCAAGATCCTGGTCTGGGATCTTGCGGCTTTTTTAGCTGTGTGACATGAGGGAGGGCGTGGCCCTTTTCCTGGAGACCCGTTTATTCGCCAAGACTACAAGTCCTATTCTGACATACTTATGAATTATTACTGAATTGAGGTGAATAGAGATGGTTCAGTCCAGGGTGAAGACATACAAATACCGCATAGGCAAGAACAACTTTATTGTAATTAAGATATATCAATCCACCCATGCCAAAGCTCTAAGCGGTAATGTGCTCGCGAGTAATGCAGTAAATGTGAAGATATTTGAGAGACCAGGACGAAGATAATGTGGCCGCTGGGGCTAAAGGGAGGTGATGATGTTGTCCAGAGTGAAAAGAAGCCGCTTCAAGAACAAGAAGATATCCGTAAATGTCCGCCAGTCCTCATCCGCCAGAACAGGACAAGGGGGCAATCCGATTGCCATTAATGCCTCTGATGTGGGTGTCGTTAGGACAGAGGTTCGGGAAAATAATTAATAAAGAGCCGCAGTATCCCGGATGGGATACTACGGCTCCAACTATAGACGCCGCATCTGATGCTCCGCAATATCGCCGATGTAAGGTACTTTATAGAATTTCCCCTGCAGGGCCGCCAGCATGAGCAGGAGCCAGAAGACCAGGCCGGTCAGATGGAGCAGCATAGCGAATAGCATCCCGATCAGCGGGATAAAGCCAGCCACCATGTGACCTGCGATCAATAGGCCGAATAGAATTATAGATTGTAGTGCGTGGAACATTACATATTGGCTGCGCTTCTCCAGGGCAAGCATAACCGCACCCCCGGCAAAAGGGACGAGATAACAGAGAAAGCCCGCCAGATTCTCGGGCAGACCTGTGGATGATCTAAAGGGCGACACGGGATCACCTTCTACACATGCAGGATGAAGGACGGCCCTTCGGCCACTTGTCCTTCTCTCTACATTCTATGCCTGGTCTGCCATCGCAGAACCGTTTCCTTCATCTAGGCTTAGACGGCTCCAACCGGAGTGAGCTCTGCACCAGCTGCTGCAGGACTCTCTTCCGCAGAGAACCACTGCTCCAGAATATCATTTACAATGACCTCAGCGGAGTTGGGCCTCCGCAGCAGATCGATCCGCTCCTGCCTATCTGTGAGAATATCTTCAGCTGCGAACAGCTCCTTCACCTGGTGAACCAGTTCGGAAGGCGTGTAAGCAACGGAAGCGATACCCTTACTCTCCAGATAGAGCGCGTTATTAAGCTCCTGCCCAGGCACCGGCCGGTACAGGAACATCGGCAGGCGGCTCGCCAGCGATTCGGATAGGGTAATACCTCCCGGTTTGGTAATGATGCAGTCACAGGTCTGCATGAGCCTTGCAACCTCATTCACGAAGCCAAACACCTGAAAGTTCGGTCTATCCCCGTACTGTTCCTGGAGGATGCGCTGCAGCTCTGTATTTTTGCCGCAGGCGGCAATAATCTGGAACTCCTCACTGTCAACAAGGGGCTGAATCATATCCCGAATCCCCTGCATGACACCATATGCACCGGCCATAAGCAGAATGGTCTTCTTCCGGGAATCCAGCTTGCTGGTAAATTGGGGATCAGGTTCATGGGTCCGCTCAAAATCCGGCTTGATGGGGATACCGGAGGCCAGAACACGATGCTCCGGGATCCCGCGGCTGACGGCCTCATCCCTTAAATCTTCCGTTGCCACATAGTAGCGGTCTACCTCCGGGTGAATCCAGCGCCCATGGAGGTCGAAGTCAGTCACGATATTAACAAGCGGAAGAGAAAGACCCGTCTTCTTCATCAGCTTGGGCATCACCATCTGGGGAAAGGTATGAATAATAAGATCCGGTTCATGATCGTTGATCATCTGCTCAAGCTTGCGCATCCCGAATGAGTGCAGAATATTGGAGAAGGGCGTATCCGGCTGCATATCCTTGGTGATGTTGTATACCCAGCCATAGACGGCGGGAAGGGTCCTGAAGCTTTGCATATATACGAATTTGGTAAGCCCGTTAATGACAGGATGTGCCATGGCCATAAGATCGAGAAGCATCACATTATGAATACCCTTTTGATGAAAAGAAGCTTCAATTGCCTTGGAGGCCTGATAATGACCGTCCCCGTAGCTTGCGTAGAGCACCATAATTTTCGGTGATTTAGAATTCATAAAGTTCAATTCCTCCTCCTGACATCTAGGGCTTGAATGTACGATTCTTAGGTTCGTAATGCGGGAATGATATAGTTCCTCAGCAGCTGCCGGGGGTTTCTCCAGCGGCTCACCGTGCTGTCGGCCGTAAATACCACGGCGGCATCCAGGGAGGGAATCAGGATGATCTGCTGGCCTCCATGACCATGGGCATATGTAAAATCAGTTCCGTCTTCAGTTCCATTCCACCACTGGCATCCATAGCGCCCATATCCGAAATAAGGCTCGGACTGCGGGGCGAACGACTGTTTCAACCATGCTTCGGATACGATCCGCTCTCCTTCCCAAAGGCCGCCACTTAGGCACATCTGACCGAATTTGGCCATGTCTCTAGAGGTAAGCGAAAGTCCTATATGGCCCATAGTATGTCCTTCCGCGCTTGCTGACCATCCGGCGTGATGAATGCCGAGGGGCCCGAATAAGTGGGTCTGCGCATAGCCGAAAGCACTGGTTCCCGTCATCTCTGTCAATAGAACCGAGAGCAAATGGGAATCGGTGCTTCTGTATTGAAACAGACCCTGCTTCTCCTCCTGGACGGGAAGCCGCAGGATGAATTTCGCTAAGCTTCGGCTTTTGTGGAACCGGTGTATGAACCTCTCCCCAAGCTTGGAACCGGTCTCCCAGTAGAGTCCCGAAGTCATGGTCAAGAGATGTCTCAGCGTTATTGTACTCCATAGCGGGTCAGGCCGGTGAGGGGCATATTTACTGACTTGCTCCCATACCGAACTATCGAGCCCCAGCATCTCGCCCCGCTCCATGGCAATCCCGATAAGTACAGACATAAAGCTTTTGGTTGCAGATCTAAGATCGTGAAGTGAAGCCATATGATAGCCATTATAATATTTCTCATAAATCAGCTTGCCGTGCCTGACGACGAGGAAGCTGTGCATCCGCGGATATTTGCGCAGAATGGCTTGATCCGCCGCATCCAGTAATGCGGGATCCGTATCCAGATCGCCTGGCATTGCAGACGGGAAGGATGGAATTGAGACAGCGGATGAGACAAGAATAGGTGTGAGCGGGTTCATAGTGATCCGTGTCCTCCTGCTGAATTTTTGGACGCTACTCTTATTTTAACCACTAGCTTGCCCGATAAATAAACTATATGCAAATTATTTACCTTATTGCCGGGCAAAAAATGTGCGAAATGAAGAAAGCTGAAACCCTTTGGTGAATATGATACAATGGAAAAGGATAGGAGGTCGTTCCATAAACCGGATTCAGACTAGAGAGACCGGTCTGTGCGACAAGAGACTTATCAGGCTTGTTTCAGTAAGACTCAAGAAGGGTATTTAAAATGTCAGATGCCTGCCGGAAGGCAGAGTAATGTTCCTGGACCGCTGCTAAGCTTGGTTATTTTTTTTCGCGAAAGCTTGCCGGGTGGCTGTGAGGACATGTTGGTCCCACTCAAACTCCATAGCGGTATACAACCACCATATGATAGTACTTGCAGATCTTTTCGGCATTCTCAAAATCGGAGCATTAACTACACGCGTTCTGGGAGGGAATTACTATGGCAACGAAAGGTCATAATGAAGTCAAAGAAAGTCTGCGGGAGATGACACGGATTTTCAGGCCAAAGGACCCCAAGAAATTTGTCAAGGAGTATGTCCGTAAATACCGCATCATGGGTGGCTATGAAGAAGAACTTACACATCTGGTTGAGCACGAAATGGGCAAATTGGACTCCTCTGTATCCTGATCGTCTAGAACAACGAAGTAATAACGCAACACTACCATATAGACTTACACCAAACCGCCTACGAACAGGCGGTTTTTTTTCTTATCCTGCATACATATATTAAATCACTCTGTACGGAGTGGACTTAACGAGCAGGAGGCGGGGACGCGCTTTGAAACCAAGTATAAAGTCAAAGGAAGAAATCAAGCGGATGCGCGAAGCGGGACGTATTCTTGCCGCATGTCACCGGGAGATCGGAAAGCTGCTTGCCCCGGGAATCTCTACGCTTGAAATTGATGCTTTTGTGGAGAGCTTCCTAATCAAGCACAAGGCTACGCCCGAGCAGAAGGGTTATCGGGGCTTCCCGTATGCCACGTGCGCTTCCGTTAACGATGTGGTATGCCATGGGTTCCCGGATTCCCGGCCGCTGCAGGCGGGTGATCTGGTAACCATAGATATCGTAGTGAACAAGGATGGCTGGCTGGCGGACTCAGGCTGGTCCTATGCAGTTGGAGAAGCCGGTCCTGCCGGCAGGTATTTGCTTGATCAGGCCCATGCGGCGCTTTATGCCGGGATTAAGGAGGCTGTTCAAGGCCGCAGAACGGGAGATATCGGTCATGCGGTGCAGCTAGCGGTGCAGAATGCCGGTCTCGGCATAGTCACTCCGCTGGTCGGCCACGGCATCGGAAGGAAGCTTCACGAGCCGCCGGATGTACCGAATACGGGCAATCCCCGCACGGGCACTCTGCTGCGGCCCGGAATGGTGATAACGATTGAGCCGGTAGTCACGATCGGCGAGACCGGGGCGGTATTCTGGGAAGAGGATGGCTGGACCATAAGGACAGCGGACGGCTCCCTGGGTGCGCAATTTGAGCATACGGTGGCGATCACGGAAGAGGGCCCGTATATATTGACCGACTGAGAAAAGAGAGGAGACTCTCTTTTTTTGTCTTTCATTTTCGTGAAAATGGGAGGAAAGTTAAGAAAAATGTCATATTTTGAAGCTAGCATTTAGAGCTCGGAAATAGCTTGTCAAGAGTACCTGCGGAGTGAGGCAAGGCGAAAAGTAAATGGCTGAAATCGCTTGCAAACCCAGTATTGACGCGACTTTTCGGAATTTTGAACAATTTGTGAACTACCCTTGAATCATTGACAAAATTGTGTACTAATCATATATTTAATTAGTGATTGTTCGAATTGACAGGATAGCAGTTTCCGTGATAGAGCAAGTCGATTGTTTCCTGATTATGGGGAAGGTTACTTGTCACTACGAGCGGAAGACAAACGTTAAAAGTGGGGTAGATCAATGATGAAACGGTGGCAGGCTGTGAAACGGCTCCTTCCTTTATTTGCGGGGCTGGTGCTGTTATTGTCCGCTTGCGGTCGCGAGGATTTGTCTGCATTAAGACCTCAGGGACCTGTAGCGCAAGGACAATTTGATTTAATGAAGCTTTCCATTGCAATTATGATTGTCGTTCTGCTCATTGTGTTCGGTATTGCGGCCTATGTTTGGTTGCGTTTTCGCCGTAGACCGGAACAGACAGACATTCCTGAACAAGTGGAAGGTAACTTCAAGCTTGAAGTGCTCTGGACGGTAATTCCTCTGGTATTGGTACTTATTCTGGGGGTTGCAACGGTTCAAAAGGTATTTTCTTATGGTGAGAATTACTGGAATGACAAGGACGCGGTGAAGGTGAAAGTTACTTCGCACCAGTTCTGGTGGGAATTCAACTACCCTGATTATGGGGTGACTACAGCTCAAGAGCTGGTTATTCCGACAGGCAAGAAAATTGCATTCCAATTGAAGACAGCAGATGTGCTTCACTCGTTCTGGGTTCCTTCACTTGCAGGGAAGACGGATACCAACCCTGAAGGCGCGATCAATAACGCCTGGTTCACTGCAGATAAAGAAGGCGTTTACTTGGGTAAATGTGCTGAGCTATGCGGTCAATCCCATGCTCTTATGGAATTCAAGGTCAAGGCGGTTAGTCAGGCTTCGTTCGACAGCTGGGTGAAGGATATCAAAGCACCTGTGGCCATGCCTGAAGACAAGGCAACCGCAGAAGTCTTCAAGAATCAGTGTCTGACCTGCCATGCGATCGGCAGCGAGGGCGGTCCGTCCGCGCCGAACCTGACAGGAATCGGTGGACGTGAGTCAGTAGCCAGCATTCTTATTAACGGCAAGGACGGTACAACGAAAGAAAATATCAAGACTTGGCTTGAAGATCCTCAAGCGGTGAAACCGGGCAACAAAATGCCGAATCCGAAGAAGGATCTGAAGCTGACGGATGAACAAATTGACGCAATTGCCGATTACCTGGCAAATTCAAAATTAAAGACCCAATGATTCACCGCACGGCGCAACTTGGATAGGAATTTTTAAAGGGGGTACAAACCTTGGCTCACGCTCACAGTGTCAAGCGCCATACGGGGCTGATGGACTGGTTAACTACCGTTGACCACAAGAAAATCGGCATCCTGTACTTAATTGCCGGGGCTTTATTCTTCGGAATCGGCGGAATCGAAGCCTTGATGATCCGCTGGCAGCTTATTAAACCCATGAACGACTTTGTTTCGGCCCAGACTTTTAATGAACTTATAACCATGCATGGTACCACAATGATCTTCCTTGGCGTAATGCCACTTATCTTCGCCTTGATGAATGCGGTTGTTCCGCTTCAGATCGGCGCGCGCGACGTCGCGTTTCCTTTTCTGAACTCACTCGGCTTCTGGACATTCCTGTTCGGTGGAATTCTGCTGAACATCAGCTGGATGATGGGCGGAGCACCGGATGCCGGATGGACGGCTTACACGCCGCTGTCCACGGTTGCATACAGTGGCACACACGGGGTAGACTTCTACACCGTAGGTCTTCAGATCGCGGGTCTTGGAACCCTGATCGGGGGCATCAACTTCCTGGCTACCGTTATTACGATGCGTGCGCCGGGAATGACGTTCATGCGGATGCCAATGTTCACATGGACTGCATTTATTACTTCAGCCATTATTCTATTCGCTTTCCCTGCCATTACCGTAGGCCTTGTCCTGCTAAGCTTTGACCGGATTCTTGGCGCTAACTTCTTCGAAGTCAGCAATGGCGGTAACCCGGTTCTCTGGCAGCATATATTCTGGATCTTCGGACACCCTGAGGTTTACATACTCATTTTGCCGGCCTTTGGCGTCATCTCCGATGTTATTCCAACCTTTGCCCGTAAGCGGCTGTTCGGTTACAGCTCGATGGTGTTCGCAACCATCCTGATTGCCTTCCTGGGCTTCATGGTATGGGCTCACCATATGTTCACGACGGGAATGGGTCCGGTAGCGAATGCGCTGTTCTCAATTTCTACTATGCTGATTGCGGTTCCTACGGGAATCAAGATCTTCAACTGGCTCTTCACCCTGTGGGGAGGGCAGATCCGCTTCACGGCAGCTAACCTGTACGCATCTGGCTTCATTCCTACGTTCGTTATGGGTGGGGTTACCGGGGTTATGCTTGCATCCGCACCTGCGGATTACCAGTTCCATGATACGTATTTCGTAGTGGCACACTTCCACTATGTTATCGTTGGTGGTCTGGTTCTCGGATTGTTCTCCGGCCTTCACTATTGGTGGCCTAAGATGTTCGGTCGTGTACTCGATGAGAAGCTTGGCAAAATCGGCTTCTGGTTCTTCATTATCGGCTTCCATCTGACCTTCTTCGTACAACATTTCCTGGGCCTGATGGGGATGCAGCGTCGTATCTTTACTTATTTGCCTGGTCAAGGCTTCGATACTTTGAACCTGGTAAGTACAGTGGGCGCCCTGATGATGGGTGTTGGCGTTCTCGTATTCCTGCTTAACGTAGTAGTGACTACAAGAAGACCTGCGGATGCTCCTAACGATCCTTGGGAAGATGGCCGTACACTGGAATGGTCCATTCCATCCCCTCCTCCAGAATATAACTTCAAGCAGACTCCGCTTGTGCGTGGGCTTGATGCTTACTGGAAAGAGAAGATGGCTGGACATACGGAGATGACCCCGGCAGAACCGGTCGGTCCGATCCATATGCCATCGGCTTCCATTCTTCCATTTGTCATGTCAGTCGGTATCTTCGTTGCCGGACTTGGATTTATGTATCATCAATATGTAGTAGTTGGCCTTGGTCTGTTAGTTACCTTCATCTGCATGGCGATTCGCTCCTTGTATGATGATCATGGCTGGCATATTGATCCAGAGGAAACTACAGAGAAGGGGGTCAAAGCATGAGTGCACCCCATGCTGAACAGGTGACATCGGCTCTTCCCCATGAACCGGAGAAGGCCACACTTGAAGGCCGCAATAAAGTACTTGCGTTCTGGTTGTTCCTGGGCGGTGAGTCCGTTCTCTTCGGAACACTCTTCGCCACATTCCTGGCGCTGCGGGAGCAGATCGCTGACGGTCCAAGCGCGGATGAGCTGTTCAAGCTGCCTACAGTTGCAGCGGCGACCTTCATCCTCCTGGTAAGTAGTTTGACAAGTGTATTTGCCATCCAGGCTATGCATAAAGGAAATCGCAAATCGTTATCCTTATGGTTGATCGTTACGGTTATTCTCGGACTTGGCTTCTTGGGACTTGAGATATACGAGTTCGCGGAATATGTGAATCACGAGAAATTCGGCATGACGACGAGTGCGTTCAGTTCAGCGTTCTATACGCTGGTCGGCTTCCACGGTGCGCACGTATTGTTCGGGGTTGTATGGATCTCGCTGCTGATTGGCCAACTGGCGAAGAAGGGCCTGACCGTAGTTACAGCACCGAAAATTTATGTATCCGCGATGTACTGGCACTTTATCGACGTCGTCTGGGTATTCATCTTCACCGTCGTATACCTCCTTGGAAAGGTGGGTTAAGACATGTCAGAGCATAATACAAATCAAGGCAGTGCGGTGAGACATAGACACCGTACGGAAGGTCCCCAGAAACACGTAATTGCCTTTATCTTCTCCATCGTGCTTACCCTGATTGCCTTTGCGGCAGTAGCTGCTGGTGGAGTCAACGCCTCATTTACGATCATTCTATTGGTCGTCATGGCCGTCCTGCAGGTGCTCGTTCAGTTAGGTTACTGGATGCACCTCAAAGACAAGGGACACATGATCCCGATCCTGTTCATGGCCTTCGGATTCTTCGTAGCCGGGACAGCCGTAATTACAGCTTTATACTGGGTTTGGTGGTAAAATAGAGAGGAGGCTGGGTGACAGCCCCCTCTTTTTTGTTCAGTGAGACATTTGTCACACAATCGACAGTAAATCCGTGCCAGCAGATAAGGAGGTTTTGGTATGCTGGGATTAGAATATTTCAGCTTTAGAGATTTATGGAGCCCGTTGTTCATGGCCGCTGATCTTCTGATTATTGCAGGCTATTTACTGCTGATGGGCCCGCTAAGTGAGCGGTTTAAGAGCGGCCGCCCCGTAAGTGCCGGGAGGAAAATCGCTTTTATAACCGGAATGCTCGTGATCTATCTGGCCCAGGGAGGGCCCATCAGTCTGATGGGCCACATCATGTTCAGCTTCCATATGCTCAGCATGGCACTGACCTATCTCGTTGCGCCTCCTCTCCTGATGCTGGGAATCCCGGATTGGGCGTGGAGAGGGATTCTGAAGTACAATCCCTTGCGGAGGCTGTCCTTTCTGGCTCATCCCATCGTAGCGGCCGTGCTGTTCAATGGCTTGTTCTCGTTCTATCATCTTCCGGTCGTCCATGATTACGTCATGCTTCACTTTGGAATTCATCGTCTGTATTACGTGATCTTATTCGCTGCCGCAGTCCTCATGTGGTGGACGCTGGTGAACCCGCTTCCGGAATATTCGGAGACCAAGGGTCTGAAGAAGATGGCCTATATCGCCATTAACATGGTGCTGCTTACCCCGGCATGCGGACTGATTATCTTCTCGTCAACCAGTCTCTATGCGACTTACAATGATCCGGCCGTGTGGGCCAAGGCAATGGGATATTGTGTGTCGGGAGATACGACTATGCTTCTGCGGACATTCGGCGGGCCGGGATATTTCGCCTATATGGATCCCCATGTTGACCAGCAGGTGGGCGGAATTGTAATGAAGTTCATACAGGAGATTATTTTTGCATCCATGCTTGCTGTAGTGTTCAGAAATTGGTACAAGCAGGAGAACAAGGATGATGAAGTATATGGCAATGAGTTAAAGAATGCAACAGGAGGATGAAATTAAGATGGATGTGTATACCCTGTTTCCCACAATCAGTACTTCCTTTATCGTCATTAGTGCGATTCTGGTTGCCATTGGCTGGGGACTCATTATTAAGGGAAGAAGAGAAGCGCATAAGAAGGTGATGCTTGCCGGAGCTGTAGCGGCTCTGATCTTCTTCATCATTTATGCGTCCCGGACGATATTAATCGGGAATACGAACTGGGGCGGTCCGGCTGATCTGGCGATCTATTATCAGATCTTCTTGATCTTCCACATTATTTTGGCCACGGTTGCCGCCGTGTTTGGTATTACGACGATCGTTCTTGCTTTCAAAGAGAGATTCGCCAAACACCGCAAATGGGGCCGGGTTACGGCCGTGATCTGGTTCTTCACCGCAATTACTGGTGTAGCCGTATATGTTCTGCTGTATGTTATGTATCCAGGCGGACACACCAAGTCGATGATTGATACGATTTTCGGGTTATAGACAAGTGATTTTAACTGAATAAGATGATCGATAAGAGCCGGCGAGGGGATCGCCGCCTCAGTCTGTAGACAAAGTTCCAACCGGAGCGGTCTACAGACTTTTTTTTGTTGAATAAGTAAGGAGAAGGTTGAGTTGAGGTGTCTGGGAGATTGTCTGCAATTTGAGCAGCTATGAAAGGTGCCCTTTTTATGAATAATTGTTAGTTCAAGGTTCTAGCAGTTTAGATCGTGGAGAAACTTTGAACCAGTTATCAGAACCGATTTGGTCTAAGATTCGTTCTTTATCGGTAGTATTCTGGAAAGCCTCACTATACTTAAATTTCTTAATATAATCATTTCCCTCTGAATCAATAATGTACATATAGTATTCTGAGGTTGAGGTACCGTTCATTTCATAATCATACTGAAAAATATAGATACGATCGATTTTTTCGGCTGAGGGGAGCGCAGTAGCCATACTATTGTCCTTCCAGTCATTCACATGATTTAAAATACTCTTATCCCTTTGTACCGAAAATAATTCAGGCTGAGGCTTTTTTGATCCTGTCTTGTAAACAGATACATAAGCTATTGTCGGAATCTGCTTAGTTTCAGTTAAACTTGATTGGCTTTCAGTGGAATTTGAATGAGTACTTGCAGTTTGGTTTTGGGTCTTAACCTCTGAACAAGCTGTTAATGTTACAACTAATATAGATGTAATTAATAAAAGTTTCTTCGGCACTTTCACAAAATAACCTCCAAAATATAATTCTTTAAATATAGAATTTTACATATACTGTATAGGATTCCTATTATAGTAGATTGTTTGATACAAAAGGAAGGCGTATTTTTATATTAGACTTAACTGACTCCTTTAATTTGAAGCAAGTATACGATACGGATAAATCAAGGAAAGGCAAGGCTAAGGTCGGTTTCAGAGAACGGACTGGACAATCTTATCCGTAGAATCATATGGAAACAAGAAGTGTGTCTGGAATTGAGCTGGCGAATTTATTCGCCAGTCTTTTTTTTTGTAGAAATTTTACAAAAAGCTCATTGACATGGTTAATTCTGGACATTATACTGTGTATAAAGATATACACACTAAGCACACAGTATGCACAGTAAACAATACAGCAAATGTGCTTACACACTGTACCCTACAAAACGGATCTTTTACATCAAGACAAGAAAGGTTGATTTTGATTGAACACGTGGAGAGAAGGTTGGTTTATTTTTTGGAACAATTTAAGGAGTGCGCCACTCTATCTCTTATGGAATGTCGTCTTCATGCTCTATATGGGCCTGACAACCAGCTTTTTGTTCACGAGGAGTGACAACGGCCCTGTTGATCCCCTGCCGGATTTCATGCTTCTGCTGCTCGTTCCGCTTACAGGCTTTCTATTCTGCCGGAGGGGATTTCGTTACCTTAAAGATGACTCCTATACGAAGATGCTGTACTACTACCGAATTCTTCCTATCCCGCTGAAATTTATCATGAGCAGTAGAATCATTCAGTTGTTATTCGCCCTGGTATTCAATAATGTAATTTTCTTCGGCTTCCTGCTGGTTATGTCCTATTCCTACTGGGTGGAGATGAACGCAGTAAGCTATATATCCTTTGTTATTACATGGGTGGGTTACGGGCTGCTCATGACAGGCAGTTATATCTATTACGAATTCCTGAAGCGGGGAGTGATCTACATGTGGGCAAGCATTACCGTGAATGCGTTGGTCGCCTCCCTGGCTTTCGTAATCTATATGAACGGGGGCAATCTTGTCCGCTTTGTGATGGATTATTCGAAGCAATATGGACTGCTCTCCCCGTTAATGTGGGGAACCTTGGCGGTAGGAGGACTGGTTCTAGCCCTGATCTGCCGGATTACGCTCCGGAAGATGGCGGTAAGGGATTTGGCTTAAGTCTTCGGGTGACGATCATTTTGAGCCTTCAGTCCCGCTGCATATACAACCAACATAATTGACTTAGAGAACTGAAGGTGAGGTGCGAAGGGTGTGGATTCCCATTCAAATTAATGAGAACAGCGCCGAGCCTTTGTATCACCAGATCAAGACACAGCTTCGCTCGCTTATTGTCAGTGAGCAGATTGAGGAAGGAACGTTGCTTCCTTCCATCAGGGAGTTCGCAGGAAGTCTGAACTGCAGCGTGATTACAATTCGGCGCGTATATCAAGATCTGGAAAACGAGGGATTTCTACGAACAAGGCAGGGAACAGGTACGTTCGTAGCCAAGGTGGACCAGGGCGAACGAAGTGAGTACCGGAGAACGGTTGTACAGGAAGCGGTAGAGGCTGCTGTAGACGCTGGGCTTGCCGTTCAATTTGGAGAAGACGAGCTTAAGACACTGTTTTTACAAATATTGAAGAAGAAGTATCACAGCAATCAGAAGGAGGAGGATGCCAAGTGACAGAAGCATTGGCCGTGCAGATGAACGGGATCCGCAAGCGCGGAAGGCGGAAGCCGATAGGGCCGCTGAATCTGGAAATACCGTCCGGTTATGTAGTGGCTTTGGTTGGACCTAATGGCTCCGGGAAAAGCACAATCATGAATCTTATCCTGCAGACGCTCCAGCCAGATGAAGGGGAGATAATCTGGTTCAGCAGGAATGCTCACGGGGTGCTGCCAACAGAGCTTAGACAGCTGATTGGTTATGTGCCTGAGGTTCCTCTATATGAAGAGAATCATAAGACTCCCGAGGAAGCGGCTGCTTTCAGGGCACGCTGGTATCCAAGATGGGACCAGCATAGGCTTGAGGAATTGCTCAGACGCTTCGAGGTGCCTGAGAAGGTGAAGCTGAGCAAGATGTCCAAGGGAGAGCGGCGAAAGTTCGAGATTGCGGCAGCGTTAGCCTGCCGGCCCAAGCTGCTGCTGCTGGATGAACCGTCATCGGGACTGGACCCTTTTGCCTGGAAGCATATGATTGACGTGCTCCGCAGCTGCCTCGAGGAAGAGGAGATCACGATTGTGCTGTCCACTCATATTGTGGATGAGGTGAAGCGCCTGGCCGACTATATCGCGCTAGTTCATCAGGGCGAAGTCAAAGGCATGGTGGAGAAGGATGTGCTGATGGGGAACTGGAAGGAGCTGTGGGTTCGGACAGATAGAGCCCAGCTCGAAGGACTGCCGGATATTCTTGAGATTCACGAGGATGGCCCGTCCAACTGGCGGCTTCTGGTACAGAATCTGGCAGAACTTGAAGACATTTTGGTAGACCGCGGTGTTAGTATATTGAAGAGCCGGGGGCTTGAGCTGGAGGACATTCTCACACTATGGATGAAGGGCGAGTTGCCTGAAGAGATCAAATGGAAGAGGGGAGAATTTTAATGACACAACCTTTGGTAATTGACAATCTGTTCAAGCAGTATGGGGAGAAGACAGCCGTGAACGGGGTCTCGCTCGATGTGAAAGAAGGCGAGATTTACGGACTGCTTGGCGGGAATGGCGCCGGAAAGACCACGACGATGCGGATGGTTCTGGGGATTATTTACCCCGATGGAGGACGTATTCAGTATCACGGCAAGGATTACAGCAGCGAGCTTCAGCACGGCATGGGTTACCTGCCTGAAGAGCGGGGCTTGTATCCGAAGGTGAAGGTTAGTGATCAGATTAATTATTTGGCCCGTCTGCGCGGGATGTCATCCAAGGATGCCGACAAGAGTCTCCGCTACTGGCTGGACCGGTTCGAAGTGCCTGAGTATTACGACAAGAAGATTGAAGAGCTCTCCAAAGGGAATCAGCAGAAAATGGGCTTTATCGCAGCCGTGGTTCACCGTCCGAAGATCCTCATTCTGGATGAGGCTTTCAGTGGTCTGGACCCGGTGAATGTTGAAATTCTTAAGTCTACCGTGAAGGAGCTTCGCGATAACGGCACCAGCATCCTGTTCTCCACCCACCGAATGGAGCACGTTGAGGAGCTGTGTCAGCGGATTACGATTCTTCACCGCTCCAACCCGGTTCTGCAAGGCAACATCAGAGAGATCAAGCAGCGTTATCCGAGAGAGCAGATTGTACTGAACACCACAGGAGAAGTAACAGGACTTGAACAAATACAGGGCGTGCAAAGTGTTGAGAAGCGTGAACGCGGCTACCTGATACATATTACTAACGTTGCGGCCGCACGAGAGATTTTGAATATGGCAATGCAGCAGACAGAAGTTGAACATTTCGAGATTAAAGAACCGACGCTTAACCAAATCTTTATTCAAGAGGTGGGTGAATCCAATGAATAAGCTGGGTACGGTAATTGGCTTTACATTTTGGAATAAGGTGAAGACTAAGGCTTTTGTAATTACAACGATTATATTCGCACTTCTGGTTACCATTGGGGTTAACGTGCCATATCTGATCAAATTGTTCACTGGGGATGATGGCAATAAAGACACCAAGATCGGGCTGATCTACGGCAGTCAATCCGAGATTGCTCTTCGTCTGGAGCAGTTCGCAGCAAGTCAGCCGAAAGCGGGCTTCAAGCTGGTTAAGTATGAACAGGCCGATGAGAAGGTTCTCGCCAAAGATATTGAAGATAAGAAGATAGACGGGTACTTGCAGTTCAAGGATGCACCAGCCGGGCAGTTCCCGCAGGCAGTGTATACCTCGAAGGATGGCAGTCTCGACATGGGACTTCAAAGCACCCTGCAAAGCGGACTGCAAATTGTGAAGACACAGTATATTACCAAAGGGTCCCTAACTGATGCTCAGGTAGCCGCATTGAACCAGCCGGTTCAGATCGACGCCCAGCAGGTTAAGGGGCAGGACGGTAAGGAAGCTTCGGGCAAAGGTAAGCAGACCGGTGCAAACTATGTGTTCGTCTATATTATGATCGTGCTGTTCTGGATGACGACCATGATGACCGGGAATATGATTGCTGCCGAGGTAACTTCCGAGAAGAGCTCGCGGATTATGGAGATTCTGATTACCAGCGTGTCTCCGTTAACCCAAATGTTCGGCAAAATTGTAGGCATGTTCCTGATTGGGATCCTGCAGATCGGAATCTTCGGGGCGGTAATTGCGATCAATGTAATGCTGCCTCATAACCGCGAGGCGTTCAGTCAGCTCAATATTGATATCAATCAGCTTGATCTCAGTGTGCTGCTCTATGGATTAGTGTTCTATGTACTCGGATATATGCTGTTCTCAACTTTGTTCGCTGCTGTGGGTTCTATGGTCAGCAGAACCGAAGACCTGGGTCAAGCGGTTATGCCGATTACGATGATCAGTCTGGCTTCGTTCTATATTGGAACTTTCAGTGCTTCATCTCCTAACTCAATGATTCTCAAAGTCGCATCCTATATCCCATTTACTTCCCCGGTATCGATGCTGATCCGTGTGGGCCTTGGAGATGTAGCGATGTGGGAGGTTGGCTTGTCACTCCTGATCCTGCTTGTCTCGATCTTCGTGTTCGGATGGCTGTCCGCCAAGATCTACCGCACCGGGGTGCTGATGTACGGCAAGCGTCCTACTTGGAAGGAAGTCCGCAAGGCTATGCAGGCTTACAAGATCTAAGGGAGGAATTGAAATGACAAAGCAATTCTATCTGTTAATCATGCTGATGCTGTGTCTCACTAATACATTGATATTAACGAATCACTATGAGCTGCCCATTAATGATTTCTTTAAAGGGATTATAAGTGGTATCACGATAGTCGGGAACATCTATATCCTTGTCCAGTTGAGCAAGAGAAAAGGTCTAAAGAAAGTATAGATTTCTGATAGCCCAACAGCAGACTAACAAATAAAGTGAGGTGCTGCCATGATGAGAAGAAAAAGCATGGGAAGAGGATTGGCCATAGGGATTGCGTTTGGAGCTGCACTGGGTGTAACTATGCACAATATAGCTGTCGGAATTACTATTGGAGTTGCTCTGGGAATCGCGTTCGGGGCTGCCTATGACAGAAGGAACCGACATAAGTAACAGGATAGAGAAAAGATAATTGACCAGCAGGATGAGTGATCCTGCTGGTCATTTTCTTTTTAATGAGAGATAGTATGGGTTTAATTGGGCTGGTTGCGTGTCCCGCCACTTATCTGCAGCAGTTTAGCTCAAGTTATCCGTAGAAGTCTCGAATCCCCTTTTCGAACCAAACAACTTGATTTTCAACCCAATACATGCAGAAGCAAGCACGAGAAACAATACTCCACTCCAAGCAATCAGGTGTGTTCCCATCTGGGATAGAAACCATCCGCCTATGGTGGTGCCAATCGTGATCCCTAAGTTTCCAAAGGAGACAAACAGGCTATTAGCAAATTCAGGTGCTTCTGAGGCTTCAGAAGTTAACCAAGTTTGACTTACAATCAGGCCGCCGGTAAATACAGCCCCCCATATAATTATGATAATACTCATGGGAATGGAATAGCTTCCGAGGTAGTAGATCAGACAATAGATAGCTCCGAGCACAAGAGGATAAGAAATAATGGTTTTTACCATATTTCTGCTCAGAAATTTAGCGGCCTGCATATTGCCAATGATCCCGCTTGCGCCAAATAGAATTAACATGATGCTTACCATTTTACCGCTCATCCCTGTCACGACCTCGAGATATTCAGCAAAATAGGCATAGACAGAGTATAAGGACGCCAGGATACAACAAGCGGCTGCAATATTAAGCCACAATTGGGGCTTGGTCAGAACATTTAGCTGTTTCCCGAAGGATAACCGTCTCTCAGCGGGCATAGATGGAAGGAAGATCAGAATGCCAAGCAGTGAAATGGCATGGACGACGGAGGAAAAAAGAAACGCGGCTTCAAGTGAAAACTGATCTCCTATAAAGGATGTGATCGGAACGCCTAATACCATCCCCACCGTTAACCCGGTGAACACTTTAGCTACCGCTAGGGCACTTTGTTCTTTTGGGACAGAGCTTGCCGCTGCCGCAAAGGCAACTGAGAAGTAGACAGGATGGAGAAAAGCAGGAATTAGCCGAAACATCATCAAGAGGTTATAACTTGGGGCAAAGGCGGATAGAAGGTTAGAGATCGTAAAAACAACTAGCACGCCAGCCAAAATCTTTTTCCGATTTACTCCAGAGAATAATAAGGTCATGAATGGACCGGAAATGGCAATGATCAGGGCAAACATGCTAACGAGCATACCAGCTTGGGATGCACTTATATGGAATTTATCGGTTATGATTGGCAATATGCCCACGATACCAATCTCTGTATTTGTAATGCCAAATACGCCGAGGGCAATAGCATAAGTGAGAAATGATTTTTTGGAATGCAAAAGAATTCATCCTTTCATTATACATATTAATTTCATGTGTTTAGTTGGTATTGTGAGTGAAACTCTCCAACACCAAATGAAAAATAGCCGTGGACTCATCCATTTGATGTTCGTGAGTTTTAAATAGAGAAGATCTGTGCTGCTTACCCGGAGGATTTTTGCCTTAATCGGTAATTATCTTCCATTCCTTTATAAGTCACGATTTTATCAGCCAGTAAATCAAGATTTTTCTGAAGTTCCATAATTCTGTTCTGAACTTCAGTATAATGCTCTTCGAGAAGAATCCTCCTTGCCGTTAGAGTTGGATCACCTTGCCTCCGGAGTTCAGCAATTTCCTGCATTTTGGTAATAGACATTCCCGTGGCTTTAAGACGGGTTAGAAATTCAATCCAAGTAACGTCCATTGAAGAATAACAACGATACCCATTTTCATCGCGATCAATGGAACACAGAAGGCCTATATTCTCATAATAGCGAAGAGTATGGACACTAAGACCAGTGACAGCTGCGACCTGACGAATGGTTAATAACTTTTCCATGAACCCAATATACACCTTCGAGTTAACTCTAGAGCAAGCTTTTTTTGCGGGGGAGGAAATATAGAATAAAAGACCCGTAGAATCAGAATTACCTGATCTTACGAGTCTTTTTTGGATTGGTGGCTCTATTGTTAATTAACTTTAAGACTGAAAAGAAGGCTTCTTCAGTGAACAGTTCGAGGCAACATCCCTTAACTCAGGTACATAGGCACTTAAGCTTATAAGGAAATAGCAGGTCTCGGGGAAATGATGCTCAAGGAACCGAAGGTTTGTCTTGTTAAATACCTCCGTGTTCTTGAAACGCGTGACCACCATACTGATGAAGCTGTTCATCTCAAGTACGGTTACGCCTACTTCATGAGCCATAAGCTGCTGGCGTCTGAATCCGGGAGGAGTGAACCGGAGATAACTTTTCATTTCCCGGTTCTGGATCATAAAGCTCTCGAATTTCTGGGAGTAACCATCGAGACGATGAATAAGATCTATCTCTATGGGATCAAGCATATTTCGTAGCAGAATAGCATGCCCAAGCTGGTCTTCCAGCCACAGATCGAGCAGCTCGACAATGGAGAGCACGGGTGCCGGTTGTCCCTGTACATAATATGACAGCTGGCGTAAGTACTCCTGGTTCTCATTCAGAGTACCGTTGAAATAAGTGGGAGAGAGACTAATCTGCACTTCATTGTTGATTCGATGTCTCTGCAAACTCCCTTCAAAATCATAGTATCCCTTGGCGACAGGCCAGATTTCCTTGGCTAGCTGGATCATTCTTTCTGAGCTTACAGCTTCATCCCCAGGCAAATTATTCAATTTGATAAGAAGATCTCCAAATGCTTGAATATATTGATCTGCCGCAGCTATCCACTGTTTCTCATAAGGGGCCAGCCCTTCGAGTACGAATATGGCATGATCCTGCAATATGGCAATCCAGAAGGCATGTTCCTCCCAAGTTGAAATGTTCCTAATCCCTGTCAACATGATTCACCCCGTTCTACCGATATCTTCCTGAAATTCATGCATCTAATTATATGTGCCGGTAGGAGGGGAAATTCCTGATCCAGACTTAGAGACTGGGGAATTATTCTTTACATTTTGAGCTGCTCCTTGTTATAATGACGCTAGAATTGGATATCGGAGATCACCGGAGGAGCCTGCCAACAGCGGGCTCTTTTTGTCTTTTTCTCATTGTGAAGCTTAGCCGGGCTCAGCAAGTGCTTTAAACTATACATACCTGGTTATGATGAGAAAGAGAAAGTAAGCTCCTTAGTCAGTATGGAGTGCGCTGTGGAGTTCAGATATAGAGATGAAGGAGGGCCAAATGGGTCATGCATCAATTTAACGAAATTTTCATCCAATTATTAATTCTTCTGGCGGTCTCCATGTTCGTGATTGCGATTGCCAAGAAGCTGAACCAGCCTTATTCGATAGCGTTGGTTATCGTCGGTCTTCTGCTGGGTGTGACGCATATTCCTTTCCTAGAGGAGGCTGAGGCGTACATAACACAGTCGCATGTTTTTCAGGCGGTCATTATCTCCCTATTCTTGCCAATCCTGCTTGGAGATGCGACACTTAAGCTGCCTTTCTCGCATCTAAGAGAGCAGAGCAAGCCCGTACTGGCCTTATCCCTGGGAGGAACCCTGTTGTCCTTCCTGATTATTGCACTCAGCAGCTATTATGTGATGGGCCTGCCGCTTATTGTGGCGTTTACCTTCGCTTCCCTGATGAGCGCAACAGATCCGATTAGCGTCATCTCGATCTTCAAATCACTCGGTGTGCCGAAGTCAGTGGTCACGATTATTGAAGGCGAGTCGTTGTTCAATGACGGTATTGCCGTGGTATTGTTCCAGATATCTTCTATTTACCTGCTGTCTTATATGGAGATGGGCTGGGCTCTTGGAATCGGAAGTGGAGTGCTCCTTTTCCTTAAATTTGCACTGGGCGGCATGGCCATTGGGGCGGTAATGGGCTACATTTTCTCGCAGATTATCCGATTCTACGATGATTATCCGCTGGAGATCGGGTTCTCCATGCTGCTGTTCTTCGGCAGCTACTTTATCGCAGAGCATTTCCACGTATCGGGCGTTATTGCGGTGGTGGTAAGCGGACTCATCTTTGGCAGTTATGGCGCGAAGATCGGCATGTCGGAGACCACGGAAATGAACATTAACTCGTTCTGGGATGTCATCACCTTGATCGCAAATTCACTGATTTTCCTGATGATTGGACTGGAGATCAAAAATATTGATTTTGCCCACAGGTGGCAGATGATCCTGCTGGCCATTGTGATTGTGCTCGTTGGACGGACCCTTGCGCTGTATACCAGTGTATCGGTGCTGCGGAATTTCCCAAGGTCATGGAAGTCCGTACTCAATTGGGGAGGCTTAAAAGGAAGCCTGTCCATTGCGCTGGCACTTAGTCTGCCGCAGTCGTTCGAAGGGCGGGAAGATGTGCTGGTGCTGACCTTTAGCGTAGTTCTGTTCTCGCTGCTGGTACAGGGATTAACGATTAAGCCGCTAGTATTGAGGCTTGGTCTCAGCGGTCAGAATCAGAAGTCCGAGCACAATTAACCTTTACATGTTCAGGTACGCCTTGATATAATAGCTTAGAATTTGATATCGGAGATCACCGGAGGAGCCTGCCAACAGCGGGCTCTTTTTGTCTTTTTCCGGGCATATTATCATCCACAGAGAAGCACACAGAACACGGACGACGAAGGGGAGGGACGTATGGAACAACAGGCTTATTGGGCAATAGGTATATTTCTTGTTATTTACGCACTGATTATTTCAGAAAAGATTCACCGGACCATTGTTGCCATGCTGGGCGGTATACTGATGGTATCCTTCGGGATCGTCAGCCAGGAGACGGCTCTGGAACACATTGACTTCAATACACTCGGACTGCTCGTTGGAATGATGATTATCGTAAGTATTACCGCGGAGACGGGACTTTTCAAGTACATTGCGATCTGGGCGGCCAAGAAGGTCAAGGGCGAACCCGTACGTATACTCATTGTACTGGGGATTATAACGGCCTTTGGCTCGGCGTTCCTCGATAATGTGACAACCGTACTGCTCATGGTCCCTGTAACGTTCAGCATTACCAGGCAGTTGAAGGTGAACCCGGTGCCGTTCCTGTTCACCGAGATTATCGCCTCCAATGTCGGGGGGACGGCCACACTGATTGGAGATCCGCCGAATATTATGATTGGCTCAGCGGTCAAAGAATTGACGTTCATGGCCTTCATCTCCAATCTGACGCCGATTATTATCATTATCATGCTGGCCTATATTCCTTTGCTCGTTTTGATGTTCAGGAAGAAAATCCAGACGACACCCGAGCTCAAGGCAAGCCTGCTGAAGCTCGATAATTCGGAGCTGATCACTAATCATAAGCTGCTCCGCAAATGTCTGGTTATCCTTGGGCTAACCATCCTTGGATTCTTCCTGCATCAGACGCTGCATCTGGAGTCAGCAACTGTAGCCCTTGCGGGAGCATTCCTGCTCCTGTTAATGACCGGGGAGCATACGATGGAGAAGGCACTAAGCCGGGTAGAGTGGACGACGATCTTCTTCTTCGTCGGACTGTTCGTTCTGGTCTCAGGTCTTGTGGAGACTCATGTGATTGCCAGGCTGGCGGCAGGGGCTATGGAGTGGACAGGAGGAGATCCGCTGGCTACCTCCATGCTGATACTGTGGCTCAGCGCTATTGCTTCAGCCTTCCTGGATAACATTCCTTTTGTGGCTACCATGATTCCCATGATTCAGGAAATGGGCCAAATGGGTATGCAAAACCTGGAGCCGTTATGGTGGAGTCTTGCACTTGGTGCCTGCCTGGGAGGGAACGGTACCTTGATTGGGGCGAGTGCCAACCTGATTGTGGCAGGCCTTGCCGGCAAGGAAGGTCACCCGATCCGCTTCGTGGACTACCTTAAGCTTGGATTTCCGCTGATGCTGCTATCCATAGCACTGTCGAGTGTCTATATCTACCTGCGTTATTTGATGTGAGGAACGGGGGATGGTTATGCTAACCTATAAGTTTGATTCAACTGTACTTGATCTCCAGGAGAGCCAGGATGGCACGGATGTGGAGTTCAGTATCAAGCTTCACGATGGAAATTCTGTCGATCAGTTACGGCTTGTTCAGCAGGTCTTCGATAGTAATACAGACTACACGGATGTGCTGTTCTATGCGTACGCGAATTATGAATATAAGATTATCGTGCGGCAGGAGCACTACAACGATTTCGTGATTGAGTTGTTTAAGGCCCGCTTGCTTCGGAGTCTGGAGTGGGCGGATTAGAAGACATCTAACATTTGAATAGGTTGTACCTGGAGGAGCCTGTCACCAAGGGAGATCTGTGTCTAATCACAGTTATCCCGTGGTGGCAGGCTCTTGTTGTCTATATAGCAAGGCCATAACTATTGCGATACAGAAGAAAGGGAAGGTGGAAGCATATGCTGATTTTTGACATGGCGATTATTTTATTGGCGTCCAAGCTTGCCGGGGATCTGAGCGTGAAGATGCGCCAGCCCGCGGTGCTTGGCAAATTATTGATTGGGATTCTATTAGGACCGGCCCTGCTTGGACTTATTCAGGAGACGGATGTCTTGAATGAGATTAGCCAGATCGGTGTGATTCTGCTGATGTTTATCGCGGGACTGGAGACCGACACCGAAGAGTTCAAACGAACAGGGAGAGCTTCGGCTTATGTTGGGCTGGCTGGTGTGATATTTCCGTTAGCCCTTGGCTACGGAGCCGGAGTTCTTCTGAGCATGCCTCCGCTGCATGCCGTGTTCCTGGGACTGCTGCTGTCAGCCACAAGTGTAAGTATCTCGGTGCAATCTCTGAAGGAAATGGGGCAGCTGAAGTCTAGGGAGGGCACGACCATTCTGGGTGCTGCCGTTATCGATGACGTACTGGTGATTATCGCCCTTGCTTTCCTGATGAGCCTGTCTGGTGGAGATGTTAATCTAGGTCTGGTTATTCTCAAAAAAATAGCTTTCTTCGCCATAGCGATCCTGTGCGGATGGAAGCTGGTTCCGTGGATAATGCGGAGGCTTGCGAAGCTGCGCGTCTCCGAGACAGTCGTGTCTGCTGCACTTATACTCTGTTTTGCCTTCGCATATTTGGCGGAATACGCCGGAGTCGCGGCGATCATCGGAGCGTATATCGCTGGGATCTCTATCAGCTTGACGGGATACAGACATGAAGTGACAGAGAAAGTGGAGACGATCAGCTACGCGTTCTTTGTTCCGGTCTTCTTCACAACCATAGGAGTGAAGGTGGATTTCACAGGCATGTCGGCTCATCTCGGTCTGATTGTACTGCTGAGCCTGCTGGCCATCGCGACCAAGCTGTTCGGTTCGGCAATCGGCGCAAGGGTGGCCGGCTTCAACTGGCGGAGCGCCATGGCTGTTGGCGCAGCGATGGTGTCACGTGGTGAAGTTGCGCTGATTATAGCCGCAATTGGGCTTGAATCCGGGTTATTATCCCCGGAAATGATGACCGTATTGGTTATTGTAGTGCTCATTACCACGATGGTTACGCCGATACTGATGAAGCTGTTCTTCAGAGAACGGAGCGAGGATATGCATGTGGGTGTAACAGAGAGGGACTAAAGAGAGAAGCCAGAAACACAGCAACTCTAGGTCAAGCCAGCGAATCAGTTACCTGAAAAAAGGCTGATTCGCTGGCTTTACTATTTATTCGAAGCTGTTTATTTTCAGCAGGAGTAAGATTCTAAAGTGCTAGACTGATGCAGTTTCAATAAGTTAATGGGCAGTTTATCAAACAGCTTCCATACATAAGATGGGCGTAGAAGTTTATTTTTCGCTGAACCCTGTTGACAGATCTAACAAGATATATTATCTTTAATTCAAGATAATTAAATCAAAGATAAAAGGTGGTGACCATCATGACAATGGTCAATAAGCTCCTAAGCAAGGAATTCGAGGCGGCCTTTGAAGGTAGAGGGTAGAAGAGTCCGAGGTGGGGTGCCCTCAGGCGAAAGCTTAAAGTTGAGCATTCGAAACGATTGGCAAAAGTCAGTTGGTGGCTCATATAAACAGCAAGTCACTTTTTCAGAAATGATATCTTGAATTAAAGATAAATTCAAAAAACTAAAATTGGAGATGATTATTATGATGGAATTAGGGTTGTTGATTATTCGGGTGGTTATTGGGTTATTGTTCATTGGTCACGGGGCACAGAAGCTGTTCGGGATGTTCGGGGGTTATGGACCGAAAGGAACGGGAGGTTGGATGGAGTCAGTTGGCATTAAACCGGGAGTAGCCATGGCGGTTATCGCAGGCTTGATCGAATTGATCGGAGGAACTATGTTCGGTATCGGACTGTTCACTCCCGTGGCAGCAATTCTGATTGCCTTGACTATGGTAGGCGCGATTGTAAAGGTGCATGGACCGAATGGTCTGTGGGCAACTTCTAATGGTTATGAATATCCGCTGGTCGTTCTGGCGGTAGTCATTGGTGTAGCTCTTACAGGAGCCGGTGCTTATTCCTTGGATGCAGTTCTTTTCTGATTGCCTGTAACAGAACGTGCTGCCTTTCCCATTCAAAATTAGGTTCAGAGGAGCATAGCTATGATCTCAATCGATCCATCTCTGCAGGAAGATAGGGATAATTATAAGCTGCTTATTGGAAGTGTCGTGCCGAGGCCGATTGCTCTCGTTACTACACTTACAGAGGATGGGGTGCTGAATGTCGCCCCGTTCAGTTATTTCTCTATCGTATCCAGTAATCCGCCACTCTTATCGGTGTCGGTCCAGCGTAAGAACGGGGAAATGAAGGATACAGCCCGCAATGCCATCAGGCAGGGTGAGCTTGTCATCCACATTGTCGATGAATCGAACGTTGAGGCAGCCAATCAAGCGGCAGCCAGCCTGCCGCCTGAAGAAAGTGAAGCTGCTGCTGCCGGGCTAACCCCGGTGAATAGTGAAGCAGTCCGCGTGCCGGGAATTGCTGAAGCAAAGTTCAGAATGGAATGTATTCTTGATCATGCCTTCCAGCTTGGAGGTACCGGGGGAGAGCCAGGATGCGACCTGCTCATTGCCCGTGTAGTCCGGTTCCAGGTCGCGGAAGAGATTCTTCAGGACGGACGAATCGATGCCGGGAAGCTGGCTCCCGTCAGCCGTATGGCGGGTGACTATTACTCAACATTGGGACGGTTGTTCTCTATAGAGCGGCCGCAATAAATAGATTGAAAGAAAGCCAGCATAAGATGCTGGCTTTCTTTGTTATTTCCTCATTTATGGTAGTATTAACATATTAAGGAGAGAGGAAGTGACTGCGGATGAGTCAAACCGTTAATTTTAAGATGAAGCAATCCTTGCCAGAAGATTATTACTGGGTAAATGAGCCAAAGCGTGTGGAATGGAAGGAGAGGCAAGGGCTGGTAATGACTACAGAGCCGGATACCGACTTCTGGCAGAGGACGCATTATGGCTTTCAGCGCGACAATGGGCATTGTCTGTTCACGAAGGTGCAGGGAGATTTCGCTTTTACCGCGGAGGTCTCATTTGAACCCCTGACTCAGTACGATCAGTGCGGCGTGATGCTGCGTGCTAATGAGGATCACTGGATCAAAGCCTCGGTAGAGTATGAGAATGAAGCCTTCAGCCGGCTCGGGTCGGTGGTCACGAATAAGGGCTATTCGGACTGGGCGACAACCGATATTTCAAGCAATATTAAGTCGATGTCCTACCGGATCAGCCGCAGGGGAGATGATGTATTAATCGAATATAGAGCCCCGGGGGCTGATTCCGGCTGGAAGCAGATGCGGATCGCCCACCTGCATGAGGCTGAGGCAATGATGGAAGTAGGCATCTATGCCTGCAGTCCGCGCGACCGTTCATTTATCTGTTCAGTTATTGAGCTGGCCATCGGGCCTAATCAGTGGGAGCAGGAGGAATAGAAGCTGGAGGCTTAGCTGGAGGAATGGGTTCTCTAAGCTGTACGCTTACGAACTCCAGCATCGTATCAGCATCAAGGCTGTACGGGGAGCCCGGCATAATCTCCAGCACGTCGCCGGACTTGACGGCCCGTGGGCTTTCATTAACCTTCACTTGTCCTGAGCCGGATAGAATCATCCAGATCAGCCTCCATTCCGGCCCGGCGGGTTCCCCCATGTGCTTGCCTTGGAGAACATGAACGACGGATATGATCTCATCCGGTGCCTTCACAGGTCCGGATCGGCGCAGGATCCTTGTACTTCCCCAGCTGTACTCTGTAATGGAAGGAAGAATAGTTCGTCCCGGATCAAGTTCCTTAATCCGGCTGCTGTTCTCTTTGGAAGCAACCAGGATCCCGTCGGGACTTGCGGCAACGATCAGATCAGAGACCCCGATCACATGAATCGGCTGGTCCAGCTCGCTGACAAGATGAGTATCTATGGAATCCCCGGAGATGCTTCCGGGTCCAATGGAGTTCGTACCCAGGTGCTTGGTGAATGTATCCCAGCTCCCCAGGTCTTCCCAAGCCCCCTCATAAGGAACTACAACCGTATTCTTGGTATGCTCCACGATTTCCTTGTCAAAGCTAGCCTCTGACAACCCTTCATACAGCTGCAGAAGCTGGTCATAATCGCTTGGCAGACCATACCCTAGAAGTGCTTCAGAAATGAACCTCAGCGAGAAGGCAAACACCCCGCAGTTCCATAATGCTCCCTTCTCCAGTAGGCTGCGTGCCTGGTTCATATCCGGTTTCTCCGCGAATTTGGACACCCGCTGATAGATATCACCCTTATTGGACTCCGCAGCTTCGGGCACAATATAGCCGTATTGGGTTGAAGGGAATGTAGGCCGGGTCCCGATCAGCGCAATATTAGCGCCTGAGCTTGAGAGAACCGATGGCAGGGTGCGAAGCAGCTCGAAGAAGCTTCCCTCTACATAAGGATCGACGGGCATGAAGACGAGAGACTCGTCCGGGTCAGCTCCCGGCTGAGACTGAAGATAGGTGCAGGCAAGCGCAATTGCGGTCAGAGTTCCCCGCTTGTGGGATTCGGTCAGAATCGGTATGAGATGCCCGATCTGACTGCGCATAAGCTCAAGCTGACTGTGATGGGTGACAATGGTAGCGGAGTCCAGCAGTCCGGCCTCACCGAGCTGCCGGCATACCCTTTGAATCATCGATTCCCGGCTCCCGTCAGGGGCGGGCAGCAGCTTGAGAAAGGTTTTGGAGCGGACCTCTCCGGATAACGGCCACAATCTTTTACCGGATCCTCCGGACAACAGGATGATTTTCATATGCACACCTCCTTGGGAAGACAAATCTGGGAACAGACAACGGCGTTATACTGACTTCTTGGGGCGGAGGGAATAGCCGCTGCGTTTATGGAAGGACAAGGAGCGGAAGGAGCTGGATAACTGCTGCCGTTCTGCAGCGGGAACCGCCAGGATGGATTTCTTGAATTCCTTGTTCAGGGCAGGTCTCAGCTTGATCGAGCCCGGATAATTGGTGCGGACGTAATTGCCATAAGTCTCAAATTCCGAGAAGCCGAACTGTTTCTTGCGGTTAAGCTGCTTCAGGATAGCAGTGTACCAGCGGGCCCCATGTCTCTTCTCTATCATCTTCTTGAGCCTGGCGAGCTTGACCGAATCATAGAGCATATAGTGATTGACAAAAGATTGGGGTGAGCTTGCCTTCTGCCCGGTCAGCCGGGCGTGAATATGGAGGTATTCCGGATGCGTCCATTTCCGGTAGAAGAATGTGGTCTTGCCGTCCGCAAGAAAAGTATGGGGCCGAATCATGACCGTATCCGCATCGGTCACCAGAAAGTGCCGATTCCTGCACACCTTGTCACCGTTCAGCTTGAGCAGCTGCTGATAGAGCCAGCCGGAGCGGTCCCACGTACTGGACCGGTAGGTAATATCCTTCTTGGTAATTGGCAGTACGGTATTCTCATGTACAAAGGTACATTTCTTCAAGCGGCATAGACTTCGGATTCGGGCACTGTCCGGGGATACGATATAAATGGTGCCAACGGGATGGTTGACATATTTGCGTATTCCGTCAATCACAAAGGGCAGGGTGCCCAGATCCTTCTCAATAGCGGGTATCAGCACATCGATTGGGGTTCGTGCGCTTAACGATGCTTGAGACACGGTGTCATTCATCTCCCTTTTATGGAATCTATAAAACTCATGCCGTCTTGAAATTCGCAAGCTATGGTTACAAGATATGCTGCGGATTCCGCCGCTGTTTGTGTATCTGTCTTCGGCCCTGTGTTACTCATCAAATTCTTATTTTTCTCTCATGCTGCTGTAATTCAGCCGTGTTACATTGGGCTTACAAATGCAGAGGAAAAGGTGACTTCAAGATGTTAAGCAATCTCGATTATGATATATTTCAGATGATCAACCACTTCGCCGCAAGCGTCTCTGTACTGAATCCGGTTATGAAATTCTTGGCGGAAGACGCAGAATATCTGTTTTTTGCCGGCGTGCTGCTGTATTGGTTCATCCGGACCGACCGCAACCGGAGAATGACGTTCGAGGCACTAATTGCAGCATGCATAGGCCTTGGAATTAGCGGATTGATCGGGCATTTCCTGTACCGGGATCGTCCCTTTGTTACACATCCTGTGATTCAGCTGATAGCTCATCCGGCGAATGCATCTTTTCCAAGCGATCATGCCCTTGGAGCTTTTGTTATTGCGTCTACGATCTGGTTATATCATAAGAAGACGGGCATCCTATGGCTCATTCTGGGTGGATTGATTGCACTGTCGCGGGTCTGGACAGGGGTTCACTATCCGTCGGATGTCATCGCGGGTGCGGTGATGGGTAATCTCATTGCGCTTACTGTGCATGGGGTATTCAAGTACTCGGCACGCCTTCGCAGAATAGAGACGACAATCATCGGCATATATGAGAAAATTGAACATAAGATATGGGCCAAGAAACCGGCCGTGAAATCTTCATAATAGAGACGATCAAGGTCAAGTAGAAGGGGGAAGCTGATTTGAAAAACACGTTGTTAGTGCTTCTTCTATCCGCTGCGCTGCTGTCAGGCTGCTTCTCTAATGGAGCATCCGCCTCGAATCCCGTGCCTGCTAAAGGCAGCACGAGTATAACCCCGGCTGAATCTTCCCGCCCGGCTGGTGCCGTGAAGAAGTATGACCATGTGGTTATCCTCGTTGAGGAGAATCACTCCTACAACCAGATTGTGAACAGCAATCAGAATCCGTTCATGCAGTCCCTGATCAAGAAGGGCGCCTTGTTCACAGACGCTCACGGGATTACTCATCCGAGCCAGCCGAACTATCTGGCGCTGTTCTCGGGTTCTACGCAGGGCATCAAGAGCGATGCCTGCAAGGGTCCGTTCCAGGCTCCCAATCTGGCAAGCCGCCTTGCCGCAGCGCACCTTAGCTTTGCAGGTTATTCCGAAGATCTGCCGTCTGTCGGCTTCGCCAAGTGTTACTCTAAGGGATATGCACGGAAGCATAATCCCTGGGCCCAGTTCACGAATGTGCCGAAGGAAGCGAACCGGCCCATGACCGATTTCCCTACAGATTTCTCGAAGCTTCCTACGGTATCGTTCGTCATTCCTGCGCTGGAGAACGACATGCATGATGGAACTGTCAAGGAAGCGGATGATTGGCTGAAGAAGCACCTTGGTGCTTATGCAGCCTGGGCAGAGAGTCATAACAGCCTGCTTATCATCACTTGGGATGAAGATAATTTCGCAAGGCCGAATCATATCCCGCTGATCTTCGCCGGCGCGGGGATCAAGCCGGGCAAGTATACACAGACCGTGAATCACTATCATGTTCTGCGCACCCTTGAAGCGATGTATGGGCTTGACCCTCTAGGAGAAAGTAAGAAAGCTCAGCCTATCACGAATCTGTGGGCAGCACCCGCAGCCCAATAGCACACTTTGAACGTCCTTCTGCTCCGGCAGAAGGATATTTGTTCATGAGGACAGGAATGAATCACTTAAGAAAAGGGCTGGCAGATAATGAGTGACACCATATTAATTATTGAAGACGAGGATAAAATAGCCCGCCTGCTGGAGATGGAGCTCAGCTATGAGGGTTATAAAGTCGAGCGGGCATCCACGGGACGGGAAGGGCTGATGAAGGGGCAGTCGGGAGGGTGGAGTGTCATTCTGCTGGACATTATGCTGCCGGAGCTGAGCGGAACCGAAGTGCTCAGACGTCTTCGTCAGACGGATCCAGCTACTCCCGTTATTCTGCTTACAGCAAGGGATGCCGTACCGGATAAGGTAAGCGGACTGGACTTGGGAGCGAACGATTATATTACGAAGCCGTTTGAGATCGAAGAAGTACTTGCCCGGATTCGGGCATGTATCCGTAACCGGAGACAGGGGGATACCGGGTATCTGGAGATGCAGGAATTCCCCGAGCTTAACCTGGGCGACTTGACCGTCGTTCCTCTAATGCGGAAGGTGACCCGGGGAGAGGACCTCATTGAGCTGACACCCAAAGAGTACGAGCTGCTGCTCTATCTGCTGGAGAACCGCAACCAGGTGCTGACGAGAGATCAAATTATTAGCCAGGTCTGGGGTTATGATTTCTCCGGGGACACGAATGTGGTGGATGTGTATATCCGTTATTTGCGCAAAAAAGTGGATTATCCCTATGAGCATCAGCTCATTCATACCCATCGCGGTGTAGGCTACTCCATAAAGGAGACCTGACATGACCATCAAGAAGAAGGTGGTCCTCCTCACCACACTGTGGCTGATTGGGATCCTGCTAGCTTTTAATATTACGGTATTCTATGCCTTTCTCAAGATTACGACCCAGAATGAGAAAGATCTATTGATAGACCGGGTGAACAGCATATTCGAGAAAGCTGGGCCTGAGGATATTCTAGGAGGGAGGAGAACAGAGCTGCTGACCAGCTTCTTGCCGGACGACGGCATGATCCGGGTGCTTGATAATCAGGAGAAAGAGATTCAAATGCTGCAAAATGATGATGATATTGTCCCCATGGAGCGTGAGGCCGTCGAGAAGCCTGAATCCGAATTGTACTACCAGAGGAAAGGAACGGTGCTCGTTGTCCGGGTTCCCATCCTCCTGAATGGCAGCGTGGCCGGAACGATTGAAATGGGTGAAAGTCTGAAGTCGATCAAGAACAACATCAGCATTCTGATCTCGATTCTAGCCCTTGCCAGCCTTGGAGCTATCGGCCTGAGTCTGGTCGGAGGAATCTATCTGTCCAAATGGATATCGCGGCCTATATCGGGGATGGTCACGACTATGGAAGAAATCGAACAGAGCCTGGAATTTCGCAAAATCCCGCTTAGACCGGATGCAACCGACGAGCTGAGCATGATGGGCAGCACGTTCAACCGGATGATTGACCGGCTTGAAGAGAATTTTGCCCGGCAGCAGCAGTTCGTATCCGATGCTTCGCATGAGCTGAAGACACCGCTCACCAGCATTGAGGGATACGCCAATATGCTTCGCAGATGGGGACTGAGGGACGAGGAGAGAGGCAGAGAGGCGGTAGAGCACATCTACTCCGAAGCGGTTCGCATGAAGGAAATGACCCAGCAGCTGCTAGACCTGGCTTCCACGGAGAATCAAGCCCGTTATATGCCGGAGACGGTAGAGCTGGTTGGGCTCAGCAGGAAGACGGCGAAGCTGCTTGATAAGGTATACAGTAGGCAAATAAAGGTTCGGGCTTCTACGGAGAAGCTATATCTGAATGCGGATCCTTCGCGGATCAGCCAGCTGCTGCTTATTCTCCTGGATAATGCACTCAAGTACAGTAAGGAACCGGTCGAGCTGAGTCTGTCCGAACAGACTGACTCTACAGCGGGCCCGCAGGGACTCCAGGTTCGAGTGAAGGATTCTGGGATTGGGATCCCGCAGGAGGACCTGAACCGGGTGTTTGAACGCTTTTACCGGGTAGATTCCTCCAGACATCGTAAGACAGGCGGTACCGGACTCGGTCTGGCTATTGCGAAGAATCTGGTGGAACTGCATAAGGGAACCATCCGGATTGAAAGTGAAGAGAACGTGGGAACGGAGATTATCGTATTCCTTCCCCTTCGTTAATCATAGAATACTCAGGACCCGCATTGTATTGACAATGGGGGTCTTTCTCTTTATAATTACCCTAGCCAATAATGATAATCATTATCAATACCATCATTATCATTTAGTTCGGATGTTTTACATTTGCTTAAAGACAGGGAGTTGAAGATATGTTAGGCATGGGCTCGAAGTGCAGTCGGGTTCTTCTCATAGTGATGTTCTTGCTTATCCAGGCGGGAGGTACGGTATCTCCGCTTAGCCTGGTACCCTCTACAGCAGCAGCTGCAGAGGAGTCCGGTACGAGCAAGGGGATAGAGGGAGTTCTCGGCCATGTGGGCGAGCTCAAGACAGCTCTTGGCCAAGGTGATCTTGAACAGGCTGCAGCAGCCTTCCGGCCGATTAAGAAATGGTGGACTACGAGCAAGAGCGAGGTCAAGAAAAATTCGCTTGCGATGTCTCTCGAGATAGAGGGGCAGATTGCCGGAATTTCGATCGCTTTGCTGAACAAGGAAGCTTCTAAGGCTTTGGATAAAGCGGGCACCCTGGAATTCTCACTCGTTAATTACCGCGATGGAGCCTATGTCGGCAATGACGGAAAGCAGCAGATGACCTTAAGCGTCTATATTATGAAGCTTAGAGGTGCTGCAGATCTCATCGGGAAGCAGCAGTGGACCGAAGCAGGAGCCGAGGTTAAGCAGCTGCAGCAGCAGTGGTTGACCGTGGAAGGCGATATTGTCAGCAAATCAGCTGAGGTCTACAGCAGCACCGAAAGGGATCTGGTACTGCTGGACGCTTACCTGGCAAGTCCTGATCAGAGAAGTCAGGCCAAGCCGGTCATTGACCGGATGATCAGCGGACTTGCGCCGCTGGCCGGCGCGGAGTATACCTGGATCGATGCGGCTCTTATCCCGTTACGCGAAGGGCTTGAAGCGCTGCTGGTGGTTGGCGCCCTGCTCATGTACGGGAAGAAGGCTGAATCCAAGGCTGCCAGCCGTTATGTGGTCCTGGGTTCGGCAGCAGGGCTTCTCACCTGTATAGCTGTGGGATTTGCCGTTGCCGTCTTCCTGTCCTCCAGCTCGTTCGGTACGAGCAATTCCTTGATTAACGGCTGGACCGGCGTACTCGCCAGCTTCCTGCTTCTATATGTCAGTTACTGGCTGCACCGCTATGCGGATGTGAAGCGCTGGAAGCAATTTATGGAGAGCAAGAGCTCCAAGGCACTGTCGGGCGGGAAGATGTTCTCGCTTGCCCTCCTTGCTTTCTTCGCTATCGTACGTGAAGGACTGGAGACCGTCATCTTCCTTATCGGTATGGTTGGCAAAATGCCGGGAACAGCACTCGCCGGCGGCATCGCTGCTGGGTTCGGTGTGCTTGCCCTGGGTGCGGTGATCCTGATTAAGGCAGGAACCAGGCTGCCAGTACGTCCTGTATTCCTGGTATCCAGCGTGATTGTATTCTATCTATGCTTCAAATTCATGGGTTCGGGGATTCACAGCCTGCAGATGGCGGGCGTACTTCCGTCCACGGTGAAGGAGTACCTGCCGGAATATGCGGCAATCAGCCTGTATCCATCCTGGTACAGCACGCTGCCGCAGCTGATCTTCCTGCTGACCGGAATTCTGATGCTCGTCTGGGGCAGAACATCTGGAAGACGCACAAAGACAAAGCTTCACACGATATCATCGGTGTAAGAACACTTTTAATCATAACGGGGGAATATAGCTTATGTTGTTCAAAAAGATAACGTCCATCGCTTCAATATCAGTTGCCAGTGTACTACTGCTGAGCGCATGTAATCAGGCAAGTCCGAAGGAGGCGGCTCCGGCCGTACAGACAGCCGATAGTAAAGAGCAGGCTGCTGCAGATACGAAGAATCCGGTTGCCGAGGATGCAGGAAAGCTGCAGGAAGAGGTCAAGAAGCTTCAGGATGCAATCAGCAAGAAGGATGCAGCTGAGGTTAAGAATCTGGGCAAGTCGATTAACGATATGTGGCTTTCTTTTGAGAATACGGTACGCCAGGCATTCCCGCTGGAATATACAGAAGTTGAGAAGTATGAAATGCCGATCTTCTCGGCATCCGCGTATGACAAGGTGGATTTCGAGAGCTTGAAGCCTACCGCCGACAAGCTGCACGGGGCACTCGAACAGCTGAAGAATGCCAAGCCGAGTACGGCGAATACGTCTGAGCTGCTTAATAAAGCTGTAGAGAACTACAAAGCATTTGTTGATGAACAGGCCGATAATCTGGCCCTGCAGACCAAAGCCTTCGCAGAAGCGGTGAAGTCTGGCGATGCGGAGCTGGCGAAGAAGGAATATACGAAGGCCCGGGTATATTTCGAGACGATCGAACCGATCGCAGAGAGCTTCGGAGACCTGGATCCCAAGATTGACGCGCGCCTTGCAGATGTCGAGGATGAAAGCACATGGACCGGGTACCACCGGATTGAAAAGGCCTTGTGGAAGGACAAATCTTTGAAGGGCCAAGATAAGTATGCCGACCAGTTGATCAAGGATACCGAAGAGCTGCAGAAGCAGATCAAAGGCCTTAAGCTTGAGCCAAAGGTTATGGTTGCGGGTGCCATTGAACTGCTGAATGAAGCAGCTACGTCCAAAATCACGGGTGAAGAAGAAATCTATTCCCGTACAGATCTGGTCGATCTGGCAGCTAACGTGAACGGCTCCAAGACCGTGTATCTTGCCATTATTCCTGCGCTGAATGAGAAGAATCCGCAGCTTGCGGATCAACTGGATAAGCTGTTCCTTGCAACAGAAGAGCTGCTTCGCGGCCATCAGAAGGATGGACAGTATGTAACCTATGACAAGCTGTCGACCGAGCAAATTCGCAAGATCAGCGATCAACTCAGCCAACTGTCCACGTTGATGACTCAGACAGCAAGTATTCTGTAGGTATCGGGGGAGATAAGAATGGAACTCGAACCTAAAGAGACGCAGAAGCAGAGTGTATCACGACGGGACTTCCTCAAGTTATCGGCCATAGCCGGAACTGGAATTACGCTGGGTGCGGCAGGCATGGGAGCCATCATGGGAATAGTGAAGCCGGAGAGCGGGAAGGCGGCTGCGCTGTCAGATGATCGGATATCCCTCTACGGACAGCATCAGGCCGGAATTATTACTCCCCAGCAGACCTATATGTATCTGGCGAGCTTTCATCTTAGCGGTAATGACCGTTCTTCGGTTATTCGCCTATTCAGGGACTGGACCAAGTTCTGTGATCTAAGCACGGCCGGAGGAACGATGAAGACGGGAGACAATACCCTGCTTCCGCCAAGTGATACGGGGGAGACGCTGGATCTGCCTGCCGCAAAGCTGACTATCACCTTTGGGTTCGGACCTACCTTTTTCAAGGAGAATGGCAGGGACCGATTTGGTATTGCAGCGAAGGCCCCGCGCTATCTGAAGGATATTCCGCGTATGCCCCGCGAGAATCTTGACGCTTCGCTGTCAGGCGGAGATGTCTGTATCCAAGTGTGCGCGGAAGATCAGCAGGTGGCGTTCCACGCGGTGCGCAACCTGATCCGTCTGTCGACGGGCTATGCCACTGTGAACTGGATGCAGGAGGGATTCATTAGTGCAACGCCGGGGAAGACGCCCCGGAATCTGTTCGGATTCAAGGATGGTACGGCGAACAGCGAGCATGATACCTCTACCGGTTATGATGATGTGGTCTGGGCTGGGGAAGGAGAACCCGAATGGATGAAAGGCGGCTCTTATCTGGCTTACCGCAAGATCCGCATGCTGCTGGAAGTGTGGGACCGCACTTCACTGAAGGACCAGGAGGATACGTTCGGAAGATATAAGGAATCCGGAGCTGCCTATGGGAAACCGGGTGAATTCGATGCTGTGGATCTGTCGAAGCAGCCCGCTTCGGCCCATGTGAATTTAGCCAAGCAGACGGGCCAGAGAATTCACAGGAGAGCCTATTCCTATACGAATGGGGTAGACCCGCGTACAGGCAATGTAGATGCCGGGCTGCTGTTCCTGAGTTATCAGAAGAACCCCGATACACAGTTCATTCCCATGCTGAGAATGATGCAGTCCAAAGATAAGCTTAATGAGTACACTTCACATGTGGCGAGCGGCCTCTTCGCATGTCCGAGAGGACTTAGGGAGGGGCAGTATATTGCCCAGAATATTTTAGAAGGATAAGTCTTGAATCTCCTCCCATAAATGGGCAGGAGATTTTTTTGTGAAATTTAATTGACAAAATAAAGGGGGAAGATTATATTCTTAGTAAGCGTTTACGTTATGTGCTGCGTAAGGGCTGAATGCAATCGGCAGGGCCGATTGATATTTTTTAATCCTGAAGTTAAACGTTTACTTTACTTCGAAAGACAAAAGGGTGGTGTTGGTTAGAATGCTTGCTCACCGTAAGGTGTGCCAGCTGCTCGTGGCCGCCGCAGCGAACCATTTATAGTACTTATGTGGCGAAAGAGACTAAAGGATTTTTGTAAGCGGTTTATTTTGCTCGTGAGATGGGAAAGACACCTTGGAACCAAATCATCAATGTTATTTTACAGAAATAAAGTAAACGTTTACTGCCTGTATCCTTTCAAACAACAAAACCTTATTCAGGGGGAAACTACAATGAAAATGAAAAAAGCCATCATGCCGCTTCTTGCAGGAGTGTTAGCTATGTCGATGTTAAGCGGATGCGGATCCAAGAGTGACGGAGGCGCGTCAGGCGGAGCGGTAAAGATCGAGTTCTTCCAGAATAAGACCGAAGCCAAGGCTACCTTCGATAAGCTGATTGCCAAGTTCAACTCAGCGAATCCGAACATTAAAGTCACCCAGGTGAATCCACCGGATGCGGAGACCGTGCTCAAGACACGCGTCGCCAAGAAGCAAATTCCAGATGTCATCGGTATTGGTGCAACAGACACCTACTCCACCTTGTCCAAGAGCGGCCTGTTCGAGGATTTCTCGAATGATCCGCTGACCAAGAACATTCAGCCGGCCTACCTCGATATGCTGAAAGCCCAGACCGGACTCACCGAGCTGAACGGGATACCTTTCTCCACGAATGCCAATGGTGTGATCTATAACAAAGCCATGTTCAAAGAAATGGGCCTAACCGTGCCAACAACATGGGATGAATTCATGGCTACCGCGCAAAAAATTAAAGATGCAGGCAAGGTGCCATTCTATCTGACGCTGAAGGATTCCTGGACTACACTCATTCCATTTAACGGCCTGGAGCCAGGGGTTGTAGGGATCGACTTCTTCAAACAGCGCAAGGAAGGCACTGTTACCTTCAAGGATAAATTCCGTGAAGTCGCTGACAAGCAGCTGCAATTGCTGTCGTTCGGTCAGAAGGACATGTTCGGTAAAGGGTACAACGACGGTAACGTAGCGTTCGCGAAGGGTCAGTCCGTAATGTACCTTCAAGGCGTATGGGCGATTCCTGAAATTCAAAAGGCTAACCCTAGCATCGAGCTTGGCGTATTCCCATTCCCGGCTACCAACGATCCATCGAAGAACAAGCTCGTATCTGGGGTAGATACCCTGCTGACTGTGTCCAAGAGCTCTGAGCATAAAGCGGAAGCCAAGAAATTCATTGACTTCCTGCTGCAGCCTGACAACGCGAAGCAGTACATTACCGAGCAGAAGGCATTCCCGGCGATCCAAGGTGTAACTCAGGATGATCCGAGTGTAGCTGATCTGAAGCCTGCCTTCGAGAAAGGCGACCTGGTTGACTTCGCAGATCACTACATCCCGGGTGCCATGAAGGTTGATACCATCATTCAGGGCTTCCTGCAAAAGAAAGATGTGGACGCTTACCTGAACTCCCTGGATACAGAATGGGATAAAGTCGCTAACCGTAAGTAATCAAGCAAACAAGACGGGAGAAAGGTGAAGCTGATCCTTTCTCCTGTATTTGTCAGGGAGGACTCAAGATGGCTAAGCGCCGAATTGCCTATTATCTGATGACCATACCAGCTCTCGTGCTGTTCTTTGCTTTTCATACGTTCCCGGCGATCAAGGGGATCTACTACTCCTTCACGAACTGGGATGGATTTAGTAAAACCCTCGACTTTGTAGGTTTCAAGAATTACGGTAACCTCTTTAAGGATGAGAACGTGCTTAATTCCTACTTGTTCACTTTCAAATACGCCATAGTGGTCACGATTCTGATTAATGTGCTCAGCCTGCTTATTGCGCTTGGCCTCAACGCAAAGATCAAATTCAGGAACTTCTTCCGCGGTGTGTACTTCCTGCCCAATATTCTAAGCATTCTTATTGTGGGCTATATCTTCAACTATATCTTTGCCAACGTGATCCCTGTATTCGGGGAGAAGATCGGCAGTGCATTTCTATCTGACAACATTCTTGGGAATGAGAACTGGGCCTGGATCGGAGTAGTTATTGTAGGCGTATGGCAGGGCATTGCCTTCAACACGATTCTGTACCTTGCCGGGCTTCAGACCATCTCCAAGGACTTGTATGAAGCCTCAAGCCTGGATGGAGCCAGCCGCTGGAGAGAATTCTGGAGCATTACCTTCCCGCTGCTTGCTTCATTCTTCACGATTAACATGGTGCTTGCGATGAAGGGAGCCTTGATGGTATTTGACCAGATCATGGCCTTAACGGGCGGCGGACCGGGCCGGGCGACGCAATCGATCTCGCTCCTGATCTATACCGGCGGCTTCCAGGGCGGGGAATTCGCTTACCAATCGGCCAACGCAGTCATTTACTTTATCGTGATTATCGTGATCTCCGCGCTGCAGCTTAAATTTTTACAAAAACGGGAGATGGATATGTGATGAGAAAATCTACGAATTGGACGATTACCACCCTCGTTGCGCTGGGATCACTGCTCATTTTATTCCCACTGTACTTAACCGTAAGCATCGCCCTGAAGAATCCGGAAGAGATGGCGAGCTCCCTCTTCGCACTGCCGACAGGGCTGCACTTTGAGAATTTCGCGAATGCGATTGCGGCCACTGACTTCTTCACCGCGTTCAAGAATAGCGCGCTCATCACGATCATATCGGTCCTGTTCATTCTGCTGACGAACTCGATGGTGTCCTATGCCATTGCGCGCAATATGAACAAGAAGTTCTTCAAAGGCCTGTATTTCTACTTCATCAGTGCGATGTTCATTCCATTCCAGATCATCATGCTTCCAGTCGTCAATCAGACAACGACCTTCCACATGAATAATATTGTGGGATTGATGATTCTCTATGTTGTGTATGGACTTGCATTTAATGTATTTGTATATGTAGGTTATATTCGTTCAATTCCTATTGAACTGGAAGAAGCGGCGACTGTGGACGGGGCAACGACTTGGGGAACGTTCTGGAGAATTATTTTCCCACTGCTTGCGCCTATCAATGCCACTATAGGAATTCTGGCCTGCTTGTCCTCCTGGAATGACTTCCTGCTTCCACTGGTCCTGCTGGGCGACCCGGAATCCTACACACTTCCGCTGGTTCAGTACGTGTTCCAAGGGCAGTTCAGCACGGATTTCAACCTGGCTTTTGCGTCGTATCTGCTGGCGCTCCTGCCTATGGTCATTGTATATCTGTTCGCACAGAAATGGATTATTAACGGGATTACTCAAGGGGCCATTAAGTAAGACTTGGTGGGTCAGGTAAGAAGTCAGCATGATTAACATTAGAGAAATATAAATTCGCAATAAGAGGAGAATGGAAATGGATAGACAGTGGTGGAAAGAAAGCGTAGTGTATCAAATTTATCCGCGCAGCTTCATGGACAGCAACGGAGACGGTATAGGGGATCTGCAGGGCATCATCTCGAGGCTGGATTACCTGAAGACGCTGGGAGTGGACGTAGTATGGCTATCCCCGGTGTATGAATCTCCGAATGATGACAACGGATATGATATTAGTAACTACCAGGCGATTATGGATGAATTCGGAACGATTGAGGATTGGGAGGAGCTGCTTCAGGGCCTTCATGAGCGGGGGATGAAGCTCATTATGGATCTGGTGGTCAACCACTCTTCCGACGAGCATAAGTGGTTTGTGGAATCTCGTAAGTCCAAAGATAATCCTTACCGTGATTATTATATTTGGCGTCCGGGCAAAGACGGCAGGGAGCCGAACAACTGGGGATCCTTCTTCAGCGGCTCGGCTTGGGAATATGACGAACACACGGAGGAGTATTTCCTTCATCTATTCTCCCGCAAGCAGCCTGACCTGAACTGGGAGAACCCGAAGGTTCGCCAGGAAGTATACGATATGATGACCTGGTGGCTCGACAAGGGCATTGACGGTTTCCGGATGGACGTCATCAACCTGATCTCCAAAGAGCAGCAGCTGCTGGATGCGGAAGGTCCCGAGGGACAGTACCATTTTGGCGGCAAAAGCTTTGTCAACGGACCGCGCATTCATGAATTCCTGCAGGAGATGAACCGTGAGGTGCTGTCCAAGTATGATGTGATGACCGTGGGAGAGACCGTTGATGTGACGCCTGAAGATGCGGCGCTGTTCGTCGGCAAGGATCGCGGCGAGCTGAACATGGTCTTCCAGTTTGAATTAATGGGGATTGACAGCGGCCCCACCGGCAAGTGGGATGTGACTCCGTGGACTCTCGCAGATTTCAAACGGGTGGTTAGCAAATGGCAGACCGCGCTGCAGGGCAACGGCTGGAACAGTCTGTACCTGAACAATCATGATCAACCGCGGATGGTGTCCCGGTTCGGCAATGATTCATCTCCGGAGCTTCATAATGTATCCGGCAAAATGCTGGCTACTCTGCTTCATACGCTGCAGGGAACGCCTTACATCTACCAGGGCGAAGAGCTTGGTATGACCAATGTGCGCTTTGAGTCGATTGAGGATTACAAGGATATAGAGATACTGAATATGCATAAGGAATACATGGATGCCGGCCGAGATGAGAAGACGATCATGGAATCCATCTACAGCAAAGGCAGAGACAATGCCCGTACTCCAATGCAGTGGAACAGCGGCCCGCAAGCCGGATTCACGACGGGAACTCCGTGGCTGACGGTTAATCCCAATTACAAGGAGATTAATGCGGAGCAGGCGGTTGCTGATCCGAATTCTATTTTTCACTACTATAGAAGACTGATTGAACTTCGTAAGCAGCATGACATCATTGTATATGGCGACTATCAGATTCTTAGAGAAGAAGATGAACAAATCTATGCTTACCTGCGTTCACTAGGGGATGAGAAGCTGCTGGTAGTGCTGAACTTCTTCGAAGCTCCGGCAGAGTTCGTGCTGCCTGATTCGATCCATTTCTCCGGGCAGGAGCTGCTCATCAGCAACTATGAGGTTCCGGCAGATAGCAATATTAAACATATGAATCTTCGACCTTATGAGGCTAGAGTCTATAAGCTATAAATCAGGTTGAGAGGAGCCCGTGAACTAGAGTTTGCGGGCTTTTGAAATCAGCGGCTGGCGATGAGTACGAATCCTGTCTCTATTCCGGATTTTGGGAAAATGAGTTATGCTATAGAAATAAAATGATTCATTAAAGAGGAATGTGTAATTATGAATCCAACCATTAAGGATGTGGCCAAGAAGGCCAATGTCTCCATAGCGACAGTATCGCGGGTTCTGAATAACCTGACGGGATATTCGGACAAAACCAAGCAAAAGGTGATGCGGACGATTGAAGAAATGGGGTATCAGCCCAACATGATCGCCAGGGGCTTGATCAATAAGCGAACCCGTACCATTGGCGTGCTGTTCCCCAACGTATCAAGCTCCTTCTCATCGGCCCTGCTTCACGGGATTGAGGAGTTCGCTTATAACCATAACTACAGTGTTGTAGTGTGCAATACAGACGAGGATGGGAAAAGAACACTCAAGTGTCTTCAGGTGCTAAGAGAGAAGCAGGTTGATGGTATCGTCTTCGCAAGTGAGCTGCTTAAGGAAGAATACTATAAAGCACTTGAAGCTATAGGAATCCCGGTCGTTCTAATCTCGTCAGAGACGAATTATCCGGGTATACCGTATGTCAAAGTAGATGATAGAGTAGCAGCTTATGAGGCAACTGAGTATCTCATACATAAAGGGCACAGACGAATTGCGATGATCGGGGGGACAAAGAGTGATCCGATTGCCGGTGTGCCCAGAGTAGAGGGATACATGAAGGCTCTCAAAGAACATGGCATTCCTTGTCTGGAGGAGTATATTGCTTATGGAGACTTCGGTTTTGCCAGCGGTTGTAGTGCTATGGAAGAGCTGCTCAGCCGTTCTCTGGATATGACAGCCGTGTTCGCAGCCAGTGACGAGATGGCCATTGGCGTGCTCTCGGTGGCCGCGCGGCGGGGAATTCGAATACCTGAGGAATTGTCAGTAATTGGATACGATGACGTCGAGCTGGCGGAGATGGTCGTTCCTCCGTTAACCACGGTGAATCAACCTCTGAACGAGATGGGAAGCTCAGCTTGTATGAAGCTTATTGATATGATTGAGACGGGCAAGATTGCCCAGAATTCAATCGCCCAGCACCATATTGTGGAAAGACAGACCGTAAGGGCGCTTGATTGAGGGAGCAGCTCTGATATAATAGACAGCTTAGTGTAACTTTTATAAGTTGAACTTAAGAGTTACCCATAGGCAAGAGTGTGAAATGATTCTGGAGAAGCGAAGCGTTCGCCTTTGTGACTGGATTTCCCCCTTATCAATTTAATTAAGAAATCTGGGAGCAACAGCGATCGGAAGAATATTTCACACGGCTGCCTAATGTGTAACTTAATAGCTCAACTTATAGCAATCAGAGGTGTGGGTAAGCGTGAATATTTTAATAGGATTATTATGTCTGATCTGGGGATTTAACTGGGTATTTATGAAGCTTGCGAACGGGGTATTCCCGCCCGTATTATTCGCAGGTTACCGGTTCGCCCTCGGTGCGCTGGTGCTGCTGGCCGTGTGTTATTTCAGAAAGGTGCCGATCCCGCGCGGGAAAATTATGACCTGGTACGCTATCTGCGGGATTCTGCAGACCATGTACTTTAACCTTGCAATCCAGTTGTCACTGGTGGATCTCAGTGCAGGTCTAACCTCGGTGTTAACCTATAGCATGCCGCTCTGGCTTACGCTGATGGCTCATTACTGGCTTCCGGGTGAACAGCTCAGGGCTCGTAAGCTGATCGGCATTGTTGTAGGGATAATCGGGCTGTTCGTTGCTATGGATGCGCACTTTGGCGGAACAACGGGAGCCATGCTGCTGGCGCTGTCTTCAGGGTTGTCCTGGGCATTCTCGAATTTGATTATCAAGCGCAAGCTGGCAAGCTGCGACATGCTTCAGTTCACGACCTGGCAGATGGTATTCGGGGCTGCAGGGCTGCTGCTGTATTCCTTCGTCTTCGAACATGGACCGAGTCACTGGGGCCTTATGCCGATTGTTTATGTGGGCTTTGCAGGTGTGGTGGGCTCAGCGCTGGCTTTTGTGATGTGGTCGTACATTTTGTCCAAAGTGGAAGCAAGCAAAGCGTCGATCTCCCTGCTGCTCGTCCCCGTAGTCGGCGTAATCTCCGGCTGCCTGGTTCTGCACGAAAGTCTGAACCAGTTCATGGTGGTCGGCATTGCGCTGGTCCTGCTGGGGATCTGGCTGGTAAATGGAAAGTCACAAGCGGCCGCGCCAGCCGGCAAGTTAGGCGCTTGAATAGTAAGGCGAACAGGAACTGGACTCATGTCGGGTTCCTTTTTTGTTGCGGGAACAGAGCGGTACGCGGACCTGCCAGGAAGGAAATTCCTTTCCAAAAGAGCAGAAATATTAACAATCGATACTAGGTGCGGTTTGTATAATTTTTTAGAATGAAGAGAGATAGACAAAAAGGTATAATAGGAGAATCCCATTCGGGCGTGATACCGCTTTCAGCGCTGCCGTGAAGCGGATATTTATAAGCGGCGGGAAGCCGCCTAATTCTATAGAAGCAAGGTGTGAAGCTTGTGCCCAGACTAACGCTATTTCGCAAAATGGCTATTTTACTCATCGTGATGTTGATCCCGATTATCATACTCTACTTCTATTCCAACCGCACCAGTACAGAGGTGCTTGGCAAAGAGCTCAACAAATCCAATTCGAGCCAACTGGACTTCTTTCAGTCCCAGGTGAATTCCAATATTGATCTGTTCTCCCTGTGGCCGAATTTGATGATCCAGGACCCGGATATTTTTGGATTCAAGGATATATTCCTGAACAGTGAGTACTTCAATCTCGATTTCATTAATCTGGTGAAGCGAATTGAGACCAAGCTGAATATTCAGGAGAGTTCCTCCAATTGGAAAACCAAGCTGTTCATCTACTCACCCTCGCTGGGGAGGGTGGTATCGGATAACGATATCCGGGTCTATAACGATGCGGATCTGAAGAGACGGATGAAGCCGGGGTGGCAGGTTACACGGGAGGATTCAGGGGAGAATGAGCATTTCACCTTTTCCCTGATCACGGCGTATCCCTATTCCTCCTTCAATCATCCGGAGGATGCCAACCTGATTATTGAAGTCCGGTTCGACAGCAGGAACATTCAGGATATGCTGGATAAATTCAAGAGCGACAGCCGCAGAGATCCTGTGTATTACAAGAAGGATGTCGGGATTATCTACAACCGGTCGGCGAACCGTTCCCTGACGCAGGAATTAATGAATTCCTTGAAGGATCAGCACTTGGAAGATGTGGAGAACCGGACTGTACAGCTGCGGGGAGAGGACTATATGGTCAACATCGTCTCTTCCGCAACAACGGGCTGGTATCTGGTCGATTACATGCCGCTGAAGGATATTGTGGCGCCGATCGAGAAGTCCAACCGGCTGTTCTACTTCGCTGTCGGTTCATTACTGCTGATGAGCTGTCTGGCTGCTTATATGCTGTACGCCCAGGTTCAGGTGCCGGTGAAGAAGCTTGTGCTTGCCTTCAGCAAGCTTAAGAACGGGGATTATTCCGTTAGGCTGGAGGTCAAGGGGAAGAATGAATTCAGCTTCGTGTTCAAAAGGTTCAACCTGATGGTGACGCAGATTCAGGAGCTGTTCGAAAATGTATACATGGAGCGAATCCATGTTAGAGAGGCCCGGCTCAAGCAGCTGCAGTCGCAGATTAATCCTCATTTCTTCTATAACTGCTTCTCGTTCATTTCCAGCATGGCCAAGCTGCAGAACATGCAGGCGGTTGTGGCCATGTCTCAGAATTTATCAAGCTACTACCGTTACACTACACGGCAGGAAAGGGATGTTGTGCCGCTGGAGGAGGAGCTCGGGTTTGTCAGGAACTATCTCGAAATTCAGAAGATGCGTAAGCCTAAGCTTGAATTCTCCATCGATATTCCCGCACGTATGCTGAAATGGGAAGTTCCTCTGCTGGTGGTACAGCCGCTGGTTGAGAATGCGGTTCTGCACGGAATTGAGTCGGGATCAGGCGGGGGACAAGTCCGGATCTATAGCGAACTGCAAGAGCATGAGACCTGTGTCGTAGTAGAAGACAGCGGCAAAGGAATGACTGAAGAAGCCATGGAGGAACTCCGCAGTAGCCTTGATGTGCCTATGGATCAGGAGATGGGCTGCGGGCTGTGGAATGTGCAGCAGCGAATGCGGATTCGTTATGGTGATTCTGCCGGGCTGCGCTTCTCCCGGTCGGAGATGGGCGGTGTTAAGGTCACACTTCACTGGCCGAATCAGCTTGAAGATATGAACAACAAGGGGGAGCTTACATGATTGAAGTTCTGTTAGTGGATGATGAATCTTACGTTACCGAAAGTCTTGCCGCTACGATTCCCTGGCAGGAGCTGGGGGTTAAGCAGGTGTACCAGGCAAGCTCGGCTGCGGACGCGTTATCCATCCTGAGGGAACAATCCATTGATATTGTAGTCTCAGATATTCGGATGCCCGAGGTAGACGGGCTCAGCTTAATCGAGTCGATTAATCAGGAATGGCCGCACATCCGCTCCATGCTGCTTACCGGATATTCGGATTTTGAGTATGCCAAGAAGGCGATTCAGCTGCAGGCTTCGGACTATATTCTGAAGCCTGTGGATGATGAAGAATTCATTAATAGCCTGTCCAGTATGATCGAGTCTTTAAAGGACGAATGGGAAGCGTCCGATAAATACAACCAGATGCTCTACACGATGAAGTCGGAATCCGGTGTGCTTCGCTCCAATCTTATGCATGATCTGCTCCTCGGAAGAACCTGGTCCAAGCAGATGATCAGCGAGAAGCTTCAGCAGTACGGGATTGGATTGAATGTAGATGAACCTGTTGTCATGCTGCTTGTTCAGCTCGGACATCAGTTCGCCCACTATGATTACCATTCTTCGTCTCTGATTGAGTTCGCGGTGGGTAACATTGCCGAGGAGATATTTGCCGAGGCCTTTGAGGTATGGCACAGCAAGGCCCCTCATGAATGCATGGTCATTCTGCTCTCGCTCCAGTCCTCCTATCAGGCTGGTATGGAGCTGGCAGTAGATTTCGAACGGCAGCGCAGAAGCAAGCTTCAAGAGCTGGCCGGCCAGTTCCGCAAGCAGGTCAGCAATTACCTGAAAGGGGATATCTCCACGGTCATCACCGGCTGGTTCTCCTTCCCGGACGAGGTCGCTGCGGCTTACCGGGCCGGGCTCAGCACCTTTATTGTCTCGGGACTTGAAGAGCAGGGCTCGATCCTGTTCATGGAGGATCTTCCGGGCGGCTCAAGCGCGCCGGTTAAGTCGCTTGAAATGCTGTACAAACCGCCTACCTTGATTCATTTACTGGAATCCAAGCAGTGGGAGGCTGCCCGGCAGAAGGTCAGTGACGTGTTCGCAGACCTTGAGAAGACGAGGTACTCGAGAGAACATCTGTATGAGGTGTACCTGTCGGTAACCAATGCTTTCATGTACATTGCCCATAAGCAGGGGCAGTTCGTCTACCAGATCGATCAATCCGGCTTCGATCTTCTGCACGATCAGAGCATGATCCTATCCCTGGATAAGCTGAGGGCCTGGTCCATTGGCATGCTGGAGAAATTCAAGGCGGAGCTGTCCGCGAGCGATCACTACACCCGGAGCTATATTATCAAGGAGGTTCAGGAGCTGGTATCCAGTGACCTGGGCCAAGACACCTCTGTCAAGACGATTGCGGACAAGGTGTACCTGCATCCGGTCTATTTGTCCAAAATTTATAAGGCAGAGACCGGGGAGAGCCTGGGCGATTATATTATCCGGATGAGAATGGAACATGCCCTGTACCTGCTCAAGAAGACCAACAAGAAGATCTATGAGATTACCGCTGAGCTGGGCTATCAGAATCCGCAGTATTTCAGCAAGATGTTCAAGAAGCATTACGGACTCACTCCGAATGAGTTCCGGGATCAGTAACAGGTTGCAAAAGGTGCAGAAATCTTCCGAGAATGACATAGGCCGCGGGAAATACGCCCTCTATAATTAGAACTGTAGAACACGATCACTAAGAGGGGGAGCTACATGAAAGCTTATACAAAGAAACTGACAGCGCTTGCATTTAGTCTGGTTATGGTTGGCGCATTGTTCACCGGATGCTCTGAGGATAAAGGAGCTACAGAAGCTGCGGGGACAGCTTCGACTAACACTGGGAATGTCTATAAAGAGAAATATGATCCACCTGTAACGATCTCCACGGTATGGGGTGTAGACCCGGAGCTTAAATTCAAGAACGGTGAGAATATTGAGAATAACGTGGCCACGAAGTGGGCGAAGGATACGCTGGGGATTGATATCAAATCCTTGTGGTCCGTGACAGACACCAACAATGCTTTTGCAACGAAGCTGAGATTGTCCATGGCTTCCGGTCAGCAGATGCCTGACGTTGTGACGGTGGGGGATGCCCAATTGGCACAGGACTTGATTGATTCCGGCATGTTCCAGGATGCAGGAGCGCTCTTCGACAAATACGCTTCTGATACCTGGAAGAAGGCTATGGAACAGGACCCTAATGTGTGGAATACCTATATCCGTGATGGCAAAAGAATGGGTATCCCGGTTCTAGACTATGCCTACAACCACGATTATATCCTGTGGATCCGCCAAGACTGGCTGGACAAGCTGGGAATGGCTGCACCTAAGACGATGGATGAGCTTGAGAAGGTCATGGAAGCTTTCAAGAACAACAACCCGGATGGACTTAAGCCGGAAGATGTTATTCCGCTGAGTATCGGATTCAAGACTACGATGAACACGTGGATGGGTGACCCATCCTGGATCTTCGGCGCTTATGGCACCATTCCGCAGCAGTGGAACAAGGGCGCAGACGGCAAGCTGGAATATGGCTCCATTAACCCGGCTATGAAGCAGGGTCTAGTGAAGCTGAATGAATGGTATAACAAGGGCTTTATTCCAAAAGAAGCAGCGCTATGGGATGAGAACAAAACTTCTGAGCCTGCGGTTGCAGGTAAAGCCGGTATTCTCCCAGGACCTTACTGGATGAGCGGCTGGCCGTTGTCCGACACGGTTAAGAATGTCAAAGGTGCGGTATGGAAGCCGATCGCTCTTCCAACTGGACCTGACGGGAAAGCGGGCCGTCACGGAACCCAGTTCACGAATGGTGTAACCTTGATTAGCACCCAAATGCAGCACCCAGAGGCTTTCTTCACTTATCAGAACTACATGTTCAAGAACTTGGCTGATTCCCAGCCTGGCGGTGTATTCGACAACGGTCTGTTCAAGGGCTACGACTACGATATGGATGCAAGCGGCAAGGCACTTCGGTATGAAGACATTCCAGGCGGTTATGTGAACAGTATCCGTTACCTGCTTGTTCGCGATGGCGCCCGTATTCCTGACGCTCAGATGAAGGCACTGCTGAATCTGGCGGATGGTAAGGAAGCGACTACCAGACTGGAAAAAGAAGTGAAGCTGAACTACGGCCTGGATACTCCAGCCGCTGCGAAGGTATTGATGTCCCAAGAGGGGATTGCTTATCCGAACCTCTATACAGGTCCTACAACACCTACCATGAAGTCTAAGATGGATTATCTGAACAAGATTGAGAACCAGTCTTTGAATGAGATTATTTACGGCAAGCAGCCTGCGGATAGCTTTGATAAATTCGTAGAGAGCTGGAAGTCTGCCGGCGGAGACCAGATCACCAAGGAAGTGAACGACTGGTACTCCCAGCTGAACACCAAATAATACCCTTTTTGGGGACGCTACGGCATGCTGAGGCATGCCGTTTTGTCGTCTTTGCAGGTTTTTTTTCAAGTCGGTGCCAGGGCAGTTTCCAGTCTGTAGGAGGTTCATTTCAAATGGTTGCAATAGTGCCATTTATATTGGTTTTGTTAGCTATTTATGCGGATTTGGCGTTGCTATAATGACCATACCAAATAGATTTCAAGACTATATACAAAGGGGATTAACGCAATGAAACATCTCAAGCGCAATTGGCCGCTGCACCTGATGCTCGTCCCATCGCTGATTTTTCTGATCGTCTTCAGCCTGGTGCCTATGGGAGGCATTGTCATGGCATTTCAAAATTATAAACCCTTTCTTGGATTCACCAAATCCGCATGGGTCGGATTAGATAATTTCCGGGCCCTGTTCGAGCGGCAGGATAGTATTGAGGTGATCTGGAATACGCTCATTATTTCGGGTCTCAAGATTATATTCAACCTGCTTGCGCCCTTCGTGTTTGCTCTCTTGCTCAATGAAGTGAGGAAGGCCTTCTTCAAACGCTTTGTACAGACCCTGGTCTACCTGCCCCATTTCCTCTCTTGGGTAATTCTCGGAGGAATCCTGCTGGACGTGCTGTCCACAGACGGCGGATTTGTGAACCAAATCCTGACCTCCTTGTTTGGAATTAAGCCGATCTTCTTCCTCGGAGACAACAACTGGTTCCGGTTCACGGTTATCGTCTCCGATGTCTGGAAAGAGTTCGGATTCGGAACGATCGTATTCCTGGCTGCCCTTGCGAATGTGAATCCTTCCCTGTATGAAGCGGCTGAGATTGACGGAGCTTCCCGCTGGAAGCAGACCCTTCATATTACGATCCCCTCCATGCTTCCAATTGCTGTCGTAGTCGGTACCCTGGCACTCGGAAACATTCTGAATGCGGGATTTGACCAGATTTTCAACTTGTACAACCCGCTCGTGTACCAAAAAGGCGATATTATCGATACGTTCGTGTATCGTACAGCCATTTTGAATGGAGAAATGGGACTTGGAACAGCAATCGGGCTGTTTAAATCCGTGATCTCCATGGTGCTCATTCTGGTGTCCTACAGACTAGCCTACAAATTAGCGAATTACCGGATTTTCTAAGAATGGGGGAAGATGAACGATGTATCACAAAACAAAGGCGTACCGCCTGTTTAGCGTAATAAATACGATAGTCCTGATTATATTGTCCCTGCTGTGTATCATTCCTTTAATTCATGTGCTTGCGGTATCCTTCAGCTCTAAGGCTGCTGCCGATGCCAATCTGGTTAGCTTATGGCCCGTCAACTTCTCGCTGGAAGCCTATAAGAAGACGATCGATAATCCGGTCTTCCTGCATTCGATCTGGGTATCCGTGAAGAGAACGGTGATCGGAACCGGTTTGACCCTGCTTCTATCCTTCATGGCTGCCTATCCGCTGTCGAAGGAGAACTCCGTATTCAAAGGCCGGAACTTCTACTCCTGGTTATTCGTATTCACCATGATCTTCAGCGGCGGTCTGGTGCCGTTCTATATTGTCATTCAGAAGCTCCATCTCATGGATTCCTTCTGGGTCCTGGTTCTGCCGGGCGCTGTGAATGTGTACTTAACCATCCTGCTCATGAACTTCTTCAGGGGAATTCCAAAAGAACTTGAGGAAGCAGCATTCATCGATGGGGCCGGGCATTTCCGTACACTGTTCAGTATCTTCCTGCCAGTCTCGCTGCCGTCCATTGCAACGCTTGCGCTGTTCAGCGTGGTCTTTCACTGGAACTCGTGGTTCGACGGACTGCTGTATATGAACAACTCCAAATCGTTCCCGCTGGCAACGTTCCTGCAGACGGTGATCGTACAGAAGGATATGAGCTCCATGAGCATCAATCCGAAGGAGTTTGAACTATTGTCCCAGAAGACGGTCAATGCGGCTCAAATCTTTATTGGAGCGCTGCCGGTGCTGCTCGTATATCCTTTCCTACAGAAGTATTTTGTTAAAGGGCTTGTAATGGGATCCGTGAAAGAATAACAGGAGGTAAGCAGCATGACACACACGTGGATCAAAGGAATGGATGTCTCCTTCCTCGATGAAATCGAGCAGGAGGGAGGCAGGTTCTATACTGAGCCGGGCGGCGAATCGGAAGATTGCCTGGATATTCTGCGGGCGCAAGGCACGGATTCGATCCGCCTGCGGCTATGGAATGATCCGGCTGGAGGCTATTGCAACCTGGAGCGTACCTTGTACATGATCAAGCGGATCAAGGAGAAAGGCTTTCATGTGCTGCTGGATTTCCACTATTCCGACAAGTGGGCGGATCCTGCCAACCAGTGGAAGCCGAAAGCTTGGGAGAACCTGAGTTACGATGAGCTGAGACAGGCTGTCTACGACTATACGTTCGTGGTGCTGAACATGCTGAGGGCTCAGGGTACACTGCCGGACATGGTGCAGATCGGGAATGAAATTACACCCGGTATGCTGTGGGGTGAAGGTCGGGTGGACGGCGAGGGATATGACACGGATGAACAGTGGGAGCGTTTTGCTGGCCTTGTGAAGGCTGGGATTGCAGCCACTCGGGAGGTAAGCGAATCAATCCGTATCATGATTCATATTGACCGGGGCGGGGACTATGCGTCCAGTCAGAAATTCTACGACCGGTTCACCTCGCTTGAAGTCCCTTTTGATGTCATCGGATTGTCTTATTATCCATGGTGGCATGGGACCTTGGAGGACCTGCAGTTCACTTTGAACAGCCTGGCTCTGCGCTATCATAAAGACATTGTTGTTGTGGAGACGGCGTATCCTTGGACTTTGGAGCAGAAGGAGGAAGGCTTCCCGCTGATTGTGGAGAAGCCGGAGCAGCTTCATCCAGGATATGAGGCATCCCCTCAAGGACAGCTGAAATATATGCAGGATTTCGTTCAGGTGATCCGGAATACCCCGGAAGGAAGAGGGATCGGATTCTATTATTGGGAGCCCTGCTGGATTCCGTCGAAGACCGAGTGGTCAGTAGGACATGCCAACAACTGGTCGAACCTGACGATGTTTGATTACAGCGGAAGCGTGCTGCCAGCGCTAAATATCTAACAAAGAGAGTGGGAATGTCATGACTTATTCATTCAAGCCAATCAGCCCCAAGCTGACGGGATTTATGCATGGAGCAGATTATAACCCGGATCAGTGGCAGCATGCCCCCGAGGTGCTCGCGGAAGATATCCGTCTGATGAAGCTGGCCAAATGCAATGTGATGGCAGTCGGGATCTTTGCCTGGGCGGCACTTGAGCCTGAGGAGGGTACGTTCACCTTGGAATGGCTGGACAGGGTACTGGATACGTTCGCGGAGAACGGCATCTATGCCTGGCTCGCAACGCCGAGCGGGGCCAGACCGGCCTGGATGTCCGAGAAGTACCCTGAGGTTCTGCGGGTAGAGAAGAACCGGGTACGCAACCTTCACGGCGGCCGTCATAACCACTGCTATTCCTCTCCTGTGTATAGAGAGAAGGTCACCCTCATGAACAGCAAGCTGGCTGAGCGTTATGCGAATCATCCGGCTGTGATCGGCTGGCATATTTCCAATGAATACGGTGGTGAATGCCACTGTGACTATTGTCAGGAGCATTTCCGTGAATGGCTGCAGGAGAAGTACGGCACACTGGAAGCCCTGAACCGAGCTTGGTGGGCGACCTTCTGGAGCCATACGTATACGAGCTGGTCGCAAATTGAATCCCCGGCTCCTCACGGCGAGAGCATGGTTCATGGCCATAACCTGGATTGGAGAAGATTCGTAACCGACCGGACAGTGGACTTCTGCAAGCATGAGATCGCACCTCTGAAGGCTGTTCGCCCGGATCTTCCCGTGACAACGAATATGATGGACTGGTTCGATGGCCTGGATTACCGTAAATTTGCCGATGTGCTTGATGTCATCTCCTGGGATGCCTACCCGACATGGCATGATCTGCAGGAACCTGGGAAGCTTGCGGCCTGGTTCTCCTTCAACCATGACCTGTTCAGGTCGCTCAAGGGCGGACAGCCGTTCCTGCTGATGGAGAGCACACCGAGCCTGACGAACTGGCAGCCGGTAAGCAAGCTGAAGCGTCCGGGCATGCATAAGCTCTCTTCTCTTCAAGCGGTCGCGCACGGCTCCGATTCCGTGCAGTACTTCCAGTGGCGGAAGAGCCGCGGATCCAGCGAGAAATTCCACGGTGCCGTGGTGGATCATGTAGGGACAGAACACACCCGGGTCTTCCGTGATGTTGCCCATCTAGGAGATACGTTAGAGCGCCTTGCCGAAGTGGTGGGCAGCAGCGTTCCTGCCGAGACCGCAATTATTGCTGATTGGGATAACAGATGGGCCGTAAATGATGCGCAGGGTCCGCTCAACCGGGGGATCGAATATGAGCAGACGGTGATGCAGCATTACCGGGCTTTCTGGGAATTAGGCGTGCCTGTAGACATTATTGGTTCGGACGACGACCTGTCGAAGTACAAGCTGATTGTGGCCCCGATGATGTACTTGGTTACGGAGAAGGCAGGAGCCGCCATTGAGGCTTTTGTAGCGGGAGGGGGAACTTTCGTTACAACCTATTGGTCCGGTATCGTCAATGTGAGCGACTTATGCCATCTGGGAGGGTTCCCGGGTCCGCTCAGGAAGACGCTTGGAATTTGGTCGGAAGAGATTGAAGGTCTGCATGCCGATGAGACCAATAAGATCCAAATGTTAGAGAATAATGAGTTTGGACTGAGCGGATCCTATGAGTCCTATGATTTGTGTGATCTTATTCACCTGGAGGGTGCTGTGGCGCTGGCAGAGTATCAGGAAGACTTCTATGCCGGACGGCCTGCTTTGACCGAGCATGCATTTGGAGAAGGGACAGCCTATTATTTGGCTACCAGAGCCAAGGAGCCCTTCTATGAAGCTTTCTATGAGAAGCTGATCCAGAAGGCTGGGATTCGGCGCGCAGTAGATACGGAGCTGCCGAAGGGCGTTACCGCCCAGGTGCGGACGAAGGGTACAGAAGAATATCTCTTCCTGCTCAACTTCAGCGACCGGGATCAGACCATCCAGCTGAACAGACGAACATACACAGATCTGGAGACGGGCGAAGAGACGGGAGCCACCGTAAGCCTGGAATGCAATGGCGTAAGGATCCTCAGATCCCAGGTACAGTAATACCCGAAGCGACAATACGCAGAAGGAAATAATGCTTGAGGGAAATAATGCTTCAAGGAACCATCCTTTGAATTGGTTGTTCTACACTTCCAATTTACCAAAGGGTGGTTTCTTTTTTACAACAGCGATTGGAACAGCAGTCTTGTTCGCGGAGCGCCCCACTAAGCGATTATGCCTTTTTCGAGATTCCATATTGTGACATTAGGCGCAGGGATGTTAAGGTTAAGTGAGGAGTTTATTTTACAAGGGCAGGGCGGGAAAGAGTGTGCAGCAAAAGATATTGTTAATTGAGGATGATCAATCCATAAGTGAAATGGTGCGAGACTACCTGATCCGAGAGGGTTATGAGATCACTGCCGTATTTGACGGTATTGAAGCGGAGAAGGCCTTCGCCCGGACTACCTATGATCTGGTTCTGCTTGATCTGATGCTTCCCGGAAGAAGCGGGACAGATGTGCTTCAGCTGATCCGGCAGCAGAGTCTGGTCCCGGTTCTTATTATGTCCGCCAAGGATAGTGATGTCGATAAAGCGCTGGGTCTTGGATTCGGTGCTGACGACTACATAACCAAGCCGTTCTCCATGATCGAGCTTGCAGCCAGGGTGAAGGCGGCGATTCGGCGGGCCGGATATCATTCAGCTTCAGAGCAGCAATCAGAGACCACGAGCAAGCCTATACATATTGGAGAACTAGCCATTGACCTGGATAACTTCTCCGTGAACAAGGGCGGGGAAGAAGTGAAGCTGACCGCCAAGGAGTTCAGTATTCTTAAGCTTTTCGCAACCAATCCAACCCGGGTATTCACCAAGGCTCAGGTATACGGATTCGTCTGGAACGATGATTATTTCGGGGATGAGAACGTAATTAATGTACATATGCGCAGACTGCGCGAGAAAATTGAAGACGACCCTTCGCATCCCAAGTATATTCAGACGCTGTGGGGGATCGGCTATAAGCTGGGGGAATTTTAACGTGATTCTGCTATTAACCATCATGGTCCTGATCTTGGCAGCCCTGCTTATTATGCAGCTTATGAAGAACAGGAACCGGTCCCGGCAGCTGGATGAAATTCACCAGATTGTACATGCGATCCAGGATGCCGGCACCATGGAGAGGGTCCTGCTGTTCACTGACGATGGGCAGCTCCAGCGCCTGCTCGTGGACATGAACCGCTTAATTGAGGCCACACATCAGGTGGATGCGAGGCAGAGAGAGCTGGAGTCCTCCATGCGAAAGATGCTGTCCAACATTTCTCATGATCTCAAGACCCCCCTCACGGTAGTCCTGGGATCTATGGAGACCGTTCTTCAGGATGATCGCCTCTCAAGTGAAGAGAGGGACAAGCTTCTGCTTAAAGTTCACAGCAAGGCGGCAGAGGTGTTGGAGCTGATCAACAAGTTCTTTGACCTGGCCAAGCTGGAATCCGGAGACAAGCAGCTGCCGCTCACTCCGGTAAATGCCGGAGAAGTGTGCCGCCGGAACATCCTTTCCTTCTATGACTTAATTGTCTCTCAGGGGATGGAGGTAAGCATTGAAATTCCGGACAGCCCCGTCTTCCTACTCTCGAATGAAGAGGCGCTTGACCGGATTCTGAACAATCTGATCTCCAATGCGATTCGCTACGGAAGCGAAGGGAAGATGCTGGGGCTTAGTCTGCGCGCCGAAGAATCAGAAGTGGTGATCGAGGTATGGGACCGGGGGAAGGGGATCCATGAGATCCACCAGGATAAAGTATTTGAGCGAATGTACACGCTGGAAGACTCGAGGAACAAATTCTACCAGGGAAGCGGCCTTGGCCTAACCATTACCAAGCGGCTTGTAGAGCAGCTGAATGGCCGGATTGCCTTAAGCAGCAAGCCTTATGTGCGCACTACGTTCACGGTGATTTTTGCGCGGATGAAAGTGTAGAAGATGTCCGAAGGGATTCATACTTAAGATTTAAGTAAGATTCAGTTAATAAAAAAGAGAAGTCCTCTCCTTAAGATAAAGATATACAGATGAAGCAAAGGAGATAAGGATATGGGATATATACTAAAAACCAGTCATTTAACCAAAACGTTCGGCGGTCAAGAGGTTGTTCAGGATGTAAGTATGAAGATAGCGCGAGGGGAAATTTACGGTTTCCTCGGACCCAACGGTGCCGGCAAGACCACGGTCATGAAGATGATTACCAATCTGGTTAAGCCAACAGCCGGAGAGATTGAGATTTTCGGGGAGAAGCTGACAGACAAATCATACAGCGTGCTCAAGCGGATGGGCAGTATTATTGAGTATCCGGTGTTCTATGACCGGCTGACAGCCCGTGAGAATCTGGATCTGCATTGTGAATACATGGGCTTCTATGACAAGAAAGCGATCAAGGATGCCCTGGAGCTTGTGAACCTACAGAATATTGAAAAAAAGGCAGTCAAGGACTTCTCCCTCGGGATGAAGCAGCGCCTGGGTATTGCAAGAGCGATCATCACCAAGCCTGAATTCCTGATCCTGGATGAGCCGATCAACGGACTCGACCCCGTAGGGATCAAGGAGCTTCGGGATATATTCAAAATGCTCAGTCAGCAGTTCGGAATCACCCTGCTTATTTCGAGTCACATTCTTGGAGAAATGGAGCAAATCGCCGATACGATTGGCGTCATCCGGGAAGGGCGGCTTCTTGAGGAAGTGGCGATGAGTACGATCCGGGAGAAGAATACGGAATATATTGAGCTGACGACGAATGATTATAAGAAAGCTGCATTCGTGCTTGAGAACAAGCTGAATATTCGTAATTACAAGGTGATTGACGATAAATGCCTGCGAATATACTCGGACGGCTCAGACGGGGTCTCCCAGCGGGACCTGACCAAAGCTCTGGTGCAAGAGAACGTGGATATAGAATCGCTTAACCTTAAGCGCCTTTCGCTTGAAGATCACTTCCTTAGCTTGATTGAAGGGGGTGAGGGCGTTGCTTAAGCTGATGAGACTTGAGATGAAGAAGTATAAGCTTGGGGGACTGCTGAAAGGGGTAATCATCTGTAACCTGGCGATAATGGCTTTATTGACCATGATTTATTTTGCGGATAAAGCGGACTCAGCAGATACATTTACTTCATATCATACGATCTTCGGTATCATTGGTTCACTTGTCCGGATGACCTTTGTCATTTATGCGTCTGCTATAATTGCAAGGATCATTATAGACGAATATAAGAATAAGACGATTAACCTTATGTTTGTCTATCCGATCAGCCGTAAGCATATTATGGTTGCCAAGCTGAGCATTGTATTCTTGTTCACTTTAATTACCGTGCTGCTGTCCAATGTATTTCTGGATGGTATGGTCATGCTGGTAGATCGGGCGTACGACATTGTTCCTGAATCTTTGACGATGGACATGGTAAGGGGTCAGGCCTCCAGCGTAATGTTGTCGGCTGTGTCGGCTGCGGGAATCAGTCTGATTCCTTTATACTTTGGAATGCGCAGACGTTCAGTGCCAATTACGATTGTATCCGCTATGTTAATCGTTAGTCTGATATCTTCAAATAACAACGGCTTTGCACTGAGCAGTATTATCGCCATACCTATCGCGTTATGCTTCATAGGGATTCTGATTGCCTATATGACGATAAGGAATGTGGATACCAAAGACGTCGTATAAGAAAGGAATGCAAGGATGTTCTACAAAATAAGCGGTTATAAAGGCATTATTATTCTGTGCCTCATGAATCTGCTGCTGAATTATCTGGTCCTCTATCCGCTTGGATTAGATCAGTATATAGGGCCGGAGCACCCGTACTTGTTCGGGATCATTAATCTGGTCATTGGACTTATCATGCTCGCTGTGACGATCCTATATATCCGAAGAGTCGACCGTAAGCCGGTCGCCTCTATCGGACTCAGGAAGGGCCGTAAGCACTTGATCTTTTCGCTTGCGGCCATCGCAATGACGATTGTCCTGCATCTTGTCTATCTGAAGAGTCTGGACGAGGCAGGGATTCTGAGGGCGTACTTCAATGTCCATTATTTCGAGAATGTGCAGATTGTCCCCATGCTTCTGGTGACCGGGGCAGGCTGGTTCGTCAACGCTTTCTATGAAGAAATGCTGCGGGCCTATATTGCGGTGAAGCTAAAGCACTGGGGTCCGCTGCTTATGTTCCTGACCCTGGGTCTGATCTCTATCGTGATGTCCATATTTAATGGGCTGGATCTGATCTACTCGATTCTAATCTTTATTGTGAGCTCCGCCTTCTTGTATGTGTATCTTAAGAGCGGCTCCATCATTCCGACGGCCTGCGCGCATTTCATCTATAACTTTACCCTTGGGCATCTCTTTGGGAGTGGAGCCGTAGCCTTCCTCAGAGTGGAAGGGGAGACCACGCTATGGTATGGACTTGCGCCATTCCTGCTCTATATCATTATCCTTGTAGTGATGGCCAAGCTGATCTATGGAGATGCTTCTGTAGGGCACTGTATCAAGAGAATAGATAAAAGTGGACATCAATCCACAGGCCAATCGCATTCATCAACGATGTAACTTGGTGGGACAAGGAGGCTACAGACACACAGCCGATCCAGACCGCCCTTAGTCATAAGGAAATCCACAGCCCAAAATGGCCCCGGAAGAGATACCTCTCTTGGGGCCATTTTGCTGTGCTGTTCTTGACTAGTCCGAGGCCTTAGGCCGCGTCTGACTCAAGTCAGTCCTGTCAGCTTGTCATGAGCCGCCTTCATGCAAGCTGACTCTCCGTCCAAACAGCTGGCGGAGTGCCGGAGCATTGATCAGAATAAGTCCGGCAATAATGGTCAGCACGCCGGTGAATGTGTTCCAGTAGACGGGCTCATGGTACAGGAGCATGCCTAACAGCAGCGCAATGACGGGGGAGATGTACAGCCAGGTCGAAGGAAAGAGCGGCGTAGTCACGGCGACCAGCCAGTAAAAAATCGTATGAGCAACCATGGAGCCCATCACAATCAGATAGAGCAGGGAGTAGACGGCATGAGGCTGAAGCAGGGACCTTGGCTGGATATTTTCTGTGAAGAAAGACAACACCAGCAGTCCAGCACCCCCATACATCATCTGGGCCGCATTCAGCGCGATTGGAGAGACCCCCTTAAAGCGGGGCATAACTTGCTTGGAATAGAGTGTTCCGCCTGCATAGAATATTTCACCAATCAGGATGGTGAGTGAGGCCAGAAGCCAGAGGGAACTGACCCGGACGGTAATTCCCGGCAACAGCAGCAGAACAACACCTGCGAGCCCAATCAGACAACCGAATATAGCCGTTAATCTTGGCCGCTTATGAAGAAGCACCGTCTGAAGCAGCAGAATCATAATCGGCCCTGTGGCAGACAGAACCGCAGCAATGCCCGAAGATACATATTGTTCGGCCCAATATAACGAGGCGAAGGTCCCGAAGGTAAGGCCAAGTCCTGTGAGCATCATTTCCTTGCGGAGCAGCAGAGAGAGCGGGGCCCGCCTTGTCCCTACCATGAGGCAGAAGAGAATCAGCCCGGCAAGAAAGAATCGGCACCCTCCCCCGAAGAATGGAGTAAGCCCTGCATCAATTCCCCATTTGATAGCCAGAAAGGTAGTCCCAAATATCATACACATGATAGAAAAAGCCAAATAAACCATGCACGTATCCCCCTTTTGACTCTATTATAGTGAATATACAATAGAACAGATGGAATCCAAGCAGACCAGATATCCCGGATAGGCCGGTATTATGAAATGAGTTAAGGGGTGTTGACATGAATAAGCGGTTATTCCGGCAGGTCTATGACTTACTGCTTGGGAAGCTTGAGAATAAGGAGTGGAGAGAGCATGAGAAGCTCCCTTCTGTACGAATTCTGGCTGAGGAGCTGAGTGTGAACCGGCTTACGGTGCTTCGGGCTTATCAACTGCTGAAAGAGACAGGACTGATCTACGTCAAGGAGAAGTCAGGCTATTACGTGCTGCCGGAGAAGCAGCGTGAAGGCCAAGCACGCACGGGGGCGGAAGTACATCCCCGCGAATTAGCATCCGGATCTGAGCACGGTGTAGGACGGTCCGCCGGGCGGAATTCGTTCTCACAGGCTCTCGTTGATCCGGCTCTGCTGCCGAATCGATACTTCTCGGAGTATGCCAAGAAAGTGTTCGACTTATATCCGAAGGTGCTCAGCACCTATTCCTCAGTGCAGGGAGATGAGGAGCTGCGATCTGTACTATGCCATTACTTCGCCAAGACCCATCAACTGCATCTCAATATGGAGGACCTCATGATCACAACCGGAGCCCAGCAGGCGATTGACTTAACGGCAAGGGCTTTCTTACAGAGCGGCGATATCGTTCTCATCGAGAGACCTACCTATCATGCGGCGATCAACATCTTTGAGGGGTGCGGAGCCCGGCTGGTCCCCGTGGAGATTCATCCGAACGGGTATGACATGGACCACCTTGAGGAGCTGCTCAGACAGTATCAACCCAAGCTGTTCTATATCAATCCCACCTTTCATAATCCGACCGGGTATACCGTGCCTGTCCGGCAGCGCAAGCTGCTGGCCGAGCTCGCCGAGCGATACCGGTGTCTGATTGTAGAGGACGATTCCTTTCGCGACATCTATTTCGGCGAGGCACCGCCTCCACCTGTGGCATCCTATGACACGGAAGGATGGGTGATCTATATCCGAAGCTTCAGCAAATATGCAGCTCCGGGTCTGCGAGTGGCAGCCTTATGTGCCCAGCCGCCGAGGATGCACCTTCTGCTGCAGTATAAGTATCAGATGGATAACGGGGCGCCGCTGCTGAATCAAAAGGTATTTCTGCTGTATCTGGCCTCCGAGCGGTTAACCGGACATTTGGAGAAGCTAAGAATAGCGCTGGGCATTCGCAAGGCTGTCATGGAAGAGGAGCTCCGTGCTGCCGGCTGGACATGGGAAAGTCCGCAGGGCGGGTTAAGCTTATGGGTTCGGCTTCCGCACGGAGGCGTGCCGGCCGAGGTGCTGCTGGAACGTTGTGCGCAGCATGGCGTCTCGTTCTCTCCCGGGACTGCTCACGATCCCCTTCGGGAACTGCGAAGCTATATCAGGCTTAGTTACTCCTTCGTCAATGAAGCAGGAATCCGGGATGCAATGAGAAGACTGATCTCCTGTACGGATACACCGGATGAAGGGTAGGCGGCAGTTTACCATACCAGACGCAGGGTCACTTCATAACAAATAAGCTGTCTATTCAACTGCCCTTAAGGGGTGGGGATAGGCAGCTTTTTTGTGTTCATCCCATATATTTGCTGGATTTAGGCGGCTGGTTCAGACCATTTGTTATGCGCACGCATACGATATTTCTGAAATAACTTATGTGCGTTTGAGATTAATAGAAAGCTTAGGCATCGCCCTAAGACCCATGTATCTCGAATAGACAGGGACGGTGAAGAAATGGCAACGGCAACCCAGAAGAAGAAATTTGTAAGAACTCTCACAAGCAAGTGGATAAAGACCAACGTACTGCTTAAAAATGCGAAGATCCGCAAGTACATTCCGGATACCCGAAGATTTAATGCGGGGAACCTGAAGAGCATGCTGAGCAGCTACAGCATGGTCTACATCAAGCCCGAGCGGGGGACCCATGGGCTGGGCGTAATCCGTGCCGAGCTGGGTCTGGAAGCTTCGAACAAATATAAATACCAGTTCGATACGACGACAAGATCTTTCAGCACCTTCGAGGCTTTTTACGCAAGCTTGAAAAAGGCGATAGGAAGCCGCAGCTATCTGATCCAGAAGGGGATCCACCTGCTTAAGTACAAGAACCGCCGGTTCGATATCCGCATCATGGTTCAGCTGAGCCCCTCAGGGAAATGGGAGACTACGGGGCTGATCGGCAGAGCGGCGAAGGAGGGCAAAATTGTCACCAACTATCACAGCGGTGGACGGCCGATGTCTGTGCCAGTTCTGCTCTCTCAGCACGTCACTGGTGCCAAGCAGGCCGCTCTCCTTCAGGAGCTGAGACAGTTCGGTGAGCGGATTGCCAGAGCGTATCAGTCTACGTATCCGAATTTCAGACAGATTGGTGTGGACGTCGGCTTAGACCGGTCGCTGACCCCGTGGATTATCGAAGTGAATACCAATCCGGACCCGTATATTTTTAATCAGCTAAAAGATAAAACCATGTACCGCAAGGTTATGCGATACAGACGGGCGCAGGGCATCAAGTAACTTCAACTGTTATGGTGGGCGGGCTGTCTCTACAGGGATGGCCTGGTTTCCATTTCAGGCTTCTTGGACACTTCCCGGCAAATGGACCCATTCTTGCGAGAATGGCGTCCGGCGAAGAAGGCCAGCAAAGTTCTCTTTGTCCACGGCTTCCTCGGTCTGTGCATCATCCATTCCGTCCGGTTGATCCGGTCCAGCCTCTGCTGCTCACTCTCAAATCTCTTTTCAATAAAATAAGGGTGCATTTCAAATCCTCCTTCTCCTCACAGCTTGAACTGGGTTACAATATGGCATATCTTTCTATTCGGTGATTTCATTGTAAGTTCAATTTTTGTTCACAAAAAGGGTAGAGGTTGTGAGTTTATTTTCACCTTTTCCCGAAAAAGGAGGACCCTATGCGGTTGGTCGAGGATTATCTGCAGCTGCGCATCACGTTTGCCGGGATGAAGGAGTATCAGCCTTTTCCGGCTTCACTGGCACAAGTGGCGGATGCCCTGTACTGCAGCCAGAGAAATGCCAAGCTGATTATTATCAAGATGGTGGATCAGAAGTGGGTGGGCTTCGTACCCGGCAGAGGACGGGGGAATACATCGGAGCTTACTTTTCTCAAATCCGGCGAGGAGGTCCTGCTTGATGGGGCCAAGGAGAGTGTGAGGCTCGGGGAAGTCGAAGCCGCCTTGAAGCTGATCTCAGAACATGGAAAGGGAACGGAAGTAAGAAGACAATTCGCGGAATGGCTGTCCCTATATTTCGGATATCAGGCTGACATTCAGCCCGAGCAGTGCTGGGAGAGCTTGAAGCTGCCGGTCTATCGTCCCATACATACGCTGGACCCTGCCAGAGTGGTCTATGCCTTTGACGGCAATCTGGTCAGCCAAATTTTCGATAGACTCATAGAGTATGATAGCCAGAACGGACGATTCATCCCTGGAATCGCGCATTTCTGGAGAACGAATGAGGATAAGACCGTCTGGACCTTCTATCTGCGAAAAGGGGTCATCTTCCACCATGGCAGGGAGCTTGAGGCCTCAGATGTTGAATTTAGCCTGACTCGGCTGCAAAGCGCACCCGTTGCCTGGCTGGTCAAGCAGATCGACGAAGTCAGGATACTCTCCAGGTATGGAGTCGAGATTGGGCTCAAGGCACCCAACCATCTGCTGCTGTGGTATTTATCAGGAAATACCGCATCGATAGTACCTCAGGATGTGTACCGGGATTATACGGAACAGGAGCCGCTCATTCCCGTAGGAACCGGGGCGTACCGCGTAACCAAGCGGACAACCGGGATCTGCCAGCTGTCGGCGTATGACCGTTATTTTCAAGGCAGGCCTCTTCTGGATGTGGTCGAGATCATCTATGTCCCCGAGGATTGCGGGGATCTCCTTCAGACGGAGGAGCAGGAGCTGCTGGTTGTGCATACGGGTGAGAGTCAGGAGACGCCTATCGCGGGACAATGGAACGAACAGAAGATGATCTCAGGCACTTGTCTGCTGACCTTTAATCTGCGCAAAGACTGCCTTCTGCAGAGTCCGGCTCTACGTAAAGCCCTGACTCTCCTGATTGATCGCAGACGTATGGTTAGGGAGTTAGGTGCCCCTCTTGTGGCCCCTTCAGATAGCTTTCGGCTTAAGGAAGCTCCGGTAGACAGAGACTGGAATTTCGATCCGGAGGAAGGAATGAAGCTGCTGCAGGAATCCGGTTACCTCGGAGAACCGCTTCGTCTGTATACCTATTCCCGGCATATCCGTGATGCCGAGTGGCTTAGGCAGGAGTACGGGAAGTATGGGGTTCGGATGGAAGTGTGTCAGGTAAGCTGGGAGGGTATGCTGAGGGATGAGCATGTGGACCGGGCTGACTTTATCATATTCGAAGCTGTATCCGCCCAGGGAATCATCTCGCTGATGGAGAATTATCTATCGGACAACAGCTTTCTTCGGATGCATCTGGGTGAGGAACTGGGGACATTCATTGATGAAGAAATCGCAGGAATTCTAGGTTCTGCCGGAGCAGAAAGCGAGAATGAGGTTATCCGGAGGATGGAGCCTTTGGAGGCCAAGCTTCGCGAGGAGTATGCGATTATGTTCCTGAGCTACAAGGTTATTGGCTCCATGTATCATCCGAGTCTGCAGAATGTAACGATTCAATCCCAAGGATGGGTGGATTTCAAGAAGCTGTGGTTCCGGAACTATTGACAAAATATGACTAAATGGTAGGCAAAAGATGAAGATAATGAAACTTTGAATCCCGGATTTTCGTCTATTATGGAGAAATAGATGGATTGAAAACTAAAGCAGATTAGTAAGAACAGGGAGGAAGAGGTTGTAGTGGAACCAAGAACATTACCCCGCCGGTCAACGGTGCGCAATCAGAAGAAGACACGGGGAAATCGGAAGAAAAAGAGAGGCTTCTTGTACGTACTTTCCAGGGTGTGTCTGATTGTCCTGCTGCTGCTCGTTGCTGCAGGGAGCTGGCTCTACTGGGCCCCATCGGCCAAGAATCTCAGGTACCTTATAGCAGATACGTTAATAACAACACAGCATAGAAGCTGGGCTCAATATATTATTGGCAAAGATGAAATGAAGAGACGGGTAGCCGAGTATAATGCCCGTTTTGAGCAGATGGGAGATGAGAGAGACAACCATGTGATTGACCGTACTGCGGACCAGAAGAATAAACCGCTTGTAGAGATTGAGAATGTATCGGGGAGCGGCTACAAAGGTTATGTCATGATCGTCAATGATCCCACCAAGATCAGGCTCGGTGTTCCCGGCAAGGCCGGCTCCGGGGAGAAGGTGTCCAGTATGGTGAAGCGCACTGGCGCCATAGCTGGGGTCAATGGCGGGGGATTCGTCGATCCGAATGGGAAAGGGAATGGATTTAAGCCCATCGGCGTCGTGATCGCCGAAGGCAAGCTGTACTATAACGGGAACGGCAGTGCCTCTACTCAGATCGTGGGCATTGACAAGCAGGGCAAGATGATTGCGGGCAATTATACGTTAAAAGAGCTTTCCAGACTTGGACTTCAGGAGGCGGTGACCTTCCAGCCCCGGATGATCGTGAATGGGAAGGGCTTGATCAAGAACGCTGCCGAAGGTTGGGGAATTGCCCCAAGAACTGCCATGGGACAGCGGAAGGACGGAGCCATCATCTTCGTTGTCATCGACGGCCGCCAGCCGGGCTACAGCATCGGGGCCAATCTCTACGATGTACAGCAGATCATGCTGGAGCATGGTGCGGTGATTGCTGCGAATCTGGATGGAGGCTCTTCATCGGTGCTTGTAAAAGACAATGAAATTATTAATAAGCCGTCTTCCCAATACGGGGAGCGGTATCTGCCTTCCGCGTTCCTGGTGTTCGAGCACCCCGAGGGCGTGGAGATCCCGAATATTTGGAAAGGCCTTGATGCGGACAGCATCAATGCAGCGAAGAAGCGCAGCCGATAATGAATTGGCAAATAGTAAGAGCCGGAGAGAAGATCTCCGGCTCTTGTTTGTGTAGATGTTCAGTTATGAGTAGCTTTATCGGTGGCCGATGGGTAAGTATTAGCCCGTGTAATTAAAGTTACGGATTGTGCTATAGGATTAAGCTAACGGGCAGTTTACTTCCAATGTGTGGTAATATTTAGTTAAATAACAATTCATTTTTAGGAGGGGAAGGGACTGATAATGAGCATCCCTACTGAGCTAGATGGTGCAAAGGTAATTCAACACACATCAAATTCTATTGCAAACCAATATGGGGGTGTAGGAATACAAAATGATAATAAAGAAATAATTGACAAGCTTCCCATTACCGCAATGGCAATTTGTCAGTATGAAGGAAGTCATGAATATTATCTATTTTCTTGTGACTTGGATTGGCAAGTCATTGGAGATTTTGACTTTAATACGCTGGAAGAAGCAATGTTGAGTGCTAAACTAAGCCATAACGTTAATGAAGAAGATTGGATAACTATCTAATAGTTCTATTCAATTATAATGGAAGTTAGTTCAGAACAGGGGCGCTCTTTATGGAAAAGAAGCAACTGAATCGTGAAGAATCATTAAATATTAAAGCGAAACTAAATTCTGTATGGGACATTACTGGTTACTATTGGTACCCTTTGGCTGAAACGAATAGAAATGATGTAATTGCGTTTGACTTCCCTTATATAAATACTGATTTAAAGATGAACTTCTTGAAAGATTGTCTTATTACACATGGTGTTACAGACATTTATGAATATTGGGCAGGTAAAGAACTTTGCTATAAATTTGCTTTAAATCATGACGTAGAACAGCTTTTCTGGAAGAGTGACCCTTACTTTTCTGAATGTTATAACGAAGGCTTCTGGTTTTCAAAAGAAATGGATTGGATTATTTATTTTACCCATGAAGAAACTTGTACATTAGGCGGCGAATGGTTGATAACCACAGTGAAGCAGGGATGGTACGATTGGAAAAAAAACATAAAGTGGGATACAAAGAACGATAAATCATTCAACTAACGGGATACAATAGCAGAGCGTTGGAACCGATCCATCGCTTGTTTTGCATTGCTGGAAGTCGGCTAAGCTAACTCGCAGTTTTGCATGATTTTACATCACTTCTCGTTTGCAACCAATTCTTCTCTCAACTCGTTCATATGTAAATACTTAACTTGGAGGGTGACCATTTTGAAAAAAGTGTTTGTTTTACTCGTATTCGTTATGGTTCTGGCAACAGGATGTTCATCCGACAATAATAGTGAATCAGACGAGCGTTGGAATCATAAAGAAGGTTTTGTTGTTGCGAAAGAAAACGGTAGAGTCCTGGTAGTGCGTGATAGGGTTGATAATATTGAAGCACCACTTAACAAAATATTGGAAGAAGCTCAGCCGAATGCAATCTGGCTTTCAGTGGACAAAAAAGGTTTCGATGCTGTCTCGGTAGGTGACCAAGTGAGCGTAAATATCCCTAATGGTGCGATAGACCAATCCTATCCAGCTCAGGCGTCGGCGGACGTGATCAAGAAATAGTAACCCCGCTAACGGGGAACGATAGTTCAGCGATCCAGGGAGCAGTTTGATGCGCGGCAGCTGCTCCCTCTGCCGTTCCCCTAACGGGCAGTTTAGCTTAATAATTTGCTTGGTATTTATTGATCGAGTGGCAAAGGGGATGTTGATTTGCTCAAAAGCAACAAAAAGAAAATCAGAGGTTGGAAAAGACACGTCCGAAAAATTGAAAAGTGGAAGCAGCGAGTTATTGATTTAGACATACAACATCTGAATCAATACCAAAGGGATTACGCTAAACTTTGGATTCATCCATTTTACGCACTCCAGCGCATAAATCCTCCTGTTTGGTTTAACCGCCTTCTTCTAGAAGCAATGTTGGATGTTTATCAAAGTTGGTATCAGAAGTTGAACGAATTAGGAGAACCCTTTTATCTTAAATTATGGATATTCGACCCTCACTTTATCAACTCGCAGGTGGTAGCTGCTTATAAAGATTATCTTCACTTTTACGACCAAACATTTGAAGTTGGATACCAAGAGAAAGAGTTCCCTTTTGGAAAGTACACTTACCTTAGAGAGAAGTTAGAAATGTTCGATTGGCACCGCCATATTGATTGTGACGTTTACACAGAGAGCGACCTTCTTGATAATATCCAGCGAGGTTGGATGAGTCAAAATGAACTTGAAGCTATTAAACGGAAGGCTCACAAAGTCGAAACAATTCATCTATCAAATGGAGATATAGATAGAACGTATAGCGTTCAAGTCGGAGATGTCTGGGTTGGTTCAATAAAAAGTTATTAAACTAACGGGATGCGATAGTTGAATAAAATCTCATCTCGAAGCTGCCTTGGAAATAACCTGCGGTTTCGTTGCGCTAACAGGCAGGAAGGCAACATATAGCAAAAAGGATTCGTATAATATTATTGAGAGCCAAAGAACGGGGGCAATAACCATTTGAAAGATAGAAACATTATCTGTTTACTTATTGTCTTGTTCATCAGCTTGTTATCATCATGTGCGAATACTAACAAACCAGAAGTAAGAGATAGCCAATCATTGAAGATTATTATTTTCCAGGGACTAAATTACATGGTAACTGATGAAAAAGTAAATGACCAAAGCATTGAAAAAAAGGTTGGGGAAGTGAAGTCATACTCCAATAAAAGTGGTGAGCACTACTTTGAAGATGCTTTTTCAAACACTTATCAACTCGGCACGGAACTTTATAAAATAAACGAACAAGATGTTAAAGAGGCGGTTGCTGTAAAAACGGAGGAAGCATATCTTAAAGCAGTTAAACGATGAGATTAAACTCGGGACACGTTGGTTCAATCAAACAGCGGTAGTCTCGGACTTTAATCTCCGGTCCGAGGCTACCGCTGAGTTTTTTATTAAAGTCATTCATTCATTCATTGTCATTATTTAATAAACACGCCCCCGAAAGGTATTACCTCCCGAAGGAAGCGCTTGACGATCCCGTCATCGCCCAGGTCCTTCTCCAGGCGGTGGCTTTGCCGTCCGGCTTGAAGAATGACTTTGCCCGAGCCCGTCATCTTCCACTGGTAGCTCATGTGCTGACTGGCCAGATGATTCCCGTATACAGACAGCTCCATCCTCGCATTCTCCGGGTATGCCACCACGCTTCCGGCATCGACATACAGCGGCTCTTCCGGATCCAGGGCCACCTCGCACACTTGACCTTCAGTCAGAATGCCGATCTGTCCGCTACCCGAGAATTTCATCTTCACGGCATCCCGGGTGATCAGCATATTCTTCATATTCAGAATGCGAGTCTGCATCGTCACTCCCTCCGTATAAAAGAAAAGATGGCGGAAGTCGTACAGCAGATCGCTCTCCGGAGTCAGCACAATCGGCTTCATACTGTAAGACGCGGGAAGAGCAGCTACAAATTCGCAGCTGCCTTTCAGATCCGCCTGAATGAGCTTCTTCTTCCTGTACATCCCTTTCACATTCATAAGCCGGTCGCTCCGGTTGCCGGACGGCCCCTTGAAGGCGATGATCTGCTGGGGGTGAAGGACGTGAATCTTCTCATTCTCTTCAAGCAGGAAGCGAACAGCCTGTCCACCGATGTGGCTTGATTCAGTCTCGTGGATAAGCTGCATGGCGGGTCTCCTTCCTTTGTCTAAAATGTTGCCGCAGCGCGGCGCAGGGTTCAGCACGCTTACCGCCGCAGGACGACTCTGAGCACCCGCAGCAGGATGAAATATCCGGCGAGCAGCGCGGCTCCGGTAATTAACAGGACCCGAATCCGCTTGGAGCTGGCCTGGCGGTCAGCTTCTGCGTCCATGAGGGATTGCACGGTCTCGGTCAGCTTTTTGTTCTGCTGAATGAGGGCTTCGTTCTGCTGTCGGTAGGACTCCAGCGTTCCTTTAGCCTCATCCAGCTTGCTCACTGTACTTTTATATTCCTCTTTCAATTGGTTGACTTCGCTGGGGAGCTCCGATATTTCCTGGACTCCATTGAACAGGTCGTTAAAATATCCGGCATTCGCCGTAGGCGCAAGATAAAGCGCGCCTACACATAGCATCGGCAGGAGTGCAAGAGCCATTTTTCGAAATAGGCAGTGCTTCATCCAGGTTCACCACCTTACCATTAATAGATTCAATCAGTATTACGTATAGAGTCTGCGCAAAGTTTCCAAGGTAAGAGCCTTCCCAAGAGGGATATATCTTATTACCCGTACAGGCCCGATCTGCATATCAAGCGGCATCTAAATCTATATCCACTACCATTGAATGTAAAGGTTTGGAAATTATAAGTATTCGGAAAGCGTTATCAAGAGAAACGCTGTCTGAATTTTCGCGGTGACAGTCCTTCCTGCTTGGCAAAAGAAGAGGTGAAATAGGCAGGATGGTTAAATCCTACTTCCTCGGAGATCCGGGTGATGGACAGGTCAGTCTGCAGCAGCAGCAGCTTGGCCCGTGAGATCCGGTATCTCAGTAAGTAAGCCGCGGGCGAGCAGCCGAATACCTTTTGCATACAGCGGGCGATATACACAGGGTGAAAGTTCACATGTTCTCCGAGCGCTTTGGCTGTCACGTCTCTCTGATAATGAGCCCTGAGATAGGCGGCAGCACGCTCTGCACAAGCGGTCTGCGGAGAAGGGGCATCAGTCGTCAGCGTATCGGACAGCTGCTGGATTACCTCCTGGAACAGGGCCTGCTGACGCAGCCTCGCACCCGGCAGGTGAATGTTCTGGTTCATCAGCGTGAGCTCCCGAAGAAGGGTGTAGAACTTCTCGGGCTGCAGCAGGGGAGTATACTTTGGAACCCGGATCATAAAGGGAGTAATCGAATAGGCCGGCAGAAATGTAGGAGCCTCTATGGGAGCTTCCCGGTGATACGCGGACTCCTGTTCATCGGCTGGAAGCCAATCTCCCTCGGTATTGAAATGCAGCCAGTAGTAGCGGGTCTCCTCCGTACAGGCAAGGGTAGGGTAGTGGTAGGCGTCTGGGCGGAGAATGAGCGACTGTCCTTCTCTAACCTCAAAGTGCCGGTCTTCCTCGCCAATATATAGAGCGCCTTTCATGACTACGAGCAGATCGAACACGCCAATATTTCTTCTCGCAGGATGCTTGCTCCCGCAGGGGACCTCGGCTAATCCGCTAACGATGTAATAAGGCAGTGGAGGGATCGTGAATTGTAATAGCGGCACAGGCCTCACCTCAAGATATGAATTCAGGTTGGAATTTTAAAAGTTTGAGTTCAAATACTGATACTTCCATCCCAGTATACCATCTATAATTTGTTTACAAATACAATGTTACTTGGGAAGGTGTTATAACCGTGAGCAGCTTGGAAAAAGATAAGTTTACTCTATGGGCGCTGTCTTGGCCTATTTTTATTGAATTGTTCCTGCAATTTCTGCTGGGGGCGGTGGATACCTTGATGGTCAGCCGCATTTCAGATGATGCGGTTGCGGTCGTGGGCTTCTCCAATCAGCTCTTCAATGCGCTCACCACGCTCTTTGCCACGGTTGCAGGCGGGGCTGGCATTCTGATTGCCCAGAAGCTTGGCTCGCACAAGGAAGAAGAGGCGAGAACCGTAGCCATTATCTCGCTCAAAGTCACCGCTCTGATCGGAGCCTTGTTAAGCGTGCTCCTGATTGCCGTTCCAGGACCTATCGCGCAAATGCTTCAGATGCCGGGCGAACTGCTGCCTCTTGCGAGGACGTATATCTCTGTTGTGGGAGGCGGCATGATTCTGACCGCTATCATGTCTACGCTCAGCACAGCGATCCGGAATACCGGGAATACGCAGGGACCGATGTATACGGCGGTTGGTATGAACATCATTCATATTGTTATGAATTATGGTTTTATTTTCGGTGCCATCGGATTCCCGCAGTGGGGGCTCGCCGGGGTAGCGCTCTCCACACTAGTCAGCCGGCTTATTGCCACACTCGTGCTTCTGTTCATCTTCGTCGGCACATTTCAGCGTAACATCGTCTGGTCGGATATGCGCATCTTTGACCGCAAGCTGTTCAAGGAGATCATGCAGATCGGATGGCCGCTTGGCGTAAATATGGGCTGCTGGGTGTTCTCGCAGCTTGCGATATTCTCATTTCTGGCCATGCTGGGTACGGAGGTGCTCGCGGCGAGAACCTATATGAATACACTCGAATCGTTCTGCTTCCTGCTAGGTTATTCCATCGCACTCGCTGCACAGATTCAGATCGCCCACCTGTTCGGAGGCGGAAAGACGAAGGAAGCTTACAAGTCCGCCTACCGCGCACTGAAGTTCGGTCTGCCCCTGGTTACGATGAATGCATTCATTCTGTTGCTATGCGGTAAGAGCCTGCTGGGATTGTTCACTTCCGATCCGGAAATTCTGGCAATTGGAGTATCGCTGCTCTGGATGAACCTGCTGCTCCAGCCAGGCAAAATGCTGAATATGGCGATTGGCGATGCATTAAGTGCACTTGGAGATACGAGGTTCGTCATGTATAACTCGCTGATCTCCATGTGGATCATTGCCACCGGATGTTCTTATTTGTTCGGCGTATCACTCGGATGGGGCGTTGTTGCCATTTATGCATGTATGATTATAGATGAGTATTTCCGGGGAATTGTGGCGCTGCTCCGCTGGAGGGGACGCAAATACCTACGGAATAAGGAAGCAGAAATGGAGCGCGAGCGCAGTGACAGCTTCAGAGCCTGCAAGTGTGCTGCGAATGAGGAGGGACTCAGCTTCAGCTGAAGCTGAAGCTGAAGTGTTCTTGAACTGCAGTTGACGAAGAAGCATGTCCTTTGTTAAAATTTAGTAGGAATTGAACCGCAGGTACTCCCCGTGTTCAATTCATACATTTCAATTGGTAAGGGGAAATCTTAATGTTGGTGACCGTTCTTAACTAGTAAATTTCATAAGGCTGTTACGAAGGTGACGACTGGCGCTGCTGCTAATAAGTGGATGCCTTGTTCGATTCTGCCCTTCTGCGGTCTGAGATTTAGTTAAGAACACGCGGTACATCAAACGGCGCCTTACCTGCTGTTTTATTTCCAATGTACACCACACCGTGCTGTTTTTCAGCACGGTTTTTTTGTGTTACGGCGGGATATGAGACAGTTATATATGAGATGGACTGAAGATGCCTGATGCCCGGCTGCTTTCCTACAGAACGCAGTATGAGCGGCAGGTATATCTACAGTTCAATCCATGTTAGAGGGCAAAGAATGACGTTAGCATTCTTTGCCCTCTTTTTGTTTTTCCATCATAAATTCAGGAGGTTTCACCAATGGAACAGCAGTATACACAAAGCACACTGGAGTACGACCAGATCAAACAGGATATCATGACGTATGCCGTCTCTTACGCAGGCAGGGAGATGGTCAGCAATCTTCAGCCTACGAATCAGATTCATGTGATCAGAAGGTCCATGCAGGAGACGCTGGAGGCAAGGCTGATACTTGAAAAAGGGTCCAGCATCCCGCTCCCCTCCCTGGATGGAATTGAGCAGGTCATGTCCCTGCTTGGAACAGGATACCTGTTCCGGGAAGAGGATCTCACGGCGGTATATACTTTCCTGCACAGCTGTACTCAGCTGCGGAAGTACATGGCCAGCAAGCGGGAGCTGGCTCCGGAGATCAGCTCTTATGCCGCTTCGCTGCGCGAGCTCCCGGAGGTGCAGAGCGAGATTCTCAGGTGTATCCGCCACGGGCGGGTAACCGATGAGGCCAGCCGGGAGCTGGCGAAGGCCAGACAGCGGATGAATTCGGTGAAGGACCGGATTCAGAAGAAGATTCAAGGCATCATGTCCAGATATCAGTCGATCCTGCAGGAGAGTCTGGTCAGTGTCAGGAACGGACGCTATGTCATTCCGCTGAAGAAGGAGTATTACCGCCAGGTTAAAGGCAGTGTGCTGGACTATTCAACGAGCGGCCAGACTGTATTCGTGGAGCCTTATGAGATATCAGGGCTTCAATCTGAGCTCGAACTACTGCAGGGCGATGAGAGCAGGGAAGAGGCCAAGGTACTCAGCATGCTGTCGGATATGGTGGAGCAGGGAGCAGAAGAGATTCATACGAATATCAGGATCACTGGAACCTATGATTTTATATTCGCAAAAGCCAGGTATGCGGTGACGACCGGAGGGCAGGCGGTCGAGCTTAATGAGGAGGGGCAGACCCGGCTGCTCGGCGCCAAGCACCCCAAGCTGCTTCAGAGCATGGTTCCACTCGATATTGAGATAGGAAGAAGCTTTAAGACGCTGATCATTACAGGGCCGAATACCGGGGGGAAGACCGTTGTGCTCAAGACCCTGGGCTTATTGACGCTGATGGTGCAGTCCGGTCTGCTGGTTCCGGTCCTGCCCGGCAGTAAGTTTGGCGTATATTCCAGAGTGATGGCCGTGATCGGGGACGGACAAAGTATTGAACAGTCCCTGAGTACCTTCTCTGCCCAAATTCAAAGCCTGGTGAACATGCTAGCTGCAGCGGATTCGCAGACGCTGCTGCTTATTGATGAACTGGCTGCGGGGACGGACCCCGGAGAGGGCATTGCACTCTCTACAGCCATTTTGGAAGAGCTGAGCGGCAAAGGAGCTTCAGTGCTTGTGACCACGCATTTCAATGAGCTTAAGGTATTGGCAGCGAGAACACCGGGCTTCGAGAATGCCCGGATGGAATTTGATCCGGTATCCCTGCAGCCCCTGTACCGGCTGACCATTGGTCAGGCAGGTAAGAGCTATGCGATAGAGATTGCCGAGAAGTTGGGCATCCCCGGTACGGTGCTTGGCCGATCACGAGCGCTGCTTCATAAGCAGCCTGCGCGTTCAGATGAGGAGAGACAGCCGGATTACAATCATGGGCTGCACGAATCGGAGATCCGGGATTTAGAGGGTGATGAGGAGGATGGCTCTAAGGACCAGCCAGCATGGGGCACATCGGAGACAGGAACTGGGCGGACAGAAGCCGCAGACGATCGTACAGAAGCCGGAATTGAACGGCTGGAAGAAGAGCACAGTGATCAAGCTGCACCCTCTGATTCAGTGGATGAGCGTGAAGATCAGACGAATCCGGTACAGCAGCCGGCTGCGGCCCGGAAAGCTTTTGAAGTTGGGGATGCGGTTAAGGTCACGTCTCTTGATAAGGTGGGCATTGTCTGCGAAGCCCAGGACCGGTACGGGATCGTAGGCGTTATGGTTCAGAAGCAGAAGATGCGAATCAATCATAAGCGTCTAAAGCCGTATATCTCCAAGGAAGAGCTGTATCCCGAGGATTACGATTTCGATATTGTGTTTGAGACGAAAGAGAACCGTAAGAAGAAGAAAGTGATGAGTAAACGCCATGTGGAAGGAATGACGATTATTCATCGTACGGATAAGGAAAGGTAAAAGGTACAGAGCGAGCTAATTGCAGCTGCTCCCAGCCAAGAGATGTGAACAATAGGCGCTGGACAGCCAATCAGCATGAACAGCATAACTCGTATGACGAGCATAACCAGCTGCAAAAAGGACATCAGCCCATCCATATTGGATAAGGCTGATGTCCCTTGGTGTAAGAGCAGATTCAGACAGCTGCCAGTTCTTCGGTAAGAACCTGGACGAACTTCTCAAGATATTCCTTGTCCAGTTCATCGAATCTTCCTTTAAGCGGACTGTCAATATCCAGCACGCCAATAAGCTGGTCATTCTTAATGACAGGAATAACAATCTCGCTATTGGAAGCCGCATCACAGGCAATATGGCCCGGGAAGGCGTGTACATCCTCGACAACGAGCGTTCTTCGCTCCGCCGCAGAGGTTCCGCATACTCCCCGGCCAAGCGGAATGCGGATACAGGCCGGAAGCCCCTGGAACGGGCCAAGCACCAGCTCGGTACCGTCGAAGAGGTAGAAGCCAACCCAGTTCACATCCTTAAGAAATTGGCCAAGAAGAGCTGAGGCATTTGCCAGATTGGCAATCAGGCTGGGTTCTCCATGAATGAGTCCACCCAGCTGACTAAGTACCGTCTCATATTGTTCATGGCGTGTGCCATTATATTGATCTGCTTGAAACATAATCGTTCCTCCTTTGGTGAATCAACGTTTTAATTAGAGACCTTTTCGCGCTGAATGTCAACAGGTCAATCCCAGAGAACTGAGGCCTGGCAAGGCGTCAGGGGGGTTGTGTGTTTCCTGCGAAGCCTTTGGGGGTAAGTACAATCTGAATATCTCACACCGGAAGGAGAGTTAAGTATGCGCGCAGATGTGCAAAATTTGTTTATCCGTATTCACATGCTCCACAATGCTGGAATGGAAGATATTAATATGGGGGACATGCTGCTGCTGCTTGAGAAGCATGGCTACAAAGTTGCAGAACGCGAAGTAAAGCAAGAGCTTGAGAGGCTGACCGAGGAGAACTTCCTGACTCCCCATGACGATCAATATTCAATTACCGGTGCGGGAATTGAGGAGCTCAAAGAGATCAAGGTTGTGCTTCAAGAATTGTGCAGCGAAGTACTTCAGCCAGAGACGGAGCAGACGGGATCTCCCACTTCTAAATGAGTGTTAACATATTCAAAAAAAGGCGGCCCAATTACTTATTTCAGAAGGATTTTCCATTTTATCCGGTGAATAACTAATAGGGTGGCTTTTTTTCTGCTTTTAATTAACCAATTGTTAAATATATGTAATTTTGCTATTATATGAATATAGATTAGGAGGTGCTGAATGGAGTCTATGAACTCAATTCGCTCGGAAATAGAGGATCGTCTTTCGAGCTCAGGTTATACACTCACCACATTTGGGCACCTTTCCGGAATGAATAGGGGCAGTCTTAGTGCAATCCTGCATGGATCTCCCCCCAAGCCTATAGCCATTAGACAATTGGATATTATTACAGAGACGCTGGGATACCCGGAAGGGTGGTTCTACCCCTTATATCTGGATGAGTGTTTTTCGGGAACCAAGGTGTCACGAAGAAGGCTGGAGCCTTATCTGCTTCGCTGTGCAGAGCTTAATAAGCAGGACTGCCTTAAGGCTGCAATCTTAAGAATGCTTGAGATCCCCAAGCCCATTGGCCTTCTGTTCGATATCGGCGAGAAGCTGTATATGAACGGCAGGCTGAGTGAGGCAGCTTTATTCCATGAAGCTGTTGCTGAGATGGAGCAGGACAGCTACTCCGAACGGCTGGCGATCAGCCAGTACCGCTTATTTATGGGCAAGCAGGGTCATGATGCGGAAGAGAACTGGAAGGCCGTGATCCGGTTCGAGCATTTCCGCAAGAGGCTCCCGGAGAATCACCAGCTTGATGCCCTCCTGAAGCTGGCCAATGTCTGCTTCACGCTGCATAAGTGGAGGGAAGTGGAGAAGTACTCCGATGAGCTAAGAGCATTGGCCCAAGCGGTGTATCGTGATCAATTAAGACGGAAAGTGCGGGAGAAGCCAGGTGAAGTGCTTGAGACGGAGCGGCATCTGGTTGTCTATTACGGGCAGGGCTATCTGCTTAAGACGGTCGCCCTTCAGAAGCAGGAGCAGTATGATCAAGCGAAGAAATACGTCAGTGGCTATGCCGATCTAGGCTGGTTCGAGAATTTGAATGAGTTAGGCTGGGTGGAAGTTAACAAATTCAAGGTCTGGGCTCAGGCGAATGCCTATACACTGGAGATGCTTACTGGGAATATTGATATTCTGCCGGAATACTTCCATTTCTTGCAGGAACATCCGCAGGAGATGCTTCCGGGTCTTCTGACCATTATTGAATCTGCCAATAAATACGGCTTCTATGCTGATCCTATTATTGAGCAGTGTTCCCAGGTCATTCAGAAGATTGATCATTATAATTCTATTGAGATGGACAGGCATTTCTCCTACCGCTACCAGCTCGCAATCTACCATTTCAGGAAGAATCAATATACAGAGGGAACGGCGAACATCTTATTTGCCTTAAAGCTGGCTTTCATCCAGAACCATGATCGAAATGTTATTCAATGTGTGACTTTGTTCGAGGCATATCGCAGTTATGCATCTGAACAGCATAAGAGCGAATACCAGTTCATGATGGAGGAAGCTAGGAACAAAGACAGAAGCTATCCCTTCAGCGATCGCCGTGTCCAGATTGTGTAAGATTCTAATTTTTGATGTATTCGCACTCTATCAGGAGTGCTTTTTTTTATGTCAGTTCTATCATTTAAAAGTTCTTTACAAGGATAGAATGTACCTAGTATTATAGGATTTAACAGGGAATATTATCCAAAATAGTATATGCCTGTGGGATGCTTACAGATCTATTCCGGCATAAGTGAACGTGTAAAGTCTGAAACGGGGGAGGTGAGCAGAATGAAGAAGGTTATTTTGTCTCTAATCTTGGCTGTAGGAATCTTTAGTGGTATTGCTGCACCAGCTTCTCCAGGCATCGTTCAGCCTTTGCTCAACCATGGTGTTGGCGGCTAGGTATTTATGTCCAAAGAGCACTCGGGAGAGTGCTTTTTTACTTTATAGAAGATGGGGACGAAGACGTTGGGAGCACGGCCAGGTAACCCCGACAAAGAGTGCTATATTTTTTTGTTTTTTGAAAAATATGTTTTTTTGGCATCATGAGGTATGATAGTTTAGTAATGATAAGAGAGAAGGTGAGAATATGGCATCCAAAGCTTATCAACCGCATGAACGACCAAAAAAAGGCAGCAGAGTGAATGAGGAACTTCTCACAATTATAGAGAATCTTAGATATGAGCTCGCAGCTATGGCCGGAGAACGGGACTTCACGAACCCCCATGTTCTCGAACTCAGCCAGCGGCTGGATAAATATATCGTTATGGCGCAGCATCAAATGGTCAGCGGTTATGCAGTGGAGTAAATAATGGCTACATGCCTGTATATGAGAATATAAGCCGCCTTAAGCTTGAATGTAACAAGCATAAGGCGGCTTTAAGACGTTACGGTGTTCTAGTGATGTAACGGTGAGGCTGAATCTGGGGGAGCTACGGGCCGTACGGCCTGCTCCGCAGCAGCCGGTAAGGAGGCTGCAAGAGCCTCGTCGATGAAGCTGTGCACTTTTCGCGTATATCCTGCGGGGTCCACACCATAGGCATTGGCATGAACCGCTCCTTCAACAATCAGCAGCTCCTTCATTCCAGACTTGGCTTCATACATATCCTTGCTCATCCGGGTAGGGACATAAGTATCCGCCGAACCGTGGATGAACAGAACCGGTAAGAGACTCTCCCGGACTGCACGAATGGGACTGACCTGATTCAGACGGAATCCGGCCTTGCGCTCAAGTTGGTTATCGATTAAGGACATGAACGGGAAGGCAGGCATCTTGTTCAGGACCGTCATTTGATAACGGATTAATTCCGTTAGATCGGAATAAGGGCAGTCGGCAACCACGAATTTGACACTCGGATGGGCTATGCTTAAGTATTCCAGCACCGTACCACCGCCCAGTGACTGGCCGTGAAGTCCAATAACTGCATCCTCCCCATAATGGTCAAGCACCCACTTCACCCATACCTCCACATCATATTTTTCCTGATATCCATAGGTGGTATAGCTTCCCTGGCTTCTGCCGTGACGGCGCTGATCCACAAGCAGGATATTAAAGTTCCTGTCTTCGAACATACCTGCAAATTGAGCCGAAACCTCCAGGGCGGCCGTATATCCATGTACGATGATCGCCCAGCGTTTGGAGTCCGGATGGGACTCCAGCACATGGCCGTTCAGAAGAAGACCATCGCGTGAAGTCACGCTAACTTCTCTTTTGACCAGAGCCTCAAACTTCTCACGAGTAAATACGCCTGTCTCTTCCATAAAGTTAAAGAGCCCTTCGGATGTCTGCAGCCGCATTTGTGTAATCTGACGAAAGCCAAAATGGGTCACGCCGCTAACGGCAAGCAGGATTAACAACAGTACAATAATCAAAATGGTGTAGACCATCCCGCGACTCCTCCAAACTTTATTCTTGATGAATATATTATCACCTAAATGATACCAAGAAAATCGCGCCCCCAGGAATTGTTCGCGGAATTGCGGCGGGCTTTGACTCAGCGGGATAAAGTATGGTTTTCTAATGTAAAAGGGTCAGGAATGCCGGTTCACAGGGAGGATGGATGGGATGTACAGATGCGGGGGAGTTATTCCCGAGCTTGAAAGCAGCCGCCTGCGGCTCAGAAAGCTGGAAGATCGCGATGCGGCGCAGCTCTTCAAGTATTGGGGAGATGACGAGGTAGTCAGATATATGAATATGTCCAGGCTGGAATCTGTACAGGATACACGGGATATGATTAACTTACTTAATGGCTTGTCCGAGAGTGAAGATACCCTAAGATGGGGTGTTGAGCTGAAAGAAACAGGGACTCTGATCGGCAGCTGCGGGTACAATGTGTGGCAGCTGGCCGGCGCGTGCAGAGGGGAGATTGGCTATGATCTGGGAGCGGCATACTGGGGCAGGGGCTATATGCCCGAAGCACTGGTAACGATGCTGGAGTTCGGCTATTCCGTAATGGGGCTTAACCGGATTGAAGCGCTTGTCCTGCCAGAGAATACGGCCTCCAGAACCATGCTGAACAAGCTTGGCTTTCAGGAAGAGGGATTGCTGCGGGAATACCAGCAGAACGAGCAGGGCGAGGGATATATTGATCTGCATTTGTATGCCCTTTTGAGGCGAGAATTTGTGCAAAGAAGGAGGTCATATTGAATATGAACACTACAGAATCAAGGAACCGATTCGTGCTGTACAAGTTCGATCCGCTAAGCAAGCTGGTCGCACTGATCAGCCTGGCGGCGCTTGCGATGCACTGGAATAATCCGCTGCTGCTGGGGATCATGCTGGTCTTCTTGGCAGCGGCAGCGTGCTTCGGAGCTGGAATGGAGTTCAGAACATTGCGGAAGCGTCTCAGTTTTATTGGCGGATTCAGCCTGCCGCTGTTCCTGCTCACGGCGTTGGCGGCTCCGGGCGGCCGGGTTCTCGGATCACTTGGACCGCTAGAGCTTACCACGGGGGGGCTGTATGAGGGAGCAGCAGCGGCCTTGCGAATCATCTGTCTGTTCCTCTCGTCGATGATCTATATTGCTTCCACTGATCCGGGGGAATTCGTGACCATTGTGGTTCAGAAGCTGAGAATACCTTATCGGTTGGCATTTGGCGTGTCTATTGCGCTTACGTTCATTCCCCTGTTGGAAGCAGAAGGAAGGGTTGCGGCAGCAGCTCGTGATATAAGGGGAGGGCGTCCGGCCAGGGGATTAAGAGGACAGATGCAGCGGATAAAAAGTCATCTGGCAGCGATGTTCACGGCGGCGATCAGGAGGGTCCAGCAGACGGCGGGCGCCATGGAGTCGAAAGGCTTCGGAGCTTACCGGGACAGGACATTTTACAGAGAAGTGCCGCTTAAGAAGAAGGGAATAATCACGATGGGAGTCAGTGTGATAATGGCAGCGCTGATGTGGGTTCTATAGACAGTCTTGGCCTGAATTTGAGAAAAAGGACTTGACGCGGATTTATTGTTAACCTAAATTAGTATTGTTAGTTGACAATAGAAAGGGAGATTTAGATGGCAAGTTCTAGAAAAAGTGTGTTCGCAGCATTCACAACCATGGAAATTGTATTAATGGCCATGCTGGCCACAGCCAACGCGGTGATGACTACGTACATATCGCCCATTAATCAGGCACTCAATACATTGGGAGGACCGATTGCAACATCATCCATTACCGGAATATATATGATTTACGGACTTCTAGCCTATTATATTATTCGCAAACCCGGTACGGCTGTCATTACATATGGGATCGGCGGTGTAGTTCAGGCCTTTATGGGAACGGCATATGGCATTGCTTCTTGCTTCGTTGCGGCGGCATGTTATATGGTGATTGCCGAGCTTGTCTTTGCGATCGTCCGCTACCGGAAATGGAACCTCGGCGTTCTGATGATTGCAGGAGGAGCCATGGTGCCGATCTGGTTCTTCTTCGCGGCGAACATGTTCCATTACACGAAGTGGGGAACTTCAATCCTGCTTATCGCCCTAGGGGTAAGAATTGTGAGCGGTATTCTGCTGTGCGGTCTTCTGACTCAAGTTCTGGGATCTGCGCTAATCAGAACCCAACTGCTGAGACGGTTCGCGATCAGTCGGGGACAAGGAGCCTAAGCCTTGAAAGCTCCGGTAATCGAGCTTGAACACGTGACTTATACGTATGAGATGGAGACACGGCCTGTACTAAACGACCTGTCCCTTCTTGTTGAGCCTGGAGAGTGGGTCGCCATAACCGGACGGAGCGGGAGTGGAAAGTCCGCCCTGTGTCAGCTTCTGAATGGCTATCTTCCTCGTATTGGCGGTGGGGAGCGGAAAGGGAGTGTTCGCGTTGGCGGCCGAGATCCGCTTGAAGCCGAAATCGCCGAGATCGCCGGGCGCATCGCCATTGTCTTCCAGGACCCGGATGCCCAGCTCGTTCAGGGAAGGGTAGAAGACGAAGTTGCCTTCGGTCCCGAGAACTTGCGCGTTCCCGCGCCAGAGATTGCCGGCCGGGTAAGCGAAGCCCTTGCCGCCGTCCGGCTGACGGAGCAGCGGACAAGCTCTGTTCATGCGCTGTCCGGAGGACAGCGGCAGCGCACCGGCATTGCCGCTGTCCTGTCCATGCAGACGCAGATCATCGTCTTCGACGATGCGGCGTCCAGCCTGGACAGGGCTTCGCGGGAGCAGCTGCTTGCGCTGCTGCAGCAGCTGCACGCCGAAGGGCGCACGCTCTTGACGGTGTCCAGCCGCGTCGATGAATTCGCGTCGGCGGCTGGGCGCCTCGTGGTGCTCGAAGGCGGCGCCGTGGCCTTGGACGGCCCCGCCGCAGAGCTTGTGCGCACCCGGCGGGAGCGCCTGGTGCAGCTCGGCGTGCTGCCGCCGGGCGAGGCGGGCGAAGGCCTCGCGGCGCAGCCGGGCACGGCGTGCGAAGGCCCCGCGGCGCAGCCGGGCACGGCGGGCGAAGGCCCCGCGGCGCAGCCGGATGCGCCGCCGCTGCTGGAACTGCGGAACCTTACGTTCCGCTATCCCGGCAGCGCCGCCGCGGTGCTTCACAGCATCAGCCTCTCGCTGCGCCCCGGTGAATGGGCGCTGATCTGCGGGGAGAACGGATCCGGCAAGACGACATTGTCGCAGCTGCTGATGAACCTTCTGCCCATGCCAAGGGGGGCGCTGTATTGGGAAGGCAGGGAAGCTTCCCGAATGAAGACCTATGAGCTTGCGGAGCAGATCGGGTATTTGTTCCAGGAGCCTGAGCATCAGTTCGTTACCTCGAACGTACTGGATGAGATGCTGTACGGACCCAGGCTGGAAATGGCGCTGGCACCCGAAGCTTCCGTTCCGGGTGAAGTGCTGCAGCGGGCTGAACGGCTGCTTGAAGCGGCTGGCCTCAGCGATAGACATGATGCCTCTCCCTATCTGCTGAGCGGAGGGGAGAAGCGCCTGCTAGGTGCCGCGGCCCAGTTCATGTTACGCAAAAAGCTCTACATTCTGGACGAGCCCACTGCAGGCACGGATTACGCAGGCGCCAAGGTTCTTACTAACCTTTGCAAAGCGGCCTCCCAGGAGGGAGCCGCACTGCTGGTTATCACCCATGAGCCTGAGCGTTTTGAAGAAGAAGCGGATACGATATTTATATTGGATCAAGGTGAACTACGCAGATCACCTGTCAGATAGCTGTTCGAAGGAATGACCTTCGGACAGCTTTTTTTGCCCGGGCAGGACATGGACTTCCCTCGGTCTGAGGTTTATAATTAAGTTTTGCAATTTATATGGGATGAACTAAAGAAGTGGATGTTAGTTCAATCCATATATATATTAAGAAATATATAAGTAGAACTTAATAAATTGCCCATAGGCAAGAGTGTAAATCTATAGTTCAACCTAAATAGAAGGGCAGGTCATATTCAAGTGCAATCCTCATTAAAGCGTAATTATATTTTGGCCGGCCTTCTGCTGTCGACCTTTCTTGCAGCCATTGAAGGCACGGTTATCGGACCCGCAGGGCCAAGAATCGTAGGTGATCTTGGCGGCGCCCAGCTGCTCAGCTGGGTATTTACCGCCTACTTGCTCACGATGTCGGTAACGACGCCGATCTTTGGCAAGATCAGCGATTTGTTCGGACGGAAGCTGGTGTTCGTAATCGGCTCGATTCTGTTTCTGGGAGGCTCCCTCATGTGCGGGTTCGCCATGAGTATGGAGCAGCTGATCATTTTCCGGGCGATTCAAGGGATTGGTGCGGGAGGATTAATTCCGGTTACCTTCACCATCATCGGAGATATTTATTCCATGGAGGAGCGTTCCAAGGTACAGGGCTATCTCAGCTCCGTCTGGGGAATCTCCTCCCTGGTGGGTCCTCTGCTGGGCGGGTATGTGGTAGATTACTTGAATTGGAGATGGGTATTCGGCTTTAACATTCCGTTTGGTCTCCTTTCGCTTGTGTTTATAATCAACTATTTGAAGGAGAATATAGAGAAGAAGAAGGTCAATATCGATTATCCGGGTGCGGTGACCTTCACGATCGGGGTGGCGGCCCTGCTGTTCGGGCTTGCGGCAGGCGGTCAGTATCTTGACTGGAACTCGCCTGAGCTTCTGGTTATCTTTGCGGTTGCCGTAATCGCTCTGGTGTTGTTCTTCATTGTAGAAAAGAAAGCCGAGGAACCGCTTGTTCCCCTTAAGCTCTTCCGCTACAAAGACATTGCCTTCTCCAATATCGCAAGTCTGTTGACCAGTGCTCTATTGATCGGGCTCACCTCCTATTTCCCGTTATGGGTTCAGGGGGTATTGGGTAAAAGCGCCACCGAGTCGGGGCTGCTGCTTGCCCCGATGTCCTTCTCCTGGCTCATTGGATCGGTGATCGGAGGGCGCTGGATCGTCAAGCATGGTTCACGTCTGACTTCGTTCATCGGACTTGTATTCGTACTGATCGGGGCCAGCGGTATGGCCTTGGCTGCGGATACGACACCAGAGTATCTGCTTATGGTATGGAATGCGTTGTACGGGCTCGGCTTCGGCTTCTCCTTCACCGTGTTCACGATCATTGCTCAATCCTCTGTAGGCTTCAGCCTCAGAGGGGCTTCTACGGCGCTGAACTCGTTCGTGAAGTCGCTTGGCCAGACGATCGGGGTTGCCGTATTCGGCGTATTGATTAACCAGCACATCTCAAGTGCAGCTGCAGCAAGCCGCAAGCAGGGAACTGAGGTATCCCAGGACGACATCAACAAGCTCCTGTCTCCTGAGAAGATAGCAGAGCTGCCGAAGGAGCTGTGGAATACGCTTCGTCACTTCCTTGAAGGCGGCCTCCACCTTCAATTCATCATCATGGCCGTAATCGCTCTGCTTGGGGCGTTAAGTGTACTCGGACTGCGGAGCAGGCCGCCAGGCACGGATGAACCCGGGCGTGCACAGTCCGGAGCCAAGCAGAAGGCGTAAGAAGCAGCCATTTTTGATAAAGCCGTAGTATAAAAAAGGGTATGCCTCCACACCTTAACAGTAAGGGGAGGTGTAATAGATGAACGAATCGTTCAACGTGGACCAGAATATGCTGGTCCATGCCTGGCAGCAGCAGCTGCCCGAATTTCTGAACTCGGGAGACAGCGCACAGGTGCTTGCGGATGCCAAAGATCCTCAGAGTCTGCGGATTCATATTAATGCAGCAGGACATCAGTTCTATTCCTTTGACTTCCAGTGTACTTATCTGGATCCTCGCGAGATCAAAGTGAGCCTGGTGGATGTAGAAAGATCCGGGGATCATGTGGATGAGCGAGGAGAGGTCATTCAGGACCTTGCCGCCGATTATTCCCGTCACCTGCACGAATGTGCACAAGCCCTGCACCGCATCACGAATCAGTCCTGATTTAGGCAAAGAGAAGAAGAGCAGCTTCCCACCCGGAAGCCTGCTCTTTTTTTATAGAAATCCCGCGACTTTTTTGGCAACTTTTGCGTATTTTTTTATATTACGTGATGGACAAGACGTTATATGATCAATAAATCAATTTAGTAAGCTGGGAGTGGGCGGTTTGAAGGTACCAGATGAAAGCGTGATTCAAGTACATATTGAAGAAGCCGGGTATGAAGCCGGACAGCCGAGGATCCGGAATGTAGATATCGATGTGCGAGCGGGAAGACTGACAGGCTTAATCGGCCCGAACGGGGCAGGCAAAAGCACGACTATCAAGACCATCCTAAGCCTGCTGCCGCATTCCAAGGCAGAGATCAAATTCGGCGGGGCGTCCGGGAGCTACGCCTATGTTCCGGAACAGCCCGTCTATTATGATACGCTGACTCTGTGGGAGCATCTTGGCCTGGCTGCAGCTGTCTACGGGCTGGATGAAGCGGATTTTGAACACGAGGCCTCTTCTTTGCTGGATAAGTTTCGCATGAACGAGGTTCGTGACCACCTGCCAGCGAGCTTCTCCAAAGGAATGCAGCAGAAGATGATGCTCATGCTTGGATTCCTGATTCGTCCAGATGTATATATCGTAGACGAGCCGTTCATCGGTCTCGACCCAAGAGCGACCAAAGACTTTCTGGGGCTGCTGGAAGAAGAGCGGAGAAGAGGAGCAGGCGTGCTGATGTCGACGCACGTGCTGGATACTGCGGAGCGGATTTGTGATGATTTCATCCTGATCTCGAACGGGCAGGTCGCAGCAAGCGGGACCTTGGAGGATATACGGGAAGTAAGCGGACTGCCGGGGGCTTCCTTATTTGATTGTTTTGACAAATTGACCTAGCTTGTCCTGAATCCTTAAATAAAAGGAGGAATCCTATATGCAAGTGGGCAGCAGCCGGCGTTTGTTTATGCGCAGATGGATAGATCATTATCGTAAGCAGTATGGCGCGATCCGTTCAGTCGTTGATATTACAGTTGCCCTATATATTGTTATCCCAGGCGTTCTGCTGCTAGCGCGCCTATATTATGATATGCTGTCCAGTCCTCCTGAATGGCTGCATCGGCTTCCTTTCGGTGTAATTCCGCTGGTGCTTATGCTGGCGCTGCGCCCAAGCGGCGGCATCATTCTGTACCGGGAAGCCGCGGATGTGCTCTTCCTCAAGCAGCGTGAGCGCTGGCAGAGCTCCATTCTGCGATGGGGCTGGTTCTCCAGCCTGCTTTTTCAAATAATAGTGACAGCCATTCTGGTGCTTATTCTTATGCCTCTTCTTATTCAAGTCTTCAAAGTTAACCTGACCGGAATTATGCTTCTATTCGGAATTACGGCTGCATATAAACTGACTCTGATGACCGCGGAGCATCTCATCCGGGTCCTGCTGTCCGGCTGGGTGGGCTATGTGGTGAAATACCTAGCTTTGCTCTTGCTTTCAGGCCCATACATCCTGACGGCCTCGTTCCTCACGGCATCGCCATCCGGTATCCTTGCTGTCATACTGGGATTCACTGCCCTAACCGCCGTGCTGACTGTTCTCCGGTTCCGATTGCGGGGAACCTTTCTGGCCGATGTCCGCGAAGACGAGAGGCAGAAGACCCGGCTGACTGCCGCGCTGCTCTCGGGAGCCGTTGACAAGCCCCGCGGGCAGAAGCCAAGACCGTGGATATTCCGGCGCTCGGACCGGCTGTTCCGTTCACGGGAGGCTCCAGAGCGGATTGCTGAATCTGCAGTCAAGGCATTTTACCGCAGCCGCGTGAATATCAAGTTGTATCTTCAGTTCTCGTGCATCGGGATGGCCGCGTGTTATCTGCCTCCTTTTCCTGTCAATGTACTGGTCTATGCAGCGCTGATTATGCTGCTGTCTTACTGGATGAACGGGTATCGCAAATATTTTCTTTCCTCCCGGTTCATGAGTATGTTGCCTCTGGCTGAATCCGACGCCTATCTGCTGTCGTCTCCGGCAATGAGACTGCTCATGCTTCCAAGTATCCTGCTTCTAAGCTTAACCCTGGGCATTAGAATAATGCACGTCTGGTGGGCTGTACCTGTCTTTCTGATCGCGGGATTCGGATTGAACTGGTGGGCAGGATCTGCATTATGGAAGGTATTCGGGAGCGGCCGAATGGGCCGAAGAACCATAGAAGGATAGGGAAGGGATCGCGGCTATAGCCTTTATGGAGCGTAGCAAGCTTAAATAAACAGGAGCTGATGTGAAATGGAGTACCGTGTTCGTCCGATGAGTACGGAGGATATCAGGCAGGTTCAGGAAGTAGCGAGAGCTAGCTGGAATGCGGTCTATGAAGGAATTATCCCTTATGAGGTGCAGGACCGGTTCTTGAACTCGGCATATAGTGATGAAATGCTGCACAGACGTATAGAGCACTCATTTATGTACGTTGCGGAGGATCGTGACCGGATTGTCGGATTCGCCAATTTCTCACCGGTAAATGAAGACAACGCCGTAGAACTCACGGCAATCTATCTGGTGCCTGAAGCGCAAGGCAGAGGGATAGGCTCAGCCCTGCTCCAGCAAGGCATCCTCGGTTCACCTGGTGCGAAGATGGTCTATGTTAACGTCGAAAGGCATAATGAGACCGGGCGAAGATTCTATGATGCCAAGGGGTTTATGAAGGTTACCGAGTTTGAGAATGAATTTGACGGGCATGTGCTAAAGACACTCCGGATGGCACTCCAGCTGTAAGCTTGGCCTTACAAGGAACGTATAACGCCTATAAAAGAAATGAACAGGCCACCCACGGAAGGATCCGTGGGTGGCCTGTTTGGGTTCATCGCCCGCCAGGGAAAGGCTAGCGCTGATGACGATGGCTATCCCCGGCGTGAGTTCCCGCCGTATAGCCTGTGGTGAAGGCGGCTGTGATATTATATCCGCCGGTGTAGCCGTGGATATCGAGCACCTCGCCGCAGAAGAAGAGACCGGGCATCAGCTTCGACTCCATCGTCTTCGGATCAATCTCCTTGAGGTGCACGCCTCCTCCGGTTACAAATGCTTCTTCGAAAGGTCGAGTCCCCGTTGCTTTGACCGGGAAGGCTTTGAGCACAGCTATGAAAGAGCTCCAGGGCTCCTTCGGTAAATGCTCGTACGTAGTGTCGCCGGGAAGATCGGCCCGGCTGAAGAGAAGCGGAAGCAGCCGCTCCGGTATCGTTCCCTTGAACACATTCTTGAGCGCCTTCTTCGGCTCAGCCGCGGCAAGGCGGCGAAGCTCCTGTTCAAGTGAGCCGGCGGAATGATCCGGGAACAGGTCGATCTGGAGCAGGGCTTCCTGCACCTTGTGCTTGTTCTTCACCTGCCGGATGAACTGGCTGCAGCGAAGCGCGATCGGACCCGACAGCCCGAAGTGGGTGAAGATCATGTCCCCGCGGTGCGAAATGACCGCTTTTCCTTTCGGATTCATCACGGAGAGCTCTACGTCCCGGAGCGATAAGCCTTGAAGCTCACGGCTCACAATGAAGGGCTCCTTGGAGACAATAGGCACTTCCGTAGGATAGAGCTCTGTGATGGTATGTCCTGCGGCCTTGGCCCAGGGGTAACCATCCCCTGTAGAGCCGGTGTGGGGAACGGATCGCCCGCCGGTAGCGACAATAACAGTGGGCGATGATATTTTTTTGCCTGATTCCAGCAGAACACCCTGTACGCCATCAAGACTGTAGAGGATTTCCTTCACCGGCTCATGGGTGAGCAGCTTGACCCCGAGCGAGAAGGCTTTGCCAATAAGGGCATCGACGACCGTCTTGGCCTTGTCGGATACGGGGAACATCCTTCCGTTGTCTTCTTCCTTGAGAGCAATGCCGAGGTCTTCGAAGAACTGAATAATGTCCCGGTTATTGAAATGAGCAAAGGCGCTGTAGAGAAATCGTCCGTTGCCCGGAATGAACCGGATCAGCTCATCGACCTCCTTGGCATTGGTCACATTGCAGCGTCCCCCGCCGGAAATGCCCAGCTTACGTCCCAGCTTGTCCCCTTTGTCCAGGAGAACTACCGAGGCTCCCTGCTTGGCTGCTGCAATGGAAGCCATAAGTCCCGATGGGCCGCCTCCGATTACAATTACTTCATATCGATTCATGATGTCTTCCTTTCGCTAAACCTTGTTGTTTTTAAGTATATCCTATACGAAGGCACCCGCAATAAAAATCAGGACTCTTATCATAAATAAACCCTATAAAACACAAACCTCTGCCGTGGTAATAGGTTATTGTAAAATATTGTCGGCTGTGATTTAATCGATTACAGAACATGCTCCGCAAAGGAGGAAAAACGTGGTTGCTGTCAAGGAAGTGTTGCTTCAATTACTCATTGCGTGTTCGCCGGCCTTTCTTTTTCCCCTTGTCTTCGAAAGGCGCAGTCCACATCCTGTTCAGAACAGCCGGCTGGAGAGAACATCGTATTATAATATGCTTTTGGTGTCCTGCCTGATCAGTATTCTTATTTGTTCATCGTTCTCATCTGTTTTATTCGGAATCATTCCTCTTAATTATTTTTTGCCTTCCTTATTTGTGGGTATGCTCTATGGCAGACGCCGTGATGCCGTAATACTTGCCATGGTAGAGCTGGTTATTTACGTCATTATAAAGCCTGCATTCAGCCCATCAAGCTTCCTTCTGGATACAGGGGTTTGTCTGTACCCTGTAGTACTTATGGTGGCAGGTCGATTCAAGCGAAGTGGACGGCATGCGAAGTATGTCACTCTTTCTTTTTTTCTGCTTGTAGGTCAATATATGTCGACAGCGCTTTCCTTTCTGAACTGGCCTATGTCTTACAGGATGGATCTGACCATTATTATCTTTGGAGTTATCAACATAGCGGTGGCTGTCCTGATTGGAGCGCTTCTGCTCTTTGTGATTGAAAGTACGCTGGACAAAGAGAAGCTGCAAATGCAGGTTACCCTGATATCCAGGCGATATTTCCGCGAAGCCGAGAAGCTGCAGCAGATGATGGATGCGGCTCCGTTGTCGATCCTTCTGCTGGATCAGGAGGGACGTATCGTATCCCTTAACAGCACATTCCTCACCTATTATCGAATGGAGCATCCCGAAGCCATCAAGGAAGAATTGATAGGGAGCATGCTCAGGGAGGCTATAGAGGATTTTGACTTCGAAGTTCTAGGTACCCGGGTAGATATGACGCTACTGAACAGAGAGAGCACCAGTGAGATCATTCAGATCAAGGGAAGAACTTTCTTTGCAAGCACCTCGCCTATAAAGCGTGGCCACACGGAAGAAACCGTCGGTGCCGTGGTTATTATTCAGGATATCACTGAACTGGAAGCGCTTAGAACGGAGCTGTTCAATGCGGATCGGCTTAGTCTTGTCGGACAGATGGCAGCTGGCATTACCCATGAAATCCGGAACCCCATGGCGGTGGTCAGGGGCTTCCTGCAGTTAATGAAGGAGAAGAGCCCCTCGTCCCTGGATCATTATTACCGCATTGTGATGGAGGAACTGGACCGTGCGAACAGTATCATTAGTGACTTCCTCTCCCTGGCACAAAGCCGCAGTGTGAACAAAGAGGAGTGCCATCTGCACGACATTATTCATGAACTAAGCCCGCTGCTCTGGGCAGATGCGAATCTGCGGGGACAGAGCATAGAGCTGAAGCTGGTGGAGAATCTTCCAAGGCTGAAGCTGAATACAAAAGAAATTAAGCAGGTTATTCTGAACCTGTCCCGGAATGCTATGGAAGCGATGGAGGAGAAAGGCCAGCTGACACTGGAGACACGCAGCACGCCCGAAGGGGTGGAGCTTCTGGTCACAGATACAGGCCCGGGTATTTCGCCTGCAAAACAGGAGAAGATGTTTGAGCCTTTCTTCACAACCAAAACCCAGGGTACAGGTCTGGGTCTTGCCCTTTGCCTGAGCATAATTGAGCGGCATAATGGCAGGATTTCCGTTGAATCCGAAGAAGGCGTCGGCACTACTTTCTCGGTATTGTTCCTGCGTTCTGCGGGATTTAGTGCGGAGGTCGGCTAAGGCTGCCGGAATTTGCTTTCCTGGCTTGGCGTTGTATAATAAACTTATCTTTGCGTATTACAATGCTATGAGAGATTAGTAAGTTAAGGAGTGAAAGATCATGTCCATGTCATTTGACCAATATATGAGAGATATGGTTCAACCCATGAGGGATGAACTGACTCGTCTGGGAATTCAAGAGCTTCGTACACCGGAAGAGGTGGAAGCAAGCTTTCCAGCCCTGAAGGGTACTTCATTAGTAGTGATTAACTCGGTATGCGGATGCGCTGCCGGACAATGCCGCCCGGGTGTAGCGAAGGCGCTTGAGAACGACCTGACACCGGATCACTTGTTCACGGTGTTCGCAGGCCAGGATAAAGAAGCAACGACCAAGGCTCGCGAATATTTCGCCCCTTATCCGCCGTCTTCTCCTTCCATCGCGCTGCTTAAGGACGGAGAACTTGTTCACTTTATTGAACGTCATCAAATCGAAGATCGTTCTGCAGAAGAAATCGCGACTGACTTGACCAGCGCGTTCGACCGTTTCTGCCGGTAATAGCTACAGGATGCGCCCTGCAGATCGGTGAGCCGATACTGTAGGGCGTTTGGTTTACACGGAAGTGGGTAGTTTACATAGTGAAGGAATAGCTCGTTAAAGCCAATAGAGAGGTGATCCTATGAGTTTGCAGCAGGAAATTATTGAACGTTTGGGCGTTAAGCCAACCATTGATGTTGATCAGGAGATCCGCAGACGTGTAGATTTTCTTAAGGAGTATGTGAAGAATTCCGGTACAACGGGGCTGCTGATTGCCATCAGTGGCGGGATCGATAGTGCAGTGGCGGCAGGTCTTTGCAAGCAGGCAACAGATGAGCTGACAGAGGAGCTCGGTAAGGAATATATCACCCTGGGGGTCTATCAGCCATATGGAACCCAGGAGGATATTGCACACAGTTACGCAGTTTCTGAGGCATTCGGATTGACCAAGACGGTAGAGACGAATATTGAGGAGGCTGTGAATGAGATTGCGCTTGAAGTTGAGCACGGTCTCAAAAATATCGGCATCTCCCGGCATATCAGCTATCAGGGGAAAGGAAATGTCAAAGCCCGCACCCGGATGGTGGTTCAGTATGCTATCGCCTTTGAACTTAACCTGCTTGTGGTAGGTACGGACCACGCTTCTGAAGCCTTGACCGGATTCTACACCAAATGGGGCGATGGCGCAGTGGATATTACGCCGCTCAGCTCGCTCAACAAGCGTCAGATCAGACAGGTCGCTGCCAAGCTTGGCGTGCCGCAAAGCATCCTGGACAAGGCGCCAACGGCGGGACTTTGGGAAGGCCAGACCGATGAGAAGGAACTCGGCGTGAGCTATGATGACAATAGTGATTACCTTGAAGGCAAGGAGATCAATGAAGAGGCGCGTGAGCGTCTGGAGAAATTTTACCGGAGAACGGAACATAAACGCAGTCCGATTCCGGGTATCTAAGGTTCGCTGAAGATATCCGAGCCGCTAATTGAATTCTTTACTGCAAAGCCAGGGCCGCCCCTATTGGGACGGCCCTATTGTTATGAACAGGATGAATAACATTAAGCAAGTTATTCATTAATCCATTGAATGATTTCGATTGCGGAGTACATCCGAGATGAACGATTCACTGGCATTGATGGCATCCTTCAGCTGACGGCTGGCTCCTTGAAAAGGGTGGACCGTATTGAAGGTATGATTGCCGCCTTCAATCTGAATCCAGGGGATATGGGGATTCGCCTGCACAAGCCGGCGGGACCCATCTATAAGATGATCCGCAGTGCCTTGAACAAGAGCAACCGCGAAATCGGCAAAAGCAATACGACTGTGAATATCATATTTGGCCCTCTGATCCTCTGTGAAGAGATCAAGCTTCGTAACGCCATTCCAGGACAAGACCCCTGTTAAAGTGCGCGGATGGTCGAATCCGTAGATTAGACACACTCCCGCGCCGCGGCCGTGTCCGATCAGAAAGAGGGGAAGTAGGGAGAGCTGCGGGTCCTCGCGAAGATAGGAGATAAGTATCTCCAGGTCACGAAGCTCGGGCTCACAGGTATCCACCGTGAACTTCTCCATTTCCGATAACGCCTGCGGATTATCCCAGGCTTCATTATGGGAGAAATTGAATGTAATGACTTCATGATGGCGGCTGAGCTGATCGGCTGTATAGGGGAACAGGGCATATTCCTTGAACCCTTTGAGGCCATGGGCCAGAATAATTAAGCTCTGCGGCTCTGAATCCCTGGAAGGATAGCGGGTACACCTGAGTATGTCTGTATGGTCCAGCGGGATATTGAAATCTATGGGCATCAAGCTCACATCCTTATCTGGGTTATGAATTCATTCATAGGTGTATATGCCATTCCATTATATCACAGGCGGTGTAAGGACTCGCATGACAGCCCTGTAGTTGATACAATGAGAGGATAAGAGCTTACACAAGAAAGAGAAGGAAGGGTGTACATTGATCCATGGCATCGGGCATGATGTGGTCGAGATAGACCGAATTAAGAGACTGACCGGCAGCATGCACGGGGAGCGGTTTGTGAATCGGGTCCTGACGGCCGAGGAGAGGGGGCTGGCTGTAGGACACAGCCGGGCTGCCGAATATACGGCGGGGCGATTCGCGGCCAAGGAAGCCGTGAGTAAGGCTTTTGGATGCGGGATTGGCAGCATATTAGGCTTTCAGGATATTGAGATTATTCCGGATGCGTCCGGCAAGCCATGGGCGAAGCTTACGAGAGAGGCCTGGGAACGGCTTAACATTGCAGACCCCGGAATCTACACAATCCATGTGAGCATTACACATGAGCGGCAGCTTGCCTCAGCTTTTGTCATCGTGGAGCGTATATAGTTCATATCACATATAAGGAATTTTATAGGAGACAAGGAGATAGAATGCAGCAGGATAACCAACAATTTTTTAGTACAGAGCTTCTGGAATGGTACGGACACGCCAAAAGAGACCTGCCCTGGCGCAGACACCGGGACCCTTATTTCATATGGGTATCCGAGATTATGCTGCAGCAGACCCGGGTGGATACGGTTATTCCGTATTTTCACCGTTTTATTGAGAAGTTCCCTACCATCGCAGCTCTAGCCCAGGCACCGGAAGAAGAGGTGCTTAAATGCTGGGAGGGGCTTGGATACTACTCTCGCGCAAGAAATCTGCAGGCGGCTGCCAAGCAGGTCACTGAACTGCACGGCGGGGTCATTCCTGAAGACCTGAACGCCGTGTCGGCGCTCAAGGGAGTGGGGCCTTATACCCGGGGCTCCATTATGAGCATCGCTTTCAACCGGCCAGTTCCTGCGGTGGACGGAAATGTAATGCGGGTGCTGTCGCGCTTCTTCTTAATTGAAGAAGATATTATGAAGGTTAGCACACGCAAATCGATGGAGGTGCTGGCCGAAGCGCTCATTCCTGAAGGCCGTGCCTCTGACTTTAATCAGGCACTAATGGAGCTCGGCGCACTCGTCTGTACGCCTAAGTCGCCCCACTGCCTGACCTGCCCGGTCATGCAGCACTGCCAGGGACGAATTGCCGGCATGGAGACGCAGCTGCCGGTAAAGACCAAGGCCAAGAAGCCGCGGCCGGAGTATCGCCTGGCCGCGCTCATTGAAGGCAGCGGCGCCGACGCAGGCCGCGTGCTGGTTCAGCAGCGGCCAGCCACAGGCCTGCTGGCCCGCATGTGGGAGCTGCCGCACATTCTGGCGGCAGCGGAGGACCCGGCCGGCGGCGCCGGGCTGCCTGATGAGCCGGCTATAGACCGGCTCACGCAGGCCCTGGCCGCCGAAGGCCATTACGCGCAGCCGCAGGGGCTCTATATGGAAGCTGAACATACGTTCAGTCACATCCACTGGAACCTGCGCGTGTACCGCTTCCGCCAGTCGCCGGAGCTCGGCGCCCTGGCGGCACTGGGCGCTGTAGCGGAGTCCGGCGCGGAATATGAGATTGCGGCATCAGGGGAGGATGCCGCGCTTAGGACTCGCTGGATCAATCAGGCCGACATGGAGCAGCTTGCTTTTCCCAATGTGTTCCTGAGGATTCTGAATCAGTACTTTGCCGGCGGGGATGAACAGGAATAATTCTCGGCCTTATAAATAAGAAACAGCCTTCAACACCGTTATGGCGGGTTGAAGGCTGTTTGTCGCGGGATTCAATTCTTCCTAGATCATGCGATTCTCAACGGATTTCATTTTGTTCTGCTGGTCGGGGACGCGGCTCTGATCTAGAATTTCCTGATCATGCGGATGCGCCATCTCTCCATTAACACTGCGGGCAAAGCTTGTGAACTGGGCCTTCTGCTTGTCAGCTTCATGCTTAGACTTCAATAGTTCCTGCGGATCATTGGTAGTCATTTTTTCACAACCTCCTTATCAGAATGGATGGAACCAAAAGGACCAAGTTTTGGGGTGACCATGATAGTTCATCCATCAGAGTTGTTATTACTTTACCCATTTCCGCTGTTTCAAACCATTTTTATTTGGTTAAAACATGTGTTTTTTTTCATTTTTCTTTATTTAAGTGAAGTATTTATACAGGCGGGATGCTAGAATGAAGGGAAGGTATGGATATTATTGGATTATACGCAATGATAATTATCACAACGACATAAGAACTATGCCGATAGACCTGTAGACCGTTGGGAAATCTAGTATGTTCAGAGAAAGGATGAGTAGGATTACTAGTTCGTTAAGAAGCTTGTTCAAAAAGGGGATTATCGCTTTTCTAGGAGCACTGATCATGATATCAAGCTGCTTCTCTCTGCTTCATTATGACAACACCGCGATGGCCGCGACGAATACCATTTCGTTCAGCGGGCCACAATCCGATGTATTCGGATCTGATGGTATCGCCACAGACGGAGAAGGGGGTTCTACAGACATCTCCGGAAAAACCATTCAAGTTTACGGCATCAATCCTGACGGAAGCCAGATGGGTACAGGGGGGATGTATTACTTTGATGGGAATAACCCAAGTTGGCCAGGCTATTTGCCGCTAGTGGCTTGGTATGACTTTACGGATAACCCGAATTATGGGCTCGCCGTAAAATCGGCTGACGGATCCAACTTTAAGCTTAGTTCGGTGAATTTTCTGGACTGGGGAAACTTTGACGGCGATACCTATGCGATTGAAGCATTTAAAGATGGAGTATCGCAGGGAAGAGTCACCTTTCTGGGCAATATCTCCATGAACTATGTTGCTCTGGATCACAATTCCACACTAAATACGGACTTTGACAATATTGATGAGTTTCGGATTTACAGAAGCATAGGAACTCCTGACTCCTACGTGGCCCTTAACGATATTGTCATCACTGATCCGGTAGTTCCTCTCAGTACTACAAAGGCGATCACAGCATTCGACTTCGGTGCCCTGAATGTCACTGGAACGGTGAACGAAGCGGCTAAGACGGTTGCGTTAACCGTTCCGTATGGTACGGATGTGACGAGCCTTACGCCGACCATTACACATACGGGCGTGAGCATCACCCCGAACAGCGGGACGGCGCAGAATTTCAGCAGCCCGGTGACCTATACGGTGAAAGCGGAGGACAATTCAACGCAGACATACACGGTGACGGTAACTGTAGCGCCGAATCCGGCAAAGGCGATCACAGCGTTCGACTTCGGAACCCTGAACGTCACCGGAACGGTGGACGAAGCAGCGAAGACGGTTGCGCTGACCGTTCCGTATGGAACGGATGTGACGAGCCTTACGCCGACCATTACACATACGGGCGTGAGCATCAGCCCGAACAGCGGAGCGGCGCAGGACTTCAGCAGCCCGGTGACCTACACGGTGAAGGCGGCGGACAATTCGACGCAGACGTACACGGTGACGGTAACGATAGCGCCGAATCCGGCAAAGGCGATCACAGCGTTCGACTTCGGTGCCCTGAATATCACCGGAACGGTTGATGAAGTGGCGAAGACGATTGCGGTAACGGTACCTTATGGTACGGATGTAACGAGTCTTGTGCCGACGATTACGCATACGGGTGCAAGCATTAGCCCGAACAGCGGAACAGCGCAGGACTTCAGCAGCCCGGTGACCTATACGGTGAAGGCGGCGGACAATTCAACGCAGACGTACACCGTGACGGTAACGATAGCGCAGAACCCCGCTAAGGCGATTACGGCATTCGACTTCGGTGCCCTGAATATCACCGGAACTGTTGATGAAGTGGCGAAGACGATTGCGGTAACGGTACCTTATGGTACGGATGTAACGAGTCTTGTGCCGACGATTACGCATACGGGTGCAAGCATTAGCCCGAACAGCGGAACAGCGCAGGATTTCAGCAGCCTGGTGACCTACACGGTGAAGGCGGCGGATGATTCAACGCAGACGTATACCGTGACGGTAACGGTAGCGCAGAACCCCGCTAAGGCGATTACGGCGTTCGACTTCGGAGCCCTGAACGTCACCGGAACGGTGGACGAAGCAGCGAAGACGGTTGCGCTGACCGTTCCGTATGGTACGGATGTGACGAGCCTTACGCCGACGATTACGCATACGGGTGCAAGCATTAGCCCGAACAGCGGAGCGGCGCAGGATTTCAGCAGCCCGGTGACCTATACGGTGAAGGCGGCGGATGATACAACGCAGACGTACACCGTGACGGTAACTGTAGCGCCGAACCCGGCTAAGGCGATCACGGCGTTCGACTTCGGAGCCCTGAACGTCACTGGAACGGTAAATGAAGCGACGAAGACGATTGCGTTGACCGTCCCGTATGGTACGGATGTGACGAGCCTAGTGCCGACGATTACGCATACGGGTGCAAGCATTAGCCCGAACAGCGGCTCGGCACAGAATTTCAGCAGCCCAGTGACCTATACAGTGAAAGCGGCGGATAACTCGGTTCAGACGTATACCGTGACGGTAACGATACAGGCCCGGGTTGCTGCGCCGATCGCAGGCCCGGCAAGCGGTGCGGTGGCTTCCGGTACAACAGTCACGCTGACCAGCGCTACGTCTGGAGCCGTCATTCATTACACCCTGGACGGCAGCACGCCAACAGCAGGCAGTCCTGTGTACAGTACACCGATCAGCATCACAAGCGCACGGACAATCAAGGCGATTGCTGTGAAGTCAGGTATGGCGGACAGCGAGGTTTTGACCGCAAGCTATACGATTGCGGTTCCGAATCCACCATCTTCTCCTGTGCCAGCCACGCCAGCACCGGTAACAAGTAACGTGGACGTGCTGGTGAACGGCAAAATTGAATCTGCCGGTATCTCCTCAACGAGTCAGCAGGACGGCCAGTCGGTTACAACGATTACAATCGATGAGAAGAAGCTGGAACAGCGGCTGCAATCGGAAGTTAGCGGGGCAGTCATCACGATCCCGGTTAACACGGGTTCGGATGTAATTATCGGGAAGCTGAACGGTCAGATGGTCAAGAATATGGAGGGTAAGCAGGCCGTTATAGAAATCCGTACGAAGAACGCGACCTATACAATCCCGGCCAACCAAATCAATATTAATGACCTCTCGAAACACATGGGAAGTGGTGTTGATCTAAAGGATATAACAATCAATATTGAAATATCCTCACCCAAGTCAGATACTGCACAGATCATCCAGCGAGCCGCGTCGAATGGCGGCTTTACATTAGTTGTTCCAGCCCTGCAATTTACAGTGAACGCCGTGTATGGCAATCAGACAACGGAAGTAAACAAGTTCAACGCTTATGTAGAGCGGACGGTTGCTATTCCTGACGGTATAGATCCGAACAAGATAACGACAGGGATTGTGGTGGAGCCGGACGGTACAGTGCGTCATGTGCCGACCAAGGTGGTCAAGAATGAGAACGGGTATTTTGCCAAAATCAGCAGCTTGACGAACAGCACGTACGCCGTTGTATGGCATCCGGTAGCTTTCTCTGATGTTGCTGCACATTGGGCGAAGGACGCTGTCAATGACATGGGCTCACGGATGGTTGTAAACGGCTTTGAAGATGGGACATTCAAGCCGGATCAGAACATGACCCGTGCCGAGTTTGCAGCGATAATTGTCCGCGGATTGGGTCTCAAATTAGAGAGCGGAACCGCGAAGTTCCGTGATGTTCAATCCAGTGACTGGTATGCGAATGCGGTGCACACGGCATCGGCTTACGACCTCATTCGTGGTTATGAAGACGGGAGCTTCCGTCCGAACGATAAGATCACCCGTGAGCAGGCCATGGTGATTATCGCCAGGGCGATGAAGATCAGCGGCTTGCAGGACAAGATTCAAGGACAGGATACGAAGGCGCAGATTCACGATTTCGCAGATGCGAATGCCATTTCCGCCTGGGCGGCAGATGGCGTATCGAGTGTGCTGCTTGCGGGGATCGTAACTGGTCGAAACGGCAAACTGCTCGATCCGGGTACCTCTGTGACCCGTGCCGAGGTGGCTGTGATGGTTCGCAATCTGCTTCGGAACTCGGGGCTAATCTAGCAGGCTTTGAAGACTGCCCCGTATGCTTTTGTTTAATGTAAAATGTTAGTAAAGCAGCGGTTCTCCGGTTAATGGAGGACCGCTGCTTTTTATTCTTGGCTGTTGGCGGCTCGCCTCAGTAATTGAGAGGCAAGCGAAATCTACGGCAGCAGCCCGAGAGCACAGCGATTCGAACAGCGATCCGTTCGAGGGAGCGTTCACTCCAAATTTTCACGCTAGTGGGGTGTAGGCGAACAGCACACAAAAAAGACCGCTTGCGCGGTCTTCTCGGTGTAGAGCTTATTATTTTTTTGCAGCCTCGTAACGTTTGTTCACTTCGTCCCAGTTGATGACATTCCAGAACGCTGCGATGTAGTCAGGGCGCTTGTTTTGATATTTCAGGTAGTAAGCATGCTCCCATACGTCCAGACCTAGAACCGGAGTTTGTCCGTCTTGAAGCGGATTGTCCTGGTTAGGTGTGCTGGTTACTGCAAGCTTGCCGTCTTTGCCCACTACGAGCCAAGCCCAGCCGCTGCCGAAACGGGTAGTTGCTGCTTTAGCGAAATCTTCTTTGAACTTGTCGAAGCCGCCAAGCTCGCTGTCGATAGCCGAAGCAATTGCGCCAGTAGGGTTGCCGCCGCCATTAGGTCCAATGATCTCCCAGAAAAGAGTATGGTTGGCATGGCCGCCACCGTTGTTGCGAACTGCAGTACGGATGTTCTCAGGAACGGCATCCAAGTTGGAAATCAATTCTTCAACGCTCTTATCTTGCAGCTCTGGTGCACTTTCGAGTGCTGCATTAAGATTGGTGACATATGTGTTATGGTGACGATCATGGTGAATATTCATGGTTTGTTCGTCGATATGTGGTTCAAGTGCATTTGCTGGGTAAGGCAATGCTGGTAATTGATGAGCCATTTGTGAATCCCTCCTGAAATGTTATTAGTATTTAACACATGCAAAAGAGCACCAATGTATGTACCGATGCTACTATATTTATTAAACCTTATAATTAAAAGTAAATCAATAGGGATGTATGGAAACAGCTGGATATTGGCCGCCTTATATGGCATTGTAATGTTAGATAGAAACAGCGACAAATCAATATGCAGGTGGAGGAGATTCAAACCATGCACAAGGAAAATACTGCATCGCCGGGCTCATCCAAGCCCGAACCGTCAAGGCTATTGGAGATCCTTGCGGTGTCCACAAAGCTTGGGCTTACCTCTTTTGGAGGACCTACTGCGCATCTTGGTTATTTCCATAACGAGTATATCCGCCGAAGGAAATGGATGGATGAGCGAAGCTACGCCGATCTGGTTGCGCTGTGCCAGTTCCTGCCCGGGCCGGCCAGCAGTCAGGTTGGCATCGGAATCGGCATGATGCGTGCCGGCGTGCTTGGAGGACTGATTGCCTGGCTTGGCTTCACACTACCTTCCGTTGCTGCCCTCATCCTGTTCGCAGTATGGATGCAGGGCATGGACATCAGCGCGTCAGGCTGGATTCATGGGCTCAAGATCGCTGCCGTGGCGATCGTCGCTCATGCGGTTCTTGGCATGGGACAGAAGCTTGCCTCCGATAAGAAGCGGGCGACGATAGCTGTCCTGTCTGCAGCGGTGATATTGCTGTGGCAGACGGTATTTAGCCAGGTTGCTGTAATTGCGGCTGCGGGGCTTCTCGGTCTATGGCTATATCGCAAGGTGGACGTGCCTGACATTCCGGATACGATTGTACCGGTGAAGCGCAGCTTTGCCCTGCTATGTCTTACGCTGCTGATCAGCCTACTGCTTATACTTCCCCTGCTTCGGTTATTTATCCACCAGCCGCTGCTGGCCTTATTCGACAGCTTTTACCGATCCGGGTCGCTCGTATTTGGAGGAGGACACGTTGTGCTTCCTCTCCTTGAGAGGGAGACCGTAGGAGCAGGCTGGATCAGCAAATCCGATTTTCTAGCAGGTTATGGGGCTACTCAGGCAGTTCCAGGTCCGCTGTTCACCTTCGCCTCCTACCTGGGGCAGATGTCTGAAGGATATATCGGGGCCATAACGGCCACCGTTGCCATCTTCCTGCCGGCCTTTCTGCTCATCGCCGGAACGCTTCCGTTCTGGAGTCTCATTCGCCGGAACAGCAAAGTTCAGGGAGCGCTGATCGCCATCAACGCCGCTGTTGTAGGGATTCTTCTTGCCGCCTTGTATAATCCGCTGTGGACAACGACGATTATGAGCTCCAGGGACTTTGTGCTGGCCGCTATTTTATTCCTGCTGCTTGTCTATTGGAAGCTGCCGCCATGGGCTGTTGTCGCTGCAGGGGCAGCTGGAGGCATGATCATATCCATCTTATAGAACTGCATTCCGGATAGTTGGTATTTATTGTAATGACATCTGCCCAAATCTATTCCTGACAGGCTGAAAAATAGGAAAAACCCTTTACTGTAAAGGCTTCTCGATAAGAGGAGCTTTTTGTCTTTGAAGAGGGTAAAACATCAAAAATAATGTAAACGCTTCCTATTAAGCGCTTTCAGAAGAAAACAGGTGATTTGCTTAGATAAATGTGGTTTAATGGTCAAGGAAGCATTAATTTATCGGTTTTTGTCATGAAATATGTTTGATTAATGTAAAATTTATATCGGCTCTTGTGAATAGTGTCTATGCCGATTTTACTTTGCGTTAATCTATCTTGTCAGGAAAAGGGAGATAATGTCATGCGGGTTCGTTCCTTTCAATTGAGTGACGCTAGTCAGGTAATGGAGCTTTTGCAGGTCGCCTTATCGGAAGATTGCTACGAAGATACTAAGCGGGCCTTTGCCCGTCAGCTTTCTTGGGATTCCGAACTCATCGTGGTTACGGAAGTGGATGGGGAAATTGTAGGTGCTTTAATTGGAACGATCGATCAGAACCTGGGTTGTATTTACCGGGTCGCAGTTCATCCAGAATATCGCCGTCAAGGCGTAGGCAAGAATCTGGTATCGGCTATGGAACAGCGTTTCCAGCAGCGAAATGTAAGCCGTATTATGGTTGCAGGTGATGAGCACAATCTTGCTGCCATGCCACTTTATGAAGCGATGGGTTATGCGGGGCGTATTCTTGAAGCTTTTCAGAAGCTCGGAATTGCAGCTACCCACACGTTATCCAGATCATAGAATAAGTCCGAGTTATATCTCTTATAAGCATATCTTTCCGCTCATTGCATTTGGCGGTTAGATATGCTTTTCTATTATTATGTATCAACCGAAAGTCGGGGCATTTCCCGTAATTACGACCCTACTCAATTAAGAGCGAGGTGCCGCATGGAACCTGTATTTCCTTCAAGCAACAAGCCAGACCGCAGGCAGCCCGCTGGATCTGGAGAGAGTCAGCGCAGCTGGCGTACCGAGCTTTGGGATATCATCCGAACAGTGGGGATTGCTCTCATTGTATTGCTGCTGCTTCAAATTTATGTCTTTAATTTATCCGTGGTCAAAGGACAGTCTATGGAACCGACGCTGGAAGAAAGCGAAAGACTGTTCGTGAATAAGATAGTCTACGATTTCCGGGGACCAAAGCCGGGTGAAGTGGTGGTCCTGAAGGATCCGAGCTTGGGACCGGACAAGAAGGAGTACCTGGTTAAGCGCATTGTGGCTGTGCCCGGAGATACCGTGGAAGTAAGAGGTCACCAATTATTTGTGAATAACACCGCTGTGAACGAGTCTTACACAGATATCCAGATTGAGGATGCAGACTTCGGACCTGTCATTCTGAATGCTGACGAGTATTTCGTGATGGGCGACAACCGTCATGCGGGGAGAAGCAAGGACAGCCGATATTTTGGGAATGTGAAGCAAAAGGAAATCATAGGGCGTGCCGAATTTGTATTCTGGCCGTTAACTAAGATCCGTGGTTTGTAGCGGATAATGAGGAATATGAGGTGAGAAGTATGACGCAGGAGGAACATACCGGCGAACAGGTGAATTCCCGCTGGAGCCTGCTGAAGCGTGAAATACAAGAGGCTGCGTCATCCCTTGGCATTGACGATATCGGATTCGCTTCGGCGGACCCGTTTCTTTCTCTCAAAGAAGTGCTGCAGGATCGGCGCCGAAAAGGCTATGAATCCGGCTTTGAGGAGCCTGACATCGATAAAAGAATCTATCCGGAGCTTTCACTTGCGAATCCGGCTTCGCTCATCTCGATTGCGGTGGCCTATCCATCCAAGATGGAGAATCCGCCGAAGTCGGAGCCCGGTGCTAATCGGGGAATCCTGGCCCGTTCGGCTTGGGGAAAGGACTATCACCATGTTCTTCGCGAGGCGATGAAGAAGCTAGAAGCCTTCATCAAGGAGCGGGTTCCAGGTGCCCGGATCGAAAGCATGGTGGATACCGGAGCACTTAATGACCGGGCGGTTGCCGAGCGAGCGGGTATCGGATTTCGCGGAAAGAACAGCTTGATCATCTCGCCCAAGTGGGGCTCATGGATCTACCTCGGCGAGCTGATTACGAATATTCCCTTCCCTCCGGACACCCCGGTTACCGAGGACTGCGGAGAGTGTACGAAATGTCTCGATGCCTGCCCGACTGGCGCGCTTGTGGGTCCAGGGGAGCTGAATGCCCAGCGCTGCGTGTCCTTCCTTACCCAGACGAAGGGGCTCCTTGAAGAGGAGTTCATGCAGAAGATTGGGAACCGTCTGTATGGCTGCGATACCTGTCAGACGGTCTGTCCCAAGAACCGGGGCAAGCACTGGAGTCACAGACCGGAGCTCCTTCCGGATCCCGAGGTGGCCAAGCCGCTGCTGCTGCCTATCTTGGATATCAGCAACCGGGAGTTCAAAGAGCGGTTCGGAGAGAGTGCCGCGGCATGGAGAGGCAAGAAGCCGATTCAGCGAAATGCGTTAATTGGGCTCGGGAACTTCAAAGATCGCCTGGCTGTGCCGAAGATAATAGAAGTGCTGCTTCACGACCCGCGGCCCGAGCTTCGGGGTACCGCAGCGTGGGCGCTTAGCCGGATTGGCGGCCAGGAGGCCATGCAAGGTCTGGAGAGCGCGGCCGGGGCGGAGCAGGATGAAGCTGTGCAAGACCGGATCAGCCGCGCGATTAGTAAGCTTGCGGCAACTGGCCTCGCCGGGGATTCCCGGCACGCTTCAGCCAGTCCGCAGACGAATTAACAGCTGCGTATCAGAATACGGCGGGGGGATCATGTATGAGGTACGTCAGCATAGAGAACATCGAACCAGGACAGCATCTTGGAAGAACGGTATACTCTGCCAATGGAACGGTTCTATTGTCCAGTGGCGTTCAATTAACAGTGTTCATGATTAATACGCTTAACCGCATCGGGGTTACGATGCTGTATATCCAGGACGAACAGTATGCGGATATTGAAGTCGAGGATGTGCTTAGCGAACAGACGAAGCAGGCGATCTTCCGTGAGATGAGCGATACTTTGGATGCGGTGCGTTCCGGCAAGGAGTGGAGTACCCGCAAGCTCAGCTTGTCTATCGATCAGCTCCTGAATGAGGTATTGGACCAAAAAGGGGTCATGGTCCATCTGACTGATATCCGGACGGCTGATAACAATCAGTATCTTCATGCTGTGAATGTCTGTCTGCTGGCTTCCATGATGGGCCTTAATATGGGACTTAATTATACGCAGCTTAAGGATCTTGCGATCGGTGCCATGCTACATGATATCGGCAAAATGGTGGCCGTGCCGGCTGAATCAGCGGAGGAGACAGGGAAATTCCATCATACCTGGCGCGGCTTTGAACTCCTCAAGCAAAAGCGGGAGTTCAGTCTGCTCGTTGCGCACACAGCGCTTCAGCATCATGAGAAGCCGGACGGCACCGGAGTACCGCGCGGACTTGTAGATGAAGAGATTCATCTGTATGCCAAGATTGTTGCGGCAGCGAACCGGTATGACAACCTGATTGGAGCCGGGACAGACGGCTTTAGGGGAAGGGTACTGCCTCATGAGGCCTGTGAGACCATGATGGCTGCATCGGAGCACGATCTTGACCGTAAGGTCCTGATTGAGTTCACACGAATAGTATCCATTTATCCCAATGGAACGTCGGTTCGGTTATCCACCAAGGAGACGGGAGTTGTAGTGCGCCAGCACCGCGGACTTCCGGGACGCCCGGCTATCCGGATTATTCGGGGTTCTGGCGAAGATATGCAAGTGAAGGAAGTCGATCTGGCCACCGAAACAACCCTGTTTATCGAGGCGGTTCTAACGTGATTTTCGGTTTGCCTCGCATGGTTAAAGAATGCTATTATTATTGAGTGCGTCCGCATGTCCGGATGCTGATAAGAATCATAACTTAGAGGTGATCGACCGTGGTTTATGTCGTTGGTATTATTGCGCTTATCGTTGGTTTGATCGGCGGCTTTTTCATCGGTGTCGTATATTTACGCAAGCAGCTGACGAAGATGCAGAGCGATCCGCAAATGCTCCAGAAGATGGCCAAGCAGATGGGCTATAACCTGAATGGCAAGCAAATGCAGCGTGCGCAGCAAATGATGAAGAATCAAGGCGGAATGCCGCCTGTGAATCGCAAGAAGAAGTAAGTCAGATAAGCCGTTATTCGGCTTTTGGAAGGAGGGGGTCAAGTAATGGCAGGCGTTAAAGATTACTTGAATACCCAGGTCGGTAAGAACCGGGAACAAGTTGAACACCATGTGCGGGAGATATTGAAGCTGATTGGTGAAGATGTAGAACGTGAAGGGCTGCTGGACACACCGGCCCGCGTTACCCGCATGTATGAAGAGATTTTTGGCGGATATGAAGTTGATCCTAGAGATGTGCTCGGGGTGACGTTCGAGGAGAACCACGAGGAGCTTGTCATTGTGAAGGATATCGTATACTACAGTCAATGTGAGCACCATATGGCGCCTTTCTTCGGCAAGGTACACATCGGTTATATTCCAAGCGGAAGAATAGCCGGGCTCAGCAAGCTGGCTCGTCTGGTCGAGGCGGTTACAAGACGTCTGCAGGTCCAAGAGCGGATTACTTCACAAATTGCTGATATTATGGACGAAGTTCTAAGCCCTCAAGGGGTTATGGTCGTGGTGGAAGGCGAGCACCTGTGCATGTGTGCACGGGGAGTGAAGAAGCCGGGAAGCAAGACGGTAACTTCTGCAGTACGCGGTACCTTCCGCAGTGAAGCGGCCTCCCGGGCGGAGTTCCTGTCTTTGATCAAATCCTAAGATATTTAGGCGCATTATAATAAATAAAAGGGGCATGCCAGGCTGTGTATTCTGCCTTGGACATGCTCCTTTTATATGTGTTTCATAGTGAAAAGACTGCTTAGAACGGCTGCCATTTCAGCTTGCGGGCCTCGCCGTAGCGGGCAGCGACTTCCGGCCAGTATACAACTTTCCACCAATCGGCAATATACTTCTTGCGTTCATTCTGATGTTTAAGATAATAGGAGTGTTCCCACACATCAATCGGAAGCAGAGGGACTACATCCCATTGGGAGAGGTTCTGGTGCTTTTCAGCTTGTAAAATCTCCAGCCGCTGGCTACGCGGGCTCCAGACCAGAATGGTCCATCCTCCGCCTTCTACCTCTTCAGCCGCTTTGGTGAAGTGCTTCTGAAAGGCTTCATAGCTCCCGAAGTCCTTTCGAATCTGGTCGGCAAGAACTCCCTCTGGGCGGCCTCCGCCTTTCGGGTTCATGGTTGACCAGTAAATCGTATGCAGGTAATGGCCCGCGCCATTGAAGGCGAGCTCCCGCTCCCAGTGCTTAACCAGGTCAAAGTTGCCTGTTCTACGCGCCTCTTCGAGCTTTTTCTCGGCCTTATTCAGGTTGTCAACGTAGCTCTGATGATGCTTGTCGTGATGAATACGCATGGTCGTCTCATCAATATGTGGCTCTAGTGCATTGTACGGATAGGGAAGGGGAGGCAGCTTGTGTCCGCCAATCGGAACCGGCTGGTCCTGTACCGCGGCAGCACCGTTAGCGGAGGCGCCAGAACCCATGGCGGGGTTATTAGGGGTTGCAGCTGCAGCACCGTTATTGAGAGTTCCCGCTCCCATTGGAGTCGTGTTCCCGGCCGCACCGGAGCCCGTCGTGGCGTTGTTCCCTTCATTGCTTGGGCCCAAGGCATGGTTTGAATCCGCACCGGAACCACTCAGGACATTCTTCCCGGCAGAACCTAAGCCCAATCCTGAGTTGTTCTGACCAGCGCCATTTCCCGTCTCGGCTGCGGCTCCCTCCGGTCCCGCCTCTCCTCGAGTGTAATTCATGGCCTGCTGATAAGGATCCAGAATGGGTGGCGGGTTATGCACGGCGTCTTCAATTACGCCCGGTTTGTTGAGCGTCTCAAGCACGCCGAGGAAATACTCAGATTCCCGAATGATATGAAGGATGACGACCTTGGCTAGTGGAATGGCTTTTACGGCAGCGCTTTGATCCAGAACAATATACAGCTGGCGAACCCATTCCCGTGATTGGCGGAAGGAAGCATCGAGCAGCCGCTCAATCTGCTTCAGAAGCTCGGGATGCAGCTGGTTGTGCTGAACTTGGAGAGTATGCTGAAGCAGATCGTTGGCCGCCTTCTCGGTTTCCTCGAACACTTTGGACCAGTCGTCCAGCAGTTTGACATAGGGGGGTTCGAGTGTAGGGACAATAGCTTTAATTACATCGGTATGTTCCTTCTCCTGTTCCTTCCAGAACCGGATTTCTTCCAGAATACGAACAGGCAGATAAGGCCCGTAAACGTAGAGCATAACATGCGTACCTCCTCTAAAAATAACCTCAATAATGAAGTTATGCTGAGAAGAGTTTGGCCTATGCTTTCCCGTTACGGGCCTTATTTATTCCTGCTTTTCTCTTAAGTATGCCTGAGTCTGGCCAAGAAAGGTGGAGACACGGCGTAAATATTCTCTCGGATGCTCACGGAAAATAAGCTCATGGTGTGCTTTATCCACGATCCAGACACTGGAGATCGGATTAGTCTGATTGGAAGCCAGCTTCTCGGCGATCGGATAGGGCGCCTTCTCATCTTCCGTACCATGAATGAACAGGATCGGGAAGGGGTAGTCCTTCTTCTTGACTTCCTGATAAGGAATCTGGCGCAGACTTGTCCCGTTCTGAATAGGCAGCAGCAGTTCCAGGATTTCAATAGATGGATGCTGCGGCAGGTTCATCTTTTGGCGGATGTTATGGTACAGCGTATCCGGTTCAAGCAGGAAGGTGCTGTCCAGAATCATGGCGTCAATATCTTTGCTGACCAGCCCCGCCTGAAGTGCAGTTCCTGCTCCCATGGAGAATCCCCATACGACAATCTCCTTGGCTCCGCGGTGCTTGGCAAGCTGAATAGCGCCAAGGAGCTGCTGAGTCTCCTTCTTCCCACCGGTAGCCACTTCCTTGCTGTTCTGGGCGGCAAATCCGTAGTCGAACATAATGACATTGAAATTCAGCCGGTGCGCGTAATGGGCAAGGTCGTACATAGGTATCCAGCTCTCTTCCCGGTTGGCCCCATAGCCGTGGCTGAACACAATCGTCTTCTTGGAACCCGCGGCAGGTATATACCAGCCCTGCATAGAGCGGCTGCCGTCTATAGCTGGAAAGGATACATCTTCGTATTTCATACCTTTAGCCAACATGGGATTGGAATATAAAGGAGCCACGGTAGGATTGGAAAGTACCCACGCAATATATCCGTGCAGGGCAACAAAGCAGAAGACCAGGAAAAATATAATAGACAGTACCAAAGCTACTAGTACATGCTTGAATTTGATGAATCGTGTGGGCAGGAGCGGTGATGTCTGAGAGCCTCCTTGTGCATTGGAGGACAGGGAAGCATCGCTCCGCGTCGTTGTTGTGGGGTTCATGCGTTCCCTCCTTATTCATATTATCTATGGTGATTACCCGATGAGGGACTCTTAAATCGGAATTGAATTTATAAATTATCGTATGACGGGGAATGGGTAAAGTCAATGCCGGGAAAAATATGGGCCTTTATTGAAGGATTACGTTGGAAGCTGTAGACGAGGCCTAGCATTTTAGATATACTTTATGTAACTGGGTTTCATACAGTGAAACGTTGGGGGAGGGGCTTTCAGAGTGGAAGACCGGAAATTAACTGTACGTGCCGTGGAAAGGGCACTGGATATATTAATGTGTTTTACCAAAGCAACTGATCTGGGACTCACGGAAATCTCCAGCCAGATTGGGCTTCACAAAAGCACGGTTCACCGCCTTATGGCCACACTGGAAGAGAAGGGCTTCGTCATCCGCGATGCCTCTACGGAGAAATACCGGCTTGGACTGAAAATCTGGGAGCTGTCGGCCCATTTGTCCCATAGTGATGACCCTGCTGTATTGCTGCTGCCGCAGATGGAGCAGCTTCGTGATCGGCTCGGCGAGACGGTGAGCTTGTATCTCCTGGATGGAATGGAGCGTCTTCGCATCCAAGCCGTGCAGAGCAACCAGGCCATACGCCGGGTGGCCCCGGTGGGAGCAAGGCTTCCACTGTACGTGGGTGCCTCCAGTAAGGTGCTTGTAGCCTTCTCTGATCCGGGAACTCTGCAGGAAGTTCTAAGCAGTCCGGACTGGCCCGCCTCGGTGGACAAGGAGGATTACATCCGCCAGATGGATGAGATCCGCAGCAAAGGGTATGCCACAAGCTACGAGGAGCGGGAACCGGGGGCGGCTGCCGTATCGGCTCCCATCTTTAATCATGCGGGCCAAGCAGCAGCTGCGCTGTCCGTCTCGGGCCCCGTCAGCCGCCTGTCTCCACAGACGCTGGTTGAATTCGGGCCCATCCTGGTCCAGGCTGCCCGTGAGATGGGCATGATGATGAATTGATCCACGGCAAATGAGGAAAACTTGAAAGACCCGTTTCCGTGAAGATGGGAGAGGGTCTTTTTTTGAAAAGTGCAGCGTATACAGAGGGAGGGGAATGGGTTGATCCTATGGTTGGTTTTTTGGGGTCTTGTTCTGCTGCTCGGCTTCTCCATCAGCCGCGGCAAGCTGTACAGCATGGCGACCAAAGGCCGGGGAAATGCGATGCCCGGAATGGGAATGAACCGGATATTCAGATGGATTGGATTATATTGTTACTCCATCGCCGCAGTCGGTGCGTTAAGAGAGCTTGTTCCCTTGGTCATTAATATAAATCGTTATCTCCATATGTTAAATATTATCCTGGTCTCTTATGTATTTACTGCCACGCTGATTATGCTTGTGAAGCTTCGTCAGGTGAAAGTCGAATCTTAACATTGCTTGCTCCTATTGTCATTATTCTCATTCGTCCTATAAATAAGCAAAGGCCAACCCGTACGGGTTGGCCTTGTTTATTTATGTTCACAGGTGCTTAGCTCTTGGTAATACTCTTCACCCAAGCGGCAATGTCATTGACCATGGATTCCGTTACATGAGCGGCTTGCGAGTATTCTGCTCCGGTCGATACCCCGTCATATTCACTCAGCAGGTGGTTGACCTTTGGATAGGACTTGTACTGTACATCGGTCCGGTTCTGCAGTTCGTTCTTCCACGTGTTGAACTGGGTCATCGGCACCTGCCAGTCATTCTCTCCAGCCAGAATCAGGAGAGGTCCCTTCTGTGTCTTGGCCACATCTACCGGCTTATAATCCTTCAGGGTATACCACCAGTAAGCTGAACCGAGTGGGAAGCTGCTCGGGAGATGATCAGGAGAATACTGCGGATCGCTGAGCAGCTTGGCGGCCGCTGCCCATACCTCGGCGTTCTTCTCATAAGGAGTTGGATCGCCGCCCAAGCCTTTTACCCGATTGATGAGCTCCTGCTGCTGCTCCAGAGCCACATCGATGAAGGAGCTGCTAGGCCCGGCAAGCATAATGGAGCCCTTGATATTACGTTCGTCCTTATCGGCGTTCACGATAAGTGGCAGGGCGAAGCCGCCTTGACTGTGGCCGGCGACGAAGATGTTGGAACGGTCAACATCCTTGCGGGTACTTAGATAGCGGACTGCCGAGATGGCATCGTCTACAGTCTCCTGCTTGATCGTAGCCCGCGGGTTTGCAGCGAATTTGAAGGTGTGCTCATAGCTGATTTTATCATAACGAAGTACGGCAATTCCTTGGCTCGCAAGGCCGTTAGCCAGATCCCGGAAAGGCTTAGAGCCGCCGATAGAGGAGTCTCTATCTTGAGGCCCCGACCCTTGTACTAATACGACCACGGGGGCCGGTCCGCCGGAAGCGGGCTTGGTCAATACGCCCGGAAGAGCGAAGACGCCTTCCCCAATCGTGACTTCCTCTTCCGTATAGGAAGAAGGATTCACGTAAGAGGGATTCGCATAAGGGGCCGTACTTGCTGGTCCGATAAAGAGATCGTCTACTTTCCCTTCTTTGTTCAGGCGCAGGGTGTAGTTAATCGGAGCTGCAGCTGTCTGAAAAGAATACGTAATATTCGTATGCACGCTGTTCGGCACAACGGTCCTCGATAGCTGGGCAGTAGGCGTCCCATACACCTGGGCGTATCCTTTCCATAGACCCTGAAGCTGGGAAGCCGTAAGGGATAATTGAAAAGCCGGGCTCATCAGCTTCTGGGCTTTTGCAGAATCCCCTGATTTCAAGGCTTGGATAAAGGAGTCTCCCGGAAGGCCGGCTTCAGCAGGGGGAGCTACAACTACCGGACTGTCTTTGAACCATGGGGTAACTGCGCCCGGAGAGATCATAGCCTGGCTGCGGACCACCCGTAAGGTATCGGAGAGGGTGACAGGCTTGCCGTTAAGCTTGGCGGATTTTTTTTCGACCGTCATAACAAGAGTGGTACTTTTCTTGGTAAGCGTCACAGTCTGTGTCTTTGGGTTCCAGGTTACGGAAGCCCCGAGCTTGACCGCGGTATCCCGGACTGGAGCTATAGCTGAGGAGCTACCCGCCGCTGCCCCTGCGGCGGCGGGAAGAGAGAGAGTAAGTGCAAGTGCAGCAGCTGCTGCGGATTGCAGTAATTTGTTGCGCGGACCTTTCGACATCATGATTGCCTCCTAGAAAAAAGTGATGTATGAGTGAATGCTGGCCTAAGGGGCCAGAAAGCTGATGATAAGTATAATAATTACAAATGGAGCAAGGAAGATCAACCAAGCTAGCGGCCTCGCCATATTCAGGGTCCAGCCTATGCCCATTCTTTTCTCGACAAAAAGGGAAGGGTCCTTCGCGTTAAAATACATGCTGCCTAGCTTCCAATTGGCATCATCATGAACGGCTTCCTTACTCCGGCTATCCGATGTACGCCCAATTCGGCTTCCGCCCTGCCCGGTCTGAACGGACAAGATCAAGGCCGAGACAAGGATAAAGGCCGGTATGATCAGGACTGCGGGCATCAGCACTTCCGGGCTGATCTGATGGAACATGCTGAGCTGCATCAAGGAGAAGAGGAGCATCAGGACGAAACTGGCCCCAAGCGTAAACATGGACCATTTGCGGCGGAACATCACATTTTGCCGGACAGAGGCTTCGGCTTTACCCGGGTCGAGCTGCTGCTTGCTGTTATGGATGACCCGATTCAAGGTATAGAACAAGATGAGCATGAAGACCTGCATAATATTAGGGAAGAAAATAGATGTATACGACTTGTCTACAGTTCGGAGTACTTCTCCATTTAAGTTGTATTTCATGGCAATGGTATTCGGAGCCTGATCGTAGTACATCAACGCGAGAATACAGCTTGCTGCGGTAACAACTAGGTGGATGAGGAACCATCTATCAGAGTAGACGAGTCTCTGCTGACGAAAGCTCGTATCAATGATGAGCCGATCCGGGGCATGAGTTGTCTCGGGCTGTGAGGCCTTGTAGCGTTTCATAGTCGTATAGAAATACCCTTGGATCAACATAATACTGATAATAAGAATGATCGAGTAGGCTGGGAGCACATAGCTCAGAGTCTGCTCAGATGCGGCGAACAGGAAGACAGCCATCCCCAGAATCAGGATCGAGTGCAGGACCCCGGTGATCCAGGCATAGGCTCTGCGCATCCGGCGGACGGGTTCACTGAAATACATCTCTTCGGACACGGACACCCCAAAGCTTACGGTCCTTCTGGAGAGATAGGGAATTGCGATGAGAGAGGCGGATATCGCCCCGAACATAAGAATCAGAATTAAGGCTGAGAGCCAATACATAGTTAGCTGCCCCTTTCTTGGTCATTTGGTCTGAGATCATCATAAATTTGTCCTACGATATTCAGAAGCTGATCCCGCGTCATTCCCCGGCAGATCGCCTCGGCGGTAATGGACCTGAGCTGCTTGTGCTGCTGCTGGGTATAGTCTGTAGTAATGGGCGGCATCCCGTCCGGATTAATGACGACGCCTTTCTGGCGATGAACGAGAATGAAGCCCTCCTGCTTAAGCAGTGTATAGGCTTTGTTCACCGTGTGGAGGTTAATCCCGATATCAGACGCCATGCCTCTAACCGAAGGCAGCGCCTCTCCGGGCTTGAGACGCCCGCTTGCGATGCCTTCTATGATCTGGTTGATTAGCTGAGTGTATATAGGAACATCGGATTGCATGTCTAGCTCCATAAGCATGGGGGGAACACCTTCTTTCTATCTGTTATATATGAAATATAACAGATGCGTTGTTGTTTGTAAATGGGGACGCGATTTGAGTATTCATGGTTCTTCCCGTATATTAGATGGAAGCTGATAAATCCGATTAACCTGACCTAAAAAGACTAATTTATGCGAAAGGGATGTACGAATGGCGAAGATTGCGAAGAATTTAACAGAGCTCATTGGGAATACTCCGCTGCTTGAACTCAGCAACTATGCGGAAGATCAGGCGCTTCATGCGCGTATTTTGACCAAGCTGGAATATTTCAATCCCGCCGGGAGCGTCAAGGACCGGACCGGGTTCGCTCTAATTAAGAGTGCGGAAGAGCAGGGCCTGCTGAGCAAGGATTCCGTCATTGTAGAGCCGACCAGCGGGAATATGGGGATCGGGCTCGCTTTTGCCGCGGCGGCACTTGGGTATAAGCTTATGATTACACTCCCGGAGACCTTTAGTATCGAGCGCCGCAAGCTGATGCAGGCTTATGGGGCAGAGATCGTATTGACTCCGGCTAGCGAAGGAATGGCCGGCGCCATTCGCAAGGCAGAGGAGCTGGCGGCCGAAATCCCGAATGCGTTCATTCCGCAGCAGTTCAACAATCCGGCGAACCCCAATATACATAAGACGACCACTGCCGAAGAGATCTGGCGGGACACGGACGGAGAAGTGGACATTTTTGTAGCAGGGGTAGGAACTGGCGGGACGATTAGCGGAGTAGGCGAAGTGCTCAAGAAGTATAATCCGAAGGTGCAGATCGTTGCTGTAGAGCCGTTCGATTCCCCGGTGTTATCCGGCGGCAAGCGCGGAGCGCATCAGATTCAGGGGATTGGTGCAGGCTTTGTGCCTGATAACTATAACGCGAAAGTGGTAGACGAGGTGATCCGAATCAAGAATGAGGACGCCTTCGAAACCTCCCGCAGACTTGCCCGGACCGAAGGGCTGCTCGTGGGGATATCCTCTGGCGCAGCCGCCTATGCGGCGACAGTCCTTGCTGCTCGTCCGGAGAATAAGGACAAGACGATCGTAGTCGTCCTTCCGGATACCGGGGAGCGGTATCTGTCTACGAACCTGTTCCAGGATGAGTAGGAAGAAGTTAAAAAAGCCTGCAGCTCAGGGTTATCCCCGAGCTGCAGGCTTTTCTATTATATCTTAGTTCGCTGCAGATTCTTTGATCATCTGGCGAAGTACGGTTTGTAGGATACCGCCGTTATGGTAGTAATCCACGTCAACCATGCTGTCCAGACGGGCAACTACATGGAATTCGAATTGAGTTCCGTCTGTCCGTGTAGCAACCACGGTCAAAGTTTGACCAGGCTTCACTTCATTGTCAATACCCAGGATATCGAAGGTCTCTGTTCCATCGATACCAAGCGTCTTCCAGCTGATTCCTTCTTGGAATTGAAGCGGAAGGACACCCATGCCGACCAGGTTGCTGCGGTGAATACGCTCGAAGCTTTCAGCGATAACCGCTTTGACGCCGAGGAGGAAGGTACCTTTGGCTGCCCAGTCACGGGAGCTTCCTGTACCGTACTCTTTACCAGCCAGAACGACAAGGTTGGTACCATTGCTTTGATAGTTCATCGAAGCATCATAGATGGACATGACCTCATCGGTTGGAAGGTACTTGGTCACGCCGCCTTCAGTTCCTGGAGCGACCTGGTTACGGATACGGATGTTCGCGAACGTACCGCGCATCATGACTTCGTGATGACCTCGGCGGGAGCCGTAGGAGTTGAAGTCCTTGCGGGCTACGCCGTGATCGTTCAGGTACAATCCAGCCGGGCTGGTAGGTGTAATGTTACCTGCTGGAGAGATATGGTCCGTTGTAACGGAATCGCCAAGCAGGGCGAGTACACGTGCGCCGCGGATTTCTTCAATATCCTGCAGGCCGTCTGCAAGCTTCTCGAAGAACGGAGGATTTGCGATATAAGTGGATTTCTCATCCCACTCGTAAAGCTCGCCTTGCGGTACAGGGATGGAGTTCCAGCGTTCATTCTGTGTAAATACGTTCTCGTATTTGCTGCGGAACATCTCAGGGCTGACGGACAAGCCGATTGCATCCTTGATCTCTTGCGATGTTGGCCAGATGTCCTTCAGGTAGACCGGGTTACCTTCCTGGTCATGACCTAGTGGATCGTTCTGCAGATCAATGTTCACAGTACCTGCAAGAGCATAGGCCACAACGAGCGGAGGTGAAGCCAGGTAGTTGGCTTTAACCTGAGCATGGACACGTCCTTCAAAGTTACGGTTACCGGAGATGACAGCCGCTACGGTCAGATCATTGTCTGCAATAGCCGCGCTGACTTCATCCGGAAGCGGTCCGGAGTTCCCGATACATGTCGCACAGCCGTAGCCGGCAACGTGGAAGCCGAGCTGCTCCAGGGAGTCGATCAGACCCGCCTTCTGCAGGTATTCGGTTACCACAAGGGAACCAGGCGTCAAGCTGCTCTTCACATAAGCCGGCTTAGTCAGACCGCGTTCCACGGCTTTCTTCGCAAGCAGGCCTGCACCCAGCATAACGCTTGGGTTAGAAGTGTTCGTACAGCTTGTAATTGCTGCGATAACAACCGCGCCTGTACCGAGCTTAGTCTCGCGTCCATCGGGATGCTTCACATCCACGGAGCTCGCGATCTTCTCATCGCTCAGGCCGTATCCACCCTTCTCCACTGGAGTACGGATAATGTCGTTAAAGTTCTTCTTCATATCTGTCAGTTCAATACGGTCTTGAGGGCGCTTAGGACCTGCAAGGCTTGGTACAACCGAAGCAAGGTCAAGCTCGATCAGATCAGAGAACTGTGGATCTTCAGTCTGGCTGGTACGGAACATGCCTTGAGCCTTGTAATAGGCTTCAACCAGAGCTACCTGCTCGTCTGGGCGGCCTGTGCTGCGAAGGTAATTCAAAGTCTCGTCGTCAACAGGGAAGTAGCCGATTGTTGCGCCGTATTCAGGAGCCATGTTAGCTACTGTTGCACGGTCAGCAAGACTGATATTGGCAAGGCCTGGTCCGTAGAACTCTACGAATTTACCAACTACACCTTTCTTACGAAGCATTTCAGTAACGGTCAGAGCCAGGTCAGTTGCCGTTGCGCCTTCAGTAAGGCTGCCTGTAAGCTTGAAGCCAATAACTTCTGGAGCTACGAAATACAGTGGCTGTCCAAGCATACCTGCTTCGGCTTCAATACCGCCGACACCCCAGCCTACCACGCCAAGACCATTGATCATGGTGGTATGGGAATCCGTACCTACAAGGGAATCTGGGAATACGACAGTCTCCCCATCAATCGTCTTCGTAGCTGCCACGGAAGCAAGGTACTCCAGGTTAACCTGGTGAACGATACCTGTAGCCGGTGGAACAGCGCGGAAGTTGTTGAACGCGGTCTGTGCCCAGCGAAGGAAGCGGTAACGCTCTTCATTACGCTCGAACTCTACGTTCATGTTATATTCAAGAGCTTCAGGTGTACCGAAGGCATCGACCATAACGGAGTGGTCGATAACAAGGTCAACCGGTACAAGCGGATTGATCTGTTTCGGATCGCCGCCGGCTTTCTTCACGGTGTCGCGCATCGCCGCCAGATCGACAACCACCGGTACGCCGGTGAAGTCCTGCAGTACGATACGTGCGGGAATGAAAGGAATTTCCTTGTTGCTGTCCTGTCCTTCAGTCCAGTCAGCAATTTGCTTCACATGCTCTTCTGTGATAGCCCGGCCGTCAAATTGTCTGACCGCAGCTTCAAGAAGCACTTTAATGGAGAAAGGAAGCTTGGAGACATTGGCAAATCCTTGAGCTTCAAGTGCCTGCAGATCGTAGTAACGATAGGATTTGCCGCCCACGTCTAGACTGCGGGCTGCAGAGTACTGATCATTAATGGACATGTAGTTGACCTCCTAATAATTATGCGCGAAGTAAGCAGTGGACCAAGTAAGCTAGTAGCCATAGTAGAATTCGATAAGATCGAGAACTAGTTAGTCGTGCTTTTTCGACTTAGTTTCATCAGATGAAACGCAATTTCAAAATATTATCTTCTATAATTATACCGCTTACTTTGAAGTGAGTAAAGTATTTTTTGTTGGGTAAAAGCACGGTTTCAGCGGTTTTTATGAAGGGAAGCTCAGGCTCGCTCCTGCCTGAACATACTGCCTGCTGTCTGCTCATATAAATGAAGAAACAGAGGAAGGCCTAAGGGGTATGGACGGCCTCTCTGATGTGGATTTGTGGAAGGAGGCATAAAGTTATGGCGGAGGAGTGGAAAGGTGCATTATCCGCTTATATACAGCAGCAGAACAAGGACGAGGTGGATTTTCGTCCCAACGCTGTACCTACGATCGTCACCGATCTGGAATATTTGATTCGCCGGGGGGAGAGAAGACAGGCACTGTCCGAGTGGTATAGTCAGAGAAAGGCGACTCCCTTGCGCAGTGAGACCCGGGCCAAGCTGCTTAGAGAGCTTGCGAACCGCCAGGATGAGGTTCAGGTGGAGCTTCAGCTTCACCGGACGATTTATTATGAGAAGGGCGGGGTCACGCACAAGGAAGAACGAATCGATGTGGAGCGGCTGACCCTACAGCGTGAGGATAGGGAGTGGGCTATCATTCGGGTGGACATTCAGGTGGCGGAAAGGCACCCGCGTACCGGTCTGCCTTATACCGCCGAGGATATGGATCTTGAGATTCCCCGCCCGGTGGCGAGTCCATATCTGAACCGTGAGGTGCTCGGTTACGGAGGACAGAGCCGCGGGAATATGTACAACAGGGCAGAAGCCGCTGCTTACGCGGACCGCTGGTGGAACAGCTCGAATCCGGAATTCCAGGAGTTCGGGGTGGATTGTACGAATTTCATCTCCCAAAGTCTCTTTGCAGGCGGAGCCCCAATAAACTATACTGGAAAAAGAGAATCGGGCTGGTGGTATAAGGGCTACGTTGGCGGAAAAGAAGCCTGGAGCTTCAGTTGGGCTGTTGCGAACAGCCTGGAACGCTACCTGAGCGGCGGCGGGCTGGGTGCAGAGGTGCTGGAACGTCCACAGCAGTTAGAGTTAGGCGATGTCATTATCTATGACTGGGACGGCAACGGCGCTTATGAGCACAGCACGATCGTGACCGCCTTTGATGCGGGAGGGATGCCGCTGGTCAATGCCCATACCACGAACAGCAGGCACCGGTACTGGGATTACCGTGACTCCTATGCCTGGACGAAGAATACGGTATACCGCTTCTTCCATCTGGCAGACCGGTTCTGATCATAATTAAGTGAAGAGAGGTTAACCATGGGACAGGATAAGTTAACCGTCGGTCTGATCTACGGCGGTAAGTCTGGCGAGCATGAAGTGTCGCTTCAAACGGCCTTCGCTGTGATGAATGCTTTTAACTATGATAAATATGAAGTGCTTCCTTTCTATATTACGAAACAGGGAGAATGGAGAGTGGGGGGAACGCTCTCAGCTCCATTTAGTGAGCTCGGTGATCTTCGCCTGGAGAACGGGGCAGGCAATACCGCGGACGCAATCCAGCGGTTGTTCAGCAAGCTGGCTACCGGCCAGGCTGCCGTAGATGTGGCCTTCCCGCTGCTGCATGGAACTTATGGTGAGGACGGTACCATTCAGGGTCTTCTGGAGATGGCCGGACTTCCTTACGTGGGTGCAGGTGTCTTGTCATCGGCAGCCGGAATGGACAAAGCGGTGATGAAGAAGCTGTTCGCCGATGCCGGACTTGAGCAGTGCAAGTACTGCTATTTCACAGGTGCTCAGTGGGAGCGGAGCAGTCATACCCTCATTCAGGGAATCGAGGAGAGACTGGGTTACCCTTGCTTTGTCAAGCCTGCCAATCTGGGTTCGAGTGTGGGGATCTCCAAAGCCTCCAATCAGGATGAACTGAATAAGGCTGTAGCCTATGCCCTGCGTTATGATACCAAAGTGGTTGTGGAGGAGTTCGTAGAAGCCCGTGAGGTCGAGGTTGGCGTACTCGGCAACGATGCCGCTGAGGCATCCGTTCCCGGTGAGATTGTATCCTCCAGTGAATATTACGACTATCAGGCGAAGTATCTGGACGGCAAATCCCAGATGGTCATTCCAGCCGAGGTAGATCCAGAAGTCGCTGACCGGATTCGTGAGCTTGCAGTCAAAGCGTTCAAAGCTACCGAGGGCAGCGGCCTGTGCCGTGCAGACTTCTTCCTGAAGGCAGACGGAACCCTTCTTATTAATGAAGTGAACACGATGCCGGGCTTCACCCCGTTCAGCATGTATCCGCTGCTCTGGAGAGAGACAGGGGTATCTTACGAAGCCCTTCTGGATCGTCTGATTGAGCTGGCCCAGGAACGTTATGATACAAGACAGAATCTTGATTTCAGTAATGGAGTGAATTAAATATGGGATTCCAAACCGAATTCAATTCCGTCTGCAAGTTCAAGAACGAGCAGGAGCTGTATGAGCTGCTGGAATATGGACGCGGCAAAATGGTCAAATCCGGCCTGCGCGTGTTCCCGACCGGCCAGAAGGTGATCGCCTACACGCCGGACAACCGTGCCGTTGCCATCGTGAAGATTCTCGGCTGTATCGCCGAGATTAACTTTAACGGGGACGAGGTTACCGAGGTGGAGATGTCTCTCGTCCGTCCGCTGAACGAGGAAGAATCGCGGGTTCAGACCGCGCTGGCTTACGAGATGTTTTTTGGTGAGCATAGCGGGTAATTCTATAAATGAATGATTATTCCCGATTGGTGGAATAACACAAGAAGAAGACCGTTAATCCCTTGAGGATTAACGGTTTCTTTTTCACTCTGAAGAGGAGCAGGTGAGTGCTGAGATGATTGTCCGTTTTGGTTATGTAGCCATGTCAACCGTCGTGAAAAATGCTTCCCCCTCGAAGACCATGACCTATAAAAGCTTTGGGCAGCTCGCTGATCGCGCTGCAGCCCTGCGCAGACTGGAGCATGTCGCCGCTGAGAATCTGCATAACACGCTGCGTCTGCTGAAGCACAACCGTGCTTATGACATTCAGGTCTACCGCTTCTCGTCCAAGCTCATCCCGCTTGCCACTCACGGGGAGCTCTCGGATTGGGATCCCTTTGCTGCCCTTGGAGATGATTTCCGCGCGGTAGGAGACTATGTGAAGAAGGAGAAGATGAGGGTCTCCTTTCATCCGGACCATTTCACCGTACTCAGTACACCCCGCCCCGAGGTGCTGGAGAGTTCGATCAGGGATCTGATGCATCATGTAAGCATGCTGGACGCCATGGGTCTGGACGCGAGAGCGAAGAACAACATCCATGTGGGCGGTGCCTACGGGGATAAGAAATCTGCGGCGGAGCGGTTTGTACAGAACGTTAGCGCGCTGCCGGACAAGCTGAAGAAGCGGCTGACTTTTGAAAATGATGACAAGACCTTCAATGCCCCTGAGACGCTGGAGCTCTGTGAGCAGCTTGGCATTCCAATGGTCCTTGATATCCACCATCAATGGGTGAACAACGAGGGTGATGACCCTGCGCAGCTATGGCCCCGTATTCTGAAGACGTGGGAGTCCCCGTTCGCTCAGGCGGATTCAGAACCGGAGAGCCCGCTTCCTCCGAAGATTCATGCTTCCAGCCCGAAGAGTGCGAGCGATGCAAGGAGCCATGCGGACCACGTGGAGGCCGGCCCGCTGCTGGAGTTCCTGCGCCGGATAGCACCTGTGACCGATCGGCTTGACGTGATGCTGGAAGCGAAGCTTAAAGATGGGGCTTTATTCGCTTTGATGGAAGAGCTGGCGCTCCATTCAGGTGAAGGGGTTCGTATCATTAATGAAGCTTCAGTAGAGATCAAACCCTGAGCTTGGATAGGGCCAACCTTGAAAACTTATGGGAAATAAGGTAAGTTGGACTTAAGATGCGTGTCACACGCGACTGAAGGAGGACTTATTTAATGAGCAATTTATTGGAAGGCAAGAATATTATTATTATGGGTGTGGCTAACGACCGCAGTATCGCTTGGGCTATCGCACAGAGCCTCGCGGAACACGGTGCCCGCCTGGCATTTACATATGAAAGTGAACGGGTGGAAGGCCGCGTACGCAAGCTTGCCGAGACGATCCCGGGTTCACTCATCCTGCCGTGCAATGTAACGGTGGATGAAGAGATTGACACCCTGGCCGCGACGCTGAAGAGTGAATTTGGCGTCCTGCACGGACTTGTGCACAGCATTGCTTTTGCCAAAGCCGAAGATCTCGCAGGTGAATTTGCGGATACCTCCCGTGAAGGCTTCGCGCTCGCTAATGACATCAGTGTGTTCTCCCTGGTGACTGTGGCCAAGCGTCTCTCCCCGCTGATGACAGAAGGCGGCAGCATTATGACGATGACCTATATGGGTTCGGAGCGTGTAATGCGTAACTACAATGTCATGGGTGTAGCCAAGGCAGGACTCGAGGCTTCGGTTCGTTATCTGGCGAACGACCTTGGACCGAAGAATATTCGCGTTAATGCGATTTCTGCAGGACCTATCCGTACCCTTGCGGCCAAAGGCATCAGTGATTTCAACTCCATCCTCAAGCAGGTTGAGGAGAAAGCGCCTCTTCGCAAGACTACTGAGACTGCTGAAGTTGGAGATACAGCGATGTTCCTGCTGAGCCATTTGTCCAGAGGAATTACAGGTGAAGTTATTTTTGTTGATGGCGGTTATAATATCGTCGGAGCTTAAGCATATGTTAATTAAAGGTTCGTTACCGGGGATGTACGAGTTAAGTCCCGGGAACGGACTTTTTGTTCCTCCTGGGAAGGGAAGGACTGTCCAGGAAGATGCGCGGATACTTTGCTGACAGCTGCGAAAAGGGCACCTTTTTGCTCAGAATACGGTTGACGAATTGCTCCTTGTTCAAGTAACGTATAGAGAGTGGAAAAAAAGGAAAATTTTAGTAGAATATTACAGAAAGTAGAGTGAGAGATTTGAACCGGAATGTGAACCAGAGCCATGATCAAGACCAAGTTCCTTACACAGTCAGCAGTAAAAGCCCGACAGCCGTAGCGATCAACGCTGCTGCCAAGACCGGAGAGTGGATCAAGACTAGACTCGGTAATCACAAGGAGCTGAACACGAAGCTGTCTCCCCAGGATCTGGTGACGGATGTGGACAAAGGGGCCGAGCTGATGATTCGTAAGCTGATTCTCACCCATTTCCCAGATCATGAATTCTTGGGCGAGGAAGGGATCCAGCCTGGTCCTGAGGCTTCAGCGGAAGCTCTTGCCTCTTACGAGGATGCGGAATACTTGTGGATTGTAGATCCCATCGACGGGACTACGAATTTCGTGCAGGGATTTCCCGGCTTCTGTGTATCCATCGCGCTGGCTCATCACGGTGAAGTGATTGTAGGTGTAATCTACGACCCGGTACGTGATGAGTTGTTCGTGGCGGAGAAGGGCAAAGGGGCTTATATGCACGGAAATCCAACGAGGGTATCAGGGGATAAGGATCTCGCGGGCAGCGTGATGGCGATCGGGTTCAATCCTGAACGGGATTTCGCTCTGCCGCTGAATATGAAGGGCATTGAAGCTTTGGCAACCAGAACGCGGAGCCTGCGTGCAGTGGGATCGGCTGCCCTGCATTTGGCTTATGTTGCCGCTGGGCGAATGAGCGGATACTATGAGGTTGGGCTGAACTCCTGGGATATTGCGGCAGGAACACTTCTGGTACAGGAGTCTGGGGGTAAAGTGACCGACACGAAGGGGAACCCGTATCATCTGGGTGTTCGCCACATGCTGGCTACCAACGGGCTAATTCATCAGGAGCTCCAGCAGGTCATCGAGGAAGCCGGAGCCACTGGACTTTAATTCTCTGAAGGGGGTTAACAGGATGAGTGAGGACAAAGAACTTGAACGTCAGCTTAGCGAGCTGCTTACTGAAGAGGGTGAACTTAGCGAGGAAGAGCGCCACGAGGAAGAGCGCAGGCGGCTCTCGCCCAAGTACGAGATTCGCATTCAGACGGAGCTTGACCCCATAGTGGAGGAGACCCTCAAATACCGCAGAATCGCTAAAGAAATTGACGGACGTTATGATGAATATATGAATAAAGCAGATCAGGCCAACAAGAAATCGGATTGACGGGGAGCGTGTACTTATTGAATTTACGGGCAGTTAAAAAAAGCCATATCCTCAGCGGCGTAATGTCGCTGATTCTCATGATCTCAGGAGCGGGTTCCGCAGCCGCAGCGGCAGGCGGAGCGGTTCAGGCAGCAAGCTCAAGCAGCTACAAGATTGTAGCCCTCGGGGATTCCATAACTGCCGGCTTCGAGCCGGCTATGATTACGCAGGTTAACCCGAAGGCCTATGGGTATGTGGATCGGCTCCAGGAGCAGGGATTGTTCCGCGGACGCACAGTGACTGTGAATTATGGAATTCTTGGCTTGAAGACTGAGGGACTTAGTCATTATGTAAAAGCGATTAAGGAAGGCCGAACTCTGACTCCGGATGAGCTTCAGCCCGCTTTGGTAGACCCTAGGGCAGCTTCCTTTGGGCAGGGAACTGCCGCAGCCAAGGCCGATCTGCAGGGAGCCAATCTGATCACCATTACCATTGGAGGTAATGATGTATCGCAGGTCATGGCGGCCGCAGCAGAAGGCGGGGCAGCATCCAGTAATCTGGATGCGAGTGTTGCCCAGCTGCTTGCGAATTACAAGACCAATGTGAGCCAGACCTTAAGCGATCTGACGGAGCTGAATCCGAACGCACAGATTGTGATTGCGGATCAGTATCAGCCTGTACCGAGACTTGCGGGTGCCGCTGCTTATGAACAGCTGGAGAAAGCTGCTGATGCCTTTACCGCATCGGTTGACGCCTTGGCAGCAGAATTCACAGCTAAGGGAGCCAAAGTCAAGGTGGCTCATGTGGCCAAGGAATTTGTAGGCGGCGAAATCTCCTATACTCATATTATGGAGAAGGATATTCACCCCAACCAGTTCGGTTACGAGGTGATTGCCAAAGTATTCGCCAAGGAAATCTGGGGAGAGTACCTGCAGCCTTCCACCCGGTCCAGTGACGTGCCGCTTACGATTATTGTGAAGGGCAAAGAGATCAACAGTCCCTACAAGCCGGTCGTTAAGAACGGCCAGACCTTTGTAGCCATCAAGGATATCGTAACCGCCATTGGAGCCCAGACAGCCTGGGACAATCGCACCAGCACGGCTACCATCAGCAGCGCGGGGCGCAAGGTTGTGATTCCGGTGGGTTCGAAGACGATCAAGGTAGATGGGAAGAATGTGGCAACAGCCTCACCAGCCTATTTGAACAAAATTGGCAAAGAGACAAAGACCTACGTGCCGCTCGCACTGCTTGCCCAAGGTCTTGGATTGGATGTGCAGTACAGCTCGCATTTGAAAGTGGTATTTATTAATCCTTAATGGCATTATTAATCCTTAATTGTACGGTTCACGATTAACAAGAAAAGCCGTTCACCTTGGTCATCCCCTGTTATGTATACAGGTTCATGACCATCCTGGTGAACGGCTTTTTTATAATGTCTGTGAATTACCGAATATCTCATGTCCTAATTCATTTATGGGATTGAATATTCAGGTTATCGGTACTCTGACCGCTATTCTGAGATGAAATAAAGTCCCAGGGGAACGGACAGGAACGGCTGGATCATTGTGGTTAAGGTGAATGATGGGGCATTGCTGATGACCCGGGTCTGCTTGTTCCCATAGCTGTAGGACTCGACGGGGCCGTTATCGATCCGGTAATGAACAAATCCGGTTGATTCACTGCGGGGAGCAGCCCCATACAGCGTATAAACATTCGCTTGGTCAGATGAATTCTGAATTTGGATGTTATAGATGAGATCGGTGAACCAGTAGGAGCCGCGCTGTTTGTTGTTTTTGCCCACCACTTCTACAGGGGATTTCAAGGGCTCGCCCTGCACATTCCAGTTCGTAGTCAGACGCTCCTGTTCACCGGAATAGGCAAAGGGCTCAGAGTCACTTACCTTGATGTATTTAGCCGGTGTATCTTCGGTGAGCTGGACCTTCAGGTTGACCTTCCGGGCGGAATACTTGAGCAGTCCGCGATAGTCATCGCCAGTCTTGAAGTCAAAGTTCGTAGCGGCAATGTGAGAGCTGCCGGCGTATTCCTCCAGCTTGGCAGTGCCGTTATTCGTAACCACATCCGATACGATTATCGTCTCGCTCTGCCCTGTCTTCACGTTGACGGCACGGAAATCGCCAATAAAATTCATAACCTGATATGGGGCTATAGAGGTGGAATAAGGCAGCACGTAAGATTTGCCGGGTGCAATCGTAGCCAGATAAGTTCCGCCGGTTCCCGCAGGCTGATTCAGGAACTGCGCGGTAGCTGCCTTCAGGTTGGTAACCGGATCGGCGGAGCTTCCGCTGGAATAACCCTTGCGTTTGATATAGAGCTTGACCGGGTTTGCAGCAGGATTCTTAACATGCATATAGAACGATACCCGCTTCTTGGTTGCATTGGTGTGGACAGACCAGAAGCGGAAGCTGCCCTTCATCTGGTCGCGGTACAGAGTGTTATTGACCTGAACAACTTTGGAGCCGTCGGATCGGTTGCCTTCGAATAAAGTCTCCGGCGCATTGGAAGCGAACACCGGGGTCCCTTCCTGCTTGAAAGTAATTTGGTCGGCAGAGCCTGGTGCTTGCAAGATCTGCACCGCCGTTTCAGGGCGAGCCGCAGTGTCGCCTAGGCCTGCATTCCCGGCTGCAGATAGAGTGGAGGGAGGAATGAGTATTGCAGCTGACATAGCTGAGAGCAATATGGCTTTGTAAAATGATTTCACGGTATACCTCCGATAAATAGGTTTTGAACATAGCTCTGTTCATATGGAGTATAGACGCTTAACAGAAGAGGAAAGTTCCAGAATTTTCAATTTTGATTTTATTTAAGAAGATTACATAAGCCAGTCGAAATTTTACAAGCAGATTAAGTTCCTATGGATTAAAAGGGGGCTATTCGGCTTGTTTTTTACTTCCAATTTACAATTAATGAACTCGATTTCATATGGAGCAAACATATCAGGGCTATGCTAGTAACTAAATATCTTTACTAGAAAGGTAGTGTATGAAGAAAATGAAATCTTCTAAGTCTAAGTTTTTTAAATGCTTGGTGCCTGTCCTTGGACTGGCCCTAATTCTCCCTACGGCCTCCATTCCTGTATCCGCAGCAGCAGGCCCAGTGGCCGCTCCCCTGAGCGTGAAGTCAGTTGAATTCGTAGGCATGGATGCTCCTGCTACAGCGGAACAAATGGCTCAGATCTATACCAAAGCTTCCGTTAAAGTCACTTATTCGGATAATACCGAGAAGACTTTCCCGCTGGCTTATAACAAATTGTTCAAAACTACGGATTCCGTTGGTGGAACCATCGCCGGAGTAGCAGTAGATTCCAAAGGCAAGCCAATCATGGATACTAGTGTTCCGAACAATCCACAGCCTTTCGTGTCCGATGACCCGGACTCCAACAGCCTGCTCCAGGTTCAAGGCGCTCCAGCCACTGGTCTGGGCGGCAATCCGCTGTCTCTGATTACTCATTATGAGTACATCACCCACAATCAGGCCGGCGGTTCCTCTTATGGTCTCGTACCAGCCAGCATGAGCCATACGATTATCGACCAGAACAAGACGACGGGCGAGTTAACCCCGGTGAAGCTGTCTAAAGTCGACTTCTCCGGTGTAGATGGTCTCTGGATTCCATGTAACGGTTCCTTGACCCCGTGGAACACGCATCTGGGCAGTGAAGAATACGAAGCGGATGCGCGTGCCTTCGAGGCCGATCCGAAGCAGACGTATGTGAATCCTTTTGTTCAGAGCTATTACCAGGATCAGACCAAGACAGGCAATCCATATGCCTACAACTATCTGACTGAAGTAACTGTAAATAAAGACAATTCCACCTCAGTAGCCAAGCACTACAGCACTGGCCGCTTCTCTCATGAGCTGGGCAAGGTTGCACCTGACCAAAGAACCGTCTTCTTCGGAGACGACGGCGGCAACACGATGCTGTTCCTGTATGTTGCAGACAAGGCTGCAGATCTTTCGTCGGGTACTTTGTATGCGGCTAAATGGATTCAAAAGAGCGCGGAGAACGGCGGCTCGGCTGATCTTCAGTGGATCAAGCTTGGACATGCCACAGACAGCGAAGTGAAGTCCTATATTGATAAAGGACTGAAATTCAGCGATATTTTCCTGACATCCGACAAAGCGGCTGATGGATTTAAGGCAATCAAGACCTACCCATCGGGCAAGGTGGAATATTTGAAAGTAAAACCGGGCATGGAGCAGGCCGCAGCGTTCTTGGAAAGCCGCCGTTATGGCGCACTGCTAGGTGCGACTTCCGAATTTAATAAGATGGAAGGCGTGACGGTGAACGCTAAGGATAAGAAGACCTATATTGCGATGTCCTATGTGGAGAAAGCCATGGAGAAGGATAGCAAGGGAACCGATCCTGCCGATGATATCCAGGTTAATAAAATTTCTTCCGGGGTTACCTATGAGCTCTCGCTTAACGGAGGACAAAAAGACCGTGATCAGGCTGCCATCGACAGCAGCTATGTTCCAAGCTTCATGAAGGGTCTCGTATGGGGAGAAGATCTCGCTCAGCCGGATGCCAAAGGCAATAAGGCAGCTGATGACAAGGTGGCGAATCCCGACAACCTGTCTTACTCCGAATCCTTAAGAACTCTGTTCATTGGCGAAGACAGCGGAATGCACGCTAATAACTATGTTTGGGCCTACAACATTGATACAGGCAAGCTCTCCCGTGTACTCAGTACACCGGCTGGCGCGGAAGCGACCGGACTTCAATTTGTAGAAGGGCTGAACGGCTTTAACTACGTGATGAGTAACTTCCAGCACCCGGGAGATGAGATGATTGTGGCCGATAACCTGAAGGCTGCAGTGGAAAGCAACATCAACCAGAACTTCAATAACAAGTCTGCTGGTGTTGTAGGTTATATTTCCGGTGTTCCTACTGAGCAGCAAATGCTGGCAGCAGTGGCTAAGGACACGAAGCCGGAACCGGCTACACCAAGCGAGCCGACGACTCCTTCCACTTCGAATGGTCACGATTCCTCGAAGCCAGAGCAGGCTGGACTGATTGGCATTCGTCAAGCGGCTAAAGCTGCAGGTATCTCTCTTACATGGAATGCGAAAACCCACGAGGTCGTATTGGTGAAAGGCAAGCATAAGCTCGTCATTCGTGTGGATTCCCAGACGGCTGTACTGGATGGGAAGACCATTAAGCTGCCGCTGAAGACGGTGATGAAGAAGAACTCTGTTCATTTCTCCGCAGCCGTATTCCATCAATTTGCACAGCTTAAATAATAATTATTTGTAATCAGCAAGCAAGCAGCAGAGGAGAAATTCAAAAATGTCAAAACGATCCCAAGGAACTTCACGGTCAGGTAAGGTCAAAGCACTGCTGGTGCTCTTAACGATGGTGTCCGGTATATTAAGCAGCACGGTCTCCGCCCACTCGGACAGCAGCACAGCCAGCATGAGCGGAATGGAAGCCAGCGAGGCGGGAACCCGGATAAGTGTTAACGGGCATTCCCTGGCGGCTCAGGCTCATATGAACGATGACCTTACGAATCTTCGGGTTCCCCTGCGGGATGTGATCGAGGCGCTTGGACTGCCTTTGAAATGGGATGCCAAACACAAAGCGGTACTAATCGGACAGGAAACGGTCCCCTCCGCCGTGTTAGACAGTGCTGAAATGCGTCATCACGCCCAGATGGGCCATATTGCTCTCTATATTCATGGTCAGCCATCCAAAGCGGATGCAGATCCGATGATGATGAATAACAGCGTATACGTACTGGCTGAGGACTTCGCCCAGGCTATGGACTTGAAGTATACGTACGATGCAGGCGTGCATCAGGTGAAATTCATGACTCAGGCTGCGGCTGATCAATTCACAACCGAGCAGAAGCAGGTTGAGGATGTGCTGAATGGTGTGGGAATGGTGCCTCATATTACGGCGGACGGAACAAAAGAATTTACTTTGAGCGGAGGGCTTCATGACTGGTCACCGCTGCAAGGGGTTCTAACCACAGCCTGGACCTTTAATGGTCAGGCTCCGGGTCCGACAATCCGGGTGACCGAAGGGGACCGGGTGCGGATTGTGTTCAATAACAATCTGCCCGAGCCTTCGACGGTGCACCTGCACGGATTGCTTTTGCCGAATGCGATGGACGGGGTGCCAGGGTTGACTCAGCCCGCCGTTCAACCCGGCAAGTCGTTCAATTATGAATTCACGGCCAGCCATGCGGGGACATTCATGTATCATTCGCATTACGATGATATGAAGCAGATCGGCTCGGGCATGTATGGCGCATTCATTATCGATCCGAAGCAGCCGGTGAACGCCGCAGATAACGGGGGCGTGCTGACTGACAATACGAAGATGGATCATGATTATACGATGCTGCTGTCAGGCTTCCATATCAATACAACAATGGAGGGGGAAGAGGATTACTATACGATCAACGGTCGCAGTTATCCGGATACCCCCCCGATTGAGGTGAAGCAGGGAGAAATCTCGCGTATTCGTCTAATTAATATAGACACGATGGAGATTCATACGATGCATCTTCATGGCATGGATTTCTACGTAGTCGCCCGCAATGGCAGTCCGTTAACCAACCCGGAGCGAATGAATAACGTGATGCTGGGTCCAGGTGAAACCGTAGATTTGATGTTCCGTGCGGATAATCCGGGGAACTGGTCCTTCCACTGCCACATTCTGGACCATACGATGAATGGGGAGTCGGATATGTCAGGTGGGGAGATGGGCGGCCTGGTTACGCTCGTAAAGGTAAAGCCGTGAACCAGTAAGATGTGACCTTGGACAAACGAAGCTTTTGAGCTGTATAAAATTAAAGATCAGAGGAGCCTATCCAGTTGGATGGGCTCCTCTGATCTTTTCAACACTCTAAACTGTAAATCTAGGCTCTAATCTCTAGAATGTAAACTCTATACTGTAAATCTAAGCTCCAAACTCCAAACTCTAATTCTCTAAACCAATCCTCTAAACCAATCCTCTAAACCAATCCTCTAAACCCTACTCTAATCCTCTCATCCGATCAGTTCTGTCCTGCTGTTCCAGTTCTCTTCTGTCTCCAGGGATCAAAGAACCCGCCGGCCACATGGGCCAGCGGGTTCTTTGATTCATATGGCAAGGGACTGCATACTGCATACCCTTCATATTGCAGGGAGGATCTAAGCCTTCAGCTTCGCAAATGCATTCTCCGCCGCTTCCAGTGTAAGGTCAATATCCTCGTCCGTATGAGCCGTGGTCAGGAACCACGCTTCATATTTCGAAGGGGCCAGGTTCACGCCTTGGTCCAGCATATGACGGAAGAAGGCGGCGAACATTTCGCCATCGGTATCTTGGGCTTCGTCATAATTTGTGACCGGATGGTCGCAGAAGTGGGTCGAGAAGGCGCCGCGAATCCGGTTAATCGTAAGCGGCACCCCGTGGCGGGCGGCGGAAGCGCCAAGGCCTTCCGTGAGCCGCACAGCCAGGCGCTCCATCTCGTCGTAGACGCCCGCGCCCTGCAGCACCTCCAGGCAGGCGATGCCTGCCGAGATCGAAGCCGGGTTACCCGCCATCGTACCCGCCTGGTAGGCTGGTCCGAGCGGAGCAACCTGCTCCATGATCTCCTTGCTGCCGCCGTAGGCGCCGATCGGCAGGCCTCCGCCGATGATTTTGCCCAGCGCCGTCAGGTCCGGCTTGATGGCTTCATGGTTCGCGAGGCCCGCGTAAGTCTGCGCGGACCCGTAATGGAAGCGGAAAGCCGTGATGACCTCGTCATAGATAACGAGGGCGCCGTACTCGCGAGCGAGGCGGCAGAGGCTTTCCAGGAAGCCGGCTTCCGGCATAACCATGCCGAAGTTACCGACAATGGGTTCTACCATGACGGCTGCGACGTCATCGCCCCATTTGTCCAAAGCTTCTTGGAGCGCGCCTGTGTTATTGAACGGCACGGTGATGACTTCATGCGCGATGCTGGTCGGAATTCCAGCACTGTCCGGGATCCCGAGTGTGGAAGGCCCGGAGCCGGCGGCCACAAGCACCAGATCGGAGTGCCCGTGGTAACATCCGGCGAATTTGATGATTTTATTTCGCTTCGTATAAGCACGGGCCACGCGGATTGTCGTCATTACGGCTTCGGTTCCTGAATTGACGAAGCGTACCTTGTCCATGGAAGGAATAGCTTCCTTCAGCATCATGGCGAGCTTGATTTCAAGCTCGGTGGGTGTTCCGTACAGCACACCGCTGGCGGCTGCGCGGGTGATGGCTTCCGTGATATGCGGGTGTGCATGGCCTGTAATAATCGGTCCGTACGCAGCCAGGTAATCGATATACTTGTTGCCGTCCACATCCCAGAAGTGCGCTCCCTGGGCTTTGTTCATAAAAACAGGCGCCCCGCCGCCCACCGCTTTGAACGAGCGGGAGGGGCTGTTGACGCCGCCAACAATATGCTTTAATGCTTCTTGGTATAAATGTTCTGATTGATTCCGGTTCATACTATGAGAACTTCCTTTCTATTGGGCGGCCGCGTAAGCGGCAGTGACCTTTCATCCAAAGCTATTATTTTGCTGCTTCAGAAGTAGTGGTTGTGCTTGATGAATTGTCACTGCTGCTGGAGACCGTTCCGGAACTGGATTTTCCGGTATTTGGAGTTCCGTTCAAGACATCCTGAACGTACTCTTTCAATTTCTTCTCACTGCTGACTCCAAGGACAGAACCTGCCGAAGTATTCTTCTCTACGAGCAAGTTCATAGGCGGGATCTGCTCACTGCCGCTCATCTGGCTGTCATAGCCGACCGAAGCCAGCTTCCACATATCATTCACGGACATGTTGGTATCAATGTAAGGATTGATTTTCTCCAGAATGCCCGGCAGGTTCATAATGGAGGTGGTGGATTTCATCTTGTCTGCGACGGCCTTGAGGAAGTTACGCTGGCGTTCAGTCCGGGTGAAGTCGGACATGGCATCATGACGGAAGCGGACATACTGGAGCGCAGTCTTCCCGTCCAGGTGCTGCATCCCTTTTTTAAGGTCAATATCATACTCGTGCTGATCAGCAGCACTGACATAATGCATGTCTTTCTCTACGTTGAAATCAACTCCACCAACCGAATCGACCAAGGCAATGAACCCTTGGAAGTCGGTATAGACGTAATATTGGATCGGGATTCCGAGCAGATCTGAGGCTGTCTTCATGGCCGACTCAGGACCATGGGTAATCGCGGTGTTGATCCGATCCTGCCTGTCTTGGCCCGCAATGTCGACATAGGTGTCACGCATAATGGAGAAGAGGTAACCCTTCTTCTGTACGGGGTCAATGGAAGCGACGAGCATCGTATCGGAACGTGGGATTTCCCCTTTTTTCAGACCGCGGGCATCTACACCCATCATGAGAATGTTAACACGCTCGGTGCCTTCCCACTTGGGAGGATCCGCGATCTTGGTCTCTGTAGGCGAGAGCTGGCTGAATGGAGAATTCTCCCCCACCTTGTGAAAGTTGTTCACTTGATTGTAGATAGCTACGAAATAATAAGTTGCAAAAGCAATAACCGCAACCAGTACAGCGGCAATGGACCATAGAATCGTCCTTTTTGTTCTCTTTGTCATCACGTTCTTCCCTTCGAACCAGAGGTTGCTCTTTAGCCTAATTGGTATTTACATTATAATTTCTTTTATAAATACAATCAATTTTCCTGTATATCCCACAGGTCAAGACAGAGAGGGGCTTTACAAGTGTCAGAGCAGCAGGTTCAACCGGGTCAGCAGGTACCCGATTTCACGCTACCTTCCAGCTCAGGGGAGGATATAAGTCTTAGTCAGTTCCGGGGGAAGAAAGTCGTCATATACTTCTATCCCAAGGATTCTACTCCGGCATGCACTCAGCAGGCCTGCGATTTCCGGGACAGCTCCAGCTTCTTTGCGGCTAAGGGAGCAGCCGTTATAGGAATCAGTGCCGACGATCTGAAGTCACATCAGAAATTTGCGGGTAAGCATGCCCTGCCATTTCCGCTGCTTGCGGACACGGAGAAGGAAGTCAGCCGGCTGTTCGGCGTATGGCAGTTGAAGAAGATGTATGGCAGGGAATATGAAGGAATTGTGCGTTCCACGTTCCTCATTGATGAGCAGGGCATTCTGGTGAAAGAGTGGCGCAAGGTAAAAGTCGGTGGTCATGTGGATGAGGTTCTTAAAGCAATAAGCGAGTCGTAGTTAGTAAGAATTAACGATGAGAGTGCGTTCTTCTTCCTGAAGCCTGGAGGCTGGAGCCGTTCAGAAGCCTGCCGGGCTCTCGGCGCAAGAGCATGAGCAAGGGCCGTCCCTATTGGGGCGGCCCTATTGCTGTTAACGCGATCTATTCCGGTTTCGAGGCTTTAGATTTATTCTTCGATCTGCCAAAGCGTCTTGCGGCAACCTCCCCAATGGCTTTGCGGTAGCGAAACAGAACTACAGCAAGGATGATCCCCACAAGGCCGATCCCCGCGGCGGCCGAGTAGGTAGCTGCCAAGTGGAACATCCGGTTCCACTGCGGGCCGAATATTTTCCCGATTCCAATGAACAGAAGGGTCCAGAAGAGTGCGCCCGTATAGGCGTACAGAGCAAATTTGCGGAATGGCAGTGCGATAATGCCGGAGAAATATCCCGTGAAATGACGGACACCGGGGATGAAGTAACCGATGAAGATCAGCGTATATCCATATTTTTCGAACCAGTACCGGGTAATCTCAAGCTTCTTGGGAGGAAGGAAGAACCACTTGCCATATTTCTGGATAAAAGGCAGCCCGGCCCTGCGCCCGATCCCGTACGTGATCGTGATGCCAAGGGTCGTCCCAAGGAACGCTAGCAGGATCAAGAGCTCCCAGTGAAGAACGCCTTTGTAGGACAGGTATCCGGCATAAGCCATCGTAGTCTCACCGGGAAAGGGGAGGGCGATGAATTCAAGGACAAGTCCAGTAAAGAGGACGAAATAACCATGCTGTTCAAATAAACTTTCCAGATAATTAAGCAAGTTCATAGCTCCACTCTCCAACTACGATATAGTCTATTTCCAAATGTACCTCCATATAATCTATCAAAAGCTATTTCATTCATAGAAACCGATGGAGGTTATATTCAATGTCCAGAACCTTTCTGCACGTATTGAAACGTATGTATGTACCTGCACTCTTGGTGCTGCTTATTTTCGGAGCACTCCGATTGGATTTTCATTCTCCTTTGACAACTACGGTTGACGCACATGAAGGGTTTCATACAAATTCGGCCTTGGGCCAGAATTCTTCGGAGCAAATATCTGTAAAAAACGCAGCAGCTGCTGTGACAACAGCCTCCCATCCCGTGAACAAGAAGACCGTGTATTTAACCTTTGATGATGGGCCGACCAAGCTGACGGATCAAGTGCTCAGTATATTATCCAAGAACAAGATTAAAGGGACTTTTTTTGTGCTTGGAGAGCAGGCAGAGAGATATCCCGAGGTCATTCGCCGCATATATGAAAGCGGGCATGTCATTGGCAATCATACCTATGATCATGAATATAAGAAGCTTTACCACAATTTTAGCGAATTTTGGGGACAAATAAAACAAACCGAGGAAATCCTAAGAACCATCACCGGTTCCAGACCAGAGCTGATCCGGGCCCCGGGCGGATCCTTCGGCCATTTCGATCTTAATTACTTCAAGCTGCTGGAGCAGGGAGGATATACGGTATTCGACTGGGATGTGGATACCCGGGATTCCTCCAGGAAGGGAGTGCCCGCATCAGAGCTTATCCGCAATGTGAAGCAGTCGAAGCTGAAGGATCAAATCGTTGTGCTTATGCATGACGGGTCAGGTCATGAACAGACGGTTAAGGCCCTCCCCGAGATAATTGCTTATTATAAAGCACATGGATACGAATTCGGCACCTTATCTTCCAAGGTGAAGCCGGTTCACTTCTCGGTTCATGTCAGCGCTGTGTACAGTGGAAGAGTCCAGCCTACCCCGAAGTGGATTGCTGCCCATATCGCTCCTAACGCGGCGCTGTTCAAGCATGCCGCTCCGCTGATTGTGGAGGCGGGAGGGGTGGCGACCGAGATGAAGAGCGGGGAATATGAATGGTCCTCCGGACACTATCTGGTTCCGCTCAGAGCAGTGCTGGAACGTCTTGGCGCTGCGGTGAAATGGAACAACGCCGAGCATGCCGCTGTCGTATCCTGGGGAACGCGCACGCTTACCCTAAGAACAGATTCCAATATAGCAGAACTCCGGAAGAGCGGGGATTCCAGTCTCACAACCTATCAGATCCCGATCTCCACGAGGAACGATGCCATCTGGATTCCGCTGCGGAGCCTGCTTGAACTGCTTGGTCATCCTGTTCTTCAGGCTGCTGCCGGTCCGGATAATTACAAGGTCATAGCCTTGTAGAACTAAGATAACGATAGGCTCTATGATGTCTATTTCCGGTGGAAACTGGTGACACTGTTTACTAGATTCCTTTTCGGAGATGGAGGTTATGAACTTGTTAAATTCTTTCGCGTTGTCTCATGCCCAGACGACCGATCTGCTTGAACGGCTCGTTAACCGGGTGGGGCAGGTCGTAATTGGCAAACGACATGAAATCGAGCTTATCCTTATCGCTATGCTTCAGGGCGGGCATGTTCTTCTTGAAGATATCCCGGGTGTTGGCAAAACAACTCTCGTCCGGGCCATAGCTGCCAGTCTCGGAAGCTCTTTCGGGCGTATTCAGTTCACACCGGACGTCATGCCTTCCGATGTGACCGGTGTGGCGGTCTATCACCCTCATTCGGGTGAATTTGAATTTCGTCCCGGACCTGTACTCTCAAATATTGTCCTTGCGGATGAGATTAACCGTGCAGCTCCCCGAACGCAGTCCGCGCTTCTTGAAGCTATGGAGGAGCACCGGGTTACCGTGGATGGGGTAACCTATAATCTGCCCAAACCTTTTCTGCTGCTGGCTACGCAGAACCCGCTGCAGTTCGAGGGGACATACCGCCTGCCCGAGGCTCAGATGGATCGCTTCCTGATGCGGATATCCCTGGGTTACCCGCAGCCTGAGCAGGAGATCGATATGCTCGGCCGCCATCAGACAGGGTCCTTGATTGAAGAGATGAAGCCTGTCCTGCTAGCCGAGGAGATGGCCGGAATGCAGCGCCGGGTTCGTACTGTATTGGTAGACGAGACCATTAAGCGTTACCTGGTTGCAGTGGCCGATTTGTCCCGGCGGCATCCGAAGACTTCGCTCGGAATCAGCCCCCGGGGCACCTTGGCCTGGATGGGAGCTGCCCAGGCTAATGCTTATTATCAAGGGCGGATGTATGTCATCCCGGATGATGTGAAGGCGGTTGCTGCTGCCGTGCTCGCCCACCGGGTCGTGTTAAGCCCGGAAAGCAAGCTTGGCGGGCTTAGTGGCGAGGAATTGGTCCACGAGTGGCTGGGCAAGACGCCCGTACCGATGTCCCCCGGTTCGGCGAAGGCCTCGTCATGAGAATATTCATGTTGCCCTGGCTTTGGACGTCGGCAGCTTTGGCACTCCTGGTGGCCGCCTATGCGGGATACGGCGGTCCCTCCGTATTGTTCCTTCTTCTGGTACTGGGACTAATCATGCTGCAGGGTGCGATTGTACAAGCGGGTAGTCCAAGATGGACTAAGGTCATGCGTGAATGGTCTTCAGGCCGCTTAGCGGCAGGAGAAAGTGCTAGGCTCTCGCTGCATATCGAATTCAGAGGAGGGTTACCCCCACTATGGATTAAAGTGGACGATCCGCTCGCGGTCCGTGCTGGGAGGACAAGCAGGTTTGTTTTGTTTACGGGTTTTCGGCGTCATGTCGTTCTCACGGGAACCGTAAGTGACCTTCGAAGAGGCGTGTATTCCGCGGACCGGTTGAGAATTACCTACGGCGATCTATTTGGATGGTTCGAGCGCTCGCTATGGGTAGAGGCCGAGGGTCATCTTACCGTTATTCCGAGGACTGCCCGTCTGCATAATCCTCCTGAGAATGAGCTCGGTGCACGGGGGAGTGGTGAACCCTTGCATGAAGGGATGCCGGGAGGCCGAAGGGGAGATTTGCTCAGGGAATACACGCCGGGTGACTCCTGGAAAAGCATCCACTGGAAAGCCTCATCCAGGCGTGCTGGCTTGCTATCGAGATCGCCGGAAGCCGGCGGTCTGGCTGAACGGGTTATTTTGCTTGCCTCCGATCCAGGATCCTATACGCCTGATGCCGAGGAATTTGAACTCGCTGTATCCTGTGCAGCATCATTGCTAATGGAGAGCTCAGCCGGAGGACAGGTTAGCCTGATCTGCGGAAGTGCAGAAGGAGGAAGCACCTGCAGCCGGGGGCCGGAACGTGAGGAAGGTATGAACATTCTCGCAAGTGTTAGTCTGGGTGCTCACATCCCTGGACACAATCTGTTGATCGAAACGATACAAGAGCACAGCTCTAAGTTCATTACCTTTATTATTGGCAGGCTCACTCCTGAGATTGCCTCTGCCGCTGCATCTGCAGCAGTCCGCGGAACAGCGCTTGAAATTATAGTTACAAGTAAGGAAGCCGGTTCCCCGGGGATTTCGGCAGAGATGCTAGAACACTTGCTGATTTCCGGAGTTAGACTTTCAAATAAGGCGGCATTTGAACGGGAAAAGGGTCTCCTGACCAAGGGGAGGCCATCGTAATGCGAAAGGTTGAATCACGCCCAGTTGGCGGTGTGCAGACGTTCAGGGGCTGGGGAGAACGTCTGGTACTCTCTTTGTTCATCTTTGGCCTTTTCAGGGAATGGCTGTCCCCCCTGCTGAAGCTGCTTGGTCCGGAGGGGGAGAGACCTCTGGATTTGTTCTATATTCTGACCATTCTGCTGCTGGTAGCAGGATGTCTGAGTGTTCCTTTTGCCATATTCTCGACTATCCCCCCCCTCTTGTGTCTGGGCGCTATGATTTATTTATATGGAGGAGACAAGGGATTAGGCTGGCTGGCGGATTTCATTAACATAATTAAGCGGGATATTACGGGTGTGCTTACCAGCGGAAGGCTTAGTGCGTTAAGTCCGGAAATGCGTATGCTTATCCTGCTAATAGGTTGGGCTCTTCTTGTTGCTTCAGTCCAACTTCTCGCGCTTAGCCGCCAAAGTATTCTGCTGTTCTTCTCTGCGACGGTGATTTATTTGCTAAGTCTGGAATTCGGTCTCGGTCTGCACACTTACCTGGGAGTCGTCCGAACCATCTTGATCGGGATACTCCTTCAGGCCGTTCTGCATACTCTGCATATACAGGAAGAAAGTGCTGATGAGGAGCCCGGGGAAGCAAGCCCTCCGCATGGAAGATTCCGAACTGCAGGCTTTGCTGTGGTAATAACATTTGTGCTGGGCGGAGTTATTGGCATCGCCATACTTGTAGGAACTCTCCCGATTCAGCCTGCGAAGAAGGTTTCCTTTCAGCAAGCTGTGGGCAGCCTTGAGGCTTGGACACAGACAGAGCTGTCTGGACACAGCCCTGGGACTACTAACATGTCGGGCTACGGCAGTCATGACAATGAGCTAGGAGGTCCCTTAACGCTTAGGCAGGAAGTGCTCTTCACAGCCACTTCGCCCCATCCTACCTATTACCGGGGGGAGAGCAAAAGCACCTATACCGGTCATGGCTGGATACAGGGAGATCAGAAGATAGTTCCACTCTCCGCTGATGAACATCTCTATTTAGGAGAGTCAGCTCCTTCTTCAGGAAAAGAGTTCAGTCAGTTCATTACCTTCAAAGAACCCCAGATTGGCCAGGTTGTCCTTGCCGGCGGCGGGATTCCGGTGAAAGTGAACAGAATCACCAATGGAAAGCAGGAGCTTTCCTTCCATAATCTTAAGGCCTATCCCGCCTCCGGCTTGATTCAGTACACCAGTAATACGGATAGGATGAACCTACACTCTGGCAGTAAAAGCAGTTCACAATCCCCTGAGGCACTTCTAGGCTATGAGCTTACCGTACAAGAACAGACGGCCTCACCCGCTGTGCTGAACGCCGCGAAGGGAGACGAGCCGGCATCTATAACAAGTGCAGATACCCAGCTGCCTGAATCACTCCCGAAGGAAGTCAGGGAGCTCGGGGCCAAGCTGACCAAGGGAAGCAGGACTCGGTACGAAGCTGTGAAGTCGGTAGAATCCTATTTGAAGAACCGTTACAAGTACAATCTGAACCCAGATTCTCTGCCGTCAGGCGAGGACTTCACAGTCAACTTTTTATTTGTCCAGAAAAAAGGCTACTGCGACCATTTCTCCACAGCCATGGCGGTGCTGCTAAGGACGCAGGGGATTCCGGCGAGATGGGTCAAGGGGTATGCCCCCGGCCAGATGAGCGAAGAAGATCCCCATCAATTTATCGTTTCCTATTCGGATGCCCATTCTTGGGTCGAAGTATATTTCCCGGGTGTAGGGTGGGTGCCCTTTGATCCCACGCCAGGTTTTGAATCAGCTGCACGTTCAACTGAACCGTCACCTACTATGAATCACTTCTCTTATGGAGATCTCGTTAATCAAGTACATCAAGCCGTGATCTTCAGCATGAGATCGGCCCTGGCGATCCTTATGGGAATTGGAGCGTGGCTGTCTCAGCCGCTCCTTATCTTGGCAGCCTTAGGCCTGGCTGGAGCGCTATGTTTGATGGCTCGTAGATTCTGGCCGGCGGTAGGGTGGAATAGAATGATGGGGCTTCTGTGGAGCCCGGGGCATCGCCGCTTTCCCCAGCGGGAGCAGCTGCTTCGTGCATCGGACAAGGCATGGAAGCAGTTATACGGAGCCTATGGCCCCCGTCCGCCCGGGGTAACGGGAAGAGAATATATTCAGCGTATAAATGGAATAGATCCGAGGAGCCGGGAGCAGCTTGATCATTTTTTGCACATATGGGAATCGTTATATTACGGAGCGAACGATCTGGACCGCATATCAACCAGGTCATTTCTGGAGCATTGCCGTCAGATAGGGCCTTCCAAGGGGTGAATCTATCCCCGATCTTTCTTGACGATCTGAATTGTCGTTTCGTATAATAAGACCCATGAATTGAGGGAGGCTCGGAAATGAATAAGCCAAATGAAATGATTGTCGTTCTGGACTTCGGAGGACAATACAACCAGTTAATAGCCAGAAGGATTCGCGATCTGGGTGTGTACAGTGAACTTCTTCCTTACAACACGCCAGTGGAGCGTTTGCGGGAGATCTCCCCTAAAGGGATTGTATTCTCAGGCGGACCAACAAGTGTATATGCGGAGAATGCCCCGCATGTAGATCCAGAGATTTTTAACCTGAATGTTCCAATTTTCGGGATTTGTTACGGCATGCAGTTGATGGCTCAGCAGTTGAACGGTAAAGTCGAACGTGCTGCCAAGCGGGAATATGGTAAGGCTGACGTGAGCTTCGCTGACCATTCTGCACTTACCAAGGGTCTTGAATCCAAGCAGACCGTATGGATGAGCCATGGAGATCACGTAGTGGAGCTTCCTGAAGGCTTCCAGATCGATGCTTTCACTGACCATGCACCTATTGCTGGATTCAGTAATCCGGACCGCCGTCTGTATGGTGTTCAATTCCATCCGGAAGTTCGCCACTCTGTACATGGCAATGAGATGATTCATAACTTCTTGTACGAGATCTGCGGCTGCGAAGGCAACTGGACGATGGGAACCTTTATCGATGATACAATCAAGGATATTCGTGAACAGGTTGGAGACAACAATGTATTGTGTGCGCTGAGCGGTGGAGTGGATTCCTCCGTAGTAGCCATTCTGCTGCATAAAGCTATTGGGGACAAGCTTACTTGTATGTTCATCGATCATGGTCTGCTTCGCAAGGGCGAGGCCGAGAGCGTCATGGAGACCTTCGTAGGCAAGTTCGATATGAAGGTTGTGAAGATCGATGCGCGCGATCGCTTCATGTCGAAGCTTGCAGGTGTAGATGACCCCGAGCAGAAACGAAAAATTATCGGCAACGAGTTTATCTATGTATTTGACGAAGAGTCCAAGAAATTCGATCACTTCAAATTCCTGGCTCAAGGAACGCTGTATACGGACATCGTCGAGAGCGGTACAGCAACAGCCCATACAATTAAGTCCCACCATAATGTCGGCGGTCTGCCGGAAGATATGGATTTTGAGCTCGTGGAACCACTCAAGACGCTGTTTAAAGATGAAGTCCGTAAAGTAGGCGAAGAGTGCGGCCTGCCACGTGAAATCGTCTGGAGACAACCGTTCCCGGGACCGGGTCTGGCCATTCGTGTTCTCGGTGAAGTCACCGAGGAGAAACTCAAGATTGTACGTGATTCCGACTTCATTCTTCGTGAAGAAATTGCTAAGGCGGGTCTTGATCGCGA
>NZ_CP168527.1:752500-1280000 GCF_059492195.1 Paenibacillus sp. Paensp111
ATCCCTCCGAGACGGATCCCGAGTAGTGCGGGGCACGTGAAACCCCGTATGAATCCAGCAGGACCATCTGCTAAGGCTAAATACTCCCTAGCGACCGATAGTGAAGCAGTACCGTGAGGGAAAGGTGAAAAGCACCCCGGAAGGGGAGTGAAAGAGATCCTGAAACCGTGTGCTTACAAGAAGTCAGAGCCCTCTATATGGGTGATGGCGTGCCTTTTGTAGAATGAACCGGCGAGTTACGTTCCCGTGCAAGGTTAAGGTGAAGAGCCGTAGCCGCAGCGAAAGCGAGTCTGAATAGGGCGACTTATAGTACGTGGACGTAGACCCGAAACCGTGTGATCTACCCCTGTCCAGGGTGAAGGTGCGGTAACACGCACTGGAGGCCCGAACCCACGTATGTTGAAAAATGCGGGGATGAGGTGGGGGTAGCGGAGAAATTCCAATCGAACTCGGAGATAGCTGGTTCTCCCCGAAATAGCTTTAGGGCTAGCCTCGGAATTAAGAGTTGTGGAGGTAGAGCACTGATTGGGTGCGGGGCCCGCCAAGGGTTACCAAGCTCAGTCAAACTCCGAATGCCATAAACTTGTATCCGGGAGTCAGACAGTGAGTGCTAAGATCCATTGTCAAAAGGGAAACAGCCCAGACCATCAGCTAAGGTCCCCAAGTGTGTGTTAAGTGGGAAAGGATGTGGAGTTGCACAGACAACCAGGATGTTGGCTTAGAAGCAGCCACCATTTAAAGAGTGCGTAATAGCTCACTGGTCGAGTGACTCTGCGCCGAAAATGTAACGGGGCTAAACACACCACCGAAGCTATGGCTTGATGCATTGCATCAGGGGTAGGGGAGCGTTGTATGTAGGTTGAAGGTGTACCGTAAGGAGCGCTGGACAGCATACAAGTGAGAATGCCGGTATGAGTAACGAAAAGATCAGTGAGAATCTGATCCGCCGAAAGCCTAAGGGTTCCTGAGGAAGGTTCGTCCGCTCAGGGTAAGTCGGGACCTAAGGCGAGGCCGAAAGGCGTAGTCGAAGGACAACAGGTTGAAATTCCTGTACCACCGTAATCCGTTATGAGCGATGGGGTGACGCAGTAGGGTAGTGACGCGGACTGATGGATGTCCGTCTAAGCAGTGAGGCTGGTGTGTAGGCAAATCCGCACACCGTAAGGCTGGGCTGTGATGGGGAGCGAAAATTATAGTAGCGAAGGTCATGATCTCACACTGCCAAGAAAAGCCTCTAGTCAGGAGAAGGTGCCCGTACCGCAAACCGACACAGGTAGGCGAGAAGAGAATTCTAAGGCGCGCGGAAGAACTCTCGTTAAGGAACTCGGCAAAATGACCCCGTAACTTCGGGAGAAGGGGTGCCCCGGTAGTGTGAATAGCACGAGGGGGCCGCAGTGAAAAGGCCCAAGCGACTGTTTAGCAAAAACACAGGTCTGTGCGAAGCCGCAAGGCGAAGTATACGGGCTGACGCCTGCCCGGTGCTGGAAGGTTAAGGGGAGTGGTTAGGGGTAACCCGAAGCTATGAACCGAAGCCCCAGTAAACGGCGGCCGTAACTATAACGGTCCTAAGGTAGCGAAATTCCTTGTCAGGTAAATTCTGACCCGCACGAATGGCGTAACGACTTGGGCGCTGTCTCAACGAGAGATCCGGTGAAATTTTAATACCTGTGAAGATGCAGGTTACCCGCGACAAGACGGAAAGACCCCATGGAGCTTTACTGCAGCTTGATATTGGACTTTGATACGATTTGTACAGGATAGGTGGGAGCCTAAGAAGCAGGAGCGCCAGCTTCTGTGGAGGCAACGTTGGGATACCACCCTGATCGTATCGGAGTTCTAACCTGGTACCGTAATCCGGTATGGGGACAGTGTCAGGTGGGCAGTTTGACTGGGGCGGTCGCCTCCTAAAGAGTAACGGAGGCGCCCCAAGGTTCCCTCAGAATGGTTGGAAATCATTCGAAGAGTGCAAAGGCATAAGGGAGCTTGACTGCGAGACTGACAAGTCGAGCAGGGACGAAAGTCGGGCTTAGTGATCCGGTGGTACCGCATGGAAGGGCCATCGCTCAACGGATAAAAGCTACCCTGGGGATAACAGGCTTATCTCCCCCAAGAGTCCACATCGACGGGGAGGTTTGGCACCTCGATGTCGGCTCATCGCATCCTGGGGCTGAAGTAGGTCCCAAGGGTTGGGCTGTTCGCCCATTAAAGCGGTACGCGAGCTGGGTTCAGAACGTCGTGAGACAGTTCGGTCCCTATCTGTCGTGGGCGTAGGAAATTTGAGAGGAGCTGTCCTTAGTACGAGAGGACCGGGATGGACGCACCGCTGGTGCACCAGTTGTTCCGCCAGGAGCATAGCTGGGTAGCTAAGTGCGGAAGGGATAAGCGCTGAAAGCATCTAAGCGTGAAGCCCCCCTCAAGATGAGATTTCCCAATTAGTAAGACCCCTTGAAGACGACGAGGTAGATAGGCTGGGGGTGGAAGTGCAGCAATGCATGGAGCTGACCAGTACTAATCGGTCGAGGGCTTATCCAACAAGCTCGGAAGGACGCAGTCCAAGAAGAGCATACGCAGATTCGTTTCGTATCTAGTTTTCAGGCGATCAAGCCTGAAGAGAAATCCGTTTGGTGGCGATGGCGGAGGGGTTCCACGCGTACCCATCCCGAACACGACCGTTAAGCCCTCCAGCGCCAATGGTACTTGGACCGCAGGGTCCTGGGAGAGTAGGACGCCGCCAAGCAATTACAAAAAAGCACTGCCTCATAGGCAGTGCTTTTTTGTACCCACAAGAGTACCCACAAGAGTACCCACAAGAGTACCCACAAGAGTACCCACAAGAGTACCCACAAGAGTACCCACAAGAGTACCCACAAGAGTACCCACAAGAGTACCCACAAGAGTACCCACAAGAGTACCCACAAGAGTACCCACAAGAGTACCCACAAGAGTACCCACAAGAGTACCCACAAGAGTACCCACAAGAGGGTGAAATATCAACAAAGCAAGGCAAGAACTGTTAGTAACTGAATAACTTAGTTTGTTTCCATACCAAGAAATCCACAATTTATTAAGATATGAACAAAGAAAAACACCTGAGTAGAACTCAGGTGTTTTTCCAAGGGTTAGTTATCAATTAAGAGCGGCTGCGACCAAATGAACGAAGCAGCAGGCTCACGATAAATACCAGAACTACTGCACCAATCAACGCTGGAATGATGTAGAAGTCACCGATTTCAGGTCCCCAGTTACCGAGGATTAACGAACCGAGCCATGCACCAATGAAACCAGCGATAATATTACCAATTACGCCGCCTGGAATGTCTCTGCCCATAACCAGACCTGCCAACCAACCGATGATACCACCAATAATCAATGACCATAAGAATCCCATGCTTGTCAACTCCTTAATATTGATTGTTTGTTGTTGTTGATTACTATTAACCGCTCTGGCTCTGTTTAAACACCCTAAGTTACTTATTTACGAAAAATTGTTGCCAGCTTGCTTAAAGTGAACAACCAACCAGAGCAGTTAGTACGTTATCAACAGTTAATTAACTGCAGCCATCCATGCACATTCATGCATTAAGGAACTTGAGTACGTCCTCACAAATTTATCAGACAAACTCAACACTGCTTTTATTAATACCCAAGAATTTAAGAATTGATGCATATAAAGAAAGAAGCCATCCCCCATTTACTACTTTGGTAGGTGACTTCTTTAATTATTTGAATATTCTTCAATCCAAATTTTATTAGGTTCTAATGTTAGGAAAACGGGTTAGTCCAGTACTCCCCATCTTAACAGCAGTCCTGCATAAGTTAATCCTGCACCGAAGCCGAATAGAATTAGCCGGTCCCCATATTTTAGAGTTCCGTTGCGCTGTGCGAGCTGAAGGGAGAGCGGAATTGTGGCACTGGATGTATTTCCATAGTACTCGGCGCTGGTGAGGGTCTTCTGAACAGGAATGTTGGTCTTCTCACAAATCGACTCAATCATCTTAAGGTTCGCGCTGTGAGGTACGAACCAATCCACCTCATCGATCCCAACGGCAGATGCCTCGAGAAGGCGTGTGATCCCTTCAGGTACGGTACGGACAGCCCATTTGTACACTTCGCGGCCATTTTGATAAATCTTGCCTTCGCCTTCGAGCGGCATTCCTTCTATAGAGGCAGCGAGGCCAGAGCGGTAGACATGCTTTCCTCCTGATCCCTCACTTCCAAGAACAGCACCTTCAAAGCTTGGACTGTCAGCATCATATTCCACGAGAGCGGCCCCAGCACCATCTCCAAAAAGAATACAGGTATTGCGGTCCGCATAATTGGTGACCTTAGACATGGTCTCTCCAGCGATCACCAGGATCTTTCGGTGGAGTCCTGCTGTGATAAGGCCATTTGCAAGGTGCAGGCCATAGGCAAATCCCGCACAGGTTGCATTGATATCCAGAGCTCCGGCCTGCTGCAGTCCGAAATGGTTCTGAACTAGACAAGCTACACTGGGGTAGGGATAGTCGGGAGTTGTGGTGGCCACGATGACCATTTCAACATCATCAAGGGTTCCTTTATAAGAGGCTGCCAAATCTTCAACAGCACGAATACATAAGTGGGAAGTGAATTCTTCCTCCGCAGCAATTCTGCGTTCACGAATACCTGTGCGCTGTACAATCCATTCATCGTTGGTATCAACCAGCTTTTCCAAGTCCTCATTCGTCAAAATACGTTCAGGCACATAAGAGCCAATTCCGGTTATACGAGCTGCAGAAGAATTCATTGTATCACTCCTTAAATTATTCTAAACGTATTATATCACAAGGTACTAGTACCTGGTGCTATAACTTGAATAATTATTTACGACTTATGTTCATTAAACTTTCCAGTTCAATGAATCTTAGTCGCTAACGCCCATGTCGAACTCTGTTCATGCCTCCATTCGGCAGTGCTATAATAAGACATAGAAGAAAGGGGAGCACTAACTTACTATGAAGATTCTGGTACTGGCTGAGAAGCCGTCGGTAGCAAGAGAGATTGCCCGTGTTATGGGAAGTCGTGAGAAGCATAAAAGTCATTTTGAGGGACCTAAATACGTAGTAACCTGGGCGCTTGGGCATTTGGTGGGTCTGGCTGAGCCCGAGGACTATGATCATAAATTTCAAACCTGGAATTTGGAGGATCTGCCGATTCTTCCGCAGAAAATGAAGCTGAAGGTTCTCCGCGAGACGAATCATCAATTTAAGGCCGTTCAGCACTTGATGAAGCGATCGGATATCGGTGAGCTTATCGTTGCCACTGATGCTGCCCGTGAAGGCGAATTGTTGGCAAGATGGATCATGGACATGGTGAATTGGAACAAGCCGTTCAAGCGGCTGTGGATATCTTCGCAGACTGATAAGGCGATTAAGGAAGGTTTTGCTTCGCTGAGGCCAGGCAGCCAGTTCGATCGTCTATACCAGTCTGCACGTTGCCGTGCTGAGGCTGACTGGATGGTCGGTCTTAATGTAACACGGGCTTTGACTGTGAAATTTAACGCCCAGCTGTCAGCTGGACGGGTTCAGACACCTACCCTGGGAATGATTATGTACCGCGAGAATGAGATTCTGAATTTCCGCTCGGAGACTTATGGTCAGCTGCGCGTTGATCTGGGATCTTTTGAAGCGATGTGGAGGGCGCCTGGGGGCGACTCGAGGATTTTTGATGAAGAGAAGACGAATCGATTGAAGAGTAAGCTTGAAGGACGCATGGGTAAGATCACCAAGTTAACAAAAAGCGAGAAGGTTGTTCCGTATCCACTCGCGTACGACCTGACTGAGTTACAGAGGGATGCCAACCGCAGATACGGCTTCTCGGCCAAGCAGACTTCGAATGTGCTTCAGCGTCTGTATGAACAGCACAAGTTGGTGACTTATCCGCGTACAGATTCAAGGTACCTAACATCGGATATGACGGATACGCTTAAAGAGCGTCTGGAAAGTGTGGCCGTCGGGCCTTATGCGGCTATAGCAAGACCTTTACTTCGTAAAGCGCTGCCGCTGACCAAGCGCATCGTAGATGACAGCAAGGTAACCGATCACCACGCCATTATTCCTACTGAGCAGACGGTGATCCTTAGTGCGCTGACTGCAGAGGAGCGGAAGCTGTATGACCTGATTGTAAGAAGATTCATCAGTCTCTTCTATCCTGCCGCCAGATATGACCATGTGAATGTTGTGGTTGAGGTCGACAATGAACTGCTGTACGCAAAAGGCACGACGATTAAAGACCCGGGCTGGCACGCAGTCTATGATGGACAGGGGTTTGACGAGATGGATTCGGATGAGAATAACGAGAATGAGGCTGATGAATCAGACAAGGTGCTGCCAGAACTTAGGGTAGGTCAAAGCGTAGAGGTGAATCGCTGCGTGATTCAAAATGGTCGCACGCTTCCTCCCAAGCGCTATACCGAAGCGGCGCTCTTGTCCCAAATGGAGAAGCACGGACTGGGTACGCCAGCCACCCGTGCGGATATTATTGAGAAGCTGGTTAATTCCGATACGATTGACCGCCAGGGAAATGCTCTGCATCCAACCGGGAAGGGTAAACAGCTGATTGATCTGGTCTCGGCTGACCTTCGGACTCCCGATCTGACCGCGAAGTGGGAAAGTGAGCTGGAGCGAATAGCTAAGGGACAAGGTCAGCCGGAACCTTTTCTCAAAGGAATCCGGGAGATGGCAGAGCGGTTGGTGCATGAAGTCAAGGCAAGCGGAGCCTCCTACAAGCCGCACAACGTATCAAGCAGTCACTGCCCGGACTGCGGCACGCGTCTGCTCGAGAAGAAGAGTAAGCGGGGACTGATGCTGGTATGTCCTAGTGAGGACTGCGGGTATAAGCGTTCCGGAGAGAAGCGGCTGTCCAACCGGCGCTGCCCGCAATGCCACAAGAAGATGGAAATGAAAGAAGGCAAGGCCGGTCTATTCGTGCAGTGTCTGGCTTGCGGGATCACCGAGACGATGAATAAAGACAGCAAGCATGTGAATAAGCGCGAGACCCAAAAGCTGGTTAAGCAGTATGCCAAACAGGAGTCCTTGGGCTCTAATTTGGGTGAACTGTTAAAGGCTGCACTGGAACAAAAGGCAGATCAATAGCTGACTTTCTCAGGATGATCTTCACTTGACTCCCGCATAAAACGGTCTCCCCACAGGCACATTAAGGGTGGAGGTGCTTCGAATGCCAAAGCATAAATCGCGTAAAATCAACAATCAGAAGAATAACTCAAGTATCCTTGAGGAGCCCATAACGGCGCAGTTAAAGAAGCAGGAAGAGCGTGTGCCGAGCTTGAATGGGATTTCGAAACAATAAGCGTATGGCACGAATAGTTACCGAAGGGCAGTAGTTGGTGAATGATCGTAGTGGAGCAGTTATAGGATGAAAAAGAACTGAACTGAAATTAATCAATTAGCGGTAGTAATAGCAATAGTAATTAAAAGCAGAAGCAGAGCCCCCTTAATTGGGGGTTTTTTGATAATGTGCTTATTACCGGGGAATATGAGCTAAGTCGTTTGTTTTTAAATAGACATAAGTTCTATAATATAAGAAGATACAGCGTGGACTTCAGCGCGTTAGATTGGGGGACTGTGGGCCGGCATGACCTTGGCGATAGGACTATGGTTCGTGATTATTAATTTAATAGGTTATTTTGTAATGTCCGAGGATAAGAAGAAGGCAAGGCGAAGGCAGGAAAGGACACCAGAGCGAACGCTGTTCATGTTGGCTTTTATCGGGGGGGCACTAGGGGTGCTGATCGCCATGTACAGGTGCCATCATAAGACCAAGCACATCAGCTTTATCATCGGGATTCCGGCGCTGCTGTTCCTGAATGCCATTCTGTACGGGTATTTTCTCAGATAGTGTGCAGCTGGCTTTCTTATGGGAATTCATGAGGTTTCGGCAGGTATGATTAGGGTTATTTAGTTCTTATTTGGATTACATACAATAGTAGGAGAGGTGTTGTTATTATGCTGTTCAACAAAATTCTTGTTGCGTATGATGGCTCTAAATCATCTAATAAAGCTCTGGACAAGGCGATTGAGCTGGCCCAATTATCCTCGGATTCTGAGCTTGTTGTACTGCACGTGTATGATTTTCCACGGTTCTATATTGCCGAGGGCTTTGCACCTGTTCCCGATTCAGTCAATCTGGAGTTCTATCAGCTGGCTGAGAAGACATCGGATGAGGCGAAAAGCCGTCTAGCTGAGAGTGGTATTACCAACGGTAGGGTAGAATTGGCCCAGGGAGCAGCCGCGGAAGTGATTTTGGAGTATGCGGCCAAACAGGGGTTCGATGCGATCGTGATCGGCAGCCGCGGGATTGGCGGTATTCGTGAATTCGTACTCGGCAGTGTCAGTCATAATGTAGTGCAGCATGCGAGGATTCCGGTGTTGGTTGTTAAATAAGTTAGAAGAGAGTGCTGGGAACAGCATTCTCTTTTTTATATATGAGAGAGGAGGAAGCTCTCGTAAGAACGCATTATAATTTTGAAAAAGACGAACGTTCGGTTTTTACTAGTTTTTATTGTTCGTGTTTAGGTTGACAGCCCTGTGTAAGGGTTGTTAAACTAGGAGAGAAGAAGGCGCTTATGGCGCATATAAAGCTCTCGTATATCGCCGGGGATATGGCCCGGAAGTTTCTACCTGAGAACCGTTAAATTTTCAGACTACGAGGGACGTGATGGGAAAGGTCAGTACATAAGACCTTCTTTTGTTTTGTGGGTAGTGTATATGCCACAGGATGGAAGCTCTTCCTGTAACGTATCCCCGTGGTCCGGTGTCCAGAGAAAATACTTGTATTTTCGCGGATAGCCGGATTTTTGCTTAAATGTGGATCGACGCTTCATTCTATATATTACTTAAGAAAGCGGGTTGGAGCATGACAGCGCAGGTGTCAGTAATTATGGGAAGTAAGTCAGACTGGGAGACCATGTCCCACGCATGTGAAGTGTTGGACGAGCTGGGAATTCCCTATGAGAAGAAAGTGATATCGGCTCACCGTACGCCGGATTTGATGTTTGAATTCGCAGAGAACGCCGCTTCCCGCGGGGTAAAGGTCATCATTGCCGGAGCTGGCGGTGCAGCGCATCTGCCGGGCATGGTAGCCGCGAAGACGATTCTGCCGGTGATCGGCGTTCCCGTCAAATCGGCTGCCCTGAATGGACTCGACTCGCTGCTATCCATTGTGCAGATGCCGGGCGGAATTCCAGTGGCTACCGTAGCCATTGGCAAAGCTGGGGCAACCAACGCAGGCCTTCTCGCTGCCCAGATCCTTGGGGCTTTCGATACGGAAGTAGCCAGCCGGGTACAGGCTCGAAGAGACAGTATCCGCGAAGAGGTACTGGAGAGCGGCAGACATCTGGGAGAGAACGAATAATGAGTGAAATCAAGGTGATTGCGCCAGGTTCCACAATTGGGATTCTCGGTGGTGGACAGCTTGGCCGGATGATGGCCCTGGCAGGGACGAACTTGGGATATCGCTTCGTGACTTTGGAGCCGACGCCTGACTCGCCCTGCGGACAGGTAACCGATCAGATTACAGCCTCCTATAGTGATAAGCTTGCGGCGAGAGAACTGGCTTCACGTTCGGATGTCATCACTTATGAATTTGAAAATGTGGATTCAGAGGTTGCAGCTCTACTTGAGGATTTATCCTATGTACCCCAGGGGAGCCGCTTGTTATATACAACCCAGCACAGGATTCGGGAGAAGCAAGCGATTGAAGCTGCTGGTGTTCCGGTAGCTCCATACCGGGAGATTCGAAGCGTAGAAGAATTGAGAGATGCTGTAGAGAGCTTGGGTATTCCTTCCGTATTGAAGACAGCTACAGGCGGTTACGACGGGAAGGGACAGTGGGTAATCCGTTCAGTTGAGGAAATTGCGGAGGCTTACGAGACACTAAGCAAGGCCGGTACGGAACTGGTGCTTGAGAAATTCATTCGTTTTGAGAAGGAATTATCTGTTGTGGCTGCCCGGAGTCCTCGCGGGGAGATCAAAACGTTCCCCGTTGCAGAAAATATCCATGTGGATAACATCCTGCACGCCTCTATCGTTCCGGCTCGGATCGATGACAGCATCCAGGAAGAGGCCGAGCGCCTTGCCGCCCGGATTGCAGAATCGCTTGAAGCTGTTGGGTTGCTTGCAGTGGAGTTATTTCTAACCGAGAGCGGAGAGCTCTTCGTGAATGAGCTTGCGCCAAGACCGCACAATTCAGGTCACTATACGATGGAAGCCTGCAAGACTTCACAGTTCGAGCAGCATGTCAGAGCCATTTGTAATCTGCCGCTGGGCGATACATTCCTGCTGAGCCCGGTGGTTATGGTCAATGTCCTGGGTGAGCATATGGACGAGGTCGTTCAGGGACTTATGAGCGGAGCTTGGATAGAGGGGAACGATCAGAACGCCGCCCCGGACGTGGTTCCGAAGGTTCATTTGTACGGAAAGAGCGGATCAGCAGCCAAACGGAAGATGGGACATATCAACCTCTTATGCGATAATGTGCAAGAAGGCATGAACTTTATACAGCAAACCAAAATTTGGAGGAATCAACAATCATGATCGAACGTTACAGCAGACCTGAGATGAGAGCCATTTGGACGGAAGAGAATAAATTCAAGGCTTGGCTCGAAGTTGAAATTTGTGCAGCCGAGGCTTGGGCGGAACTCGGCGTAATTCCCAAGGAAGACGTAGCGCTGCTTCGTCAAAATGCTTCTTTTGATATCGACCGGATCTATGAAATTGAGCAAGAGACACGCCATGATGTAATTGCCTTCACACGTGCGGTGTCCGAGAGCCTTGGGCAGGAGCGTAAATGGGTGCATTACGGGCTGACCTCCACAGATGTTGTGGATACCGCACTTGGATATCTGCTCAAGCAGGCCAATGAGATTCTCGAGAAGGACATTATTAATTTCATTGCGATTCTGAAAGATAAAGCCGTGGCCTACAAGGATACACCGATGATGGGACGTACGCACGGTGTGCATGCAGAGCCTACAACTTTCGGACTCAAGATGGCACTGTGGTATGAGGAAATGAAGCGGAATCTGGAGCGTTTCCGTCATGCGGCCGATAATGTACAATTCGGCAAAATCTCGGGTGCTGTCGGCACTTACGCCAACATTGACCCGTTCGTGGAGCAGTTCGTCTGCGATAAGCTTGGCACTTCTGCCGCGCCGATCTCGACACAAACGCTGCAGCGTGACCGTCACGCTGAATATATGGCCACACTGGCGCTGGTTGCTACATCGCTGGACAAATTCGCAACTGAAATTCGCGCTTTGCAGAAGAGTGAGTTCCGTGAGGTGGAGGAAGCTTTTGCGAAAGGTCAAAAGGGTTCATCGGCCATGCCGCATAAGCGCAACCCGATCGGCTGCGAGAACATCTCCGGCTTGTCGCGCGTCATCCGCGGACATATGATCACGGCCTATGAGAACGTGACCTTGTGGCATGAACGTGACATTTCCCACTCCGGTGCGGAGCGCGTGATTCTTCCGGATGCAACGATGCTGCTCAATTACATGCTCAATCGTCTCGGTAACATCATCAAGAACTTGACGGTGTTCCCTGAGAATATGAAGCGTAACATGGGCCGTACGTTCGGGGTTCCTTTCTCCGGCCGTGTATTGACCAAGCTGATCGACAAAGGCTTCAGCCGTGAAGAGGCTTATGATACTGTACAGCCCCGCGCGATGCTGGCTTGGGAGACGCAGCGTCAATTCCGCGACATTATCGAGGAGACACCTGAGATTACGGCGGTGCTGAGCAAGGAAGAGATTGAGGATGCTTTTAACCCTTCATGGCATTTGAAGCATGTGGATACGATTTTCAAAAAGCTTAGACTTATAGATTAATTAACGATCAGGGGAAGAGGAGGACGGCAAAAATGTCATCACAGGCTGTGTCCACAGCAGTGGATTATGTTGATGCACCGCTGCTCTATAAAGGAAAGGTTCGCGAGCTGTATGACTTGGGAGAGCATTACCTCATCGTAGTTACCGACCGCATCTCCGCGTTCGACTATGTACTGGACCCGCCGGTTCCGGAAAAGGGCAATGTGCTTAATCAACTGAGCGCTTACTGGTTCAAGCTGACGACCGATTTGATCCAGAATCACGTGGTGCACACGGATGTGGAGAAGCTAGGTACGGTCATTAAGAACAAGGAGCTGCTGAAGGACCGAATCATGGTCACTCTCAAAGCAGAGCGTATTGATATCGAGTGTGTGGTTCGCGGATATATTACTGGCGGCGGATGGCGCCAATACGAGCAGAACGGAGCCATCAACGGCATTTCACTGCCGGAGGGACTCCGCAAGAATGACAAGCTGCCGGAACCGATCTTCACCCCGGCTGCTAAGAACGATGTGGGCCACGATGAGGATATTCCGTTCGAGCGGATGCAGGAACTTGTCGGTGGTGAATTGGCCGAACTGCTTAAAGCGAAGAGCCTTGAGCTGTATGCCTTCGCCAGAGACTACTGCGCTGAGCGCGGCATCATTCTGGCGGACTGCAAGCTGGAGTTCGGTCTGATCGACGGGGAGCTTATCCTGATCGACGAGATCTTCACCCCGGATGCTTCCCGCTTCTGGGCGAAGGAGAACTACGCGCTCGACATCGAGATCGACAGCATGGATAAAGAGCCTGTTCGCTCTTACCTGGCCGGCACGGATTGGGACAAGAACAGCCAGCCGGCTCCGCTTCCAGCGCATGTAGTGGAGGAGACCACTCGCCGCTACCAAAACATTTATCACCGTCTCACGGATTAATCGGGCTTCGTAGGGGCCATAAAATGCACTTGTAATTTCAACATAGGAGGCAGGTCGTAACTACGGGGAATGCTTGGACTTCCGGCCGCTGTTGTCTCCAGATTTCTTGATTAATACCGCTCATAGCGGTGGAAATCCGGAGACAAAGGCGGTCGCTGGCGCTCCTGCAGTTCCAAGCTTCCCCTACGTTACTCCATCCCTATGTCACTTATTCAAGTGCCGATTATATAGCGGTCCTACGAAGCGAGCGAGTTCCTGCCGGAGAGCGTTCTCTCCGGCAGGGGTGAGAGCCAGAAAAAAAAGGTTTATTGCAGGAGCACCAAAAGCAAAGTGGGTCCCACAAGGGACGGCAAGCGGCTCCTTCACCATAGCAGCACAGGAACAGCCAAGCAGCAGTCCCCACCAAGCTTCAGGGTGTCCAGAGGTGAAAGTTTTCCAAAGGAAAACTACCTCGAAAGCATAAGCTTAGCCCTTGGGGCCCTCCCTTCTAGGGAGGGTTTGGGAGGGTAAACTGCTGGTTTGGGAGGGGAAGAAATTAAAGGAGTACAGAGGACGAAGTCCTTTGTCAAAACCTTGGTTTTATTAAAATTTTCGGGTACCCATAGGGCAAAGCCCTTGGCAGATACCCTTCCGGAGGGAATCAAGTGAAAGCAATCGTCTATGTTACCATCAAGCAAAGCGTACTCGATCCACAAGGTGTAGCCGTTCAAGGCGCACTGCATTCTGTAGGTTTTCAAGAGGTAGAAAGTCTGCGTATCGGAAAATATATCGAAATCGAGCTGAACACGGATGATCGTGCAGAAGCAGAGAAACGGGTAGCGGCTATGTGCGAGAAGCTGCTGGCGAATACCGTCGTGGAAGAATACCGTTTTGAATTGGAGGGCTAACCAACATGAGATTCGCAGTACTGGTATTTCCGGGCTCCAACTGTGATATTGACTGCTACAAGGCAGTAGAAGATACGATTGGCGAACCTGTTGATTATGTATGGCATACAGCGACCGATCTGTCGGCCTATGATTGCATCCTAGTTCCGGGCGGGTTCTCCTATGGGGACTATCTGCGCTGCGGCGCGATTTCAAGATTCGCTCCGGTCATGGCTGAAGTAGCCAAGGCTGCTGAGCAGGGCAAATATATCTTGGGAATCTGCAATGGATTCCAGATTCTTACCGAAGCCGGACTGCTACCAGGCACGCTGCGCCGGAATATGTCGCTTAAGTTCCTCTGTCATGATACCGTGCTTCGTGTGGAGAACAATGAGACTCCTTTTACAAGTGATTATGCCAAGGGTGAAGAAATTATTGTTCCGATTGCACACGGTGAGGGCAATTACTACTGTGACGAAGAGACGATGGCTAAGCTGAAGGCGAATAATCAGATTATTTTCACATATGCAAGCAACCCGAACGGGTCGCTGAATGATATTGCAGGTATTTCCAACGAGCAGGGCAACGTGGTAGGTATGATGCCTCACCCAGAGCGTGCTGTGGATAGTCTGCTTGGATCGGAAGATGGCAAAAGAATGTTTACATCCATTTTGAAGGCATGGAGGGATCGACATGACGCAGCAGTTGTCCGCTAAAGAACCGACGGCGGAGCAAATCGCCGAACAGCAAATTTACAAACAAATGGGTGTATCTGACAGCGAGTATGAGCTGATCTGCGGTTTTCTCGGCCGTAAACCGAATTATACGGAAATTGGCGTGTTCAGCGTAATGTGGTCCGAGCACTGTGCCTACAAGAATTCGAAGCCGCTGCTTCGCCGCTTCCCGGTAACAGGCCCGCGTGTCCTGATGGGACCGGGTGAAGGCGCAGGTATTGTGGATATCGGCGACAATCAGGCCGTCGTGTTCAAGATTGAAAGTCATAACCATCCATCTGCCGTTGAGCCATATCAAGGCGCAGCTACAGGCGTGGGCGGGATTATCCGTGATATTTTCTCCATGGGTGCTAGACCTGTGGCTGTTCTGAATTCTCTGCGGTTCGGTAAGCTTGAGAGCGACCGTGTAAAATACTTGTTCGAGCATGTGGTGTCCGGTATTGCGGGATACGGTAACTGTATCGGAATTCCAACCGTCGGCGGCGAAGTGATGTTCGATGACAGTTATGATGGCAATCCGCTGGTTAACGCGATGTGTGTCGGTCTGATCGACCATGACAAAATCCAGCGTGGTGTCGCCAAGGGTGTAGGTAACCCAGTGTTCTACGTAGGTCCTCCAACAGGACGTGATGGAATCCATGGTGCGACATTTGCATCCGAAGAGCTTACAGAAGAGTCTGAAGCGAAGCGTACAGCCGTGCAAGTCGGCGATCCATTCATGGAGAAGCTCGTGATGGAATCCTGTCTGGAGCTAATTGATTCCGGTATTGTACTCGGAATTCAGGACATGGGCGCAGCAGGTCTTACGTGCTCCAGTGCAGAGATGGCAAGTAAAGCCGGCAACGGACTTGAGCTGTATCTGGATCAGGTACCACAGCGTGAAGAAGGCATGACGCCTTACGAGATGATGCTGTCTGAGTCTCAAGAGCGGATGCTGTTCGTGGTAGAGCCGAAGGATGAAGCGCAGGCTCAAGAGATTTTTGACCGCTGGGGCGTAATTTGTGCCAAAGTGGGTAAAGTGACGGACGACGGACGTCTGAAATTGTTCCATCACGGCGAAGTAGTTGGCGATATGCCGGTAACTGCGCTCGTGGATGAGTGCCCGATCTACGACAAGCCATCTGCAGTTCCAGCTTATTATGAAGAGAATGCGAATGTAGATACCCTGCGTTACCCTGAAGTTACGGATCTTGGCGGAGCCTTGGAAACGGTTCTTGCTTCCCCAACTGTAGCCAGCAAAGCATGGATCTATGAGCAGTATGACTATATGGTTCGGACAAGCACTGCTGTACGTCCGGGATCTGATGCGGCCGTGGTTACAATTCGCGGTACACGCAAAGGTCTTGCAATGACTACAGACTGTAATGGACGTTATGTATATCTGGATCCGGAAGTTGGCGGACGGATCGCGGTAAGTGAGGCAGCGCGTAATATCGTATGTTCCGGTGCTGAGCCGCTGGCGATTACGGACAACCTGAACTTCGGAAGCCCGGAGAAGCCGGATATTTTCTGGCAGATGGAAAAAGCGGTTGACGGCATGGCCGAAGCCTGCCGCGTCCTGGATGCTCCGGTTATCGGCGGTAACGTCAGCCTGTATAACGAGAATGCCAAAGGTGCCATTTACCCGACTCCTGTCGTAGGAATGGTAGGTCTCGTTCATGATGTAGACCACATCACAACACAAGGATTCAAGAAAGAAGGAGATGTGATTCTTCTTCTGGGTAACACCAAGGCTGAGCTTGGCGGAAGTGAGTTCCAAAGTGCGGTTCATGGTGTGACTGAAGGGCGTCCGCCTGAACTGGATCTGACTGTGGAGCGTACCTTGCTGGATACGGTTCTTGCCGCTATTCAACAAGGACTGGTTCAGTCCGCGCATGACTTGTCTGAGGGCGGCCTTGCTGTGGCTCTTGCAGAATCCTGCATTAGCGGCGGCATCGGAGCCCAAGTCAATATAGATACTGAGCTTCGTCACGATGTGGCCTTGTTCAGTGAATCGCAGTCTCGTATCCTGCTGTCGGCAGGGCCTGAGAAGGCCGCCGAGCTTGAGAAATTTATATCGGAACGCAATGTTCCTGTTAACGTGATCGGCCGTGTGGAAGGAACAAGTCTTGTAATTGACATCAACCGCGCTTCGGCCTTGAACAAACCGGTGGAGGGCTTGAAGCAGGTCTGGGAGGAAGCTATTCCATGTCTGATGAAGTAATACCGCAAGGGTTATGGACAGGAGACTATTTTAACGAAGGCTCAGGACGGGATGGAATCTTTGATAAGCTCAAAGAGGAATGCGGCGTGTTCGGAGTCTTCGGACATCCGGATGCCGCAAGCCTGTCTTATTACGGGCTCCACGCGCTCCAGCACCGCGGAGAGGAAAGTGCCGGACTTTGTGTAACGAATGGCGGCGACTTCAACTACCACCGCGGTATGGGTCTGGTCAAGGAAGTATTCGATAAGGACCGCCTGGCTTCATTGATCGGTGACCGTTCAATCGGACACGTCCGGTATTCCACCAGCGGGGACAGTAAGCTAACAAATGCTCAGCCGCTGGTCTTCAAATACCGCGATGGGGACTTGGCTGTGGCGACGAACGGCAATATCGTCAATGCGCCGAAGATCCGCCGTGAGCTGGAGCAGAGCGGGTCGATCTTCCAGACGACAAGTGACACCGAGGTCATCGCGCATCTGATCGCTCGTTCTTCCAAGGACTTTGTCGAAGCAGCCAAAGATGCGCTTCAGCAGATTGTCGGCGGTTATGCCTTCCTGCTGATGACGAACGATAAGATGCTTGTCGCATCCGATCCGAATGGACTGCGTCCGATCTCGATGGCGCGTCTAGGGGATGCCTACTTGTTCTCCTCCGAGACTTGCGCATTTGAGACGATTGGGGCGGAGATTATCCGTGATATCGAGCCTGGCGAAATGCTCGTGCTGGACAAGAATGGACTGCGTGAGGATCGTTTTGCAGAGCCGCAGCGCAAGGCACTCTGCGCGATGGAATATATTTATTTTGCGAGACCTGACAGTGAACTGAATGGTTCTAACCTGCATTCTTCCCGCAAAAGAATGGGCCGCCGTATGGCCCAGGAATCCTTCGTGGATGCGGACGTCGTTACTGGCGTACCCGATTCGAGTATCTCGGCGGCGATTGGTTATGCGGAGCAGACGGGTATTCCTTATGAGCTTGGGCTCATTAAGAACAAGTACACCGGACGCACGTTCATCCAGCCGAGTCAGGAGCTGCGCGAGCAGGGTGTGAAGATGAAGCTTAGCGCCGTGCGCCGAGTGGTTGAAGGTATGAGAGTCGTCATGATCGATGACTCGATCGTCCGCGGGACAACATCCCGCCGGATCGTTAACCTGCTGCGTGAAGCTGGGGCAACTGAGGTGCATGTACGGATTACCTCACCGCCTTTCAAGAACCCGTGCTTCTACGGGATTGATACCCCGGACAGCAGAGAGCTGATTGCTTCATCGAAGTCGATCGAAGAGATCCGCAAGGAGATCAACGCCGACTCGCTTGAATTCATCAGCCCAGAAGGCTTGATTGAAGCCGTGGCCGGCAATAACGTGAATGATTACAAAGGCGGCCTGTGCATGGCCTGCTTCGATAACGACTACCCAACCCGTACGGATTTCAACGGAGAAGAGCAGTTTGGGTGCAGCTGCTAATATCTGCTTTGTTCTTGATTTAGCATAGATGTAAAAGTCGAAACTTCCTTTTGTTCTACAATGTTGCTGGGAGAATTGCTCTTATATTTAGAGTGGTTTCAGGCCTTCTTGTACATCCCAGCGGAGAGGACGGAATCGTCCTGAAGAAGCGCCAGCGTTCGCCTTTGCCTTCGGATTTCTACCGCTATGGCGGTTCAAATCAAGAAATCGGGAGGCAACAGCGATCGTAAGGATGATCCGTCTGCGGAGCGGGCATGAGCTTTAAAGGTTTGCCGTGATCCGTCCGCCCAGCGGGCCGTAAGGCTTTTTCCGCGTTAATACTTCACCCTCTTAACTATTAACACAAACGGCATTAATCATATAGCGAGTGTATCTATATAGAACCTTAATAAACCATAAGGAGCGTGTCCTTACGTGTCTGAAGCATACAAAAGCGCCGGCGTCGATATCGCGGCAGGCAATGAAGCAGTAGAACGGATGAAGAAACACGTCAAGCGGACTTTCCGTCCGGAAGTGATGACGGATCTTGGAGGCTTCGGCGCCTTGTTCGGTCTGAACAAGGATAAATATGAGGAGCCCGTGCTGGTATCCGGTACCGATGGAGTGGGAACCAAGCTGAAGCTTGCTTTTGCGATGGACAAGCATGATACGATCGGCATTGATGCCGTGGCGATGTGTGTGAACGACATCATTGTTCAGGGTGCGGAGCCGCTCTTTTTCCTCGATTATCTGGCATGCGACAAAGTCATTCCTGCCAAGATTGAAGCTATTGTAGCTGGTATTGCTGAAGGCTGTGCCCAGTCAGGGTGCGCACTCATCGGCGGCGAGACGGCTGAAATGCCGGGCATGTACAGTGAAGGGGAATATGACATCGCCGGGTTCACCGTAGGTGTTGTCGATAAAAGCAAAATTATTAACGGAAGATCCATTCAGGCTGGAGATACGGTGATTGGTCTTGCGTCCAGCGGTGTGCACAGCAACGGCTTCTCTCTAGTACGCAAAGTGCTGCTTGAGCAGGCCGGATACAGCTTGCAGGACAAGCTGGCTGAACTGGATGGAGCTGTTCTTGGCGACGTGCTGCTTGAGCCAACCAAGCTGTATGTGAAGCCAGTTCTTGAACTGATTCAGCAGGTTGAAGTTAAAGGCATGGCTCATATTACGGGCGGTGGCTTTATCGAGAATATCCCACGGGTGCTTCCGGAAGGCGTGAATGTCGATATCGAGCATGGATCGTGGCCGATTCTGCCGATTTTCAACCTTCTCCAAGAGAAGGGCAGTGTAAGTAACCGCGACATGTTCACCACGTTCAACATGGGAATTGGCTTGGTGATTGTAGTCGGTGCAGACCAGGCTGAGCAAGCGGTTAAGGTACTTCAAGAACAAGGTGAGAAACCTTATATTATCGGAAAAGTTACCGAGGGTGAGCAGGTCGTCACTTTCACAGGGGCTGAAGTGTAATGAGTTCCTACCGTATAGCGGTGTTTGCTTCGGGCCAAGGGACAAACTTTCAGTCCCTTGTAGATGCGGCGGGGCGCGGAGAACTGGGCAGTGCGGAGATCGCACTGCTCGTCTGCGACAAGCCTCAAGCTCCGGTGGTGAAGCGGGCAGAACAGGCGGGTGTCGAGCACTTCCTGTTCCAGCCCAAACAATATGCGAGCCGGGAAGAATACGAACGCGAGATTGCTGCTGAACTGGAAAAGCGAAGCATTGACCTCATCGTACTTGCCGGTTATATGCGTCTGCTTACCGCGGTGCTTGTCGAGCCCTATGAAGGACGAATGATTAATATTCATCCTTCACTGCTCCCTGCTTTTCCCGGGGTGAATGCGATCGGGCAGGCTTATGATTACGGCGTGAAGGTTACCGGTGCAACGGTTCACTTTGTGGATGGCGGTATGGATACAGGGGCTGTAATTGCCCAGCGAACCGTTGATATTCGTGAAGGCGAGAGTATCGAGTCTGTTGAAGAGCGGATCCACGCTGTCGAAAAGGAAATCTATCCGCAGGTAGTTCGTTTGCTCGCTGAGGGCCGGGTTAAGCTGGAAGGCCGCAAGGTGGTTTTGACCTGATTCCTGTCGAGATCGTAAGTCAATAGTTATGGATTTGGTCCAAAATGTATATTGAGCAAGAACGATGATACCAGACGTGATAAGGAATCGACGCTTTTATCGTTTTCGATATTTCCCGAGAAATATTGCCGCATATTGGAAATCAAACGCACTTGCAGATCAAGTATTCATACATGCTGTTGAAATGTGTTTAGCGCCAAATTTTCAGACAAAATGTGTTGTCAAAATAAGGAGGAGCCAATCGTGAGTATCAAAAGAGCGCTGGTCAGCGTTTCGGACAAAACAGGGATCGTGGAATTTTGCCGCGAGCTGTCTAAGCTGGGTGTAGAGATTATTTCAACAGGGGGAACCAAGAACCTCTTGGCCCAAGAAGGGGTACCGGTTATCGGAATTTCCGACGTAACAGGATTCCCCGAGATTCTGGATGGCCGTGTGAAGACTCTTCACCCTGCAGTGCACAGCGGTCTGCTGGCTGTACGTGATAGCGAAGAGCACCAGGCTCAAATGAAAGAGCTGGGTCTTGACTACATCGACATGGTTGTCGTAAACCTGTATCCATTCCAGGAGACCATTGCGAAGCCGAATGTGGAGTACGAGGATGCTATTGAGAATATTGATATCGGTGGACCAACCATGCTTCGCTCGGCAGCCAAGAACCATGCTTTCGTCAGCGTTGTCGTCGATTCTTCGGATTATGCGGGCCTGCTTGAGGAAATCCGTGCACAAGGCGACACCACTCTCGAGACACGCAAGCGGCTTGCGGCAAAAGTATTCCGTCACACGGCAGCTTACGACGCGCTGATCTCTGATTATTTGTCGAACGTAACAGGCGATCCGCTTCCAGAGCGTTTCACGGTAACTTACGAGAAGATCCAGGATCTTCGTTATGGCGAGAATCCGCACCAGAAGGCGGCTTTCTACCGCAAGCCATTGGCTGCGGCCGACACGCTTACCAGTGCTGAGCAGCTGCACGGCAAGGAGCTTTCTTACAACAACATTAACGATGCGAACGCTGCCCTTCAGATTGTAAAAGAGTTCGAAGAGCCTGCTGTTGTCGCAGTCAAGCATATGAACCCATGCGGCGTAGGAATTGGACGCAGTGTGCTGGAAGCTTTCCAAAAGGCACATGCAGCAGATCCAACCTCAATCTTCGGCGGAATCGTTGCAGCTAACCGCATCATTGATGAGGATACTGCTCTACTGCTCAAGGAGATCTTCCTCGAGATTATCCTTGCTCCAGGCTTCACCGACGAAGCACTTGAAGTATTAACGAAGAAGAAGAACATTCGTCTTCTTAAAGTAGGAGAACTGCAGTCCGGTCAGAACAGAAAGAGCCAGTTCGTGGTGACTTCGATTGACGGCGGTATGGTCGTTCAAGAGAGCGATGTTCATTCTGTGGACGCTGCTGATCTGAAGGTCGTTACGGATCGTCAGCCTACAGAAGAAGAATTGAAGCAGCTTCTGTTCGGATGGAAAGTAGTTAAGCATGTGAAGTCTAATGCGATTCTGATTGCAAAAGATAGCATGACAGTAGGTGTCGGTGCAGGGCAAATGAACCGCGTCGGCGCTGCGAAGATTGCGATTGAACAAGCGGGAGAGAAAGCCAAAGGTAGCGTACTGGCTTCGGATGCCTTCTTCCCGATGGGAGATACCGTGGAAGAAGCCGCTAAAGCCGGCATTACAGCAATCATCCAGCCGGGCGGATCGGTTAAGGACGAAGAGTCGATCAAGGCCGCGAATGAGCATGGGATTGCCATGGTATTCACAGGCGTTCGTCACTTCAAACACTAGAATAATGAACAATTAATATCAGAAATTAGCTTTATAATCATTCAACTGATTAACAATTCGGAGAGGGGGACATTCCTTGGATATATTGGTGATTGGCGGAGGCGGTCGTGAACACGCGATCTGCTGGGCGCTTGCGAAGAGCCCGAAGGCAGGTAAGATCTTCTGCGCGCCGGGAAATGCAGGAATCGGCGAGGTCGCCGAGATCGTGCCAATTCAGGTCAGCGAGTTCGATCGTCTGACGGCTTTTGCACAGGAAAAGCAGGTAGGGCTTGTCGTCGTTGGACCCGATGATCCGCTTGCGGACGGAATCGTGGATGCTTTTGAAGCGAAGAATATTCCGGTATTCGGTCCTCGCAAGAATGCGGCTCACATTGAGGGCAGCAAGACCTTCATGAAGGATCTTCTGCGCAAATATAACATCCCTACTGCTGCTTACGAGAAGTTCGATAACTATGAAGCGGCGCTGGAGTATCTGCGCAGCCAGCCTGTCCCTATCGTGATCAAAGCGGACGGACTGGCCGCGGGTAAAGGGGTAACCGTAGCCTTTACCCGTGAAGAAGCGGAGAAGGCGCTTGCGGACATTATGGTAACTCAGGTATTTGGATCCGCAGGAAGCCAGGTAGTTATTGAAGAGTTCATGACTGGTCAGGAGATGTCCATTCTGGCTTTTGTCGATGGAGAGACAGTACGTCCGATGTCGGCTGCTCAGGACCATAAGCAGGTCTATGATGGAGATAAGGGCCCGAATACAGGCGGAATGGGAACGTATTCCCCGCTGCCGCATATCGCGGATTCCATTATTGAAGAGGCCATTGAGACGATTATCAAGCCTACGGCTAAAGCAATGGTGTCCGAGGGGCGCTCGTTCCGTGGCGTATTGTTCGCAGGGCTCATGATCACGCCAGACGGCAAGCCGAAGACGATTGAGTTCAACGCCCGCTTCGGTGACCCGGAGACTCAAGTCGTGCTGCCGAGGCTGAAGAGCGATCTGCTGGAGATTTTCCTCTCTGCAGTGAACGGGACTTTGGATCAAGTAGAGATTGAGTGGAGCGATGAAGCTGCGGTCTGCGTCGTACTCGCTTCTCCTGGATATCCGGCTTCCTATCCGAAGGGCCTTGTAATTAGCGGTCTGGATCAGGTACAGGATGCGCTTGTATTCCATGCAGGAACCGCCAAGAACGCGGATGGGGAATGGGTAACGAATGGTGGACGTGTACTCGGCGTAGTTGGCCTTGGGCGCGATATTGCGGAAGCAAGAAGCAAGGCCTATGCAGAGGCGGAGCGAATTGCTTTTGAGGGCAAGCATAACCGTACGGATATTGCAGCCAAAGCACTGGTGTAATTCAGGTAATATGGGGGAACAAGTGGTTGTGAACTTGATCTGATAGTTCATGCCATGCGGAGCATAATTAGAAATAGACGATTCTAGAGATCTACTCTAGCAATAAGAATAAGAAAGCTATGGGCGCCATTCTTCGGTACAACGGGGAGTGGCGTTCTTGCATTTGAAGTCCTGCGGGTAGAGGTACGTTAACCAGAGGGCGGTTGGGATGGAAGAAAGATGAAATTGACTAATGTCGTCTTTTATAATGTATACATAGACTTATATCCGAACTAGGAGGAAGCGCTGTGCCGATTACGATGGGAATTCATCATATCACGGCTTTCGTTAGCGATGTGCAGGCGAATGTGGATTTTTATACGGGCGTACTGGGGTTAAGGCTGGTAAAGAAAACAATTAATTACGATGTGCCGGATGTCTATCATCTGTATTTCGGCAATGAGACCGGCAGTCCGGGAACGGTCATGACCTTCTTCCCTCAGGAGGATGCCCATGTGGGAACGATCGGTGGAGGGCAAGTAGGGGTCACTGTGTTTGCTGTGCCTCCCCGGAGCCTGTTGTATTGGCGGGAGAGACTCGGGAAGTATGGGATTCAGACGATGGAGAACACAAGATTTGGCGAGGAGTACATCCGGTTCACGGACAATTCAGGTCTTCTCATCGATCTGGTGGAACGAATAGAAGGCAGACCGAGCGGCTGGACGGAGGGAGGGGTGCCAATCCCCTATGCAATCAAGGGCTTTGGGGGTGCGATGCTGTTCAGTACGGCGGTTAGCAGAACACAGTCTGTGCTGGAGGATGTGTTAGGCCTAACTCGGTTTGGGGAAGATGAAGGACTGGTGCGGTTCAAGGCGGCTGGCAATCTGGGCAACTGGATCGATATCAGCACGACAAGCATTCCTCGGGGGGAGATGGGAGCAGGGACCGTGCATCACATCGCCTGGCGTGCAAAGGACGAGCAGGAGCAGCAGCAGTGGCGCGAGGTGATCGAGAGGTATGGTATGCGCGCCACAGATGTGAAGGACAGGCAGTACTTCAAAGCCATGTATTTCCGGGAGCCAGGCGGGATTCTGTTCGAGATTGCGACAGATTCGCCGGGATTTGATGTGGACGAGCCGGAGGCGCTGCTGGGCAGTACGCTAAAGCTACCTGACTGGCTTGAGCCGCAGCGGGAGCAGATTGAGCGGCAGCTGAAGCCTTTTGAAGTGCGGCCCCTTGAGAGTTGAGAGGGGTAATCTAATGTGATTAATGACAGGACGAGCCAGCACTCAGCACATGGGAATCGTACGCTCAGGCCCACCAGCCAAAACTTTTCAATAGTGCAGGGCTTGAACTAAGCGGAATATAGGTGTATTTTAGACAACAAAGTGATAGGTATGGCTTGAACGAGAGAGACGCATGCCATAGCTGGCGAAGAAATGAGGAGAGAGAAATGACACAAGGAGAGAACCCTACTGTAGGGATGGAAGATATCATACGTGCGCATCATGTCCTCAAGGAGGTCGTAGTCCGTACACCGCTTCAGCTGGACCGGGCTTTATCTGCAAGATATGACTGCCAGGTGTATTTGAAAAGAGAGGATCTGCAGGTGGTCCGCTCCTTCAAAATCCGCGGTTCTTACAATATGATCCGTAATCTGACGGAAGAGCAGCGTGAGCGGGGCATTGTGTGCGCTAGCGCGGGTAATCACGCCCAGGGCTTCGCCCTATCCTGCCATGCCTTGGGCATCCGGGGGCATATCTATATGCCGAGCACAACACCGAATCAGAAGGTGAGGCAGGTCAAGCGCTTTGGCGGTTCCGATGTCGAAGTCATATTGACGGGCGATACGTACGATGATGCCTATGCAGAAGCGATGAAGGCATGCCATGAGCACGGCATGACTTTTGTACACCCCTTCGATGATCCCAAGATCATTGCCGGTAATGGCACAATCGGAATGGAGATCATGGAGGGCCTCAGTAGCCCTGCTGACTATGTTTTTGTGACAATTGGAGGGGGAGGCCTTGCAGCGGGAGTAGGCTCTTATGTCAAAATGGTCAATCCGCAGACCAAAGTCATCGGAGTTGAGCCGCTTGGCGCGGCTTCCATGAGTGAAGCACTCAAGGAGAAGCAGGTTGTTACGCTTGAGACGATTGACAAGTTCGTGGACGGTGCCGCGGTAAAGCGTGTAGGTGATTTGACCTACCAAATTTGCTCCAGCGTGCTTGATGATATTTTAATGGTTCCTGAGGGCAAGGCTTGCACCTCCATTCTTGAGCTGTATAACGATAATGCGATTGTTGTTGAACCGGCAGGAGCACTGCCTGTAGCGGCACTGGACCTCTACCGGGAAGAGATACGGGGCAAGACGGTGGTATGCGTCATCAGCGGCGGGAACAACGATATTGACCGGATGCAGGAGATTAAAGAGCGCTCGCTGATCTACGAGGGTCTGAAGCATTACTTCCTGATTAACTTTCCTCAGCGCGCAGGGGCTCTCCGTGAGTTCCTGCAGGATGTGCTCGGCCCGAATGACGACATTGCCCGCTTTGAGTATACGAAGAAGCATAACAAGGAGAATGGCCCTGCCCTGGTTGGCATAGAACTGTCTTACCAAGAGGATTATGTGCCGCTGATCGAACGGATGAGGGCGAAGGGGATTGCTTTTACGGAGCTGAACCGGGATTTGAATTTGTTCAATCTGCTGATCTGATAGTATAGAAAAAAGCTTGGCTGCCGATTGGAGTGCTGGGATGCACGTGATCGGAGTCAGGCTTTTTATTTTGATAAAAAGTATAATTTTACAATATAATGAAATTAAAGGAAAACTTTTCTCGTTTCATATTGTTTTTATTTTTGAAGGAGGATGAAATCATACCATAATAAATTAAGGGAGTGAGTTCATGAACAAATTAAGACTAATTTCGATCGCAGGCCTTATCTTGCTTCTGCTCGGTTTCTTTGGCTCATATGTAGGCATAGACTTAGGCAAGGCAGCTGTTAATACCATCATGCTGCTTGGAGTATTACTTCTGTTGGTAACGGAATACTCAATACGAAGAAGCAGGTGAAAGGGGTAGGGCGATCATTCTCTTGATTTTAGATAGAGGAGGGTCGTCTTTTTTATGCGAAAATTATGCAGGTCATAAAGATTTCTATGCGGTACAACACCAAAAGCAGTTCATAGGAGAACTTCCTTCTCCATACGAACTGCCAGGGAGCTGCTTAAGAATAGATTTAGTTATGGGCGACCTGCTTGGGTCCCCTTGGCTTGCGGAGGAAAAAGAATCTCTGGCCAGCGAGGCCAACGATGAAGATGACCAGGCTGTCCCACGGCGATACGACGAAGGCGGGGAGGAAGATCACGAGCAGCACGCCGATGACCACGATGGCTGCCATAATGCCGATGTAGATCCCCATCTCCTTAGATGTGGCTTTGACCGGTTCAGCAGGTCTTCCCTTCTTGGATTCCGGCTTGAGGAACCGGGTCATCAGCTCAATCAGCAGAATCGAACCTAGTGAGATGATCAGCAGGGTAGCGGTACTGATGCGGGTATAGGTCAGATCACCGCCGAACCATTTGCTGAAGAAGCCGGTAAGCATCATGATGAAGAATACCCAAGTCAGCGCTACCCATGGGATCATGGTGTAGTACTTCACTTTGTCCTTCATGCTGCGCGGTTGTCTGATCGACATATCAGCCACGAGCTGGGAGCAATAGGCCTTTGGACTTTCTCCGTACAGCTCCTGGATAGGACGGTTATTATTCTGAGCGGTCAGGATATCCTGTGCCAGACCCAGAAGAACCTCTTCGCCCTTCGCTTCACCTAGTGAGCTTGCCCGCAGGCTGCGCACCATCTCGCCGAAAAATGTATCATTCTCGGGAGTCATATAATCTCTTAGTCGATTCGTTTCTTTAATCATTTCATGGATGTACATGGCTTTTATTATTCTCCTCTTCGTGTATGTATATAGCATATACACTTTGTTTCTAGGGTGTTTCGCTATGAAATCCTATTTTTTCCATTCAGAACACGACATAAAAAAAGGACAGAACCAGATACCCCGGCCAGCAAGCTTATCGGGAAATTTGGTATTAATCTTGCCCAAAGTATACTTAAGCTTATGCAACCGCGCAAGGGACCAGGGAAGTGTTCTTCACCCGGCCATCCCGGGATATCAAGCTGGACGAATAGGACGATCTGTCCCTTATAGCGGTGATAGCTGCTTCCGGGAAGCAGAATAAATTGGCCTCTTCTCTCCCACACTATATGAAATGATCCAGGCCTAAAAGGCATGGTGATTGGTGATATCATCCCAAGGGACAAGGAGAGATTGACATGAGCAAATTCAAATCGGAATTAACCCGGCGTTATCTGCTGAACAGCAATTCTCGTGAAGTTAAGGATGAGGTAGTCAAGGAAGGCCAGGATGTAGAGCTGGGTCAGGATATTGAAGCAGTAAGTGATGTCCGTTCAGTCCGGGGAGCGGACCATGATCGCAATCTTGTCATTGGGGCGAATGTGGAGTTCGCTTCGGAAGCTGAGGCATCAGGTGAATTGGAGGGGGAGTCCAGTGCTCTCCATAATGATATTTTTCTAAGTAAGTGGGATGGCAAAGAGAAAACCCATGAGTTTTACCGGCGTTCCTACGAATAAAATACAAGGATTGACACCCCTTATCCGTGATGATAAGATGAGTTTAAACTAATTCATATTAAACTTATCGGATTTATATAGTATATCCTCACGGATCAGGGAGATGGAGATTCATGGAGAGACAAATCATTATCCAGCATCAGAATGAAGAGATTACAGCCAGTGTTCACTACCCGGCAGCGGGAATCAAGAAGAGCGGTCCTTGCAAGGAACGGGTTCCGCTTGTCATCATCTGCCACGGGTTCGTGGGAAGCCGGATTGGGGTTGACCGGCTGTTCGTGAAGACTGCCAGGGACCTGGCTGCAGAAGGATATCTTGTGATTCGCTTCGATTATATCGGCTGCGGGGAAAGCACAGGCTCATACGGGAAGGAAGGCCTTGAATCAATGGTCAACCAGACCCGCACGGTACTGAATTATGGGGAGACTATTAGCGATGTCGATCCTACCCGGATCACCCTGATCGGTCATAGTCTGGGCGGGGCCGTAGCACTGCTGACCGCGGTTCGTGACCGCCGGGTGAAGAATCTGGTGATGTGGTCTTCGGTGGGTTATCCGTTCAATGATATTGTGAAAATCACGGATCGCAAGGTATACGATGATGCCATGAAATACGGGCATTCGGATTACCTCGGATATGAATTCACTCCCGTGTTTTTTGAGTCCCTGGGTACTTCACAGCCCTTCCAGGAAGCCACCAAGTTCACGGGGAATGTGCTTGTCATCCATGGAACCTCGGATGACGAGATTCCAGTTGACTATGCGTTCCTCTTCCAGAAGGTGTTTTGGATGCGTGCAGAAGGGCGCTGCGACAAGGAGATTATTTTCCAGGCAGACCATACCTTCTCTGTAGGCGAGCATCGTAATCAGCTGATCAAACGAACAAAGGACTGGCTCAATGAGCAGGAGTCCGTTCAGACAGATTGGCAGCACTGGATGATATGAGATAGGTTAGTTCAGTCCATACAGATTGAATCCTAAGCGTGTATCGGGGTAGAGTACCGGTACACGCTTATTTGTTTTGTGTGGGGAATAAAGCGATATTTGCGGCAGACTCGTATTTCTCAGCCAAATTTCAGATTATTAGGGTATGCTCATGTTATCAACTTTATTAGCAAAGGAGCCGTAATCTAGTTATGAACAAGAGCCGTAAAGTATTCATTCCAGCTATTCTGCTCACCTTAGCCGCACTGATCCTCATTCTGTATGGCCAGTTCGGTATACAGAAGCAGCTTCCGCCTGATAGAGAGGCGAACTATTCAGGACAAGGCACCGTAACAGGACAAGATTCAGGAACCGGCTCCCGCCCGGAACGGGGAGAACGTGAGGAGGGACCTGAGGAGATCTTCACGACTCTCGGGACGATTGCCGTATTCTCTGCTGCCGCGAGCTATGCCTGGGTCACCTTGAAGAATAAGCGTAGATCCGCATCCATGATCGTTCGGAGAGGGGTCAAACTCTTCTATGCCGTGCACACCTATACGGGTTACTTAGCTCTGCTCCTGATTGCTATCCATGGTGTGTACTTCTTAATCCAGGGCACGAAGCAGGATTCGATTCTTACAGGAATAGCTGCATTTGCCCTGCTGCTCACTACGGGTGTCTACGGCTTTCTGATCAAAAGGGTACGTAACAAGTACATGCGGACTGTCCATTTAGGACTGGGGTCTGCCTTTCTGGCAGCTGGACTGGTACATGCCGGGGGCTCGGCCATTCTGGCTGTCCTATGTGTGATAGGTCTGTGGGTATTGGTCCGGATCTTGGAACGGACGGCTTCTGGAACACCAGCCAAGACAGCTTAAGCTGGACCTGCGGCATGTAAGCTGGATAAGACGCTATCATATCCCAGTCTGCATAGGTGCGGGGCTTACGGGATATATGGTATTCTGCTGCAGGAAGCGATACAATACAAGTGTACCTATTATTTGGCGCATGGAGGTGGCTTTCTCGTGACATTACCTGCATTTTTTGTTGCACACGGTTCGCCTACACTGGCCTTGGAAGACAGTGAATACACCCGGTTTCTTCAGAAATTAGGACAATCGCTGCCTGCGCCGAAAGCCGTTGTCGTCTTCTCCGCCCACTTTGATTCACCGGACCAGCTGGTCACAGGTGACGAGGTCCTGAATACGATACATGACTTCTACGGATTCCCGGACGAGATGTATGAACTCACTTATCCGGCAAAAGGTCACACGGAGCTCACGGAGGAGATTGGAAGCTTGTTCAGGAGAGGAAATCTTCCTTACAAGATTATCGCAGACAGAGGACTGGACCATGGGGCTTGGGTGATCCTTAGGCTGATGTATCCTGACGCTAATGTGCCTGTAATCAGTCTTTCCGTGGATTCCAAGCGGTCTCCGAAGGAACAGTACGAGATTGGCCAAATGCTGCAGAGTCTGCGTGAACAGGACGTTCTGATTATCGGAAGCGGAGGAACGGTTCACAATCTACGTCTGCTGGGTTCGGGCAAGCCTGCTGCCTGGGCGGCTGAATTCGATAACTGGATCGGTTCCCGTCTGGAGGATTGGAATCTTAGAGATCTGTTCGATTATGAGAAAAGAGCCCCGCACGCCCGCGAGGCTGTGCCAGAGTATGGAACGGAGCACTTCATTCCTCTATTCTATGCGATGGGTGCGGCGGATAACGACCGGCAGGCCCATAGACTGTTCCAGGATTACCAATACGGAACGCTCAGTCTGAACTGCTGGCAGTTCGGAAGCTCAGATTTATCTTCAGACCCCAATTCAGATAAAGCTTCAGATGCAGCATCAGCTTCAGAGGTAGACTCAGTTGCAGACACGGGCGATTAATTCCCCAGGCACGCATTCTTCGGGCATATTACGTTCTGGGTCAATTATGTTCTAACCCTTACATTTATAATTCTTCAGGCGCAGACCCAATCGGGGCTGTGCCTTATTTAATTTTCTTAACATCATTCAGATGCCGAGGAGTTTATTTCTTCCACAGGGGCAACATTACAATTATAATGGTGACAAAAAGAACTCACGGGAGGACTACGATGACTCTTCGTTCCCTAAATAAATTGCTCCTTACCCTGGCTGCAGCCTCCATGCTGCTGGCCGGGTGCCAGTCCGGTGATACGGCGGCTCCGGCGCCGCCTGTCAAGACGGGGGAGACCCCGGCTCCGGTGGATCAGCCGGTGACTGCACAGCCGTCCTCGTACATCTCCCCGCTGACCGGGGAGCCGCTGGATGCTCCGATGCAGAACAGGCCGCTCGCCGTGATGATCAACAATGCCCCGGCGGCACGCCCGCAGTCCGGGCTGCTGAGCGCGGACATCGTGTATGAGGTGCTGGCTGAAGGCGGAATTACCCGCCTGGTCGCCATCTTCCAGAGCGCCGAGAATGCAGCGAAGATCGGGCCGGTGCGCAGTATCCGGCCTTATCTGATCGATCTCGGCGAGAGCTATCACGGCGTGCTGGTGCATGCCGGCGGCAGCACCGATGCCTATGCGCTGATCCAGAGCCTTCACAAGGAGGATCTGGATGAGATCTCGAATGCAGGCGCTTACTTCTGGCGGGACAAGTCCCGCAAAGCGCCGCATAATCTATATTCGAGCGGGGACAAGCTTATAGCGGGTGCACGCAAGCGCGGGTACTCGCTGCAGGACAGCGCAGTTCCCGCGTACACTTTTCACAAGAAGGATGACCCGGCTGCCGGCGACCCGGCCTCCAAGGTAGAGATCAAATTCCTGCTGGACAGCTATCATGTCTCCTATATTTACAACGCCAAGACCAAGGTGTATGAACGCTTCATTGGCAAGAAGGCCCATAAGGACAAGGATTCCGGGACCCAGCTGTCTGCGGAGAATGTTGTGATTCTTGGCGCAGATCATCAAATTCTGGACAAGGTTGGCCGCCTTAGCGTGGACCTGAATTCTGGCGGCAAGGCGATCCTGCTCCAGCGGGGCAGAGTCATTCATGGACAGTGGGTGCGGAAGAAGAATGATGTAATCCGGTTCGTGAAAGACGGAGCGGAAGTCCCCTTTTACCCGGGAAAGACCTACTTCAGCATCGTGCCGAATAGCCCAAGCTTTGACAGCCATGTGACCATTACGAAGTAAGATCAGGCCTTGCTTTAAGCTTTTCTGTAAGATATAGGTTAAGTAAGGATGACCGTGGAAAAAATGGGGCAAAACATATAAATGATGTGAGAAAAATGTTTGCTGTAAATATTACATTTACTTTACAATCGGATATAGAGATATGGTAAGATAACAAAGGTTATCTTATGGTGACCTGAAGCGGGACTTTGGACAGGCGTCCGGGTTCAATTTTGGGTCCGGCAGACTTTTTGAAAAGGGGACTTCACATGCGGGTGAAAAAGAAGGATATCTTTTTCCAGACTTTAGAAAATATGGCCGAAGCGGTCGTACAGGCGGCAGATTATTTTGCCGAGAAAGTGTCTAACTTTAATGATGTAGAAGCTTTTGCCAAAGAAATGAAAGCCTTCGAGAATCAATGTGACAATTACACGCACACGATTATTATCGAACTGAACAAGACGTTCATTACGCCGATCGAACGGGACGACATTATGAACCTGACGACGACGCTGGATGATGTGCTGGACGGCCTTGAAGCTACGGCTTCACGCTTCTATATGTACCATTTGGATGAGCCGGATGAGCATATTGTGAACTTTGCCGAAATTCTCCGGAATTCTGCTTATGAGATCCAGAAGGCAATCCGCCTGCTGTCCCAGAAGAAGCTGCTGGCGATCCGTGAACACACGATTCGTCTTAACGATCTCGAGAACCAGGGAGATGAGCTGCTCCGCATTGCAATCAAGGAGCTGTTCGTGAAAGTAACCGATCCGATTGAATTGATCAAGAAAAAAGAAATATATGAACGCCTGGAGACGACCACAGATGCCTGCGAGCATGTAGCGAATATGCTGGAATCGATCATCATGCGCAATTCTTAATACGAAACAGGTGGAGGAGGTTGGAATTGCGCGGATATCTAATGTCTATCCGGATGGGTTCAAGATCACAGGGATATTCCTGGACCAGCTGGATAATAGCAGCCTCTGTGCAATGATATAACCATGGATACAATGTTTATTGTAACGCTAATTGTCATTATCTTGGCGCTCGCTTTCGACTTCATTAATGGATTCCACGATACGGCGAATGCGATAGCTACCTCTGTGTCCACACGTGCACTCAAGCCAAGAACCGCGATTCTGATGGCGGCTGTGATGAACTTCGCTGGAGCGTTGGTCTTCACGGGTGTGGCCAAGACCATTGGCGGCAAAGTCGCCAATCCCGCGGAGCTCAGCAACGGCCTTGAAATTCTGATCGCTACGCTGCTCGCGGCGATTATCTGGAATCTAGTCACCTGGTGGTTCGGGATTCCATCCTCGTCATCCCACGCCCTGATCGGAGCCTTGGCAGGAGCCGTGTATATGGGAGCTGGACATGACAAGGTCAACTGGAGCGGATTCGGAACCATTATCGAAGGACTTATTTTCTCACCGCTGATCGCGTTTGCTCTTGGATTTGTGGTGATGACTATTCTGAAATGGATATTCGCCAAACGGAGTCCGCACACCGTGAATCAAGGCTTCCGGACCATGCAGATCATTACGGCGGCCCTGCAGTCCTTTACACACGGAACGAATGATGCACAGAAGGCGATGGGGATCATTACCTTTGCGCTTGTGACCGCCAAGTATCAAAGTACGATGGATGTGCCGCTGTGGGTTAAGGTTGCCGCTGCTACCGCAATGGCGCTGGGCACCTCGATCGGAGGCTGGAAGATTATCAAGACGATGGGCACGAAGATCTTCAAGATCGAGCCGATTAACGGCTTCGCAGCAGATATATCTGCAGCATCAGTTATCTTCGGCGCAACCTGGCTCAGTCTGCCGGCAAGTACGACGCATGCCATTACTTCCGCCATTCTCGGCGTTGGTTCAGCCAAGCGGTTCTCCGCGGTGAAATGGGGCGTAGCTGGTACGATTGTCGTCTCTTGGATAATTACTATACCGATCTCTGCTATCCTGGCAGGATTGATCGTCAAGCTGTTTGTCTAACAATTGAATCGGGCCAAGTGCAGCACTAGTCCGGATTACAGCACGAATGTACAAGGAGAGCCAACTGATGAAGTTGGCTTTTTGCGTGCTCTAAGGTATCCAGGAACAGCAGCTAAGCTGCTCTGAGCAGGGGAATATGCACAACAAGTAAAGGGGAAACGTACCATGATACGTACACTTGGCATTACACATGAACATGAGGTTGAGGAGGATATCCCGCTGGAGCAGCTGGATAATCCACGGTATGCCTGGGTGTGGACCGACTTCAGCGAGCCAACCAAGGAGGAATCTGCACTGCTCGAGACCTTCTTCCATTTCCACCCGCTGGCAATTGAAGATTGTCTCCATGTGCTGCAAAGACCAAAGATGGACTATTACGAGAATATGGAGTTCCTGGTTGTCCACGCGCTGGATGCGGATACACTGGATACGACCGAACTCGACCTGTTCATTGGACACAGAAGTCTTGTGACTTATCACCATAAGGAGCTGCAGGAAGTGAAAGGGGCATGGACTAAGGTCAAGCAGCGGGTACATAACCGGAAAATATGGGCCAGAGGCCCCATGGCGGCAGCCTATCTGGTCATCGACGAGCTTGTCGATCTGTACTTCCCCTGCGTCTTCGCGATCGAGGATGAGCTGGACGAGCTGGAGAGCAAGGGAGGCAGCGAATCGGTTGAAGACCTGATGAACCAGGTGTTCGACCTCCGCAGCCGGCTGCTTAAGCTTAGAAGGACGATCGTCCCGATGAGGGATCTGATGTACCGGATGGTCAATTCCGAGCATGTTCAGGGTGAACGGGAGCAGAAGGCATATTTTACCGACATTTACGATCATCTGCTCAAGCTGACGGACATGATTGAAGCCGATCGGGAGATGACGGCCGACCTAAGGGACTCCTATATTTCCCTGAACTCGAACCGGATGAACGGCATTATGAAGACGCTGACCGTCATCACCACGATCTTCATGCCCCTGACGCTGATCGCTGGCATTTACGGCATGAACTTCATCAATATGCCTGAACTGAATACAAAGTATGGATATTTCGTAGTGCTTGGAGTGATGCTGGCTTTGAGCGCTGGGATGATCCTCTGGTTCCAAAGACGCGGCTGGTTCAAATAAATAAATAAACTGAATATATTACAGGTAGATTCTCTACTGTATGTTCGGGAAGGCAGGAAGCCCGCCGATCCTTGCTTATCGGCGGGTCTTCTTCTTGACGGTCTTCTTCTTCAGGGAAGAACGGGAGCCTGGTGCGGACTTTTTCTTCTTGGTGCCGGACTTGGCTTTCTTGGAGGATCGTCTCTTCGGCCTGAACTCATCCAGCTTGGTGGCGGAGTTCGTCTTGCCTTTGCCGCCGGGGAGCAGGCCTCCCATGACCAGCTTCGCCATCGGAGCGAACTGCTGGATGCCCTGCATCACCTTCTGGACCTGGCCCATCGTGGCCACAACCCCGTCGATTCCGCCCATGCGGTCGATGATCCCTTTAAGGTCTCCAAGCTTGGGGATGGAGAGTCCGCCGCTCTTCGCGGCCGACGCGGCGGGGGTCACAACCGTAGGCGCTGCACTCTGTACCGGGGAGCCATAGGGTACGAGGGCCGACGTCTCGAACGGGATGGGGGCTTCGTAAGGGCTAAGCCCCGGATAGTGGGGACCATAAGGGTAGCCGGGCGGGGTAACACTCCTCTGTGAATATTGATAATGTGGCATGGAGATCACATTCCTTTATTGTTTTTTCACAAATCTTACTAACAATGTATGTGCTGGGCGAACATAAGGTATAGACGAATGTCCCGGATATAGGGGACAAATGCGGATTTGGGCAGCCGCCTCTGCAGCGCGATAAACCGTTAATGCTTGAAAAGGATACGCCCGCAAAGTACAATGAGGTTACAGTAACAGTAGGGGATGATAAATCAGTGCAGCTTAAGAAGTTGAATGATAAAAGTATCGATCAATTATTCGAAGCAATACTTACACTCAAGAATATCGAGGAATGTTATGTGTTCTTCGATGACTTGTGTACGGTGAACGAGATTCAGTCGCTGTCGCAGCGCCTGGAAGTCGCCCGTATGCTTGGCAAGGGATGCACTTATAATCAGATTGAAGCAGAGACCGGCGCAAGTACGGCGACTATTTCCCGTGTGAAGAGATGTTTGAACTATGGCAACGACGGGTATAAAATGTCGCTGGAACGTTTGGGACGTTAAGTCTTATGAAGCCTGGAGTGCTTGTTATAAGTCACGGCTCTCCCGACGCCGCTTGGGTGCGGCTCGTGGATGAATCTGTAGCGAAGCTTGAACTGCCGGCAGAAATGCCGGTTGCGGCTTCGTTTCTTGAGGTTGTAGAGGGAAGATTAATTCAAGACGGCATTGATCTTCTGGAGGAGGCCGGGGTGACGGACATGATCGTTATTCCGTTATTTGTCTCGTCCGGAAGTACACATATAGATGAGATCGCTTATGCACTGGGAGTCAAGGCGGCACCCGACAAGGAGACGGATCTTGAGCCTTTCCGGGTTCAGAGCCGTGTTCATTTCGGGGAACCGATCGATGATGATCCTCTGGTAGCGCGCATGGTCTGGGACAAGATTAAGTCTAAGTCTGCGAATCCTGACCAGGAGGTAGTGCTCCTGATCGGTCATGGCAGTGTCCATGACGGATTCCGCCAGCGCTGGGAGCGGGGGATTAGCGCACTCGCCCAGCATGTAGGGGAGCTCGGCGGGGTGAAGCATGCGGATTATGCGCTGCTGAATCCGGACAGCGTAGCGGACAAGGTAAGGTACTGGCATGAAGAGCGGGGCATGGATGTGCTTGTGGCGCCGCTGTTCCTCAGCGCGGGATATTTCACGAAGAAGACGATTAGGGCCCGGCTTGAAGGGCTGGAATGCCGTTATACCGGGGAAGCGCTGCTGCCACATCCGCTCTTGACCGACTGGATTAACAGGCAAATATTGACTATAATGAATTCATTGACATTATCATAAACGGGTGGCGTTACAATATATGAAGAAAGCAAGGCTGATCTATAACCCGTCCTCGGGACGAGAGGAAATGCGTCGCCTGTTACCTGATGTGCTGCACCGGCTGGACCGCGCAGGAATTGAGACCTCCTGCTTCGCCACGGAAGGCGAAGGGGATGCAACCCGCGAGGCTGGAGATGCGGTAGAGCGCGGGTACGACATCATTATCGCGGCCGGCGGAGACGGTACGCTCAATGAGGTCGTGAACGGCATGGCCGGCCGGGAGAACCTGCCGCCGCTTGGCGTGTTCCCGCTGGGGACGACCAACGACTTCGCCCGCGCGATGGGCATCTCCAAGCGCTGGGAGGAATACTGCGATCTGGTCATTGAGAACAAGACCAGGTACATCGATATCGGCCGGGTGAACGGCCGCCACTTCGTGAACATCGCGGGCGGAGGCTCCCTGACGGAGCTGACTTACGAAGTGCCAAGCCGCCTGAAGACGCGCATAGGCCAGCTGGCCTACTACATGAAGGGCATCGAGAAGGTGGCCAGCCTGTCACCGACCGAGCTCGTCATCAAGGCCGACGGCCAGCCCCAGATGCACGGCGAGTTCATGCTCTTCCTGATCGCCAACAGCAACTCGGTGGGCGGGTTCGAGAAGCTCGCGCCAGGCGCGGTCATCGACGATGGCCTGTTCGACGTCATTGCCGTCAAGAAGTGCAACCTTGGCGAGTTCCTGCGCCTGCTGACGCTCGCGCTGCGCGGAGAGCACTTTAATGATCCGCACGTCGTCTACTTCAAGACGAACCGGATGGAAGTGACCTCACCGGCGAGCCTGGTGCAGCTGAACCTGGACGGCGAGCTCGGAGGCGAGCTGCCGGGCGTGTTCGAGATGCTGCCGCAGCATATGCGGATTTTTGCCTGATTGGCGTGGTTGTGCGGGTCGAGCTTGTTTTGTAAGGCATGGCTGATTTGTTCAGGCGGAGCATGGTTTGGAACGGATACAGATAGATAGGTATTCTGGAGCATTGAGTCATGCCGTACGGAATAGGGCTGTCATGAAATGGCCGTGGTGGGTGGACGATTATTGCTAAGGTGCGTCTCACTGCCATAAGAGAAGGCCTTAAAGGATTCACGAAGTATGGGGATAATTAGCTTTCTTTATCTTAGGATTTATTGATGTTACTCATGATAGATGAATGAAATGACCGGGATAGAAGAGAACGCCTCTTAGCTGGCCTTGGCGGCAGCGGGATGGTTGTTCTTTCTTTCGTTTTACCGGGCTGATATAGATGATATAGATTTCAACCTATGAGAAAGAAGTGAACAAGCGGGATGAACAAGCAGCGGGGCGGAAAATCTGAGAATGGAAGAGGAAGCAGGCGAGGAGGTGCGACCGGGGCGAGAGGAAATGGGGGAAGGAGATCTGAGCAAGGACGAGGCTCAGCAGCGGTATCGGCTGACATTGCTGGCCTGCCGGTAGCGAAGAACGATGAGCTCGAGATCGAGATCATCGGGATGAACCATGACGGTGAAGGCGTTGGCCGTGCGGACGGTTACACCTTGTTCGTCCCTGGAGCCCTGCCCGGCGAGAAAGCCCGGGTCAAGGTGCTCAAGACGAAGAAGCAGTATGGCTATGCCAAGCTGCTTGACGTCGTACGGGCCAGCGCGGACCGCGTAGCCGCACCGTGCGCGATCTACGACAAGTGCGGCGGCTGCCAGCTGCAGCACCTAAGCTACGAAGGCCAGCTGGCCTGGAAGCGCCAGCATGTGGTCGATGCGCTGGAGCGGATCGGGAAGCTGCGGGTGAGCGGGAGTGAAACGGGTGATGGAAGAAGGACAGAGGCAAGATCGGAAGCTGGAGAAGGAGCGTTAGAAGCAGTATCTGGATCAGTAGCAGGAGCGGGGACAGAAGCAAGACCAGTACCAGGGGCTGGAGCCGTTAATGGTGCCAATGGAATCTTTGGGGTTAATGCTGGTGCAGGACAAGCTAGTCATGAGGATTTCGTTAATGACTCGAACGAGGGTATTGTCGTTCTACCTACACTGGGCATGTCCGACCCATGGCGCTACCGCAACAAGGCACAGGTGCCTGTCGGTGTGCTGGATGGCGCTCTAGTGGGGGGCTTTTACTCCAAGGGTAGTCACCGTATCGTCGATATGGAGACTTGCCTGATCCAGCATGAGCACAACGATGATGTAGTGAACAGAGTCAAAGAGATCGGCAGCAGCCTCGGGATCAGTGCCTATAACGAAGAGACAGGCCGTGGCCTGCTTCGCCATGTTGTAGTGAAGAAGGCATTTTGGACGGGCGAAATGATGCTTGTTCTTGTTACCAACGGACGGGACATTCCGCACGCCGATGCCTGGATCGGAAGTATCCGGGAGCAGATTCCTCATGTCGCAAGCATCTGCCAGAATGTGAACACGAAGCAGACTAACGTTATTTTTGGGGATGAAACCCGTACCCTCTGGGGACGCGATGTAATCTACGATTACATTGGGGACGTGCAGTTCGCGATCTCAGCCAGATCGTTCTACCAGGTGAACCCGGTACAGACCGAAGTGCTGTACGGCAAGACCGTGGAGTACGCTGGACTCACGGGCAAGGAGACCGTAATCGATGCCTATTGCGGCATCGGGACTATTTCACTGTTCCTTGCGCAGCATGCGGATCAGGTGTACGGGGTCGAGATCGTGAAGGAAGCGATCGAGGATGCACGTATTAATGCCGAGCTTAACGGCATGCGCAATGTGAAGTTTGAGGTGGGAGCATCTGAGGTAGTCATTCCCCGCTGGAAAGAGCAGGGCATTGAGGCGGATGTGATCGTGGTTGACCCGCCACGTAAGGGTTGCGATCCGCAGCTGCTGGACACGATCCTGGCGATGAAGCCTGAACGGGTGGTGTATGTGACCTGTAACCCGTCCACCTTGGCGAGGGATTTGAGGGTGCTGGAGGACGGCGGGTACCGGACAGTTGAGGTGCAGCCGGTGGATATGTTTCCGCATACCGTTCACGTAGAATCTGTGGCTTTGTTGGTGAGGGATGGTACAGAGGGATGAGATTGCAGTGGTGGAGCGGGTTTTGTGAGTAGTACAGATAGGATTGGAATGTGAAACAGAGCCAAGAATATAGTAGAGTTGACTGATTGTTGACGAAATACTCTCTTAGTTTGGAACCGCCTAGATTGTTGAAATAGGCGGTTCTTTGTATGTAAACCTAACTGGTTCAAGGTTTTTGGAAAAAAGGGGGTAACTTAAACCTTGATAACCAGCGACAATCATACTTATCCATATTAATTCAATATGGTATTATGAGGTTACTGTTGATGATAATAGGCCAATATGATCATTACTGGAAACACAAAAAGATACGACCATGCTGAATGACTGTCTTAATGATAAAAATAATTGATACCTAAAAGGTGGGTCTAATATTGGACAAAGAGTATAAAAACATAACTATTTATTCCGAAGTGGAGAAAAAGATTAACACCTTGAACAAAACTCGCAATAACAGAATAGCAATGAGTAAGAGACTTAAAGGTTATGCCGAGAAGTGGAATTTCATGTTTCTTTTTCTTAATATTGAGGCTGTAATATTTGTTTTGCTTTCCCTTGGAGGAAAAGAAGTGAATAGTGTATTTGAAAGTAAGAGTTACAGCGTATTCGCAGGTATTTTCTCGATTTATGTTATCCTGCTACAATACTTTATTGCAGGTATTAACTTTAATGAAAGAGCTCTAAAAATGCACTATCACCAGCTTGATATTGAGGACTTAATATTGAAGCTAAAGGAACTTATTATTAAGAGAAATAGTTCCAATAATAATTCTGATGAAATACAGGTTTTGTCAGACTTCAAGATAATTATGGATGAGTATCAGGTCCTATTAAAAAATAATGAAAACCATGATCCTATTGATAATGAGCGAGGAGCACAAGACTTACAAAACAGCGAAGATACTGACATTGCCGAACAGATGGGCCAAAGAGAACCAATAATGAAGAGTAAGAAAAGAAGACAGAAGGAAATTAAGGATTTCACACTACATAACTTATTATGGTACTTTAATCTAATAGTAATGTTATTTTCAGCAATAGCAATTATAAGATATATATTTTAAGGATGAATTATGTGAATAAAAACAAAGTTATCGGACTTGCATACATATATACCTTGTCAATGTCAAAAAAGAAAGGGTATAATCCACAAACCATTGCGAATGTAAACGAATTAAGCAAGTACAGTAGGAAAGAGATAATTGAAATAATTTCAATGCCAATTGAAACGTTTTGTGATGTATATGACGTTTCAAAGGTTAGGGATTTTATATATAAAAATGATTACTTTACACCTAGAGATATGTATTTAATACACCCGTTACATTATCTGTATTATAATTATCTGGTATTCACAATTGGATACTTATATGCGAATAGAAAAGATGTATTAAACTTTTCAAGAGATCGAATTACTTCGTTTTATTCAGGTCAACTAGTTCATGATGCCCCAATAAATAAAATTAAAATGAATTCTTCTTATAATGAAAGTTATAATAAGTTCCAAAATGAACGTGAGAGGTACTTTGACAAATCCGCATTAAAGATTGATCTTAAAAACTTTTTTGATTCGATTAAGATTTCCTCGCTCATTAGCAAATTGAGGGGGATTCTAGGTTCACAGACAATAGTCAGTGATTTAGAGTATTTTTTTAAAAATGCTGGATTTGACAGTTTGCCTCAGATTCATTATTCAATTGCATCCTCTATACTATCCCAATTCTTCTTAATTGATTTTGATAATAAAGTTGAACACATGCTTATTAGAGAGAACCTGCAGTTACTGCGGTATGTTGATGATATGTACTTCATTCATTTAGATGGGTCTGCAGATAGGAAGAAAAATAATTCAATACTCAATGAAATAAGTTATTTTTTATGGGAAGATTCACTAACAATTAATACATCCAAAACCAAGATGCTGTCACCAGATGAGTATAGATCCTTGTACGAATTTGCTAGGGCTGAGTATGGGGGTTCTTTTTCCAATGAAAAGGTGATAGATGAAAGGGTAGAGGAGATTATTGCAAACGGTCATTTAATAGCATTGATACGAGATCTTTGTCGAACCCAAAAGAAATATGGTATCGACCTAGAAATGTATAAGATTTTGGTTGATAAATATATATCATTGAACGGTGAGGATTCGTCGAAGATTTTTAATCATATCATTTTTTCAGGGAAGTGGAAGGACATAGATAGAAAGAATTTGTTCGAATTCATAAAAAACTGGAATTATATTTTTTTCAATCCTTCACAATTCACTGTACTTTATCTTATGGTTTATAGACATATGGAGGCTAAAAAACTTATTCCTAGCGATGGAACAAAAATCAGGCAACTATTGAATTATTTATTTAAAAATGAAGTATTTACTTTCCGTGACACACTAGTCGCTGTTTCTTATTTATTTCAAAGTAAGATAAAAAATAGGGATTTAATTACTAGAATCGAGGCTGTAAATCCAGAATACATTAAGTATGTAAATAGTTTTATTTCAGACGGTTAAGGTTGCTAATGAGGTGAGAACACTTATGAATATCGCTGTCTTTATACTGGTGTTAACTAGCCTGTAGATATAGGTTCCATAAAGGGCAGGGATGTGGAAGGAGGAACTCAGCAAACACCCTCATGATCGAGGTACATGATTTATAGAAAACGAAAGTGGGTAGCGGACCCTGTGTCTCTAACGAGTTTTTCTAACAGGATAACGGACAGCTCGTGTTTTTTAGCGAAGTTAGGGAGGTAGATCACTTGTATAACCAGCCTTTCCCATATTGTAATATAGATTTGGTTTGAGAGTTTACACAGAATATTTTACAGACTCTATAAAAACGTACCGGAGGTATAATGAGCATTTAATCCAGTAGTCATCCTTGATGACAAGAACTCCCCTACCCGGCGATATTATTACCAAGAATCTTGGGAACTTGGTAGTAAACCAATGCTTGGTTATTTGCTCTTAAACCCGGCAACCGCCGATAACAATGATCCTACCACAAAGTTTCTTCGATCTTTTGCCGAAGTCAAGGGCTTCGGTGGCATAATTATCGTCAATGTGATCTCTAAGATTGAACCCAAATCCAGAGAACTTGATATCCATGATTACAGGCATGACCCGGAAAACCTACAGTATATCCAGAGGATGGTTGAACGGAGCCCCAGGGTGATGGTCGGGTGGGGCAAAAACGGGAAAAAAGCAGCTTCCAGGCTACGTCATCTACTGCAGGAGCATAAGGGGAGGCTGCACTGCTTTCGGGATAACAATGACAAAAGCCCAACGCAGCCAACCTATATGATTCGATATATGAATGAAAATAAGTTGAGCATAGCTCAGCTTGAGATGCCCTTGTTTACTGCGATCCCAAAACGTATATATCGATAAGAAAGGATATGAAAATATTGTTTAAAGGACGTTTAGCATGACCAAGGAGTTCACAGGTGCAGCCGAACCGTTGCAGTTCACAGTAATCTTATCCGGGGAAAAATCGAGGTAGAGCCTAATGCCGTAATCCTAAGAATTGGTCTTAGCTTTTTCATCTACAGTAAAATAACCATTCAAACGAAGGTTTTTGCCTAGTTGTCAGTGTAGTTAACACCAATCTTCAACGAACAGGAGTTTTTACGTTTGCGTTCGTTAAATCGAATTATTCCTGAAAAACATATACTTTCATCCCGGATTAACAATCTGCCCACTTTCTTCCTAGTTACCAAGGATAACGTCAGTATCTTTAGATTCGTCTTGATGACGATTCTGATGGTACTGACGCTTTTTTACAGAGGGAACTCGCCTTGAATATTGGTTGGCGGTGAATTCTTAATAATCATTTCGTTAAATATCTTTCTATGCGTGGACATGTAACTACATTGCTGTCTTATTAGAGAAATTTTAGTTTTTGGGGTAATGTTAAATGCGTTTTGGAGATCGCTATCTAACTGTGGAGATATCAAGACTACCCCATTATCTTCAAATGATATGTATCCTTTATCAAAAATTGTATCATGTATTGTGCACAATAAAAGGCCATTATTTGGATCCAGACGTTCCTTGTGACTGGACTCACTCCATGGCTTTATGTGACTAGCTATTAGGAAGGCCTCGTGGGAAATGCCGCCAACTACACACTTCTTATCACGCTTTAAAAGGACTTTTCGGAATTCAGATTGTCCGATTCGCGACTTGATAAGCTGTTCCATTTCTGTATGAGTTACTTCTTTAGAAAAGAAAGAAGAATTGTTTGATATTTCGGGTAAAGGTACCTTCTCATTTGCAGATCGAGAGTTAGTGTCGTACATCGAAATAAACTCTACCCCTTCTTGAATCCACTTTTTCATCTGAACTTCACTAAAACCAATGTTTACTGTTGGAGGTTTCTGCTGATGTCCCCATTTTAAAATGAGTCGATCAAGCAATGGGAAGGGGACCTTAACGAAGTAAGAGAGATCTTTTCTTATCTTGCTGCTTTCCCTAAATCCTCGAGCAATTAGTACAAAGCCACGCGAAATATTTAGTGTCCTAAATTGTTTGTCAATCGAAATTACATCTTTGAGTTGCAAAGTGACAGTTTCATAAGGTTTCGAAGCAATTCGATGATCACGTGCAATAACGAAAATACCAAACCTTTCTTTATTTCTGATGCCATAAAAAGTGCTGTTATACATCTTTTTTTCAAAATATCCATGAGCAGTAAACCAATTTTTCGTCCAAGTAATACCTTTTTCGCGTAGAATCCCTGTCTGTGTCATTGAATACCAGCCCTTCATATACAAATTATTTGAAGTGAAGCTTTCCTCCTTTTATATGATAACACTGGAAGAGAATATAAGCGTAAAGTGTTTACAATGGCAATGAAGGAAGGATTGGATTAATTAAATCATAATTTCAGTGGGAAAAGGGTTCGATACGTACTAGTTCAAACCGAGCACTCCTATGCTAGTATCTTCAATTACGGCTTGAAGGCGTTTCTGACTGTACTGACTCTTTTTGAATTGTTGCAGCAAGATTCATTTTCTTTGTGTCATTACAAGAAACGTAAAGAAATTAATGGAGTCAAAGGAATTAATTAAATAAGCCTTATCAAATGGATAAAGAATCTAATAGGTTCAATTCGAGGATACGTGAGTTCCAATGGTGGAGCCGATCCATCGATTATTTTGCTTACGGTACGGGCGTTGAACTAAGCGGATAGTTTAATAAGATATCGAATGTTGGAGCGTGGAAGAAATTTGATTGAAGTTCACAACGAAAAGTAAGGTTATTCGCCCGAGTTCCTTTTGCCGTAATGGGTGGTCTATCCTGAGCATCATCTCTTGACGCTTACGTTGTCTCTCGGGCAGAATGGAAAACGAAAAAATACAAGCTGGCTCGAAAAATAAAAATTATGAAGGCTCAAAAAAAGGGGGGGGACTTTGTACTAATCAGTAATTAGAGATGGTAAGTTTCTTGTTCTAGTAGTAGATGGCATTTTCGATAGTGAATTAATAGAATTACCGAGTGAAGAGCTTGCGGATAAAATAGCATATGAGCTCCAAAGTGCTTGGGAGCAAGGTGTTGGATGGGGATATTAGCACAAGCAGAAGGAGATTAATGGTGGGTACGATAAAGATATTAATGAGACAATTCAAAAACTCAAGACAATGAGTCTCGAGGAGCAAGAAGCTTATCATCAAAGGGTAAATCAGCGTAATAAAAGAGATCAAAAGGTTGAAGAAGCCAGAAGATGGAGAAACGTTTTAAGCTGGAAGAAAAGTAAATGAGGAAAAAGAATCAACTCAATATCTTATTGAGTATTTTGAAATCTATGGATCGCGGAGTAGAATGTATGTTTCTTAACGGAGTAGAATGTCTGGAAGCAAGTAATACATGGATAACGATGGACCCAAATTGAACACTTAAGTAGAGATTCCAAGCTTCGCGACTGTAGTTTCTTACAATCTTTTATAACGGGAAGCGCCTCTTTGATTCAGGGTTATGTCTTCTTAATATAACTTTCAATATATTTGGATGCCTCTAGAAAATCGTCAAACTTGATACCATCAATTAATAGGGTTGTGACAAATAGATTACTAAAAAAGCGATAATGATTGCGATCGGCCTCACAGTATTCTTGTGATTCCATTGAACCGTATCCGTCATCCATGTATAGGGGTCCGCAGCATATAGGGCAAATAGTATCCTCAAGAAATATGCTCTTTTTAACCTGCTTTTTTTCATTTTGAGGTTCCATGTTACGATCTTCCTTTCTGAAACATTCTTAACTCTGCGATATTCTCTTTATTTGTTCAGCACCTACCTCCCTTCTGCTAATTCTTCGAACAAAATGGAAGGGGCACCAAAAGCATAGGATCGCTTGTGAAATCTCAGCCTCCGCTAACTGAAATATTTCCACAACTGAAGGTATTGATGTAATGTCTTGTTTTAGACTCTACTATGTCATTTCATATTAATCAACGTATATCACTGCCTATAATTTGAAATTTACGGGAGTATGCTCCTTTCCATTGATTTATTAAGCATTTTTAGCTGCAAATCGCGAGGCATCACTCGTTGTATAACTATCTCGGCTCCCAAGAGCAAAATGGTGACCAGTGTAGATTATAGCTGTATGATTGATGGCGGTGATTTCGCTCTAGTTATCTCGAACGATTCGGCTTGGGTATCCCAAGTATTCGGTGCTAAACAGGTGGCCAAACAAGTACAGATGTTGGCGAGAGCTTCTCTGGGCCCATGCCGACCGTTATATCTGAAATATGCCCTTATGGTATATTAATAGTGAAATGCTGGCAAATGATTTCTATGTAGGAAATAATTGAAAATAAATGTAGTAAACAAAGTGGTTTGAGCAATTCACGCTAAATAAAGCTTAAGCCCAACTTTTGGAAAGGGCAAACTTCTTAGCTTCCGAAGTGCGCACAAAAAAAGCGCTTAAGCAGCGTATTGTTGGAAACATGCCAAGAAAATAGATCGGTCTTGTATTTTGATGAATTCAAGCGTATGGTAAGCATAGGTACAGCACTAGTTGGTTGTACTTATCTCTACAGCGGAAGTAATCCATCAACTTGTCGAGGTATGTTGGGGTGGATTTCTTCAGACAAAAAAGCCGGAGCTTTAATTCCGGCTTTTTTTACTCTGGAACTGAAATTCAGTTGGAGTTCTAAAACAACAGGGTGAAGAAGATGCCGATTTCAAATTCTGTGTAGCAACGATTTCCTTCATCGTCACGGGGGATGCGTAGGACTTCTTCAAAGTTAGTTTCCCAGGTTCGTAGTGTGCCGGTTGTAACGCCTAGTAATTTGGATAGCTTATTGATAGATATTGCCCTACTAAAGATAGTGTCTTCATAGAATTTTTGAGCTTCATTCGTTAAGGGTTTAAGAAATTCTAGTATCCCGTCCAGTAATCCACATTGCTACCACCGAAATGGGCTTGGGAGAGTGCCCTCTTTTCCACCCTTCCAGAATTTTAATACTCTGGAGTTTCGATTTGTTCTCCCAAGCGATATAAATAGATTCCTCCAATACCACCAGGCCTCTTTGTATATCTTCGGTATTGTGTCTGCCTGTTAGGCGTTGCAATTCACTCATGAAAGACAAGCCTGAATCGTCCGCAGAGTATTTTAGCTAATGGTCATTGACCCGAATTGCCGAAGCCATGAATGAAGAAGATTTGACTACGCAACAAGGTAGTTTGTTTTCCAAAGTCCAAAGGTTGTACGTTAACAACTGCTTGAATACTTTCCGTCCATGGAATTACACTTTCTGGCGAGAGCTATTTTCCCATTTTTCGGACTCCTTCGGCACATTAATTTCAGCTTAAGAAACGCTTATCCACGCGCAGTTCCCCGACCGCGTACTCTGGACCTTTGCCATAGCTATATTTTTTATCCACAGGCTGCTACAAACGATGTATGTAGTTCACCCGATCGACCCTGCTTAGCCAGCTAACTATTGTTGACAACGTAAAAACACCTCCAAAATTTGTCCATACATCTTACGATGTAGAAGGATTCTCTTGGAGGTGTTTTGATTTGTTTTACGCTAGGGGGGCAGTCCCCAGTCCGATCTCAGCTAACCATTCCTTTTTTCTTTTTTAGGTGGAACCAGCGAATCAAGTTTATTAGCGGCATCCTTGTCTGCTGATTGCAGCGCATGGCCGTAGACGTTCATTGTGGTCGAGATATTCGAATGGCCCAAGCGCTCAGATATAAGTTTTGCATGTACGCCTTTGTTGATTAGCAGGGTGGCGCTCGTATGGCGAAGATCGTGGAATCTAATATATTTTAACCCATGCTTCTTAAGAAATGAACGAAACCATAGATAAGGTGTCTCAGGGTAATAGGCGTTTCCTTCATCGTTACTGAACACAAAAAAATGATCTCCGCCTTTCCATGCATCACCTAAAGCTAGGCGCTTTTTCCGTGACTCCAAGTAATACTCCTTAAGATGTTCAATCACAGTGTCCGATAGACTTACTTTGCGTTTAGACTTATCCGTTTTAGGTTCGGAGATGATTCTCTGACCGTTAATGGAATGAGAAATACTATGTTTAACCTCAAGAATCCCTTTATTAAGGTCAACGTGTGCCCACTCCAAACCAACTAGCTCGCCACGACGAAGTGCTGTTGTAATTGCGAGCATGATCATGATACGCCATTTCATTGATTCATTTTCTAATAGTTCGAACAACAATGCTACCTCATCTTCATCGTATACTTCGATCTCTTTTCGTTTGACCTTGGGCTTTTTGATATCTGCAGCAGGATTGCTTTTGATAAGTTTCCACTCCACTGCGCGGGAGAATATATTTTTTAAGATTCTATGAGTATATTGTACGGTGCCCGAGGATAGTTGGCCCTTTTTGCCGTCCTGCCGGCTGCCCTCCTTGCTGAGTTCTGAAATAAAGTTGACTACTTGAAAGGTCTGAATTTTATCTAACCGCATGTGACCAAAGACCGGAAGGATCCGGTTCTTCAAGAAGCGGGAATAGATATCTAAAGTCTTAATTCCAAGCTCGTGCTGAGCATATTTTTCTTTCCACTCTTCTACAAATGCTGCAAAAGTCATTTTCTCAGGAGCGATATATTGGCCTGACTCAACCTCGGTTTCAAATTCTGCGAGTATCTTCCTTGCTTCCCGAATGCCTTTCGCTTTAATGGACTTTGTTCGTCTAATCCTTTTTCCATCAGCTCCAATACCGGCTTCCACAACCAAAAGCCAAGAATCGTTACCGCGTTTTTGTAAACTTGCCATGGGAATACCTCCTATTATGCATGGGATTCAATCTCGTAAGAACAATAGTTTTTTGCCTCTTGTTCGTGGAACCAGGTAAGCAAAGTATCTCTTCGAAAGAGGATCTTTGACCCGACACGAGTATGTGGAATTCTTTTTGCTCTGACTTCTGCGTAAAGTTTATCCATAGAGACCTGGCATTCGAAAACCTCTTTCCAGGCCTCCTTAAGGGTTAAAGTATTGCGTTTGGTAGCAGGAATATAATCAACGGATTGCTTATGAGAATTACGCATGTGAATACCTCCTTATTTAGAGAGTACGGCTTATTGAGATTACCAGCAATTTTTGGACAACCCAAATTGCACTTATGTTATGGATAGGGAATTCTCTTTTTCTTGTAACCGACCTCCATATATCAAATGTTTGTATTCCCTTGTTATAAGCCGCCATTCGGACGATGGGGGAACCCGGCTGATGATGTTATCTATTGAAAAAAACGCAAAAAAGCCCTTTTCAGTAGGAAATAAACATACTACCTGAAAAGGGCTTTATATTATTGACGAAGAAATTCGTCCATTTGAATTTATGCACATAATTAAAAAGAATAGAATGATTCCCAGACCGTTTGGAGGGAATAAAAGTAAAGGTTGAAGACTAAGTGGTATAATCTAATATTAGATACTTCGATAAGTCTTGTCAAGATAAAGGAGTGAGAATAGACATGGCTCGTTTAGCCAGAGATGAATTGATGCAGGTTATCAAAAAAGTAAGGAAATCAGTTCGTCAGAAGGCAAAAGAAGCAGAGGCCCCATTATTCTACGTGCAAAACGGCCAATACATACGTGAAGAGCCAAATGGTGAAAAAGTCATATTGGATAAAAGTGAAAGTGAGAATGATTTTTATTAGAGAAAGTAAAAAAAACAGCAATAGGCTAGTTAGACGCCTCATTTCCTACTAGACAAGCAGTCAAGGGTGGTATAACTTCAAGAACTTTAATAACTTTTCTTTCTCTGTATTATCCATGCCGACTAATTTTGTTCGAATCAGGACATTCGTTACACCAGAGTCTTTTTCCTCTTTGGAAAACACCTGGAAGAAATCAACCAATTGTAATTCTAAAACACTTATGATTTTTTCTAAATTTTCGATTGATGGACTTATTTCTCCACGTTCAATTTTACCAATATGCGTAGAATGAAGACCGGATAAATGAGCAAGTTCTTCTATAGAATGGCCGCGCTGCTTTCTAATCGACCTAATTACACTGCCAACCGTTTTCTTAGAAATATTCATATGCTACACCTCAAAACAAACATAGCGCAGCAGGTATACGCAACCAAGATTAAATTTGGTATGTAAACATACCAAAAAAGGTTCATTTTTGGTATGCTATTTCTAGTAGACTTGGTTACGTTTTGTATCATACCCCAGAAGCCAAGAAAGTCTTTTACCTGTAGGAGGTTTCATGATCAGAAGACCAGTAAATACAATAATACTAATGGACAAAAATGGCGAACAGAAATCATTTCGGTTCCATAAATTGTGCAAAGATGATCAAGGAATGGCTTTGGACCTAGTTCAGGATAATGTTTATGTTCGATTCTCACTAGCAGTAACTGATGCGGGTATTGTTGAATTGATCAAAGACCAAGAAAGATTTCGGGTTTCTGGAATCTCATTCAGAGTGGAAGGTTGTAAATTGAATAACGAAGATCATAAGTTCCTGATTGCTGCATCATTTGATCAACCCATTAACTTAATGGAATTCATAAATTGAAAAGGGAAATTAAAGTATGAAGATTGCTTTAGAAAACATTCCGGGTTCAGCTGTGCTAGACAAAAACAAATCGGAGGTTTCTGAGAAATTTGAGGTTCTTGTAGAATTTGATGTTAATGGGAGAGTAATAGATCCTGTTCTCTGCAGGCCTTTAGGATCGAAAGATTCTTATATCGAAGTTGATCGTTATTACGAGGAGATTTTACCTTTTGTGGAAATATCTTATAAGAGGTTGTTGTTAATGAGCCTTATCATTGACTGTGAAATGGATATCGAGAGTTATAAGGAAGCAATAAAATACTCACCCCCCGAAGAACTTGCTAAGAAGTGGGGGGAGCCTGAGCCTGGGAAGTGGTGGACGTACCTTTACCCTACGAAAGAAGAGTTATATGTTGGCAATATGAAAGAAGAGATGAGAGAACTGAAAAAATATCAGGACATGTTAAATAATCTTAACATAGGTAATCTAGAACAAGCTTTGTAAAATAAAGTGGGCTAACCTGAGAGGTTAGCCCACTTTATTTAATTTTTATATCTGATTTGCATGCTCATTTCATATAAGAATAGTTTTTCCCGGTATAAACATCAATGACACTTGTTCTTTCATGACCTATTTCGGAGGAAAGGATCCTTTTAAATTCTTGTTCCGCAACCCCTTCAATCAAGAAATTCTGGACTCGGTCCTGAATATAAGAATAGCGTAATCCATGCCAGGTAAGAGGATTATATTTGGTTTTCTTGCCTGCCTTAAGGGATCGCCCCTTTTTTCCTTCTGCTGTTTCAATTCTGCTCCTAACACTAGAGAGAAACTTTTCAAAAGCCTGTATTTTGTTATGCGTTTTTTCTTGCTCACCGATGAACAACTTGTCCCCACGTTTAACTAAAGAAAGACGCATGCGGAACATGTCCCTCACCTCAGGGGCTAGAGGTACACATCTGGCCTTTCCGTTTTTCGCTTCGGAACCCACGATATAAATCTCCGTACGGAGTGAATGTTCCGCCTGGGCTCTCTTACATGCAGCTGCTTCAGTGATGCGGAGTCCCATGTAACGACATAGATAAGCTAAATCAACAACATCTTTACGATCCTTCTGTTCAGCAAGTTGAATTAATTTTTCAAATTCTACATCCGTCCATGCCCGATTACCTACAGAAGTTGTATGATCAATAACAAGTTCATACAACTTAAACAATTCATTATTTGAAGAAAGCTTATACCTAGGTGCATCGAATTTTTGATGAAGGAAGCGGATCGCACTAAGGTCATTTTTTACGGTTTTGGCCTTAATCCCATTGTCTAAACGATGCTTCGCATAGGCAACAAGATGTTTATCGGAGATGTTATTGATATTCTGGACTTTGAAAGCTTGATGTAGAAAGTCTGCAAAAACTAAACATGATGTTTTATATCGATCGCGGGACTTGTAGCTGAGCTGTCGCACGTGCTTGAAACATTTTTCAATCTGTACCTGAATTGATGTTTTCCCCATACAATAATTCCTCCAACTTATCTCTAATTTGATTAGCCGATTTAAGGCTTGAAATGACAAGTAACTGATTATTTTTGAACAACTCTTGGTTGGACTCAATGAACCTTAAACAATTTGTCAGGGTCTCCATGGTATTTCTAGAAATATCTGTACTGTCAATTAAGGGTGGGGAAAGGTGGAAATTGCCTTCTGCTTCTGAGCTAACTGTTTCAACTTTCTCTGGCCCTCCAGATAACAAATTATCGATTAAGTTTTCCCAAAGGTTTGTATTCATCTTTTTGCCTAGAGATGCTAAATACAGTTCGTACTGCTGATGCTCGTTAAGATTGAGGTTTGCAATTTTAGCCCCTGTTTTTATTCCGAGTTTCTTTTTTCTGACTTGCTCTTGAAGGTGGGGAATCAAATCAAGTAATTTAATGTATTTTGGGCAGTAAGCTTGAATCCAACCCTATTTTTTTGGCGAGTTGCTCGGCTGTTAACTTTTCTCCATTGTGGGTCTTTTGATATCGACCGGGAGATATTCCATTCAATTCGTATAAGGTTTTAATATTTTTCGCGCGGAGAATTGGATCTTCAATCCCTTTGCTATGTGCAAATTTGTTTCTTAGAAAAAAATAAAGTAGATCCTCCTCTGGTTTGTCCATTACAGTTACCTCGACTTGGCTCAGTCCTAAAAGTTTGAGGGCTTCGTATCGGCAGTGACCGTCCAAAATTTCACCTGAAGGGCTTATGTCGAGAGGGGGATAACCAAACTGCCTAATATGACAGGAGCAGTTTTCGATATCCGATTTAGTGATCTTGGATCGATACTCGTGGAAACCTTGAAAGGGATGAAGTGTGTCGATGTTTCTGATTTCAGTAGGCTGCATGTTAAAGTGATCTCCTTTGAAGATTTTTTGGACATACCTATAGCAAGGTCGACCAGAAAGGCATCCTCGCGCTTTCTCGGTTAATATGATTTATGTTAAGCTCCGCAAACTGAAGCGGGACGCGGCATTTCAACCATTAGCCTAGTTCCATCTCTTTTCAGTTGGAGTCGTATTTTCAAAGAAGCAGTATAATGAGTAGAAAATGAGCATTAGCTCGCAAACCCGGTTGTTAGAACCACGGTAATCGTGCCAAGACAAGTGTCTTCGCTCCTGAGGGTAGGCCAACCCGAGGGTAACTTTATATGAAAGTCAGGCCTTCTCGTGTGCTCCGCTTTTTCCAGCCATCCACGATCGCAAGCGATCATTGGGGGGAGCATATGACTATCTCGACTTGCTGTGCCCGTTTTCCGGTTAATCAGATCTATATAAAAAGCCAAGGAGGCTTTGATTTTCATCAAAAGGATCCTTGGCTTTGAAAATGAAAAAAGCCCGATTTAGGAAGTGAGAAATTATCACTACCCAAATTGGGCTATATATGGTTTTGCAGAAATTTCGGATTAGAAAAGAGCAGACTCGTAGTCTCAAATAGTAAATAAACAATAAGAATTTATCGCTTAGAATGGCCTGTACCGCGCATGCATCAGGCAATAGAAAAAGGAATTAACGTTGTTATGCCTTGATTATAGTAGGGAATGTTTGAGCTGTCAACAGGATCAATTGCAGATTGAGTTGAGACTGAGATAGGGTGACTCTATCTCACATAAAGTCACCTTTGGGTAACCCTATCTTTGTATAAAAGTTAGAGTTTTTTATATGTTTACGTCCAATTCTTCCATTTATTAAAGTGAATTAAAAGGCTGATCTAGCAAGGATGCTGATCGAGTAGGGAAGACTTATTCTAAGTTTATGTTTCTGAAATAAGAAAAGGCTGCTCTTACAAAAATGGAAAGTGAAGAAAAACTACCCAATAAGTTAATTAGAAGTGTTGCATAAATGCCTGTACCAATAGAGAAAGAGGGAGGTTATCACTAACCTAAGCTTCACTTTATTGTTGGATCCGGTTGCGTGATATAATTTGAAGATTTAGTTTCTTTATGTCATAAAATTAACGGTGATTCAGAAAAGGAACAAAGATTATTTTCTTTAAGGTTTAATGGACAATTGAAAGCCAAGAGCTACACCTTCCTACATTTTACTCGGTTAGTAATCGTCTTCATCGAAATGTGTGGTATTTGGGAATAGTACAGGGGGAGATGAGACTGAGAAAAGTAATGATAACTAAATTAAAACAAGTTAGGCCGTTACTAGATAGAAAGTCTTTGATGAGCAATCAAACAAGTGATTATAGTGTGTTTATTAACAGTTGCAATTACCTGGGGATAGTATGGTTGGCGGAAGTGTTTCGCATACGTTGTATGGAATTAAGATAAATTTATGTCCAGTGTGTGGGACAAGGCTGTAAATTCGATGAGATACAGATTTGTTAAAAAATGTAGATGTTTAACTTAGAATTCCAACTGTTAATTTAACTTTATTCACAGATTCTATAATTAAGAATGATAACTGTCTTGCTTGATCTATTCAAGAACCCACGATAGTATGTTGAAAGGAGCTCCTAAAATATACCAAAAAAGGTAGGTTGTTTAATTTGAAATCTAAATTTAAACTTAGTTTATCATTATTAATCTCTTTGTCCAGTATAATGGCGTTTAGTTTGTCTGCTACTGCAGCTCCAGCGGAGAAGATTACACCTGTAAAGAATACACCTGTGAAGGTGGTTTTTGAAGCGGAAGGGATCAAAGTTACAACGGGTGGATCTAAACCTCAACTAGATGAAAATAAAATATCTGCTAATAGTTTGAATACTACTTATACAACAAATAATACTTGGAAAACTTATAATTCAAGTACTAAGGATACGAGATATACTGGTGGAACAATGACAGCAGTCGGTTACGACCATCTTAAGGTTAATCATTATATGTTTGCTGGGAATGATGATGTTCTAAACGCCTATGGGGATTCGACTGCCTATTGGTCAGGAACATCACCTGCGAATGCAAGCAATATAACAAATTACCCAGAACAAACCGTGGACGCCTCACAGTTGATTTATAGCGTAGGAGTACCAGGTGGAGTTTCTGTTACTAATTCATCCACTTCAGTGATTTGCAAGTGGGTTCCAAGCTCAGTGAAAAATGAATCCATGCAAGACTACTATTGGGCGAATGCCTCATCACCTCTTACTTTAAAGACGGCAGGTCATTTTACTTCTATAAACATGGCAAGCAATGTGAAGTTTACTTTTGGTGCTGCAGCTTATAGTTTTGCTAATAGTAATTACGTGTCCATTTCACTTTAATTATTATTTAGTATTAATCACCGAGTGTGTAAATGTCTCCTCGGTGATTAATACTTGAATAGAGGGGAAGTAATTTGAAAACTAAGATGTTATTTGTGTTTATTATATTAGCTGTAATATGTTCTTCATGTCTTACTACTAATAATGAAATTACTCCAAACTCAGAAAGTCAAGTAGACTGGAGACAGAAAACATTTAAATTGATAAAAGACTCCGTTGACTACGATGGGGGATATTCGCTTTTAACCGAGGAAAGACCAACTAGCTACACAGAGACGCTTAATTCCTTATTCATTTTAGGAGAAATTGATGGAATAAAGCATAATTCAAAGTTAATCAAAACTTTAAAAGACAGTTTAAATGGTGTAAACAACTATACACCAAATATAAAAAATTATAATGAATTGTTAGAATTAAAAAGCTTTTTAGAACTTTGTAAAAGCGGCGATATTGCCATTCCAGATAAATATAAAAATTCGGTAGTTAAAAATTTGGAACAAATTCATCAAAACAATGGCATGTATGGCTTTAATGGTGAAAAAGACTCGCCAGTAGAATATATAATAAATACCGAGCTTTCTTTGCAAATACTAAAGGAATTGGGGAACGAAAGTTCTGATCAAAGAATCGACAAATTTATAAAGGTGAAATTTCTCAATTTGCCAGATACAAAGTGGGATGAAAATTACAAATGGTCTATATATAACTCGTTAGCTAAAATAATTAATTTAAACGGTGCAAACCAAAATAATCTTAACTTTATAAAAAATAAATTAATAAATATTACGCCCGAATATTTTCATGAGCTTAGTTCAATAGGCGACATGGTTAACTTAAAGGCAATTGTAGAACTTGATAATATTTTTAGTTTTGAAAGAAAATTGCCCAAAAATCTAAGTGAAAGATTAAAAGAATGGCAATTAGAAGATGGTGGTTTTAGTCTTATTTCCAAATATGTTTCTGATACTAAATTCTCTAAAGAAATAGTAGAATTATTCCCTTCTAGTGTTATACCAGATCTTTCTAAATTTAAACAAAATATTAGTAAATATGAATTGCCAAATGGTTTATATACTAAAAGGGGCGAAATAACTTCAAATATATATTCAAGTTATTATGCTCAAATTATTTACGATGAATTAGGGGAAAAACCCCCAGAATCTTTAAATAATTATTTTAGGAACATTGACATTAAAAGTCTCAATAATTTGGAGACAATATATTACTATGTCGAAGCTTCCAAACTAAGCAATATTTCAAAAACTATTACTGTACCTCTTGACACGACAATTAAAGACGATAAAGAAATACTTTATGCTATTCTTTTAGGAAAATACGATTCAAATGAAACTTATTTGTTTTTAAAAAAGATAATTAACGAGAAACCAGATTTTGTTATCGCGAATATAATTCCTATTTCTAGTATTTTTAATAACTATAAAGATAAAAATTTAAGCGAGTTAAAGGGAGCACTCAAACTTAAAGTCAATAGATTGTTTGAAAAAGGCAAAACCAAAGATTTTGATTTGATCGACAAATACAAGTTTTTTGTCTTTAAGAAAAATTTTGATAAAATAACTTCTACTGAAAAAAAATATTTGGAGAAATACTTGGAATCACTCAAAGATTCAAATGGTGGTTATAAAATAACCGAAGGTTCTCTAAACCATTCTACTCTCATATCTACTTATTGTGGGCTAAGGATGGAGAAAGAATTAAAAACATTAAAATAATTACTAAGGGATGTGTAGATAATTAAAAAAGTATACTCAGTGCTGCTAATAGTTTTAATTATTTTTTTATCGTCTGGATGTTCAAAGAAAGGTGAGGAACCATCGAAAGAAAAAAATACAGCAAATGTAACAATATCAACGTCTGCAAGTTCCCCCGAATGGAAAATTATTGTGGAAGAGAATGCAGATCTTAAAAGTTACAACTTTAAATTTGAATATCTAGGAAAAGCGGATGCATTAGGCACAACATTATCTATAAAAGATTCATTTAAAATTACTGGAACATCTGTAGTTAAAACTAATACGGTAGGTTTATCACTTGAAGGAGTGACAATACCTCAAACAGATAAAGTTTATAATTTTGAAATAAATTGGATTGAGAATAGTGTACACAAAAATGAAAAAATTGTAGTCACGATGAAAGTTACATGAGCTTACCATTGAACAACCAACAGATAAAGTCGATGTACCCCACATTAAGTACTTATAAATAAAAATCGCTTTTTCAGAAAAGGACTTTGGAGCTAAATATATACACGTGAGAATAGAGGGTGGGGATTCCATTTGTATTGATCAAGGAAGCTATTTTGAACCAGCTTTCTACGAACCTGACCCTCTAGTTTATTGTACAGCCTAAACTAAAACGTTGGGGAAAAGAAATAAGAGGTTAATTCTTACAAAATCGATCTTTTACTAAGAAAGGAAGTTTAGTCAACGATTTAAGCCGATGCTATATTGGAGGGCCTTTAAATACATATGAAGAGGCTAATGTTAATATTATTAAAAACAAAGGCTAAAGATGATTATCGGTGGTTAAAGTTTGAAATTACTGCTGTACGTTCTATAGATATTCTGAGCAGCTAAGGGGGAAGTGAATGTTTAGGGGAACGCACGTTTTCTTTTTTCGTTGTCCTTTTATAGCATTTTGATGTATAATTACTCCTGGAGATAAGTCTCCAGGAGTAATTTTGTATTTACGTGAAGGGATGATCTACATATATGGCTTATGCTAGACACCAAAGCTTCTATATAAGAGATAAATGGTTCAGTAAGGGATTGAGGGCAGTAAAGCAAAATAAGAGATTCTTTTTTGAAGAATATGCTTTTGAGACAGTTGGCTTGGGCAAAAACATGCTTGAGTCCTTAAAGTATTGGCTGCTAGCTTTTGATGTTCTTGAGGAAAGAACAGAAGATGGTCAGCGGGTACACGAGCTATCCGAACTTGGTGACATTTTGTTTCATAGTGATCGACTGCTTCAGAGGAACGAATCGTTATCTATTCTTCACTACCATTTGGTAAAGAACAGGAAGGATCTTTCGACAGTTTTCGATTGGTACTTTAATAAGTACAAAGAAACGATGGTTAGCAAGGGTGATTTGTTTAATTCGTTTATCACTTGGGTAAGCCAAAATGAAATGAAAGAAGTGTCGCAGAATTCTCTCAAGCGAGACACAGATTGTTTGATCCAATTTTACACGAAGGTACCGGATGTGAATGATCCGGAAGACGTGTTGTTCTGTCCATTCTCCAAATTATCCTTAATGAGAAGTGAACGTTCTGGAGAACGGGATGACACAATTCGGAAAGTTACTCCTGAGATTTCAACAATAGGTATCCCGACTCTTTATTACGTTCTACTTGACTATGACCGGATATCAGAGGATCGACTTATTAGTGTTGATGAGATTGTGAATGCTGACAACCTCTGGGGAAGAGTATTTAATTTAACTCGAAATAAGGTTGTCGAAGTCCTAAATAGTCTAACCACCCATGACAAATATCCGATAGAGTACATTAGAACAAATAATTTGGATTATGTTAGATTGCCGGAGATTTCATCTGTTGATTATATAAAAGGCGAGCTTTTGAAAGGATGACCTACTAGAGATGGCATTCAAGTCAAGTATTAACATTAAATTTGATATTGGAGATGCAGAGTTATTTAAACGTTATATTCCCACACCTTCTCACGCTGAGGCCATGAAAGGGATCATTGATGGGTTCGCTGAAGGGGCTAACCGATCACATATTATTATCGGACCATATGGTACCGGGAAATCGTTGTTAGCCAACGTTATCGGAAGTATTGTGTCAAAAATGACGAGCTCTATGGAAGTTGACGCGTTAATAGAAAAGCTTGAACAAGTCGACGACCATGTTGCATCAAAGATTAGAGATGCAAGTAAACTAACGATATCTTATCTGCCAATTTTATTGAGTGGTAATGAGGGCAGATTTAGACATTCGATTATATCTAGCGTTGTTAAGAAACTCAAAGAGAAGAGCATTGATATTGTATTACCCGGACTGGCAGCGAAAATAATTAACTCTATTGATTTATGGGAGAAAGACTTCCCTGATACGTATGACAAGTTTCGTCTGCGGTTAGAGCAAGATGGGAAGCAACTCAATCAATGGGTTGAAGAAATAAAAAAGCAGAATGAAACCGAGATTAAATACTTTTCGGAAATGTACCCGCTTCTCACAGCTGGTGCTTCGTTTGATATCGATTATGATCATAGTTTTTTGTCGCAGATGGAATACTTGGCAACCGTTTTACAAGAAAATAACTTGGGGATCTTTATTGTATATGATGAATTTGCTCGATTTTTACAGGGCATGAATGCTACTAAATTTAATGAGTCTATGCAAGATATTCAAGATCTTGCCGAGTTGGCAAACAGAACGAATTCAATACATTTCTTATTAATAACACATAAAAGCTTACGCTCCTATTTTAGTGCTTCGAATGAAGAGGTAGCCAGAGAATTTCAGCGTATTGAGAAGCGATTTAATCAATATTTGGTGAAAAGTGACCAGGCGACCTTTCTCAGAATTTCGGAGTTAATACTGACGGAGAATATAAATCAGAAGTCAGTTATTAGTGATGCAGCTTTTACAAAAACACGTGAGATGCTGAGAAAGTACCCCCTCTTTCCGACTATAAATCAGACGGAACGAGATGAGTTGGTTGTTCGAGGCATGTTCCCGCTTCACCCGGTATCGATCTTCCTGCTGCCGCACTTAACTCGAGTGTTCGGACAAAATGAGAGAACGTTGTTTACTTTTCTAGAAAGTCAAGAAACGGGCGGGTTATTAAATCATATAGGCAAAAGCAATGAATATTATTTAGGCCATCAATTGTTTGACTTCTTCTTTCCGGACTCTAACGATTTTGGGAATGATGATGTTTTGGAACACATTCTTCTTTATAAAAAAGCAATGGCTCGTCTTCCTGAGGAGCTCTTAAATAAACAATCGGCAACGAACTTAGTAAAGTTCATAACTCTTTGGAACTTGTGCGGAGTACAAAGCGAACAGAAGCTCAATACTGAATTCTTACAATTTGCGACACAACTGAATGAAGATGAACTCTCGGGTATTTTGCCCGTATTAAGCAAACATAAAGTGATTAGGTTTAATAGAGTGAACGACTACTGGGAGCTATTTGCAGGAAGCTCAGTTGATTTGCACGAACGGTTGGAACATGAGAAACAGTTCCTAAAAACAGATCAATCTAAGGAGATTGAAGTTCTATACAATAATCTCGTAAAGAAATTTTATTTTCCGGAACGGTACAACGATGACAAGGGAATGACAAGATTCTCTGCAGTAAAAGTTGTATATGGAAAAGAAGTTATTGAACGAAAATGGATTCAAGAGAATCAACAGTCCGATTTTTCAGTCTACTATGTTCTAGCGGAAGATGAAGAGACACACGAATCACTAGATCGCGTCTTACGAGGTCTGAGTCAGGAAAACGATAGGGCGCTATTCTTCCTGCACTCCAAACCTGTATTAGAAATAATACCTGAGGTTTACAATTATCTAGGTTTGGACTCATTGAGAAGGAATAAGACTTTACTCGAGGAAGATAAGGGGGTTAAGGAAGAATTAGAGATCTTATTCAATGAAACCAAATTTAGAATCTCTCAATATTTATCAGAAATAGCTTCGTACGAAGACGGGAGAGCCTGGTACATTGCAGGAGATAAAGTGACAATACGTTCAGAACTTGACGTTACGGAAATATTGTCCGATAAATGTTATGAGATGTTCAAGTGTACACCTGTGATCTTGAATGACTCCTTTAATAGGAACGCGGTTACAGGAGTACAAAGAAATGCAGCAATTAAGCTGATTGAGAAAATTATTGAGGATCCACGTAAACAGCAGTTTGGAATTGAAGGAAATGGGCCTGATTATGCCTTGTTTGCAGCCATCTTTAAAAACAATGATAGGCTTGATGGGAATGTCAATAATTTGGACTACTCTAACATAATAAATGAATCTTTCTCTACGCTTAGATCAAGACTGATCGAAGTTTTAGAAAGTAACCCGACAGGTAACTTCAAAGATATTGTTGAACTGTTTTTGGCTCCACCGTTTGGGATTAGGAAGCCATTGATCCCTATTCTTTTTGTTGCTCTGCTGAGGGATCGTTGGAACGAATTCATGTTGTATCGCAACGGTATGTTTGTTCCAGGTATTAATGGTGAGACGCTCTTTGAAATAATAGTGGAGACGGGGGCGGAGTACTACCAGTACGCTTACGAGCACATTAATGATAGTTATGTTGAATTCTTTAACAGTATTGAAAAGTGCTTTGCTGATTCGCTTGAAACGCGCTTAAACAACCAATCTAGACTAATATTTATTTGTGGTACATTATTGAAATGGCTGCGGTCGCTCCCTAGAATTGCACAAACTTCGCTTAACGTGGATAAAGAGTTTGGAGAACTTAGGGATCTTATAAAGAGGTCGGAGGTAGATCCTCAACAATCGGTCGCAAAGCTATTAAAGCTCTACCAACACAATATAGATAAGTTGTTAGCTACTAAGCAATACGCTGAGAATTTCATTGTACTAATAAAGAAAGAACTAACTGAGAAGTTGTTGCAAGTTATAGGGGTCAGCGACTTCAAAGAGTTAAAGAATTGGGTCGAGGAACAGCTTAACAACGGATCTTATACGATTAATAAGCTACCAGAAAAAATTCACAACTCTCTTTCGAATGAAAATGAAGATATGTGGATAGAACATTTTTTCGGAAAATACGTCGGGGTTAAAGTAGAAGATTGGTCTGATACCACTTATGATTTATTCTTTGCACAACTAAGTCACGATTTAGAGGAACTAAGACTTACTGAGCAGGAGATTGAACAAAGCAACCTAAATGTGGTCTCAATCCAACTTAACAACAGTAGGAAATTGATTAATAAGGTCGATTTGTCTGTAAAATCGGCGACAGTCTATTCAAATTTAGAAAGAATGATTAATGTGGCAGGGAAAAATGTCCCGCGGCAAGAGCTTGAGTACCTTATCTATCAGTTGTTTGAAAATTACGTAGTAAAAGTGGAGTGATGACGATGGATACCCAAAAGAAAAAGGTTGTGCATGTGGCTATGTTTAGTGGCGGGGCTGGGAGTGCGTATGTCGCTAATCATATGGTACAAACCTACGGTAAAGAGAACTGCATTTTGTTTTTTACAAACACTTTATGGGAAGATGAAGACAATTACAGATTTATGGAGCAAGTATCGAACCATATTAGTTTGGAAATTACGGAGAGACTCGATGGAAGAACTCCAGAAGAAGTATTCTACGACGAGCGATTTCTTGGTAATGCGCGTTTGGCCAAGTGCTCGGAAGAACTAAAAGTAAGGCAAACCATTATCTTCTTAGAAGATGAATTAAGGAATGAAAGAAACCTAGAACCCATTTTGTATTTCGGAATTGGTCCTCACGAGAAGCATCGCGCTAAGAACTTGAAAGATTTTTATTCTCATTTTCCATTAGAACCTATTGAGACTAGGTTTCCATTGATCGAATTGTTCAGGGAGGATCTCGACGCCAAGGGGATTATACGTGACGAATGGGGCATCGAATTGCCTAGAATGTATAACATTGCTGAGCAGCTAGCGGAGGAAGGAAATGAGAATGCCAAAGTTGCTTTAAGAAATGGTATCAAAGGATTTTCCCACGCAAACTGTGCGGGAAGGTGTGTGCGTGGAGGTTATCAGCATTATGCTTTATTATACGCGATATGGCCAGAGCGTTATCGGGAACAAGAAGAGATGGAAGAGAGATTTAGGGCTACCCTCCAAAAAGATGTATCTATTTTGAAAAAGAACGGTGGGTCCTATACGATGAAGCAATTCCGAGAGGTGATGGAGGCGGAAGGTTTCGAAAAGTTCTTGTTTAAAGCTGATGCGGATATTCCTTGTGTATGTTCATTTTCGTAAATTAATGTACTCAACCGTCGTTTATCGGCGGTTTTTTTATTTAAACCTTTATTTTGTGATATTAACATAATTAACAGGAAATTAGATGGAAGATGTCGAATGAAGCATAAGGACCATTTTCTAGTAAGGGTGGTAGTACATAATGACTATAGTGCAGTCGGAATGGATTGGGTTTCTCCGACAGTATGGCCCAATCCCGCGTAACGATAACATGTATGATGAAGCGATTCATAGAATCATAAAGCGGAAAAATATCAAGCCAATTATCGTTGATTCGGTTTATTTAAGTGAGCTTATTGAGAATTATAAATCCCCTAATCCTAAGTCTGTAATACTCACCGGGACTGCTGGGGATGGAAAGACATATAACTGCAGAGAAGTTTGGTTAGCGTTAAACGGTTCACTACAGGTGTGGCAGAATGACGATAAGGTAAAGGAGTTAGATCTGCCAAATTCTAAGAAACTATATGTTATTAAAGATTTAAGTGAGCTGAAGGATGAAGAAAGAGGTATCTTAAATTGGTTCGTTAACTCGGTCCTTAATCCAAGCGATAGCAATGTGTTTTTAGTTGCTGCAAATGATGGGCAGCTAATCGAGGCCTGGAAGAATCTTGGTACCGACCCACAAACTGTACAAGTAAAACAGTGCGTTGAAGATTTGTTGGTTACTGAAATCAAAGAAAAAAGCGGGTTTAATCTAAGACTTTATAATTTAAGCCAAATAAGCGCGGCGAGACTCTTTCCTCAAATTGTGGATGTTGTACTGCAACATCCCGGATGGAACGATTGTAATCAGTGCTCTTTGAGAGAGTATGATCAAACGGGCAAGGTATGTCCTATATGGGAGAACCGTAATCGTCTTGAAGGGAATAAAGACGAACAGCTGATTCGATCGCGAGTCACTGATCTTTTGGAGTTATGTGAGTTAAATGGTGTGCACCTTCCTATAAGACAACTACTTCTCCTAGTGTCAAACATGCTTCTTGGTCATCCGGAGGCTAAGGATCGACTCATATCGTGTTCTGATGCTGCCAAAATAGTTGAAGAAAATAAAGCATCGCTTGCAAGTGTTTACCGAAATATTCTGGGTGAGAATCTCACGGAAAGACGTCGCGAATCTACTGATGTATTTGCTGCACTTGGAAAATTTGGTATTGGTTACGAGACAAGTAATACGATCGATAACATCCTAGTTTTTGGTGAGGACGATCCTGATCTTCGACCTTACTACGAAGAACTTGTGCTAAACGATACATACTACGGTGCCGACCCAACTTTCCGAGCAAATCAAAAAGAATACCTAGAAGGCGTATTAGATAGCGGTGAGAACTTTTTAGAATCTCTCCGATCCCAAAGGCAAAGGTTGTTTTTTGTAATCCCAAGAGAAAAAGAGAATGACCTTAAACTTTGGCATCTTACAACCTTCCAATACGCTGGGGAATTTTTGTCTGATGTATACAGAGTAGCTAAAGACGGCAAAGTAACTACACAAATAACTTCGAGGATTTCCCAGGGTTTAAATCGGATTTTTACAGGTCTGTTAGCAAAGAACAATGATGAATTGATTCTAGCTACTTCTGGGAGCCACTCCCAAGCGAAGGTTAGTAGAATTTTTGAAGAAAGTATTTCGGTACCGAAAAAACGCGGGGAAAGCATGCAGATCCGAATGAATGCAAATGGCAAGCTCGTGATCGAAGTGAAGTTATCACCTTCTGTTGCAACAGTTGAACTACCGCTCCAATTGGTTCGCTATGAGTTTCTTTCGCGGGTTGCCGAGGGTGCATTGCCGGGGAGTTTTTCCAGAGAATGCTATGAAGATATCCTGGGTTTTAAAAGCAAGCTTCTTAAAAGACTAGAGGAACGCCGAAGAATAGATGAAGAAGATTCGGATGATGAAAGTGATTTGTCCTTTAGAATCATTCGGCTTAATCAAGACGGCCTGATTGACGACAGAATCGTGGAGGTTAACTGCGATGAATAACGAAAGACTTTCGCGCCCGACAAAGATTGACGCAGATATGTGGGTAGATGAGGCGATCTGGGGCCACAGATTATATGATGAGCAAACCCCATGGCTTTGTTTTATGGAATTTTTAAATGTTCTTCAATCTGAACTCGAGTATGGTCGTGCATTTGTTGAATCCGAACCAAACAAATTGGCGTATTCACCCAAGTCAAGACTCTACTTACGGAACATCTTGTTTAATAACCCTCAATTAACTCTAATATCGAGTAAGTATAGATATGATGATAAAGAGGCCTGGCTGCAGTGGTACGAAGTTATGGGAAAGGGACAAGCCGGCATCGTTAACGCCGATTTCAAATACCTAGAGAAAAGGTTTTCAAATTTCGGGGATTTCGCATCGGCGATTCAGTTTCTTCGAGAAACAACAATTGAGGGCGAGAACAACAAACGGTGGAGTTCACAATTTATTTTTCCATACGGGCCGGACTGTTTGTATGAAGACCTTAATGTAAAAGATAACGGCTTCACGAATGATCGAAGATTTTTTGGTAGAACTGGCGAGTTGTTGTATTTAATGTTGACGAGAAGCGGCAAAGGGGTTCAAATACTTGCAAACCTACAGAAAAGCGTCTTAAATCCATCAAATAAGTTTAATCGTTTAGTTGCAGCACTAGAACCGAAAGATACGGTAAGTTCATCTCCTATTCGACCAGGTGTTTATTTGCCTTATCCAGAATTGGCTGACTATGAATTGCTCGCGGATGATTGGTTGCGTTTGCTAGAAAGCAACATTCCGAATTACGATGCGATTCCACACCTTGTAAATATAACCGGACTTCATTTAATAATGTACAGTTTAAACCGGGCGAAGGCCGTCTTAGGTGATACTAACAAGCTCACATTTATATTAGAGATTGTTTCTCCTAAGAAAACAATTATCAGAGAATTATCTTCTGAATCTTTCTTTGAACACAACAATATGTCTCGGAGAGCAGTAGAGACATACATCAGAAAGGTTGTCGAAACGGAGTCTTGGAATCAAGTTACGGATATACATGAGGCAATAGCTTTACTACAAAACGAATATGCTTGGCCGAAAGAAAACAAAGAGAGCGAGGTTGCATCTGCAAATTCACCCGAAGATTTAGTTGATATGTTTGTTACGGCAGCCATTAGTAGACACCAACAGCATGTTGATAAATTTCACGGTGTCTGGGGAAAAGAAATAGGGCTCTCTTCAAGAAGAGGCGCTCGAAGACTTCGTTATGCTCCCCAAGACATGTTTCTAAAATCTTTAGTATTATGTGTGGTTCCGAAGAGAATGGAGTTTCAAGACTTCTTAGATAAATTATATGAGAAATATGGTTTTATCATTGGTGATAAGCAGGCTCTTGAATTGACGGAGACTGGGAGAGCAGATTTAGAAGCGTTCTCAGACAATGCAAGACGACTAGAACAACGATTGGCTAGTATGGGGTTGCTACGAAGACTATCTGATGCATGCGCATATGTAGAAAATCCTTTTGGGATTCAGGAGGAAGTTTTATTATGAATCAATTAGAGTTGATTGGAAAGGTAGCTACTGAATATCTTCGTCGGCAATTACAAAACAGCCAATCCGAAGAGGGGATTGCCCGTTTCTTATTGGATCGCCTTACTGGAGACCAGGTCACCAATATATGCAAAACGATAAGCCAGGATATGCTGTTAGTTTCAATAATGGCCATAAAGGTCCCACGGAAATTAGTTGAGGGCGGCGGGTTGCCTTCTGAAATGGTAACTGACGAGAAGACAACGTATTGGAGAAATGCTACTTGTGATAAGCCCGCTATTTTACTAGCGAACACTAACGATGATCAAGGGCAATCGTTAAGAGATATAACAAGGGTCGGGGCAGGGGATTTAAAAAGTAACCCGGATATTTGGGTTCAGGTAGCGAGTAGCGATCTCCCCCTAAGCGATGAACAAAAAAGGCACTGGCAGCAAGCTCTGAAAGGTTTGCAAGAGGCAACTGAGTGTAGCCTTGAGGAATTTAGTGAATTTACTGTAAAAGTACGTGAAACAATTGCGGAGAATGGGATCCCTGTTGTTAGGGCACTTGGTTGGGCGTTACCTGCGCTCCGTATTCCGCGCGATTCCTATTATTTTGATGGAATACCTGAGAATGCTTTGGGTCATTCGAGCAGATGGAAGAAGTTTTTTACAGATGCTTATACCAAAAAGGCTTGTTATCTATATAAGCAGCATCCGAATCGTCAAATCATCGAAAATAGTGAGATTCGAGCTTCTTACGAGAGGGCAAAAAGCCAGATCGATCCATCCGTTCAGCCAATCATGGAATTGTTCATTGAATCCAATGTAAGTTGGTCAAATGCCGCGGAGAATCTATCGGAGTTAGAGTGGGAAACGGATAAAGTCAACCTATTATTTTTCGAATTGAAGCCAATGAAAATAAATCTGGCAGAAAAAACTCGGCAATTATATGATGATGAGTTTCCAGATACTTTAACGGATGCGGAGATTCTTTATCTTGATAATTTAAACGCATTCTTTAAAAAGAAAAAAGCGAAGGAAGCTACAGAGGAAGATAAGGAATTTTACGATAAACACCGTCATAACTTGGAGACAGACAAAGCACTAAAGTCAGAATGGGATCGTTTCGTTTATGGAAAGGCGATTGAATGCAATGATTTTTTAGTTGGTTTATTAGAGGCAACTGAGCGCCTATTCGCTCAATGCGATAGTTTTGTTGGGGAGAAGACTCTAAGAATTCGTACTCAGAAGACCACTAGTAAAAAATCTTGGTTGGATCTAAATGAAGATTTGGGAATGGCCTTCTGTAACGCATATAAGGGGCTTGATAAGTTAACCAACCACTGGCAAGTAAATTGGGAAACTTATCATTTGTTTAAATACGATGAGTTAGTATTAGAGGCCAAACAGAAGAAAGGCTATAAAAAGAACGCCTCAACGGCAAAAGCGGCTATTCAGATCGTATTTTACCTAGAGCTTGGTTACCTTGACTTGCAGAGATCAAAGCAAAAAAATGAAGTCAAACTGGTGTGGCAAGGTAACCCTCAAGAGATTGGGCTTGAGCTTCACGATGATTTAAGGAGACTGGCTGACCACCCCTTTTCTTATTCTAGTGTATCGCAAAATCCTGTTAGCAAAAAAGGTAAGCTGCAGGGGTTATCTTTGAGTGATGTCGGTACAATTCAAGCAGTATTTGGACAGGATAGAGGTTCTTTAGTTGGAGTCTATGCAAAAACAACTGATTTGCAAAAACTAATCTTAAATAACCTGAAGAAGTTGCTTGAAGAAGCCAGACTTTCTCAGAGTGATTATGATGCTCTAAAAGAAACGTGGGCTAACTTTTCAACTAAGTACAAACAGTCTATAAATGATTGGCTAATTGACGGTATCAGTTCTGATTCAATGATTGAACAAAGCGAGCTGTACGATAAGTTCTTACGAACCTTACAAGAGCATGCTTTGGGCGATATGAATCGAATCCATATCGTGCAGCCTGTTTTGGATATTGGGAACATTAGGGTGGATGGAGATAAAAATAAGCCAATGACAATAGTAGCTCCATGGCATCCAATGCGAATGGCGGCAAAGGCGGTTAAGGCGCGGCAAGTCATTGGTTTAATAAACTATGTCTTAACATCGGACCAAATTGACTTCGGCGATCAACGTTTGTTCTTTTCGGATCTCAAAGAAGAAATAGTAGATCCATATTACCCTGAAGTTGCAATAGGGTATAAGGGCCATGAACCGGTGCTCCTTTCGATTACAGATACTAAGAATGATTACACCTTAATGGAAAGCCCAGTGCGAACTGAAGAAGAAATGCAGACGAATGAAGATCCAAAAGAGGCAAGTAATAAACTTCTTAGTCTAGTAGAACGTTACTTGGAGCTTCAACCTCATGAAAAGACGAATTTAAGCTTAGTCTTGTACAACTGTGATTCCACAAGACTTCCGGAGACAATCGTAAATTCGTTAGCAGCGATGCATGAAGTTGAAGATGAAGTTCGCTGTCAGGTGATCTTGAGGCATCGCGATACAAATAAATTAAATGAATTATATATGAAAATGATAGAGAGTACGGATAGCGATGCCGACTCCTTTGTTGCGAGCGAGGTAACCCGTGATTTTATGGCACGTCTCCGTGTAGGCGTCATGGCACATGAGGCTGGTGCATTAGACCCAAAAGAGGGAAAGCTAGCTGATATCGTATTCTTGCAAGATGTTATTTCACGGCAAGCCAACCTTGAATGGGATGAAGTTCAGGTGAGGCAGATGCCAGAGTTACTTAACCACTATCCTTCACGGTGGGCAAAAAGAAGGTCTACGGCGAAGGATGAACTTAAATCTACGGTGTACTTGGCATGCCCAAGTCAGCCTTCTGTTGGATGGTCTTATTTATCGTCGGTTTATTCCGTTGTAAAGGGAAAAGACGTTAACCCAGGAACATTCTTTTTACCGGCAAGGCAAATATCTTTTCAGAATGATAAGGTGAAGGCCATCTTCGACGAAGCACACAAGCTTGGCGAATGGGTAGTCAATTATGACGAATTATTAGAACGTAGGCAACTTAGGAATCTTGGGGTGAAAGTAATAAAGTACCAGCACAATAAATCCCATGGCTCAAACGTTGTTGTTTCATCAAAATCTCAATTAAACCTGTTAAATGTACTCGTAAAAAGAAGATTGAATGCTTTAGGCTTAGGATTAACTGAGGCGGAATTAGTGGAGCTCACGGAGCGGTTTATTGAGGATGCCAATACCATATCAGGCGACATCGTTCTTCGTGCTGCAAAACGAGGTGTGTTCGCGGGTGAATTAATTGGTGTCGTGCTTAGTAAGATGATCCTTCAATCTGAGATGGGAACAGAGCAGGCTGTAGCTTGGTTTTTCCTTGATGATTATGCAAGTTGGCTTGGACAGAAAGAAGAGCAGATCGCAGATATTTTAGCAATTTCACCCAAAATGGTTGAAAATAAGCCGCATCTTCAAGTATTTGTTTCTGAAGCAAAGTATGTTGATGCCAAGGGCGTATCTGAAGCGAGGAAGAATTCATCAAAGCAGTTGCGTGATACCGTCTCAAGAATGGATAACGCACTATTTGGTAACCCAGGACGACTTGATCGTGATTTATGGCTATCTAGATTAAGTGATATGTTAAATGACGGTATTGAATTAGCTCCAAATTCTCCGTTCACTGTCGAAGAGTTGCGAGAAGGTATTCGGGCAGGAGAAATTCCCATTGAGATCAAGGGTTACTCGCATGTATTTATGTCTACATTACCTGACACAGCTTTAGATAGTGAAAGAAATCCTATTGCGAATGCTAAGAACTCCTATCAAGAAGTGTTTACAAGAGATCTTGTCAGGGAGTTAGTCTTGGCCTATCACCAGGGAAACTCCATTATAGAAGTCAGGGAGAAACTTGACGATAGTAAGCCTTGGGAGTTATGCGATTCTAAATTACCCGCTCCAAGAATCAACTTTGTTGCTGCAAGTAATAACGGGTCTAGTACAGGACAGAGTAAGACCCCTGATACTTCTGATGACGATCAGGTGCAGTTTGATTTTGAGCCGGATGAAGTTACAGGGGGAATAGAGGAGAATGATCCTCCTGTGGCCGGTAGAGAAGAAGCAGAATCAGGAGAATCAAATAATACTGGATCAAACTCGGAAATGAGTAGTGAAATTCCATGGGCGAATACTCAGTTAGCAACATGGATATTACAGAATGCTCAAAGCACAGAAGAAACCGATGAGGATCAATCATGGGTTAGTGAGACAGTAAATAAACTTAGAATGGCTTTGATTAGCTATAACTTGCAAGCGAAAGTGGTTGGATTTCGATTGACTCCAAATGCTGTTGTCATAAAGCTAAAGGGATCGGACCAGTTAAAAGTTGATGATATTGAGAAGAGGAGATCTATTCTTCTTACGACACATGCCCTTGATGTCATAAACATAATGGCCCAACCTGGAGAGATTGTTGTTTCCTTGGCCCGCCCGCATAGGCAAAGCATATCATTGGCGGATGTATGGAAGGTAAGGAAAGTTCAAACCAATGCATCCGGGTTAAACATGAGTTTTGTTATTGGTGTCAAAGAAATTGATGGGGAATTACTTTACCTAAATTTGGGGGGCGAGTTCGAAGGCGGAACTCAGCATGCCCCACACACTCTCATAGCGGGAGCAACCGGAAGTGGTAAATCCGTCTTGTTGCAAAATCTAATCCTTGATATCTGCGTAACCAATAGCAAGGATCTGGCGCACATTTATTTAATTGATCCCAAATACGGTGTCGACTATATGCATCTTGCTGAATTACCACACCTTGTTGAAGGCATTATCGATGACCAGAATAAAGCAACACAGATACTAGAGGACCTCGTCGTTGAAATGAATGATAGGTACCAAAAGTTTAAGGAAATCAAAGTAAATAACCTGAAAGACTATAATGCCAAGGTATCCGACAGCGAAAGGCTTCCGCTGATATTCTTAATACACGACGAATTCGCTGAATGGATGCTCGTTGATGAGTATAAGGGCGCGGTTTCCTCCATTGTACAGCGTCTTGGGGTAAAAGCACGCGCGGCAGGAATTCACTTGATCTTCGCAGCACAGCGCCCAGACGCAAACGTATTGCCGGTTCAGTTAAGGGATAACTTGGGGAATCGGTTAATACTTCGGGTTGAAAGTGTTGGGACTTCGGAGATTTCCCTCGGAGAAAAGGGTGCTGAAAAGCTTCTTGGTAAGGGGCATTTGGTCGCCAGGCTACAAGGGGAGTCTGGGTTGATTTTTGGGCAAGTGCCCTTTCTTCCAACGGAACAGATAGCTGTTATTGCAAAAACGCTTTAGAAGATTTTGTTTATCTATTTGGTGCTTTGGAAAAACTGTATTAATTGTTGAACAAAGAAAAGTAGCGGATTAATTGCCGCTACTTTTTCTTGTTTTGGTTATTCATTTGTATTTGATTGGCTCAATTGATTAAGGATACCTCGGGCTTCTTCCGCATTACCAAGTTTCCCAATATACTTCGCATCAAGACTGATCTTTTCATTTTCCTTTAAAATGTCTGGGTTGTACATGTACATCAATAGTAGTTTTACTAATTGGTTGTCACCCGAGATTACTTTTTTTTCGTGATCATTCCATAAAAATCTAATCCATGGTTGTTGATTAAGTTGCAAATTCACGATGTTAAATTTTCTAAATGTTTTTTCAAGGGTAGAGTTACTTTCCCTGCGACATATTTCTAAGGTAGAGGTGACAAAGGGGAGAAGTCCAATAGGTCTGAATAAAAGGTGGCCCCCATTTTCTCTATTTCTAAAAGCTTCGGCAGGTGCATTGCCTTCGGTCGCTAGAAATTCTTTAATAACGGTTATATGTGTTACAAAATCATCCCAATAATTAAAAGCATATTCCTTAAAGGCTTCAATTTCTTCCTCCGATGGCCTTAATTTTAAATAATCTGCAAGAGCTGTTTTATTATTATTGATTGTCTTGAAACTTTTTAATAATTCCTTATTGCAATCATATAGTGTAATTACTGAAGTAAGAGCCTGCTTATTCGAATCAGGAATCGGCTTCCCCTTGGAATCCAATACGCGATCATTTTTAAAAAGAGGATGGTTAACCAAGATTTCCCTTGTAATAATCGCTACAACATCATCTTCATCTAAGGCGATTATGTCCCTCATACTGACTGGTTTGGCGTAACGATTTAGTGTGCTAAATAATCTACGTGTCCTTTGCATTCCTTCTTCATCTGTACTGTGTCCAATAAAGATAACTGGCACAGTTTGTGTCGATAAGCTTCCATCTTCCTCTAATGCACGTTTTATACCCTCAGCTCGATGTTGCCCATCGACTGGAAATATTTTCTCCTCTCCATTTAGTTTCAAAAAGCCCATATTGAAAAACTCTTCACCGTCGTCGTAGTTAATCTCTACTTCAACCCACTGGGGATGGCCATCGTAAACTGCTAGTACAAGTGAATTGAAAAAACGTTCATCCTGATTCAGAATATAACTTTTTATTTTTTTATAATTATCAGTTATGCTTCGTTGAATCATCTTACTTAGAGTGGTGGATTTATGCAGCTCGTCATTAATTTCTTTTACGTAACGAGCTACATCCTGAAAACTCAATGTGGAAACGTAATAATTCCATACTCCAATTTTTCCACGGATAGCGGGTAATTTCATTCTTCCACTTCCTTATTAAAAAGCGTCAACAGCTCTTTTAATTGTTTTATTCGGTATTTCATCATTAAATGGCGGAACAAGTGCATTAATTAGTTTTATTTCAAGTGATTTTATAGTGTCGTTGTCAGTCAGCTCAATATATTTTATGTATAGATAAGGCCCCCATTCCCTTATCATAGTATTTATTTTCGGACGTTCTTCGGGGTATTTCTGAAAATAACTTCTGCAACGTTTTTTAAGGTTTTGGGTATTGGTAAATTGGGCTCTACCTATGTAAACTAAATATTCTGTATTAGGAAGTATACCCGGTCTAATATAAAAAAAGTATATACCACCTGCAGTTAGGGGGAGCTCATTCATATGATCGTGCATTGCTGAGCCATCGGTATTAAGGAATTTTTTTTCATGGAATACAGTCTGGGACCAATCAAAGTCTTCTAACTGCCATAAATCTGGGCATAAGCGAAAACTAACTGAAGTATTTCTAATTTTATGTATGAGATCTACATCATCCATATTTTATCACCTGATCAATATTTATATAGTTTGATAACCAAAATAAAGGCACGCTAATTATACTAAAGGTATTAATACGATAAGTATATTCTATACTTTACAACAAAAATAGTGAATGGAGATAGTGAAATTTGTTGATATAGGAGGATTGTTTAGTCGTGCAGGCAGTGTTTGCAAAAGGTGTTGTCTTTGAAAGTAACCTGCATCAGGTCACGTATGGTAGGAGTATTGTTGACGACTTGTTGACGAACACCGTCAACAAGCAACCAAACTCGAACAAAAAGAACAACATGCCATGGACAAAACCCTTATATATCAAGGGTTTTGTCCAACTAACACAGATTACAACCAACCCCCACATGTTCCCGCATACGGTGCATGTGGAGTCGGTGGCTTTATTGGTGAGGAATGGTTATAAGTAGCATTATAAAGTTCATCAAAGCCTAAATAGTTTGCATAAGAGCCGAACGAATTCAGGTATTTACTCCTGTTTCTCGCTCGGCTTTTTCTTTAAAACCAGGGACGAAGAAGCAGGTGGAAAGAAAGAGCCAAACCCTTCCAATCCATTGTTTTATCGGGCATTTTCTCGAAATGCCTCTCCTTTATTTGCTAAACCCCTTAATCCTTTCTTTTTCCGATAGTTTCAACCCTGTTTGTAATACGACTTTAAGTGCTATTTGACCCCATTTTTTTTATCCTTCCGTCTCTTATATACATTAGGTTATTGGTAATACCGATATTACAATATAGAGACCAAGTACTAAACTCTCATATATATATTTAACTGGAAGGAATGTAACCTCATGTCTACATCAAAATACATATCTACATCAGCATTAGCCAAAGAACTGAAAATCTCGGCAAAAGATTTATTTCAAAAGCTTTTAGAAAAGGGACTGATTAATCGTGAGAACAATAATTGGAATCTAACGGATATAGGAAAAGAAGCCGGAGGCGTAATGAAAACGCATCCCCAGTATGGGACCTATATCGCGTGGGATGAAGATAACAAGGAACTGCTAATGGCGGAGGAAGGTGAAGAAGAGGGCAAGCTAGTCAACACTACCGCTTTAAGCAAGCATTTTAATATTTCAAAGTTTAGAATGAACCCAATTTTATCTGAGCTTGGAATGATTCAAAAAGATGTCAAAGGCTGGGTATTAACCAAGCTGGGTGAGAGTTTAGGCGGTAAGCAATTTGAATATGTACGAACTGGGATACCTTATGTTTGTTGGAATGAAAGTATATTAACAAATAAACGTCTGTTGGAAACGATCCAAAGTGTTCAAGGCGTAAGTAGTGGGGAAGAAAAAGAGGGAGAGGTCAAATCCTCCTCAGCGGTAGGTTTTCGTGATAAGTTCGAGGCGAAGCATCGGACCGCGGATGGACACTATGTCCGTTCCCGAGCGGAAATGCTCATCGATAACTGGCTTTATATGTCCGAGATTGTCCATGCTTACGAAAGAAGGCTGCCTATTGAAGAAGAGGCATACTGCGATTTTTATTTGCCGGTCGGCAAGGTCTATATTGAATATTGGGGAATGGAGAATGACGAAAGATACGTAGAACGAAAAAAAGTAAAGCTAGATATTTATAAAAAGTATGGTTTTAAGTTGATCGAACTTGAAGATGCGGATATTCAGAATCTCGATGATATTTTGCCGAAAAAGCTTTTAAAGTTTGGTATTCAAGCTTATTAAAAAAGCTAGTATAAATAATGAAAATGAGATTGATCGTGCCTACTCGTGTTGAGTACTGTGCGTTCGAAGGTGCAGCTTAACTAAGTTCTCTATACGTTGTTATGTGTTGTCTGTGTATTGATGAGGGTTACCACAATCAACACTTTTGTAACTTCTTATGTAGATTGTACGTCCAAGACCTGTGTAGCCGGTTTGCCCTATTACCCATGAAGGATTTCAATATCTCTTGTCTCCATTCTCATATAATGGTAAAATATTATGGGAACATATGTTTGATTATTAAGGAGTCGATACATATATGATCCAATTGACGAACCGCCAGGCACGGCAGTTTCTGTTATTGAAGCACGGGCTGTTGGGCGAATATCAATTTACCGGAAAGCAGGGCATATTGGAATTTGTACGGCAGGTCGGTTGTATTCAATATGATCCCATAGATGTCTGCGGAAAAAACGTCGAGCTGGTGTTGCAGTCGCGAATCAAAGGATTTACTAAGGACATGCTGGGTAAATTGTTGTATGAAGATAGATTACTGATCGATTATCCCGATAAGAATCTGGCTATTATCCCTGCCCTAGACTGGCCTTATTTTGACCGATACAGGCAAGCTGCCCGGCAGCATGCCAAGCGCTATCCTGAGATGGAGGCGTTGACAGAGCAAGTAAGGACCTACATTCAAAATCACGGCGCGATTAGTTCGGATGATCTCAAGTTGGAAGGAAATTTCGCTTGGCGATCCGCCATTCATTGGAGCGGCGGGAACAATGCATCCCGGTCGGTGCTGGAGCAGATGTACTCGACAGGCGAGTTGATTATCCATCACAAAAAAGGAACACGTAAATATTACGATATCGCCGAGAAGTACATACACCCAAATTTGATCAATGCACCCGAGCCGCTAGAGAGCGATCTTGAGCATCACAAATGGCGGGTATTGCGCCGGATCGGCGCTGTTGGACTTTTATGGAATCGTGCATCTGATGCATGGCTGAACATCTGGGGATTGAAGGCGGAGCAGCGTAACGAGGCCTTCCGTCAGTTGCTACATGAGGATCGCATTGTTGCTGTGTCCGTGGAGCAAATGAAGGATACCCTGTACTGCCGTGCGGAGGACTTACCGCTTATTGAAGCCGTCCTGCAAAATCCAGAGCCGGAACTACGATGCGAGCTGATAGCCCCACTGGATAACTTGATTTGGGACAGAAAGCTGATCAACCAATTGTTTGGATTTGATTACACGTGGGAGATTTACACGCCTGCACTTAAACGGAAATTCGGCTATTATGTGCTTCCTTTATTATATGGAGAAAGCTTCATCGGACGAGCTGAGGTCATCGCGGAGCGAAAAACCGGAACACTCGTTGTAAAAAACATCTGGTACGAGGACGGCGTAAGGCCAACAGAGCAATTACGTATAGCCTTGAACGAATGTTTGCAAAAATTTGCATTATTCAACGGATGTGAGACGATTTCGGTAGAGTCTATGAACTGACATTTTCATTATTCACATTCCCATTCAGCGAATGAATTCGATCACAGTCAAGCTGCTGATTGAAGATGAAGAAGTAGGGCAATTCTCAACAGCAAGAGGGGACACCCCTCTTTTTAAAAATTTACCCAGTGAGCATGCTTCTCCCAAGGTTATGATATAATTTGATTTATCATGCTTTAGAGAGGTTTTTGATATGACAAATAATTTTTGGCGTGAATTGCCACGCCCCTTTTTTATATTGGCGCCTATGGAAGATGTGACGGATGTTGTGTTTCGGCATGTCGTGAGTGCGGCGGCCAGACCGGATGTGTTTTTTACCGAGTTTGCGAATACAGAGAGCTACTGCCACCCGGAGGGAAGCCATAGTGTGCGCGGGCGGTTGACGTTCACAGAGGATGAACAGCCCATGGTTGCTCATATCTGGGGAGACAAGCCGGAGTACTTTCGTCAGATGAGTATCGGCATGGCGAAGGAAGGCTTCAAGGGCATCGATATTAATATGGGCTGTCCTGTAGCGAATGTAGCGGAGAATGGAAAAGGAAGCGGGCTGATCTGCCGCCCAGATACCGCAGCTGATATTATCCAGGCCGCCAAAGCCGGAGGACTGCCCGTCAGTGTAAAGACAAGGCTCGGTTTCACGGACGTAGAAGAATGGCGCGGCTGGTTAACTCATATTTTGCAGCAGGACATTGTGAATCTGTCCATTCATCTACGTACAAGAGAGGAAATGAGCAAAGTAGATGCCCACTGGGAGTTGATTCCGGAGATTAAGAAGCTTCGTGATGAGGTGGCGCCAGATACGCTGCTGACCATTAACGGGGATATCCCTGACCGTCAGACCGGCCTCCGGCTCGCTGAGCAGTACGGTGTGGATGGGATTATGATTGGGCGCGGTATTTTTCAAAATCCATTCGCCTTCGAGAAGGAACCGAAGGAGCATAGCAGCGAGGAATTGCTTGATTTGCTGCGGCTGCATCTGGATCTTCATGATCAATATTCAGATCTGGAACTACGTTCGTTCCGGCCACTTGCCCGATTCTTCAAAATATATGTCCGCGGATTTAGAGGGGCAAGTGAGCTAAGGAATAACTTAATGAACGCGAAGTCCACAAGCGAAGTGCGTGCGCTGCTTGATGAGTTTGGAAGCAGGGAGCATGATGAGGCGGAGGAACGCGAGAATTAAGCTGCAAGATTAAAGAATCATCGGACGATTTAGGTAAATACGGGTTAGTTCACTATATAAGTTGAATTTAAGAATTACTTATAAGCAAGAGTGTGAAATGATTTCGGAGAAGCGGAGCGTTCGCCTTTGTGATTAGACTTCTACCTTAGAAAATTAATAAAGAAGTCTGAGAACAACAGCGATCGTAGGAACATTTCACACGGCAGCCTAGCACGTAAATCATTAGTTCGACTTATATAGTAAGAATAAATCCGCGCAGATAATATAAAAATTTATAAACAGATTGAGGATGGGACGAATGCAGAGGGAATCAAACCCTGAGCCAGCAAGCCTTTCCTCTGTTTTTATATAGAGGAGGATTATATGTCCTGGAGCAAATTGAAGCAGCAGCTGGAGGGATTTCTCAGTCCTGCGTTAATTGGAAGGGTAGAATATCGCGCACCGGCTTACCGTTATGTAGCTGATAAACCGGGGACTTGCTATATCTCGGTAGATAAAAAGAACGTACTCAATATGAGTGATAAAGCCAGCTTCATCAAATGGTATCAGACGGAGCTGGAAATCAAGAATGATCCGGATATCCAAATTCCTGTCTCCCAAGACGATATTGAAGCGGTCAGACAAGCCAGTAAGGGGCCAGTGCCTGAGGATCGATTAGTAGTTATGGCCAGAAGCAGGAAAAGTTCAGAACATGCCAAAGAGCTTTTGTCAGCACAGGCTTCATTAAGTAAATCAAATTTTATTGTTGCGGCGAATAAGTATCTACATACCTCTATCGAGGAATGCATAGAGAGCAATGATATCCTATTTAATGTTCTTGCCTTGGTAGACCGAAGGGTTGGTAAAAAGCGAATTGTGAACATGTCCGAGAAGATGGGGTTAAAGCATCCGATTGTGCAGTATTTCTATGAGCTGCGGCGGAGTACATTGTGAAGTAAAAACAGTTACTTCTATAGAGTCACTATCCTCAGCAAAGCCTTTTGAACGGAGTGAGAATCATGGGACAAAGAGCAAATTTAATTATTGTCAGGAATGAATCTTACGAGTTGTATTACAGTCATTGGTGTGCGAACACTCTGCCACAAGATTTATTCTGGGGGGAACAGTATGCCCTTCAATTTATTGAGATCCAGACAAGGGTTGATGAATCAGGATGGTTAGATGATGTGTGGGCAGAAGGCGGGGCAATTCTTGATTTAGATAAAAAGAAATTATTTTTCTATGGTGGTGAAGATATACTGTATGACATTCCACTAAGGAAACTCTATTTAGAACTTATGGGAATTACTTGGCAGGATTGGGAGATTAAATGGGCTTACGAAGGCATATTAGATTTAGCTACATACGTTGGTTACCCTAAGGAAAAGGTTCTAACAAGTTCTGAAATTGATATTAATGATTTAAGTCTTGCACCTCCTGAAGAAAAAAGCTGGGTTGATACTGTGGCTAGTGTAAAGTTCTCTCAAAACGAGTTACTACTGTTTCCGATTAGCGGGGGTGTAGATATTTATTTATCATATGGGCCTGATTTGATTAACAACATAGATAAATCATTTGGTTATAAAAGTATTTCCTTAAAAGAATGGTCTAAGGATTTCCCCATGGGGGGCTTCCATATTGATATTACGGCGAAAAGATTAGAGTATTGGCATGCTAATGATATCCCCAACATATCTCAAGAACTTCGGTCGAAGTGGCCAGATTGGGATGTAATTGAAAATTACGACAACTACGAATCACAATATAACAGTACTAATGGACTGCTTAAGTTTCAGGACATCAGTCAACATCAACTATTGAGGGAATTAAAGGTTTTACTGTTGAGTGAGCCATCGAATCCAATAAATGCAATAGAATGCTTTGTGAAAAAAGAAGAAGATGCTGGAAAAAAGGTAGAAGTAAATCCTCACGCTTTGAAAAATGATAGGTATGAATTACCCAAAAATGTTAGAGAAGAAGTATTAGACTTTGCGATAGATAATCTATAGTTGTAGTCTGCACTTTTTAGATATAAAAAGTAGGCTGCCGGAACTCTCCCGACAGCCTACTCCCCGACCTATGCAATTTCCTTATGCGAGTGACGTAATCATGCCCCCAAGAACATCTTCATGTCATCTTCCACATTGGTAATGCCGCCGATCCCGAAGTTCTCGACGAGAACTTTGGCAACGTTAGGCGACAGGAAGGCAGGAAGCGTTGGGCCAAGATGAATATTCTTGACGCCGAGATAGAGCAGGACGAGCAGCACGATCACTGCTTTTTGCTCGTACCAGGCAATGTTATAGGAAATCGGCAGTTCGTTGATATCTTCAAGGCCGAATACTTCCTTCAGCTTCAGGGCGATAACGACCAGAGAGTAAGAATCATTGCATTGTCCGGCGTCCAGAACGCGCGGGATTCCGCCGATGTCACCGAGCTCCAGCTTATTGTATTTGTACTTGGCACAGCCTGCCGTCATGATGACGGTATCCTGTGGAAGCTGGGCTGCAAAGTCGGTGTAATAGTTGCGGGATTTCATCCGCCCGTCGCAGCCGGCCATGACGAAGAAGCGGCGGATGGCACCGGTTTTCACGGCATCGACGACTTGATCGGCTACGTTCATCACTGCGGCATGAGCGAAGCCGCCGATGATCTCGCCAGTCTCAATCTCCGTAGGAGCTGGGCACCCTAGCGCCTGCTCGATCAGTGCGGAGAAGTCCTTGGCAGCGCCGTTCTCTCCCTCAGGGATATGGCGGACGCCCGGGAAGCCGGTGTTACCTGTCGTATAAATCCGATCTTTATAACTGTCCTTCGGCGGAACAATACAGTTGGTCGTCATCAGAATCGGTCCGTTAAAGGCTTCGAATTCACTATTCTGCTTCCACCAGGCATTGCCGTAATTGCCTACGAAATGCTCATACTTCTTGAATGCCGGATAATAGTGGGCAGGCAGCATCTCACTGTGCGTATACACATCCACGCCAGTTCCTTCCGTCTGCTTCAGCAGCTCTTCCATATCCTTGAGGTCATGACCGCTGATGAGAATGCCGGGCCGGTTCCCAACTCCGATATTGACCTTCGTAATTTCCGGATTTCCGTAAGCGGAAGTGTTGGCATTGTCTAGCATCGCCATGGCGTCTACGCCGTACTTGCCAGTCTCCATCGTCAGAGCGATCAGATCCTGCACTTCAAGGCTGTCGTCCAGCGTAGCTGCAAGTGCCCGGCGCATGAACCGGTTCAGCTCGCCATCGTCCTTCTCCAGATGCAGCGCATGGTACGTGTAAGCAGCCATCCCCTTGAGGCCGTAAATGATCAATTCGCGCAACGAGCGCACGTCTTCGTTACGGGTGGAGAGAACGCCAACGGTACGTGCTTTTACATCAAAATCGGCTTCTTTATCCGCTTCCCAGACAGCAGCATCCGGTAGATTGACGGTTCCTTCAGGATATTGTTCATCGTAATAAGCGCGCACTTCGCTGCGGAGCGCAATGGCATCCCGGGTTTTCCCCACAAAAACCTCGCGGTCAAAGTTGGCATTCGTTATGGTTGCGAACAAGGAGTCCATGATGAATAGCGATACCCGCTGTTCCAGTACTTCGGGCAGCCGGACGTCCAGACTGAGCCAAGAGATCCCTTTTAGCAAATAAATGAGCAAATCCTGTAAGTTCGCCACGTCATGCGGCTTGCCGCATACCCCTATAATGGTGCAGCCTGTTCCTTTGGATGCCTCCTGGCATTGAAAACAGAACATGGATGGTTGATGGTTAAGGGACATTTCTGCCGTGTTGTTATTCATTATTATTCCTCCCAATATCGTGTTTCTTTATTGTTAAAAGTCGTCATAAATTCGGCTTGCAATGGACTGTCAGACTGAAGTATACCCTGCCGCAAAAGTCGATTTAGTGATTAAGATCACTGCAACTCAATCTGTGATACAAATCACTAACTTGGTAGGATTCTTCTTTTAAACTGAAGCTATTGACCCTTTATGTATTGAACTATAGAAGCGTAACTGCTTAGTTCATTCCATATAGAACACGAAGAAATGAGGGAGAGCACGTGTCGATTTTGCCTCACAAAAATGAACTGGGATTCTACGAGATCCGTCTTGAATCCATCGGTGGACTTGGTGCCAATCTGGCTGGTAAAATGCTGGCCGAAGCCGGGGTAACCGGCGCTGGACTTAATGGTTCCAACTTCTCCAGCTATGGTTCCGAGAAAAAAGGGTCGCCTGTTAAAAGCTTCGTAAGATTCTGCGACCCCCAAGTGGAAATTCGCGATCACAGCCCTATTGAGCAGCCGCATGTGGTCGGCGTATTTCATGAAGCGTTATATAAGACAATAGATGTGATAAGCGGTTTACGGTCTGATGGGACGGTGCTTGTGAATACAGCGCGAAATCTTGCCGAAGTGGCCGCGGACCTGAACATGACGCAGGGAACGCTGGCCGCGATTGATGCGCTGCGAATTGCCGTTGAGGAGAAGACCAAAGTCAATACAGCGATGCTGGGCGCCTTGTTCCGGATCTGCAGCTTCCTTGACCCTGACGACATGCGGCGGGTGATCCGTAAGACTTTTGAGAAAAAGCTGCCTCATCTCGTGGAACCGAACCTGCGGACTTTTGACAGAGGGTATAATGAAGTCCAGTTCCTCACCATAGGAGATGGCACTGGGCTTATGAACCAGACAGCTTTCACAAGAATACAGCCGGTTCTCGGATATGAAACACAGGAGCTCGGCGGTGTTCTGAACGTTACGGCTAACAGCGTGCTGAAGGATCTTAGCGGCTCCCGGCAGGGGTATTTGCCGGAATACAAGATGGAGGACTGCATCAACTGTGCCGCATGTGATACGGTATGTCCGGACTTCTGCATTGTATGGGAGCAGAGGCCGGATAAGCGCGGCAACCTGCAAATGTTCATGAAGGGCATTGATTACCAGTACTGCAAAGGCTGCCTGAAGTGTGTGGAGGCCTGCCCGACTACCGCTTTGGCCGCCATGCTGGAAGAGCCGCAGTACGCGGAGCAGAACCGTGTGCCGCAAGTCTTCCCCTATCTAACTGTGGAGGGAGTCAGATCATGACCTTACAAACCAAAGACTTAACCGAGCACAAGGTCCCTGCCGCTCAGACGGCTGTCTTCGAATCGGGCAACGAAATGGCTGCCATGGCGGCCGCCCAGATTAACTATCACATCATGGGGTATTTTCCAATTACACCGTCTACGGAGATTGCCCAATATCTTGATATGATGCGTACGCGCGGCGAACATGACATCAAGCTGATTCCGGCCGACGGTGAACACGGCTCGGCAGGGATCTGCTACGGCGCAGCCGCAGCCGGCGCGCGGGTATTCAACGCCACTAGCGCGAACGGATTCTTGTATATGATCGAACAGCTCCCCGTGCAGGCAGGTACTCGCTTCCCCATGGTCATGAACTTGGTAACGCGGGCGGTCAGCGGACCGCTGGATATCCGCGGCGACCATTCAGATCTGTACTACGGACTGAACACCGGCTGGGTGATTCTGACCGCCCGCTCGCCGCAGGCCGTGTACGACATGAATATTATGGCGCTGCGTATCGCCGAACATGAGGACGTACGTCTGCCGGTCATCGTGGCTTATGACGGCTTCTTCACCTCGCACCAGAAGCGCCGGGTGCAAATATTTACGGACCGGGATACCGTTCAGGAGTTCGTAGGGGAACAGCCTGAATTCCCGCACGTGCTGGACGAGAACAATCCAATCGTCGTTGGGGCTTATATGAACGGCGACGACCTTATGAACAACCACTTCCAGCAGTCGGAAGCCATGTACCGCGCGGGCGAGGTGTTCAAGGAAGTGGCGGAGCAATACGCGGGTTTGTCGGGAAGATCCTATTCACCGCTGGATCTGTACCGTATGGAAGACGCGGAGGTGGCTTTGTTCCTGCTTAATTCCGCAGCTGAATCCTCCAAGGATGTAGTGGACCGCCTGCGGGCACAAGGAATCAAAGCGGGCGTGATCAGCCCGAATATTATCCGGCCGTTCCCGGCACGGGAAATCCGCGAGGCGCTGACAGGCGTCAAAGCGCTGCTGATCGGCGAACGCGCCGACTCTTACGGCGCGAACGGAGCCAATTTGACCCATGAGGTCAAATCGGCCCTGCAGGAGATCCGCGGCCCGCAGCCGATTGTGCTTTCCCGCATATTTGGTCTTGGCGGGAAAGATTATTACGCGGATGACGCGGAAGCCTTTTTTGCCTTGACGCTGGAGGCCATGGAACTTGGCTATGCCAAGGTGCCGTTCGATTATTACGGGCAGACGCCGGGCAATGAAGCGCACAAGCTGCAGCCAGTTATGGTGCCGATGAACGGGGACAGCTTCAAATCCGGCCTGATCACCGTCAAGGTGGATGAGGCGACAGGCAAGCTGGCGGTGAAAGTACCACCGATGCGTGCGCTTGCCGCCAAGCCGAAGCGCCTCGCTTCGGGTCATGGAGCCTGCCCAGGCTGCGGGATTTTCCCGGGGCTGGAGCTTTTCTTCAAAGGAATCGAGGGTAATATCGTGACTCTATTCCATACCGGCTGCGCCTATATCACCACTACAGGTTATCCGTATAACTCGCATAAGCAGAGCTTCATTCATAACCTGTTCCAGAACGGGCCGGCTACATTATCCGGTACAGTAGAGGCGTTCCTTGAGCGGAAACGCCGCGGGGAGATCGAGGTTCCCGAGGACTTTACCTTTGTCATGGTGACCGGCGACGGCGGCATGGACATCGGGATGGGATCAGCCATCGGGACGGCGCTGCGGGGCCATAATATGATCATCCTTGAATACGATAATGAAGGCTACATGAACACCGGGGCACAGCTTTCGTACTCCACGCCTTTAGGACATATGACGAGCACATCAGGCGTCGGGAAGAAGCAGCAGGGCAAGACGTTCCATCACAAAGATACTGTGCAAATGATGGCGGCAGCGCATGTTCCTTATGTATTCACGGGAACGGAAGCCTTCCCGCAGGATCTTGTGAAAAAGGCGGCCAAAGCACAGTGGTACGCCCAGAATGTAGGTACCGTCTACGGCAAGCTGCTGATCACATGCCCACTGAACTGGAAGTCCGACGACAAAGAAGGCGAGAACATCGTACGCGCAGCCGTGAATTCCTGCTTCTTCCCGCTGTATGAAGTGGAGCAGGGAGAGACGAACATTACGTACGATCCGGAAGAAAAGAACAAGAGGGTGCCGCTCGGCGACTGGCTGAAATATATGGGCAAATCAAGACACCTGCTCAAGGAAGAGAACAAAGAAATGCTTGGCGAATTCGAGCGCGAAGTGCAGCGGCGCTGGTCTATTCTGAAAGCGAAGCACGAGAATCCGCTGCTGTAGGAGAGAATTCTTAATCCAGCGAAGCGGGAGAGTTGTATTCTAAAGACACGGAGTTATTCTTCCGTGTCTTTTTTGTTTTCTAAAGCAATTTGAAATTCTTGAGAAAAAGCTTTTCTTGTCCAACTTGCATATACACATGACGATTTCTTTGCCCTTGCCAAATTGTACGAAATCGTAGTAAAATCAAAATACAATATAATTACTACGAAATCGTAATAAAGGATGATAAGTCGTGTAATTTTACAAACATTCAAAGATAAAAAAGGAGTGTTAGTATGGTAGCAGCAGCATGGATCTTGTTGGCCTTAGGAATTGGTCATTTTCTTTATGGGTTAGTCTGGTTTAGAGTACCTTTCTCAGAAGTATTTAGTGAGGGGTTTATAAATAAATTTAAGTCAAATGAATCGCGGCGATCAGCATTTTGGTTCACTATATTTGGTCCCTTGCTTATTATGTGTGGACATACCTCACTTCATTTGGCTATTGCAGGAGATAGAGGTCTATTTTTGATAATGGGTTATTATCTGCTTATTATTTCGCTTATCGGAGTCTTAGCGCTTCCCAAATCACCATTCTGGTTAGCTCTCATCGGCTCTCTAGTCTTTGTTGCGGCAGGGTATGGGTGGATTAATTAATTAATACAAAGACCCTTTCAGCAATGATAGGGTCTTCGTGTATAAGTCGCTTAATAAGGGATTTTAAAGAGGATGCATGTTACGGTAAATATCCAAATTCTCATCATCATAGCAGACAAAATAAACCTGTTCGAGCGTTCCTGTCGGGTCATTAACCGAGTTCAAATAATCAATGACCGCTTCCAGTGCAGTCTCAGCTGCAAGCTGTTTGGGGAACCGGTAGATCCCTGTACTGATATTCGGAAAAGCAATGCTTTTGGCTTTATACTCCAATGCAAGGCCTAGGGAGTTACGATAGCAGTCTGCAAGTAAACTGGCTTCGCCTTGGTTCCCACCATTCCATACAGGACCCACCGTGTGGATGACATGACGTGCCGGCAGGTTCCCAGCCGTAGTAATAACAGCCTCGCTGACCGCGCAGCCTCCTTGCCGCTCCCTAATCCGCAGGCATTCTTCGAGTATGCTTCGACCCCCGGCCTGGTGAATAGCGCCATCCACGCCCCCGCCTCCCAGCAAGCTTGAATTCGCAGCGTTGACGATGACGTCGGCCGTTATCTTCGTAATATCACCCTTGATCAAAGAAATGCTCGTCTGGTTAACCTTTAGAAAATCTCTCATTATACGCCTCCTAGATCGAAAGGATTCCAACATACGCCTTTTTAGATAATTACCCCAGAATACCCGAACCCGTCATTGTATTAGAGGATGGATTTGATGAAATGGATAACTTTGAACTGGTTCGTAATACTTTCGCCATGTTCGTGTAGGTCGAAATGAGCGAATATAGAACCTGTAAGACCTACGGTTCTTATTCGGACGATGGTAACGAGGCGGGGATATTCATTATCCCGCAGTGCCAGGCATGTATGCTGTGGTATCCTGTGCAATCGGATCGGTAAGAATCCACTATTTGGGGTTCGATTCCCCAATCGCCTAGGGAGCGATTCTGGTAGAATACTCGATTTTCACTCGAGCGAAGACTGAACAAGACCATAAGAATAGAATCCCCGGCGGCTATTTCAAGCGCACTGCAGATAAGGCTCTGCAATCCGTGGATACCGATAATGCAAAATTCCAGGTGTTTGTATGGGATAGAAGAGGAAGAGAGGCTGCTGAAGTAGGGTCAGCCATCGAGTTCGGATTCCTTCAACAATCACTGGATGATCGCTTATCTAAAGCGCGATTCCGCCGGAACTGCGGGGGGATTCTATATCCGGTGGTCGAACTAATAAGGGAGGCAACAACATGTTCACTAAAGTAACCATTCAAGCTGACCAGCGCGGTTTGCTGTTTCATAAAGGAAGTTATGTAAAAAAGCTTATTCCAGGGACCTATAACTTTCTCTCATGGTCACAAAATACCGTTGTCGTGTTAAATATAGCGAAACCCTTCAAGGTGGAGGGAAAAGATCTGCAGTTGTTCCTTCACGAAATGAACTCGTGCAAGAGCTCGATATTGTGCGGGTACCGGATCATGAATACGTGCTGCACTACGAGGACGGCCAATTCGTACAGCTGCTGAAGCCTGGTGTCTACGCCTACTGGAACATACTCAAGCAACATACGTTTTTACATACGGATGTCAGACAGCCAGAATTGCCGGCTGAGGTAGATCGTTCGATTTTGTCAAAGCTGTCGGCCTATACGCAGTCCTATGAAATTGCGAGTTATGAATCTGGGTTTTTGTTCTATGATCAAGTTCTGCAGCGAGAGCTTGCTCCCGGAAAGTATTGCTTCTGGGGAGGGCCAGTTTCGGTAATGGTCAAAAAGATTGACTTGAGACAGCAGCAGATGGATCTCATCGGTCAGGAGATCATGACAGAAGATAAGGTGACGCTGCGGTTGAACTTCGTCTGCCAATACAAGATCGTACAGCCTCTTCGTGCCTTGGAAATGAAGTCATTCGACGAGCAAATTCATATCCAGCTTCAGCTCATGCTGCGAGAATATGTTGGAACTCTTAAGCTGGATGAACTCTTGAAACGGAAAGAAGATGCTGCTTCGTTCATACTGTCCCGCTTGCGTGAGAAAAGCGAGGAGTACGGAGTACAGTTTTTGAGTGCCGGGATTAAAGATGTCATTTTACCTGGAGAGATGAAGGATATTCTCAACACCGTCCTGCTTGCGGAGAAGAAGGCCCAAGCGAACCTGATCACCCGCCGGGAAGAAACGGCCTCGACTCGAAGTCTGCTTAATACGGCGAAGCTGATGGACGAGAACCAGACGTTGTTCCGTCTGAAAGAGCTTGAATTCCTTGAGAAAATATGCGAGAAAATCGGATCCATCTCTCTTACGGGCGGTGGAGATCTACTCGAACGGTTGAGCTCTCTCCTTGGTGAGAATAGGGCAACAGGCAATTAGTAAGTACAAAACTGGTCTTTAAAATTATTTATGTAGGAGTTGAAATTCAGTGGCTTATCAAAATATAGACGGCGTACGTGTCTGGGGCAACCCGGATAGCGGGGCGCTTGATCAGGCGAAAATGTGCGCGGAAAACGGAAATGTGGTTCAGATGCTACTTATGGCAGACCATCATAAAGGATACAGTCAACCGATCGGCGGAGTTGTGGTCTACGACGGGCAAATCTCTCCCTCTGGCGTTGGCTATGATATCGCTTGTGGCAACAAGGCTGTGCGAACCAGCTTACTTGCTGAAGACATTAAGCCCAGATTGAAGATGATTATGGATGAGATCGCACGTAAAATCTCCTTTGGAGTAGGTCGTGTCAACAATGATAAGGTTGATCATGACCTCTTCGATGATTCGGATTGGGCTGTCTACAAGGCGATAGGCAGACAAGAGCATGATAAGTTGAAAGCATTGGCGCAAAGTCAGCTTGGCACTGTAGGCAGCGGTAACCACTTCGTGGATTTGTTCGAAGAAGCAGGAACCGGGCGTTTGTGGATCGCGAATCATTTTGGAAGCCGTGGCTTCGGGCATAAGACGGCAAGCGGTTTTCTTAACCTTGCTGCCGGAAGAGAGTTTCTCGCGAGCGCTCCTGGTGAGAAGATGGACCAGCCACCAGTACTTCTTGATTTGAGCAGTGAGCTAGGGGATATGTATTACAGAGCCATGAAGCTCGCTGGACGTTATGCCTATGCCGGCAGGGATTATGTGATACAGCAAGTATTGGCCATTCTGGGAACGGAAGCGGAATTTGAAGTGCATAACCATCATAACTATGCTTGGAAAGAGAAGCATGGCGGGAAGGAAGTCGTCGTTGTCCGTAAAGGAGCGACGCCATCCGCACCCGATCAGGTTGGATTTATCGGCGGGAGTATGGGGGATATCTCCGTTATCGTAAAAGGGAAGGATAGCATGGAGAATAGGGATTCTTATTACAGTACCGTTCATGGAGCGGGGAGAATCATGAGCCGTACCCAGGCGGCAGGCAAAATGAACTGGAAAACCCGTACCCGCAGCGGGGGCCAAATCAGCATGGAACAGATGATGGAGGCTGTTCGTGATTTCGGTGTAGAATTGCGCGGTGCAGGTACGGATGAGAGTCCTTTTGTTTACCGCAAGCTTCAAGATGTATTGGATGCTCATGCGGAAACCATCAAGGTCATGCACGTGCTGAAACCAATTGGGGTCTGCATGGCTGGAGCAGATGAGTTGGATCCGTATAAGGATTGAATCCATTTTAAAGGGATTGCCGTTTATGGCAATTCCTTTATTTTTTTGGAACACTGGACTATTTAACTGAAACAGTTGCAGCTACGAATATACCCATCGGGCGAGCCCGCTATTTTCACCGATGTGAAGGATAGTTACTGGGCAAAAGATTACATTAGCATATCGGAGCCCGCGCTGGAACCACGAATCTTCTGTACATCAAGCATTGGGGGGCTTCCATACATACGAGCATATTCCCTGCTGAACTGGGAAGGGCTCTCATAGCCTACACGGAATGCGGCATCGGAGACTTGCACGGTTTCCGTCAGCAATAAGCGCCGGGCTTCCTGCAAGCGGACCGTTTTCTGGTATTGCAGTGGGCTCATTGCTGTAACGCGTTTGAAATGTTTATGAAACGCCGACGTGCTCATGTTGAGAGACTTTGCAAGCTGCTCAATCATGAGCGGACGATCATATTGCCGATTAATTATCTTGATCGCTTCAGCGATATTGTGCGCATGGTTGCCGATCATCGCGAATTGGCGGATGTCTGCGCCTTGTTCACCTTGCAGCACCCGGTATAAAATTTCCCGAATGATGAGTGGTGCCAGGATCGGAGCGTCCTCGGGATCATCCAGCAGCTGCATAAGCCTTACAATGGCTTCGAGTAATGTAAGAGACGTTCGGTTCACTGTTATGCCACGACTGGTATGCGAGGGAACCGTAGGAGGGAAGCTCATGTTACTTACGATGTCCAGGATGACGTCGGCATCGAAGCTCAGCTTTAGGCTTAAATAAGGAAGTTCGGGCGAGGCTTCGATAATTCTACCCATGATCGGCAGCTCGACGGAAGTGACCAGATAGGTCGATGGATCATATCGATAGGTTTCATTCGCCAGTGTCGCTGTCTTTGCCCCTTGGGCTACGACGCAAATAGAGGGCTTATATACGGATTCCAGCGGCTCTGTTAACTGAGTGGCATGCATCAGCGTTAAGGAAGGTACGGCTGTCGGATGCGTACCGTTCGATGGGGCATGGTTATGAATCAAGAGTGCCAATTGCTTCAAGGCTTCATCCATATGCTGAGTTCCATCCATTTGGCGAGTCTCCTTTCATGTAAATGTAGTTTATATAAAGTAATAGTGAAGAGAATTAGGCAAGGATCGAACAGTTATGTTCTACCAGGTCAATGTAATATTTTACTATAATGAGAATGTAAAGTCGCACGTAACGAACTAACATACAGCCAAAACAAATAAAAGGAGAGAACAAATATGAAATTGAATGGAAAAGTAGCGATTGTTACTGGCGCATCGAGGGGGATCGGACGGCAAATCGCCATCCAATTAGCGAAGTCGGGAGCGAAAGTGGTTGTCAATTATTCCTCGAGCCCCGAGAAAGCGAATGAAGTTGTAAGCACAATTGAGCAATCTGGTGCCGAAGCCACTGCGATTCGGGCTGATGTGAGTAAGGTGAACGAAGTTGAGGCTTTGTTCTCGGAGACGATTGAGCGATTTGGACGCGTAGATATACTGGTCAATAACGCCGGAATTATGGAATGTATGGCCCTCCCGGACGTAACGGAAGAGGTGTTTGATCGGCATTTTGCGGTCAACGTGAAGGGGACTTATTTCGCTTGCCAACAAGCGATGAAGCATATGGAACAAGGCGGAACAATCATTAACTTCTCGACGTGTGTCTTGGGTGCAATGCTCCCGACATATAGCGTATATGCCGCGACGAAGGGCGCGATCGAGCAGATCACACGCCAATTGGCGAAGGAATTCGGCCCCAGGGATATTATCATCAATTGCGTGGCGCCGGGACAAGTGTCGACGGAGTTATTTTTGGATGGCAAGTCAGAGGAATTGATCGATACGTACCGCCGAATGAACGCATTTGGTCGGCTGGGCGAACCTGAAGATATTGCGAATGTAATCGAGCTGCTGGTCAGTGACAACGCCCGTTGGATAACGGGACAGACGATTCGCGTAAACGGCGGGTTCAATTAAATAGGGTAAAAGGGAGTAATCTATCATACAGGGACACAGGTGAACACAATGACAGCCGATCGATAATCAGGAATCATTTCTAATTATCGATCGGCTTATTTCATTTTTGCTGAACAAAGACTCTCATAAAATTAAGAATATTTGACTAGAACGAAGGGGAAATTCGTTACCATTTCCTTATTGCTAATCTCTGGAATCAATATGATAATGATAATCGTTATCATTTAATATATTGATTATTAAGGAGGTATAATCGTGTTTTTAAATTTTTTAAGGGAAAACCGCTATGTATCCCTGCTTCTGACTGTCCTTAGGGTGTATCTTGGATGGCTTTGGGTGAGTGCAGGGTGGAAAAAAATTTCGGGTGGAAAATTTGATGCTAGCGGCTTTCTGAATGGGGCTGCTGCAAAAACAACTGGAGAACATCCGGTAGTTCAACCGTGGTGGGGAACCTTTGTGAGAGAGGTCGCATTGCCTTATGTAGATTTCTTTAACGTACTAGTTCCGTGGGGAGAATTTCTGGTAGGTCTGGGTTTAATCTTTAGGATTTTTACGTCATTCTCCATACTCATGGGGCTAACTATGAATTTCGCTTATCTGCTATCAGGGACGACAAGTACGAATCCGCAAATGGTTATACTGGGAATGTTCATTCTAGTGGCGGGATGGAATGCCGGGAAAATCGGGTTGGATCGCTGGTTCCTACCGTGGCTCGGGAGGTTGGCAAATAAAAGAGGCGGTATTGAGCAAATGTCGCCAAATTGAGGGAGCTTCTACTTTAATTATAATACGATAAGCAAATTATTTACAGACTACCATTTTTGGAATTCATACCCTATATTGTTGTATATCACATTGAAAGAGGTGTACCTGTATGGATTCCAACAATGACGTCTTAGATCGTGGCCCTTTTTTTCATGGGACTAAAGCAGAACTGAAAATTGGAGATTTGTTAGAACCTCAATATCTGTCAAATTACCAAGATAAAAAATCCAATCACATATACTTTACTGCAACCTTAGAGGCTGCTAAGTGGGGTGCTGAATTAGCAAAGTCCGACTCAAAGGAAAGAATATATATTGTAGAACCCCAAGGTGAATTTGAAAATGACCCGAATGTTACGGACAAGAAGTTTCCAGGGAACCCAACTCGCTCTTACAGGTCTAAATCCCCACTCAAAGTTGTAGCTGAACTAGGTTCATGGGAAAGGCATTCCGATGAACAGATTAATCATATGATTACATCGATCAATAAGCTGCATGAAGAAGGGGAATTTGTGATATATGATTGATTCTGAATGCTCTGGGAATTTAAACTGAATCGAAATGTTCGTTGGTTATCTTTTGGGCAATCACCTTGGTCATGGCATGCTTGTGAGCTATACCTGACGAATTGCAATCGAACACAATTTCCGAACTATCATTAATTAGCCAGTCGTGATAATGGCTGAGTAATTCACCAGAGTACCACTTATAGGCATTGGGCTCTTTCTCAGGTGGTGGATCAATGAACGGCTTATTTACAAACACATTAAAGACATGTAAGCCGTTCTCGTTTGTAAATTGCTTATAATTATCAAATATGTCTTTACGATATTCCGGTTTTATGTAGTGCAGCACGCCGCTAGAAAAGATAATGTCATAATAAGTATCCAAACGATAATCTAAAATGTCTGCCTTAAAAACATTAATATGAACACCAACTTTATCTGCAAGACTTCTTGTTTTCTTAATACCTGCATCTGAAACATCAAATGCGGTAACATCATATCCATTTCGAGCAAAGAATACTGAATCTTTCCCTTCGCCGCATCCGATATCTAGTAATTTAAAGTGTTTTATTGGCGGCATAAGCTGTAAGACTTGATAACATGCACTATTAGGCTCAGTCCCCCAATAATAATCTTGTGTTCTATATTCCTCCTCATATATTGTTATTTGTCGGTTCTGCGAAACATACCCAAGAAGTTTATCGATGTTTACTTCTAAGACTTTTGATAGTAAAGGAAGTAGCGAAATATCAGGCATGGTCTGGGCATTCTCCCACTTGGATACGGCTTGAAATGAAAGCCCAAGTAGCTGTGCAAGTTCCTCTTGTGTAAGTCCTTTTTCTTTGCGGTATAGGCTTATGTTTCTTGCTAATTGTTCTCTCAATATATATCACGCTCCTCTATGTAATCCAATTCTATTGGAGCTGCTTGGAATGAACAATAACTTCTTATTTGAGTTTTTATAATATTCAACCGTAAGTTGAGCTAAACTTAATGAAATTTGAGAAGTTGATGGGGAAGGAAGCGTATTTCCGTCCCTTTTTGGTGTGGGGGATAGATAGTACACTGTACATTGTTAGTAGACCTTTCTGAGTATATGTAGTATGAAATAAGACAGCAAGGATTGGAATCCAAGCTGTTAGGAGGAAGCAAAATGACCGAGAAAAGCGAGAGCAGCAATACAAAAGAGCTGTCATCCGAACAAAGCGAAGAACTGCTTGGGATATTGAAGTCCCGTTTTGAGAAGAACATGAACCTTCATCCAGGTCTGGAATGGGCCCAGGTACAAGCCAGGCTTGAAGAAGCGGGAAGGGATAAGCTGTGGTCGCTCAATGAAATGGAGAGAACTGGAGGCGAACCGGACGTGGCCGGTTATGATCCGAAGACGGGTGAATATATTTTCGTTGACTGTTCAGCAGAAAGTCCTAAAGGACGCCGAAGTGTGTGTTATGACCATGAAGCACTGGAGTCTAGGAAGGAACACAAACCACAGAATAGCGCAGTAGGTATGGCTGCCGATACGGGCATCGAACTCCTAACGGAGGAGCAATACCGGGAGCTGCAGGAACTGGGGAATTTCGACAGGAAGACATCGAGCTGGGTGAAGACACCTTCCAGAATCAGAGAACTCGGGGGAGCGATCTTCTGCGACCGCCGCTATGACACGGTCTTTGTGTATCACAATGGGGCGGAATCCTATTATGCTGCTAGGGGATTCAGGGGCTCGCTCAGAGTCTGATTAGACTGTGGCATCCGCATGAAGCGGCCACCAACGCGCCTGCACATCATGCAAGTTATCGTTGCCTATTCGGCGCTAACTGGAGTAAAGTCATGAAATAACCGGATTTCCGGGCAAGCCAAGACCCTTCCTTATGGAAGGGCCTTGAATGTATAACAGGCATTGCAGGAATTGAGTCCATACGGATCACTGAGCGGTTAGTTCAAGGATCTTATGATATGCGCTCAGGAATTGGTCTGGATCAGGGTCCTCTCCTAATCGCTTGGGTACATCAAATTTAGATAAATCGAAGTGATGCTGGGGCACAACGTCATGTCTGGCTAAGCAGCTCTTGCAGCAGGCCAAAGGGCAACCATCGATGGCAATGATGGGACGTCCTGACGTTGCTGTCCGGACAAGGGGTTTGACATCTCCACCGACCCCGGCAATGCAGGACATTTCGGCCAGGTTATCGCGGTCCATTCGAATTGCAATCATGTTGGCAGTCTGTGCAGCTGAGGAACATCCGGAACAGGAATAGACAAGAGGAAGATCTTTTTTTCTCATAAAGGCACCCTCACTCACTAAGTAAATTTTTTAGGTCATCATAACCCGAGTGCACCGAATGAACAGTGAGGGGGGTCACTTTTTGTTTATTTTAACTCTCTCTATTTCCTGTATTCAAAGGTCTATTGACAGAGATGAGCGGATGAAATACACTCGTTATATACCGATCAGTACATAAAAGGGGCAAAGAATAATGGCAAGGCCAAGGGAATTTGATGAACAAGAAGCATTAACGGCTGCCATGCAGGTGTTTTGGGAAAAAGGCTATGAGGCAACGTCTCTCAGCGATTTGACGACAGCCATGGGAATTCAGCGGCCGAGTCTGTACGGGGCCTTCGGCGGTAAAGAAACATTGTTTCAAGCCGCGTTATCGCTCTATGCCGAACGCAGTCTCACCTTTATCCGCCACAAGCTGCAAAGCGCACCTTCAGCCAAATCGGCGATCCTCCTGTATCTGCAGGGAATAGCTGACAGCACAGATGGGCGCAGGCCGGAGCTAGGCTGTATGTGTGTGAATACGATTGTTGAGCTTGCGCCGCACCACCAGCAGTTCACCCGGTTCACTCGGGAGTACCAGCAAAAGATAACAGAGCTAATTCAATCGACGATCGAGAACGGAATACATAAGGGCGAATTATCTCCTGACCTTCATGCGCCAGCATTGGCTAACGCCATTGGAATTGCGGCTGTTGGCCTAGCCGTAACCATGAAATCTGGTCCGGACCTTTCTGTAGTCGAGCAGGCCATTCATCAAATCATCCAGCTGCTCGACTAATTTTTTTTGATAGTTATGTACTGATGGGTACAATACATGAATGGGGGAATTCATTTGACCAAGCAAGTTGCTTTAATTACTGGAGCTTACAAGGGAATAGGACTTGAAATTGGGCGTCAATTGGGCCGTATGGGCATTATCGTACTGCTCGGTGCCCGCAGTAAGACCGCAGCGGATACAGCCGCCGGTAAATTACAGGAGGAGAATATCGAAGCATACGGTGTTGAGCTAGATGTAACGAATAGAACTCATATTGAGGCAGTTGCGACAAGGATAGAGACCGAATTTGGCAGGCTGGACATTCTCGTTAACAACGCAGGAGTCTATACGGATCACCTGGAGAATTATATGGAGTCTATGCGTGCCAGCTTTGAGGTTAATCTCTTCGGTCCTCAAGCTCTGACAGAGGCGCTTCTGCCTTTGCTGAAGGCAAGTCCAGCCGGTCGAATCGTGAATCAGTCCAGTATTCTGGGATCTCTGGGGACGATACTCACTAATCCGATGTATGGCGAGAGAGCGGTTCCCGCATACACGACATCGAAAGCCGCGTTAAATGCGTGGACGGTGCAGCTATCGCTTGCCCTTCGTAATACCAGGATAAAGGTGAACGCCTGCCACCCAGGCTGGGTAAAGACCGATATGGGCGGCGAAAGCGCGCCGATGGAAATCCATGAAGGAGCGGAGAGCGCCGTATGGCTGGCAACGCTTCCTGAAGAGGGGCCCACAGGGGGGTTCTTTCACCAACAAGAGCAGCTTCCTTGGTAACTGCTGCGTATACGAAAACAACGAGTACGAAGCCCATGAGCTTTGTACTCGTTGTTCTGTTCACAGGTCTTTCATATACCAAGCGTCACAGGCGTTATGCTCGGATTCCTCAAGCCCTTGTTCAAGCTGGCGGAAGCCGAACTTGAGGTAGAGAGAATTCGCGGCTTTCAGCTTCTCGAATGTCTCGAGATAGCAATGCTTATAATGCTTGGCGGCAAAATCCAGGGCCGTCTTCATCAGCTCTTTCGACAGCCCTTTGCCCTGTTCCTGGGGCGACAGGTACAGCTTCTGCAGCTCGCACACTTCGGGGTTCTGTCCGAAGCGCCCAATGCCCACGCCACCTGCAATTTCCCCTTGATCTGTAACCATAACCCAGTACTTGGAGCCAGGCTGCTGCTTATAGTACTCAGCCAGACTGCCCAACTGAGGGTCAAAGTAGGCCGTTCCTGGAATGTTCAGTCCGAAAGATTCCAAGGAGCGTTTAATGATCTGTTCCATGGCTTGATTGTCTTTTTCCTCGATTTCCCGTATTAGCATGAAGTTCATCCCCATCTAGGTGTGTTCAAGACTATATAGTTTGCAATAACTTAAATTTAAGGACTTATTGTAAGGCGGCCTTCTTCAAATGTCAATTTGGAAGAGGAGGTATAGGGGTTAAGGAGAATATTATACATGCATGGTATTTCCCTGCGAGTGATTAATTTAGCTAATAACCCCTAGAAAGAAGGGATTAATATGAATTTAGAAACGGTCATGCAGGAGCTTGAAGCTCTCGGCAAGGAACGTACCAAGAAGATATACATATCGAACGGCGCTCATGAGCCGCTATTTGGCGTGGCTACAGGGGCTATGAAGCCGATGGCCAAGCAGATCAAGAAGAATCAGCCTCTGGCTGAGCAGCTTTACGCCACGGGGAACTACGACGCCATGTATTTTGCCGGTGTAATTGCGGACCCGGGTGCAATGACGGAAGCGGACTTCGACCGGTGGATAGATGCGGCTTACTTCTATATGCTGTCCGATTATGTGGTTGCCGTCACATTGGCAGAGACAGAGATTGCACAGGAAGTAGCCGATAAATGGATCGCAAGCGGTGAGGAGCTGAGAATGTCCGCAGGCTGGAGCTGCTACTGCTGGCTGCTAGGGAGCCGTCCGGATCGTGAATTTGACGAGAGCAAAATAGCTAATATGTTAAAAAGGGTGGAGGCGGAAATTCTAGATTCCCCTGAGCGGACGAAGTACGCGATGAATAATTTCATATACACCGTGGCCACGTCCTATTCACCGCTTCATGATCTGGCTGTGCAGACCGCGCAGGCTGTAGGACCTGTGGAAGTCAGACAAGACAAGGGAAAGAGCAAGTTCCTGAGTGCTTCTGATAATATTCAAAAGGCGGTAGCCAGGGGACATCTTGGTTTCAAACGCAAGTATGTAAGATGTTAAAATAATTCAGCCAATCTCCCGGCGGATTTGTCCATTCCAAAGTATCTGCTCCTTCATTAACTAATGTATAACAACTAAGGAGTTGATTATTTTGAGAAAAGCAGCCTTGATGCGAATTAAAAAGGCGGAAGCAAAGCTCGGGAGAAAATTCAAAAAACGCAGCCATGTATCTTTTAATCTGAGAAAAGCCATCCGTGTAACCCAGCTCGGAGATGGATTTGCACGCTTCACGTTCTCTTCGGTCACTATCCCTCCAAATAGCTACAGAAGCACCACAATTTACGGTAACAGCTACAACCTGATCAGCGGTTCCTGGATTTTCTCCGGAAATGATCAAGGCTTCCTTCTCGACAACTATTCCGCAGCCGAGGACAGATGGTTCTTCACCGCATGGAATCCGACTAATTTCACAAGAACTGTAACTTATGCAGTTATTGCTAAGCGGAAGCCATAAAGACGATAGCATAATAGGGTAGGAAAAGGAGCTATGGAGGCTCCTTTTTTTGTTTGGGATGTAAGGTGGGCGCTTAGTAATGAATAAACAGAAAGGGAGAGGGCTTAGTCCATTTTCAATGACACTCCATATTCTAATTCCTTCACCCTCGTAATACTTTCACCCTGTTCGATTCCACGCAAATAAACGAAAATATTACCAGAAGAGCCGACGTTGAAAGTTAATTCCGGCCAAAATCCTCGAGGCGCATGGATGGGTTACTTCGCCTGCTAAGCGGCAGGTCGCTGGTTCGAATCTAGCTTCCGCTTGAAGAAGCGGAATAGCTCAGTGGTAGAGCAGTTCTGTACCTATCCGACCCTTTTCCTCGAGGATCTTCACATGAAGCAGCTTACCGAGGTTGCCCAAGGTTACCTCGCCCGATGTTTCCAATTTGTAGTCTAGGAGTAGATTAAGATGGCGATTGTCCAAGTTAGATCCACCAACCCGCAGTTCTCATTTTTGATCAAGAAAAATCCGAATTCCGGCATGATGCTTCGCTCTGTTCGCAAGGGAACCGCGTACGGATGGTACACGGATGAGCTGACGTTTAACGTGTATTTTAAAGATGCGGATAATGAAATTTCTTATAAACAGAATGAACAGGAGAACTTCGAGTATTTGAACGTCTCCAGGTACAACACTCCCTTGTTTCCGCTGAATGCGATTAACGAATTCTTCTCCACGCCGCTGAAGGCACACGATACACGGGACACAGAGGGCTACGAGCATACCCTGTTCATCAACATGATACATATTGAAAAGGTCCAGTATATTGAGTTTTTTGAAAAGCATCTAAAAGAGTTCTCGTTCGACATTACACACCTGGCGCATAAGAGCTACTCGCTCACGGTGACGACTCGGAAGAGTCTTTATCACCTGCTTCACGCAACAAGTGTACTCTGTCTATTCCTCTCGATGTTCGGCAATGAGTACATTGATATCTCGGACAGCGTCCTGGATAAGTATATCAAGAGCATCCATGTGATTGATGCACCCTTCTATATCCGTAATCTGTTTGTACGGAATTTCTTGTCTTCGAGGGAACGGTTTAAGAAGTACAAGGCGGAGCTTGAGCGGACGGATAGGTATGATATTCAGTTCGCCTACGGAGGAACCTCAATGCAGCGGAGGAATTATATCGGAAGTGTGCTGCCATTTGATAAATATATCCTGGATGTGGGCTGTGGCGAGGGATTTTATGCGATTCCTTTTGCCGGCAAAATTGAGATGAGCTATTATGCCATCGACATTAATGAGGAGCTGCTGGAGAAGGTTAACCGCAAGGCAGAGTCCAAGGAGATCGGCAACCTGGTGACTTTTGGTTCGATTGATGCATTCCTGGACAGCTATAACGGAGAACAGGTCGATGTGATTCTAACTGAGGTTATCGAGCATATGAGTCAGGATGAGGCTAGGCAGCTGATCCATCAAATTGGAGAACAGGTGGATTTCGATAGTTTCATTATCACAACGCCTAACGCTGATTTTAATCCTTATTATGAGCTGAGCGGTTTCCGGCATGACGACCATAAATGGGAAATGGGCGAAGCGGATTTTCAAGATTGGATGCAGGGTGTAGTGGATGAAATGAAGGTACCGGATCTGCATGCGGAGTTTGTAGCCATCGGGGATGGCGTTAACGATATTCAGACGACACAGGGTGTCATTCTTAGGAAAAGGAGGGGCTGACCGTGAACATTCATACAAAGGTACATACGGTCTTCATGCTGATTGGTACAACGGAGTGCGGCAAGACCACATTTGCCAAGGAAGTGCTGATTCCCGGTCTGCGTTTTGCGGATTCCGGCCGGAATATCAGGGCCAACGTGCAGTATTTATCCTCCGACCAGATCCGGCAGGAAGTGCTTGGATATGACTATGACAAATATGATCAGGTAATGCTGGAGGCCAGCGAACAGGCTTTTCATCTGCTCTTTGAGCGATTGAAGATGGCGACGTCTTTTCCGGTGAATGCGGAGTTTGTCATAGTGGATACGACCGGGTTATCCGAGGATTTCCGGGCCAAGGTGAAGGAGATTACCGCTGAGAATAACTACAATCTTGAGGTGATTGTCTTTGATTACCGCAAGCGGGAGGATTATTATGCATCGGAGCGCTCGAAGAGGTTGATTACGAACCATCTTAACCGATTAAGAAAGGATGTGCTCGGGTCTCTTGCTCGCGAGGACTACGGTAAAATCCATAAATTGCGCGCTAAGGACTTTTACCTGGTTGAAGAAGGCAAGCCGAATCCTGATTACCATATTGTTATCGAGGATTTGGATGCTTACCTGGCGACCGTTCTTCCTCAAGATCAGCAGTACATTATTATAGGCGACGTTCATGAATGTGTGGATGATCTCCAAGGACTGCTGCTCGATCATGGGTACAAAATCGACGCTGGCAAGCTGATTGTGCCGGATAAGCTGAAGAAGACCAAGATCATCCTGGTCGGAGACTGGATTGACAAAGGCAAACAAACGAAGGAGATTATTCAGTTTCTGTATGATAATCAGGAGCATTTCCACCTTGTACTGGGTAATCATGAGAACTTCGTTGATAAGTATATAAAGGGGGACATTCATGGCGTCGATCAGGAGCTGCTCCATACTTATTTTGACTCCACTCTAGTGTTGCGGGAAGATCCAGAATTGCTGGCAAAATTTCAACATCTAGTAGCCATTTCAATGCCATTTTATCGCTATGTGGGGGTGGACGGACCTTCCTTCTATGTGACTCATGCTCCGTGCAGGAAGAAGTATATCGGAAAGCTGGATACGAATTCCGTCCGCCATCAGCGTAATTTCCGGATTGACCGGGAGGCTCCACTTGAGGAGCAGCTGGCTTTTCTGAAGGAGGAATCGGTCAAAAATCACCCGTTCCACGTGTTCGGGCACATTGCTGCCAAGAAGACCTTCCGTATCGGGAACAAAATTCATATCGACACTGGGAGTGTACACGGTAATATGCTGACCTCGGTCAGCATTTCGTACAAACCGTTTATGAAGTCACACAAATCCCGGAACGCAGTTATTAACGAAGAACTGCATGTCCTCTTCAAGGAAGAGAGAAAGGTGTCCATTCGGGACCTGGGCGAGGATGATATCCGCAGACTTGGGTACTGCTCAAGGCATAAAATCAATTTTATCTCAGGTACGATGTCACCTGCGGATAAGGATGAGGCGAGGAATGAGCTCGAGTCCTTGAAGCGTGGGCTTGGTTACTTCAAGGAACGCGGTGTGAACCATGTCGTTCTTCAGCCGAAATATATGGGTTCCAGGTGCAACGTTTATCTGCATAAGGATGAAGGGCAGTGTTATGCAGTTAGTCGCAATGGCTACAAGGTGAAACAGGTGGAGTTATCGGAGATTTACAGTAAGCTGCTGCACAAGTTCGGTGGGTACATGGAAGAGCAGCAGATTGAGATGATGATTCTGGACGGAGAGCTCCTCCCATGGATGGCAATGGGCTCAAACCTGATCGACAGGCAGTTTGAACCGATTGAGAAAGCGCTGGAGACAGAGCTGCGGTTCCTGCAGCAGAACGGTTTTGAGCAGTCTTTTAATAAGCTAGTTACTTATTACGAGACGAGCGGCTTTGAAAAAGACCAGCACCAAATGCCCAAGTCCGCCCTGAGTGACAAATACGGCTCAAATGTATATCAAAACTATAAGTACATCCATGAAATTCGGGATAACTGTGTGCCTTTGGCAGAGCACTTGGAGGCCAGCAGCACGTATAAGAGGCAATTGGAGATTTATGCTGAACAGGGAGATATGGAGTATAAACCTTTTGCAATTCTGAAAATCATTTATAAAGATGGCAGAGAGGAAATCCCGGAGTGGAAGACCTCTGAGATGTACGGTTTTCTGTCCGAAGACGAGGCGCTTACGCTTGATTTGTCCGAGCCGGATAGTCTGGAGGCAGCAGAACGTTATTTCTCCAAGCTAACGACGGAGCAGCATATGGAGGGGATTGTCATCAAACCGGAGAGATGGGATGGACGGACCGTACCTTTCATGAAGGTGCGAAATCCTGATTATTTGTCCATTATTTACGGTTATGACTACAAGTTCCCGCATAAGTACCGCAAGCTGCTGAGGCAAAAGAATGTAAGTCCCAAGCTCCGCACTTCGCTGAACGAATACACGCTCGGTATGCAAATGCTGGCGGTTCCATTTGATGAAATTGCTCCAGAGCATGAGGGCTATAAAGAGATTGCGGCCAACTTGTTATTTGAGGTGGCCAAGGAGCGGGAGATCGACCCGCGGTTGTGATTAGTAGATGGCGTTCTCTGAGGATTGAATCAAAGAGGATAAATTAAGGAGGGAAACTATGAAACTTGCAGAAGCCCTTGTTCTTCGGGCCGATTGTCAGAAGAAAATAGCTCAAGTCAAGCAGCGGCTTGAACGAGTGGTTAAGGTACAGGAAGGAGAACAACCTGCCGAGGATCCCCAATCTTTACTTTTAGAAATGGATAGGAGTCTCGATGAATTGACGCTCTGGATCAGAAAGATCAATAAAACTAATGCGGTGACTCCGTTCAACAAAACGCTATCGATTTCAGATGCATTGGCAGAGCGGGATAAATTAATGCAGAAGCGTAAAGTGCTTAATGAAGTCTTAGAGCAAGCAGCAATAAAACAAGATAGATTCAGTCGATCAGAGGTGAAATTTCAAAGAACTGTTGACGTTGGATTAATACAAAGCCAAGTAGATGAATTATCAAAGGCCTATAGAGAATTCGATTTCAAAATTCAAGAATTGAACTGGACAACTGTGCTTATAGAAGATTAGCAGCCGGAGGTAACCATACCAAAAAAAGCGAGCATAACCCGCCAACGGGTATGTTGGACCTCCATGGATAGACGCAGGGCCACGTCTAAAATAATGACTAATAAGCCCAGTACTGTTACAAGAATGCGGTTTAGCATGGGAGTAAGCTGTACACATTACTGTTACTACCGAATGCTGGTTTTTTGGTTGGTGAGGGTGGGGAAGGGGTTAGGCTGTATAGGAGGCACTGATAAGGACATATGCATTCGAAAGGAAATAGAAATTGCCCGGTTATGAATTTCATAACTATGTTAGAGCTAGCTGGTTCAGCGGGCTCTTATTTTTTTGCTGGAATATCTATTCACAAGCCTACCACCAAAATATACTCTAATATTTAATAGTCTCTAACTATAGAAAGTTTGAGTTTAACCAATAAATCCCACTAGAGTCTATCTGGAACAGGTATAATTTCTATTACATAGAAGTTAAATGCAAGAAGCAATAGGGTGTGAAGAGAATACATGTTAAATCAAACAATGGAAAAAAGCTTAAGCAAATTCATGACCAAGCTGCTCCGGCATACGCCCGAGGATTTTGGTGTGGTGTTAGACCCTGAGGATGGGTCATGTCCGGTGGATACCATATTGGAGGCTATTCGGAAGCAGCCCAAGTGGTCAGGGGTTACAGAAGAAGATATAGAGCAGGTAGTTCGCAATTCGGACAAGCAGCGATTTAAAATCGAAAATGGCCGAATACGAGCCAGATATGGTCACAGCCATGATAAAGTCAACTATGTCCCAGGTGAGCCGCCGAACGTGTTGTATCATGGTACGAATAAGATGGCTCTGCCGTCAATTCTAGAAGAAGGACTGCGTTCTATGGGTCGGCAGTATGTTCACCTGTCAGAGGGGACTCATTTTGCCACATTGGCAGGTAGCCGCCGGGGTGAGCTTGTAATTCTTAAAGTGGATACACGCAGTGCGATGCAAATGGGAGTCACCTTTTACTATGCGGGTAACGAGGTATGGCTGGCAGATGACGTTCCGCCACAGAGTCTGTCGGTATGGGATTAACTTCAACATAATAGAGGGATGCAAGTGATGGAAGATCGTCGGTACGATAGAATCAAGACGGAGTGTACGGCGTGGTCGTTGGGGATGCTTTGGGAGGAACGAAAGGATTTATGTTCCGGAGGCGATTAAGGCAATGAATGGATATCATCGAAAAGTTAGTCTATGTTAAGTTTTTGTCGGAGAGGAAATAAGAAGAGGGACACTGGGTCCCTCTTTTTGTTTTGTTAGCTTGTTAGCTCATCCGAAATACCTAGTCTCATGATAAAGTTTAGCTATAGAATTACGCTCCTTATTCTAAGACGACAACTCCTCCGCATCTGACCCTACGCCATAACGTGCCAAAGCCTTCGTTGATGCTTCCAGCATGCGCCTCTTCAAGTAATTTCCCTCCACAACCCGGACCCGTTTTCCCAGAAAGCGGATTTTGGACAGCAGATACTCACTCTCATTACCGAAAAAGCACACTTTGACCCGGTACGTATCCTTCTCCCTATCATACTGAACCTCTTTCTCGAAGCTGGAGAAAGCGTACAGGATTCGAGATAGCTCCGCATTATAATCACGGACCACTTCAATTATTGCCTCTTGTTTGCGTGATTCTAGGGTCTGTCTCATTCTCTCTATAATGGAGTCTGCTGCAGACGGATTAATACCTTCAGTAGCGACAGAGTGAATCATGTCCAGACTGGTACACATGACTGCGCGATGCCGCAGCCGATACCACAGAAGATACCACTCTCTCTTAATCATGGAATATTCCAATTTGTACGGATAACCCGAATGCTCGCTGTTCACACGTCCACCCTTAATCTCATAGGTTAGGCGGATTCCTGTCTTGTTCATAATATGCCGGCGCAGGGGCCGCAGGAGTGGATGGTATACGTGTTTCTCCTTGCTCCGGGCTTTCTCTACCAAGTGCTCAGAGATATCCATCATCTGATCTATCTCAAGAACAGAGCGTAGTTTCTCCAGGGTGTCTGCCGTGAACGCTTCCGTCGCTGCAGGATGCTCCAGCATCGTCTTCAGCCATGCACGTTCGTGTGAGGTGACCATGAAGGTGCCCGAATCTTCGAGCCGGGTGATGATCTGATGGTTAAAGATTTTCTCAAACAGATTCATAATAGCCCTGAATCTCCTTCCATTCGGCAATCATTTCCCGCCGGAATTGAACTGGCTCAAGGACTTCACAGCTTGAACCGAAGCTGCGCAGCCATGGCTTGATTTCTGTCGTTCCGTTCACCGTGATTTCGTAAATAAAAGTGTATTCATCCTCAGCGACAATCTGTCCCCACTGTCCTTGCAGCTTTACCCGCTTCATCACAAAATCAGGGGCGGAGCCTTCAGGCTTATAGAATCGGGCACGTACTGTCACCGGCCGACCCGTATCGATCAGCCAGCTATACTGCGTTTTTTCCGCAAGCTCGGTCTGCCTTGCCTCAAATACATCCTCCGGGACAGATTCATCCTCTTCGATCTGGGTGATGCCTTCCATCCGGTACTTTCGGATTCCCTCTCTGCCGTAGGACAATAAATACCATCGTCCGTATTGATGATCGTAGACGATTTTAAGAGGAAGCGTTTTTTCGACTTTGCCTTTCGTCTCCCGTTCAAATAAGGGATTGGTATTTTTGGAGGTATAGCTCTTCTCCGACTTTGGTGAGAAATAGACAAATTGGACCTTACGGTGTTGTCGGATGGCGTTTAGCAGTGTGAATAGATGGGCCTCATCCAAAATTCGCGAATAATAGTGGTACTTATACAAAAACGGCTCTATGCCGTAATGCTCTTCCTGACCACGCAGAAAATGTTTCTTAAGTCCATCCCGCAGCAGATAACCTTGCACGGAAGGGATCTGGGTGTTCGCCATGACATCCACAAAATCATACAGGTCGATGAGCTCATCTTCTGTTAAGTTTCGTATCATGTCGTCTTGAATGCGGTACCGGTAGGGACGAGGTCCCGGCTCCCTGCGGATTACGCCAACCTGCTCCAGGTACTTAAGATCTGAACGTATAGTCTTCTCATCGGGCAGCGCAAGATCAGCAGGCAGACTGCCGCAGCATACATCCAGAAGCTCCATGGCGGTCAAGGCCTGCTCATTCAGCGCCCCGAGCAGCAGCGAGATTCTTTGGCTTTCGGTTTCCTTCACAGATTTGGCGCGGAATAGGAACAGCAGCAGCGGATCAGTGGAATCATAATAGCTGTACCGAAGAGTTTCGGAGAACTCCTTCGACGTTTCTTGCTGGGATGGGTGTGCAGAGGCTGCTACCTCTTTTAGCCGCCGTATTGTTTTATCAAAAGTATGTACAGAGATCCCCAGCCGCTCAGCGAATTGCTGTCTATTGAATGCGCCGCTGGTCAGCACCAGCATCCGAAGGAACTGAATTTCTTTATCAAAGCTTTCCTTAGCCACAAAAATCCCCCGTTCTCGCGATACATCTTCCTTTTATTGTAACAGGGGAGAGATTGGGGTGAAATGGAAAACTTTATAATGCATCGTAATACTTTCGCCATGTTCGTGACTTCCAAAATGAGTGAAGATAGTACCAGAAGCCGAACACGATCAAGTGGCGGCTTCGCAAAGAACAACCGAGGCGCATGGAAGGGTTACTTCGACTTCTAATCGGCTGGTCGTTGGTTCGAGTCCAACTTCCCCTAGCGGGGGATAGCTCAGTAGGTAGAGCAGCATTGTACCTTTCCGGCCAACTTCCTCGGTGTTCTTCTTAAATGAATAATGAAGCGAGGCGCCAGAAAGGGTTCCTTCGACCCTCGCTGCATTTTAATAATTTATACTTTGTGAGGCGCTGGGATGGGCTACTTCGAGCTTATCGACCCAAGGCAATACCCCGGGCTTTACGGCAGGTTCGACTCCTGCAGCAAGCCTATCCCGCTTTTTCCTCACCAAGTAATACAAGGAGGCTTCAAATTATGAGCATAGCTAAGAAATTATTTGGCTCTCTAAGACCAGATACTTTAAATAAAGAACGGTACCCGGCATTCACTAGGTCCGCGGAAGAGCAGTATCTGCAGACTCTGCTGACCAATACACTAAGCAACACCTTTTATGCGGATCAAAATGAATTACTTGCAGGAGCGGAGCAGCTGCACCATGAGATGGCGACCAGCAGCCCGGAATTCATGGCTAAAGCGATCGTATTTGCCCGGCGTGAAGGCTTCATGCGGCTGCAGCCTTTGTTCGGTCTTGCGGTCCTCTCCATGTACCGTCAGGATTTGTTAGCGAAGATCTTCCTGGAGGTGGTTCGGATTCCTTCAGATTTGTCCGATTTCCTGACCATATTGAAGGGGCTCGGACGCGGAGAAGGGGGGAGGGCGGTCAAGCGGCAGGTCAACCGCTTCCTGTCCCAGGTCTCTGAATACTGGGCCATGAAATATAACGGGCGGGGCCGCGGTTATAGTCTGGGCGACGCCATTGCAACCGCGCATCCGAAGCCGGAGGATTTGAAGCAGCAGGCCTTGTTCCGATACTTGCGGGGACTTGAGGCCAACCTAACCCTGCTGCCGCAGGTAGAATCCCTGGAAAAATTGAAGCTCGCTTCCACTGAAGCGGAGCAGATCGAGTGGATAGAACGAGGTAAGCTGCCTTATGAGACTGTTACGGGTGTAATTAAGCCATCGAGGGCAGTCTGGGAAGCACTGCTGTACCAAATGCCAACATTCGCCCTACTCCGGCATATGAATACTTTGCAGCGGGCCGGTGTCTTAGAAGATCTGCGCAACCTGGATTATATCGTGAACCGTCTAACGGATGAGCAGGCGCTAAGAAAGGCTAAAATTCTGCCGTTCCGGTTAGCAACGGCTTTCCGCCAAGTGGAGCATGCCGAGCTCAAGGATACTCTTCGGGAAGCTGCTGAGCTTACGTTCAACAACTTGCCCGAGATCGGAGAGCGTACGGCCATTTTCCTAGATATATCAGGTTCGATGAATGGCCAATATTTGGAGATCGGTTCGGTATTTGCGCTTGCTATGTATAAGAAGACCCGGGGAAGCTCATTGTTCTGGCTATTCGATACAGAAGTCATGGACGCCAAGCCTTCACGCAGGGACAGTATCCTTACGCGGGCTGCGCAGATTCATTCACGCGGGGGGACCGATACGGGGGCACCTGTTCGGAAGCTAATCCAGGAGCGGAAGAAGGTAGACCAAATTATTATTATTACGGACGAGCAGCAGAACAGCGGCAGTCCGTTCTATGAGCAGCTAAGAAAGTACCGCTCCAAGATTAACCGGGATGTTAAGGCGTTCATCATCGATATCGCCCCTTATCGGCATGCGATGGTACCGGATCACGACCCACAGACCTTCTACATTTATGGTTGGAGTGATACTGTGCTTTCCTATATCTCGCAATCCGTAGAAGGCTACTCTTCATTGGTCGAACGGGTGAGGGCGCTTGACATGGACAGTTCATTTTAGAACAATAATTCTAATCTAAAGGATATGGCCACCGACTTTTATCGGGGCCTTTTCTAATGCTCAGAGATAACCCTCTTGTTCCCCAGTAAAAACATCCCATACCCCAGCACACTCCCAAATGTATTCAGAATCAGATCGTCCACATCGAAAGTGCCTATGGCCAAAATAAGCTGGGCCGTTTCCAGGGCAAGACTGAAGGTGAAAGACATAATTAGCACTTTCGACAAGGGGTTGGACATTCCCCTAAATATAAGCGGCAGCAGGATCCCGAAGGGGATGAAGATCACAATGTTGCCAATAAAGTTAATTAAGCTGTGAAAGCTCGCATGCTCAAAATAATCCATAATCTCATGAAATGGGATGAAATTGGCATTAAAGATCAATTGGTCCTTAATCAAATTGGGGCTATGCAGGTGTTTTATAAGCTGGTGTTGTATGAATTGGGGATCAATACTGTGAAACTTAAAGAGAATTACCTTAACTACAATATAGAGGTACATTGCAAACATAGCCGTAATCATCATGCTGAAGCTCATGCGCTTAACTCTCATTATAACTCCCCGTTTCTGATGCATGTTGTCCTTACACTACTAAAGATAAAGGATAATATTTACGAAATATTGGGGAAAAGATAACGTTTTTCTTAAGGTTTGATGTAGAACCCTAAGGATCAGGTGTGAGAATCCAAGAGCGAAATTCGTCAGTAACTATAAACCAGGTATGATCCCCTCATGGCAGACCATGAAAAAGAGCTCATTTTAATAAATGAACTCATCACGGTTAGCTGTTGGGGATTTATTTAATTTGTCGCTAAAATTCCGTGCATTAACTATGTTCACCACCCCGGTCCTCCACCCCGGTCCATCACCCAAACAACTCCCCCCGTATATTCATACAGTATAGTGCTGATCAGTTAACGTTAAGGGGGTGCGGCTTTGGCGACGATCCGTCAGGGCTCATGCGTTGGAATTCTGTATAGACCGCCCATGGGACAGTGCAAGCCAGATCAATGTCAGACCTATTCAGGGTCCTGCCACTGTGTTCATAACGGAAGATTTGTAGGGGCGGTAACTAAGCTTGGAAATACCAAGGTGCATCTATCAAGGACTTTGAATACCACGAATTTGAAGTCGGTAACGGGCGTCCTGCTCAGACATTGGAGCATAGGCAAGAGTAGTGACAAGAACTCCATATTCCTAGAATATTTGTTCTTCCCCGTTACTCGCCTCGAGAGCATCGACATCACCCCATTCAAGAACCTGGATCGACCCGTCCCTCCTCCAGGCAACCCATGCTCGCAGCCGCCCAAAGGTTCTCCACGCAAGCCGAATACCGTGTACCCGGGAGACTGTGTGGGCATTCGCTTCAGGAAACCGAATAAGCTGTGGGATATCAAGAATGGCAAATACCTATTCTGGCAAAAAGGCAGCGCGAGCCACTGTCAGTGGAATACGCAAGCCGCGAATAATCCTGACAAAGTATGGTACAGCCACTGGATTGTACGGCAGAGCGAGCCCCACTTTGGGTCCGTTGCCACGAATCGGGGACCCCAGTCGAGCGGCATGGAGACGGGCATCTCCCTCCACCCGATCACGGGTTATAACCCGAAGGAGGGCTCGAAGGTTACAATTACTTTCTTGGATCGATCCAGGGTGTCTCGTATCGTGACGTATTCGTAAGCTCTCAAGGACTGTCCAGGTTGCTGGCAGCTGTAGAGGGAAGAGCAAATGAAGTGAACATGGGGGAGAGGCTAGTGGCAGGGATGACTTTAACGGATATTTCATTAGCGGTTCTCAAGAAGAGGATTGCAGCCCGGAAGTCACAGGATTTCAATTTTGTATTCTTTGGGGACACCTGGTTTGACTGGGGAGACGCGACCAAGCAGACGATGAAGCAGGCCAAACAGGACGCGATTCGGCGGTTTCAGATTTTTGGTTCCTGTCTGGAGGCAGCGAGCCGGATCAAGCCCAAGCCGCTGTTCATTCTATATGGCGGTGACGCCGTCCGATCGGGAACAGAGGAGCAGCTCCGGTATTTCAAAGCTGTAACAGCAGATTTTGTGAAAAAGAACCAGATCCCCTTCTTCATGGTACCGGGCAATCACGAGAGAACCGGCCTCGGCGGACCGCTCACTCTGTACCAGAGCATTATTGGCCCGGGTAAAGGGAATAAGGAACTGCAGGAGAACGAGTTGAGCTATATTCTCAATACTCCCAGATTAAGAATTGCCATGCTGAATGATATCGGCCCGGTCTCGGGAGGCACGGTCTATGGCATCACTCCAAGTGCTTTAAGTGTCTTTGGTAAGGCGGTTACCACGGCAAAAGATGTGGTGGTCGTCATGCACGTCCCTCCGAAGGTTGGATCGTTCAAGAACTTTCCGAGCGGGGAGGCATTCCCGATTACCACAGCGGCTGATAAGAAGTTCATTGCTAAACTGAGGAAGTCGCCCAATGTGAAGCTTGTTCTGGTTAGCCATATACATGATCGCCTGCTCAGCGGCAGTATCGCCGGGAAACCTGCGGTGTTGAATGGAAATGGCGGAGCGGGCACCGATGTACGCCCGACTCCGAAGCCTGCCATTGCCTCGTTCACTTACCGCAGCAAGTCGAAGACCGTGGTCTTTGGTGGACAAAAGTCCGTAACCGTTAACACCAAGCTTAAACCTAATAAGGTGTTCATAACCACCAAGCAAGGGACTATTACCGTACCGGTGAATTAGCACGCAAAAAAAACTTCATGCGCGTCTGCTGTCGAATTCATACTGCAAGCAGCGGCGAATGATGGAGCTATGCTCCTGGAGAAACCGCAATTTTGCGGTTTTTTGCTATTTGGACTATTTTCGCCTCAAAAACAGCGACTTCCCCAGTAAATGCCTACGTTCTGTCATTGAATTTAAGCGGTATTTGTCATAAAATCTCTGTAATGCTATGGAGGGACGTCTTCCAGATCATTAACGACGGAGAATGAACATTAACGAAGGGGAGCGTTCGGTTTGGAATCAAAACAACAATTAAACAGGGGGCTGAAGCCGAGGCATATCGAGCTGATTGCACTCGGAGGCACGATCGGCGTTGGCCTATTCATGGGGTCGGCCAGTACGATCAAGTGGGCGGGACCCTCGGTGCTGCTGGCCTATCTGCTTGTCGGGATTATTATGTTTTTTGTTATGCGGATCATGGGGGAGATGCTGATTGTTGAACCGCTGACGGGTTCATTTGCTACATTTGCCCATAAGTATATCAGCCCGCTGGCCGGGTTCTTGACCGCTTGGAGCTATTGGTTCTTCTGGGTTACGGTCGGGATGGCGGAAGTGACCGCGATTGGCGTGTATGTGGGCTTTTGGTTCCCGGATATTCCGCAATGGCTGCCGGCCTTGGCAGGCGTGGCTATTATCGCAGCAGCCAATTTGGCAGCGGTAAAGTTCTACGGGGAATTCGAATTCTGGTTCGCGCTCATCAAGGTAGTCGCGATCGGCTTTATGCTTGTAATCGGAACGGGAATGATCTTCTTTGGTCTTGGGAATGGCGGACATCCGATTGGATTGTCGAACCTATACAGCCATGGCGGATTTTTTTCCGGGGGGCTCAAAGGCTTCCTGTTCGCGCTCTGTATTGTCACTGCGGCCTATCAAGGGGTTGAACTGGTTGGGATTACCGCAGGTGAAGCGGAGAATCCGAAGCTAACCCTGCGCAAAGCAATCAAGAACATTATCTGGCGCATTCTAATCTTCTATGTGGGTGCGATCTTCATCATCGTTACACTCTATCCATGGAATCAGATCGGGGAGATCGGCAGCCCGTTCGTACTGACTTTTGCCAAGGTTGGGATTGTAGCTGCCGCAGGAATTATCAATTTCGTGGTGCTTACTGCGGCGATGTCCGGCTGTAACAGCGGGATCTACAGTGCGGGCAGAATGCTGTATACGCTGGCCAAGAACGGACAAGCACCGAAGTTCTTCGGCAAAGTGTCCAAAAATGGGGTGCCCAGAAACAGTATTATCATAACCATTTCCATGCTGCTTCTCGGTGTGCTGTTCAACTATCTGGCGCCGAACTCGAAGCTGTTCCTGTATATTTACAGTGCCAGCGTACTTCCCGGCATGGTGCCTTGGTTCGCTCTGGCATTCAGCCAGTTCAAATTCAGGAAGAAGTGGAAGGACGAGATGGGAGATCATCCATTCAAGTCGCGGTTCTTCCCGATCAGCAACTACGTTACGATTATCTTCTTGTTCCTCGTGATCATTGGCATGTGGTTCAATCCAGATACTCAGACGTCTCTCATTGTCGGTATTGTGTTCATGGCGATCGTGATTGCGGGTTACTATGTGTTCCGCTTAGGGAAGCGGGAGAGAACGGAAGATATTGACGAGGTTTAAGAGATATCGGGGTTAAGCTATTTCGCAAGACTGGTTATCGAAATTGAATTAGTCGCATATCAGAGTGTGATGTGAAATGAGGCTGGAGAGCGAGGCATTTGCCCTCGTGCTCCTTGGGAATATTTCACAAGGCTGCTTACGTGTGAATGAGTAGTTCAACTTAACAGAAACAAGCCAGGGCACGGTGTGCTCGGGCTTGTTTTCTTTTGCAGCAGGAGAGATGTCTGGGACATACCTAGACCCATCATCCTGGCAGCTATTAGCTCGCAGTAAAGCGATTCACGAACACCCGATATGCCGAATGCTCGGGGATTGCACCTGCGATGGTACGCAGCATGCGCTGATATTCCAGGAAGCAGGATCTTCCTATCCACTCCTCAGGAAGCAGCTCTTCCGGAAGGATCGGATCGCTAAGCCCCAGCTCCGCAATGATCTCACCAAGCTCCAGAAAGCGGACGAACAGTGCCCGGTCATTCACGGGTTCTTCCTTCAGCAAGCGCTCAAGGGACGGCGAGAAATGGCTGCGAATCCAGTCCTGCTTGGCCAGATATACCTCGTTCAGGCAGCTAAGACTCCAGATTTCCCGAGCCTTCCCTGGAGTAAGCCCATTATGGACAAAACTCCCCTCGCAGGTGGTAACCCAGTCAGTTATATCTAGATTATCGGCAAGACGAAGCACGTCCTCTGTATAGTCCCAAGGCGAGATATAGACACTCTTATACAGCAGACCAAAACCCAACTGCAGCAGGCCGCTGCGGAACGCATCCCGCTTCTTCCGATCCGCTTCGGGCACTTCGAACATGACCATGTGCCAGACGCCATCCCACTGCTGCTCAATGAGCAGCGGCTTGCGGTTAATGGTCTGGATGAATTCAGAACCGAGTGGGGTCACGGCGTAGCGTGACCGCTCAGTGGATTCGATGTACCCGTCTTTCTTCAGCCGGGACAATGAATTCCGGATAATTTGAGGGGATACCTCCCTGGCTTCATAGATATCGACGAGGGTTTTTACATCAATATCAAGGGTGCTGGAGATTAGATAAAGGATTTGTTTCTCTACGGATAACATTGCTCGGCTCCTCATAAACAGGATGATGGCAAACAAATATTGACAACTAACACCATGTTATATAATAATAAATTCAACGATCGTTAATAAATTAATTATAAAAAGAAAGTGAGGACTTTATATGCAAATTCAGTTTCATGGGCATTCCTGCATCCAGGTAACGGAAGGCGATCATTCGGTGATTATCGATCCGTATCTGACAGGCAATCCCGCTGCGGTTACTAGCCCGGAGGATATTCATGTACAGCATGTGATCTTGACGCACGGTCACTTTGATCATATCACCGATGCCGCCGCGGTTGCAAAGCAGAATGACGCCACCATCATCGCAGTTGAAGAGCTCGCTATTCATATGGCGAAGCAAGGACTGAGAACGGAAGCGATGCATGTGGGCGGGGAATGGAGGTATGATTTCGGTCACGTACATCTTACTCAAGCCTTGCATACATCTTCCATTACAACATGCGACGGGGAGATCCTGTATGCCGGAGTGCCGGTCGGAGTTGTGCTGCAGATGGGGGAGGTTACTCTATATCATGCCGGGGATACAGGGCTGTTCGGCGATATGAAATGGATTGGGGAGAGATTTGACATAGATATGGCTTTCCTGCCGATAGGAGGACGGTTCACCATGGGACCGCAGGATGCCCTTACTGCGGCAGAGTGGCTTAAGGCCCGCTGCGTAGTTCCCATTCACTTCGATACCTTCCCGCCGATCCGCCAAGACGGAAATGCATTTATAAGCGAATTGGCCCGAGTGGGCATACAGGGGAGATGCTTAACACCAGGCGAGACGATAACCATATAGATCAGACGAATTAGGAGTGTTGTGCCATGTTGATCCTGTATACGTTCTACCACATTATTATTCCCATTCTGATTCCCGTCGGGATTGGAGCCCTGCTTCATCGTAAATTCCGGTTCGACCTATCGGGATTCTCCAAATTAATTTTGTACTACTACGTACCTGCACTTGCTTTTGTCAAAATATACGAAGCCCGCCTCTCCGCTAGCCTGCTCTTCTCGGTGATTGGCTTCCTGCTGCTGCAGTTCGTGGCTGTCGTCCTGATCGGCCTGCTCACAAGCCGCCTGCTGCATCATCCCCGGCCGCTGGCAGCCAGCTTCTCCAACAGTATCTCGCTAACGAATAACGGGAATGTCGGGATTCCGGTCAATGCGCTGGCATTCAAGCAGGACCCCTTTGCGATGTCCGTTCAGATTATCGTGGTGGTATTTGAACTATTCGCTACTTTTACCTACGGGATATTAAATGCGAGCAAGGCAGCTGCCGGGTTAAAAAGCTCTCTCATCCAGTTCGCCAAAATGCCGGTCCTGTACTCTATTATTGCCGGAACAATCCTGCATCTGCTGAATGTTCAGATTCCAGATCCGATCCTGAGCCCGCTATCTGATATCGCGGGCGGCATGCTCTCGTTCGCTCTCGTCTCCATCGGAGCCCAGATTGCATCAGCGAAGCTTCACCGGAATACGTCTACGGTTCTGCTCAGCAGTATGATCCGGCTGGTCATAGCCCCTATTGTGGCTTATGGCATTATCCATATCCTGAATATTCAGGGGATTACGGCCCAGGCCCTATTCATTGCAAGCGCCATTCCTACCTCACGCAACAGCGCATCCTTAGCGCTGGAATACGGGAACGAGCCGGAATTTGCAGCCCAGGCGGTACTTGTATCCATGCTCCTCAGCAGCATTACCTTAACCTTTGTGATTAACTTGTCGCAGACGTTGTTCTAGGTCGATATTCTCAGGGAGTTCTGGCTGCGAAGGCGAACGCTCGCTTATCCAGAACCTTTTCACACTCCTGCCAAGCTCAAACTGTATAATCATCACGGACCTTCGCTGGCACAAAACAAACAACCAATCCGCATGCTCACGGATTGGTTGTTACCCTTGCATCCTATTCCTTAGAAGAGTACTCCTTCTCCCGCAGTTCAATCCTGCGGATCTTGCCGGAGTTCGTCTTCGGAAGCGAGCCTACGAACTCGATCTTCCGCGGATATTTGTACGGCGCGGTTAGCGCCTTAACATGACTCTGGAGCTCCTTGACGAGATCCGGAGTTCCTTCCACACCTTCCACCAAGACGACGAAAGCCTTCACCACAGCACCCCGGATCTCATCCGGGCTTGCCACCGCGGCACATTCTTTTACGGCGGCATGCTTCATCAGCGCTTCCTCCACCTCGAATGGACCGATGGTATATCCGGAGCTGATGATAATATCATCGTTACGCCCCTCGTACCAGAAGTAGCCGTCCTCATCGACACGGGCACGGTCCCCGGTCACGAAATACTCCCCGCGCTGATTGCTCATCTTGCGATCCGGGTCCTTATAGTAACCCTTGAACAAGGCGGGCATGTCCAGGTGAACGGCGATGTCTCCCACCTCACCAGGTGGCAGCGGACTTCCGGACTCGTCTACAATCTCGATCAGACCTGGTGAGATCGCTTTGCCCATGGACCCGAGCCGAACCGGGGAATCCATAAGATTCCCGATCAGCAGTGTGCTCTCCGTCTGACCGTAACCATCCCGGATGGTAAGGTTATGCACGCGTTGGAAGACTTCGATAACCTCCTGATTGAGCGGCTCTCCTGCGGAGACCACACTGCGGAGAGAAGAGAGGTCATAATCTCCCAGATGATCGATCTTGGCCATGATCCGGAATTCCGTTGGAGTACAGCAGAGCACCTCGATCCCGTATTCCTTGATCAGATTCAAGTACTGATTGGGCTGGAACGAACCGTGATAGACGAATCCGGTAGCTCCCTTGCCGAGGACCGACAGGAACGGACTCCAGATCCATTTCTGCCAGCCGGGTGCGGCCGTTGCCCAGACGATATTGCCCGGCTGGATATCCAGCCACAGCGTGGAAGCGATCTTCAGGTGGGCATACGCCCATCCATGGCTGTGAATGACTCCCTTGGGATTCCCCGTCGTGCCGGAGGTATAGGCAAGAATAGCGATATCATCCCGATGGGTCGGAACTGCAGCGAATTCATCCGATTCACCCTCCATCAGACTGGACAAGTTAAGCCAGCCGGACGGGGCAGCTTGTCCTTCAGCTTCTCCGTGGCTGACGGCAATACGGTACTCAAGGTTCGGGTGCTCTTCCTCGATCTTGTCCACTTCCTGAGTAAGAGTGGCCCAGGTGATCACGGCTTTGGCTTCGGAATGCCCGAAGCGATAAGACAAATCCTTGGCACGCAGCATCTCTGAAGAAGGAATAATCGCAGCGCCAATCTTCAGGCATGCCAGGTAAATGACATAAGCGATAATCTGGCGCGGAACCATGACCAGTACCCGGTCTCCCTTGACAAGCCCCAGCCTTTGCAGGCCGCCTGCCAGTTGATTCGCCTTCTTCAGCAGCTCTCCATAAGTAATCTCTTCGTAGTCTCCCTGATCGCTTAACCATTTCAGCGCGAGCCTGTCCGAGGGGTGGTTCTCCATTTCTGACGTTAAATTATACTGTTCAGGTGCGTTCCATTGCTCGAAATTCAGTGGGGACCTCTCCTTTATAGTTAAATAAAATGTAGTATTCCTCATTATGGCATTAACTTAGTACCAAGTACTAGTATAACCCTTGAAGTTAGGGCTTAATCAACAAGAAAGTGAACTTACTGAGAAAAATTGCAGGATGATTCTTAGGCCAGATGTTCTGTGAATGGATCAAGTTGAAATGCCAAAAAGCCTCCCGGTACATAGGGAGGCTTTAAGCCTTGATTCTATATCCAATAAGAAAGGGGCTGAGAATTACACCATGAAAGCACTAGTAATAATTACGAGCAAAATGAACAGAACCAAAATGGCTCCTGTAGAAGTTCCAAGGCCAACGCCACCAACTCCACCCATGAATGTCTCCTCCTCTCTCGAAGAACACTTATCAGAACAATACAGATTATGCGAGCCATCCTCCATCCGCATGGGCCAATGAGCAATTACATCTATTGACACGCTTTGGGGCCCATGATATATAAAAATAAGAATTAGCACTCTGTATGATCGAGTGCTAAAATGAATAACAAAGAACCACAAAGAAAGGAAGATTACAATCATGGCAAAGAAGCAGTTTCAGGCTGAATCCAAGCGGCTCCTGGATATGATGATTCACTCCATTTATACCCAGAAGGAAATTTTCCTCAGAGAGCTCATTTCCAATGCCAGTGACGCTATCGATAAGATGTATTACCGGGCACTAAGTGATGACACCCTGGTGTTCAATAAGGAAGATTACTTCATTAAGATTACTGCCGACAAGGCGAACCGGACGCTGACCATTACCGATACGGGGATCGGGATGAGTCCGGAGGAGCTGGAGAACAACCTCGGCGTTATTGCGAAGAGTGGTTCACTTGCGTTCAAGAATGAGAACGAACTGAAGGACGGACACAATATCATCGGCCAATTCGGGGTCGGGTTCTATTCGGCCTTCATGGTTGCTGATGTGGTCACCGTGACCAGCCGTGCATTTGGCAGCGATGAGGCTTTCAAATGGGAATCCGAGGGGGCTGACGGATATACAATTGAGCCCGCAAGCAAGGACTCCGTAGGTACGGAAATTGTACTCAAGATCAAGGATAATACGGAAGACGATCAGTATGATGAATATTTGGACGAGTATCGTCTCAGAAGCATTATCAAGAAGTATTCCGACTTTATCCGTTATCCGATCAAGATGGATGTGACCTCCCGCCAGCCTAAGGAAGGCAGCGACAACGAGTTCGAGGAGAAGGTGGAAGAAGAGACCATCAACAGCATGGTTCCGATCTGGCGAAAGAATAAGAGCGAGCTTACGGACGAGGACTATGAGAACTTTTACAATGAGAAAAGATATGGGTTCGATAAGCCGTTGTCTCATATCCACATCAAGGCAGATGGAGCTGTGGTGTATAACGCGATCCTCTTCATTCCTGAGAATACGCCGTTCGACTACTATACGAAGGAATATGAGAAGGGCCTTGAGCTCTACTCGAACGGCGTGCTGATCATGAACAAATGCGGCGATCTGCTGCCGGATTACTTCAGCTTCGTGAAAGGGATGGTCGATTCCGAGGATCTGTCCTTGAACATCTCCCGGGAGATGCTGCAGCATGACCGCCAGCTCAAGCTGATCGCGAAGAACATTCAGAGCAAGATCAAGAGCCAGCTGGTCAGCTTGCTTAAGGATGAGCGGGAGAAATACGAGCGGTTCTATACTTCTTTTGGTCGTCAGCTGAAGTTCGGTGTCTATAACGATTATGGAATGAACAAGGAAGTGCTTCAGGACCTGCTCTTGTTCCACTCCTCCAAGGAGAAGAAGCTGGTTACGCTGGATGAGTATGTGTCTAGAATGCCTGAGGATCAGAAATATATTTACTACGCTGCAGGAGAGTCAATCGAACGGATTGAGAAGCTTCCGCAGATTGAATTGGTTCTGGATAAAGGCTACGAGATTCTGTATTTGACCGATGATATCGATGAATTCGCCCTTAAGGTGATTATGACTTATAAGGAGAAGGAATTTAAGTCGGTATCCAGCGGTGATCTTGGGATTGAAGCTGATTCAGACAAGGAGCAGTCCGACTCGGAAGAGAGTGCTAATAAGGAACTGTTCGACTCCATGCAGAGCTTCCTTACGGGCAAAGTAACGAAAGTCAAGGCGTCAAAGCGGCTTAAGACCCATCCGGTCTGCTTGTCTACCGAAGGGGAGCTGACCATCGAGATGGAGAAGATCTTGAAGGCAATGCCAAGCGGCCAGGATGTGAAGGCCGACAAGGTGCTTGAGATTAATGTGAATCACGAGGTGTTCCAGTCTCTGAAGGACGCTAAAGCTGGCGATCCACAGAAGCTGGAGCTGTATACGAACCTGCTGTACAATCAGGCTCTTCTTATCGAAGGGCTACCGGTAAGCGATCCGGTTGAATTTACGAATAATATCTGCAAGATTATGGTGTGAGATCATGGCAGTCTAACCCGCAGCGTTAGGGAGTAGACACGCTGTTGGTATCAAGAATCCTCTGTTCCCGGATTAGCCGGAGCGGGGGATTCTTTTTTGTTTTTCCTAAGCGAATGCGGACGGATTGAACTAAGCATACACTTCAAGCTAAGAGACTTTGTTGGATTAGGACGTGTGCCTGGTGATTGGAATTATTTAGTACAGGGTAAGAATATTCCGATAAGACAAGGCAAGACCATACAAGACATGACAAGATGAGACGAGACACACCACACGCAAACCTAGAACCGAAGGAGGAAGTCATTTATGTTTTTTCACATTAAAGAGCTTCAATTTCGTGCCAAGCCTGAGAAGCCGGATCCGGTGTATGCCAGAAAGCTTCAGGAAGTGTTGGGGGGACAGTTTGGTGAAATGTCCGTAATGATGCAGTATCTATTCCAGGGCTTTAACTGCCGCGCAGACCGGAAATATCGTGACATGCTGCTTGATATCGGTACTGAGGAGATCGGCCATGTGGAAATGCTGTGTACCATGATCTCTCAGCTGCTGGACGGAGCGCCGGCAGATCAAGTGGATGAGATGGCAAAAGATCCTCTCATTGCGGCAGCACTGGGCGGTATGAATCCGCAGCATACGATCGTGTCGGGAATGGGAGCTATGCCTAGCGACAGCAACGGTTATCCTTGGAACAGTAAATATATCGTGTCGAGCGGGAACCTGCTTGCTGATTTCCGTGCCAATCTGAATGCGGAGTCTCAAGGCCTTGTGCAGGTTGTGCGGCTCTACGAGCAAACAACAGATCCAGGTATCCGCGATATGCTGAGCTTCATGATCTCCCGCGATATCATGCACCAGAATCAATGGATGGCGGCCATTGAAGAGATTGAGCAGCTGGACGGACCTATTGCTCCGGCTTCCTTCCCGCGGGAGCAGACGGTGGAAGAGGCCACGCGCCAATTCCTGAACTTCTCCGAGGGTGAAGCGAGCAGTGCAGGACGCTGGGCGAATGGCCCGCTGCCGGATGGGACAGGCAATTTCGAATATGTTGCCACTCCTCAGGCCCAAGGCGGAGTACCGGACCTGAAGCCGCCTGCGGATCATCAGCATTCCACGCCAGGAACAGGCCCTTATATTGTGAATAAAGGACAGCTGGGCAAGTAATAGAGGAATTACCATACCAAGGGGGCTGCCAATCGGCAGCCCTTTTTTAGGGTCCATCCACATCTGTGGAATGAGCTAAAGCAAGGAATAGACAACCTTAATTCGGTTATCTATTCTCAATTTTTAGCTCAATCCACATCTGTGGAATGAGCTAAAGCAAGGAATAGACAACCTTAAATCGGTTATCAATGCTCAATTTAGGGTCAATCCACATAGTAAGTGACTAAATGTGTTAAACTGGTTATAAAGTGGTAAGTAACCCGTACGGTGCATGTGGAGCGGCGTGTGGACAGAATGCGGCAAGATCAACATAACGGAGTGATTATTTGAGTAAAGCTAAAGGCAAAGGCGGAACAGGCAGGGGAACTGGCAAGAAGGGCTGGAACCGGTGGCAGGCTAGTGCCAACAAAGCAAAGAGCGCACCCAAACCTTACAAGAGTAAAGGGACGAAGAATCGGGACAGCGAGCAGACTCCCGTTAATCTTAAAGACGAATAAACCATATTTTATAGGAGTGATGCTTTCTGAGAAAACAAAAACCAATGTCATTTGATGATCTGCTGGTGGAATTACAAGGCCAAAGAACAGTGCAGGAAGACCCGAACAACGTGCCCCTAGAGAAGCTGTTCAATGAATCGTTCATGAGCAAGCATTCCGGGTTCAGCAGCTTTGGAGCGTTCGTGGAAAAAGGGAATTTCCAGATTCAAACCCAGGAAGATGTCAATAACATCCCGGATGAGCTGTTTGACCGCCATGTTGCGCGGGAGACCAATTTCTCTGATTGGAAATCCATGCTCGAAACGGCGAATAAGGAATACGAAGGAACCTAGACTGGGCTTCCTCTTTAAATCATAACTCAAGCGTAATCAGCGCTTGGGTTATTTTTTTGTCTAATTCAGCTTTATGTAAAGTTCTGGTCCAATATGCCCTTTGGATAGTGGGGGGCTGAGATCGCGAGAATTGTAAGAAATTTGTTGCAAGTTAGTAGAAACTATACCCCAATAGTTACCACAAAGTGTATAATGCTAGAGCAGTATAGCAAGCTAAATGAGAGGGATTGATAGATCAAAATGCACCGAAAGACTAAAAAATTGAATGTACTCCTTATCTTTACCCTATTAGTATCCGTGTTTTCATTTGATTTACCCAAGGCAGCGGCGGATGGTGAGACAATCGTGCCATGGAAGTCAATTGTTCACTTAGGGGATACGGTGAAATATGGAAACAAAAACTGGATCGTACTAGATCCCGATACCGGATACTTAATTGCTTCAGACCTCGATGGGACGCGGGCATTTGATTTGAACAATAATCAGCTGTTTAATCCAGGGGATGGAGCTAATATTGCATCCTGGCTCAATGGATCTTACTATAATAACCTTCCTGATCATTTGTGGATTCAGAACTCAAGCTGGAACATAGGCAATGAGACTAATGAGGCGGGTATGAGTGTAAATGCGAAGATCGGTCTTCTCAGTTACTATGAATCCAGGCTGTACAGGCCCTATTTGGGTATCCCGGCTGATCGTTACTGGTTAATTACCCCGCAGCAGAGAAGTCCGTTCTATGTATGGTATTTGAATACGAACGGTTCGGCATCCGCGATTACGGCCAACAATTCACGTGCACTCCGGCCGGCACTTCATTTGAAATCCGCGCTTTCTATTGCTTCAGGGTCGGGACAATCCTCTGACCCGTATGTCATCATGAATCATACTCCTGGAATTGAACTCTCTAATGCGAATGACAGCCATATACTTTCTGGCCATAGCGGAAGCGGTTCTGTCTCAATATCCGGTAAAGTAACGGATGGAGATGGAGGAAATGTAACGGTCAGTGCAACTCTTGGCGGCGTTACCAAGACAGCGACAGTGACCTCGGCGCCGGCCGCTAATCCGGCAGCGGATAATTTCACGCTCACCTGGAATACAGCTGTGGACTCGCTTGGCAATGGTGAGAACAAGAATTTCTTAGTTACGGCAGACGATGGTAACGGGGCTACCGGTTCAGCTGCTTATAGTGGAACCATTACCGTAGATACGATCGCACCTGCTATGCCAACCTTTCAATTCACCACTCCCGTTGGTTACACGCCAGGGACTCCTGTAAAGGAGGAGGTTACTTATACGATCCTGAACGGTGCTGACCAGGGAACGGGCGCCGTCAAATCCCAATATCGGACGCGTATGGATGGCGGCACATGGAGCGATTGGGCAGATTACAGCGGACCTCTTACAGTTACAGCAGAAGGTAAGACCGATATTGAAGCTGTAACTGTGGATGCTGCAGGGAACTTATCTTCAGCTGCACAGGCTGAAGTCTTTATGGATAAGACTGCCCCCACTGTACCAACCGTAAATTTTGTTGCGCCTCCTGGTTATACTCCCGGCGAGGACTCCTATCAGAACATTACGTTCACAGTCAGCGATGGCATCGATTCCGGTGCAGGTGTGCTGAAATCGCAGTATCGGACAAGCGAAGATGAAGGAATAACATGGAGCAGTTGGACCGACTATGTAACTGCAGTATCTCTCTCTAAGGCCGGAAGGACAGAGATTGAGGCAAAAACAATTGATAAAGCAGGAAACGAGTCGGATTCTATATCCGCCCATGTTCAGATCGTGAAGGCTGCTCCGACAGCCGCGAATGTAACTCTGTCCGGAACCCCGGCTGAAGGCCAGACCTTAACAGGACTTTACAGCTATGCGGATATGAATGGGGATGCCGAGAATGGAACTTCCTATCAGTGGTACCGTTCAAACGATGCGGCTCTAACCAAGAATCATACTCCGATTCCAGGCGCTGTAGCGGAGACCTATACCCTGCAGGCAGAGGATGTTGGCAAATATATTTCCTTCGAAGTTACGCCGCGGAATGCGGAGGAACCGACTGAGGGAATCGCCAAAGAGAGTGCTGCGCTCAGGATTGCAGCTGCACCAGCAGCACCATCGGCAGCGAACGTCTCCATTACAGGTCAGGCTGAATCCGGCCAGATTCTAACAGGAAGCTACTCTTATGAGGATGTGAATGGAGACGAAGAGAGCGGCAGCACGTACCAGTGGTATCGCTCAGATGATGCTGACATGACAGTGAATCATACTCCGATAGCAGGGGCTGTAGCGGAGACCTATACCCTGCAGGCCGAAGATGTGGGCAAATATATTTCGTTCGAAGTAACTCCGAAGACGGAGACAGCGCCAATTGCTGGAGCAGAGGTTGAAAGTGCTGCAACGGCTAAAGTTATTTTCGCACCATCTGCACCAGAAGCAGCCAATGTTACGGTCGCGGGCACTGCTGTTCAGGGCCAGACCCTAACCGGGGGCTATTCCTATTCGGATCTGAACGGCGATGTGGAGAGCGGAAGCACATACCAGTGGTACCGCTCAGATGATTCGGCTCATCTTCTTAACCATACTGCGATTCCACACGCCACAAGTAAGGAATATATCCTTCAGGCTGCTGATATCGGCAAGTATATTTCCTTTGCGGTTATCCCTCGGAATGAAGTCGCACCTACTACTGGGTTCGATGTAGAAAGTGCCGCTACAGCCAAGATTATAGCTGGACCCACGGCTCCAACGGCAGCCCAAGTAACTATATCGGGGACACCAGCCGTAGGAGAGAATCTAATCGGAAGCTACGATTATGCCGACGTGAACGGGGATGTGGAGTCTGGCAGCACATATCAGTGGTATCGCTCGGATAACGCGGCATTAACTTTGAATCATCAGGCCATTGCACAGGCCACGGGTACAACATATACTCTGCAGCCAGACGATATAGGCAAGTACATTTCGTTCAAAGTAACCCCGAATAATGCTGCTGAACCGACAACCGGTGCGGCAGTTGAGAGTGCTGCAACAGCCAAGGTTGTTCCTGCTGCGGCAGCACCAACTGTATCCAACGTATCTGTCACTGGCACAGCCGTAGCCGGCCAGACCTTAACAGGAAGCTATTCTTATGAGGATGTGAATGGAGACGCAGAAAGCGGCAGCACTTACCAGTGGTACCGCTCAGATGATTCTGCCATGACAGCGAATCATGCTCCGATAGCAGGGGCTGTGAATCGGACCTACATCCTGCAAGCGGAGGATGCTGGAAAGTACATCTCCTTCGCGGTGACTCCGCGTAATGCTGCTGTACCTGCAATCGGTGCAGAAGTTGAGAGTGCTCCGGCTATTTTGATCCAAGCGGCCCCGATAGTTCAACCTAATCCGGGTCCTGCATCCCCATCTACACCAGGGCCAGCTGATTCTGACAAGGAATATGTTACCGCCAATGTGGAAGCTGGTGGAAATGCGGGTAACGTCATATCCACGCTCGTTATCGAACGGGTCCTGAAAGCCGATGGCACTAAGAAAGATGTAATCAATCTGACATCAGATCAAATCACAAGGGCTGTTAGCGGTACTGTAGGAGCTGGGCTCTCCTCCATCACTATTCTTGTTCCTGACCTTAAAGACGAAGTGTCCGAGACGAGCGTGAGCCTTCCCAAAGCAGTTGTTAGTCTGCTGGACCATGCCAAGGTGGGATTAAGACTTGTAACAAATAATGCCCAGATGCTAATCCCTGCGGCGTCTCTGCAGAATGCATCAGATAATCTTGTAATCAACCTGATTCCGGCAAAAACAGATGCAGATAAGCAAACTATTCAAGACCGTATACGCCAGGACTCCATGGTTACAAAGCTATTGGGCAGCAAAGTAGTGAATGTGGTAGGGCGTCCCGTGTCGATCGATACAAATCTTCAAGGGCGCGAGGTGACATTGGTCCTGCCATTGAATAATCTTAACTTGAGCCAGGATGCACTGAAGGATTTGGCGGTGTTTATTGAGCACAGTGACGGCTCAAAGCAAATATTAAGAGGTACCGTTGTACCTTATAATAATAATGGTGGTATGGGATTGAAATTTACCGTTGATAAATTCAGCACATTCACCCTGATCACTGCGGACGGTCTGGCATCAGTTAATCTGCAATCGGCTTACATGAATGGTTATACCGATGGCACCTTCAAGCCTGATGCCAAAATTACGCGTGCTGAAATTGCATCTATATTGGCGAGAGTTGTCTCAAATCCTGACAATACAGAGAATACGGAATATCGTGACATGAAGTCCACGTATTGGGCTAAAGATGCGATTTCAAAAGTTACGAAAATGGGACTTATGCATGGTTATGCGAATGGTACGTTTGACCCGGACAGACCTATAACTCGTGCTGAAATGGCGAAGATTGTATCCTTGTTGATCAGCACCGATGTTGAGGCAGGTGCCGGATTTGCGGATACTTCAGGTCACTGGGCCGAAGCGGCCATTTTGAAAGTTCAAACTGCCGGTATTATCAAAGGCTACCCGGATCATTCGTTCCGTCCGGATCAATCCCTTACCCGGGCTGAAGCAGTGGTTATCATGAATAAGGTGCTTAACCTTACACCGCAAAGCGGGTCGGTACATTCAGGCTTCAAGGATGTTCCGGATCATCACTGGGCACTGCGAGATATTATTGTAGCAACGGCCAGGTAAATTGAAAGTCAGCATCATAAGCACGATATTGCACTCAAATTTGTAATAGAAGCTTCGATTAAAGAACAGTCTGGATACAGAGTCCAGGCTGTTTCTTTTTTTGTTCAGTGCACTTGCATCTTGATGTAATATGTGGGACTTTATAACCTGTTTATTTAACAATAAATTACTTATTTATAAAAAATAGTGTGCAAATTAATGCAAACGTTAGCGTAGACCGATGATCGGTAATTTTTATGGCCTGCTGCCTTAGAAAGTTCAAGCAAATATGGGTTGACAACTCTTTGCCCAGAAGATTAGTATTATAAACAGAAACTTAGCAAACGCTTTCATTTATCTTTATTGTGCAAACAAGTTGCACAAGTTGGATTTAATGAGTCGTTTGTATTTATTTTAATTACGCAAACGTTTGCGCATATTTCAGTGGGGCGAAGAGAGGACTATTCAGGGAATGAGGCGCAATCGTCATCATTTTATTTTGAAGAAGGAGGCTAACGAGTTACGAAGGCCTAACAAGCCAATATCCATAATTCTAAGAGCTGTGCAGCAGGGATGAGTTAAGGATTAACTTGAAGAAGGTTTTTGATTTTCGTAACCGCTTACAGCGTAAGAGTCTTAAATATGGGAGGTTTGACTGAATGAAGATTTCGTTATGGGGAAAGAGAGCTTTTGCAGTAAGTATGGTCTTGGCTCTTGTATTCTCATGTTTTGGAATGTACCCGGCAGGGGTGAAAGCCGCAACCAGCAAGGTTACGCTTGTGGGAGATCTGCAGACTAAACTGGGTTCAGCAGCAGATTGGGATCCGGCATCTAATGTAACCGAATTGACTAGTAAAGGCGATGGCCTCTATTCATTTAAAGGCTCATTGAAAGCTGGAACGTATGAATATAAGATTGCCCTAAACGGGGCTTGGGATGAAAGCTATGGATTAGGCAACTATACGAAGTCCCAAGGGACTACTCAAGATGGCAACATTAAGATTACACTCACGGAAGATAGTGATGTGACTTTCTATTACAACGACAACACCAAGAAGATCGCAGATTCCACCTACTATACGCCTATAGCTGGCGACAAGCTCCCACGTGTTGTAGGAACCGTGCAGACCGCACTGGGAGATGCTGCAAATTCTTCTCCGGCGGATGCGAAGACTCTGCTCACTGACCCGGACTTTGACAATGTCTACAGCGCGGCTGCGGAGGTTGCACAAGGAGATTACAAGTATCAGGTGTTTGTACCGGGGGCTACCGAAGCAGACGATCATTCTTATCCGGATACCCCTGCAGATTTAAAACTGCCGTCCAAATTACCGGTTACCTTTACGTATAATGCCAAGGATCATGCTGCTGATGCGAAATTCACGGCTCCTCAAGATCCTGGTCAGGTGAATCCCGTGCCGGCCGGAAATATCCGGATTCACTATGCACGTACAGACAAAACCTATACCAATCAAGGCCTGTGGTTGTGGGATGATGTAGTGTCGCCTTCTTCGAACTTTCCAACAGGCGCGACTGCGTTCCCAGCAGGACAGCTTGATGCTTACGGGTCATATGTTGATGTTCCCGTGAAGGTAGGGGCGAAGAAAATATCATTCCTAGTAGTGAATCGTTCCAATGGGTCCAAGGATGCTGGAGACAAAACCTTCCTTGTCAGCACACCTGAAACAAATGAAATTTGGATCAAGGAAGGCTCCAACACGGTCACTCCATACGAACCGGTCACGCTTTCAGCGAACACGGTCCGCATTCACTATATGAGAGCAGATAATAAACAAAGTGATTACGGTCTCTGGCTAGCGGATGATGTAGCGAACCTTCCGGGTACTTGGGCCAGCGATGCTGTTCCTTTCATATCAACCCAGACTGACCGATTCGGGGCATATCTTGATATCCCTCTTAAGGAAAACGCTAAAAAAATTAAAATGGTTGTAGTTAAGCCGATTAAGGATGCTCCAGACAGCGATAAGGACGGAGGAGACAAAGCCTTTACCCTCCTTGACCGCTACAACCAACTGTGGATCAAAGAAGGCGATAATAACGTCTACGTATCTCCTTTTGGCGAGGCTCCGATTGGTCTTGTATCTGCAGGATTAGCTTCTACAACCAAGATTGCCCTCAACTTTACGTTAACGGATGGGCTTGATGCAGCAGAACTGAAGACTGGAATCAAAGTAAAAGATAAAGACGGCAACGACATTGCCGTGAAGAATGTAACTATTTCAAGTAAAACCTCAGTTGATGTAGATACGGATGCGTTTACTCTGGATCAAGCTCCACTGAGCATTGAGTACTCCGGGAAGACGGTATCGACTTCCAGCGACTGGAGATTGCTTGACGAAGATTACAATTATACTGGCGATGATCTGGGGGCTACTTACCATGCAACTGACAAGTCGGCTACCCTGAAGCTATGGGCTCCCAAGGCCAGCAAGGTTGCTGTCGATGTATACGACAAGAGCGATTCCGCTGTTCTAGTTAAGAGCCTGGACCTGACCCAAGGTGAGCATGGAGTTTGGTCAACTGAACTGACTCCTTCGGACCTTGGTGGAGGAATCACCGATGTCCGCGGATATTATTATCAATATGAAGTTACGAACAATGGTGTAACCAAAAAAGTGCTTGATCCTTATGTGAAATCCATGGCTGTATTCACCGTCGATACTAAAGGCAATGCGGGTGCTGATGGAGATACAGTAGGTAAGGCGGCCATTGTGGACCTCAGTCAGACAAATCCCGATTCATTTGGCTATGCGAATATCCAAGGTTACGAGAAGCGCGAAGATGCAGTCATCTATGAAGTTCATATTCGTGACTTTACTTCGGATCCTACGATTGAAGACAGCCTTTCGGGCGAAAGATGGGGTTCCTACAAAGCATTTGAGAAGAAACTCGATTACCTCAAATCGCTTGGAGTTACCCATATTCAGCTTCTTCCTGTAATGGCTTGGTATTATGGGGACGAGAACAAAATGGGAACTAGAGAGACTACTTATTCTGACAAGGACAACGAATATAACTGGGGATATGACCCTCAGAACTATTTCTCTCCGGATGGAGCGTACTCTCAGGATCCTAAAGATCCTGAATTGAGAATTAAAGAGTTGAAAGGCTTAATCGATGCGGTGCATAAAGCCGGAATGGGTGTCGTTCTGGACGTGGTGTATACGCATATGGCCAAGAAAGAATTTTTGAACGATATTGTGCCTAATTACTATCATTTTATCGATGCAAGCGGGAACTTTATTGGCGGGTTCTCCAACAATCTCGCTACCAACCATAAGATGGCAGAGAAGCTAATGGTGGATTCCGTTAAGTACTGGTTCAAGGAGTACAAGATCGATGGAATGCGCTGGGATATGATGGGTGATGCAACAGCAGAGGCTGTGCAGCACGCCTACGATGCAGCTGCCGAGATTAACCCAAAAGCCCTCTTCATCGGTGAAGGATGGAGAACATTTGGCGGGAATATAGCAGAACCAGCTCTTGCAGGGATGGGCGCTGATCAGGATTGGATGAACAAGACGGATAACGTTGGCGTATTCTCCGATGAATTCCGAAATGAACTGAAATCAGGCTATGGCTCAGAGGGCCAACCGAGATTTATTACGGGCGGTGCTCGTTCGATCAGCACAATTTTTAACAATATCAAAGGTGAACCTTCAAATATTCCGGGTGACGATCCGGGCGACATCGTTCCTTATATTGAAGCCCATGACAACTTGACGCTGCACGATGTTATTGCGCAGTCGATCAAGAAGGACCCATCCGTTCCGGAGAACGAGCTTGAAATCCAGAAGAGAATCAGACTCGGGAATATGCTGGAGCTTACCTCCCAAGGTACTGCCTTTATTCATGCAGGTCAGGAGTATGGCCGCACCAAGCAGTGGAAGGCCCCAGGCGAACCTGAGGATAAGGGTAGAACTACCGTATTAAAAGATAAAGACGGCAATACGTTCGGCTATTTCATCCATGACTCGTATGACTCATCGGATGCGATCAATATGTTTGACTGGGCTAAAGCGACCGATGAGACGAACTTCCCGGTTCAGACTACCACCCAGAAATTCACTTCGGGTCTAATCGAGCTTAGGAAGTCAACGGATGCTTTCAGACTGGGTGACAAACTGCTGGTAGATTCCAATGTTACGCTGATTCCTGCAAAGGAAATTCAGGCGAACGATCTGGTTATCGGTTATAAGAATAAATCAACCGATGGAACAGGCAATTATTATGTGTTCATGAATGGAGACAGCACTTCAAGAACCCTTACCCTTAGTGAGGACTTGACCAATGGAGTCGTGCTGGTAGATAACGACCAGGCAGGAGTTAAGGAGATTCCGGCTGAGCAACAATCCGGCTTCAAACTCACTGCGAATTCCATTACACTGGATCCGCTTACGGCAGTTATTATCAAGCAGGATGCAGCTGCGGCAAAGCTCACTTCTCTGGTGCCTGACAGCCTAAACTATTCACTGCAGGTTGGCGGCACCCATCAGACTGCTGTAGTGGCGAAGTATGACGATGGCAGCAAAGCTACGGTGACAGGATCTGCTACTTACGTATCCGACAAACCGGAAGTAGCTACGGTTACAAGCAAAGGCCTGGTTAAAGCCACTGGCCTGGGTACAGCAACGATCACGATTTCTTATGGCGGCAAATCGAAGACGGTTACTGTTTTTGTTAATCCGAAACGCTATGTGCAACTGACGTATACAAGAGCAGATAAGGACTATACCGGTTGGAATCTCTGGGTGTGGAACACGGGCGTTAAGAACGACCAGATCGATTTCACCACATTCAAAGATGGTAAGGCCAGTGTTCTTATTGAAGTAGCACCTAATGCGACTAACGTTGGATTTGTGCTCCGCAAAGGAACTGACTGGAATACAGCCAAGCAGGATTTCCCTGATGACCGTACTATTCCGCTGACACCGGGTGAAGTGTTCACCAAAGTCAACGTAACCAGCATGGTCCGAGAGCTTGATATCAAGCCTAGCAATACAGGGCCTGTGATGAAAGACGGAGCCATTACATTCGTATATCGGGATGATGCGCTGTACCAGAAGGATGCTATGACTGACATTACAGATGTCAAAGTGAAGGTTAATGGTACAGAGTATCCGATGGTCTATGATGCGGCTAAGGAGTGGTTCAGCTACAAGCTGACGAAAGTAAATGATGGTGACAACAAATATTCCTTCCTAGTTACTACTAAGGACGGTAACACAACTGAAGTGAATGACCCTAAGAATACGGTAGATGGCCAGTCCGTACTGGTCTATCATAATCCGACGGTTAAGGTTACAGCATCCGTGAATCCGGCAGCTATAACCCCGAACCAAAATGCAGTTCTTACGGTAAAAGCTGATGCGAATATCGATGGCGTGAGCTACCGTGAAGGTACTTTGGATCTGACTGCGCTTGGCGGTCCTAGCCAAGTGAAGCTGGATACGGCACTGATGAAGCAGACCATTGCGGTGAAGGACACCGTGGCTGCTGGAATCAAGACGATTCCGATCACACTTGTGGATCAGTATGGCAATACGCATAAGGGAAATACGACAATCGAAGTGAAAGCCAGAACGTATACGGGCGACAAGCTTGATTTTGATTGGGATGAGGCCCGAATTTACTTTGCATTAACAGACCGCTTCAAAGATGGAGATCTGTCGAACGATTACAACGTGGATAAGACTCATCCTGAGGCTTATCACGGTGGAGACTTCCGCGGAATGATTGATAATCTGGATTATATCCAGAAGCTGGGCATCAACACCCTGTGGATTACCCCTATTGTAGATAACATTGACTTCAACAAAGGGGCCGACTTTGGCGCCAAGCAGTATGGATACCATGGATATTGGGCCAAAGATTTCACCCAGCTTGACGAGCACCTTGGCGATATGGCTACCTTCAAGGAGCTGATTAACAAGGCGCATGACAGAGGCATCAAGATCATGGTGGACGTAGTGCTGAACCATGCAGGCTATGGCGTGAAAGAGGATGATGATTATCCGACAATCACAGCGGCAGATAAGGACCGGTTTAAGGGTATGCTTCGTACGGACGGCGTATCCGCAGATACGGACCCTGTCAAAGGCGAACTTGCCTACCTGCCGGACTTCAAGACAGAAGATCCAGCAGTCCGTGACAAAGTCGTGGCTTGGCAGTCAGGCTGGCTGAACAACGCACGTACGGATCGCGGCGATACGATTGACTATTTCCGTGTGGATACGGTTAAGCACGTTGACGGTACAACATGGAAAGCATTCAAGAATGCACTGACTACCATCGATCCGAAGTTCAAAATGGTTGGCGAATATTTCGGAGGGACGATCGATAATAACGGCGATATGCTCCAAACCGGGCAAATGGATGGACTGCTGGATTTCGGATTCAAGGATGCAGCCAAGAATTTTGCTAACGGAAAAATCAATGACACCGACGCGTACATGCAGGACCGCGAATCCAAGCTCGATAACACCAAGACGATGGCTCAGTTCTTGAGCAGCCACGATGAGAACGGATTCCTGACTGAATATGTAGGCGGGGATAAAGGCAAGCTTAAGGTTGCAGCAGCCCTTCAAATTACGGCCAAGGGACAGCCGGTGATCTACTATGGCGAAGAACTTGGGAACTCCGGTAAGAAGGAAGGCGACATGTCCAAAGGCGAGTTCAGCCAGAACCGTAGCGACATGCCTTGGGATAAGCTGACCACAGAACAAGCGCTTCACGATCATTATCAGAAGCTGCTGAATATTCGTGCCAAGTATTCCAAAGTCTTCTCCAAAGGAACACGCACGAAGCTTGCAGGAACCGATGAGCTCGGTTATCTGGCATTCAACAAGCATTATGGCAATGAAGATGTAGTAACGGTTATTAATACGAATACCACAGTAGCAACAGCAACATTTACAGTACCATTTGCAGCTAATGCTCTGGTTCAAGATGAATATAGCGGCAAGACCTATTCCGTAACTGCGGATCACAAAATTACGGTTAGCGTACCAGGAAGAGACAACGGAGGCACAGTGATTATTGCCGTAGCTCCAACGTCAACACCGGGTAATCCAGGACCAACTGACCCTACTGTACCAACAACGCCTTCCGATGATTCTCAGGTAGTTAATGAGTCCAGTCTGAAGAATGGCAAAGATGGCAAGGTTGAGGTTCAAATCGCTCAAGGCAAGAAATCGGTGCTTCTACCGGCTCAAGCTGCCAAGGCACTTGGAACGAACGATCTTACTATCAAATTAGGCAGCCTGGACGTGACTCTTCCAAACGAAGTGCTGAACACGATTCAGGGTATGGTCTCCGCTGCAGAAGCAGATGAATCTCAAATTAGATTTGAGGCAAATCCGCTGGAAAGCAGCTCGGCCAATACTACAGTGGGCGGATTACAGAAGAAGGGGGCCAAGGTTGCGCCAGCCTCCGATGTCTATGAATTCAAACTTAGCATCATCAAAAAGGACGGAACAAGTATTCCGGTAACTACGTTCCAAGAGCCGATTATCGTCTCCTTCAAGCTCAAAGGGAACCCGAACAAAGATCTAATCGGGGTATACTATTTGGCAGATAACGGTACTCTTGAATATGTAGGCGGAGTATTGAACGGAGATGTACTAACCGCACAGGTTAAGCATTTCAGTAAATATGCAGCGCTTGAAATCGATAAATCCTTCGCCGATGTTCCTGCATCACACTGGGCATCTGCGGCGATTAAATCGCTGACTGCGAAGCAGATTGTAACTGGAGTAACAGATACGAAGTATCAGCCGAACAGCAACGTCAGCCGGGCTGAATTCACAGCACTTCTGGCACGCGCTTTGGGCCTCCAGGCTGGAGATCATGCGGCTTTTGCCGATGTGAAAGCGGGAGCATGGTATGCTTCCTACGTAGACGCAGCGGTTAAGGCAGGCATTGTAACCGGGCGCAGCAAGGATACTTTTGCACCGAATGAGACCATCAGCCGTGAAGAAATGGCCGTTATGCTCATTCGTGCACTTGAAGTGAAGCAAGGGAAGAAGGTAGATGCGGCTGTAAGCGCAGGCGCCTTCGCCGACGCTACCAAGATCAGTTCATGGGCAGCTGCTTATGTAAATGCTGCTGCAAGCCTTGAACTGGTACAGGGCAAGGAGAATCACCAGTTTGATCCGCAAGGCTTCATGACTCGTGCGGAAAGCGCACAAGTCATCTACAAGCTGCTTGCGAAGTAAATGATGGAATGAACCGGCACTCTTCTTAGGAAGAGTGCCGGTTTTTTTATATATTCACATTAAAGCGTTCCAGCACTGCGCTTTACGGCAAAATGACACTGCGGGTAAACTAAGGGATGGTATGAACAAATGGCTCTGCCGAAGTTAACTTACACACTGCTATATGGAACGAACTATAGAATCCATATCATAAAGGAGCTCTTGTCTTGTTGTCTTCCATCTCTACGCCGAAGCCGGTGTCGTCGAATTACCGTCTCATCGTCCTTCTGCTTGTCGTTATTGTCTCAGGTGCCAGTCAGGGCCTGCTGCTGCCTTTGCTCTCTATTCTGCTGGAGCGTCACGGCGTATCATCTGATATGAACGGTATGAATGCCGCAGCGTTATATATTGGGATCTTCTGTACCATGTTCTTTGTAGAGAAGCCGGTTGTGAAATTTGGATATAAAAGTGTAATTGTTGCCGGTCTGATCCTGGTAACCGGCTCCTCACTGCTATTCCCGGTCAGCTCATCCCTGATCTTATGGTTCGCCCTGCGCCTGATTGTCGGCGTAGGGGACAGCTCACTTCACTTCGCCACCCAGCAGTGGATTCTGAGCAGCAGCCCTGCGGACAAGCGGGGACGATTCTTCTCGCTGTATGGCATGGCCTACGGGATTGGCTTCAGCATCGGGCCGCTTGGCATCAATCTGCTGCCTTTCGGCGAAGCTATGCCGTTCCTTATCTCGGGAGGCCTGTTCGCTGTGATTCTGCTTCTCATGCTTCGCATCCCGAATGAAATGCCGGAGCAAGCCAGCGCAAGCGAAGCCGCCCAGAACCGTTTCGTCCGCTCTTACCGGCTCGCCTGGTTCGCACTGATTCCGCCGCTGCTCTATGGGGTTATGGAAGCCTCCATGAACAGCAGCTTCCCGCTGTATGGCCTAAGAATCGACCTTGAGAAGCAGTGGATCTCCCTGCTGCTGCTGACCTTTGGGATTGGCAGCATTATCCTGCAGCTTCCGCTGGGGGTATGGAGTGACCGGATTGGACGCAAGCCGGTGCTGATGACCTGTGCATTCCTTGGAGCCGTACTGTTCCTACTGATCCCTACTGCCGGGGACCATACGCTAATTCTGTTCCTCTTGTTCGCTCTGGCGGGCGGAATTGTAGGCTCCTTCTATTCACTCGGAATGTCCTATGCTGCCGATATTGTACCGAAGGCCATTCTGCCGGCAACGGGGGTCATCGCCTCGGTGCACTACAGCATCGGGAGTGTACTTGGACCTGTGTTCGGGGGCTACGGGATGAGGTATGTCTCGGTCAACAGTGTCTTCATCTTCCTTGGAGCGGTATTTCTGATCTTTGCGGTACTGGGGATCTGGTTCAAGCGGGAACCCAAAGCCGAGGTGGATGCCTAACCGAGTCGAAGAAATCCGAATATGAGGGCGTAATCCTATTTAAACAGCAAAGAGCCTCTCCCAGGCAAAATGGAAGGACGTCAACCATTTCACAGGGGGGCTCTTTTTCTGTTAACTCATACGGAATTATTATAATCAATTATCAGCAGAGACGAGGGAATAGGCACCTAATCCAGCACCGGGATATGCCTTAATTTATCAGGATTCACTACGAGATAAATGCTGGAAATCTGTCCTTCCTGGACCTGGAATGTAACCACATTGAGCGGCTCGCCGTTCGTATAGCTTACAATTCCGGTATCTCCGTTCACGGTTGTGACGGAATAGCTAAATCCCTCCAGGGTTTTAGCCAGCAGCTTGGAGAAGAACATGGCAATCCGCTCCGCACCAAGTATTGGACGCACTGCCGCGTTGACTTTACCGCCTCCATCCGAGTACAGAGTGGCATCGGTCTTGATGATGTTCAGCAGCCTGTTCACATCTCCAGTGAGTAGAGCCTGAACGAACTGTTCAACAGCGCCTAGAGCTGGCTCTTCGGCAGCAGGCGTCATCCGTGAAGACTCCAGTCCGGGGTTCGCATCGGGACTTGGAACACCGGTCAGGGCATTCTTGGCCCGGCGAAAGATCTGCCGGCAGTTCGTACTGCTCTTCCCGACAATGTCGGCAATCTCTTTGTACTCATACTCGAGCACCTCCCTGAGCAGGAACACAGCTCTTTCGGTCCAGGACAGCTGCTGCAGCAGAAGCAGGTAGGCTGTCGAGAGCGACTCCTTGTGGGAATAAAGTTCATCGGGTCCTTTGCGGGGATCCTCATTCATCACGAGCGGCTCGGGCAGCCACGGCCCGACATAGACTTCACGCTGCTTGCTCGCAGAGCGCAGATGATCGATGCAGCGGTGAGTGACAATTTTGCATAAATAAGCTTTCGGATTTAAGATATGATCCGGCCTCGTCTCGTTGACATACAGAAAAGCTTCCTGCACGATATCCTCTGCTTCTACCACACTCCCCAGCATCCGATAGGCCAAGGAGAAGAGCAGCGGTCTATACGTGCTGTATTCTTCCGCAGTTCCAGCCAATTCCAATAGGGTTCACCTCCTGGTTGATAGGATCAATTGTTCACGCTGTGGTTGTTTCAGTATGGCCTGTGCAGCACGTACGGCGCTGACGACAGACGCATCAGCAAGCATCTCGCCTTGACTTACCCAGTCACCTGCTATGAATAGGCCCTGGATTTCCGGGACAGAGGGTCCTGCGAAGCTTCCCGGCTGCCCCACGTGCAGATAGTTATGGGTCACGGTCATTCTCGGCAGGAACCTCTGCGTAACCACTTCTCGTTCCCAGCCGGGTTGAATGAGGCTCATCGCCTCAATCAGCTGCCTTTCATCCTCCTCTGGATGGTTTTCTTCGTGGCCGCGGTATTTTACAATATGCACAACCTTTGTCCCGTCCTCACTCAAGGTGGCATGGGCGGTGTGATGGGAGAAGAAGATGGGCTGATCCAGTCCAATCGAGAACTCCCGCCCCGGAACCGGGAGCTTCCTCAGTCCGACGTCCAGACAGGCGGCCATGGAGGGGCGGGCGGCTTCTTTCCAGCGCTTCAATTCGGTCTGTTCCGCCCCCTGTACAAGCTTATATAACTCTGACGGTGAAGCCGTACTGATAACATGGGAGACTTCCAGCAAGTCCCCGCCTTCCATAACCACCCTGCAGATCTTGCCTTGTTCGTGAATGATCTCTGTTACAGATTTGCCGCTGACCAGCCGAACTCCTGCTTGCTCTGCCTTGACTTTAAGCTGATCTATGATTGTCTGCCAACCTTTATTCAGGTAGAGGACACCTTGCAGCGAACGCTGAATCTGGGCCAGGGCAGGCCCGGCGAGCTGATGATCCGGGGCATGCGTATAGGTTGAGGTCCTGCATAAGGCATAGAAGATATGCCTGACCATCGGGTCTTTGATCTCAGTCTCCGCCCAGGCTCTTACGCTGCCCGCTTCGATCTGATTCGGGTTAAGCAGCTTGATCTTCATCATGAGCCTTATGAAATTAACTTTAGCTGCCCAGGTGAGAAGCTTGGGAGACAGAAGGCTTGCCGGGCCTGCAAGCAAAGGGAGAGACTGATTATTCCATATCGTATGGATATGGGAAGCCGGCTTGCCGCCTTCAAGATTTACCCCAAGCTCCTTCAGGATGGAGTAAGCTGGCCCGGCTTGATACAGCGCATGCCCGCCCAGATTGAGGTAGATCTCATTCTTCTTGTTCGTGATAGCCCTTCCTCCCCAGCGTCCCGACTTCTCGATCAGGGCTACAGCCTGCCCGGCCTTGGCCAATTGAATCGCAGCGATGAATCCGGCTAGTCCCCCGCCAACTACAGCTGTATCATATCTATCCATTCGTGTTCATCCTCCTCCGTTTTTACCAATCATACATAAGGCGAAACAGAATGCAGTTTTGTGACAGGTTTCAGTCGGGAGTACCATTTTTTATGTTCGGAACAGGAATAACATGTCCTATATCGAATTAATTAGCTCAGAACATCAGGAGAGATATGGAGCAATACCATAATTTATGGATTAAAAGTAGCTATTCCTTAACCGATATATCAACTATTGGAATATTTGTATCCGCAGCTAGGAGTGAACATGGGGATGAAAGTAATTGGCGGCATGCTAAAAAATAAATGGGTTCTGATCTTCGTCGTTCTCATCATAACAGGATCATTATTTGATCTGTTCCTGGATTCACTGAATTGGACTGTGTATATGTCTTTGCACATCATGATTCTGTTAATTACGCTTTATGGCTTCTTCTCCATGTTAAGAGAAGTAAGCCAGACCAAAGATGAGCTGACGCTAAATAATCAAAGGCTCAACAATATTTTTGAGACTCTGGATGTGGCCATCTGGTATCACGATATGAAGACGGATTCCTTGCTCATTACACCTGGGATCGAGAAGCTGTACGGTTATCCGCTTAGTGCCTTTTATAATGACAAGACCTTTTGGATGCAGGTCATTGTTCCTGAGGATATGGGTGTGATTACAGACCGGTTGTCCCGCACGGCCAAGGGAGAGACGGTCACCAGTACTTACCGGATTGTCCGCCCGGATGGAGAAGTACGCTGGATCCAGGACCGGGGAATACCGAAGATGGATCAGAAGGGGAATTTCATCGATTTCACCAGTGTTATTCTTGATATTACTGACCTTAAGGAAAGCGAGGACCGCTATCAAAGTCTGGTGGAAATGTCGCCGGAACTGATTGCTGTCATCAGAAGAGGACGGATTGATTATATCAATAAGGCAGGGTGCACCCTCATAGGCGAGACGTCCCCGTGCGAGCTGATTGGTCAGCCTATAGAGAGATTCTTTCCGGCAGAGGTATTACAAGAACTCCAGATTACGGAAGAGACTAAGGGACACGGCCGCCACAGGAAGTCCATTGAATTTGAAATGAACCGGATGGACGGCAAAAGCACACATGTCGAGCTGTCGGCCAGCCCGATTCTTTTTGAAGGCAGATCAGCGATACAGGTTGTCGGCAGTGATATCTCCATCCGTAAGGAATCGGAGAAAATGGTAGAGTTCATGGCCTATTACGATGCCTTAACCGAGCTTCCCAACCGTTATAAGCTCAGAGAGCATCTGAACCATATTTTGAATCAAGCCGGGCGCGAAATGCTGGCCGTGCTGTTCCTGGATCTGGACCGGTTCAAGATTATTAATGATACCAAAGGGCATATGGTTGGGGATCTTCTGCTGCAGAAGGTGGCCAAGAGACTTGAGCGGGCGGTTCAAGGAGACGGGCTGGTCTCAAGACAAGGCGGCGATGAATTCATTATCCTGCTGGAGAACTGCACGAAGGAAAAGGTGACCCGGATTGCCAAGAAGCTGCTCGTCGAGTGCTCGAGTCCGATTGAGATTAATCATCAGGAATATTTTGTGACAGCCAGTATCGGGATCAGTATGTATCCCGCAGATGGGGTGGACGAGGAGACGCTGATTAAGCATGCCGATACAGCCATGTATCTGGCCAAGGAACGCGGGAAGAACAACTACCAGTTCTACTCCTCGGACCTCAATGGGCTGTCCACCCGCAAGATGGAGCTGGAGAACGGGCTTCGCAGGGCAATTGAGCAGGATGAAATGATGATCTATTACCAGCCGCAGGTAGACCTCTCTACCGGCGAGCTTGTTGGTATTGAAGCGCTGCTGCGCTGGAGACATCCGCAGTATGGCATGATCTCTCCGTTAGAATTCATCCCGCTGGCTGAGGAGACAGGCCTGATCGTCCCTCTGGGGAAATGGGTGATGCGGACGGCCTGCATGCAGAATAAGGCTTGGCAGGATTCAGGGCTTCCGGCAATTCCAGTAGCGGTGAATATCTCGGTCCGGCAGATGGAGGACGAGAACTTTGTGGATTCTGTTACCGAGGTGCTGCAGGAGACCTGCCTGGACCCTCAGTATCTGGAACTGGAGATTACCGAAAGCATTGTGCAAAATATCGAAAAGTCGACGCTCATCCTTAAATTGTTGAGATTGATCGGCGTTAAGCTGTCCATCGATGATTTTGGCACAGGTTATTCCTCCCTAAGTATTCTGAAGCACCTTCCGATTGATAAGATCAAGATAGATAAATCCTTCGTGGACGATATCATTTATCATTCCAATCAAGGAGCCATGGTGAAGACCATTATCGATATGGGCCTCAATCTGAATTTCAAGGTCATTGCGGAAGGAATCGAGAAGAAGGAGCAGGTGAACTTCCTGATTCACAATGCCTGCCAAATTGGACAGGGCTACTATTACAGTCCGCCTTTGTCGGTAGAATTTATGGAAGCTTATTTGGCCCAAGGAATCTCCGGGCACTCCAGCGAACTCTAAGCCGTACGGCGTAATTAGTTCCTTACAGACACCTGTTTTTGTTGATATTAATTGTAAATCTTTGTATGATGTTCTTATACGGATTTTTGAATTCTACTCACATATGAAGGACCAACTCAAGGGCAATGAATTGTCTCTTTACGTCTGGAGGACAACAACCCCGCAGCAGCTGCGGGGTTGTTTTTTTATTATCTGAAACAGGAGGATGATGGTAATGAATTCCAAGGAGAACAGAATCATATTAACCAAGGAGGATCTTATCCAGCAGTTCAAGGAATGCGGAGTGGCCCCGGGGCAGACGATCTTTGTGCACACGTCACTAAAAAGTCTCGGCTTCGTTGTGGGGGGCTCGGAGACTTTGATCAGAGCCCTGCTTGAAATTGTTGGGGAGGAAGGGACGCTGATGATGCCGTCACAGACCTGGAAGAACCTCGACCCGTCCACCGGGGTGCACTGGGAAGAACCCAAGGAGTGGTGGCCGATCCTCCGTGAACACTGGCCTGCCTATGATAAAGAGGTCACTCCCGCTATCGGCATGGGGGTTGTCGCTGAAATGTTCCGGAAATGGCCGGGAGCCCGGAGAACGGATCACCCGGCACGCTCCATCGCGGCCGTGGGCAAATATGCGGATTATATCACGGAGGAGCATGACCTGAGCAATATTTTCGGAGAGAACTCGCCTGTAGATAAGCTGTATAAGCTGGATGGATATGTGCTGCTGATTGGAGTTGGGTACGACAAGAACACCTCTCTGCATTTGGCTGAGACCCGGGCGGACTTCCCGACCAAGACCTTTACGGAGGAGAGCAGTGCTATTCTGGTAGATGGCGAGCGGCAGTGGGTGACCTATAGAACCCAGGCTGTAGATGATGTGGATTTCATCAGAATCGGGCAGGAATATGATGAAGCCCATCAAGTTAAAGTTCATCAAGTCGGCAATGCAGAGGTTCGGCTAATCCGGCAGCGCTCATTGGTGGACTGGGCAGTCGATTGGATGGAGAAGAATCGGATCTAAGGCATGTTTTTATGGACAAAATGAGGGCAATGCTGAAGTTGAAGTATCCAGGGACCCCCGAATAGTTATATAATAGAGACTTACAGATCACAGCAAACAAAGGAGTTTGGTCCGTTTGAATAACGAAGAACTGCATGGCGAACTGCCCGAGAATTACGACGAGCTCAAGAAGGCCGCCAACCGTACCTCTGACTGGAGAGGACGTCTTGAGGCGGTAGAGGAGCTTGGCAAGCTTAATCATCAACAAGCAGTCGGTGTCCTTAAAGGCATCTTGAAGAATGACTCTGTACTCAAGGTACAGGAAGCTGCGCAGCGTCAGCTACAAGGACTTGGGGAGAAAGTGCAAATCCCTAAGCGCGAGCCGGGGGACCTGGTTCCGGGCATTACAAAGCTGCTGCTAAGAATCAAGAAGAGCCTGCCGAAAGAGCATACTTATGAAGAATTCAAAGAAAAGCTCAAGAAGATGAGAATTGATGTGTATGATATCTACGAAGGCAATAAAGGCGATGAATTTGATGCCTGGCTTGAGGACAAGTGGGCATCCCTTCGTACCAGCAAGTACTCTTAAAGGACAGGAGTGACCCGGGTATCCATGGAAATCGATGTTCAATATACACCTAATCCGAATTCGATCAAGATTAGCACAAGCAGACCTTTATTTGAGGGCCCGAGAAGTACTTCCCTGAAAAGCGGAGATGCTACAGATCATCCGCTGGCCAAAGCGCTGCTTAGCATTGAGGGGATCGATAACCTGTTCGCGGTTAACGACTTTGTCACGATTACCAAGACACCGGATGCGGACTGGGATACGATATTGACCCATGTGGAAGAGGCTTTCAACGTAGTATACGGCTAAAAGCGACTCAGAAGCGATGAACACCTCCAATAGTCGTGAATGACGATGCGGGAGGTGTTTTTTTTCAGACAGAGGAGGAATTGGGATATGGGTTTATTCGATAAGCTGCGCGGCAGGAAAGAGGATTCATCCACGTCAACAGGAGACGAGAAGTCCGGTCCTATCGTAGGATTCGTACTGCTGGACAAGCTTCAGTATGACTTTGATTCATTTATCGCAAATTTGAAGCAGCAGTGGGGAATTGAGACGGGGGAGCAGACCGAGCAGGAAAGCCTCGTGTTCGAGGTGGACGGCATGAAGGTTGCCTGCGGGTATATGCCAGCTGTTATTCCTAACCGCGAAGTAGAGGAGAATTGTAAGTATAACTTCCTGTGGAGAGAAGCGGAGCAGGTTGTGTCGACCCACAAGGCTCATATCATTGTGTCGGTTCTGGGAGCGGAAGACGCCATTGAAGGACATAAGCTCTTCACCAAGGTAGCCAGCTCGCTGCTGCAGACTGCACCTGCGATTGCTATTTATACGGCGCCTCTAGTCATGGAAGCAGGGCAGTACGTGGATTTGGCACAATCCCTGAAGGAAGACACTCTTCCGGTAGTTCTCTGGGTATTTATTGGAATGTACCAGAATGAGCAGGGTGTAGGAGCTTATACGGTAGGGCTCCGGAGTTTCGGCAAGGACGAGATTGAGATTGTGAATTCCACTCAAAGTGCCGGGGATGTATTTGAATTCGTTACTGTAATTGTAAGCTTCATCATAGAGAATAATGTAACACTCAAGGATGGGGAGACGATTGGGTTCTCTGCGGAGCAGAAGCTGTCTCTTACCAGATCACCGGGCGTAGCGGCTGAAGGGGACAGCATCAAGATCGGATTCTAGAGCCATCCAGGAGCAAAATCCAGAGCAAATTCCAGAGCGAATTGTTACCTTAGCCAATGTAATTTGTTGCAAGACGTACTCTCAGGCACCCGCACTCCGGTCAACGGAGTACGGGGCTTTTTTTGTAATCGGGCATGTTCATGCTGAACTCGGAAGCAGCCGGCATGAGGGCTCAGGCCTGTCCTCTTGACGCGAATGATATGCTTGTGGGGAATAGAGATCCGCTAGGAGAAGGAGAGACAGCATGAATTTGACCGCACAACCCCTGCAGGAATCATCCCCGCAAAAGAATCGGTTCCCGCTATCCTTGTTATGTCTGACTTTGGGTGCGTTTGCTATTGGCATGACCGAGTTTATCATTATGGGCCTTCTGCCCAATGTAGCGCATGATCTGGATGTAAGTATCCCGGCTGCAGGCCAGCTTATCACCAGCTATGCGCTGGGGGTTGCTGTAGGAGCCCCGCTGCTCACGGTGCTGACACACCGAATGCCGCAGAAGAAATTGCTTGTGCTCTTAATGGCTATATTCATCGCAGGCAACGCATTGTCTGTAGTCGCACCGAATTATATCCTGCTCATCGCAGCCCGAATCATGACGGCGCTGGCTCATGGGACTTTCCTTGGGGTAGGTTCATTGATAGCCTCAAGGCTTGTACGCCCCGATAAGCGGGCAGGAGCCGTATCGATGGTTCTGGCCGGGCTTACCGTGGCGAATATCATCGGCGTACCTTTCGGAACTTTCATAGGGCAGCAGCTCGGTTGGAGGTCTTCCTTCGGAGCCATTACCCTGCTCGGCTTCCTGTCCCTGCTTGGAATCATACGGTTCATTCCACAGATCCGTGAGGATCAGCCCACAAGCCTGATTCAGGAGTTCCGGAGCCTGGTGAACCCGCAGGTGCTGCTTATGCTGCTTACAGGGGCATTTGGCTGCGCAAGCCTGTTCTCGATGTTCACTTATGTCACTCCGGCGCTGGAGACCCTTAGCGGGTATAAGGAGCATGAGGTCACCTGGATACTGGTCTTATTCGGTACAGGCGTCACCTTGGGCAACCTGCTTGGCGGCAAATTGGCGGATTGGAAGCTAATGCCGGCCATGATCGCTAATTTTGCGGTGCTGAGTGTGATTTTGGCAGTATTATCGGTTACGCTGAATGATGCAGTTCTTGCTGTGATCACAGTGTTCATCTGGGGAGTTGCGGCTTTCGGCATCATGCCGGGCCTTCAGGTCCGCATTCTGAATCTGGCCCATGATGCGCCGCTTCTGGCGTCTACTTCAAGCCACTCTGCCCTGAATTTGGGCAATGCTGGCGGCGCATACTTGGGCGGACTGGTGATTACTTACGCTGGCCTGCCTCACGTGCCGTGGCTTGCGTCCGTCCTCGCCCTGCTTGGCTGTGCCGGGGCATGCCTGAGCCTGTACATAGAGCGCCGCAGAAGCGGGACGACTGGACAGGCCTAGAGTATCTGGCCGAGCTAACCGGCCTATATTTTATGCGGGCATGCTGCTCCATTTAAGAGAAACCGTGACGGGAGAATGCGGCCGGCGGTTTCTTTTTATCTAATATTCTTGATGGGTTAACAGGTTAGCAGGAAGGGGGGAGAGACGTGTTCGGTTCGATGGAGTTGTATTTGGCTGCAGTACTTGCACTGATTCTTGCTGTAGTAGTAATCCGTATATGGCTGAAGCGAAAAAGCATCTATACCCGCAAAGGGATCATAGATCCCATGAAAGTGAGTATTAAGGATATCGATCGGATGGAGGACGGTAAGGAATTCGAAGAGTACCTGTACCGGCTGTTCCTGGCCCTAGGATATGAGGATGCCTACAAGACGGTTAGCAGCCGTGACTTTGGAGCGGATCTGGTCTTCACGGATAGAGACGGGGAGCGAAATGTAATTCAGGCCAAGCGTTATGCCGAGTCGAATCCGGTGGGACTCAGTGCGGTTCAGGAGATCTACAGCTCGATGAGATACTACGGAGCGAGCAAGTCCACCGTGATTGCTTCAAGTAGGTATACCGAGGCCTGCGAGATCCTGGCTGGCTGCAATGGGGTACGATTAATAGACAGATCCGAGCTTATCGATATGATAGACATGTTCAAATCCAGCCAGCATGAGCGGGTTATGGATCTGATTGAAGAGGAGCCGGATCTGATCCTGGATATGGACGGGGAGAACTCCGGTAAGGCCAAGAAGGTTAGATTGTCCGGGAGGTCAAGAAGCTAAGAGTAAGTCGGTCAGCGGGCAGATCAGTGAGGTTCACCGGGGATCGGGAGTAGAGGGATCCTGACACAGAAAGCTGACATGTGAAGTAGTAGGATTTAAGTCGGAGAACATTAAGCGTGGAGTACCTTTAGGGGACTTGCGCTTTTTTTATTTGGGCGGGACAAAGGCATGACGAGTACAGGGATTCTGCTCCCCGTTGCAGAACTAGTTAGAATTGATGAATTAGACAAGATTGGAAGTAGCGTGAGTGGAAATAACGATGGGAAGAAGAATTAGAACGGAAAGAGGGATGAAAATGAATATGGAAGCCCTGTTCGGAGTGTTCCCCGAGCTTCAGTCAGACCGTGTGCGGCTGGCCAAGGTGGAAGAGAAGCATCTGGAGGAGCTATTCGAGATTTATAGCAATGACCGGGTGTTTGATTACTGCGGAATTATCCCCAAGCATAACAAGGACACGGTGAAGAAGATGATTCCGCATTTCGAGCGAGATTACATGAAGAAGTCCATTATCAAATGGGGAATCTTCAGCTGTGAGGACAAGGGCAGACTGGTTGGTATTGCCGAAGCCTTTAACTTCAATCAGAAAGTGAATATGGCCACGGTCGGATACTTTTTGGCGGAATCCCATTGGGGGAAAGGGCTGGCTTCCGAAACGGTGAGACTCCTTACACGCTTCCTGTTCGAGGAAGCCGATGTGAACCGGATTCAGGCGGAAGTGATGCCGGGTAACGGAGGGTCCAAGAAAGTGCTGCTTAAGAACGGTTATGTATATGAAGGGACACTGCGGCAGGCCTCCCTTTGGGCGGGCAAAGGCATCGTGGATCTGGAGGTGTACAGCCAGCTTAAAGGGGAGTACAAGATTGGGTAGGCGGATGAGTTCCTTGTTGGTGCAAGGGACTCTTGTTCAATTATAAGTAAAATGTAAGAAATAGTTTACAAAATGGACGAAATATTTTACAATGGCGCTAGAGGTGGTCCTATTGTTATCCAATAAATTAGTGATTTTCCGTGCAGAAAAGGGATGGACTCAAGAGCAACTTGCCAATCGAGTTGGAGTCAGTCGTCAAACCATTGCTACCCTTGAGAAGAACAAATATAATCCTTCCCTGATTCTCGCTTTTAAAATCTCAAATGCATTCGAGAAGCCGTTAACTGAGGTCTTTGATTATGGGGAGGAGTGATAGTATGTTGTGGTTAAAAGTTATATTTATTGTTGTGGTATTTGTTTGTCAGTTGTATGTGATTAGATTCCAGTCAAGCAGGGAAGGAAAAGATGAAAGAGGTAGGGGGATTCAATATAAAACTAATAATACTCTGTATAATGTTATGTATTTAAGTGTTATCGTCTTGATTGTTTTAAATTTATTAGACATAGTTACGACCAAATACTTACCCGACATATTGTTATATTTATTTCTAACTCTAAGTATCTTTGGTGGTGCCTTCACATATATCAACAAGACCCGCAAGAATTACTGAGTTAAAAAGAACTGATTAACTTGCTTAGAAGCAATAATCTACACGGAAACCGCTAATAGCAAAGACAGTAAGCCTCCTAAATGCGGAGACTGACTGTCTTTATTTGTGCGGGATGGACTGGTTTAATCTTGAAACATACTACTAGTGTTTTGTGATAGGCAAGGGATTTTATTGGTGTCCATTAAAGTTCAGGCGTCTAAATTGTCCTGGAGATGCCTCATACGGTCTCCGCCGCAGCTTCGTCCAGCCACAGGATCGCGGTAACGCCGCGAGGGTAGTAACGGCTGCCGCAGACCGAGCCGGCCATCATCTGATCACTCCAGCTCCAGAACGCATTCTCCTCTCTGGTCAACCAATTCACATGAGCCGCATCGGCCGCATGCTCCTGCTCTCCCTGCTTCAGACCGAGTAGGCGGCGGGCTACGAACTGGCATAGATAAATTTTGCTGAGCCATGAGTTATCACTGGTGGAGGAGAGCTTCCAGCCTCCGTCCGGGAACAGGCAGATGCCCGGCTGAAGCACGGCATAGAAGTGACGCTTCAGAGCAGACAGATATTCCCCGAAGCGCCCGCTTGGATCCAAGGCTTCTTCACAGCCGGTGAATAACGGGAATACAAGTCCTTCGATGGCAGGAATAATCCGGGAGTCGCCCCCCTCTTCAATCACGGCTGGAATATAGCCTTCCGGAGTGGCATGGGCTGTAAGGGTCCGTGCGCAGCGCTCTGCCTGCTCTCCAGCCAGGCTCTTCATGTCATCCAGGCCATTCTCCGCGAACAACCGCTCCATAGCCACATAAGCCGCCCAGCATTTGCCCGCCAGATAAATATTGCCCCGCGCCTGGCCGAGCGAGATGTCGAGGCTGTCGTAGGTGGTAATCTCGGCGCCCCCCATGGTCCGCGAGCTGTCCAGACTCATCAGACCACTGCGCTTAGCAGGATCCGGATGATCCCGGTTCACCATGCTGATCAGACACTGCTGCAGCAGGTCCAAATTATGTTCCAACCATTCCTGATCAGCGGTCTGGTGAACGTATACAGAGGCAGTCAGCACCCAATTGACAAGCTGTTCCTGTGTCATATGGGAGAAGCAGTCCGTGATGGCATGCTGTTCATATGCCGAGTAGCCTGGACGTGAGAAGGAATTCGCCACCCCCATATCATGGGTGAAGCTTACCCCACCGGGGTATTCGATCTCTTCACCGGGAAAGCGGACGGTGTCCTCATATTTGTAACGGGAGGTGAACAGGTCCAGTTCATTTCGAACGGTCCAGGGGTTCATTTTCAGCTCAAAGAACAGCTGGTCTACCGTCAAATCGAACGTATTCATCATCCGGTATTCCCCTTCGTTCACGATCCACAGCGGCTTGTCTTCGCTGATCAGCAGCTCGGTGCTGCCATAATAGCTGCGGATGGCATGAGCGAGCATGAACTTCTGATTGTCCGACAGAGCTGAAGAATCGATCAGATCGTCATTTCTCAGGCTAACCTCAACCTTGCGGTCGAAATGCTTCAGTGCGTATGAAGCCGCCTCCTCAATATTGGCGAAATAACGGGTATACAGGTATGCCGCATCCAGACCCGTGGTTACATAATCCCCCCGATAAAAGCATAGGGCGAAGCGGTAAGTCTCCCGTCTCCCAGCAGGGACATCCATAAGCAGGGCCCCGACAGGGCCGAGTCCGAATCTCAAATTCTCCTGCACCTTGGGCTGCAAAATATTCTCGATAGTGAAATGACCCGCACTATAGACACGCGGATCATCCGAGGCTATGGCGGTATGTCGTCCTTGTCCGACGCCGCACAGTCTGCCATCCGTAGTCTCTTCCAGTCTCCGTATAGCGGTATATGGATCAGTGCCCTGAAAGCCGAAGTAAGCCCGGCGGGTTGAGGTGCCTTCCGTATTATCTATGGTAATCTCGACGAGCACGGCCGGCAGCAGAGCGAACCTCAGCTCTTCCTCATCTGCGGACTGCGGCTCCGGTACGGAATCGAATGGGGAGTAGATGCGGAATATCAGATCACCAGCCTCCCAGGTATCGGTGGCCGCCCCGAATGTCCGGCGGATCTCCTCAGGTGCAAAGGGGCTGATCATGGAAGCTGCCGGCTCATCGGCCGTCTCGCCAGTCCCGGCTGTGTACCTCGTCGATTCGTCCCCGGCCTGATCATAGAAAGGCAGCGCCTGGAAATTGTCCCCGTCCAGCTCTTGCAGACCGATATATACATTCTGTTCGGGAGGTCTCCCGAACTCCAGATCAAAGCCCCCGCTGCGCCCAGGGAATCCTAATGTAAAGCTTGCAAAGGCACCGATGGGAGCGTGGTGGGCATTGAAAAATATTTTTTTATCCAATTTAACTGCCTCCTATCCATTACCAATTGGAATGTGATATCTTCATACTATCAAGGAATTAAAGCGCTTCCCATATCCAGAGTTGGATGTTATTTATCCAAATTCAGCAGTTGAGATGATAGAATGTCATGACTTTAGGAGGGGTGGAATGGACACGAGATCAGAGTTTGAAATCAAGGAAGTCATGCTGCCGGATATGGAATCGACCTTCCGGATCTTTGCCGCCCACTGGCGCAAGGTAACCCCGGAATGGACCTATCCCCAGCACACGCATCCGCTATTTGAGATTAATCTGCTGCTCGAAGGGAAGCAGGAGATGATGATCAATGGGAAGAGCTATGTGCAGAATCCGGGGGATATCATGCTGCTGAAGCCGGAAGACGCACATGAGAGCCGAAATGCTGGAGCCAGGGCGATGACGTACTACTGCATTCATTTCGATTCCGACGAGCGCGCACTTAGGGAATTGCTTCTTCAGGGGGAGCAGCGCTGCTACCCGCAGGGAAGTCCGCTCGCGCTGGCCATCCGGCCAAGTCTGGATAAGCTGATCTCTCTGGCCTTGCACGAGGATGAATGGAAGCTTCAGACGAAGATGATGACACTCTCCGCGGTATTTGAACTGTTCGGAGCCATAACTGGCTGTCTGACCGAACAGACAGGCCCGCCACTTACGAACACACGCGCTTCGCGTATTGCGGAGATGATTGCGGCAAGTCTCGAGCGTGTGGTGCTCGAAAGAGCGGAAGGAAAGCTTCATGAGAACGAGGATTCTGGAGAGACGGTCCAGTCCGTAATGACGGGTCTCGGATACAGCGCATCGGCATGTGCACGGATGTTTCAAGGCGTGTACGGCATATCCCCGCGCCAATATTTATCCCAGCTTAAGCTTAAGAAGGCCAAGCTGCTGCTGATGCAGCCCGAGCTGTCTGTGGAGAGGGTATCCCGGCTGCTTGGATATGGAGATATAGCCCATTTCAGCCGCCAGTTCAAACGCTGGACCGGGGAACCGCCTGGAAAGTTCAGAGCGCGTAATCACATCTAAGTCCAGCTTACCCGCCGAAAAGGACGGCTTCATCAAATAGAGGGAGAGGCATAGCGGATGCGGAGTCTTCAAAGATTCAATACCCTGCGTAATCAGATTTTTATCGGGTTTTTCCTAGTCATGGTGGTCATCTTCAGTGTGGCCGGCTTCTTCATCTTTGACAAAGTATCTTCACTGCTGAAGAACAATGCCGAGAAGCATATTCAGCAGACTGCTGTTCAGGCGAGCGGCCGGCTTGATGCGCTGATGACCCAGATTGACAGCATGACAGCCCAGGTAGCCGGGCATCCCTTCGTCCAGAAGCTGCTTCTGAGCAAAGTAAATGGTCAGGACATCACGTTCAATCAAAGGCAGTCCCTGCTCCAGATCGCGGGGAGCTATCAGGCGTACACCCCAGGAATTGAAGCGCTCGAGCTCTATACCAATGACGGAAAGCAGGTCTTTCCGATTCGGGAAGGAGGCTTGGACGGGAGGCTAGGCTCCCGGTACATCCATGAGGCTGATGTTCAAAAGGGCCGGCTGGTCTGGATCGGAATCGATCCGGATAATGCCCAGTCGGTACTGGCAATCCGCCGGGTCAACCTGTTCGATCGCTGGTTCTCTCCGGGTGGTTATCTGATCGCCCGTATCCAGCGGGGCTACTTTCAGCTTAATGACCCGGCCGCTGGGGGCGGGAACGGTGAGTCGATTCTGCTGGCTAATGACCAGGGACAGCCGCTCGGAATAGGAGATGTCTCGTCAGGACTCGACTTGTCCCAGCTGCTGCTCCATCGCGAGCAGACCGTCATGTTCCAGGGAAAAGAATATGTGATGGTGAAGCAGTACTCGGAATCGGCCAACTGGACACTCATCATCCTCACCCCGGTGAGTTATGTCACCAAGGGAATCTCGGTCCTGCGAACCGTATTGCTTGTCTCGGGAGGGCTCGCTGTTCTGGGCTTCCTCATTCTGTCTTTCATTCTGTCCACTATGCTTACCAGGCCTATCATCCATCTTATCCGGGCCATGCGCAGATCCAGGCTGGGTGTGCTGACGCCGAGTACTGAACCGGTCTCCACGATGGAGCTGCGGGAACTGAACCATTCTTATAACGAAATGGTCTATCATATCAATGAATTGATACGGGCCGTATATGAGAAAGAAATGCTGCAGAGCAAGGCGGAGCTCAAAGCGCTGCAGGCGCAGATTAATCCGCATTTCCTGTTCAATACGCTTGAAGCTTTCAACTGGTCACTGGAGGACAAGGGGGAAGAGGAACTCGCGGGCTTGGTCGTCGCCATGTCCAGACTGTTTCGCTACAACATAAGCAGCTCGCAGAGCAGTGAATGGGTGACGATACAGGATGAGCTGGATCAGGTGGAACGCTATCTGAAAATTATCCGCATGAGGCTCGGGGAGAGATTAACCTGGCGCATCCATCTCTCTCCCGAAGCGGCCCTTGTGCCCATTCCAAAGCTGCTGATTCAGCCTATCGTTGAGAACGCAATCCGCTATGGGGTGGAGAACAAGCTTGGGTGTGGCACCGTGTCCGTAAGTGTGGGTTTGTCTGTGAATCCGGGAGAAATCTTAATCTCCGTAGAGGATGATGGCTCCGGGATGGATGACAAGACGCTGTCGTCCCTGCGGCAGGGGCTGGCGGAAGGCAACTCTTTTGTATCCAAGAGCACGGGGGTGGGACTTGTGAATGTACAGCAGCGGCTGAAGCTTTATTATGGACCGGAGCGAGCCAGCGATAAGGGGCTGAGGATAGATAGCCAGCTTCATAAAGGGACCCGGGTGTATTTCGAGATCCCGGATGAACATGATCTGACAGGAAGCGGAGGGAATGAATAATTGCGAACCATATTGATTGTGGATGATGAACCGAGAACACGGCTGGGCATCAAGAAAGCTCTGGATATATGGGCAGCCGGGGATTACCGGATCGAGTGTGTGGATAGCGGGGTCCAGGCACTCGAATGGCTCTCACACGATACGGCCAACCTGCTCATTACTGATGTCTGTATGCCGGAGGTCAGCGGTCTCGATCTTATTCGTGGGCTGAGAGATCATCCGGTGAGACCCGTGGCTATCGTGATATCGGGTCATGCTGAATTTGAGTATGTTCAGGCTGCGCTTCGTTATGGAGCGGTCAATTATCTGTTAAAGCCGATTGAGAAGCAGGAGCTGCTGGAGGTGGTTACGCAGGCGCTCAAGCAGGAGGAAGACAGGCACCGGATCGAGAGAATGGAGAAGCTTGTAGATCCGAAGCTGCTTGCACTGGAAGATCAGAATGTGAGACTTGGCCAGCAGGTCAAAGAGGCGGCGGAGTACATCGAGGGCCATCTGGATGAGCCACTGACTCTGGCATTTCTTGCAGAACGCCTGCATATGAACGCCAGCTATTTCAGTGTGCTGTTCAAGGAACAGATGGGAATCCCGTTCACGGAATATTTAACACGCAGACGGATACAGCGGGCGAAGGAGCTGCTGCTTCAGACCCGGCTTCCGGTTGGCGAAATCTCGGAGCGCGTGGGTTACCAGACAGATAAATATTTTATTAAGGTATTTAAGCAGCAGGAGAAGATAAGCCCCAGCCGTTACAGACAGGAGGTCAGCGGTAACTCTGGCTCAATTGGTTAGATCTCATTCGGTTCAAGTCATCACCTTGGCGAGCTAAGTAAGTATACTGGCTCCTCGCAACTCCTCTTCTCAGATGATCCAATCAAAGTGGAATTATTCCTAATCATAGTGCCCTTATTGGAGGAGGCGCCCTTTGCTACAATCAAATTGTTAGCGGTTACATAAACGGCGATAATCAATGAGGAGGTCTATTCATGTTCAAAAAGATGACGATGTCCAGCCTGCTTCTGGCCTTAACCATGATGCTGGTCCTATCGGGCTGCGGAGGAGGATCCAAAGCGAATAACGGGACGGCGGACGCAGGTTCCAATGCAAGCTCCGGCGCAAATGGGGCTGGGGACAAGCAGGTTACCCTGAAGATGATGCATCTATGGCCGGCGGGAAGCTCCGCTCAGCAGAACAAGCTTGTGACCCAGATCATTGATCAATACCAGAAGGATCATCCGAATGTCACCATCAAGACAGAGATCATGGAGAATGAACAGTACAAGAACAAGCTCAAGGTTTTGTCGGCCTCCAATGAGCTTCCAGATGTGGGAATTACGTGGGCCGCAGGATTCCTGGAGCCTTATGTAAAAGGGAATCTATTCGCTCCTTTGGATGACATATTGGGCGGAGACCAGCTCAAGGACAAATTCGTACCGGGTACTGCCGAAGCCTACGCCATTAATGGCAAGACTTATGCGCTGCCAATTGAACTGAATATTACGCCAATCTATTACAACAAAGAAATATTTGCGAAATACAATCTGCAGGTTCCCACTACCTATGAACAATTCAAGCAAGCGGTAGATACCCTGGCCAAAGCCGGAGTTGAACCGATTGCGCTTGGCAATAAAGACAGATGGACCGGCTCCTTGTGGTATATGTATCTGGCTGACCGGATCGCCGGCAGCGATGCGCTGAAGAAAGCGATGGATGGATCAGGCAGCTTCGAAGATCCAGGTCTGATTCAGGCAGCCACCGAGGTGCAGAATCTGGTGGGTATGAATGCTTTTAACAAAGGATTTAACGGACTGTCCAACGACGAAGGTAAGTCTGAATTCATGAACGGGAAAGCCGCGATGTACCTGATGGGAACATGGGAAATTCCGAACTTCACGACGAACCCGGACATTCCTCAGGATTTCAAGGATAAGGTAGGCTTCTTCAAATTCCCGACCGTAGATGGCGGCAAAGGGAACGTGGACAGCTGGGTTGGCGGACCTGGAGTTGGCTTATTCGTAGCCGAGAATTCCAAGGTCAAGGAGGAAGCCAAGAAGTTCGTAGAATACTTCGTTGCCAAATGGGGTGAGCAGTCCGTGAAGGATGCAGGCGTTATCCCGGCCACTAAGGTGGACACCGCCAATATGAAGCTGCCTCAGATGTATGTCGATCTGCTTGGGGAGCTGAACAAGGCAAGCAATATCACTTTATTCGCAGATGTACAGCTGAAGCCCGATGCTGCACAGACACATTTGGACATGATTCAGGCCTTGTTCGGTAAAGCGGTCACTCCTGAAGAGTTCGCGAAGAAGCATCAAGAGGCGGTGCAGGCGGGCAAATAGCCCGTCCTTGCTCTGGCCGAGTCCAGTATGAAAGAAGTGAATGCGTTATGGATAAAGTGATGTCGAACAAGCGGGTGATTGCCCTGTATGTGGTGCCATCGCTGCTCCTTCTCCTCGGGATTGTCTATATTCCTATCATTCTGACCGGCTACTATGGTCTTAATAAATGGGATGGAATCAGTCCGATGATCTTCATTGGCCTGGATAACTATCAAGCATTGATTAAGGATTCAGCATTCTGGCAGAGTGCCTATCATTCCCTGCTGCTGGCCGTATTCTCAGGTCTCAGCCTGATCGGTTATCTGGGAATTGCCCTGGTCCTCTCCGGGAAGATCAAGGCGGCTAACCTTCTGCGCAAAATCTATCTCATTCCGATGCTGCTCTCCTCTGTGGCGATTGCCCAGCTGTGGATCAAAATCTATCATCCGAGTAACGGGGTTCTAAATGTGTTCCTTAGCTCACTCGGAGTCAGTGACCCGCCGTCCTGGCTGGCCGATCCCAAGATTGTGCTGTTCTCCCTGTTCGTGCCTATTGTATGGCAGTATGCGGGATTCTATATTCTCATCTATTATGCAGGTCTCAAGAATATCCCTGAATCGCTGATGGAAGCTGCCCGTATAGACGGGGCCAGCAGCTGGCAGATTGCCACGCGGATCAAGCTTCCGCTCGTCACGGAGATCATTAAAGTAACCATCGTATTATCTATCGTCGGCTCCTTGAAATATTTTGACCTGATCTATGTCATGACGGACGGAGGGCCGAATGGGGCAAGTGAAGTCATGGCTTCGTACATGTACCACAAAGCATTTCGCAGCTTCGACTTCGGCTACGGCAGTGCGATCGGCTTTTTCCTGCTCCTGATCTGCCTGATTGCGACGTTCCTGATCCGGAAGGCCACGGCCTCCAAGGATACGGTTCAATTTCATTAAGAAAGGAGGGGGATATCTGTGAAGACGGAAGCAATGCCTGCGTATCCGCTCGGAACTTCCGGTGCTGTTCAGCGAATCGGACGCAGAACCGGAACCCTGCTCATGTATCTGGTGCTTATGCTTGTAGCGGTACTACAGATCCTGCCGCTGGTGTGGCTGATCCTGTTCTCACTGAAGAACAATCAGGAAGTGCTAGGCGAGCCCCCGTTCTCAATTCCGCTGCATCCGCATTGGGACAACTATGTGAATGTATGGACGAGCGGGAATATCGGGGTGTATTTCCTGAATAGTGTGTGGATAACCGCTTGTGCTCTGGCTTTGACGGTATTACTAGCCAGCTTTGTGACTTACGCAGTAACCCGAATGAAGTGGAGAGGACGTTCATTTGTATTAGGATTGTTCATGGTCGGACTCATGATCCCGGTCCACTCCACCTTGATTCCACTGTTCAGCACATTTCAGAAGCTGCATTTAATCGACAATCCCTTATCACTGATTCTCTCTTACACGGCCTTTAATCTGCCGACGACCATTATGGTTCTGCTGGGCTTCTACTATGCACTGCCGAAGGAGGTCGAGGAGGCTGCGATTATGGACGGCTGCTCGGTCAACCGGATGTTCCTCAGAATCATCCTTCCGATGACCTCATCAGTCCTGGCTACCACGGGAATTATCAATATGATCTATAACTGGAATGAATTTATCTTCGTGAACACCTTTATCAGCTCAGATGTATACAAGACGTTAACCGTCGGAGTACAGAACTTTATCGGACAATATACGACCGATTGGGGAGCGATCGGGGCTACGCTGATGATCAGCATTCTGCCGATCCTGCTCGCTTTCCTGCTCCTGAGCGACCGGATCGTGGAAGGCATCTCTGCGGGATCGGTGAAGGGGTAGTTCTCAGACACCAGGCAATGTGCTGGTAAGACCAGTTCTCTCATAATGAATTAAATCCCCCAGTGAAGTGTGACTCATTGGGGGATTTATATCTTTTATGGAGTAACAGGAACGGTAATCTCAAGATCTTTGTTATGGATCGGCTTGGGCAGTTGTCTAGTAACAAGCATAAGTTTTTGGTCTGGCTGGAAGGCTGGGTATTCCCGCATGAATTTATATTGAACAGGGTCGATCAGTTCAGCAGCCTTATCATGCAGCATGTACTTTGCACCAGATTCATCTTCAATCCAGAACGGATTTGACTGACCATGAGGATCTGCGCCTTCGGTTTGATAATAGACAAGGGTCTTGTCTTTAAGGAACTGTACTTGGTAGACCTTAAGCTGACCGATATCACCCTGTGACAAGATAATAGGATGATCCTCACTAGGTGCTCGATCCAAGAGCACGCGTGTTTCTTTATCTGGTACTGAGCTTTGGCTCGAATCATTGGCAGGACTAATGGTAACGAATTTTGGTATTCCTTGAGCCGGTCCGAACAATTGCTTAAATTGGGTTATTTCTACCCCATTCTTGGTTTGTCCGCCTCCGCTTCCACTGTGAGGTTCAAGCACGACTCCTTTGTCGTCGGTTACTGTAAACGTCATTACGTCACTGTTAGCTGGCCGCTTCACCTCAACGTCAAGCTCGGTGGTGCTTGGTGTGAAGAGTACTTTTTTGATAGTAAGGGTGACATTACCGGATGTCTTGGAGATCATAGGAATGACTACCTTGTTGCTGGAATCTGTTCTCTTAACGGGGAAGCTGAAGTTCCAAGATCCGGTTGTATCTCCGATCTGAGACACGCTCATGGTAAGCTCAAATTGATCCGGCAGCTTCTCATTGGGGGTTAAGTTAATGACCCCGGCGTAGGTATGATCATCTAACCGGTTACCTGTCCCGCTACCAGGAAATGATACGGGCTTACCATTAATGGCATATTTAACTTGCCTTAATTCCTGGATACCTTTAGGAGACTTTTGAATATATCCCAATGTGAGTCTCGATCCGTCATACATAACCTCAGACAGCTCAAGTGTAATTCCTTGATCCGTAATTCGCTGGGCAATGGTAGTAGTCAATCCCTGCTCATCCGCCGTCTTAAGGCCAAAATCCCCGGCAATCTCAAACACCTTCTGTATACCTGGAATCTGCTTGAGCGCAGAGGCCATTGCTGGAGAGACGAAGGCTGAGCCAAGGCCGCATATCACAACGAGAGCAGCAGCTGTAGTGCTTATTACTAGCGGCTTACGCCATTTTCGCACTGCAGGTTGTTCAGGCAGTAATGCAAGCGTAGCGTTGATCCGGTCGAGAACGACTTCCGGCAGCTTGTCCTTCTGTTCTCCGGTAACCTTCATAAGTTCAGCATCCAAATTAATAGGATTCATATCCAACCTTCCTCTCATTCGATCCTTCTAAAAATTCCGCAAGAATTTGTCTAGCCCGATGTAGACGGGATTTAACGGTTCCTTCAGGTGTACCAAGAATTTCAGATATTACCTTCAGGGGTATATCCTCATAGTAATGAAGTGTAACTACTAGTCTGAGGGTTTCCTCCAGCTGCTCAATTGCCTTTTGAAGGTCAATATTCCTGTAACTATCCATTGAAGAAGAGTCTCTTAGCAGCTTGTCCGATACAATAACCTTCTTCTCCCTGCGAAGTATGGTATTACACTCATTAATAAGAATCCGGAATATCCATGTTTTGAAGAAGGCAGGCTCTTTCAACGTGTGAATGGAGCGATAAGCCTTCAGTATGGTCTCTTGAATGGCATCTGCACAGTTCTCATCCTGTTTCAAGATAGACCTCGCGACGTTGTAGAGACTTAATTCATTGGCTTTGATAAGCCGCACGAATGCTTCCTTATTGCCTTTTCTGGCAAGTATAATATCTTGTTCTAACTGCTGCACATTGTTAAACCTCCTGTATTGGATTCTATTAATTAGATGCGGCAGGCCTGCATCGGGTTCACGAACATGAAACTTTTGTTCAATTATTTTAAGATGAACAGCTGAAAATACATATAAGCTCGATGAATTCCTCGTTTGTACACTCAGGAAATATATGCTAAATTTGAACTCAAGACGTAAGGAACGGTTCAAGGTCAGACAGAACAGAGGGAGGTTGCTGCTTATGGCGCCAGTCGTGTCGGAGGATTATAAATTGCGGAAGAAGCAGGACATCCTGTCCAGCGCACTGATCTGCTTCGCCAAGAAGGGCTACCAGCAGGCTACCATGGATGACATCGTAGAACAATCCGGGTTCAGCAAAGGGGCCATTTATAATTATTTCAGATCCAAAGATGAGATATATTTTGAAGCTGTAAATGAGAATACATCCAGCCTTCAGAATGTGGTCAAAGAACAGCTTCAGCAGCTGCCTGCTTCGATAGATAAAGTATCCTTCCTGTTCGATACGTATCTGGGTAATAACCACCAGGATCAGGCCGAGAAGGCGCTGTTTCAGGTCTACTATGAATTCCGTCTGCAGTCCTGCCGGGACGAGAAGATTGCTAGCTTCCTGAAGAAGCGGAGGCAGGATCTGTTCATTAACCTGATCCGGGACATCATAACAGAGGGACAGGCTCGAGGCGAGATTCGGGCTGATCTCGATGCAGGGATACTGGCTCATACGTTCTGGGGGCTGATTGACGGGGCATCCATCTGTGTGGTGACTGACCCGGACTATCCCTATGAGGCTGCGCTGACCCAAATGAAACAAATGTTTCTTAACTTTTTAAGTTAAGAATAATCATATACCGCTGACTAAAGCCTACTGCCGGATTTTCCGGGATTAGGTTTTTTTTGCGTCACGAGAAGTTAGATCAAGTTTGAAAACAGGAAAAAAATGTGATTAAATAAAATAGACTAATTAGTCTATTTAGGTGGCAGGAATAAAATATATTTTATTATGGGAGGCTTATCGTATGGAATCACAAACTCTTGATCCCAAGATTCAGTTGGCTGTGGAACAGTACAAAGCTTTAGAAGAGAAGATCGCCCATTTCGTCATGATTGGAAGTCTGCTTGATTGGGATCAGAAGGTAACCGCTCCCAAGAAGGGCAGAGGTCTTTTTGCGAAGGCGATAGGCACGTTCAGAACAGAGGAATTCAAACTATCCATCTCACAGGAGATGGGAGAACTTTTACATATATTATCCGCAGATGACGTACGTGAACAGCTGGATGAAATTACACAGGCGCAGATTCGGGAGCGATTAGAGGAATACAACCGCTCGCGGAAGATTCCTGAAGAGATGTACCGCGATTATGTTGTGCTTACCGCCAAGGCGAACGATGCTTGGGAAGAGGCAAGAGAGACGAATGATTTCAGCGTCTTCCAGCCTTTCCTGGAGAAGATCGTTGACTATAACCGGAAAGTCACCGAGATTTACGGATATGAACAGCATCCCTATGATGCGCTGCTTCATCAATATGAGCCGGGTCTTAGTACAGCCGTTCTGGACCCGCTGTTCGCCAAGCTGAGAGAGACGAGTGTTGCCCTGCTTGAGAGAATTAAGAAGTCTGGCAATAAGCCGTCTGTGGAGATTTTTGAGCAGGGTTATGATGTAGAGCAGCAGAAGAAGTTCAATGCGTACTTCCTTCCGATCATCGGCTTCGATATGCAGGCCGGCCGGCTTGATGAGACGGTCCATCCTTTTGCCCAGCCAATGAATACCGGCGATGTCCGCATTACGACAAGATATCTCCGGGACAATGTGCGTTCGGCGGTGTTTGGGACGATTCACGAAGCAGGACACGGTATTTATGAGCAAAATATAGATCCGCGGCTTGAAGGCACGGCCCTGTCTACAGGTGCCTCCTTTGGGATCCATGAGTCCCAGTCCAGGTTCCTGGAGAATATGGTCGGCCGCAGCGAGCAGTTCTGGACATTCTTCTATCCGAAGATTCAGGAACACTTCCCGCAGCAGCTGGGACACGTAAGTCAGCAGGACTTCTACCAGGCGGTGAACACGGTACAGCCTACAATGATTCGTGTAGAGGCGGATGAACTGACCTATAACCTGCATATTATGATTCGGTATGAGATTGAGAAGGCGGTCATCGGCGGGGAGATTGAAGTCAAGGACCTGCCTTCCATCTGGAATCAGAAGATGCAGGAGTATCTGGGCATTACCCCGGCTACGGATACGGAAGGTGTACTGCAGGATGTACATTGGTCCTTTGGCGGCTTTGGCTACTTCCCGTCCTATTCTCTTGGCAATCTATACGCGGCGCAGTTGCTGAATACGATTGTACGCGAACTGCCTGATTTCTACTCCGATATTGAAGCAGGTAACTTTGCGGGGATTCAAGCCTGGTTGAAGGAGAATGTTCACCGCTACGGTAAGCTGTACACGCCGGAGCAGCTAATCCGCAAAGTTACAGGTGAGGATTTGAAGGCGGATTATCTAGTCAATTATTTAGAGGAAAAGTACAGCCGAATCTACAGTCTGTAGATTTAACCCATTACTACGTCCCACACAGAAAGGGAGCATACCTATGGCCGAAGATCTTAAATCGCTTAAATATTTGGATGGCCGCAGAATTTTCCTCCGCAGGATCGCGGAGACCGATGTGGATTATTTGCTTGAGGCTGTGTCAAATCCAGTGATTCGGAAGCTTACCGGAACTACCTCGTTCTTCACGAAGAAGCAGCTCGAGCAGGCTGTTGAGAGATGGAGCCTGGATGACAGCCGGATGGACCTGCTTATTTGCCTGAAATCCGACTTCAAAGTGATCGGCGATCTCGCCGTTCTGGATGTGGATCACCGGGAGAGAAAAGGCAGCTTCCGTATTGCCATCACCAATGAGGCTTATATGAGCCATGGATATGGAAGCGAAGCTTTGCATCTAATTATTCCGTATATGTTCGATACGCTTAACCTTCGTAAGATCAACATTAATGTGTATGCCTTTAACGAGAGAGCCATCAAGACTTACGAGAAGTTAGGCTTTGTTCAAGAAGGAATCATACGGGAAGACCTGTATTTCGAGGGTCAGTATTATGACAATATCCTGATGGGACTGTTCAAGGATGAATATATTCCTGTGAAGTAAGCCTAGGGGTAATTCTTAAGATCAACTTATTTATTAGCTCAAGCCTATGTAGGCTTGGGCTTTTTTTATGTCTTTTATTGTGTGGAGTAGTCCATGTGATCTTGCAAATATGAATTTGATTGGTTTTATAAGCGTGATATTTTTCGGGTTATCAATTATATATAGGTCTGGTCTTACAAAGCCGGATCATTGCTGAAAGCAGCGGAACGAAAGGAAGGATTGCGGACAAGCGGCAGCGGTCGCCTTTGTTTTCAGATTTACACTGCTAGAACTATTCAAATAAATCTGGAAACAACAGCGAGGGGAGCAACATTCCGTTCGTGGAGCGTCGCACGGAGCACCACTTGGTCCTGCACTGGTCAAACTTTGGAATCCGTACTATGATATTCAGTGAATACTTGAGAGGAGATGAACGACATGGAGCTGACTTTTACAACTGGCAAATAACCATGGTGGTTGTCTCAGCGGATTCAGCCACCCTTCAATCTGATTAAAGGTGGTCAACCCATATGACAGTAAATGAATATGAGATTATAGAAAGATTGCCAACCGTTGCCGAGCATCAATTTCTGTGGGAATCGGTAGGCTGGGGAGATGTGAATACCGGGATGACGGAGGCTTCAATTGCGGCCTCGGTATATGGCGTAGTCGCTGTTCACCAGGGCGTTACGGTCGGCATGGGCCGGGTTGTTGGCGACGGGGTAATGTACTTCTACATACAGGACGTTGCCGTACTGCCTGAACACCAGGCTTCAGGTGTAGGCAGCCGCATGCTGGAACAGCTCCTTAGCTTCATCAAGACATCGAGGTACCCGGAAGGGGTCGCTTTTATTGGTCTGTTCGCTTCTGAAGGCAAGGAGAAGTTCTACGAGAAGTACGGATTCCGGGACTATTCCCCAGGCATGACAGGGATGTTCACGGTAATGGATAAATAGCTGATCCAGCAAGATGAGGAACGTCCCTTGTGGCAGAGGGATGTTCCTATTTCTGTGTTAGATGAGATGAACATATGAAGAACAATTCTATCTTCAGAGAGGGGTTTATTTATGCGAAAAGAAAGTTTTGTGCAGCCTGATCCGCAGAGCTGGCTTAGCCAATTTCAATTCTCCATTCCGATTAAGGTACGTTACTGCGAGACGGATCTGCTGGGCCATGTGAATAATGTGAGCTATTTCATGTATTTTGAACAAGGGAGAATTGAGTACTTCGAGAATCTGGGCTTAACGGATGCGCTGTTCAGTGAGGAGCAGGTATCTGTGGTTGCTGATCTGGAATGCCAGTACCTGGCACAGATCTACTTAAGGGATCCGCTCAAGCTGTACATAAGAGTGGCAAAGCTGGGCCGTTCTTCTATGGATATCGAATATGCCTTAACTTCGAATAATGAACTGAAAGCGGCGGGGCGCGGTGCCATTGTGTTAATGGACACGAAGAGCGGGAGGAGTACCCCGATTCCTGATTCGGCACGGGAAGTGATCAGCTCGTACGAGAGAATGGGATGAATAAGTAAGGGTTGACGAATGTGAGCAATCCCGTTAATATACATATAGGGGTATGTGTATTTTGACTTCAAATAGTTAACATACATCATACTCTTTCCCTACTATTTTTTTTGGCCGTCAACATACCCCTGTGGGTATATAAATAATAAAATGAGGTGAGAACAATAGAAGCTGTGACTAACTTGACCGCTACGGCGGCTGCACCCGAGCGTACTACCATTGTTCTATTCAGCGGAGAGATGGACAAAGCTATGGCCGCTTTCATTATTGCTAATGGAGCAGCAGCCTTTGATCATGAGGTTACCATTTTCTTCACGTTCTGGGGTCTGAACGCCCTGCGCAGAGATGAAGCTGTGAAAGTGAAGAAAGGAATGCTGGAGAAGGCTTTCGGCTGGATGATGCCTCGTGGCGCGAAGAAGATGGGGCTATCCAAAATGAACTTTATGGGCATGGGTCCGAAAATGATTCAGCATGTGATGAAGAAGCATGGTGCGCTGTCGCTCCCGCAGCTTATTGAGTTGGCTCAGGAGCAGGGTGTGAAGCTGGTGGCCTGCACGATGACGATGGACCTGCTTGGTCTTCAGCAGGAAGAGTTGATTGATGGACTGGAGTATGCGGGCGTGGCCGCTTATCTGGGTGATGCGGCAGAGGCCAAGGTCAATCTGTTTATCTAATAAGGCTTACTTTTTGGTATAATACATGTATAGGTATATGCGTGAAAGGAGCAGTTAACTATGGGTTACATGTATCATGATGATATTAAGAAGCGGCTTCGCCGGATTGAAGGCCAGGTGCGCGGTGTGCTCAGGCTGATGGAAGAGGAGAAATCGTGCAAGGAGGTTGTCAGCCAATTGTCTGCCATCCGCAACGCAGCGGACAAGGCTCTTGCCCAGATCGTAGCTGAGAATCTGCAGCAGTGTATTCTGGATGAACAAGAAGCAGGCGGCGACTCGGGCAAAATGGTCCAGGAAGCGATTGAGCTGCTGGTTAAAAGCCGCTAATATCGCCAGCTATTCTTATAAGAACGGCCTCGTCCCTTTCAATTAAGGACGAGGCCGTTTTTTCCTGAATTAGTCTTGATCAAGACCCGCATAGAACAGCAGGTAGTTCTCCATTTGGCTGCTCCAGTAGGCATCATCATGCTTCCCGCCCGGATTCACATGCAGCTCGTAAGATTTGGTCGGGCGCTTGACCAGTACCTGATCCAGCGTCTTCAAGGCCCCAAGGAAATCATCCTTGTCTCCCATGTCGAGGTAGATCCGCTGCTTGTTCAGCTTCTGGGTTCCGGCAAGAAGGATAGGATCATTCATCTTGCGGGCAGCTTCAGTCGGATAGATGAGCTTCTCCAGCACATCCCACATCGGTCCTACGAACAGGGCCGGGGAGTGACCGCCAACCTTGCCAAACAATTCAGGATGAGAGAATCCAATGTGCAGGGCAGCGAATCCGCCCATGGAGGTTCCACCCAGATAACGGCTGCTGCGGGATTTGTTCGTCTTGAAATGAGTGTCGATATAATGGATCACATCCTTAGTGATGTAATCCTCATATTTGCCTTTGTAGAGAACACCCTCATCTTCGGGCTTGCCGCTCTCGGGCACTGTACCGGTCTGTTCCGCCGAGTTCACGCCAAAGCTGTTATCCATCATCGGGGCAACAATAATCAAAGGTTCGATCTTGCCGCTTGCAATCAGTTCATCCGCCTTTTCCGTGATCTTAAGGCTATTCCACCAATGGTCCTCGTTCATCTTGTAAGCATGGAGTACATAGAGTACAGGATACTTGCTTTGAGCGTCATAATTCGGAGGCAGGTAGACGTTAAGGTGCATATTCTTCTGAAGCGAATTGCTGTAGAAGTTCACTTTCATGGTTGAAGAAGAGGAATGTTCCTTGGCCGCTGAAGCCCCTGCAACAGGCTGGACAAGCAGAGCAATGAACAATGCCAGGATTAGACCTTTAATCATTTTCATACCTAAATCTCCCGCTTTCTTATCTGGATTAGTGTGGCTTATCCAAAGTCTAGCAGGAAGTATGCTGGGCTGTGTACTGAGAATCGGCAGGCTCTTCCTGCAAATCGGCAGTAGTGGCTGAAGTCATATCATCTTAGCTATGGCTGTTAAGCATCCAGCAGTATTTATTCCTGTATTCTGCTGGCGAATATCCCGAGTATTTGCGGAAATGACGGATGAAATGGGCATCATCACGGAATCCGATTCTTTCCATAATCTCTGTAGTCGGCAGGAGTGTATTGCGGAGCATGGAGTCCGCCATCGTCATTCGGAGATTGTTCACATAGGCGATCAGAGAAAGGCCGGTGGATCTTTTGAATTGTTCCCCGAGCGTGGTCTTGTTCAGGTGAAACACTGAAGTCAAATCCTCCAGCTTGATCTTCTCTCTGTAGTGGGTATGCAAATATTCAAGGACCGGCTTCACCGTGTCAGGAACATTATGGGGGACTGCGGCCGGGGTAAAGACGGCTCTCTGATAAGATCTTCGGATGAGGAACAACAATTCCATCAGATAAGACCGGCTGCGGCAAGGCCAATAGTAATCCATTTGCTCATGCAGATGGGTACTCATCTCTTCAAGAAGCTCTGCAACGTGCCTTGCCGCTGAGGGATCCAGCGGAATACATCCGCCGTAGCCATCTTTACGTTCTGTGAAAGGTTCTAGCAGCCACAAGTCTTGAGAGTCCGTGACTGTAAATCCATGTCCTTCTTCTTCCATGGCATCAAGATTTCCGAGTCTTTCATTCAATACGCTGGGTGTAAAGGACAATATGTAAGAGGAAAGAGGCACACTGGCTGTAAGACAGATTTGCTCCTGGGGCCGACAACAATATACGCCAGGGGAAAGGATTGGATAGACCTGTGTCCCAATCTCAATCATTCCGTGACCTTCTTCAATCAGAATCAGTACATATCTTAATGTGGATGGGAGCCTTCGAGTCTCTTTGGGCAGGATCTCCTCTCTGCGGCAGAGTAATCCCATTCTATAGCCGGCATGAAAAGTTCTTCCTTCGATCCACTCCTCCATAATCTTCCTCCTAATATTTCAATTTTTACCAATCAACCTAAATGAATAATAACAGTCGTGTATGCATAGAATCAACGGATTTTGCTGCAAATTAGGGAACCGTCGGAGTGATTGGGTTTCATAAAAGATTATAAAATGGCTGCCATCTCCAATTTTTATATGAAATTTGCAGCAATTGTTAGGGTGTTCTTATGAGGAAGAGCCCATTAGAATGTTAAACAGCAACTTTGGGAAGCGCTTACAATAAATCAATCCAGAACAGGAGGGAATTTATGTTCAAGAAAGTGCTTAGTCTCGCTATCATCGCTGCCGTAGCGCTGCCTATTATGGGGGGATCCCCATCCGGCGCTCAGGCCAAGGAAAGGCAGCCGGCGGTCAAGAGCCAGGCCTATGACTGGGGACGTGCCAAGGTGGTGGGAGGAGGGTTCATTCCGGGAATTGTATACAATACGAAGGAGAAGGATCTGATCTATGCTCGGACAGATATGGGCGGCGCGTATCGATGGAATCCGGCTACCCGTTCATGGATTCAGCTGCTTGACTCGGTCAGCTTCAAAGAGTGGAACATGCTGGGGGTGGAGAGTCTTGCCACAGACCCGGTGGAGCCGAATCGCCTGTATGTGGCATCAGGTACGTATACGAATGACTGGACGGATATGAACGGTGTCCTGCTGCGCTCGGCAGATAAGGGGAATACCTGGAAGCGAACCGAGCTTCCCTTCAAATTGGGTGGAAATATGCCCGGCCGCTCGATGGGGGAACGCCTGGCGGTTGATCCGAACAATAACCGTGTGATCTATATGGGAACGCGAAGCGGCAACGGACTCTGGCGCAGTACCGACTACGGGGCAACCTGGAGCAAGGTAACGAGCTTCACGGCTGTAGGAAATGTGAAGGATTACTATAATGATCTGGTCGGCGTGGTCTGGGTGACCTTTGATCCGTCCTCGGGAAGCCGGGGGAACAATACACAGACGATCTATGTCGGAGTTGCGGATACCGAGCACAGCATTTATAGAAGTACGGATGGCGGACAGACCTGGGAAGTGTTGCCTGGTCAGCCGGAGCAGGGATTCCTTCCGCATCACGGCGTATTATCGGGCAATGGCAATTTGTATGTAACCTATACCAAGGAGATCGGTCCATATAACGGCGGTGAGGGCTCGGTCTGGAAATACAACACAGCTTCCGGCAAATGGACAGATATCAGCCCGACCGGAGCCGGGATGACAGACAGCCCTTATGGCGGATTGGCCGTAGACGCCCAGCATCCGGATACCCTTATGGTCGCAACCATGAACAAATGGTGGCCGGACGAGTTCATTTACCGCAGCACAGACGGCGGCCAGACCTGGAAATCTTTCTGGACACTGGATTACTCGAAAGATCCATCAAGACAGAATAACTACACGATTGACTATTCGGCTTCGCCTTGGCTCGATTGGGGAGAGAAGAAGAACCTTCCTGAGCAGAATCCGAAGCTCGGCTGGATGATCGGCGATCTGGAGATCGATCCGTTCAATTCAGACCGCATCATGTACGGAACAGGAGCTACCTTGTATGGCTCGAACAATGTGACTGAACTGGACAAGGGGCAGAATGTGAACATCTCCGTAATGGCTGAAGGGATTGAAGAGACTGCTATTCTTGGCTTGATCAGTCCCCCATCGGGAGCACCACTGCTCAGCGCGATGGGTGATATTGGCGGCTTCCGTCATGAGGATCTGACAAAGGCTCCAAGCATGATAACGAATCCGACTCTGGGAACCAGCACGGACATTGATTTTGCGGAGCTGAATCCGAATATTGTGGTGCGCGTGGGCAATGCGAGCGGGGAAGCGCCGCGAATGGGCGTATCCACAGACAACGGTAGAACGTGGAAGCCGGCGGCAAATGCCTGGCCAGTCGCGAAAGAGGATGAGACTGGCGGAGGACATGTGGCTGTCGCTGCTGATGGTTCATCTATAGTCTGGAGCCCTTCCAATGATCAGACGCCTCGTCCTGTAAGCTATACAAGCGATATGGGAGCTACCTGGATGGCTTCTGCGGGAATTCCGAACGGAGCAAGAGTCTCTTCCGATCGGGTGAATCCGGCTAAATTTTACGGGATAGCAGATGGTAAATTCTATCTCAGTACAGATGGCGGAGCGAACTTTAGAGTAACTCAAGCAGCCGGGTTGCCAACCCAACTCACGAGTAATTTCAAAGCTATGCCTGGCGTAGAGGGGGATATCTGGATTGCTGCTGCAGGTGACAACAAGAACAGCACCAGTGTATTTGGGTTATGGCACTCGGTAGATTCAGGAGCTACTTTTAAGAGACTGGAACAAGTACAAGAAGCCGCTACGATTGGGTTTGGCAAGGCTGCACCAGGCAAGAAGACGATGGCTCTATATTCGTATGCAAGTATCCAGAATAAGTTTGGAATCTACCGTTCCGATGACAATGGACGGAGCTGGGTGCGGATTAATGACGACCAGCATCAATTCGGTTCCGCGAATGTGACAATTACTGGTGATCCGAGAGTATATGGGCGGGTATATGTAGGTACGAACGGACTTGGCGTCGTAATCGGGGATCCTGCCGGGAAGTCCCCGGAGCATGATAACAAGCCGCCCAAGATAGATATGATTAGCAAAAGCGGCTCTGTCCGTGCAGAGAATTATGTTCTGACCGGCAAGGTAAGCGAGGACCTGGAGAACGGGGCGGTTACGGTCATATTTAACGGCGGAGAAGCCGAACAGATTCCTGTAGTGAAGGGGCTGTTCAGCAAGACCTTTGCCCTAGCGGAAGGGAAGAATACCTTCGAGATTGAAGCCAAGGACTTGGCAGGTCATCAATCTCAGAAGAAGCTCACGGTGATCTACAAAGGGCCTAAGAAATGAAATGAGATGGAGAACATGTTAGACTAACTGGGACAACGGAAATGATGGGAGGCTTCATTCATGGGAGAGAACAAGATGGAAGTAGTAAAATGGGGCATTCTCGGTACAGGATGGATCGCACAGCAATTTGCGGATGATTTGGCTTATGTGGAGAATGCCGAGTGTCTAGCTGTTGGTTCGCGCTCTATCGAAAGCGCTTCTAAGTTTGCTGAAGAGCACGGCGCAGCCCGCGCCTATGGAAGCTATGAGGAGCTCGCAGGAGATGTGGATGTGGATGTGATCTATGTGGCTACGCCGCATCCTTTTCATAAAGATAATACATTGACCAGCCTGCTGGCCGGGAAGGCCGTGCTGTGTGAGAAGCCTTTTACCGTGAATAGTGCTGAACTTGAAGAGATGATCAAGCTGGCCCGGGAGAAGAAGCTGTTCTTGATGGAGGCCATGTGGACCCGGTTCCTTCCCTCAATCGTCAAAGCAAGGGAATGGATCGAAGAAGGAAGAATTGGCGAAGTGCAGCTGGTGAAGGCCGAATTCGGCTTCAAGATGGATTGGAATCCGGAGCATCGTCTGCTGAATCCGGATCTGGGCGGGGGAGCTCTGCTCGACACCGGGATCTATCCCGTCTCCTTCGCGTCCATGATCTTCGGGGCCGCACCGAAGGCGATTTCAAGTACAAGCCGAATGGGTACAACCGGAGTGGATGAGCAGTTCTCCATCCTGCTGGATTATGGCGCAGGCAAGTCCGCTTTGTTAAGCGGTGCCATCTCACTGGGGCTGACCAATGATGCTTACATTCATGGTACCAAAGGGTACATTCATATTCCTTCCTTCCTGAATGCGAAGACGGCTTCCTTGCATGCAGAGGGGGAAGAAGTGGAAGTGTTCACCGATGATCGCCAGTCGGCAGGTTACAATTACGAGGCCGAGGCTGTGGGACGGTACCTTCGTGAAGGCCAGCTGGAAAGTCCGGTAATCTCTCTGGACGAATCCCTCGGTATTATGAAGCTGCTGGATGAAGTGCGCGCGCAGTGGGGCTTCAAGTATCCGTTTGAATGACCTGTTATAGGTGAGAAAAGAGCATAAGTGGCGTCACAGATCTCATATCTGTGGCGCCATTTCTAGTCTGCGGAGCAGTTGAGTGATTCCGGAGAAGCGCCAGCTACCGCCTTTGTTCGGGGATTCCCGCTGTAGCAAGTTCATTTCAAGGAATCCAAGAACAACAGCGGACGGAAGAGTATACGAATGCGCAGTTCATCTTTACCCTGGTTTATATCTGGAGCATTCCATTAAGCTATTAAGGCTTAATCCTGATGAATGCACTGAGATTTCTTTGATAAACATCTCGGGAAGTATTAAAATCAAATTTATATTAATATATTTCAATATTTAAATGGAAAGCAAGATGAGGTGTAATGATGAATAAGAAAGCTGTATTTTTCGATGTGGATGACACGCTCTACGATCATTTATCGCCTCTGCGCAGTGCTTTAGTGGAGGTCCTTGGACTGACAGAGGATTTTCCCTATGAGAAGGCCTACTATTTATTCCGTTATTACAGCGACCTTCTCTCTGACGAGGAAGGGCTCTCTGCGGTGCCGGACAAGTCCAAGATGGAGCGTATGCGCAAGAGGAGATTTATGCTGAGCCTCGCAGAGCTCGGGGTAGACGTAACGGAGGAGCAGGCCGGCAGACTGCAGGAAGCCTATTTGCGGGGGCAGTTCGAGATTAGACCGTTCGACGGCGCGGCGGCACTTATTCGCAGGTTGAGCGGAGCTGGTTATGTTGTGGGCCTGATCACCAATGGTCCCCTGGAACACCAGATGAGCAAAATAGCAGCCATGGAGATCGAGAAGCTGGTGCCGGAAAGTCATATCTTTATCTCCGGTGCTGTGGGAATAGCCAAGCCGGATCCCCGTCTGTTCACCCATGTCAATGAAAGCACAGGAACGCTTGCGGCTGACTGCCATTATATTGGAGACTCCTGGCGCAATGATGTCGTAGGCAGTCTGGGTGCAGGATGGACCTCAATTTGGTTCAATCATAGGGGGGCCAAGCCGGAATCGGATCATGAGCCTCATCATATCGTGTCTACTTTTGAGGAGATTGGTACATTGTATGGAATGAACGAGCTGCACAAGGGAACGAATTAATTGCCTTCGGAGGCTTTGGAGGAATACACCTATGGGGATGGTTTTGTCTTTTCTGAGGAAATACCGCGCTGCCTCCATCACAGCCCTGCTAATGATGCTGATTGAGCTGTCTGTGGAGCTGATGCAGCCCTACCTGATCTCCAAAATCATTGATAACGGAATTCGTGTAAAAGATCTGTCCGTCGTATGGCTGTGGGGAGGTGTGCTGCTTGGAAGCTCGGTTATCGCTTTTATCGCCGGGATCTCAAGCTCCTTCTTCGCTTCCCATGCCAGCCAGAGCTTCGCGTTCGATCTGCGGGACAAGCTGTATGAGAAGGTGCAGTCCTTCACCTATTCCGTATTCAGCCGCTTCGAATCTTCTTCCTTGATCACACGGCTTACCGGGGATGTTACGCAGCTGCAGGATATGATCTTCATGAGTCTGCGGTTCGCAACCCGGGTTCCGCTTGTGGTCTTCGGCAGTATCCTGATGGCGCTTATCGTGGATGTCAGGCTGGGCCTGCTGCTTGTTATGACCATCCCTTTCCTGATCGTGTTTGTGGTGTGGATGATGAGAATTGCAACTTCCAACTTCGGCAGAGTCCAACGGCGGCTCGATAAGGTGAACGAAGTCATTCAGGAGAATCTGACGGGAATCCGGCTAATCCGGGTATTCGTAAGGGTAGGGCATGAGATTGAACGGTTCGCAAAATTCAGCCTTGCGCTGATGAAGGAGACCGTGGGGTCGCTCAGACTCATGGAGTCCACGGTGCCTTTCATTCTTCTGCTGGTTAACTGTGCGATCATCGCCGTGCTCTGGTTCGGCCGAATCGATATCGCCGCCGGGGATGCTACTGTCGGGCAGGTCGTGGCCGTTGCGAATTACTCCCTTAGGATTATCGGGGCGCTGTCGGCGCTGTCCTGGATCCTGATGAGCTATTCCCGGGCTATCGCCTCGGCAGGGCGGATACAGGAAGTGATGGATACGGAAGATCATGCCGAGGATCCTCTTCCTGACGCTGTGAGCGGGGCGGAGAAGTCCAGTAAATCCCCAGGGCCTATCCGCGGACAGGTCCAATTCCATAATGTAGGCTTCCGTTATCCCGGCAGTGACATTGCCGTGCTGGATGGGATCAGCTTCACGGTGGAGGCGGGTCAGCGGGTGGCCATTCTCGGAGCAACGGGTTCCGGCAAATCCTCACTCATCCAGCTCATTCCCCGGCTGCATGAGCCTACTGAGGGGGAGATCCTTATCGATGGTGAGGATATTCGGAATATCTCCCATTCCCGGCTGCGGGCATCCATCGGTTATGTTCCCCAGGAGGTCATGCTGTTCACAGGATCGATCAGGGATAATATCGCCTGGGGCAATGAGCATGCCTCTTACGGGCAGGTTGAGACCGCAGCCAGACAGGCCCAGATTCACGAGACGATTGAGCGGCTGCCCGAAGAGTATGATACGAAGCTCGGCCAGCGGGGAGTCAATCTGTCAGGCGGGCAGAAGCAGCGGCTGTCCATTGCCAGGGCACTGGTCAGACAGCCATCGATTCTGATCCTGGATGACAGCACCAGTGCGCTGGATGTGGCAACAGAGGCGGCCCTCCTGCAAGCCTTGAAGGACTTATCCTGCACCACATTCCTGATCACCCAGAAGATCAGTTCAACAAGGTCATCTGACCTCATTCTGCTTTTGGACGAAGGCCGGCTTGCTGCCATAGGCAAGCATGAGGATTTGATGCAGACATCCCGTTTGTACCGGCAAATCTTTGAGTCTCAGTATGGGGAGGGATCACATCATGTTCAAAGCCTTAGCTGAACCGTTTCAGCATCCATTTCCCGAGATTGAACTGCAGAAGGGGAGCGGCGGAAGGAAGCCGAAAGCTAAAGCAAGGAACGTCTCGGGCACAGTAGGAAGGCTCTGGATTTATCTTGCCCGCCGTAAGGCTAAGCTTCTATTGGTCCTGTTCATGGTGGTACTGAGCTCGGGACTTGCTCTTCTAGGCCCTTACATGATCGGGAAAGCTGTGGATGATTATCTGGAGAGCAGGGGCGGACACTTTGGCCTGTTTCTGGCCGGACTTGGCCTCGTCTATGTGCTGTACTCCGTGACCTCCTGGCTGCAGAACATTTGGATGATTGAAATCTCCCAGGAGACGGTGTACCGCATGCGCATGGATCTGTTCACCCATCTGCACCAGCTGCCGATTCCGTTCTTTGGCAAAAGACAGCAGGGCGAGATTATGAGCCGGCTTACTAACGATATCGAGAATGTCAGCTCTACGCTGAACAGCTCTGCGATTCAGATATTCTCCAGCATTCTCACCCTGGTGGGTACGCTTGGCGTCATGCTGTATCTTAGTCCGCTGCTTACGCTGCTGACCTTCCTGGTCGTGCCGCTCATGATTCTGGGCATGCGCTGGATTACCCGGCGCACAGGTCCGCTGTACAAGCAGCGGCAGGGCAATCTCGGGGAGCTGAACGGGTATATTGAAGAGACTTTGTCCGGACAGCGGATTATCAAGGCATTCTCTCAGGAGCCCAGGGTAATCCGGGGCTTCAAGGAGCGAAATGAAGCCATCCGCCGTTCCGGCTTCTGGGCGCAGACCATATCGGGCTTCATCCCGAAGCTGATGAACAGCCTTAACAATCTGAGCTTTGCCATTGTGGCCGGGATTGGGGGAATTCTTGCGATTCGCGGTGCGGTCACCATCGGAATCATTATTGTCTTCGTGGAATATGCAAGACAGTTCACCAGACCTTTAAATGACCTGGCGAACCAGTGGAATACGCTGCTGTCGGCGATAGCGGGAGCAGAACGGGTATTTGAAGTCATGGATGAGGAAGTGGAGGTCAAGGATGAAGGGGCATCAGTGAAGCTGGATCATGTGGAAGGCGCAGTCAGCTTGTCCCATGTCTCCTTCTCTTATGAGGAGGACGGGGATACGCTGGCAGACATCAGCTTTGAGGCGAAGCCCGGGGAGATGATTGCCTTGGTCGGCCCGACCGGAGCAGGCAAGACTACGTTAATCCAGCTGCTGTCGAGATTTTACGATCCTTCGGAGGGACTGATCACGGTGGATGGGCGTGACCTCACTACGATTCAGCGTCAAAGCCTGAGATCGCATATGTCCTTCGTGCTGCAGGATTCATTTCTCTTCCAGGGAACTATTCGTGAGAATATCCGCTTCGGACGCCTGGATGCTACGGATGAGGAAGTAGAGGAGGCCGCAAGGCTTGCTAATGCTCATGCCTTCATTATGCGGCTTGACGGGGGCTACGACAAAATGCTGGAGACTGGCGGCAGCGGCATCAGTCAGGGACAGAAGCAGCTGCTTGCCATTGCCCGGGCCATTCTGGCGAAACCTTCGATTCTGATACTCGATGAAGCCACCAGCAGTATCGATACGATTACCGAGATCAAGATTCAGGAAGGTCTGCAGCGTCTGATGAAGGGGAGAACCAGCTTTGTCATTGCCCACAGGCTGAATACCATTCGGCAGGCGGATAAGATCCTCGTTCTGAAGGATGGAAGACTGATCGAACAGGGACCGCATGAGCAGCTGCTTGCTGCGGGCAGGTTCTACAGCCAGCTGTATTACGGACAGCTCAGGAATGAGGAAATGTAGTGAGGAGCGCTTGCTTGGCGCCTGAATAATAGCTCTGTTTTTTATGAATACTATTTCAGGTTCACTCATTACACTACCCCAAAGGAGGGTCTGCTAATGCAGCAGCAGTATGGATCAGAACAGCAAAACCAGGGTCAAAATATGCCACAGTTAGGCCGTGGTGGTCATGAAATATTCGAGGCGCATGATATTATCGGGTGTACCATCAATTTGCTCGATAACTATACCATTTACAGATCGTTCGTGAAGGACCAAGAGCTGATGGGTATCCTGGATCGTCAAGCGGCTTATATCCAAACCCAGTACAATTTGACGGTGGAATGCTTCAAGTCTGGGTTGAAGCCAAGTCAGGAGACCGAACCCTATCTGATTCCGCAAATGAAACAGCCTGTATATGGAATGCAGCAGCAAAGCCAGCCTAAGAAACCGGCAGCCTCCCAGGCTGAAATTAATGACGCCGTAATCAGCACATTGATGCTGAATATTGTTAAGCCTCATGCTTCCGCCCTGGCCAGATCGGCGACCGAAGTCGTTAATCCCGTAGTCAGACGGGTGCTGGCTTCCCAATCCCAGAATTTTGTGGAAATGGCCTATGAGCTGTTCGAGTATCAGAATGTACGCGGTTATTACCAGCTTCCGCAGCTTCCCGGACAGGATATGCATGCCATGTTGAATGGATTCGCCCCAGCTATGGGCGGCAACCAAGGTATGGGCATGGGTCAGGCACATTAAAAAAAGCGAAATCGCCAGCCTAAGGAGATGATCCTTGGGCTGGCGATTTGTATTTAGTGCGAGATATCGCAATTTCATTTTATTCATAAGTTAGGAGACTTCATTCTCCAAGACCACCGGGAGATGAACAGATACATCCTCAGAGGTCAGAGGCACACTATAGTAGAAGCCTTGTGCATTGTAGCACTGCAGCTCCTTGAGCAGAGATACCTGGGCTTCAGTCTCCACCCCTTCGGCTACAATCGCTAGGCCAAGCTGTCTGGCCATGGAGATGATCATCTCAGCAATGGCTCTGCTATCACTATCACTTGTTATGTTGCTAACGAAGGACCGGTCGATCTTCAGACAACCAATCGGCAGACTGTGCAGGTAGCTTAAGGAGCTGTAGCCTGTCCCGAAATCATCCATAGATACCGATATGCCCGCCTGTCTCAGATCATTCAGAATACGAATCACGTGCTCCTCATTATGCATCATGGCACTTTCGGTGATCTCAAGTTCGAGCAGTTCCGGGTCAAGCCCAAGCTCGGTGATAAGCATCATAATAGAATCAAATATGTCTGGCTTCATCAGATGAATCTGCGAAATGTTAACGGCTACAGGTCTCACTTGGCGGCCTTCAGCCAGCCATCTCTTCACCTGGGTACAGGCAGTTCGGAGAACCCATAGTTCTAGATCGACAATAAGTCCCGACTTCTCCGCTATGGGAATGAACAGGCCAGGTGAAATCAAGCCGAGCAAAGGGTGATGCCAGCGTACAAGCGCTTCAAGTCCGATGACCTCTCCCGTCCGGATATCGACCTTGGGCTGATAGAGCAGACGCATCTGATCTGCTTGAATGGCACGCTCCAGGTCATTTTCAAGAATAATCTGCTCGATACTGGTCTGGTCGCGTTCGGCATCATAGAATTGATATTGGGAGCTTCCGTTCTCCTTCGCAATATACATGGCTGCATCCGAATGCTTCATGAGAGCGTCAGCATCCAGCCCGTCTTCGGGAAAGGTGGCAATTCCCACAGAGGCGGACAGCTTAACGGAATGATTGCCCACTTCAAAAGGCTGCACGAATTCATGAACCACGCCCCCAGCCAGGCTCTCAAGAACGGCTTTTTCCTGAACATCAGGGATAAGGACCGTGAATTCATCTCCCCCGATTCGGGCAATTGTACAGCTTGCTGGAAGACACCGCTGGAGCTTCTGGGCAGCCTGCCTGATCACTCTGTCCCCGAAGTCGTGACCGAACAGATCATTAATCCTTTTGAACCGGTCCAGATCAATGAAGAGGACGGAGAAAGGACGGGAGTCATGAGTACCCATTGCGGTTTTGGCCGTTTTGGCTGTTAACAAATGCTTGAAAGATCGGCGATTGGCGAGGCCGGTTAGCTCATCATGATAGGCAAGATGCCGGATAAGCTCCTGATCTTTCTTATGGCTGGTCATATCTTTGATGATGCTGTAAGCCCCAACCAGTCTTTGATCAACCATAATGGGCAGCGAGGTAAGCCATAAGTGCAGCACGGAATCATCCGCGGCCTTCACTTGAAGTTCAATGCTGCTGGCCTTCCCGCTTAAGACTTGACTGAAATGCTGGCTTGCCGGCTGCTTCTGATCTTCGGGCAGGAGATCGGGAAAGCGAATGCCGCTCAGCTGTAGACCCAGGCGCTGCTCTAGAAGCTCGGCTTGACGGTTCATGCCGGTAACTCTTCCGCTGGGATCGAAGGCCAGCACGCTGTCGGGATTATACTCATAGAGGGACATATAATGCTGCTCAGTCTCGATGATCCTTTGATTCTGGCGCCGCTGCCGATCTTCGAGAAAGGCATCAGGAATCATATATAGGGCTGAGGTGATGAAGAGCATGAATACATAAGGCATTAAGAAAGCAGGATTCGTGCCTATATCCTTACTTGGAAGCACGGAGAGAATGCAGAGCAGCGGAGTTCCGAATAAGGCTGCGCCAGCCAGGATTACACCCGGAAGCCGTGTCCAGGTATGCAGACTATGCTCACGGTTACGATTGGATACGGCAAGCAGCTTGATTACGGCAAAGCACAGAATTAACACGATCGCCAGGCTTAACAGGACTAGCTGGGGCCTCCATGCGAGATTCGTACCGAACAGGAGCAGAATATTCGCGTAATCGAAGGATAGGATAATGATTGTGATGATCAGGCTGGTTCGGAAATACTGTTTGAATCCACTTCGCGGTTGTCCAGCGTAACGCATGCCGAATTTTACCGCTGCATAACAACCGATAAGGGTGAATAGTAAATGAAGAATATAATAGGTTCGGACGTAGGGCACAGTTGTAGAAGACAGCACCAGGATATGCGAAAGACTGAAGCCAACAGAGCCGGACAAGAGGCTAAGCTGCTGTAATCGCTGTTCTTTCTTGCTGCGTATGGAAGTTAGGGAAGGTGCAGAGCGGTAAGTAAGAAGAGCAGCTCCGGCCAGACTGGCCATGAAGGCTATAGTTAAATCAAGCTGGTCCAAGTGTAAAGGTTCAAGAAGGGTAGGCATAGTTCGACCTCTCTCATGAAGTATGTAGGAAATAGGGTAATAGGATAGATTCAAAGAAGAATCAGGACTGAAAGAACTAGAGCCTTTTATCATATAATAAACCTTAGAACCAGGACTTTAAACATATATTTTCATCAAATAGAATATTTTGTTTGGTTCATAAGACACAGATGTTTGAGTGTGATTAATTCTTCTACTATACAAGTTCAAAAGGGAACTGTGATCCCTAAATGGTATATACTGGTTTACAAGGTTTGAGCCAATATGTATAATTCACTGATAATTAAATACGGATCTGGGAGGTGTACTAAGCAAATGATGAAGGACAAGATAAGACAAGAGCTGCAAAGAATTGAACAAGAAGAGCATGTACGCATTCTGTACGCCTGTGAATCCGGAAGCCGGGCGTGGGGATTTCCCTCCAAAGATAGCGACTATGATGTAAGGTTCATCTACATACGAGAGGTAGAGTGGTACTTATCCATCCATGAGAAGCGGGATGTAATTGAAAGGCCGATCAGTGACCTGCTGGATATTAACGGTTGGGATCTCAAGAAAGCCTTGTATTTATTCCGGAAATCCAATCCGCCTCTGCTCGAGTGGCTACAGTCCCCGATTCAATATCTGGAGACTTCTACCGTGGCCGAACAGATCCGCCGGATATCTCCGCTCACCTTCTCCCCAAGATCCTGTATGTATCATTATCTTAATATGGCAAGAGGCAATTTCCGGGACTACCTATCGGGGGATAACGTGAGGATCAAGAAATACTTCTATGTACTAAGACCGATTCTTGCCTGCGGATGGATTGAACGCAAGGGGACTATGCCGCCAATGGAGTTCGATCACCTGGTTACCGAGCTCATTCCCCATCATAGTGAGCTGTACAGGGAGATCAGGGAGCTCCTTGACCGGAAGAAAGCTGGAGATGAACTGGATTATGAACCGAAGCTTAGTCTCATTCATGAGTACCTGGATGAGAGAATTGCCTACTTTGAGAAGACGATTAGCGAACAGAAGCAGGCGGATGGAGGACTTGATGAACAACTGGATAAGCTGTTTGTTGGAGCCTTGCAGGAGGTATGGGGAGTACCGCTAAAAGTATAGGGCCAGACGCTATCTCCGCCAGAGGTGTACGTGAATCTACTTCACAGGCAAAAGGGGTGTCCCATGCAGCCATTTTCATGGCTCGCGGGACACCCCTCTTGTGTTCTTGCCGGATCTAAGGCTTCAAGATGACCTTGATACACTCATCTTCATGTTCATAGAACGTTTTATAAGCATCGCTGGCCTGATCAAGCGGAACCCGGTGCGTGATAATCTCCGTCGGATCGAATTCTCCTGCGGTAATCATATCGAACAGCTTCGGCATGTAGTGAATGACCGGGGCTTGTCCCATCTTCAGCGTAATATTCCGCTCAAAAATATCCCCGAGAGGGAACATGTTGTACAGAGAACCATACACACCGGTTAGCTGCACTGTGCCGAATTTGCGGACAGCATGAATACCAATATCCAGGGCGCTCAGCGTACCGCCTTGCAGCTTCAGCTTCTGTCCGATAGCTTCCATAGCATTCTTCTTCCCGTCCATCCCCACGCAGTCGATAACAATATCGGTCCCGCCGCTCGTGATCTCTTTGATATATTGGCCCATATCATCGAAATCTTCAAAGTTATACACTTCCGAATTGTTCATCTGCTTGGCCTTGTTCAGCCGATAAGGGACGTTGTCAATAGCGATTACCCGCTTGGCACCTTTCATCCAGGCGAATTTTTGGGCCATGAGGCCAACCGGTCCGCAGCCCAGAACGGTTACAGTATCTCCTGGCTTCACACCGGCATTCTCCACACTCCAATAGGCAGTTGGAAGCACGTCGGACATGAACAGCAGCGATTCATCCGGAAGCTCGCAGGATTCGGGAATCACGAAAGGCATGAAGTTGCCGTAGGGTACTCGCAGAAGCTCGGCTTGTCCGCCGGGATAGTTCCCATAGCGCTCCGTGAATCCGAAGTAGCCGCCCGTATCAATCTCTTCGTTACGATTGGAATTGTCGCACTGACTCTCCATATCGTGCTGACAGTAGAAGCAGTGCCCGCAGGAGATATTGAATGGGAGAACGACACGGTCCCCTTTTTTGACACGGGTCACTTCAGGCCCGACCTCTTCCACAATGCCCATAGGTTCATGGCCTATGACGTAATCCTTGGCGGCAGGAAGTGCGCCGAGATAAATATGTAAATCCGATCCGCAGATCGCTGTTGAGGTAATGCGCACAACAATATCGTCTTTCTTCTCCAGCTTGGGATCTTCCACTTGCTTTACCTGAATATCCTTGGCTCCTTGAAAGGTAACTGCTTTCATAGATGCTCGACCTCCTAAGTGGTAATAGTTGAAATATACCCGGTATCTAATTTTTTAAACGAAGCCAATGGAAAATAATTTCCAAACTTATGAACCTTACCTGACGAGGTAGACATCGACTTTACAGAGTGAGAGAATAATCATATCGATATATTGAGGGAAGGAATGAGACAGGGTGATACGATTCGGTATTATCGGAACGAACTGGATAACAGAACGATTCGTACAAGCTGCTTTGGAGAATGATCAATTTGTTCTGGCGGCCGTATATTCACGAACCAAAGAGAAAGGCAGTTCCTTTGCGGCAAAATATGGCGGTCCACAGGTGTACACGGATCTTACGGAAATGCTCTCAAGCGATTCAGTGGATGCGGTATATATCGCTAGTCCGAATTCTTATCATGCGGAGCAGGCGATTCTCTGTATGAACCATGGGAAGCATGTCCTGTGCGAGAAGCCTATGGCGTCCAACGCGGCAGAGGTACAGCGTATGATCGAAGCAGCACAGAAGAACGATGTGGTGCTGATGGAAGCACTCAAGTCAACGCTGATGCCTAATTTCAAAGTGATCAAGGATAACTTGTATAAATTAGACCGGGTCCGGCGTTATACGGCGAGCTATTGCCAATACTCCTCCCGGTATGATGCTTTCAAGCAGGGCACTGTGCTTAATGCATTCAATCCTGAGTATTCCAACGGGTCTCTGATGGACCTGGGAATCTACTGTCTCTATCCTATGGTAGCCCTCTTCGGCAAGCCGGATTCCATTCAGGCTGTTGGGGTCATGCTGTCATCGGGTGTGGACGGGGAAGGCAGTCTGATTATGAAGTATGATGAAATGGAAGGCGTAGTTATGCATTCCAAGATTAGCGATTCCTATTTGCCGACGGAAATACAGGGAGAGAACGGAACGATGGTGATTGATAAGATCAATCAGCCCTATTCCGTGAAGATTCATTACCGGGACGGAACGATTGAGGATCTTACCAAGCCTCAAATGCATGAATCCATGTATTATGAAGCCCGTGAGTTCATGGACCTCATCTTAAGCGGTGAACGGATAAGTGAGATTAACTCCCATGCTACTTCGCTGGCTGTAGCCGAAATTATGGAAGAGGCCAGACGGCAGATCGGTCTGAAATATAAGGCGGATATCGACTGAGGTTCCACCAAATTAGTCTGGAGAATGGGGACGTTCTGCAAGGTCACTGGACCTTGGGGAGCGTCCCTTTTTGTGTGCCAGCATGGTATAATGCCTTCACAAGATTAGGCTGTATAATGAATTTAGAGAAATTGACATGTAAGGAAGGCGGAACGTAGGGGAAGCTTGGAACTGTAGGAGCGAAAGCGACCGCCTTTGTCTCCGGATTTCAACCGAACAATGTGAATGATAAAGGAATCTGGAGACAACAGCGGCCGAAAGTCCAAGCATTCCTCGTAGTTCCAAGCGTACCCAGATATGTGAATATTTTATTGTGGGTTTATTTAGCATAAAGGTGTGACAAGTGATGACTATCAAAAATCTGCTCGTGACCGGTTACCGTGCCCATGAACTCGGGATATACAATCAGAAGCACGAAGGGATTGCTTATATACGGAAGGCGATAAAGGGGAAATTGATCCCATTGATTGAAGAAGGATTGGAGTGGGTGATTACGCCAGGTCAATATGGTGTTGATCTATGGGCCTGTGAAGCCGCACTGGAACTTAAGGAAGTGTATCCTCATCTGAAATGCTCAATCATCACAGCCTACAAGAATCCGGAGGAGAACTGGAAGGAAGACAAGAAGGAGTATTATGAGCAGATCATCAGGAAGCTCGATTACTATGGAGCGGTCAGCAACCAGCCCTATGACGGAGTGTGGCAGCTTACCGCCCGGGATAATCTGCTGCTGCGGAAGACAGAAGGGATTCTCCTGTTCTATGACGAGGATGCAGGGGAGGCCAGTCCCAAATTTATGAAGAAGCGGGCCTGGAAGAAGCATGAACAGGAGGGCTATCTGTACTTAAGCTTAACTTCGGAGGACATCCAGAGCATTGCGGATGAAGAGGCCATGAACGAGCGCCCCGGAGATGAACCTTTGGGTCTGCCCGAGGATTGGTAACCCTTTGTAATCCATGGCTTTGTCGTGTCTCTGGGCGGCTCATGCATGTTATAATATCCCAATAAGGAAGATTATGGTGATTTGGGGGATGACATGAACAGACCTTCCGTATTTATCGGCTCATCAAAGGAAGCCATTCCAATTGTTAATGCGGTTCAGGAAGAGCTTGAGCATTTTGCAGTGGTTACCCCTTGGCACAGAGGGGTATTTCAGGCGGGACGTTATACGATGGAGGATTTGGAAGTTCAAATTCATGAGAGCGATTTCGCCGTATTTATTTTTCATCCGGACGATGTCACCACTATCAGAGGAAAGTTATATTATACGGCAAGAGACAATACGATATTTGAAATGGGACTGTTCTGGAGTCAGCTGGGCAGAGAGAGAGTCTTCTTTATGCTGCCTGCCCATATTCCTGTTCAGGAGAACGATGAAGAGATACAGGTAGACGGATTTCGCACCCCTTCTGATCTGTTCGGGATGACAACGTTAACCTATCAGTTCAATCCGAAGAACTGGAACTCATCTGTTGGAGTAGCATGCGGCAAAATGGGGGCCAGATTTGCGGAACTGGGCTTCAAGAATACTGACCCGGCTGAGCTTTTGCAGCAATCCGCCCAAGAACGCGACCGCCTGCTGCGGATTATCGGCTTCTTTGAAGAACTCAATCATAAGCCCTCGATGGGAACTGAGCTGTACAACCGGATATGCCGAGCGCTGCGCTTGTCATTCGAAGCAGCTCCTTACACCGTCAGTGGATCAGCGCTGTTCAAGGCGGAGGAACGGGTGATCCGGCAGGTTGGCAGTGACGGAATTGGCGAGCTTGGGCGCGAATATTCTCTTGAGGTGAATCAGGATAAGAAGGCCGCGCACGAGATTATTCATGTGGTCGATGTACATCTCAGCGGGAATGTATCTTTTAGCCAGCGTAACCGCAAATCCATTGTGAAGGAATATATCTTATGTTATCCTCTAGCTAAGAGGTATGTCTTCACCATTCATCTGAAGGGTACAGTCCAGGTGAATGAGACCTTGTTCGAGACGATCTGTTATGTAAATAAGACGCTGCTTGATTCAATCCATGATTTGCTGGGAGGGGAAACGTCATGAAATCCAGACCTAGGATGACTTTCAGAAGATACAGACTGAAGAGTCCGATTCTGCTGCCGGGTCATTTGAAGATTGTGCTGGCTCCTACCTTGGATGGGGAAGATGAAGAGGCGTTCACGGTGCTTTATGAACGTAAGGCCGAGTATGATAAGCCGGTATATCGAATTTAATATCAGGATCCTCATGGTCCTTAACGAATGAAGGGTGTCTTTCGCACGGTGGCGTGCGGCAGGCATCTTTTTTTGTTAGATAAATGTGTACTGAGCCCCTGATGAACAGCAGACGGGTCCAGGGTTCTCCAAGACCAAAGTCCAGCTCCAAGACTATACCCCAGCCAATTACAAATATGGTTATTTGCAGGTAGACTGGTAAGCACCTGAGTTAACTATAGATGGTTAGGGGCGTAATCATGGAGTGGATCAGCGGTTTGTTTGAACAATATGGATATTTGGTGTTATCTCTTGGACTATTTGCGGAGTCACTGGCCATCCCATTCCCGGGTGAGCTGGCTATGGCCATAGCGGGGCATTTATCTACACATGGGAGCTTCAGCATCCCGCTAATTATTGCCTATTCCTATGGAGGGGCCGTAGTGGGGACATTGTTAACCTATCTGCTTGGTTATAGGCTGGGCATACCCTTGCTGGAGAAGTACGGAAGGTTTCTTTTTCTGAATGAGGGCCGAAGGCTCAAGCTGACGAGATGGTTCGGCAAATATGGCGACAAGCTCATTCTGATCAGCTACTTCGTTCCAGGACTACGACATTTTACAGGCTACCTATCCGGTATTCTCAAGGTTAAGCTGAGGACCTTCCTTGTCTATAATTGTATAGGCGGAATTCTCTGGGTTCTGACTTATGTGATGATCGGCCAAATATTCGGGCGAAAAATCGAGCTGCTCCTTCACCTCATCTCCCAGTACTCCGCTGCCGCTATTGTGGTGGGATTGATCATGCTGATAGCCGGACTTCTGATCAAGCGAAACTTCAAGGCTATTCGCCAATGGTTAAGAACCTCAGGCCGGCAAAAAGAACAGGACTAAAGAGAGGATTAGAAGCTGCAGATGATAAAGGATAAATACCAAAAGAAGCCCTTCCTTGGCATGGTTGCTCGTACTTCCATGTCCCAATGAACGGGCTTCTTTTGCTTTAAATTATCCTTGCTAGAGACGCTTTATTTCGTCTCGTCTCGGTCCAAAGAACTTATGAAATCCGTGAAGCTTGGGATACGACTCAGGTCGTATGACAGAATCTTCTCGGTTAGCTTCTCGTGAATACTCTGCTCCAGATCTTCTTGATCGGAGGGGGAGGCCATTCTGCTGTGCTTTTTAATCAGTGGAGCGAACTGGTGTAGAATTTGATAGAGGGCGTCCCGGTCCCCTTGCTGGGCCTTGATCACCAGATCTAGCAGTGTATCATTCTCCATTGCGTGCTACTCCTTTGCTCTTTGTGTGTTGTGGAAATCTGCATCTAATTCTTGGATTGAATGATCCAGCGAACTCAGTTTCTTTTCAAACCGGAAGAACAAATACCCGCTAACCACGATGGGAAAACCGACATTGTTAATGGCATGCATCAGGAAATTGAGCAGTGCTTCATCCACTTGTCATCACCTCCTTTATCGGGACGGACGGAGGAACGGAGCTTGTTCAGGGCTGACTGGCGTGTCTTGAATATCGCTTGCGGACTGACCTGAAGGCTTTCGGCGATCTCCGTGTCTCTATAGCATAGAACATAGGACATAAGTACAATTTGCTGCTGCTTATGGGTTAACAACCGGAAGGAGCCGTACAGCTTCTCATCCTCAATGTTCTCGGCAAAGGCCGAATATTCCTTGAAATAGTAATCCACAGATGGGCTATAATCAAATAGGAGAGAATCACTTCCATGGCTCTCCTCAGAGCTCATCTGATCAATAATCAAGGGGTTCCGGTGATGAATTCGGTGGTTAGATCGGATAAAGGAAAGAGTAGACAGCTGGACAACGGAAGCCATATATCGTACGAAGCGAAGCTGGAACAGATGCTGCCGAAAGGCATCCTGAATCCGGTCCCAGCTTTCTATATGACCTTTGATAGCGCTTACTAGAATAGAGACATGAGGCGTGTGGCTGAAGAAGGACTTAATGACAGGGTTGCGGAAGGCGGCTTCATGAACGGCTGCATATTTCTCAAAAATATTTAGCTCATCGCGGGTTAAAGCTCTTACTTTCATAAGTCTAAACCCCCTTCGTTATATGAATGGCCAAGGTTCATTCCTTGCTTCCGATCTTATTAATAAGATATTAGGGTTATATCCAAAATAAACCTGTTATTGAACATACGTTCTGAGTGTTAAGAAAATTAAAACACAGTAGGTATAGATTATTTCATAAATGGAATTAATTGGCATGAGTCTATAGGCTGTTTATCAATTAGACATATAGAAGGACTTTTGCTGGAGGAGGGGCGGCAGATAGCGGTGGTTTTTCAGAGAATCGGGCCAAGCTCATCTGGACATCACAAACGGCATGGATTACAGTGAACGAAATGATCAACCTGCCATGACAACCCCTCCCTCTGGGTATTTAAGCCTCTGAACATGAATCTGAGCTATGAATGAAGCAATCATTCGTTATTCCATATATTGGCTTATAGTAATAAAGTGTCCCAGGTGCAAAGAAAAACAACCTAGTTTACTTGCTGTTATTAATTTTGTAAATGAGATTTCTCTCTCGCCGATTAGACGGGGCTCTATCATTCATTTCATATGATTAATTACTTGAAGAAGAGGAGGAGTTCTTTCATGAATGAGATTGCGGATCATCTGGATTATGGTCTTCAGATTGTCTTCATTGGCTTCAATCCGAGTCTGCGTTCCGGCGAAGTGGGTCATCATTACGCGAATCCCCGCAATAACTTCTGGAGAATTCTTCACAGGTCGGGACTCACGCCCAGGCTGTATGAGGCTTCCGAGGATGGAGAACTGCTTAAGCTTGGGTATGGCTTCACGAATATTGTAGCCAGACCGACGCGAGGTGTTGAGGATATTACCCGGGAGGAATACCGCGGGGGCCGGGTTATTCTGAAAAGCAAGCTGGAGCGTTACCGGCCGCAGATTGCCTGCTTTGTGGGCAAGGGGGTATATACGGAGTTCACCCGCAGGACAAGGGTGGATTGGGGCTTGCAGCCCGATTCCTTTGTGGAAGGAATTCATGAATTTGTGGCCCCTTCCTCAAGCGGTCTTGTCCGAATGCCGATGGAAGAGATCGTGGAGATCTATAGCAGACTTAAGGAGTTTGTGTCTTTGGAAGAGGAATAGAAGCAGGAAGGCTCATTCGTGGATTGTACTCATAATTAGGAGTGAACATCAGGTGAAAGCAGAACTTACTAAGATTCGTGGTTTCTATCTCGCAACAGGACTATCCGGAGGCGTATTCATCCCTTATTTGTCGCTGCTTCTTGTACATAACCAGCTTACCAGCAGCGAGATCGGATTTGTGACCTCGCTAGGCATGCTCATCTCCGTGCTGGTGCAGCCGATCTGGGGACTGACGGTAGACCGCTTCCAGATCACACGTCTCACCTTGATCCTCAGCTGCGCAATCCCGGCGGTGCTTGCCATAGGTTATAATTCGCACAGCCTGCTTCTGCTCGCTGTGGTCAGCGGCGCAGCAGCGCTTTTCTCCACTCCTCAATCGGCGATTGCGGATACCTATGCGGTAACGGCAGCCAAGGCTGCGAATACTTCCTATGGCACCATCCGCTTGTTCGGAAGCATCGGCTTCTCGGTAGGAGGGTACCTTGGCGGGTACTATTTGATCCATTATCCGCTTACAAGCTTATGGATACCTTATGCCCTGCTAGGCCTGACAGGAGCGGCAGTGGCATTCTCTCTGCCAAGACCCGCGATGAGCATTCATGCCGGTGTAGCCTCCTCCATGAGATCGGGACTACAGGAGCTGCTCCGCAATCGCCAGTTTATTATTTTCCTGTGCGGATGCCTGCTGGTTAGCCAGACCCTGACGGCCTTTAATACTTATTTTGCCCTAGCCTTCAAGTCCATTGGGGGGTCGCTTGGGATGACCGGGATTGCCTTTGCCATCGCTTCAGCGACGAATGTCCCCGCCATGTTAGTCGCTGCCAGGGTCATGAACAAGTACGGACGCGAAAGAACGCTGGTTCTGGCCTCCATCGTCTATGCCCTGCGCTGGGCGCTGCAGGCTCTATTCCCGTATCCTTTTGTAGCCATATCCGTTCAGGTGCTGCACGGGATCTCCTTCGGATTCTATTATGTCGCTGCGGTGAATTATGTCTCAGGTACGGCCAGAAAAGAGCTTCAGGCCACGGGTCAAAGCTTGTTCAGCATGGTCAGCGGCGGATTTGCAGGTATCCTGGGGAATCTGTTCAACGGATATCTGCTTCATGCCGGTGGCCCGGCGCTTATGTATGGAATTTGTACATTGAGCGCAGTTATGGGCGTAGCTTGCTTCTGGTATGTTGCAAGGGCAGGAAAGCAAGCAGCTGCGGGACAAAAATGAAGCTAAGGGGTTCTTGCATGAATATTGAACATAACTCTCTTACAAAATAAACAGCGATAGCCAAGGACGAGAAAAGAGTCCTAGACTATCGCTGTTTCACTTAACTGCTAGTGATAAAAAGCAGCCGACCCATGTGTTGGCTGCGTATGACCAAATTCTCGAGATTTAAGATATCGTCCATCATCACTGTGGGCTAACTAATGTTGTGTTGTTACCAGGGGCACTACCTGCTTACCCCAGCAAAGGCAGGAACTCTTCTTCGGGCAAAATACGGATCTTCCGTCCGGAAGAAGACAGCTTCTCGGCTTTGCGGATCTTGCTGTTGCTCTTGGTTCCGTTCTGGTGCTTGATATAATCCTTCGAACCCACCACCAGGTAGTGGGTATTCGGCAGCACCTGATCGGTCAGCAATCCGCCAGCATCGGCAACCCGCTGCATCGCCTCCCGCCGGGAAAGTGACCCGAGCGTGCCGGAGAACACGACATTTTTGCGATACAGAACGTGATTCTCATCGAACTGGGATACGGAGGGGGCAATCTGGCTGGCCCGGACACTTCCCCCGCTGCTGCGGGTGGAGGCAAAAGAAATATGAGTATAATCCGGCTGGATTGAACCCAGCCGGTATTCGCAGTGAGCAGCAAGCTCGGGAGCGAGTAAGGCTTCGGACTTCTCCATGCACTTCATGAATACAAGTGCGGCTGCTCTGGCGTCTTCGAGCGCGTCATGGTGACGGAAGGCGTCCAGATCCAGATGCCTGCTGATGGAATTAAGCCGGTAGCTGGTTAGCCCCGGCCAGATTCTTTTGGCAAGAAGGTAGGAGCATAGATAGCTGAATCCTTCACTTGGCAGTTCATGTAAGACCATGCAATGTCTCAGTACGCTCATATCAAAAGCGGCATTGTGTGCCACAATAACTTGATTATTCAGTAAAGGCCCGATGGAGTCCCAAAGTTCCTTGAAAGTAGGGGCGTCTTCTACCATCTCTTGGGTGATCCCGTGGATCTGAACAACATAAGGATCGAAGTCATCGAGCGGATTGACAAGTGAATAGAACTCCTCTGCGATCTGACCGTCTCTGACGACTACAATTCCCACGGCACACACACTGCCCCGGTTCCTCATATTCGCCGTCTCGAAATCGAGCGAGACAAAATTCATCGAAGTGTCACCACCCTTTCTAGTATCTGCTGTATTCTATTTTACACCAAATAGATTCGAGTTTCCTTAGCGGGGAAGGATTCCTTCACGAAACATTTGACAGCTGTAAATACCCGATGTATAATTATCTTAAATTAAAGATAAATTAAATTAAGATAAATAATTAGATCAAAGGAGGGAGAGACTTATGAAGAGCGATCGAGAGCTTTCGCTTAAGCTGCTGGTGGTATTGTCCAAATCGCATAAGATCATTATGGATCATGCAGTCAAAGATATGAAGAAGTACGGACTGTCTACCTCCGAATTCACGGTACTCGAACTGCTATACCATAAAGGACAATTCCCGCTGCAGCAGATTGGCGACAAGATTCTGGTGACAAGTGGAAGTATTACTTACAACATTGATAAGCTGGAGAAGAAGGGACTGCTCAAGCGGGTTCCTTGTCCGGATGACCGTAGAGTGACATATGCTGCGATTACAGAAGCAGGTCAGGCGTTATTTGATCAGATCTTTCCCGAGCATGCAGATGTCATTGAGTCCTTGATGAAAGGTCTGTCGGCTGAAGAGAAGAAGATGACGATCTCGCTGCTGAAGAAGCTGGGCAAGTCAGCGAAGAAGACAGAGACAGGATAGCAAATTTTTTTACTATAAATCTTAAATTTAAGATATTCTAATCCAAACTATTAAGGAGAGTGTAGATCATGACACAAAAAACCGCTGGAATTCACCACATTACCGCTTTTGTTCGGAACCCGCAGGAGAATGTTGACTTTTATGCAGGAGTACTTGGACTTAGACTGGTAAAACAGACTATTAATTTTGACGCACCTGAAGTGTACCACTTATATTTCGGGAACCAAATTGGCAGTCCGGGAACTGCCATTACCTTCTTCCCTTGGCCTGAATCTCGTCTTGGTGAAGTAGGCGGCGGGCAGGTGGGGACTGTGACCTTCGCCGTACCGGCGGGAACGCTGTCCTTCTGGGAGGAACGTCTGCAGCGGTTAGGCGTTGAGGCCGAGAGAACCGAGAGATTCGGCGAAGCTTACCTTAACTTCAAGGACTATGACGGGCTGCATCTGGAAATTGTGGAACGGGAGGAAGGGCCGGAGAGCGAGTGGTCATTTGGGGGTGTCCCTGCGAACAAAGCCATCAAAGGATTCGGCGGTGCACAGCTGCTGAGTATGGCCCCAGCGAAGACGATGGACCTGCTGGAGAATGTCATGGGTCTCGTTAAAGTGGGCGAGGAGAACGGGTGGGTCCGTTATCAGGCTTTTGGCGATGTGGGTAATATTGTAGATGTGAATGCAGAACCCGTGAAGCTTGGAAGAGGTGGAAGCGGGACGATTCACCATATTGCCTGGCGTGCTGCGGATGATGAAGATCATGCCAAATGGAGAGCCCATATTCTTGGGCATGGATTCCAACCTACCCCGGTTGTAGATCGCCAGTATTTCAATGCTATCTATTTCCGCGAAGCGGGCGGGATCCTGTTCGAAATTGCTACAGATACACCGGGCTTCGATAATGATGAACCTGCGGATGCTCTGGGTGAGAAGCTGATGCTGCCGGAATGGTTCGAGCCGAACCGGGCTGAGATTGAGGCAGGACTTCTTCCATTCAAAGTCCGTGTACTGGAGGGGGATCAATCATGATTCATTTATTTCAAAAGGGATCGGACCTGAGTACTCCAACCCTGCTGCTGCTGCATGGAACCGGGGGGACTGAACAGGATCTAGTTCCTCTTGCAGGGCTGATCGATCCTACAGCCTCGTACCTAAGCGTACGGGGGAATGTGCTGGAGAACGGCATGCCGCGGTTCTTCCGCAGGCTGGCTGAAGGCGTGTTCGATGAAGAGGACCTGGTCTTCCGGACCGGGGAACTGAACGCTTTTCTGGATACAGCCTCAGTACAGTACGGATTCGACCGGAGTAATGTCACAGCGATTGGTTACTCCAACGGGGCTAACATCGCGGGCAGTCTGTTATTCCACTATCCGAACACGCTGCGAGGAGCGATACTGCATCATCCTATGGTTCCCCGCCGGGGGATTCAGCTGCCTGACTTAACGGGAGTGCCCATCTTCATAGGAGCAGGGTCCAATGATATGATGTGTCCGCCTGCTGAGACCGAAGAATTGGCCTCACTGCTGGAATCGGCGAATGCATCCGTAGAAGTTCACTGGGAGCAGCGAGGCCATCAGCTTACCCAGACAGAAGTGAGCGCCGCAGCAGCATGGTATCAAGGGAAGTTCACATCCTGATGCTTGCGGGGTTCTAAGAACGAACACAGCTCAAGGTACTTCGTGTATTGAGAAAAAGAAACCGTCCCTAGATAGAATGGAAGTACCACCTGCCATCTACCCAAGGAACGGTTTCTTTGTTCGTTCTATATACCATGGACTAACTACGGCCCAACCTTATCCTTTGCCAATTAGGGAAGATTCACTCCCCGTGAAGAGACATACAGCTTGTACCATTCATCACGGGTCATCATTCGTGACTGGCTTTCGGCATCCCGGCAGGCCCGAATCCGCTCGGGATTGATTGTGCCTATCACCGGTTGAATCTTGGCCGGATGTCTCATTAACCAGCCAAGTACGATAGCTTCGGGGGTGGTGCCTTTATCATGAGCCATCTGCTGGACAAGGGCGGCAGTAGCTCTGATATTCTCAGGCTGATCATCCAGCGGTCTTCCCGAGAATTTGCCTTGAGCAAGAGGCCCCCAGGCCTGAATCTGGATATCGCTGGACTGGCAGTATTCCATTAAACCTTCGGAGAAGCCCACAGAGGTTCCAGCCTTCTGATTCACATGTACGCCTTGATCCAGGAAGTCCAGCCGTTCCAGACTGAGCTCCAGCTGGTTCACAACGAGTGACTCCGGCAGGGCCTGTTCCAGAAAGCGGATTTGGGCAGCGTTCATGTTGGAGACTCCGAAGTACCGTACTTTTCCAGAGGATTTGAGCTTGCCGAAGGCTTCGGCCACTTCATCCGGCTCCATAAGCGGGTCCGGACGGTGAAGGAGAAGTACATCCAGATAGTCCGTGCCAAGTCTCTGAAGAGTCCCGTTCACCGAAGCGAGAATATGTTCCTTGGAGAAATCAAAGCGGCCAGGAACCTCCTCGTCCCCAAGCCGGATTCCACACTTGGACTGAATAACAATCTGCTCCCGCATCCCGGGCCGCGTCTGCAGAATTCTGCCAAAGGTCTGTTCCGCCTTGCCGCGGGTATAGATATCGGCATGGTCGAACATCGATATGCCAATGGAGAGGGCGGCATCTACCGCCTTCTCTGCCTGAAGCACATGCTCCTCCGTGATGGGCGCGTCGTTCCATTCACCGCCGAAAGGCATACAGCCCAGAATAAGGCGGCTCGTAGATATTCCTCTTTTCTCAAGCGGCATAATTCTCATAGTTACCTCCATGGTTATTCAAGGATGTTAGTCACTTTAAACATACAGCTTAAAGAACGGCCTTTCAAGAAAGTGAGGAACCTAATGCGAACAGCTGAATAGCTGAGTCTTACGAATTAGGATGATCCGGCGTACTGCCTTGGCCTTGTTCGGGAGGAATTCGTCGGTACAGCAGCCGGGAGGCAGCGATTCCTATCGCGCCGAGACCCATGAACAGCACAGCCCGGATGGCCATCGTTACACCCGGGAGGTCGAAATAGATTACTTTTGCCAGGGTGAGAAATAAGAAGAAAATGCCCGTAAACCTTACGCTGCGGATCTTCCAGACTACTCCGGCCACGATGATGGCTACGGCGTACAGCGCCCATATGGCAGATAGGATGAGGTGCCTGCTGTCAAAGTCTAACCCCCGGGTAAGAATGTCAGTAATTTGAGTGATGAAGATCAAGAACAGTACCGGATCTGCCCAATTCCATACGGAACGCCTAAGCAGGAAGTAAGGCTGCTCAGGAAGCTTGTTAAGGACTTTGGCCACCAGAGCTGCTGAGCCTAGAAGTATAATCCAAGCTGCAGATTCAATAGAGAGCACTTCAGGTATGGGATGCAGGAGCAGCCATAGGATGCCCGTCATGTAGATCAATCCGCCTGTTGCAAGCTGAAGAACTCGCCTGGATAGGATACCGAGCAGAAGGGCGAGCGTCCCCAGGGCGATAAGGGCAGCGGATAGGGTAGCCGCTTGTAGTATGTCAAATAGCCAGAGATAGCAGCCCAAAGCAGCCAGGCTGACGTAGAGCGAGTAATCTTTCTTCCAGATGAAGTTCCATAGGGCGGTCAGGCAGAAGATTAATGCCCATACAGCGGTTGTGATTTGATAAATGATCGCTTGATCTCCATGGAACAGGAGAGCCGTCCAGCCAGAGAGCAGCACGAACCCGGTGAACAATAGGATCTGATTGCCACGGGCAAATATAAGCGGTCTGAAGAATGAAAGGACGAATAATCCGAAGTATTGAAGCAATATGGCGGTTAAATAAGCATAACGAATGGACTCTGTGCCCGAGCCCAGATACAGTGCGAACAAAGGAATATGAAGCATGAAGAATGCTGTGAGATATGAAATGCGGAAGGAATACAGGACCGCGATAATCATAATGGCCACCGAGAACAAAGCTTCATATCCGGCAAAGATCCAGGCGTTAGGCACCTCCGAGCGGATCAGGAAGGGGATTAGATAACCGCCGACCATGGTGATCATGATCAGCACCTGAGACCTGTGCCGAATGGCGGTAAAGACGCCTGCCCCTATAGAGAGAATATAGAGAACGAACGAATGCGGAGCCGGAATCAGCTCGTATAACATATGGGCTGCAAACAGGGTAAGCATCAGAATTGCGATTGATCCGCCCTGCAGGACCTGACCGAGGGCCAGACGTTTGTGACGAAATTGAATCTCCCCGTACCAGAACAAGAGAGCGGCAGCACCAAGGCCGAGTATGCAGCGGGCAGGCTCAGTGACGAACCCCGCACTGACAGCCGCTTTGAATCCCCACAAGATGCCCAGAAGCAGCACAAGCACGAACACTCTTGGCAGCCAGACCCGTGCAATCAAATGCTCCCAGTCTATTCGGGGATCAGGGGCTTTGGCTTTGGGAAAAGGCTTTACTTTCTGAGCTGTATTCTGATGCTGCATGTGTTCAAGCTGCATTTCCAGCCGCAGCACTTTCTTCTCCAGCTCATCGATCCGTCGATGGATATCCAAGACTAAGGCGCCTCCTTTAAGTTGCCGTACAGCTGAGTTAAAGTAACTTCATAAATTTGGTAATAGTATATCATGAATCCGGTCCTATATAACCGCGCTCGTGAAGCTTTGTCTACCAATATTTTCGTGTCGCTAGAGTCCTTTTTTTCTGATAGTATTGCGGGGTTCAATAAGTTAATCAGAAGAGGTGGACAAAGGTGAGGCAGGCCAAAGCGAGAACAGCGGTATTTTTGATTATTTGTATGTTAAGCGGTTTCATGGCGATACAAGGCAAGACCATGGCGGGTGCCGAGAATCTACCATTTACGGATTTGGAAGGTGCCTATGGAACCCACGAGATTGCAGCTCTATATAACCTAAGTATTATGAAAGGGACTTCTCCCACCCTGTTCTCCCCGGATAGGCCGATTACGCGGGCTGAAAGCTTGACTGTGCTGATCCGTCTGCTGAAGCTGGAACCCGTTCATGGAGCCGTTGCTGCATTCACGGATGTACCTGCAAGCAGGTGGTATTACGGTTCGGTACAGGCTGGTGTTGATCTCGGAATTACCGAAGGGACCAGCCCCAGTGAGTTCGCACCGGATCAGCCTTTAACCCGCCAGGAGGCCGCGGTATGGCTGGTTCGGGCTTTGAAGCAATCGGGTACTTCAGTTGGAACAGCATCGGTATTCAGTGATCGGGGGGAGATGGCCACCTGGGCGGTTCCTTCCATTGCCATAGTTCAGGAACTCGGGCTGATGCAGGGGGATGCGGGAGAATTCCGTCCGAATGCTCCGATCACTCGCCAGGAGACCGCCGTCTTGATGGCCAGGGTGCTGGAGACTCGGGACTTTGCCACCAAGATTAATCAGCCAGCAGCATCAGGCATTCAGCTGGGATGGCAGTACAATCAGACTACCGAGCAGTATGAGCAAAGCGTACAGCGTTCAGGGATAAATACGCTTTCCCCGCGCTGGCTATTCCTGGAGAGTAATGGAACCATCAGTCAGTACATTGACCGGTCTCTGATCACCTGGGCCGGGCAGCATAACAAGAAGGTATGGGCGATGGTAGGCAACCGGTTCGATGCCGATGCAACACATCTAATGCTGGCGGATAAAGCCAAGTCAGCGGCAGCAGTCAAACAGATCGGTGATCTCGTACGGAATTACGGCTTGGACGGGATTAATCTTGATTTCGAGAATATATATCCATACGACAAGGCAGCACTGACCTCCTTTGTTCAGGCCCTTGCAGCTCGGCTTCATCAAGAGCAGGCGTTACTTACGTTCAGTGTCTCCCCGGATCTCGGCACGGACTGGACGGAAGCATTCGATTATGCGGCCTTAGGCAAAGCGTCGGATTATATGGTGCTGATGGGATACGATGAGCACTGGGCGGGGGGAAGTGTAGCGGGTTCAGTCTCCTCACTTCCTTGGCAGCAGAGAGGCCTGGATCGGCTCATTGCGGCAGTTCCTGCCACGAAGGTGATTCTTGCGCTTCCTCTATATACAAGAGACTGGTCGCTGAACAAGGATGGCTCAGCGGCATCCTCTGCCGATCTGACGCTGACGGAGCAGAATAGGCTGTTGTCCGCGTACGGCCTTCATCCTAAATGGAATCGGACTCTTCAGCAGTACACAGCCGATTATACATCAGGAACGGTCCGGCACCGGATTTGGGTGGAAGACGCGCGTTCCCTATCGAGAAAATATGCAATGGGCGCAAGCCGCAAGATCGCAGGGTTCGCGTATTGGTACGTTAGCAGTGAGAGTGCGGACGTGTGGCCGGCTCTGCGAAATGCAGGCCGATATGCCGGATACCATTTCTGAGGATTATCTGCCTCGGCTTCTGCTGGCCACTTGGTTCAGCACCTCGGATAGAATAAGTCCCATGGCAATGGCGCCGGAGATTAGGAAAGCTTCAGCAGCCAGCTGAACGGCTGTGTTGTATTCATTTTCAACAAACTTGCGCATCGCATCATAGGCTAGACCGCCCGGGACCAGTGGGATGATACCCGCGACACTGAAGATAATGACAGGCATTTTGTAGAGTTTGGCAAAAACCAGGCTGATCAGTCCCACCATCGCAGCCGCAGATAGTGAAGCCAGCACAGGACCGAAGCGGGGCTGTAGCAGCAGATAGATTACCCAACTGAGCATGCCTGCCAGGCCGCACTGAAGCAGGGAGCGTTTGGGGGCGTTGAACAGGATGGTAAAGGCGGAAGATGCTACAAAGCTGGCGAGCAGTTGGGCCATCATAACCATATCGGAAGACCTCTTTCATATTAGAAAAATAAAAACAGAGCCGCGATCCCGGCTCCAATCGCGAAAGCGGTCAGGAAAGCCTCAGCTCCGCGGGAGAGACCGGAGACCAAATGGCCGGCCATCAAATCTCGTACAGCGTTCGTAATCAAGAGGCCGGGCACGAGAGGCATCACGGAGCCGATAATGATCTTGTCCAGCTGGGCGCCAATCCCTGCGCGGACAAGCAGCAGAGAGACCAGACCGACGAGGAAGGCGGCGAACAATTCAGAGAAGAATTTGACCTTCACCAGTCTCTGGAAATAGATAACGGCAGAGTAGCCGAGTCCCCCGCTTATCATGGCGGGGAGAAAGTCTTTCCATTCGCCCTGGAACATAATTGTGAAGCAGGCGCTGGCAATGGAGGCTGCAGCGATCAGTATCCATACCGGGAAGGCATGGGCGGCGGCATCGATTCTCAGCAGCTCCTGCTTCGCTTCTTCTGCCTGGATCAGACCTCCTTTGAGCTGGCGGGAGACGCTGTTCACGGCTGTCACTTTCTGGAGGTCCGTGGTCCGCTCTGCAATCCGAATCAGCTTGGAGGAAGCCTCGCTGCTCGCTTGAAATATAATTCCCGTAGGTGTGACATAACTGTGGGAGAGGGTCATGCCGAGGCTTGCGGCCATGCGTGTCATCGTATCTTCCACGCGGGAGGTTTCCGCTCCGCTCTGGAGCATGATCTTGCCGGCAAGGAGACACAACTCGGTAGCAGTCTCGATATCCTCTATATGGCGAAGTTTTGAATTTTCGTGGGTAAGGTCCATAGGGATCTACTCCTCTTGGTCTGTAACTGGATTGGATCATCCGTAATTATATCATGAGTAGGTATAGGCTGACATGTTTAGCATCATGGGGAAAGGGTAAGAGATGAATAAGTAGCGCAAGTTCTAAATGTGACAGAATTATAAAAATAATTTGAACAAATTATGAACATTTTGTTGCGGTTTGTGGTATACTTAATTCATAAGCAAGCCCTTTCAACATTTAACCAGGAGTGATGAACATGTCAGCTAAAGTATATCCTTTCAGTAAAGTTCAGCAAATGAAAGATGATGGCTATACCGTTGCCTTTTATATGACCGTAATATCTTGGGCGCTCCTTGCATTCGGTGTTGTACTGTGTCTCTTCAACCTGGCGGAGTTCAATGACCGAAATATGGCCTTGATGGGTGGCCTCGGTGCCATGATCTCCAGTGTATTCGTGTATACCATTGGAACCTCGATTTATCTGGTTCAATCCAACTCGAATAAAGACAACAAATAAACAGTTCTCAAGTGAGATAAATAATTATCAAAAACCCTTAAGATTGATGTCTTAAAGGGTTTTTTTGCGTCCATATTAGTAGTTGTGAACACTTCGTGAAAATAATGCCTTCAAATGGAAATGAATTTATGACGATTTGGTTAACACGTGACAAATCTCACATGCAATCTGATAAACTGAAACAGCTTTGATGTGTATGGGTAATTACATTAATAAAGTACAGTTTGAACTACTGATGTTTTGGAGTCCATTCTGTACCTGATGAAGAGGTGATGGGATAATGAAAAGCAAGCGGTCCGGCTGGAAACTGCTCACGATTCTGGTCTTGAGCTACGCTGTGATCATCGCAGTGTCCGTAGCACTTGGATGGGATAAGTTCATCGTGCTTGATCCGAAAGGACCTGTGGCTGAAGTTCAGCAAAAGCTGATCATTCTAACAGGACTAATATGTATGGCTGTCGTGATTCCAGTTATTGTACTCATGGTCTACATTGTATGGAGATACCGGGATACTCCAGACAATGATGCGCCTTATCAACCTAATTGGCATGATAGCAAGCTGCTTGAAACCATTTGGTGGGGGATTCCAATCGTTATTATTATTGTGCTTGGTATCTTCACTGCGCGTGATACGTATAAGCTAGCCAAGCCACCTGTAACGGATGCTAATCCGATTACGATTCAGGTTACTTCACTGGACTGGAAATGGCTGTTCCAATATCCGGGACAGAAGATTGCGACGGTTAACTATGTGCAAATTCCGGCAGGTGTTCCAATTCGCTTCCAATTGACTTCGGATGCACCGATGAACTCCTTCTGGATTCCGCAGCTCGGCGGTCAGGAATATTCGATGCCAGGTATGGCAATGCAGCTGTGGCTGCAGGCAGATAAGCCAGGTAAATATTTCGGCTCCGGTGCCAACTTTAGCGGTAGGGATTTCGCTCACATGCAGTTCGAGGTGGAGTCCAAGCCGCAGGCAGAATTCAATGAATGGGTGAAACAGGTCAAGGCATCTTCACCAGAGTTAACCAAAGAGGGCTACACTCAGCTGGCGAAACCAGGCACTGCCAAACAGGAATTTTTCTCGTCCTATCCGGATGATCTGTACACCGAGATTGTGGACAAGAATGGCGGAATTTATATGAAGCATGAGATGGATAGTATGAATTCCGGCAGTTATAACGGCTCAACAAAACCATAATGATAGGCGAAAGAGGGTTACGTAATGTGGGAAAATATTAAAGATTTCGCCTCCACTTTTTTCGTCACCGGTGATCCGCTAATTTATGGTGCGGATGTGTCCATTGCGCTGACGAGTATCGCGATCGTCTTTGTACTGACGTATTTCAAAAAGTGGACGTGGCTTTGGCGGGAGTGGATCACTACCGTCGATCACAAAAGAATTGGTATCATGTATCTCATCGCTTCACTGCTTATGCTCTTCCGCGGCGGGGTCGATGCGCTGCTGATGCGTACACAGCTGGCTCTGCCGAACATGAAGTTCCTTCAGGCAGACCACTATAATGCTGTATTTACAACACACGGTACGATCATGATTCTCTTCATGGCGATGCCCATGATGTTCGCTTTATTTAATCTAGTTGTACCTTTGCAATTGGGTGCAAGGGACGTAGCATATCCGTTCCTGAACTCCCTGAGCTTCTGGCTATTCCTGATGGGCGCCATGTTGTTCAACTTGTCATTCGTTATCGGGGGATCTCCTGATGCGGGATGGCTCAGTTATCCGCCGCTGTCGGAACTGTCTCATAGTCCGGGCGTCGGAGAGAACTTCTACATTTGGGGGATACAGATCTCAGGTATCGGTTCCCTGGCAACAGGCATTAACTTCCTGGTAACGATCTTGAAGATGCGTGCACCAGGAATGAAGATGATGAAGATGCCGCTGTTCTCCTGGTCTGTACTTTCCAGTTCGATCATCATCATCTTCGCATTCCCGATTCTGACGGTTACGCTGGCGTTGCTGTTCCTCGACAGGTTCCTCGGGGCTCACTTCTTCACGATGGATCTGGGCGGCAATCCAATGATGTATGTCAACCTGATCTGGATGTGGGGTCACCCGGAAGTGTATATCGTGGTTCTTCCGGCATTCGGTATCTTCTCTGAGGTTGTAGCAACCTTCTCCAAGAAGAAGATATTTGGTTATAATTCGATGGTCTTCTCTATGATGCTCATCAGTATCGTATCCTTCTTCACTTGGGCCCATCACTTCTTCACGATGGGAGCCAGTGCGAACGTTAACGTATTCTTCGCCATCTCGACGATGGTTATCGGTATACCGACAGGGGTTAAGATCTTTAACTGGCTGTTCACGATGTTCCGCGGGCGGATTACAATTACACAGCCGATGCTGTGGACCCTTGGATTCATCCCATGTTTCGCCGTGGGTGGGGCAACGGGTGTCATGCTGGCTGTAGCTCCTGCCGATTATCAATACCACAACAGTTACTTCCTGATTGCCCACTTCCACCAAGTGCTGATCGGTGGTGTTGTGTTCGGTTATCTGGCAGGGATTTACTACTGGTGGCCGAAGGTATTCGGATTCAAGCTGAACGACCGTCTTGGTAAATGGGCCTTCTGGCTGTGGAACATTGGTTTCTATGTATGTTTCATGCCGCAGTACGCACTCGGCTTCATGGGTATGACCCGTCGTCTATATACTTATGGATCAGATACAGGCTGGGATCTGGGCTGGGCACCTCTTAACCTTGTATCCACAGTAGGTGCTTTCCTGATGGGTCTCGGATTTATTTTCCAAGTGTGGCAGATCAGCTACAGTATCCGCAAAGGCGAGCGCGACCTCACGGGAGATCCATGGGGTGGACGGACGCTCGAATGGTCCATTCCATCTCCTGCGCCAATGTATAACTTTGCGGTAGAACCGCAAGTCACTACAGATGACGCATGGTGGAAAGTCAAAGAAGACAGAGCGAAAGGCATTAAGCCGGCACCTGTCAAATATGAACCGATTCATATGCCGAAGAACTCGGCGATACCGTTCGTGATGTCGGTATGCTGGTTTATTGCCGGATTTGGCTTTGTATTTGACTGGATGTGGATGGCCATTCCAGGATTGATCGGGGTAGCAATTTGTCTGCTGGCACGTTCCTTCTCGTACGACACGGATTACTACATTCCGGTTGATGAAATTGAGCGCACTGAGGCAGCTTTAAGAGGGAGGACCGTCTAATGGCACACGCGACTGCAGAGCATTCCCACGCGCATGAAGCCCACGAGAGTCACGAGTCCCTTAAGGTGCTTGGCTTCTGGATCTTCATCGTTACGGATATCTTGATATTCGGCACATTGTTCGCCTGCTATGCGGTACTTCATACGCATACGAACGGCGGACCTGGTGCCAAAGAATTGTTTGAAATGCCGGGCGTTATCGCAGAGACCTTTATCCTGCTTACAAGCAGCTTCACAAGCGGTCTGGCTGTGCTTGCCATGCATAAGGGCAAAGTGAAACAGCTGATTGCTTGGCTGGCCGTAACTGCGGTGCTGGGCGCTGCCTTTATCGGCATGGAGCTTAATGAGTTTGTGAAATTGGTCGAAGAAGGCCACAAGATTTCCAGCAATGCATTCCTGTCTGCTTTCTATACACTGGTGGGTACACACGGTCTTCACGTATCGATCGGTCTTGTATGGATGATCGGACTTATGATTCAGTTGTCCCGTAGAGGTATTACTGAAGTGACTACCCGTAAAGTAACAAACCTCAGCTTGTATTGGCACTTTTTGGATGTCATCTGGATCTTTGTCTTCACCGTCGTATATTTGATGGGGGTGATGTAAGATGAGTCAGCATAATACCGGACATGAACATGCCTCTGGTGAGAGCCATGGTTCACTGAAGTCTTATGTGATTGGTTTTATTTTCTCCATCGTCTTAACGATCATTCCGCTCTTCATTGTTATGAATGGTCTGCTTAACAAGACCCAGACCTTCATCACAATTATGATCATGGCTGTGCTTCAGCTGATCGTTCAGCTCTTCTTCTTCATGCATATCCGTGAAGGTGAGAAGCCAAGATGGAACGTTATGACCTTGATCGTAGGGATTATTATCGTACTTACCGTTGTAGGCGGATCGATCTGGATCATGTCCTTCAACTCTACGGTGCAATAATAGGGCGGCAGTGTTTAACAAATGAAATCGGACTCCAATGAACAGCGGGAAGGCGCCGTTCATGGGGACTGAACTAGAAAAAGGGAATGTCTCATAGCCAGGCAGTTGGCTGTGGGGACATTCCCTTTTCTTTTTGCTAAGTGTTCACTTTCTCAATCACAATCAGGCAGGTGCTGTCTGGAAGAGGTACGGGCATTTCTTGCTCGTCCAGAAATAAGATTCGTTCCGTCAGCGCTTCCGTATAACCTTCCTGAAGGAAGTGGCGGTTCTCGGTAATCAGGGCGGCATCGCCTAAAGTTGAACGGATGAAATCGATGTATCCGCTCGGTGTGAAATAACCGAACTGCTCCTGCACCTCGTGGACATAAGCTTCTTCTCCCCAGGTATAGGTGTATAGGAATTCCATGGCATCGTTAACCGGCATTTGCACTTCCTGATCGCCAACGATTTCAAACTGAATTTTGCGTCCGGTAAAATCATTCTGGTACCTGTGCAGCCAATCCAGCCCGTCTGCCTCCAAGAATCGAATACGGCGGTTGAGTGTAGTCGGCTCGGTCATGATTCCGTCTCTGATTATAATCCTTCCCCCTACAGGAAGGACTTCAAAGGCACTGACCAAGGCAGCGGCGATCGTAGCCTGATTGAACCGTCTGCCTTCATACTCAATGTAAGAGAACAGCTCATGAAGGATAGAGGAGAAGACGATGGTATCGGCCTGACCTGGCTTCACATAACTCGAGAGCTGGAGAGCATCCCCTTTGATCACATGCCAGCTATGTCCTTCAAGCTGTTTTTTGCGCTCAAGCGCTTCAATGACATTAGCTGAAATATCCAGGCCGGTCGCCTGAATATGCGGCAGTTCCTGTTCAATTAGATCAAGCAGCACACCTCCGCCTGGACCAATATCAATGACCCTCTCACCGACGATATAGCCCAGAATTACCTTCTTATAATCGGCTGTCTGGTTCATGCCGGCAAGGTATTCTTCTTCGTTATGAAAACGGTCATAGGCGTCACGGCGCAGATCGAACAGATCGAAGAGCATGAGGACGGCTTTCTCATAGAGAGGTGATTTCTCGGCCTCTATACAGAATTCAATCAGCTTCTCCGCCGCAGGAGAGAACTCGAATGTGAAGAAGACGGTGTCGGGAAGCTCAGGATGAGTCTGTAGCGTATACTTAAGATGAGGACTGGTTATCTTCTGACCGCCGAGGATATTCTCCCAGGAGAGATCAGACAGGTACTTCTCGATAATCCTTTTCTTATAGACATTAATCTTCTTGGAACCTTTATAGTCGTAATACATCATGTTCATAAGCCTCTCGAAGCTGACATGACGCACGGAAAGGTCGGTTCTCTCATGACGGACAGCGAGGAGCAGAATCTTGATGAATTCGTCCAGGGCGAAGTCCTGAGTAGCCGATTCAACGTACCAAAGCGTCTGTTCCTTCATGGGAGCCAGGCTCACATCAAGATTCACCTTTTCCTGAATCAGATTGATTTCTGTATCGAATCGCTCACCCCTGCGAATGGACTGGGTTCTCAGCAGCCGCAGCCGCTCAAGTAACGCTGCTTCGCCTGGAAGGGTATCATAGGCAATCTGCCGGATCAGCTTCTCTACTTCCTCCCGGGTAGACAGCCATAACTCTTCGGATACCCCGCCGATAATGCAGTGATTGAGAGGAAGCAGGATATGGATAAGCTCATCGGGGGATAGCTTGCCGGATCTGATCAAGGCTTGAAGAGGTTCATTCTCCATATAAGGAACCTCCCCGCGGAGCTGCTGGCCGATGAGTCCATGTGTCGCAATCAGGGTATTAATGACTTGAAGGCGGTCGCTCGAAGTCTGTTCGAAGTGGTGCTCACTATAAATCTGAGCCGAGCCGATATTATGTACGAACAGATTTATACCCTGCTTCTGCCAGACTCTGCGCTGCTGAAGGCTGCCTCCCTTGGATACCTCGGACCAAGTGAGCACTTCTTCTATGATCTCCCTGATCCAGAAGGATAAGGGCAGCTTATCCAGAATAAGCAGGGTTCTTTCAACATAATCAAGTACTGGATTAGCATTCTCCAGTTCGCGGAGAGCATGGATACGCTCCAGATTGAAGACGGGCTGTTCTGCGGTGACAATATAGTTCCGCCAGGACTGAGAGTCCGCAGCTGATTCATAGCCTTGCCGATAGGCGGTAATCGCCGAGAGTGATGCAAGCATCGCTTTTAGTCCTCCTCTGTAAGTTCTTATATCAATATATAACACAAAAGGACAGGCCGGGAGGATTTATCCCGGGCCTGTCCCTGATAAGCTGGTGTTTATTTGAGCGTCTCCGGCTGCTTATATTCCACACCGAAGGTATCGACGGTAACTTTCTTCATCACCTGCTTGGTGTTAGGAGCATCATTGGCGTCGCGAGGCTGATTCACGATCTCATCAACAACCTCCATACCTTCAGTTACTTTACCGAAGGAAGCGTACAGACCATCCAGACTTGGATAATCGGCAGCCATGATGAAGAACTGGGAACCGGCTGTATCCGGCATATTGGTTCTGGCCATGGAGATGACGCCGCGCGTATGCTTGAGGTCATTTTGGAAATTGTTCTGAGTGAATTCGCCCTTTATATTATAGCCGGGTCCTCCGGCCCCAGTGCCTTCAGGGTCACCACCTTGAATCATAAAGCCGGGAATGACACGGTGGAAGATGGTTCCGTTATAGAAGCCCTTCTTAATCAGTGAGATGAAGTTATTCACAGTATTGGGGGCAACTCTCGGGTACAGTTCCACTTTAATTGTTTTGCCGCTGTCCATCTCAATGGTAACGACTGGATTTTTGCTGCCCTTGTTGGCAATTTTATCCTGCAGGCTCCCTGCAGCTGGCGTCTCCTTGCTGGTCTCGGCGGGTGCAGCCGGAGCCGCTTGGGATTGTGTGTCCGTGGCCTCCTTCTTGGCTCCGCAGGCTGAAAGCACGAGGACGAACATCATCAGCATGACGATGAGGATCGGCCGGGTTGTCAAAGCTTTCTTCATGTATCTTACTCTCCTTTTTGGTTGTCTCAGGATCTATTATACCTTCTTTGGTTTCAGGAGAGAAACAAGACACAACTAATTATTCTACTTCATAGACACATGCGAGGGATCTGCCATGTTGGAGAAACTAATTAACAATTTTACGCTGCTGACATCATTTCTGTTCTTCGGAAATATGGTCCGCAGTCGGTTCCTAAATGGGAGAGTCAGGTTTAACCTGAATCTGTTCATTAGCGGGGTTGTCCTTGGATTGTTCGGCCTGCTGCTCATGCACTTCACCTTCCCAATCAACAGCTTGGTGGTTGCAGACTTCCGGCAGCTTGCCATTATCGTGTCCGTATACTTGGGAGGAGCCGTCTCTGGATTCTGGACGACGCTGATCATAGCGGTCTACAGGCTGATCTTCCTGCACGGACTCAGCTCAGCTTCCATTCTCGGGGCTTCGAATGCCGTGCTAACCTTTCTGGTAGCGGTGTGCCTGCTGCCGCAGAGGAAATTTCAATTGAGGAAATGGGTACTTACCCTTGTTCTGTCCCTTGCTGTCACGCTGAGTACGTTCTATATAACTTTACACGAGAATGTAGTAGCCGTGCTGGTTCCATTCTCCTTGATATTTACCCTGGCGGGTATGTTCACCTATTATATGCTGCGGTATCTGAAACGCTCGGATGATCTGCTCCATATGATGAAGGAAGCGGCACACCGGGACTTTCTTACAGGCCTGCATAATCTAAGGGCTTTCGAAGCTTTTTTTGATTCCAAAGTGGAGGCCAGTTACATTGAACCTTCGGTATTCTCGCTGCTCGTCGTGGATATCGATTATTTCAAGCAGGTGAACGATACGTATGGACATGCGGCCGGAGACGCTGTACTGTCCCAGCTGGCTGATGTTCTCAGGGATACTTTTCATCCAGGCGATTATATTGCCCGCAAGGGCGGAGAAGAATTTGTTATTATCGTAGATGACTGCGGGATTGATAAGGTACGGCAGGTGGCCGAGCGGCTGAGAAGGAATGTAGAGAATCAAATCTTTGACCTTCCGGAAGGGGACCACATCCGGCTGACCATATCCATTGGTGCCTCAGTCTATCCGGTTATCGAATCAGGGAAGCTGTTCGAGAAAGCGGATCAAGCGTTATATGCGGCCAAAGAAGCAGGAAGAAATCAAGTGTGCCTGATGAGTGCTTAAACTGGAGGAAGAATACCCAAGCGGGTATTTCTTCCTCTTTTTTTGTATGGTTTGCACCCGATTGTGCCAAAATAGGAAAACCATGAGCGAAGATGGAATTGTAGAGGGCAGGAGGAATGGATATGCGAGGCACCAAGAAGGAAGCAGACAGTCTTCTGCGGTTCATTCAAGAGAAATTGTCCAAAAGCATGGATTTGGAGCAGCGCAGCTTGTGTACCTCTGAGCAGCAGGTGGAGCTCGTGTACTTGCGGAGTATAGCGGACTCCTCCACGGTGAACCGCTTTATAATCAGCCCTTTTTTTGAAACCCAGGACAAGGGAAGTTATGAAGATTACATCGCCTCTTTCCCTGGTAGTAAGTCAAGCCAAGACCCTAAGGAGATTCTGGAAATGCTGCTTGGGGGTCATGTAGGAATTTTTTTCAGTATGGAAAAAGTGTATTTGTTCGATGCCGTTCGTGTCGAAGCAGGATCGGTAGAAGATGCACAGACCGAAGTTATCGTTCAGGGTCCTGCAGACTCCTTCAATGAAAGCCTTGATGTGAATATGAATTTGATACGGCGCCGCTACCAGTCTTCTGATCTAAAGGCGGAGACCACCACAATCGGTCATAAGTCGAAGACCAAGATAGCCATCATGTATGATGAGACGCGAATCGATCCTGAGGTCCTAAAAGAATTAAAGAAACGTCTGGATGGCATCTCGGTTGATATCCTTCAGGCTGCAGCGGAGCTCGACAAGTATCTGTCCGGCAATAAATACCGTCTCTTTCCCACGACCATTGTGACTGAGCGGCCCGACCGGGCAGTCTTTAATATCTCGGAGGGCAAGATTATCCTCATTGTGGATACCGCTGGATTTGCGGTTATTCTCCCGGCAGTATTTAATGATTTCTTCACAGCCATGGATGACAAGCTTCAGGTACTTCCGGTAGGCTGGTTCCTCAAGGGTATTCGCTACCTTGGTCTTATCCTTACCGTTCTAATTCCAAGCCTGTATGTGGCGTTCACCTCCTACAACCCCGAAGTATGGAAGGTACAGATTGCTTTGTTAGTAGCAGGAAGCCGCGCAACAGTTCCTTACCCGTCTTATATTGAGGTGCTGATCATGCTTCTCATGATGGAGTTTCTGACCGAGGCCAGCTTGCGGCTGCCTAAAGCTATCGGCCCGACTGCAACTACGGTAGGCGGGCTTATTCTGGGGACAGCCGCTACCGAAGCGGGACTTGTCAGCAACATCATGATCATTCTGGTATCCGCAGTAGCGATTTCCAACTTTGTCATTCCGATGAATATGATGGGGTTCACGGTCCGTGTCATCAAGTACCCATTTATATTCCTGGCTACTATATACGGCTTACTCGGAATTGTGCTGGGCTTAGTCAGCGTGATTGTGTACTTGTCCAGTCTGCGAAGCTTCGGAAAGCCTTATTTCAAGATTTTCGCGATTGAGAGAGTCAGACAGAACCCCTCACAGAAGGAGCAAGGCAATGGTTAAGAACAAATATTTCTACTATCTCTTTCTGATCAATGCCTTGATTAATATTATCAATTTCGTGCCGAGGGGATTAATTGCAGAACGCTTTAACGGAACTATGATGGCGATCGTCGTCTCGGTGCCTGTTGGACTTATTCTTATGTCTCTCTGCGTCAAGATGATGAATAAATTTCCGGGTGAGGGACTGCCGGAAATATTCCTTGCGAACTATCCCAAGCTGCTAGCCAAGTCCATGCTCTTCGGACACACCCTGCTCTGGTATGCTGCTGGATTGATTACCCTAATCTCGTTCGTAGACGTAACCATGAGATATATTACCGCCGATGTATCGCCAGTCTTAATTATGATTGGCTTTCTTGTGGTTGTCTGTCTGGCTGTCCGTGTAACTGCTGAATCGATCCTATATGCGCTCGAAGTCATGATTCTTCTGAATATACCGATCATTCTCTACGTCCTGGTCAAAGCATTCCTGAATCCTATGTTCAGCTGGGATGCAGTACTGCAAGTCCTCACCTATTCATTTAAAGTTCCATCCTACGGGGCTATAGCGGATGCCACTTTTATTTTCACAGGCTATCTTAACTTGGCCATCTTTAACCGGGCCTTTAATAAAGTTACGATAAAACGGTTATGGTTAATCGGGATTACCGGGTTCGTCATTCTGCTTATATCGGTGTTGATTCCGATCGGATATCATGGAACGATTGGAGTAGAAAGACATGTCTACCCTTGGTTCTCTACGGCGGATGTGCTTCGTACGAAGAATTTTATAATTGAACGGGTGCTGTTCTTCTTCTATTTCACCTATTTAACACTCTCCCTGGTGAGTTCAGTGGTACACTGGCATGTGGCACTTGAGATGCTGAAAGGTGTATTTACGATTAAAGAGAAAAAGAAGCGGAAGATTGATCCGGAATGGTGGATGCTTCTTGTATTCGGCCTGGTGGGCTTATTGTCGATGGGGACCAATCAATTTTTCCGGGATCGTGCGGGTCTTTGGTTCCTGAATATTCGGCTTGTCGGCGAAGGCATACTGATCGCCAGTGTGTATTTGGCCTACAAAAGGAGGGGGGCTAAGAGACATGATTAGAATCGTGTACTGGGTTCTGGTTCTCTTGCTGATATTGCCCCTTCAGGGGTGCAAATTCAAAGATATTGATCTGAAGCTGTTTGTTATGGCCATAGGTATTGACGAAGCGGAGAACGATCCGGCCAAGCTCAGTGTGACGCTGAAGATTGCTATACCTCAAGGTGATCCCAAGAAAGCTGAAGAGCAGGTTCAAATCCTGACACATGAAGGGGATACCATAGCTGAGATTGTACGGGAAATGAAGTCCAGAATTGATAAAGAGCTTGACTTCGGACATTGTAAAGCCGTACTGTTCGGCGAGAAATACGCCCGTAAAAATATAGAGGAGGGCTTGGACTGGATGATGCGCAGAAGAGATCTCCAGCTCACGATCTATACTGGGGTAGCCAGGCCTTCAGCGAAAGAGGTGCTCAATGTACAGCCTGTAACGGAACGGATTCCGGCGAACTCGCTTCTCCTTGCCTTAAGTAAGGATGGGACGGAATCTCCCTTTATTGTTCCGGCTGCCTTCTCCTATCTGCTGCAAAGACGTATCGATGAGAAGGGGGTGGACCCGATTCTTCCTCTAATTGAAGCGAAGAATGATCATGAATTTCTGATCAACAAAGCCTATCTCTTTGACAAGAATAAAGCTTTGGAAGTGTTAGATCCAGAAGAGACGAGAATTTATAACTTGCTGTATTTGAAGAATCTCAAGACCTCCTTTAATTTGGAGTATGAGGGGATTAAATATGCTTACAATGTAGAGAAATCCAAGTCGAAGTACAAAATAATTACACCCAAGACGGGGACCCCCTCTATCGAATATACCATCAAAGTTAGTGCCGAGATGGAGGAAAGTTACAGAGGCTCCAGCTTCAATGAGAAGATGATCAAAGATCTGTCGAAAGCCGCAGGAGAACAAATGAATGAGCGTGTGGAGAAGGTTCTTAAGAAGATACTACAAACCAAAAGTGATCCCTTGGGCTGGGGTCTTCGGTATCAAGCCAGGCACTGGAACAATTCTACGGAATATAAGGACTGGGCTGATCTGAAAGAGCGGCTGGAATTTCACGTGAAAAGTAATGTAGATATTAAGTATACGGGAATGGTACGGTAAAGGCAGGCTTATACGCTCATAGTAAAGCCCACAGCTTCAAGAGGAGGCTGTGGGCTATTACATGTGCTTATGAATGTGTCCCTGTGAATCGGACCGTTATTGATCGTCCTCGCCATCATATCCATTAATCAGGTCGGTCCCATGCATGATGATCTCAGGCGGAGCAGCAGGGTCAACGGGACTGTTCTTTTCTATGGCATCCGCGTCCGGTACATCTTCAAGATTGACATCCTCGGCGGAATCTGTCTCATCCTCTTCATAAGAGCTTAGGCTTTGCGTACTCCGGCTGTCATGAGGGAGCAGGTCGTCGCTTGGAATGTCGTTCTCGGGACTATAGTCCGCTAGAATTTTATATTGTTCATATTCCTGATCTCCACGATTTTCCGGGTTAAGTGGGGTGCGATCTCGATCCATAGTCGCCAGGCCTCCTTCAGATTACTTCATTATTAGGGTCTACTTGGAGCTTACCCCAAACCGCCTTTTTCCAAACGCAGACTTACTTGTCTGTACGGTGGAGCCAGCTAACACAATAAACCCGGCAGAGCATGGCTCCCCGGGTTATTCATGCTATAAGGGCAAGCTTAGAATTTAGGGAATACGTATTTAACGAGGAAATAGAGGAATCCGAAGAACAGGATAATGTACGCAGCGTACTTAATGAAAGTTGAAGCTACCATACTTGAGTCGGTTTTGTGCTGAATGTCTCGTCTCTCCACTTCAACATTACTTACCTCAGTGCGTTCCTGGGGATTAATCATCATTTTCTCCTCCTTTTCCGTTGATAGTTGGCTGTATAGGCTGTTGATATTTAATAAACATGAGCACATGCAATGAAACAACAGGGTCAAGGTACTACAGTCTTTCAGGAACGGAACTTGACGTGTGCCTTATAATTGAAGAGATGACTCAAGAGATACACATAGAGGAGTGGGAATTTTGTTGGTGAATGGGTTGAAACAAGGCTTCTTGGGAAATACACGTAGAGATATTTTGTCCGGATTAACTGTGGCCTTCGCTTTGATTCCCGAGGCGATTGCTTTCTCAATAATGGCGGGAGTTGACCCAATGGTCGGACTCTATGCTTCGTTTATTATAGCTGTAAGTATTTCATTCTTCGGGGGAAGACCCGGAATGATCTCCGCGGCAACGGGAGCCATGGCCTCCTTGATGGGGCCGCTCATTGCCGGGTACGGAATCGAGTATTTGTTCGCGGCAACAGTGCTGACCGGAATTCTGCAGTGGGGAATGGGAGCGCTGCGATTCGGGCGCTTTATTACGTTCGTCCCTCATTCCGTGATGGTCGGATTTGTGAATGCTCTGGCTATCATTATATTTATGGCCCAGCTGCCCAACTTTGAGGGAGCTTCTTGGGAAGTCTACGCCATTCTGGCCGGTACGCTGCTCATCATTTATCTGTTCCCGCTGCTGACCAAGGCGGTTCCTTCGGCTCTGGTTGCTATTATTGTAATGACACTCATCTCCGTATGGTCGGGGACCGAGGTAAGGACCGTTGGAGATATGGGGAACATCACACAGTCACTGCCATTCTTTCATCTTCCCCAGGTCCCGCTGAATTTGGATATGCTGCTCGTGATCCTGCCTTATTCACTGGCTTTAGCCGTTGTAGGAATGACGGAATCCCTGCTTACCGCTACGCTGGTGGATGAGCTTACCGAGACAGGGAGCAATAAGAACCGCGAGATCCGCGGTCAGGGGATTGCCAATGTCATCACCGGCTTCTTCGGCGGTATGGCTGGCTGTGCCATGATCGGGCAGACTGTGATCAACGTCAAATCCGGCGGCCGTACCCGGTTATCAACCTTTGTCGCTGGCGCATTCCTGCTGTTTCTCATTCTGGTGCTGGGTGATGTGGTCAGGGTAATTCCGATGGCAGCTCTCACAGGAGTCATGTTCATGGTGTCCTTTGGAACCTTTGACTGGGGTTCTCTTCGTACCCTGCACAGAATCCCGCGTACGGACGCAGTTGTTATGGTGGCTACTGTGCTCATTGTGGTGATCACGTCCAACTTGGCGATCGGTGTAATCTGCGGGATAGTGCTAAGTGCGTTATCCTTTGGTTGGAGAGCAGCACGTCTAAGATCCAGTTCAGAGATTGACCCAAGCGGTGTCAAAAAATACACGGTGTCCGGGCCGCTCTTCTTCGGTACAGCCGCACAGTTCATCCAGTTGTTCCCCGCTTCCGAGGATCCGCGGGTAATTATTATAGACCTTGCGAAATCCCATGTATGGGATCATTCGGCCATTCATGCCATTTCTAAAGTGACTGCCAAGTACAGAGAGCTTGGTAAAGAGGTTAGTATCCAAGGGCTCAATGAGGAAAGTAAGGCATTGATTGAGAAAGCCGGGTATGCCTTAGGATAACCGTAAAGTAAACACTTGACCTGTAATGCTTTTCATATTCTATGCTTATCCCAGCGGCATTAAATAACTAGACTGCGAGGGATAAGTATGGAGCGAAGATTGGTATTTTTTGATATAGACGGTACGTTATTGGATCATCACAAGAAGCTGCCTGAATCGACTATTCAGGCTGTTCAGTCCTTGAAAGAACAGGGCCACGAGGTGGCGATTGCCACTGGCCGTGCACCCTATGCCTTCAAGGAGATTAGAGAGACTCTCGGAATCGAGTCGTTCGTATCGCTCAATGGACAGTACGTGGTATATCAGGGCAAAGTAATCTATAAGAATCCTATTGATCAGGCCATCATACAGTCACTCACTGAGTTCTGTATTCAGAAGAACAATCCAATTCTATATGTCGGGGAAGAGGGCATGAAGATGAACGTGGTTCAGCACAACCGGGTGGATGCAAGCTACATTCCTCACCAAATGGACCTTCCTGGATATGATCCGCATTATTATGTGGACAGAGAGATCTTCCAGTGTATTGTGTTCTGTACGAAGGAAGAGGAGCCCGATTATCTGCTTCAGTTCGATCAGCCTCTCCGATTTGTGAGATGGGACGAGGTAGCTACTGATATTCTGCCCCAAGGCGGCTCCAAGGCTGCTGGAATTTCAAAGTTCATTGATTATGCCGGAGTAAGCCGGGAAGAAGTTGTTGCTTTCGGTGATCATCTCAATGATATCGAAATGCTGCAGTTCGTGGGTCATGGGGTTGCCATGGGCAACGCGCAGGAGGCAGTCAAGCGAATCGCGAGATATACGACAAAGGATGTCGGAGACAGGGGCATCATGCATGGTTTGAAGAAGCTTGGACTCATCTAGGGAGAAGCCGCGGACAGCGGCTTTTTCTTATTGACTTCTATGTTGCTCTTCTCTACAATTTGCAGAAGAATACAAGGCAGAGCCTTAATGTGGGAGTTGACCCCCTTTGATCACCATATACGATATTGCAAGGCAGACCGGCTACTCGCCGACTACCGTCTCCAAGGTGTTCAATGGCTACACCGATGTGAGCCAGAAGACGCGGCGGATCATTCTGGATACTGCGGCCGAACTGGGTTACGTGCCTAATGCCAATGCACGAAGCCTGACCACCAAGCGTTCCTGGACAATCGGGATGCTCTTTGTTGAGCCACGAGGGTCCGGAATCAGGCATCCCTACTTCGGTGGGGTGATTGATGGCTTCAAGCAGGTCGCTACCTCCAAGGGGTATGATTTAATGTTCATTTCCAAGGATATTGGAGGAAGGCAGAGCGGATATCTGGAGCACTGCAAAATAAGAGGTGTGGACGGAATCATTGTTATTTTGCCGGATCACTCAGACCCGTACTTTCATGAACTGATGGACAGCAGCATACCGATGGTTATGCTTGATCAGCATTCTCCTTCGCACAGTACGGTTAGTTCAGATAATATTAAGGGAGGCATTACGGCTGTAGAATATCTCTACTCGCTTGGCCACCGCAGGATTGCCCATATCTCGGGCGGTCTGTCTACCTTTGCTGGAGAGAAGCGTCATCAAGGGTATCAGATGGCCTTGAACAACCTGGGGATTGCCGTGAGGCCCGAATATGTGGCTGAAGGCCCCTTCGATTATTCCATGGAAAGCGGCTATGAGGCCATGAAGCAGTTATTAGCGCTTGAGGAGCTTCCAACCGCCGTCTTTGCCGCTGGGGACAATCTTGCGGTGGGGGCAATACAGGCCATCCGTGAACGCGGACTCCGTGTACCTGAGGACATTTCGATTATGGGCTTTGATGATATTGAAATGGCGCAGTTCCTTACGCCTGCACTAACAACCATTAGACAGGATACGCGTCTGCTTGGCAGCAGAGCTGCTGAATTATTAATTGGCTGCATTGAGGGAGAACATGAAGTACAATGCGAGATCCTGCCTACAGAGCTGATTATCCGTGACACCTGTCAGCCCAATTCATAATTTATATCTGTGCTCTCTAGATAGAGACTCCTGTGATCAGGGGTCTCTATTCCTATGTAATGGGGCATTTTGGAACTAATTACCTACAAACTCCAGTAAAAGTATTTACCTAATTGGAAAAATTTGATAGTCTTAAGAGAGTCGGCAAGCAGCTTGTCATCTTCCGGTAAGGATTACAAAGCACCATATCAGGGTGCTTTTATTGTGACTATAACTAACTTTTCAGTCAGACAAACTTCCAGGATCCGTTCGGTGGGGTAATCGGTCCGAAGGTTCCATTAAATCGTCGAGGTGTAGAAATGAAGGGTCTGCTCAAAGGTATCATCATCGTTATGGTTTTAGTGGGGCTGGGACTAGCTCTGTTCTCAACGGGGTTGTTAAATAACAAGAAATTGGATGCCTATAGTGTTCCCAATTGGAATGTCGCGTGGGTAAAGAGTCTGAATATGCCTAGCGGCAATAAGGAGATCAAGACTCTTAATGGCTGGCATCCGGCAGATCTTAATAATCCTATGCCCGGTAGACCGGGCCAAGCAACTAAAGCTTGGATTGAGTTTACCCTGCCGCCAATGGGGGAAGGAACTCAGGCTATATTGCTGGATAAGGTATTTGCCCAGAAGGTAACTATTTATATTGGAAACCAAAAGATCTATGAATCTCCAACTGATGGAATATTCGGAAAAAAGAAAATTCTTGCCCCATTCCAGCCTTTTAATTATAAGAATCAAATAGTTTACATAGGGTTAACTTCTAATAATACAAGGTTAGGCCTAGTTAAGGACCTAATCAAAGTAGGGAAATATGAGGATTTGGAGAGATATTTTGTAACGCGCGATGTGTTGGATTTTGTTCTAAGTGGTTCACTTATGTTTATAGCAGTCATCATGCTGGTATGTCTCTTCTTCTTGAACTATGAACTGCTATCTATTTGGCTGGCCCTGTCTATGGTTATTCTATCGAGCGGTATGCTGGTTGTAACTTACTCTTCCTTCCTGTATACATTTTATCCGGTTAATGTAAGATATACGCAATGGATTTTTGATATTTCATTGTTTGTTCTGCTTTATTCTATGAATTTATTTTTTGAAAAAATTTTCGGAAGAGGCTTCTTGTCCCTGATTACGATAATCCGTAGATTTCACCTCAGTTACTCGCTGGTTTGTTTTGCGTTTGCGATATTCAATGTCATTAATCATTATCAATATGACCATACATATTCTCTTCTAACCACAACGATTATGGGATTTATCATGATTACTGAGTTTGCGCTATTAATTAGTGTCGCAATAATGGAAGCTGTAAAGGGGAATATGGAAGCCATCTTTTTTTCTATTGGTTTTGCTTTGCTTGCTTCTCTAAGTTTAGGAGAACTCATATGGTATTATATGGAGAACCAACGGTATGAATTTTTTGTCTGGAAATGGGGACTGGTCTGCTTTCTGATATCGCTTATTGTAATCCTAGGAAGAAGATTCGCTAAAAATCATGACCAGCTTGTTGAATATTCCCAGCGGTTGGAAATGTTCAATGACGAACTGCAGCGTTCAGAGAAAATGGAGATCATCAGTGAGCTTGCTGCTTCCGTTGCCCATGAAGTTAGAAATCCGCTTCAGGTTACACGCGGATTCCTTCAATTGTTGGCTGAGAAGCAGCAGACTCAGGACAAAATTTACTTGAATATGGCTTTAGATGAGCTGGACCGTGCTTCCGGTATCATTACCGACTTCCTTACATTCGCCAAGCCGGAAGCAGGGAAGAGCACCATTCTGAATATTCTTAATGAATTTACCCATATTGAAGGCATTCTCGTGCCGATGGCTAATCTTCAGGGCGGGCGCATTACTATGGATATTCCGCCGCTGCTCGAGGTTAAGGGGAACACCTCCAAGTTCAAGCAGGCTTTCATTAACATTATCAAGAACAGCATAGAGGCTCTTCAGGGCGAAGGGGAAATTAAGATTTGGGCTTATGCCAAAGAAGGATATATTTATATTCATGTGAAGGATAATGGGGAAGGGATGAGCGCAGCAGAGCTTGCCCGGCTTGGTGAACCCTACTTTTCTAACAAAAGTAAAGGGACTGGACTGGGGCTTATGGTTACTTATGGTATCATTGAAGTCATGAATGGAGATTTAACCTTTAAGAGTGAGAAGGGGGTGGGGACAGAAGCAATAATCCGGTTCCCCGAAATAAGGAAACCGGATTATCAGAGCTAGTAAGCAATTAAGTATCTTAGTAGAGTGTTAAATAAGTAAGTAGGTTATCGCCCCTTAGAACCATACTTATGGGAACCCGGTCCAAGTATTCTTCATTACTGTGTTCTTGTTAAGCGACTTCTCAGGGCTAGGTGGCAGAATCAGATAGAACTCGTCAGGCTTCTCTTCAACAGCATTCACTCTGATATTTTCTGGAAGAATTACGCCCAATGCTTCCTGGATGGCTTTCTTAGGATTGGCAAGGAGTTGTGCTTTGAAACTTGGGTCCTGCCAGGCTTTCTGAATTACTTGATTTGTAAGAATAGCATCAGTTGACATAGTAATCTTCCTTTCAAAATAGGTATTTTGTTCCAATAACAATGTATCATATAGTTCATGGATTATCTAGTAATTTTATACATTTTTAGAAAGCCAATAGTTCAATCCTCCTGTTTGTAACAACATTCGATCTTTTTCGATATTCTCCGCTGCATTTCGCAGTTCTTCAAGCAAATGATAGCTGAAATCTCTTAGATGCGGCACTAGCTCGTTGATAGCTTCCACCTGCAGGTGATTAGCTGCAGCTTGTTCTGCATAACGGTTAAGACCGTCTTTTATGTAGATTACTTGTTCAATCTGTTCTGCGGATACGGCTTGATCCGCTGGGATCTGGAGCTCGGCACGAACGAACGCGACAAGGCTGTTGTAATTCGCCTCCTTCATGTCCTTCTTCCAATCCATAACATCGTCCAGCATTTGCAGTGTAATGAGGGCATAATCGGTAGCGTCTTCCAGCTGGGGGATGAGTGAGGTTTGCCCGGACATCATAAGACTGCTTGCAACGGACAGCTTGATAGGAGCTGCCTTGTGTGCCATACGGACCGGATTATCCAGGAAATAGTTCTCTTGATTCTCATAAGTTACGGCATCAGCCCACTGCTGCAAATAGATGCGGTAATAATCCCAGAATGCGGATTCAGCCGGAAAGTACGAACTGTAGATGTGGAAGAATTCCTGCTGAAGCAGGTTCGCTAGAGGAAGGAGCTCAGGGGGGCTTTCACCGGGACTATCCATCACATAATCAATGGTTTGAAAATACATCATCCCAAAAATATTGGCGAGCGAAAGTCTGCGGGTGTCTTGAATACTGAGCTGTGAACAGCTCCGGAGCCATAATGGCAATAGGAAGCTGATATAGTTGTTAGGATTGTCTTCCTTCAGGGCATGAGCTTCATCCAGCATCTTGAGAGCCGTAGTCCTGAACACCCCGGGCATCTTTGCAATAATTTGCTCAGCTTCATCGAACGCCCACTGCATGTCCTCTCTATAAGCATCAAACCAATCCTTCATACTTCGTCCCCCTTCATATATTTCATGAGTAGACAAGCTGCGATATATAGATAACGCCCTTAATTCTGAATTAGTTTGCATGTGATCTAAACTTTTTTGGGATCTGAAAATGCGTCAATTTTATGAATGGGAGAGCCCGCCAGCTAAAGCCCAGGGACTCTCAAAATCAAGGACAGCTAGAACATCTGATGAATGCCTATCACAATCAGGAGCAGCCCGGATACTACCGTTGCCCGGTTGCCCAGCTTCTCGGCAGCGTAACGCTCTCCGAATAAAGAGCTGAGGGCAAGCAGGACGAAGCTGAAGAACCCGACGGAGAGTGAGGTCAGCCATACATTAAGGTTCGTGATTCCCGCATTAAATCCTCCAGCCAGGGCATTCATAGCCAGAGCTATACCGAGGAGTAGGGATTCCGCCAGACTGATGGACTGAGAGCTGTCTCTGTCAGCTTCCGCAGGATTGCTCAGCAAGCGGGTGAAGCTGCTTCCGTTACCACTATCGGCTGTTGGCCTGGTGCTCTTCTCCCGGAAGGGTTGCAGCAGAACCCAGATCCCTACAGCGACAATCACTACGGTGCCTATGGCCTGACCGATCCACGGCTCCATCCATATGGAGATCATGCTGCCAAATAGACCGGATACCAAGGTCGCTAGGAAGGAAATGATGGCAATTGCCAGATTCGAATACCAAGGGATACGGATCTTTTGTACGCCATAGGCAATTCCAACTCCGGCATTATCAAGGTTGGAAGCCAAACCGATTGCTAAGACGGCCATCAAACTATAAGTACTCATGAGGTTCGCCCCTTTACCATTGCTTATGAGATCAGCATATGCCCAGTCGCTCAGTTTGGTTTCTCTGGAAATAAGGCGAAGATGATTGCAATCGGAGTGCAAGATTTGTTTCCATTTTTGTCGATAAAATGTTACCCAGAAGCCGTATAAACGTGTATAATTTGAGTATGATCCACTGAGGAGTGATAATTGTGCTTGAAAATTTACTGCGGCCAACTCATTTGCTGCTGCTTGTCATTGCTGCACTGTTGTTGTTTGGTCCAAGCAAGCTCCCTGAACTCGGACGCAGCTTCGGATCGATGCTGAAAGAGTTTAAGCGAGGCGCACGCGGAGATATTGTGGAAGAAGAGAAGCTGCCGGATACAAATAAGCTGGAAGAAGTAAATAGCAAATAAATGAGTAGGCACCCATTGCTGGGTGCCCTTTTTGTATGCTTTATTTGCTTACGGCGTTACAATTACGGTACTGTATGGCGGGAGTAGCAGCTTCGCCCCGTCCAGCTTGGATCCGCTGTCTGTAGTCTTCAGGACACTTTTAAAGGTAGGTACGCCTGAGGGACTTGTTAGTGTAGTCGTCTGCTCCTTGCCCGTAAGGTTGTGAACTACAAGTACGGTATCCTTACCGGACATTCTTACATAAGCCATTATATTACTATTATCCTGGGTATATTCGTCGATCCCGCCGCCTTGAAGTGCCGGGATTTCTTGTCTCCAGGTAATCAGTTCCCGGTAGTGGCTAAGTAAGGACTCGGGATCCTTAAGTTCGGCTTCTACATTTGGTGCATCCTTCCCGCTGTTACTCGCGGCAGGTTCCCAGGTCGTCTGCTGTGGGCCTTTGCCGGCTGCATACCACTGCATGGGTTCGCGGATTTCCTCGTCAGGCTTGGAGCCCTTCATGCCAATCTCCTCACCATAATAAAGGAATGGATTACCGGGAAGCGTTAACAGAATGGACGCCGCCATCTTGGCATGGTGGACATCGCCGCCAAGGACACTCATCACCCGGTTCTGGTCGTGATTGGAGAGGAATACGGCATCGATGAAGTTACCATTTGACTTTTGTGCATAATAATCAAGAGTACGCTTTAAAGTGAAAGCGAGATTATTATCCTTCTCTGCGGAGACGGCATTCAGAATTTGTTCTGCCAGTGCGAAATTGAAGCCTGAGTCGAAAGCCCGATCAAGGAAGGGTGCTATGGACGAAGCAGATTTCTCCCACACTTCGCCCACCATATAGGCTTTGGGGTTAACTTCATTCAGCTTGCTGCGAAATTCCTGCCACCAGGCGACGTTCTTGGCCGTAGTAGCTTCGTTGTGGTCGGACTGCAGATTCTCGTAAATATGCTTGGCTGCATCCAATCGGAAGCCATCAAGCCCTTTTTTCAGCCAAAACTGTCCAATATCCTCAATCTCATTCCTCACCTCAGGATTATCAAAATTCAAATCCGGCATGCTATCCGAGAACGGCGCCAGATAGTGACTTCCCAGTAAAGAACGCCAGGCGTTGCCGCTGCCCGTTGCACTGGCACCCTCAGGCTCAATGTTCTGATCCTCTGCCCATGTATACCAGCTGCGGTATTTGCTCTTCTCATCCTTGGCTGACTGAATGAACCAAGGGTTCATCTTGCTCGTATGATTAACCACCAGGTCCATAATTACTTTAATGTTACGCTTGTGGGCTTCCTTAATGAGAGTATCGAAATCGGCCATGGTTCCAAAGTCCGGATTGATGGCTCTATGGTCGGTGACGTCATAGCCATGATAGCTCGGCGAAGGGTTGATCGGCGTTAGCCAGATTCCGCCCACCCCCAGATCCTTCAAATAATCAAGCTTGGCGGTGATCCCTTTCAAGTCACCAATTCCATCACCATTTCCATCGGCGAAGGAACGGACAAAGATTTCATAATACACGGTTGAAGCTTGCTGTGATACTGAAGCTGTACTCTCCGTGCTTCCCGTCTCTTTGCTTTGAGAAGCTGCGTTGTTAACGGTTGTGGAAGGAGTAGGGGCGGGAGCAGGCGTGGAGGAAGAACTGCACCCGGACAGCAGAACTGCGAGCAGAGCCGCAGAGGTTAGCCAGCGTGGAAGGGTATACATTGATTTTGGGGCTGAGCCGTTCATCATAAGTTATAAGTCAATCCTTTCTTGGGAAAATTGCGGTTATTAAGCTAAATATCTATGTAGGAGCTAATTCCCATATTAATAGATGAAAGCGATTTAGTAAAACGTTTGCGCTATTTTTTTTGTACTCAAAATTGCCCCTTTAGTTCGGACTTAAGTTAGAGGAGGGACCGAGGAAGCGGGTGGTTGTATTCCTGCATTAGAAATGTGATACATTATAAGAAGAAAAAAGAACAATAAGATATCTTTTGTTCAGGTTATGGAGGGATTCAAATGCAGGAGGATTACGAACGCAAGCTGCAGGATCAGAAGGATTTGTTCAGACAGCTCGGGATCAAGCTCGATGCACTTTCAATTCATGAGAAGGACTTCCCTGTGAAAATGAGGGGCTATGAGAAGGAAGATGTCGATCGGCTGCTCGATGAGGTGATAATTGACTATGAGCGCTTTTACGATATTATTACGGATTTGCTCGATAAATATAAAGAGATCCAGCGGAGACAGGCTTTCTGGGAAGAAGAGAAGAGAGCACTGACAGCGCAGAAGGCCAAGCTGGAGAACACCAATGTGGTCGACCGCCATCTTGTAGATGAGGGCATTCGCTCCCTGGAGCGAAGCATTGAGCAGTTCAGGCTGACTATCCGCAAGGAGTTCGACCTTTAATTCAAGTGCATATTTACGGAATGAGGAACACATACTTGGTTCAGATGACCCACAGCCCATATTTATGGACTCTTCATGTTAGTTCGTTAAACTTATCATAGGAGGACGACTCGACTCATGGCTAATCAAGCACTTTCTCATACCGACACTGCACTCCATCAGATCATGAATCTTCAAATTGCCAATTGGTCAGTTCTCTATACCAAGCTCCATCATTTTCATTGGTATGTGAAGGGACCGGATTTCTTCACGCTGCACGAGAAGTTTGAAGAGCTTTATACGGAAGCCGCTGGATACCTGGATGAGCTTGCTGAGCGTCTTCTGGCTATTGGCGGGAAGCCGGTAGCTACCTTGAAGGCGAGCCTGTCGATTGCATCGGTATTAGAGGCGGAAGGGACGCTGCCTGCCGGGCAAATGGTCGCTGCGGTCATTGAAGACTTCAAGTTGGTGACTGCGCAGCTGAAGGAAGGCATTCAAGCTGCGGAGGAAGCCGGGGATGAGGCTAGCGCAGATCTGCTGCTGGGCATTCAGACTGCACTGGATAAGCACAACTGGATGCTGTCTGCTTTTGCACAAAGTTAACAATATGAGATTTGGCGCGGGCTCTATGCATAGGCATGGAGCCTTTTTGCTATGGAATGAAATGCACGGGAATTGGCCGGATGTTTCGCATTTGAATCGGTGGGTAAATTAATCAAGTAGCCGCTGCCAAGCAGCTAACCAACTATCAATTTGACAATTTCCCGGCGGCAGTGCCGGGGTTATCATAAAGGAGAGAATGACCATGAAAGAACAAGAACAAGCTTTTAAGAGAATTATGATTACAGTGAATGGGGAGCCCGTAGGAAGTGAGCTCTTCATCGATCAGGAGACTTATCTTCCGGTTGCACGCCAGTATATTACGAACCTTGAATCGGCTCAAAGCGAAGCAGCAGAGGTATCTGCACTGTAGATTTAACTATATAGGACATGCATTAGGTGAAAGACACTCGACCGGCACCCGGGACGGGTGTTTTTGGTTTATTGGAGTTTTTACAATTACATACTAAATTTAAAATATATGTTTATCTTCTACGAGGCGGGGTAATAGAATAGCGTAGCAGACAAGACAGTCTGATAACTTCAAAAACCATAAGGAGTGATTCATAATGGCACGTAACAATGATAATAACAAGATGAGCCGTGAAGAAGCAGGACGCATGGGTGGAGAAGCTACAGCTAAGAGTCATGACAAAGAATTCTACCAGGAAATTGGTCAAAAAGGCGGCGAAGCTACCTCTAAAAATCATGATAGTGAATTCTATCAAGAGATTGGCCAAAAGGGTGGAGAAGCTACATCGAAGAATCACGACAAGGAATTCTATCAGGAAATCGGTCAAAAAGGCGGCGAAGCCAGAGGCAACTCTGACAGCGGCAGCAGTGATGGTAAAATGAGCCGTGAGGAAGCAGGCCGTAAAGGCGGCGAAGCTCGCGCACGCCAACGCGATTAAGATTTACTTTATCAAACTTAAATTTAAAATATTGGAAGAAAATGCCTCGGGTTATTCATAGACCCGGGGTGTTTTCTTGATTTTTTATGTCCGATTAAGTTATAGTGGCTAAATGTGTGTGGAATACTAATAACAAACTTCGCCAAATTTGGGAAGAAAGTTATAATACCGGAGGTATCACTATGGACCCTAAACCTGACACTGGACGTTTATTTATTGCTGTTCCACTTCCGAATTCGATTCAGAACGCAATTGGAGAATGGATGGATGAGCACAGGAAGCAGCTGCAGTTCCGGAAATGGGTGCATCCGGCGGACCTACACATCACGCTTCAATTTCTGGGGGATACCCTTATGCAGAATGTGCCGCAGCTTCATGCTGAGCTTCGAAAGGCTGCGGAAGGCTTCGGAACTTTCCAATTGGAGGTTCGCGGCCTCGGGACATTCGGACGGCCTGCCGTTCCTAGCGTACTCTGGACTGGCGTCAGCGGAAAGACGGGACGGCTCAGTGATCTTCACGAGCAGGTTGAAAGCGCAGCAGCCAGATTGGGGTTCAAGCCTGAGGAGCGTGCTTATAAGCCGCATATTACACTGGCAAGGTCGTTCCAGGGCGAGGATTTCTTAAGCCAGGATGACCGTATTTCTTTTGGAGAGTGGAGCCCTGATTCATTCGTCATTTACAGAACGCGGATGGGGCGAAATCCCATGTACGAAGTGATCGAGAGGATCATGTTATAAAAAAAATTTCCGGGAGTTGTTATTCAAATCTCTCATAATCGGTTACATAACATAGAGTACGCAAGAACAGATGTACCGTATGAAGCGTCTCTCGTGGAGAGCGGGAGGTTTCGGACGACTTCATAGCATAGAGAGAATATACCGGAACGCAGGAGGTCACTATGGATTTATTCAAACAAAATCGTTACGTCGCGCTGTTGATCGGCGCTATTCTAGTATGTGTGGGTTCAATTTGTCTATTATGGAGGACGGCAGGAATAGAAGAACAGGGGATCATGAGTATGCCAAGGTTGGGTGCAGAATCCGCTATTCCTATGATGCAGGATCAGATTTTACGTCCGGTTGAACCTTCAATTTCGTCAGTACAGAGGAACAATATACCTCATGCTGCTGTGGTGGGACATGACTTTAAGCAAGCGATAGACAAGAACAGACTAGTCAAAGAGCAGCACGTGACTGCTGCAAAACTGGACAAAACCATCCCCCCAAAACAAATTTTCTTCACCAGAACTGCGCTATTAAGTCCGGAGGATAAAAGTAAATCCACCTGGAAATACGCGCTGTCAGAAGAAGAGCTGCTTCTCCTGCAAAAGATTGTCATGGCAGAAGCAGAAGGCGAACCGTACAAGGGCAAAGTGGCAGTCGCCAATGTTGTCCTGAACCGGCTGCGGTCAGCCAATTATCCCGATACGATTAAAGATGTGGTATATCAGAAATATCAGTTCAGTCCTGTTCAGAATGGACGACTAAACCGTGTGAAGCCTAACAAGGATACCGTTCGTGCAGTTACCGAAGCTCTGTATGGACGTAAAGAAGTCAGTGATGATACGTACTATTTCCTATCCATCAAGCTTGCCAGTGATTTAACTGTTGCACGTACTCAGAAGAAGACGAAGCAAATTGGCAATCATACTTTTTACAAATAAATTTCTATGCCTAAGTTACATGCTGATCTGCTTAAGCGTACGAGAATTACTGTTGTCGTAAAGTATTTCCACTAAATCATGAGCACAGCGGTCAGGCTTATAATCCACCTTGGACGCTTGATACCTTGCTGAGTTGTACTGTACCGTCCGGTGTCTGCTGGTTAGCCGCTCGAACCACCGATCAATGGCTTCAGCCTCCAGAGTCTCGCCATAACCGCTGGTTACGAAATACTGCCGGTTGCTCTCTTCCTGACCCGGTATAGATTCACAGAACAGCATCGGAAGTCCCTTGGCCAGCGCTTCTGTACAAGTCATTCCGCCAGGCTTTGTAATGAGCAGATCAGAGGCATCCATCCATTTACTGATCTCCTTGGTATGGCCGAGAATAACCACATTGGGGTGATTAAAGCCAGGATGACTTTTCAGCTTGGAAGCCAGTTTGTCATTTGTACCTGTGCAAAAGACCAATTGAACCTTGTCTCTCCAAGAGCTCAGAGAATCGAGTACCTGTTTCTTGAACAAGAGGCCCCATCCGCCGCCCATAATCAGGACTGTGGGGATGTTGCGAAGCTGTAATTCCTTGCGAACGCACTCCTTATTCCCGGTCGTCCAGAAATTCGGGTGAACAGGGATTCCGGTGACATGAACAGCTTCCGGTGTAATTCCGCGGTTCAGTAGTAATCTGCGGACCTCGGGCGTGGAGACCAGATACCGGTCAACCTCAGGATTGATCCATGCGGCATGGGCATCATAATCAGTAATCACGGTATATAAGGGAACCTTTAGACCTGCCGCCGATTTAAGCCGAGAAATGACGGCGCTTGGAATCGGATGGGTGCATATAATGAGATCCGGATTCAGCTGCTTAATGAGATTAGCCGTATGAGTATAGAATATTTTATGAAGGGCAAGCCGGGTCAAGCGGTTAATAGGCTTCTCGTACTGCTTGCGGTACAGCATGCCGACTAAGGCTGGACTTGTAACGACAGTCTTGCGGTAGGCAGACAGAATGATCGGTGCCACAACAGGATTGAGAAAAGAACCTAGCTCCAGCACCTTGGTCTGTATACCCGGGCTGATTTTTTTCATACCTGCAGCCAGAGCATAAGCAGCCTGAGTATGCCCGCTTCCAAAGCCTTCAGATAGAATAAGCACTCTTTTTCTGTTCACTATGTTCACCTGCTTCATTTAGTCCTCCTTATTATAAGGAGGCTTTTTTTGTTTCCATATGTATATTAACGCTGTTCACTTATCTATAGTTTATTTCGGTTCGCGCTTTTAGAGAACAGGCCGTGGACCAGATAAATACTGGACCAAGGTCGGGGAATATTAATGATAGAATTTCAAAATGAAAAAATGATGAAAATCAGTTGCAAATTCAATTAAAGGGTGATAAATTTAACAATGACCGAATGACCTAAATTAAAATTTAGTCAATTAGTTCTGATTTAACTGAGGAAGGAGGGAAAAGGTGTCCACCATCGATCGGCGCAAACAAATCATAGAAGCAGCAACAAAGTCTTTTTCTTTGTTCGGCTACAAAGCGACCACTATGGATCAGGTAGCCAGGATCGCTAACGTCGGTAAAGGCACGATCTATACCTTCTTCGCGAATAAAGAAGAGCTGTTCGACGACATTCTTCAGGGTGTTCTGCTTGAGATGAAACGAATCACGGAGCAGCAGGTTGAGAAAGACAAATCGTTTTTTGACAATCTGTATAATGCACTGGATGGTGTGCTTGAATTCAGGGAAGAGCATGAATTGCTGATCAAGCTGGCTCAGGAGGTCAGAGAGTTTGGAACGCCGCAGGCAAGAGAAGCTATGCAGCGTGTCGAGAATGTGATCATTGACTACCTGGGGAAGCAGATCGGCCATGCGATTGAACAGGGCGAAATCAGCCAGATTAATCCTGAGGTCGCTTCGTTCATTATGTTTAAGCTGTATATTGCCCTCGCTTCAGATTGGAATAAACAGCATAAGCCTTTGACGAAAGATGAGATCAAGGATTATATCAAGTTATTTTTGACGGATGGTATTGCAGCAGGCAGCAGGGACAAGAGAGAGTAATCTGCCGAACTTAAACAGATAGAGATTTAAAAGGAGAGAGAAATCGCGATGAGAGCATTATCTGTGTTTTTCAAGGATATGAAGTCAGGCGTTAAGAAGCCAATGACCCTGATATCGTTCATTGCGGTCATATTCGTGCCTATTCTGTACTGCGGAATGTATTTATCCGCATTCTGGGACCCGTATGGTCATCTTGATCAACTACCCGTTGCGGTAGTCAACCAAGATAAAGGCGCTGAATATGAAGGGAAATCACTGCATATCGGCAGCGACCTGGTGGATGAGCTTAAGAAGAATGAGGATTTCAAATGGAATTTCGTAACCGAGAAGGAAGCTCAGCAGGGTATTGATGAGAACCGCTATTATATGAAGATTACAATTCCTGAGAATTTCTCATCCCAGGCTACCACCCTCATGAACGATCATCCGCAGCCGGCTGATCTGATCTATGAACCGAATGGGAATTATAACTTCGTTGCCGGCCAGATCGGCAACAGTGCGGTCAAAGACCTAAAAGCAAAGATCTCAGCTAAGGTGACTGAGGCCTATACCAACAGCTTGTTCGATAAGGTATCCGAGATATCCTCGGGTCTGACCGAAGCGGGCAACGGTGCCGGTGATATTCACACAGGTGCCGGCAAGCTGCAGGACGGTGCGGCCAAGCTGAAGGAGAATCTGAATAAATTAGTCAACGGAACCTCGGAGCTTCAGGCCGGTATGGTACCTCTAGCGAATGGCGCCGGCAAGCTTCAAAGCGGTGCTTCGGAGCTGAACAAGGGGGCTTCCTCATTAGCAAGCGGACTTGATCAGCTCAGCGCTGCCCACAAGCAGCTCCAAAGCGGGACCGAGCAGGCCGCAGCGGGGGCTTCCCAGTTAACCGGCGGGCTAGAGTCTTCTCTTGAAGGGAACAAGAAGCTCAATCAAGGACTCCATGCTTCGCTTGAGGGAACAACCAAGCTCCAGCAGGGTCTTCATGCTGCGGTGGACGGAAGTACGAAGTTGAATCAAGGACTGCAGTCTTCCGCCGATGGCAGCGCGAAGGTAGCTGAGGGCGCCAAGGGTGTAGCCCAGGGACTGGATCAGCTGGTCAAAGCCAACCCGGCTCTAGGCAAAGATCCATCTGTTCAGAAGTTGCTCGCGGCAAGCCAGGCTGTAGCCCAGGGCAGTGAGCAGGTTGCTGAAGGACAAAAGCAGCTTGCAGCTGGCAGCGGTCAGCTTGCAGCGGGCAGCAAGCAGCTGTCTGACGGCAGCGATCAGCTTGCGGATGGGAACAAGCAGCTTGTCTCCGGAAGTGATGCCCTGCTTGCAGGGAATCAGAAGCTGGTGGACGGGGCATCCAAGCTCCAGGCGGCTGGACCTAAGCTTACCGGGGGAATGCAGCAGTTCGGCTCCAAGCTGTCCGAGGCGGCGGCAGGCGGCCACAAGCTTGCATCCGGTGCCCAGCAGCTGTCTGACGGCACAAGTTCGCTGGTAGATGGAATTCATAAGCTCGGCGGCGGCGTTAGCACGATTGCCAGCGGTTCCGTCAAGCTGGATGAGGGTGCAGGTGAACTTAAGAACGGGATGGGCGACCTCGTGAGCGGCTCAGGCAAGCTTGCGGATAAGCTGAATGAAGCAGCTGACAAGACTTCTGATGTGAAGGGTACGGATGAGCGGGTTACCATGTATGCTCAGCCTGTCGAGGTCTCCGAGAACACATCCAAAAAAATCACCAACTACGGAACAGGGATTGCCCCTTACTTCCTGTCGATCAGTCTTTTTGTAGGTGCACTTCTTTCTACAATTATTATCTCCATGAGAGGAACTACCGTAGAGGATGCGTCCGGCTTGCAGCGCTTCTTCAGCCGTACATTTACCTTCCTGCTCATGAGCCTGTTCCAATCGATTGTCGTGGCTACGCTTGTCCTGGTACTTGTTGGACTCAAGGTACAGAGCTTACCGCTCTTCTATCTGTTCACATTCGCCACAAGCTTTGCCTTCATGATGATCATTCAGGCCATTGTGACCTGGCTGGATCAACCAGGCCGGTTCCTGGCAGTTATTCTGATGGTGCTGCAGCTGACAACCAGTGCGGGCACTTTCCCGCTGGAGCTGCTTCCGGACTGGATGAAGCCAATCAACCCTTGGCTGCCAATGTCCCACTCCGTGACAGGATTCAAGACGGTTATCTCAAGCGGAGACTACAGCACCATGTGGCATCAATTTGATCTGCTGCTTGTGTATGGTATTGTCTTCGTATTGATTACTTTGGCTTACTTCCTGCTGAGAACACCTAAATCAACAGATATGAATCAGGAAGAGATTGTTACACCACTTGCATAAAATAGATAGTTTGAGAGGCGTTCCTTCATAGGGACGCCTTTTCTCATAAAAAATCTTATCAGCTTCATAAAAAGATTAGATTTCCCACATAGAGAACGGGATGCTACAATATCAAGAACAATAATACGAATGTGACTTCTGTCTCGTTTTTCGTGTTGCAGCTGAGAATTTGGAATGGATGATCCATTTATCAGAGGATTTATGCAAATAAAGTGTTCAAAAGTCTATTGGAAACCTGCCGTTTTGCGTATAAATTGGTTGGAACGAGCTATTTTACGAACAGAAAGGTTGCATGTTATATGAAACATACGGATATTCCGGCAAAGCAAGGTTTATATGACCCGGCTTTTGAAAAAGATGCCTGTGGTATGGGTTTTGTAGCCCATATTAAAGGACGGCCGTCTCACGATATTGTCAGCCAGGCTCTGACTATGCTTATTAATATGGAGCACCGCGGCGGACAAGGCAGTGAGCCTAACTCCGGCGACGGAGCAGGGATCATGATTCAGCTACCGCACCGCTTCTTCGCACTTGAAGCAGAGAAACTGGGCTTCAGCCTACCTGAAGCAGGCCAGTATGGCGTCGGTATGATCTTCCTGCCTCATGATGAAGAGGTTCGCAGCCGTCAGGAAGCGAAATTCAAGGAGATTGTTGAAGAAGAAGGGCAGCAGCTGCTTGGATTCCGTACGGTGCCAACGCACGACGAGATGCTTGGCAAATCCGCCAAGGAAGCTAAGCCTTATGTCCGTCAAGCTTTTATCAGCCGCAGCGCTGATATTAAGGATGATCTGAGCTTTGAACGCAAACTTTACGTCATTCGCCGCCGCGCCGAACTGGCTATCCGTTATGGTGGAGCGGAGCAGGGCGATGCTTTCTACATGCCGAGTCTTTCCTGCCGCAAGGTAGTCTACAAAGGAATGCTCACAACCGAGCAGGTAGGCGAGTTCTATCTGGATCTGCAGAATGAACAGCTTGAGTCCGCTATCGCTTTAGTACATTCCCGTTTTAGTACAAATACGTTCCCAAGCTGGGAACGCGCGCATCCATACCGTTTCATGATCCACAACGGCGAGATCAATACCCTTCGCGGTAATGTTAACTGGATGCATGCCCGTCAATCCCTGTTCCAAAGCGAAGTGTTCGGAGAAGATTTGGCTAAGGTGAAGCCGGTTATTAACCCGGATGGATCGGATACCGGGATGTTTGATAATACGTTTGAATTCATGTATTTGAGCGGACGCTCTCTGCCGCACGTAGCCATGATGATGGTACCAGAGCCTTGGAATAACCATGAAAGCATGGACGACAGCAAGAAAGCCTTTTATGAATACCACAGCTCCCTGATGGAACCATGGGATGGCCCGGCTGCAATGGGCTTCACCGACGGAATCCAGATCGGTGCGATTCTTGACCGTAACGGACTTCGTCCTTCCCGCTACTATGTAACCAAAGATGATCTGATCATCTTGTCTTCCGAAGCTGGTGTCCTGGATATCGCGCCGGAGAACGTTCTGTACAAAGACCGTCTTCGTCCGGGCCGGATGCTGCTGGTAGATACGAAGGAAGGCCGGATTATCTCGGATGAGGAAGTGAAAGCTTCCATCGCCACAGAGAATCCATATCGTGAATGGCTGAATGAGCATCTGGTTCATCTTGATGATCTGCCAGAGGCTCCTGAACTGCCGGAGCAAAGACATGATAATGTAACCAAACAGCAGCTGTCCTTCGGTTATACCTACGAGGAGCTTCGCAAAGTGCTTGAGCCGATGGCTTCCACTGGACAGGAAGCGATTGCTTCCATGGGTTATGATGCCCCAATCGCCGTGTTGTCTGACCGGCCTCAGCGTCTGTTCAGCTATTTCAAGCAAATGTTCGCCCAGGTTACGAATCCGCCGATTGATGCGATTCGTGAAGAATTGGTAACATCGACGCTGACCACGATAGGTCCTGAACGCAACCTGCTTAATCCGGAACCGGAAAGCTGTCGTCATATCCGCCTTGAATCTCCTATTCTATCGAATGAAGATTTCGCGAAGCTGCGCCACGTTCACCGTCCGGGCTTCAAATCGATGACGATCCCAACCTTGTTCCCGGTTGCCGAGGGAGCTGAGGGACTTCGCAAAGCGATCGATACGCTGTGCAGCGCCGCTGACCGTGTCATTGAGAAGGGTCATAATATCCTGATCCTGTCCGACCGTGGCGTTAATGAAGAGCAGGCGGCTATTCCTTCGCTGCTTGCGGTATCCAGCCTGCACCACTATCTGATTCGCAAAGAGACCCGTACCAAGGTAAGTATCCTTCTTGAGTCCGGTGAGCCGCGTGAAGTTCATCATTTTGCACTGCTGCTCGGTTATGGCGTAAGTGCGGTGAATCCTTATCTGGCCTTCGAAACTTTGGATGATATGATCTCACAAGGTATGCTTCGCGGGATCTCCCATGAGAAGGCTGTGAAGAACTTCATTAAGGCTGCTACCAAAGGTGTCGTGAAGACACTGTCCAAGATGGGGATCTCCACGATTCAATCCTACCGCGGGGCTCAAATCTTTGAGGCTGTAGGTCTTAATCAGGAATTCGTAGATCGTTACTTCACATGGACTCCTTCACGTATTGGAGGAATCGGACTTGAAGAAGTAGCTAAAGAGACGATCGCTCAGCACTACCGGGCCTTCAATGAGAAGGACGGCAACGATAACGTGCTGGACTCCGGTGGTGAGTATGCATGGCGTGCGAATTCAGAAGAACACATGTTCAATCCTCAGACGATTCACCTGCTTCAGCAGGCAGTTCGTACGGGAGATTACGGAATATACAAGAAATACGCTGCGCTTGTTCAGGGAGAGAATGAGAACCATTTGACGCTTCGTTCCCTGCTTAATCTGAAGCCAGCGGGTCCTAAGGTTCCACTTGAAGAAGTTGAATCTGCTGCTTCGATCATGAAGCGGTTCAAGACCGGTGCAATGTCCTTCGGTTCCATCAGTAAGGAAGCTCACGAGTCTATCGCGATCGGTATGAACCGCGTAGGCGGCAAGAGCAACACTGGTGAGGGCGGGGAAGACCCGGCTCGTTTCACGCCGGATGCTAATGGAGATTCACGCCGTAGTGCCATCAAGCAGGTAGCTTCCGGACGCTTCGGGGTTACATCCCACTACCTGGTGAATGCGGATGAGATTCAGATCAAGATGGCGCAGGGCGCGAAGCCGGGTGAAGGCGGACAGCTTCCAGGCCGTAAGGTATATCCTTGGGTTGCGGAAGTCCGCGGTTCAACTCCGGGTGTTGGCCTGATCTCGCCGCCTCCGCATCACGATATCTATTCGATCGAGGATTTGGCCGAGCTCATCTACGACCTCAAGAACTCCAATCCGCGGGCTCGTATTAACGTGAAGCTGGTATCTGAGGCTGGCGTAGGTACAATTGCAGCGGGTGTAGCCAAGGGACGGGCAGATGTCATTCTCGTCAGCGGTTATGACGGCGGAACAGGCGCATCACCGCAAGGTTCGATTCGTCACGCAGGTCTGCCTTGGGAACTGGGTGTTGCCGAGACTCATCAGACGCTGATTATGAACAATCTTCGTGACCGTGTTGTTCTTGAGACAGATGGTAAAATGCTCAACGGACGCGACTTAGCGGTTGCCGCTCTGCTCGGTGCCGAAGAGTACGGCTTCTCTACAGCTCCGCTTATCGCGGTTGGCTGTATCATGATGCGCGTATGCCATATGGATACATGTCCGGTTGGTGTAGCTACTCAAAATCCGGAGCTTCGCAAGAATTTCACCGGTGATCCACAGCATGTGGCCAACTTTATGACCTTCGTTGCTGAAGATTTGCGTGAGTGGATGTCTGAGCTTGGTTTCCGCACTATCAATGAAATGGTGGGCCGGACCGACTGTCTGGAGACAAGCGAAGCCGTTAATCACTGGAAGAAGAGCGGCGTAGACCTGAGCCCGCTGCTGCATGTTCCTGCCCTTCATGAAGGTGCAGACCGCTACAATACCCAGCAGCAGAATCACGGCCTCGAGAAGACGCTCGATATGACTAAGCTGCTTGCCCTCGCAGCGCCTGCTCTTGAACGCGGCGAACGGGTTCAAGCCGAGCTGCCGATCACGAACGTGGATCGCGCTACAGGAACGATCCTCGGTAGTGAGGTGACCCGCTTATACGGAGCAGCGGGTCTGCCGGAAGACACGATCCGGTTCCATTTTGTCGGATCGGCGGGTCAAAGCTTTGGAGCGTTCGTGCCGAAGGGCATGACGCTGACGATTGAGGGCGATGCCAATGATTACATTGGTAAAGGCCTGTCAGGCGGTAAGCTGGCGGTGAGACCATCACCGAAAGCTACCTTCGTTGCCGAAGAGAATATCATCGCCGGCAACACGGCCTTCTACGGAGCGACCAGCGGTGAAGCTTATGTCCGCGGTATCGCGGGCGAGCGCTTCGCGGTGCGTAACTCCGGGGCAAATGTCGTGGTTGAAGGTGTAGGCGACCACGGATGTGAGTACATGACGGGCGGACGTGTAGTCGTCCTAGGTGGAACCGGACGCAACTTCGCAGCCGGAATGTCCGGCGGTGTCGCTTATGTATATGATCCGGAAGGTACGTTCCTTGACCGCTGCAACCTGGAAATGGTTCTGCTTGAGCGTGTCGAGGAAGCCGACGAGGCGGAAGAGCTTCGTTCCCTGATCAGCCGCCATGTGGAGTACACAGAGAGTGCTGTGGGCCGCAAGGTGCTGGATAACTGGAATGAATCACTGGCTTCCTTCGTACGGGTTATTCCGAAGGATTACAAGCGGATGCTACAACAGATCCGCAAAGTTCAAGAACAAGGCCTTCAAGGCGAAGCAGCTCTGCTTGCCGCATTTGAAGCCAATATGCGTGAGCTTGCCCGCGCTGGCAACTAATCGCTAAATCGAAGACCTGTAAGTCCAGAAAGTTGGACTTACAGGTTTTTTTGCATATATCCGGGAATTTAACAGTACGTGCTTGGGAGGGCCAGCGACTGCCGTTCCCTACGGTATAAAGCCAGCATATGCTGTGAACAAGGACTGATATGAAGACAGTCAAATGTTTGGGAGGTATGGGAATGCGCGTTATGGATACAGGGCTGCCGGGAGCGGTCATCATTGAGACCGATGTACACGAGGATGAACGGGGCTTTTTCACGGAGAGCTATAAGCGGGAAGCTTTCGAACAGCTGGGGATCACACATGATTTCATACAAGACAATCATTCCTATTCGGCGTCAGCAGGAACGCTGAGAGGGCTCCATTATCAGCTTCAGCCCAAAGCGCAGACAAAGCTGGTCCGTGTTCTGTCAGGAGCCATATACGATGTGTTCGTGGATCTCCGTAAGGAGTCACCTACCTTAGGCAAGTGGGAGGCGGTTATTTTGACCTCGCGGAATTTCAGACAGGTGCTGATTCCCCGTGGCTTCGCTCATGGATTCTGGACGCTTGTCCCCCATACGGAGGTGCTGTATAAGGTGGATGAGGTCTATTCCAAGGAACATGACCGGGGGATTCTCTGGAGCGATCCTGCGCTGGCGATCTCTTGGCCGGGTACCAAGCCTGTTCTCTCGGATAAGGATAAGGCACATCCGGTGATGGCCAAGGCGGATTTTGACTTCTGAATGATTCTGCAGACTTATATTAGAGTGAGGAGTTGAATAGATCTGATGAGCGAGGCAAGGAGTCAGATTGGCCAAGGAACGAGCCGCGTATTAATCACTGGCGCACAGGGCCAGGTGGGGCGTGAGCTTCAGCATGTTTTTCTTCGAAAAGGATACGAGGTGCAAAGCATGGGCCAAAGCGAGCTTGATGTTACGGACACGGACCAGTGCTTTCAGGTGTTCCGGCGTCTGAACCCGGATCTGGTTATACATGCTGCGGCCTACACCAACGTGGATCGCGCAGAGAGCGAACAGGATAAGGCTTATCAGGTGAATGCCTATGGAACACGCAATGTCGCAGCGGCTGCCGAAAGTATCGATGCCAAGCTGATTTACATTAGTACGGATTATGTCTTCGGTGGTGAAGCAGGGCAGGAGCCGCTGGATGAATTCCACCCTACCAAGCCCGTGAATATCTATGGCCGATCTAAGCTTCAAGGTGAGAAGTTCGTTCGCGAGCTTCATTCTCGGTTCTTCATTGTCCGTACCTCGTGGGTATATGGGCACCACGGAAGTAACTTTGTAAGAACGATGCTGGAGCTTGCAGCCAAGCAGGAGAGGATCCCGGTCGTGCATGATCAGATGGGTTGTCCCACCTATGCACGAGACTTGGCCGAGACGCTTGAAGAGCTTGGTTCCTCCTCGAAATACGGCACTTATCATGCAGCCGGTGCAGGTTCATGCTCCTGGTATGATTTCGCTTGCTCGATTTTTGAGTTAGCCGGGATGAAGAAGGAGGTTATTCCCGTATCTACGGAACAATTCCCTCGACCAGCTCCGCGTCCAGCCTACTCGGTGCTGATGCAGCAAGCACTTCGTTTGAATGGGTTCAGTCCGATGAGAGATTGGAAGGAAGCGCTGGCCGATTTTATGAAAAAAGAGAAAACGAAACTCATTTGATTTTCTTGCGTTATTATTATGTATGGTAAAATCAAGAAATTACCGTCCGGCATATCCGGACCGGGTACATAGGGAGAGTGAATGTATATGTCTCAAGAACCTGTCGTCCGCTTATCGAATGTGACGAAGAAGATTGGTTCCAAGACCATCATTGATCGTCTTACGCTTGATATTCCAGCGGGCCAGGTATACGGCTTCCTCGGTCCTAACGGATCAGGAAAGACCACAACCATCCGGATGATGGTCGGCCTAATGTCGATCACGGAAGGGGATATTGTGATCTGTGGGTCGAGCGTCAAGACGGATTTCGAGAAAGCTATTGCTCATATTGGCGCGATTGTAGAGAACCCGGAAATGTACAAATTTCTAACCGGGTATCAGAACATGATTCATTATGCACGGATGTCCGGGGTTGGCAAGGAACGTATAGACGAGGCAGTAGCTTTGGTTGGTCTTGAGAAACGTATTAATGACAAGGTGAAGACGTACTCACTCGGCATGCGGCAGCGTCTGGGTGTCGCCCAGGCGATCCTCCAGCGTCCCAAGCTTCTGATTCTGGATGAGCCTACCAATGGCCTTGATCCGCAAGGGATCCGCGAGCTCCGCGATTACTTACGGGTGCTGGCAAGAGAAGAGGGGACAACCGTATTTGTATCCAGCCACCTGCTGTCAGAGATGGAACTGATGTGTGATACGGTAGCGATTATCCAGAGCGGCAAATTGATAGACGTTCGTTCGCTTAAAGTGGAGGATCTGGAAGGACAGTATACGGAGACCGGCTTTGAGGTTAGCGAACCGGAGCGGGCGCTTGAGCTCGTAGGTGCTGGCCGACTGGAGGAAGGCCGCCTGATCGTCACGGTTAACCGGGAGCAGATTGCAGATCTCAACAGTCGATTGGTAGCTGCGGGAATTAAGGTATATGGCATTCAGGTTCTGACACGATCACTCGAGGATCAATTCTTGGAAATGACGGGAGGCGGGCAAATTGGGTAATTTTCTAGCCTTGGTACAGAATGAGAATATGAAAATTTATCGGCGATGGCGCACATGGATCATGCTTGCTCTAATTGTGCTGCTGCCTATATTATTTGGGATCATAATTGCGGTTAATAATAGTACTTTTGGTTCCAATATGGGGGCTTGGAGTGCTGCGTCTGATCTGTCCTTTATCTATTTTCTTGTGTCGATTTTCTCGGTTGTCATCGCAGCCGATATTGTGGCCTCAGAATTCACATGGGGAACCATCAAGCTGCTGCTCATTAGGCCTTGGACAAGAAGCAAGGTACTTCTGTCGAAGCTGCTGGCCGTCCTGTTGTTCACAATCGCGATAAGTGTCCTATTTATGGTTGTAACGGCAGCTATTTCTCTGATCTTGTTCCCTGCTTTTCCTCCGATTAATGCTTCGGGCCCATCCACGTTCGAATATTTCATCAAGATGTTAGGTTATAAATTCATAGAAGTACTGGTAACTACGGTGTTTGCCTTTATGATATCGGCAGTCTTCCGCGCAAGTGGACTCGCAATTGGATTGTCTATGTTTCTATTGTTTGCTAGCGGTATTCTAAGTGCTATCTTAGATCCGGCAAAATATGCCTGGGCTAAATATCTGCTCTTCAACAATATGGATCTATCGCAGTACGCCATGAGAGAATCTGCTGGATTAACAGCTAACGCTAACGGGATGACCCTTGGCTTCTCCGTGACGGTCTTGGCCGTCTATGTGGCAGCATTCCTGATTATCGCGTGGATGGTATTTACAAGAAGAGACGTTGCGGCGTAGTCATAATATAGAATTGGATTTCGAATGGATGAGACTCTGGCGCTTCATGTGCCGGAGTCTTGTTGTATTAGTTGCGCAATTTCTGTGTTGATTAGATTCGAATTAAGTCATTAACCAACAAAAAAGGGACGCATTCTCCTTGAGAGTGTGTCCCTTATTTAAGTTTGTAGGAGAACAGTATACTGCTTTGTAGTGGAAAGGAAGTAGCAGGGCAGCATCGGAATCAGAGCAGTGGTTATCCGGCTTCAGGCTGGGGAACACTCTTGGACTTGCCAGTGGGAGCAGGGGAGGGAGAAGGAATCCTACTAGCTACAGGCCGCTCCATGATGCTGATTCCATTGAGAATACCTCCATCCAGAATAACCAGCGTGTGGGCAGACACATTCCCGTCTACTTGGCCGCTTGCTGTTATCGTTAATTTGCCCTCGGTAATTATGTCTCCAAAGACCTTGCCTGCAACAATAATTTCGTTCCCCTTAATGGTGGAATGAGCTTCACCTGACTCACCGATCACAATTTCACCTGTTGTCTCAATCTCTCCTTGAAATTTGCCTTCCAGCCTGAGGTTGGATTCACAGCGAAGCTTGCCCTGGATATCACTGCCGATCCCGATTAAGGTGTCGGATCCTTTTCCCGCACGTTTATTATCCTTGAACATGATTAATCCTCCATTCATAAAGGTTATTTAATTACTGTCCCTGATTGAGGTAGGGGAGCGGATCAATCGGCTTATTCTGCTTAAGCACCTGGAAATGAAGATGGGGTCCTGTACTCCGCCCCGTAGATCCGAGCTTTCCGATCACTTCTCCCTTGGTTACTTCGTCATTTGCACTAACGCTGATTCTGCTTAAATGCATGTACCAGGTCTGCAGCCCATTGGGGTGCTGGATGATAATGAAGTTCCCCCGTGCAGGCGAATGCTCCGCCTGAACAACGGTACCCGCAGCGGCGGAGTAGACCGGATCTCCTATTTCCCCGGAAATATCGACACCGGCATGAAAAGCTGACTTTCCGGTAAAAGGATCGGAACGATACCCAAAGTTGGAGGTTATACTCCGGGATAGGGTTGGCCAAAGTGAGGGTGTGGTCGACAAGGATTGATGAAGGTGCTGGGCTTGATCAACCATACCTGGGACCCTGTTCAGCATAGTGTTAATCAGCTCGGACATCTCGGCAAAATCGTCCTGTGTGTTATAGGCAAGCCTGCTTGCGGTATTTACATCATGAACAGCAATGAACTCTCCTCCGATATGAGAAGTATCATCCGGCATACTTGAAGCCGTGCGAGCCTTGCCTGTACCAAATTTGCTGAGAATCTGCTGAAGCTCCTTCTCCAGCTCGGAGACCTGCTGAACCTTGCTCTTCATACTCTTGGATTCAGCTGATAGGGTAACAATCTGGGCCTGTAGGCGTTTGATCGCTTCATCCTTGTCCGTAACCACGGCCTCCAGCTGCATATTATTGCTTTGAAGCTCCTGTTCCAGGCTTGCCACGGTATGTCCGGAGTAAGCTTGAAGGCTTACAATTAACCCGGATATGGAGAGCAGAGCGGCAAGAGGGACGGCAATGACCATGGGCTTGGAGACTTGGATTTGCTTTACGGCTTGGTTGGCATCCTGAAGCACAAGGAGGGTCATTTTGCGGGATAACATGGCATTTCTCATGGCATCTCCTTTCATCAAAGCCGAAAATTGATATTTTTCTTTAATTCAGTGAGCTTTACTTCTATAATTTATGTATTCGCAGCTCTCTTATAACATGCTTAAATAGGCAGAATTAACGAATTTGATAGCTGCAGATGGGATAGGGAGTATTACATAGGAATATGGTTAATGCTGAGTAATACATAATCTTGAAGATTTCTTATTAGAAGATAGAAGGGGGACAACCATGCTTTGGCTGGTGTTTGCACTTATAGCTTTTATTTTCCAAAGCGCTACAATACTTATTCTTGAGTTCCGCAATCCTTCCAAGACGGTAGCGTGGCTGTTCATTCTGTTCTGCTTCCCGATTATTGGCTTCGTTCTCTATTATTTCGTGGCCCAGGATTATAAGAAGCGGAAGAACCTCCGCCGGAAAGGAACCCGGTTGTTCCAAGAGATGAAGGGGCGGCTCTGGCGGCAGGCCGAGATTGTCTCATCCGTTCAGGAAATGCATAATCCCGAGTTCCATCATCAGGAGAGATTGTTCAATCTATTAACTCACTTGTCTGAAAGTCCAATAACCGGATGCAACAGGACCAAGGTGCTTACCGACGGGGAGGATACCTATGATGCAATCCTTGCTGAGATGGAGAAGGCCAAGGATCATATTCATATTGAATACTACATATTTAGAAGTGATGAGGTAGGCAGGCGATTCAAGGAGGTCATGATCCGAAAGGCCGGGGAAGGTGTCAAGATCCGCATGATCTGCGATGGACTCGGCAGTTACTACCTGAAGAATGAATTCATCAATGAGCTTAAAGAGGCGGGAGTTCAATTCTACTTTTTCCTCCCCCCGCTGATTGCTACCATTGACCGACGCGTGAACTACAGGAATCACCGCAAAATTGTAGTCATTGACGGAACTATGGGTTTCTTGGGGGGCATTAATGTCGGCGAGGATTACCTTGGTCTATATCCGAAGCTTGGAGAATGGCGGGATACCCATCTGCAGATCGAGGGGGACTCTATCTATTTCCTGCAAAATACGTTCCTGACCGACTGGAGGCTGGCTTCCGGTGAGCGGGTCTCCGATCCGGCCTTGTTCCCGGAACATCAATGTACCGGGAATGAGCAGGTTCAGATCCTGACCAGCGGTCCGGATCAGCACTGGGATGCGATACAGGAGATGTGCTTTGAAGCCATTGCCGTAGCCAAGAAGCGGGTGTGGATTACAAGCCCGTACTTCATCCCCGACCCGAGTGTATATACAGCACTGAAGACCGCCGCCGTCAGCGGTGTCGAGGTGAAGATTATTATTCCTTATCGTTCCGATAGCAAGCTGGTCCATCTGGCATCCCTCTCGTATGTAGAAGAGCTGCTTCATGCCGGAGTCAAATTCTATCAGTATACAAAAGGCTTCATCCACGCCAAAGTGATGATTGTGGATGACATGCTGGCGACGGTAGGAACAGCTAATATGGATATGCGCAGCTTCTTCTACAATTTCGAAATGACCGCTGTGCTGTTCGATCAGGCTCCGATCCGTAGATTGATGAATGATTTCGAAGTAGACTTGACGCATTGCCGTCCCATCTTGCTGCGGGAGTTCTCCAAGAGACCCAGACTGCAAAAAGGGGCTGAGATGCTTACGCGTATGCTGTCACCTCTTCTATAACCTAATCTAGATCTCATCTATGATCTATGCCAAGAACTATCTCATTGCCGGTTTCTTCAGATGTTTGAGAATTAAATCTACAGATTGGGGCGGCACTGCTTGCAGCAGGTCGCCTTTGTGCTGTAATCGCTCCGAAATATTAAGCAGATTGAACTCGGAAGGATGCGGATTGCGCCTTACTTCTTCCCAGGTTAATGGAGTAGAGACGCTAGCGGCCGCTCTAGCACGCGGGGTATAAGGGGCCGCAAGGGTTTTGCCGTTATAATGCTGGAGGTAATCGAAATAGATTTTATCCCCGCGGTCCTTCTTGAGCCGCTCTATGGTGAACAGGTCTGGGAAGCGTTCGGTGACGAACCTGGCAATGAAATGACCCAGTGTTCTCAGCTCGTCGAAGGTGACGCCATACTCGGTAGGTACAATAATCTGCACACCCGTTGCACCCGAGGTCTTCGGGACAGAGGCAAGGCCGAGTGAGCCAAGAATATCGCCGACATGGGAAGCCGCTTCCATAATGCGCGGGTCATCTTCCAGGGTAGGATCCAGATCAATCATCCACTCGCAGGGGAGGGATTCATGAACATAGTGAAGAGACGGATGGAACTCAATGGAAGCCAGATTGCCCAGCCATAGAAGGGTGGGGAGATTATCCATCACAATGTAATTGATATTCTCGTGAAGAACAGTATGAACATACTCAGGCAGGGGTTCAGGGGCGTTCTTCTGGTAAAAGAAAGGCCCGTGAACACCGCCCGGATAGCGAATGGTGGTTAGAAGACGATTCCGGCAGTAGGTAAGCAAAAAGGGAGACAGCTCAGCGAGCTTCTCCAGATAATCGCGCTTCGTTATCCCGGCCTCCGGCCAAAGCAGCTTGCCCGGATTGGATATAGGGATCTCGTATCCTTCAATAGTAATCGTGCCGCGGATCGTTCTGGGCATGATAGCAGCTCCTTCCGATTTTGAATAAGAACCAGTATTTCGGGATGGGCCAGCAAATAGCAGCATACTGAGCGAACCCATGGGTGCAAGCGGCGCAAGGTGATAGAACTAGATGTACAAGTGCGAGTAAAGCAGACCAGGTTAGTCTCAACTTAACACCCAAATCGCTGCATCAGCTGGAACCAAATTTACATATGGCCGGATCCATGGAGACCACAGCCTGAATACTCGGCTGCCTGAGGGTTCCTCCCGGTGTCCACTCAAGGAAATTCACCTTCACCGTCAGCAGCGGTTCAACCCAATAAGCCTCCTTGCTGCGTGAGGGCTGAACAGCGAAAGGGCGGGAGGTTCTTGTTATGGGAGCGACCCGCTCGGTGAGTGATCTCCAATCCTGAACGGTCAATTTGCCTGTCCCGGCATGTCCGATATACCACAGCCGTCCTTCTTCATCATAGAGACCCAGCATCAGTGCATTCACAATCCCACCGCGCAGCGTATAACCGCCGACGACAGCGACCAGATCCTGAATGACCTTCTTCTTCATCCATCTTTTGTCCTTACCATCCAGTGCATAGGAACTGCCGAGGTCTTTGACCACAATGCCCTCCATACCGTGCTGATTCATGACTTCGTACAAGACTTCAGAAGAGGGGAAGTCGGCTGTGATCTGGACACTTACATTAGGCATGATAGCTTCTCTGAGAATGTTTTGCCGTTCGCGCAGCGGAAGGCCAGTTAACCAGGTTCCGTTGTGATACAAAATATCAAACAGCATATAAGTCACCGGCACCTCCTGCTGTGCCCGCCGGATATTCTCTGCTCTGCGTGAGCCATCCCGCCGCATTACCTCATGGAAAGAGGGCTTGCCTTCATGCAGCGCAATAATCTCGCCATCCAGAATAATGGATTCTGCCCGGCAGTATTCCTGTATCCGGGTCAGTTCAGGATACTGAAGTGTCCGGTTATTCAGCTTCCGGTTAACGAGCTGCACCTCATCTCCGTCGAAATAAGTCAGCATCCTGACTCCATCCCACTTAATCTGGGCGGTCCAAGCTTCACCCTCCGGCAGCTTGTCTGTGGAGATAGGCTCAAAAGGAACAACAGGCTGCAATTTCATCCAAGTTCACTCCTTGCAGGTTTCGATGCAATGCCTGCGTGTACTGCTAAGAGAGTTCCACATTCCCTGGAACCTAGGAAATGGTCTTCTTCGCTTTGGAAGCACTCTGGCGCTTGGGCTTTGGTCCAGCCTTCGGCGCACCGGTCGAGTCTTCTTGGGCAGAAGTGGCCGCGGCTCCGCGCTTGGCTCTCGGCTTCTTCACAGCAGGTCCCGGATCTGTGGCGATAGGCTTCACGGCCTCGATGCTTGCCTGCAGAGCAGCCATCAAGTCAATGACATTGCTCTCCGGCTTCGCTGGGGCCAAGCTGATCTCCTCACCGGCAACCTTGTGCTGAATCAGATTCATCAGCGACTCCCGGTAATCATCACTATACTTTGAGGGCTCGAAAGGTGTAGACAGCTGCTCAATCAGCAGCTTGGCCATCACGAGTTCCTTATCGTTCACCCCGGCAGCCTCGGGGAGATTGGGCACTTGGCTAATCGGCCTAATCTCATCCGGGTAGAAGATGGTCTCGATCGCGAGGCACCCTTCCATGACCCGGATGGCGGCCAGGCTGCTCTTGGAACGTATGGCAATCTTGGCAATCCCGATCTTGCCTGTCTGCTTCATCGCTTCAAGCAGCAGCAGATAAGCGTTGGAACCGGCCTGATCAGGGGACAAGTAATAGGTCTTCTGAAAATAAATCGGGTCGATATCCTTAAGGTCGACGAAATCCAGAATGGTGATGGTCCTTTCCACTTGGGCGGACAGTTGCTCGAGTTCGTTTTTCTCGAAAAGGACGTATTTTCCTTTCTCATACTCATAACCTTTGGAGATTTCCTCCCAGTGGACATCCTTCTCACAGGAAGGACAGCGCCTCACATAAGAGATCGGGCTTCCGCAGGCCTTATGAATATATTTCATGGAGATGTCCTTATCCTCTGTCGCGGAGAACATTTTCACCGGAACATGAACAAGACCGAAGCTAATAGCGCCTTTCCATACCGTATGCATACAGGGAGAACTCCTTTCAGGGTCATAAATATATACCGAATCAAGATCGTGCACTAGGCTGACTACCTTTAGTATGGGACAAAAAGGGCTATCTAATAACCACGGCCCGGTGAGGACAAATAATTCCTGGTTTCTTGCGGGGTGGACAGGGTACCGATATAATGAGAACAGATGTAGGGTATAGGAAATTAGGATGATCGGATAAAGGTGGTTTATCCCATGGAATTTGATAAGAAAGCAGCAGATCTAATATGGAATGCGAAGGATATTGCGGATACGGAGAAGCTGGCTGCATTTCTGGCTGAACAGGCGGAGCCGGGAACGGTCTTGGCGCTGGACGGGGATCTGGGGGCGGGCAAGACCGCATTCTCCCAGCTGTTTGCGAAGCATCTTAAGGTTGAGCAGCAGGTGAACAGCCCTACCTTCACGATAATTAAGGAATATGAGGGCAGGCTGCCCTTCTATCATATGGATGTATACCGGCTGTCGCTGGAAGAAGCGGACGAGCTGGGTCTTGAGGAATATTTCGAGGGACATGGAGTTACGCTTGTGGAATGGGCAAGTCTAATTGAAGAGCTTCTGCCTTCGGCTTATCTGCATCTTTATCTTGAAGTTACGGGCATGAATGAAAGACGGATTTATTTGAAGGGGCAGGGTGCGCCTTATGGGCAATGGCTCCTGGACCTAAGAGAGAATGGGGAACTGGGATCATGACTATGAATTCAGGAATGCCGAGTTATACGCTTACCTTTGATTCGTCCACGGCTTCGCTCGCTGTGGCCGTTATGGAGAGCGGCCGGCTGCTGGCTGAGCGCAATATTACCGCCGAGCGCAATCACTCGGTGCATCTAATTACAGCGATTCAAGATGTTCTAGCGGAGGCCGGCCTGGCGAAGAGCCAGCTTGCCGGTATCGGAACCGGGATCGGCCCGGGGTCCTACACGGGCATCCGGATCGCCGTGACCACGGCCAAGACGCTGGCGTGGTCCATGGGTCTGCCGGTGGCGGGCATCTCCAGCCTCGCCGCCGTGGGACTTGGCGGCTGGGCCGCCGGCACGGGCCAGCCGCCCGAGGCTTTCGAGGCTGCGGCAGGGCGCCGCAGCGAGAAGCCAGCAGCCGGGGAGCAGGCTGCTGCGGGCAGGGCTCCAGTGGAATGGATCATTCCGCTGATGGATGCACGGCGCGGTCAAGTGTATACCGCGCTGTTCGAGGCGGCGCCGGGCGAGCTGCCCCGGCGCCTTGAGCCGGATGGCATCCGGCTGATGGAGCGCTGGGTTGCAGCGCTTGCCGGACGCCTGGAGGCGCTCGCGCCAGAGGCGCGGCCGTCCGCCGTGTGGTTCACCGGCGAGACGGAGGTGCACGGAGCGGCTGCGGAGGCGCTCCGCCCGCTGCTTAGCGGGCGGCTTGAGACGCGGCCTTACGTGCTTGAGGGCGTATGGGCCGGTCTGCTGGGCGCGGACCGGCTCCTGCGCGGCGAATCGGACGAGGTGCATTCGCTCGTCCCGAATTATACCCAGCTTGCGGAAGCGGAAGCGAACCTGCTTCGCGGCGTGTAAGGGGGCAATCGACATGGAAGCAGAACAAGCTGCAGGCATGCAGGCCGGTGACGGAATTAGGTTCCGTCCAATGACGACCGGAGACATACCTGAGGTAATGGTCATCGAGCATGAATCCTTCACGCTGCCCTGGACGGAGAATGCGTTCCGCAGTGAGATGACGCAGAATCATTTTGCCAAATATATCATTATGGAGAAGGACGGCGCACCGATCGGCTATGCGGGTATGTGGACGGTTGTGGACGAGGCCCATGTGACCAATATTGCAGTGCGAACGGCTTATCGGGGTCAGCACCTTGGAGAGAGGCTGATGCGGGAAATGATGCTGTTGGCCGGGAGAATAGGGATGACCAAGATGACCTTGGAAGCCCGTGTCTCCAACACGGTCGCTCAATCCCTGTATGGGAAGCTGGGCTTCCGCCCTGTCGGACTGCGTAAAGGCTATTATTCAGACAATCAGGAGGATGCGCTTATTATGTGGTGCGATCTCCCTGATGATATTGTTGCCCATTATGGGGAAGGAAGCGAATGGGACTTATGAATGGACTAGATACACAATTCGAGCAAGACAGTTATATTCTGGCTGTAGAGACCAGCTGTGACGAGACCTCCGTGTCGGTGGTCAGGAATGGGCGGGAGGTGCTCTCCAACCTGATTTTCAGCCAGATTGAGACACATAAAGCCTTCGGCGGCGTTGTCCCTGAGGTCGCTTCACGCAAGCACGTCGAGAGCATTACGCTGATGCTTCAAGAGGCCGTTCAGCAGTCCGGCATCTCGCCGGACAAGCTGTCCGCGGTTGCGGTCACGCAGGGGCCTGGCCTGGTAGGGGCACTGCTTGTCGGAATTATGGCCGCGAAGAGTCTGGCCTTTGCCCTGGATAAGCCGTTGATCGGGACGCATCATATTGCAGGGCATATTTATGCGAACCGCCTTGTTCAGGAGATCGCGTATCCGAGCATCGCGCTGGTTGTATCCGGCGGGCATACAGAGCTTGTGCATATGGAGAGTGAAGGGCAGTTCAAATTAATAGGCCGAACACGGGATGATGCGGTGGGCGAAGCTTATGACAAGGTCGCGCGTGCACTGGGATTCCCTTATCCGGGAGGTCCTTACGTTGACCGGCTGGCCCATGAGGCGGAGAACTCGGCCGATCTTCCCCGTTCCTGGCTTGAGCCGGGTTCCTTCGACTTCAGCTTTAGCGGACTCAAGTCTGCGGTACTGAATGTGCTGAACCAGAGCAAGATGCGCGGCGAGACGCCGGACACGGCTGCGATTGCCCGAGGATTTCAGGAATCGGTCATCGAGGTCCTGGTGGAGAAGGCGATACGTGCCATGCGGATGACGGGGGCTTCCGAGCTCCTACTCTGCGGGGGAGTTGCAGCGAACCGCGGACTGCGTGAAGCCTTGGCCGCACGCTGTGAACTTGAGGGCATCACACTTCGAGTTCCCCCGCTGCAGTACTGCACAGATAATGCGGCAATGATCGGAGCGGCTGCCTATCTAAAGCTTAGGCAGGGCGAGTTCGCGCCGCAGACCATGAAGGCGGAGCCAGGGTTATCGCTCGAAGAGTGGTCGGTTGGCAGTTAAGTTGGAAAGTATACGAAGTCCATCCTGATTCATGCAGGATGGACTTTTATCTATATTCCCATCAGTGCAAGTGCTGTAGCAAGGGGCTCTGGTCGTATTCAGAAGCTGGTTACTTCCGGGTTTTAATGTCTGATATATCAGTGGCAGACTGGGAATGTTGATGTTGTTCAGTATAATTCATACTGGCTATTTTGGTTATGTTATGTAATAGGAGAGTTCATGCTGATTGGAGGGGGCTAATTATGAATTTGGGTCTATCCGGCAAATCCGTTTTTGTCGCAGCAGCAAGCAAGGGATTAGGCAAAGCCAGTGCGCTTGCCTTTGCGCAGGAAGGGGCACTTGTAACCATAGCCAGCCGGAATGAGGAGCAGCTTGCAAGAGCCCAAGAGGAAATCCTTGAGGCAACTGGTCATAAAGTGAACACAATTCGCATGGATGTTACTGTTCAGGAGGAGATCCGCCTTGCAATCAAGACTGCAGCCGAATCTCAAGGAGGCCTTGATGTAGTCGTCACCAATGCAGGTGGACCGCCGGGAGGAGCCTTTGCGGATATGAGCGATGAAGACTGGCAGCGAGGTTTTGAACTGAACTTGCTTAGTGTTATCCGCATGATCCGGGAAGCGGTCCCCTATATGAAATCCGCAGGAGGCGGAAGAATCGTCAATCTGGCTTCCACTTCAATCAAGCAGCCAATTCAGGGGCTTATTCTATCGAATGTATTTCGTGCGGGAGTTCAGTCGCTCTCCAAGACACTGGCGGAAGAGCTGGCGAAGGATGGAATCCTGATCAATACCTTGGCTCCTGGACGAATTGCTACAGACCGGATTACCGAGCTGGATTCTGCGCGGGCGGCAAGTAAGGGGATTTCGCTGGAATCCCTTCAGGCGGAGGCAGCTCTGGCCATCCCGCTTGCACGGATGGGGACTCCCGAGGAATTTGCCCGCATGGTGACCTTCTATGGTTCATTTGCGAATACGTATGTGACGGGTCAATCGATTATCGTGGACGGAGGCATGCTGAAGGGGTTATAGCCAGCAGCTATGCGTAAGCAGCCTTCATTAGGTCAACCTTTTACACTTAGGTGTAGAAGGTTTTTTGTATTTTAGAATACCTTATTTTTCCTTTGTCGGATAAAATTATAGTTAAATAGAAAGGAGGATCCACATGCCACACCTCGTATTCAAAACAGGCCGAGACCGGGTATACCTGTCCATCTGGATTGGCACCCTTGTGCTGATCGCGTTATCGTTATTTGTACCGCTGCTATTCACCCCTTTCATTTATCTGCAGCTTGTTATTGTGGGGGCCATTGATGTGCTTGTGACCGGCTTATTGATTTGGCTGATCGCCGATCTCAAATATGTGATGACCGAGGAGCACTTGCTGGTAAAGGGAGGCTTCATTAAGTCAAGAATCCGTTACAGCGATATCACCAAAATCACGAGAAATCCGGGGATCTGGGCCGGCTACCGAATGTTATTCTCGCGCGATGCTATTGAAGTGCATTATAAGACAGGACTTTGGGGCAGCGTGATTATCTCTCCTAAGGAGAAGGAAGCGTTCATAGAGGAGCTTAAGAGAAGAAATAGACACATCCAGGTGGAACCTTTGGCACCGGAGCAGCAGTAACTAATCTGCATAACATGGATTTTACATTTGAAGATTATAGTTAAATAAGCACTTATATAAATTACGGTTAGCTGAGGAGGATGAGCTAGTGCCCTTTATCAATTTCGCGCATCGGGGAGCGGCAGGTCACTGCCCGGAGAACACGATGGTATCATTTCAGAAGAGTATAGAGCTAGGAGCTACGGGTATAGAGACCGATGTACAGATGACCCGGGACGGGCATCTGGTATTGATTCATGATGAGACCCTGCAGCGCACGGCCGGTTCACCGGAATGGGTGAAAGATCTGACGCTGGAGCAGCTGAAGCAGAAAGAAGCGGGGTCCTGGTTCCATGAAGACTTCCGGGGAGAAGCGATTCCGACACTTGCACAGCTGCTGGAGCTGGTACAGCCTCATGAGATTGTCGTGAATTTGGAGCTCAAGAACGGAATAGTGCAGTATCCGGACATCGAAGCGAAGGTGATTGAGGAGGTAAGAAAGTTCGGGCTTTCCGAGCGGGTTATTATCTCCAGCTTTAATCACTATTCTCTAGTTCAGTGCAAGAAGCTGGCTCCGGATATACGTACCGGTATTCTATACATGGAAGGGCTGTATGAGCCTTGGAACTATGCGGGTGGAATTGGAGCAGATGCTCTTCATGCTTTCAAATATGCCGTAACACCTGAACTTGTTGCTGAGGCTGCCCGGCATGGGGTTCCCTATCATCCTTTTACTGTCAATGATCCTGCGGAGATGAAAGCTCTTATTCGTGCAGGGGTCTCGGGAATTATAACCGACTATCCGGATCGTCTGGCGGATCTGTTGGCTGCTGCAGGAGGTTAATGGATGAAGAAAACTTGGCTGCTGGGGCTTGGCTTTTTTAGTATCAGTCTGACCTGGGCACTTTACAATGCGTTTGTTCCTTTATTTCTGGATGATTACTTAACCAAAGCCTCCATGATCGGCTTCATGATGACCATTGATAACTATTTGGCTCTGTTCATACAGCCTTGGATTGGCTACCGCAGCGATAAGACACAGACCCGGTATGGCCGGCGGATGCCCTATCTGCTTATTGGGATGCCTCTTGGCGCGGTATTTGTGACACTGATTCCATGGTATACCAGTCTTCCAACGCTCGTCCTGTTCATGGTGCTCATGAATCTTTCCATGAGTCTGTTCCGTTCCCCAACGGTTGCCTTGATGCCGGATATTACGCCAGAGCCGCAGCGGACCAAGGCGAACGGAGTCATTAATTTGATGGGGGGGCTTGGCTCTGTCCTCGCTTTCGGGATCGGCTCCTCGCTGTATGGAATAGGCTCTTATGTGCCATTCTTAGGGGCAGGTATAGTGATGCTTCTGTCCATGTTCATCCTCAAGGCTGTCATTCAGGAGCCTCATGTATTACAGCATCCTGGGGTGACGGAGAAGAAGCCGCCCGTTCGAATTAAGGAGCAGCTGGATAGAACTACGATTCTGATCCTGCTTGCGATCTTCTTCTGGTTCGTAGCCTATCAGGGGGTTGAAGCCATGTTCACCTTGTATGGGACCAAGCACTTAGGCCTGTCCGATAAAGCGGCTTCCTTCTCGCTAACGTTCTTCTCGCTGGCCTTCCTGGTATTTGCGCTGCCAAGCGGCTGGCTTGGGGCCAGATACGGCAAAAAACGGATCATATCCGCAGGGGTGATTGGGCTGCTTCTCGTGTTTGGCGCCCTCATTTTTGTGCAGTCAACCTTATTGCTTCGCGTGCTGCTCATTGTTGGCGGGATCTTCTGGGCATGCATCAACATTAATTCCTACCCCTGGATTGTCTCGACAGGCAGGGAAGCAAGCATTGGGACAAGGACGGGGCTATATTACTTGGTCTCCTCGCTAGCGGCTATTATTTCTCCACCACTGCTCGGCTTGTTGATGGATATGTTCGGCTATCCTATGCTGTTCATTGCGGCTTCATCTGGCCTTGTGCTGGCATTCCTGTGCCTCCTGGGCATTAGACAGGACCCTGCTGAGCGCCATGCTGGACCTGCGGTCTCGTCCATATGACGTATGGAATAGAACGAATAACATAACTTTGAAGAAAGGGTGAGTAAATATGGACAGCCATCAAATTTATCTGGATAGTATTAAAAGTCAATTTGAATATTATAAGAAGCTTGGGGAAAAAGCGATGGAGCAGCTGGAGCCCGAGCAGCTGTTCACCTCCTATAATGATGATACCAACAGTATTGCCACGATAGTGAAGCATCTAAGCGGTAATATGCTGTCCAGATGGACTCATTTCTTAACCGAAGATGGGGAGAAATCTTGGAGAGACCGGGACGGGGAATTTGAGCAGGATATTATCGTAGATAAAGAAGAGCTCATGAAGAAATGGGAAGCTGGATGGGCCTGTCTGTATGAGGCACTGGATTCGCTTCGCCCGGATCAGCTGTTGGACATCATCTATATCCGTAACGAGGGACATACGGTGATAGAAGCGATCAACCGGCAGCTTGCGCATTATCCTTATCATGTCGGGCAGATTATCTATGCGGCCAAGCTGCTTAAGCATGGCAGCTGGCTCAGCCTGTCTGTTCCCAGGAACAGTTCGAGTACCTATAATGCTGAGAAGTTCTCCAATGAGAGAGTGGTTAGGAACTTTACGGTAGAAGAGCTGAAGAGACTCGAATAACATCCATTCATAATAGACCGGAGCTCCCAGGGGCTTCGGTTTTTTGCGTTTATAACTATTTTAAATATTTTTAATCTTAAATCCTTCTTACAAAGCTTACAACTTGCGAAAATACATGTATAATTATGGAAAAAGGGATAGATACTTGAAGTCTTCTCACATCAGCACAAGAATCTCTTATCATAATGTCAATTGTAAAGTCTGAGCATGACTACTATAATGACAGAAAGGCTGTGCAGCCATGGATAACATTTACAGATTCGGACCGGATGGTTTCTTTGAGTTTCTGGATGAGGTTCCCTTGTGGTTCAAGATTTTTGGAGGTACGCTGCTGATTGCGGTAATAGGAATTTTTGCGTATGCCATTATTAAAGGTTTATTGGTATGGTCAGCTAATAATAGTAAGAATCTATTAACGAAGCAGGCAGTGGTTGTGTCGAAGAGAATGGAAGTGTGGAGAGGAGCGGGGAATTCAACCCCTTCAACCAATTATTACATTACCTTCGAACTTGAGAACGGAGCCCGGCTGGAATTTCAGATGGCCGCGCGCGAATACGGTCTGCTGGTAGAGAAGGATGAAGGCGAGATTACCTACCAAGGTGCGAGATTCATGAACTTCAACCGCAGAATTAGAGGGGATTACAAACAGTATGGCTAATAACTTTGGAGTATATCAGGCATCAATCAAGGATTTAGTGGAACTGGCTGAATTGTTCAACAAGTATAGGATCTTTTATGGACAAGCCTCAGATCTTGAAGGGGCGAGAGCTTTCTTGTTTGACCGCTTTGAACATCAGGAGTCCATCATCTTTTGTGTGCGGAATTCAGATACAGGGCAAATAGTCGGATTCACGCAGCTGTATCCGCTGTTCTCCTCCATCTCCATGAGAAGGCTGCTGCTGCTGAATGATCTATATGTCGATGAGGCCCACCGGAAGCAGGGAATCGGTCAGATGCTGCTGGATGCGGCTAAGGATTATGCGGGCAGGGTCCGCGCAAAAGGACTGCAATTATCCACGGCGGTAACGAATAGCTCCGCACAATCCCTATATGAACGAAATAGTTACGTCAGAGACAATGAATTCTATCATTACTTCCTGGGAGTCTAGCCGGAATATTGAGGCTTAATCCTTGGATGTGGAATTGCCCGCCCGGCTCAGCTTACCGTGAGAGAAGGGGCAAGATCTTGCCGCCCTATCGTTATCCCTCAGAAAATACTGCTTCCACTCGTAATTGTCTTCTGCCCCGTACAGCTTGAGGTCCGGATGGGGCCCCACTGTATCATAGGCTTCAAGCCTTTGCCTGATTAGCGGTTTCAGCATTTGAACCTGCTTTGGCATTTTATTGAACTCGGTCAATACCCATCTGGGCGTAAGAGCTAGCAGAAAGTAGGGAAAGTGCCGGCTTTGACGCTGGATGTGAGCAGGGGTTGCACAGTAGACGAAATAGGATTCTTCATGGAAGCAGAATTCCCATATATGACTGGATGGATCCAGCGGTATATGCGGCGGCCATTCACGCTTGTCCTCCTGTGCAGTCCTGCTCAGCAGATCCCAGAACAAGGTTTCATATTGCTCCACGGGGAAGTTACTCTTAAGGTCAGTCGGAGTATCGAAGAATAGAATGAGTGACGTATATTTACCGAACTGGCGGGAGTTCTCCGTATAGTCTCGTATTAATTCGGCCATCATTCCCCCGGCACCCGGACTGCGGGGATCGGTGACAAATCCATATCTTAAGTGGCTGTTCATGAACCCGAGTGTTGCAGGAATACATGGGAATTTCTCTTCGCGGTTCGTCATCTTCGCGGCAAAAGCTTGATAGGCAGCGATCTGCCAGTCTTCCTGAGGGACAGAGTGACCCTCCATCATCTGATTGTCATAAAGAATCATCTGCAGCACTCCTTTTATGACAGATTATGAGAATGAAGGGAAGCGGGTGACTGTCCCGTATTAAGAACTTGATTAGAAGATGAATATGTTCGCAATTGAGGATACATATGCCGACTGCTACACATACAGTCAGAAAGAGAGGCGATCCATGACGCTTACCCTATTGCTCCTACTCATACTTTTCATGGGAGCTGTGTTAGTTCCCTTATTGGTCATCGAGGTCAATCGAAGAAGGGAGATTAACTCGGATTTTGATCGATCATACTTTATTTATTCCTTAATATCACTGGGAATTCAGGTGATATTCCTGGCTTTGTTCCTCACGGATACGCTTCAATTGCTTGAGGTTTGGGGTCATGTGATTTGGTGGTTGGCTATAGTGGCGGGTTTATTTATCTGCGTGTATGGAATCTGGAAAAGAACCAAAAACCGCAAGAATCTGATCCTGTTCCTGCTGACAGGAGGAATCAGTGTAATTCTGAGTTTCTTGTATCTATTAGGCTTGTTAATTACAAGTATGTAATGAGGTATTATACTCTAATACACAAGAAGGCCCTGAGCCGGACTCCGAATGATCGGACCGGGTTCAGGGCTCTTTTGCATACTAGAAATTATTATTTCCGTTCAAGCTGTTCAGGGTTAAATGTTACGATTACATTCTCAGGGCCGCCGATGACTTCCTTATCCCAATTCAGCATGCCGCCTTCATAGTTGTGAACCTTGGTGAAGCCTTGATTCTGGAAGAATTTCGTGACCTGAAAGCTTCGTCCGCCGCTGCGGCACACAAACACATACTCGCGGTCTTTATCGAAGTCGTTAATATAAGCCGCGATTTCACCCATGGGAATCAGCGGAACGGAAGGGATATGCGCGTCCTCATATTCCTCTAGCTCTCTTACGTCAATGACCAGCACGTTTCTCTCTTTGTCCTGAAGAAGTCCGTACAGCTCGTCGCGATCCACATGGGATACGCCCTCAATCATTCTGCTCATTTCTCCATTCTCCACCTTTCCCTATCTCAAAAAATATCCATACTTAAGTACCGCTCCCCTGTATCCGGAGCGATGCAAAGGATCCTTTTCCCTTGGCCAAGCTTCTTGGCCAGCTGTAAGGCAGTCCAGACGGTAGCCCCGGCAGATGGACCAACCAGGATACCTTCCTGGCTTGCAAGCTGGCGGGTGGTCTCAAGAGCGTCGTCATCGGCAACCTGTACAATTTCATCATACACATTTGTATTCAGAATGGAAGGGACGAAGCCGGGGCTTGTTCCCACGAGCTTATGAGGACCAGGAACCCCGCCGGAGAGAACAGGAGAGCCCTGGGGTTCTACCACATAGATCTGGATACCGGGAAGATGCTCACGCAGAACTTCACCGGTTCCGGTAATTGTGCCGCCGGTTCCGGATGAAGCTACAAAGACATCCAGACGGCCTTCCATCTGTTCGATAATCTCAAGTGCTGTTGTGCCGCGGTGGGCATCCGGATTGGCCGGATTCTCGAACTGCTGTGGGATGAAGCTACCTGGAATCTGTGCCTGCAGTTCCAGGGCCTTGGCGATGGCACCGGGCATCCGCTCGGCAGCAGGGGTCAGTACGACTTCGGCCCCGTAAGCTTTCAGAATGTTGATCCGTTCTGCAGTCATATTGTCAGGCATAACCAGAATTGCACGGTATCCCTTGGCGGCCGCGTTCATGGCCAGCCCGATGCCTGTATTTCCACTAGTCGGTTCGATCAGGGTTGAACCCGGCTTAAGTAAGCCTTCCTGCTCAGCCCTAGTAATCATATGATAAGCTGCCCGGTCTTTCACGCTGCGGCTTGGATTGAAATATTCAAGCTTAACATACACCTCGGCGTCTTCCGGCCGAGCGAGCCGATTCAGTCGGACTGCGGGAGTATCTCCAATCAACTCCGTAATACTATTTACTACTTTTTTGGACAAGAGTAACCCGCCTTTCTGAGCTGTGATTTGTATATTGTAACGATAACCTCTATAGCATTCAAGCCTGTCAAAATATAGTTCTTCCCAGCGAAGATGGGGCTTTAGTCGTAGTTGTCAAGTTGTGGACAAACTTATCCACAGTTTACCTGAATTATGTGCATAAAATGTGCAATCCCTTACCCAGTATCTGTTTACATGAATCATGAAAAAGGGGACAATATTTTCATAATGTGATGTGTGATTTGTGGATAATGTGGATAATAAAGTGGATAAGAACGTTTTATTTGGATAAGTAGGCTAAAAAAACGGCCTTGGAGGCCGTTAGATTAAGGACTGAATTCTTAATATTGTGGATAAGGCTGTGCATAATTGAAGTTGATTGTAATGGTAATGTTAAAAAATATTTTTGAGGATCACCGAAATGCACCTGTCTATTCCCCGGCAAGCAGCTCTTCCCATTCCGAATAAGCCTCGGACAATTGGGACTTCAGGAGGTCTATTCGGGTCTGACGTTCCTGTACGGCGAGATAGTCCTGGTAGACTTCCGGCTCAGCGAGCTCCGCTTCAAGTCCCGCGATGCTGTCCTCATGCTGTGCAATCAGCTGTTCCAGCTGTTCAATGCGGCGCTGCCGGCTGCGTTCCTCACGCTTCGCCTGCTTATCGGCCTCATAAGACCTTGCGCCGGCCTTGATTTCCGAAGTATCCTCTTCCGCCTTCTTGGCTGTGGCCAGCTTGGCCGCGGCCTTCTCCTGGGCAAGCTCCTCAAGCTCCTGCTTCTTCTCCAGATAGTCATCGTAGTTGCCCAAATAAGGCTCAGCTCCATTCGGATGAAGCTCCACAATACGCTCTGCCATCTTATTCAGGAAGTAACGGTCATGCGAAATGAAGAGAAGGGTCCCGTCATACTCCATCAAGGCAGCCTCGAGGACCTCCTTGCTGTACAAGTCCAGATGGTTCGTCGGCTCATCGAGGATGAGCATATTGGCTTTATGAAGCATGAGCTTGGCGAGGGCCACCCGGGCCTTCTCCCCCCCGCTTAATGCGGAGATCCGCTTCAGTACATCCTCACCGCTGAATAGAAAGTTCCCCAGAACACTGCGGATCCGGGCTTCCTCAATATGAGGGAAGGCGCTCCAAAGTTCTTCAAGAACGGTGTTCTTCGGATTAAGATGGGTCTGCTCCTGGTCATAATAACCCAGCTTGACCTTGGTTCCCCAGTTAATACGGCCTGAAGCCGGCTTCAGGTCACCGGTCAGCATTTTGAGAAGCGTAGACTTGCCGATCCCGTTAGGTCCAATCAGGGCCACGGTCTCGCCCCGGCGCAGGTCAAAGCTCACATTCTGGAACAGAGGCTTTTCTGTGTCAAAAGAATAAGCGAGCTGGTCCACCTGCAGCACCTCTTTACCGGACATGATCTCTGCTTCGAACGTGAAGCTCGCTTTCTTCAGATCACCGAGAGGGCGGTCAAGCACCTCCATCCGGTCAAGGGCTTTGCGCCGGCTCTGTGCACGCTTGGTGGTCGAGGCACGAACGATATTTTTCTGAATGAAATCCTCAAGTCTTGCAATCTCGTCCTGCTGCTTCTCATACTGCTTCATCTGACTCTCGTACTCGGCAGCCTTGAGCTCGATATACCGGCTGTAGTTGCCTGTGTACTTCTTGGATTGATGACGCTCGATCTCCACAATAGCGGTGACCAGGCGGTCGAGGAAATAACGGTCATGGGAGACAATGAGCAGCGCGCCGGAATAACTGCGGAGATAATCTTCCAGCCAGGTCAGCGTCTGAATATCCAAATGGTTCGTCGGCTCATCGAGCATCAGAAGATCAGGGGCCTGAAGAAGAATCCGTGCGAGAGCAAGGCGGGTCTTCTGGCCTCCGCTCAGGGTGGAGATCAGGGTGTCTGGAGGAAATGAGCCAAAGCCCATTCCATGCAGAACGCTGCGAATGCGGGTCTCCATTTCATATCCGCCATGATCCTTGAACCAGTCGGACTTCCGGGCATAGCGCTCCAGCAGGTCCTCAAATGCCTTCTCATTCCCGGCCGACTCGGGATTTGCAATTTCAAGCTCCATTCGGCGGAGCTCCGCCTCGGTCTCGATCAGCGGACTGAAGACATACAGCATTTCCTCCCAGATTGTGCGTTCGGACTGCAGTCCGCTGTTCTGAGCAAGATAGCCGATGGTGGTCTCCTTGGCTTTGAAGATCTGTCCGCTGTCATAAGACATTTCTCCGGCTAGAATCTGCAGAAGGGTGGACTTTCCGGCTCCATTCACACCCACTAGTCCGATGCGGTCGCGCTCCAGAATTTGCAGGCCAATGCCTTCGAGTATATTGGTGGTACCGTACGATTTACGAATATCTGTAGCTTGAAGCAGCATAACTTGTATATCCTCCATATCTATAAGAAACCTTGCCTGTTGTTAGGGCTGATATCCATAGTTTACATGAAAGATCACTCAATTGCACCGCCAGGCAAGCGGGGTCTGCGTCTTAAAATGAGGGCCCCTTGTATCAAGTTTTCATTTTGACAGAACAGTGCTAAACTAAAGAAAGATATGTTTGTGCGAAGGGTGATAGGAAGTGGGCATACCGGATGTCAAAAGAGAGCTGCGCAGCCGAATGAGAAGCATACGTGCTGCGGTTCCCGAAGCTTCAAGAGTGGAGCAGTCCGATTCGGCAAGCCGCCTCGCGGAAGCCGAGGTCCTCGCCCCGCTTCGCGCCGCTAAGACAGACGGAAGGCTAACCGTGTTCGCCTACCTGTCTTTCCGGGACGAGCCTTCCACACTCCCGTTTATTCGCAGCTGCTGGTCCCAGGGAGACCGCGTCCTGGTTCCGCGTATAACCGGACCTGGGACGCTCACACTGTATGAGCTTGCTCGGGAAGAAGACATAACAGCCGGCACCTGGGGAATTCCTGAACCGGCTGAATATTTGCCTGAGTGGAGTCCCATTCAATATGCCGATATTGATCTAGTTATGGTTCCGGGCCTCGCCTATGATCCAGCCGGAGGGCGAATCGGCTTTGGCGGCGGTTATTATGATCGCTTTATGGAACAATTGAAGAGACAATGCAGAAGAACCAGCATGCCGCTTCTGGCAGCTTTAGCACTCCGGGAACAGATTATTAATGACATTCCGATGGAGGAGCATGATTTTCGGTTGAATCTCCTTTTTACGGCCGCAGGTATCGTTCGGATTCTATAGACCACTTAGAATCGCAATTCATGATAAAGGTTGGGAAGATCTTGACAGATTCAGCATCAGAACACGGCAAAATGACCCATTTCAATGAGCAGGGCCGGGCCAGAATGGTAGACATTTCGAATAAAGAGATCACGGTCCGCACGGGTGTTGCTATAACTAAAGTAACCATGCTCCCCTCTACGCTGCTCGCCATTAAGGAAGGCCGGGTCGGCAAGGGAGATGTGCTGGCGGTAGCTCAAGTTGCCGGAATTCAGGCGGCCAAGCGGACTTCGGATTGGATACCGATGTGCCATCCTTTGCCGCTTACCGGCGTGAACATCATGTTCACCGACAATGGAGAGGACGAGCTCTATATAGAAGCTTCGGTTAAGACCGAAGGGAAGACCGGGGTGGAGATGGAGGCTTTGACCTGCGCCTCAGCAGCAGCCCTGACGATCTATGATATGTGCAAGGCGCTGCAGAAAGATATGGTCATCGGACCTACTCTGCTCAAATCAAAGACGGGCGGCAAGAGCGGCGATTACAACCTCGGGGTATAGACAACTAAATGTTCCAATTCGGATAAGGAGGGTGACTTCATGGTATGGAAAACAGCGATCTTGACGGCTAGCGACAAGGGAGCCCGAGGCGAACGTGAAGATACGAGCGCCCAGGTTATCCGGGAACTGGTCGAGGAAGAACTGGGCGGAGAGATTGTGGAATACCGCATTGTTCCTGACGAACAGGATGAGATTATTGCAGCTTTAATCGAAATGACCGATTATTTTCAGGCCAATCTGGTACTGACAACCGGCGGAACGGAGCTGGCTGCCCGGGATGTAACACCAGAAGCTACGCGCCGTATTATTGAACGGGAAGTTCCGGGCATGGCCGAAGCGATGCGGGCAAGCGCCATGCAGAAGAACCCGGCAGCCATGCTGTTCCGGGGCGTCGTGGGCATCCGCGGCCGTACATTAATCGTGAACCTTCCGGGAACTCCCAAGGGCGTGCATGAGAACCTCGCTGCTATCATGGGACAGCTGCCGGAGGCCCTGCTGATGGTTACAGGCCAGTTCAGACTCTAGGACTTAATGCGTATTTCGGCTGTAACTGTAATTTTACTTATGTTATGATTGGACAATAGCATGTAACAGAACGGAGGGAACAAGGATGGGCGGTTTTATCTTGATCGTGATCGCAGCCCTGCTGCTGTTTGGACCGAATAAACTTCCTGATCTGGGACGGGCGGTCGGCCGTACGTTCCGTGAATTCAAAGAAGCCACCCGTGATATTGTGGATGATGAACCACCTGTGAATAAGACGGGGCCGCTGTCACCTAGGCCAGAGCAGCAGCCGCAGGCAGCTGAACGCCGTTTGCCAGAATAACCTGACTCCTTCCCGAAGGAAGGAGTTTTTTTGAGGGTAGCATAGATTTCGCTTCTATACGGGCACCGGAAGGTGCTTTATTTATGTCCGAAATATGATGATGTACAGGAGGGCGGCCTTAATGCCTGACGAACAGGATGGAATGTCGGTTGTCGATCATTTGTCTGAACTTCGCAAACGTCTGTTTGTTACACTGATCCTATTTGCTGTCGTGCTTGTAGGCGGGTTTTTTGTCGCCCATCCGGTATACGACTATTTGACCACCCATGGACCGAAGGGGCTTGAACTGAAGCTGAATGCCTTCTCCTTCTGGGACGGGGTCAACGTATATATGAAGATTGCGCTGATCGTGGCGCTGGCGGTCACGCTGCCCTTTACCATCTATCAGATCTGGGCCTTCGTCAGCCCGGGCCTTAAGCCTAAGGAGCAGCGGGCTACCCTGAAATATATTCCTTTTGTCTTCATTTGCTTCCTGATTGGCGTAGCTTTCGGATACTTTGTTGTATTTCCACTGGCTATGCAGTTCACCTCAAGTCTGAATAAGCAGCTTGGACTGGTCGAGACCTATGGAATAACGGACTATTTCAAGTTCATGACCAATATTATTCTTCCCATATCGCTGTTGTTTGAGCTGCCGATCGTAGTGCTGTTCCTGACCCAGCTGCGTCTGCTTAATCCCAAACGGCTCAAGAAAATGCGCCGGGTGGCTTATTTTGCCTTAGTGGTCATATCCGTTATGATTACACCTCCGGATTTCTTCTCGGCGTTCCTGGTACTGGTGCCTATGATTCTATTGTATGAATTCAGTGTATTTCTGTCGGGTAGAATGTACAGCAAGCAGCTGGCTGCCGATGCGGAGCGAAGAGCGCAGTACGAGGATTGATTTTAAGAGTTCCCTTTTCATGAGGCTAGGATTAGCCGGATGAAGAGGGGCTTTTTTTATATTTGCAATAGCTTGAAGAATGAGGAATATTTAGGCTGTTGTTCGGATAGGATGTAAGGGGCGTGTCCAAGAAAAAAATGGTGACAGGGACTTGAAATCTGACGCCACACCTAGTATCATAAAGTTGGTTGTTAGCACTACACGATGTCGAGTGCTAACATTAACATTCATGTGTATCCAAGTGTATCCAATCAACACAACATAACTATTTAAGGAGGCTATTTTTCATGATCAGACCTTTAGGTGAACGTGTATTGGTAGAACCGATTGAACAAAACGAGACAACTGCATTCGGGATCGTACTCCCCGACTCCGCTAAGGAGAAGCCGCAAGAGGGCAAAGTAATCGCTGTCGGCAGCGGTTCCGTTAACAAGGACGGTGTTCGTGTGGCTCTTGAAGTGAAAGAGGGCGACGTAGTCTTGTTCTCCAAATACGCCGGAACAGAAATTAAGTATGAAGGTAAAGAATACTTGATTATGAAAGAAAGCGACATTCACGCAGTCATTGGCTAATGAATGCAAAGTCCCGAACTTCAATATAAAGCGTAAGTGAAGATAATTTATTACTAAATTAATCAGGGAGGTTTTTTGAACATGGCAAAGGACATTAAATTCAGTGAAGATGCTCGCCGCGCGATGATGCGTGGGGTTGATGCTTTGGCAAATGCGGTAAAAGTAACACTTGGACCAAAAGGACGCAACGTGGTGCTTGAGAAGAAATTCGGAAGCCCGCTTATCACCAATGACGGTGTGACCATCGCCAAAGAAATCGAACTCGAAGACGCATTCGAGAACATGGGTGCTCAGCTTGTTAAAGAAGTAGCTACCAAAACCAACGATGTAGCTGGTGACGGTACAACTACAGCAACCGTTCTTGCCCAAGCCCTCATCCGTGAAGGTCTGAAGAACGTAACTGCAGGTGCAAGCCCAATCGGTCTTCGCAAAGGGATTGACAAAGCGGTTCGCGCAGCAGTAGAAGAACTGCAAAAGATCTCCAAAACCATCGAAGGCAAGCAATCCATCGCACAAGTGGCTGCGATCTCTGCTGCAGACGAAGAAGTAGGCGAACTGATCGCTGAAGCTATGGAGAAAGTCGGCAAAGACGGCGTTATCACTGTTGAGGAATCCCGTGGATTCGCAACTGAGCTTGAAGTGGTTGAAGGTATGCAGTTCGACCGCGGATATATCTCCCCTTACATGATCACAGACACAGACAAAATGGAAGCTGTTCTGGATAACCCATACATCTTGATCACAGACAAGAAGATCAGCAGCACGCAAGAGATCCTGCCTGTGCTTGAGAAGATCGTTCAACAAGCTCGTCCGCTTGTGATTATTGCTGAAGATATCGAAGGCGAAGCTCAAGCTATGCTGATCGTGAACAAACTTCGCGGTACATTCAACGCAGTAGCGGTTAAAGCTCCTGGCTTCGGCGATCGTCGTGAAGCTATGCTACAGGACATCGCTGCTCTGACTGGTGGTCAAGTGATCACTGAGAAGCTCGGTCTTGACCTGAAAAGCACAAGTATCGAACAACTTGGTAACGCTCGTCAAGTGCGCGTAACCAAAGAAGCTACTACTATCGTTGACGGAAGCGGCGACAAGAACGATATCTCAGCTCGCGTTAGCCAAATCCGTTCCCAATTGGAAGAGACTACTTCCGAGTTCGACAAAGAAAAACTGCAAGAGCGTCTGGCTAAATTGGCTGGTGGCGTAGCGGTTATCAAAGTCGGAGCTGCAACTGAAACAGAACTGAAAGAGCGCAAACTGCGCATCGAAGATGCTCTGAACGCAACTCGCGCTGCGGTTGAAGAAGGTATCGTATCCGGTGGGGGTACAGCGCTTGTGAACGTATATCACGCTGTAGCTGCTGTAAATGTGACGGGCGACGAGAAGACAGGTGTGAACATTGTACTTCGCGCTCTGGAAGAGCCAATCCGTACCATCGCTGCTAACGCTGGTGAAGAAGGATCTGTCATCGTTGAGCGCCTGAAGAAAGAACAAATCGGCGTAGGCTACAACGCAGCTAACGGCGAATGGGTGAACATGTTCGAAGCAGGTATCGTTGACCCTGCTAAGGTTACCCGTTCCGCATTGCAGCACGCTGCATCCGTTGCAGGACTGTTCCTGACAACTGAAGCGGTTATCGCTGATAAGCCAGAACCAGAAAAGCCAGCTATGCCTGACATGGGCGGAATGGGCGGAATGATGTAATAAAGGTGCATATTGGAAGGCAAATGAGCCTTTCAGCTTGTGCTAAGCGGCGTGAATTTTTGTCTTACTTAGATAAGGATTTATGAAGCTGTCATAGTAACAAACTTTAGAACATAGGAAAAACCACTTCTTAATAATTTAATTAAGGAGTGGTTTTTTTGTTGCTAAAATTCAATTTTTATGATTGTCTTGAGGAACATAAGTTCAAAAATAACTAAGGTGAATAACGAAAAATACCTAATTATTTATTGTTTTGTCAAGAGGAGAGATAGAAATATGAGTGACTATGTACAGGCAACAATATTTATGAGTGATGAGAGTAGTGTCAGTATTAAAAATATGTTGAAAAAAAAGAAATATAAATGTTACTTGATGAACAATAGCTCACGATATATAGTTGCTTTCAAAGAACCAACGAAACAGATTATTGAAGATGTATCCAAAACTTTTCAGCGAGTAGTTAATATAGAGTATGGGCAGGATTTCGGGTGGAGTATTGAGCTGTTTGAACAAGGAGAAAAAAAAGGTAGTTTTGAGGTAAGCTTCGAGAAGAAAGGACTAAGAAAAGATAACATTGGAATATTAATGGAAATTTTAGGAGTTTTAAGTTTGGACACAATTGCTCTTCAAGAGCTGGAGACTATTCTTAGAACGAAGGAAACGGTAGACATAGAGAACTATAGCTGGCCTCAACTCATAAGAACATTAAAGTTAGATATAGATACCAATTTCTCATACAGTTTTCTAGAAAACCAGGGAGAAGGGTATCAACAATCTCTTGGCTTACATCATGTTCAAACTAAAAAATCAATGCCCATAAAAAGAATTGTCATACGAGAGTTGAGTACGTTTATGAATGAGAAGGGATACTTTTTAACTAAGACTGCACCAATTCCATTCGATTATGCTTTTTTCAAAAACATTGAGGATATCGGAATAGGCCTTGCATTGTCTATTGAAAAAGAAGACTCAAAATTCAGTGTCACTCCGTTTTTTAAAACACTGTTTGATCATGTTATAATGCTGTCACCTTCTATGAGATATTTTGATACGGAGGAACACCTTGTATCGACTTTAAAGGAAATTAAGAATTCCTTTGAAGAACATGAAAGCAGGTTAAAGGAAGAATTAATATATGCGGCATTTGATAAATGTAAATTTTTCGAAACCTATGTTGATCCATTTATGTCCAGGTATGGTATTACACCAATAGAATCTTCCATAGAAAAATTAGCAGGCGGAAAAATAGTGTATTCTGGAAATAATAAAGAAATTCACTTTCATCAGGGAAACATAGCAATTGGTCTTCTCCTTGAAATAAAAGTAAATAATCAGATGATCCTCCTTGACACACTTGAAAAATACCATACACTAAAAGCTAAGTACCAAAATCAAAGCGAATTTCATGAGATTGTAAATGCTTATCTTCAGATACTTGAACAAGAGTATTTGAGTATTTGATAGAGGTATTCACTTCACGCACTACTAATTTTTTGACGGGGAGTTTGGACTGGCAGGAAACTTATCAATTTTAAGCAAAATTAACCACCTTATACCTCGCAGAGCCCTATTAATTCAGCGCAAAAACTTCTTTTCTATTTTATATTCCCCTCAATGGTAGCTGGTGGTTTTGATGTTACGTCGTTGACGATCCGGCTAACGTTATCAACTTCATTAACAATACGAACGGAGATCTTCTCCAGCAAGTTTCAAGGGATACGGATTTCTAGTTTATATCGGGTATTGGTCGATACCCGTATGAAGGATACATTGGATATTAATTAAGTACTGACATGGGCGGAATGATGTAATAAAGGGTCTACCAACCCGATAATAACAAGCATTTAAAAGGGCTCCCCGAAGGGGGCCTTTTTGTGTGTAATAACGCTGCATAATTGCCTTCAGAAAGGGAGATGACAAATGATATAACTAGTTTGAATACTAGCAATAACAGAAGGCTTCGTTTATAATAAACCGAGGTCTTCCATGTTAGGAAATTATATCTAAAATGAAAAGGTAGATAATGAGAAAAAAAATTCATCCTTACTATTATTTAGGTGGTTTTAGTGGATTGGTTATTGGCTATTTAATAGCAAAAGTCTATCAAATTTGGGTTATTGCTTTTTTAGAAAGGAAGAATTCACAAATCCAATTTCTTCCTATGTTTTGGAGAGAAGTTTATAACACACCTGGTTGGTTTACGTTCTGGGTTGTCCTGATTTTTTTCACTATTTGTATTTTATTAACAAGAATGTTAATAGGTCCGTCTATTAAGTGAGTTGACTAACAGGGACTTATCAAAAAGGGGATCGGCTGCCGCCGGTCCCTTTTTTATTTATCGTCCGCTTGATAACTCTATCTCCAGTTACACGTGATTAACACTCTCCCTCACTCAGACAATCAGATTACCTGTCTTCCCCTCCCGCAAAGCTGTCATCCCTCTATAACCTTCGTTAATAATCTCGATAATCTAACTAAGTTAAATTCGTAGATATGATGTTCAATAAGTCACATATCTAAATGAAAGCGCTGTAGCTAATATTAAATATGTAAAGAAGGAAGGGATTCATTAGATCGGAGGGGGGAATATAATGGCTCAACTGGTGCAGGCCGATGTTGATCAGGTAGAGACGAAGAAAGCATTAAGCTCAAGGGTGAATAGGGTACCCTGGAAAAAGGAACTAAAGAAAAACTGGCCTTTATATCTTCTGTGTCTACCCTCGTTAATTGCCGTAATAATTTTCTCTTACGCCCCTATGGGTGGATTGCTTATGGCGTTCCAGGACTACAAGCCCTGGTTAGGAATTTTTCATTCACACTGGATTGGGCTGGATAACTTCACGAAGATATTTCAGTACCAAGAATCTGTACAAGCTATTAAAAACACAATCATCATTGCTGTCATTAAAATTGTGGTCGGAATTATTGTTCCCATTATCATGGCCCTGCTATTGAATGAGGTTAGAAACATGGGATTAAAGAGAGGCATTCAGACTTTAGTATACCTGCCTCACTTCCTGTCTTGGGTTACGGTTGCCGGGATCATGCTTGATATCCTGGGTCTTGAAGGCGGTATCAATCACTTCCTTGCCCAGTTTGGCGCCAAGCCGATATTTTTCCTGGGGGATCCAAGCTTGTTTAGACCCAGTGTAATCATCAGTGATCTATGGAAGAACTTTGGCTTTGGTATGATTGTCTACCTGGCAGCAATCACAGGAATCGACCCAACCCAATATGAAGCAGCAGAGATGGATGGCGCCACAAGGTGGCAGCAGACCAAATATGTAACCCTGCCGAGCATGCTGCCCATGATTGTAGTTGTCTCCACATTAAGTCTCGGTAGCATCTTGGATGCTGGCTTTGACCAGATCTTCAACTTATACAACCCACTGGTGTATAGCACTGGAGATATTATCGATACTTATGTATACCGGGCTTCACTTTTGAGTGGACAATATGGGTTCGGTACGGCGGTAGGACTGTTCAAATCAGGGATCAGCTTCATATTAATTTTGATTTCCTACCGTATTGCCTACAAGGTTGCCGGTTACAAAATATTCTAGAGAGGAGGTATAATCATGTCTCATAAATCCAGGGGATATAAGATATTCTCGTTCTTCAACCATATATTCCTGATTATGATTGCATTGACATGCTTGTTGCCTTTACTCCATTTGTTAGCACAATCATTTAGCAGTAAGGCAGCCGTAAATGGGGATCTAGTATCATTTTGGCCAGTAGAGTTCAATGCGGATTCCTATATAAAAACATTTAAAAACTCAAATTTTGTTCGTTCTATGGGTATTTCGGTTGTACGAACCTTGTTAGGAACCCTGATTAGTATGTTTTTAATTACTACAGCTGGTTATGCGCTGTCCAAAAACTTCCGTGGACGCAATGTAATCATGTGGGTTTTCATTTTCACCATGCTGTTCTCAGGCGGATTAATTCCTTCCTACATTCTGGTGACTCGTCTAGGTCTGAAGGATACCTTATGGGCACTGGTCCTCCCTGGGGCATTTGGAGCGTATAATCTGATTCTTATTATGAACTTCTTCAAGACGATTCCGAAAGCGCTTGAAGAATCGGCATTTATTGATGGGGCATCGTTCTTCAAGATTCTCTGGAAAATCTATTTACCGCTTTCCTTGCCAGGACTCGCAACAGTTGGATTATTCATCATGGTTGGCAATTGGAACGCCTGGTTCGATGGAATCTTGTACATGTCAGACACAAGCAACTACCCGTTAGCCTCATTCCTGCAGACCGTAGTTGTACAAAGCTCGGCACAAAATATGGCGTTAGACCCATCAGCGGCAAAGGCCATGTCGGAGCAAAGTATTAAGGCGGCTCAGATATTTATTAGTACCTTACCCATCATCCTGGTATATCCGTTCCTTCAAAAATTCTTTGTTAAAGGGATAGTAGTAGGCTCAGTGAAAGAATAATGAATACGAGGACCGCAAGAATATATGTATACGACAAGGAGACATGATCATGAATAAAAGAATCGGTGCTCTAGTATCTGCTGCAGTAGTATTTGGCGGATTGTTAGCCGGCTGCAGTAACAACAATACAGCGGAACCAACAGCTGAATCCACATTTCAGAACGGCAAGTACAATCCGCCTGTTACGATTACGATTGCGAAACAACAAGATGAGAATGCCGGGAAATACATCAATGGTGAGAGTCTAAATGACAACGTGTTATCCCGCTGGGGTGAGAAGAACCTGGGCATCAAGGTCAAAACTACGCTGCTGGGCGGCGATGGCGGCAACTACAATAATAAGGTGCGTCTGGCCCTCACAGGTACCGAGAAGCTTCCGGATGTTCTCCCAGTGTATGATGCACAATTAATGAGTGATTTGATCGAATCAGGTAACGTTAAAGAGATTGCCGATGATATCAAGAATTATATGCCGGACCGCTTAAAGGAAATTTACAAGCAGTATCCAAGCACATTTAACCCGGTTGTAAAAGATGGCAAGGTGTATGGTCTGGCTATCACTCCTAACTTGACTGAAGGCGAAGTCATGCTGATACGTCAAGACTGGTTAGATAAGCTGCATTTAAAGGCCCCTACCAATATAGATGAATTTGAACAAGTCATTGCGGCCTTTACCAATGATGATCCGGATGGTAACGGCAAGAAGGATACCTACGGCTTTGATTTTTCAGGGAAGGATTCCTACAATACAGGCTGGGTTAGTGATCCGGTAATGATCTTCAGTGCTTACACAGGTAAAGACATCCCAAGCCAGTGGCATGAAAATAACGGTACACTAACTTATGGTTCAGTTGCGGCTGGGAATAAGGAGGCACTGGGCAAACTGAGTGACTGGTATTCCAAAGGCTATTTGAATAAAGAATTGGCTACTCAAGGTGCCTGGGATACTTTGGCAGACTTCACTCAAGGTAAAGCTGGTATTATTATTGGACGACCTTGGCTATACGGCAGTGTTAAGGACGTGGAGACTAATGTTAAAGGCGCCAAGATTAAGGCCTATCCAACGATTAAGGGTGTAAATGGGGACAGAACGTATCAATCAGGCCAATTAGCCGATGGTGTCTTCATGTTTAACAAAGACTTCAATAACTTAAAAGCCTTCTTCTTATATTACGATAAGCTCTATGACGCTGCTTTTGGTACTGGCGGTTTCAAGTATGGTTTCGCTGAGGGTTACGATTACGATATCGTAAATGGCAAAGTAACCTTCGATCCCAAACAATTCAAAACTCCATTAGATGCAGCACAAATGGTAGGTAAGATGTCATTTACTAAAAATACACCTAGTGTGGATGGCCCGGGCAAATCCTTCTATGATCTTTCGAAAGGAGTAAAGCCAACAACAGGTGTATTAATGAGATCGGATTCTATGGATCTTCCGGCAAAAGAAGGATATGTCATTTCGTATGAGAATGCCGATTCCCTGCTGCCTAATGCGTTCAACGGTCCTCCTACACAGACGATGGCAGCTTCATGGGAACAATTGCAAACGATGGAGAGAGAAACATTCACCAAGATTATTTATGGAAAGCTTCCTCTTAGCGCCTACGATGACTTTGTGAAGGATTGGAACGAAAAAGGCGGAAAACAAATTACAGATGAAGTGAACCAGTGGTACAAGAATACACAACAAGCGGATGTAATCTCCAAAATGGGCTTGAAATAAGAATTCACGAATAAGAAGAATAACAATAGGAAGTGATATCAATTGAAGCAGCTCATGAATGGCTCTAAGTGGACGGATACGAATGGGAACGAGATTCATGCCCACGGAGGGCATATCATTTATCATCAAGGTTACTATTACTGGTATGGTGAGGATCGCCGGAGCAGCTATTATATCAGTTGCTATCGCTCCAAGGATTTATTCACATGGGAATTTAGAAATCACATTATAACGACAGACAGCCAAACCTCTGAAATACGTATTAGAACCAAAATCCAGCTGGCCCAAGAAGATGGCGGCAAAGTTAACCTGGAGCGTCCAAAGGTACTTTTCAATGAGAGAACCAGCCAATTTGTACTTTGGGTTCACTTTGAGAACGGACAAGACTATAACGACGCGGCTTGTGCTATTGCGACTTGTGACACGCCGGATGGGGATTTTGTGTACCATGGTCATTTTAATCCTTATGGCTACATGTCACGTGATTGCACGCTCTTCCAGGATGAGGATGGCACGGCTTACTTCATTTCGGCTGCTCGTGATAATGCGGATCTTCACCTCTATCGACTCCAGGACGATTACATGAATGTGGAGAAGATGGCTGCACAGGTCTGGCAGGGTGAGTACCGGGAGGCACCGGCTGTAATCAAGAAAGATGGGCTTTATTATATGTGTTCATCATTCTGTACAGGATGGGCACCCAATCAGGGCAAGTTCGGTACAGCACCAAGTATGGAGGGGCCGTGGAGCGTATTGGAGAACTTCGGTGATGACACGACCTATGCCAGCCAGCCCGCATTTATATTGAAGACTCAGGAAGGCCAGCTATTATACTATGGTGATCGCTGGGATGCCGAGGATTACTTTAATTCGAGTTACGTGATGCTGCCCCTGGAAATCTCGGATTCCAAGTTGGTAATTAACTTTTATGACAAGGCTGTACTAACAGATAAAGGAATTATTGAATTTACTAATGACTAAGGATCAGGAGGGAAAAAGAATGAAAAGAGTGAGCATGAAGCGATTCATCTATTTTTTCGTCTTTTTCCTTCTGCTTACTGTAGGTTTATTTGTAATTCTGGATGTACTAGGGACAAAAACAATTAAGGATAGTCTGGTCCAAACGTCCAGAAACCAGCTGGAATATACAGATAAAATGCTTAATATCGGAATTGATGAAGCCATGTTATATGGCATGCAGTATACGGCCGACACATCGGTTCGTTATTATCAAAGCCAAAAGCTAGGCCTAGACAATTATGACGCACAAATGAAGCATGTGGATATGTCAAACCGCCTGCAGAATCAGCTCTATTCAAGCAAAGCTGTCGATGCGATGGGGATTTACTGGATAGCCAATAATGAATTTATTTCAACCGGAGGGCTTCCTAGAGCCCTCTTTAAAGATGTAACCAAGCGGGGATGGCAAACTTATAAGGGGAGTCTGTATTATTTCTCTGTCTATCCTTATATCCGTCAACCGGAGAATCCAAGTGACATCCGATATGTTGTAGGGGTTAAGTTCAAGACGGATTACTTGACGAGCCTGCTGGGAGATTCCTTTCACGGCAGCAGTTCGAGAGCGCTTTTCTTAGTGAGCAAAAGCCTGGTCATTAGTGACCAAGTGGTCGACGAAGATATCGTGAACAGTGTGAAAGAGAATATTAAGCCGGGTTCAGAGAAAATCTCTGAATTCAATTATCAAACTAAATACAGCGATTATTTTGTATTGGTGAAGTATATCAAGCCTATTGATACGTACTTGGTTACTTATACACGGACCAATGCTTTCCTTAATCCTCTTAAACATATCAATCTGGTGTTCTCTGCCAGTATCCTGATTATTTTGCTCATAGGGCTCATTTTGCTAATTCTGTTCTATCGGAATTTTTATCAAAATGTAAATTTGCTGGCAAAGAAATTTCGTCACGTGGAGGAAGGAGATTATAACTCAAGAATCCGCGAAAATTCGGATAATGAATTTAACAAGCTTTTCAAGAGTTTTAATCATATGGTTGCCCAAATTCAAGCTTTATTTGCCTCCTTGAAAGTGGAGACGGAGCTGCGGCAGAACGCCGAAGTGAAGCAATTACAGGCCCAGATTAATCCGCATTTTCTATATAACAGTCTTTTCTTTATTATGTCGATGGCTAAATCCTCACCCGAAGCAGTTATTAAGATGAGTAAACACTTGGCAAAATATTATCGTTATATGACCAAAATTGAATCGCAGGAGGTTACCCTGAACTCCGAATTAGACCTCGCCGATCATTATTTGTCCATCATGGCCCTGTGTAAGGACGTGGATTATGAGATCCATGTGCCGCCTAAGTTAGGGGAGCATCGAATAATGCCGCTTATTATTCAGCCCATCGTTGAAAATGCGATTCAGCATGGCATTGAAGAACTTCAAGGTGCTCATCGTATCTCCATAGAGGTCAGGGTGCAGGATTCCGGTGCGCTGATCACCATTGCGAATGATGGTAAGGGGCTTACGCCTGCTGAAATCCAGAAGCTGAAGGCTAGAGTCGAGAGGGATCAGCCGCCTGAGGGCAGCAAAGGGATTGGGTTATGGAATATTAATCACCGTCTCAAGAACACCTATGGCGACAAAAGTGAGCTGCACTTTTTCACCAACAACTGGGACGGCTTAAGCGTCTCGTTCTACATTGATTTCTCGCTTGATGGAGGTAGGAGGCAGTGAAGTTATTAATTGTGGATGACGGGCAGTACATTGTTGAGTATCTAAAACATTTGCTCGATTGGAAGAAGTATGGGATAGAGCAGGTTGAGACGTTAACCAATTCGTTGAAAGCTAAAGATAAATTGGTGCAGAACCAGATTGATATTCTGATTACAGATATACGTATGCCTGAGGTATCGGGGATTGATCTGCTCCAGCATATTAATAAGCATCAACAAAAGACAAGGTCGGTAATTCTATCCGGTTATTCGGAGTTCGAATATGCACAAAAGGCTCTTCGGTTAGGGGCAGTAGATTACCTGCTTAAGCCAGTTGACAAGGACGATATGGAAGCAGCGATTAAGAAAGTTATCAAAACGTTTGAGAAGGATCGTGTAGATCCCCTTCCGGGGCTCCCCGAGAGTGAAGAGGACTCCAAATTACCCGTAAATAGCAATATCCATATCCTTCAAGCCTATATTGACAACCATCTTGATGACGACTTGAATTTGGATGACTTGGGAAGGCTGGTGTACCTCCATCCGGTGTACCTCTCCAAGCTATTCAAACAAGAGACAGGTGAGAATCTGTCGAATTATATTTCACGCAAGCGAATGGAAAAGGCGACCCTGTTATTAACGGGTTCAAACCTGCATATTAACGATATTTCGCACTTGGTTGGATATCGGCAGCCCCAATATTTCATCAAGCTGTTCAAAGGGCAATATGGCATTACGCCTCAACAATACCGCAGGAAGCAGCTGGACTTTGATAAGTAGATTAATCGGATAGGAAGTGTATACCTTTATGAATGCAAATCCAATAACTAAGAGTGCTGTTCCCAGCCTGTATTGGCTGACAGACGTGGACGTGTTTGCTGTAAATCGTCTTTCTGCTCATTCCGATCATGTGTATTATAGAACACTGGAAGAGGCGAGAAGTGCTGGCCCTATGGAGATGCGTCACGATTTGAATGGAAGCTGGAAGTTCTCGTATAGCATAAATCCTGACAATCGTCCGGAGCATTTTTATAAAGCGGATTATAATTGCTCTGGCTGGGGGGATATATCTGTACCGGGTCATATTCAGCTTCAGGGTCACGGTCAGCCTCAATATGTAAATACGATGTATCCTTGGGATGGACATCACGATATCCGTCCACCGGAAATTCCAGCCGGCGACAATCCGGTTGGAAGCTATATTAAATATTTCGAAGTTCCCACTCACATGCGGAACAAGCCGGTGTATATTTCTTTTCAGGGTGTAGAATCAGCCTTCTATGTCTGGATGAACGGGAAGTTTGTCGGCTATAGCGAGGATTCCTTCACCCCGGCCGAGTTCGATCTCACGCCTTACTTAACTGAAGGGGAGAATAAGCTTGTTGTAGAGGTCTATCAACGGAGTACGGGAAGCTGGCTGGAGGATCAAGACTTTTGGAGATTTTCGGGGATATTCCGTGATGTATACCTATATACCGTGCCCGATATCCATGTCTTTGACCTGCATGTTCGGCCAGAGCTGGATGCGTCTTTGAAGAAAAGTACGCTGTATGCGGATTTCAAGCTTCAAGGGGCTTCTCCGTCAAAAATAACGGCCAAATTAGTGGATGACAAGGATAACCTGGTTGCATCGGCTAACGGGGAAGACGTTGATAGACGGTGGTCGATCTGCATGCCAGTGGATACTCCTAATCTTTGGAGTGCGGAGAGCCCTTATTTGTACAAGTTATATATTGAACTCTATAACGAAATAGGCAGCTTGGTAGAGGTTGTCCCTCAGAAAGTTGGCTTTAGAAAATTTGATATGGTAGACAAAATCATGCGTCTTAACGGGGAACGGATCCTATTCAAGGGAGTTAATCGCCACGAATTCAACCCACGCCGCGGTCGTTCGATAACCAAAGAAGACATGCTGTGGGATATTAGAACCTTAAAGCAGAATAACATTAATGCGGTGAGAACGTCCCACTATCCCAATCAAAGCCTATGGTACCAATTATGTGACGAATTCGGGATTTATGTAATTGATGAGATGAATCTGGAAACCCATGGATCTTGGCAGAAGATGGGCAAGGTTGAGCCGTCCTGGAATATCCCGGGTAACAAGCCGGAGTGGGAGAACATAGTTATGGACAGGGCGATTTCGATGGTAGAAAGAGATAAGAATCACCCTTCCATATTGATCTGGTCCTGTGGAAATGAGTCGTACGCAGGTGAAGTTATCTTGCATGTCTCCAATTATTTCAGGAAGACTGACCCGAGCCGTCTTGTCCATTATGAAGGGGTATTTCATAACCGGGATTATAATGATACCAGTGATATGGAGAGTCGAATGTATGCCAAGCCGGCAGACATTGAAGAGTACCTGAACGGAAATCCGCAGAAGCCGTACATTAGCTGTGAATATATGCACGCCATGGGCAACTCACTTGGCGGGATGTACAAATACACGGATCTGGAACAGAAGTATCCGATGTATCAAGGCGGATTTATCTGGGATTATATAGATCAGGCTATCTATGCCAAAGACCGCTACGGTAAAGAATTCCTAGCCTATGGTGGTGACTTTAACGATCGTCCAACGGATTACGGATTCTGTACCAACGGGATTGTATATTCGAATCGTGAGCTTTCACCAAAAATGCAGGAAGTGAAATTTCTATATCAAAACTTTAAGCTTCTACCTGACCCAAGCGGTGTGACGATCAAGAATGAAAGCTTTTTCACGAATACGGCAGACTATGATCTGGAATATACACTACTTCTGGAGGGAAAGGAGATCTACCGCAACAAGCTTGCAGCAGCAGTAGCTCCACAAAGTGAGGGGAGATTTGAATTTGTCTGGCCGGCGAACCACACAGTCATACCGGGAGAATACGCAGTTACGGCCTCACTGAAGCTGAAGGGTAACACCATGTGGGGAGATACCGGGTATGAGATTGCATTTGGACAGTTTATTTATCAAGTCGGACTTAAGACAGCACCTTCTGTAAGCGGAGAACTACGGGTTGTCCATGGTGACGTGAATATCGGGGTTCATGGCCGCGACTTCCACGTTCTGTTCTCTAAGGGAGTAGGCAGTCTGATATCGATGAATTATGCAGGCAAAGAAATGATTGCACAGCCGCCAGTTCCTTTGTTCTGGAGAGCCACTACAGATAATGATCGTGGATATGCTCAAGGTTTCAATTCCGGAGTCTGGTATGCGGCAAGTTTGACCAGAAAATGTATAGATATTCAAGTGGAAGAGAACAAGAGTGAAGTAAGAGTTGCCTTTACCTATAAATTCTCGATTCATCCTGATCTGGAGGTTAAGACGGTATACACTGTTTATCCTTATGGCAGCGTTCAGGTGAAATCGGTGTATAAAGGAGCGGACAATCTGCCGCAGCTGCCAATCCATGCGATATCCTTCAAGGTTCCGGCTGATTATGATCAGTTGGAGTGGTACGCTATGGGACCAGAGGAGAATTACTCTGACCGCAGCAAGGGGGCTAGACTCGGGATCTTTAACCATCAGGTATCTGATAATTTATCAGGTTACGTTATGCCGCAGGAATCTGGCAACCATACCGGAGTGCGCTATGTCAACGTGATGAACCGTAACGGTCAAGGAATTCAGATCTCTTCGGTCAGCGAACCCCTGGAATGCAACTTTTCACCTTATACAGCGTTCGAACTGGAACATGCGAATCATATCTATGAACTTCCGGATGTCCATTATACCGTTGTAACTGTAGCCGGTCGGCAGATGGGCGTTGGAGGAGATGACAGCTGGGGAGCCCCTGTTCATAATGAACATCTTATCTTGGCGGATCAAGATATGGAATTCGAATTTATCATTCATAGAATCTGATTTTTCATAGTTACTTCTCTAGGAAGGTCAAAAAGGATGAACTCGAGCAGCGTTCTGCCGCTTGGAGTTCATCCTTTTGTTTAGAAAAAGTATACTTTAGAGGTCTCCCCCTGGAATAACTGATCCACCATCTGAGGCGCCAGGGATGGCAGGAATCGTGATCGAGATATCTCCAGCTGGATGTATACCACTTGGTCCCGAGATGATTGAAGCTGGAAGCGAGATAGTAACTCCGCCAGCCGGAATATTAGCATTGTCTCCAAGGGTGATTTGGAAGCCACTGGCATACGAGCCATCACCGATATAGATTGTATCCGATGAAGTATTCATTAGCAACGCTTCTTGACCAAAGGTGTAGGAAGGGTCAATTGACTTAAGGGCATTCTCAAGCTGCTCCATGGTAAATACATTATTGGTATCCAACCCATCCATTCCTTGGTCATCTGACACGGTGAATTTCTTGATTAGATTATTGAAATTGATCCAAATGGAATCATTATAATCATAAATCAAGCTGTCAGCACCGTCTTGCTGTTGTGTAACAGGCTCATCCTGGGCAAGAGTAGGTTCAATAGTATCTATCGTAAAGAAGGATACGGTTGTTTGTGCCGCGCTATCGGTTACTACAAGCTGATATGATCCATTTTCGCTAATCATGTCACCGAGTGAATACCCTGGAACATCAACATCATACACATGATCATTATAGTTAAGGCCTGTATCAGTTTTCGATAATTTGACATTCATAATATCACTGTCCGTTGAAGTAGGCGTGACTGGCTGGTTCAGGTAAGGCTGTGTATCACTATTATTGTTGTTAGGAAGACCGCTGATTATTGGAGCAGGGTCTGTTACGTCAGTATTAGTTACACTTCCCACAGGTGAACCAACTTCTCCTCTGGAGTCGGCTGGAGTAACTTCAAAAATAATTTTGTGTCCACTGTCAGCCGCAGTTAGCGTATAGGTCTTAGCATTAGCACCTAATATTTCAGTTTTATTACTAACCTCATCATTATCCACCCGGTACCATTTATAAGTAGTAGCCCCTTCAGAATCGCCAAGATCCTCATCGCTAAAAGTGTATGAACCTGTCAGCGTCTTGCCTGCTTCGTTAACTCCTGAGATTGTTACATCATTGACAGTGGGAGCATGATTCACACTTATTACTGGAGCCGTTGGAGCTGCAGGAATTGTGATCGTGAAAGGCCCTTCTGGGCTTAAGCCGGATGGGCCGACAATTTTGGTTGGATCCAGAGTAATAGTTAGTCCCTCAGCTGGAATATTAGCGCCTTCGCCTAGTACCAGCCTAAATATATTGCCATAAGGCACACCTTTAATGTTACCCATAGGATTTTGAGTGTACAGAGAAGCTCCGGTACCTAAAGTATAATTTGCAGATTTCTCCTTAAGGGCATTCTCAATCGCCTGAACGGACAAACCAGGTAGTGCCCCAGGCAAAGTATCCGAGCCTTCCGAATTGTTCATATCCGTGGTATCGAACTTTTGAATGGAACGATTGAAGGCGATCATAATGTAATCACCTGAATCATAAGCGTATTGATCCCCCGCACTATTCTGGGACTGGTAATTTACGCCTTGAATACTAGGGGTTGTTTTGTCAATAGTGAACCAGGTCTCCACTACTTGGTCCGAATTATCCGTAACCCTCAAATGATAAGAAGCTTCATCGCTGATCGTTGCGCCTAAGGTATAGCCATTAACAAGCTGCTCAGATGAACCTCTTCCGAACATTCCATAGGATGCCTGCCAAAGCTCGACCGTCTTGATATCCGAACGCTCGGAGGTTGGCGTTACATTTTGTTTGTAGTAGGTTTCATTAGCCAAGGTCGCAATATTTACACCTTCCAGCAGTGGAGCAAGATCCGGCTGCTCTGGAGTCGGAACAGGGCTCTCGTCAACAGGTGGAATGGTCGGTGTTGGCGGTGTCTCAACGACAGGCGGAGTTGGTGTAGGTGTCGGTATTGGTGTTGGGTCTGGCGTCGGCTGAACAACCGGAGGCTTCGTCTCTACTGGAGGAGTCGGCTTGCTCTGTTCCTGTTCTGTCTTGCGCTGCTCGTCTACTACCACTTTCTCTTTCAAAAACTTGGATGCAACGAGTGCTAAATCCTGCCTGCTCGCACTATTGGAGGGGCTGAAGGATCCATCTGCATTTCCAGCCATTAATCCGAACTCAACAGCCGTTGCAACAGCATCTTTAGCCCAGCTGGCAATAGACGCAGCATCGGAGAATTTCAGATCTTTGGCTTTGCCAGTCCTATCCACACCGAGGGCATTAACAAAAATCACGGCCATCTGCTCGCGAGTCAGGTTTTGGCCTGTTCCGAACTGTCCGCCGCCGGTACCTTTAACAAGGCCAGCTTTTACAGCAGCTTCTACCGCAGCATAAGCATAATGGTCTTTGGGAATGTCTTTGAAAGTGGCAGTAGCTGGTGGATTGCTAAGATCAAGATTAAGTGATCTGGCCAGTACAATGGCAAAATCCTGCCTGCTGATATTACTTGTGGGATTGAATTTACCGTTGCCAGTTCCATTCATAATGCCTTTCTCGACCAGCTCAAGAATGGCCTGCTTCGCATAGTTGTTTGGAATGTCGGACAAGGTAGTTGCAGCTGAAGCATGTGGAGTCAAAGCTCCAAGAAGTACCGCGGTTGAGAGTACAGATAAGGATTTGTTTCTTAAGTTACGCTTCTTCATCGTTGTGCCCCTTTGCTGAATGTATCTCTAGTTGATTAAATAATATCCTCTTGCTGCCGAAGCGTTTTAAGGAACCCTATAATCACTAATGGATCAATATATATATCGGAAGAATGAGGCCATTATTTATAATTAATTTTTACATTTAATGTCTAAAATCCGCTTATTTTTTCGTATACTAAGCTGACTCACTCATTCTTGAGCTGTTTAATAAATAGCAATTGACCAAGCAAAGGGCAATCTATTAATATCATTTTATTGTTTATTCATTTAGTATTAAGAGGAGGTGTGGTAGAATGGTAACATTAAAGGAAAAAAATACTCAAATCGCCAGTTTTACCGGGAAACTGCTTAGAAATCGTTTTGGCAAAGGTCCCGAATCCGTACATGTATCTATCGGTGAACGCGGAATCGCGATACATATCCGGAACTTTATTAGTCCAGTGGAGCAGTTCTTGCTGGATAAGGAAGAAGAGCAGGCCCTTCGGTACACCAGGGAGCTATTGATGAAGTCGCTGCTTCCAGAACTATCTGCCTACCTGAAGTCTGAGCTTGCACTCAAGATTGAAGAATTGTATTACGACTGGGGTCTTCACAATGCTTCGGGGATGATTGTCGGATTATTCGATCTATATAGTGAGAAAGCGGAGCGTTATCAAGGACAGAAGAGCGTTCATGACAGTGTAATCAAGGTCAGCGGCATGGTTCAGAAGGAGCCTGTGAATATTGACTCCTGGTGGTTGAATTCCAAGACTTTAATTGTAATCCGGGAAGGTATTCTGATCATCCTCGAGAAGGAACTTCTTGATATGGGATATGAGAATATTCTCAAGACAACCAAGCGCAAGATGGAGAAGCGGTTTTTGGATCAGGAGACAGGATTTACAGAGGTACTAAACAAGACAATATCCGATATTTATGTAGATTGGGATTTCTCACGGGATCGAAGTGTGATTGCCTACACTTTTCAATAATTACATACGGGTTGTAATGGGTCAGACATGAGAATGAGCTGAACATAAGCCAAAGAAAGAGTGAATGAACTCTTTTTTTGGCTTTTTTTGTTGGTTCCAGGTGTTATTCCGCTCGCCGTCTATTCTCCCTTCGTTAAGCACGTAGGCTTTACCAATAAGGAGTGAAGAAGATAATGAGTTCACCCAATTATACGATTCTGTATGTAGAGGATAATGAGCTGAATATGGCGTTAATGGATCATATTTTTAAAAAGATCCCCCATATCAATCTTATCGGGGCTGCAAGTGCAGAGGAAGGCATAGAGATCGCTATAAATGGGCAGCCGGATATCATTTTTATGGACATTCAATTGCCCGGCATGAACGGCTATGACGCTCTTAGAGAGCTTCAGATCAGGGAAGAGACACGCCATATTCCGGTGCTCGCAGTCAGTTCATTTGCACAAAAGTCTGATGTGGAGAAAGGATTACAGGCGGGGTTTGCCGATTATATCACCAAGCCTTTTCAGGTGAAGGCTTTCAAGAGCTTGATTGAGCAGTGGATAAAGGTATAGCAGCATGCAAGAATAAGTCGATCTAGGTATAAAAGAAGCCCCCGTCCATCCAGGACAGGGGCTATCTCCTTATTGCAAGGATTCCATCATCATCATTATTATTTGTTCAAATCTTCTATGGAATTAACGTCCACATAAGCGGGTACAACAAGGCCCGTACGGACCCCGGTCATATTTGGCCCCAAATCCTCTACCTGGTTCTTGTATTTAGCCCAGTAATCTGCATGGGTCAAAGGAAGCCAGGCTGAGGCTGTAGCATCTACATCTCCGCTGGCTACTCCGGTCCACATAGGTCCAGCTTCTACTTGAAGAGAAGTGACCTCGTAACCTAGCTCCTCATGAAGAACATATTGAAGAAGATTGGTGCTGGCAATCTCGGAGTCCCATGCCACATAGCTTAGCGTGAGCTTCTGGCCATTCACCTTGGCAAGCCCCTTGGTCCATTCCTGTACACGGTCCCGATGCTTCGCTGCCCAGTTCTTGGCCGCGTCCTCAGGGCTTTGACCTCCTTGAATAGCAACCATCATTTCGCCCATCTCATCGGCTGTCCATTTGAACCGATCCAGAAATGCATAAGCAACTGGCTGATCCTGCTTCAGCCCCTTACGGGCAATGGTGTGAATCTCTTCTGCTTCACCATAGGTCTTCTTAGGATCATCCAAATACTTGAGATCGTACTTGGTGAATATCCAATGCGGTGTCCATCCCGTAACGATGATCGGTTCTTTATTCTTGACGGCTTTATCGAGCATGGCCGTCATAGCGGTGCTTGATCCCTCTACCAGCTTCCAGCTGTCCAGCTTATAGTCCTGGATGGCCTTGGCGGTGGACTTCATAATTCCTGATCCGGGATCAATCCCGATGATCTGGTTATGGAATTTGCTCGCTACTGCGCCCCCCTGGTTAGCGTCAGCCGAAGTCCCGGAAGGCAGAAACAGATACTGTGCAATGCCTCCTACAATCAGGGTGGCAAGCAAGGCTGAAGCGAATACCAGGCGCCGGCGCGGCTGTCTGTGCAGTGCGGCTTTGCGGCGGCCTGTCTTGAACAGGTTCTGAGAGAATCGGTCGAGCACAATGGCCAGGACCACCACGGCAAGTCCAGCTTCAAACCCTTGCCCGATCTTGAGCTGAGCCACAGCCCGGTAGACCTCGGCTCCGATTCCTTGCGCCCCGATCATGGAGGCAATGACGACCATGGACAGGGAGAGCATAATCGTCTGATTAATCCCGGCCATCATCGTTGGCATGGCCAGCGGCAGATCCACCTTAATGAGCTTCTGCCAGGTGGTCGAGCCGAAGGCCTCTGCAGCTTCGGACAGCTCGGAGGATACCTGCTTGATGCCCAGGTAGGTCATACGAATCGTCGGCGGTATCGCGAAGATTACGGAAGCAATAACACCCGGCACTACACCCAGACTGAAGAAGGTAACGGCCGGAAGTAAATAGACAAAGGCAGGCATAGTCTGCATGAAGTCAAGAATGGGCGAGACGATGCGGTGTGCAGTCCGGCTGTAAGCACTCCATATCCCCAGTGGAATGCCGAGCAGGATAGAAATGAGACCTGACGTAATGACAAGGCCCAGCGTATTCATCGTCTGTGTCCAGTATCCTAAATTCTCAATCAGCAGAAAGCCGATGACGGTAAATAAAGTTAAGGGAAGACGGCCGATTGCAAAGGCGATGATTCCCAGTATGGCAATGAATAGCAGAGGATGCGGCAGCAGGAAGATATCTGAGAAGAAGCCAACGACATGCGCTATAATTGCAGCTATGGCATCGAACAGACCTCCGAGATGTGAGCCCATCCAGCTTACAAGCGCCTCAATCCAGTCGGCTAGTGGCAATTTCGGTAACATTACGCTTCACCTCCAAGGACCTTGGTATCTCCCGCAAGTGCACCGAGCACCGCGCCGCGAACGATCACGCCGAGCAGACGGTGATTCTCGTCCACAACGGCGAGCGGAACCTTCGCGGAGCTGGTCACCTCGAACAAGTCTCCAAGAAGGGTATCCGGGCTTACCTCAGGCCCATCCTTGATCAGAATCTCGGAGAGCCCCATCCCGGATTTGAGCGCCATAGAAGCATCCTCGGCCGTAATGACACCGAGAAGCCGCTTGCCGCGGTCAATTACGAATAGGTTGGAGATCCCCCGCTCACGCATCAGCTGCAGGGCAACCCGCGGACCTCTGTCCAGCGTCACGGTCTCCGGACGGATCATGACATGTGAAGCTGTGAGTACTTTGGACAAATCTACATCTTCAATGAAGCGCTCAACATAGCGGTTCGCCGGCTGTGTCAGCATTTCTTCGGGTGTCCCCAGCTGAACAAGCGCGCCATCCTTCATCAGCGCAATCCGGTCTCCAATCCGCAGAGCTTCGTCCAGATCATGGGTAATGAAGACAATGGTCTTCTTCATCCGCTCCTGAAGCTCAAGCAGCTCGTCCTGCATATCTCTGCGTATGAGCGGATCCAGCGCGCTGAATGCCTCATCCATGAGCAGGACTTCAGGATCGTTCGCGAGGGCTCTGGCAAGACCAACCCTCTGCTGCATGCCGCCGCTAAGTTCATCAGGCATTTTGGCTCCCCAGCCCTTGAGACCAACAAGCTCCAGCGCGTTCTCCGCTTTGGCTCGGCGCTCTTCTTTACTGATCTGCTGGATCTCCATCCCGTATTCCACATTCTCAAGCACCGTACGATGCGGAAATAGGGCGAATTTCTGGAACACCATGCTGATATTCTTACGTCTGACTTCACGAAGCTGCGCTTTATTCATCTTGCGAAGATCTTTTCCATGAATCAGAATCTCTCCTGAGGAAGGCTCAATCAGACGATTCAGCATTCGGACAAGAGTAGATTTGCCGCTGCCTGACAGGCCCATAATGACGAATATCTCACCTTGGCGGATATCCAGACTTACGCGGTTAACCCCGACTGTAATCTGTTTCTCGCGGGCTAGTTGTTCTTTGGTATGCCCTTTCTCTAACAGCTGAATGCCCTGGGCCGCATTAGGCCCAAACAATTTGCTGACATTCCGCACTTCAAGAATTGTATTCTCCAAAAAAAGCTCACCCCTTTTATTTCTGTAGGTCTTAGTCTATCAAAAAAAATTCCATTTAATCAATTCTTATATCTGTACATACAGTACGTACAGAAAATACTGTACATAGTTTACATAGATCATGCTCACTCTAACTCCTAATTGCTCTATAAGTCGTTTCTTTACTTTTGGGTACGCTTTTTCTAAGATAAGATACATAAGTGTACAAAGAGGTTAAATAGGAGGCTGCAAGCATGGGCTTGGAACAGCTAAATGAGCAAGAGCAAGAGGCTCTGCAGAAGGTCCGCAAGCGAGTAATTGAAGCTATAGGCAGAAATATGGACTTATATGGGATTACATTGTCTACCGGGCATCTGTACGGACTGCTGTTCTTTGCAGACAAGCCGATGACGCTGGATGAGATGGGTCAGGAAATGAAGATGAGTAAGACCAGTATGAGCACAGGAGTACGGACGCTGCTGGATCTTAAGATGGTTAATAAAGTATGGGAAAAAGGTTCCCGCAAGGACCTGTATGAAGTGGAGTACGATTGGTATCAGACTTTTAATGACTTCTTCGCCATCAAATGGCGCAAGGCTGTTGAGATGAATCTCAATGTGCTTAAGCGTTCCATCGATGAAATGGACAAGTGGATTGCCCGGTCAGAGGAGGAAGCAGTAAAAGACGTTCTTGCCGGAGATCAGAGGAAGATGAGGGAAGCGGTGGAATACTACTTGTGGCTTGACCGGTTAATTGACACCCTGGAGAGCGGGGAGATTTATAATCTGGTTCCAAGGCAGGTTGAACCGAAGGCGTAAGCGGATGACCGCTTACGCTTTTTTTTTATTATGGAACCATAGAACCGATTAGCCTATATTCAGCACATCGGAAGCCAGGCACAGAAGCATAAGAACGGCCAAGATGGCACCAGAGCGGTGGGCAAGTAATCTCGTGCTCCCCGATGTACCGGTGACAGCAAATCGGAAATACATGAAGCTTCCTGCTGCGATCAGCAGCAGCTCGGCTGTCATGGAGAGAGCAGGGCTGCGCCATAAGCCGAGTCCAAGCAGAGGAAGATCGCCCAGATTTCCGGGTAGAATCGGAAGATCAGAGCGGTGCACCAGCAGATCAAGAAGCCAGTGGCTGAATACTACGGCTCCTACAGTCAATCCTCCCCGCTTCCCCCAGAGCTTCCCGGCCAGGAAGCCAGTGAAGACGGCAAGGATCAGGACACTGAGGAGGGCGTGAGAATAGTCAGCATGAATCACTTGATTCCCATAGCCAGCCCCGGTCTTGACTACAGTCTCGACATCACTTAGGTACAAGGGGACGAAGATAACATCAATCAGCTGGGTAGAGAGCATAAGCGCCCAAAGTGGAACCTCAGGTACCTTGGCCTTTACAGCCGCTGCAAGTCCAAAATGTCCGGCTAACATAACTTCCCCTCCTTCTTCTTGAGTCTGCGGAGACGGGAGTCTAGATAACCGCAAAGACAAGTGAATAAGAGCATAAACACAATGAAACTCATGGCACAAGCTCCTCTCAAGATAAAACTAATATCATTAGTTTTATTATAACTAATACCATTAGTTTGGCAATAGCCAATTCCATATTTCTGGACAAAAAAAGCAGGTCTTCAGTCTAAATAACCGAAGCCTGCCTCTGTACACTGCTTGTTTTGATGAAGTTAACCAAACCGGCCGGAGATATATTCCTGGGTGTTCGGTTTGGATGGGTTGGTGAAGATGATGCTTGTCTCGTTATATTCCATTAGACTTCCCAGGTAGAAATAAGCGGTGAAATCCGAGACACGCGCAGCCTGCTGCATATTATGGGTCACGATCACAATGGTCAGCGATTTCTTGAGTTCGCCGATCAGCTCTTCAATCTTGGATGTAGAGATAGGGTCCAGGGCAGAAGCCGGTTCGTCCAGAAGCAGAATATCGGGATTGACCGAAAGGGCCCGGGCGATACATAACCGCTGCTGCTGGCCCCCGGAAAGGGACAAGGCTGAGGTATGCAGGCGGTCCTTAACTTCATCCCAGAGGGCCGCCTTGCGAAGACTCTCCTCCACAATCTTATCAAGCTGCTTGCGGTTCTTGATTCCATGGTATTTGGGGCCAAAGGCAATGTTCTCATAAATAGACTTATAAAATGGATTAGGGCGCTGCCATACCATGCCGATCTTTTGGCGCAGTACCGTTACATCGGTCTCGGATGAATTGATGTCCTTGTCTCCGATCCAGATGTTCCCGGTCTGACGGGAACCCGGAATTTCATCATTCATCCGGTTGAGTGAACGGAGGAACGTGGATTTGCCGCAGCCGGAAGGGCCGATCAAAGCCGTTACACTTTGTTCGGCAAAGGTCATGTCGATGCCTTTTACCGCCTCATGTTCTCCGTAATAGACTTTAAGATTTTCAGTACGTAAGGTGTCCGTCATGAGCCGTTCTCCTCTTCCTTATCATTTATCATTTGATCGATGTGAATTTCCGGTACAGTGCTCTGCCCAGCCAGCGGGCCAGCAGGTTGAAGATCAGAACCAGAATAACCAGGACTGCGGATGCGCCTGCAGCAATCTGTGCGGCATCAGGTGCAAGCCCTTCGCTGTTGACCTTCCAGATGTGTACAGCCAGCGTCTCAGCCGGCCTGAACGGGTTCAGCGGCGAATTATGATGCAGCGGGTTCCAATCGCTGAAGTTAATATGCGGTGTAGTCATCCCTGCCGTGAAGAGCAGGGCGGCAGCTTCGCCGAACACCCGGCCAGCCGCGAGAATAGTACCGGTGACGATGATCGGAAGTGCTACCGGGAACAGGATGGAGGTAATAATCTTCCATTTGGACAAGCCCATGGCCAGACCGGCTTCCTTCTGTTCCTTGGGTACGCTGCGGAAAGCCTGCTCGGTTACCCGCACCATCAAAGGCATGTTGAAGATTGTAAGGACAATCGCGCCAGAGAACAGCGAGAATCCAAAGTCGAACTGCTGAACGACCACCAGGAGTCCGAACAGACCCACCACGATGGAAGGGAAGGAGGACAGCACTTCAACAATCAGGCGGATGGAGTCTGTCAGCTTGTTCGGCTTCGCATATTCAGCCATATAGATTCCAGCCCCAAGGCCGAGTGGAATGGTAATAATCATAGTCAGGATAAGCAGATATAAGGAATTAAAGAGCTGAGGCCCAATTCCGCCTCCTTCGCGGATCGTCTGAGGCTCTGAAGTCAAGAAGTCCCAGCTGATATGACTGAGCCCTCTAAATAGAATAAAGCCCAGCATACCCAGAAGTACGGCTACAATTAGCAGGGCGAAAAATACAATTATACCGGTTGCAAGCTTATCGGCGGCTTTCGCTTTCAAAGTTTATGTCTCCTTTCGAGAAGCCTTACGACAAAGACAAAGACGAAGGTCATCAGCATCAAGATCATAGCCATACTCCAAAGTGCATTGTTCTGCACAGATCCCATAACGGTATTACTCATATTCAGTGTAATTACACTGGTCAAGGTAGAAGCCGATTCGAACAATGAGGTCGGGATATGCGGAGCATTCCCGATAACCATCTGTACCGCAAGGGCTTCACCGAAAGCCCGGGCCATACCCAGAACTACCCCAGTCAGAATAGAGGGGAGAACCGTAGGGATAATGACTCCGTAGATGGTCTGCCAGCGGGTTGCCCCAAGACCGTAAGAAGCTTCCTTCAGATTGCGGGGCAGGGCGCCAAGCGCATCTGTGGCAATACTGGTGATGGTCGGAAGAATCATAATCGAAAGAACGATGGCTCCTGCAGCCACACCGATCCCTTGACCCGGGAAGGTATCGCGCATGAAAGGGACGAGGATGCTTAGTCCGATGAATCCATATACGACAGACGGGATTCCGGCAAGCAGCTCGATCACCGGCTGAAGCAGCTTTTTGCCCCAGGAAGGAACAATTTCCGTCATGAACAGGGCTGCACATACACTCAGCGGGCTGGCGATGACCGCAGCGAGGAGTGAAGTCAGGAAAGACCCGTAAATGAACGGCAGTGCGCCGAATTGGTTATCATCCGGGCTCCAGGTAGATCCGAACAAGAAATCGGACAGACTTACATTATTGATCGCAAAGGTTGAAATCCCCTTGGTAGCTACGAAATAAACAATGGATATGATGATAACGATGAGGAAGAGCACACAAATGGTTGTATATCCCCGCCCAATCCATTCCTCAGTACGATGCTTGCGCAGCAGAAGGGGGGTATCCTGGTTAGATTTCATGAGGTCCTTCTTTCCTTTCTAAATTGAAAATAGAGGCAGAAGTGTATTCTTCCGCCTCTTGGTATAAATTCGTGAGCAGCCGGGGTACTTGGTATTACTTCGTTACGTTACCCGCTTCATCACGCTTAACTTGCATTTTATTCGCAGGGATGTAACCAAGCTCAACGACATCGCCGTTTTGAACTTCGTCAGTCATGAAGTAATCGAGGAATGCCTTTGTAGTAGCATCCGGCTCACCTTTAGTGTACATGTGCTCATAAGCCCATACCGGATATTTACCAGAGATCACGTTGTCCACTGTTGCATCTACACCTTCATATTGAACAGCTTTCACTTTGTCATCCAAGTAAGAAAGGGCAAGGTAGCCAATGGCGCCCGGAGTTTCTGTAACCAGCTTCTTAACTGTACCTGATGAATCCTCTTGGATAGAGCCTTTCAAGTCTTCGGTCTTGGTTCCCAGAGCGAACTTCTCGAAAGTAGCACGAGTACCGGAGCTGCTAGGTCTGTTCACGATCACGATCGCTTGGTCTTTACCTTTAACATCTTTCCAGTTCGTGATCTTGCCTGTGAAAATATCAACCAGCTGCTGCTTGGTGAGGTTAGTCACGCCAACTTCAGGGTTAACGACTGCGGCAATCGCTACAACAGCCACTTGGTGATCAACCAATTCCTTGGCTGCGGCAGCATCCTTCATTTTCTCGGAAGCGAAGACGTCGGAGTTCCCGATTTGAACTTGTCCGCCTGACACTTGAGTAAGTCCTGTACCACTGCCTCCGCCTTGCACCTGAACGGATACACCGGAGTTTTTATCCATGAACTTCTTGCCTACTTGTTCAACGAGCGGTTGAAGTGCTGTAGAACCGGAAGCAAGAATTGATCCGCTAAGTGTTGAAGTCTCAGCTGTACCAGCGTTGTTGTTATTGTCTGTAGTAGTTGTACCTGACGTATTGTCTTTGTTGCCGCATGCTGCAAGTGATACTGCAAAAGCAAGAGTAAGAGTCAGAAGGAGCAGCTTCTTTAATTTCATGGTTTGTAATCTCCCCTAAATGATTTTTTTATTTTGGTCGAATTTTGTTCCCGACTCTTAGAAGTATAGAGCCCATTCATCATTCTAAATTCACGACTTTGTAAATGGAGTGATAAAAAAATGAATAAAAAACTGATGCTACCATAGATTTTATCTAATTATCTAGCTAAGATGGAGACAGGAGGCGAGTCATTGTATGAACATTGTAAAGCTGAAAATTGTCGTTCTAATAGAGAAATACAAGAAAATTTCCGATGTGGCCGGGGCGCTAGGTCTGAGGCAGCCTACGGTTACTTTCCATATGAAAAGTCTGGAGGAGGAGCTGGGAACCGCGATCTTCGATACCCGCCGCGGCCGGGTTATCCTGACGGAGGCCGGCAGAGCGCTTCTATATTATGCGCAGAGAATCACTTCTCTAACAGACGAAGCGATCAACATTGTTGCGGACTTCGATACCCTGGAACGCGGCACCCTGCGAATAGGTGCCGGGCTCATGCCAGGTAATTATTATCTCCCAGCGGTAGCCGGGCGATTCATGCGTCAATTTCCGGGGATTCATCTGGATTTCAAGATCAAGGCCGATGATGAGATTGTGAGGATGCTTCAGCAGGCAGATATTGATCTGGCGGTCATGCATACGAATCCGCCTTTAAGCGGGGACAATCTGGAGTGTGAGGTGCTCGAAGAGGATGAGATCGTGCTTATTTACCCGGCTGAACATTCTTTTGCGGCACTGAAGAAGATTGAAGTGAACCAGATTTCGCAGGAGCGCTTCATCCAGCATGCGGCCGGGTCGTTCATCCGCGGCTTCTCGGAGCGCTGGGCTGCGGCCAATCAAGTGAACCTGTGGAACTCGGCGGGGATGGACTCGCCTGAAGCGGTGAAGCTGGCTGTCCAGTCGCGGATCGGGATATCTTTTTATACCAAGAGAGGGTTATTGCTCACGGATGCTCCTGCCGGGGTTCGAACAGCATCTCTGCCTGGGAACAAGATTCCGGATCCGCAAATTTCACTCATCTACCGGAAAGACCGCCCAATGACAGCGGCGGCCAGGGAATTTGCGGCTTTTCTCAGATCGGTCTAATCTCTATGCAACTTAAACTCTCTGGCAGGCATCTTATGTAGGGGAAGGGGGAAGCCGATCTGGATGTAGTGAAGGGACTAGTAGAGAGGAATGAGGCAGCACTGCGAAGTCTGATGGAGCAGTATGGGGACGAGCTGCTGCGCACGGCATATTTGCTGCTGAAGGATCGGCAGGCTGCAGAAGAAGCGGTGCAGGATACATTTGTTGAAGTATTTACGAAGATCAGCACGCTAAGGGATAGCGGTAAGCTTAGAGGCTGGATGTTCCGCATTATGATCAACCGCTGCCGGATGAGACAGCGCAGCTGGAGCTGGCGGAATTTGTTCCCAAGCAGCGAAGTGGAGGCATGGCAGGGAGATGAACTGCAGCAGGGTCCTGAAGATCAGTTCTTACTGGAGTGGAGAAATGGACGGTTAAGTGATGCGATTCACCAGCTGGCCTACATTTACCGTGAAGCAATTACCTTATATTATTACAGCGAAATGTCGATATACGAAATCGCAGAGCAACTGAATATAAGTGAGAACACGATCAAAGCACGCCTGGTCAGAGGCCGGAATCAGTTAAGGAGCCTATGGGAGAAGGAGGAGAGGCAGGATGAACAGGGAACCAAGTACTAGTACGCCAAAGCAGAAGCTTGATCAGGAGCTGGAATCGTTACATTTTACATACCAAACGAAAGTACTTAAGAGAACACATCCCGGCAGCTGGGGTGAACAGCTTCGAAGAGTCTGGAACTACGAAATTGAAATTCCCCTAGTGCCGGCTGCGGGGACACTGGCTGTCATGGCATTAATTCTCTTCCTCCGCCCATGGAGCAGCTCCGTGCCGCATAACCATGAACAGTTTATAGATCGCGGCCCCCTAATAGAAGCCTATGGCAATACCTACTGGAAGAAGGATTACGAAAGGGCGGTGGCGAGACTTGAAGATCAAACTCAAAATTAAACATTTGGCGGGAATCGTGCTTGCTGCGGCTGTGATCTTCATTCTGCTGAGAGAATACGTGATTCCGAGGATGGAGCTTACCGCTGCCGAAGAAGGATTTGAGCAGGGGAAGGTTACGGGCAAGGAGAAGCTGTTGAAGCTGATTTCAACTGCCGAGGGCAGCAAGAAGTGGGAGCTGATCAGCAAGTATATGATCCCGGGTACTCCGGGTCTGGATGAGAAGAGTTATGATGTTGTGGTAGGCCCGGATTCCACCGAGGGAGGCGGGGTTGATCGTTCAGAGCCGGTAAAATTCGATGAATCCGAGAAGATGCCGCTCTTATTGGACTATGTTCATAATGGGCCAGCCGACAATAGTGAATATGGAGCGGCTGCTTCAGGGCTTGCCAGAACCTATTATGTGAAGGGGAATCCCGCTGAGGCTGTAGCTATATTGAAGCAGGCGGAGGAAAGAATACCCCAGCTATATAGCTTCAACCGCCTGAATCTGGCCATACAGCGTGCCGGGCTTTTGAATTTCATAGGTGAGGAGGAACAGGCTCAAGAGATTATTACCGGATTAATGAAGGCTGTAGATAAAATTGGGAGTCTGGATCTAACGGCACGTCTCGTGACCATGAGAGCTCAATTCTTGGCCCGTGAAGGAAAGCTTCAGGAGGCAGTGGACATAGTAGATCATACTATTAGTGATAACAAAAGTGAAAGCGGATCAACCGGGAACCAGGCGGATCAAGATTCGAGGGTTGGGGACCCGATTGGTAGGCTTACTGTACTCAGCCAGCAGCTTAAGGCGGCAAGCCGGCAGAAAGACCCTGCTTCTACTGTTAAGGGAAGAGTAACCCGTAGTGACGGCACACCTCTTGCCGGGGTAGGTGTATTCCTTCGAGAGAAGAAGGATGTTACCCACAGCCTCCTTGATGCGGAACCGTATCAGGCGATGACCAATTCGAAGGGAGAGTACCAATTCCCCGCAGTTCTAGCCGGGACTTATCAGCTGTATGCGGGCTTCAGCTTCGATCAAATTGATGGCTGGACCTGGCCTGTGATGTCAGGGAATTGGATCGATCTTAATGAAAGTAAGCATTTGGTAAAAGATATTACGTTAAGGCCTCTGCTGGACTTGATCTCTCCGGTGAACAAGCAGGTCATTCGGGGAGAGTCCATTGACTTCAAGTGGGAATCTGTTCAGGGCGCGGCTTCATACAGCTTGAAGATGGGGGTAGAGGATAAGGGTGGTGTGTCGGGTATTGGTATTCTTTCCGGTATCCAAGGCACTCACGTTCAGCTTCACGTTGTGGAGCTGTATGACAAGCAGACGGGAACTATTTCTTACAGCAATTCAGCGAACGTGATGATTCCCGATCCCGACTCTATTCTCGGATTCTCGAACCCGGAAGCAACCTATTCCTGGAGTATTGAAGCCTATGATGCCGAGGGTGAGTTATTGACCCGGAGCAACGGTTACCGATTGAACAACAACACGCTTGGAGCACTACCCCTGCTTCAGATCAAGAGCCGCACGCTTACAGATGCGGATCGTCTGCTGCTGGACGGTAAGCTGGATGAAGCTTTAAGTGCCTATAAGCAGTCTGCCAAGCAGAATCCGTCCGATGTCCACAGTCTGAGGATGGTGGTCAAAGTCCTTGACGCCCTTGACGACGATCCAGAAGTTCGACGGAAGCTTGCTGAAGAGAAGTTTCCTTACCAGAAACGGCTCGCAGAGCTTTACCCCTCTGCAGACAACTGGTTTCGCTTAGTTGATTATTACTACAGACATAACGAGTGGGAATCGTTCTTCACCGCTTATAATAAAATGATATCGTATCACGGCAAGGGATACGATGATACGTACGACCGCTCCCTTTACGCCACGGCGCTGCTTAAGCAGGGAAAGCTGGAGGAGTCGGTCAAGGCATTCGAGCTGGTCATGCAAGATGACCGAAGCCATCGCTTTGTCGGGAATTATCTGGCGGCAGCGCTGCTTCGCGGGGATTCCTTGGAGTCGGTTCAAGCGCTGGCGAAGAAATATCCGGAGAATTTTTTTGCCGGCGGAGAGACGAATTGGGGAGAACTGGTGATTAAGCTGAAGAAAGAAGCTCAGGGCTCGGCTGACTATCGGCAGGAGCTGGGCGAGAAGATCAGGTGGGTACTGGCCAAGGACAAGAAGCTGGATACCTGGCTCAAGACTACGCATGAGTCCAGCTTGAAGCAATTTGTGCAGACCTTGGCGGACGTGCGTTAAGCACCTCCCTAGTTAATCTGACAGAAGGCCGCTTATAAGCCCAGAGGTAAGCCGCTTGGTAAACCTGAGGCAGCAGATCTTCTCTTCTCATTTGCCATTGGATTATAATAGAATAATCATTATGGAATCGGAAGTCCAAGCAATCTCAGGATTAGCGACCGTAACTATATTGGATACTTCAACTTTTATATAGAATGCAGAGGAGGGAGACCCATGGAAGATGAGAAGCAAAGGCTGAGTATCGAGGCTGCCAGGCTCTATTATCTCTCTGATTATAGTCAGCAGGATATCGCCACAAGGCTTGGCGTCTCCCGTCCGACTATTTCGAGGCTGCTCCAGTATGCGAAGGATCAGGGTTATGTAAGGATCGATATTGTCGATCCCCTGGAAGATCTGGATGTGCTGGGGGACCGGCTGAGGAAGAAATACAATCTGGATCTTGTGCTTGTCAGTTATTCTCCACTTAATGAGTACCAGGAGATACAGAAGCAGATTAGCAAGAAGGCGGCTGAATATCTGTATGAGAATGTGCAGGATACAGATATTATCGGCGTCACTTGGGGAACGACGATGTATGAGGTTGCCCAGAACCTTCGGCCCAAGCAGGTCAAGGGCGTAGAGGTGGTTCAGCTAAAAGGCGGCGTCAGCCATTCCCATGTGAATACGTTCGCGGTAGAGACCGTTAATTTATTTGCCGAGGCGTTTCATACGGCTGCCCGGTATTTGCCCCTCCCGGTTATCTTTGATAATACGGCGGTCAAGCAGATGGTTGAAGCGGATAGACATATCCAGCGGATTATCGAGCTGGGCAGACAGGCCAACATCGCCGTCTTCACTGTGGGGACGGTCAAGGATGATGCCCTGCTGTTCCGGCTTGGATATTTCAACAAAGAAGAGCAGCAGCTGCTTGAATACAGAGGGATTGGAGACATCTGCTCCCGATTCTTTGACACCGAAGGTCATATTGTCAGTGAAGACATTAATCAGCGCACGGTTGGCATTGACCTTGCCGATCTTAGGCGTAAGGAGAAATCGATCCTGGTCGCCGGCGGGCATCGCAAGATTGAAGCCATTCGGGCGGCGCTTACCGGAGGATACGCCAATATTCTGGTGACGGATCAGTTCACCGCACAAGCTTTATTAATATGAAGGATCTGCCGTAGGATTACGGCAGATTTTTTTATGCTTTTAAGACCATAATAAAGAGAGAAGAAGCGTGAACATAATTTCATAATAACGTTTACGTATGTTCACCAGCATGCTAAGATAACTATGAAATGATGACGTATTGAACAAGATTTCTAAGTGAATATAATGTTCCCCCAAAGGAGATGGATGATATGAATGTAGCTGCACTGATTGACCATACCCTGCTGCGTGCAGATGCCACTAAGGCAGAGATCACCAAACTTACCGAGGAAGCGAAGAAATACGAGTTCGCCTCTGTGTGTGTGAATCCAACCTGGGTAGCCTACTGTGCAGAGCAGCTGGCGGGCACTTCCGTTAAAGTATGTACGGTAATCGGGTTTCCGCTTGGGGCAACTACTTCGGCGGTCAAAGCTTTTGAAGCTGCTAATGCAATCCAGAATGGCGCCGGTGAAGTGGACATGGTCATTAACATTGGGGCCCTTAAGGATGGAGACCACACACTTGTGGAGCAGGATATCAAGGCGGTTGTAGAGGCGGCAGCCGGACAAGCGTTGGTTAAAGTCATTATTGAGACCAGTCTGCTGACCGATGAAGAGAAGGTTAAGGCTTCTGAGCTTGCCGTACGAGCAGGGGCTGACTTCGTCAAGACCTCGACAGGCTTCTCTACCGGCGGAGCGACACCAGAGGATGTTGCCCTCATGCGCCGTACGGTAGGCGATCAGGTAGGAGTCAAGGCATCTGGCGGCGTACGCAGCCTTGAAGATATGAACAAAATGGTAGAAGCCGGAGCGACACGGATTGGAGCAAGCTCTGGTGTGAAGATCATGGAAGGTGGACAATCCACATCATCCTATTAATCTGCTGCCAACCCACCAGAAGGAGGAAATTCCGATGAAAGATCAGCTGATTCAAGAAGCGACCCAGGCACGGACGATGGCCTATGTTCCCTATTCGAAATTCCAGGTAGGTGCTGCCGTGCTAAGCGGCGGACAAGTATATAGGGGCTGCAATATCGAGAACGCATCCTTTGGACTGACCAACTGTGCCGAGCGGACAGCCATTTTCAAGGCGGTATCAGAAGGGAACCAGAGAATCGAAGCGATAGCCGTTGTGGCCGATACCGAAGGTCCGGTATCTCCTTGCGGAGCCTGCCGTCAGGTGATGGCTGAATTTTGTGACAAGGATACCAAGATCTATTTGACGAACCTTAATGGAGATACCGAGGAATGGACCATGGAACGCCTCCTTCCTGGGGCATTTCAGGCAGAAGACATGGACAAAAAGAATTAATCCTTCGGGATTATTCTTTTTTGCTTTAAAGTGAAAGCGCTTAAGGAACAACTAGAGATGACATCACAGTAACGGGAGCAGACATCATGAAATACGCAATAGCTGTACTTGGGATTCTTATCGTATTGGCATTAACCTACCTGGTCAGTCAGGACCGGAAGAAAATAAGGTTCAGGCCGATTGCTCTGATGATCGTGCTGCAGGCCTTGTTCGCATTTTTGCTGCTGAATACTGGGGTTGGGGAGTTCATGATCAGGGGCTTCGCCTCCGTATTTGATCATTTGCTGGGCTATGCTTCAGAAGGTGTGAATTTCGTGTTCGGGGGAATGGCGAATGAAGGACAGATGCCATTCTTCCTGTCGGTGCTCCTGCCGATCATTTTTATATCTGCACTGATCGGGATTTTGCAGTACACGAGAGTTTTGCCTTTTGTCATTAAATACATTGGACTCATCTTGAGTAAAGTAAATGGAATGGGTAAACTGGAATCCTACAACGCTGTGGCCTCGGCTATACTTGGACAATCTGAGGTGTTCATTTCTGTGAAAAAACAGATCGGTCTGCTGCCAAAGCACCGTCTGTACACGTTATGTGCCTCTGCCATGTCTACAGTATCGATGTCGATTGTAGGTGCTTATATGACCATGATTAACCCGAAGTACGTGGTTACTGCACTTGTGCTTAACCTGTTCGGCGGGTTCATTATCGCCTCAATCATTAACCCTTATACCGTAACAGCTGAAGAGGATATACTTGAAGTTCAAGATGAGGAGAAGCAATCATTCTTCGAGATGCTGGGTGAGTATATTATGGATGGCTTCAAAGTCGCCATTACCGTTGCAGCGATGCTGATTGGATTCGTTGCCCTCATTGCGCTCATTAACGGCATTTTCAGCGGGCTCTTCGGGATCTCTTTTCAGGAGCTGCTGGGTTATGTATTTGCACCGTTTGCTTATGTAATGGGTGTACCTTGGAGGGAAGCTGTAGAGGCGGGCAGCATTATGGCAACCAAGATGGTCTCGAATGAATTCGTGGCCATGCTGGACCTGGGCAAGCATACAGCGCTATCTGCACATACTGTAGGTATTGTGTCCGTATTCCTGGTTTCTTTCGCGAACTTCTCTTCTATAGGAATTATTGCGGGAGCTGTAAAAGGACTGCACGAGAAGCAGGGCAATGTGGTAGCCAGGTTTGGCTTGAAGCTGTTATACGGAGCAACGATGGTCAGTGTACTGTCGGCCACGGTTGCAGGGTTGTTCATTTAAGATATAAGGTGAGAGGAGCCGTTAATATGGCTGAATTTAAAAGAATTCACGTAATCGTGATGGACTCTGTGGGAATAGGAGAAGCTCCGGATGCAGCGAAGTTCGATGACTTCGATGTGGATACCTTCGGACATATCGCCGAGGCGACCGGGGGTCTAACCATGCCGAATATGGCCAAGCTGGGTCTGTCCAACATCAAGGAAGTGAAGGGTGTACCCAAGGCGGACAAGCCTTTGGCTTACTATACGAAAATGCAGGAGGCCTCCAGCGGAAAAGATACGATGACCGGACACTGGGAGATCATGGGTCTGTATATCGGGACTCCCTTTCGTGTATTCGAGCATGGATTCCCCGATGAGCTGATCCAGCGCATTGAAGAGAAAACAGGCCGCAAGGTGATCGGGAACAAGCCGGCCAGCGGAACGGAAATTATTGACGAGCTTGGAGAAGAACACGTGAAGACTGGGGCCCTGATCGTCTATACTTCAGCGGATTCGGTGCTCCAGATTGCAGCCCACGAAGATGTAGTTCCGCTTAAGGAACTGTATGAGATCTGTGAGTTCTGCCGTGAAATTACTTTGGATGACCCCTACATGCTGGGGCGGATCATTGCCCGTCCATTCGTAGGAGAGCCCGGGAATTTCACCCGGACTGCGAACCGGCATGACTACGCGCTGAAGCCGTTCGGCCGCACGACCATGAATGAGCTTAAGGATGCTGGCCTGGATGTAATTGCCCTAGGTAAAATCTCCGATATTTACGACGGGGAAGGGGTAACGAAGTCGGTCCGCACCGTGTCCAATATGGACGGGATGGATAAGCTGGTGGAAGTGCTGGATGAGCCGTTCACCGGGATCAGCTTCCTCAATCTGGTTGACTTCGACGCGCTGTACGGTCACCGACGTGATCCGCAAGGCTATGCGAAGGCGCTTGAAGATTATGATGCAAGATTGCCGGAAGTTCTTGAGAAGCTGACCGATGAGGACCTGCTGATCATTACCGCAGACCATGGTAATGACCCTACGTACCGGGGAACCGATCACACCCGGGAGTATGTTCCGCTTCTGGTCTACTCACCGAAATTTAATGGAGGTGGCGCACTCCCGCTGCGCAGCACCTTCGCCGATATTGGCGCAACCGTAGCCGAGAACTTTGGCGTTAAGCTGCCGGACCATGGAACCAGCTTCCTGGCCGATTTGAAATAATTATACATGACGTAGTCAAAAAATTGACATACAGGGAGGCGTAATGAAGGGGAAGCTTGGAACTGTAGGAGCGAAAGCGATCGCCTACAAGCTTTCTGAAAGAAAGCTGCATCGGAAGCATAAGCTCTTTGTCCCCGGATTTTATCCGCACCGCGGTATAAATCAAGAAATCTGGGGACAACAGCGACCGAAAGTCCAAGCATTCTCCGTAGTTACGACCGTACCTACATAACAGTCATATATAGGTTAACTTATTTAGATTATTTTACTTAGGAGGATTCACACATGAGTGTTCATATTAACGCAAGTAAAGGCGATGTCGCCGAGACTATTCTACTGCCGGGTGATCCGCTCCGGGCCAAGTATATTGCCGATACCTATCTTGAGGACGTGACCTGCTACAATCAGGTGCGGGGTATGCTTGGGTTCACCGGAACATATAAGGGACAACGCATTTCCGTGCAGGGAACCGGTATGGGCGTGCCTTCGATTAGCATATATGTGAATGAATTAATCAGCGAATACGGCGTGAAGAATCTGATTCGTGTGGGAACCTGCGGTGCCATGCAGCAAAATATCCGTGTGCGTGATGTCATTCTTGCCCAGGCCTCGTCCACAGATTCCAGTATGAACCGCAATGTGTTCGGTGGAGGATATGACTTCGCTCCCGTTGCGAGCTTCCCGCTGCTCAAAGCAGCTTACGACCGTGCCGTGGAGAAGGGCCTTCAGCTTCATGTCGGTAACATCTTCAGCTCCGACATGTTCTACCGGGATGACAAATCCATCACCCAAAAGCTGATGGATTATGGGGTTCTGGCGGTGGAGATGGAGACCACGGCACTCTACACACTAGCAGCCAAATTCGGAGTAAATGCGCTGACTATCCTTACTGTAAGCGATCATCTTCTCACCGGAGAGGAGACTACATCGGAAGAGCGCCAGACCACTTTCAACGAGATGCTTGAGGTTGCTTTGGATACCGCAATTACCCTGTAACTTATCGTTAGAGCAACTGTAGATCCAGTGAGGAGAGTGTAGGTATGAGAATGGTCGATTTGATCGAGAAGAAGCGCGACGGACAGGAACTGACGACAGAAGAGATCAACTTCATTATCGGAGGCTACACCAAGGGGGAGATCCCCGATTATCAAGTCAGCGCGCTGGCGATGGCCATCTTCTTCAGGGATATGAATGATCGTGAACGGGCCGATCTGACTATGGCGATGGTGAACTCCGGTGAGACCATTGACTTGTCCGGCATCGAGGGTATCAAAGTTGATAAGCATTCAACAGGCGGGGTTGGCGATACGACAACGCTTGTGCTCGCTCCTCTGGTTGCAGCGCTTGATATTCCGGTAGCGAAGATGTCCGGCCGCGGGCTTGGACATACCGGAGGTACCATTGATAAGCTGGAGGCTATTAGCGGCTTCCACGTGGAGATCACGAAGGAAGAATTCACGAATCTTGTGAACAATCACAAGATTGCTGTAATCGGGCAGACCGGCAACATTACACCGGCAGACAAGAAGCTGTATGCACTGCGGGATGTTACGGCTACCGTGGACTCTATCCCGCTGATTGCAAGCTCGATTATGAGCAAGAAGATTGCCGCGGGTTCGGACGCGATCGTGCTTGATGTGAAGACGGGAGCGGGAGCGTTCATGAAGACCGCCGAGGATGCCAAGGCGCTTGCTCATGCCATGGTCAGCATAGGCAACAATGTCGGCCGCAGAACGATGGCGGTCATCTCCGATATGAGCCAGCCTCTGGGCTTTGCCATCGGGAACTCCCTGGAAGTGAAGGAAGCCATCGATACCCTGAAGGGGACCGGACCTCAGGATCTTGAGGAGCTCTGTCTGGCGCTTGGCCGTCAGATGGTCTATCTGGCAGGCAAGGCCTCTTCGCTGGAAGAAGCGGAGGAGAAGCTCAAGGAAGTGATCAAGAACGGCAAGGCGCTTGAGAAGTTCAAAGAGTTCATTGCGAATCAGGGCGGAGACGCTTCGATCGTGGATCATCCCGATAAGCTTCCGCAGGCGGCTTATCTGATCGAAGTTCCAGCCAAGACCGATGGTGTAGTGGCAGAAATTGTGGCCGATGAAATCGGTACGGCTGCGATGCTGCTTGGGGCAGGACGCGCAACCAAGGAATCCGAGATCGATCTGGCCGTAGGTCTGATGCTCAACAAGAAGATTGGGGATCAGGTCAAAGCCGGAGAGTCTCTGGTTACAATCCATGCGAACCGTGAACAGGTAGATGAGGTCATGGAATTAATCTATGCGAATATCCGAATTGCGGAGCAAGCCGAAGCTCCCCGGTTGATACATGATTTAGTGACTGAATAGTAAATTCGAAAGGGGCCGTCTTAGAGACGGCCCCTTTTTGCGTTTCCTATAACAATTTTAGTTCAACTTAAATCTCGAGAGGACACCATGCAGATCTTCTGCTAGTCTGGAAAGCTCATGAGCAGAGGAAGCGATTTGCTCCATACTGGCCAGCTGTTCTTCGGTGGAAGCCGAATTGTTCTGACTGGCCGCCACGACCTCCTCACTGGATTTGGAGACCTCCTCCATGAAGCTGACTAACTGCTGGCTTCCCGAAGACAGCTTCTGAATCGTGTCTGCAGTCTCACCGACCTGCGCGGACACCTCGGCTGCCTGAGCTTCGATTGCCTGGAACATGCGGCCCATCTCAATCGTTTTTGTAAGTCCCTGTGCAACTTTCCCGGTACCTGTGTGCATCGCGATTACGGCTTTATCGGTATCTGTGACAATGGCTTGAATGAGCTCATTGATCTGCTGCGCCGATTCCTGCGACTGTGTGGCCAACTGCCGAACCTCTCCGGCTACCACCGCGAACCCTTTCCCTTGTTCACCTGCTCTTGCTGCTTCAATCCCTGCGTTAAGTGACAGCATATTTGTCCGGTTGGCGAGTTCGGTAATCATACGGGTGATCCCGTTGATTTGCTGGGAACGGTCACCAAGGGATTGTATAACGGAGGCCGCTTGCTGCACCGTCTCCTGAATATCGTGCATTTCGATTACCATGTCCTGTATGGCCGAGGATCCCTGAGTTGAGGACTCAAGTGAAGATGCAGATAATCCGGATACTTCTTGATTGCGATCCTTGACGTTCTGGATACCCTCAGAGATTTGCTGAATGCCATTTACAGCTTGGGCTACGTAAGTCTGCTCGCGATCGGCACTGGTCACGATCTGCTGGGTGGATTCCACAATATACTCGGTTGCTTTTGTCGTATGCTCTGCACTTGCCGTTAACTGTTCTGAAGCGGCAGCTGCCTGAATAGCCGTATCTTTGGCTTGAATAAGAATCGAACGCAGATTGCGGATCATTTCATTATAAGAAGCTGCCATTTCAGCCAGCTCATCCTTGGATTGCAGCTGAATCTCACGGCTCAAATCCCCGTGTCCTTTAGCGATCTCTCTCATCTGCTGGTTAATGACTCTCATAGGCTTGGTGATCGAGCGGGCGATAAGCCAAGCGATGAACCAGGCAATAATTATGGCAGCCCCGCATATGATTAGCACGAGGAGCTCCTGCTGCCGATTCTCTCTTTGCCTTGCAAGGTTGTTCTCAGCGGTTTCTTTATCGACTTTGCTGATAAGCTGGCTAAGGGAAGACTCTAATTGTTTGCGAACTTGGCGTTCTTCATTGAAGTGAATACTGACAGCCTCGGCAGATTTTCCTGCACTCACACTGGCCAAGACACGCTGGCTTGCTCCGGCATAAGTATCATAATCCTGTTCTAGTTCAGCAAGAACCTTCAGATACGCATTATCCAGACCCGGCTTGGCTTTAAGGGTGATGAAATGTTCCTGTACGGTCTTATTTTTCACAGCCATTTCAGCTGGGAATTTCTTATCTCCAGTTAATAGATAAGCGCGTTCGTCGTTAGATAACCCCGTTAGACTGTATTGGAGCGCTTTGAGAGTGTATCTGAATTTGGCATCCCCGGAAGACTCCTGTTCCTCTATCTGCGACCGTTTCATTTGATAGACGGATAGTGCTGAGATCAAGATAAGAAGGGCAATAACTACACTAAAAGACACTAACAGTTTGTTTCGAATTTTCATAACATTCCTCTATTCTGCCATAAATTATAGTTAGGATAATATTCGACAATATCCGCTAAAAACCTCCTGTGGCAGGTTCGACACTGTGATTTTTTTCTCTGACTATTCGCCTATTTCATGTTAAGTCTCTGGTCCTCAATATTAAGCGCTTACAGAAAAAGTAAGGTCCCATTCCTTTGGGAAGCCTATCTAGCCCTTTTTTCGCATAAGATATCCCACAGGTCACAAATCATTTCTTTTATGGCCATAATCCCTAGCCCTTTACTCCCTATTATCGAAAAAAGTGTTTACGTTATATCGGATTCGGGTATTGTAATAACGAAATCAAGATAATTGCGGACAAATTAGCGGGCGCACTAGTCCTATAAGATATCCCGGGAATTGTCGAAAGTGGAGGAGGAACCATTATGAATCTTACTGTACACCAATCCATGGCATATAATTACTATCAGCCATATAGACCTCAGAACCTGAACATACAGAAGAAAGATAACATGAATGACAGCGCAAGCAGCTTCAAAGAGATTTTGAGCCAGAAAATGGGTTCACCCAATTCAGGACTGAGAAAATAGGCTGTTTAGGACGCCGACATAACATAACAGCAAAGAAGATCAATACATAGAGATCACGAAGATAGGTTCAATCCTGGTAATTCAGAGATTGAGCCTTTTTCTTCTTTTAACTGCTTTTTCAAAAATAGTACTTGGTTGCGGCTCCCCGAAAGGTTAATATAGACATAATCAAATTTCACTTTTGGAGGCCAATTATGCAATATGTAAGTACACGGGGGCAGGTTGCACCCAAAGGTTTTATTGATACTGTGCTGATGGGGCTGGCTGATGACGGAGGACTTATGATTCCTGCCGAGATTCCGGCAATCTCCCCTAGGACCCTGGAGGAATGGAAGAGCCTCAGCTATGAGGAATTGTTCCAGCGTATTTTCTCCTTATACATTAATGATGAGATTCCAGCGGAAGATCTTAAGGCAATGGTCAAGCGGAGCTACGCCAGCTTCCGTACACCTGAAGTGACTCCGGTTAAGAAGATCAGCGATTCTCTCTATATCCTGGAGCTGTTCCATGGACCTACCTTTGCCTTTAAGGATGTAGCCCTTCAATTTATGGGTGAGTTCTATTCTTATGTCTCGAAGAAACAGAATGAGATTATTCATATTCTTGGAGCTACCTCCGGGGATACAGGAGCGGCTGCCATTCAAGGTGTTCGGGGCAAGGAGGGGATCAAGATCTGTATTCTGCATCCTCACCAGAAGGTAAGCAAGATCCAGGAACTTCAGATGACCACGGTAAATGATGAGAATGTGCTGAATCTTTCGGTCAAAGGAAATTTCGATGACTGCCAGAAAGTCATCAAGGATCTGTTCGCAGATCTTGGTTTCAAGGCGAAGCACCATCTGCGTGCCATCAACTCCATCAATTTCGTGCGTATTCTGGCTCAGACTGTGTATTACTTCTATGCTTACTTCCATATTGATGAGGAGGCCAGAGCGTCCAAGAAGGTTAACATCAGTGTGCCTTCAGGGAACTTCGGCAATATTTTCTCCGGCTTCCTGGCCAAGAGAATGGGACTGCCTGTTCACAAGCTGATTATTGCCACGAATGAGAATAACATTCTGGAGCGTTTTGTGCGTACAGGAGAATACAAGCCGGGCGATTTCAAGAGCACGCACAGCCCGTCTATGGACATCCAGGTTGCAAGCAACTTTGAGAGATATTTGTATTACCTTCTGGACGAGAATGTGGAGAAGGTGTCCGAGTATATGAAGCAGCTGCAGACTGAAGGCAGGATTGTGGTAAGTCCGGAGCTTCTGCTCCGTGTACAGAATGATTTTGCTGCCTATGGAGCTTCCAATGATGAGTGCCTCCAATATATCGGCGAGTATAATAAGAAGTATGATTACCTGCTGGATCCGCATACCGCTTGCGGAATCGCTGCTTATCAGGAATGCAGTGAAGAGGATGAGGTGACGATTACCTTTGCTACCGCGCATCCGGCCAAATTTGATGAAGCCATCGGCTTGTGTATGATTGAGCAGAAGTTCCCTGAGGAGATTTCCGCGCTCTTGACCAAGCCTCAGTATCAGCAAGTCGTAGACTATGATCAGGATGCAATTGTTCGTGAACTGGAGACATTTTACGGGGACAAGTAAAGCCTGATGCCATATTAGCAAAAACCTTCGATGCTCACTCTTGAGGCGGCATCGAAGGTTTTTTTGTTGTGTACATTCAAGTTATCCGATCGATCAGAATGGATACTCTAGTCCGTTAAGCGGCGACTTGTGATTACAGCCGGAATCGGGTAGAGAGGCCCTGGAGCTCTGCGGCCATAACGGTTAAAGAATGCACAGCTTCTTCAACCTCTTTCATAGTAGCCTGCTGCTGCTCAGAGGCAGCAGCCACGCTCTGGGTCCTGGTGAATGAAGCGGCTGCAATCTCCTCGGTAGTCTGCAGGGAGGAGCTGACCTCCTCGGAGCTCGCAGAGATTTGTTCAGAAGCGGCAGATACCTCTTCAAGCTGCTGATTCACTTCCTGGATCGATTTGATAATTTGGTTGAAGATCAGCTTCGCTTCCTCCATGCCTTCAAGACCCAAGTGGATCTCGGACTTCTCTTTCTCCATCATCTTGACGGCTTCTACGGTAGACGTCTGGATCTCCGTAATAATGGCGGAGATTTGTTCTGATGATTGATTGGACTGCTCGGCCAGCTTGCGCACCTCCTGAGCTACTACGGCAAATCCTCTGCCGTGTTCCCCGGCCCGGGCCGCTTCAATGGAAGCATTCAGGGCCAACAGGTTGATCTGGCCGGAGATGCCCTTGATTATATCCACAATGTTGCCGATCTCTTGGGAATGCTCATCAAGCTTGCGGATTACCGCCTCTGAAGAACGGGACGTCTCCAATATGGAGTCGAGCTGGCTGCTGACAACCTTGATTTGATCTCCGCCGAGACGCGCCTGATCTGTCGTGTACTGCGAGATATTCGAGACATCGGCTGCGGACTCCGCTACCCGGTGGATCCCTGTGGCAACTTCCTCCATAGCCCGGCTGCATTCTTTGGAGCTGCCTAACTGGATGTCTGACCCTTCAGCCACCTCCTGGATTTCTGCCGCGATATGTCCGCTTGCTTCACTGGTCTGCTTGGAGCTGGCAAGCAGTTCCTCTGAACTTGCCGAGAGCATTTCAGCATGCATGCCGATCTTGGAGATAATCTCCCGAAGACTGTCTATCATGTCATTGAAGCCCTTCGTCAATACGCCGATTTCATCTTTGGAGATGTAGGAGCCGCTCACAGCTAAGTTTCCGTTCTGGGCCTCTACCATGAGGGATTTCAGCTTATCCAGTGGCTTGATGATCATCCTGGACAAGATCAGGCTGATCGCTCCGCAGATCAAAATGGAAGCAATCAGCAGAATAATCGAGTTACGCTTGCTGTCTGCAGCATCATTCTTATTGCTTTCGTTCAGAGCGGCTGCGGCATTCTGGTTCAGTTCCTTGATCTGGGTGAGCGTGTTCATGATATCGGTCCGAATCGGCATCAGCTGAGAGTCGAAGACCTTATATGCCTCATCAATCTGATTGGCGGCCAGCTTGCTCAGCATGGCATCCCGGGCCTGGTTGCTTGCCCCGATCCTGCCTTTGAAGCTGGTGTAGAGCTGCTTGGCTTCCGGTGTCAGGCCGATTCCCTCAATCTGCTTCTGGGCGGCGATGCTGCTTGAAATTATCTTTTGAATCTCGCCGCTGATCTCTTTCTGCTTCGCCTCATTCTGATTAACGGGCATCATGAGCTCCAGCTGCAGGGTGTTGATCTGGGCATTGTTCGTAATGATCTGATTAATCAATTCGTTCGGCACCATGTTGTGCGTATACATTTGTTTGGCATGGTTATTGATTTTGTCCAGGTAATAATAGCCTGATAGGCCGATCAGACACATAAAAATCGTAGATAGGCCGATTAAGCCCATGATTTTGGCAGAAACCTTCTGATTCACAATAAACCTCATTCTTGCAGCCTTCTTTCCTCTCGGTGTCTAAAAGATTTCAAGTCTTTGTTCTCTATATATCGTATAATGTAGGCTGTTCCTAAAGATGATTTGAGCGGTTTGTGAAATATGGGTTAAATTACCTAGTGGGTAGGGGAGAATATATGAAGCTGGTATCGTGGAATGTGAACGGGCTGAGAGCCTGTGTAAATAAAGGGTTTCAGGATTATTTTGACGCTGAAGATGCGGATATATTTTGTGTTCAGGAGATCAAGCTGCAGGAGGGTCAGATCGAGCTTGATCATAACGGCAGATATGAGCAGTATTGGAATTATGCCGAGAAGAAGGGCTATTCAGGCACTGCGGTATTTACCAAAATAAAGCCGCTCTCCGTTAGATATGGTCTGGAAGAGGATCATGAGCCGGAGGGTCGTGTGCTTACGCTTGAATATGAATCATTCTACTTGGTGAATGTCTATACGCCGAATGCCAAGCGTGATCTGGCTAGGCTGGATTACCGGCTGGAGTGGGAAGACCGGTTCAGACACTATCTAGAGGAGCTTGATAAGCTGAAGCCGGTCATTGTGTGCGGGGACATGAATGTGGCCCACCAGGAGATTGACCTCAAGAATGCAAAGGGCAACCGCAATAATTCAGGCTTCACGCCGGAGGAGAGGGAGAAGATGACGCGGCTGCTGGATGCCGGATTTGTCGATACTTTCCGTTACTTCTATCCGGACAAGGCGGACGCATACAGCTGGTGGTCCAATATGCCCAAAGTTAGAGAGAGAAATGTCGGCTGGCGTATCGATTATTTTCTGGCCTCGTCGAGACTGAAGCCCAGGCTTGCGGATGCGCGAATTGATGCTCATATTATGGGAAGTGACCATTGTCCGGTTGTACTGCTTCTGTCAAATGACTAGCACCGGAGATTATATCCATGGAAGAGGGGATGGACGTGAATAACGAAGCTTCAGAATCAGACATTCAGGATTTACTGACCAGGCAAAAGCTTTATTACGACGAGGGCCACACCCGCAGCGTGAAGATCAGGCTGGCCATCCTGACCCGCCTTAGAGATGTGCTCAAATCGAGTGAAGCCGAGATCATGAATGCGCTTCGGCAGGATCTGAACAAGTCAGAGCTGGAAGCCTATAGTACAGAACTCGGGATTGTGCTGGAGGAGATTAGACATATATGCAAGCGCCTTACCCGATGGGTGAAGCCCCGCAAGGTGAGAACAGCGCTGACACACGTGGGCTCTAAAGGCCTGATCGTCCCGGAACCGTATGGTACGGCGCTCATCATTGCGCCATGGAACTATCCCTTTCAGCTCGCCATCTCTCCTCTAATTGGTGCTATTGCAGCGGGGAATACCGTCGTGCTTAAGCCCTCGGAGCTGACCCCGTCGGTCTCGGCTCTGCTTAGACGCATCCTGGCTGAAGTGTTTCAGGAGGAGCATGTTGCCGTAGTTGAAGGAGGCGTAGAGGTAAGCACCCGTCTGCTTAAGCATAAATTTGATTATATCTTCTTCACCGGCAGTGTAAGTGTAGGGCGGATTGTGATGGAAGCCGCTGCGAAGCAGCTTACCCCGGTGACCCTGGAGCTTGGGGGCAAGAGCCCTTGTATCGTGCATGAGGATGCAGATATCCCGCTTGCGGCAAGAAGAATCGTCTTTGGCAAATTCACCAATGCAGGCCAGACCTGCGTTGCACCGGATTATCTGTGGGTTCATAAGAAGGTGAAGGAACCGCTGCTGAGGGAAATGCGCCAAGTAGTTCGTGACTTTTACGGAGAGCATCCGCTCAGCCATCCGGATTACGGCCGGATTGTAAGCCGGCGGCATTTTGATCGGCTGGTTAAGTTCCTGCAGAATGGACAAGTGGTGATGGGGGGCGGGTCGGATGAGGAGAGCCTTAAGATTGAGCCTACTGTGCTGGATCAGGTAACCTGGGATATGCCAGTCATGAAAGAGGAGATATTTGGCCCGGTGTTCCCGGTGCTGGAGTATGAGGATCTGCAGGAAATGATGGCCTCAGTTCGCAGTCACCCCAAGCCGCTCGCTCTATATTTGTTCAGTCAAAGCAAGGCGATTCAGAATCAGGTAATTCAGTCCCTATCCTTCGGCGGAGGGACGATTAACGATACCTTGATGCATCTGGCGACGCCTTATCTGCCTTTCGGAGGCGTGGGGGATAGTGGAATGGGAAGTTACCACGGCCTAGAAAGCTTCAAGACCTTTTCACATGAGAAAAGCGTACTTATTCAGACCAATCGCTTCGACTTCACTTTCCGTTACCCGTCTTCCAAGAATGCACTACGCATAATCAAGAAGCTGCTGAAATAACAAGCAGGGCAGTATTCTGAGCTCTCATGGCTGATCAGAGATCTCAAGATACTGCCCTTATTGGTTTTGATAGGCTATTCCCTTGTTACTGCCTGATCCCTGTGTAGACAAGAATGGCATCTCTCAAGAACTCAGCCGTACCGGGCTGCTTCTCGTCATAATGCGCTTTGAAGCGTTCGTCATCCACATACATTTGAGCGAGCCCCGCATGAGCTTCCTTGCTGTACTGAGTCCAGTGGTAGGTCAGCCACTGCCGATGCAGATCTGCCGCTTTCTGAGCCAGCGCCCCCTTGGGATCGCCTGTCTTGAAGGCTTCAGCCAAAGTGGAATACAGCTCATCGGTAAGAGAAGTGAATGCCTCGTGCTCAGCCTGTGACATGTTCTTCAGCTTTCTGTTAGATTGATCAATCACATCATCCCCATATTTTGCCCGGATTTCCTGTCCGTATTGCTGCTCATTGTCATCAATGAGCTTCTGCTTGAAGCCTTCAAATTTCTCTTGGTCTGTCATAACCATTCTCCCTTCGTGGGCAGCAATCGTCTTCTCCACATTGGCGATGAGAAGATCCAGCTGTTTTCTTTTGCCAAGGAGCTGCTTCAGATGTTCCCGGAGTGTCCCTGCTCCATCAAATGAAGCGGCATTCATCATCTCCCGGATGAGTTCCAGACTAAGTCCTAGTTCTCTGTAAAATAGAATATGCTGAAGTCTGTCAACCTCACTCTGCCCGTAGATCCGATAACCGGATGAGTTGATTCTACCCGGCTTAAGAAGGCCAATTTCATCATAGTAGCGGAGCGTTCGGGTACTGATCCCGGCCAGCTGACCGAGCTTTTGTATGGTATATTCCACTCTGCGTCCCTCCTGACAATTTAACTGTACGCCTTAACGTAACGTGAAGGTCAATATCTATTTTGCAATGCAACCTGGCAGGGGAGTTCTACGTTTAATTATACGGAGGTGTTATGAACATGACGAAAAATTTGAAAATGGCTTCCGCTCTGCTGGCGATGATCATGGTGCTTGCTTTGGCCGCCTGCAGTAATGAGAAGTCCACACAGCCTGCACCCGGGCAGGCACAGGCGGATACTACACAGAATGAGCCGGCCAAGAAGCCGGAAGATCAGCCTAAAGAGAATGTGATGAAGGAAGGCACGGGAACATTCACGGGGCTGGCAGACCCTCATACCGTTGAGATTATTATGGACGGTAACGCTGCCGCTTTTCAATTGGGAGAAGGGATGGATCAAGCTGCCTCGGGCTTGCAGCAGGGAGACCAAGTAAGCTTTAAATATGAGGAGAAAGCGATAGAAGGTAATTCGGGGGCACAGCAGCTGGTGCTGACCGAGATTACGAAGACCGCATCTGGCGGAGCATCCGGTTCAGGAGGATCAGCCGCCAAGGAACGTCCGCAGACCGGGAAGCTGGAAGTGACCGTGGAAGGGAACACAGAGCAGCGGACAGCTTCGCTTGTAAAGGGTGAAGGGTATTCTATGTACATTCCGGAGCAGTTCACGTTCGATCCGAAGGCTGGACTTCTCTATATGAACATCGATAAGAACTATGCGGTAAGAATCGAGAAGCTGTCTTCTGACCTTAATCTTGATAAGATAGAGGCTGAGGGCCGGAAGGAGCTTGAACCGCATGGTAAGGTGACTAAGCTGACAGGAGAAGAGATCACCCCGTCCATGCGGGATGCCAAGCTGTTCCTGCTCTCTTCGGGAAAGTCGGCTACGTATGAGTTTATTGTGAAAGAGCTTGATGGCAGCGGCTACATTTTTCACGTAGATATGCCCCAAGGGGAGCCATCTGAGGGATTTGGCCCTCTTGCTTTTGCGGCGCTGAGTACGATTGAGAATGAATGAGATGTTGGGATAATGGAGGGATTGCATGATTTCTATTGATTTGGCAGGCAAAACAGCTCTGATCACAGGGGCGAGTGGAGAGCTTGGCCGGGTAATGGCACGTACACTTGCCCAGAGCGGGGCTGATATTATTATTCATTATTTCAGCAATCAGGCGAAAGCAGAAGCCGTTCGGCAGGAGGTAGAGCAGCTTGGCCGCAAGGCCTATGTCATTTCCGCTGATATTTCCAGCCTGGATTCTGTTCTTCAGATGAGAGATACCATTCAAAGTGGGTTCAAGCTGCCCGATATCGTCGTAGCGAATGCGGTCTCCCAATATAGCTGGACCACTGTGCTTGAGCAGGATCCCGCAGACTATCTGGACCAGTTCAACTCGACCGTGCTGCAGGCAGTCCACTTGTCTAAAGCCTTTGTTCCCCATATGATTCAGCAGCAGGGCGGCCGCATTGTCGCGATTAATACAGAATGTTCCATGCAGAACTTCCCTACCCAGTCCGCCTATGTGGCAGGCAAGCGGGGGATGGATGGCGTCTACCGTGTGCTGGCCAAAGAGATCGGGGAGCATCAGATTACGGTGAATCAGGTCGCGCCGGGCTGGACAATTAGTGAGCGTGACCGGAATAACAACACGGAGCACAGCGAATCCTACGAGCAATCGGTTCCACTTAAGCGGCGCGGGACGGATCAGGAGATTGCCAATGTAGTGGCATTCCTGGCTTCGGATCTGGCAAGCTTTATTACAGGTGCTTACGTGCCGGTCTCAGGCGGGAATGTAATGCCGTCTATCTGATTGATTTTGACTCTGAGAAGAGGGAGGCTTGACCCCATGCATGACAAAGCCGATCGGCTGAAAGCAGCCAAAGTCCGGGACCCGCATCATATGGAGTCCTCCAAGCCCAGTCGATTGCCTCCCGGACAGACTTTGACCGAGAAGTTCCCGATTCTGCACGAAGGTCCGGTACCAGAATATGATCTGAACAGTTGGACGCTGCGTGTATTTGGTGAAGTGGAGGAAGAGCGGGTATTCAGCCTGGATGAACTCAAATCCCTGCCGCAATCGAAGTCCGAAAGCGATATCCACTGTGTGACCCGGTGGTCCAAATTCGATACCCGCTGGGAGGGCGTGAAGTTTGGAGACTTCATGAAAGAACTGCGGGTTCTGCCAGAGGCCAAGTATGTTATGATTCATGCGGATACGAATTATGAGACTAACCTGCGGCTGGAGGATTTGCTGCAGGAAGACGTCCTGCTTGCTTTCAGTTATGACGACAAGCCCTTGACGGCGAAGCACGGCTTCCCTCTGCGGCTGGTCGTTCCCCACTTATATTTCTGGAAAAGCGCCAAGTGGGTCCGGGGCATCGAATTCATGAAGGAAGACCGGAAGGGCTTCTGGGAAAGTCATGGCTTCCATAACACGGCCGACCCGTTCCAGGAGCAGCGCTTCTCCTCGGATGAGTATGAAATGCCGGAAGGCGAATGGGAATACAACGAGTATGATTGATCTATACAATAGGCCGGACAGCGATTTCGCTGTTCGGCTTCTTTTATATCCGAATTCACCCTGTTTTTATGTGATGGATATAATATTTTGTCGAAATTTGTCCGATATACTCCTTATCATTGTATTTGGCTAAAAGGACGGGATAAGTGTGAATCGTAAGGACGAAATTATTTGGAAAAGAAATAAACTGATCACCGTCATGGTGGGCGTCATTACCGTAGTGGGTGTGGGGCTGAGCTTTCTGGTGCCGGCTCTATTGATCAGCAGCCTGGTATCTGCGCTCTTCACCGGCTGGCTGGTATATGCCAATGTGAGAAAAAAGCATATCCACTTGGTGCCGTGGCTGATTACGGGCATGGTGAGTATTACGATTGTATACGTTGGCTGGGGCCAGGTTAATCCTTTACTGGGCTTACTTGTAGGCTCTTTGCTGCTGCTGTATCCTAACAACCAGTTTTCTGCCACTGGCTTTACCGTGGCGCTGGCCAATAATATTCTTCAGCTATTTCTGGTTCCTGCTTCTACCAAGGAAGATTTAATCGGAAATATCATCAACGTGGGCATGGCCGCTATTACCGGCTTTATTCTTTGGTTAGTCTCCAACCTTAATCTGAGGCTCTTCAAAGAGAGTGAAGTACGCGGAATTGAAGTAGAACAATCCAGAATGAAAGTCGAGACCATGCTCGATAGTGTAAAAGAGGCCGCATCTGTCCTCTATAACTTTACGGATCAGATGAAGAAGAAAGTCACAGAGACAGGATCCATCACGAACGATGTCACCGCAGGATTTAACGAAGTGGCCAAGGGTGTGGAATTTCAGGCAACCAGTGTCTCGGAAATTTCCGATTCCCTTTCGATATCCGATCTTCATATCCAGGAAGTTGCGTCCCATTCCAAGGAGATGAAGGAACTCTCGGCACATATGGCTTCGATTACGGAAGTCGGAAGTACGAAGATGGATCATCTCAATACTCAGATGAAAGATCTATACGAAGTAATTATGACAACCGCGTTGGAGATGAAGGCGTTCAACGAGGAAAGTGAAGCGATGTCCGATATTCTGGAGGGGATCTCCGAGATTTCCAACCAGACGAATCTGCTGGCTTTGAATGCAGCGATCGAAGCTGCGCGCGCCGGAGAGCATGGGAGAGGTTTTGCGGTAGTATCCGGTGAAGTTAGAAAGCTGGCTGAGCACTCGGGTCAATCCGTAGTAGAAATCGCCAATATTCTAGCAGACCTGAAGCTTCGCTCCCAGTCCATAACTGAACGCTTCGGAGTGATCCGGGAGTCTCTGGACGAAGGAAGAAGCTCTGTCCGGACTGCCGATGAAGTATTCCGTACCATTAACGACAATACGCAGCAGGTTCTGAATCAGGCGGTGAACATCGAGAACAGTTCCTTTACGATGAAGGAATCGTCCAGCAAGGTAGTTAGCGAAGTGTCAGAGATCTCCAGTGTAACTGAGGAGTCCAGTGCTGCAGCAGAGCAGATTCTGGCCAGCATGGAACTGCAGCGCAATCTGACTCATGAAATGGTAGACGGCTTCGTCGAATTGGAGCAGCTGATTCTCGGTCTGAACCGACTGGTTAACGATAATTACTATTCCTCCAATTCTCAGGATGGGAATAAGAAATCTGATCCTGCCCAGGTGGAAGGAGCTTCCGAGCTTCAGAACAGTAAAGTATCTGCGTAAAGCTTGTGGAAGTGAAAAAAGCCTGTTTCTGCGTGTATGCAGAAGACAGGCTTTTTAGGTTTTGCTGCCAACGCTCCTGGTTTTTTACGGTTGGAACTTATACAGATACGGAAGACTGGTCTAAACCTTAGTACGCTATTGTACATGATAACTGGGAAACCACCGGTACATATTTGCTACTAGGTCAATACGGATCAGTTACGGACATGTAGAAAATTGGGGATTAACGTATACTTAGAAAACGCTTGGAAGGCTTTTTATCCAAGCGTTTTTTGCTTTTTCTTTTAATGCACAACTTTATTAATGATAAGTACGTTTGTAAATTTAAGGGGGGAATGGATTTATGAAAAGAAAATTCTTAAAGTTCCTCATCATAACCATGATTATTGGGATTTGCGTCGGTTGCCCAAATGATAACCAATCCAATTCAGAAGTATCGGACGACCTTACGACTAAGGAATTAGAAATGTTTCACCCTGGCAACATTACAAACGTAGATTCAATAGAAATAATTAGTGGTAGCAATGGTAACCGGAAGGTGATCAATAATTCAACGGAAATCAAGGAATGGATGGAAAAAATTCGCCAACTTAAAATCGTTCCCGATCCAAACCAACAGGAATCGAGCGGTGTTTTATTCCATGTAACTTTGTTTGAAAAAAAACAAAAAAAGTTATATCTAACCCCTACTAGCATTAACCACACGCCCATTAAGCCTAACCCTGATTTAACATCACTCCTGAAGAAACTTTATGGAGATGAAAAATAGTATAAAAAACTTCCCTAAAATAGCAGCAAGGCGCAGAGAGCGAGATGAACAAATTTTAACCTGGAATACACTGAAGCATTTCTAACCGTCGTATTTTTGAATTAAAATTGACGTTCACTCGTTGTCACTTGTTAGAGGGCCTCTCATTATGTGCCAAATTTATCCATATATAGTATAATCGTAGCACTAACTTGTTGTATCTCTTAAACGAGGGGGGAGCAAATTTCTATGAATATAGCAGCCAAGTTGATTGAGAAATTCAAAGACTATGATACTCAGAATAAGCTGAGAGTTTATCGGGATAAAGCGAAGCTCATTATGACACGAAATTTGGAGGCATGGGACGACGAGGAGCTTCAAGCGGAATCTGTCCGGCTGCAGAACGAAGCAAGATTGGGCACGCCCCTGGACGAGCTGCTCATTGAGGCTTATGCGTTAGTCTGCGAGACAGCGAAGCGGAAGCTGGGATTATGTCCTTACGATGTCCAGATCATGGCAGCTATCGCTCTACACGAGGGTTTTTTGATTGAGCAGCATACCGGTGAAGGCAAGACACTTTCTGCTGTTATGCCTGCTTATCTGAATGCATTAACGGGTAAAGGCGTCCATGTGCTGACTTTTAACAATTATTTGGCAAACCGAGATGCGCAGTGGATGGGTCCAATCTATCGTTTCCTTGGGTTAACCGTTGACTCGGTTCAAGTGGGGATGACCCTGTTGGAGAAAAGAGAGTCGTACTCTGCGGACATAACCTATGTTACGGCTAAGGAAGCGGGATTCGACTACTTGCGCGACACGATCGCGCTATCCCAGGCCGATACCGTGCATCGTCCTTTCCACTACGTTATCGTCGACGAAGCGGATTCACTGCTTCTCGATGAAGCGCGGGTCCCGCTAGTTATCGCCGGCGAGCCGGTTATTTCCAAGAATGACGGTATTCTGTTCGCAGAAGTGGCCCGGCAGCTGCAGCAAGGGGAGCATTACGAATTTGATGAGTTCCAGAGAAATGTATACCTGAATGAAGCGGGCGCTGCGAAAGTGGAGTCACTGATGGGTTGTGGTAATTTGTACGATAACCACAATAACGATTTGTTATCATCGTTAAATTGTGCGCTGCATGCGGAGACATTATTGACGAAAGACGTGGATTACATTGTCCGGGACGGCAATATCGAGCTGATCGACGAATATACCGGCCGCGTCGCGCAGAACAGGCATTTGCCGGAAGGATTGCAAGCTGCGCTTGCGGCCAAAGAAGGGCTGCAATCTTTAGCTGGTGGAAAAATTCTCGGGACGATCACCCTTCAACACTTTATTAGCCTGTATCCGAAAATTAGCGGGATGACAGCTACCGCATACGCCTCCGCAATGGAATTCGAAGCTGTATATCAGCTCCAGGTCGTACGAATTCCGCCGAAACGTCCAAACATACGAATCGACCATCCGCACCGGATCTTCACTCATAAAGAAGCCAAGCTTAAGGCGCTCGTACGCGAAATCGCGTCTGTCCATGGGACGGGACGTCCAATTCTCATCGGTACATCAAGTGTCGGGGAGTCTGACCTACTGGCGGAGACGCTAGCAGCTGCAGGTGTACCCTGCCATGTTCTGAATGCGAGAAATGACGAAGAAGAAGCCGAGATCATAGCCAAGGCAGGGGAAATCGGGGCCGTGACGGTGTCTACGAATATGGCGGGACGCGGCGTCGATATTAGGCTAGGCGGCGGTAACCCCGTACAAGCAGAAGCAGTCGCCAAGCTGGGCGGGTTATATGTGATGGGTACGCATGTGAACGAAAGTGTGAGGATCGACGACCAGCTGCGCGGGCGCTCTGGCCGTCAAGGCGATCCCGGAGCGTCCATATTTTTCGTAAGCTTGGAGGACGAGTTGTTGCTTCGGTTCGGTATTCACAAAGCTGTTCGCGCTAGAAGACAGGATGATCCACTCGAGGATCCGGTACTCCGCGATAAAATCATACATATTCAGCGCGTGGTTATGGGCCAAAACTTCGATATCCAGCAGGAGCTGAACGGTTATTCGGATATGGTGGAGGATCAGAGGCGGATTCTATACGAAGAGCGGCTTGCAGTTTTGAAAGGCTGGAAGCCGATGAGTCCTGCGGAGCAGCGGGTACGGCTTTTTTATATCGACAAGTTCTGGGCTGACCATCTAGCATACGTGTCTTACCTTCGCGAAAGCATCCACCTGGAGAGCATTGCCAGCCGCAATCCAATCGATGAATTTCATGCGCAAATTACCGAAGCCTTTGAGCAAATTGCAGATAAAATCAATAGGGCTTCAGCCGAGATGCTTGTAAGGCTTGAGGGCTCGAATGATCCAGCGAAGTGGGAAAAGTTAGGCCTGAAGAATCCTACTTCCACAAGGACTTATATTATTAATGATCAATACATCCAGAACAAGCGCAGCTCATGGTCTGGATCCACCGTATTTGCTTTTTGGCTGCGCAAGATTGCGAGGCCCATATTCAGGCTGTCAGATTACTGAAACAGCGAAATCATGCTGCAATCACAGCAGACCTCGTCTGGTGGCCATTATTGATTGCTGTTGTATGCACCTATTTACAACGAACAGGAGTACATCGCCATTAATGCAATGTACTCTTATAAATGGTTACACTAATTAAAGCTACTTCACACCTTCAATAATAGCTCCATGGCTTCACGTTCCTTAACTGCAATCTCAATCAAAAGCTTGGAAGCCTTGTCCAGTTCCTGATAGCTGCCCGTTCTGCCTGCAGTGTCGAACATAGAAGATACGCTTACCCACATAGGAGCGATTTCGGTGAACAACCTGTGTGCCTTGTCTAGCCTCGAGTCTCCAATCAGAGCCATACATTCCTCAAGAAAATCCCGATATAGATTTCGGAACAAAGCACCGCCTGTTCCCGCCTTTTCCATCAATAGCGCAGTCAGGCAGAGATCTGCATCTATATTCTTGCTTCTAGAAGGCCACTTCAGGACTTCTTGGCTCATTTTGAGGATGCCTTTATTCCCTATATTGCGAATGGGCGGATTTAGATAGTCTCGTGCATTTTGGGTGATAGAGGATCGTATTGCGGGTACAAGCTCAGGAAGTGTATCGGCCGGTTCAATGGTAAATGAACGATTCCTGGAGCTCATCGGGCCCTTAGCGCTTCTGGCCATGGCCAATTGCGTCAGTCGAGTCTTCACAAGACCACCCTGCTGGCGTGTATCCGCCATGTAGGCGTAATCGGCATCCGCGCCATAGATTACGGCGTAATGACCTGCAAAATGCACTTTTTTCGTAAAATAGTCCAGGTAATAGGAGTCTAGCTTCAAGCCAACCGGAACTCCGCGTTCTAGGAAGCTCAGCACATTCTGCCACGCTTTATTGACAGAGGAGCTCTCTTGCACCCTGAGAGTTAAGTTGAGCCGGGATGCCAGGCAGGAGGTCAGTTCATCCGGCTTCACTCTTCCCCCTATGAAGGGAAAGTCCATCTGCTTGGAATCCCAGTAAATGAAACCAAATCCCTGACCTAATCCGAATAACATCGGCTCCGATAGCTGAATTCCAGCAAATTGAAGCAGGTTGCCTACGGTTGTCGTCTCGCAATGTTCCCCTTGATAAGGCACGAAATCTTCAATGATTCTACTCATGTTCCTCCGTCTCCTCCAACAATTCTTGAATGATCTTGCTAACGAACGCCTGCTCACTCTCGATGAGACTCACTGGGTGAAGGAAAAGTGCCCTGACATGAAGCGGTAAATGAGCGCCGCCTTGCGATGCATACATCTGCCTTAGATGATTCAATGTCTCTCCAAGAAAATCCAGCCGTTTGCGCAAAGCTTCAATCGCCTTGTCCTTCTCCACAACAGGTAATGCGGCGAGCCCCAGATCGAACCGATTATCGCGTTCGCGAGAAGAAGACAGGCTGGAGATGACTTCATCTCTCAGCGTCCCGATACCTTGTTCGGTCATGACAAATCGTGTCGGCATAGGTCCCTTTCCGGATTTCTCGCCGGATTCTTCGTGCTCAATCAAGCCCTTATCGTTCAACTTCTTCAGACCAGCGTAGACTGAAGTCGTACCGATATTGGCCCATTCCCTATAACCTCGCTGATCGATTAGCTTATTGATGTCGTAACCCGATGCTTGCTTACATTCCGCGATAATTTGCAGCAGTGTAAATTCAACATTCGAAAGTTGATTCATGTGTGGACTCCTAACGATTAATATTACACAGGTGTAATATATCACTAGTGAAATAAAAAATCAATATTACGATGGGCGTTGGGGTAAGTGGGTTATACTTCAGCAGACCTGATCAAGGCTGAACGATGGGAGAAGGGATATAACAACTTGCCGCCGGAGACCAGGGGAGAGGGGCAGCATAGTAAGAATGAAGAACGGGGCATGCCGAAGCAGCAAGCGTTAATACATCAAGCTGGCAGTTACAACGGAACCTAAAAAGGACTGCAGCAGTTCGCCTCACGGCAACCTGTTACAGCCCTTCAAACCGCGTCTGGTGCGGCTTCTCTGTCTTATTCTTATCCCGTCGCCAGCTTATTCTCGGTATACGAGATCCAGTCGCTTCAGCTGGTCCGTAGCTTCTAGTAAGTATGCTGATTGCCCGTGCGAGTTACAGGAAAACTTGCTGTTACTTGTGATACGGTTCAATATATCATATATAGAGCGAAACCATGTTCATTCACGTTTGGAGGGGTATAGTTCCGATGGCCGATGTAACATTTTATCGAGACGAGGCATTGCCTTTCTTGGAAGCAAAGCGATGTCGGAAGAGTGACTTAGCTTATCAGAAACATTTCCATGAGGAACATTCCCTCGGTTTAATAGATGAAGGCGAGACTCAGGCGTGGTGCGAAGGGATGTTATGGCGCGTAGAGTCGGGGAGAATGATCAACTTTCCGCCACACATGCTCCATGCTTGTCAGCCTGCTGAGAATGCCAACTGGAAATACAGAATGCTGTTCATTAAGCCGAAATGGTTTGAACATATTGAACTTCCTCATCTTAATAATCTTCAAATTCCGTTCTTGCTAGAGGACCGGAAGAACAACGCTTGCCGTAAACTATTCAATCGAACCATGGATTCCCTTGTCCGTAATGAATCTTCCTTGGAGATTGAGACGGCGTTAATCGAACTGATGCATATGCTCATCATTAAGCATGAATCCGACATCGTACACGAACCGCATGGCGCGTTGGAACAGAAATACGTCAATCGGGTTAAGGAATATATTCATGCCCATTACAAGGATCGGATCACACTTGAAACATTGGAGCAAGAGACCGGCGTCGGCCGTTATCATCTGATACGATTATTTAAGAAAAGTACGCATCTGCCTCCCCATGCCTATCAGAATCTGCTGCGCATCAATCATGCCAAGATTGAGCTGAAAAAGCAGCGGCCCATTGCCGAAATAGCGGTTGACACCGGATTCTATGATCAAAGTCATTTTACGAAAGCCTTCGCCAGAATAGTAGGTGCGACGCCTCAAACTTACGCGTTATCCATATAAATAGAGCAATTTTTTACAATCCTCTTCTATCGTCTCGATAGTACACTGAGCTGAGAAGACAAGAGGAGGGCTACTATATGGCGATCACAATTGAACTGGAAAAACAATTTGCAGAAACGATGAAATCCATTGCTCGGCGGGCAGAGTTGAAGGATTATGTCGAGCAGACGCCATCCATATATCATATGCTGCAACGTGCTGCCGCGAGGTATGTGACGGGCGACGACAGAGCAGCCGGACTGGAAGCGGGGAGGGCGCTTGTTAATAAGGGGTATGCAATTTCTATAGAATATATTGGCGAAAATACGGCAGATGTCCAATCTTGTGAAGCGGCGGCACTGGAAATGGAACAGCTCATTCAGACCCTGATTGATCGCGGGATAGCGGCTCGCGTATCGTTTGACCTCTCCCACATCGGTTTATCGGTAGATGACGCATTAGCATATAAGCAGTTGGCAGCCTTGGCGGAACAGACCCAGCGGAGGGGTATCGAACTGTTTATCAGCATGGAGGAATCAGCCAAAACCGAGGCGATTCTCGCGATCTATAAGCGTGCAGCAGCTATCTATCCGAATATTGGTATCACCTTGCAAGCACAGTTGCACCTTACAACACAGCACTTGAATGATTTGCAGGCTGATTCTAGACGATTACGCCTTGTGAAGGGAGCCTATCAAGAGCCGGATCAGCTGGCGATCTCACGTTCAGACGCTCTGAATGAACGCTATTTGCAGCTCTTGGAACAATCCATTGATAAAGGGCATCGAGTATCCATCGCTACCCATGATGAGCGCATCATAGATGAGGTGATCAATCGGGGATGGGCCTTGAAGCCGGGTGTGGAATTCGAAATGTTATACGGGATTCGGCCCGACTTAAGCAGCAAACTGAGAAGAGCCGGCTATCCCGTTCGCATCTATCTAACCTATGGCCATGAATGGTATTTGTATTTATGCCACAGGATCGCCGAGCACCCGCCAAATTTATATCAAGCAGTTATCGACATCGCGGCTGATAGACCCATTGATTCTGTTAGGGATTATGAATAATTGTGAGAGTAAAGCGCCGTCTATAAGGAGAAAGTGAACTTACCTATTCATAGAAAAAGGGATGTATGAGGGAGCTACAAGCTTCCGTCTCATACATCCCTAATTGCACATTGTTCGCCGCTATTTCTTAATGCATTCGATCTCTAGGTTTAATTGCGATGACAGTGCCTGGGGATTGCAACTGTCATGGATTTCGCCCTACTTGTGATACGGTTCACCTTATCATCTATAGAGCGAAAAATCTTTAGGCACCCAAAATGAGCAGTGGCTGAGTAATCGAAAGCCCCGACTCACGTTGTGACGCGGGCCGGGGCTTGATTTGTTTTAAGTCAGGTCATACGGCGGCGGAAACAAGTCGAGCGTAGTCCGAATGAACAATTTGACCGCGTGGGATGCCTCATCGATAGATGGAACTGCAAGTCGGATATCGCGATACGCATTCGGTTCAAGCTCACGCTTCACGAGCCCTGTAGGGAGGGATTTCAGTGCAAGTTCGGACAGAATGGGGAAGCCGAGACCTTCCTCTGCCATGTTGAGAGCCATGCTGACGCTCTGAACGATGTACTTTGATTGCAGGTGAGCTCTCGCTCGTTCGAATAGGTCCGTAATTGGCGGCTCATAGCCGGATTTACACGTAATGAATGGCTCCGTCGAGAGCTGTTTGACGGGGACAATGGGTAGACTGCTCAGCGGGTGATCCTCTCGCAGTACGGCGAACATTTTCTCCCGATAAAGTGGAATCGTCTCCCAATCGCCGTCCGGCGGAATGAGCAATGCAATGTCGATCACTCTTGTCTCCAGCCAGTTTCTCAGTTCGTCGATGCTTCCTTCATGCAGCTCGAATTCGATGCCCGGATGCTGCTTGGCAATAACACTAATAATACGTGGCAGGAAGTGAGCGGCGGCCACAGGAAAGGCTCCGACGCGGATTGTGCCAACTTGAAGCCCTTTCTCATCAGCGATGACTTGATCGACCTTGGCGAAGGTACCGAGAATCTCACGGAACTGCACGACGATTCGCTTACCGGTTTCAGTCAATTGCACCCCGCGGCGGTCGCGCAGCAGCAGAGGGATATCCAGCTCCGATTCTAACGAGGAGATTGCTCGGCTAACCGCGGGCTGCGTCATATTGAGTTCAAGGCCGGCTTTTGTAAAGCTCCCAGTTTCTGCGATCTTCACGAACAGCTTGATTTGTGTATATGTCATAACGTGAATGATATGCCTCCTATGAAAAACATTCATTTTCATCATGGTTCAATTTAGTGTATCATTCGGATAAAGCTTAACACAAGGAGAGATTTGTTATATGTCAGAGACATCGTTATCGCGTAAGCAAACGTTATTCTACTTGGCCTTCCTCATTCTTATGTGGGGAATTAACTGGCCATTATCCAAGTATGCTCTCGAGTTTACGCCGCCGCTTCTGTTTGCCGGACTTCGCACACTAATCGGAGGAGTGCTGCTTATTATTATCGCGCTACCGCGCTGGAAGCAACTTCGGCTTCGGGAAACGTGGCTGTATTATGTGCTGTCCGCATTCTTAAGCATCGTATTCTACTACGGCTTCCAAACAGTTGGCCTCCAATACATGCCGGCAGGCCTGTTCTCTGCGATCGTGTTCCTCCAGCCTGTGCTGCTCGGATTGTTCGCTTGGATGTGGCTGGGAGAGAGGATGTACGCACGGAAAATGGTCGGCCTACTGCTCGGCTTCGGTGGAGTCGCCGCGATGAGCATCGGTGGATTGGAGGGAGGCATCTCCATCTTCGGAATTCTGCTCGCCTTGGGATCCGCACTAAGCTGGGCGCTTGGCACAGTCTATATCAAACGGCAGGCGGCCAAGGTCGATTCGCTGTGGATGACCGCTATGCAGATCGTGATTGGAGGCATCGTCATGACAGCTTACGGCTCGACTGTCGAGAGCTGGTCAGAGGTGCGCTGGACGGCAGCCCTCTTGTACGATACGCTGTTCATCTCCGTATTCGTCATTGCGCTCGGTTGGCTCGTATACTTCAAGCTAATTGGTTCAGGCGAGGCATCGAAGGTCGGCTCGTACACGTTCCTCATCCCGGTCGTCTCAATCATCTGCAGCATTTTGTTCCTGAATGAACATTTGACGATGAACCTTATCGTGGGCATGATGCTTATCGTTGCCAGCATACTGCTTGTAAATGTAAGGCCAAGACAGGTCTAACGTGATTTAATCGTAGAATACCGCAAGATCAACGCGCCAAAATCATCGTCGCGAAAATTTCATTTCTGCCTTTAAAAGTACTCTAATTCGTTGCTTCCATCCACCACGGATGGCCCCTACACCTGGTGTTTTCGTGCAAATTTCCCTACTTGTAATACGGTTCACCTCGATTAATCTGCAACACTAATGTTGGCTTTTCGTTGATTTTCCTCAAATAATCTCCATTTGTTGATTCAGTGTATATATTTGTTTGAGGGACATCTATATGTTTTACGCCAAAAATATGAAAATTCATTTAATACTGTCATATGGAACCCATTGTGGACTCCCAGTTGATTCGTAACATAAAAAATACACCGCCTGGGCTTAGAAGCCACCTGGCGATGTAATCAACTTTGCATACTGCTATCCGTCTTTCCGTTCTCCTTCGTCCCCCACCGCGACCGGATTCCCTTCATAACTAATCCAATCGCTCCAGCTTCCTGGATACAGCTTCACGTTCGTGTATCCGAGATGATGCAGCGCGAGCACGTTCGGACAAGCGCTTACGCCGGATCCGCAGTATACAACGACGTCACGGCCTTTTTCAGCTGCTTGAATAATATCTGCAAAATGCTCCCTAAGCTCCGCCTCGCCCTTCCAGGCTCCGTGCGCATCAAGCACCTCCTTCCAGAAGCGGTTAGCCGCTCCTGGAATATGCCCGGCGCGGGCATCGATCGGCTCTTCCTCGCCGATATAGCGCTTCGCTTCGCGCGAATCCACCAGCAGCGCGCCGCGTTCCCCGGCGGCAGAGGCTTCGCGCACTTCGCTGACGTCAGCCCACATGCCGCGCTGCGGCTGAGCGGTGAACGTCTGCGGAATGACTACCTGCTGCTCGGCGTTCAAGGGATAGCCCGCCGCCTCCCATGCGGAGAAGCCTTCGCTCAGCACATAGGCCTGCTCATGCCCGGCATAGCGCAGCAGCCACCACAGCCTCGCGGCGTACATGCCGCCCTGATCGTCGTAAGCTACGACTCTCGTCTGCGGGCCAATCCCGGCCCGTCCAAGACGATCTTCCAGCGCCGCCATATCTGGCAGGGGATGGCGGCCGCCATGAGCCTGGACAGGACCTGACAAGTCCGCCTCCAGGTCCAGGTAGACAGCGCCGGGAATATGACCGGCGTCATAAGCCTGCCGCCCAGCCTCCGGCTTGCCGAGCTGAAAGCGGCAGTCTACAATCACTTGATCCTGCTCGTAGAGCCTTGCGAGCAGCCAGTTTTTTGCAACCAACATAGACATATTACTCCTCCTCTATCCTTTTACTTTCGAATCTCAAAAAATTGACAATCCTTTCGTGAATGATACGCCAGTTCACTTACGCTCGATTGCAGGATGACAGTCTGGTCATCAAAGCGAATAATGACTCCGCCGGAATCTACCAGATGATCGTCTTGAAATACACGAATACGGTACTGATGGTCCAAAGCTTCCTGAAAGTCCTGTTCAGTCAGGAGCGGTCTTCTAATCGGCATGGTGATTCCCCTTTGCTGGTACAGATTACAATTAAGGTTAACATATCATAAAATTGACCCTTGGTGCGACCGCAGGGTGTTGGGGGATTTTGTGCCGGGGCAGATGACTTGGGATTCTCCTTTGACTTCAAACAGACTCTGGAAGTACACTAGTTAAAAATTACTAAAATCCTGCTATAAAAGTTGAACTTAAAGAGTTACCTAGGCAAGAGTGTGAAATGATTCTGGAGAAGCGTAGCGTTCGCCTTTGATCTCAGACTTCTACCTTTATAATTCAATTAAGAAGTCTGAGAGCAACAGCGATCGTAAGAACATTACACACGGCTGACTAACAGGTAAAATCATTTGTTCAACTCATATAGCAGATCTAATAATTAGGAGTGGCTTGATTATGGACGTTAATGGACTCAGGCAGCACAGGCAGTACCCGGATCAGACGGGGCACGGGCATGGAAATGCTCGGGCGGCTTACGAGCGTGATTATTCCAGATTGATTCATTCGCCTACCTTCCGGCGCCTGCAAGGTAAATCACAGGTGTTCGGGGCCGGAACCGGCGATTACTACCGGACTCGTCTTACCCATTCTCTTGAGGTGGCTCAGATTGCGAGGGAAGCTGCGCGCAGCCTGATTCGTTCCTATCCGGGCATTGACACCGCGAGGGCTGGCAATCCGGGACTCATCATTGACTCCGAGGTTGTGGAGTGTGCGGCAATTTGTCACGATTTCGGGCATCCGCCATTTGGGCACAAAGGAGAAGAGGTGCTCTCGGGCATACTGGACCGCTTGATTGAGGATAAAGTACAGCAGGAGCTGAAGAAGAACAGTGATCCAGCTGCCAATGAGCTGCTGATTCGCTCCGCAATGAGGCAGAAGTATGAGCATTTCGAGGGGAACGCCCATAATTTCCGGCTAATCATGTTTCTGGAGAAGCGAGAGGACCTGGATGGGCTGAATCTGTCGGATGCAGTTCTGCTGGGAACGAATAAATATCCTTTTCCCGGCACGGTGAATCATAAGGGGATGTATCACCATGAGTGGCAGTATATTTCTGAGATCCGGAGTCAATGGGGAATTCCGGCGGGCAAGAAGACGCTAGAAGCCCAACTGATGGACCTGTGTGATGATATTGCATACTCGGCGCATGATCTGGAGGATGGGATCAAGGCGGGGAAGATCGAGGTGCATGAGCATTTCATGCAGGACCCGCATATCCAGCAGCTGATTGTGGAGAAGGTGAATACGCTGGAAGATCCGTGCTGGCAAGGATGGGACGATGAGCGCATACGGAGTAAAGCAGAGGAAGTGCTGACTTCGTTCCTGCGGGTCTGGAATGAGAAGCTGCCGACCTGTGAGTTCGATTCGTCCCGGACCCGCCGGGAGGTTAAGGCCTATTGGGTAAGCCTTTTCGTGGGAAGCCTGGGCGTCATTCCGGACGGGAACTGGCAGAAGGTGACCTTTGTGAGGAATGGAGAAGAGGACGAGGATATGCTGCGGACAGTCAGCGTGCTCAAGAGTTTCGCTTGGGTTACCATGATCCGGGACCTCAGGGTACAGCGTCTGCAGAAGCGGAGCGCGTGGATTATTAAGAGGCTCTGGGATGCTTTTGTGGACCCTCACACTTCGAAGTCCATTATTCCGGGAGACTGGCTCCGCCGCTTTGACCGGGATCAGAAGAGAGAGCATCCGATCTGGACCTGGGAGCATATGATCATTGATTATATTGCAGGCATGACCGACGCTTACGCCGAGAAAATATACAACGAACTGTACGGACTCAAGGTCGGCTCGATTTACGATCTGGATTAACCCGAGCAGAGAGGGGCTCTCCCAAAGGGAGATAATTGAGAGAAATAATCTGAAGGGAGCGAGCTCCAAGCAGACCAGACCTGCTTAATCGCTAGAGGTAGCGCGAACTTCGAATACAAAAAGCAGCGGCAGAATTGGACTGAGCCATAAAGTCTAATTCTGCCGCTGCTTTATTTTCCCCCCGCCGCCTTCGCCGCGAAATACTCCACGACCACCTCGCGGAATTCCTGGGCTGCCCGCGAAATGTACCGGCTCTTATGTGATAATAATGCGATCTCCCGCACCAGTTCATGACCCTCTACTTGGAGATAGTGAATATGATCATTTGCATTGCTTGCTGTGCTTGGGATGAAGGCAATGCCAATTTCGGCTTCCACAAGTGAGCCCAGCCTTGCAGGCTCATCTCCCTCGTACACATATTTGGGCGAGAATCCGGCGGATTGGCATACGGAGTCGGTTAAATCTCGTGTACCATAGCCTCTTTTTACACCGACAAACCACTCATCTCTCAGTTCAGCCAAGCTCACGCTATCCTGGCCTGCCAGCCTATGACTCTTGGGAACAGCAACAAGGACCGGGTCGTTGAACACGATCTGGGTATTAATATCATCTCCGTGTATAGAAGGTGAGGACAAGCAGAAGTCTACCTCTCCCCGGTGAAGAAGCGTAACCATTTCCTGCGTGGTTAGCATTTGGACATAAAATTGGACATCAGGCCGCTTCTTCCGGAACTCCCGAAGGATATAGGGCAGCGCGCTTGCGGCGGTTACCGCCAATTCGAGTGTGCCATGTTCGGGACTTGATAAATCGCTAATCTCCTGCTTCCCCTGTTCGAGTTCGAAGAGCGCCCTTTCGGCGCGGCGAAGGAAGCTGCTTCCGAATTCATTTAACCGCAGCTTTCTTCCTACCCGGTCGAATAGGGGTACACCTAAATCCTCTTCCAGACGCTGAATCGTCTTGCTTAGTGAGGACTGTGTCACATGCAGGCTTCGTGCGGCTTCAGTTACATGCTCCAATCTGGCTACCGCGATAAAATATTGCAGCTGAAGAAGCTCCATTTTGCACCTCCGCTCATTCCTTCTAGTCTATGAAATCATAACATGAAATGCATTGGAATAAATAACGGGTTTCAAGTACGATGACATTAATACGAGAGGGGGAGCGGAATTGAATGCTCGCAGCAGGTGGTTAATGATTTCAGTATGTCTTGGAATTCTGCTCAATCCATTAAATTCTTCGATGGTGTCCGTAGCTCTTCCGAGTCTGCAAAATGTGTTTAAGCTGGATTTTACCGGCGTGTCCTGGGTTATATTCTCTTTCTACATTGCAAGTGCAGTTGCCCAGCCTGTCATGGGTAAAGCCAGTGATTTATTCGGCCGCAGGAGAATCTTCCTTGCCGGGCTTGTTATATCCTTCGCGGCATCCTTATTGGCTCCGCTATCACCCTACTTCGGCATGCTTATTGTGCTGCGCGTTGTGCAGTCGATCGGAACAAGCATGATGGTTGCGGTGGGAATGGCCATCATACGCATTCATATTACGGAGAGACAAGCGACTGCACTGTCTGTCTTGTCCATATTCCTATCCGGAGCCGCAGCGATTGGCCCTTTTATAGGCGGTGTCCTGATTCATTGGTGGGGGTGGCCAGCTATTTTTCTGGTCAATATTCCGTTTGTGCTGGCAAGCTTTCTGCTCGCCCGGAAGACGATACCTAAGGAAGAGCGGTCTACACTTCTCACTGCGCGGGACATGACTTTTCGAAAGTGGGTTGCTGTGATCGATGTATCAGGAATTCTGCTCTTCACAGTAGGGCTGATTGCTCTGCTCGTTGGGCTGCTCTCAGCCAAATCAGCCGGGCAATTCTCCTCAGGAAGTCTTATACCCCTGCTGATCGGCCTCGCAGCGCTGGGGGGATTCGTAAGACATGAGCTCAAGACGAAGACGCCCTTCATTCCTTTGCAGACATTCGCCCGGCATCCTGCGATGACCTCTGTCAATATCCAATATATCCTTGTTAATCTGCTATATTATTCGCTCTTCTTCGGGTTCCCTTCTTACCTGCAAACGGTCCGGCACGTCAGCGAGTTCAACACAGGAATCCTTATGCTGACCTTGGGTCTGGCCTCGCTGGTCACTTCGCCGCTGGCAGGACGATGGATTGATAAGTCAGGACCCCGGCCGGCGCTGCTCATGTCTGCTATTCTGATGACTTTTGGGTCCGTATGGATCGTGACCTTGAATCAGACAACATCCGTGATCAGTGTATGCTTGGCACTAGCCGCATTCGGGATTAGTAACGGGCTGAGTAACGTAGGCATGCAAGCAGCCATGTTCCAAAGTTCTCCGAAGGAGATTATCGGTGTCGCATCAGGTCTGTTCAATACCTCGAGATACTTGGGGACCATACTATCTTCCTTGTTGATCGGTATCGTTATGGGAGGCAAATTCAGCTTCGGGGGATTTCGGTGGCTTGCGGTGATTCTCACAATAATTGCCTTGTGTTTGGTATTCATGAACCGGCGGACCCGGGAGTCAGGGCCATTGCAAGAGTCAGAGGTTCCGTCAGGCTCCAATTAAATGTGCGAGTATGAGCATAGGTTCATAAGAATTGAATGCTGCGTTAATCTTTTGGAAAATAAATAAAGTGGGTGTCCCCGGTTCATCAACCTGGGAACACCCACTTTTTTATAATGGTGGATTTGCGTGACATCTGCGGCATACCGGATAGTAGGCTTCGCTGCCGCCGATCTGGATCTGTTCGCCGTTATACACGGGCTTGCCATTCTCAACCCGCAGGTTCATGGTGGCCTTGCGTTCACAGAACCAGCAAATCGTCTTCATCTCTTCTAATTTGTCGGCATAGATCAGCATCTGCTCACTGCCCTCGAACAAGCGGTTCTGGAAGTCGTTCTTGAGCCCGAACCCCATGACGGGTACGTCCAGTTCATCCACGATCCGGGCAAGCTGCCGGATGCCTTCCTTCTTGAGGAACTGGCACTCATCCACCAGTACGCAGTACGGCCTCGGTTCGTGCTCCTTCACCATGCTGAATATATCTGTGTCATCATAGATCGGAATGGCCTGTCTTCGCATACCGACACGGGAGGACACGAATCCAATCTCGTCCCGGGTGTCGAGCGCCGGTGTGAAGATCAGAACGGGCTTGTTCTGTTCCTCATAATTGTGGGCTACTTTAAGAATCTCAATAGACTTACCGCTATTCATTGCTCCGTATTTGAAGTATAACTGTGCCAAGCTGCATGTTCCTTTCCCCGCTGAAAATATCTATTACAGCATAATAGGCGGGCTTAACGTTAGTCAATGAGGAACCGCTGGGAGCTAAAGGCTGAACCGCTGGGCAGTTGGCTCAGAAAGCCAGAACTCCAGAAAGCTAGAAAGCCCAGAACTCCAGAACTCCAGAACTCCAGAACTCCCAGAACTCCCTAAGACGACTCCTTCGCAGCCGCCCCTTCCGCCGAACTATGCATCCCGGCGGGAAGCTGATCCGTTCCAAGCATCATGTCCAGCGCAGGATTCGTGACCCCGAAATAATGCTGGGAATCTTTAAAGTGATGAAGTAAGTGGTACTTCTTCATCCATCTGCCAAAGCGTGTGCGGGGAGTAATTGGGCGATGCGAGACATAATGAACCCACTCGTAGAGCAGGTGATAGACGGCTACCCCGAACATAAGTGCACTACTGAGATGAAGGCTTTGGAGAGCAAGGGTGAAGAAAAGCCAGAACAGGAGATGGACCGGAACGTTGTAGGTGTTGGGTGTGAGCATGTCCTTGAAATCCTGCGGGTTCTTATGGTGATTGTCATGTCCTTCATGAGCCTTCGGCATGATCCTTGACAGCCATCCGTGCAGAATGAAGCGATGCGAGACATATTCGACAATGAAAAAGACCAGTAGTCCTCCCAAGACAGCGCACCACATCCAGCGGCTGTAAGGTGTGAGGAGCGTAACAACCGCATACACGATCAGCATACAAGTGATGAAGAGCACCCTTGAATCAAAGGCAAACTCCTTCACGAACTGCTTCTGTTTACTTTTCATAGTCTGATTTCATCCCTCTCCTTATATCTCTATAACAAGATCAATAAATTGAACTAAGTTCAAGGCCCTCATCCGGAATTCTGGTATATGTAGCAAAATTTGTAACTTTAGTTCATTACTTATAATTAAGCACAGAACTCAGGCTTTGACTACTGGGCCAAAGTCCAGTGAATGACAGCTCTAAGGTCCAGAGTTAATTACCTCCTCCAGATGGTGTGCTGGCACTATTCACGTCCTCTATACTTTCAACATGAGAGACAAATTTTGGGGAGGAAGAAGAAATTGAAATCACTGATTCGTTTTAGTATGAAGAATGCCACAGCTGTATTGCTGCTGGTAGCGGTACTGGCTGCTGGGGGTTATTATGCGGTCAGCCAAATGAAGATGGAGAAATACCCGGATGTGGATATTCCGTATCTGCATGTCAATATTGGATATCCGGGCGCATCACCCGAGCAGTCCATGAGAGATGTAGGTGAGGTACTGGAAAAAGACTTTCGCAATATAGAAGGAGTGACCGGCGTATATACCTGGGGGGCTCCCAATGCCTATTCCGGTGTAATCAAGACCAGCATGTCGGTCAATATGGACAAGATTGAAGAGGAAGCTCGTAACATCGTCTCCAAGGCCAAGCTTCCCGAGGGCACAGGTGAGCCTGTCTTCTTCAGCGAGAAGCTTGACCCCGAAATTTATACGGTTGCCTATAGCGGAGCAGATCAAGAGAAGCTTGCGCGATTCGTGGAGGACGAAGCCGTCCCGGCTGTTAAATCGGCTGAGGGGATAGGGCAGGTTGAGGTAAAGGGCATACAAGATAAGAACATATACATACAGATTAAACCCGGCAAGCTTAAGGAGAAAGGACTAACTCTCGATCAAGTCCAGCAAATGATTACAGCTAATCATGTGAATATTCCGATTGGTGACATCAAGACATCTTCGCAGCTTCTGCCCGTTCGGATGGATGATACCCTGCAATCGATTGAGGATGTCCGGAATATCCGGTTGTTTGCGGCAGCTGCGCCCCAGCCTCTATCTGGGGGAGAAGCCAAGCTGAACTCTTTTGCACTGAGCGAGATTGCAGATGTTACATACCGTGCATCGGATGACACCATTACCCATATGAATGGAATGCCTGCTGTGACCCTTAGTGTTCTGTCGAAGGGCGGACAGGATACCGTAGGGATGGTGAAGCAGATTAAGCATAACCTATCAAGCCTCGTCATTCCCTCAGGAATCAAGCAGGAGCTGCTGCTGGATCAATCCGAGGATATAGAGCACTCGGTCTACGGCATGCTTCGGGAAGTGCTGCTCGGATGTCTGATGGCGGTTGCGGTCACGCTGTTGTTCCTGCGTAACCTGCGTTCGACCTTGATTGCTGTCATTTCCATACCGCTGTCGATGCTGGCTTCATTTATTGTACTGAACCAGCTTGGTTATACCCTGAATATGATGACTCTCGCAGGAATCGCCGTAGCCATCGGGCGGGTCGTGGATGACTCGATTGTGGTAATTGAAAATGTGTTCCGCCGGGTGCGGGGAGCTCAGGAACGAAATGCAGAGCTGGTCGAGCAGGCTACCCGCGAGGTGTCTTCGGCTATCACCTCCTCAACGCTAACGACCGTGGCGGTCTTCCTGCCGCTGGCCTTCGTGCCAGGCATTGTAGGTAAATTCTTCGTTCCGCTGGCATGGACCATTGTAATTTCGCTGCTGTTCTCACTTCTGGTTGCGGTAACCCTTGTTCCGCTCATGTCGAGACTGTTCCTGCTCAAGATTAAGCATAAGGAGCATAAGGAAGGCAGTCTGCAGAAGCTCTACCGCAGAATGCTATCAGGAGTCCTTCGTCACAGAGCGGTGACGCTCCTGCTTGCGATTGTTCTTCTTGCTGGAAGCTTGGCAGTCCCTGCCGTAGGCGCAATAGGCTTCAACTTTCTGCCCTCGGAGAAGCCGACCAACTTTAATGTGGATGTCACCATGCCGGTAGGGACAAATGAGGCTTTAACGCAGCAGGTTGTTAAGGCTGTAGAGCAGGCAGTTAAGGCTGAGCCTGGAGTGGAGCGTACTTTTATACGTACGGCAGATGAAGAGGGGCGTGTTGCTTTCAAAGTAACTAAAGAAGCGGATACGACCCGTATCGGTGAAGAGCTACGGAGTAAGTTCGCGGATATCAAGGGCGCCGAGAGTATTGTGCTGGTTGGTCTAGGCGGGATTGGCGGGAACAATCTGAACATTATTGTGAACGGGCCCAGTCATGCAGCGATTGCAGAAGGAGCCAATCAAATCGCTGCGGCCATCCGCAAAATTGACGGTTTGGCGGACGTTCGAAGCTCGGCTCAAGGAGAGAAGCCCGAGATTGCCATTGACCTGAATCATGAGCGGGTGGCTGAGAACGGACTGACGCCTGCCCAGGTAGCCTCAGGCCTGAGAATGATGGTAACCGGGGGCACCATTGCAAGCATGGATATCAACAATAAGCCGTCCGATGTTATTCTGAAGCTGCAGACCGATCATACGGGTTCTGCCGAGCAGCTTAAGGAACAGGAAGTTACCGGCGCTTTGGGTCAACCGGTTAAGCTTGGGGATCTGGGTGTGATCAAGAAGATCCAAAGCCGGACCCTGGTTGCCCATTTGGACCAGAAAGAATATATGGAGGTCTATGCGTCCATTACCGATAACAACTCAGCTAAAGTGAGCAGTGAAGCCTTTGCCGCCATTAATGCTCTTAAGCTGCCGAATGGCGTATCCTGGACCTCGGAAGGGGCCGCCAAGGAAATGAATGATGGGTTCGTCAGTATGGGCATAGCCCTGCTGGTCAGTGTTGTGCTTGTCTACTTTGTAATGCTGCTAGCTTTTGGTCAAGCCAAGCTTCCGTTCGTTATCCTTGCGTCCATTCCTTTCTCTATCATTGGAGCGATTGGCGGATTGTTCCTTTCAGGGGAGCCGATTGGAATGCCGGCGATGATTGGACTGCTGATGCTGAACGGCATCGTTGTAACCAATGCCATCGTACTGCTTGACCGGGTGAAGCAGAATGAACAGAAGGGGATGGAGAGACGGCAGGCCTTGATCGAAGCCGGAGTTACGCGTGTGCGTCCTATTCTGATGACGGCCATTGCTACGGTAGGCGCCCTGCTTCCGCTTGCTCTATCCACCGAGGCTGGCTTGGTATCCCGTGCTCTTGCGGTGGTGGTGATCGGCGGACTTGTCAGTTCGACGCTTCTAACCCTGCTGATCGTGCCGGTCATTTACAGTTTCACGGGCTCTAGGCGCGAGAAAGTGAAGCATAAGCAGGAGGTGCTGATTCCGGCCGAGCAGCTATAAATGCAATGACTAACGCGAAGCAGGCCAAGGCTGCTTGCACTTATAAAGACCAGGCGAATTATAGACATTCGCCTGGTCTTTCATATATTCAGAGAGGGAAGCATCTTAACTTCGTGTTAGATAGGACAATCCTGCTATAATAGACGAATTGAACAAAACAACAAGCGAAAGAACAGGAGTATGTAATGATTCGGATAGCGAAAGAGAGAATACTAGAAATTGAACTTCTCCGGGGGATTGCTTTCGCGGGGGTAGTGTTCCAGCACGCGGTCGCCCATTATGGCTACCTGAAGGAGATAGGCCTTGCTGACGGAGTACTGCTGGCCCTGCTCGTCATTCTATCGAAATTTGCGGTGCCCGTATTTATTTTTATTACTGGGATGGTGCTCTTCTACAATTACGATGGAGAACTGAAATATCGCTCTTTTCTGGTAAAAAGACTCAAGGATATAGGAGCACCCTTTTTCATATGGTCCATCTTTTATATGTTCCTGAATCACGCCTTTCCTCACCTCCGTCTTGAAGAAATCTTAGCGGCCGGTGAACGGCTGATTACGGGCAAAGCAAGCTATCATCTATGGTATGTATTCATGATGATTCAGTTCTATCTATTGTTCCCGCTGTTCCGGAAATGGGTGAGAGGAGGATCTCAGCGACTGCGCCCAAGAGTCCGTCCGTGGGTTGCTACGGCGGCAGGGGCTGCTTATATCGGGCTGATGCCGCTGATCGGAATTATCGCGGGAATGTTCTCAGCAGCCGATATTCCGGTGATCACTCCGCTATTTACCACTTATGCAGACCGAAACGTGCTTTATTATTTGTTTTATTTCCTGCTGGGCGCAGCAGCGGGCCTGAACGTTCCCAGATGGCAGCAATGGGTTAGGCAGGGACAATTCCTCTACTGGCCGGTATTTATCGGCTTCACAGCCTACTTCTTCTATCGTCTGGTGAATGGCTTTATTGGCGCGGAGGGGCTTCATATTAATTTTAACGGAGTGGCGCTGCTGCAGCCCCTTATGGTTATTTTCCTTACAAGCTCGATCTTTGTGCTCTATAGGATTGCGATGGCTTTGAAGACTGGCGCTCATCCGCTTCTGCTCCGCATGCTATCCGGGATCAGCGTGTTATCGTATGGGGCCTATCTGATGCATGCCGCCGTGCTGAGGCTCGCGTATGCTCTGGAAGGCAGCTTGTTCGCGGGATGGAGTATGACTCTGCGTACGCTGATAGCTTTTATATTATGTATGATGATGTGCTGCCTGTTAACTTGGCTGCTGGCTAGGCTTCCGTTTGGCAAATGGGTGGTCGGTATTCATATTCCGCAGAGATCGAGGACAGGGCAGCAGGCGGAACAGAAGCCTGGCATAACCTCCTGACTTAGGAAGACATCGTCTATGAATTACCTTCGTAAAACATGATAACCAGCCCACACCATCAGGCTCATGTCTGCGTAAATTGAGTCATGAACCTATGGAGGTGAATAACCATTGGCGAAGTTGTCCAATCATGCGAAAGCTCGCAAGTATTTGAACAGACGGGTGAAGATCAAGACCAAGACAGGCAGTATCCTGTACGGGACTATTGTGAAAGTATCCGGCAAGCGTCTGTATTTGAATACATCCTCACTGCACGGCAAGGATACCAAGGCTCACGTCACTTTTGCGCCACTAATTCTGCCTCTGGTCCTTTTCGATCTGCTTGCCATTATTTTGCTGGAACAGCCTAGAAGAAGACATCACAGACACCACAGGTGGTAGCTTGCTAGTGGAACGTTCCGTAACTAGACGTTGGTCTGCTGCAAGCGGCCAGAACACGCAGTGATCCTTAAGGAAAGCCATTTGGCTTTCTGAGTGTAGAGGAACCCAGGTTAAAGCAACCTTGGGTTTCTTTTTTATTTCCGGTAGTTTTGCAGCTCTTATGTAAAGTCCCGGCTTGTCAAACATGTCCGCATAATCGTCCAAGTTCCCACATAGACATGTATCAAGTTTAGGAAAATTCATATGGGCTAAGGGGATGATACCATGCGTCGAATCACATGGGTGCTAACCATGGTGATAGCTTTCAGCATGCTGCTGGCTGCGTGCGGCACGAAGAATTCTGCTGATGTTATCAAAGACTTGGATCAAGTCGTTACAAAGATGGAAAGTTATGAAGGTACGGGAACGATGACCCTCCATACAGGGGATAAGCCTCAGGAGTACCGGGTGGAGGTATGGTATCAGAACCCGTCATATTACCGGATTGCCTTAACGAATGCGCAGAAAGACGTGACCCAGATCGTACTCCGCAACGATCAAGGGGTGTACGTGCTTACACCAAGTCTGAACAAGAGCTTCCGTTTCCAGAGCGATTGGCCTGAGAATCAAGGGCAGGTATATCTGTACCAGACCTTGGTTCGCAGTATCCTGAACGATACCTCGCGTCAATTTGTAGACGATAAGGACAGCTATGTTTTTGATGTGGCAGCCAATTATAATACCCAGACCCTGGTGCGTCAGAAGATTTGGCTGAACAAGAAGGACTATGCGCCAAAGCAGGTTCAGGTCTCAGACTCGAACGCCAATGTGGTCGTTGAAGTGAAATTTGACAAGTTCAAATTCGATGCCGGTTTTGATAAGAAGTCGTTCGACATGCAGCAGAATCTGAATGCTGCTACACCGAACTCCAAGGGCACGATCCTGGAAGTGGATGAGAACGGACAATTGGTCGAGAAGACCCCGGATCAGAACCAAGCGGCTGATTCTTCCTCGGACAGCAAGGATACCGCGGCACAATCAGCGGACGATAAGGCAGCTCAGGATTCTGCCAAGCTTCCCGCGATGAATGAGACCTTCGGGGTCATTATGCCGACCTATCTTCCTGAGGGTGTAGCCAAGAAAGAAGAGAAGGTCATCGAAGGCAGCGAGAACAGTGCAGTACTCCTTCGTTATGATGGAGCATATCAATATACGCTGACGGAGGGCCGAGCAGCTGACCGAGCGGTATCTCTGGCGGCCAATGGCCAGGTTATCGATCTGGGCTTCACCTGGGGTTATCTGACCGGATCCGACCAGGAGACACAGAATTTGGCCTGGACCGTGGACGGTCTGGAATTCAATCTTACCAGCAACAATCTGCCCGCGAATGAAATGATCAAGATCGCCGCTTCTATGCAGGATCAAACGGGTAAATAATAGTGGGTAGACGGATAACGGCTGGAGGGAGGATAAATCTTGCCCCTTCACACCGTCCATCCGTCCTCTTTTTTTATCTGCTGTTAACGTGGTATGATCGCCTGAATCATTCTGCCGGAATGCTGGTTTACTTGCAGAAAAAGGTTTCTCTATCGTAATTGACAGCCATCACTGGGAACATTAACATTAGTTTATTGTGTTAATGGATTTTCAAACATTAGAGAAGGTGACCTCATTGCAAGTAAACTATCGACCCACCCAAGTCCAAATTGATCTGGACGCTCTTCAAGCCAACTATTTGGCATTCCGTCAGGCTCTGCCTGAAGGGATGAAGCTTCTGGCCTGTGTGAAAGCAAATGCTTATGGCCATGGAGCGGTACAAGTAGCCAAGGAAATGCAGCGCCTCGGTGCTGATTATCTTAGCGTAGCGTTTCTGGATGAAGCTTTGGAGCTGCGGCAGGCAGGTATATCGCTCCCCATCTTGGTCCTGGGCTATGTACCTGTGCATGGGATTCAAGCGGCTTGGGAGAACGACGTAACGATCGCCCTGTTCAGTGAGGAAGTGCTGAGCGCCATTCGAGAGATGGATGCCTCCAAATTTGCGGGCAAGCTCAAGGTACACATTAAAGTGGATTCGGGAATGGGACGACTGGGGCTGTTACCCGGTGAGAAGCTGACCCGATTTGTCGGTGACGTGATGGCGGTGCCGCATGTGGAGGTAGAGGGGCTATTTACCCACTATGCCACGGCAGATGAGGAAGATAAGACCTATACACTGGAGCAGTACCGACGTTTTCAGGGCGCGTGCGAAGCACTGCGGGAGCAGGGTTATGAGATCCCGATTATACATACGGGCAACAGTGCTGTCGCCGTAGATATGCCGCAGATCTCCTGCGATATGGTTCGTATAGGGATTTCCCTATATGGTCTATATCCGTCAGCAGAGGTCGAGCAGACTAAGGTGAAGCTAAGCCCGGTATTAACACTGAAAACACAGGTAGTATTTGTTAAAAAGCTGCCCCCGCACTCAGGCATCAGCTACGGGATACGCTATACGACCGAAGCCGAGGAGCTGATAGGTACACTCCCTATCGGTTATGCGGATGGATATTCACGTATGCTGACGGGGAAAGCACAGGTTCTAATTCGCGGACGCCGCGTTCCTGTCGTTGGGACCATCTGCATGGACCAGTGTATGGTATCGTTGCAAACTTTTGCCGAAACGGCAGAGGAAATTCAAGCCGGAGAAGAGGTTGTCCTCATTGGCCAGCAGGGCGGGGAGACTATTACCGCAGGCGAGCTGGCTTCTGAGCTAGGTACCATCCACTACGAGATCATCTGCATGCTGGCTCACCGCATACCACGGCTTTACACTCGTTCAGGGGTGCCTGAACTCAGGGTGAATCCGCTGGTTGCGGCGAGTTCCAATTAACGGTTACCCCCAAAAGTTTTTACCTGTATGGAGGAATTGTTCTTAGGTACCCCGAATATATCAAGTAATTGGAAAATGACAAATGGTATGTACGCCACTGTGGTTTTTCGTTTATAATGAAATGCAGCATACTTGATATACAGGGAGCATATATTCCTTTGTATAAATTTCCTTGGATAATGATATACTGGTCCTAGGAAAGAAGGTCGAGAGGTTTGTGGGGGTGTAAAGTAATTGGCCAATATGCAGAGCACCAAAAGAATCATGATCAGCTTGCCAGATTATCTTTTGCAAGAAGTGGATGGGATTGTAGCTATGGAGAATTCCAACCGCAGTGAACTTATTAGGCAGGCAATGAAGCTCTACTTGAACGAGCGGAAGAAGCGTTATATCCGTGAGTCCATGCAGCGCGGTTACATGGAGATGGCGAAGATTAACCTGACCATGGCCTCTGAAGCGTTCCATGCGGAGGAAGATGCGGACAGCACTCTGGATCGGCTAGTAAGCGGGGTGTGAATATGATCGTAAAGCGCGGTGACGTATTTTTTGCTGACCTCTCACCTGTTGTCGGTTCCGAGCAGGGAGGGGTAAGACCGGTGCTTATTATCCAGAACGATATCGGGAACCGTTTCAGCCCGACAGCCATAGTTGCTGCAATTACGGCTCAAATTCAGAAGGCAAAGCTGCCGACTCATGTTGAGATTGAAGCGGCTACGCATGGGTTTGACCGGGATTCCGTGATTTTACTGGAGCAGATACGAACCATTGACAAGCAAAGGCTGACTGACAAGATCACCCATCTGGATGAAGAGACGATGAAGAAGGTGGATGAGTCACTGCTTATCAGCGTGGGACTGATTGATTTCTAAACAAAAACATGACCTGATTATAAGAGGTGCGCCGGGGAGACCTGGGCGCATTTTTTATTTGGGTATCAGGCTGCTGGCAATATAGGCTGAAGTTTGTGATAATAAGTTACATATAGTTTAGGGAAAGAGGGATTGGATTTGTCAGATATGGACACGTTGGTGGAGGTTTCACCTCAGGAGGTTCAAGCGGAAGAACAGGAGCGGATCATAAAGCAGATCGCCAAAGAACTGCAGATTTCCGTCAAACAGATACGCACAACGATCGGGCTGCTGGGTGAAGGGAACACCATTCCGTTCATTGCCCGCTACCGTAAGGAAATGACAGGAGAGCTGGATGAGAACCAGCTTCGCAATATTGAAGAACGGGCGGCTTATTTACGCGGCCTGGAAGAGCGGAAGCGCGAAGTCATCCGGATTATTGATGAACAAGGCAAGCTTACACCAGAGCTCGCTGCGGCGATCAAGCAATCAGGGAAGCTTCAGGAGGTGGAGGACCTGTACCGTCCTTACCGCCAGAAGCGTAAGACACGTGCGAGTGTGGCGAAGGAGAAGGGACTTGAGCCCTTGGCTGAATGGCTCTTGAGCCAACCGAAGCAGGGAGATCTGCTTGCTGAGGCTGCGAAATATGTCAGTGCGGACAAGGGAGTGGACTCAGCAGAAGTAGCAGCACAGGGAGCCATGGATATTGTCGCTGAAATTTTTGCGGACGATGCGGCCATACGGGCCTGGGTACGCCGATATACGTTCGATCATGGCATGATTGATACGGCGGCGAAGGATGCCGAACAGGAAACCGTCTATGAAATGTACTACAGCTACCGGGAGCTGGCCAAGAAAATGCCGCCGCACCGTATTCTGGCGATCAACCGGGGTGAGCGCGAGAGTGTTCTGAAGGTATCGCTGGACGTCCCTGCTGAGCCGGTTCACAAGTATATGGCCGGCCAAATCATTAAAGGGCATTCCCCGGTGGAGGCAGCGCTTCATACCGTGATTGAAGATGCCTACAAGCGTCTGATCGCTCCGTCAATCGAGCGTGAAGTGCGCGCAGAGCTGACCGAGAAGGCCGAGAATCAGGCCATCTCGATCTTCTCGGGCAACCTTCGCAGCCTGCTTCTGCAGCCGCCGGTGAAGGGCAAGAACGTCCTTGGCGTGGACCCTGCCTACCGGACGGGCTGCAAGCTTGCCGTCGTCGACGACACGGGCAAGCTGCTTGAGGTAGCGGTGACCTATCCGACACCGCCGCACAACAAGAAGCGCGAAGCTGCCGCCAAATTTAATGAGCTGATTGATAAGTACGCCATTCAGCTCATTGTCATCGGGAACGGAACGGCTTCGCGCGAATCCGAGCAGTTCGTCGCCGAGATCATCGCCGAACGTGAGGAGCAGGAGCTCGCTTACCTGATCGTCAGCGAGGCTGGGGCCAGCGTCTACTCCGCATCGAAGCTCGCGCAGGAGGAATTCCCTGCGCTTGACGTCGCTGAGCGAAGCGCGGTCTCCATCGCCCGCCGGGTTCAGGATCCGCTTGCCGAGCTCGTCAAGATTGATCCCAAAGCCATCGGCGTCGGCCAGTACCAGCACGATGTCTCCCAGAAGCATCTGGAGGAGAGCCTGAAGACGGTGGTTGAATCCGCGGTTAACCACGTTGGAGTGGATGTGAATACCGCCTCGCCTTCTCTGCTGTCTTATGTCTCTGGGGTTAATGCGACAACAGCGAAGAATATTGTGAAGTTCCGCGAAGAGAACGGCAAGTTCATGAATCGCAAGCAGCTTCAGAAGGTTCCGCGCCTTGGCGCCAAGACCTATGAGCAGTGCATTGGCTTCATGCGTATTCCGGGAGGAAGCGATCCGCTTGATCGCACGCCGATTCACCCGGAATCCTATTCTGTGGTTACCCGCCTGCTTAAGGAGCTGAATATCGAGCCGCAGCAGCTGGGCTCCAAAGAAGTGGCTGCCCAGCTGTCGAGCCTCCAGCCCGAACCGCTGGCAGAGAGCCTTGACGTGGGCGTGCCTACATTGAAGGACATTCTGGAGAGCTTGCAGCGTCCGGGGCGGGATCCGCGTGAGGAGCTGCCGCTGCCTATTTTCCGTACAGATGTGCTGAAGATTGAGGATCTCACTCCTGGAATGAAGCTGCAGGGTACCGTTCGGAATGTAATCGACTTTGGCGCTTTCGTGGATATCGGGATTAAGAGTGATGGACTTGTTCATATTTCGCAGCTTAGCAGCGGGTATGTGAAGCATCCAATGGATATCGTATCCGTTGGGGATAACGTGACCGTCTGGGTTCTGAGCGTGGATGTGAAGAAAGGCCGCGTTGGCCTGACGATGCGTGATCCTGAGAAGAACTAGGACTCAAAATACAAGAAGGTTGTCCTCCAGCAGTGGGTCTGCGGTGGTCAACCTTCTTTTTATGTTCGAATATCCAGTTAAATGGAGGAGGTTAATACGATAGGGATTAGGCTTGGTGTGCTTTGGGCTCCGTCGTAATCATCCACTGAACTCCATACTTATCTTCAATTTCGCCGAACAAGGCTCCCCAGAAAGCGGGCTCAAGCGGAAGCTTTACTTTACCATCTTCAGCAAGATTAGCAAAAGCCACTCGCGCTTCTTGTTCAGATTTGAATTCAAGCAATTGGGAAATAGAATTTCCATAACGTAATGATTCATATACGAAGTCAGACATCAAGAAATGTACACCGGCGGCAACAAAGCTTAAGTTGATAATTTTGTCCCTTAGCTCCTCCTTCGTCCCAGGAATTTCTCCATACGTGGTTACGGAGTGAATTTCGCCTCCGAGTGCCTTGATGTAGAACTCAGCCTGCGATCTGGCATCTTCCGAGAAAATATGGGTTGTAAGTTTGGCCATCGGTCAACATTCCTTTACTTATGCTTAGAATTGGTTAATCCATTCTAACATACTGAGAACGATATTTACTGTTATTTCTCTCTCAAAGACAAGAAGCCACGCTGAAGTCGCGGGGACTTTAGCGTGGCTTCTTAAGGGCTATGCATCAGTTACAGCTGACCTGCATTATGATTGTCTTGTGGGCGATTATAGTAGAAAAACCAGCACTCGTTAAGCAGTCTGATCTGGCGCCGGTCCTTCTTATGAAACGCCCGCATAATTTGATTACAGAGCCATTTTGGCAAAAGGCTCACCCTCCTGTCGAATTCCCTTTAATATGCATAGCATATGGGGGGAAGCCCGGAAGTGTGCAGGTCCTACACCGATTGTTCTGCTTCTTCTTCGTACCACTGTTCGAGTTGGGCCTGAAGAGCACGGATCTCGGTAAGCAGTGAAATGAGCGGATAGCTGCTCTCTTTGATCTCCGAGAAGGAAGCCTCAAGCGCATTGATATATTCCAGTCCACTGGTAATCCGGCTCGTCTCTTCAAGCAGATCGAGCCGGTCGCACTCGGCAACCGCTTTGGGAAGCGCAGGAATGTGCTCCGCTGTCAGCTTGGCAATTTCCTTGTGAAGCCGTAGATTCAAAGCACTCAGCTGATAGGCATAGTCCGCGGGCATTTCCACGAACTGCAGTTCATGATTGAATTGTAAAATGACATAACGCATAGTCTGCATAATTGGGTGACTCCCTCCAAGTGATTCCTACTTGACAGTGTAGCGTAATCAGAAGTTAAAATTCAAGTGTATCAACCGGGATTTCTGGAATGAGGAAAGGGAGATGATCCTGTGACTAACGATGAGCTGCAGGCATGGGTAGAGGAGATATCCCTACACAGCTTTGGTCTGCCGTTTCGACATAAGGCTTCCTTTAACCCGCGGCTTAGGACGACAGGGGGCAGATATTTTATGAGAACCCATCATATTGATATCAATCCCCACCAGCTTCAAGCGTTCGGAAGAGAGGAAGTCGAGAAGATTATTAAGCATGAGCTGTGCCACTATCATCTGCATTTAGCCGGAAGAGGGTACCAGCATAGAGATCCTGAATTTAAGGCCCTGCTCCACAAGGTAAAAGGAAGCCGCTACTGCCAATCGCTGCCGGGAACTTCCGGCCGAAGACCCCAGCCGTACCGTTACAAGCTGGTCTGCACACGCTGCAGGATGGAATATCTGCGCAAGCGGAAGGTGGATCCGGGACGTTACCGATGCGGGAGATGTGCGGGTAATTTGAGGATGGAAGAACTTTGATCTTCTACGCGGATGACCGCCCGTGATATACTGAGATCATATTCAAGAATGAGGAGTGATCCAATGGCCAAGTCAAATGCCAAGAAGGTAAGAGAGAAGCTGGCGCGTGAAGGCAAGCGCAATCCCGAGGCGGGAAGAAGCCTGTTTGTATTTACGGATATGAGAACTAGAACAACTAAGACCAAGCATGAGAAAATGTATCTGATCAAGCATAAGAACCAGGTTTCCGGGGGCGGAAATGATGGTTCTTTTTTAATGGAGGGATTGGCTTGAGCAAATTTGGATTATATACAAAATTCACGACTCATGATAGTCAGCGTAATACTCTGGTGGAGATTCTGCTCGAAGCAGCCTGCGAAATGGAAGCAGTAGAAGGCTGCATCCTATACATCGTCAACACTCCAGACAACGATCCAAATAGTGTATGGGTAACCGAGGTGTGGAGCGATGCGTCAGCTCATCAGGCATCCCTGGCACTTGAAGGGGCAAGAGAGCTAATTCAGAAAGCCAAACCACTCATCACGGGGATAGAACAGATTAAACTTAGCCCGCTTGGTGGCAAGGGAATTTAAGTTGTATTTTACACAAGTAAGTAACTTAATGTGCTCATAAGTGAGCATGTCTTACATATACATGATAATGGGAACGTACAGGGAGAACCTCTGGGAGAGGAGAACTGGGCCGAAGGAGTATTTTGCGGATGGAATGGAGGAGAGGCACCATGAGTGCTGAACTGCTTATTCAACTGCTTGTGCTCATTATTATGATTATCGGTCTGGATCGACACAGAAAAGATTCCTGAGTTTCCACTACAAAGACCTGGCCAGGCGGCCGGGTCTTTCCCCTGAATTCCACCTAACATTTCCAGATGATTCTTATCCTGTAATTCTTGACTTTGTTAAGTCAGCGTGATAAATTAATTGAAGTATTCATTATTGTTCCCTGATAGCTCAGTTGGTAGAGCACTCGACTGTTAATCGAGTTGTCACAGGTTCGAGTCCTGTTCGGGGAGCCATTTCTATTTGGAGAGATACCCAAGTGGCTATAAGGGGACCCTCTGCTAAGGGGTTAGACTGCGTAAGTGGTGCGAGGGTTCGAATCCCTCTCTCTCCGCCATCATTCACATAACAAGATCTTACATAATGACCAGGGGCTTTTAGAAGCTCCTGGTTTTATTTTGCTGTCCTGATCTATGTGTGCTTATACGCTGATTTAGGATCACCAGGGCTATTTATTAGCAAAACTTTCCTGAATAAAAAAAGTTATAAAAAAAGCTTGTCAGTCGTTTCTATTTTTGATATACTCATTTTTGTTGTCACACGAGAACAACATGAAATACTTAAGGCATGGCCCGTTGGTCAAGGGGTTAAGACACCTCCCTTTCACGGAGGTAACAGGGGTTCGAATCCCCTACGGGTCACCATTTTGTTTAACAGCTTCAAGTAGGGATGAGAACCCATTAGGGTTCGTCGGAGCATCCGTTTCGGTAGGATTACATCGCAGTCTCGTTCGGAGAACGAGTATCCCCTACGGGTCACCATTTTTTTCTTAGTAAGAGCCATTAGCTCAGTTGGTAGAGCACCTGACTTTTAATCAGGGTGTCGAAGGTTCGAGTCCTTCATGGCTCACCATTTTAATTTTATATGCGGTCGTGGTGGAATGGCAGACACGCTATCTTGAGGGGGTAGTGGGTGTATACCCGTGGAGGTTCGAGTCCTCTCGACCGCATCAACAGCTTTAAGCGCAAAGGAACCTTGTTCACAGGGTTCCTTTTTTGCATAGTCTTATGGGGGGATATTCCCCGGAAATAAATATTTGATTTAATTTCCACTTTACATTTGTGCTTGGCATCTATATAATATGAAATGTTCGCTTGAATTAAGCGATTAAGCCGCGCGGTCGTGGTGGAATGGCAGACACGCTATCTTGAGGGGGTAGTGGGTGTATACCCGTGGAGGTTCGAGTCCTCTCGACCGCATATTGTATTGAAGGGACGATCTTTTTGCTGAATTGCAAAGAGATCGTTTCTTTTTTTATGTAGAACATAATAAAGCCCCCGGTTCTCCTGATGGAAGAACTCGGGGGCTTATTTTGCAGCTTATGAATTAATGGTCTGAACAAGCAGGAAGACGTTAAGAGTAATAATGACTCCTGTAACGAACCAGGCCAGTATATTAATCCAGGCTTTGTTGGCGAATTCACCCATCTTGGTTTTGCTGCCCGTAAATTTCACCAGAGGAACAACAGCGAACGGGAGCTGTAAGGAAAGAATCACCTGGCTGAATATCAATAAGTCCTGGACTCCGGAATCTCCATACATGGCAGTTACAATTACTGCCGGAATGATGGCAATCAAGCGCGTAATCAGACGGCGCAGCCACGGCTTGAGTCGGATATTAATGAAGCCTTCCATTACAATCTGACCTGCAAGTGTACCCGTGAGCGTCGAGTTCTGACCCGAAGCCAGAAGGGCAACCGCGAACATCACACTTCCCAGAGTAGTCCCGACAATAGGAGTTAGGAGATGATAGGCATCGCCGATGTCCGTAACTTCAGTCAGACCGCTCGTATGAAAAGCTGCTGCCGAGACGATGAGAATCGCGGAGTTGATAAATAGGGCAAAAGTTAAGGCGATCGTCGAATCCCAGGTCATATACTTGATGGCTTGACGTTTGCCAATGGCTGACTGGTCAAATTGACGAGTCTGAACGATAGAAGAGTGCAGGTATAAGTTGTGAGGCATGACCGTAGCCCCAAGAATAGCAATGGCCACATAGAGCATCTGCGGATTGCTGATCACTTCAGCACTTGGGATATACCCCGTTAGGACACTCCCCATATCCGGACCCGTGAGGAACAGATCAATCCCAAAGCAGACGGCAATGGTTGCAATCAGCACGATAATCAGCATTTCAAGGAACCGGAATCCTTTATTCTGCAGGATCAGAATCAGCAGGACGTCCACCGCGGTTATGATGACCCCGTATAGTAAGGGCAGACCGAATAATAAGTTGAGCGCAATGGCGGTCCCAATAACTTCTGCTAAATCGCAAGCCGCAATGGCCAGCTCACACAATATCCAGAGTCCCCAGACAACCGGTTTGGAGTAATTGTCTCTGCAGGCTTGCGCCAGATCCTTCCCGGTCACAATTCCTAGCTTACCCGCAAGGGATTGAAGAAGGATAGCCATCAGATTGGAAATCAAAATGACAGATAGCAGCGTATAACCGAATCGCGAGCCTCCTTCGATATCCGTTGCCCAGTTGCCGGGGTCCATGTAGCCAACGGCAACCATGTATCCGGGTCCTGCAAAGGCAAGGAACTTTCTGAACCACTTGGCATTGGTCGGAATCCGTAGAGAACGATGCGCCTCCGGAAGCGATGGAAGTCCTTGATTGGATCTCCAGCCGGGCAAGCGCCCCGCGGTGCTTTCTTGAATATCATCCATAGGAATCACCTCTTCATTCATAATTTAATCCGTTTTCGTGCTTTCACTCATATTGTACACCTACAATAGTTTTTGTCTAGGGAAACTTTTTGGTGAAAACGTTTTATTTCTAATTTTTTTCAAAAGTACAGTAAGGCTTGATATATAAGGATTTGTCCGGTATTTATATGTATGCCTAACCGGGATAAAAGGCTACTTGGCCAGCAATAATAATTATGAAGCAGAGTCGTGTTAAGCCATTCAACAGCACAGGAGCTTGACCACTTAGTTGACATGCCGCCTAAAATTATTTAATATGTCTAAGTACTGAAAAGTGATCGAAATTTAATTAAACGGGTGATGAGCATGTCTTACAGACCAATTGTTGAGAACGTGACCGAAGCCAGCAGCAATCAGAAGGATGGCTTGTACGAATTTATTGTCAAAATGGTCGATGGAACGAAGTGCCGCGTGTTCTATCATCGCTATCCGGAATGGAAGCTTACGAACATTAGCCGTCTTCTTCAAAGTCCCTGCCCGATTTGCCGCAAAGACTTCATTTGCAAGTGCATGGATAACTTTGCCGGGGATATCGGACAACAGATCGTAGACGGACAATATTTGGATAAAGCGGAAGCCAAATAACACGGGCGATAGGCAGATAAACAAGGTGCGGGGGTTAACCTCGCGCCTTTTTTCTATTAAGATAAGAGGGTGCATCGTTAATCGTAGGAGCACTCTACTATATATTTTTAACCAGATTCTGGGCTAATCCTGCACTTGGCCGAGTTAGCTCACAGATAGGGGGGGAGAAAATGAGCCAGTACAATCCTAATACAGAGCAAGGGCCCATTGTTCTTATGGACGGGGTGTGTCATTTATGCCAGGGACTTACGAAGTTCCTGATTAAGCATGACCGTGCGGGGCGTCTGCGCTTTGCTTCCCTGCAATCGGGCGTAGGGCAGAGGCTTCTTGAAGAAGGCGGCATGCCGCTAGATTCTTACAGTAGCGTTGTACTTGTTGAGGATGGGCACTATTATACGCGCTCCAAGGCTGCTCTAAGGTTAGCAAGGTTGCTCCCTTTTCCGTGGCCGTTATGGTATGTATTCGTCGTGATTCCCCCCTTCATTAGAGATGCGGTATATGATATGGTTGCACGCAATCGGTATCGGTGGTTCGGCAGGGACGAGACCTGTATGATCCCCACAAAGGAGATTCGGGATAGATTCCTGGATTGATGAATGTATAATAAGGACTTGCTAGCTTGATATAAGTGTGATATTCTAACTGTAAAATTAAGGAACAACGGAAACGGAAGCACCGTTCATGAACCGAGTTATCGGTTTTTGAGCGGTGCTTTTTTTGTTGTTCATTAGGGGGTTGAGTAGATGGTTCCTGTAAGGATAGTGCTTGCCGTGCAGGATGAATTTTATATTGAGGCATTGCTGCATTATGTAAGCTGCAGTGAATTCAGTCAGAAGATACGGGTCACGGCATTCAGCAAGGTAGATGCTTTTCTAGAGAGAATGACGGATGGCAAGGAGCTGCCGGATGCCGTAGTGTCAGAGTCGATTTTTATGGAAGCATGGATCACCAATGACAGAGATAAGACATTTCCTAGAATATGCCTTATTGAGGGAGAACGGGACATACAAGAAGGCATGACTACGCTGCATAAATACCAGCCGTTGAAGGACCTGCTTAACTCAATCCTGTCGGCTATTCAGAGCGGACGAAAGTCTCTTGGGGCTCCTCCTTCTTCTGCTGGCAGGACAAGTGTAGTTGGAGTCTACTCGGTGAGCGGCGGGAGCGGAAAGTCGACTACTGCACTGCAGCTAAGCAGACAGCTCAGCTCAGAGGGACTAGAGGTGCTGTATCTGAATATGGAGACAGCCGGCAGCGGATTCACCGGGGCTTCAGGAAGACAAGAACAAGAACATGATATGTCCGGACTGGCCCGTCTTCTCTATGAACTGCAGGCGGCAGAAGATAAAGGGGATAGGCTGGGCCCCGCTGCAGCAGATTATGTCGTTCGGGATCCTTGGCTTCAGGCAGCCATGTTCGAGCCGCTCTCAAATTTAAATGAACTATTAGAACTTTCGAAAGAACATACGATTCGGCTGATTGATTATCTGGCTGGCTGCGGTTGTTATGATTTTATCGTAGTGGACACGGATAGTTATCCATCTGAGCGTACGGAAGGGGTATTCGAACGCTGCGATCAGCTGGTTTGGCTTGTAGCGGACGATATCGGGGCAGTTCGCAGAACCAACAGATGGCTCGTTCATCTAGAACGGACGAGAAATGATCTCTATGCTGCTCTAATTCAGAAGTCGATTTTCATTGTGAACCGGTGTCTTGGAAATTTCGCGAATGAGCTTCCCCTGGAGAAGATGGTTCACTATCTGACACTGCCTTATATTCCGGCCTGGAAGCAGTTGAATTCCTGGGAGGCGCTGTTTCATTCGGCGGAATATCAGCGTGATCTGATGAAGCTGTGCCGACGACTTACGGAAGTGTCTGGCCACATCCTCGAGCCTGCAGCAGGAGGAGGATAAGCATGACGGAGGCGTGGTTCAGACAGCTTCGCAGTGAGATCAGGGCGGGTCTAGATGTCACTTCTAGTATGAGCGACAGTGAGCTGATGGAGCATATTGAACGCCGGGTGCTTCGTGACGAGCATGTCAAAGGTCTTACCGCCGCAGAGAAGAGGAAGGTAGTTCGCAGAGTGTATGACTCTTTCCGGGGTCTCGATATTCTCCAGCCTTTGGTTGAGGATAAGTCCATTACAGAAATTATGATTAACAGCCATCAGGAAATTTTCATCGAGCGTAAGGGTCATGTAACCCAGATTGATATGAAATTTGAATCCAGGGAACGTCTTGAGGATATTATTCAGTCCATTGTGTCGGCAGTGAACCGGGTGGTGAATGAATCGGCGCCCATTGTGGATGCCCGTCTTAAGGATGGTTCACGGGTGAATGTGGTGCTTCCGCCTGTTGCCTTGAAAGGACCTACAATGACCATCCGTAAATTCCCGGAGCGGCCAATGACTATGGATGACATTGTCGCTACCGGCTCACTGAGCGTAGAGGCAGCAGTATTTCTCCAGGACCTTGTCCGGAGCAAATATAATATCTTCGTCAGTGGAGGAACGGGTTCCGGGAAAACTACTTTCCTCAACGCTTTGTCTCAGTATATCCCCTCGGATGAACGTGTGATCACGATTGAAGACTCGGCGGAACTGCAAATTACGACCGTTCCGAATCTAGTATCGCTGGAGACACGCAACTCGAATACCGAGGGCAAAGGTGAGATCTCGGTCCGTGATTTGATCCGTTCATCTCTGCGTATGCGGCCCAACCGGGTAGTTGTGGGCGAGGTACGGGGGCAGGAGGCTCTGGATATGCTGCAGGCAATGAACACTGGACACGATGGGAGCCTCTCAACTGGGCATGCGAACAGCACATCTGACATGATCAGCAGGCTGGAGACAATGGTCCTGAGCGGAGCTGAGCTTCCGATTCAGGTGGTCAGGCAGCAGATCAGCTCGGCGATTGATATTTTTGTCCATCTGTCCCGACTGCGGGACCGCTCCCGCCGGGTTACTGAGATTTCGGAGGTTATTGGCATGAAGGATGGGGAAGTAGTTCTGAGCTCGATCTATGTTTTTAAGGAGACTGGAGAACAGGAAGGGCGTATTCTTGGCGGCTTAGTGCCGACAGGTAACTCTCTACATCATACATCCAAGCTCAGTATGGCCGGGCTGCCAGGCAATAAATATGAAAGGGAGCATCGGTCTGATGAAAGTTCATGTCCAGCGTAATGTTAGTGCGGTGAACCGAAATGCTGCCGGAGCGCTCCCGGATTACAAGGTGCACATATTAACCCCTCATCAAAAGATGGTGAGTATGGTTGTTGGCGGAATCGTGCTGTTTACGGTAGGATACATATTTTTTCATGCCTGGTTCCTCTCCGTTATTGTCGGAGCAGGAGGCATATATGGACCGAAATTCTGGAGCAAATACCTTCTGGCAAGAAGGAGAGAAGCGCTATCCCTGCATTTCAAGCAGGCATTGTATTCCCTTTCTTCATCGCTGGCTGCAGGACGTTCGGTTGAGAATGGATTTCGGGAAGCCATTTCTGATCTGCGGCTTTTATATCCGGATGCACGAAATGACCTCATTTCTGAACTCCATATTATCTGTACAAGAATGGAATATGGACAGCCTGTGGAAGAGGCGCTGCAGGATTTCAGCCAGCGTGCGGGCATCGAGGATATTACGAATTTTGCAGATGTGTTCACAACCTGTAAAAGAACAGGCGGGGATCTGGTTGAAATTGTGCGGCGGACCTCCGGCATTATCAGCGAGAAGCTGGACATCAGCCAGGAAATTTCTGTCATGATTGCGCAGAAGCGGTTCGAGTCGAAAGCGCTGCTTGGGGCACCGATCTTCTTCCTGCTGTTCATGAATTTTTCCTCTCCCGATTATATGCAGCCTTTATACAGCGGAATTGGGCTGTTCATCTCGGGAATTGCGCTGCTCATGTTCGGAGGATGCTTCTGGCTGATCAACAAGATTATGAATATTCGAATATAGGAGGTCGCTTGATTGCTGATATGGATAGTTGTTCTTAGTGTATTAAGCGCCGCTTGGGGACTCTTGTATCAGCGTTCATCCCGGTCTTATAAAGACTGTGGAGAATTTCAAATGGATGGTCTCAGACTTCAGAAGCTGGCTCCCCCTATGCTCTATCTTTTGGAAAGAGTGCGGTTCGCCGGAAGATTTCCGATGTTCTTCTTCAAGGTACAGCGTTCGGTTCAGAAAATGTGCGGGGAGCGAAGAGTAGGTGACTTTACACTTATATTTCTTGCAGAAATGCTTTCGTACTCATGGCTGCTATTGACGTCAGGTGCTGTCTTCTCTCTTCTTATGGGGGGTGACCCTGCTGGATTTGGTATTGGGGTAATGCTTGCCGTTCTAATCCCGACAGCGCTGGTTACGGATTTACACCGGAAAGTGGTAAGGCGGGAACAGGAGATTATCATGGAGCTCCCGGAGCTGCTGAATAAGATCATTCTGCTCGTTGGGGCAGGGGAGACCGTACAAAAGGCAATTCGTCACTGCCTTGATCGCAAACGGGATCAAGATAACCACCCTCTCTACCGTGAGCTGCTTCAAATGTCACGGGAGATGGATAGCGGGTATTCGTTCCAGCAATCCCTGGAAAGCTTCAGCAAACGCTGCGGTATCCAGGAAGTATCCGCTTTTACCACGGCAGTATTGCTTAACTTCCGTCGAGGGGGGAGTGACTTCGCACTCGCTCTCAGGGATTTATCACATTCGTTATGGGAAAAGAGGAAGGCGGTCAGCCGGACCCGTGGAGAACAGGCCTCGTCAAAGCTTGTGTTCCCTATGCTGGTGCTGTTTTTGATTATTGTTGTTCTGGTGGGTACACCGGCCTTTATGGCCATGAGCTTATAAATTATAGATGTCGAACTTAAATTAGGAGGAATTAGGATGTTAACAACAACTCAAGCAAAAATGAAGCAGCTGTGGAAGGATGAGAAGGGTCTAGGAATGCTCGAGATTATATTGATCATAGCGGTCATTGTAATCATAGCCGTGATTTTTAGAGAACAGCTCTCCAATATTATTAAGAACTTGCTGTCGAAGGCAGGATCGAAGACGGACGAATTCATGGATGGGGAATGATCAGAAGGCTGAGGAGGGATATAAGAGGCAACTTTACACTTGAAGCCTCTTTGGTTATGCCTATAGTGCTAATGTGCACGATGTTGTTGTTATTTCTCTGCCTGTATTTGTATCAGACCTCGATTCTTCAACAGACGGCTGCAGTGGCGGCTGAACGGGCAACCAATACCTGGGAGAATAGCTACCGGAATTCCCGAACGGGTGCGGTGCAAGCGGATCAGCATGATGGATTGTATTGGAGACTAACGGACGATTCCATGGTACAGGCTTTATTCGGCTGGGCAGGCGGCGGCCAGTCTGCTTCACTCTCTCTGCCTTCCGGCAGTGCAGACGGTTCGCTGGCTGTTACCAAGTTAAGTCATACGGGTCAAGAGGTGCCATCGCATATTAATGGAACCATGAAATACAGCCGCAACCTGCTGTTCAGGAAGGTGACCGTTTCGCTGGATAGGCTGATTCACCTGGCTCCGCTGGAACGAGCTATGGGCAGCGATCTGAAGCAGCTTGGACAATCCTCTTCTTATGTGGTTGAGCCCACGGAGTGGATTCGTACGGTGGATCTGGGCAGATATTATGCTGCCAAGTTCAAGAGCGGCAAGGGATCTGGAGCGAGCCCGAAAGAGGCTGGAGCTGCTCTGAAGCAGTACGCCAAGTAGAGATTGGCCGAGGAGTGAGAGGAGGGGCGTAAATGTTTGACAAGGAACGCTCCGAACGCGGTGCGGTGACTATATTTTTGATTATAATCTTTGCTTTCATCTTTGCCTTTGTCTCTATATTTATTGATTATTCACGCATGTCGGCGCTGCAGGCCCAAAGTGAGCAGATTTCCCATGCCGCGGTACGTTCCGTTCTCTCGGCTTACGACCCGGATCTCCTTGATCGTTATGGTTTGTTTGCTTATGGAGGAACCGATGAGAATTACATTATGTCTAAAGTGCTTAAGGATGAGTTCAATTTGCTTGATCGTAGCGATGACCTTTCGATTATGAAGGCCAAGCTGGACAGCTCATCGGTGCAGCTGGAGCGGCCTTTGGGTACCTACCCGGTTTTTACCCAGCAGATTCGTGAGCAAATGAAATATAAAGCTCCCATTGATTTCACGATTGAAATCGTGAATAAGTTTAAACCGATGTCGAGCGTAATGAAGGAAGCATCAAATACTGTGGATGTCATGGGAAAGCTGCAGAAGCTGTATGACGAGCGTGAGGATAAGCTTAATCAGCTGGTCGATCATCAGAAGAAATCTGCTGACTCGGTACAGGAGCTTTCCTCCTGGGTGACAAGCAGAGGGATCACATCGATCCCGGATAAGCCCTTGAATGGAAGCGTCTCTTCTGTAAGGGATGCTGCAGGCCAGTTCGAAGATTATAAGTCCAAGACAGAGGAAGATAGTAAGAGAAAGCCAGTAGATAGAATGTATGATACACAGATTTCGAACTATACCAATGGAGTCGCACAAGCTTTTAACCGTGTTACCAGAGGTCAAAGAAATGCGGCGGAGAAGCACCAAGAGCTGCTTCCAGCTGCAGCGGAGCTTGCGGAGCAAGCCAGGCTCCTCAATGACCAGATGAAGCAAGTAATTATAGATTCAGAGAATCGCTCTGCAAATAACGGGTATGACCAGGTAGGATCGGGTACCTCAGGAGCAGACCAGACGGCGAGTGAAGAGATCAGGAAGATTAGGCAGCAGAGCAGAAAGCTGCTTCTTCCTGATAATCTAATCACTCAAATAGAGAAGAATATCGAGGATCAAAAGGTAAGCTTCACGCGTCTAAACGGTCAAGTTAGCGGGCTGCTGACACAGGAAGGATCCCTGCTAAGTACTGGAGGCGGCTCGGGTCCTATTAAGCAGGCAGTCGTGTCAGCGGGACAGGAAGCAGATGCTTATCTGCGGAAGTTTGTGGATTTGGGCGGGGCATTAGATCAAGAGTCGAAGCAGCTTGAATCCTATAGAAGTTATGACGAGGCCCGGAAGAAAACAGAGCAGGAAGCCAAAGGTAAGCTGGAACAAGCTGGCAATATACTTAAGCAGTTATCCGGACTCAAGGATAAGATGGATGCCAAGCAAGAGGAGTTTAATACTCTCGAAGGCTATTACAAAGAGAATATGGATCTGAACGCCAAAGGCGACTCCGGTGATACGGGTCATGTTTCTACAGGCACTGACCCTTACGCGTCAGGACAGCAGTCGATGGGCAATATGGACAGTCTATATGGGGCGATGTCATCCCTTCTTAGTGGAATGACAGATAATTGTTACGAGACGGAATATGCGGCCGATTATTTCGAGCACTTTGATGTGACCAAGCTTAAAGACATGGTGAAGAGCGGCGGATCGGGTTCTCTTAATAATGCGGTAGATCAATTTGGGCCGGAGCAGCAGGAAATGGAGTATATCCTTTATGGCTTCCATAATCTCGGTGGGAATATTGCAGCTGCTTATGGAGAGATATTTGCATCCAGACTGGCAGTTAGAACTATGGAGGGCTTCATTAAGAACAGCTCGGCTGGCAATCCTCTGTTGATTCTAGCTTTGGCCCTGCTATACGGCATTGAACATGCTATTCAGGATATGGTGACCCTGTGTGATAAAGGGAGTATCCCTCTAAGCGATTATTTCAAGGTCGAGCTCACCTATCTGGACTATTTAAGAATCTTCATGCTTCTTCATGGACAAAGTGATGGACGTCTGTCCCGGATGCTTGCCTTGATCCGACTTAATACCGGGATTAATCCTGACCAGCGTAACACATATATTTCGAGTGAGGTTACGATTGCCATGCCGCTGTGGTTTTTGCCGGGGGTAGCCAAAGCCCTTAATGCGTCTGGAGTTCTTGAAGGACGAGTGGAAGGAAATAAATATTATGCAGTTAAAAAAGCGGACTACTCTTATTAAAGTTTGGCGAAATGTCCGGGGAAGTATTGTTCTTGAAGCGTCGCTGGTGCTGCCTGTTTTTCTGCTGGTCATATTCTTCCTTATCTATATGGTACAGATGACTGTCATTTCTACACAGATGCACAATGTCGTCTCGAATGCGGTAAAGCAGGTTTCTGCTTCGATGTATCCGATTGCATTGGCAGTGAAGTCCCAACAAGATCAGGGAAAGGAAGAGGGAGGCGGTGTCAATCTTCAGATACCAAAGGTCTCATTGTCCGAATGGGCCTCCAAATTTGCTTCACAAATGCAGCCTCCTTTCTCAAATTGGGTTAGGGAGGCAGCGGCCAAAGGAGATGAACCGCTGCAGGATCTCAAGAATCAACTGTCAGAGGCACTGCTCGATCCAGTGATTAAGCCGCTGCTGCACCCTTTTACGGAGGGTACGATTCTTAATGAAGATCGGATGCATGTCAGTCAGGTAATAGTGCCGGATTTGAAGAAGGGTAAGACCCCCTACTTTGGCCTGGAGATCAGCTATGAACTGCCCATTAAGGTACCGTTCACCTCAGGTAAGATTGTGCTTCAATCCAAAGCTGTGGAACGTCTGTGGATTGGGGATACCCATGAGCAATCGGGTGGTCTTGCTTCTGGGGAGGGAGCAGATCAGAATGGGCAAGCGGCAGTGGTCTTATCCAAGCCAAGCCCTGCTTATACAGGGAATCAGGCGCTTATTCAGGCAAGAGCCAAGCCTGGAAGTAAAGTGACTTTGACGGTGTACTATAAGAGCGGTAAGAGTGTCGCGAAATACTTGGGAGAAGCTGTTGCCGATTCCTCGGGCAAAGTCGAATGGAAATGGCTGATATCCGGGAACACCACACATGGAAATTGGACATTTGTACTGGAAACAGATGAAGGTGTGCAGACAACAGATAGTTTCCAGGTAACTGGAAAAGGCAATACGAAGTAAGTAATTTGGAGGGAGAACTAATGGAGTTGGGGTTTGCTGGATGTTTGATTTTTCTGTTAGCTGCCTTTGTCACGGATATTAAATACATGAAGATTCCAAATATCCTCACGGTTCCGGCAATGATATCGGGAGTACTCTACCAGGTATGGATTGATGGCTGGTTAGGGCTTGCCTTGGGGCTTAAAGGGGCAGGCATCGGATTCGGGATTATGCTGGTCCTGTATTGGACCGGAGCGGTTGGGGGAGGGGATGTGAAGCTGTTCGCAGGAATTGGGGCATGGATGGGAACCGGCTTTACGATTACATCTCTAGTCTACTCTATTATATTTGCGGGAATCCTCGGGCTTCTGATTCTGATCTGGAGAAGAGAAGCTATTCGAAGAGTAAGAGGGGTGCTGAATAGTGTGCTGGGGGCAATCATCCTTAGGGGTCTTGGGCCCATTAAGAGCAAAGAGAGCGATATGCTAAGTTTTCCCTTCATGCTTGCGGTACTACCTGGCGTGCTAACTGCTTACTATTATTTATAAAGTATAAGGGGGTCATGAATTGCTTTGTTTGCAGACTGATTTCGTGCGCAGTGGCGGAACGTATATGGTCCTCTCAACAGAAGAGGGACTTGGGCCAAGTGATCTCAGCCGAGTACAGTGTGGTATGATCGCTTCCACATCTATTCCGCATCTGCTCAAACTCGACGTGAAGGAAATCGATCTTAAAGTGAGCCTGCATTACGATATTACAGGTAAAAGAATGCTCTCACAGTGTATGAAAAGTGAGAAGCTCAGCATGCCGGAGTTCTACGTTCTGCTGCTCCAATTAGTGAATGCTCTGGATGAATCGAAGCAGTATATGTTACAGCCAGCGAATTACTGGCTTAATGAGAATTATATATTCGTAGACGGCAGCTTGAACTTAGGTAAAGTATTCCTTACCTATATTCCTGTGCAAGAGGAATTTAACTCAGAGCCGATTCAGAATCAGCTGCTCTCGTTGATCATGAAGCTGATCGCTTCCGTATCTGTGCTTGAGGGAATTGGAGTACAGAAGATCATGCAGTCATGCGGAAGTGATCTATTCTCCTTGGCTGGGTTCCGAAAGCTCCTGCGGGAGCTGCTTGCCGGGGATGGACAGAACTATCCCGAAGCAGATAGTGCCAAGCGTGTATTAGATTCTAATCACGAGGTATTCATGAACCGGAGAAGTCAGGCAGGCAGTCCATCTTTTGCGAAAGAGCCGGGTAGAAGCTTACCGCCGCTTGTTCCTCCAATGAAGGACATTATTCATGAGACGAAGCTGAGCCAGCTGGAAGAAAGTGATTCTGCTCAGAGAGAGGAGCGGGGGAAGGACACAACCTCGTCCTCAAAGCGGACCTATATTTTATTAGGGACAGGTCTTATCGTGGCGTTCTTGTGGAAGTTCGTTTACCTTGATAACCCGGGATCAACAGGTCTGTATATATGCGGTGGAATTACTGTTCTAATGCTTGCAGGTGTGATTTGGTTCTTAAGTGGTCGCAGCCCTCTAACAGCCTCGGGTAATAAGCTCGATTCCGAGCAAGACGATTCTGAAATAAATACAAGAAGTACAGGAAAAGCGGGATCTTCTGCCGAGCATGCAGACGGTAATCAAGGCCGAAGAGGGAAGTGGAGCCTGGAGGACTTCCTGAATGAGAATAAAAAGGAAAAAGAAGAGGTAGGCAGATCGAAGAGCTGGGATGAGACCGAGTGGCGGTGGAATGATCAATTTCTCATCAGGGAGGAAGTAGACGGCGGCTCATACTCAACAGGCAGAGTAGATCCTGCATTAAAAGGAACATGGGAAGATAAGCCTGTTCTCCCAGGCTATGTTCCAGGTGAAGGTGTTCAGCTGCGTAATGATGATCAGCCTAATCCCGAAGGCGGCTATTACGAACAGCTCAGCGGAAAGACGGAAATTCTTGCTCCATCAAGACAAGCTACAGTCCTTCTTGATGGACAGGGAAGTACGAATGACTCTCTGACTCCTTACTTGGAAAGGATCGAGCAGGGGAGCGGGAATTCAGAGAGGATAGTGCTCTCAGGAGTCACATTCGTAATCGGTCGCTCTGAGGATGTGGTTCAATATGTTGAGAAGACAGTGGGAACCTCGCGCGCGCATGTTGAACTGACCATCCAGGGCAGGAAGTGCTCGATTCGAGATCTGGGTTCCAAGAATGGGACTAAGCTTCAAGATGAGGTTATCGCACCCTATAAAGAATATCCCCTTGAAGTGGGAAGCACCTTCTCGATTGCTACAACAAGTTTTAAGCTATGCATGTAAATTCGGGTGAATCTTATCGGAACTTTTAATCTTTATTATGTTCTTTTAAATCAGTAAGTGCATCCAGCAAAGTTGGAAATAGATATATGAAACAATTTTCTTGTGCTTTGTGCGGCAGGACTCGCTGCCCGTCGAGCAGCAGAGTGGATTGCTCTCCTAATATGGACTTCAACAAGAAGCCTGGAAGTGGGAACCAGTAGGGGCGGTGAAATACTTTCGCGGCCGTACGTCCGAACTCATCATTAGTTACAGGAGAAGGGCTAACCGCGTTGATGGGTCCCTTGATTGCCGGATTCATAATTGAATAATCAATTAGCCGCACCATATCTTGCAAATGTATCCAGGACATCCATTGCTGACCGGTTCCCACTTTTCCGCCAAAGCCTAGCAGGTGTGGCAAGCGCATAAGCGGATAGGCTCCTCCTTGATTACCTAGAACAACACCAGTTCGCAGAGTGACCATGCGGTCTACTGATTTCGCCAAATCTGCTGCTTCATGTTCCCATTTCAAAGTTACTTCAGACAGAAAGTCCTGTCTCAGCGTAGGGCTGTTCTCATCGTAGATTTCGGTAAGTGAGGTCCCATAAATTCCGATGGCAGAAGCCTGAACAATAACAAGAGGCTTATTGTGAAGCTTGTTCATCAGGGATGCCAGAGCCTGAACGGATCTAAGTCGAGAGTCCAGAATCCTCATCTTGCCATTCTCGGTCCATCGTTGATTCAGGGATGAGCCTGCCAAATTGACCAGCGCGTCTAGGCTTTCCATCAATTCAGGTGAACCTTCAAGTTCTCCCCAGGTAATATACCTTGGATTGGCAGCAGCTTGCTCTCGATCAGCAGTCGGGCTCTTGCGAGTAACTATAATAATCTCATGTCCCCTCTCTAACCAATAAGACACGAGAGCGCTTCCGATAAATCCTGTCCCTCCGCAGACAGCCACCCTCACGTTGACCCCTCCTTTGATGAACGAACCTGATCTTTTAGGTGTTTTATTAATTTTAAAGATTCCTAGCGTGGTTATACTAAATATATAAAAAGAACCCGCCAAGGCGCGAGCCAAGAAGGTGGGTTCATTCGGGTCTTTCAAGCTAAACTATCATTTATTCATTAAGTGCTGGTAAGGCGAATAATCAATCTCATTCTTCTTCAGAAATTTAACAAGGAACTTGTTGTCACGCTTTGGCGTCGCTACAATATATCCTTTGATACAGTGATCACGAGTCACTTCAGTGGCGCCGCTCTCTATCGCGATTTTGCCAATTTCAGCAGCGATCGAGTGTTTGGCAATATCCCGAAATGCTTGTGGGACAGGGGATACCAGTTTATCCAAAAAAGCTTTGGCGTCATCGGTCCACATCGGGCGGCTCCGTTCAACCCAGTAATTCTGCCAGTCCAGCTTGGACCTGCCGTCTGCCTTCGGCAGCACCTTCATGAATTTGCGGAACATGAAGAATCCGCCAATGGTCATGGTGCCAAGCATAATAAAGCCCCAGAAAACAATTGAGTTCATGAACCAGCGGTCTGGCCCAGACGACACAGCGAACGAGAAGACGTTCCAAGGGTGCATTTATATTCTCACCTCATATTTTAAATTCACACGCGGCAATTTATCAGCCTGTATAGCTATTAATTATTAGGAATTATACCTTATTTCTAGATTTATTTCGATATTCACGCTAAAATATACTGAATCAAAATCATTAAATAAGGGGGATACACAGAAGTGCTGAAGATCGGTTCCCATGTATCGTTATCCACTAAGGGATTGCTTACTGCCACGGGCGAAGCAGCCTCATACGGCTCAAGCTCGTTCATGATATACACAGGCGCACCGCAAAATACCCGCCGTAAACCTGTTGACTCGCTGTTTATTGAAGAAGGTAAAGCCGCAATGGCTGAGGCTAACATAGACGAAATTGTCGTGCATGCTCCCTACATCATAAATTTGGGCTCCTATAAGGAGAATACATACCAATTGGCTGTAGACTTCCTTAAAGAGGAAATTCGGCGTACCCATGCATTGGGTGTAAGGAACATTGTGCTTCATCCGGGTGCATTCACGGACAAGGATGTAGATTATGGAATCGACCGTATTGCCGCCGGGCTTAATGAAGTGCTGAACGGTACAACCGAGACGGATGTGAGCATCGCTCTTGAGACTATGGCCGGGAAAGGAACCGAAGTAGGCCGAACTTTTGAGGAGATTGCCCGGATCATTGATCAGGTAGAGCACAAGGAACGTCTAACGATCTGCCTGGATACGTGCCATATTCATGATGCCGGATATGATATTGTGAATAACCTGGATGGCGTGCTGGACGAGTTCGACCGGATTATAGGTCTGGACAGAATCGCAGTGGTGCATATTAATGATAGCAAAAACCCGGTCGGTGCCGGGAAAGACCGCCATACCCCGATCGGTTCCGGGTGGATTGGGTTTGAAGCGATTCGGCGTGTGGTTCACCACGAGAAGCTTCAAGGCCGTCCTTTTATACTGGAGACGCCTTGGATTGGTAAGGACGCTAAGACCCAGCGTCCGATGTATGAAGTGGAGATTGCCCTGCTTCGCGGCAATGTGGCCGAGCGGTTCGGGGAGAGCTTCCTCTCTGACGTCGAAAAGGTTCATGCTTTCTTTAATAAGCAGGAAATTTACCCGCGTTCTTTCATCATCAGTACATGGGAACTGCTAAAGGGCGATGCCAAAGCCAAGAAAGCAGATCCGCGTGAGCCTCTGGAACGTCTTTATGATGATGTAGTAGAAGCGGGCTTGTTCCCGGAAATGACAGAAGAACAAATCAATCAGCGCATCATTGCCTGGCTGGCTGTGAACGAGCTTACGGTTTAGTGAATTTAAGGAGGATTTTTGTATCAAATGGACACTCATGTTAAAGCAGGTCTTCTGCCTGTAAAAGAATATCAACAACATCGCGCACGTATGCTGATTTCCTGTCCTGACAGTCCGGGAATCGTCGCAGCCGTATCCCATTTTCTTCACCAACACGGGGCCAATATTGTTCAATCGGACCAATATACAATGGATCCGGAGGGCGGCATGTTCTTCATGCGCGTCGAATTTGACCTGAACGATCTGAGCGGCAAATTGATGGGAATCAAGAGTGATTTCCAGGAAATTGCGGACAAGTTCCAGATGGATTGGAACATCTTCCCTCTGAACGAGAAGAAGAAATTGGCCATCCTCGTGTCCAAGGAAGATCACTGTCTCGTTGAACTTCTGTGGCAGTGGCAGGCCGGCGATCTGGATGCCGAAATCTCGATGGTTATTAGTAATCATCCGGATATGAGGGAGTACGTGGAATCCTTTGGCATTCCATACCACCATATCCCGGTAACTCCGGATACGAAGAAAGAAGCGGAGCAGCGCCAGCTTGAACTGCTAAACGGGAAAGTGGATCTGATCGTTCTCGCCAGATACATGCAGATCGTCTCACCGGCATTAATTGAGCCTTACCGGAATCGGATTATTAATATCCATCACTCCTTCCTTCCTGCATTTGTGGGAGGTAAGCCTTATGCGCAGGCGTATGACCGCGGCGTTAAGATCATTGGCGCAACCGCTCACTATGTAACCGAGGAACTCGATGGAGGTCCGATTATTGAGCAGGACGTTCAGCGTGTAAGCCACCGTGATAATGTGAGCGAGCTGAAGCGGATCGGCCGGACTATTGAACGGGTTGTACTCGCTCGTGCGGTCAAGTGGCACATTGAGGACCGGATTCTTGTTCACCAGAACAAGACGGTCGTGTTTAACTAACAAACTTGTAGACAGGGCACCCTTTGCAGATGCGGGATAAATTCTCGTTTTCGCTTGGGTGCCCTATTGGTATTTTTAGTCTTTTAGAAGGTGCAGACGATATCTCCAATGAAGATTTGCCCCTTTACGCATACTTAACTTCAACTTAGGGAAGTTGTAATCTAGTAGGATTTTGCTCGTTCTGTCAGAATGAACAATTCCTGTGTGAAAAATAGCGAAAGAACGCCTTTCATGGGATTTATGGACAGTCAGTGTGGAAATGAGCCCCTTAATTGTGGTACAATGCATAAATAAGTCAAAATGACTTTTTCAATTTGGACGTTATGTTTGATCCCTTAATCAAACTTATCTAAAGACCTTTGAGGAGGAAACAATTTAATGGCTGATCAAATCAAGGAAATCGCTGACAACAATGTAATCGATAATTTGTCGATTGCCACAATCCGTACTTTGTCTATTGATGCAATAGAGAAAGCAAACTCCGGTCACCCGGGCATGCCGATGGGATCTGCTCCTATGGGCTATCAACTGTTCGCAAAAACAATGAATCACAACCCGGACCATCCTACGTGGATCAACCGCGACCGCTTCGTGCTGTCCGCTGGACACGGTTCGATGCTTCTATACAGCTTGCTGCACCTTAGCGGCTATGATCTGTCCCTTGATGATCTGAAGCAGTTCCGTCAATGGGGAAGTAAAACTCCGGGTCACCCTGAGTTCGGACACACAGCCGGCGTAGATGCAACTACTGGACCACTGGGCCAAGGTATTGCAATGGCAGTCGGTATGGCGATTGCAGAAGAGAATCTGGCTGCGACATATAACAAAGACGGCTTCAAAGTCGTTGACCATTATACTTACGGCATTTGCGGCGACGGAGACTTGATGGAAGGGGTATCTGCTGAAGCTGCGTCCCTTGCAGGTCACTTGAAGCTGGGCAAATTGATCTTCCTCTATGATTCCAACGATATCTCGCTTGATGGTGAGCTTAACCTGAGCTTCTCCGAGAATGTTAGACAACGTTTCGACGCTTATGGCTGGCAGACTTTGCTGGTTAAAGACGGTAACGACCTGAGTGCGATCGCAGCTGCGATTGAAGAAGGTAAGAAGGACACAGCTCGTCCAACTCTTATCGAAGTGAAGACTGTCATCGGTTACGGCAGCCCGAACAAACAAGGTAAAGGCGGCCACGGCGGTACTCACGGTTCTCCGCTTGGTGCAGAAGAAGCTAAGCTGACTAAGGACTTCTACAAATGGGTGTACGAAGAAGACTTCTATGTACCTGATGAAGTTCGCCAGCACTTTGCAGACGTGAAGAAGCGCGGTATTGAAGCGAACAAAGCTTGGGATGAGCAGTTTGCGAAATACAAAGCGCAGTACCCTGAACTTGCTGCACAATTTGAACAGGCTATTGCCGGCGAACTTCCAGCGAACTGGGACGCTGAGCTTCCTAAGTACACTTCCGCGGACAAAGCGCTTTCTACTCGCGTAGCTTCCGGTAATGCACTTAATGGTCTGGTAAAAGGAGTTCCACAGCTTCTTGGTGGATCTGCTGACCTTGAAAGCTCCACAATGACTCACTTGAAAGGCCTTCCTGTTCTGACTTCGAACAGCTACGAAGGACGCAATGTGTACTTCGGTGTTCGTGAGTTTGGTATGGCTGCTGCAATGAACGGGATTGCCCTGCATGGCGGACTCAAAATCTTCGGAGGTACGTTCTTCGTATTTACAGACTACCTGCGTCCAGCTATCCGTCTGGCTTCTATCATGGGTCTTCCTGTTACTTATGTACTTACCCATGACAGTATCGCGGTTGGTGAAGACGGCCCGACACACGAACCGATCGAGCAGCTTGCTTCAATTCGTATTATCCCTGGTCTGACTGTTATCCGTCCGGCTGATGCTAACGAAACTTCGGCAGCTTGGGCATATACGACAGAGAACAAGAGCAACCCGGTTGCTCTGGTACTGACTCGTCAGAACCTGCCTGTGCTTGAGAATACGGCAGAGCTGTCCCGCGAAGGTATCAAACGCGGTGGTTATGTAGTATCCGATGCCAAAGACGGCAAACCGGTTGCTCAGCTGATTGCTACAGGTTCTGAAGTTCAGCTTGCAGTTAAAGCTCAAGCAGCACTGGCTGAAGAAGGTATTCAGGTTCGCGTCATCAGCTTGCCAAGCTGGGATCTGTTCGACAAGCAGGATCAAGCTTACAAAGATTCTGTTATTCTTCCAGATGTTAAAGCTCGTGTTGCCATTGAAATGGCTCATCCGTTTGGCTGGGAGCGTTATGTTGGCGAGAAGGGCTCCATTATCGGCATCAGCACGTTCGGCGCATCTGCACCTGGCGACAAGGTGATTGCTGAGTATGGCTTCACTGTAGAAAATGTTGTAAAACACGTAAAAGCACAACTGTAATCAACGATAAACGACCGAAAAGGGGAACGGAAAACGATGCCGCAATTTCAAAATGTAACCGTAGATAAAGCAGCCAATATTTATTTTGATGGAAAAGTAACCAGCCGTGCCGTGTACTTACAGGATGGAAGCAAAGTTACACTGGGTATCATGCTGCCTGGTTCGTATGAATTTGGAACCGATACGGAAGAGGTTATGCTTATTCAATCCGGAGATCTGAAGGTTCTTCTTCCAGATGAGACGGAGTGGAGAGAAATCAACGGTCAGGGCGAGTTCACCGTTCCCGCAGGTCGGAAATTCAAGCTAGAAGTCAGTACGGTGACGGATTACTTGTGTTCGTATAAATAATAATTACCCTCCCAAACCCTCCCTTCCAAGGGAGGGCCCCAAGGGCTACGCCCTCTGGACACCCGAAAGGGGTCTAGGGAGGGACGGTTAGCGGCACTTAGCTCGGTAGGAGCAGGGATCGCTTGCCGTCCCTTCGGGACCCGCTTTCAATGGGGATGGGTTTGGTAACTGAAAAGACTGGCATAACAAGCGGCTCCAACTGTACTGAGTGTAACTCGTGCGTTGGAGCCGCTTGTCGTCCCTTCAGGACACGCTTTACGTCCGAGTGGCGAACGGTGAAGCTGCTTAGGGTTATGCGTTCCGACGTGCTGGGAGGCGCTGTCCCTGCGGGATGCGCTGGGTTAGAGCAGAGACTGGTTACTTGGCGAGGGGTGGTACCTGGGTTGTGGGCTTCGTGCTGGGAGGCGCTGACCCTGCGGGATGCGCTGGGTTTATGCAGAGACTGGTTACTTGGTGGGGTGTGGTACCTGGGTTGTGGGCTTCGTGCTGGGAGGCGCTGTCCCTGCGGGATGCGCTGGGTTTATGCGGAGACTGGTTACTTGGTGGGGTGTGGTTCCTGGGTTGTGGGCTGCGTGCATAGAGGCGCTGTCCCTGCAGGATGCGCTCGCTGAATGCAAAAGAAGGGCAGCCAAGGAGTATGGCATGCCCTTCTTTTATGGTTTAAGTATGGGTTACAGCTTTTTACCGGCGATCGTCTGGCCGATCCAGCTCTCATAGATCTTGACGACGGCGGAGAGGTCCTCCTCGCCATAGCCCTGGGTCTGGCCGGCTTGGAACAAGCTCTTGGCCAGGTTCAGCATGGGAGATGGGATGGAGGCGCCATCGGTCAGGGAAGAAGCGAGCTTAAGGTCCTTGAGCATGAGCTGCAGCGAGAATTGATTGCTGAAGTCATGGTCGATGATCTTCTGGCCTTTCAGATCGGCCGCTTTGCTACCAGCGGAGCCGAGCTGCACCAGCTCAAGGAAGGCGTCAGCCGGGAGACCGGACTTGGAGGCGATGGCGAAGCCTTCGGCTAATGCCAGGTTGTTGATGCCTACCATCGTATTGTGGGCTAGCTTGGCGACGGAGCCTGTTCCGTTATCGCCCATATGTAGGATCTTTTTGCCTAACGTCTCGAAGATGTCTGAGGTTGACTCCAGGGTGTCGGCCGGGCCGCCGACCATGAATACAAGCGTACCGCTAACCGCTGCCGGAGAGCTTCCCGTAACGGGGGCATCCAGGAAGGTGCCGCCGAGTGCTGTAATCTGGGAAGCAAGCTTTCTGGAAAGTGCAGGGGAAATGGTGCTGCAGTCAATTACAATGCTCCCCGAGTGAAGTCCTTGCAGAACCCCGTTATCACCTTCATAGACCTCTGCGATCGAATTGTCATCGCTGACCATGGTAATGATAACATCATTGCCCTCAGCTGCCGCGCGGGGGGTGGAGACGGCTGATGCGCCTTCCTTAACTAAAGCCTCTGCCTTGGAAGCAGTGCGGTTATATACGGTAACAGGGTACCCTTGCTTGAGCAGATTGGAGACCATTGGGGCGCCCATCGTACCCAAACCAATAAAGCCTATTCTCTTCATAACGAGTTCACCTTCTAATGTCGAATTGTGATACAACTTCTATTTTAGCACGCCTCAAGGCCAGAGTGTACAATGTGCCCTTGTCTTCACCTGGAATATACAGTATTCTAGTTTTAAGTTGTTTCTTGGATAGGTAGAATAACCCATACAAATATAAACGGAGGTAGTTTTGTCATGTCAAAAAAAGTAACTTTTGATTACAGTAAAGCCCTTACGTTCGTCGGTCAACATGAAATTGACAATCTTGCAGAGCCGGTTCGTGTGGCTCATGAACAGTTACATAAAGGAACGGGTGCCGGTTCGGATTATCTGGGCTGGATCAACCTTCCTACAGAGTATGACAAAGAAGAGTTCGCGCGTATCCGTCAGGCTGCGAGCAAAATCCAGAACGATTCCGAAGTTCTGATTGTAATCGGAATCGGCGGTTCGTATTTGGGTGCCCGCGCAGCGATCGAAGCGTTGTCTCACTCGTTCTACAATACTCTGCCGAAGGACAAGCGTAAGACTCCGCAAATTCTTTTTGCGGGTAATAATATCAGCTCCACTTATGTAACACACCTGCTTGATCTGATTGAAGGCAAGGACTTCTCCGTCAACGTTATCTCCAAATCCGGTACAACGACTGAGCCGGCCATCGCTTTCCGTATTTTCCGTGCCGAGCTTGAGAAGAAGTATGGCAAAGAAGAAGCCCGCAAGCGGATCTATGCTACTACTGACCGTGCGAAGGGTGCCTTGAAGAAGCTTGCTGATGAAGAAGGCTACGAGACGTTTGTTATTCCGGACGATGTAGGCGGACGTTATTCCGTACTTACTGCTGTAGGTCTTCTGCCAATCGCAGCTGCCGGCATTGATGTGGAACAGATCATGCAGGGTGCAGCCGATGCCTCCAAAGAATTCAGCAATCCGAACCTTGCCGAGAACGCAAGCTATCAGTATGCTGCAGTGCGTAACGCCCTGTACCGCAAAGGTAAAGTAACCGAAATTCTCGTGAACTACGAGCCATCCCTGCACTTTGTATCCGAATGGTGGAAGCAGCTGTTCGGCGAAAGTGAAGGTAAAGATTATAAGGGGATTTTCCCGGCTTCCGTGGACTTCTCAACCGACTTACACTCCATGGGACAATTCATTCAGGAGGGTAACCGGAACATATTCGAGACCGTTATCCAGGTAACGGATGTAGATCATCACATCACGATCGAATCGGATCCGGATGATCTGGATGGCCTGAACTTCCTTACAGGCAAGACCGTGGACTTCGTGAACAAGAAGGCATTCCAAGGTACCTTGCTTGCACATACAGATGGTCAGGTGCCTAACTTGATCGTTAACGTTCCTGATTTCTCCCCTTACTCCTTTGGTTATCTGGTGTACTTCTTCGAGAAAGCCTGCGGAATCAGCGGTTATCTGCTCGGCGTGAATCCATTTGACCAACCTGGTGTAGAAGCATACAAGAAGAACATGTTTGCCCTTCTTGGCAAACCTGGATACGAGAAAGAGAAAGCTGAACTGGAAGCGAGACTTTCCGAATAGTCTGAGATTTCGCTAATAGTGTATAGCAGCACACGATATATGTGCATAAAGAGCAGTTCGCCGCAAGCCGGCCGGACTGCTCTTGGCACATCATCATACGTCTGAAAGGTAATACGTTATGCTAGAGAGATATAGATCAGTCAGAGAATCCGGCAGCCAAGAAATCGTCATCAAGAAGTCCAGATTCATTGGTCACGTTATGCCGGTCCGAACTGAGTCCGAGGCGATCACCTTCATCGAACAGGTTAAGAAGGAACACTGGAATGCCACACACAATTGCTCTGCCTACATGATAGGTGAGCGTGACGAGATTCAGAAGCAGTCCGATGATGGAGAGCCAAGCGGCACAGCCGGCAAGCCTATTCTGGAAGTTATCCGCAACCAGGGGCTTAAGAATGTGGCTATTGTAGTCACCCGTTATTTTGGCGGGATTATGCTGGGAGCGGGAGGTCTGATCCGGGCTTATACGGACGGAGCGGTCGCAGCCATAGAGGCAGGAGGGGCGATTACCCTTGTTCTGCATCGTGAAGTCTATGTTGAGGTGGACTATACCTGGCTCGGCAAGATTGAGAATGAGCTTCGAACCCGAGGCGTACGCACAGGACAGTCTTCTTTTGCTGATAAAGTTACTTTATTATGCCTGCCAGAGAATCATGAGGCTGAGAGTTTTACTGCCTGGATGATTGATTTAACACAAGGACAATCCGTTATTACAGAAGGTGAGAGGATTTACTTTATCGAAGGGGAATAATGTGAAATGGCAAGAAGAGCAGTGGAACAGGAGTTGTCTAGAGACAGAATTATGGATGCCGCCAGGCATCTGTTCATAACAAAAGGGTATCGTGCGATATCGATGAGAAGTATTGGACAGCATCTGGGTTACAGCCACGGATCCCTCTATTATCACTTCAAAGAGAAGGCCGAGTTATTCTATGCAATCGTGGTACAGGACTTCAATCATGTGGACCTCTTGTTTCGTCAGGTCATCAGCAGCCCCAAGGTCGAAGGATTGACCAAGGTGGAGCAGCTCATGCTGGAATTTATCAAATTTGGAATGGATCATCCGCATCAGTATGAGATTATGTTTATGCTCCGTGATGAAGAGATTCTATCCTACTGCCGTGCAGAGCAATCCAAGTGCTTTGACGTATTCTCTTCCATTGTGAAGAAATATATGAGAGAAGAGAACCATCCTTTAGCTCATCATACATCGGTTCCTTTAAGCATGTTTTTAGGTCTTCATGGATTCATTTCATTCTATATTCAAGATCATCTTACGTTTGAAGAAATTCATCCTGCTGCCATTGCCCATGTCAAAATGCTGAGTCATAGCCTCTAATTGTGCGTCGGGAGACGTATTTATTTTTACTATGTTGCTTTAACTAAGTACATCATTGTAGCTGTAATCCTTCATAACGTTAATATACTGATGTGTATTTGAGTCATCAGATTTACAGCCCAGTCCGAAGTTAAGCGGAGCTGGGCTGATTGTTATCCTTCATATATTTTGACATGATATTGTCTGGATCTAGGTCCATCGAATTCACAGAAGTAAATGCCCTGCCATCTTCCGAGGAGAAGCCGTCCTTCATGAATAATTACGGTCTGAGAAGGACCTGCTGTAATCGACTTCAGATGGGAGGCGGTGTTCCCTTCAGCATGTCGGTACTTGGGATGTTCCCAAGGATAGACCTCGTCAAGCCGCATAAGCACATCGTGTCTGACATCCGGGTCCGCATTCTCATTAATGGCAATCCCGGCGGTGGTATGGGGACAATAGATAACGGCCAATCCTTCCCTAACTCCACTTCGGGATACGATGCTGGTTACTTCCCTAGTAATATCGCGCAGTTCATCCCGTTTGCTGGTAGAAAGCTCAAGTGTAATTAGCATAGTGTACCTGCCTTTCTATAGAAATGAGAGTAAAAAAGAAGCCGGGTAGGCTTCTTCATATTCGTGATTACCTTTGTTCGTTCAATCTTCGGTTCATCATAAAACCATTTCCTTGATTAATCACAAATTTGGAATTTAGCTGATCTGCCACTTCAGTGAATGAAACCGAGCAGCCCAGACAGAGACGATTATGACGGATTGGGGCTCCACAGCATTCACAAGGATAGGTTAGATTCTTGCAGTTCTTAGGCAATCGGCCTTCTCTAATAAACTGAATGATGACCGACTTTTTAATTTTAGTAGAATGGGTTAGCTCTTCTGTGGATGCATTTGGAGATTTCCAAAGCAGGTCTAGGCACTCGGCAAGCTCAGAATCCAATTTAGCACTGCAATTGGTGCATAAGTCCCTGAGATTTTTTCTATATACAGACCCACAATTAGGACAATTGCCTGTTAACAGTTCCATATTCATCATTCCTTGTAGGTGATATAGGTAGAAAGTTCTAGTTATATTTTACTGTATGGCCTAGTATGTATCAATAGACTTGGTGAAAAATATATATGCAAGAGGCCAAGGTAACTTTCCCTTTCTATTATTAACAAAAAACGGTCCAATCTAAACATACGAAACAATTGACGATTGAAGCAGGTATTTGGTAAAGTAAGTGGTAAGAATTAATACCCAGTAAATTGATGAGAATTTATATTAATCGGTGATTGTTACATTAGACAGAGATATATGAGAGCCTGCCGTTTGATGTGAGGAAGGGGCGTGAGCCAACATGCACGTGGAAGTCAAAAATTTGGATAAGCATTTCGGTTCTTTTCATGCGGTTAAAGATGTGAGCTTCGGTATTAAAAAGGGTCAGTTAATCGGTCTGCTCGGCCCGAGCGGTGGCGGGAAAACCTCAATTCTGCGGATGCTCGCAGGGCTGGAGAGCCCGGATTCCGGAGAGATTCTGTTCCACGGACAGCGTGTGAACCATTTAACACCTCAGGAGCGTGGAATCGGATTCGTCTTCCAAAGTTACGCTCTATTCAAGCATATGACTGTGTTTGACAATATAGCCTTCGGTTTGAAGGTGAAGAAAGCGCCTAAAGACAGCATTCGTGATCGGGTAATGGAATTGGTTGAGCTTACGGGCCTGAAGGGCTTCGAGCATCGCTATCCCCACCAGCTGTCAGGTGGACAGCGTCAGCGTGTAGCTTTTGCCCGTGCGCTTGCGCCTGAGCCGCAGCTGCTTCTATTGGATGAGCCTTTCGCTGCGATCGATGCGAAGATTCGTCAGGAGCTTCGCTCCTGGCTTCGTGAGCTTATTGAGCGGGTAGGGATCACCTCAATCTTCGTCACTCACGACCAGGATGAGGCTATCGAGGTGGCAGATGAGATTATGATAATCAGCCATGGACAATTGGAGCAAAAGGGAACACCATGGGATATTTATAAGGACCCATCCACACCATTTGTTGCCCAGTTTATTGGTGAATCTACCCTGATAGATAACGCAGCCAAGCTAAAGGGCTTTGATGAAGCGAGCAAGGGTGTGGATACCAAGGCTTTGATCCGTCCTGAATATATCGAAGTTGGGACAAAGCATGAGTTCCAGGTGTTATCTGCAACGGATAGCGGAGTCGTGAAGCACCTTCATTTCCGCGGCAGCCAGTGGCTGGTTGAAGTGGAGGTAGGCGGGTACACGTTAACCACCTACCGCTCATTGGAGAAAGAGAATCTGCATGTAGGACAGCAGGTTCAAGTGCTTGTGCATAGAGCTTATCTTTATAATGAAAAGGGAAGCTGGATGGCCGAGAACCGCTTCAAAGTGGACCCGCTCACGGTAATTATTTAGCTAAATATTTCAAAACTGAATGTTGTGCACAATAACCGAAGATGAGATCTTCGGTTTTTTGCTATTTTTCTAACCCTTTGCTATTTTTTGTATCGAAGATATCTTGATCTCTTAAAACTTAGTACTAAAATGACGATATAAAAAAAGCAGTATGACTAAGTCGTCAGGTACAGCCGTATACAACAAGAACGCAGCAGGATATCACAGACAGGGGGATTATATGAAAAGTTTTACGAGATCGGTTTCTATTGTTTTTTTTTCTTTGACATTATTATTCACAGTGGCTACTTCACGCCAGGCTAATGCCGCTATTGCAGGTACCGGGTGGGAAAAGGTTGGAGCCAGCACAACAGACGTGGCTGGTTATATAACGTTAATCATTGATGATACCGCATCGGTTGACGAGATGATGAATTTGGATAACAGTCCATCAAGCGGCGGGTCAAGCACTATGGTGCAAGGTACTCCATACGTAGCTTTTGATAATGGAATTACAGGCATTGTTACGGTAGCCAAGCTTGTAGATGGTACATGGACACAACTCGGCAGTAGTTCGATTACAACCAATCGTTCTTCCAGGGTCAGGATGGTTATGGATCAGGGTACGCCGTACGTTATTTATGTTGATCAAGTTAATCTCTACCAAAAGGTGATTAAGAAGTTTAACGGTACAGCATGGGAGAGCGTGGGACCTGCCTTTGATGGTAATTATGCACAATTAGCGGTTGATAAGGGCACTCCGTATATTTTTTACAGCGATTATTCTAACTCGAGGAATGGTAAGGCTACTGTAAGAAAACTTGAAGGAAACAGCTGGGTGGATGTCGGTCCGGGAGGTTTCTCGGGAGGAATCATCAGTGTTCCTTCACTTGCTGTTGATCAAGGCACGCCGTATGTGGCTTACCAAGATGGTGCGCATGATGGCAAATTAACAGTTATGAAATACAACGGAGAGTATTGGGAGCCAGTCGGGAATCTCGGATTTAGCGCGGGTATCGCTGGCGGGGGAAATAAAGGTGCCATTATTCTTCGTATCAAGGATGGAACACCCTATGTCATGTTCTCGGATGGAGCTTATGCCGACGATAGGGGCTATGGGAAAGCAACTCTTATGAAGTTCAATGGAACAGATTGGGAAAGTGTAGGGACACCCGGGTTCTCTGCAGGCGGAACAGCCTCGTTATCTTTTGTATTTAATGGTGATATTCCTTATGCAGGCTATACCGATGCAGTGAACGCAGCCAAAGCAACGGTTAAGAAATTTAATGGGACTGCATGGGAAACAGTCGGGAAAGAAGGCTTAACGCCTTCCGATGCGGAAGATACTTCTATAGCGGTGGATGGCAATGGAACTCCATTTGTTGCCTTCTCGGATTATACGCAAAATGCCAAATTATCATTAATGAAATTCAATCCGCATGAGCTGCTGAACAGCAGTACGACTCTATCCAGCTCCTTAAATCCATCGAAGGAATATCAGCAAGTTACGTTTACTGCTACCGTGGCAGGCACGGATGATAGCGGAATTCCAACAGGAAGCGTGCAGTTTAAAGATGGGGATATTTTGCTTAACCAGGTGGGACTGGATGAATCAGGTGCAGCCACCTATTCTACGAGCAGCTTAAATGTCGGGGAACATACGATTACAGCGGTATATAGTGGAGATGCGAAATACGATGTTAGTACATCTACATCGGTTACTCAGCAGGTTACTTCGAATATTGTAGTCAATAATCCGCCACAGCTTAGACCTACTATAACTACGGTAACAAGTTATCCTAACCCCTCTACACCTGGCCAAGAAGTACAAATTAGAGTGAAGATTGCATCGAGCCCAAGTACTTCTGGCGATGTGCATGGAACGGTTATTATTAAGGATGGCTCAACTCAATTGGCTGAGGTTAAGGTAACGCCACTTGGGATATCGAATGGATATACATTTGCATATTATTCCACAAGCGATCTTAAGGTAGGAGATCATCCACTGACCGCTGAATACAGCGGAGATAGTTTGTTTGGACCTAGTTCTACTTCTGAGCCCTATATTCATGTAGTTGGTCAGGGGACTTCGACTACACCGACACCAACACCAGTGCCGACGCCAACACCAGTGCCGACACCAGTGCCGACACCGACACCAACGCCAACACCGGAGCCAGTACCAGTGCCAACTCCGGCACCTGCGCCAACACCAACTCCATCACCGGAGCCGGTACCAGCACCGCAACAGGATGTTGAGGTTTTCAAGAAAGACGTATTTAAACGCGGTGCAGATGTTGAGCAGACGATCGAGAAGAAAGTGAACGAAGCGCTCAAGCATCAGAACTCTGGTTTTACTCCCGTAGATACGAAGAATCACTGGGCAGAACAGACGATTGATATCTTTACGAAGCTGAACATTATTAGAGGCTATGAAGATAAGACGATTAGACCGAACCAGGACATGTCCAGGGGAGAGTTCATTGCGATTCTCGCCCGCATATTTGATGTAGGCGGAACGCATAAGGCCGAACTCAAGGATGTCAAGGGACACTGGGCGGAAAAGCCGATCGTGCAGTTTGCTCAAGCGGGAGTCATCAGCGGCACTGGAAATGGGGCCTTTAAGCCGGACAGTGCGATCACGCGCGAAGAGATGGTTGTGATTCTATCAAGGATCGTTAACCTCCAAGGAGCTGCGCAAAGCTCGAACGGGCAGGTAACGGACCCGATTGAATTAGCCGCAGAAGCGGGAATTATTAAGGGCAGCGGCAATGGGAAACTGAATCCCCAAGGCACTTCTGAAAGAGCCGAAGCGCTGCAGCTTATTCTCAATACGCTCAAGCTTAACTCCAAGATCAAAACTATGCTTGAATTGCTGTAACTGGAAAACGGAATAGAAGAATAAGAGTATAAAAGAAGACGTCCCAGTGGAATTTGGGACGTCTTCTCTATTTAAAGGAGATATAGCTAAGGCTGAATGTGTTTAAACGGTCATTCAGTAAATTTCGAAATAGATATATGTTGCCGTGTATTGCATTCGAGAAGGGTGCGCATGGCTAGGGTCAGAGCTTTCTTGTTGAGCTTCGCTAGCTGAACTATAATATATAGTGGCTAATCATATAGAACGTGAGCAGCAGAGCAGGCGGGTTAATCATAACAGTTACTAATGAGTTCAGGAGGAATGATGGCTGTGGGAGATCAGCTTAGGTTCTGGGGAACCGGAGATGCGATGGGAGTGCCACGGGTATATTGTGAATGTACAGTCTGTGAAGAAGCAAGAGCGACGGGCGTGAACAGGCGTTATCGTTCGAGCGTGCTGGTGGACTCTGGTGATGAGTCTTTTCTGATTGACTGCGGCCCTGACTGGCGCGCCCAGATGGAGCAGCGCAAGCTGCGCTTTGTCCGGAATATCGTAGTCACCCACGCGCATTTTGACCATATTGGGGGGCTGCCGGAATGGACGGATGCCTGCAGGTGGCTGGAATGCCGAGGTCAGCTGTATGCGCCTCGTGAGGTGATTGAGCTTATCTTAAGGCAGTATCCGTGGCTCGGAGGACATGTTGATTTCCATGCGATAGACGAGGGGATAACACTTGCCGGCTGGGAAATCCAGGGCTGGAAGGTCTTCCATGGCAAGAACGGCTACTCCTACGCTTACAGACTCGAGAAGGCGGGATATGCCTGGGTCTACTGCTCGGATGCAATTGCCCTTCCGCCAGAGGACCGAGTTCTGATGCGGGGACTCCATATGCTCGTTCTCGGTACAAGCTTCTATAAGGAAGAGGCTCCCTTCCACACCCGTTCGGTCTATGATATGAAGGAGGCTTTGGAGCTTCTTGCAGATGTGGACCCGGAGCGGGCGATATTTACACATATGTCGCATGACGTGGATCTGAACAGGGACTATCCCCTGCCTGATCATGTGCGTCTTGCGTATACAGAAATGGCTGTCCTATTGGAGAAATAGGACAGCCATTTTTGTAAGTTCTTGAAGTTCTTTTTACACTGAAGGGCTAAAGGGATAGATCTCAGGTAAAAGTCCGCTTAAAGAAAATTTATTTCTGTGCGAGCACAAATTTCTCAATGACCTCTTTGACCCCGTCGTCATTATTGCTTGCTGTTACATAATCGGCAAGCTCCTTGAGCGGAGCAATTGCATTACCCATAGCGACACCAAGGCCAGCAGCTTCAAGCATTTCATGGTCATTCCAGGAGTCGCCGATCGCAATAGTCTCAGACAGGTCACAGCCAAAGTGATCCGCAAGGAAAGCCAGGGCAGCACCCTTGGTTCCTTCTTTGTGCATGAACTCAAGGAAGTAAGGCTTGGATTTCGTAATATGCACGCCGTCTCCAAGCAGTTCACGGAAAATAGGAATCAGCTCGTCGAGATAGTCCGGCTCATCGATAATGAGCATCTTCGGAGTCGGCTGGGAGATCAGCTTCTCGAAGTCTGGTTCGATATAGTACTGGGTATTATTCAATTTGCTGTAATCAATCAGCTTCTGATTCTCTTCTCGGGAATACAGCTTATCGTCAATATAAGTCTGCAGGTGCAAATCATGTTCGATACAGTATTGGAACAGCTTGCGGGCCGCATCAATCGGCATATAGCGTTCATACAACACTTTCTCGTCAAGCAGGTTCTTCACCAATGCTCCCTGATATGTAATGATAGGAACATTTAGTCCGGTCTGGCGGGCAATTTTGTGAGCAGAGGCATAGGCCCGGCCAGTTGCCAGAGTGACAACCACACCCGCAGCTACCGCGTCCTCCAAAGCTTGCTGGGTTCCAGGGGTCACTTCCTTGTCATCATTAATGAGGGTATCATCGATATCGATGGCGATTAATTTGTATTTAGACATTAGGTTTCTCTCCTTATATCGCGCTCTGGTTCAGGCGCTGATTTCTTTATTATCCGGACTGCTGGCTGTAGATTGAAGCACGGCTTCGGCGGCAGGGGCTGCCGGTTGAAGCTCGGCTGCAATCATGCCGGCCAGGATGCAGGCACATCCGATCAAGGCTGCAAAGCCCAAATGTTCACCTGCAAATATTACGCCGGTTAGAGCTGCAAACACAGGCTCCATGGCGAAAATAACCGCAACCCGGGTTGGCGTCGTGTGCTGCTGGCTAACCGTCTGAATCCAGAAGGCGAAGGCGCTGGTCGGACCGATTGAGACTAGAAGGGCGATCAGCACCTCTGGGCGCATAAGCGTATCCCCCAGCTGACTCATAGTCCCCAGGCGCTCTGTCATCAGCGAAGCTGCAAGACTTAGCAGCCCGGTAACCGCAAGCTGAATGGCAGCAAGGGGCAGAGCTGGATACCTGGGGGCGTATATCCCTGTGAAGCCAATATGAAGTGCAAAAGCAAAGGCACATAATAAAATCAGGCCGTCTCCCCGGTTAGGAATGAAGCTGCCTCCGGAGAAGGTTAATAAATATAAGCCGAAAGCGGCCAGTACAGCACTGGCCAAGCTTATTTTGGACAACTTATGCCGGAGCAGTACAGCCGCGATGATGGGGACCATAACGACTGACAGGCCCGTAATGAATCCGGCATTTGAAGTTGTGGTGTACAACAGGCCAATGGTCTGAAAGGCGTAACCTCCAAATAGAAATACGCCGAGCAGCGAGCCATGCAGCAGCATTTTGACCGATAATTGTCTCCACTCTCTCCTGTAGAACACGGTAATAATCAGAGCTAGCAGCAATGAGGCTCCGATAAAGCGCACTGCATTGAAAGCCAGCGGGGGAAGAGCCTCCACTGCGGACTGGATCATCAGGAAGGTACAGCCCCACATCATGGCGACGATCAGCAGACTGAAATCCGCTAGTCTGGAACGCGTAAGCATGGATCAGTATCCTTATTCTTCAAGGAAGACGAGTCCAATGAAGTCGCTAAGTTCAATATTGCCAAAATAATGCTTCAGATCCGTATCCGAGAGAGCAGCTTCAACCTCATTCTCCTCATAACGGAGTCCCCTAAGCTTATCTTCAATATCAGCGACATCGCCCACGCCAAAGAAGTCCCCATAAATCTTGATCCCGGCAATCCGGCCGTCCTTGATATCCATCCTTAAGTCAATAATACCGACAGGGAATTTCTTCGTATGCTTGACGTTGCTCTCCGGAGATAATCCGTAGTTCCATTCCCAATTCTGATAGCGTTCCTTGCTAATCTCATGGATCTTGTTCCAGTCCTCTTCTGTCAGCACATACTCAGGAATCTCATCGACTTCCATGCCGAAGATATGCCGCAGCAGCTCCGAGCGGAATTCCTCAATCGTAATCTTCTTATCCAGAAAGTCGGAAATATTCGCTACCCGGCTGCGTACAGATTTGGTGCTCTTGGACTTGAATTTCTCGGGGTTAGCGTGAAGGGATGCCTGCACGTTGTCCAGGTTCAGGTCGAACATGAGAGTCCCATGGCTGAACATGCGTCCTCTTGTGGAGAACTGGGCGTTGCCGGAAATTTTCTGTTCCCCGACTTGCAGATCGTTGCGGCCGGTCAGTTCCGCATTAACCCCAAGCTGCTGGAGGGCTTCAACAACGGGCTGGGTGAATTTGCGGAAATTATGAAAGGACTGTCCATCATCCTTCGTAATAAAGCTGAAATTAAGATTGCCCAGGTCGTGGTACACGGCTCCACCGCCGGATAGACGCCGGACGACCCTAACGCCGTTATCCTTGATATACTCCGCATTGATCTCTTCAATGGTGTTCTGATGCTTGCCAATAATGACAGACGGAGCATTAATGTAAAAGAGTAAGTAGGTTTCATCCGCCGGAAGATGCTTGAGCGCATACTCCTCAATGGCGAGATTAATGGCGGCATCTGTAATGCCCTGATTATCGATAAACAGCATCGCTCTCTTGTCCTCCGTATCTAGTCTATGCTTTGTCACTTACTTTCTCATTGTAACGCAATTATTCGGGGAAACCAAAGAATTTTGGCACAATATTGACGTAAAAAGCAGGCCCGCGTCATAATGGGTACAATTATGTCCTAGTTAAGAATTTTGGGAGCGCCGCGAATGGATGAACACTTCAAGGGGCTGCACCACGTACAAGTCAATTATTCAACTTACGGTAGAAGAAGGAAGGTACAATGATGCTTGAAGTATATGGGCACGGAGGAGATTTGGAGACAGCCGCAGATACCTATGGAAGAAGTACAGGGGACTTCACCGATTTCAGCAGCAATATTAATCCGCTGGGCCCGCCGCCTGGGCTTATAGATGGCTTGAAGGAGGCCTTATCCTCAATTATTCGATATCCCGATCCAGGACATAGGCAATTCAAGAGCATGCTGGCACAGCAATTAGGTCTTGTAGAAGCGTGGCTGTCCATTGGTAATGGAGCGGCCGAGACGATGGCTCTTATTCTGCTCGCGCTGCAGCCTGAGACGGTAGGCATTGTAGAGCCCTGCTTCTCGGAATATGCCGCACTGGCCGAACAGTTCGGCTCTAAGGTGATCTCGGTAAGGGGCGAGGCGGATCATAATTTTCATGCAGATCCAGCGGATATGGAGCAGCTGATCAAGAGATCCGATCTGATCTTCCTTGGACAGCCGAACAATCCAAATGGAGTGCAGTACGGGATTGAGCAATTGAGGCAGTACGCACGTTCCGCTGAGCGGGAGGGTACGTATTTTGTAGTGGATGAAGCCTTCATCGACTTCATTGTGCCTGAATCCAGGCAATCTCTGCTGAGTGAGATCAGCCTATACTCCAGACTTATTCTTGTCAGATCCATGACCAAGTTCTATGCTATCCCGGGACTTCGGCTGGGTTATGGCATAGCTCATCCCGATATTATTCGTGCGATGACGAACAAACAGGTGACCTGGAGTGTGAACCAGCTCGCGCTGGCAGCCGGCCAGATCTGTCTGGCAAGTCCGCCCGCTTATGAAGAAGCCACAATCTCGCTGATCATTGAAGAGCGCAGACGTCTGCGGGAGGGACTCGGCCGTCTTGGATGCAGAACTTGGGCGGGAGAAGCGAACTTCCTACTGGTAAGACTGCCGGATGAATGGACAGCCATTAGGATGCAGAACGAGCTGGGCAAGCGGGGAGTGCTTATCCGCAGCTGCGCCATGTATCCGGGGCTCGGAGAAAGGGATATCCGGGTGGCAGTCAAGAACGAGAGAGACAACAGCCTGCTGCTTCGTGAGATGGAGGTTGTAATAGGGAATGTCTAGGGATAGATGCGAGAGGACTCCCAGCTGCATGGGGAATCAGGAATCAGGAATCAGGGGGGATAGATTTGAGTACGCCTTTTATACATACAGGAAGTGAAGGAGACAGTCCTCGCGGCGAGTATGACTCGGAAGCCTATCGGGGGCTTCACTTAATCCGCGGAGAAAGACATATCTCCTTGAACCTGCCCGGTCCAGTAGAGGCCTTGGGCAGCTCGGTCTATGGGGGCGGGATGGCCCGTCTGCAGAGGATGGTGAACATCTATGTCGATCGCTTCTACCGATGCGATGATCCTGAGCGGGATATCCGGGAGTTGCTCCAGCGGTGGGAATATCCGCTGGAAGAGACGGCTGGATTGTTGACAGCCGTCCGGCTCGAACACGCAGCGGTGGCCGAGGAGAAGAATGACGAGGCCTCCGTATTCGTCTGTGCCACGGCGGGTGTATCCAACGGCGCCCGCGCGGGCAGTGCACGTACCACGTTCTCGGCGGACTACGTCCCGGGAACGATCAATCTGATGATCGCGGTAGACGGCCGGATGACTCCGGCCGCCATGGTGAATGCGATCATCACTGCAACCGAGGCGAAGGCGGCTGCCCTCGCCGATCTGGGTGTTGCCGATGCCGAGAACGGCCTGGCGGCAACCGGCACCACCACTGACGCCGTGATCATCGGCGTCAGCCAGAACCCGGCGTACGGGCTGCTGCATCCGTACGCGGGCACCGCGACCCACATCGGCGGCCGGATTGGCCGCCTTGTCTACAGCGCGGTGCGGGAGGCGCTCGCCGCCGCAGGAGTCCGGCGGTGATCGCCTGGTGGGTCCTGCCGGCCGCCTACTTGGTCGACCGGCTCATTGGCGATCCGCGGGCCATCCCCCATCCCGTTGTGGGGATGGGCCGGGCGATCACGCGGATCGAGTCGGCGATTCGCCGCCGGGTGCCGGAGCCGCGCCTTAAGGCTGCGGGCTTGCTGCTGCCGGTGCTCGTGGCGGGCGGAGCCTTCGCCCTCACCTGGGGACTGATCTGGCTGCTTGCTAGGATCAGTCCCTGGCTTGCCGCTGCCGCGGAGATTTGGCTGATCGCGACTACGATTGCCGCGAAGGGCCTCAAAGACGCGGGCATGGAAGTGTATCACTGCCTAAGACAGGGGGACCTTCCTGCGGCACGCCGGTCGCTTGGCATGATTGTTGGACGTGATACGGCACATCTGGAATCCTCTGAGATTGCCCGGGGGGCGGTGGAGACGGTGGCTGAGAATATTGTCGACGGAGTAGTCTCGCCGCTGTTCTATGCCATGATCGGCGGTGCTCCGCTGGCCATGGCCTACCGGGCAGTAAATACGCTTGATTCGATGGTCGGATACAAGAACGAGAAGTACAAGAATCTGGGCTGGGCGTCTGCCCGCCTGGATGATGTGGCAAATTATATCCCGTCGAGAGTCACCGCACTGATGCTGATTGCTATCGCTAAGGGACTGGGTCTTCAGGCGGGACGTGCCTATCGGACCGTCCGCAGAGATGCTGCTTCGCATCCAAGTCCGAACAGCGGTTATCCCGAGTCAGCGGTGGCTGGAGCACTGGGGATCCGTCTTGGCGGAGAGAATGTGTATCACGGGATTACCTCCTTCCGTGCATATATGGGGGACAAGACCCGCGAGATGGTCCCGGATGATATTCCCAGGACGGCCGCGATGCTGATGTGGGTGTCCAACCTGTTCGTACTTCTCGGATCCCTGATTCTTCTGTGGCGAGGAGGCAGTCTGCTGTGGATTTAACCGTAGAGTGGGTGTTGGCACGTCATGGACGGACCAGGTGGAACGCGGAGCGGCGTTATCTGGGACACACCAATCCGGATCTGCTGGAAGGTGAGGCTGCGCATCTTGGTGAGCTGGCTGCGCAGCTGCAGGGAGCCGAGTTTGACGCTGTCTACAGCAGTGATCTGCTTAGGTGCACGCAGACTCTGCGGCGGGTACGGCCGGATTTGATGGATCAGGTTAGGTTGGATTGCCGGCTTAGGGAGATGGATTTTGGCGAATGGGAGGGCAAGACCTATGACATGCTGAAGGACAACTCGTCCTACCGGGCATGGATTGATCATCCCGAGGAGGTAACTCCGCCGGGTGGAGAGTCCTGGGGGCATTTCAGCAGCAGGGTGTCACAGTTCTATAAGGACGTCATGACCGAAGCGCTGTGGTATGCTGAACAATCGAATGATACAGGCAATCTGTCCGCCTCTAATCCACGTCGGATTCTAGTGATAACCCATGGCGGAGTGATTCGCCTGTTAAGAACCTGTCTGCTGCCGGACACCAATTACTGGGACTATCAAGCCGAGACGGGCAGTCTGCTGAGAATTCCAGTCCAAGTGAGCAGCACTGGATCAGGCAATGAGAAGCATGAAAATTTGTAATGAAAAGCAGCATTTGACCCCAAAACTCCTGGAACAACTCTTGTCCAGAATGGCTGTGTTTGAATGACACTGGAGATCTAAGCTCATGCCTGTACTCCCAATATGTGTATAAATTGTTGAAATTTCGGGTTGTATGGCAGGGAGTTTTCACCTATAATCCAAAAGAGTAGATTCATCTTGAATAAGCGAACACATTATATTCATAAGGTCCTTGTAGGATGGCACAGCCATGTTATGAGGTTAATAGGGAAGCCGGTGCAAATCCGGCACGGTCCCGCCACTGTATACCGGGGACGAGCCCAATCATCAGCCACTGTACTTGTTTAGTATGGGAAGGCGGGCTATCGTCATTCAACCCGGAAGTCAGGAGACCTGCCTTGTGAATTCGTAACGGTCCTCCGAGGAAGGGACAACGTTCTGCCGGAAAATATTTTGTGCGGATGTACTTCTCGCGTTAAAGAGGTATAGGTTCACCGGACATGCTTTCGTAGACGTAGACCTGATCCATAGGATCAGGTCTTTTTCTTTTTGGTAACACGGAAATGATCGGACTCGCAGATGAAGTCAAGGTGATCTCTATTTAAGCTGAACGATTGAATTCCATAGGGCAGCCGTGTGAAATGTTCTAGTGGTAATTCTTAAGTTCAAGCCGTCTGGCAACCTAAATTAGAAGGGGAGAGAAACACAATGAAATGGAACAAAATCGGAGCCGTCTGGCTATTAGCGCTTGCACTGGCGGTAACGGCAGGCTGCGGCAATAAAGAAACGGAAGGAACTCCGGCCGCCGAGCCAGCGAAGCAGGAAGCGAAGTCTCCTGAGCAGACTGCCCTTAAGACAACCTATCCGCTCAAGCTGAAGGATGCCACAGGGGAAGAGGTTACTTTTGACAAGGCTCCTGCCAAAATCGTATCCCTGGCTCCATCCGAGACGGAGGCGCTATTTGCTCTCGGTCTGGATAAGGAGATCGTGGGCGTCACGGATTTCGATGACTACCCTGAAGCGGTGAAGTCGAAGCCGAAAATGGGCGGTATGAAGGTAAATGCCGAGGCGATTGTAGCGGCACAGCCGGATGTAGTCTTCGTGGCAGGACTTACAGATACTGAGACAATCAAGAATCTGCGTGGACTGAAGATCAAAGTATTCCAGTTCAACCCAAAGACCATTGATGCCGTTGTCCAGGACATTGAAACTTATGGTCAGATTACGGATCATCAGACAGAGGCCAAGAAAGTTACGGACCAAATGAAGAAAGAGCTTCAGCAGGTTACAGATGCGGTGAAATCGGTACCGAATGATCAGAAGAAGAAGGTCTACATTGAATTCTCTCCGGGTTATACCGTAGGTAAGGGCGAATTCATGGACGAAATGATCTCGCTCGCCGGCGGCGTGAACGTGGCTGGTGATTTGACCGGCTGGCAGCAAATCAATGAAGAGAATATCATCAAAGCCAATCCGGATGTCATTCTCTACGCCAAGAGTGTAGTAGACGAGAACAACAAGACGCTGGCTGATATCATCAAAGCCCGCAGCGGATGGAATGCCATCAAGGCCATCAAAGACAACCGGATTGTTGGACTTGATGACAATCTGCTCAGCCGTCCTGGTCCTCGGGTCACTCAAGGCTTGATTGAAGTCGCTAAAGCGATATATCCGGATCTCGTGAAATGAATAAGAAGTTAGCGGGTTATATGGGGGCCAGTCTTATTCTACTGGTCCTTACCCTGCTGATCTGTGTAGGCACCGGCTCGGTCTCCCTTCCGATGGGGGATATTGCACGAATTCTGCTTCACAGAATTCCTGGCCTGGGGAACTGGATTACACCGGACTGGACTGCAGCTTCGGAGCAAATCGTGCTTAATGTCCGTCTGCCCCGGGTGCTGCTTGGCTTGATTGTAGGGTCATCTCTGGCTCTTGCCGGCGCGGCATTCCAGGGGGTTCTGCGTAATCCGCTTGCTGATCCGTTCACACTCGGTGTATCCTCAGGATCTTCTGTGGGCGCGGCCGTGCTTATCTTCTTCGGCTGGCAGTTCTCTGTTATCGGCATATTTACGCTGCCGATGGTTGCTTTTGTCACCGGAATTGTTACCCTTTGGGTGGTTCTTGCCCTGGCTAGAGAAGGAGGGAAGATCCCGACAGAGAGCTTGATCCTGGCAGGGGTAGTTATGCAGACTTTTCTTGGAGCCGTCGTGGCCTTTCTGACAGCCATGTCTAAGAAGACGGTAAATGAAATTTTATATTGGACAATGGGAAGCCTGAGTCTGCGCGGATGGTCATACTTGGCCATCCTTTTGCCGTATTTGGTGATAGGTCTGATAGTGATATGGAGCGGGGCACGCCGGCTGAATCTATTCGCGCTGGGTGAGCGGCAGGCCGCCCATTCGGGTCTTGATGTAGAGCGGACCAAGCTCGTTATGCTGGTTGTCTCCACTCTGCTTACGGCTGCGGCGGTCTCGGTTGCCGGGGTTATCGGATTTGTAGGACTTGTCGTTCCCCATATGGTCCGTCTGATCACCGGGCCTGATTACAGGCTGATTGTACCTCTATCGGCTGTTTGCGGAGGGATTTTCCTGATGTGGAGCGATCTTGCAGCACGAACCATCCTGGGAATGGTCGAGATTCCTCTGGGAATCGTGACGGCATTTGTTGGCGCACCGTTCTTCGCGTATCTCTTATACCGGAATAAGAAGCAGCGGGAGAGCAGACAGGAGCGTGGTATGATGTGAGTAGGATCATGATTGAACTTAGAGGGGTCACCATGCGGATGGGGCACAAGATTGTCCTCCGGAATTTGGATTTAAAGATTGGACAGGGACAATTTATTGGGATTATTGGACCTAATGGCAGTGGGAAAACCACGCTGCTGCATACCATTTCAGGCGTAGAGAAAATAGAGTCTGGAGAAGCCCGCATCGACGAAAAGCCGGTCCAGTCTTATAAACGCAAAGAGCTTGCACGCAAGCTGGCTGTGTTACAGCAGGATGGGATCCCTAACATAGGGTATCCCGTTGAAGATGTCATAGAAATGGGGCGCTTCCCATTTCTGGACTGGCTTGGGCGTGACCAATCTCCAGATGCCAGGCAGGTCATGGACAGGATTATGACCAGGCTGGAGCTGGATTCGCTTGCGGCTCGTCCCCTGGATGAGCTGAGCGGCGGCCAGAAGCAGCGGGTGGCTTTGGGTAAAGTGATGGCCCAGCAGCCGCAGATTCTGCTGCTTGATGAGCCTACAACCTACCTCGATATCCGCTATCAGCTTCAATTTATGGAGCTTGTATCCCAGTGGCAGAAGGAAGAGGATCTGACTGTCGTGGCGGTTATGCACGATTTGAATCTGGCCTCTATGTACTGCGACCGCCTGGTCGTTCTGCAAGCCGGAAGTATTGCTGCGGAAGGCACTCCTCAGGAAATATTAACACCCGACAATTTAGGGCGTGTGTTCGGGGTTCAATCGGCGCTTGCCGAACACCCGGATCTGGGTGTACCGCAAATCATGCTAAGACGAAAGGGGTACTAACGATGAACAGTTCAATAATGGAGCGAATTGGTGCAATTCATGCACTGGATATTCAGGCTATGGAGGAGGCTGTAAGCAGGCTGGACAGTCTGACTAAGCCGCCCGGAAGTCTCGGTAAGCTGGAAGAACTGGCTGCCCGCCTGGCCGGAATTACAGGTAAGGCGCTGCCATCATTTCCGAAGCGGGCAGTGGTGGTCATGGCAGGAGATCACGGAGTATGCGAGGAAGGGATCAGTGCTTTCCCAGCAGAGGTTACGCAGCAAATGGTCCTCAACTTCCTGAATGGCGGGGCAGCGGTCAACGTCTTGTCGAGACAGGCTAAAGCGGACGTGCTGTGCGTGGATATTGGCGTGAATGGGGATATCGATCACCCGGAACTGCTGAAGCGGAAGATCCGATATGGAACAGCCAACATGGCTGCCGGTCCGGCAATGAGCAGGGAAGAAGCTGAAGCTGCGATTATGGCAGGTGCAGAAGTTGTGAGGGAAGCGGTCTCGAAGGGGACAACGCTGTTCGTAACCGGAGAGATGGGGATCGGCAATACAACGGCCAGCTCTGCCATAATGAGTGCTTTAACAGGGATTACACCTCTTGAGAGTGTAGGTCGGGGAACCGGACTGAATGACGAGCGGCTTAGGCATAAGGCTGTGATCGTCCAGAGAGCGCTTGAACAGAACAAACCTGATGCTGATGATCCTGTGGATGTACTGGCCAAAGTAGGGGGGCTCGAGCTTGCGGGACTGGTGGGAGTTATTCTTCAGGCTGCTGCGAGTCGGTGTCCTGTGGTCATTGATGGATTCATCTCTACCGCCGCTGCCCTGGTCGCGACGCGGATAGTTCCGGAAGCTCGTGAGTATATGATTGCTTCGCATGTATCCGAAGAGCAGGGACATGCGATGCTTCTGCGCGAAATCGGGCTTCTCCCGATGCTGGATCTGGGTATGCGTCTTGGCGAAGGGACGGGCGGCGTGCTTGCTCTGCACCTGATCGATGCGGCCTGCCGGATTCCGGCTGAGATGGCGACTTTTGAAAGCGCGGGGATCTCAGGGGCTGGTGAGGGCCACCAATGAACGTGCTGATCACGGGAGGAGCACGAAGCGGGAAGAGTGCTTTTGCCGAGAGATGGTGCATGAAGCATGCTTCTTCTGCTGTGTATATTGCTACGGCCCAGATCTATGATGAGGAGATGCGTGAGCGGGTGGCTCTGCATCGCCAGCAGCGGTCTGAGGCTGGCTACACATGGAACACATTAGAGGAGCCTCAAAGATTAGTAGAACTTCTTGACGAGTTGGCAGGGTCACGTCAGAATCCGCCAGCGGTTCTGGTAGATTGTCTCACCTTGTGGCTGTCCAATGTTCTGCTGTCAGCCGGTGAGGGATCAGATAAGGATTCCACGGCGGTGGTGGAACGGGAGATAGAGCGGCTTGTGGAAGCCGCTAAGAGGTATACGGGCCAGCTTGTTCTGGTCACGAATGAGGTTGGGAGCGGAATTGTGCCGGAATACCCGCTGGGCCGTCAGTACAGAGACCTTGCCGGAAGACTGAACAGGAAGATGGCGGAGATCTCCGGACAGGTATTTCTGGTTACGGCCGGAATCCCCGTAGAACTGAAAAGCAGGGCGTATGAGTTATGAGAGGCCGGGGACAAGCCATCCTGGCCGCTTTTCAATTTCTATCGCGTTTTCCGGTCACAGCCCAGCTGGACTTTACACCCGAGCTGCTTAAGCGAAGCACAAGCTTTTATCCGCTTGTTGGGGCGGCTATAGGCTTCGCCACCTGCTTGTTATCGCTTATCTGCGCCTGGGCGCTGCCGCCTCTGCCTGCCTCTGTAATTATACTCACTGGCTGGATCTACCTTACCGGCGGCCTGCATCTCGATGGATGGATGGATACAGCGGATGGTCTGCTCAGCTATCGTTCCCGTGAGAAGATGCTGGAGATTATGAAGGACAGCCGGGTCGGTGCTATGGGCGTGATTGCATGCGTCTTGCTGCTGCTGCTCAAGGTGACTTTAATTGCTTCACTTCTGGAAAAGGGGGCGCTCCCGCTGGCCCTTCTCACTGTTCCTCTGTGGAGCCGATGGTTCATGGTTCATGCGATCGCAGGCTGGCCCGGGGCCAGAGGCCCCGAGGGACTTGCTGGACGGTTTGGCGGAGTCACATATCATTCCTCTTGGGCTGCGGGGCTGTGGGCTCTGATCCTATCGGGCGCCGCCTTGATTCTTCTCATGACATGGGGTCATGGGGCCGATCTAAGCTGGCTTCAGCTAGGGATTTGTTATGCGGCTGAGCCGGCAGCAGCCTGGCTAATAGGCTCGCTGGCGGCAAGCAAGATCAGCCGAAGACTGGGCGGCCTTACGGGAGATGTTTATGGGGCCTTGAATGAAGGGCTGGAAGTGCTGCTGATGGTAATTTTGCTAGTGATAATACATTGACGACAGAGATAACGATTTATTCCTATTGGGAAAGGTTTTGTGGGGGATGTACTCATCCTTTCCGGCCCGATAGTGAAGATGTAGGGGAGGCCAGACCATGAAGGGGCAATCAGACTCCCAGGGTGCCGTGTTGATGATCCAAGGAACGGCTTCTGATGTGGGGAAGAGTATCATAACCACGGCGTTATGCCGTATTTTCAAGCAGGATGGTCTTCGCCCGGCTCCTTTCAAGTCGCAGAACATGGCGCTGAACTCTTATGTGACCGAAGATGGCCTCGAGATCGGTAGAGCTCAAGGCGTGCAGGCCGAGGCATGCGGAATTCAGGCCACGACCGATATGAATCCCATATTGATTAAGCCGACCGGGGAAATGCATTCTCAGATCGTAGTTCATGGTAAGCCGCTTGCCCATATGAGTGCAGCTGCTTACCGTGAGGATTTCCTGCCGGTAGCCAAGCAGACGGTGATAGAGGCGCTCCAGCGCCTTCGGTCTTCCTATGAGCTTGTCCTGATGGAGGGGGCGGGAAGCCCAGCGGAGATTAATCTCAAGGATCGGGATATCGTGAATATGAATCTGGCAGAATGGGCGGATGCCCCAGTCCTGCTTGTTGCTGATATTGACCGGGGCGGGGTATTCGCTTTCCTGGTAGGAACTCTGGAGCTGCTGACTCCGGGGGAACGTGCTAGAGTTAAGGGCTTTATCATTAATAAGTTCCGCGGGGATCTCGCGCTCCTTCAGCCTGGGCTGGATTGGCTGGAAGAGAGAACCGGGATACCGGTTTTGGGTGTTCTCCCTCATATTCCGGATTTGAATATTGAAGCCGAAGATTCAGTTGTTCTGGATAACCTCTCCGGCCGAAGTGACGCTGAAGGGCTGGATATTGCTGTAATCCGCTACCCGAGAATTTCAAATTTTACGGATTTTGATGCCCTGAGTGCTGAAGCGGATGTTAACCTGCGTTACGTATCAACTGGAGCTGAACTGGGGATACCGGATGTAATTATCCTTCCAGGTACCAAGGATACCTTGGGGGATCTCTTCTTTCTCAGAGAGCAAGGGCTGGATCAGGCCATTCAAGCAGCTATGCGTCAGCCGAAGACGCGGCTCGTGGGGATTTGCGGAGGTTATCAAATGCTGGGCAGACAGCTGATAGACCCTGACGCTAATGATTCAGGACGGGCAGGACAAGCCGACGGACTTGATTGGCTGCCTATGACGACCGTGTTCCTATCTGAGAAGCGGACGATTCGAGTTACGGGAGCCGTGCTTAATGACCAGACCATTTCACTTTACGGAAATTGTTCGATGATACCGATTCAAGGTTATGAGATACATATGGGTGAATCTGTCTGGCTTGAAGGCTTCGCCCCTAAGCCGTTATTCGAGCTTTCCAGCGGTCGCGACAACCCGGAGGACACCTGGCTGGAAGGCGCTGCGAGCGAGGACGGCCGGGTTATGGGAACGTATCTTCATGGTGTGTTCGATAATGACGTGTGGCGCAGGGCTTGGCTGAACGGAGTAAGGGTGGAGAAGGGGCTCATGCCAATTCATGAGACATTTTCGGCGGCAGACCGCAAGGAGCAGGCTTTCGACCGCCTGGCCTCGATTACGCGTGAGCATCTGGATATGAGCCGGATTTATGCAATTGCAGGCTTAACCAATCCGGGGCCCGGCTGAAGTTCGAACTTTCACTCTATGAGCTAAAAGGTATCCATCCCTTCGGGGATTGTGTTAAAGTAGTATTTGCTGTGCCTGTGATCCATCGATCTTACGGCCAGCCGCGGTTCGTAACCATCCCGCGTAACCAAAACTAGGAAGGAAGAGGACGATGTTTAATTTTAGCTGGGGCGCGCTGTTCGTGCTTGTGAACTTCACGTTCCTGTTGATGTGCTACAAGTTTTTTGGTAAAAAGGGGCTGTATGCCTGGATTGGTGTTGCGACTGTCATCGCCAATATACAGGTAGCCAAGACGATTGACATGTTCGGCATTGTCATGACACTCGGGAACACCATGTATGTAAGTCTGTACCTGACAAGCGATCTGCTGAATGAAAAGTTTGGACGCGAGGAAGCGCGCAAAGCGGTCTGGTTCGGCTTCTTCACCTTGATCATGACGACGATTATCATGCAGATGGTGCTGGTCTTTGAGCCCCAGTCCGGTGATATCGCGCAGCCGGCTATGGAGACAATCTTCGGGCTTCTGCCTAGACTGGCGATCGGAAGTCTGACGGCTTATTTTATCAGCCAGTTCCTGGATGTTCGTCTGTATACCTGGATTCGAAAATTCTACCCGAAGCGGAATCAGCTGTGGATCCGGAATAACGGGAGTACGATGATTAGCTCATTTGTAGATACTTTGATTTTTTGTACAATTGCTTTTGCAGGTCCCATGTACAGTCTGTCCGACTGGCTGGAGATCCTGTTTACAACTTATATCGCTAAATTCGTACTGACGGCTGTCGGCACTCCATTCTTGTATATTGCCCGAAATTTCAGGCATAAGGAAGACGAAGCCTCGCTTCTTCCTGCTGCTAAGTAGCAGGTAGCTGACGCTGGCTTCAAATGCATATTCTGTGTATATAAAGAAATCTCGCTATATATAAAATGGGTTGGTGGAGCTTCCATTTTAAATATAACGAGATTTTTTGGATTTCAAATAATCTGATCTACTCCAGGATGGTAAGTGTCTTAGGGAAAGAAGTTAGAACCTCCACGCCATCTGCTGTGACCAGAATATCATCTTCAATTCGGACTCCGCCAACTCCGGGTACATAAATCCCCGGTTCGACGGTGAATACATTACCTTCCTGCAGAAGGGCTTGGTTCTGTCCGTGAATGGAAGGATACTCATGCACATCAATTCCCAGACCATGCCCCAGACGATGCATGAAATATTCCCCGTACCCGGCCTGCTCAATGAATGAGCGCGCAGCGAGGTCAATCGACGCAAAAGATACGCCCGGTTTGATGCTGCGGATGGCCTGTTCATTGGCTTCAAGCACCGTGTTGTATATTTTGGTGAGCTCTGGGGAAGGTTCTCCAAAGGCAAAGGTCCGAGTGATATCCGAAGCATAGCCATCCGCATATACGCCAATATCGTACATAAGCAGATCGCCGTACTGCAATTGTCTGGTGCCTGGCACGCCATGCGGAAGAGCTGTTTTCTCGCCAGTAAGTACCATGGAATCGAACGAAGGGCCGTCAGCGCCCAATCTTCGGATCTGATATTCAATTTCAGCGACAAGCTCATTCTCCGTAACCCCTGCTTTAACTTTGGTTAAGCCCTCTTGGAGAACCTGTTCAATCAAGGTAACAGCATGTTTGATCTTGGTTATTTCATCTGCGGATTTGCGGACCCTCATGTCCTGAAGCCAAGGACCGATATCCCGGTACCGGGCAAAGGTGAGGTGTTCCTGGAGAGATTCGAAACGGGCCAGTGAAAGATGATTCTTCTCCAGTGCAATCGTCCCGACAGAGCCCTTCAGCGCCTGATTTAGTATGAGATAAGGATTATCGGTGTCTTTATGCGTATAAATGCGATCCAGATCAGATCCAGCCCGGGCAGCCTCTTCATCAAGAGCCGGGACGATCAGGAAGGGTTCTTCACCAAGCGTCATCGATGCTGCAAGAAATCGTTCATGAGGATTACTGAGAAATCCGGTCAAATAATAGACATGTTTGGGGTCGGTGATCAGAAGGGTTTGTACCCCGTTCTCTTTCATTAGGTGTTCAAGTGCAGACCATTTCAGGTTCATAGATGGACTTCCTTTCAAGATTGAGAGATGAGCGCCTGTTTGATATCCCGTATTTGCTCCATATGGCGCTGTTCATGCAGACCGATGAATTCTTCCCACTGCTTAAGATCCATCAGTCCAAATACCGGATGGGGAAAAGACAGCTGCGTGAGCTGATCATCGCTGTGTCCTTCAAGCACCCGGATGAGGGAAGCCCGGGACTGCTCAAGCTGCTCCTTCAGCTGCTCGAAGGATTTCGGTTCTTCAGTCGGAACCATGTGAGGAGGTGCTTGGATACGGCGGGTTCGGTCAAGCGTCAAGTGATAGGGCTTGGTATTGGTTGGAGCAGGCTGCCCCTGTTTCAGGGTTACACCCATCTGGTGGGCAATTGTGCGCTCCATCAGGTACAGATGATCAAGCACCTGAGCGATGCTCCACTGTTCCGGGACTAGGCGGACGTTGAGCTGCTGATAATTCAAATCCGCCACAAGCCCGTATATTTGCTGTCTGATTCGCTGATTATGCTCCATGAATTCTGCCTCCTTTGTAAATACTCATATTGTGATCATATCAGAATTGGAAAAGGATCAAAAATAACCTGCTTCTAACTGGGAAGGCGTCGCAGCTTGGCAATGTTTAATTTTGCGTAGATTACGGTATAAAGGAAATATCAAAGGATAAGAGGTGAACAGCATGGAGGAGCGCGGTAAAATCAATTCTGGGCCATCCGGCATGGATAACCCCGAACAGTACAAGACCGATCAGGAAAGCTTGTTCGACAAGTTCGAAAGCGAGCAGAATGTGGATTCGATCCCGGTGGAGGATTTGAACGAGGAAGTCAAGGAAGAGCGGAACAAAGAAGAGACCAAGCATACTTCTTCTACTCAGAAGAAATACAAAGTGGATTTTGAATAGCAGGGTTCCGAATAAATGGCAAAGACTCCGTCAACCGGTTGACGGAGTCTTTGTGCTGCTCTTACAAGCAATGCAGGCTAACTTGCGCATTCTGTCAGATCATTAGTCCCGGAGCTCTTTAACAAGTCCCGCAGGGGTTCCGCCTTGCAGGACACTCACCATATTCTCCGCTGCCCGCATGGCCATATCCAGACGAGTCTTCTCTGTAGCGGAGCCAATATGGGGAAGGAGGACCACATTCGGCATGGACAGGAGCGGATTCCCTGAATCTACAGGTTCCTTCTCAAATACATCAAGTCCCGCTCCGTAGATCATCTTGTTCTGAAGAGCCCGAATCAGCGCTTCCTCGTCCACGGTCTGTCCGCGTGAAGCGTTAATGAAGATCGCGGTCTCCTTCATCCGGGTGAATTCAGCCTCCCCGATCATGTGACGGGTCTCCTCAGTGAGCGGAGTCAAGAGCACGATGAAGTCGGACTGCTCAAGCAGCTCCTCCATAGTGGCGTAGACGGCATTAAGTTCTTGCTCAGCCCGCTCACTGCGGCTGCGATTGTGATACAGAATATTCATGCCGAAGCCGAATTTGCCTCTGCGTGCAACCGCTTGGCCGATGCTTCCCATCCCAATAATGCCAAGTGTCTTATGATGAACATCCAGCCCGAACAGGCTTTCATTATCTCCACGCTTCCAGCTGCCTTCCCGCACGTACCTGTCCATTTCAGGGACACGCCGGGCAACAGACAGCATCAGAGCCATAATAAGGTCCGCCACGGTGTCATTCAGGACATCAGGTGTGTTGGTGCCTTTGATCCCCCGCTCTTTCATCGCGTCAAGATCAAAATTGTTATAGCCTACACTCATGGTACTCACCACCCTGAGATGGGGAGCATGGTCAAGCAGCTCGGCGTCAATCCTGCCGCCTGCGGTCAGCAGACCTTCCACATCTGCAATGTGCCCGGCCAGCTGTTCTGAAGTCAGGGGCTTCTCACCTTCCCATTTGCTGTACGTGCAGTGCTTGCCGATATACTCCTCCACTTCTGGGGGAACGGGTCTGGCTATGAATACTTTCGGTTTGGTTATGGTCATGCTGAGGACTCCTCTCCGTCTGGGCTGTAAGCAGTTCTAACCTTTACTCCCCATATTACCCTATATAAGTTGAATTTAAGAATTACTAATAGGCAAGAGTGTGAAATGATTCCGGAGAAGCGGAGCGTTCGCCTTTGTGATTAGACTTCTACCTTAGAAACTGAATAAAGAAGTCTGAGAACAACAGCGATCGTAGGAACATTTCACACGGCAGCCTAGCACGTAAATCATTAGTTCAACTTATATAAAAAGAGTCCCGCTGATAATAAGCCGCCCGCAGCTGGCGTATCCTACCGGTTATCAATCTTCTCCGGATACATATCATGGTTCATCATCCGGTGGTCGGCCATTTGTTCATACTTCGTGCCTGGCCGGCCGTAATTGCAGTAAGGGTCAATGGAGATGCCGCCGCGGGGCGTGAATTTACCCCAGACTTCAATGTACTTCGGATCCATCAGTTTAATTAGATCGTTCATAATGATATTCATGCAGTCCTCATGGAAATCACCGTGGTTACGGAAGCTGAACAGATACAGCTTCAGCGATTTGCTCTCTACCATCTTGATATCCGGAATGTAGCTGATGTGCAGAGTTGCGAAGTCAGGCTGGCCGGTAATCGGGCAGAGGCTGGTGAACTCGGGAAAGTTGAATTTTACGAAATAATCACGATAGGCATGCTTGTTCTCGAAGCTTTCCAGAACTTCAGGGGCATATTGGAACACATATTTGGTTCCCTGGTTGCCCAGCAGGGTCAAGTCCTGCATCTCACTTGGTTGTCTTCCGCTCATAGTTAGAATTTCCTCCGATATCTATATTAATTAAACCCCGCGCTTGTTCCCCCACACGAGGGTATGCAGCTGAGGCAGTACGCGAACGTTGTTCAGCTCTTCTGATTGCATAACAGTATCAATCAGCTGTTCATATTGAGTAAGCAGATAGGAAGCATGGGCTTCGGTATCCATCCGCTGTACATCGGGATTTCCGACCTGCAGGAACATGACCGCATCAGGGTAACGAGCGTGTACCTGAGTGGCATAGGCCAAGTCTTCCTCGTCAAAAATAACCACCTTCAGGCTGTAAGCATATCCCTGCGGTCGCGCCGCAAGCTTGAATACAATCTCGTCAAGTCTCTCCCAATCGGTGGCCATTCCTGAACTTGGCGGCTTCGGAGAGAGGGTAACCTCGTCAATTTCATGCAGCCAGTCCTGCCAGCGCGACCCTTGAGTCTCCACCGCAATACGGATCCCCTGTGCCTTAAGCAATGAGACAAGTGATCCAAGCTGCGGCAGCAGAGCGGGGTTCCCGCCCGACAGCGTCACGTGGGAGAAGCGGCTGCCTCCGATGTGCTTCAGTTCCTTCCAGATCTGCTCCGCACTCATAGGCTGAATCAGATCCTTGGCGCTTCCATCCCAGGTAAAAGCAGAATCGCACCACGAGCAGCGGTAGTCGCAGCCTGCCGTGCGGACGAACATCGTCTTCTGTCCGATGACCATGCCTTCGCCTTGTACGGTCGGACCAAAGATTTCGAGTACGGGAATGCCGGGAGCCGCTTTGACCTCAGCTGAATTATTCACCGGTCATCCACTCCCGTCTAACCTCGGCGTAGCTGGTCGGGGTCTCATACAGCCGGATGAACTCAGTACGTCCATCACAGATTAGAGACTTATACTCATCAGACAACAGAGCTTCTTCCATCTGTTCATACAGCCATACGACCATATTCTCTGCCGTGGTGTTCATTGGCGGCAGGGTCTCATTCAAGTAACGGTGATCCAGATAAGTCTCCATTCGGGTCTTCCATATTTCCTTGATCAGCCCGAAATCTGCCGTAATCCCGGTATCATCCGGCCGTGCACTGATTCCAATGACGGCCTTATAGGTATGGCCGTGCAGATTCTTGCACTTGCCTTCATATGCGTGCAAATGATGCGCGGCATCAAATGTAAATTCCTTGCTCACCAGCACTCTCCGGTTATGATAACGGAGCTCGCTGGCCTTGATATCAACCTCGAACTGCTGGAGCTTCTCTACGATGCGAAATTCACCTGGTGTTCGGCTCATGAGCGATCCCCTTCCTTGCGGGACTGAAGGAATTTATCCAATCCGGCTTGTCTCAGCTTGCAGGCAGGGCATTCTCCGCAGCCATGTCCAATCACGCCGTTATAGCAGGTCAGCGTCTTCTCACGTACGAAGTCGAACGCGCCGAGCTCATCTGCAAGCGCCCAGGTCTCAGCTTTATCCAGCCACATAAGCGGAGTGTGAATTACAAAGTTATAGTCCATCGCGAGATTAAGCGTGACATTCAGCGATTTGACAAAAGTATCGCGGCAGTCCGGATAGCCGCTGAAATCGGTCTCGCAGACGCCGGTGATCAGGTGTCTTGCCCCGGCTGTCTTGGCTAGTACAGCTGCAAAGCTCAGGAACAAATGATTGCGGCCTTCCACAAAGGTGCTGGGCAGGCTGCCCTCTTCCTGGGTAATCTCAATATCATCACGTGTAAGCGCGTTGGGTGCCAGCTGGTTCAGCAGACTCATATCGAGCACGGTGTTCTTGACTCCAAGTTCCTCAGCAATCTGCTTGGCACATTCGATCTCCAGGCTATGACGCTGGCCGTAGTTGAAGGTAACCGTCTCGACCTCGGCAAAATGCTTCAATGCCCAGAACAGGCAGGTCGTGCTGTCTTGTCCGCCGCTGAATACAACAACAGCTTTTTCATTTTTAAGCATAAAAAAACCTCTCTATCTTCTAAAGTGTGGAAGAGAGAGAGTTCTTGAACTGGCATCGCAAAAAAACAAGCCCTGTCAAATTACGGATAAGGCTAGCTTAGTTTTTTATAGAGGGAGTTCGCGAACCTCTCCCATGTGCCCAGGGCACATGGACTTTCTTCAGTTGAACGCAGGATGCGCTGAACTATTATAACACAATTCAGCTGCATTGGAGGATGAAAGTTATGGCTATATCTTAAAATTCGACTTATATATGTTCAAAAAAAGGAATGACCGGGCTGACCGGCCATTCCTTGGTGCATAGTGAGTTACCTTAACTCTGGCTCCATGATTCTTGCCAATGCGGCTTCGAAATTCAGTACTTCCGCTTCCGCCTTGTGTCTTTCTTTCCATTCCACTTGTCTGTCCTTGGCCAGCTTACCAATCACAAGGCGTATTGGAATCCCGATCAGGTCCGAGTCTTTGAATTTGACCCCTGGCCGCTCGTCCCGGTCATCCAGCAAGACCTCGATGCCCTGACTTGTCAGCTTCTCGTAGAGCTCATCGGCCAGGCTCATCTGGGTCTCATCCTTGATGGAGAGCGGAACGATATGGACTTGGTAAGGAGCCAGGGAGGTCGGCCACAGAATTCCATTCGGGTCATGATGCTGCTCGGCTACAGCCGACAGGAGACGTGAGACGCCGATTCCATAACAGCCCATGATGAGGCTTTGCTCCTGACCCGAGGCGTCAGAGTATACAGCACCAAGCGCTTCGCTGTACTTCGTGCCCAGCTTAAAGACATGGCCAACCTCGATTCCGCGCACCAGATTCATCTCGCTTCCGCAGTGTGGACAGAGGTCGCCTAGAGCAGCATTCCGCAGATCCAGCACGGTATCCAGAGCGAAGTCAACGCCTGGGCGAACCCCGCTCAGATGGTAATCGGATTGGTTCGCGCCGGTTATGGCGGTATCCATGATGCCGACCTCTTGATCAACAAGCAGGGGAATCGTGAGTCCTACCGGTCCGGCAAAGCCAACTTCTGCGCCTGTCACCTGCAGGACCGTGGCTGCATCAGCCAGCTGGACCAATTCAGCCCCGGTATGATTCTTCAGCTTGATCTCATTCACTTCATGATCACCACGAACAAGCACAGCCACCAGATTGCCGTCACAGCGATAAATCAGCGTTTTGATGAAATTGCTTGCTTCCTGCCCTGTGAAGGTGACAAGCTCTTCAATGGAGTGAACTCCTGGCGTGGAGAGCAGAGTAGGGGAAGGCAGATTCGCACGGGTGCTTAACCAAGTCCCCCGATGTTCCGGGTGATAAGAGGTCTTGAATTCCGCTTTCTCCAGATTGGCAGCGTAGTCTCCTACAGTGCATACCGCAATGGTATCCTCGCCGATATCGGCAAGAGCCATGAACTCATGAGTTTCTCCCTCGCCTCCGATAGCCCCGGCATCCGCTTGAACTGACCTGAAATCAAGCCCGCACCTTGTGAAGATACGCGTGTAAGCCGCATGCATGGACCAGTAACTGGTATCCAGTCCGTTCCAATCTGTATCAAAGGAATAAGCGTCCTTCATCAGAAATTCTCTTCCCCGGAGTAGACCGAAGCGGGGCCTGCGCTCATCCCGGAATTTGGTCTGGATTTGATAGAGGGTCATCGGCAGCTGCCTGTATGAGCTGATCTCATCCTTCATCAGGGAAGTAATGACTTCTTCATGAGTGGGGCCGAGGGCGAACTCTCTGCCATGACGATCTTCCAGGCGGACAAGCTCCGGTCCATAAACCTCATATCTGCCTGATTGTCTCCACAGTTCCGCCGGCTGCATGGCGGGCATTAGCAGCTCCTGCGCCTCCGCCAGATTCATCTCTTCACGAGCAATGGCTGCTGCCTTCTGCAGGACACGCCATCCGAGGGGAAGGTAGGTATACACGCCTGAAGCCAGCTGACGAATATATCCGCCGCGCAGCAGGAGGCGGTGGCTTTGCGTCTCGGCATCCGCAGGTGCTTCTCTTAATGTCGGTATTAACATTCGGCTTTGTTTCATTTAACTCATCCTTCCTGTAGGTAATTACTAAAAACAAAAAAGAGCGCTCTTCGTCAAGGGACGAATGCGCTCGTGGTACCACCCTAATTGATCAGCATGCTGCTAGGCTGATTCTTAGCCTGATAACGGGGTTCACCGGCAGCGGTTTGCCGCTGCAGCTTCCAAGGTAGGGAGTTCTCGGATCGGGACGGGAAGCCTTTCAGCCCATGGGTTTCCTCTCTATACGGCCGGTGTCCGAAGCTCATGATCTTGGTCAATGCTTTTTACAATATAGATTGAACTTTACTCTACACGACAACCTTATGTTCAATCTTTATAATTTCCAATTAAATTACAACAAATTTGGTTCCAGGTCAATCTTTGGCTGCTTCTGGATTAACTGGATAAGGCCGTCCGGATAGGAACTCTTCTCAAATTTAAGATCAGCCAAATGGCTTGAAGTGCTAATACGGCAATGACGACAAGCGTTCCATACCAGACCGAGTCACTAGGGCTCATAAATTGAATCAAATTATGTATAAAGTGGAATGTGATTAAAGGTAGGATATTGTTATTCATGATGATTAATAAAGCTAGGACAAGGCCTACGAGCAGGGCATAGACAATCTGCACAATCGTGTCAAATAAACTTTGACCGGACAGAGCATTTAATATGTGTGTAACTCCGAACAGGATGCTGGAAGTTACGACAGCGGTAGTAACCCCTTTGGCAAGCAAAGTTCGCAGGATTAAGCCGCGGTAGATCGTCTCCTCGACAAAACCAACCAGCAGAGTAAATCCGATGAAGTACAGCCAAGTTGAACCTGAAGCAGACTTAAAGCCATTCATGCAGTTAATGCCGAGCACTAGCACAAGCGGAAGGTAATAGATCCAGTTCCTGGAGGGGATGTTCCGGATCGATTCAAAGCCGAGAGCACTCCATTTCCTTCTTATCGTCAGATACACGATCAACACGAGAGCAATCGGGACGAAGGCGATAAGAACAGGGGCGGTATAATCCAGCTGCTTGATTTGTGCGTAGGCCCCTGCCGCGAACATGGCAATAAGCAGAAGTAATTCGATAATAACTACGGCCAGAACAGGCCTCCTGGCTGAAAATGTTCCTCTATTCGGAGATGTTGTCATGATTCAGATCATTCCTCTCTTTAATATCTTTAATCCATTGTTCCTTCATTTTCAAATATTGCAGTCCATAATGAAGCACAGACACCCGGTAGTAATGGGCCTCGGGATTCTCCAGTTCTTGCAGTTCTTTCGACACGATATTCTGAACGACCTCCAGCTGCTTCACCTGCCCATGAAGCCCGAATTGATATGCAGCAAGGTGTTCCTCCCGGATAACAGGATCCAGGTAATCGTAGAAAAATATCTTCAGCAGAGGTTCACCGCGAAACTCCTGCAGCGGCTCCGCCAGCCATTGAAGAAATTGACGCTTGCCCTCCGGGAGGAGAGTGGCAATCTTCTTGTTCTTCGCATCTTCCGTATCTGTAATGGATACCCAGCCTTTCTCGGCCAAGCGCTTCAGAGCCGGATACAGACTTCCGAAGCTGGCTTTATAAAAGAGGCCAACCGTGCTGTCGATCGTCTTCTTGATCTCATAGCCGTTCATGGGCTGTTCGATAAGCAGCCCTAATATGACATATTCCAGCATAACCTCATTCACTCCCTTATATCTACTCGATATATCCATTCGATATATTTATCATAATGGATTTCAATATTTTGTCAACAAAAAAAGAGAGGATTTATGAAAAATCCTCTCTTGATCGGAACGAAGCTCTATTTACAGAGAACCGCGCTTCATATTTTTACCGTAATAAATCTCGTCCATTTCAACCTTTAGCCGGTCTGTGATTGAAGCCTGCTCTTCCAGACTCAGCTTTTCCTTCGTATAACCGAACAGGTAGTTATCCAGGTTAAAGGCTTTGAGCTTACACTTGGTATGGAATATATTCTCTTGATATACATTAACATCGATCATGTCATACAGCTTTTTATCCTTATCTGGGATGTAATTCTGTATGGAGCTGATATCGTGGTCAATGAACAGCTTGCGTCCGTTAATGTCACGTGTGAAGCCGCGAACCCGGTAGTCCATTGTCATCATATCCGGCTCAAAGGAATGAATAAGGAAGTTAAGAGCTTTAAGCGGGGAAATCTCCCCGCATGTAGATACGTCAATATCTGCCCGGAACGTACTGATCCCTTCATCCGGATGGGACTCGGGGTAAGTATGAACGGTGATATGGCTTTTATCGAGATGCATCACTACAGAATCGGGCAGAGGCCCTGGGGTCTCGTCAAAGGTCTCCGTGTTCATCTCTGCAACAGGGCCTTCAGACACGAGCATGGTTACACTGGCGCCTTGGGGAATGTAGTCCTGTTTGGCAATGTTCAATACATTGGCTCCAATGATGTCAGACACAGATTTTAAAATGGCGGTAAGGCGGTCAGCGTTATACTGCTCATCCACATACTCAATGTAGGCATCGCGTTCTTCGGTCGTTTTGGTATAGCAAATATCATACATATTAAAGCTGAGGGATTTCGTCAGATTATTGAATCCATGCAGTTGTATGGCTTGCTCGGGGGTTAATTTCATGGGTCATGTCTCCTTAAGTCACCATAATAAATAAATTATTACCTGATCTTATTTGTCCTAGTCTTTTATTGTTTTACCCGAAACTCACTGTTCGATAACAAGTAAGCAGGAACCCTGAACGCCAAGCTGGGTTAACAAGCCCGAAAAAGCCTGCAGGCGGCGCCTGCAGACTGCGGTTAGATGGAGATATCCAGTTGTATGTCCGTTTATTTGGAAGATCCCGCTTTGAACGGCTTCAGGAATACCTTGGGAATATCCGTCTCAAAACGCATCATGGCCCCTGTGGTCGGATGCTCAAAGGCCAGAATGCGGGCATGAAGCCCCAGTCTGCCGATTTCTTTGCTCCTCGAACCATACTTCTTGTCCCCGGCAACAGGATGTCCGATATCCTGCATATGCACGCGAATTTGATTTTTGCGGCCTGTTTCCAGATGAACCTCGAGCAGAGTGAAGAATTTATTGGACATTAACTTTTTGTAGTGAGTGACCGCATGCTGTCCGTCATTGGGATAAGGGCTGGAGTACATCTTGAGTGTGCTGCTTTCCTTCAGCCACGAGGTAATCGTGCCTTCCTGCTTCTTCACCTCACCATCCACAAGCGCGACATAGGACCGCTCTTTTACAATATCCTGCCAGGAATTCTGAAGGATTTGCTGCACCTTTTCACTTTTTGCAAAAAGCATAACGCCCGAGGTATCCCGGTCCAGCCTGTGGACAATAAAGATCCGCTGATTGGGGTTCTCGGTTCTAACATGACTCATAAGCTGGCGGTAAGCCGTGATCTCATTCTCTTGACCTGCCGAGACGGATAACAGGCCGTGTTCCTTCTGGATTACAACGATATCCTCATCTTCAAAAAGTATGGTCATGCCGATCAGCGGCGGGGCAGAGCTCACCTTCTCCTGATGGATAGACACGAGATAGCCGGGCTCGAGCTCATAATTGTATGCGGTGGTAGGCTGGCTGTTCACCGTAACCTGGCCGCGGGCCAGTATGGATTTCACGGAATTCCGGCTTAAGTGGCTTAGGGTATCTACTAGAAAAGGGAGCAGCTGAGAGGGCTCTTTCACCGTATAAATCTTCGGCTTGGCCGGGCTGCTTACTTTGGTGGTGCGATTTGATGTATAGCTCTTCTTCTTCACGTTCATGCCTCCTGGTAATCCGTGCTAATAGCGTCTCTTATCTAGACCGATGATACCCTTATTCCCACGTCCGGGTCAATGTACGGAGCGGTTGCCCAATCGTACAAACCCCGTTACACTATATGGAATGGAGCTTAAAGAAACGTCAGTTCTTGCTCCATTCCATAGATGGAATGAACAAAGAGTAAGGAGATTTCTTACATGAATACTGAAATTTATACTATAGAGCAAGCACAGGAAGTACTTCAGAAGTATTATGGTTATCCGGATTTCCGTGAAGGGCAGAAAAGAATCGTGGAGAGCCTCCTGCAGGGGGAGGACACGCTTGGAATTATGCCTACCGGGGGCGGTAAATCGATCTGCTATCAGATCCCCGCACTGTTACTGCCAGGCCTTACTTTGGTAGTGTCACCGCTCATCTCCCTGATGAAGGATCAGGTTGATGCACTGACTACGATGGGAATTTCCGCCGCTTATATTAACAGTACTTTAAGTGGAAAAGAAGTAAATGATCGCATCCGCGCAGCAGGGCGGGGCGAGCTCAAGCTCTTGTATGTAGCTCCAGAGCGGCTTGAGCTGGACTGGTTCCAGAACGAAATGGCCGACCTGTCCATTTCATGCGTTGCAGTAGATGAAGCTCACTGCGTGTCCCAATGGGGACATGATTTCCGGACAAGCTATCTGTCGGTGGCTCCATTTGTCTCATCCCTGCCTCAGCGTCCAATTCTTGCCGCGTTTACAGCAACTGCGACACCGGAAGTCATGGATGATATGCTGCGGCTACTTCGCCTCAAGGATCCCGCTGTATTCGTAACCGGACTTGGCCGTGATAATCTGGCCATGTCGGTTCTGCGCGGGGAGAACAAGCGCGAGTATGTCATGAATTATACGGCCTCCCATTCGGCCGAACCCGGGATTATTTATGCGGCGACCCGTAAGGAGGTCGACGATCTATATGAACGGCTGCGCCAAGCCGGAATCCAGGCGGGAAGATATCACGCCGGCTTATCCGATCAGGAGAGAGCCGACAATCAGGAGGCTTTTCTCTATGATGATATTCGGGTGATGGTCGCTACCAATGCGTTTGGGATGGGGATTGATAAATCCAACGTAAGGTATGTCATCCACTATAATATGCCGAAAAATATGGAGGCTTATGTTCAGGAGGCTGGCCGCGCAGGGCGGGACGGCGAACCGAGTGACTGTATTCTTTTGTTTAGCGCTCAGGACATCATGACCCAGAAGTTTCTGATTGAGCAGAATCCCCAGGAAGGGGACCGGAAGCGCAATGATTACCGGAAGCTGCAGCAGATGATAGAATACTGCTACTCCAATCGCTGTCTCAGGTTCGCCATGCTGGAGTATTTCGGGGAAGAGCATGATCAGAAGCCCTGCGGGATCTGCAGCTCCTGCCGTGACGAGAGGGAGCTTACCGACATGACGAGAGATGCCCAGGTGATATTCTCCTGCATCTACCGGATGCGGGAACGCTTTGGGGTCTCCATGGTGGCCTCAGTGCTTAAAGGATCACAGAACAAAAAGGTGCTTCAGTACGGGTTCGATAGTCTGCCTACCTACGGCATGATGCGGACAAGAACCGAGAAGGAGATCTCGGAGCTAATTAATACCTTTGTTGCAGATGGTTACTTGAGCCTATCGGAGGGCCAGTACCCCGTCGTGCGTCTCCAGCCCGTAGCTGCGGATGTCCTGAAAGGGAATCACCAAGTGATGATGCGTGCACCGCTGCCTTCTGCTTCTGCCGCTGCTTCTGGCAGCTCCCGCCGCAGAGGCTCGTCTTATGATACAAGCCCATCGGCGGTGAATGAGACCGTGTTCGAGCAGCTTCGGCTTATTCGCCGTGAGCTGGCCGAGCGCGAGAGAGTGCCATCCTACATTATTTTCAACGATGCCACGCTGCGTGAGATGAGCGTGGTCTGCCCGCAGTCGGAAGCGGCAATGCTGAAGATTAAAGGCGTAGGTGAATTGAAATATAAGAAATACGGCCAGCCGTTCCTTGATTTCTTCCAGAATCAGGGCGGCGCGCCGGATATGGATACAGACGATTATTTTGAATAAATTGTTCTTGTGCAAAGCTTGCACATTTTTTTGAATCATTAGCTCTGTGCTCCAGCACCAGCGGAGAGGGCGGAATCGTCCTGAAGAAGCGAAGCGTTCGCCTTTGCTCCCGGATTCCATCACTAAAGTGATGATCATAAGGAATCTGGGAGCAACAGCGATCGTAAGGACGATCCGCCCACGGAGCGCTGCACCATGCACCCAAGGACGATCTGCCCACAGAGCACTGCACCATACTTTTTCAAATCAAAAGAAGGTTGTGAACCATGAAAGTTATCCTGTCAACGCTCAACGCCAAATATATTCATACCTCCCTGGCCATCCGCCTGCTCAAGGCGTACAGCGATCATGAATTCGATATTCAGCTAGCCGAATACACCATCAAGGACCCGGCCATGAACATTGTGTCCGATCTGTTCAACAAGAAGCCCGATGTGGTCGGATTCTCTTGTTATATCTGGAACATTGAAGAAACGCTCAAAGTTGTAGAGATCTTGAAGAAGGTCATGCCGGAAGTCACAGTCGTCCTGGGCGGACCCGAAGTGTCCTACGATACGGAGTATTGGATGAACCGGGCGCAGCATGTTGATTTTATCGTGATGGGCGAAGGGGAAGAGGTGTTTCACCGGCTGCTTCAGGAGCTGAGCGGAGAACGGAAATTCCACTTTGTCTATGGCATTGCCTACCGCAAAGATCACGAAGTCGTTCTCATGCCTGGTCATCCCAAAAGCGATCTGAACACACTCCCGTCCCCACATCGGTTCCAGGAGGACATTCCGAATTTGGGCAAGCGAATTGTGTATTTTGAGACAAGCCGGGGATGTCCATTTAACTGTCAGTTCTGTCTGTCGAGTATCGAGGTCGGAGTGCGTTATTACGATATTGAGCGTGTGAAATCGGATATTCTCTATCTGATCAGTAACGGAGCCAAGATTATTAAGTTCCTGGACCGGACTTTCAATATTAACAGGGCCTATGCCATGGAGATGTTCCAGTTCCTGATTGAGAATCATCAGGGCTGTGTTTTTCAGTTCGAGATTACGGCCGATATCATGCGTCCCGAGGTCCTCGAATATTTGGCCGAGAATGCGCCTCCTGGGATCTTCCGGTTCGAAATTGGGGTTCAATCCACCAATGATGACACCAATGAACTGGTTAAGCGCCGCCAGAACTTTACCAAGCTGACACGGACCGTCACTACGATTAAGAACAGCGGGAAGATCGATCAGCATCTGGATCTGATCGCAGGTCTGCCTGAAGAGAATTATGATTCGTTCCGCCAAACCTTTAACGATGTATTTGAACTAGGGCCGGAGGAGCTGCAGCTCGGCTTCCTCAAGATGCTTCGGGGGACTGGACTCCGGAATGATGCCAAGAAATACAACTATACTTATATGGACCATGCTCCCTATGAAATTTTAGGCAATGATGTGCTTCCTTTCTCTGACATTGTCAGACTCAAGCGGCTGGAGGATGTACTGGAGAAATACTGGAATGCCCATCGTATGGACAATACCTTGAACTATCTGATGAAACACGAATTTGACTCTCCGTTCGATTTCTTCCAGGATTTCGGCAACTACTGGGAAGAGCAGGGCTGGCAGCGGATTGGACATCAGCTTGAGGATTTGTTCACGAGACTCCAAGCCTTTCTGGATTACCGGGGACTTAAGCGTCCTGAAGTCGTAATGGGGCTGATGCAGCTCGATTACTTCCTGGGTCACAAGTATAAGCCGCGGAAGATCTGGTGGGAGACCGGTGTGGATAAAGACCGCAGAAGTGCCCATTTTAGAGCACTGACTGAGAGGGCAGACCAGGTCTCCGGTGATTTTGCGAGCCTTGGAGTTCAGGACCGGGAACTGCAGAAATTTGCAGTAGTCGAGGAGCTGCTGTTCCCGCTTGATAAGGTACTCGGGGACGAACCTATCTCAGGTTCCGAGAACGAGAAGACACTGCTAATTGTTCTGTATCAGCAAAATGATGCAGAGATTCCGGTGTTTTACACGATGCCGCTGCTTGAGACAGCTGCGCTTGACTAGGAACTGATACAGAAGCGGTCATTTTAGTGAATAGCAAGAAGACAGCCTATGCTCGGTTCTCTCAGGATCCATGCATAATTAAAAAAAGCAAGTCGCCCGGATAACGGGAGACTTGCTTTTTGTTTTTCTTTTACAGCAGCCTGGCTACAAACGTTATCAACTCGTATGATCGTTAATCCACCTTAGCAGATCATTCGTCACTTCATCCCGGTTAATTTCGTTCAGCAGTTCATGGCGTGCACCGGGGTACAGCTTGAGCTCCACGTCCTGTATGCCCAGATTATGATACTGTCTGTATAGACGACGGACCCCATCGCCTTTAAGGCCGACAGGATCTTCTTCGCCGCTGAACAAATAGATCGGCTTATCCTTCGGGATCAGGGCCATTCGCTCAGGCTTATGAATTTCCTGAAGAAGACGGAAGAAATCCCGGAAGAAGCCCGTACTGCTTATTGCGCCGCATTCAGGATCCTCGATAAATTTGTCTACTTCCTCCTGATCGCGGGTTAACCAGTCAAATGGAGTGCGAATCGGCTTGAACGAACGATTATAAGGGCCAAACACCACAGCATTAAGCAGGAGACTCGGATGGCGTTCGCCCTGCAGCATAATTTGCAGCATAGCCAGCTTCTCGCCGATTTCCAGCATTCCCCGCTTCCCGCAGGTCCCTGAGAGCATAAATCCTGAATAATATTCATGTCCTGTGTACATGACCTTTTGGGTTAGGAAAGAGCCCATGCTGTGACCGAGGAGCAGGACCAGCAGATCTGGATGTCTGTCTCTGATCACACTTCCGAGTAAAATCATATCGTTCACCATGGCATTGAAGCCGTCTCTGCCGAGCTTACCCAGTTCATCCAGACTGCCTGCTGTACGGCCATGCCCGCGATGATCGTTGGCATAGACAATATAGCCCTGCTTGGTAAGCTCACCTGCAGCACGCTCATACCTCCTGGCGGATTCAGCCATGCCGTGTGCAATCTGGATCACCCCGCGGGGGCGCTCCTCGTTTGCAATGGACGGAAGCCAGTTATAGACATAGATATCCTTGCCGTCAGAGCTGAGCAGATTGAAATGATTCGATTCTATAGAGGCCATCCTCCTTCAGCAGTAGCTTGAATGGTTCACAAAGTGCGCGCAGGTTCAAAGAACTCAATACGTTCCCCATCCGGTCCATTAAAGAAAAAGAAACGGTTCCCATTAGGAAGTGTGCGAATCTCCGGGTCGCGTCCGGATAATCCAAGCTCAGCGATCCGGGCGTACTCTCTATCGATATAGCTTACCGTAAATGCCAGGTGATTCACACGCCCTTCACTGGCGAGTTCAGGAGCATCCTTGATGTAGACCAGCTCAATCTCTACACTTTCCTGTCCTGGGAAGGAAAGAAAAGCAAGACGAAGGTCCTCTCCAACCTCACCTATAGTATATAGCAGCTTCAGTCCCAGCACTCGTTTATAAAATTCAATAGAATCCTCAAGGACCGATACCCGAATTCCAATATGTTCAATCTTGTGTACACTCATGGATAAGCCTCATTTCTTAATTGGGTTGAATCTTCCGTTATTGTGTTATTTCTTCTCAATCGCAATTAGATACGGTGCGGCAGCTTTCTGCAGCTGCCTGTATATTATGGACTGCCCTTTGGCCAAGGGCAAGGAAGCGGCCCAATCCTGAACTGCAGCGGCTTCATCTCCTCCGCCAGGGTGACCGGGATAGAGAACGGCCGTTATGATCCCCTTCGGGCGAAGTAGCTCCATAGCGGCTTCAAGAGCAGCCAGGGTACTGCCGGGCTCGGTAATCAGCGAGGGATCGGCACCTTCTGCCGGAAGATAGCCCAGATTGAACATCACGGCCCCAAGGCGGCCGTGAAAGCTCGTGGGTATGGCCTCTGCCATCTCAGCATGACTGCGCTGCAGCAAAGCTACCTGGGCCAGCTTTCCCTGCTCCTCCTTGGCCAGACGCTGCTCCGTTAATAAGAGCGCCTCTGCTTGTACATCAAAGCTGAAGACCTGACCCTTGCGCCCGCAGGCAAGCGCCAGGAACAGGGTGTCTGCACCGGTGCCGGCCGTTGCGTCAATAGCTGTGTCTCCAGGCTGAAGACGGGCAGCTGCCAGCTGATGGGCCATACTCAGCACGGATTGAAAGCCCATTCTAACGCCCCCTCCAGAACTTGCCCTGCCAGGTATCGCGGGCCTTGAGTTCATCATCTATCGCGTTCAGAACTTCCCATTTCTTCAGACTCCAGAGCGGCCCAATCAGAAGATCTCTCGGAGCATCTCCGGTTAGCCGGTGGACGATCATTTCCGGAGGGAGGAACTCCAGCGTGTCCACGATGAGCTTCACATATTCATCCTTCTCCAGAAAGCGGAGCAGTCCTGCTTCGTATTGTTTCACCATGGGTGTCTTTCGCATCAGGTGAAGGAGATGGATCTTAATTCCTTGTACGTCCATGGCCGCCACAGCTCGTCCTGTGTCCAGCATCATTTCATGAGTCTCAAGCGGCAGCCCGTAAATAATATGCGCACAGACTCTGATGTTTCGTTTGCGAAGCTTCTCAACAGCCTCAAGGTAACACTGGGTATCATGGGCGCGGTTGATTAACTGCGAAGTGGATTCATGGACGGTTTGTAGGCCCATCTCAACCCATAAATAAGTCCGCTCATTTAGTTCCGCAAGGTAATCAATGACATCATCAGGGAGACAGTCCGGCCGCGTAGCAATCGATAGGCCCACTACACCGGGCTGCTGAAGGATAACCTCGAAGTACTCCCGAAGCTCCTCTACCGGGGCATACGTATTGGTGTAGGCCTGAAAATATCCGACATACTTAGCGTTAGGCCATTTCAAGTGCTGTTTGTCCCGAATCGTGTTAAATTGGGTGACCAGATCGTCCCGGCGGCTTCCTGCAAAATCGCCCGAGCCTCGCGCGCTGCAGAAGGTACAGCCTCCTTTGGCAATGGAACCGTCCCGGTTCGGACAGGTGAATCCTGCATCCAACATGACTTTGAACACTTTCCCGTCAAAAACTTCTCGCATTTCCGTGTTCCATGTATGAAATCTTTTACCCCCCCACGAGGTTGGGGGCGAAGGCATTTGTATGCTCATGTTAACTCCTTTGTATTTAGAGATGAGCCAAATAATTTGTTTATGTTTGACCGCTCTTTTCTTATGTTACATTGTATCAAAAAACACAAAAAAAGGGGAACCGGAGGGTGGTTTGTTGAATTCATCGGCCTATTGTGATATTTTAATATCAGTCAACAGCTCTGGTAACTAGCCGGCTGCTGAATATCCTGCATCTTATGAACGTCCTATATGAAGCGGATCCAGCTGAAAATGCGGATCTTAAGAATCGTTGGACCCCAATTCCAAATATAGTGAAAGAGGAATCCTTGATCGTTTCCAGCGGTCATCTGGATTCCTTTTTCCATTTCGGGCCCGGTCTTTGGTCTTTACTTTTGGGGAAATCTTAGGCACAATAATGCAGGAGTATTAAATGTTCAATGTGCTGACGGCACATGATAAAGGCGGAGGAATGAGATGCGTTTACGCGGCAGAAAAGGGATACGGGAAAGTTTGGAATCACAGCAGGATATAATTACACTGGATCCCCGGGAATATAAAGGACGCTGGGCGGAATGGTTCGGCAATGATCATCCGATCTATATTGAGCTTGGAATGGGTAAAGGTCAGTTCATCAGCGGGATGAGCGTGAAATATCCGGATTGCAATTTCATCGGAATGGATATGTATGATGAATTGATCCGCAGAGCAAGTGAGAAGGCGCGTGGAATCTGGATGGAGCAGGGCGTGGACTTGCCGGTTAATGTGAAGCTTGCCCTCGGGAATATTGATTCATTGGAGGAGTTTTTTGCTCCGGGTGAGGTGGAGCGGATTTATCTGAACTTCAGTGATCCTTGGCCAAAATCAAGACACGGCCGTCGCCGGCTGACACATCCACGCTTTCTGGACAAGTATCGCACGGTTCTGAACGAGAAGGGTGAAATCCATTTCAAGACGGATTCTTTAACCTTGTTTGAATTTTCACTCAACTCCTTTGCAGCATCCGGTCTGCAGATGAATAATATTTCGTTAAGCTTACACCGGGAAGGGATCAATGAAGAGCATGTGATGACCGAGTACGAGACTAAATTTGTCGGACAAGGGATGAACATTTACCGCTGTGAAGTTATGGTAGGGGATGAAGCTCTCCGTAAGTATCAAGAGCATAAGATGGATCAATTCTAGATACAGAAATTTGAATAGAAGAAGGGGCTCTTCTTAGTCAGTTTGACTAATGAACAGCCCCTTCTTTTTGTTCCAGTACATCAATAATGGCTTGAGCGCTTTGCATCGGATGATAACGTTTGATCTGTTCAATCACACGCTGCCGGTTGGATCTCACTTCCTCATAATTATCCGTCAGCTGGCGGATCCATTCCGTTATAACATGTAGACCGGTAATCGGTGTTCCCCAGCCCTGTGAAGCGAAATACTGGGAATTCTCTTCTTCTTGCCCTGGGAGAGGCTTGTGGAACAGCATAGGAATTCCTTTGGCCAGACCTTCCGAGCAGGTCATCCCGCCTGGCTTGGTGATCAGCAGATCGGAGACCTCCATCAGCTTATCGATTTCTTTCGTAAAGCCCATAAGGTGGATATTCGGATGCTTGAACCTTGGATCCTCTTCCATCTTCTGGAGCGACTTAGTGTTGCTTCCGAAACAGAAGATCAGCTGAATCTGTTCAGAGTAACGAGCAAGAAGAGTGTTGACGGCTTCATCCTTCATAAAGCCCCAGCCGCCGCCCATAACCAGCACTGTTGGCATATCTGCCAGACCAAATTTGTTTCTGATGTCATCTTTGCTGTGATGTCTTTCCCAGAAGCTGGGATGAACGGGAATTCCGGTAATCCGGATTCTCGATTCCTCAACGCCGCGCTCTAGGAGCCTGTCTTTGACCTGATTGGTCGAGACCAGGTAGCAGTCGACTTCCCGGCTCACCCAGGTTCCATGCGCATCGTAATCCGTTATTACGGTACATAATGGAACATCAAGCCCGAGCCGCTTCATCCGGGAGATTACCGCACTGGGTATGGGATGAGTACATACAATTACATTCGGACGAATCTGCTTGACCAGCTGTGTGGTATGCGTATAAAAAATTCGATGCAGCGCAAGCGTCGTCAATCGGTTTAATGATTTTTTATAATTGCTGCGGTACATCATTCGTACCAGCCGGGGTTGGGAACTGAGCGTTTTCTTATACGCTGTAATAATTAGCGGGGCCATTCTCGGATTCAAAAAACTTCCAAGCTCAAGAACCTTGGTCTGCACGTGAGGCGACACCTTGCGCAGACTGCTTGAAAGCGCGTAGGCTGCCTGGGTGTGCCCTGCACCAAATCCTTCAGATAAAAGCAGTACTCTTTGTTTTTGCACGTTAGTTTCACCTTTTCCTGCAAGGTTTTACCATAACCTAACAATATCCCCTTTAGGTCCATAATGCAACCGTGCCAAGTGCGACTCCGGTCCCGATCACAGCTCCGGCCAATACATCAGAAGGGTAGTGCAGACCCAGGTATATTCGGGATAAGCCTACCATCATGGCTATAGGAGCGAGTATAAAGGATGTTACAGGCTCCATCACCATAAAGGGCATGGTAACTGAGAAAATGGCTGTAGTATGGCCTGATGGGAACGAATGGTCTGTCAATGGATCACGGAATGTATGGGTGCCCGGAAGCGTTAGGTAGGGCCTCACCCGCGGGTAAGTCTTTTTGGCTATTGCAACTGGGATATGACTGATGGCCAGTGAAGCAGCTGCGATCAGGGCAGTCTGTCTCCAAGGATCTGGTGTAAAAATCCACAGCAGTATCGTAGCTGCAATTGTAAATGTTGCTCCTCCCATATGGGTCAGGTAAAAGAGCCAGAAGTTGAGAAAGCTGCCGTGAAGACCGGTATTTATAGCTACAAATAATCGCTGGTCCAGGTGTGTTAGTCTTACAAATAATCGCTGCATACAATCCCTCCGCTTTGGATAGGCCGGCGAAGCCAGCCCTAATCATCCCTTATTTATGGAGTGTGGTGTGTAATCCATATAACCAGCGGAAGCTGGCCTGAACAACCCTCAGCAGCAGATTGCCGTTATTTTCAGGATAGGATAATCATATTTTTATTCTACCGTCATTTCAAGGTCAGTTTGTTTTATTTTCTGCTTTAGCTGATGCCCTTTTTTGACTTATCAACGGTACACCTACTACAATGATTCAAATGATATCAAAAAAGTTTAAAAAAATATCAGGTTTTCCGTAAACTTTTCCTGATTAATCCCGTTTGATTTAATATAACCTTTACGTTTATTGATTATTTTAGGCAAAGGGGGAAGACAGGGAAATAAAAAACGGCTAAATGGATGAAAATAAGACCTAACCGCTATGAATGCAAGGACGAGGTACCGCAGTACCCTGATATAGACATTCTTTGGGCGTAATTTACACGTAGAAGAGAAATTAGCCTTTTGACAAATCGGGCGAATTCGTAGAGAATCTTAATGTCTGACTATTTGTACCCAGATATAGATAAGGGACAAATGGAGTTACCATGCTTCACTAAATTACAACTGAAACAAGGGTCATTAGAAACTGCGATAACAAATTGTAGAGAGAAAAACGTAGTTTAATTTCATGAGGGTTAAAAGGGGGGTACCAGGGAATCATGTTGGATGCCATTCTAGTTGGACTGCAGGTTATCCTTGCAGTCATCGGTGTGTATCAATTCGTGTTCTCTTTGTTTGGTCTGTACAAGAAAAAGAAGAAGCAGCATTTTCCTCCAACTAAATCCTTCGCTGTCCTGGTGGCAGCACATAATGAGGAGCAGGTCGTTGGAGCTTTAATGGAGAACCTAAAACTGCTCAACTATCCGCAGGAGCTTTACGATGTATTCGTTATTTGTGATAACTGTACGGACGGCACTGCCGATATCGTGCGCAGTCACAATATGAATGCTTGTGTGCGTACCAATCCGAACCTTCGTGGTAAAGGATATGCAATTGAGTGGATGCTGAAAGAGCTTTGGAAGATGCCGCGCCAGTATGATGCGGTTGTTATGTTTGACGCCGACAACCTGGCTCATCCGGACTTTCTGAACGAGATGAACAACGATCTTTGCAGCGGTGCCCGCGTGATTCAAGGTTATATTGATACCAAGAATCCTGAGGATTCATGGGTTACAGCGGCTTACGGAGTATCATATTGGTATGTGAACCGCCTTTGGCAGCTGCCTCGTCATAATCTGAAGATGGCTAACTTCCTGGGCGGTACAGGCATGTGCTTTGAGACCGAGCTCTTGAAAGAAATCGGTTGGGGTGCAACCAGCCTTGTAGAAGACCTGGAATTCACTATGCGTTGTGCGAGCAAAGGAATCTACCCTGTGTTCAACTATGACGCCAAATTGTTCGATGAGAAGCCGCTATCGTTCAAGGCTTCGGCCCGCCAGCGTCTGCGCTGGATGCAGGGTCACTTTACCGTAGCACGCCGTTACTTCTTCCCAATGCTGTGGAAGAGTATCAAAGAGAGAAGCATGATCAAGTTCGACCTGGCTCTGTACGCAGTGAATGTCTACATCGTGCTTTTGACATTCTTGCTTACAGCCTTTATCTGGGCGGATCAATCTTTGTTCAATGGACCGCATATCTCGACCATGTACAGCTACCTCCCGTTCTGGGTATCGCTTCTGGCGATTGCCGGTAATGTGTTTATTTTCCTGGCAGCAATGATCTTGGAGAAGATTACGTACAAGAAGGTGTATCTGTACCTGATTCTGTTCCCGGTGTACCTGTTCTCGTGGTGGCCGATTACGTTCTATGCCTTCTTCACACAGAACAACAAGCAGTGGAGCCATACCGAGCATACACGTGTCGTTCGTCTGGAAGAAGTTCAAAGCAAGCAGGGATAATCTCCCTGCTTTTTATTTTTTAATTTTTCTTGACCTGCTTGTAATGTTGTGATATATTAATCAAGTATTTGCTGTTAGCAAGCTTTTGGATTGCAAGCAGAGGCCCTGGCTTCTCACCTGTCTGACTCCGGTTGGCTGGTTTTGATCCGATGATTTATGAATGTGAATGTTCATGATGAATTGATGATCAATAATGGGATGCGGGTGGTAACCTGTATCCCTTTTTATTTTGCTTATTTTGGTCAGGACAGTATGGCAACAGACCATTTGGAGGTGGAGAATTATCAGTAAGGAACATTTGATCAATGATGAAATACGGGCGAAGGAAGTTCGTTTGGTTGGTGCAGAAGGTGAGCAGATCGGGATTAAGCCGATTCGTGAAGCGCTGCAGATGGCTATCGATCTGAATCTGGATTTGGTGAATGTAGCGCCGACGGCTAAACCGCCGGTATGCCGGATTATGGACTACGGCAAGTTCCGTTACGAGACCCAGAAGAAAGAGAAAGAAGCTCGTAAGAATCAGAAAATCGTCGATATCAAGGAAGTTTGGTTTCGCGCTAATATCGAGGAACATGACTACCAGACGAAACTGCGTAATGTGATCAAATTCTTGAAAGACGGCGACAAAGTGAAATGCTCTGTGCGTTTCCGTGGCCGTGAAATCACACATGCCGATATCGGGAAGAAGATTTTGGACCGCGTCAAGGAAGAAGTTACTGAAATTTCTACCATCGAGCGTCTGCCAAAATTGGAAGGCCGCAGCATGATTATGATTTTGGCACCGAAAAACTAAGCGATAAGCTTACAACCTATAAGGGGGAAGTACCATGCCTAAAATGAAAACTCATAGCAGCCTTAAAGGCCGCTTCAAAATTACTGGAACTGGTAAAGTGAAACGCTACAAAGCAGGCCGTAACCACTTGCTCTCCGGTAAATCCAAAAGCACAAAACGTGTTTTGGCCGGCAATCCAGTTATGTACGCAGGTGACGTTAGACGTTTGAAACAAGGTCTGTCTAATCTTAAGTAGTAGAACACACTTTCTGGGAGGTTTTTTGATATGGCAAGAGTAAAAGGCGGATTCGTCGTTCGTCGTCGTCATAAAAAAGTATTGAAGCTTGCTAAAGGTTATTTCGGTTCCAAACACCGTATTTTCAAAACAGCTAATGAGCAAGTAATGAAATCATTCCTGTATGCATACCGTGACCGTCGTCAAAAGAAACGCGATTTCCGCAGACTGTGGATCGTGCGTATTAACGCGGCAGCTCGTCTGAACGGCTTGTCTTACAGCAAATTGATGCACGGTCTTAAATTGGCTGAAGTGAACATCAACCGCAAGATCCTTGCTGATCTGGCTGTTAATGATCTTACAGCGTTCAATTCTTTGGCTGCAGTTGCAAAAGAAAAAATCAACGCGTAAATCGCGTTTTATGTACAGAAACAGGCGTCCCAACCGGGGCGCCTGTTTTCTTTTTCTCAAGGCGAGGGTACAGGCGTCCTTCACCTCCATGGAATATGTTAGGGAGAAGACACTTGGAGGAGGGGAACGCATGAATTCGTCCACAATGAAGAAAGAAGCACAAAAGCTTGTAGGCAAAAATATCGTAGCTTATAGAAAAGACGGCAGTATGGTTACGGGTAAGCTCGTTAAGATCAGCGGGAATCGCCTGATCCTGGCACCGAAAAAAGGCAAGAAGGTACACACCAAAGCGATATTGCCACTGGCCCTGTTCGATCTGCTTGCGATTGGTACTTTGCCATACTCTTACGGGAATTATGGGCCTGGCCCTTATGGCGGGGGCTACGGCTATAGCGGTGCGTATGGTGGGTATAACTACGGATACAGCGGAATCTATGGCAGCCCGTTTCTATTCTAGAGTAACGCTATAAGCGAATTGAACGCAGGGGTTTGTTCATTTCGTAGCATAGAGACAAGGGGATGAACCTCGAAGTCACATACCCCAGCCTTTGGTAGAACAGCCGTGCACGCTCATTGCCTGCATCGACCATTACTTTGGCTCTGCTGCACCCACGTGAGGCGGCGAAGCTCTCGGCTTGCGAGAGCAGTGTCTTCCCATGACGCTTACGCTGATGCGCGGGTGCAACGGCCATCATATCGATGTATAATAAATCACCGTGGATCATAAAATGGATAAAGGCGCAGGGATCCTCCTCATAGGATGAAGAGGCAACCAAAGTTACGCCCCGGCTCAGTCTCAAGGGAAGGTCTTTCCTTACCGCTTCCAGATCTGTATTTGACAGGTGCGAATAGGGGACAAGCTCGTTTTCGATCAGCCGGTAAATGACAGGGTCATCCTGCTTCGGTCTCCGGTAACGGATCATTGCTGATTCTCCTCCTCACCGTACATATTTCTGGGCCATGTACTTTATCATATGGCGAGGGAGAAAAAGGGTTACTGAAGGCTCGGGTGAATCGATTTGCAAAAAGTGTTGACTACGGCATCCAGGAATCATATAATGTTTCTAAACATTTTAACGCGATAACGCGATACGAAATCGGCAATGATGAGGACGAAGTGTTAGGGGCTCTTTTGATCAGAGAGTGGATGGATTTGCTGAGACCACCACCATTATCCCTTAATGACGAGCTCACCTCTGAGCTGTTCTCCTGAAAAGTTCTTCTTACCGGTATAACCACGCGCGTGGAGAAGAAGAAGCTATTAGGGAGAATCGTAAGGTCTACGTTACGGACCATGAGTAGGGAGAGATCCTTTACTCGCCAAGGCCTGGGTTTGCGAAGATCCGGGTGAACATGGGTGGTACCACGGAAGCGATAACCTTTCGTCCCTCGAAGCAGAAATCTGTTTTGAGTGACGGAAGGTTTTTTTGATGTTATAGACCTAGGCTATGTGAATGGTAATTTTGAGAGGAGGATGACTGATGAACGCTCGAATTCCAGAGATGCGCTCTACAGAAGAATTACGTGAGAAATGGATGAAGCCGGAAGTGATTACAGGTTCGGATATTTTGCTCAGAAGCTTGGTGCTTGAGGGGGTCGACTGTGTCTTCGGCTATCCGGGTGGAGCCGTATTATATATTTACGATGCGCTTTATGGATTTAACGATTTCCATCACTTGCTGACCAGACATGAGCAGGGCGCTATTCACGCAGCAGACGGTTATGCTCGTGCCAGCGGCAAAGTGGGAGTCTGTATCGCTACCTCAGGTCCAGGGGCAACGAACCTGGTTACCGGAATCGCGACCGCATATATGGACTCAGTGCCGCTTGTAGTTATCACGGGGAATGTAGCAACTACCTTAATTGGTACAGATGCATTCCAGGAAGCGGATATTACAGGGATTACAATGCCGATCACGAAGCACAGCTACCTTGTACGTGATGTAAATGATCTTCCGCGCGTCATTCATGAGGCGTTCCACATTGCGAACACAGGACGTAAAGGTCCGGTATTGATTGATATTCCGAAAGACGTGTCGGCGGCCAAGACGCTGTTTAATCCGGTTGAGAGCGTGAATCTTCGCGGATACAATCCAACAGTTCAGCCGAACCGCCTGCAGCTTGATAAGCTTCAAGCGGCGATTCGCGAAGCGGAGCGTCCAGTAATTATTGCGGGAGGAGGCGTCATCTACTCCGGTGGCCATGAAGCCTTGTTCGAATTCGTGAACAACACAGGAATTCCGATTACGACCACCCTGCTTGGACTTGGCGCATTCCCAAGCGGCCACGAACTATGGATGGGTATGCCGGGAATGCACGGAACGTTCACAGCGAACCATGGTATCCAGGAAGCCGATCTGCTTATCAATATCGGTGCCCGCTTCGATGACCGCGTAACAGGGGCTCTGGGGGGCTTTGCTCCACTGGCCAAGATTGTTCATATTGATATTGATCCGGCTGAGATTGGCAAAAATGTACCTGCTGACATTCCAATTGTCGGCGATGCTAAGACGGTTCTTGAACTGCTCAATCAAAATCCGGTTTATGCCGAGAAGGCTGATGCCTGGAGACAGACCATCCAGACACGCAAGCAGGAGAAGCCGCTGAAATACATTGATTCGGATACCGAGCTCAAGCCTCAATGGGTTATTGAACATTTGAATGAGACCACTCACGGTCAAGCGATTGTAACTACCGATGTAGGTCAGCATCAGATGTGGGCAGCCCAGTACTACAAGTTCAATCAACCTCGTTCCTGGATTACTTCAGGAGGGCTTGGTACGATGGGCTTCGGCTTCCCTTCAGCGATTGGTGCTCAAATGGCTCATCCTGAACGCCTGGTAATTTCAATCAACGGAGATGGCGGTATGCAAATGTGCTCGCAAGAGCTTGCCATCTGTGCGATTAACAAAATTCCGGTGAAGATCGTTGTTATCAACAATCAGGTTCTTGGCATGGTACGCCAATGGCAGGAACTGATCTACGAGAACCGTTACAGCCACATTGATCTGGCTGGAAGCCCTGATTTCGTGAAGCTCGCTGAAGCTTACGGAGTGAAAGGACTGCGGGCAACGAACAAGGAAGAAGCCAAGAAGATATGGCAGGAAGCTCTGGAGACTCCTGGTCCGGTACTGGTTGAGTTCGTAGTACACAAAGGGGAAAATGTATATCCGATGGTTACGCAGGGCTCCACCATTGATCAAATGTTAATGGGGGATAGCGAATGATGACTAAAAGCCATGCAATTGCCGTTTTAGTAAATGACCAGCCGGGAGTTCTGCAGCGTGTGTCCGGATTGTTCGGACGCAGAGGCTTCAATATTGAAAGTATCACCGTGGGCCAATCCGAGGAGCAAGGCTTGTCGCGTATGGTTATTGTCACTCACGGAGATGACAAGACACTGGAGCAGATTGAGAAGCAGCTGTACAAACTGATTGATGTCATCAAGGTTGTCAATCTCAGCTCCAAGCCCATGGTTGCAAGAGAGCTTGCGCTTATTAAAGTCAAGTCTGAGCCATCCGAGCGCCCTGAAATCATGGGACTGGTTGAGACCTTCCGCGCTGCTGTTGTGGATATCGGTACTCACAGCCTGATGGTTCAAGTTGTTGGTGACACAGAGAAAATTGATGCTATGATTGAACTGCTGGCTCCATACGGAATCCGGGAGTTGTCCCGGACCGGAGTAACCGCAATGATTCGTGGTAATGCCTAATTTATAAATACGATCATGCAGATGAAGAACCCGCCATAATGAGCGGGGGCTTGAAGGGATCAAGCAGCTCAAACAGGTCCTTTGAAGCACCCGTTCATTATGTGGAGGGTTTATACAATCGGCGATAGCTGAAAGGAACCGGAATTTAGGGGAACCGGCAGGCATCGACCAATACTATTTTAGGAGGACGAACGAAAATGGCAGTAACATTGTACTATGAACAAGATGCAGAGCTTAGCTTATTGAAAGGAAAGACCATCGCAATTATTGGATACGGAAGCCAAGGGCATGCCCATGCACAGAACTTGCGTGAAAGCGGACTTAACGTAGTAGTGGGTCTTCGTGAAGGTAAGTCTTTTGATAAAGCCAAAGAAGACGGTTTTGAAGTATTGCCTGTTGCTGAAGCAACTCGCCGTGCGGATGTAGTTCAAATTCTTATGCCAGATGAAACACAGGCTTCTGTGTATAATAGCGAAATTGCTCCTAACCTCAAAAAAGGTGCAGCTCTTCTGTTCGCACACGGATTCAACGTTCATTTCGGTCAAATCGTTCCTTCTAAAGACAACGATGTACTGCTTGTAGCGCCTAAATCCCCAGGTCACATGGTTCGCCGTACTTATGTTGAAGGATTTGGTGTACCAGGACTTATCGCTGTACATCAGGATGCAACTGGACAAGCCAAAGAAATCGGACTTGCTTATGCAAAAGGAATTGGCTGTACTCGTGCAGGAGTTATTGAAACTTCCTTCCGTGAAGAGACAGAAACCGACTTGTTCGGTGAGCAAGCTGTTCTCTGCGGTGGCGTAAGCGCCCTGATCAAAGCTGGATTTGAAACATTGACTGAAGCAGGTTATGCTCCAGAAATGGCATATTTCGAGTGTCTCCATGAATTGAAGCTCATCGTAGACCTGATCTATGAAGGAGGTCTGGCTACTATGCGCGATTCCATCTCGAACACAGCGGAATACGGTGACTATGTAACAGGTCCTCGCGTTGTAACTGAAGAGACGAAGAAAGCTATGAAAGCTGTTCTTTCCGACATTCAACAAGGTAAATTTGCACGTGACTTCATTCTTGAGAATCAGTCCAACCGTGCATTCTTGACAGCTACCCGCCGCAATGAAGCTAGTCATCCAATTGAAGTAGTTGGTGCAGAGCTTCGCGGATTGATGCACTGGATCAAGAAGTAATACTCATCTATATAGGTTCGACCTTTCAATGCGGCCATGCATAAGCGTGAGCCGCATTGAAGGTTTCTAGGTGCTTAATCAGTTAGTTGAAATATTCAGGAGGTGTAGTTATGCGGAAGATTTATGTGTTCGATACGACGCTGAGGGACGGGGAACAGTCACCGGGAGTTAACCTTAATACCCGTGAGAAGGTGGAAATTGCTCATCAGCTGGAGAAGCTTGGTGTTGACCGGATTGAGGCTGGTTTTCCGGCTGCATCCCCAGGTGATTTGGCTTCTGTAAATGCGGTTGCTCGCGCACTCAAAAATTCCAGTGTTATTGGTCTTTCTCGTTCACGGACCCAGGATATTGATGCGGTAAGAGAAGCGCTTCAGGGAGCTGAGGATCCGCGTATTCACATTTTCCTGGCTACTTCACCGATTCACCGGAAGCACAAGTTGAGAATGGAGAAGGAGCAGGTTTTGGAGACAGCCGCAGCGGCACTTCGCTATGCGCGCAAGTATTTCTCCAAGATTGAGTTCTCCGCAGAAGATGCAGGCCGTACAGAAATCGACTTTCTCTGTGAAGTGACAGAAATGGCGATACGTGAAGGCGCTTCTGTAGTAAATATTCCGGATACAGTCGGTTATTTGAGCCCTTATGAATATGGTAATATATTCAAGACGCTGAAAGAGCGTGTAAATGGGATTGAGAAAATACAGCTTAGTGCACACTGCCATGATGATCTTGGTATGGCAACCGTGAATGCGCTCGCTGCGATCCTCAATGGAGCCGATCAGATCGAGGGAACGATCAACGGGATTGGTGAACGCGCAGGGAACACCGCAATCGAAGAGGTTGCTCTGGCGCTCGAAACCCGTCAGGACTTCTTCGGCGCCAAGACCTCTCTGCAGCTGACTGAGATTGCCCGGACAAGCCGCCTGGTCAGTAAGCTGACAGGGATGGTTGTCCCTGGCAACAAAGCCATCGTAGGGGCAAATGCATTTGCCCATGAATCCGGAATCCATCAGGATGGCATGCTCAAGGAGAAGACCACTTACGAGATCATTACTCCGGAGACGATCGGACTGAAGGAAAGTAAATTGGTACTTGGGAAGCACTCAGGTCGTCACGCTTTCCGTGAGAAACTCGTGGACATGGGGTATGTACTTGAGGATGAGCGGCTGAATGAAGCTTTTGCCAAATTTAAGATCCTTGCAGACAAGAAGAAGGATGTCACAGATGAAGATATACTGGCTATTCTTGAAGAGAAGCTGACGGATACACCAGAGGTATTTCATCTGGAGACGATCTACGTTTCTTATGGCAATGAATCTACACCTAAGGCTAAAGTGCGTATAGCTGTTCAAGGCAAGGGCATCACCGAGGAAGAAGCAGAAGGCAACGGCTCTGTGGATGCGATCTATAATGCGATTGATAAAGCGTCCAAGGAAGACGTTGAGTTATCTGACTACTCCATCAAATCGATCAGCCATGGTAAGGATGCTCAAGGGGAAGTGCACGTCGTGCTCACCCAGAATGATGTATCCGTCCAGGGGCGAGGCGTCAGTACAGATATTCTTGAGGCAAGCGCCCGGGCTTATGTGGATGCGCTGAATCGTCTTTTTGATAAAAAGAAATCTGTATCTTCCCACTAATCGGGTACAGACAATAAGAGGCTCTTTCGCAGCGGTGATCCGCTCGAAGGGGCTCTTATTATATATGCAGCTTGGCTGCTTATAGCCATAACCTATTAACGTCATAGATTCTATATCTTTGTCTAACCAATCCAGATATGTTACAACTGAATGAGTATGTTATTGGACTGAGCCTAACTAAGGGAGTGGATGAATATGTCAGAAGTGAAGAAAATTGCGGTCATCGCCGGAGACGGGATTGGACCCGAAGTAGTAGCAGAAGCAGAGAAAGTATTGAAACGTACGGAGGAGCTGTTTGGCTACCGTTTTGAGACTGAGCATGCCTTGTTCGGCGGGATTGCGATTGATGAGAAAGGAACCCCGCTTCCAGAGGATACACTTGAAATTTGTAAATCTGCAGACGCTGTATTGCTGGGCGCTGTTGGCGGACCTAAGTGGGATACGAATCCGAAGGAGCTTCGTCCCGAGACAGGACTTCTGGGCATTCGCAAAGCACTGGGCTTGTTCTCCAACCTGCGTCCTGCTGTAGTATTTGATTGCCTGAAGGATGCTTCTACACTGAAGCCTGAAGTACTTGAAGGCACTGATCTTATGGTTGTTCGCGAATTGACCGGAGGTATTTATTTCGGGGAGAAATTCCGCCGCGATACCGAAAATGGCCAGGAAGCTGTAGATACTTGTGCTTACAATGTATCTGAAGTGGAGCGCATCGTCCGTCAGGCGTTTGAAATTGCTCAAAAGCGCCGGAAAAAGCTGGCTTCCGTTGATAAAGCGAACGTGCTGGAAACCTCCCGCCTATGGCGTGAAGTTGTCATCCGTGTAGCTCCAGAGTATCCGGACGTGGAACTTGAGCATGTGCTTGTAGACAACTGTGCAATGCAGCTCCTGAGACGTCCATCAAGCTTTGATGTTATCGTAACCGAGAATATGTTCGGAGATATTCTAAGTGACGAAGCAGCGATGCTTACGGGATCCATCGGAATGCTCTCCTCTGCATCTATGGGTGAAGGAAGCTTTGGTCTGTACGAGCCGGTACATGGTTCTGCTCCGGATATTGCTGGTCAGAATATTGCTAACCCGATTGCTACGATTCTGTCTGTAGCTCTTATGTTCCGCTTGACCTTCGGTTATGCCGATGCTGCAGATGCGATTGAAGCGGCTGTTGCTGAGGTATTGGATGCAGGCCACCGTACAGGAGACATCGCTGTAGATAAGAGCAAGGCAATCGGCACAACTGCGATGGGCGATCTTATCGTAGCGGCTATGAAGTAGTAAAGATTGGGAACGAATCAGATTTAACAAAAACAACTTATTTATAATTATTATAAAAAAGAAATTCTTCTAATCTTGACTTTGCATTTTACCGATGATACCATTTGTATGTAATCAGTAATTGCATAAGTTGATAAAGGGAACAGCCCTTGGCTAGTTTTCTTACATATTTTCAAAGGAGGATTTTGAAATGGCAGAACGTTTGGTTGGTAGACCCGCTCCGGATTTCGATCTTGAAATTGTGACTGGAGACGGAAAAGAATTTGGTCGTAAGAAGTTGACAGATTACCGTGGTAAATGGTTGGTATTCTTCTTCTATCCGCTTGACTTTACATTTGTATGCCCTACAGAGATTACAGCACTTAGTGATGCTTATGAGCAGTTCAAAGCATTGGATACTGAAGTTCTGGGCGCGAGCACAGACTCTGTACACAGCCACAAAGCATGGATCAATACGCCTAAAGACAGCAATGGTCTTGGACAATTGAACTTCCCGCTTGCTGCTGACATCACAAAGAGCGTTGCTCGTGAATATGGTATTCTGATCGAAGAAGAAGGAATTGCCCTGCGCGGCTTGTTCATCATCGATCCAGAAGGAGAGCTCAAGTATCAAGTTGTTAACCACAACGATGTGGGACGCAGCGTGGAAGAGACTCTTCGTGTGCTTCAAGCTTTGCAATCCGGCGGATTGTGCGCTATGAACTGGAAGCCAGGCGACAAGAACCTTAACGTATAATTTGCAGCTGGACAAGTATTAAGAAAGCCCCCTCTTGGTGTCTACACCTAGCGAGGGGGCTTTTTATCCCATAAAGTAGGACTATTTCCTTATTTGTTCAAATATGTGCCGTAAATTCCTCACTTTGAAAGGAATTTACATTTCACTTCGCGAATACCTTAAAGGAAATGGAAATGAAGCGCTTTATATCCTGTTATTGAACCTAATTAAGGAAGGTGAAGGGGAATGAGTTTTTGCTGTGGAGCGAGTATGGTTGGCACGAAAGGAACATTGAAACATTATCGTACGCAAGTCCATAATGTTCCCCTGCTTTTCTGTCCGGTCTGCCATCGGGTGGAGGTTCATTATAAAGTAGAGAATGAGTATGAGATATTGGCTGAATACGCTCACGATGACGGGGCTGCTGAGGTGGACTTTCAAGACTTTGTAATGGAAGACGAGGAGTCGATCTTCGGCAATTGTGTCAATTACGAGAGCGAGGACCCACTCGATATCGTTCAGAGTCAGATTGACATCTCATTGGATCTGCTCACGGTAGCGAAGCAGATTGAGGATGAGAAGTGGGAAAGAGAGCTCAAGAAGCGGCTTGCGGTCATGAGTCAAAGACGTACCAAGCTGATTTACAATAAGAGTAAAGGCAGCACAAGGTAGTCTCCTGTCCAGGAGGCTATCTTTTCTTTTTGGGAAAATGAGATAGAGACGGGGAAATCCTGCTTTTTTCGACAGTTTCTCTGATTGACGGTTCCGGGCATACTTAATATGATGATTACAGAAGTTTTCTAGGTTTTTCCAATGTCGGACTAGCCCCATAGAGTGAGAGGATAGAGAGAAGGTTCGTTGCAAGAGTTAGTTTAACTTCTTTCGTTAGATGATGGAATAATGTCGGATAGGCAGGTACATCATTAATCAGAAAAGGGGGGGTCAACTTGTTGAGTGAATTTCAAGAAACACTGCTTCAGTCAGTTCAAGCATTTCAATCGACCCAACTTGTCAAAAATAAGTATGAGAATGTGCTGCAGCATCTTGATAGCGGTATTCTTCTATTTGATAGTGACGGTGTTCTAACTTTCATCAATGTTCAGATGGCCAAGCTTCTCGAACTTCCTCGTCAGTCCCTGATCGGCTGTAATCTTCTTCAGCTCCTGCGTCATCCCTATCTAAGCCGTTTCAAACAGAAGAAGATTGCCAGAATCTACAGGGAGACTATCTTTCACCGCCGCAAATACCATGAGTTAATTGATGAGTATGGAAGGCACTGGCTCATTACCGTTACTTATGGAGATCAGATGGATGGAGATTTCCTTCTGAGCGTAAAGGATGTATCTGACTACAAGCAAATTGAACAGACCGCTTATCAGAACGATAAGCTGGCGATGCTGGGCAAGATTTCGGCGGCCATTGCCCATGAGATACGAAATCCTCTTACTGCAATCCGCGGTTTTATCCAGCTGTTGCGTCCGCACCTTCTTCAGCTTGGGAAAGATGAGTATGCTCGAATTATACTGATGGAAATTGATCGTGCGAATGACATCATCCATGAGTTTCTAAATTCCTCAAAGCCCTCAGCCCCCCAAAAGACGGTTGTAAGTGTACCTTCCTTATTGAAGGATACTCTCCTGCTTAGTGAGAGCGAAGCTCTTATGAAGGGATGCGAAATGAGACTTCAACAGATTAATGAATCGTTATTGGTCTCAATTGATGTCAAACAAATCAAACAAGTAATCCTGAATATTATCAAGAATGCGATGGAAGCTATTGAAGAAGTGCAAGGTGACCACGCAGGAATGATTGAGATAGGTGCAAAGCAGGAAGGCAGTTATGTGAATATCTCGGTTAAGGATAATGGGAACGGAATGGATAAAACTTTGCTTACACGCCTATTTGATCCTTTTTTCACCACGAAGGAGAAGGGAACGGGCCTAGGGCTCTCTGTCAGTTACAAGATCATCAAGAATCATGGAGGAACGATTTTGGTGGACAGTATGAAGGGAGAAGGCACTGTATTTATGATATCGCTTCCATTAACGCACCAGGTCTAAACCGCGCTTTTGATTAAGATGAGATAGTCCAATAACGTGCGCCTATGCATTCATGCATGGGCGTCTTTTTGCTAAAGTGGGCCAGGGAACACGGAATTGTGCTGAATCGGTCAAATAACTTTGGATATAACCTTTACTTTTGCTTTTAGCTTCAAGTAAGATGAATAGTAAAACAGATGAGAGAAGGTACCTTTGCGGATGAAGACGAATAATAGTAAAATTGTCGATTGCACTATACGGGACGGAGGTCTCGTGAATAACTGGGATTTCAGCGTGGAATTCGTTCAACAACTCTACGCAGGCTTGAATGAAGCAGGCGTTGATTATATGGAAATTGGATATAAGAATTCTCCAAAACTGCTGTCCGGAGCTGATTCTGCAGGTCCTTGGCGTTTTCTGAATGATGAATTTCTACGTAAAGTGATCCCTCAAAAAGGCACAACCAAGCTGTCCGCCCTCGTGGACATTGGCCGTGTTGATGAGAATGACATCCTGCCCCGCTCAGAAAGCATGCTGGATCTGATCCGCGTAGCTTGTTACATCAAAGATGTGGACAAGGCGCTTCAGCTGGTTCAGACATTCCATGACAGAGGATATGAGACAACACTGAACATCATGGCGCTGTCCAATGTAATGGAGAACGAATTGGTGGAAGCCTTTGAAATGATCAATGAAAGTGTTGTAGATGTTGTATATATCGTGGATTCCTACGGAAGTCTTGATTATAAAGATATGGAATATCTGGTACAGAAGTTCAAGACTCATCTGCCTAACAAGCGCTTGGGTGTACATACCCATAACAACATGCAGCTCGCTTTCTCCAATACGCTTGTGGCTGCTCAAAATGGTGTTGAATTCCTGGATGCTTCGGTATATGGGATGGGACGTGCGGCAGGAAACTGCCCAACAGAGCTATTGGTAACACACTTGAAGAATACCCATTACAAGCTTCGTCCTGTGCTTGAGGTGCTTGAGAACCTGCTGATTCCTCTGCGCGAGAAGGAAGAATGGGGATACCTGGTTCCTTACATGATCACTGGAACATTAGATGAACATCCGCGTTCGGCTATGGCTCTCCGAGCTTCTGCAGACAAGGATAAAGTGGTAGGTTTCTATGATAAGTTAACGACTCCAGAGGTTAGCTTCGAGAAAAAACAATAGGTTACTCGGGAACCCGGCAGAGCTCTGCCGGGTTTTTTTGCCAAAAAAGAAGGAAAAACGCGAAAGATGTGGAATTATTGTCACATAAGCTGATATATCATCTGGGGGTCAGAAGGCAAATGCAGATCAGAAAAGCAGAGAAGATGACAATATTTAAAGGATTGTGTGGACTTGTCGTCATGATCTGGGTAAGCATGATCTCCACGGCTTCGTTTGGCGGAGCTCAGATGAAGGAAGTACTGCAGGGACTGCTCTTGTCGGTAGGATTCTTGTCTGGAGCGATTTGCTTCGCGATTTTTGCACAGGGGTGCATATTTTTTTCGAACAAGCTGTCCACACACCGGTTATACAGTGCTGTTCTTTTTGCTGCAGTCGGTATTATTGATGTCTTGTATAAGATATCTTTTAGTGGTGTTCAACTGCTTGGATTGCAATTTGAGACTAATACGCTCGTGTGGATGGTCATGCTATCTCATGGAATCGGTGCCGCAGGAGTACTTATTATATTTAGCAGTAATGACAAGGAGGTTGGCCGGACTCAGAAGGTTACCCTGCTTGCCATATCCTTAGTAATAGTTACATTAGGTCTGTACTTGATAGGTCAATACCAATCCAGCTTACCCTTGTTGTTTGGCCGTAATGGTACTAGTTCATGGCAGCTGCTTGGGAGTGTGGGCATACAGCTTCTGTATATTGGTGCACTGTCTGCTATTTTGTACAAGAATCGCATAGGACGTTCCACGGCCATTCTTTCCGTTATTAGTGCACTGATCTTTATGATGATGGGGCATTATTTAACCTTCATTTCAGAACCGGGTTCTCTGGGGATTGCGCATTTGACAGGCGAAATACTAATGATGCTTTCTTATTATTATATATTGAAGGGTATATATAAGCTTACGATTGAGGAACCTCTTCGTTACAGGCAGCTGGCTGAAGAGAGGATAACATACCTGGCTTATCATGATGATCTTACCGGACTGCCTAACCGTAGACAATTGAAGGAGACGCTCAAGAAGCAAATTGAGTTCTCGAGCATTTCAGGCGTTTCAACTGCAGTGATTATCGTGAATATTAACCGGTTTAAGGCAATTAATGATTCCCTGGGTTACAGCGCAGGTGACCGTATTCTTAAAGTAATGGGAGAACGCTTGGTTCGCAGCTGCACTCCTGCCGAAGAAGTATTTCGGATGGGCGAGGATGAGTTTGCTGTTATTGTGCCAGGGATATCGCACGCCAGCGATATGCATGAACGAATGGAGCAGCTTCTTGCTGCTCTGGAATCAACAATGGTAATTGACAATTCGGAGTACCACCTCTCCGTCAGTCTTGGTCTCGCTATACATCCCGAGGATGGACAGACGGCAGACCAGCTACTGCAGAATGCGGATATGGCCGTTCATAACGCGAAGGAGCAAGGGTTAGAATCCAGCCGATACATGCCGTCTATGCAGGTACAGGTACAATCCCGTCTCAAATTGGAGAACGACCTGCGCAAAGGAATTGAAAGACAGGAGTTCTTCCTCGAATTTCAACCTCAAATCCATCTGGATACCGGTAAAATTGTGGGTATGGAGGCACTTGTGCGTTGGAATCATCCTCATCGCGGCCTTATTCCTCCGGCGGAATTCATCCCATTAGCTGAAGAGAGCGGACTGATTGTCCCTTTAGGAGATTGGGTGCTGCGCACGGCCTGTACTCAGAATAAAAATTGGCAGATGCAGGGCTACGAGCCTATCTGTATCTCTGTAAACTTATCGATGCGGCAATTCCGGCAATCTCATCTTTCGGAGCATATCAGGGATATTCTCGCGGAGATCGAGCTTGACCCCGGCTATCTTGAGCTTGAGATCACGGAAAGTATGACATTCGATAGAGAAGCGGCATTTGACCAGTTGAGACGGCTCAAAGAGCTGGGGGTTCACATCAGTATCGATGACTTTGGTACGGGATACAGTTCACTTCATTATCTGAAGAGCCTGCCCATTGACCGATTGAAGATCGACCGCTCTTTTGTAAAAGAAGTGATGCAGGACAATAATGATGCGGCTATTGTGTCGACCATTACATCGATGGCTCATCATTTAAAGTTAAAGGTAACGGCAGAAGGAGTAGAGAATCAGGAGCAGCTTGAGTTCCTGAAGCTTCAACGCTGCCATGAGGGTCAAGGGTATTTATTCAGCAAGCCCTTGGGTGCACAGGATATTGAAGAACGCTTTCTGGGTCGGGTAGCGGGTTGATTGTAAAAAGTACTTGCAAAGTGTAAATAAAAATGATATATTTATTTTTGTCTTTACGAAACATATAGGCAAGATAACGGGACGTAGCTCAGCTTGGTAGAGCACCTGGTTTGGGACCAGGGGGTCGCATGTTCAAATCGTGTCGTCCCGACCATTATCATTTTGCGGGTGTAGTTCAATGGTAGAACTTTAGCCTTCCAAGCTAATAGCGTGGGTTCGATTCCCATCACCCGCTCCATACGCATATTCAAGCCCTTCCTGGTGAAGGGCTTTTTTATTTGTCAATAAATGATGAATTGGATCACTTTGGGGAATGCTAATATCGGATACTCGTAGAGGTTTAGGGAGCAGAGGCTCTCTTAAACGAACATAGCAAGTTAGCTATTGACAATTAAGCGTTTGCATGCTTTCAAATCCGTAAATTTATTGACCTTCGTTCATTAATGTGTGGATTTTAATCTGGTTTAATTGTATAATTTGGTCGACAGACACGCTTCAAATTTCTAAGGGGGATTATAAACAATGAAAAAGACTTTTAAATTGTCGATTGTTATGCTGCTTGCACTTACTGTAGTACTAGCAGGATGCGGTAACAAGAAAAGTGAAACAAACGGCAGTGCAGGCACTTCCGAAGGTTCATCCAAATCCGATATCAAAATCGGTATGGTTACTGACGTTGGTGGGGTTAACGATAAATCGTTCAACCAGTCTGCTTGGGAAGGTCTGCAGCAATTACAGAAGGATAAAGGCGTTAAAGCAGAATATTTGCAAAGTACAAAATCAGACGATTACAATACAAACTTGAATAAATTTGTTAAAGGCAAGTACGCTTTGACTTGGGGTATTGGTATGAGCCTTGGCGATGCAGTAGGTACTGTGGCTAAACAAAACCCGGATGCCAAGCTTGCGATTATCGACGCCGTAGTGGATGCTCCGAATGTTAAATCGGTAACTTTCGCTGAAAATGAAGGCAGCTTCCTGGTAGGTGTCGTTGCTGGTAAAATGACAAAAACAAACAAAATCGGCTTCGTAGGCGGAATCAAGCTTCCGGTTATCGAGCGTTTCGCAGCTGGATTCAAAGCAGGCGTGCTTGCAGTTAATCCAAATGCTGAAGTGAACATCAACTATACAGGTGCATTTGATAAGCCAGACCTGGGCAAAACAGCAGCAGCTACCCAGTACAACAATGGGGCAGACATCATTTTCCAAGCAGCTGGTGGAACAGGTACAGGCGTATTTAACGAAGCTCTTGGCCGTGTGAAGAGTGGTCAGAAGGTATGGGTTATCGGCGTAGACAAAGACCAATCTCTGGAATTCCCGGATGTAACTTTGACTTCCATGGTTAAGCGTGTAGATGAAGCGGTTAAGCGTGTCAGCCAGGAAGTTATCGACGGTACATTCAAAGGTGGTCAGGAAACTCTGACTTTGAAGGACAATGGTGTAGGTATTCCGGATACTTCCAGCAAATACGTTCCAGCTGACGTGCTTAAGCTTGTAGATGATTACAAAGCAAAAATCATTAGCGGCGAAATCAAAGTTCCTGAGAAATAAGACCGATTTGTAGTGAATTACAGTTACAGACGAAAGTAATATAGGCTATATTTATAGAGCAAGGCTGGTTATCTAACTAGCCTTGTTCCCTTGTTAACAAGGTTATTTTCACGAACTGTCCAGACTATCTTTATGAGAAGGGTGATCTCATGTCAGCAGCACCTCCGGTTCTGGAGCTAAAGGAAATTACCAAGCGGTTTCCTGGTATTGTAGCTAATGACTCCATTAGTTTGAAGCTGAATAAGGGCGAAATTCATGCGCTTCTCGGTGAGAATGGAGCGGGTAAGTCTACTCTGATGAACATTGTGTTCGGATTATATCAGCCGGATGAAGGAAGTATTCATATTAACGGTCAACCTGTACTTATTGATAATCCTAATAAAGCGATTGATCTTGGTATCGGAATGGTCCATCAGCATTTCAAATTAGTGGAACCGTTTACGGTGACCGAGAATATTATTTTGGGCATGGAGCCGCGCAAAGGTCTCAATCTGGATTATAAGACGGCATCTGCCAAGATTAAGGCCTTGTCCGAACAGTATGGGCTCAAGGTGAATCCGCATGCCAAGATTCACGATATTTCCGTGGGCATGCAGCAGCGCGTTGAGATTCTTAAGACACTCTACCGCGGAGCGGATATCCTGATTTTCGATGAGCCGACAGCGGTTCTGACACCGCAGGAGATTGCAGAATTGATGGAGATTATGCGCCGGCTGGTTGCTGAAGGCAAGTCGATTATTTTGATTACACATAAGCTTAAAGAAATCATGCAGATATCCGATGTTGTTACGATCATCCGCCGGGGGAAAGTAATCGACACGGTAAAAACTTCGGAATCTAGTCCCCACGAGCTGGCAGAGAAGATGGTAGGAAGAAGCGTATCCTTTAAAGTGGACAAGAAGCCGGCTGAACCGAAGGAAGCGGTGCTTCGCGTTGATAATATTTCGGCCAAGAATAAGGACGGAGTCCCTGTATTGGATGGACTCAGCCTTACGCTGAGAGCCGGTGAGATTCTCGGGGTTGCTGGAGTAGATGGTAATGGACAAAGTGAACTGATTGAGGCTTTAACGGGCCTTCGCAAAATCGACAGCGGATCCATTAAGGTCCTGAATCAGGATATCTCGAATCTGCCTCCGAGAAAAGTAATTGAGAGCGGCGTGTCCCACATTCCGGAAGACCGTCATAAGCATGGTCTTGTTCTTGATTTCTCGATGAAAGAGAACATGGTGCTGGAGACGTATTACAAAGAGCCTTATAACCGAAAAGGATTTCTGAATTATGATGCCATTGGTAAGCAGGCAAAACGTCTGATCGAACATTTCGACGTCCGTACCCCAAGCATGGATACGCTGGCGAGATCCTTATCTGGCGGGAATCAGCAGAAAGCAATTATAGCCCGGGAAATAGATAAAAACCCTGATCTTCTGATCGCTGCGCAGCCTACCCGGGGTCTGGACGTAGGAGCTATCGAGTTCGTGCAGCGCCAGCTGATCGCACAGCGGGATCAAGGGAAAGCTGTTCTGCTGATTTCGTTCGAACTGGATGAGATTATGAATGTATCTGACCGGATTGTGGTTATCTATGAAGGCCGAATTGTTGGCGAAGTCTATCCTGAATCAACCAACGATCAGGAACTCGGTCTGATGATGGCAGGCAGCACGGCGGGAGGTAAGGCGCATGAGTAAATTGTACAAAATTTTTACCGGAAGTATTGTGGTCCCTCTGGTTGCCATTATATTTGGCTTGATCGTCGGAGCGATTATTATGCTTGTCGGCGGATATGATCCACTGCTTGCCTACCAGTCTCTGTTTGAGCAGGTGTTTGGGAATCTGTATGACTTTGGGGAGACCCTGCGCGAGATTACACCGCTGATTTTGACAGGTCTAGCCGTTGCCTTTGCATTTAGAGCGGGTCTCTTTAACATCGGTGGTGAAGGCCAGTTCATCGTGGGGATGACTGCAGCTACCTTTGTCGGAATTAAAGTGACCGGGCTACCCTCGATCATTCACGCTCCTCTTGCATTGATTGCCGGAGCGCTCTGCGGTGGCTTGTGGGCTGCCATTGCAGGCTATCTGAAGGCTAAGAGAGGCGTAAATGAAGTTATTACAACGATCATGCTGAACTGGACCGCACTATATTTGGGGAACTATATCGTGAATAGCTTTTTGCTTCCAGAAGGAATGGACCATTCGGAGGAAATCCAACCTACGGCTTCCATCTCCATTCAAAGTCTGGTTAGTTTCTTTAATGATGCCCGTATGCACTGGGGCATGCTCCTTGCAGTCCTTGCATCCGTGTTCTTCTATTACTTCTTGTGGAAGAGCAAGCAGGGCTATGAGCTTCGTGCCGTAGGATTCAATCCTAATGCAGCTGAATATGCAGGAATGAATGTGGGCCGTAATGTCGTTAAAGCGATGTTTATTAGCGGCGTGTTCGCGGGACTGGCCGGAGCGGTACAGGTTCTGGGGGTATTTCATTATCAATCGATCATGTCCGGATCGCCGGGGATTGGCTTTGACGGTATCGCTGTCGCCCTGATTGGGATGAATCATCCGTTTGGTATTTTGCTGGGAGGATCACTGTTCGGAATTCTGACTTACGGATCTGCCGGCATGAGCTTTGGTGCGGGTGTACCGCCGGAATTAATTCGAATTGTTATTGGATCCATCATCTTCTTCATTGCCGCTCAAGGCATCGTACGCTGGGTCCTCAAACCTCTTTACTCCAAACGCAAGAAAGAGAAGGTGTTGTAAATGGATTGGGTAACTACTTTAGGCCAGTTGATCAATACGACGCTAGTATTCTCGACAGCGCTTATCTTTGCGGCCTTGGGCGGCATCTTCTCAGAGCGTTCAGGGGTAACCAATATTGGTATTGAGGGTCTAATGACCTTCGGGGCCTTCTCTGCGGCAGTAGCTACTTACTATGCTGAACAGTCGGGCATGGGCGGAGGAGCTCCGTGGGTTGGTCTTATTGCAGCGGTCATTACGGGGGTACTTGCTTCATTGATCCATGCTTTGGCGTCAATTACGTTCAAAGCGGATCAAATTATAAGCGGGATCGTGATCAACTTCCTGGCAGCGGGCAGCACCTTGTATCTGGTTAAGCTGATTTTTAACGGGAACGGTGAGACTCCGCTTCTGCAGGTAGTAAGTAAGTATCCGATCCCGGGTCTTTCCCAGATCCCGATTATCGGGGAAGGCTTGTTCAATAATTACCCTACGACGTATTTGGCCATCATTCTGGTGTTCGTGGCTTACTATGTTCTCTACAAGACTCCATTTGGTCTGCGTCTGCGTTCTGTGGGTGAGCACCCAAGTGCGGCAGATACAGTGGGAATCAATGTTCGTCGTATGCGATATATCGGTGTAATGATCAGTGGCGCTCTTGCTGCTCTAGGTGGGGCGACGGTTACGTTAACCACAACAAGCACTTTTGCGCACAATACTATCTCGGGTCAAGGATTTATTGCGATTGCAGCCATGATCTTCGGGAAATGGAATCCGATCGGCGCATTCGGGGCCGCAGCGTTCTTCGGCTTCTCCCAAGCTATTCGCAGTTATGTGACCTTGTTCTCCTGGTCCAGCCACATTCCAATGGAATTCATCTACATGCTTCCATATGTGCTGACCATTATCGTCTTGGTGGCTGCGGTAGGACGTTCTTCGGCTCCTTCTGCACTGGGGATTCCTTACGATCCGGGCAAAAGATAAATCGAGTGTATCAAGCAGAAAGGGACCGTCTACTGGACGGTCCCTTTCTGCTTGATAGTGTTCATAACGCTTGAGAATAGATGCTGACTCTTGCCTCGCCAATAGTATCGTTGAATTTCTTGGAATGCTACAGCAAAGGAAGAAATCTACAACAATGAGTGATGGGATTAGATGTGGACGGTCTTCACTCGTCCGACCTGTCCATCCTCCAAGCGGACTTTGATTCCATGGGGATGAGTGGGAGAGTTGGTGAGAATGTCTTTGACAATCCCTCGGGTAAGCTTGCCGGTTCGCTGATCCTGCTTGAGTACGATATCCACGGTTCGTCCGGGGATGATGTTTTTGCGTTCTGTTCCATTCATGGGGTTCACGTGTCTCCTTTAGGTATATAATACAAACATATCATAACGGAAGGTGAATCCAAAGCTTAGACAGGATTCGACTTGCCAATAGGTGCATGTTTTGCATATAATATTGAACATAAGAAAGCAGGATAACCATGATATGAAATGCTGAGATGGAGAAGAGTAAGCAGTGCCTCTTTACAGGGAGGAAGCGCCGTTAGATTGAGAGCGTTTCTACAGAATCAGGCTGCCGAAGTTCACTCCGGAGCAGCGCCTTGAACCGGTAGTCCAGAGGACTATGGCATTAGAGGCTGCCGGCTACGAACCGTTAATTCGATGAGTGAGAGAGGTATCTCTAGGCAGATACCGATCTAACAAGGGTGGTACCACGGTCTTTTCGTCCCTTACGGGAGAGAAGGCCTTTTTTTGTTGTACTTGGGAAATGCCCGTCATGTGACAAAGGATTCAGGGGTTAGGTATCTTGGAACTTAAACTTTAAGGAGGTTCATAAATGAAAGAACGGTTGGAGTCGTTAAAAGTCGAAGCGTTGGATCAGCTGAAGGAAGTTGCTGATGCCGGGCAGCTCAATGATCTCAGAGTGAAGTATTTAGGTAAAAAGGGGGCTCTTACAGAGATTTTGAGAGGGATGGGAGCCCTTAGTGCAGAGGAGCGCCCGGTAATCGGGCAGGTCGCCAATGAGGTGCGCGCGGCTATCGAAGAAGTGATCGAGCGTCAGCAGCTGGAGTTCCAGAATCAAGAGACCGAGCAAAGACTCGCAGCTGAGAAGGTAGATGTGACTCTACCGGGCCGGCCGCTTCGCCAGGGAAGTGTACATCCGCTGAACAAGGTCATTCAGGACATTGAGGACATCTTCATTGGTCTGGGATACCGCATTGCGGAAGGTCCCGAAGTAGAGACCGATTATTACAACTTTGAAGCCCTGAATCTGCCGAAGAACCATCCGGCCCGTGATATGCAGGATTCCTTTTACATCACAGAGGACATTCTGATGCGGACGCAGACTTCTCCAGTACAGGTTCGCACGATGGAAGCTATGGAAGGTGAAGTGCCGGTTAAAGTCATTTGCCCAGGTAAGGTCTACCGCCGTGATGACGATGATGCAACCCACTCCTTCCAGTTCAACCAGATCGAAGGTCTGGTGATCGGCAAAGGGATCCGGATGAGTGATCTGAAGGGCACGCTGCTCCAGTTCACACGCGAGATGTTCGGACCTCATACACAGATTCGTCTGCGTCCAAGCTTCTTCCCTTTCACCGAGCCTAGTGCTGAGGTAGATGTAACCTGTGTGAAGTGCGGCGGTTCAGGCTGCCGGATGTGTAAGCATACAGGCTGGCTTGAAATTCTGGGCTGCGGTATGGTTCACCCGCGTGTGCTTGAGATGGGCGGCTACGATCCAGAGGAGTATACGGGCTTTGCCTTTGGAATGGGCGTAGAGCGAATTGCAATCCTCAAATACGGGATTGATGACATCCGTCATTTCTACAGCAACGACTTGCGGTTCCTGCAGCAGTTCGCTCGAAATTAATTATCGAAGGGAAGGGACATATTCTATGAAAGTATCAACCGAATGGTTGTCGGATTATATATCTTTGGACAATGTGGTTACGGAGGAACTGGCTGAGCAGATTACGCGTTCCGGGATTGAAATTGATTCTGTGGAGAAGAGAAGCCCGGGCGTTAGCCAGGTCGTTGTGGGTTATGTGAAGAGTATGGAAAAGCACCCTGATGCGGATAAGCTCAATGTATGTATCATAGACGCGGGACTTGGCGAGGACCTGCAGATCGTGTGCGGAGCCAAGAACGTCGATGCCGGGCAAAAGGTACCTGTTGCTCTGGTAGGCGCCAAGCTTCCGGGTGGACTAGAGATCAAGAAGGCGAAGCTGCGCGGCGTTGCTTCCCAGGGAATGATCTGTTCGGCCAAGGAACTCGGCCTGAATGAGAAGTTCGTACCGAAGGAGCAGCAGGATGGAATTCTCGTTCTTCCTGACGATACAGCAATCGGCATCCCGATTAACGGCGTGCTTGGTCTGGATGATGAGGTTCTTGACTTTGATCTGACGCCGAATCGTTCGGACTGCCTTAGCATGCTGGGAGCCGCTTATGAAGTGGGTGCGATTCTAGGACGGGAAGTGAACATTCCTGAGCCGTCCAAGAAGCTGATCGAAGTCGCTGAAGCCGCCAGCAATCACATTGCAGTTCATAATGAAGCTCCTGAGCTTTGCAACCACTATGCAGTGCGGTATTTCTCCAATGTGAAGATTGCCCCTTCCCCGCAGTGGATGCAGAATCGTCTTGCGGCAGCAGGGGTACGACCGATCAATAACATTGTGGATATCACGAACTATGTCATGATGGAATACGGTCAGCCATTGCATGCTTTTGATGCGGATCAGATTGCAGGCGGAACCGTTGGTGTACGCCAGGCAGTAGAAGGGGAGACCCTGGTGACCCTGGACGGTCAGGAGCGCAAGCTTGAGGCGGGAGCTCTACTTATCACAGATGGTGAGAATAAGCCGGTGGGCCTTGCAGGTGTAATGGGCGGCCTGAATTCCGAGGTTACAAGTGAGACCACCAATATTGTGCTGGAATCGGCACATTTCAGTGGGGGCAGTGTCCGCAAGACTTCGCGTCAGCTTGGCCTTCGTTCCGAAGCGTCTCTTCGCTTCGAGAAAGAAGTCGATCCGAATCGGGTCATTCCTGCACTGAACCGGTCTGCAAGTCTGATTGCGCAGTATGCCGGGGGAACGGTACATCAAGGGATTGTAGAATCTGTAATTCAGGCACCAGAAACTAAGAAAATCATGCTGTCGCTTGCCAAGCTCAACGGATATCTCGGAACAGATATCTCTATGCTCGAAGTCAAGACGATCTTCACCAGGCTGAATTTCGAAAGTGCTGAACGTCAAGGAGAGATTGAAGTACTGGTTCCATCACGCCGCGGAGATATTACCCGTGATGTGGATTTGATTGAGGAAGTGGCCCGTCTGTATGGATATGCCAATATCCCTACAACCTCAATCGAAGGCCCAACCACAGCGGGTTCTTATACAAGAGAGCAGTTCCTTCGCCGCAGCCTGCGTACGCTGTTAACACATGGCGGCTGGCAAGAAGTAATCAGCTACTCGTTCACCTATGAAGCTTCTGTGGGCTTGTTCCCGACTCTATCCGAAGGAAGCCGTGCTGTGAAGCTGGCTATGCCGATGAGCGAGGACAGAAGTGTGCTTCGTACAAGTACTCTGCCGCAGCTGATTGATATTGCATCCTACAACCGGAATCGTAAACAAGATACTTTGTCCATATTTGAAATTGGCAGTGTATTCTGGACCGAGGAAGATAAGCTGACCCGTCAGCCTAAGGAGCTGCCTGTGCTAAGCTTCCTGCTGACAGGTCTTCGTCAGGAGAAACAGTGGAACATCCCAGCCGAGAAGGTGGACTTCTTCGATCTGAAAGGTGCTGCCGAGAGCGTGATTGAATATCTGGGTCTTCGTGACAAGGTTACTTATGCTGCTGATCGTCCGGAAGGTTTCCATCCGGGACGCTCCGCCTCCATTTATCTGCAGGCTGGAGAAGAGAAGATCCGGATTGGCGTACTTGGACAGATGCATCCGAATCTGCAGCGGGATAAAGACCTGGAAGATACTTATGTTGCCGAGCTTCTGCTAACACCTCTGTACCAGCATGCAGAAAGCAATATTGAATACAGGGAGCTGCCAAGATTCCCTTCTGTTGAGAGAGATATTGCTGTGGTGGTGGGCAGTGAGGTGGAAGCTGGAGCCTTGATTCAGGCGATTCAAGATACTGCAGGTGAACTGCTTACCTCCATTCAGGTCTTCGACGTGTTCACAGGCAGTAAATTGGGAGATAACAAAAAGAGTGTAGCCATCTCTATGGTATACCAGCATAAGGATCGCACCTTGACCGAAGAGGACATTACGACCGTGCATGATCGTGTGCTTGAAGTCCTGGAACAATCTTTTGCCGCGGAACTTAGAAAATAGCAGGAAATTACAGAAGTCACATCGAATCCTATAGCAAGCAAGATTCGATGTGGCTTTTGCACAAATAACACATCTTGGACCAGACAGAAGAATTGAAGGAGGTACTTGCTTTGACTAAATCCGATCGAACTAGTGTAACCGTAGAAATTTACGGCACTTCTTATAAAATTGTCGGCAGCAGCGCTGAATACATGAAGCAGGTTGCCCGTCAAGTTAATGACCGTATGCATACCATTGCTAAAGCTCATACGCATTTGGATATTCCGCGTATTGCGGTTCTTGCCGCGGTTCATATGGCGGAGGAAGTTGTCAAGATGGATGCTGTAGAGCGGGAGCTTGCTTCCGTCTCCGAGCAGAAGAGGGTACTTGAAGAGAAGCTTAATGCCCAGGGCAATCTCTATAATGAACAGCAGATTAAGCTCGGAACCCTTCAAGAGTCCTTTAACCGCCTTCAAAGCGAAAAGTCTGGGCTCGAAGAATCATTGAAGAAATCCAATGAGACTTTGAAAGTAAAGGAAAAGGAAGCATACGATCAGACTGCGCGGATTCAGGAGCTGGAGAAGCAGCTAAGCAATGAGCGTGAAAGCCGCAGCAGTCTGCAGGACAAGCTCAGAACAACTGAGCAGCTGTTGACCAAAGAAAAAGAAGACCGGGCCAAAGTGGATGAACAGTACAAACAGTCCCTTCGACGGGAAGAGACTTCTGCCGTGGAAGTGAAGAAGCTTAAAGAAAACGCGGCTTTGCTTGAGAATCAGCTTAATCAGTCCCTTGAAGCTTCAAAGGCTGTTCAGCAGAAGGCGGCGAGCCTGCAGCAGGCTCTTCAGAATGCCAAGTCGCTTGAAGAACAGCTTCGTGCAGAGGCTGCCAAGACTGCTGAGGAAGCTGAATCCCGGCAGAAGCTGGCTGAGAAACGGCATGAGCAGATTGGCCGTCTGGAAGATGAACTGCTTCAGGCTGCTGAACATAATGAGGCTTTAGAGCAGGGTCTGCGAACCTCTCAGGATGAAGTGGAGTCTCTGAAAGAGCAGCTGAACAAAGATAAGATTGCCAGCAAGGAAGTAGAGGAAGAATTAGCTTCGCTACAGGAGCAATTCCGTTCTCTTAAAGATTCCTATGAGAATACACTTCGCCGTGAACAGAAGTCGGAGGAAGCGGTACAAGAGCTGAAAGCCGAGGGAGACCAGCTGAGACAGCAGCTTATCGATCTTCAGGAGCAGCTTAAGATGAATCAGGACCTGGTACAAGAGAGGACCAAGACTCTGGAAGAGGCCGAGAATCGGGAGCTGGAATGGCAGATTCGCTGTGAGACCGCTGAAGAGCAGTACAACGGACTTCGTGAATCCGAAGCAGTTCTGCGCCAGCAGCTGGAGGATTGGCAGCAGCAGTGCGCGGCTGCAGGGGACACTGCAAGTACACTTGCTGAGGAGAAATCCAGTCTGGTTCAAGAAAGAGATCAGCTGGCGGGCCAGCTGGAGGAGATTGGCGGGCAATTCGAGATGATCTCGCACGAATACCGGCTGATGCAGACCGAGCGTGAGATGGAGCGGGAGCGCATACAGAAGATTCAGGAAGAGCACGCCAAGCTCAAGGAAGAGTACGCCAAGCTTCAAATGGAGTACAATGAATGGATCGAGTTAATTGAACAGGATCAGACCTGATAAGATGAATCATATAGAAAAGGACAGCATGGGTATGCTGTCCTTTCAGCTTATTCAACTACGATTTTGGCGATCATCTGACTATGTCCTGTACCACACATAATTGAGCAGGCGATATCGAATTCCCCAGCTTCAGTTGGAGTTACCACAGCAGACTCGTGCTCGCTATCAAGCTGAAGATTCAGCTTCGGAATCATTACACCGTGATTGCCGGATTCGTTCTTGAAGACAATCTTGACCGGAACGTCCTTCTTCAGGTGATAGACTTGTTGATCGAACTGATAATTAGTAGCTTTGATTACGAGCTCGGCTTTGGGGGTCACATTGGACTCTCCGGCTGAGTTATTGTTAGTTTGTGTGCCTCCGCAGGCAGATAGAATGATTAGTAACATAGTTGAGAATAAGAGCGCAATTGTCTTTTTCATCGGTATCCCCTTTTCAACATATTCAATTTACAGCATCTACATTATCATAACGCAAAAGAGGGATAAGAGGGAACATAGGGTATGAATGATTCGTGAACTTGGAATTAGGCGAAGCTGGACATGGAAGCAGAATAAGCGATATAATTCTTTCAAAACATACTAAAAGTAGGGGATACACATCAATAGCGGTCGCAAACATCCGGGAATCAGATTGACATGGAACCGAAGATTGATGAATGGCTACTGGGCTTCAGCGATCATTTTACTTACTGCTCAGTGGATACTATCTGATAATCATTCAACCTTGTCCCCTGACATCTACGAGTCAACATTTGAGCTGAGATATCTGGCTTCGGATTTCATGATTTTTTTATTCTTGATTATAAGTGAAGTATGGCTAAGAACCCGGCCGGGGCATGTAGAGAGAATCGTGCTGGTCTGCGGGCTTAGTGTTAGTTATCTGGCATTTTATGTCCTTTTTCCGTTTCTTAACGGAGCTGAAATTGTACTCATTTTACCGATTCTGCTCTCACTGGTCTATTTTAGCTGGAAGGCATTGTACATCTCAGGCTTACTCAGCCTGCTGTTCTTGTGTCTCACCTATTTATTCGCACATCCGGATAATCAGGGAGTGGACTGGTTCGGATTTGTTATGGCTGCTATCTATATAACTTTGGTTATATTGATTGGGCGAGCTATACTGGCACGTTCCCAGGAGCTAAGGAAGAACATGGAGTCGCTGGTGAAGTCCGAGCAGAAGCTGATTGTGGAGAAAGCCATTTCAGACAAGCTGATCAAGATGGATGCTCTGACAGGGCTTTATAATCATAAGACATTCCATGAATATCTGGAGAACCTGATTTTACATTGTGAAACCAATGGAGTCTCCCTGCACTTAGCACTTATCGATATTGATAATTTCAAAAAAGTTAACGATACGTATGGCCACTGGGTTGGAGATATCGTTCTTAAAGACGCGGCGGGCTGTATTACTGAGCTGCTTAACCCGAACAATTTCGCTGCCCGCTATGGCGGAGAAGAGTTCGCCGTCATATTCACGGATACAACAGCGGAGGAAGCCGCTGAGCAGGCTGAGCAAATTCGGCTCAAGATTGAGAGTCTTCCCTTGTCCCATTCGAGGGAACAGCCCGTAACCGTGAGTATTGGCGTATGTACCTATCAGCCTGGAAATGGCAAAGAGTTACTGTTCCGCAATACGGATAATGCCCTTTATACAGCCAAACGAGCCGGAAAAAACCGGGTTGTTTTTCATCAGCCTGCGGAATAATGGAATCTGATCAGAATAAGAGGCCCCAGTTCCAGGAACTGGGGCCTTGTTAATTTAGAAGAGTTCGTGCAGTAGTTTAACGTGAACGGTTGAACGGCGTCGCTTGGGGAGCGAACAGGTCAATAATTCCGATAACCAGGGCGGCAAGCAAAGCCCCGATAATTGTTACGGATACGCCCGAAACAATGAACTGTGCGAACCAGATCACTAGAGCACTAGTCAGGAAGCCTACGATGCCGCGGCCAAATGGGGTCACTCTAGAACCGAAGAGTCCTTCAACAATCCAGCCCAGAAGGGCGATTACGATGGCCAGCAGAAGTGCGCTGCCGAATCCGCCGACCGTAAAATGGGGAACCAGCCAGCCCACAAACATCAGAACTAACGCAGATACAATAAAGCGGATAATATGTCCAAAAAATAGCATGGGAATAGAGCCTCCTTTCCTGATCATCAGCCTGCTTCAAATCTCCGGCATTAGGATATACCCTCTAGATTAACTTTATGTGTTTTAAGGGTGCTTTTATATATCCCGCTGGCCTAAATGGCGAAAGATAAGTCAGATCGTTTATAATATATGCATACCCGAGAGGAGTTGTGAACGTCCTTGGACGAGAAAATTTTACAAACCTTAGAATATCGAAAAATTATAAATAAATTAGCCGGATTCACTCAGACGTCACTGGGTAAGGAGCGTGCTGAAAGACTGCAGCCGGTCACTAATCTGGAGGATGTGAAGCAGCTTCTCCAGGCCACGGATGAAGCCTTTAAAGTGGATCGGCTCAAAGGTGCTCCGCCATTCGGAGGAATTGTGGATATCACCATGCCCATTAAGCGGGCTAGAATTGGCGGGACACTGAATCCCCATGAGCTGATGGGAATATCGACCACGCTGTCAGGTGCACGCCGTCTGAAGCGATATATCGAGACTATACATGATGATGAGGAAGTGCCTCTTCTGTATCATCTCTGCAGTGAGCTTAGTGAGCAGAAGCCTCTGGAGAATGCCATCAAGCTCTGCATTAATGAGAATGCCGAGGTAGTGGACTCGGCTAGTGCGGAACTGGCCCAGATCCGCCGCGAGCTGCGCGGAGGCGAAGTGAGAATTCGGGAGAAGCTGGATGCGATGATTCGCTCCTCTTCAGTGTCCAAGATGCTTCAGGACCAGCTGATCACCATCCGCGGCGACCGGTTCGTTATACCGGTGAAGGCGGAATACCGGGCACATTTCGGAGGAATTGTGCATGACCAGTCCGGATCCGGTGCAACTCTGTTCATCGAGCCTGAATCGATTGTGGCCATGAATAACAAGCTGCGGGAGACCCGGCTGCGGGAAGAAAGAGAAATCGAGGTTATCCTTCAGAAGCTGACTGCCCTTGTGGGTGAACAGACCGAGCTGCTTCAATATGACTGCGATGTGCTCAGCCAGCTGGATTTCATTTTTGCCAAGGCCCGTCTGGCTCGTGAAGTCAAGGGAACTCTTCCTATGATGAATGACCGCGGTTTCATGAAGCTGAAGAAAGGCCGCCATCCGCTTATTCCTTTGGATAAGGTCGTTCCGATTGAAGTGGAGCTCGGCAACCAGTATACCTCCATTATTGTAACGGGTCCGAATACGGGCGGTAAGACGGTTACGCTGAAGACTATTGGTCTGCTCAGCCTGATGGCGATGTCGGGATTGTTCGTGCCGGCAGAGGATGGGAGTCAGCTCTGTGTCTTTGATGCGATTTATGCAGATATCGGAGATGAGCAGAGCATTGAACAGAACCTCAGTACCTTCTCCAGCCACATGACCAATATTATTTCGATTCTCAGCAAAATGTCTCCAAAGAGTCTCGTCCTGCTGGATGAGGTAGGAGCAGGTACAGATCCGGCAGAAGGCTCTGCCCTTGCTGTGGCGATTCTGGAGCATATTCATTCGCTGGGGTGCCGCATGGTTGCGACGACCCACTACAGTGAACTCAAGGCTTACGCCTATGAACGCAAAGGCGTTATTAATGCGAGCATGGAGTTTGACGTGAATACTCTGAGCCCAACCTATCGGCTCCTGATCGGCGTGCCTGGACGAAGCAATGCGTTCGCTATTGCCGAGCGGCTAGGGTTGCCTGGAAGTATTCTTGATTTTGCCCGTGGAGAGGTTAAGGAAGAGGATCTGAGGGTTGAACACATGATCGCCTCCCTTGAGGAGAACAGACTTGGGGCCGAGCAGGAACGCGAGAAGGCGGAGAAGCTTCGTCTTGAGCTCGAAAGTCTTCGCAGCCAGCACGAGGCGGAACTCGAGAAGCTGGAGCAGCAGCGTGACAAACGTCTGGAGAAGGCGGAAGCCGATGCCCGGAATATTATTGATAAAGCGAGAAGTGAAGCTGAGAAGATTATTGATGATCTGAGGAAGCTTGCCCTGGAAGAAGGAGCTTCCGTGAAGGAGCATAAGCTGATTGCGGCCCGCAAGCAGCTGGACGAGGCAGAGCCGGCTAAGCGGAAGAAGGCGGCGGCAGTGCGTAAAGCGGCCAAGCAAGCAAGATCGATCGAGCCTGGCGATGAGGTTAAAGTGTACAGCCTGAATCAGAAAGGCCACGTGGTTGAGCTGTCCGGCAAGGAGGCCGTTGTTCAGCTCGGAATCATGAAGATGAAGGTGGCGCTTGATGACCTGGAGCTGATCCAGCAGGCTTCGGCAGGGGCTGCAGTTCAGCAGCGTACCGTAACGAATCTGAAGAGAACCCGGGATGACCAGACCCGGTCCGAGCTGGATCTCAGAGGTGCGAATCTCGAAGAGGCATTAATGGAGGTAGACCGGTTCATTGATGAAGCTTTTCTGAGCAATTTGGGTCAGGTATATATCATCCATGGTAAAGGAACGGGAATTCTGCGCACGGGAATTCAGGAGTATCTCCGCAAGCACAAAAATGTGAAGAGCTACCGGATTGGCAATTACGGTGAAGGCGGCACTGGGGTTACTGTTGCGGAATTGAAATAACGATGGAGGAGAATGCCTGTTGAAGGAATCCATTGATCGGCTGCTCGAGTATCCTTTGGGCATGACTTTAGGCTTGTTCTCGGTTGCTATACTGGAATTGATCGTATTTCTTTACTGCTTTGAATTCGCGGCCCGCTATCGGTGCTGGGATGAGATCAAACGCGGAAATATGGCAGCTGCACTGGCTACAGCAGGCAAAATAATTGGAATAAGCAATATTATCCGCTATGCTGCAGCGCTTCATGGGACTATCTACGATTTCATGATCTGGTCCTTCACAGGTACCCTGCTGCTGTTCATCTCCTATCTGTTATTTGAATTTGTAACGCCGGTATTTCGGATCGATCGGGAGATTGCTGAGGATAATCGGGCTGTGGGCATCATTGCTCTAGGAATATCCATCTCGTTGTCCTTCGTGATCGGAGCAAGTCTTGGATAGTTCACGGATAAAATGTAAAGCGCATTAGGAGGATACATGATAAAGAATCTGGTCCGGGTATTGTTTGTGGCCGCAGTGCTTTTTATTATCGCAGGCGTCATATTTTTAATGCGGGCTTAAATCTGACAAGAGGAAGGAAAGTCTAAAATGGAAACCACTGTATGTCCTTGGTGTCTGACAGAAATTGTATGGGATGAAGAGATTGGTCCCGAAGAGGAATGTCCACACTGCCATAATGAACTGAAGGGCTATCGTACTCTTCAAATTAACCTGGGAGAAGAAGAGGAGGATGGGGAAGACACGGACACCGATGCAGAGGAAAGCCAGGATACTCTGGGCTTTTGGGATGCTGATGAAGAAGAGAGCTCCGGTGTGGTGCGCCGGGTGAATTCTTTTGCCTCTGCAGGAGCGGATCTGCTTGAATATGAATCTGCGGTCGAACGAATTCTGGATGCACAGGATGAGGTCCCAGAATGTCCGCACTGCCGGGAGTATATGCTCCATGCCGGTCAGGAGCAGGTGAACGCGAATAGCGGTGCAGGGCAGCAGAATGCTCCACTTCTTAAAGCTCCGTACACCTTGAACGTATACGTGTGCTCATCCTGCTTCTCGGTAAGCCGGTTCCTGTCGGAAACGGACAGACATCAATTCATCCGCAGTATTACAGCTGCCAAGAATTAAGCGTGGTTGGCAAGAACTTAACACACAAGGCCTGCTCAGAATGCTCTGAGACAGGCTTTTTTGTGCATCATAAAATAATAAAGAGGCCATAATATGGGGGTGCAAATATTACCGAGGAGGAATGATTAACCGTGAATTCAAGTTCTCTTCAGCCGCTAACTACCAAAGAGCTGAACTACATTGCAGATTCGATCATGAATGAAGACCTGCTGATTAAGCAGAGCGCTGCGGCTGCGGCCGTATCCCAGAATGCCAACGTCCAGCAAGCACTTTCCCAGTATATTCAAGCCCACCAGCAGCATCTGCAGCTTCTGACCAACACACTCAAAGAACATCAATCGATTGCGCCTACACAGGTGCAATAACCAAGGAGGAAGGCACTGTGAATAACCAAGTTAATTTGGCTGAACAAGATATCCTGAATACCATTCTGGCAGATCTCAGAAGGACTGCTCGTGAATATACGACAGCAACAACGGAGTCCTCATGTCAGACGGTACGCCAAATGTTCAACCAGCTTACAGACGGTACACTTCGCCTTCAAGGCGAGCTGTATCAATTGATGAAGCAGAATGGTTCTTATGAGTCCCCTTTCCAAGCCCCGCGTCAGGAAGTGGACAAGCTGTATCAGCACGCTACCGATACTCAGCAGAAGATTCAGCAGTACGCCCACATGACTTCAGGACATGGGAATGCTTCCCAGGATCAATCCTTGCACATGAGCTGAAGAGCTCTTTAGCCTTGTGAAAGCTGCTCTTACAGAATCCGTCCCTACCGTGATAGCACTCACGGAGGGACGGTTTTTGTTTGCAGATGCTCTGAAATCATGTAAGATAGATACAACGAACTTCTGATTTCCCGAGCAAGAATGGCCTGAATGAAGGCCAGGGGAACAGGCATTGGAGGTATTATATGAAAGCGCTAAGTGAACTGAAACTTAAAGTCCTGGATCTGCTCCGTGAGGATGCCAGACGGGGCCCTGAACTGCTGGCTACCCTTCTTGGTGCCTCATTGGAAGAAATCAAGACAGCCATTCGCGAGCTTGAGGAAGATCACATTATTGTGAAATACGCGACCGTGGTTAACTCCAGCAAGATAGATGACGAGAAAGTAACCGCGTTGATTGAGGTACAGATTACACCTGAGCGCGGGCGTGGATTTGATGCCATTGCCGAACGAATTTATTTGTTCTCTCAAGTTAAGTCCGTATATTTAATGTCGGGTGCATATGATCTTCTTGTAGAAGTGGAAGGTCGTAACCTGAAAGAAGTCGCAAGCTTTGTATCGGATAAGCTGTCCCCGCTGGAATCGGTTCTATCTACCAAAACTCATTTTATTCTCAAAAAATACAAGCAGGACGGTATCATCTTCGAAGATCATGAAGAAGATCATCGTCTTGTGATTTCTCCGTAAAGGAAGTCATGTCATGATAGTAAATCCAGGTCAGAGATCAGAGCAGGAAGTCAGCAAATCGATGAACTCGTACTTGGCACCCCTGGTGCGGGAGATCCAGCCATCGGGAATTAGAAGATTTTTCGATTTAGCGAGCGGTAACAAGGATATTATTACGCTCGGTGTTGGGGAACCGGACTTTATCACGCCTTGGCATGTCCGGGAAGCAACGGTACACTCGCTTGAGAGAGGATATACCAGCTATACTTCGAATTCAGGCACACCTGAACTCCGTGAGGCTATCGGCCAGTATTTATACGATAGCTTTCAAGTGGCCTACGAGCCTTCCAACCAGATACTGGTTACCGTAGGGGGAAGTGAAGCCATCGACTTGGCTCTTAGAGCCTTGATTTCTCCCGGAGATGAAGTACTGGTTCCTGCACCATGTTATCTTCCCTATTCTCCGCTCACCTCCATTGCTGGCGGAGTTCCGATAGAGATTGGGACCTATGCGAAGGATAATTTCAAGTTAACCGCAGAGAACCTGCTGGAGAAAATCACACCCAAATCCAAAGTACTGATCTTGAATTACCCGAGCAATCCAACGGGCGGTATCATGACTTATGAGGACTGGCTCCCGATTGCAAAGGTTGTGGAGGAGCATGATCTTATTGTTATTTCCGATGAGATCTATGCAGAGCTGACCTACAGCCAGAAGCATGTCAGCTTCGCATCTATTCCGGGTATGATGGACCGCACGATACTGGTGAGTGGATTCTCCAAAGCTTTTGCCATGACAGGCTGGCGTATGGGATATGTATGCGCCCATCCGGATCTGATCTATGCGATGCTTAAGATCCATCAATATACCGTGATGTGTGCACCTATCATGGGTCAAGTGGCTGCTCTTGAAGCGCTCACTAACGGAATTGAGGAAAAGGATCGGATGATCGATTCTTATAATCAGCGCCGGAGGTTGGTGGTTCAAGGACTGCGTGACATAGGGCTCGAGTGTCATGAGCCTCAAGGTGCCTTTTATGCTTTCCCAAGTGTGGAATCCACAGGTCTTTCTTCGGACGAATTCGCGCAGAGACTGCTGGTGGAAGCCAAGGTAGCTGCGGTTCCGGGTAATGTCTTCGGTCTAGGCGGAGAGGGTTTCCTCAGATGCTCGTACGCAACCTCTGTTGCGAACCTGACTGAAGCGATCAGCCGTATGGGTGACTTTGTAAATAAGCTGAAGCAGGGCTGATTTAGCAGAATTTTCATATTTTAATTGATTATTGGATGACTCTAATGGTATAATTTTGTTTTGTGGGAGCTATTACAAGGTAACATCCCATGTAAGAGAAAGTTTACTAGATTTCTAACATTCAAGGAGGGATTGCGAATGCGAAGCGGAGAATACAACCTGTTCAATCAAACCGATTACTACGTTGCCGAAGATCACAAATCACAACAGTGGACAACGAAAGACAACCCTCTCGCTTCATCATCCATTTCCGAAACCTTGGAAGACGAAATTTTAGCTCTCCGTAACCGGATGGAGAGGCTCTTCATGCAGGAGCAATCCTTTACCTCCGATATTGTCATCGAGATCAGCAGTCTGCTTGATCTAAAGATTAATGAATTTATGAAAAGTAATAAGAAATACTAAATATATATTTAATTCAAGGAGATCCTCCAGAGGGTCTCCTTTTTTCGGAAGAGGACTTAATAACATAGAGGGGGCCACTAAGAATATGTCTATTTATACACGTACAGGTGACGAAGGCAAGACTTCCGTCATAGGAGCCAGAGTGATGAAGGATGACGAGCGAATTGAAGCCTACGGAACGATTGATGAACTGAACTGTTTTGTAGGCCAGGCGATAAGTCAGGCGGAACCGGATATTTTCGAGGATTTAATTCAGCATTTGCTTCAAATCCAGCACGAGCTGTTCGACTGTGGTGCGGATCTGGCTTTTGTAAAGTTAAATGAGTCCCGCTTCAAGGTAAGTTCAGCAATGGTTGACCAGTTGGAGCAGTGGATAGATGCTTACGAACAAGAGAACCCCAAATTGGAGAGATTCATCCTGCCTGGAGGTACGGCGTTGTCTTCTACACTGCACATCTGCCGTACAGTCTGCCGCCGGGCTGAGCGCCGGACGGTGTCACTTGGAGCGAAGCTTGAAATTAATCCGGATGTTCTAAGATACTTGAACCGTCTGTCGGATTTCTTCTTCGCTGTCGCCAGAACAGCTAATGCCAGAGAGAAGACGGCCGATATAGAATATGAACGCAGTGCGAAGGTGTTCCGTAACCAATGACAGATTACTATGCTCCTATAGAATATGAAGTGAAAGAAGAAGACAGCGGCATGCTGCTCAAGACGGTACTTCAGCGCAGACTGGGCGTGTCCCGTAAGCTTCTGTCCAGGATCAAACTGACGGAACAAGGGGTAATGCTCAATGGAGAACGGGTCTACATTAGTGTCAAGGTAAAGCAGGGGGACCGGATCGCCATTCGGATGGAGCAGGAAGAGTCGGATGATATTTTGCCGCAGCCTATTCCGTTTGAAATTGTGTATGAGGATGAAGCCCTGCTGGTTGTGAACAAAGAACCGGGAATTATCGTGCATCCTACCCATGGTCATTATACCGGGACGCTTGCGAATGGGGTGGTTCACTACTGGAAGGAACGCGGCGAGAAGCTCCGATTTCGGCCCATACATCGGCTTGATCAGGAGACCAGCGGTGTGCTTGCCATTGCCAAGAATGCGTATATCCATCAGCATATATCGGAGCAGCTGATTGCGGGGCAGATAACCAAGCGGTATCAAGCTCTGGTTCACGGAACTCCATCCACTGAAGAAGGAACGATAGACGGGCCCATAGACCGTGACCCGGTTGAACCCCATCGGCGTATCGTTACGCCTGAAGGATACTCTGCCTTAACCTATTATAGCGTCGTTGAGAGGTACAGTGCCGCGTCGCTCTTGGACATTCGGCTGGGCACAGGCCGGACTCACCAGATCCGCGTACATATGACCTCGGCAGGATGTCCGCTTATCGGGGACAAGCTCTATACCTATCCGTCCGAAGAGAAATTGTCAGCAGACAAGCGGGAGAAGATAGATCAGCTCAATCTTCTGATCGGGCGTCAAGCGCTGCATGCAGCAGAGCTGGGGCTGCGGCATCCGCTAACAGGCCGGGATATGCTTTTCAAGGCGCCCCTTCCTGAGGATATGAACAAGTTAAGAGAATTTTTAGTAACAGATCACGGATAACTGGAGGTTCATCATGAGTGAATTAATCGTATATCAATACCCGAAATGCGGAACTTGCCGCAATGCAGTGAAATGGCTGAATTCAGCGGGATACCAGCTTGATACTAGACATATTTTTGAGGCACCGCCAAGTAAGGACGAGCTTGCAGCTATAATTGAGCGCAGCGGGCTTGAGCTCAAAAAGTTTTTTAATACGAGCGGTGAGGTCTACAAAGAGATGGGATTGAAGGACAAGCTTGCAGGACTCTCGGCTGAAGAGCAGATTGAGTTGCTGGCTTCTAACGGTCGACTAATCAAGAGACCGATCGTTACAGACGGGAAGAAAGTGACTGTAGGGTTCAAGGAAGAGATGTTCGAACAGGCATGGGGAAGACATTAGTTATCGAAGACGTACTGCTCATATGATACACTAGAGTATATACAATCTGGATGCATGAGTTATATAGAGTTCAGGAATGAATGAAGGAGAGAGAACGTTGACGACGAGTAATAAAGAGACCTTATTGTTGGTAGATGGAATGGCACTCATGTTCCGGGCCTTTTATGCATCCGCAGCCAGCGGATACATCCGGCGCACCAAGGCGGGTCTTCCCACCAATGCAATATATGGCTTCATGCGGTATTTCTGGGACGCTGTAGAGAAATTCTCCCCGTCCCATGTAGCCTGCTGCTGGGATCTGGGAAGCAAGACCTTCCGTACAGAACAGTTCGCAGCTTACAAGGGCAACCGCTCGGAAGCACCGGATGAGCTAATTCCCCAGTTCGCTGTTATTCTGGAGGTTATGGATAGCCTGGGCATTCCTAATATTAGCGCAGAAGGGTACGAAGCTGATGATTGCATCGGCACACTTGCCTCGATCTACTGCCAAGACATGGATGTGCTGGTCCTGACCGGAGATCATGATATGCTCCAGCTTGTCAATGACTGCACGAGCGTCATTATAATGAAGAAAGGCCATGGGAATTACATGGTCTATACCCCGGACAGCCTGATGGAAGAGAAGCAGCTTCTGCCTCGGCAGATCATTGATGTCAAGGCACTGATGGGCGACGCCAGTGATAATTATCCGGGGGTACGCGGAATTGGCGAGAAGACAGCTGTTAAGCTGGTTCAGGAGTACCATGACGTCGAAGGGATTCTAGCTAATTTGGAGGCACTCTCCAAAGGGGTACGGACCAAAATCGAGACCGATTTGGACATGCTTCACTTATCCCGTCAGCTTGCGACCATTAAGTGTGATGTACAACTAGCTTGCCAGATCGACGAATGCCGGCTGGAACTGAATCATGCCTTAATTGCTTCCAAATTTGAAGAACTTGAAATGAAAAGTATATGCGCATGGATGGGAGTTGCCGTTGTTTAGATGAAGAATTATAACCAACATAACCGCACTTATCTGTTGAAAAGAATGCTGCTGGCCATTGCCGCCGTACTGCTGCTGACCTCAGGAACACTGAGCCCCTTCACGGCAGAGGCGAAGCCGGGGATCAAGGCTTCCTCCAGCAAGGTTAAAGTCGGAAGCAGAACCTTCACGGTCTTAACGGTCTCCATCCCCAAAGGAACCCCTGTTACGCTCGGACTCGCGAAGCGTCAAGTGGGACAAGTGGAGGCTTTCACCTCCATTGTGAAGAATTATCATGCGGAAGCCGCCATCAATGGGGCCTTCTTCAATGCCTACGGCGGTCCTACAGATCCCTATGGTACATTCATTATTCAAGGGAGATTAGCCCACTTTGGGGGATATGGGACAACCCTTGGCTTTCTGAAAGACGGTACTGCCATGATGGCTCCACTTCGCAACTCGCTAACGGGTACGGTCACCAGCGACAAGGGAAGCTCGATTGGCTGGTATGCCGTATTCCTCAATCGTACTCCTGCGAGCGGGGCAAGCACGATTATCAAATATACCCCGGATCGTGGAAGCCGGGTTGGGTTTAGCGGCGGGATAGCCGTAACCATTGTGGATGGTGTGGTCACGAAGAAGGAGACGAATGCGAACAGTCTGATTCCGAAGAACGGTTATGTGCTTGTTTTTACAGGGAATGAGAAGAAGAGCTCGGATCGCTTTGTTACTGGATACCAAGTTCAAGAGAACCTAGTCTACAAGGACGATAAAGGAAATGCGATTCCATGGCAGAATGTCGTCACGGCAGTAGGGGCAGGTCCGCGGCTGGTGCGGGATGGCAAGGTGGATTTGAACGCGAAGGCGGAAGGCTTCAACGATCCGAAGATTCTGTCGAGCTCGGCGGCGCGCAGCGGGATTGCCATTATGCCGGATGGCTCGATTCTTCTGGCAACCGTATCCGGTGCTACCATGCAGCAGTGGGCGGGAATCATGAAGGCGCTGGGCGCGAAGCAGGCCATGAACCTGGACGGGGGAGCCTCATCTGCTATGTATGCGAATGGCAAGGTGCTCACACAAGCAGGGCGGCCATTAAGCAATGTGCTGGTGTTCGGCAGCAATGTGAAGTAGTGTAATTCATAGGGGCTATCCCATAAGTCATCTTAATGATGACGATGGGATAGCCCCTTGTTGCAATCTAGGGCAGAGGACGCGATGCACGGTGCATTTTTCACATGCTCACGACCGATAGGGCTTCAAAAGCTGCGGCAGCCTCTCACAGACAACAGATGGCGTTACGGATCGCAACATCCATAACGCCATCTATGCCATAATTAGGCTTACCTAGCCTGATCGGTAGATTCCTCGCCCTTCTCAATTTCACGCTCCGCCTGTTTGCGGTGGGCAATCCGGCTGCTTGCCGATGCGGCGATCGCCCCTACAATATCGTCGAGGAACGTATGGACCGGACCCAGGCTTTTATCATTCAGACGTTCGAGGACGCCCGGCTTCAGCTTATCCACGTAACCATAGTTCGTAAATCCGATACTTCCGTAGACGTTGACAATGGAGAAGGCAAGAATCTCATCGACACCGTACAGCCCTTCATCATTTGAGATCATTTCCTGGAGCTCGGGAATTAGCAGTTCCTTCTCGGCGAGAATATCCAGCTGAATCCCGGTTAGCACCGCATTTTGGACCTCTCTCTTGGTCAGGACCTGCTCCACGTTGTGGATGCATTCCTCCATCGTAAGGTCGGGATAATACTTCTGCTGGAGAAGCATGACGAGCTCGGCAATCTCAGAAATTTTGACGCCCCGTTTATCAAGCCATTCTCTGGTCGCATCGGCCACCTTTTTACTGTTCAAGCTGTAAGGGATCTTCGCTTTATCCATGACCTTCACCTCAACTCCTAACATATTCATGCTGCCTCTGATATGTGCAGTGTGTCCACTTCCCGGAAATAATAGTTATTTTTCGAAGAGGGGGCTCGTATATATAGTAATACAAACCACAGAAAAATGTTAGGGAGGCACGAAGGAACTATGAAATCTTTTCCAAGGATACAGACCATTGCAGCAGTCGGCTTACTCGCTATCCCTTTATTGTTATCAGGGTGTGGAATCTTCGGTTCACAGAGTGCAGCACAGATTGATCCGCCTCCTGCGGATGTAGAGGCACAGATGCTACAGTCTGCAGATCAAGTGAATCAGACAAGCTCCACCGAAAAGACAAGTACAGAGAACACCAATCAGGCTACAGTCTATTTGAAGAATGAACAAGGGCTGCTTGCGCCGGTATCTCTGAATCTGCCGAAGAGTAGTAAGGAAGGGAAGCTGAATCAGATCATGGAGTCGCTCGTGCAGGACGGGACCTATGCGTCAGCCATTCCGGAAGGCTTCCAGGGGGTTCTTCCCAAAGGAACACAGGTTACCAGCGTATCCGTGGATAAGAAGCAGAAGATGGCTGTCGTGGAATTCACCAAGCCTTTCATGAATTATGACGTCAAGGATGAACGCAAAATTATGGAGGCTGTAACATGGACATTAACGGACAACCCTGATGTGCAGAACGTTCAGCTATGGGTGGACGGGCAGAAACTGAGTGAGATGCCGGCAGCCCATACGCCTCTGAACCAGCCGCTGAATCGCACAGTGGGAATTAATCTGGAGCTCACACCTGGAGCGAATGTCTCACAGACCAGTCCGGTTACGGTATATTTCTCCTCATCCACGAAGAGTGGAGTACCCTATTTCGTGCCTGTCACCCGGTTAGTTCCAGCTGGCGAAGATGCGGTTAAAGCAGCCCTTGCCCAGCTGATCCAGGGTCCTGCTCAAGGTGATGGACTCCAGCAGGTGTTGACCTCGAACACGTCGGTCGAGCAGGTAGAGACGGCCAAAGACGGAGTGGTTACCGTCTCGCTGAAGGACGACATGTTCCAGCCGGGCGAGAAGGTGCCGGCGCAGCTTCTACAGTCACTTGTTCTGACTGTAACGGAGAATACCAAGAGTGACAAAGTACGCATCTGGATGAATGGCAGCAAGGACGTTGTCGGGGACGACAACCAGAAGTACAGCGAGCCGGTCTCCCGTCCAGAGGCACTCAATCATATTCCTATCTGATGTCAACCGGGGCCAGCTGCTCAGCGGCTCCTTTTTCTGTATCGGTAAGGGATTTTCTTCCTAAGGTGCTTTTGCAGCATCTCTTTGGTAAAATAGGGGAAGTATAGACAGGATGAAATGTAGGAGGCACATACTCATGAGAATAAACGAACGACTTGCGGATCAGCGCAGGCCCATGAATTTAACGGTAAATCCCAATAAATATGCAGAAGGTTCTGTATATATTGAAGTCGGTGATACAAAGGTCCTGTGCACCGCAACCGTGGAAGAGAAGGTTCCCCCGTTCATGAAAGGTCAAGGCCGGGGTTGGGTAACGGCGGAATATGCGATGCTGCCGCGTGCAACCCAGACGAGAAACCAGCGGGAATCCGCCAGAGGCAAGCTCACGGGCAGAACGATGGAGATTCAGCGCCTAATCGGGCGTGCGCTTAGGTCTGTTGTGAATCTTCAGGCGCTTGGAGAGCGGACGGTCATAGTGGACTGTGATGTTATCCAGGCGGATGGAGGAACGCGCACGACCTCGATCACAGGGGCCTTTATTGCGATGTCCATAGCTGTGAATAAGCTGGCCCAGAAGCATAATTTGGCCGTATTTCCGGTGACGGATTATTTGGCCTCGGTCAGTGTAGGCGTAGTAGGAAATGAGCTGCTGCTCGACTTGAATTACGAAGAAGATTCCAAAGCCAAGGTAGATATGAATGTAGTCATGACCGGCGACGGCAGATTCGTTGAAATTCAGGGTACGGGCGAGGAAAGCCCCTTCTCTCGTGATGAAATGAACGGAATGATGGAGCTGGCTGAGAAGGGAATTCGGGAGATGATCGCACAGCAGCAGGAAGTGCTTGGGCCCATCGCTCTTAAGATCGGATCTGGCCAAGCAGGGAAGTCGGTATGAACCCTTTTAAAGATACGGTAATTGTGGTCGCTACGAAGAATCAGGGTAAGGTGAAGGAGTTCGCCTATGCACTGTCCGAGCTGGGCGGCACGGTGAAGAGCATGTACGATTATCCGGAGCTGCCTGAGGTTGTGGAGGATGGAGATACCTTTGCCGCCAATGCCCGCAAGAAAGCGAAGACCGTGGGGGACGCACTTGGCAAGCCTGTTCTCGCCGATGATTCCGGATTATGTGTAGACAAGCTCGGCGGAGCGCCGGGAGTCTATTCCGCACGTTATTCGGGTGAACACGCAACAGACGAAGAGAATAACACTAAATTGCTGGATGAACTGCAGAAGCTGTCCGAGGGGGAAGATACGGAGCAGCCGCTTCTTAGTCCTGCCCGTTTCGTATGTCACTTGGCCCTTTATGACCCGGGAACCGGGGAATTTGTAGAAGCCGAAGGCACTGTAGAGGGAATGATATCCGCAGAACCTGCCGGGAGCGGTGGATTCGGTTATGATCCGATATTCTATGTCCCAGCTTACCAGAAATCCATGGCCGAGCTTACGCTGGAAGAGAAGCAGGCAATTAGCCACCGCGGAGCCGCGCTGCGCATCTTGAAGGATCATCTTGGAGTGAAGTAATCCTACAAGAATGAACTTGTAGACTTGGACTGAAGAGATAGTATATGGACCAAGAAGTGATATTTGAATAAGGGACGGCTGCCTGACAAGGCTGCCGTCCTTTATTTATGATCCTGCAATTGTGCGGGACTTCGGTATTATTAAATTTTGACCGCGGCCACAGTGAGTCTTTTGTAATCGGCATACATGGAACCTTCGTGCATCAGCTTGGGAACTAATCTTTCTGTAACTTTCGCGTAAAGGGCGGTTTTCTCTTCCTCTGAGAACCCGTTCAGGAAGTCGCCTCCGAAATTAGCAAGCCAGCCGTCCAAGCCTTCCTTATTATCACTCAGCTTCGTAGGTCGGTCGTAATGACGCATAAAATCTACTTTGAAGCCATGTTCTTCAAGGAGCAGGGCATATTCTCCGATGCTTGGGAAGTACCAGGGGTTAAGCGTAGAAGCATCTATGCCGTATTCCTCTTCGAACACCTCATATATTGCCTGAATTATGGTCTCCACGTTGCCTTTGCCGCCGAATTCAGCTACAAATCTACCTCCAGGCTTTAAGGCTTGATGGATCGAACGGACGACACCGTGCGCGTCTTTCATCCAGTGAAGAGCTGCATTTGAGAAGACCGCATCGTAAGACTCTTCGGTAGTAAAGCTCTCTCCGTTACTTATAGCAAACTCCAGCCCAGGGTATTTCTTACGAGCTGCTTCAATCATACTTGCTGAATAATCGACTCCCGTTACCTTAGCTCCGGACTCGGCGATCTGGAAGGTTAAGTCACCGGTTCCGCAGCCCAGATCCAGGATCTTTTCGTTCTGCCGGGGAGCAAGCAGTTCAATCAGGCTTTTTCCATACTCTGACACAAAGGCAAGCTTGTTATCATAAGATTCCGGATTCCAGATATTCTTTGAACTCATCTTCAGCAGCTCCTTCGAATTAAGTTACATTCATTGTTGCACGAAGCCACTTATAAATGAAATATATAATTGATATAGAAGTTATAGGTATAGACTATAGGGGGGTAGTTTATTATATGGTTCCAAGACTACCGGATGGAGACCTTATACGTCTTCAGCCAATGGTTAACCTGAGCCAGATAAGCAAATAATTGAGGACCCGACATCAACTGCCCGAACCAGGGAAGATTGGAGGAGGCTTCCGTGGAGGAAGCAATTTCGCGAATTTTGTCCTGGTTGATCAGGGGAAGAATAGGAGACGTACTATCATCCAGTATATTCAGCACCTGCTGTCTCACCACATTCAGATAGGCAGGGTTATGGGTCTTGGGATAAGGGCTTTTTTTCCGGTAGAGCACGTCATCTGGCAGAACTCCTTCAAGTGCTTTGCGAAGAATTCCCTTCTCGCGGTCTCCAGCGGTCTTGATCTCCCAAGGGATATTCCACACATACTGAACAAGCCTATGATCGCAAAAAGGTACACGCACCTCCAGCCCTGCAGCCATACTCATTCTGTCTTTTCGATCCAGCAGCGTCGGCATGAAGCGGGTAATATTCATATACGACATGATCCGCATTTGGGCTTCTTTTCCCGTCTCTCCCTGCAGCCTTGGAACTTCATTCACCGCATCCTGGTAGCGATCCTGGATATATTCCTGCGGAGAGACCCATTCCCGGATCTCGGGTGCCAGCAGCTCAGAGCGAAGCCCCGTCGCCACAGACCAAGGGAAAGTGCCCGAGTTCAGCAGTTCATCCCGGTGGAACCAAGGATATCCCCCAAAAATCTCATCCGCCGCTTCCCCGGATATCGCAACCGTTGCGTCCTTCTTAATCTCCCGGCTGAATAAGTAGAGTGAGGAGTCCACATCCGCCATCCCTGGCAGATCTCTCGCCTCTGTCGAGGCATCCAGTGCTTCGGCGAGCTCGGGAGTATCAAAGCGGATCCAGTGATGTTCAGTGCCGAGCTCGGCAATCATTCGCTCTATCCAGGGGGCATCAGCGCCTGGCTGGTAACTATGGGCCTTGAAATATTTATCGTTGTCTACATAATCGACGGAATAAGTATGAACCTGGCCCTGCCCGCTTCTCTTGTAGTAATCCACGGCCAAGGCAGTCAGCGCACTGGAGTCGAGTCCCCCGGACAATAGGGTGCAGACAGGAACGTCGGAGAGAAGCTGCCGTTCAACCGTATCCTGCAGGAGCTCTCTCACCTTGGCGGCGGTCTGGGCCTCATTATCCTCATGTGTATACGACTCAAGCTTCCAGTAGGTGTAAATTCTCAGGCCGCTGCGGCTGTAGATCATGGCATGCCCCGGACGCAGCTCCTGCAACTGCGTATAAACCCCGTGACCCGGAGTTCTGGCCGGACCGAGGATGAATATTTCAGCAAGTCCTTCAGCCCCTACAACGGGATCAACTTTAGGATGCTCCAGAATAGCCTTGGGCTCAGAACCGAAGACGAGTGTGCCATCCCGGTCGCTGTAGAACAAAGGCTTGACGCCAAGCCGGTCCCTTGCAAAAAAAACATGCTCCCGCATACTGTCCCAGATCGCGAAAGCAAAGATCCCGTTAAGCTTATGAACGGAGTCCGGTCCCCACTCGATATAGGCCTGCAGCAGCACTTCCGTATCACACTGCGTTCGGAATTTGTAACCTCTGTGCTTTAATTCTTCTCTTAGCTCAGGCGCGTTATATATTTCCCCGTTGTAGACAACGGTATATACATGATCGTCGTCCTGGATGACCATGGGCTGTGCTCCGTTAGCAGGGTCCATGACACTGAGCCTTCGGTGTCCGAATGCACAAGGGCCGGATATCCAGGTACCGCGGGCATCGGGTCCTCTTTTCCCCAATGTCTCGGTCATGGTAAGCAGTAAGGCAGATTCGGAAGTCAGGTCTCGGTTCCACTCGATAAAACCGGTAATTCCGCACATATATGGATTCATCCTCTCTCTTCGTTACTCTAAATATGCGGTTCGTGCCGCCGGTGATACAAATTATGCCGAACCTAGGCATAAAATGTCTGTCCTTTATGGAAAACTATGCTTTGGAAAGAATGGAAAGGAGGATGTTCATGAAAAAGACTTTTTATGTATCGGTTCAGGGCCGTTCGGTACTTGAAGACCCCGGGGCAGCTGCTTACGAGTGGGTTATAGAAGCTGCACCGGAGGAAGCAGAAGAGCTTGGGCGTATCTTATCTTCAAGTGCCGAGGCTGATGAAGACGAATTCATGGATTTCGTGTTTCCTTGGCCAGATACTCCAGAACATGGACGTCACGCAGAATATTCAGAACGAATGAATCGGGTATATCAGACGATTTACCGGCTCGGCACAGCGGAGACCCGAAGTCAGATGGCCATTTCCAATCTAATTCATGCATGATATTAATGTTAAAAAAGGAGCGCTCAGCATGTATTCCATTAAAGACGCGAAGGTGGCAAGAGCCACGGAACATAATGGCACGGCTTGTGTGGAGATTGAAGTAACTCCGGAGGCGTCAGAAGCCCCTGGATTGCTTGTTTATGTGGCCCGGTCAGGGAATGGGGAGGACTTTGAGATTGTCCGCATGATTCGGAATGAATCGAACCTCGCCATAGACTGGTATAATAATAATCTGCATAATGCTTATGAGGAAATTGCCGAGGAGAATTTCGGTGATGAAGGGGTGCTGGATGCCCCGCAGCAAAGAGAGCAGTTCCGTCAAAGCCTACTCACTTCTGGAAGTATCTCGGCTCAGCTGGAGCAGATGCTCCCTAAAGGCAGCTGAGGCTGGTAGCAGCGGAGTATAGAGAAAGCCCTCCCGGTTGCGGGAGGGCTCTTAAGCTAGTACCGCTGAGGCCAATTTGCGTTAGCGAGGACGCGAATACCTTGAATGATGTTATACAGAAAGGCACAGAAATAAATAATAGCAAACACTATAACATACATGAAAATCGAGGCAATATAATGAGCTGAGAACATAAAATAAAGAAGCGGAATTGCGGCCAGTACCGGAAATACATGTGAGAAAAGAGCCCGGCCTGCGTGCCTGCGAAGGATGGCATCATCCGAGATGAACCATATGATTACAGGGAACAGGAAAGGGGCGAAGAAGATGCTAAAGTAGGATAGCGATGCCAGGATAGATCGCATATGTAGTTCACGCTCCTTAGGGTTCTTTTCTCTATATTACCCAAATTTCATAATTCCCTTTGACATTAACCCAAGATACGTTATAATAAATAACGCATCCTTTTTTCTCTTCGGGATCTTCCCTGAAGAACTACATATGTCTCAGTAGCTCAGCTGGATAGAGCAACGGCCTTCTAAGCCGTCGGTCGGGGGTTCGAATCCCTCCTGGGACGTCAAAGAAATCTCTCCTTATGGAGAGATTTTTTGCGTGCCGAGGGATGAGAACCCCAGAGTAGGGTTCGTCGGAGTAAATCCCCCCATGCCGGCTGGCAGGGGGATGAACGGAGTCTCGAGCGAAGTGAGAGTATCCCTCCTGGGACGTCAAAGAAATCTCTCCTATGGAGAGATTTTTTGCGTTCCGGGGATGAGAACCCCCAAGTGGGGTTCGTCGGAGTAAAGCCCCCCATGCCTGCTGGACGCTCTAAATTGTTTTCGCAGGCTCCTGATACCAAAACAGTGCGTAGTCGTTCATGGTAGAAGCATGGCCCAGCTGACGCAACATAGTGGAGATGTTGCCTCTGTGATACGTCCCGTGATTGACCACGTGCAGCACCATTTCCGACAAGCGGGTTTGACGGATGCCCGCGTAAGGATTGTCCAGGAGAAGGGTCTGCTCCAGATCGGTCTGGCCTGCAAGCCATCCTTCGAATTGTCCTGCTAACTCGGCAAAGTTATGGACGTATTCATCCACGGAAGCCAGAATGCTCTCATTGAGAGGTTGGCACATGTGCAGTGCCTCTGGCATGCCTGTGCCTGTCAACACCAGATACCACATCTTATCTACCGCATAAATATGGCTAAGAGCATGAGCAATGGTGGGAAAAGACGTGTTCACTTCCTGACTCAGAACAGAGGGTGGGAGCTGCTTGATTCTCCCCAGGATCGTTTGGTTGGCCCATGTGTGGTATTTAAACATTTCTACCGAATGATTCGTCATTGTGATCGTCTCCTTTTGAATGGGAATGGATTTGTATTTGGATCTGTTGTAATTATAAAAAAAGAAGTATGACAGCAGTCTGTCATACTTCTTCATAAAGTTTGAGTGTATTTCTAAGCTGCTCTCTTAAGATCCCTCGCAGAGCAGAGGGTTCCAGGACTTCGGCGCCGCTGCCAAAGCTCAGCAGAATGGACCAAAGCCAGCGCGCTTCCAGCGGCTTGTATACAGCAATTCGCATCGTCATGCTTCCATCCGCATTAAAGTGCTTATCTACATGGTGAAACTGATCCATCACTTCGGCCATAGCTTCAGGCTTCACCCGAATCACCACGTCCTCCACCTGATCCTGCCATGCCGAGTATGAATCCCCGTCCTCTTGCGGTATCTCTTGATGGGGCTGAAAGTTATCTTGGGACAGCGACAAGTTCATCATCCGCGATAACCGGAACTCCCGATAATCCCGCCTTGTTTGGCAGTAACCATATACATACCAGTTGCTGTATTTAAAATGAAGCCTTACTGGTTCCATATCACGGGTCGTGCGTTCATTTTGTCCATTGATGTAATCAAAACGAATGACATTCCGCTGCATAATGGCTGTGCGTAATAGTGGAAGTACGTCTGGACTAATCCTGTGGGTTGCCAAGTCCACAGATAGACTGGGGGTTTCATAATCGGGTCCAATCGTTTGCAGTCGTTCAATGGTTCCTTTCACACGCTCGTCATCAAATACGGAGGAGAGGCTGCTTAGCACGGTGATCAGGGAATAGACATCGTAGGAACCGAGTAAACTTCGGTCCATTTTGTAACCGTCCATCATGCCATATCCGCCATGGATCCCCTGATGCGATATGACCGGGAACCCCGCTGCACAGATCACTTCGATATCCCGGTAAATGGTTCTTTGGGAGACTTGGAACTCCTCAGCCAGCATGGAAGCTGACAAAACTTCGTGATTCAGCAGCTTGTAGATCATAGCGATCAATCGTTCTAATTTCATCATCCTATCCCCATTCATCCCGATCAATATGAACCTCTCTTATGGAGAGGTTGTGTGCGTGCCCGTTACGACGAAGCTGAAGCGGGCTCCGCCAAGCGGAGACCTTCCGCACACCATCCGGGCTCCCATCCGTTCCGCGATTTGATAACAAATGGCCAGTCCCAGGCCTGTTACGCCCTGCTGGCCCTTATAGAACCGATTGAAGATAGCTTCGTATTCTTCCTCCGGTACTCCGTCTCCGTCATCGTCGATATGAACACTCCAATTGAGCTGTTCAAGTGAGGCTTGGCTGTTAGCGGCAGGCTCAGCTTCTATCCGAATGACAACGCGGCTGTGCGCATGCCGGACAGCATTCTGCAGCAGGTTCACCAGCACCTGGAAGATCTGCTCCGCAGGCAGTGTGACATTGACCGATTCGCCAGCAACCTCAAGAGTAACCTGGTTCTCTGAAGCCGCGGGAGCGAGCAGATCTGCGGCCTGCTCCGCCATGTTCCTAAGATCTTCTTGACTCAGCGTCCAGGGGTCATCGAGCGACTCCAGCCGTGACAATTGCAGTAAGCGTTCGACCATATGAATCATTCGCCGCGCTTCCTTGCTGATCACATCCAGGCCTTGATCGACGGTGACTACCTGATCCTTGATGGCCATGGCGTAGCCTTGAATCGACATCAGCGGTGTTCTTAGTTCATGTGAGACATTCTGCAGGAATTCGATTTGGTAGACCTGATGCCGATCGATTCGCTGAGACATTTCCTGAAAAGTAGCGATAAGCTCGCCGATTTCCGTCCCATCCGCTGTAGGCAGCACCGGATTATGAGGCCGATAGGGCTCATATTGGCTTACCGCCTCGGTCAGTTTTTTTAATGGACGTGTGGTTTTCCACACAACAAGTAGGCCGATCGCCAGGACGAATAGAAAGCTGCCCAGAATGGCGTAGATGGTGGTGCTCAGCAGCTGCCCGACAATTGCCCGGAGGGAAGAAAGGGGCGCGAATACGACGATCTGAAGGGAGGGCTCCCCTTCGAGCTTTTTGGTGGCATAGAGCATCTCCCTGTTGTCGAGCACCACCACACCATCTTCCTCCAGAAAAGGAACGTGTAGCTGGGCATTGATTTTCCTCGGGTCACTCGCCGCAATAATGACATGTTTATCATTCAAAATCAAGAAATCTGCATCATACAGCCGATCCTTGAACCTCAGCTTTAAGTCCTTGTCATCAATGTCCGAGATATCTCCATCGTTAAGAATCCGTACGGCCTTGTCGATCTGGCTGTGCAGCTCGGTCTTGGCCTGGTCCACCGTAAGGCTGTGAATCAGCCTGACAAACAGAAATACCGTGATGCCCACGGTGATGAACATCCCGGCAATCAAAGAGAGCAGCACCCGGCCCCTAAGTGTTCTCATCCCGTTTTTACCAGGGCTTTATAGCCATATCCCCATAAGGTATCAATCTGGAATGAGGCTGCGTGCTCGGAAAGCTTCTTCCGAAGTCTCTTGACCAGATCATCAACCACTCTTACGTCCCCGAGATAATCAAAATGCCAGACCTGCTGGATGAGCTGTTCGCGGGTAAAGGGCCTTTCCAGATGTTTTGCGAAAAATACCAGCAGTTCATATTCCCGGGAGGTGAGCACCAGATCGGTCTCTTCCACGGCTACTTTACGGAACTCCTCATTCACCTTTAAATTCCCGGCCTGAATGACTTTGGAGGGTGCCCCGGTATCCTGATCCTGTCCCAGCCGGACAAGGCGAAGCATGGATTTCACCCGGCCCACAAGCTCCCTGGGGTTGAAGGGCTTGGTGAGGAAGTCGTTACAGCCCAGTTCCAGTCCGATAATCCGGTCCATTTCATCCCCGCGGGCGGAGATCATAATGATAGGCATTTCCGTAAAAGTCCGCAGCTCGGTCAGCAGAGTTAATCCGTTAATGCCCGGCATCATAATATCCAAGACCAGAAAATCCGGCTTCTGCATGCGCACTTCCTCAACTAAGTGCTGTCCGTCCGGATATTCCGTAACATGAAAATCCTCTTTGCGCAGATACTCAGAGATCAGCCGCAGAATGGAAGGATCATCATCGACCACGAAAATGCTTGTCATCGCCTAACTCCTCCTCTCCCAGAATGTACTAGACTCTTGTTATAATCTACCAAAAGCAAGCAAAAACGGGAAGGCTTTAAGCCTTCCCGTCTCTAGCTCAGCCTATTTTTTTGTAGTTTTCTTGGCGATTGATTTCTTATGGGTAGTGTGCTTGGCTGATGCTGTTCTATGATGAACTTTCTTTACATGCTTGTGGTGCTTCTTGTGAGTGACCTTGGCTGTTTTCGCCTTTTTCACAACCGCCTTTTGGGTTGTCTTCTTCACGGCTTTCTTCACAGCAGGTTTGGCAGCTGACTTAGTCTTGACGAGCGATTTGGCTGAAGCGGTTACTGCCGCCTTGGCCGCAGGCTTGATGGCTGGAGATTTAGCCGGACTGGCCATCGCACTCGCCCCGCCTCCAACCAAACTAACAACCGTTAATAGAGCTACCAGATTCTTTTTCCAATTCAACATGGGTCTCACCTCTTTCTAAGATTAATCTTATCTTAGCAAGGCCTGGTGAGAGGCCCGTGTGAGAATTGTGAGAAAAGTATATGAATTAGCGTGCCTATCTGGCGGCCAGACCGTGAAGTATGAACTGAATCGTCTGCTCAATCTCCTTCTCTTCATCCCACGGAAGCTCGGGTGCTAGGAGGAGGTGAAAGGCAAACAGACCGACAGCGGAGGAGACGGTAAAGCGGATCGCCGCGAGAGTAGGCACTTCCACCAGTTCCCCTTTGTCTTGAAAATGCTTCACCATCTCCTGGAAACGACCGAAAACTTTGACGCCGATGTGCTCTATGAATTGCTCCTTCAAGGCAGGCTGAAACGGAATCTCCTGAAGCATAATTTTGATAATCTTGAGATGCCTGCGGGCAAAGGATAGGCGATTCATCAGGACCGCTCTCAGGAAAGCCTCGAAGGTTGGATAATCCTTCTCCAGCACCTCATTGAAGTTATTAAGAATGAAGGGGGCAAGCAGCTTGCCCATCATGGGAGTCACGATGGAGAGCAGCAGATCCTTCTTCGTCTTGTAGTGACGGAAGATCGTTCCTTCTGCAACCCCGGCCATCTGTGCTATTTCACTGGTTGAGGCAGCGGCATATCCCTTTTGCGAAAAGACTTCAACAGCCGCCTCGATAATTTTCAACTGTTTCTCAGTTACTTTCCGGCCCTCTGTGTGAAGCAGATCTTCCAGCCATGGTTCAAGCGGTTCTTGTTGCTGCGGCATAAGGTCAACCTCCTGGATTAGGTATAAGGATTAATCAACGTATTCTATCACATCGAACTCATGTGTTTAAATCTTGCGGTATTTGCGCAGGGCTAGAATATTAAGAAGAATGAACAAGGCGGAGAAGCCGGCGAGCACATAGACATCCAGAGCAATCGCATCCCACCCCTGGCCCCGGATCATCACATCGCTGAGTCCCTTTGTACCATAAGTAAGCGGCATGATGACTTCCAGCTTGCGGAGCCAATCCGGAAGGGTATCCATCGGGAACAGACCCGACAGGAATAACTGCGGCACGATAATGATTGGGACGAACTGAATCATTTGCAGCTCATTGTTGGCATACGCAGAGATAAGAGTCCCTAAAGTCAGGGCGCTCAAGGACATGAGCAGGGTCAGCAGAATGACCAGACCAAAGGAACCGACCATCATGATTCCGAGGACCTTAATACAGTACCACGAAATAAGAAGGGCTTGAATGATGGTGAATATCCCGAACCCGCCTACATAACCGAGTACAATTTCATACCGCTTAAGCGGAGTGGCCAGTAATCGTTCGAGGGTTCCTGTCGTTCTTTCTCTAAGGAAAGAGACACCCGCAATCAGAAATACAAAGAAGAAGATAAAGAACCCGATCAGAATAGGGCCGAACTGGTCGATGCTTGTCATATCCTCCGAGCCATGAAGATAAGTGATGACGGGCTTGATGGAAGCTGTCTTGTTCTGAAAATGTTCCGACGCCTTCTGCACCACCTGAAGCACAGCACGGTTGACAGCGGGCTCGCTGCCTTCAAGCTTTACTGCGGGTATTCTGCCGTCAATGGTTATGAGTGCATCGATCGTCCGATCGTTCAGCGCTGCCTCAGCCGGGGCCTTCTCATCATATTTGATGATATTAGCTCCCTCTGCCTGAAGGCTGGATGACAATAGAGTTGGAGGATTCAGCAGACCCAGCGTGGGCTTGTAGTCCTTCCCGTTAAAGACAAGGTTCATCAGAGTCAGGACGAACAGGGGAGCAACTAACATCAAGGCAAGAGTCCGTTTGTCCCGGCGGAATTGTCTTAGAATTCGAATGACGATGGCGGATATCTTCATGCTTGATGACCTCCATAATATACAAATGCCTCTTCAATAGACTGGGTGCCCGTCTTGGAGATCAGCTCCCCAGGTGTATCAACCGCCAGCAGCTTGCCTTCCCGGATCATGCCCAACCGATCACATTTCTCGGCTTCATCCATGACGTGTGTGGTCAGCAGGATGGTTGTTCCTTGTTCATTTAACAATTTAAGCTCCTTCCAGATCGCCTGACGTAGCAGGGGATCGATCCCGACGGTGGGTTCATCCAGTACAAGAATGGGAGGTTGGTGAAGCAGGGCGGCAGCGAGGGACAGCCGGCGCTTCATTCCCCCGGAGTATTGATCTACCCGTTTATCTAGATGGCTCCCAAGGTCAACAATCTCGGCTACCTCCCTAATGCGCGTACGCAGGGAAGATCCTTTTAGTCCATATAGCGCACCGAAAAACTCTAGATTCTCCTTCGCGCTGAGTTCCGTATACAGGGCGTCGGACTGAGCCATATAGCCGATCTGATTCAGCATGGAGAGCTTAGGCATCTGCGTACCTTGAACATGAACCTGGCCTGTTGTAGCCTGCAGCGTTCCGGTAAAGAGTTTGACCAGCGTGGTCTTTCCGGACCCCGAGGGTCCCAGCAGACCGAAGGTCTCTGCGGGGTGAATCGCAAGCGTAATATCCTCCAGCACCGTCTTGTTCCCGAAACGCTTGCTGACCCCTGCGGCCGTAATGACATCTGAATAATCAGACATATAAACACTCCTCTGCACAAAATAATGAGTGAGCACTCACTTTTTGTTTTGAGTATATCCGACGTTCCTTAAATTGTAAATGAACAAAATCCAAGATGCCGGCTGAATCAGCAATCTTGGATTAAATTTTATATTACTGGATATAATGTAAATTTTACCCTTATAGTTACAAAAATCGTTTATAATTAAATTTATGTTCAAGTCGATTACCTATCCTAAGTTAAGAGGAGGCGATTGATATGACAATAACGCCTGTTATAGTAATGATCTTTGTATTTGTACCAACCATTGTACTCATGGTAAGCATGCCTTATTTAACAAGAGAGACGATTAGTTTTGGGGTTACAGTCAGCACTGTACAATTCCACAGTGAGCCTCTGCGCCAGATGCGGAAGTCATATGCTAGGATTAGTTCTACCGTGCATACCATCCTATTCATTATTTGTATCATCTGCCTAATATACGGTGATAAATATTCCAAGCAACAAAGTTGGATCATTATCACTTATTCACTCGCCATGGTCGTAATCTCCATAGTCATAAACATTAGCTATCATGTCAGAATGAAAAGTTTACTACCTAATCTGCCTATTGCTCCGGAAACATCAATCATCACAGTGGACACTGAATTTCGGAAAAGAAACATTGGCTTGTCTAGTCATTGGTTCCTCATTCATGGTTTAATTATTGTTTCTAGTATTGTAGCTGTACTACACAACTACGATCAGATTCCTGATCAGATTCCGATCCATTACAACAGCAGTGGGAACGTAGACGGCTATGCAGCCAAATCTTATAGAATTGTGTTTATACCTACGATAGCCCAAGTGTTCATAACACTTTTGTTGATCTTTGAGAATTGGAGTATTCGCAGAGTGAAGCAGCAGGTTCAACCCACTGATCCTAGCCGTTCCATCAGACAAGACGTAACTTTTCGCCGTGCTTGGTCATGTTTTATGATTACAGCAAGCTTCTTACTAGTTCTCTTGTTATCCGTCGTGCAACTAGACATGACATCTCTGCTTATCGACAATTTCGCTATCCCCATTGTCCTAATCATAATAGCCTTAATCACTCTATACGCCTTCTTCTTATCGTTCTGGGCTGGTCAGGGCGGAAGCCGCTTGGAGCCATCTGCCGATTACTCCAATGTCAGATCTGTCCATGATGATGATAAATGGCTATTAGGTATGATTTATTTCAATCGCAAGGACCCAAACTTAATCATCGAGAAAAAGTTTGGAGTCGGCTGGGGATTAAATTACGGTCACCCAGTAAGCTGGCTGATTTTGCTCGGAATTATTGTACTGTTAGTTGTGGTAACAAGGCTTGGAGGTTAGTACTCACCGGAGTATTCTAACCTTCAATAGATAAATAATTTAGCTTTCAAATTAGACGCCAACCACATTAGACAATTCATCGTGGAATATATCAACGGATAGATTGATAGTGATATTCACCTCTGCACAAAATAATGAGTGAGCACTCACTCCCCTCCCTGACTAAACCCGAACATTCCTTAAATTGTAAGTGATAAAAAAGACTGCCGTATGAAATCGGCAGTCTTCGGTTCTTAAGCCTTAGTTCACTTTAATTTTCTTGTTCCCAGCGAGTGTTCTTAACTCGGCGTTAATCTTCTCCTTCTCGTCCGCTTCAAGCATTAGAGACAGACCGTAATGGAAGAAGGGAGGTTCGATTTGGCGCTGCCAGCGGATCTGGGCATTGAAGTCGTGTTCCTCTTCGCTGAGTTTGAGACGCAGCACTCCTTTAATGGAATTCGAAGAGGCGTGAAGATCAAGCGGGGTCCGGATTTTGCAGCCCCCTTTGCTAATATCGATTAAGTCTACCTCAGCGAGCTTACTTGTGATGACCGTTCCATTAATCTCCGAAATCCGAATCCAGCAGCTCATAGGTTCTTCCATAGAGTAGCGGAAAGGTTCTTTTCTATTATTGTTGCTCATAGCCCCTCCAGAACATAGGTGTATAACGCCATTATATCTAATATTTGGATTCTATTAAACTTTATAATTTTTTATATAGGTATACCTATATGGAATGAACTATAGATTGGATATGTATAGTTCATTCCATATATATCATATTTTAAATATATTTCCTTGGTCTCGGGTCTATTCTCCTAAATTTATATATATTTTTTCAATAATTTAACAATCCGTTACACAATCCCGGAATTCTTTTAACATTCTTATACGAAAATGACCTTATAGCACTTATGTATTAGGAAAAGGGTGAGCTGATGAAGAAGGGTAAAGTATTCAGTATGTTAGTAGCTTCTGCACTGGTGACTTCCACTTTAGCAGGAACTGCAGGGGCGGCTGCTGCAAAAACAGCAACTCCGGCCAAAAAGGCTGCATCGAAACAAACAGCAGCCAAATTTAAAGTGATTAATTCAGGGCTCCAAGTAGATGGCGACAATGTGGTGCTGAAAGCCATTGAAGTGAATGGAACCAAGTTGTACTCGATCCGTGATCTGGCTGATGCACTTAACGCAGGACTGAAGCTGGAGAATGGAAGTGTGGTACTGAATGATTCTCATGGGTACCATTCTGTATCTATCAAACCTAATATTAAGAGCCTGCAGGTAGATGGAGCTACCCAAGATTTCACTGTAGCCCCTAAGCTTCAGGATGGCAATATTTATGTCGAATTGAACACAACTGTAGACGCGCTCGGTGCTGAAATTGTAGGCAGCGGCAAGATCTACAAATTAAAACGGGCTGAAGGCCAGTTCTCTACAATTGGTTTTGATGAGAACGGCAGCATTGTGGCTACCAAAGAAGATGGAGAGGCTCTGCAGGTCTTCAAACTGAGCTCTTCACTCGGGACTCCATATGAGGTGTTCTCTTCCAACGAGGGTGCTGCTACTGCGGTAATTTCTCCTGATCACAAATGGGGGGCTTTCACGAATGACAATGGCCAGTTGTTTGTCTACGATCTGGGAACCGGCTTAACGAAGCAAATCGGAACGGACAGCACGGTGAAGACGGATCTTACCTGGTCTGCTGACGGCAAGAAAGTGTACTTTATCCAAGGTGACAAGCAGGAGAAAATTTCATACATAACGGTAGACTCGGGCGTTCTTACCGAAGTCCTTGCAGATAAAGTGGAGAACAAGTCTGATCTTCAAGTCTCGAGTGATGAGAAGAAGATAGCTTATCTGGTTAACACAACAGGCGTAGCCAGTAATGATGCTGACAGCACGGAAGATTCCCTTACTATTGATTATTCCGGCGCTGGCGCTCAGGTCTACTCTTTGGATCTTACAGCCAAAGGTGCAAAGCCAGTACAGTTGACCAAAACAACGGACAACAAGCTGCTGCCTTCTTTCCTGTCGGATGGAAGTATCGTCTATGTAAGTGCAGATCCGGATGGGAAAGACGTGAACAGTGTACTGAAGAGCATTTCCGTGGATGGAACTAAAGTTACGGATTTGGTGTCGGATATTGATGTGAACCTTGATGTGGTAACAAAGGATGGCAAATTGCTGGTGGCTGGCTTGAAAGCAGATGGTTCTTCACACCTGTATGAAGTAACGGGGGGAACCAAGAAGGAGCTTTACAGCACTCCGAATGTAATAACGGAAGTTGCAGTATCCAAGGATGGAAAGATCGCTCTGATCAGCGATGGCAAGGTTGTTGTAGTTGAAGGCGGAAAAGGCACTGAGCTAACTAAATAACTATAATTTGAGAATTCGAGAGGAGTAATTCAATCATGAAATTGTTCAAAAAAATCTCTTTGGTGGCTGTAGCCGCTGCATTCGTTCTATCTTCCGCAGGTATAGGTTCTTCGGTTCAAGCTGCTGGTTCTGTATCAGGTAAAATCACGATTAATGGTTCCACTGCACTTCTTCCATTGTCCCTTCAGGCTGCAAAAGAGTTTCAAAGATTGAATCCAAAGGTGAAAATTGCCGCTTCCGGTAAAGGTTCAGTAACAGGTCCTCAAGCCGTTAAAAAAGGCATTGCCCAAATCGGAGCTTGCGACTGGGATGCGAGCACGGATGTTCCGGGATTTAAAGCCTTCGCAGGTCAAGTAGCTAACAAAGTAGCGGTAATTCCTTTTGCAACCGTAGTTAACAAAAATGTAGGCGTGGATAACTTGACTTCAGACCAGCTTAAAGGCATTTACAGCGGTAAAATCACGAACTGGAAAGAAGTTGGCGGCAGTGATGCAGATATCGTGGTCATTACTCGTGCGTTCGGTTCCGGTACACGCGTGAATTACCAAGCCAAAGCACTTGGTGGCGGAGATATCGTGAAGAAAGCGAAGAACTACAAGGAAGTTGGATCCAGCGGTGACATGAAGACAGCTGTATCAACAACTCCTAACGCCATCGGATATATCGACCTTGTGTATGTAAGCGGTGGAGACCTCAAAGCAGTTAAATTCAATGGGGTTGCTGCAAGTACGGATAATGTAATTAAAGGTACGTACAAAATTTGGTCTTATGGCTATTACATGACAAAAGGTCAACCTACTGGCGCTACTAAAGCCTTCATCGATTATGTACAAAGCAAGAAGTTTCAGGAAGGTTCATTGAAAAAGCTTAAATTCATCCCGATTTCTGCTATGAAATAAGAAGTAAGCTAGCTGCATTAGAATTCAAAATGTTACGTTAACCAGCCAGCCCCTGTTCGGGGCTGGTTGCTCTATGGGAGGAAGCAGAACGAAATGAGCACACCAGTTCATGATTTACCTGCACAGAAGGGTACTTTATTGCAGAAGCCGGTTCAACCATCCAGGTGGAAGCAGGGCCGCGGAGCACGAGTGCGGTTCACCAACGGGTTATTCAAATATTATTTCCTGTTCAGCATATTGGCACTTTGTCTGGTACTGGCCTTGGTTGTTTTTTTCATTGGCAAAACAGCCATCTTGACCTTCAAGGACATATCACTTGCCCAATTCTTTTTGTCTTTTGATTGGACCCCGGAAGAAGGTAAATTCGGAGCAGCTTCGTTCATAGTCAATACGATATCCTTAACAGCTCTAACTTTACTCTTTGCAGTTCCCATTTCGATTGGAATGGCGATTCTGATTGCTGAAATTGCCCCGAAATGGCTGAAATCCTTTATACGTCCGATTCTCGATCTGCTGGTAGGTATTCCATCCGTCGTCTACGGCTATCTTGGACTGACCGTACTAATCCCGATTATCCGCAATCTAAGCGGGGAGAATTTGGGGGACGGTCTGCTAGCAGCATCTCTGGTGCTGACGATTATGATTCTGCCTACGGTCAGCCGGATTAGTGATGACGCCATCTCGGCTGTACCCAAGAAATATCGCGAGGCGGCTTATGCTCTGGGGTCTACCCGTCTGCAGGTAATTATGAAAGTTGTGCTGCCGGCCGCTGCGAGAGGAATAGCGGCTGCCATTATTCTGGGCATGACACGTTCTATCGGAGAGACGATGGCGGTGGTTATGGTTATCGGGAACACCGCTCAGCTGGCGACATCCTTGTTCTCCCCAACTTCAGTACTGACGAGTAATATTGTGATGCAAATTTCCAACGTGGAATTTGATTCTACTTGGAACTACGCCCTTCATATGATGGCGTTCCTGCTGCTGATCATCTCTTTTGGCTTGATTATGATCATCCGTCTAATTAGCAGAAAGAGAGGAGATGTGGCATGAGCAGCTTCACACCGACACGCAAGAACAAGCGCGCACTGATCTGGGATAAGGCGGCTACGGGATCTTTTTATGTCCTCGGGGCGGCTGTCCTTCTGTTCATATTCTGGCTGCTGTATACCATTCTCAGCAAAGGCCTTCCAGGGATCAATCTACAGTTCCTGACCAAGCTGCCAGAGGAGATGGATGTGGGCGGAGGTATAGGACCTGTCCTGTTCAACTCCTTCTACATTCTTATTCTGTCTCTGATCATTTCTATCCCGATCGGGCTAGGGGCGGGGATTTACATGGCGGAATATGCACCCAAGAACAAATTTACGGAAGGGCTGCGGATATGCGTAGAGACCCTTTCCTCAGTTCCTTCCATCGTATTCGGAATGCTGGGGCTAGCTATTTTTGCCGAATATTTCGATATTGGACTTACGATTCTGGGCGGGGCGGTCAGCTTGGCGTTTCTGAATCTTCCAACCCTGGCCCGTGTCACGGAAGAAGCCGTAAGAGCTGTTCCGGTCGAACTCAAGAATGCTTCTTATGCGCTTGGAACCACTAAGTTCCAGACCATTCGTACGGTCATCCTGCCGGTATCGCTGCATGCCATTGTTACGGGGGTCTGCCTGGTTGCAGGTCGGGCCTTCGGAGAATCTGCGGTGATCATCTTGACAGCGGGTCTAAGTACATCGGGAGAAATGTGGGACTTCAGCTTGTTCTCGCCGGGCGAGACCCTTGCGGTTCATCTGTGGTATGTTCATTCTGAAGCCATCGTAGAGGATGCCCAGCAAATCGCTGACAAATCTGCAGCGGTTCTGGTATTTGTGGTTCTCTTCCTGAATTTGCTGTTCCGCGTGCCGCTTTGGTTCAATAACCGCAAGCTCAAGAAATAGGCAAAATCCACCCATAAATCAAAGAAAACACCCCTTCAAAAAAGGGGTGTTTTTGTGCGTTTACAGAAGGCCCTTGATATCAGATTCAATAGCCTCCGGTTCTGTCCGTGCGCTGTACTGCTTAATTACATTCCCTTCGCGGTCCACGAGGAATTTGACGAAGTTCCATTCAATGTCTCCTGTGTGGTAAGGGGCAGGGGTATGATCGACCAAATGTACAAATAAGGGGTGGGCGTGCTCGCCTTTAACATCAATTTTGGAGAAAAGAGGGAACGTGACCTGATAGTTAAGCTCACAGAACTGCTTGATCTGTTCTTCGGTTCCAGGCTCCTGGCCGGCAAATTGATTGGAAGGGAACCCAAGCACCACGAGTCCCTGATCCTTATAAGTCTCGTATAAAGACTGCAGCCCCTTGTAATGCGGGGTAAGTCCGCAGCCGCTGGCTGTATTTACAATAAGCAGTACCTTACCTTTGTACGATTGCAGGGTAGTCTGCTCACCGTCGATTGTGGTTACTTTGAAGTCGTAAATTGACATTTTCGAACCTCCCTGTAATAAGAAATCATCAAGGTTATTCTACATGATGGAGCACACGAAGCTCAAATAAGTGGGGCTAACTTAGCATGATTTCAGAGAGCATAGTACATGCTATGTTTGCTGAGAACATGATTAGGACAAGGGGATGTTAAGTATGAAAAGGGTAAGCTTGGCTCTCATGGTACTAGGGCTGTCAATCGCTATGTCGGGCTGTGGTCAAAGTAATAATTCATCCAAAGCGAATCAGGGACAAAATAATACTTCCGGCAAAGCCGCGCAGACGGCATTAGAGACAGTCAAGGCAAGCGGTAAGCTCAGAATTGGCACAGAAGGAACCTATGCGCCGTTTACCTTCCATGATAAAACGGGGAAATTAACTGGATTTGATGTAGAGATTGCCGAGGAGATTAGCAAGCGAATTGGAGTTCAGCCTGAATTTGTGGAATCCCAGTGGGACAGCCTTATTGCAGGACTGGATGCTAATCGCTTTGATACTGTGTTTAATGAAGTATCCATCACGGATGAGCGAAAGGCGAAATACGCCTTCTCCGATCCCTATATTGTGTCCAAAGCCGTACTGATTGTGCGGGAGGATAACACGGATATCAAGAAATTTTCCGATCTGAAAGGGAAGAAGGCAGGACAGTCTCTCACAACCAATCTCACCAAGATCGCCAAAGAGAACGGTGCCCAGATTGTAGCTATCGAAGGGTTCAATCAGGCTGTGGATCTGTTAACCTCCAATCGGATTGATGCCACGGTTAATGATCAATTGTCTTTCCTGGATCTGAAGAAGCAGAAGCCCCAAGTGCCAATTAAGGTAGTGGATACAGCAAGCGCGGCCTCCCAAAGTGCAGGCTTGTTCACTAAAGGAGCGGATGACCTCGTCACGGCCGTGAATAAAGCCCTTGCCGAAATGAAGAGCGATGGAACTTATCTGAGAATATCGCAGAAGTATTTTGGAGAAGATGTCTCGAAATAACTCGATGTTAAAAGGATGCCTGCCCCATGGATGAGCGTAAAATGCAGATTTTGATGGACTCCTTGCTACCGCTGTTGAAAGCTGCGGTAGCTTTTACCGTTCCGCTGTCTTTGATTTCATTTGCTTTGGGACTTGCTCTGGCGGTCATTACCGCCTTAATCAGGTTATCTCATTGGAGAATTCCCAGGCTTATAGCCAGGTTTTATGTCTGGATTATACGCGGAACCCCGCTGCTGCTGCAGCTGTTTATCATCTTCTTCGGACTTCCCAGTATAGGGATTATCCTCGATCCGTTCCTAGCTGCGGTGATCGGGTTCTCCTTGAGTGTAGGAGCCTATGGCTCGGAAATTGTTCGGGCAGCAATACAGTCTATTCCTTCGGGGCAGTGGGAGGCGGCATACTCTATTGGTATGACCCGAATGCAGGCGCTTAGACGAATCATTTTACCTCAGGCTGCAAGGGTGTCCGTACCTCCTCTGGCGAACTCCTTCATAAGTCTGGTCAAGGATACCTCTCTTGCTGCCAGTATTACCTATGTTGAAATGTTTCGGACTGCCCAGGAAATTGTGGCGATCACTTTTGAACCCCTGCTTTTATACTCGGAAGCCGGATTGCTTTACCTGATGTTAAGTACCCTATTGTCAGGACTTCAGAATTATCTGGAGAGGCGGTTCAGCCGCTACTCCACAAGATAAGGAGATATACCATGATCAAGGTGCGCGATTTACATAAGTCTTTTGGTTCCCAAGAGGTGCTGAAGGGTGTGAACTTGAAGCTGGACAAAGGGAATGTGCTGGTCATCATTGGGCCTTCAGGTTCAGGAAAGACAACGCTGCTGCGCTGTTTCAATCTGCTAGAAAAGCCCGATCGGGGAACTCTGCAGGTGGGTGACGTGGTGCTGGAATTCAAAGAGGGGTTTACACCGAAGCAAGAACAGATCCTTAAGCTCCGCAAGCAGAGCGGAATGGTGTTTCAAGCCTATCATCTGTTCCCACATATGACTGCTTTGGAGAATGTAATGGAAGGCCTGATCACGGTACAGAAGAAGAGCAAATCGGAAGCAAGGAAGATATCGCAGGAGCTTCTGGGAAGAGTTGGACTTGAGCACAAGACCGATTCCTACCCTCAAATGCTGTCTGGAGGCCAGCAGCAGCGCATAGGCATTGCCAGGGCTATGGCTGTAAATCCTGAGGTACTCTTATTTGATGAGCCAACATCAGCTCTTGATCCCGAGCTCGTGGGTGAAGTGCTCCGTGTAATGAAAAGTCTTGCCGCGGGCGGGATGACGATGATCGTCGTTACACACGAGATGAAATTTGCCGCCGAGGTAGCTGACCAGATCGTCCTAATGGATGGCGGCCGCATTATAGAAGAGGGTTCACCTCAGGAAGTATTCCATCGTCCGAAAAGTCCGCGGGCTGCTCAGTTTCTGAACATTTTGACAGAAAACAAATAGGTAAAAGCAAAAAACTCTCCATTTGGAGAGTTTTCTTTGTCGTCCCAGTCGGGATACTCTCGCAACGCTCGAGACTCCATTCATCCCCCAGCCAACCGGCATGGGGGCTTCACTACGACGAACCCCACATGGGGTTCTCATCCTCAGGACGCAAAAAATCTCTCCCAAAGGAGAGATTTTTGATGACGTCCCAGGAGGGATACTCTCGCAACGCTCGAGACTTCGTTCATCCCCCAGCCAACCGGCAAGGGGGGCTTCACTACGACGAACCCCCAATATGGGGTTCTCATCCTCAGGACGCAAAAAATCTCTCCCAAAGGAGAGATCTTTGATGACGTCCCAGGAGGGATTCGAACCCCCGACCGACGGCTTAGAAGGCCGTTGCTCTATCCAGCTGAGCTACTGGGACATATAATAAAAATTCAAGCAAAAAAAATTTTACCACAAGCTGGCTTGCTAAGCAACTAGAAAATCAAGAGAATTTAGCCATTGTTTTTTTAATTCGCTACTCACTATGCTATAATCTACGAATATTGAATACGGAAGAAAGGAGGGACATTTATTAATACGCATGGACCCGAGGGAAGGGATAACGTTGTATTGTTTCCCAAGACACTGGATTTTTATCAGATGGAGCTTACAAGGATGCTGGAGACTGAGCGCTACGGAGAAGCAGGAGAACTGCTGGAATTTCTGCTGCAGTGCCAGGGTCAGGAGCCCAGACAATATGAGGAATGGAAGGCTTTGCTCAATTGGCTGAGAGATGCTTTTCCCGGCGTGGTAGGTGAAGGCAAGGAACCTGACTTCTATGAAGAGAATGAAGAATCCCTGGCTCGCCTGCATATCGAGGCCAAGGTTGCTTTGGACAAGGACTACGGGAACAAGCTGCTTAAGGCCGCTATGGAAAGTCCTTTATCCGAGCACTCTCTACTGGCGCTTGAGCAGCTGTCGTATCTGGACATGCCGGAGATTGATGATGCCCTGCGCAGCTGGCTGAACCGCAAAAATGTCCACCCGCTGATACAATTTCACATTCTGCAGACTTTGCGTAGGCGTGGAGCACAAGGAATCGTGTCGTTCGTCCGCGGACAGGAGCCGGTTGAGGTTGAGATCGAGACCGTGCCGCTAAAGTCAGCTGATTTTCCACCGCAGGTGCAAAGGATCTTGGAGCGTGTGGGGGATCAGACTCAAGTTCATAATCCGACTCTCTTTTATTTCGCCCAGGAGTTCTGGTTCCAATTTATTATGGGGGTTTACGGCACCAGGGATTATACTTCCATTCTGTCCGATGATGACAGTACGGCGGATATCTGGGCTGCGGCGCTGCATCAGACGATTTCCGAGAGCCTTCCAGATGGCAAAAGTGACAGCGAAATCAGGCTGGTGTACGGGATTACCGACGCGCTTCGGCTCCGTTTTGAGCAGGTATATCGTTCTATGAAACAGTTCGTGCATTCCGGACAGGGAAGATAATCGGCGGGATCCAGCTTTTCCTGCTTCGCCCAGCCGTGGAACACTTGTAAAAAGCTGTATTGTTGTTTATAATGTAGTGGTTGTTCTTGTTCTGTACGTGAGTAAGGAATAATGAAATTGAAGCCGGATACATATCAGGATTCAATATATGTGAACTTATTTTGGAGGGGAAAGCATAAAATGAAAGCAACTTGGGAAAAAATAGAGAAGAACCTCGGCGTTCTCGAGGTCGAAGTGGATGCGGATCGTGTATCTGCAGCGCTGGATAAAGCTTTTAACAAAGTAGTAAAGAAAGCAACTGTACCTGGATTCCGTAAAGGTAAAGTGCCACGGCCAATTTTCGAAGCGCGTTACGGGGTTGAAAGCCTCTACCAAGACGCCATCGACATTTTGCTCCCTGAAGTATACAGCGAAGCTGTTGAGCAGACTGATATCTTCCCTGTAGATCGTCCTGAAGTGGACGTTGAACAGTTTGGCAAAGGACAAGCTTTCAAATTCAAAGCCAAAGTAACCGTTAAGCCAGAAGTGAAGCTTGGCGACTACAAAGGTATCGAAGTTGCAGCTGAGAACGTAGAAGTTACTGAAGAAGAAGTGGCTCAAGAGCTTGAGCGTCTTCAGCAGCGCCATGCTGAGCTTGTTGTAATCGATGAAGAAACTGCTCAGAACGGTGATACAGTCGTAATCGACTTTGACGGTTCTGTAGACGGAGTTCCATTCGAAGGTGGTAAGTCTGAGCGTTATTCCCTTGAGCTGGGCAGCAACACATTCATCCCAGGCTTTGAGGAACAAGTCGTAGGCCTTGCAACAGGTGACTTCAAAGATGTAACTGTTACTTTCCCAGAAGCTTACCATGCAGAAGAATTGGCAGGTAAGGAAGCCGTATTTAAAGTGAAAGTTCATGAAATCAAGCGCAAGCAGCTTCCTGAACTCGACGATGAGTTCGCGAAAGATGTAAGTGAATTTGATACTCTTGAAGAATATAAAGAAGATTTGAAGAAGCAGCTTGCTGATCGCAAATCGAAAGAGAACGAAGCTGCTCGTGAATCCTACCTTGTTGACCGCGTGGGAGAGAAAGCAGAAGTTGAAATTCCATCTGCGATGATTCAAGGTGAAGTTCAGAACATGGTTCGTGATTTCGACAACCGTCTTCGCACTCAAGGTATGAACCTTGAAATGTTCCTTGGCTTCTCGGGTCAGACTCTTCCTGAGCTGCAAGAGCAAATGCAAGGTGATGCTGAGAAGCGTGTTCGCAACAATCTTGTTCTTGAGCAAATCGCCAAAGAAGAGAACATCGAAGTTACTGAGGACGAGCTTAATGCTGAGCTGAACACTATGGCTGAAGCATACAAACGTACTCCAGAAGAAATCCGCAACATCCTTGCGGCTAACGGTTCTCTGGGAAGTATGCGTGAAGAGGTTCTGCTTCGCAAAACGATTCAATTCCTTCTTGAAAATGCAAAGGAAGTTCCAGCTGACCAGCTGCAACCATCCGCTGATGCAGCAGAAGAAGTGAAAGAAGAAGCAGCTGAAGAGAAGTAATACCTGACTCGGCCAACAAGCCGAACCAGCATATAGGCAGATTATACAGGGTTGAACCTTAAGGCACGTATTTCAAATGCGTGCCTTATTTTTCACTAATGGAGGATACATTTTCTTCCATAAGAATAGAGTTCGTGAAGGGCATAGCTATCACTGGACTGAAAAATGACAGAGGTCCTTGAACATGGTAAAATAGGAATTGTAATATACAGAATGACCTCAGTGTATTTTCTTCGTGGAGTTCTGTATAGATAATACGAATAGAGAAAAGAGGCTTGGGATTATGAGTATCGTACCTATGGTTATAGAACAAACGAGTCGGGGAGAACGATCTTACGATATTTATTCCAGACTTCTCAAGGATCGTATTATCTTTCTCAGTAACGCAATTGACGATGAAGTAGCGAATATCGTGATTGCCCAACTCTTGTTTTTAGCAGCTGAAGATCCTGAGAAAGACATCCATCTATACATCAATTCGCCTGGTGGTTCTATTACAGCAGGTATGGGTATATATGATACAATGCAGTTCATTAAACCGGATGTTTCTACCATCTGTGTTGGTATGGCAGCGAGTATGGGTTCTTTGCTGCTTACTGCAGGCGCACCTGGCAAGCGTTTTGCTCTGCCAAATAGTGAAGTCATGATTCACCAGCCTTTGGGTGGTGTACAAGGTCAGGCGTCCGATATTAAGATCCATGCCGAATGGATCATCAAGACAAAGCAAAAGGTCAACCAAATATATTTGGAACGTACCGGTCAAACTCTGGATAAGATTGAACGGGATACAGACCGCGATTTCTTCATGAGTGCGGAAGAAGCAAAGGCCTACGGGATTATTGACCAGGTCATTAATAAACCCATTAAATCTTAAAGGGGTGTATACCATAAATGTTCAAATTTAATGAAGAAAAAGGACAGTTGAAATGTTCTTTCTGTGGTAAGTCACAGGAACAAGTACGCAAACTTGTAGCCGGACCAGGCGTTTATATATGTGATGAATGTATCGAGCTTTGCACGGAGATCGTAGAAGAGGAGCTCGGTCATGAGGAAGAGCTTGATCTGAAGGAGATTCCAAAGCCTCGTGAAATTCGTGACATTCTTGATCAGTACGTGATTGGACAGGAACAAGCGAAGAAATCTCTGTCAGTAGCTGTGTACAACCATTACAAACGGGTGAATACACAGAGCAAAATTGAGGACGTTGAACTTCAAAAGAGTAACATCCTGCTTCTGGGACCAACGGGTTCCGGTAAGACTTTGCTCGCTCAGACTATGGCTAAAATTCTGAATGTTCCTTTTGCCATTGCGGATGCTACATCCCTCACCGAAGCAGGTTATGTGGGTGAAGATGTAGAGAACATTCTGCTCAAATTGATTCAAGCTGCCGACTATGATGTAGAGAAGGCAGAACGCGGGATTATTTATATCGACGAGATTGATAAAGTTGCCCGTAAATCCGAGAACCCATCGATCACTCGCGATGTATCCGGTGAAGGCGTTCAGCAGGCTCTGCTCAAGATCCTTGAAGGCACGGTAGCTTCTGTACCTCCGCAAGGCGGACGTAAGCACCCTCACCAGGAATTCATCCAAATTGATACAACGAATATCCTGTTTATTTGTGGCGGTGCCTTTGATGGACTGGAACAAATGATCAAGCGCCGCGTGGGCAAGAAGGTCATCGGATTTAATGCAGCTGCTGACGGCCAAAAGGATCTGAAGCCAGGTGAATATCTGGGAATGGTCCTTCCAGAGGACTTGCTGAAATTCGGTCTGATTCCTGAATTTGTAGGTCGTCTGCCGGTTATTTCCACTTTGGAACCGCTTGATGAGAATACACTGGTGCGTATCCTGTCTGAACCGAAGAATGCTTTGGTTAAGCAGTATCAGAAGCTTCTTGAGCTTGACAATGTGAAGCTTGAGTTTGAACCTAAGGCACTGGAAGCCATTGCTCGTGAAGCCATCAAACGGAACACAGGAGCGCGGGGTCTTCGCGCCATCATTGAAGGAATCATGCTTGATGTGATGTATGAGGTTCCTTCCCGTGATGATATTACGAACTGTGTAATTACCGAGAAGGTTGTTGAAGAGAAAGTGATTCCTGAGCTTCAAGTTCAGAAGAAGAACAAACAAGAAGAGAGCGCCTAAAGCAGACTTTCAAAGGGCTTGATTAAATAATATGCTGAATCTCCACCCTAATGGTCCCAAAGCGGCCAGCGCTAGGGTGGAGTTTGGCGTTATGGGAGAGACCTGAACATGACATTCTTGAGACAAGATACCCGGCCTGTCAAAGTGGGGAATCTAACCATTGGCGGCAGTAATGAAGTGCTCATACAAAGTATGTGTACCACGAAGACAGCAGATGTTGAAGCAACCGTAGCAGAGATTTTACGTCTGGAAGAAGCAGGTTGTCAGCTGGTTCGTGTAACTGTAAATAACGAAGAAGCGGCTGCAGCAATCAAGGAAATTAAGAAGAGAATTCACATCCCTCTAGTTGCTGATATCCATTTCAATTATAAGCTTGCCCTTCAAGCGATTGAGAACGGCATTGATAAAGTCCGGATTAATCCGGGAAATATTGGCCGTAGGGAGAAGGTTGAAGCTGTAGTTAAAGCTTGCAAAGAGCGCGGAATCCCTATCCGTATCGGGGTGAATGCAGGCTCGCTGGAAAGTCATCTGCTTGAGAAATACGGTTATCCGACTCCGGAAGCTATGGTGGAAAGCGCGCTATACCACATAGGTATTTTGGAGGAGCTTGATTTCCATGATATTATCGTGTCCTTGAAGGCTTCGGATGTGCCTATGGCCATTGCCGCCTACTCTAAGGCAGCTGAGGTTATACCTTACCCGCTTCACCTTGGGATCACCGAGGCAGGGACCCTGTTCTCCGGTACAGTGAAGAGCGCTGCAGGTATTGGCGCACTGTTATCCATGGGAATTGGATCGACTGTGAGAATCTCGCTCAGTGCCGATCCGGTTGAAGAAGTGAAGGTAGCCCGCGAGCTGCTGAAGACATTTGGTCTGATCTCAAATGCAGCTACGCTCGTATCCTGTCCGACCTGCGGACGTCTGGATATTGATCTTTTCTCGATTGCCAACGAGGTTGAAGAGTATATATCCAAGATCAAGGTGCCGATCAAGGTGTCTGTACTTGGCTGTGCGGTTAACGGACCGGGGGAGGCCCGTGAAGCGGATATCGGGATTGCCGGTGCGCGCGGTGAAGGCATGCTGTTCCGTTACGGAGAAATGATTCGCAAAGTGCCGGAAGCGGAGCTTCTGTCTGAGCTTAAGAAGGAAATTGACCATATTGTTGAAGTGTTCGAGGCAACTGGTGAAATACCTGGTCGTAAAGAACATATTCTACGTTAAAGATAATAGCCGTGAGCGGATCAGAACCGTTCACGGCTATTTTTTTGCCGACTTATTCTGCCTGTTCGTACCTATCCCAAAAAACCTGAACATTGGCGTTTACCCTCAATCAAAAAGGCTATACTACCAAGTAACAGGTTATGATAATGGGAGGTTGGTTAGGTATGGATTTAAGCATGATTATTATGGCGGTACAGCTGTTCTTTGCTGTGGTTATCGGTATCTATTTTTGGAATCTGCTGCGGAGTCAGAAAGGCAGCCGGAGTGCGGTGGACCGGGAGTCCCGCAAGGAGATGGATAAGCTGAGGAAGCTTAGAGCCGTCTCGTTGACCAAGCCTTTGGCCGAGCGTGCTCGTCCTGCAACGATGAGTGATATTGTGGGTCAAAAGGATGGTCTCAAGGCGCTGAAGGCAGCTTTGTGCAGTGCCAATCCCCAGCATGTCATCATATATGGACCGCCGGGGGTGGGTAAGACGGCAGCTGCGAGAGTTGTGATGGAAGAGGCCAAGAAAAATCCCTCGTCCCCGTTTCGTTCAGACGCCAAATTTACGGAGATTGACGCGACCACGGCGCGTTTTGATGAGCGGGGAATTGCGGATCCTCTGATCGGATCGGTTCATGACCCGATTTACCAGGGAGCAGGGGCCATGGGTGTGGCCGGTATTCCTCAGCCAAAGCCGGGTGCCGTGACTAAGGCTCACGGAGGCATACTGTTCATAGATGAGATTGGTGAGCTGCATCCGGTTCAAATCAACAAGCTGCTTAAGGTGCTGGAAGACAGGAAAGTATTCCTGGAAAGCGCATATTATAACTCGGAAGACAACGGAACCCCGGCTTATATCCATGATATTTTCCAGAACGGGCTTCCCGCAGATTTCAGGCTGGTGGGTGCCACGACACGCTCTCCCCAAGAGCTTCCGCCAGCTCTAAGATCCCGCTGTATGGAGGTATTTTTCCGTCCTCTTCTCCCGGATGAAATTGCCCAAATTGCGGAGGATGCAGTGAAAAGGATCGGACTTGAACCGAGAAGTGAAGCCGTCGATGTAATCAAGAAGTTTGCCACGAATGGCCGGGAGGCCGTGAACATGGTGCAGCTTGCGGCCGGACTTGCCCTGACGGAGAAACGAAACCATCTGCTGGCTTCGGATCTGGAATGGGTAGCTACGAGCAGCCAGTTGGTACCTAGACCTGAACGCAAAATTTTTGAACATCCTCAGGTGGGTGTAGTGAATGGTCTGGCTGTATATGGGCCCAATATGGGGGCCTTGCTGGAAATAGAAGCAACTGCTGTGCTGGCCGAGAAGGGAATGGGAAGCTGTAATATTACGGGAGTTGTGGATGAAGAGGAGATCGGAGGGGGTAACCGGACGCTTCGCCGCAAGAGCATGGCCAAAGGTTCAGTGGAGAACGTCTTGACCGTGCTCAAGAGCATCGGACTTGACCCCTCGCACTATGATCTACACATCAATTTTCCTGGCGGAACGCCAATTGACGGTCCGTCTGCCGGACTCGCTATTGCAACGGCGATCGCTTCCGCGATACGAAACATCACGGTGGATAACCGGATAGCGATGACAGGCGAGCTAGGCATACATGGCAAGGTCAAGCCAATCGGCGGAGTTGTGGCCAAGGTAGAAGCGGCCTTTCAGGCTGGAGCGACAACTGTGTTGATCCCGAAAGAAAATTGGCAGAGCTTGTTCGAAGGGTTGAATGGGGTTAAGGTCATTCCGGTTGAATCTTTAAAAGAGGCTTTCCAGCATGTATTCGGCGCTGAAGCCGAGCGCAGCTTTGGATTCACAGCGGCAGAAGAGGTTTTCGCCCCGCCTGCACAAGCATTTTTTCAGGTGGATTCACCCCATACGGAATCACTTTAAGGATCGAGCGGCTGTCTGGCAGCCGCTCTTCGTTGGTGTTTTAAAGGAACATTTGCTAAAATAGGAATAATATCTCCTGAGAAACCTGAGTTTTTTAAGGGGGAACCATCAGGCAGACGCAACATATTAAAGCTGAGAACCATTGGAGGTGCGAAAACGATGGGAACCCACAAATTAGGAAAAGGTCGTCGTTTTCCTTTGCTGCCACTGCGGGGATTGCTAGTCTATCCTAGTATGGTCCTGCATTTGGATGTCGGACGTGAGAAGTCTGTGAAGGCACTGGAAAAGGCAATGGTGGACGATAATTTAATTCTCCTTTGTTCTCAATCTGAAGTGAACATCGAGGACCCTACCCAGGAGGACATCTTCCGAATTGGTACGGTGGCTAAGGTCCGCCAAATGCTGAAGCTTCCGAACGGAACGATTCGCGTTCTTGTCGAGGGCATGGAAAGGGCCGAAATTATTCATTATCTGGATACGGAAGAGTACTACGAAGTCATGGCAAAAGAACTGCCTGAGGAGGAATCTGCGGACCCTGAGGTCGATGCTTTAATGCGTACGGTTCTTACCCAGTTTGAACATTATATTAATTTGTCCAAGAAAGTAACTCCAGAGACGCTTGCTGCGGTCTCCGACATCGAGGAGCCAGGGCGTCTGGCCGATGTGATTACAAGTCACTTGTCGCTGAAGATCAAAGATAAGCAGGAAATTTTGGAGACGATTGAGGTTCAGAAGCGGCTTGAGAAGCTGCTTGATATTCTGAATAATGAACGTGAAGTCCTCGAGCTGGAGCGGAAGATCAGCCAGCGCGTCAAGAAGCAGATGGAGAAGACGCAGAAAGAGTATTATTTGCGCGAGCAGATGAAGGCGATCCAGAAGGAGCTTGGCGAGAAGGAAGGCCGTGCGGGTGAGGTTGAGGAACTGCGCGGTCAGATGGAGGAGAAGCAGCTCCCCGAGAAGGTACGCGAGAAAGTGGAGAAGGAAATTGACCGACTCGAGAAAATGCCGGCCAGCTCGGCAGAAGGAGGAGTCATCCGTAATTATGTGGATTGGCTGCTCAGTCTGCCTTGGTCCAACCAGACCGATGATGACCTGGATCTTGCGAAGGCAGAACAGGTTCTGAATGACGATCACTATGGTCTTGATAAGCCCAAAGAACGTGTGCTCGAGTACTTGGCTGTGCAGAAATTGGTCAAGAAGCTGAAAGGGCCGATTCTGTGTCTTGTTGGACCTCCGGGTGTCGGTAAAACTTCCTTGGCGCGCTCCATTGCGCGTTCGCTCGGCAGAGAATTTGTTCGGATCTCCCTCGGGGGTGTCCGGGACGAAGCGGAAATTCGCGGTCACCGGAGAACCTACGTAGGCGCGATGCCTGGACGTATCATTCAAGGAATGAAGACAGCCGGGACGCTCAATCCTGTCTTTCTGCTTGATGAGATCGATAAGATGGCATCAGATTTCCGAGGTGACCCTTCTGCTGCGCTGCTTGAGGTGCTTGATCCTGAGCAGAACAACACATTTAGTGACCACTTCATTGAAGTGCCGTTTGATCTGTCTAACGTGATGTTTGTAACAACAGCTAATGCCGTTCATAACATTCCGCGTCCGCTTCTGGACCGGATGGAGATGCTCTATATTCCGGGTTATACGGAGCTTGAGAAGCTTCAGATCGCCTCGCGTTATCTTTTGCCTAAGCAGAAGAGAGAACACGGGCTGGAGCCGGAGCAGCTTGTGATCGGGGAAGAAGCCTTGCTGAAGACAATTCGGGAGTATACGCGAGAATCGGGTGTCCGTAATCTGGAACAGCAGGTGGCCGCACTTGCCCGTAAAGCTGCCAAACGAATTGTCTCGGAAGAGTTGGGTTCAATCGAGATCCTGCCTGATAATATCAAGGATTACTTGGGTGTTCCCAAATTCCGCTACGGCGTTGCTGAGCTGGAAGACCAGATCGGTACGGTAACCGGGCTTGCCTGGACTGAGGTTGGCGGCGAAACTTTGACAATTGAGGTTACGGTGGTTCCGGGGACCGGAAAGCTTATCTTAACCGGGAAGCTTGGAGATGTCATGAAGGAATCTGCCCAAGCGGCATTCAGCTATACGCGCTCCAAGGCGAAGGAACTGGGGATCCCGGCAGATTTCCATGAGAAGAATGATATTCACATCCATATCCCTGAAGGAGCTATTCCCAAAGACGGTCCTTCGGCCGGTATTACAATAGCTACCGCGCTGATCTCGGCATTAACGAACCGGCTGGTCTCCAAGGATGTAGCCATGACTGGGGAGATTACGCTTCGCGGCCGCGTGCTGCCGATTGGCGGCCTAAAGGAGAAGTCGCTGGCGGCTCACCGTGCAGGCTATAAGAAGGTTCTGCTGCCTAAGGATAATGAACGTGATCTTAATGATATTCCAGAGAGCGTTCGAAGTGACATGACGTTCGTACCTGTGTCACATATGGATCAAGTATTGAAGCATGCGCTTACTGAACAAGTTGAAGTGCACTAGAGAGGAAACACTAGAATGAAAGTAACAAGCTCAGAATTTATAATCAGCGCCGTAAGGCCTGAACAATACCCTGAGGACGGCTTGCCAGAGGTAGCTCTGGCAGGTCGTTCCAATGTGGGGAAGTCCTCATTGATCAATCGTATGATTAACCGCAAAAATTTAGCCCGTACCAGCTCAACACCGGGCAAGACTCAGCATTTGAATTATTATCGCATCAACGATGCTCTGTATTTTGTTGACTTTCCCGGATATGGCTACGCCAAGGTATCTAAGGTACAGCGGCAGGTCTGGGGGAAGATGATCGAGGAGTTCCTAACGGTTCGGGAACCGCTTAAGCTGGTGCTTCTCATTATCGACCTGAGGCATCCGCCTTCCAAGGACGATGAATTGATGTACGACTGGCTCAAACATTATGATCTGCCGGTATGCGTGGTCGCGACGAAAGCGGACAAGATCCCGAAAAGTCGCTGGCAGAAGCACATCAAAATTATCAAGGATGCTTTGGTGATGCGTGCAGGCGATGAACTTATCATGTTTTCCTCAGAGGCAGGTATAGGGAAGGATCAGCTTTGGAGTTTGATTAGCCGTCACATTGAAGATCAAGATGCGGAGGTTCCGGAGGTTCCGGAGACCCTTCCTTCTTCGGACGAATAAAAGTGACTAATCCGCGAATTTAAGAGGGAACGGGAGAACTTCCAGCAGGAAAGTGAGCATGCTAAGGTATTTTTGCTCCTTAACTAGCCAAATTCCGTTTTTTTCTAAAATTCGCTGAAAAATCATGATTTAAATACCGCGCATTTGCTTTAATGAGTAGTGTATAATTAACTACAAAGGATTAAAAGAATTGAGGAGATTTTTATGGCTCAGCGGTTAGCCACAGAGTACATTAAAGCCAGTTTGCGATTGACGGAAGTTCAAATGGCCGAATTTATTCACAGAATTGATGATCCTCACGTAAGACAGCGGATTAAAGTGCTGGACGGGGGAGGACAGGAAGTAGTTCTGGAAGATGACCAGGGAGAGGAACTTCATCTGCCTTTTGATCGTAAGGACGGTTATTATATCTGTGAAGCATCATTCCGCTTAATAAATCCTCCTATTACCAATGTTATGCGCCGATTGTTCGCAGCCTATAAAGGATCGGGTGTAGTGAACCGGATCTATAACGGATTTGTGGTCATGTATCAGTATGAAGATGGTCAGGTACGCAAAATTACGGAATACAATGGTGACACATATAAACTCGTATATGAGTATAAAAATACAGTCGAGGAGCTGCAGCGGCTGTTCCGCTCAACCGAAGTTGAGATGGAGATCGGACGGATTCACCGTCTGGTTAATGAATTGCTGGATCACCGTCTTGCCTTGAAGGATGAGCAGCTTATCACACACATTGATGAGGAACTTCGCCAATATACACGCCGATTGTTCGTATTAGAGGCGTAACAAAGTCCGCCCTGGGAAATGGGCGGTTTTTTTTTGATTAATGTTCTAAAAAGTATTGCATTTGTCCTGAATAGATGTTATTTTTAATCTCGTTGAAAAGAATATAGGAACCAGGATTCACTCAGGACATTATGTTACGAGAGATTTTTCCCTCGGGAAGTGAATGACGTAGGTCCTAGCGGATGAAATTTTTCAAACATTTTATTCCTAGGAAGGGGGAACCGGAAGATGGAATATTCAACTTTCGGAAGACACGTTGCTGTTGATACTTGGGGAGTCGATTTTGAGGTGCTGAACAACGCAGAGCTATTGCAAGCTCATTTGGTGGAAGCCGCCGAAGCGTGTGGTGCAACGGTATTGTCCGTGCAAGCCAAGCAGTTCGAACCACAAGGGGCTACGGTCCTTGTAATGCTGTCAGAGAGCCATCTCTCGATTCATACTTATCCTGAGAGAGGTTTTGCAGCTGTTGATTGTTACACATGTGGAGAAACAGTTGATCCACAGCTCGCCATTGATTACCTGGTATCCATTTTGAAACCGGAGAAAGCTTACGCGAAGAAGTTGATTCGTGGACTGGGAGAACTTAAAGTTGAGACTCCTGCTATGGCTCAGCAAGCTGAGCTGGTGTAACCGGGGATTTATTTAACTAACGATAACATTTGTATGTACTTTACACATGAGTATGTGTGGGACAATGAAGTAACCATGGATTATTCCATGGTTATTTGTTTTAATACCTGTCTATTCTGTTACTAAGACTCCATGAGAACTTCATAAACAATTCATAAAAAACGCAGAGTAATGCTAAGCGAATGTGATATAATTAACAAGGTGAGAGATAATAATCTCGCTGAATTATCTAAAGGCAGGAGGACTTGCAATGCACATTGTCGTAGTCGGGTTGAACTATCGAACGGCGCCTGTGGAAGTTAGGGAACGTTTTTCATTCGCAGACAAAGATATGCCGGCAGCGCTGTCGGAGTTGAAACGTACCAAGAGTGTATTGGAAGGCGTTGTAATAGCCACCTGCAACCGCACAGAGATCTATGTTGTCGTTGATCGGCTCCATATGTGCGGGTACTTCATCCGCAGCTTTATCGAACAATGGTTTGGGGTGTCCAGACAAGAGTTCACCCAACATTTATATATGTATGAAGACGAACAAGCAATACGTCATTTATTCCGGGTAGCCTGTGGACTGGACTCTATGGTGCTTGGAGAGACTCAAATTTTGGGTCAAGTGAAGTCGAGCTTTTTGCAGGCCCAGAGTGAGAAGGCGACAGGAACCTGGTTCAACATGCTGTTCAAGCAGGTGATTACGCTGAGCAAGCGGGCACATTCGGAGACGGCCATTGGAGAAAGTGCCGTTTCTGTAAGCTATGCAGCAGTAGAACTCGGCAAACGGATTTTTGGTAATTTTAGTGGCAAGCGTGTGCTGATTCTTGGAGCGGGTAAGATGAGCGAGCTTACGGTTAAGCACTTGTACGCCAGCGGGGCTGAACAGGTGCTTGTAGCTAATCGTACGTTTGCACGTGCGCAGGAGCTCGCAGGGAAGTTCAATGGAACACCGTGCACTATGCAGGAGGCCATGGAGCATTTGAAGGATGTAGATATCATTATCAGCTCTACAGGAGCTGAAGGTTATGTCCTTACCTCGTCACAGGTAGCCCAGAGCATGAAGAAGCGTCCTTCACGTCCGCTCTTTATGATCGATATTGCCGTTCCGCGGGATATTGATCCGTCTATTTCGGAACTTCCGAATGTATTCCTCTATGACATTGATGATCTTGAAGGCATTGTTGAGAGCAATCTGGAAATGAGACGGGCCGAGGCGCTGAAGATCGAGAATATGATTGAGCAGGAAATGGCGGTGTTCGCGAATTGGCTTCAGACCCTTGGGGTTAAGCCAGTGATTCGTGCCCTCCAGGAGAAATCCTCTTCAATCTACGAAGAGACGCTCGAGAGCATGTTCAATAAGCTTCCTGAGCTGGATGAGCATCAACGTACAGTTATTCGCCGTCTTACGAAGAGTATCGTGAACCAAATGATGCATGATCCGATTAACCGGATCAAAGAAATGGCTGGAGAGAAACAAGGAGAACAGGCATTAGAGATGTTCACCCAAATTTTTGCTCTAGAGAAACAGCTGGAATCAGCAAAGGCCTTGGAGGAAAGTAAGACTCAGGCAGCTGACTCAGCGAAAGCACAGAACGCCTCTAAGGTGTCTATTCCTGACAAAGCGCTAAAGATGGCGCAGGTGTCTATATAAGGCGGTGATCAGCCTTGACGCTGCTAAGTGAAATTTATGATGCGATAATTTATATATATGCCCTGAGCCTTCTGTTTTATTTCTCGGATTGTATTCGCCGCAATGGGAGTGCAAAGCGGATGGGCGCAGGGCTTCTTGCATGTGTATTTGCTTTGCAGTTAACCGGCTTTAGTATGCGGCTGTGGCAGAATGGTACGGATGCACTGCTCTCTAACTATAATTATGTGTATCTTGTTTGTCTAAGTCTTGTTACTGCAGCATTTGTTCTTACATTTCGTCAAAAGACTGAGTTTATGGTGCTTCTGATCAGTCTTGTCGGGTTTGTGCTTACGGTCCTTAACAGACTAAGCTACAGGTCCGTGGATTACTCCTTCCATCACTCTCAGACCTTCAAAGGTCTGATCAGTCTGCATATTGCGCTTGCCGGCATCAGCTACGCAGCTTTGACTCTGTCAGCTGTCTTTGCAGTAATGTATCTATTTCTTCACAGGAAGCTCAAACGAAAGACGTGGAATGATACGGTTAGAAGACTGCCGAGCCTCGAGGCGCTTGAGAATTATATTAATATCTCCATGCGGTGGGGGACTTCACTGCTTGCCGTATCCTTGATTGTCGGGGTATCCACGGTGGCTGCGGAGAACCGGTGGGATCTTTTGGGTGACAAGAAAATGTTCTTCACGTTCATTGCTCTGGTGGTCTACATTCTCTATTTTGCCGGTCGTAAAATGAAGAAGTATAGCGGCCGCGTTATGGCAAAATGGGCCATTGTCGGTTATGTCGTTACCATAGCCAATTACTTGCTGAACTCATGGTCAGCCTTTCATCATTGGGCCGGAAAGTAGGTTCTCAAATGGATAAATATATACCGATTATGCTGAAGTCTAACGGTCTGCGCTGCGTAGTGATCGGCGGAGGGCCGGTGGCTGAGCGTAAGACGCTGCAGCTGATTCAGGCTGGAACGGATATAAAGCTCATAAGTCCTTCTGTAACAGGACCGCTACATCAAGCTGCCCAAGAAGGCAGCTTGATTTGGTATAATCGTAGTTATGAGGAAGGCGATCTTCGGGATGCATCCCTGGTGTATTCAGCTACACACCAAGCTGAAGTTAATGAGCGGGTGGCTGAAGAAGCCGCAAGGCTTGGAATTCCCGTGAATATTTCCGGCCCTGGCCTTGGAGGTACGTTCATCTCACCAAGTGTCGTCAGGCGAGGAGATCTTATTATTGCTGTTAGTACGTCTGGAGCAGGTCCTGCTGCCTCGGTAAGAATAAGCCAAGAAATTGACGATTGTTACGGGGATGAATATGAGGCTTATATTGATTTTCTGAGCACAGTCAGACAGGTAGTTAAATCGGCTGTGACTGACGGAGCAAGGAGACGTGAGCTGCTTAAGGCGGCGGCCGAAATGGATATACTTAGGGATATTCGCCGCGGCGAGTTCAAACCGTGGACTGAACAGGAGATTGAGGCTTGGATTAAGGGTAATATTACTAATAACTGATACATAAAGGAGCTTGGGCAGATGCGTACGATCGTAGTGGGAACTAGGCAGAGTCAGCTGGCACTAACCCAGACTGGACAGGTGATTGAGGCACTCAAGGAGTTGTGCAGACTTCATTCCCTGCCGTTTGAATTCGAGATCAAGAAGATCGTCACCAAAGGAGATCGTATCCTTGATGTGACCCTGTCTAAGGTTGGCGGTAAAGGTCTCTTCGTGAAAGAGATCGAACAGGCTATGCTGGATAAGGAAATTGACCTTGCGGTGCACAGTATGAAGGATATGCCTTCCGAGCTGCCGGAGGGCCTCATGAACGGTGCAGTCCCTAAGCGTGTCGATCCAAGAGACGCGTTAATCTCAAAAGGCGGCCTGTCGCTGGACGAGCTTCCGCAGGGGGCCAAGGTGGGTACTAGCAGCCTGCGCCGCGCCAGCCAGCTCAAGGCTTACCGTCCTGACTTTAACATTGAGCCGATCCGAGGAAATATCGACTCCCGTCTGAAGAAGCTGGAGACTGAAGGATTTGATGCGATTATTTTGGCCGCGGCAGGTCTGTTCCGGATGGGCTGGGAAGACCGAATCACCTCTTACCTCCCTGTAGATATTTGTCTACCGGCGGTAGGACAAGGTGCTCTGGGTATTGAGTGCCGGGAGAACGATGAAGAAGTAAGGCACTTGCTGTCGCTGTATAATGATCCGGAGACTGCCATTACAGTAGCAGCTGAGCGGAGCTTTCTGGGAGCGCTGAACGGAGGCTGTCAAATCCCGATCGGGGCATTTGCTTCATTGGTTCCATCAGGGACTTCCGCTCCCGAAGCTGAAAGCCGGATTGAACTCACGGGACTGGTCGGTTCACCGGACGGCAACGTCATTCTTAAGGAAAATGCAGCTGGCAGTGACCCACAGCTGCTGGGTGAAGAAGTGGCTTCCATCCTGAAATCCAAGGGTGCGGAGGAAATTTTGTCTGAAGTTAGGGGATGAGATAGAGATGGCGGGGAGAGTATATCTTGTTGGAGCAGGACCTGGGGATGCCAGACTAATTACAGTGAAGGGTCTTGCTTGTATTCAGAAGGCAGATGTGGTTGTCTATGACCGATTGGCAAGCCCCAGACTTCTGAAGCATATGAAGCGCGGAGCAGAGAAAATCTATGTCGGCAAACGTACAGACCGTCATACGATGAAGCAGGAGGACATTAATCAGCTGCTTGTTGATCTGGCACTAGAAGGTAAGATCGTTACCCGTCTAAAAGGCGGAGATCCGACTATATTCGGAAGGGTTGGAGAAGAAGCTGAACTGCTTCGCCAGAACGGAATAGAATACGAGATTGTTCCCGGTATTACCTCTGCGATTTCCGTACCTGCTTATGCCGGGATTCCCGTAACCCACAGGGACTTTGCATCCTCACTCTCCATCATTACCGGACATGAAAGTCCGGATAAGCTGGAGCATTCCATTCAATGGGATAAAGTAACGCAGGCTACGGGTACGCTGATTTTTATGATGGGTGTATCCAATATCGGTTATATCAGCCGCCAGCTCATCAAGTACGGCCGGTCTCCCGAAACGCCGGTTGCACTGGTTAGATGGGGGACGAGAGCTGAACAGGCAACCCTGACAGGAACCTTGGCCGACATTGAGCAAAAGGTTCTGGAGGCTAACTTCCAACCACCTGCGGTAATTGTTGTAGGGGATGTGGTCCTTCAGCGTGAGAAGCTGAAATGGGCAGAATCCCTGCCCTTGTTCGGCAAGCGGATTTTGGTCACGCGTTCACGCTCCCAGGCGAGTGAGTTGGTGGAGAAGATTGAAGATCTGGGCGGGGAGCCTTATGAGTTCCCGGTTATTGAAACCCGGCTCCCTCATGGCCAAGAGGATAAGCAGACGGTGGCTTCAGCCATGTCGCAGCTATCTTCATATGACTGGGTGTTCTTCACCAGCGTGAATGGGGTTGAACACTTCTTCGAGCATCTGAACTTGCTGGGTAAAGATATAAGGGCCCTTTATGGCGCGCGTATTGTGGCTGTTGGGCCAGCAACCAGGGACGAACTGCAGCGCAGAGGGATTACAGCTGAAGCTTTGCCGGAACGGTTCCAGGCAGAGGGGCTTGCCGAGGCCTATGGGGAGCAGCTCACAGCGGGTCAGAAGGTCTTTCTGCCCCGAGGGAACATGGCGAGAGCCTGGCTGCCTGAATTCCTTCGTGACAAGGGATTGTCCGTCACCGAGGCCGTCATGTATGAGACCGTGCCGGTAAGTGAAGAAGATGATGAACTGCTGAAATTAATCGAAAAAGGCCGGATTCATGCCATTACCTTCACCAGCTCTTCGACTGTAAGGAATCTGGTTGAGGCTCTCGCCAGAATGGGCGTGAAGGATCCGGTTCATGCCTTGGGGAAAACGGCGGTTGCGTGTATTGGTCCAGTAACGGCGAAGACTGCCGAAGAGTATGGCTTTAAGGTCACCATGGTAGCGGGGGAAGCCACCCTTGATGGCATTATTCATTCATTATGCGAGTGGAATTCGGGGACATTAGATAATTAGCAGACGTGAAATAGATGTGGGTATTAACTTTGAAATTACTAAGGAGGCATCACTACAGTGGCATTTCCAATTGTTAGACACCGCAGATTGCGCCAAAATGCTGCAATTCGGGGACTTGTACGTGAGACTGTGCTTACGGTTGATGATTTGATTCAGCCTATCTTTATAACCTATGGAAGCGGGGTTAAGAACGAGATCAGCTCCATGCCTGGAGTGTTCCATTTCTCCCTCGACACCCTGGAAGAAGAACTGAAGGAAATTGTTGACTTAGGGATTTCTGCCGTGCTTCTGTTCGGAATTCCATCCGAGAAGGACAGCGTAGGTTCTTCAGGTTTTGATGAGAACGGAATAGTGCAGGAAGCTACGAGAGTGATTAAATCCTTGTATCCTGACCTGCTGGTTGTAGCCGACACCTGCCTGTGTGAATTCACCGACCATGGACACTGCGGTATGGTGCATACTTTTGAACGTGATGGTCATGTGCACGGAGATGTTCTTAATGACGAGTCTTTGGAGCTGCTGACCCAGACGGCTGTATCTCAAGCCCGGGCAGGAGCAGATATTATTGCCCCCTCCAACATGATGGACGGATTCGTATATGCGATTCGCAATGGTCTTGATGAAGCCGGCTTCTCGCATGTTCCGATCATGTCTTACTCTGTAAAATATGCCTCAGCGTTCTATGGTCCTTTCCGTGAAGCCGCAGACTCGGCTCCTCAGTTCGGAGACCGAAAGACATACCAGATGGATCCTGCGAATATTCGCGAAGCTCTTCGTGAAGCAGAATCTGACGTGCAGGAAGGCGCGGATATGCTAATGGTGAAGCCAGCGCTGGCCTTCATGGATGTGATCCGCGTTCTTCGGGACCAATTTGATCTTCCGCTTGTTGCCTATAATGTCAGCGGGGAATACTCGATGGTCAAGGCGGCTGCGCAGCAGGGTTGGATTAACGAGAGAGCGATTGTAACGGAAATGCTGCTCGGCATGAAGCGGGCAGGAGCGGATATCATTATTACGTATTTCGCTAAGGATATGGCCCGCTGGCTACGGGAGCGTAATTAGACTGACTTGGCAAATCCAATCATTCAGGTAAGGAGTGTCTAAGCATGAATAATAAGGCGGGAGGCCGCCGTGATGAACAGTCACGCCAGGCTTTTGATGAAGCAAAGAAATATATCCCCGGGGGTGTGAACAGCCCGGTACGTGCCTTCAAATCCGTTGGACTAACACCGATCTATATCGAACGGGGCGAAGGTCCGCGTGTCTTTGACATTGACGGCAATTCGTTCATTGATTATGTGGGTTCGTGGGGGCCATTGATCATGGGCCATGCCCATCCGGAAGTTGTTAAGAACGTGCAGGAGGCAGCGGCCCTGGGAACAAGCTTTGGCGCGCCAACCCTGCTTGAGACGAAGATGGCCAAGCTGGTAGCAGAACGTGTGCCATCGATAGACATTGTGCGGATGGTCAGCTCAGGAACCGAGGCTACGATGAGTGCGATTCGTCTGGCCAGAGGTTATACGGGCCGCAGCAAGATTATGAAATTTGAAGGTTCTTACCATGGACATGCGGACAGCCTTCTTATCAAAGCTGGCTCCGGCGTTGCGACGTTGGGACTGCCCGACAGTCCGGGCGTACCTGAAGGGGTAGCGGCCAATACCATTGCAGTACCTTACAATGATTTGGAATCCGTTAAGCTTGCTTTTGAGAAATTTGGAGAAGAGCTTGCGGCCATTATTGTTGAGCCTGTAGCCGGCAATATGGGCGTGGTGCCTCCGCTTCCAGGGTTTCTCGAAGGGCTCCGGGAGATTACGAACCAATATGGCAGTCTGCTGATCTTTGACGAGGTTATGACAGGCTTCCGTGTTCATTTGAATTGTGCGCAGGGACGTTATGGCGTGACACCTGATCTTACCTGTCTGGGTAAAGTGATCGGCGGCGGTCTTCCAGTTGGGGCCTACGGCGGGAAAAAAGAGATTATGGAGCAGATCGCCCCATCAGGCCCGATCTACCAAGCCGGTACGCTCAGCGGGAATCCGCTTGCCATGACTGCAGGCTTCACTACGCTGTCTCTGCTTACTCCGGAGGTATATGAACGGCTGGAAGTGCTTTCGGCGAGATTAGAAGCAGGTCTTGCGGCCAATGCGAAGGAGAAGGGAATACCTCTATGCATTAACCGTGTCGGTTCTATGGTATGTCCGTTCTTTACGGATGAGAAGGTCGTTAACTATGCAACCGCGAAGACAAGTGATCTTAACTTGTTCAATAAATATTTCGCCGCTATGGTGGACGAAGGAATCAGCGTTCCTCCTTCCCAATTTGAGGGCATGTTTGTCTCGGGTGTGCATACAGAAGAGGATATTGATGCGACGATTGAGGCCAACCGTCTGGCACTCCAGAAGCTATGAGTTATAGAGGAAGTGCGATCAGGCGCGGAGAATGGCTTGAGGTGATGCCGGGTAAGCTTCCTCTGAGTTCAGATCATCCACACTCCGCTGTGCATGAGTGGCTGGAGAGCAAGCTTAAGGTACACCCAAAACTGCTCTCCAGATTGGAACAGCAGGACGGGATCAAGCTGGCGGGAGACCGCATTCGTCTGCGGCTTTTTCCACCCCGAGACTATGGATTTGAGCCTTATTGGACAGAACTGAATGTGCTGTATGAGGACGACTATTGTCTTGTGGTACATAAACCGGCAGGAATCAAGGTTCATCCCACTGGAAATGAACGGCAGCCAACGCTCGCCCATTGGGTAGCGGCTCATTATATGAGCCAGGGCGAGCAGGCTGCCGTTCGCCATATTCACAGGCTGGACGAGTTCACCTCCGGACCTGTCCTTTATGCGAAGAATGAATATGCTCAGCTTATTCTTGATGAAGCCATGAGTGTGAAAGGAATTGAACGGATCTATGTCGCCATGGTTCAGGGTATCGTTCAAAGCCAGGCCTTCAGGATCGACGCCCCGATTGGCCGGGATCGTCATCACTCCGGGCGCCAGCGGGTGTCCGAGACGGGCAAACCTGCAGCAACCCAAGTGACTCTGCTGGAGACGTTAAAGGAGGCGAGTCTGGTGCGCCTAAGGCTGGAGACAGGAAGAACCCATCAGATTCGTGTTCACCTGAGTCATATGGGTCACCCCCTTGTAGGTGATGCGCTGTATGGGGGAAGTACCCGTTACTTCAATTACCAGGCACTGCATGGGGAATCCTTGATTTTCCCGCATCCTCTGACCGGAGAGATGATAGACACTCAGGACCCTTGGCCCGAAGAATTTGCAGAGCTGCATCGTAGGCTTTCCGTGCAATCCTAATGAGAAACTTGCGGGTCTGTCAAAAAGAATGGCATGCTCTCCTTTTTGAAGCATATAGATTAAACGAGTGAAGAAACCTTGTTTGGATATGCGTAAAAGGAGGTTATACCCTTGGCAGATCAATCCTATGGGTTAAGGTTTGATATCTATGAACGTGTTCATTTATCAGAGGAAGTCATTGGCATTCAGGAATTGGTTGAGCTGGAGCTCCTCCCCAGAATTCAGGTCGTCCCGGGTGATGAATATGCGTCCCTGCGGGGCCATTTGCATGTGTCGGGTCTATACCGCGGTGAAGAAGGAACACAAGAACTATCACATCTCATTCCTGTCGAAATTACAGTCCCGCTGAGCCGGGTCAATCGGCTAGAGGATATTACAGTCGAGATTGAGAATTTTGATGTTGATGTTCTGAACCCGCACAGCTTGAACATTACAGGTGTGCTTTCATTGCGTGGCATTGAGACTGCGGCTTTTGTTCCGGGAACAGAAGAGTGGAGCAATGAGGAGTTCTCGGTATCCCATGAGACCGAACGCGAGGAACGGGAGAATAGCTTGGAGTTTTTTGCAGATCAAAGGGATAGTGAGGATGCTCGTGAAGAGGGCGCCTTGCCTCTGGCAATGAACTATGAACCGCCAAGTGCAGACTCTTATTGGTCGCTTCCGGAAATTCAAGAGCAGACAGAGCCTTCTCCTTGGGCCAGGGAGCAGGATGCTGCACCCGCTTCAGAGCCTATATCCTCATTGTCACCGTTATGGGCGGACAAGGAATCGAAGGGACAGCAAGGCTTGATAGGAGATTCAGACGGCGCGCGGGCGTCTTCAGTGGAGCCCCAGTCGAGTGAACCGAAGCAGACGGAACCAAAACTTAATGAATCCAAGCAGAGTGAACCACCGCACAATGAATCCAAGCAGAACGAACTCAAGCAAAATGAACTCAAACAAAATGAACTCAAGCATAATGAACCTAAGCAGAATGAGTCAAAGCATAATGAAGCACCGCTTAATGAACCAAAGGCTGATGAATCCCATTCTTCAGAGGTCCCGACAGTCTGGCAAATAGAGCAGCCTGTCCACGCTCACGTGGAGATAGAAGAAGGCGACAGAGTTTATACGGCTGAGGAATATCTTGAGCATGTTCAGGAACTCGAAGCGGCTGAGCCAGTAGTGGAACCCCATATTGAAGATCGGCCTGAGATGAAGATTGCACTTGGCAGCAAGAAGCTGACCAATCATGCTTCGGATGATCATGTTGCTCTCAGTACACTGCTTCAGTCCGGGCGTCCGCCTAAAGAGCCGGAAGCGCTGGAGACCTTGGTACAAGAAGCTCAGGAGCCCCTTACAGAAGATAAAGAAGATGCTCGCTGGAAGAACTTATTTATCTCAGGTGTTCAGGAGCAGACTCCCTTCCGGCAGGTGAAGCTTGTTATCGTGCAGCGGGAAGAGACCATTGATGTGATTGCAGACCGATATCAGATTAACCCACGCGAACTTCTGCTCTACAACCGTTTGTCCGAGCAGAGTCTGGAAGAGGGGCAGGTCCTCTACATTCCATAATACCTTTGATGAACCTGTGCCTTAAGCACAGGTTTTTTTGTCGTAAATACGGGTTAGAATGCCTATTATTGACTATCGCTGCCATCCAAGTTATTATTATAGGGATAAATAAGCAAAGACATGGAACGGGAATAGTAGGCAGTGTGCCCTTCAGAGAGCGGAATTGCAGCGCTGTGAGGTTTCGCAGGATGCAGCTGACCGAAGTCGCCCGGGAGTCGTCCATTTGAGCAGAGATTTGTCTGTCAGAATGGGCCGGTTACAGCCGTTATCTGTCTGAGTGTCGCGAATAAGGGCTTTCTTTCTGCGTGAAGGAATGCTGACAGACCTATTTGCGAAACAAAGGTGGTACCACGAAAGATAAGCCTTTCGTCCTTTGAGACGAAGGGCTTTTTTTATTTTTTTCACTTATTCCGCTCTTAATATGGGAATAATTGCTGGAAAAAGGGATTTCCATTGAAGCCAAAACGCCCCTAAATTATCGGAGGTATGTGTAATGTCAGAAATGAATCAGGAGACGTCCTCGGTAAATATGCCAACGACGTATGATCCGAAATCTGCAGAAGAGAAATGGTACAGCTATTGGAAGGAAGGCAACTTTTTTGAAGCAGGCAAACGGAAGGATGCGGAGACTTTCACGATTGTAATTCCCCCTCCGAATGTCACAGGTATGCTGCATATCGGGCATGCGCTTGATTTTACACTTCAGGACATTATGGTAAGAGCCAAGCGGATGCAGGGTTTTGACGCCCTCTGGCTTCCAGGTTCCGACCATGCGGGAATTGCTACCCAGACGAAAGTGGAGCAAAAGCTTCGCGAACAAGGCGTAACCCGCTATGATCTGGGCCGTGAGAAATTCCTCGAGAAGGTATGGGAGTGGAAAGACCAGTACGCTGAGACCATTCACCAGCAGTGGGCCAAAATGGGCTTTTCCCTGGATTATACCCGTGAACGCTTCACCCTGGATGAAGGACTGTCCAAAGCTGTGCGCGAAGTATTCGTCAAGCTGTACAACAAGGGATTAATCTATCGCGGCAAACGCATTATTAACTGGGATCCAGCTGCGCGGACCGCGCTGTCGGATATCGAGGTTGAGTATAAAGAGGTTAACGGTCATCTGTACCATTTGCAGTATCCTCTGAAGGATGGAAGCGGCCATATTACAGTGGCTACGACACGTCCCGAGACGATGCTGGGGGATACGGCTGTTGCCGTGCATCCGAAGGATGAGCGTTATGCCCATTTAATTGGACAGTCACTGGTGCTCCCTATTGTGGGCAGAGAGATTCCGATTATAGCTGATGAATATGTCGATAAGGAATTCGGAAGTGGTGCTGTTAAGATTACTCCGGCACATGATCCCAACGACTTTGAAGTAGGTCTGAGACATGATCTGCCGCAAATTACGGTTATGGATGAGACGGGTACGATGAACGCGGATGCAGCCAAGTATCAGGGTCTGGACCGCAGCGAATGCCGCAAACAAATCGTACAGGATCTTCAGAATCTAGGAGTGCTTATCCGAATCGAAGACCATGTCCATCAGGTAGGTCACAGTGAACGATCGGGCGCCGTGGTAGAACCTTATCTATCCACCCAATGGTTCGTGAAGATGGGTCCGCTTGCGGAAAAAGCAATTCAGGCGCAAAAATCGGGCACCGGAGTTAACTTTGTGCCGGACCGTTTTGAGAAAATATATCTGCACTGGATTGAAAATGTACGTGACTGGTGTATTTCCCGCCAGCTGTGGTGGGGACATCGGATTCCGGCATGGTATCACGAAACCACCGGTGAAGTCTATGTAGGTGCTGAGGCACCAGAGGGAGAAGAGTGGCGCCAGGATGAGGATGTACTGGATACCTGGTTCAGTTCTGCGCTGTGGCCGTTCTCAACCTTGGGCTGGCCCGATGTGGAGCATGAAGACTACAAGCGGTTCTACCCTACGGACGTGCTGGTAACCGGTTATGATATTATCTATTTCTGGGTAGCCCGGATGATCTTCACCGCCCTTGAATTTACTGACCAGATTCCGTTTAAGGATGTCCTTATCCACGGTCTGGTTCGCGACAGCGAAGGACGTAAGATGTCCAAGTCGCTTGGCAACGGGGTTGATCCGCTAGAAGTTATTGAGAAATATGGCGCGGATGCGATGAGATACATGATCTCAACCAGCAGTACACCTGGTCAGGATCTGCGGTTCCGTTGGGAGAAGGTAGAGCAGGCTCGTAACTTTGCCAACAAGATCTGGAATGCCTCCCGCTTTGCGCTGATGAATTTGGAAGGCGTTAAGTTTGAGGATATCGATATCAGCGGGGATCTGAGTACAGCTGACCGCTGGATTCTGCACCGCTTCAACGAAACAGCACGGGATATTACCCGTCTGATTGATGCGTATGAATTTGGAGAAACGGGACGATTGCTGTACAACTTCATCTGGGATGATCTTTGTGACTGGTATATTGAGTTCGCGAAGCTCACGTTGTATGGGGAGGATGCGGCTGCCAAGAGCAAGACGCAATCCGTACTTGCCTACGTACTTGATCGCACACAGCGGCTGATCCACCCATTCATGCCATTTATTTCCGAAGAAATTTGGCAGCATCTCCCTCATAATGGAGATACCATCACGCTATCCGAGTGGCCTAAATACGACACCGCCCTCGAGGCGCCGGATGCCGTTGAAGAGATGAATCTATTGATTGATGTTATCCGCGCGGTGAGAAACGTTCGTGCCGAGGTTAATGTTCCCATGAGCAAGAAGGTAGAGCTGATCGTGAAGCCAAGTTCCGACAAGGTTAATGATATTATCAGCCGCAACGAGAACTATGTTCGAAGATTCTGCAACACCTCCGATTTCTCGGTATCCATGGCTGCCGAGGCACCGGACAAAGCGATGAGCGCGATTGTAACTGGAGCGGAGCTTTACTTCCCTCTGGCAGGATTGATAGATATCGGACAAGAAATTGCCCGTCTGCAAAAAGAGTTCGAGAACCTCACCAAAGAGGTCGAACGAGTAGAGAAAAAGCTGGGCAACGAGGGCTTTGTTGCCAAGGCCCCTGCCAAAGTAATTGAGGAAGAAAAGGCGAAGATGCAGGACTACTCCGAGAAGCGCGCCAAAGTACTGGCCCGCATCGAGGAACTCAAGGGTTAATCTGGCGGAGCCAGCCGCCGTGCACCAAAAGAGCAGCCGAATCCCGAAGGGAGAGCGCTCCTTGCACGTAGGAACGCAAGCCACATAACAGCAGCAGTCCGCCGCCGCGCTCGAAAGATCAGCGAATCCCGAAGGGAGAGCGCTCCTTGCACGGAGTAACAACAAAATGCTCCATCCAAGGAGCGCCGGACCTAAAGCGTACCCCCGAAGGGGGCGACAAGCGGCTCGCAGCACGCATGATCCAAGTACGGGCAGGAGCACGAGCATCAAGCGTACCCCCGAAGGGGGTGACAAGCGATCCATGCATCACAGTTCATCAGGCGAACAACAACCTCATCCTCCAACGAAATTTTCGGGTGTCCAGAGGGCGGAAGCCCTTGGGGCCCTCCCTATGGGAGGGTTTGGGAGGGATGAATTCAAAGGAGCAGGTTCACTCATGCAGGACGACATTACATCACCGCTGCAGACGTATGCTGAAGCAGTCGATTGGATTAACGGCTTGATTCCTTTTGGCATCCGGCCGGGTCTGGAACGGATAGAAGCGCTTATGGAGCGATTTGATAATCCGCACCGGAAGTTAAAGTTTGTACATGTTGCAGGCACAAATGGCAAAGGCTCTTCCTGTGCTTTTTTGACCAAGACGCTGGTCGTTAGCGGGTACACGGTGGGGACTTTTACATCTCCGTACATCACTAAGTTCACCGATAGATTCCAGTATAACGGGCAGAACATACCGGAAGAGACGCTGCTTGAGCTTGCGAACCGCCTTTATCCGCACGTACAGGAATTGGCATTGGGGGAGCTGGGCTCTCCTACTATGTTCGAGGTGAGTACAGCCCTAGCCATTCTGTATTTTGGCGAAGTCTGTTATCCTGACGTTGTAGTATGGGAGACAGGCCTGGGTGGAAGAATGGATGTTACTAATATTGTTACGCCGATTGTCTCTCTGATCACCAATATCGGCATGGATCATACGGATATTTTGGGAGATACCACTGAGCAGATAGCCCGGGAGAAAGCCGGGATTATTAAGCCGGGTGTGCCTGTAGTCAGCTGCGTCCATCAGCCGGAAGCGGTTGCCGTCCTCCAAGAGACAGCCGCTGCCCGGAAGAGCACGCTCTATCTGCTTGGGGAGCAGTTCGAATATGAGCGTCATGATCTCACATCAACAGAGCAGCATATCACTTTTAGCGGGCCTTTCCGAAGCTTTGAGTTCAGTATATCTATGCTTGGGGAGCATCAATGTCAGAATGCTGCCGGGGTTATGATGGTGCTGGAGGTACTCAGGCAGTATATGGCTTTTGTGCTTGAGGATGAAGATGTGGCGGCCGGATTCAAGGATACGTTCTGGGCAGGCAGAATGGAACGTGTCTCGGATGAACCGCTGATTGTAATTGATGGAGCCCATAACCCGGAAGGGGCGGAGACTCTCGCGAAGAGCATCCAGGAGAATTTTCGTTACAAAAAACTTAATTTGATGATGGGGATGCTTAGCAATAAGCATCATCACGCCTACTTGAAGCATATATTACCAATAGTGGATACGCTTATTCTTACCGAGCCGGATTTTCGCAGAGCTATGGAAGCGCAGAATCTGTATGAGCTGGTACAGCAGCTGCGGGAGACGGCAGCGAAACCGAACTTGGAAGTTATAGTAGAACGTGACTGGAAGGCAGCTCTTGAGCTGCTGGGGTCGCGAACGGAACGGGAAGATCTTGGGGTGGTTTCAGGCACGCTTTATTTGATTTCCGACGTGCGCGCAGCCCTTTTGCATCAAACCGATTCTGAAAAAGGCTGGTGAACATTTTGTCCAATACAACATTAGAACACGTACACTTTATCGGCATCGGCGGCTATGGAATGAGCGCAATCGCCCGCGTCATGCTGGAGATGGGCTATACCGTCACCGGTTCCGACGTGGCCTCCCAGGAGCTGACTGAGAAGCTTGCCGCCAAGGGGGCAAAAATATATATCGGACATATTGCATCGCAGGTGGAGGGCGCAGATCTGGTTGTCTATTCCACAGCCCTCCCTAAGGATAATGTGGAGCGGGTTGAAGCGGAGAAGCAGGGAATTCCCGTCATTCACCGGGCTCAAATGCTGGCTCGTCTTCTGAATGAACGTAAGGGAGTAGCAGTGGCAGGAGCGCACGGGAAGACGACTACCTCCTCTATGATTGCTCTGGTTATGGAAGAATGCGGGACAGACCCGACCTTTATTATTGGCGGAGAGATTATGAATATTGGGACCAACGCCAAAGCAGGACAGGGTGAGTATGTAGTAGCCGAGGCTGACGAGAGCGATGGATCGTTCCTCCAATATCATCCGGCTCTAGGGGTTGTTACTAATATTGAAGCCGATCATCTAGAGAATTATGACGGTAACTTTGATCGATTGAAGGAAGCTTATGTGCAGTTCCTGAATCAGATCAGACCTGATGGCAAGGCGGTGGTAAGCGGGGATGATGAGAATATCCGTGAACTGCTTCAGAACCTCTCGGGTCAAGTGATTACCTATGGTATCCATCAGCAGTGTGATTATATGGCTACGGACATTGTTCTTGGAGACCGAAAGGTAACCTTCACGCTTAACTCACAAGGGGAATCCCTGGGACAAGTTGAATTGTCCGTTCCGGGTCAGCATAATGTCTATAATGCGATGGCTACCATTATCGTCTGCTTGGAGGCCGGTATTCCTTTTCAGGATATCGTAAGAGCAATTGCCTTATTCACTGGGGCCAAAAGGCGTTTCCAGGTTCTTGGCGAAACACGGGATATTCTAATTATTGATGATTATGCCCACCATCCGACAGAGATTGAGGCAACAATTAACGCAGCTAAAGCTACTGGTAAAAGAATTGTCGCGGTGTTCCAGCCGCAGCGCTATACGCGTACCTTCTTCTTGCTCGATGCGTTCAGCCGGGCTTTCTCGGAAGCCGATGAGGTCATTATTACCGATATTTATTCCCCGGCAGGTGAGAAGCAGATTGAAGGGGTACACTCTTCCAAGCTGGTAGAGCTCATCAAGCAGAACAGTAATGCCAATGCTCGTTATCTCCCTACCAAACAAGAGGTCATTGAGGATCTGGAAGGACGGATTCAACCTGGTGATCTAGTCCTGACTATGGGCGCAGGAGATATTTACAAAGTGGGTTATGCTCTGGCGAGTGAGCTGAAATCCGAATAAGATTACACACCGTCAGGGTCTCCTGACGGTTTTTTTGTTGTATACCCCTAACTTCTAACTACTAGCATAACTCTCCTACCCCGAACATATAGCTTATCTATATAGTTGGGACAAGGAGAGTGTGTCGCGTGAATAAGGCAAGAATGACTTTTCGATTTGATGAGCCGGAGACAGAACCATTTGAAGCTGAAGCTAGACCGCAGAACAAGATCGAAGCAGCTCCAGAATATACGGAACATACGGAGTTAATCGAAGAGAAGACTCCTGTATCTGTCCCCCTCGTTATGAATCCTCTGGAGAACTGGGGAGAATCGTTCCTGGGTCATAGCCAACAGGGAGCTGAATACAGGCCTGATATCGGCAATAGTGAATATTTTGACTTGAATACGACGCTGCGTGATGATATCGCCTCCCATGACGAAGTGTATTATATTTCCCCAAAACGTCCTTCACGTTGGAAGCTGGCCGGCTCCATTTCTGCTGCTGTGGTCACGGGAACGTTGTTCGGATTTGTTGTTTTATCCATGTTCAATAAAGACATATCCCTGCCCATTCCAGGAATAACATCGGTACAATCAGGCAGCTCCGTAAGCCCATCGTCTGTATCCGTGCTGGCTCAAGCGGATGATTCCTCTACTCAAAAGGGCAGCATCCCGACGGTTAAGGCTGTGCTGCCGGAACAAGCTTACTACTTTCTCCAATATGGTGTCTTCAGCACCTCCCAAGGGGTGAAGCAGGCACAGGAAGAACTCCAGCAGTCCGGTGTGGCTGCGGCCAGAGATACGCTGGATAACAAACGGGTCTATGCCGGTGTGTCTCCCGAGAGAGAGCAGGCGAAGCTGCTGAGCAGCCAGCTGAAGTCCAGCGGTGTGAATCTGATCCTTCATGAGATTCTTTTTCCGTCCGAGACTGAAATTGAGTACAGCGGTGATATCGGGGTGCTTGATCAGTATCTAGAGGAAAGTGCAGATCTCGTTAAGCTGCTCAGTGTCACTTCAGCCTCTCTCCTGGAGACGAAGGATGCTCAAAAGCAAAGCCAGGCGGAGGTAGCGAATCTGAAGGAGAAGCACCGGGAATGGACGGAGAATGCTTCAGCTGTTAAATCCGGACTGCCAACGGACAGGAAGAAAACCGCCGATGTTATGGAAAAGGCGATGAACACGGCTGTTGAGGCACTTGGCCAATACAATTTAAATGGTTCCAAAACCCATTTATGGGAGGTTCAAACGGCCATGATGGAATACATCCTGCTTCAGAAGGAACTTCTGGGAATCGACAAACTGTAATCTGCCTGCAAATCCGGATGAGGAATGGAAATACTTCCCCATACCGGATTTGTGTTTGTATTGCTGCAGAATTAACCTTATAATAATAAAGTGTCAAAAAATGGCGAGGAATCCGAATCTACAAAAGGAGGATTCATTTTTTTTGGAAAATAATCAATCACGTCAACTTATTCTAGCCTCTACGTCCCCCAGAAGAAGGGAACTGATTGCAGGCTTACATATTCCATTTGAAATTATTCCAAGTCAGGCGGACGAGACAACTCCAGAGGGCTGGACGCCGGAGCGGATCGTGTCTGAACTTGCACATCGCAAGGCAGTTGCGGTCTACCAATCCCTGATTCCAGCAAGAACAGACTCGGTTATTGTCGGCAGTGATACGATAGTTGTACTGGATGGGAGAGTACTTGGGAAGCCTTCTTCCAAAGAAGAGGCGGCCTCCATGGTACGAGCCTTGCAAGGCCGATCTCATCAAGTATTTACAGGCGTATCATGCATCGACGGAGCGACGGGACGTACTTTAACTGATTACCGCGTTACGAAGGTTAATATGAGAGCTTTGTCCGAGGCTGAAATAGCGTCTTACGCCGAGAGCGGGGAAGGGCTGGATAAGGCCGGAGCCTATGCCATTCAAGGGATTGGTGCTACACTTGTCACCGGCATTGAAGGCTGCTATTTCAATGTAGTGGGTCTTCCGCTCTCGCTGTTAAGCGAGATGCTCAAGCAGTTTGACGTATATGTACTTTAGTCCATAACATCTTGGTGCCGCTCACGAATGAAGGAAGAGAGGGAGTTAAGATGGAACCAGCTGCTTACATGCTGCGTGACATCCCCCATGATGAACGACCAAGAGAACGCATGATGCAATATGGGGCTGGTGCGCTCAGCCATGCCGAACTGCTTGCTATAATTTTGAGAACTGGAACACGCCAGGAGTCTGCGCTGCATATGGCCCAGCGAATTCTGAACCGGGCCGGAGGCCTGCGGAATTTGATGGATCTTAGTGTAGAAGAATTAATGCAGACCAGAGGGATCGGAATGGCCAAGGCGATTCAGCTTAAGGCAGGGTTCGAGCTCGGAATCCGGATGTCTTCAGTAAAAAGTCCGGATCGGATTACCATTCGCAGCCCGCGGGATGCCGCCGATTTACTAATGGAACAGCTGCGTTATTTGAAGAAGGAACATTTTGTCTGTATATTTCTGAATACAAAAAATCATATCATAGCTCAAGAGACACTCTCCATGGGCAGCCTGAATGCCTCGATTGTTCATCCGCGCGAAGTCTTCCGTGCAGCCATTAAATGCAGCAGTGCTTCTGTGGTGTGCGCGCATAACCACCCGAGCGGCGATCCTGCTCCGAGCCCGGAAGATATCCAGATTACACAGAGATTGTGTGAAGCGGGGCAGATTGTAGGAATTGATGTCCTCGACCATATCGTCATCGGGGATGGAACCTTCGTTAGTTTGAAGGAGCAAGGTCTCATGTAATATAATAGCTTAGACACATAAGGAAAGGGAGTTACAACATGCTAGGTGGTTTTACGAAAGACTTGGGAATTGACTTGGGAACAGCGAATACACTTGTTTATATCCGTGGAAAAGGAATTATTGTTAGGGAGCCGTCCGTGGTCGCTCTTAATACTGATACAAAAGCCATTGTAGCTGTTGGCGAATCCGCGAAAAAGATGATCGGAAGAACGCCGGGCAACATCCGCGCGATCCGTCCTATGAAAGACGGGGTTATTGCTGATTTTGATACAACAGCAACGATGATTAAATATTTCATTCGTCAAGCCCAGAAGCAGCGTTCGCTGTTTCAACGTCATCCGAATGTAATGGTGTGCGTACCTTCCGGTATCACTGCTGTTGAACAGCGTGCGGTTGAAGACGCGACGAAGCAGGCAGGGGCCCGCGAAGCTTACACCATTGAAGAGCCGTTTGCAGCAGCTATTGGAGCTGATCTTCCGGTATGGGAGCCTACAGGCAGTATGGTTGTCGATATCGGTGGAGGTACAACCGAAGTGGCGGTCATTTCGCTTGGCGGGATTGTCACCAGCCGTTCTGTCCGTGTGGCAGGGGATGAAGCAGACGAATCTATTATTCAATATATCAAACGTCAATATAATTTGATGATCGGTGAGAGAACGGCTGAGCAGCTGAAGATGGATGTGGGCTCTGCCATGCCACTAGATCAAGTGGAGACCATGGAGATTCGGGGACGTGACCTGGTTACAGGGCTGCCTAAGACGATTACCATTACTTCCGATGAGATCTCAGAAGCTTTGGGTGATACGGTGAATGCGATTGTAGATGCCGTAAAGGTAACGCTTGAGAAGTGCCCGCCGGAGCTTGCGGCTGACATTATGGACCGCGGTATCGTACTTACGGGTGGTGGAGCGCTGCTTCGCAATCTGGACAAACTGCTGGCGAATGAGACAGGAATGCCTGTCATTGTTGCTGAGAATCCGCTGGATTGTGTAGCTATCGGAACGGGCCGTGCACTGGATAACATCCATTTGTTCAAATCAAGAAGCAGTTCAGCCATCAAATCTAGAAGATAGTGTGCGATAAAACAGCCCTTGTATTTGGGAGAGAAAAAGTAAGATAAGAGGGTGTTGGAACTGTTTAAGCTGCTAGGAAACAAAAGATTGTTCATATTATTGATTGGACTTATCCTGTTTGTTGCTGTGATGGGATTTACACTCGGACCACGGGCAGGCTTGTCCTGGCCCGAGAAGTTCATCAAGGATACGGTAGGCTTTGTCCAATCCGTATTCTACAAGCCCGCTCGTGCTGTAGCGGGCTTCTTTGAAGATATCAGTAATCTGCGTTCTCTGCAGGAAGAGAACAAAGAGCTGAAGATTATGATGGCTCATTATTCCCGTGAAATGCCCAAGATCAATGCTCTGCAGACTCAGGTAGAGAGTCTCCAAAATGATCTTAAATTTACTGAAGCTCAGAAAAATAGTAACAAATTCGATTTGGCCATTGTCGATGTGGTCAGCGTCAACAACGATCCTGCCAACCGGACTCTAGTCATCAATAGAGGCAGCAATGACAAAATCAGAAAAGGCCTGACCGTAATTTCAGATAAAGGTATGGTCGGGATTGTTAGTGAGGTTAGCAACTTCACTTCCACTGTGAAGCTGCTAACTTCCATGGATTCCAGAGATATAACTTCGCCCGGCATTGCAGCTACCGCAGTTGGGAAGGAGAATACCTCCTTTGGGATTATAGAAGACTTTGACCAGCAGTCAGGTACTTTTCTAATGACCAAAATCAATCAAAATGATCCGCTTGCCAAAGGGGACCAGATCGTAACATCAGGAGCGGGCGGTGCTTTTCCTAAGAATCTGCCAATCGGTACCGTAGTAAGCCGCCAGCCAGGTAACGGATTAACCTCAACGGCAACAATTAAGCCTGCGGCCAGCTTCGAGAACTGGAAGAGTCTATTTGTTGTAATTACTTGGGAGGTACCGAAATAATGGCACGTCGTTATGTGATGACACTGCTGTTGTTTCTCTTATTCATCGTGGAGACTACGATTGTTCCACTTTTGATTCCAGGGGCTTGGCAGACCCGGATCATACCGCATCTTGTCTTTGTCGTTATCCTGTTTGCGGCAGTCTATGATCATAGATATGTTGCGTTAATGCTCGGACTTGCATTTGGTATGCTCCACGACGTAGTGTTTTATGGAATTATGATTGGTACGTATTCCTTTTCCATGGGGTTGTCGGGTTATTTAATGGGGCTGTTGTTCCGGTCCCGCCGGGCTTCTCTCTTGGTTATGATGATTGTTGTAGTCATCGGCAGTCTGCTGATGGATTCGATGATATTCGGCATATATACGATTTTCAAGATTAATAAATTAACTTACACCTATGCGCTTCGTGACTACATTGTTCCCAACATGATTGTACAGCTGATCTTTGCACTGGCCATTTATGTGCCCCTGCGCCGTCAAATCGACAAACTCGTGAAACGGCGTCCCCAGGAGGAGACTGCCTGACTTTCAGACGTCATTTCAGTGACGAAGGAGGAAATGGGAGGCTCATTCACGAATTGATGTAAGGGGAGGGACAGGCTTATGACAGTGAAATCAAACCATGTAACTATAAAAGGCACCAAAGATGGCCTGATATTCCTGCTTGACGATCAGTGTGAATTCTCAGAGCTCCTTGAAGATCTTCGATATAAACTGGAACACAGCCATCAGAATATACTGACCGGGCCCATCATTCATGTGGATGTTAAGGTCGGTTTGAGAGAGATTACAGAGGACCAGAAGAACGAAATTCTGGATACGCTTAAGCAAAAAGGTAATCTCCTTATCCGTTCAATTGATACACCTGCTTTGGATACGGAGAACGCCGATAAGAATCAATTGACAATTCATTCAGGAATGGTCCGTTCGGGACAAGTTTTTCATCACGATGGGAATTTGCTGTTTCTGGGTGATGTGAATCCTGGCGGTACGTTAGAATGTACGGGGGATATTTTTATAATAGGTGCATTGAGGGGAATGGCACACGCCGGAGTTGACGGGAACGAAGAGGCGATTATAGCGGCTTCATTTCTGGCACCAACCCAGCTCAGAATTGCGGAAGTGATCAGCAGACCTCCGGATGAGTGGGAGAACAGAGAGACAAGCATGGAGTTTGCTTATTTGAAGGACGGAGCCATGCAAATTGACAAAATCACGAATATAGTCCGAGTACGGCCGGATTTAAGCTCATTTAAAGGGGTGTAGATTATGGGAGAGGCTATTGTCGTCACTTCGGGGAAAGGCGGCGTCGGCAAGACTACGACGTCAGCAAATATAGGCACGGCACTTGCGCTGCTTGGCAAAAAAGTGTGTCTTGTCGATACGGATATCGGTCTTCGCAACCTGGATGTCGTGATGGGTCTGGAGAATCGAATTATATATGATCTTTGTGATGTAGCTGAGGGGCGCTGCCGCTTGAACCAAGCTCTTGTCAAGGATAAGCGCTTTGATGAGCTGTACATGCTCCCGGCTGCCCAAACCAAAGATAAGAATGCCGTTTCCCCGGAGCAGGTCCGGGATATTATTCTTGAACTGAAGAAAGAGTATGAATATGTGATTATCGATTGTCCGGCGGGAATTGAGCAGGGCTTCAAGAATGCTATTGCCGGAGCCGATCAAGCTATTGTGGTAACTACTCCGGAGCATGCAGCCGTTAGGGATGCGGACCGGATTATTGGACTTTTGGAAAGTTCCCATATTAAGTCCCCTAAGCTGGTGGTTAACCGGATCCGGGTGAATATGGTCAAGTCCGGTGATATGCTTGATATTGAGGGGATTCTGCAGGTACTGAATATCGATCTGATCGGGATAGTTCCCGACGATGAGCTCGTCATTAAAGCCGCAAATTCTGGTGAGCCGACGGTCATGAATCCGGATTCCAAAGCAGCGATTGCTTACCGTAATATTGCCCGCCGTATTCTGGGCGACACGGTGCCCCTGATGCAGCTTGATCAGAAGAAGGGTGCATTTACGCGCTTTAAGAAGTTTTTTGGAATGGGTTGATAGGATAGGTCAAGTAAATCCTGGGTATGCCTCAGGATATGTATAAGGTCTGAATATACCGGAGTATAGAGGGGTCTGCAGCTGTCTGCAGCTTCCCATCTTGCTCCGGTTTTTTGCTGTTTTGAGGTGCTTGTTCATAATTGGCGGCTTCTCCTCATAAGTATGGAACAAGCTATAAATTATTCAAGCAGCAAAGGGGAGTAGCGCTATGGACTTGAAGTCAAGTGTGAACAAGCGCAAAGAAGAGCGGATCAGGGGGATAATAGACGCGCCGCTGGATCACGGACCTAACCGTACAAGCTTCCCTGATCTTCAGGAGCCTGATCCGGAGCTCATATGGAAACAGAACAGGAATAACTATAAATCGTCCTCCTTTTGGAAAATGTTCTTTATGCGTGCCTTGGTTAGCAGCATAATATTCGGAGCGTTATGGGGCATCTATCGCTATCAGCCTGAATGGTCGCTTCCGATCCGTCATTTCGTAGCCAAGGCGCTTACGGAGGAGAGTGATTTTGGAGCCGCACAGGTCTGGTACGAAGAGCATTTTGGCGGAGCGCCTTCCTTCATTCCTATTTTTGGACAAAGTAAGGACAAGGGACAGAAAGTTCAGAGCCAAACTATATTCTCCGCTCCTATAGATGGCACGGTCACTTTGCCGTTTGCTTTGAATTTAAAAGGTATTGAGGTGCTCCCGTCTGCCAAAAGCCTGAGTTCTGGGGAGACGCAGGTGAAAAGCGTGGAGACGGGGCGTGTAACCGAGGTTTCTCAAGACGTGAACACCGGACTGACCGTGCAAATTCAGCATTCGGGAGGTTACTACTCGATATACGGGCATTTAAGCACAGCCAATGTCCAGCAGGGGGACTGGATTGAGGGAGGAGAAGAAATAGGAAGCTTGAGAAGCTCTGAGGCAGGTAAGCCGAAAGCTCTGTATTTTGCTTTGAAAAAGGACGGTCGCTATATGGATCCGTCTGAATTGGTGCCTTTTGATTAGATTGGCAGGTATCCAGTTCTCCGTTCACCCCTTGTTTGTTGTGGTAATGCTTGCCTCGGTCCTCACAGGCCGGTTTCTCGAGCTGATTGCCCTGTTTGGTATTGTCTTCATTCATGAGCTTGGCCATGTGGCCGCTGCAAGATCGTTCGGAATTCCCGTAGTTTCCGTCACCATGCTCCCCTTTGGCGGCAATGCCGTTATGGAGGACACCGGCAACCTTACAGCTGGTAAGGAGATTGTGATCGCGCTTGCGGGTCCTTTTCAAAACCTGATTCTTATCGGAATTACGCTGCTGCTGCATCAGAACGGAGTATGGGAGGGAGCTTTTCCGGGTTATTTTATACAATGCAACATGCTAATTGCCTTGTTCAATTTGCTGCCTATCCTGCCCCTCGATGGCGGGAAGATTAGTCAGGCTTTATGCAGCTTGTCCTTGCCTTATCATTCGACTATTCTTTGGTGCACTCGGGTGAGTGTACTGTTCAGTATGCTGGTTATTATCTACGCCGTGGGTCCTTGGCTTATGGGCGGTGCCCTTCAGCTTAATTTACTGCTGATCGGAAGCTTTCTCCTATACTCCAATATGACCGATTACCGGAATGTTCATTACCGATTTCTCCGTTTCTTAATGAACAGGGACAAATCGTTCTCACAGCACTTGATCCAAGGCAGCCTTGTACAGCCTATAATTGCGGACACCTCGAAACCTTTGGACCGGATCCTGCGTCTATTTAGACGAGAGAAATATCATTTCATCTATGTGATGAACCATGATGGACAGATTATGGCGGTTATACCGGAGCAGAAGATTATTGCTTCCTATTTGACGGGGAGATCCAATCACTGAGCCTGGTTCCATGGTATAATTTGATGACAACAGATCGGCAGAGCGTAGGCAGGGGTGAGTACATGAAGCAGATGATCGTGCGCTGTGAGCCGGGCTCTACACAGATGGCATTGCTCGAACAAGGGAGACTTGTGGAGTTCGCGGTAGAGCGTGCTGAAGAAAGCGGCTTGGTAGGCAGCCTGTTTAAGGGGCGCGTTATTAATGTCATTCCAGGTATGCAGGCAGCCTTTGTGGATATTGGACAGAAAAAGAATGCTTTCCTTTACATTGATGATGTTCTGCATCCTCATTTGGAGAAACAGCCGAAGCTCAAGCCTTCCATTACAGAGCTTCTCAAGGTTGGACAAGAACTTATTGTTCAAGTTGTAAAAGATGCACTAGGCACAAAAGGTGCCAGGGTAACTACCCATTATTCACTGCCTGGACGCTGGATCGTGTATATGCCTATCTCCGGGTATGTGGCCGTATCCAAGCGGATTGAGAGGGAAAGTGAAAGGAATCGCCTCAAACAACTGGGGGAGGAATTTCGCCAGGAAGAAGAGGGCCTGATCATTAGGACTGTAGCGGAGAATGAGGCGGCTTCAGCTATCGAGGAAGATTTGCAGTTGTTACGGGCCGCGTGGAAGGCGATTCTCAGACGAGCTCATGAAGTACAAGCTCCCGCTCTTCTGCATCAGGATTTGAGCATGGTCCAGAGGTTAATGAGAGATGTATACATTCCGCATACCGGGGAACTGATTCTTGATAACAAGAAGCAGGCGGAAGAGGCGGCAGCTTTTCTGGAAGGGATGCTCCAAGGGGAACTCCCGAAAGTGCATGAATATAAGGATGACAAGCCCATCTTTGAAGCTTATGGCATTCAATCTCAGCTTAACAAGGACTTTCAGAGAAAGATTTGGCTGCCGGGTGGCGGGTATCTGATCTGGGACCGCACTGAAGCTCTGACTGTCATTGATGTGAATACGGGCAAGTTCACGGGTACAGATAACCTGGAAGATACCGTCTTTCAGACGAATCTGGAGGCTGCTGCTGAGATAGCGAGACTGCTGCGACTTCGGGATACCGGGGGAATTGTCATTATTGATTTTATCGACATGGAGATTGAAGAGAACCGCAACAGTGTACTTCATATGCTGGAGCTGAAGATGAGACCTGACCGGACACAGCACCATATTCTCGGCTGGACCAAGTTAGGTCTGCTTGAGCTGACCCGTAAGAAAATGCGTGAGGGCAGCGGGGCTCATTTAGATATTTGTAATGCATGTCAAGGAACAGGCAGACTGAAGCGGTAATATAAACTAGAAAGATAGAGTTGATTTTGGTGAGTACCCGTGCTATTATAATTTAGTATGTGTCTTAAGTGAACTCTTCTGCACATGCTGTAACCGCTCCGATCGGGTTAGTAAGAATGCCTTCGGCATCACCTGAATCAGGCGAGTCTGAGAAATGAGGAGGTGCAGATAAATGTACGCAATTATTGAAACAGGTGGCAAACAATACCGTGTTCAAGAAGGAGATGTTCTTTACATCGAGAAATTGAATGCTGGTGACGGCGAGAGTGTTACTTTCGATCGTGTTTTGGCAGTTTCTAAAGGTGACGGCTTGGTAGCAGGAGCTCCACTCGTATCCGGTGCAAGTGTAACAGCGAAAGTTGAGAAACACGGCAAAGGCGAGAAAGTGGTTGTATTCAAATACAAAGCTAAGAAGAACTACCGTAAGAAGCAAGGTCATCGTCAACCATACACGAAAGTGACCATCGAGAAAATCCAAGCGTAAGAAGGTGCGGTAATTGATTATCGTCTCCATATTGCGCCGTAACGGCAGCGCTATTCAAGGATTCAAAGTGGAAGGCCATGCGAATTATGCCAAGGCCGGTGAAGATATTGTATGTGCAGGCGTCTCTGCCGTCACAGTAGGTACAGTCAACTCGATTGAGGAACTTACCGGTATCGTTATGGAATCGGAAATGAAGAACGGCTTTCTGAGCGCAGCTCTCCCGAGTTCCAGCCAGTCTCCTGCATATGATCAGGCTCAGCTTTTGTTATCATCCCTGGTGGTTATGCTGAAGAGTATCGAACAGTCATACGACAAGTATATTAAGATAAAGAATGTCAATATTTAAAGAAGGAGGTAGACAACAATGTTGAAATTGGATCTCCAGTTATTTGCATCCAAGAAGGGTGTAGGTTCCACAAAGAACGGACGCGATAGTGAAGCGAAACGTCTTGGTGTGAAACGTGCTGACGGCCAAACAGTTACAGGTGGTAGCATCCTCGTTCGCCAACGCGGTACGAAGATTCACCCTGGTAACAACGTAGGAATCGGTAAAGACGACACTCTCTTCGCAAAAGTTGATGGTGTAGTGAAATTCGAACGTTGGGGTCGCGATCGCAAAAAAGTGAGCGTCTACCCTGCCCAAGTCGCTCCGGTAGCGGCTGCAGTTGAAGCGTAAGAATTTGATTAAGCCCCCGGCAGTTATGCCGGGGGCTTTTTTGCAGTTAATATCCGACTAGGACGGCGCCAATTCTTTTGTGATATACTGGTTAATGATGTCACCTCCGGAAAAGGAATGGAGAATTATGAAATATCGTAAATCTGCTCCTATAGCAGCTCTTATGTTGGCTTTAGTACCTTTGATCGCGGTATATTTTGCTCATTCTTTCATTTTGCATCTTATAGCTTGCTTATGGTCGTTCCTCATAGGTCTGATCTATTTTCAGTATATGAAGCGTCAGAAGGAGCAAGAGACAAAGAGGCTGCTTGATTCATTTCAGCGAACAGCCACAGCTACACTGGGACATCATCGTCATGACTGGATGAATGATTTGCAAATTCTATACGGTTATATTCAGCTTGGAAAGCATGATAAACTCGTCCACTGTGTGGAAAGAATAAAGGAACGGATGAATAACGAGAGCAGTATATCCAAATTAGGCATTCCGTCGTTGGTATTCTATCTGCAGTCGTTCCGTGAGGTTAACAGGTCTGTACATCTGGATGTTGAAATTGAGGAAGGGCTGCAGCTCAGCGGCCTGCTTGATGCTGGGCAAGCGGAAGAACTGACCGAAGCCATCATGGATACGGTGCGTGCCTTTCAATTTGCAGGACGCTCTTCATGGGGAGAAGTGTTAGAGCTCAGGATGTCTATTTTTACAGAGAATCAAGAAATTGTCGTTATGTTTGAGCAGGATGGGGACTATGGTAACGCTGAAATACTTAGACAGAGAATCGAAGAGACGGTTCAGGGCAAGCGGGTTAGAGCAGAACAGACTGAACCGCTGCAAGCCTCATTTGAACTGCGTATACCATGTTGAACTATATAATGAGGTGAAATTATGTTTGTAGATAAAGCGAAGATATATGTAAAAGGCGGCGATGGTGGAGATGGAATCGTCTCCTTCCGGCGTGAGAAGTATGTACCGAATGGTGGACCTGCTGGTGGGGACGGAGGCCGGGGCGGAGACGTGATTTTCCGGGTCGATGAGGGCCTGCGTACACTGATGGATTTCCGGTACCAACGTCACTTCAAAGCCCAGCGCGGGGAAAAGGGCCGGAATAAGAGCCAGCACGGCGCTGGTGCTGATGATATGATCGTTCGTATACCACCGGGTACGGTGATTATAGATGAAGACACTCAGGAAGTATTAGCAGATTTAACCCGGGATGGTCAGCAGGTCGTTGTAGCTCGTGGTGGACGTGGAGGCCGCGGGAATATTCGCTTCGCTACACCGAACAATCCGGCTCCTGAACTTGCCGAGAACGGTGAAGAAGGCCAGGAAAGATACATTATTCTTGAACTCAAAGTGATGGCGGACGTAGGTCTGGTGGGATTTCCTAGTGTAGGTAAGTCAACTTTACTGTCCGTGGTCTCTGCGGCGAAACCGAAGATAGGCGCATATCATTTTACAACGATAACCCCGAATTTGGGTGTAGTGGATGTAGGCGAGGGAAGAAGCTTTGTCATGGCCGACTTGCCTGGTCTAATTGAAGGTGCACATGAGGGTGTGGGTCTCGGACACGAGTTCCTGCGGCATGTCGAACGTACGCGCGTTATTATACATGTAGTGGATATGGCTGGTTCCGAAGGGCGTGATCCGTTCGAGGATTGGCAGAAAATCAATGAAGAATTGAAGCTGTACAATGTGGATTTGGAGAATCGTCCCCAAATCGTAGCGGCGAACAAGATGGACATGCCTGAGGCTGCGGAGCACCTGGAGTCCTTCCGGGCCAAAGTTGCCGAGGTTCGTCCGGATCTTGAGATTCTCCCGATTTCTTCTCTGACAAGAGAAGGGGTTCAGGAACTTCTGTACCGGGCGGCAGACTTGCTGGATTCGATTCCAGAGGCACCGGCAATTGAAGAGGTAACCGAAGTGAATGAACGCAAAATTTACAAGCTCGACAAGAAAGAAGATGAAAGCTTTGTCATCAAGCGTGAGAATGAGGCCTTTGTGGTGGAAAGTCCTGCGATTGAGCGAATGATGAAGCGGATGCAGCTGAACAGCCATGAGGCTATTCTCAAGCTTGCCAGAACGATGCGCCACATGGGCATCGATGATGAACTGCGTAAGCGGGGAGCTGAGGATGGTACCATCGTCCGAATTGGAGATTTCGAATTCGAGTTTGTAGAAGGCAGCAGTTACTACTATTAATACTTGCCGTCTGTTGTCTTAAGTTCTAGGACAGCAGACGGCACTTTTATTAGAATCAGACTAAAATCTATTGCCCGAAGAAAAGGTTTCCTATATAATGTCCACTATAGGTGAACAACAGTCTTTTTAAGGAGGACGTTTGTGAAAGAACGTTATTTCTTGGTTCGGGAGGACATTCTTCCAGAAGCCGTAGTCAAGACCCTGCAGGTGAAGCAGCTCTTGGCAGGTGGTGAAGTGAAGACCGTGCATGAGGCTGTGGAGCAGGTGGGGATCAGCCGAAGTGCTTTTTACAAATATAAGGATGGTATCCATGTACTTAATCATCTGGAGAGAGAGCGGATTGCGACGATCTCATTTGATTTGGAGCATCGTTCCGGCAGATTGTCGGAAGTGCTTGCCCTGATTGCCGGTTTTGGCGGCAATGTACTTACCATTAACCAAAGTATCCCGCTTCAGGGAAGAGCAAATGTCGTTATTTCGGTAGAAACCTCACGTCTGACTGAGGAGCTTGATGAATTAACGGTAACTCTCCAGGGAACTCCCGGAGTAAGCCGTGTTCATGTCATCGGTCAAGGTTAGATTGAGACCATAATAATTCGTTAGGAACTAGGAGGAGATGCGGGTGAAACCTGTTAAAGTTGGATTGTTGGGGCTGGGTACTGTAGGAACGGGTGTGGTCCGTATTGTTGAAGGACATCAGGAGGATTTGAGCAGTCAGGTGGGGTCACCAATAGTAATCGAGAAGGTGGCTGTTAGAAGTATGGATAAGGCGAGAAATATCGCCATTGATTCCAGCAAACTGACTGATAACCCGCTTGATGTCATTCGTGATCCAGAAATTGATGTCATTGTTGAGGTCATGGGCGGGATTGACGGAACGAAGGAATATATTCTTGAGGCACTTGAACGCGGCAAACATATCGTAACAGCTAACAAGGATCTTATGGCGCTGCATGGCTCTGAGATTTTGGCAAAAGCACAGGAAAAGCAGTGTGATGTGTTCTATGAAGCCAGTGTGGCTGGCGGGATTCCAATTATCCGTACCCTTATTGAAGGCTTCTCGTCGGACCGTATTATGAAGATCATGGGAATAGTGAATGGGACAACCAACTTTATTTTGACGAAAATGAGCCAGGAAGGTGCTTCTTATGAGGATGTTCTCAAGGAAGCGCAGGAGCTGGGTTATGCGGAATCCGATCCCACTTCCGACGTGGAAGGCTTGGACGCGGCACGCAAAATGGCTATTCTCGGAACGCTGGGCTTCCGGACTAATGTTGAACTCAGTGACGTTAGCGTTCGTGGGATATCAAGTGTATCCAAGGAAGATATCCAGTATGCCAAACAGCTCGGTTACGAGATGAAGCTTCTAGGTATTGCAGATAGACAGGATGATCAGTTCAGCATTAGTGTACAGCCTACCATGGTTAAGAAATCACATCCGATTGCTTCCGTTAATGGAGTATTCAATGCCGTATACGTGTATGGTGAGGCTGTTGGGGAGACGATGTTCTATGGTGCGGGTGCGGGTGAAATGCCGACGGCTACTTCCGTAGTTGCCGATCTGGTTGCAGTAGTCAAGAACCTGAAGCTGGGTGTTAATGGGCTGAAAGCGATTGTTCCTTACAAACCAAAGAAGCTGAAGAGCGATGAGGAAATCTCTTATAAGAACTTTTTACTTTTGCATGTTGAGGATAAAGCAGGGGTGCTTGCTCAAATTACTCAAGTCTTTGCCGAGTATGACGTCAGCCTAGAATCGGTAGTTCAATCCCCGAATGAGCATACGGATGCGGAAATCATGATTGTAACTCATGACGCAAGCCAAGCGAGCATGAATAAAGTGCTCCAGCATTTTGAATCCCTGGATGTTATCCGCCGAATCAAAAGTGTATATCGTGTTGAAGGATAATTTTTATTACAAAGGGGTTTAGGCATGAGTTCTTCGCAATCAAATAGGGTTAGGGTGAGAATTCCGGCCAGTACTGCGAATTTGGGACCGGGATTTGACACTTTAGGTATGGCATTATCGTTATATGCATGGATTGAGATGAAAGCTGTTGACCAGACTGCATTCCATCTCTATGGAGATGAGATGAAGGGGATTCCAGTAGACAAGAGCAACCTGATTTATCAAGTTGCTCAGTCGGTTTTTGCGGAAGCCGGTGTTTCGGTTCCTGAACTTGAAATTTCCATGTATTCGGAGATTCCTCTGACAAGGGGACTTGGAAGCAGCGCCTCGGCAATTGTAGGTGCGCTTGTCGCAGCCAATGAATTGATCGGAGCTCCATTAACTTCGTCTAAGCTGTTTGATATGGCGACTGCTCTGGAGAAGCACCCCGATAATGTGGGGGCATCTTTGTTTGGGGGGATTATCGCAGCTTCTTGGGATGGCGAACATGCCGATTATATTAGAATTGAACCCTCCTCGAACTTGGGAGTCCTGGTAGCAATTCCTGATTTTCAGTTGTCTACGTCTAAAGCCAGGGATGTGCTGCCACAGCAAGTATCCTTAACCGACGCGGTATATAATATCAGCAGATCGTCCCTGCTAACCGCGGCTTTTGCTGCAGATCGACTTGATCTCATCTCTGCTGCTATGAAAGATCGAGTTCACCAGCCCTACCGTGCCTCGCTGATTCCGGGAATGTCCAGAATTCTGGATGAGGCATCTAACCACGGGGCTCTTGGAGCAGCCTTAAGTGGAGCCGGGCCTACGCTGCTTGCACTTATTGACAAGCGTGAAGGAACAGGACAAGGGTTAGAGGAATTCCTTCTGGGAGTTCTGAATGAACATGGAATCACCGCTAGAACACTATGGCTTGAGCCAAGCCGTGAGGGTGTAATCCGCATAGATGAAGTTACAGACCCGCGCTCTTTCTTGGATATCGTTAAAGGGGATTGAAGCAAATGAAAAGAATTGCCTTATTGCCTGATGGTACAGTATCACATGAAGCAGCCCTTCACTTATTTGGTGATGAAGCTGTAGAGTTGGCGCATTACAAACAAATTTCAGATGTGTTCTTATCGACAGCTAACGGGAACACGGACTATAGTGTGATTCCTATTGAGAATACTATAGAAGGCTCAGTTTCCCTTCATATGGACTGGCTTGTACATGAAGTTGACATTCCTATGCAGGCAGAATGGGTGTATCCTTCCATACAGAATTTGATTGGAAGAAAACGGGAGCTATTGTCTCCGGATGGAAAGCTGGATCTTTCAAAAGTAACCAAAGTCATTTCCCACCCTGTCGCTATGGCTCAATGTCAGCAGTTCATTCGCTCACATATGCCTCAGGCAGAGCTTGAGAATGCCCCAAGTACTTCAGAGGCGATAGAGATCGTTAAGAACAATCCGGACAAGGGCTGGCTTGCTATTGGAACTATTCTCGGTGCTAAGAGGCATGGCCTTGATGTCCTTGTTGAAAAAGTAACCGATCACGACAACAACTATACCCGGTTCGTGTTGATTGGGCCTGCTAAGCTTGGCGAACTGAAGCCTTCTGGAGAAGATAAGACCAGTATCCTGGTTACTCTGCCTTCTGACTTTCCCGGCGCGCTTCATCAGGTGCTTTCAGCCTTTTCATGGCGGAAATTGAACTTGTCACGAATTGAGTCCAGACCCACCAAGAAGAAGCTTGGGAATTATTATTTCTATATTGATGTACTCCACAACTTGGATTCTGTGCTTCTTCCCGCGGCTATAGCCGAGATTGAGGCACTGGGCTGCCAGGTTCGGATTCTTGGTTCTTATTTAAGCTACTCTTATGAGCCCAAAATGACGGAGGTGTAGAACTGATGGCAGAGCAATGGATATACCTTGATGGAGAATTTGTTACCAAAGAGGGAGCGAAAGTCTCGGTATTTGATCACGGTTTTTTGTATGGGGACGGTATTTTTGAAGGAATCCGTATCTATAACGGTAATATTTTTAAATGCAAAGAGCACTTAGATCGTCTATACGATTCCGCCAAATCCATACAATTGAATATCCCATTGTCTTATCATGAAATGGAAGCAGCCCTTGTAGAGACTCTTCGCCGCAATGAACTGCGCGATGGCTATATTCGGCTCGTGGTATCCCGTGGAGTGGGGAATTTGGGTCTAGACCCTAATCGTTGTCCCAAAGCTTCCGTTATCATCATTGCTGAACAGCTGGCAATTTATTCAGAAGAAGCCTACAAGACAGGCCTCAAGACGGTATCTGTATCAACACGGCGTAATATTCCTGATGCTCTTAACCCTAAGATCAAATCACTGAATTATTTGAACAATATTTTGGTGAAGATCCAATCTAACCTGGCTGGAGCTGGCGAAGCGATCATGATGAATGCACAGGGCTATGTGACTGAGGGCTCAGGCGATAATATTTTTATTGTAAAAAGAGGAGTTATCACTACCCCGCCTTGTTACCTCGGCGCGCTTGAAGGTATTACGCGTCAGGCAATCATTGAGATCTGCGAACGGATTGGATATAAGCTAAAGGAAGAGCCTTTCACACTTCATGATGTATATATAGCTGACGAGGTGTTCCTCACAGGAACGGCTGCTGAAGTTATTGCGGTCCGCGAAGTCGATGGCCGTATTATCGGTGAAGGCCAAGCAGGGCCGATAACTCTTCGTCTGCTTGATGAATTTAGAAGTATTGTCGATCAGGACGGGCTTAAAGTTTGGGAGTAACCTTGCGATCAATATAGTTGAAGTGGAGTTCCTTTCTATCCTTAGTAGGGTAGAGAGGAATTTTTTTATTTTCCTGGATGTCAAAACCCGGGCTCCTGCATAGGATGTATTAAATGGGCAACGGGCGAATATCACGGCCCTAAGAAGAATTTTAGGAGGTCTTTGTCGCGTGAAACTACACATCGTGCAACAGGGAGATACACTGTATAACTTATCCAACAAGTATGCCGTGCCGCTGCAAAAGCTTTTGGATGCCAATCCGCAGATTACTAATCCGGATCAATTAAATGTCGGTGA
>NZ_CP168527.1:1285000-2672500 GCF_059492195.1 Paenibacillus sp. Paensp111
AGGGGTAGGGGAGCGTTGTATGTAGGTTGAAGGTGTACCGTAAGGAGCGCTGGACAGCATACAAGTGAGAATGCCGGTATGAGTAACGAAAAGATCAGTGAGAATCTGATCCGCCGAAAGCCTAAGGGTTCCTGAGGAAGGTTCGTCCGCTCAGGGTAAGTCGGGACCTAAGGCGAGGCCGAAAGGCGTAGTCGAAGGACAACAGGTTGAAATTCCTGTACCACCGTAATCCGTTATGAGCAATGGGGTGACGCAGTAGGGTAGTGACGCGGACTGATGGATGTCCGTCTAAGCAGTGAGGCTGGTGTGTAGGCAAATCCGCACACCGTAAGGCTGGGCTGTGATGGGGAGCGAAAATTATAGTAGCGAAGGTCATGATCTCACACTGCCAAGAAAAGCCTCTAGCCAGGAGAAGGTGCCCGTACCGCAAACCGACACAGGTAGGCGAGAAGAGAATTCTAAGGCGCGCGGAAGAACTCTCGTTAAGGAACTCGGCAAAATGACCCCGTAACTTCGGGAGAAGGGGTGCCCCGGTAGTGTGAATAGCACGAGGGGGCCGCAGTGAAAAGGCCCAAGCGACTGTTTAGCAAAAACACAGGTCTGTGCGAAGCCGCAAGGCGAAGTATACGGGCTGACGCCTGCCCGGTGCTGGAAGGTTAAGGGGAGTGGTTAGGGGTAACCCGAAGCTATGAACCGAAGCCCCAGTAAACGGCGGCCGTAACTATAACGGTCCTAAGGTAGCGAAATTCCTTGTCAGGTAAATTCTGACCCGCACGAATGGCGTAACGACTTGGGCGCTGTCTCAACGAGAGATCCGGTGAAATTTTAATACCTGTGAAGATGCAGGTTACCCGCGACAAGACGGAAAGACCCCATGGAGCTTTACTGCAGCTTGATATTGGACTTTGATACGATTTGTACAGGATAGGTGGGAGCCTAAGAAGCAGGAGCGCCAGCTTCTGTGGAGGCAACGTTGGGATACCACCCTGATCGTATCGGAGTTCTAACCTGGTACCGTAATCCGGTATGGGGACAGTGTCAGGTGGGCAGTTTGACTGGGGCGGTCGCCTCCTAAAGAGTAACGGAGGCGCCCCAAGGTTCCCTCAGAATGGTTGGAAATCATTCGAAGAGTGCAAAGGCATAAGGGAGCTTGACTGCGAGACTGACAAGTCGAGCAGGGACGAAAGTCGGGCTTAGTGATCCGGTGGTACCGCATGGAAGGGCCATCGCTCAACGGATAAAAGCTACCCTGGGGATAACAGGCTTATCTCCCCCAAGAGTCCACATCGACGGGGAGGTTTGGCACCTCGATGTCGGCTCATCGCATCCTGGGGCTGAAGTAGGTCCCAAGGGTTGGGCTGTTCGCCCATTAAAGCGGTACGCGAGCTGGGTTCAGAACGTCGTGAGACAGTTCGGTCCCTATCTGTCGTGGGCGTAGGAAATTTGAGAGGAGCTGTCCTTAGTACGAGAGGACCGGGATGGACGCACCGCTGGTGCACCAGTTGTTCCGCCAGGAGCACAGCTGGGTAGCTAAGTGCGGAAGGGATAAGCGCTGAAAGCATCTAAGCGTGAAGCCCCCCTCAAGATGAGATTTCCCAGTATGTAAGACCCCTTGAAGACGACGAGGTAGATAGGCTGGGGGTGGAAGTGCAGCAATGCATGGAGCTGACCAGTACTAATCGGTCGAGGGCTTATCCAACAAGCTCGGAAGGACGCAGTCCAAGAAGAGCAATACGCAAATTCGTTTCGTATCTAGTTTTCAGGCGATCAAGCCTGAAGAGAATTCCGTTTGGTGGCGATGGCGGAGGGGTTCCACGCGTACCCATCCCGAACACGACCGTTAAGCCCTCCAGCGCCGATGGTACTTGGACCGCAGGGTCCTGGGAGAGTAGGACGCCGCCAAGCGAACACTTTTATTCCCTGATAGCTCAGTTGGTAGAGCACTCGACTGTTAATCGAGTTGTCACAGGTTCGAGTCCTGTTCGGGGAGCCATTCACACAGATTAGTCCAGGCTGATCTTTTCATCAGCTTGGATTTTATTATGGCCCGTTGGTCAAGGGGTTAAGACACCTCCCTTTCACGGAGGTAACAGGGGTTCGAATCCCCTACGGGTCACCACTATCATTATTTGCTTCAAATGGGGATGAGAACCCACGAGGGTTCGTCGGAGCATCTGCTTCGATAGAAATACATCGCAGTCTCGTTCGAAGAACGAGTATCCCCTACGGGTCACCACTTTTTTGTGAATTTTTGGAGGCTTAGCTCAGCTGGGAGAGCATCTGCCTTACAAGCAGAGGGTCGGGGGTTCGATCCCCTCAGCCTCCACCATTAAATCTTGAAGAGTGAAGCTAAAGCTGAAGATTAATCTTGAAAGCTTTGGGGAACTTTAAGAGAACATAATTTTTATTGACGCGGGGTGGAGCAGCCCGGTAGCTCGTCGGGCTCATAACCCGAAGGCCGCAGGTTCAAATCCTGCCCCCGCAATTAATCCCACTGGGTTATCGGGATTCTTATTATAATGTGGAGCCGTGGTGTAGAGGCCTAACATGCCTGCCTGTCACGCAGGAGACCGCGGGTTCGAATCCCGTCGGCTCCGCCATTATACTTCTTAGATGAGAGCCATTAGCTCAGTTGGTAGAGCACCTGACTTTTAATCAGGGTGTCGAAGGTTCGAGTCCTTCATGGCTCACCATTTACCTTGATTATCAGGGTGAACAGTGTTTACTTGTGCGCGTGTGGCGGAATTGGCAGACGCACTAGACTTAGGATCTAGCGTCTTTGACGTGGGGGTTCAAGTCCCTCCACGCGCACCATTTGCGGACGTGGCTCAGCGGTAGAGCATCGCCTTGCCAAGGCGAGGGTCGCGGGTTCGATTCCCGTCGTCCGCTCCATAATTTGCGCCCTTAGCTCAGCTGGATAGAGCGTTTGACTACGAATCAAAAGGTCAGGAGTTCGAATCTCTTAGGGCGCGCCATTTTTACTTTAACTCAATATGCCGGCGTGGCGGAATGGCAGACGCGCTCGACTCAAAATCGAGTGGGAAACCGTGGAGGTTCGAGTCCTCTCGCCGGTATACATAAAACACAAGATTGACAGGAATTTAAAAGCTGATTAGACACTAAGTCTAATCAGCTTTTTTTGTTAATACGCCAATATTACGCACCTATTCGCAGGTGCTGCACTCGACTAAAGTCGATTTCATAGCCTTAACAATTATTGAAACGGTAGGAATTGTAAAACATGGCACAAAGAAAGAATGCGCTAACCTTTTGAAGGATGTGGCTGTGTATGCACAACCAATTTATGTAGTTGATAACTTTGAGACAGCTCATTAATTAATACGTAATGGTAAAACACATAATATAAGTCCGCATACACTAGCATTTTACCGTCGAGAATTCGAAGTTTTTAAAAAGACATTGGACAGGCATATATAAATCTATTTGAGTACCGAGATCCGATACGAGCACAGCTAATTAAGTCCACTTGAGAAGAGGTGCTAATTTTAACGCACAGTCTTTCGGGAATGGGCTTTATTTGAATTATATGGTATTATTTTCCTTTCCGGGTATTAGAAAACCTTAAGTGAGAAATAAAGAAAACTGCTTATTGATGTTTCTCTCACTCATGAGCTAAAAAATCCAGTATCTAGCGATTGAAGCGAATACTTATCTTAGCAACCTTTGGAGCAGCACAAAGAAATGGTTACAAACACCTGCCTCTATTGTTATTGCCAAAGATGATCCGATTACAGAAGGTTATGAGAAAGTATGGTCTAACTGGAATCATTGGATAAACGAAGTTGATTTATTTGAGTTTGAGACAGGCGGACATTACTTCTTGAGAAGTATACCTTCTGAGGTCGTTAGATATATCCAGGGAAATTTTTAGTTCGAAATTGATTAATCTGTACTAGGAGGAAATAGATATTATGGATATACAACGAGATGCTTTTCCAAAGGATAAATTAAAGATTGCTCTAGCACAGTGTTCTTCGATCGACGGAAATATTGAGGAAAACGTTAACCGCGCTTGTGAGATAATTGAAGAAGCTGGAAAAAACAATGTGGATATTATCCTGTTTCCCGAGAAGTATCTGACAGGGTATGTACCCGAAATCGTAAAATTGAATCTAAATGAAAAAACGATTTTGATAAATGATGCGAGAATTCAAAAGTTGCGTCAAGTCTGCGAAAAGTATGGTATATGGTCGATTATGGGAACCCCTTTAAAAAGAGGTGAAGAAGTTTTCATATCTTCGATCATCATAGATTCCAATGGAAAAGAAGTAGGAGTATATGATAAGTCACATTTATTTCAAACGGAAAAAGATATTTTTTCTACTAATAATGAGCAGATCATCATTGAACTCAAGGGTTGGAATATCGGGATGGGAATTTGCTATGACGCAGGTTTCCCTGAACATTCTCGTCTTTTAGCACAAAATGGCTGTCATCTATACATGAGCAGCTCTCTTTTTAGCAAAGGAATGGGGTACAAAGAGTCCCGAGTATGGTTTCCTGCTAGGGCACTTGATAATACGATATTCACGGCGATGTGTAATCACGTTGGAAAAACCGGAGTATGGGATGCCTGTGGACATAGCGGGGTATGGAACCCTCTAGGTGATAATATTGTTGATGGCTCTCCAGACGAAGTTGAATTATTGATAGCTGAACTAGACCCTGCTCTTCTTATTCAAGCTAGAGAGGGTGAAGGAATGCTTGCAGATTCGTTCGATATAAATCAAGAACAATATGTTATCAAGACTATTACAGGTAACTACAATGCAATTAAGTGAAGCAAAAAAATGGATTAGAAGGTTTAGAGATAATTCCAACTCAACAGTAAGATTGGTTGTTCTGCCCCACGCTGGCGGCAATGCAAATTTTTATAAAGATCTGGTGCAATATTTGAGCACCGATATTGAGTGCATCATCATTCAATATCCAGGAAGACAAGAAAGACTTCTGGAGGAAATGGTGGATAATATTGATGATTATGCTGATATGGTAACAAAGGTTTTAGGTGTGATTGGTGATGAGGGCAAACGAACCATATTATATGGGCATAGCATGGGTGCCTTAATTGCATATCATATGTTAAACCGAAATGGGCATAGGCTTACATTCATAGATAAACTGGTTGTCTCTTGTCATACTCCCCCTACTAGAAAAGATAGTGATAAGCATATAAATATTAACGATGATGAATCGGTAATCGAATATTTACAATCGATTGGCGGCTTAGATGATATGCTTTTAGAAGACAAAACGATGTTAGATATGATCATTCCTTCTGTTCGCAATGACCTCTATGCCGTAAGGAAATTCAGCTTAATTAAAGCTTATAAGGTTTCGGTCCCCATATACGCTATCCAAGCAACTGAGGATTTAGGGGTTAAAACTAGTTATATGCAAATGTGGGCCTTATTAACCGAAAAAGATTTTGAATTAGTCCAGTTTCCGGGAAATCATTTTTATATGTTGGATCAATGGGAGAAATTAGCTGATTTTCTACAAAAATTATGTGATTAGGATGGAATAGCAAACTCCAAGGATAAATATCCTTGGAGTTTTTGTTTTTCTATTTTTCCTGGGGAACATTGCATCTCCTTAGATTGCACTTTGTAGAAATTATCCTAGTTGCCTTACTTCGTATAGTTCAAATACTTCATAAAGAATGTAAGAGTCCGCTCATTTATCGTACGCTGGACTTCACGATTATCGAAATGGCCATTGATCCAGGAGAGTATCGGGAATATAAGATAGAAGTCGCTGAAACTTAAATGATCTGCATGGGGAATGACGAGCTCCTGTCCTCCATTGCGAAGAGCCTGCTGCTTTCGAACGGGAATTTGCTGGAGAAGCCTATATTCATCGCGTGTTAATCCGTTGGCAGCAAGCGCGCTGTCGGTTGGATTGGCTAGAAGATTACCGCTCTTAATGGGTGGATCAGAACTCATAAGTAAGAAGGGCCTAGGCAACCCATGACTTAGATCTCCTGTTCCAAAAAACGTCCCGTCCATATTAATGGCGGCTCGTATCCGAGGGTCCACAAGCATAACCTGTGCGGCATTAGCACCCCCAAAGGAGTGGCCCAGCATTCCGATTCGCTGCAGATCTAATCTCCCTTTAAACATATTCTGTTGATTATTTCGATTAAGCTGCTCCAGCCTGTCTATAACGAACTCAGTATCTTGGACCCAGACTTGACTAACAATTTGATCCCAGGCGTTCAGATCGGCATAGTGAGGCAGATTAGAATCAACCCCAATATATTTACCCCCAGGGAAAACGGTGGTTAAAGATCCGTTCGTATGCTCTACAGAGACTACGATAAATCCATGACTCGCAAGTTCTGTAGTCTGAAATGTGTTTGTATAACGGCCCCCAGGGAATCCATGTGAGAAGAGAATGACGGGATAGTTCGTTTTTCGCTGTGAAATAGGGGCATCCAGATAGGCAGGGGTTTGAACAAGCCCTATATAATCAAATAGAAATTTTGGGATAGAATAGGTTTTGCTCAGTCCCTCTGCAAGTGCGCTGAGGTCTGGGGAGTAGGGAGCATGAGGTTTGCCATCTGTATGGTCAGCCGGGTACCATACCTGGATATTTAGTTCCCGGTTGCGTGTAGTGTCGTTCCAGTGATATTGGACTGTTCCTACAGGATATGACCCAGTAGGGGCTTCAAATCTGAAAACAGGTAAAGCCAAAGGGGGAACCAGGGTAATTAAGCAACTGAGGCCCAGCAGAAGTGATTTTCCAAGTATTCGAAGTTTATTTTTTCCTCTAGCAGCCGTATTTCTTGATGTATGGCTACCTCTGACTAAACGTATGACCGCATATAGAATCAGTCCCAATGTAATGATGTAGTCAGGTACCATCTGCCATCTGTAGCCTTCGAAAATAATCTGCACAAATGCAATAATCAACGAAACGGCTGAGCATATTACAGATAAGGGCATATTCATATTTCGCCGAAAAAACAGCATAGCAAGAAAAAGCAAATTAGTGCTAACGGATAACAGTTCTAGCAATCGCATAGGGCGCCTCCTTCCGGCTATTGTGGGACCTATTATGAGCTGCAAATATAAACAGCAGTTAAACAGGGTTCTGCATACTCAGGCCAAACTGTATATTACTTCAAATCCAAGGTCACAATAAGTAATAAAGCGAGTAAGAAGGGGATTGTCGTGAACATCTTTCGAATTAAGAAGCATTTTAAAAGACGCTGGAGAAGATGGAGAAGGGCGATATGGACCATTTCAGCCTGCAGTATGGTAGCTTTGCTGGCTTGGGTGGGCGTACCCCTTTCGGATAAATTAGAGGCTGCAATGACCCGGGAGGAGCCGGCGGTTCTTGAGACATTGGCCGGACTTCAAACTGTGAATGACCACGTTCCATCGAAGGATTTTCAAGAGGCCATTAATAAGGCGGATCAGGTAAGAAGGGTTCATCTGAATAAGCTATATACCTGCGGGGAAGAAAGCCAGGTTCTAGGTGAAATGAAAGGTAAGGAGATTGCCGAGCTGCAGAACAAGCACCCGGATTGGACTGGTCATGTAGATGCTGCGGGTGATGTATGGTTTGAGCATCATATTGCGGATTTGTCTGATATATGTAAAAGATCCGGTTATATCGGACTGGATGCCAAAGGGAACCTCAGCCTGTTTGAAGGCCCGCCGAAGGATGAAAAAGTCATGCGTACTTTTTTTCAGCTGGATATTGAATCCATGGAAAGCGCCCTGCCGGAGGATGTCGTGAATCAGATCAAGCAAGGAATCAGAATTCAGGATGTTGAGGAATATAACAGCGTATTGTCTACTTTTAGCGACTATGCGGCAGCGGATTCCCAGAAGGCGATGAAGTTGAACTGAATACCTGATCTGCCAAAAGCAGCACAGTGAAGAGACGTGATCAGCGTCTCTTTTTGTGTTTTTACTGAAACGGATATCAACTTTTTCCGCTATACTGCTCTATCTTTTGTTATAATAGAGTGAATACATATGTTCGCTTTATGAACTATAGGAGAGATTGCGTTTGCGTATTTTAGGTATAGACCCCGGAATTGCGATAGTCGGTTTCGGTTTCATTGAAAAGCAGGGAAGTAAATGCATTCCGGTCCAGTATGGGTGCATCCAGACCGAGAAGAACACACCGGAAGAAGAACGGCTGCTTCATGTATACGAGGGAATTGGGCAGCTCATGGACAAGTACAAGCCGGACGCGGTGGCACTGGAGAAGCTGTTCTTCAATCGAAATGTGACGACGGCTATGTCGGTCAGTCAGGCTAGAGGCGTGCTTGTACTGGCTGCCATACAGCGAGGCCTTCCGATTGGAGAGTATACACCGATGCAGGTGAAGCAGGCCATTGTCGGATACGGCAAAGCTGAGAAGAAGCAGGTTCAGGAAATGACCAAGATTTTCTTGAAGCTGCAGGCTGTGCCCAAGCCGGACGACGTTGCAGATGCCTTGGCGATTGCGATCTGCCATGCGCACTCCAGTACATTAAATTCGAAGATAAACGAGGTATTGCGTTCATGATAGATTATTTAAAAGGACACATTGTCCACTATGAAACAGAGTACGTCATTATGGATGTGCACAATGTTGGCTACCGGGTATTCTGTCCTAACCCTTACGCTTTTGCCAAGAGTGATGAGGTCGTCACGGCGTATATCCATCACCACGTACGTGAGGATGCGATTCTGCTGTTCGGGTTCCCCACGAGGGAAGAGCAGAAGCTGTTCCGCAAGTTAATTGAGGTATCGGGAATTGGACCGCGTGTGGCACTCGGTATTCTTGCCGGAGGGACGCCTGATCATGTTGTAGCTGCGATATATCAAGAGAATATAACATTCCTGACTAAGCTTCCGGGAATCGGCAAGAAGACGGCTCAGCGTATTATCCTGGATCTGAAGGACAAGCTGGACGGGATTGCCACTACCCCGTTATTTGTCCAGGTAGATACCGGTCAGCACGATCTGTTCAACCCGGTCTCTACGGGCTGGCATGAAGCCAAAGAGGGCTTGAGGGCTTTGGGTTATACGGATGCCGAACTGGACAAGGTATGGCAGACCCTGAAGGACGGAATTGTACCGGATGAGCCGGTTGACTCTGTAATGAAGAAGGCACTCAGAATGCTGTATGCAGGCTAAGTAAGGACAGATAGGGGGAGTACACTGATGGATGACCGCATAATTTCGGCCAATCTAATGATGGAAGACCAGGCGGTTGAATTAAGCCTTCGTCCCCGTTATTTAGCCGAATATATTGGGCAGGACCAAGTTAAGGAAAATTTGAAAATATATATTGAAGCCGCCAAGATGAGAAAAGAAGCGCTGGACCATGTTCTGCTCTATGGCCCTCCGGGTCTTGGAAAGACGACTCTGGCGAATATTATCGCTAATGAACTCGGGGTTAATCTGCGAACCACATCGGGCCCAGCGATTGAGCGGCCGGGTGATCTTGCTGCCCTGCTGACCAATCTGCAGGAAGGGGACGTTCTGTTCATCGACGAGATTCACCGTCTTCATCGGACCGTTGAGGAAGTGTTGTATCCGGCCATGGAGGATTTCGCGCTGGATATCATGATAGGCAAAGGACCCAGTGCCCGTTCAGTCCGGTTAGATCTTCCCCCGTTCACATTAATAGGAGCAACGACTCGGGCGGGGCTGTTGTCTGCGCCGCTTAGGGACCGGTTCGGAGTGGTCAGCCGTCTCGAATTCTACACCGTGGACCAGCTCAGCTACATTGTGAGTAGAGGTGCTGATATTCTTGGCATAGAGATCCTTGGAAATGCGGCGGAGGAAATTGCCCTTAGATCCAGAGGAACTCCGCGTATCGCTAACCGGCTGCTTAAGCGAGTACGGGATTATGCGCAAGTACGTGGAGATGGAATTATCACAGCCGATATTGCCAATGAGGCGCTTAGAATGCTGCAGGTCGATCCTATGGGGCTTGATCTGATCGACCACAAGATGCTGAAAGCTATGATCATGAGCTTCCGCGGAGGCCCGGTTGGTCTGGATACCATCGCCGCCACGATTGGGGAAGAGAGCCAGACCATTGAAGATGTGTATGAGCCTTATCTGCTGCAGATCGGCTTCCTTCAGCGTACACCGCGCGGCCGAATGGTCACGGCCGCTGCGTATGCACATCTTGGTCTGCCTGTACCTGAGAAGATCTGAGAAAAAATCCTAAATGAAATACATCTGTGAGGAGGATAACCATAACCATGGAGCAATCACGGAATAAGAGCAAGCTGCTAAAGATAGGAAAAAGCATACTGGCAGGGGTTCTGCTTCTCGGTATGATGCAATCATCTGCTTATGCAGCCGCGGACACCGTCCGTGTCGCTTTATTTGTAGACGCGGGCAGTACTTATAAATCGACTGTACCGGCGGTGACTTTCGTGTCCTCATCGGCCTGGACGGCAGCACCGAAAGGAGTTGCAGGTTCCTGGGTCAGTCTTGCTGCTGGGGAGAAGGCTAGATTCAGTCTGGATGGATTCAAAGTCAAGGTTATGGAGACAGCAGATTGGAAAAAGGCAGCAGATGCAGCGAAGAAGCTTCAATCCACTGCCGACAAGCCGCTGATCTTCGCGGTAAGCCTAACAGGAAGTACCCTGTACCAGGTCTACACAGGGCCTTATACTTCTGCTTCTGAAGCCCAAAAGGCTGCAGCTAGAACAGGACAGACACTTGGACTAAGCGGGGCAGCTGCACCAGAGGCCAAAGGGGGCCTGTATCTCTCGGCTGGTTCATTCGGAGGCCAGCAGGAAGCAGACAAAATGAGGGAGCAAATTGAATCGCAGGGAACTGACGCTGTAGTCGTGTTGACCAGCCCATCCACCTATGAGGTGTGGGTAGGGGATGCTTCAACTGCTGATGAACTCGATCAAGTTGAGACCCGGCTGCTTGCAGGTAATCCGGGTTTAGCTCTTCAGCCAGCCAAGCAGTCCGGCACGAGCGTTATTATTCGGTCAGATGTAACCTTGAATTTAACAACCCCTGCTCCGGTCAAGCACCTCTCGGTAAGCGGAAGTGAACCGCTTCTGTGGATCCAAGGAAGTGATTCTGCTTCCGGCAGTATTCAGCTGATCGAGCGTTCTTCACGCAAATACAGAGGCGGCTTTGAGCTCAGCCGTGTGAACGGGCAGCTGGCCGTAGTCAATGAGCTTCCTCTGGATAAATACCTGTACTCCGTTGTCGGAGGAGAGGTCTATTCATCCTGGCCGCAGGAAGCTCTGAAGGCTCAGGCTGTTGCAGCAAGAACGTATGCCTTGTATCAAGGAGCTTCCAAATTCAAGGTTGCGGGACTTGTAGATACAACGTTAAGTCAGGCTTATAACGGAGTTGAGAAAGAAGCTGCCAGCATTATAAAGGCGGTTGACAGCACTTCAGGTGAAGTCCTTAAAAGCAATGGCAAGCTGATCGAAGGCTTGTTCTCTTCCAACAGCGGCGGCATGGCGGCGGATTCTACCGAGGTGTGGAAAAATGTCGATCCTACTTACAAAGCAGTAAAGAGTGACGAGGACAAAGCGGCGCAGGCAGGACTCAAAATGTGGTATCATGTTCTGCTCGCCAATGGCAGGACGGGGTATGTCCGTGAAGACAATACAAAGCTAACGGGTACCCAGAACCCCGCTGGTCTGCCTTACCTGACCGTGACCACAAATGATACAAATGTAAGAGTTCTTCCGGTCGTTCAATCCGGAGAGACTCCCGTATCCAAGTTGAACCCTGGCGATCAGGCCATTGTTCTGGAGAAAGTGGATCAGTCTAATGAATACGCCTGGATCAAAGGTCCTTTTACCTCTGATCAATTAATTCAGTCTCTCAAAGGCAGAACCTCGACTTCGGTTACCTCGCCTATATTGTCACTGGAGGTTGCTCAGCGTGGACCTTCCGGGCGTGCTATTCAAGTGAAAGCTAACGGACAAGTTCTGGACGTGAAATATCCGGATCTGTATCGTTCCGCGCTGGGAAGCTTGCCTAGTACGCTGTTTGATATTACAGCAACCGGAAGGTATACTGTACTAGGTGCTGGGAATGTAACCGGTACAGGCACTGCTCAAGCGGGCACGAAGGTGCTATCCGCATCAGGAACCCAAAGCATAAGCGGAGGGAATATGGTTGTTCTCGGCGCTTCGAATGAAGCTAGGGTAGTAGATGAGAGCAATGCGTTTATGTTCACCGGACGTGGTAACGGTCATGGAATCGGGTTGTCTCAATGGGGCGCCAAAGGGATGGCCGATACCGGCAAAGACTATAAGGCCATTTTGCAGCATTATTACCAAAATGTGACTATAACGAAGGAATGAAGCAGCATCATGAACGTAGACTTATATGATTTTGAATTACCAGAGGAGCTTATAGCCCAGACTCCATTGCTGGAAAGAACATCTTCACGGCTGCTTACTCTGAATAAGAAGGATGGAAGCACCGGGGATCATATTTTCTCCGATATTATAGACTATCTGAACCCTGGCGACACGCTGGTGCTTAATGACACACGGGTGATCCCGGCAAGACTGTTCGGGGTGAAGGAAGATACAGGGGCGAAGGCAGAGGTCCTGCTGCTTAAGAGCTTAGGGGAAGATCAATGGGAAGTCCTGGTTAAGCCTGGCAAAAGACTGAAAGTCGGCTCGGTCATCGTATTTGGCGATGAGCTTAAGGCAACAATTATGGAAGAAGGCGAGCTGGGCGGACGAGTTCTCAAGTTCTCATACGAGGGAATATTCAATGAAATTCTGGACCGCCTGGGCCAAATGCCACTACCGCCCTATATTAAAGAAAAGCTTGAAGATAAAGAGCGTTACCAGACGGTATATGCTCGTCACGAAGGTTCCGCTGCAGCTCCTACGGCAGGTCTTCACTTTACAGAGGAGCTGCTGGAGCAGATTCGCGCCAAGGGAATTACAATTGCCTTTGTAACGCTGCACGTCGGATTGGGAACCTTCAGACCTATGTCTGTGGATCGCATTGAAGACCATGTTATGCATGAAGAATATTATATCTTACCGCAGGAGACTGCAGATATTCTGAATGAGACACGCGCCAGGGGCGGCAGAGTGATTGCAGTAGGAACGACGTCGGCAAGAACGCTGGAGACCGTAAGTCAGCTCTGCGGGGACGGTCCTATCGTGAAGAGCAGCGGCTGGACACAAATTTTTATCTACCCTGGCTACCAGTATGGCCTTGTAGATGCTTTGATTACGAATTTCCATCTTCCTAAGTCCACGCTGGTTATGCTGGTGAGTGCACTGGCCGGGAGAGACAATATATTAAAGGCATACCGGGAAGCGATTGAGAAGAAGTACCGATTCTTCAGCTTCGGCGATGCCATGTTTATTTACTAAGCCTTAGAGGATGGTTGATGATATTGACAGCAGCTGTAACCTACGAACACATTAAGACTTGCAAGCAATCAGGGGCCAGATTGGGACGGGTTCATACCCCTCACGGGATTATAGAGACACCTACCTTTATGCCTGTTGGAACTCAGGCTACGGTGAAGACGATGAGTCCTGAAGAGCTTAAAGAGATGGATGCCAAAATTATTCTCAGTAATACGTACCATCTGTTCCTTCGCCCGGGTCATGAGATTATTCGTGAAGCCGGTGGTCTTCATAAGTTTATGAATTGGGACCGTGCCATTCTGACGGACAGCGGAGGATTCCAAGTCTTCTCCTTGAGTGAAATGAGGAAGATCACGGAAGAAGGTGTTCATTTCCGTTCGCACCTCAGCGGTGAGAAGCTGTTCCTCTCTCCTGAAGTAGCTATGGAGATTCAGAACGCCCTGGGTTCCGATATCATGATGGCTTTTGATGAATGTGCTCCTTATCCGGCGGAGTATGACTATGTGAAGAAGTCTCTTGAACGGACCTCCCGCTGGGCGGAGCGGTGTCTTGAAAGTCACGCTAGACCGCATGATCAAGCCCTGTTCGCCATAGTGCAGGGAGGGATGTATGAGGATCTGCGCAGACAGAGTGCTGCCGATTTGACTTCCCTGGATTTTCCGGGGTATGCTATTGGTGGACTGAGTGTAGGAGAGCCCAAGCACCTGATGTATGAAGTGCTGGATTATACAGTACCTCTGCTTCCCGGGAACAAGCCCAGGTATTTAATGGGTGTGGGTTCACCGGATGCGCTTATTGAAGGTTCAATTCGCGGAATTGATATGTTCGATTGTGTGCTTCCAACCCGGATTGCCCGCAACGGTACAACTATGACGAGTCAAGGCCGGCTTGTTGTTCGAAATGCCAAGTATGCAAGTGATTTTGGACCTTTGGATCCGAATTGCAGCTGTTATACTTGCCGGAATTATTCCCGTGCCTATCTTCGTCATCTTATCAAAGCGGATGAGACATTCGGACTCCGGTTAACGACATACCACAATCTGCACTTCCTGCTCGATCTTATGAAGAACGTGCGTCAAGCAATTATGGATGATCGGCTGCTTGATTTCCGGGATGAATTCTTCGAACAGTACGGTCTGTTAGACAACGACAAAGGCTTCTAAAGGGGATTTGGCACCAGAGAAGAAAGGGGGGAACATCAATGTTTCAATATGCAGCCGCGGCGGCAGCGCCAGGGTCGGATTTGTACAGCATTATCATTCCGTTTGTTCTGATGTTTGTTGTATTCTACTTCCTGTTGATTCGTCCACAGAAGAAGAAGCAAAATACTAGAAAAAACATGCTTAGCGCTTTGAAAAAAGGCGACAAAATCGTAACTATCGGAGGTTTGCACGGTACGATTACCGAGCTTACGGATGATACGGTTGTGCTCAAAGTGAACGATGTAACCAAGCTTACATTTGAACGAAGCGCAATCAGCCATAGTATCAGTACAGCAGAGACAACTGGATCTGCCAGCTAATACATAATGAGCCTGCTCTAAATAGAGCAGGCTCATTTTTTTGATACCGGTTATTGGCTTGAAGTGTATTTATATTGAGGACTCTATATTGAGTGGCAAGCTTGCAGGCTGCGCCGAGCGCTGAGCCCATCTGACTGCCAAAGTTGTGGCTATTGTGGCTAAGACCAGACCACCAACCATGTCGGTAAGCCAATGAATGCCCATGTAGAAAATGGCGAATACAATGATAAAGGCACTTATACATGCCGCAAGCGCCCAACGGCGATTGCCGGAACGAACGGCAAGAATAGCCATCGAGACCGAAATAGACGTATGAAGGCTTGGGAAACAGTTGTTAATTCCTGATAATGGCCGGTAAGCCGCATCGAAATTAGGGAAAACTTCATACATATAAAATTCCGCACCTGATGGAGCATAAGACCATACTTCATTGATCGGAAAGAACAGATAAAAAGGGATGGCTACCAGATAATTTATAATTACTGTATAACAGACCGCATGAACAAAAACGGTATTCTTCCCGCTTGCGTAAATTCCCAGCGAAGCAATGAGAAGTGCCTGGAACACAACAACGTAAAAAAAGGCAGTGACCTCTGTTACCCAATGAGCATGGAAAAGCTGCTGAAAATGCTGGACAAAATGTCCTTCTATAGCAAGGAACCAAGGTGTGAAGTCTGCGGTTGATCCAAGTCCTGCTTCCCATTTAAGCTCAAAACTGTTAACAAGCAGAACGCCCACCATTAAGGCGAATAAGACTAAGAACTTCCTGGAAACTACAAGCTCGCGAATAAAAGAATATGCGGCTGCAAATGGATTCTTCGCGGAACCAAACCAGATTAGCAGTATAGCTACACCTGCTGTAAACAGTGAAACGGTTGTCATGGAATGATAAAGCAAAGCCGACTTTTCCCCCTTATATTTAACACGGATTACATCAGTTTAACATATTTCGGGGTAATCAGAAATAATCCTGGATTGACCAACCGTTCTAAGAGAATTTGTGTTATTTTTGTAAATTCACACCCATAACCCCTCCAACCATCCCAATCAGGGATGCGGGAATGAGCAGTAGGAAATCGTTCAGAATAAGCTTAGAGTCAAGAGCCAGAAAACTGACCAGCAGCACGATAACGCCGTAGAGAATACCAACCAGCCCCCCTTGATACCATCCTTTTCGGCCTGTCCTTTTGCCGGCAACCATGCCACCGAATCCAATTGACAGAGCGTGGATCAAATAGGTGTATACGTTCAGGTTATCCTCCTGCATTTGGCCGACATGCAGGAACAAAGACAGAATCAATGCCCCAATCAGCATCCACAAAAATCCATACCACAGGCCGGAAACGGTCGGATGAGAAATACGAAACGGAAGCAGGCCGCGCTTATACTCCATGAATAGAACCTCCTCAGCTCAAGCTTTGATATTTCATTCTATGGTCAAGCCTTATCTGTTATTACCAAGAGGTTGAGGTTATTAGATTATTCTGTAAAATGCACCGCTATTTAATGAATTCAGTTCTGCATCAGCTGTAAGGGTAGGGGAAGAATACATGTACTTCAATATTTGAAAACCAAGCTGGATAGGGAGGAAATGACGTGCCCGCACAATTCAAATATGCCTCACTGCCTTTACCCTTGATCATGAATGGGAAAGTGCTCGATAAGAATTTGGAGCAAATTAGCCAAACCCGGTTCTGGTTAAAAAACCAGATCCAATTCCAAGGTTTGAAGCACTTCAAAGAAATCAACCTGTGCACAGTGGATCATAGAGGCAGAATGTACATTGTAACGGGTGAGTAAGTGCACAGCGACTGAATTCACGTCGCTAATTGAACCATTTACCTATATAGGGAACTCTCTGTAAATCACTCCGGTCGACAAGTCCGAGCAAAGCGGTAAGTATCAAGTAGAGAAGTCCTCCGAGAATAGCAGATGCCGTGAATTTTAGCCATACTTGTGAACCCAGGGACACTTCATGATAAATGAGGCTGACTGCTCCTGCCATGATGATCATGACTCCGGCCACTTTAAAGAAATCCAGCCACGGTACATGATACTTGAGGGCAACCGCTACCGTGACCGCATGCAGGAGCGTGACGATAATAATATTGACAATTATGGCAATGATGGCTCCATAAATGCCCAGTGACGGGTTCGATGCCAGATACAGGATTAATCCGATTTTTACGACTGCACCAATTAGGGTATTCGTTAAAGCCCTTCCTGGCTGGTCCAAAGCCTGAAGAGCAGCCTGAAGGGGTCCCTGCAAATAAATCAGCAGTGCAAAAGGAGCCATCAGCTTTAACATCCCGGCGATTTCGCTATTTTTATACAGCAGAACGCATAAGGGTTCTGCCATTACATACATAATTACGGCAAAAGGGGCTCCTGTCACCAAAGCCAGCTTGATGGATTGATGAAGCCTTTTATGAATGGTACGCATGTCTCCCCGTGCCTGTGCCTCTGCCAGAGAAGGAACCAACGAGACGGCAAGGGATGAAGTCAACGCTCCGGGAAGGAGTAACAGGGGAATAATCATGCCTTGAAGAGCCCCGTATTGAGCGGTTGCAATGGCAGTGGCTATTCCGGCTATCGCAAGACTTTGAGCAGTGGTGATGGATTCAAGCAGATAGGAGAGTGAACCCACAAGGCGTCCGCCTGTTACGGGTAAAGCTATTCCAAGAATTCGTCTTAAGGTTCTTCGTGCCGATTCGGGAGCACTTGCAGGCGCAGGATCAGATGGGTATTCCGGATGCGCACTCGGCCCGCTTTGTTCCTGGTGCTTCAATCTTCTCATCTGCCACAGCAGCACCAGCATGCCGACGATCTCACCGGCTACAACCCCGAGCATGGCCCCGGCAGCCCCGTAGGCGACACCCATAGGGAATAGTAAATAGGAGAACCATAATACACATAGAATACGAGTTAGTGTCTCCATGATGGAGGAGGTGGCCGACGGGATCATATTCTGCTTGCCCTGGAAGTAACCCCGGTAGACTGAGGATACAGCGATAATTACGATCATGGGGCTCATACTGATAAAGGTATGATAGACCCGGCTGTCAGGCAAGATGTTCAGGGTGATCCATGAGGCTCCGAACAGGCACAAGAAAGTAAATACAAACCCCGCGCTCATTGAGAAGATGAGACTTGTTCGAAGTATAGCCTTGGACCTCTCCGGCTGCCCGGCTGACTCTGCTTCAGCCACAAGCTTACTGATTGCGAGCGGGATTCCTCCCGAGATGATGGTGACTATAACCAGAAAGAATGGATACCCAAGCTGATATAATCCAACACCCTCGGCGCCAATAATACGCGGCAGAATGATGCGGGGAATGAAGCCAAGAATACGATTAAGCAGGCCTGCAGCAAGAAGAATCATTGTCCCATGGATAAAAGATTGCTTGTTCACATTTCTCCCTCTTCCCCCATGTGTCCTATTCCAGACATGTAATATAGAGACATGCTCTAACTTAACCATATGCTGGACCTGTCCGGCTTCATGACACCGTTTTGCGGATTTTGGTTCTTTCCCCCTCGGCAGAACTGGATATACCTGAAATACCTGGACTTGTCAGGCAGGAATTAGTAAGATGAAGTGGAATGTAATAGAGACGAAAGCCACAGAGATGTGGTGTAGAAGGAGGACTCCCATGGGCGAAGAAGATATCACCGAAGATCAGCTGATCCAGTCTATTGAGCAGCTTTGTCAGAGTAAAGCGGAGGAATTCCATTTGATTGGCTACGAGCAAGTTACCCATTCGGACATCTGGGATTGTGTCAGTTCTAAATATGAGAAGTCGGGCATACCGCCGCTTCACCAGCTTGTGAATGACATTATGTCTTTGAAAGCGACACAATTTATGAATTTTTTAACGCTTTCCGCCTATCGTGGATCCCGTTTTGATTAATGGGATTTTTTTTGTCCGACAATATTTGATAAATTGACGGTCTATTACCACGTGATATAATAGGAATATTGAGAATGAAAGGGGAACAAAGAACGGGATGAAAAGAATCATCACATTCCTAGTCGTGGTGGTTGTGACCACTGCGGTTATGGTAGGGACAACCCCGGGTTTGCTTAAAGACATTAACCTTGGCCTGGATTTAAAGGGAGGCTTCGAGATTCTGTATGAAGCGACTCCAATTGAAGCCGGCGGCAAGGTTACGAAGGATGCTTTGCAGGAGACCGCCAAGAGCATTGAGAAACGGGCGAATAAGCTCGGGACCAGTGAACCTGACGTAACCACGGAAGGGACGAACCGCATTCGTCTGAAGATGCCTGGTGTTACAGACGAGAAGGTCGTTCGCCAAAAGATGCAAGAACCCGCAACGCTTACGTTCCGAAGCAAGGACGGAACTGAGAAGAGTGCAGATCAATACAACAAAATTGAATTGTATGGAAATGAGTTCGCCGAGAATGGCGCTTCTTACCATCCGGACCAATTGAACACATTTTATGAAGTAAGTATTAAAGTTAAAGATAAGTCCAAGCTCACCGAGATTACCACGCGCCTTCTTAACAAGGAGCTGGCGATCTTCATGGATGAGACACTGCTTTATCATCCTGTAGTACGAGCTGTGCTCTCTGACGGAACGGCTTCCATCAGCGGAGGATATACGAAGGAGCAGGCCAAAGATTTGAGTGACAAGATCAATCTGGGTGCTCTGCCGCTCAAATTGACCGAGAAATATTCGCAAAGTGTCGGCGCTACGCTAGGTAAACTGTCGCTGGATCAAACTTTGCAAGCCGGTATCATTGGCTCGCTGATTATTCTGGCGTTCATGATCCTGGTATACCGGATTCCGGGACTTGTCGCAAGCTTTACCTTGATTGTGTACACTTGGCTGTTGATTGCTTTCTTCTATTTTGCAGGTGTAACTCTAACCCTGCCGGGTATAGCGGCATTTATCCTGGGTATTGGTATGGCGGTGGATGCCAACATCATTACCGACGAGCGGATCAAGGAAGAGCTTAGAAGCGGCAAGAGTATTCTGTCCGCAGTTAAAGCCGGCAGCAGAATCTCTTTCCGTACCGTTATGGATGCTCACGTAACCACGTTTATCGCAGCTGCGGTTATGTTTGGTCTGGGTACGGGTGCGGTTAAGGGCTTTGCTTTTGTCCTAATGCTCGATTTGATTGTCAGTATTATTACGAACATTTTCTTCTCCCGATATCTCCTGCATCTTCTGGTTAAGGGGAACATTATCAAGAGCCCGAGAATGCTTGGTGTAAAGGAGAGTGAAATCAGTGCGCTCTAAATGGAATTATGACTTCGTAAAAGCTAGTAAGTTTTTCTATATTTTTTCCATTGTACTAACGATTGCGGGGATTATTAGCCTTTCGGTATTCAAATTGAATTATGGAGTAGACTTCCGCTCTGGTTCAAACGTGGATGTGAAGGTCTCCAAAGACGTTACTAAACAGGATATCGAGAAGGTGCTTGCAGAGACCAAGCTCAATCAGAAGGATGTTCAGATCACACCTGGTAGCGGACGCGTGAATATTCGTTTCCCTGAGGTGCTGACTTCTAACCAGGAGTCTGATCTTAAGGCCGCACTGGTTAAAGATATCGACAAGAACGCTTCAGCCGAGGTTAATACAGTTGATCCTGAAATGGCACGTGAACTTCAGCAGAACGCGATCTACGCGGTATTGCTGGCGAGCTTGGGTATCATTGTGTATGTCACTATCCGCTTTGAATGGCGCTTTGCGGTCGCTGCGATTGTTGCACTCCTGCATGATGCGTTTCTGGTCATCAGTATATTCTCGATCCTGCGCCTAGAGGTTAATCTAACCTTTATCATTGCGGTGCTGACCATTGTTGGTTATTCCATCAACGATACCGTCGTTATATTTGACCGTGTTCGTGAGAATATGCGTTTTGCCAAAATCAAGACCCATACGGATCTGCATGATGTCGTGAATAAGAGTATTTCTCAAACCATGACACGTTCAATCAATACCGTATTCACTGTGTTTATTGCCTCTGTATGTTTGCTTATCTTCGGAAGTGAGTCCATTCGGATGTTCTCACTTGCCATGGTAATCGGACTTTTGTGCGGTGCCTATTCATCTATCTTTATTGCGAGCCCACTGTGGTATGGTCTTAAAGGCTTGCAGAAGAATGTTAAATCCAAACCGTCCAAAACAACGACTTAATCAAATGATCCGCCAGAGCATGAGAGAAGGCCGCGTCTGCGTGTGACGCGGCTTTCTGCTCTCTCGCGGTCATGTCAGTGACCCAGGAGGGAGAATTTATGACTAGCAAGTACACTGCTCATTCTGAAGCTGCTGCATGGACCGGTATCATAAACAATTTTACATTGGCTGTATTTAAAGGTGTAGTTGGGCTGTTATGCGATAGCAAAGCATTAATTGGGGATGCGCTGTATTCAGCTTCTGAGGCAGCGGAGGGATTATCCGGAAAGATTCAGCTTCCGGGCTTCAAGGAACGCAGCGTTCAGAGGGGAAGGTATGTGAGATCATCGAACGAAGGTGATCCGCTCCTGACCATCCTTTTCACAGTATTTCTGCTGATGGGTGCCCTGCAAATGGCTGTTTCTGCGATTAAGGAAATGTCGATGGGTGAAGTCACGGCACCTGACTATATGTCTGGTGTAACGGTCGTAATAGCTGTAGCTTTGAAAGAGGCCGTATTTCAGTATCAGTCTCGTCAATCGAGGAAATATGAGAACGAACAGAGCAGCGCATTTCTGGAGACCCGCCGCTTTTCCCTATATTCCTCCATTGTTGTACTGATCGGAGTGTTCGGCTCCATGGCTGGCGGAGCGCTCGATATAGAAGGTTTATTATACCTTGATCCGGCTGCCGGACTTTTGATTGCCTGCTTCGTGCTGTGGAGAGGTTATCGTATGGTTATGTCGTCCATCTATGGAACCTTGGTACAAGAGCTCCAAGATGAGGATGCAGCAAGTTTTATTGAGACGGTACAGCGGGTGCACGGAGTTATTATGGTTGAAGACCTTCGGGCACATGAGCATGGACATTACGTAGCGGTTGAGGCCAAAATATGTGTGAATCCCCGGATCACGGTTATTGAAGCAAAGGATATTGCTAACCGGGCTAAGGTTCTGCTGATGCATCGCTTCTCTCATGTAAGTGATGTGAATATCCATGTAATCCCATATGATCCGGTCTATCCATATAAATCGAACCATGAGAATTCAAATACAGACATGCCTACCTTGCTTCAATAGCAATTCCGGTTTGTTGTAAGGAAGGGGGAGTTATGATTTGATCAAGTCCAAGTACAATTGGAATTGTCCGCAATCTGAGCGGCAGAGAGCAGAGCAGCTGGCAAGGGATATGAATATATCAGTTACATTTGCCGAGCTGCTTCTTCGCCGTGGATTGGCTGATCCGATAGCGGCAGATAAGTTTATACGGGGAAGCCTTGGCGATCTGCATGATCCTTACTTGTTAAGTGGAATAAAGGAAGCTGTTCCGCGGATTAAGCGTGCCATCGAGGAGAATGAACATATTCTTATCTATGGTGATTATGATGCAGACGGCGTATCATCCACTTCACTGATGATCCGGCTTATGCGTCACCTGGGAGCATCTTTTGACTATTATATTCCTCATCGGTCCAAAGAGGGGTACGGGCTGCATATTCATGCGATTGATGAAGCTGGACAAAATGGCGTTACGCTGATCATTACCGTAGATACAGGTATAAGTGCAGTGGAACAGATCAGGCATGCTCATGCGCTCGGAATAGATGTAATTGTAACAGATCACCACGAGCCTCCGGCTCAGCTTCCAGAAGCCTATGCGCTGATTAATCCTAAGCTGCCAAGCTGTCCTTATCCATTCAAAGGCTTGGCTGGTGTAGGTGTGGCTTATAAGCTGGCTTCCGCTCTTCTTCGGGAAGTACCGGAGGAATGGCTTCAATTGGTTGCCTTAGGGACTATTGCAGATCTCATGCCCTTGGTGGATGAGAATCGCGTCTTGGTTAGCAGAGGGCTTCAATCTATGACGGAGCAGCCTATTATCGGTGCAGCGGCTTTGCTGAGGATAGCCGGGGGAAAAGAAACTAAAGTTAACTCAACAACAGTAGGGTTCAGTATGGCGCCTCGTATTAATGCGAGCGGCAGGCTCAGTCATGCCAAGCGCGCAGTAAGCCTGCTCACAACAGAGGATCATGATGAGGCCGAGGAGATTGCAACGGAGTTGGACCTTCTGAACCGCGAACGGCAGCAGATGGTTGAGGAGATGGTACAGGAAGCTGCCGGGCGCCTGGACCAGGAGATTCAGAGCGGAAAGAAGGTTCCCGACGTCATCGTTATCGCGGGTGAAGGCTGGAATGTCGGTGTAGTGGGAATCGTGGCTTCCAAAATTCTGGAGCGTTATTATCGCCCAACGATTATTCTGGGTATTAACCCCGAGAACGGTGAATGTAAAGGTTCTGCCCGATCAATCCCGGGATTCGATCTCTATGAAGCCCTCACCGAATGTGCAGAGCTTCTGGATCATTACGGTGGACATACGGCAGCTGCTGGGATGTCCCTGCATAAAGATTCGCTGGAGGCTTTCGAGCAGCGGCTGAATGAATATGCAGCGGGCATTCTGAATGAGGAGCACTTTATTCCGGTTATTACGGCCGATCTGGAATGTACAGTGGACGAGGTTACCGTCCCTTTGATCAAAGAGCTGGGGACGCTGGCTCCATTCGGGATGGATAATCCGTGTCCCCGTATGGTGATTCGGGGTGCTGCACTTGTTGAGAGCCGCAAGATGGGCAGAGAGAGCAACCATTTGAAGCTTAGCCTAAGACAAAATGGTGCAGTAATTGAAGCCATCGCTTTTGGGAAGGGTTATCTCGCGGACCTGTTAACTGAAAGTGCCCGTATTGACCTCGTGGTTGAGGCGGGTATCAACGAATGGAATGGATCGGTCAAACCTCAGCTGATGATTCAAGATTTGGCTGTTTCCCATTTGCAGGTCTTTGATTTCAGATCATCCTCATCTCCGCTGAATATTATAGATGAGTTCACCAAGAAGCTGGATGGACTGAACTCCGGACAATCTGTCAGGACTGCTGCTGTATGCAGACAGGTATCTGCAGAGCGCTTTCGCAGTAATTTGGCGGATTCCCTGCTTTGGGTATATGATGGAGACGCTGAATTAATTAAGTCTCCTGGAAGTTCCGATAATAATAAGGAACTTGCCTCAATCACCAGCTTGTTCGTCCTTGAACTTCCGGAGACAGCCGAGCAGTTTGATTCCGTATTGGCTTCTTTTCCACGGCTTGAGCGTGTTATATTAGTCCATGGACAACAGGACAAGTATGAACGGATCCAGATCCCAACAAGGGACAGCTTCAAACAGGTATATGCATGGATTCGTCAGGCTGCATCTTCAGATATAGCGGAAGAGCAGCTTCTAAGCCGCCTAGCTCGGCAGACAGGAATGTCTAACCGCATGATCAGGCTTACCCTGGAAGTGTTCGAAGAACTTCAGTTCTTGAGCAGGGATAAGGGCAGAATTATGCTTAATCCTAATCCGTCCAAACAGCCGCTGGATAGTTCGCTTCGATATAGAACAATAGGTTCAATTGCTGAGATGGAACAAATGCTGCTGAACGGGAAAGCTGCTCAAGTGGCAGCTTGGATCATCGCTAGGAATACCGCGGTTTCCTGACCCCGGGTATGCGCAGATTTGCTTACAATTTAGACTGGCTAAGACTAGAAGGAGAGATTACAATGAATTTCAAAGATTATATCCGTGTGATTCCAGACTTCCCGCAACCGGGAATTAGCTTCAAAGATATCACTACCCTGCTGAATGATGGGGACAAATACCGTCAAGCGATTGATGAACTGAAGAGCATGATTGCTCATATGAAAATTGATCTGATTGCCGGTCCGGAAGCTCGTGGATTCGTGGTAGGCGCACCGCTCGCTTATGCATTAGGTGTTGGGTTTGTGCCTATTCGTAAGAGCGGCAAGCTTCCATCGGATACGATTGAGATCGAATACGATCTGGAGTATGGTAAAGACCGTCTGGCTATGCACAGTGATGCCATCAAGCCAGGCCAGAATGTTCTGATTGCGGATGATCTCCTGGCTACAGGCGGTACAATCTCTACCTCAGTACAGCTGGTCAAGCAGCTCGGTGGCAACATTGCTGGAGCCGCATTCCTGATCGAGCTTGCCGATCTGAATGGCCGCGCGAAGCTGCCAGGAGTAGATATCGTATCCCTGGTTACTTATTAATTAGTGAGTTGCGGAAAACTAACTTTCCCGGGAAATATCCAGGCCGGAAGGTAAGTCATCCGCAAGTCTGACCAACAACAAAGAGCCCGTCTAAAGCTTCTGCTTTAGACGGGCTCTTTGTTTGGCTATTCTGGCAGTACTTAATGCGAGGCTTCTTCCTTATCATTGGACAGTCCCAATACTTCAATCAGCTTGAAGAACAGGGAGAACAGGATACCCACAATCGTAGCGAGCGCCATTCCTTTAAGTTCTACAGTTCCGATGGTCAGCTTGGTTCCGCTTATCCCGATCACAAGAATCACGGTTGCAAGAATCATATTGGTGGCCTTAGAGAAATCGACTTTCTGTTCCACAAAGATTCGAAGACCTGATGCCGCAATTACACCGAAGAGCAGCATGGAGACCCCGCCCATAACAGGTGTAGGGATGTTGGCGATAACAGCTGAGAACTTCCCTGAGAAGGAGAGCAGGATCGCGAAGATTGAAGCTCCTCCAATGACGTAAATCGAGTAGACTCGGGTCAGTGCCATAACGCCGATGTTCTCACCGTAGGTAGTATTCGGAGTAGAGCCTACGAAACCGGACAGAATGGTTGATACCCCGTTACCTAGCAGTGAGCGATGGAGTCCCGGGTCTTTGGACAAATCCTTACCAACGATGTTGCTGGTCACGAGAAGGTGCCCGATGTGCTCAACAATAACAACCAGCGCCACGGGGATAATGGTAATAATCGCCGACATATCCCAGTGAGGGGTTGTTACGGATGGGAAGGAAATCCAATCCGCTTTAGCAATTGCGCCCGTATTTACTCTTCCTAGGGCGTAGGCGAGCAGGTAACCAGTCACAATACCGATCAGTATGTGAATGATCTTGGGGAATCCTCTGAACAATACAGCCCCAATGATGGTTACTCCCAAGGTTACGAGGGAGAGGAGGATCGAGGTCATGTCGGGTATCCAAGGCTTGGTAGGATCCGAATTGATTATGCCCGCCATGCCTGCGGCAACGGGAACAAGCTCGAGACCAATAATCGCTACGATAGCTCCCATCGCCGCAGGAGGGAATACCACATTGATCCATGAGGTTCCAGCATATTTCACCAGAAGACCTACCAGGACGAAGATTATTCCTGTAATAATAAAAGCACCTAGCGCCATACTGTATCCATTTCCGGGGTGTGCCCCCAGGACTACCAGAACTGGGGAGATAAAGGCAAAGCTTGATCCCAGATAGGCAGGGATTCTACCCTTACAAATCAGGATGTACAGCAGGGTGCCTATCCCGTTCATCAGAAGAATCATGCCTGGGTCTACGTGGAACAAGTTGGGCACCAGCACGGTGCTGCCGAACATGGCGAACAAATGCTGCAGGCTCAGTAAGATCCCGGGCCCAAAAGGTACTTTCTCATTTACTTGTATTTCGCGCTGCAAAATTAAAGTCACTCCTCTTTTATAAGCTTATGGAAGAACTAAGCTGTCCAATCCATATAGTCTGTGCATCTTTAATAGATTAATGACATCATCGACATTTTACAACAACAAAAATCAAGAAATTCCCTTCTTTCTAGCAAATTACCTGCCGCAATGAAGGCTCAAGAGTTGACGTGGTAACTCCCAAGCGTCATAATTATAGAAAATAAAAATAGGGATACGGCTTCGTGAAGAGGCGTATGCCTTGTTACCAGGAAAGGAAACGAATAAGATTCAATGGGCATTGAGCGATTACTCGAAAAGGCATCTGCCTACATTAACGAACAGGATATGATCTGTATCAGGGAAGCCTATGATTTCGCTGAACAAGCCCATCACGGACAAGTGCGGAAATCCGGCGAACCTTATATACTGCATCCGCTGGCGGTTGCAGAAATTGTCGTGGGCATGCAGATGGACTCCTTGTCCATTATCGCAGCCCTGCTTCATGACGTCGTGGAGGATACCACCGTATCTCTTAAGGAGATCAAGGAGAAGTTCGGCAGCGACTGTGCCATGCTCGTGGACGGCCTGACAAAGCTTGAACGAATCCGGTTTCAATCCAAGGAAGAACAGCAGAATGAGAACTACCGCAAAATGTTCATCGCGATGGCACAGGATATCCGGGTCATCGTTATTAAGCTTGCGGACCGGCTTCATAATATGCGGACGCTTAAATATCAGTCTGAGGAGAGCCAGCGCAGAATTGCATATGAGACGCTGGAGATCTTTTGCCCGATTGCACACAGACTAGGGATCTCGGCTATTAAATGGGAGATGGAGGATATCTGCTTAAGATATCTCAATCCACAGCAGTATTACCGGATCGCTAACCTGATGCATAAGAAGCGTGCGGAGCGTGAGGAATATATCGAGAACGTGATCTCTCGAATCTCAGAGAAGCTGGCTGAGATGGGGATCTCGGCGGATCTCTCCGGCCGTCCCAAGCATTTATACAGTGTATATAAGAAAATGTCCACGAAGAACAAGCAGTTCAACGAGATTTACGATCTGCTCGCGATTCGTATTATTGTAGATAATATTAAGGATTGCTACGCTACCTTGGGAATTATTCATACCTTGTGGAAGCCGATGCCCGGCAGGTTCAAGGATTATATTGCCATGCCGAAGGCGAATATGTACCAGTCGCTCCATACAACGGTTGTGGGGCCTACAGGAGAACCGACAGAGGTTCAGATCCGTACCTATGAAATGCACAGAACCGCAGAATTTGGTATCGCGGCGCATTGGGCTTACAAAGAGGGCTCCGAGAATGCGGGACCTCAGAAAATGCCTTTCTTCAGAGAAATTCTCGAGCTTCAGCACGAAGCCAAGGATGCCTCTGAATTTGTAGAGTCGCTCAAAATGGACTTCTTCTCGGATCTTGTCTTTGTCTTCACTCCACAAGGGGAGGTTATTGAGCTTCCAGCCGGGTCTGTGCCGCTCGATTTCGCCTACCGGATTCATACCGAGGTAGGGAACAGAACCATTGGAGCCAAAGTGAACAGCCGCATCGTTCCCCTTGACCATAAGCTGAAGACTGGGGATATTGTGGAAATTCTGACTTCCAAGCATTCCTACGGACCGAGTCAGGACTGGCTGAAGATTGCCCAGTCTTCACATGCACGGAGCAAGATCAAACAGTGGTTCAAGAAAGAGAAGCGGGAAGAGAACGTGGAGAAGGGCCGCGAGGCGGTTGAGCGTGAACTGAAACGCGCAGGCGTGGACCCATCCCAGTATATGTCGGATGACAAACTGATGGAGGCGGCCAAGAAATTTGCCTTCAATGATGTGGAAGATATGCTGTCTGCGGTGGGCTTTGGCGGTCTTACCGCGTCCCAGGTGTGCACCAAGGTGACAGAGAAGCTCCGCAAGGAACAGGAAGAGGCAGGCATTATCCAGCTGACCTCGGAAGTCAAGGAGATGAAAGCTCCATCTGCCGAGAAGAAGCGGCCGACGAACGGGGTTACCGTTAAAGGTATTGATAATCTGCTCGTGCGTTTCGCTAGATGCTGTAATCCGGTTCCTGGCGATGATATCGTCGGGTATATCACTCGAGGCCGCGGCGTCTCGGTTCACCGGACAGACTGTCCAAATATACCTTCCCAAGAGGATGGGGAGGAAGCCGCAAGAGTTATTGAGGTGGAGTGGGAAGAATCCATTGAGGCTAATTACAGTGTGGATATCGAGATTACCGGTCACAGCCGCCGTGGACTGTTAAATGAAGTGCTGCAGGCGGTATCGGAGAGCAAGACGAATATCTCTGCCGTGTCCGGGCGATCAGACAAGAACAAGATGGACCTGATTCACATGACCATTCTGATCCGCAACACCGAACATCTGCAATCTGTAGTGGATAAAATCAAGCGGATTAAGGACATTTATACCGTTCACCGGATTATGCAATAAAGGGGCAGCTTTAGACATGAAAGTAGTCTTACAGAGATGCAAGCAGGCTCAGGTTAAGGTTCAAGACCAAGTCGTTGGCGAGATCGGGCCAGGGCTGATGCTGCTGGTCGGCATTACACATGACGACACGGAGAAGGATGCCGTATATCTTGCTGATAAGATTGCGGGGCTTCGGATTTTTGAAGATGATGATGAGAAAATGAATTTGAGCGTACAAGACATCAAGGGGAGCATTCTCTCGGTCTCCCAGTTCACGCTTTATGGAGACTGCCGCAAAGGCAAGCGTCCCAATTTCATGGCTGCCGCCCGTCCTGAGGCGGCCGAGGTTCTATATGAACGATTTAACGAACTGCTAAGGGCTAAGGAGCTAGAAGTCCAGACAGGCCGGTTCGGTGCCGATATGGACGTAATCCTGACCAACTGGGGACCGGTTACGATAATATTGGAGAGCCCGCAAGCCTAAATAGCTCAAATTGAATGCAATGTTGATAGTGATTTAGACCGCTGATCCTTCGGGAGAAGCGGTTTTTTTATTGATCCAAATATAGAATTCCAGAACGAATAGCAAGCACGGCTTGTTATAAATGACAGCCAATCGGGTAATAACAAAGCGAAGGACAGTTACGGAAAGGAGATTGACATAACGATGAGCAAAGTAGCATTTTTACTGGCCAATGCGTTTGAAGATTCCGAAATGCAGGTTCCTTATGACGAAGTTAAAAAAGCCGGACATGAGGTTGATATTATAGGATTGAAAGCTGGAGAAACGCTGAAGGGCAAGCAGGGGAAAGCGGAGTATACAGCAGATAAATCGATATCTGAGGTTAATGCAGCGGACTACGATGCAGTAGTTATACCCGGCGGTTCATCTCCCGAAAATCTCCGCCTGGATTCGAATGTGCTCAGCTTTGTGAAGAAGGCGGATGAGGCGAAGAAGCCGATTGCAGCCATCTGTCATGGACCTCAGATTTTGATCAGTGCCGGACTTGCTAAAGGCCGGACATTAACCTCATACCCACCGCTCAAGGATGATGTGGTGAACGCGGGTGCGAATTTCGAGGATAAGGAAGTTGTCGTGGACGGGAATTTCATTTCTTCAAGAACTCCTAAAGACGAACCTGCTTTTGTTCGGGAAATACTAAAGAAGTTATCGTAACATGTGAAATTGTGCCTCATTATTCCAATGTGACAAAGGAGAGATTGATATGAGTAAGCATATTCAAGCTTATTTTGAAACGGAAAGCCAGGCTGAAGGGGCCAAGACAAGTTTGCTCTCTTTCGAAACAGAGCACTTGGAGACTGGGGCCTTGGAGAATACACTAACAAGCAATAATAATTTGCTCGGACCCGTAATATCGGCGAATAACCTGGGCACCTCAATTGTAGGCGGGGCTGTTCTGGGGAGCGGAGCCTATGGGGCTTCCGGCTTCACAGGTACGAATGGTCCTCAGGCCGTTATTCCGCTCGCTGCCTTGAGCGAGGAGGAGAATGATCGAACAAATAATGGTTATATGAATACAGGAAACGATGAGCATCAGCGTGACCGCAGGGAAGATACTCAGGTCTCCTCGAGTTACAATTATGATGATCTGAAATATGTGCTGAGTGCGACGGTCAAAGAGACCGAAGTGGAGAGCGTAATTAACAAGCTTCGCTCCCAAGGAGCTTATGTGGAATTGCTTGATTAATTATTGACGAATAGTGAATCATGAAGCTGCATTCGTAGTTGGGTGCCTTCTGATTGATATCGTAAAGGCAGTCATAACAACGCACCTTCGAGAGACATGAATCCTGTTGCACGATAGGAGGAAATGTTCTCGAAGGTGCTTTTTGCATGACCGTGAATGTTATATCCGCATATTTAAGATGTATTACATTCGACAAATAAAGCGCTTTCTTTTATGTAATATAACTGTAATCTCCACTTCATGGTTCTTTAACATTGGCTGTCTATAATAAAAGCATGACCCCCTTTTAATATATCATGACTGGACCTGCGGCGATGCCGGCAGGTTTTTTTCTTTGTTAGAGTCTTGACTTTGTGCTCTGCGTTTCTTACAATGAAAAAAACTTCTATGAACCACTGACCATACAATTACTTCGATGACGGGACCAAGTAATCCAGCTCCAAGCCGACAGAGAGGAATTTCCGAACCTACCGAGTGAGTCATTCACCCCGAGCAGGTCAGGCTGTAAGAATTCCGGCAATGACTGTATGAAAAGACCTCCCTGAGAATCGTCAGCGAACCGGGAATGACCTCAGTAGCTGAAGACGTAGGCGGGCGTTAACCGTATAAAGCGGATACTGGCATGTCACTTTCTTGTAATCAGGTTATGATTAGGAAGTTGTCTACGGTTGTCCGGAATGTGGGTGGCACCACGAGTGATAGGATATCCAGTCTCTCGTCCCTGTTGTAATAACAGGGGTGGGAGACTTTTATTTTTTTGCGGATATGGGTGAAGCCAGTACACAGCTAGGCTTGCTCGTCCGTTATTACGATAACAAAGTGGAGGATAGACCATGGGCTTTCAAAAACCAACAGGTACTCAGGATCTGCTGCCCGGTGTAGTGGAGCGGTGGCAGTTCATTGAAGAGAAGGCAAGAGATCTGTGCCGGCGCTTTAATTACCGGGAGATTCGCACGCCGATATTCGAGCAGACTTCCCTTTTCGAACGCGGTGTTGGGGAGACAACCGACATTGTGGAGAAAGAAATGTATACCTTCCTTGATAAAGGAGAACGCAGCATGACGCTGCGACCGGAAGGTACGGCTGGTGTCGTACGTTCTTATGTAGAGAACAAGCTGTATGGGGAGCCAGATGTTAGCAAGCTGTATTACATTGGTCCGATGTTCCGCTATGAGCGTCCGCAGGCTGGCCGCCAGCGGCAGTTCCACCAGTTCGGAATAGAGGCCATTGGGGCGATTGATCCCGCAATCGATGCAGAGGTGATCTCGCTGGGATATGAGCTGTGCCGGGAACTTGGACTGCAGGGCGTCACGGTTGAAATTAACTCGGTTGGCAATCCAGCAAGCCGCGCCGATTACCGCGAGAAGCTGATTGCTTTTCTCACACCTATGAGAGAAAGTCTCTGTAAGGACTGCCAATCCAGAATCGATCGCAACCCGATGCGTGTGCTCGATTGCAAAGTGGACCAAGACAAATTCACGGGCGCACCTTCTATTTTGGACAGCCTTGATGATGAATGCCTTAGCCATTTTGAACAAGTGAAGACTTACTTGACTGAAATGGGAGTCGATTACAGCATTAACCACCGCCTGGTCCGCGGGCTTGATTATTACACTCTTACTGCGTTTGAGTACAAAGCCCAGGGCATTGGAGCTATTGATACGGTTGGCGGCGGCGGGCGTTATAACGGCCTGGTTGCTGAAGTAGGCGGACCGGACCAGCCGGGAGTAGGCTTGGCGATTGGTCTAGAGCGCATACAGCTTATCCTTGAGAATCAGAACATTGAGATTCAAGGCATCAAGCCGCTGGATGTATATCTTGTTGCCCTTGGCGAGGAAGCTGATAAAGAAATTACCAAGCAGCTGTTCAAGCTTCGCCAGGCTGGCATATCCGCAGAGCGGGACTACCTGGGCCGTAAAATGAAAGCCCAGTTCAAATCAGCTGACCGCATGCAAGCCCGTTATACCGCTATCCTCGGGGATGACGAGCTGGCCCGCGGCGAGATCGCGGTCAAATTCATGGAGACCGGCGAGCAGCGTACAGTCAAGCTAGTGAACCTAGCGGACGAGCTGAAGTAGGATATGGAGTGAATAGAGCCCAGTCAAGTATCTTCCGTAAGGCAGGGTCCCAGCTTTGTAGCATTAACATGCTCATCGTAGCGACCCTTGCCAGAGGGGGAGCACTTGCTCGGCGCATCACCACTATAAAGCTTCACCGCTCCCAAGCGAATCCCGCAGGGAGAGCGCTCCGTGCACGAAGTGGCAGTAAAAAGCTCTAAACGGTAGCCCCAGCGAATCCCGCAGGGAGAGCACTCCGTGCACGAAGCAGCAGTAAAAAGCTCTACACAGTACCCCCAGCGAATCCCGCAGGGAGAGCGCTCCTAGCACGAAGTAGCAGTAAAAAGCTCTACACAGTACCCCCAGCGAATCCCGCAGGGAGAGCGCTCCGTGCACGAAGCAGCAGTAAAAAGCTCTACACAGTACCCCCAGCGAATCCCGCAGGGAGAGCGCTCCTAGCACGATGTAGCAGCTAAACGCAGCACCAACGTAGAGCGGGCCCCTCGGGGCGACAAGCGGCTATTACGTCAACATATACATCCGTACACCAAATCATCACCATCCGCCGAGCTTTTCCAGTATCCAAGTACGAACAAAGCCAAGCGGGTCCCGTCAGGGACGACAAGCGAATCCAAGCTCTCCCTAACCAAGAAACCGCCAACCTGACTCCCTCATCAACATTCAGGGTGTCCAGAGGGCAGAGCCCTTGGGGCCCTCCCTTTTAGGGAGGGTTTGGGAGGGTCAACCACCTAAGGAGGAATATACAAGTGAAAAGAACACATCAAAGCGGCTCACTGAGCAACGCGAACATTGGAGAAACAGTTACATTGAACGGCTGGGTGCAGACCCGCCGTGACCTCGGAGGCGTACTCTTCATCGACCTTCGTGACCGCAGCGGGATCGTTCAGGTCGTGTTTAACCCTGCATACTCCGGAGAAGCTCTGCAAATTGCAGACCGGGTCCGCAGTGAATATGTCATCGCCGTTCAAGGTAAGGTTGTCAAGCGTGCTCCAGAGACCGTGAATCCGAACCTGCCAACAGGTGAGATCGAAGTTCAGGTTACAGAAATTGAAGTGCTGAATGCTGCCAAAACTCCTCCGTTCTTCATCGAAGATGGAGTAGAAGTAGATGAATCCGTTCGTCTGAAATACCGCTATTTGGACCTTCGCCGTCCGGAAATGCAAAAAACGCTTTTGATTCGTTCCAAAGCAGCCAAGGTATTCCGTGACTTCTTAGATAAAGAGGAATTCATTGAAGTAGAAACCCCGATCCTGACCAAGAGTTCGCCTGAAGGCGCGAGAGACTATCTGGTGCCTAGCCGGGTGCATGCCGGAGAATTCTTTGCGCTTCCGCAATCTCCACAGCTGTACAAGCAGCTGTTGATGGTGTCAGGACTTGAGCGTTACTACCAAATCGCTCGTTGTTTCCGCGATGAAGATCTTCGCGCAGACCGTCAGCCTGAATTTACGCAAGTCGATATCGAGACTTCCTTCCTGAGTCAGGATGAACTGCTGGGCATGATGGAGCAGCTGGTGGTTCGAGTGTTCAAAGAGACGATCAATGTCGATATTGAAGCGCCTTTCCAGCGTCTTAGCTATGCAGATGCCATGGGCAAATACGGCTCGGACAAGCCGGATCTGCGTTTTGGTATGGAGCTTATTCAGGTGAGTGATATCGTAGCTTCCAGCGGTGTTAAGGTATTTGCTTCCGTCATCGAAAAAGGCGGAGAGGTTAAAGTACTGAACGCCAAAGGCTGCGGAACGTGGAGCCGTAAGGAAATCGACGATCTTGGACCATTTGCTGCGCGTTATGGTGCCAAAGGTCTGGCGTGGATTCAAGTGAAGGATGGCGAGTTCAAAGGGCCTATCGTGAAGTTCTTTACACCGGAAGAGATCGAAGCCGTTAAGGAGCGTACAGGAGCTGAAGAGGGAGACCTGCTGCTGTTCTCAGCGGATACGAAGAAAGTGGTCGCTGACGTACTCGGCAACCTTCGTCTGAAAATTGGACGCCAGCTAGGCTTGATCGACGACAGCAAATTCAAGTTTGCATGGGTTGTAGATTTCCCTCTTCTCGGCTGGGACGAGGAACAGAAGCGCTATGTCGCAGAACACCACCCGTTCACAAGTCCGCGTGAAGAAGATGTGACTCTGCTTGATACGGATCCGGGCAAAATTCTTGCTCAGGCCTATGACCTTGTTCTAAATGGTTATGAAGTGGGCGGCGGCTCCATGCGTATCTACAAACGTGAAATTCAGGAGAAAATGTTCAAGGCTCTGGGTATTTCCCAAGAGGAAGCACAGGACAAATTCGGCTACCTGCTTGATGCATTTGAATATGGAACACCTCCGCACGGGGGAATGGCTTTTGGCTTCGACCGGCTAATCATGCTCTTAACTGGCCGTACGAATCTGCGTGAGACCATTGCCTTCCCGAAAACAGCAAGCGCAACGGATCTGCTGATGGATGCTCCTTCCGAAGTGGATGCGGCACAGATCGATCAGCTTCATATCAAACTGGCGAAGAAACCGGTTGAAGAGAAGAAATAAATATATAATTTAACAAAACCCCTCGGATGATATCATGGTCATTCGAGGGGTTTTGCATTTTGTTCGGAGAATTTGGCAGGGTTGCATAAGGTAAGGGCCGCGCAAAAAATAATTGACAATCAATTCTTAGGGTGATTTAATCTAAATAGAAAATGTAACGTTTAATCAAGTTAGGAGACAACATGAATAATAAGGTGTCGATCAAAGACATTGCCAGAATTGCAAACGTATCCATCGCAACCGTATCCAATGTCCTTAATGGAACGGGGAGGGTGTCGGTTAAGACAATTAGCAAGGTGAATAAGGTCATACAAGAACTGCAATATGTACCCAGCGCCTCGGCACGCAGCTTGAAAGACAAGAACTCCCACTTAATTGCGATTGTCGTTCCCTTTATTGAGAAGGGGATGCTGCAGGATAACCCTTTTTATTGGGAGCTTGTTCGCGGTGTGGAGAATGGTGCGAGACATCACGAAGTTCAGGTGATCCTGGTAGGTATTGAAGATGATGAAGACTTTGCATTTGCACGCCAACGTCACTTGGATGGACTGATTGTAGTCGGAGGATATGAGCAATCGAAGGCATATCGCAAAATAATTGAGATGGGAATCCCGTGTGTCTTTCTGGACAGCCACTTAACCAATCCTGAATTCTATCAAGTCGATTTGGATGATGAGGTCGGAGGATATCTTGGCACCAGACACTTAATTGGACTTGGTCATAAAGTAATCGGCGTACTTACCGGGAAGCTGGAAGAAGGCGGGGTTAACTATTTCCGCTACCAAGGCTATCTGCGGGCAATGAAAGAAGCCGGTATGGAGGTCGATCCGAATCTTATCTTTGAGCAGGCATCCTCCATTCAAGGCGGATATCAGGCGGCACAGAGGATAGGAAGCTTTAAGGAAAGAATCAGCGCTATTTTTGCCTTTTCTGATGTAACGGCCATGGGGCTGATCCGAGGTCTGCATGATATCGGGCTCCATGTCCCGAATGATATCTCAGTTGTAGGATTCGATGATAACTTTTATGCGCATTACATGATCCCCTCATTGACAACAATCAAGCAGGACGTTGTTGGTAAAGGTCAGATCGCGGTATCCATGCTGCTGGACCAGATTAATGGGAACACTTCCTCATTGAAACGGAGTGTTGTGCTTCCGGTAAGTCTTACAGTTCGTCAGAGCACCATTCCATTTAAAAAAGTATAGTATCTGCTATATTTTTTTATAAATTGATTAATCGTTTAATCATAATTAATTTAGGGGGTGATTTTTAACCTGATTCGGGCAATCCGGACAAATGTCAGGAAATACAGTAAGGTTAAATGTTTCATTACTTTAATGACTATTTGAAGGGTGGTTATTACATGAAGGCAAAGAGATGGAATTTACTGTTATTATCTATCATTCTTATGTTTAATCTGGCGGCATGTTCAACCGAAGGCAACTCCAGTAGTACTCCGAAGCCGGCCACTCAGGCTGGGGAGTCATCAGCGGCCGCCAAGGACCAGGAAGAACTGACTGCAGAACCGGGAGCCAAGCTGTTAGTGTGGGACGGCAAGGATGGTGTACCTTTTCTGAGCGAAATAGCTAAGGAGTTCAGCAAGAAGTACAATGTTCCGGTTGAGGTTCAGGAGCAGGGCGCACCCGAGCAGATGAAGAAAATGAAGACAGATGGTCCCGCAGGACTTGGTGCGGATGTGCTGGTGCTTCCCCATGATAATTTGAGCGAGGCAGTAGCTGGCGGATTTGTACTCCCGAACGATTTTTACGAAGCACAGACACGGGAAGAATTCCAAGAAACAGCGGTGAACGCGGTGACCAAGGATGGCATCCTGTACGGTTATCCAAGAAATATGGAGACCTATGCCTTGTACTACAACAAGAAACTGGTGAAGGACAGCGATTTGGCGAGCTGGGATGATATCATCAGCTTCTCTAAGAAATTCACAGATGTTAAGAATAAGAAATACGGTTTCATGATGCAGCTGAACAATTTGTATTATGCCTATCCGTTCTTCTCCGGCTTCAAGGCCTATATTTTTGGCAAGGACAATACCGACCCGAATGATATTGGTCTGAATAGTCCGGAAGCAGTGGAGGCGATGAAATACTATCAATCGATGCGCGACATTCTGCCTATGGAAGCTGCTGATGCCACTACGGATGTGAAGACCGCCTTGTTCCAGGAAGGCAAGCTGGCAATCAACCTGGACGGGGTATGGAATATCGGCAATTTCTCCAAATTGCCTTTTGAGGTAGGGATGGTACCTCTGCCTAAATTCCCGAACGGGGAGACTCCAAAGACCTTTGCCGGTGTCAAAGCCTATTATGTAAGTGCTTACTCCAAGTATCCGAATGCGGCGAAGCTATTTGCGAGATATGTAACAACCCAGGAAGCACTGCTTAAGAATTTTGAAAAGACCGGCTTCATACCTGCTCGTAAAGGGATGGAGAATGAGCCTGCGATTAAGGCAAATCCAATGGTAACCGGAGCAATTGAGCAATTCAAAAACTCAACAGCTATGCCGACCTTGTTCGAAATGCAGCAGGTTTGGGCTCCGATGGCTAATGCGCTGGAGCTTATTTGGAAAGGTGAGGACCCTAAGGCAACGCTGGATAATGCCGTGAACAGCATGAAGGAAGGGATGAAGACGCTGCATAAATAATGTCCCTTATTAAAAGCATGACGTCATTCGGAGCATCGCTTCCTTCGGATGGCGTCCCCACTTCAGCCATACGGGAGATGATGAGGCATAATGATTCAGCATCGTAAATGGGCGATGGTTCTATCGCTAATCGGGATGGGACTTGGACAAATATATAATCGCCAGTTCATCAAGGGCGTTCTGTTATTGTTGGTACACCTGCTCGGTCTTCGCGTTGCCCTGTATATTCCAAGGGCGATATGGGGGATCACCACGCTTGGAGATCAGGCGGATCACCTGGAGAAGGTAGGAAGATTGTATGTCAATGTCAGGGGAGATCATTCGATCTTTCTCATGATCGAGGGGATGGTTGTTTTTCTGGCGGCCCTTGTCCTGCTCTGTATCTATGTACTGAATGCTCGTGATGCCTATCGGGTAGGCAAGCTGCGTGAGAGCGGCACAGCGGCACCCAGCTTCAGAGCAACTTTTCACCGGATCACCGGCCGTCATTTTCCTCATCTAGTAATATCCCTGCCTATACTGCTGGTGATGTTCTTTACCGTAATGCCAATTCTGTTCATGATTCTACTTGCATTTACCAATTACTCGTCCCCGAATTACCTGCCGCCAGCCAAGCTGGTGGATTGGATCGGTTTTGGCGGCTTCAAAGATATCTTCACGATTAAAGCATGGAACCACACTTTCTTCGGCGTTGTATTCTGGACGGTGGTCTGGACTATCTGCGCTACGCTCACTACGTTTATTGGAGGGTTCGGCGTAGCCCTGATGGTACAAAAGAGGGGAATCCGGCTTAAGGGTTTTTGGCGGACTTTGTTCATTATCCCCTATGCCATTCCCCAGTTCATTTCTCTGCTGATCATGCGGAATATGTTCAACGGGCAATTTGGACCGGTTAATCAATACTTGAAATATTTCGGTCTGAGCGGTTTGCCTTGGCTGACAGATCCCTTCTGGGCTAAATTGACCGTAATTATGGTGAACGTCTGGATCGGGTTTCCGATCACGATGCTCATGGTTATCGGGATTCTCTCAACAATATCCAGGGATTATTACGAAGCTGCCCAAATTGACGGAGCGAGCCCGTTCCAGCAATTCAAAGCAATTACACTGCCTACGGTCATGTTCTCCTTCGGGCCGCTTCTGGTCATGTCATTTGCCGGGAATATCAACAACTTCAATCTGATCTATCTGCTGACTAACGGAAACCCGGCGAATCCGCATTATCAGTCGGCAGGGGATACCGATATTCTGATTACCTGGCTGTACAAATTGACCATGGATACCGGTAAATACAATTACGCCTCCATTATTGGAATTTTCATCTTCATCCTTGTGGCATCCTTTGCCATTGTGAATATTCGAAGAACCAAAGCGTTCAAGGAGGATGATTTTAGCGTATGAGAACAGGAGCCAAGATACGGAGTCAGATCGGAAATCTGGCTTGTTATGCAGGATTGATTCTGGTTGGAGTAACCTGTATCTACCCAGCCTTATGGGTAGTCATGTCTTCCTTCAGACCCGGAACTGCACTCTATAGTGACCAATTGATTCCTTCAACCTTTACCTTGCAGCATTACAAGGATCTGTTCGATACGTATCCGTTTGCCCAGTGGTTTATCAATACAGTTAAAGTTGCATTCTTTACGATGATCTTCAGTACCTTTTTGGTCACCATTACGGGTTATGTTTTCTCCAGATTCAGATTCAGAGGACGCAAGAACCTGATGCTCAGTTTGCTGGTAATCGGCATGTTTCCCGGCTTTATGAGTATGATTGCAGTCTATATCCTGCTGATGCAGCTTCATCTGCTTAACACGCATTTCTCATTAATTCTTGTATATTCAGCGGGGGCGCCAATGGGATTTCTGTATGTAAAAAGTTACTTTGATACGATTCCTCAAAGTCTAATTGACGCTGCACGGATTGATGGTGCCGGACATTTTACCGTATTCCGAAGCATTATGCTTCCTCTATCCAAGCCCATGCTGGTGTACATTGCTTTAACCTCCTTCACGGGCGGCTTCGTTGATTTTATTTTTGCCAATATGGTGCTGAGCACGCCTGAGAAGCTGACCCTTGCGGTTGGACTTTTCCAAATTGTGCAGGGTCAATTTGCGACAGAGTTCACCCTGTTTGCGGCCGGATGTGTACTGGTAGCTGTACCGCTTACGCTATTGTTTGTGGCGCTGCAGAGATTCCTGGTGGAAGGGCTGACGGCCGGAGCGGAAAAGGGCTGACAAGAACTTCTGAATTGCACTATGAAAAGGAGCTGTTGAAATCATATGTTAAAGGAAGCGGTATATCACAGGCCCGGTGAATGCTGGGCATACGGGTATGATCCACATACGGTTCATCTACGCCTTCGGACGCGAAGAGGGGAGCTACTCACGATCCAGGTGCTGTACGGAGACAAGTGCAAGCCTTGGGATCACATGCAAATGGCAGAGATGAAGCCTCTGTCCAGTGACGAGCTGTTTGATTATTGGCAGGCAGAGATCCATCCCCCTTATGGAAGGCTTGCCTACGGTTTCCTCCTGACGGAAGGCGGCGAGAACGTATGGTTCACGGAAAAAGGGTTCCACAAGAGCCCGCCAACCGAGCACCTCGGACTGTTCGAGTTCCCCTACCTGCACCCGGTTGATGTACACTCTCCGCCCGAGTGGGTGAAGGAATCGGTATTCTATCAGATCTTTCCTGAGAGATTTAGTAACGGCGATGCGAGCAATGATCCGAAGCAGACGGAGATATGGGGAAGCAAGCCGGAGTATAACAATTTCTTCGGTGGGGATCTACAGGGCGTACGCGAACATCTGGATCACTTAACAGAGCTGGGAGTGAACGCAATTTATTTTACACCGATCTTTGAATCCCCGACCAATCATAAGTACGATACTCAAGATTACTTCCGGGTAGATCCGCATTTCGGGACGACAGAGACGCTGAGAGATTTGGTCAAGGACTGCCATGATAGAGGAATCCGCGTCATCCTTGACGGCGTGTTCAATCATGCAGGGTTTACCTTTCCATACTTTCAGGACGTGCTGGAGAAAGGCAGTGAATCCAGGTATTATGATTGGTTCCACGTTCAGGAATGGCCACTGCAGGTCAATGACGGCATCCCTACTTACAGAACTTTCGCATTCGAAAGGACAATGCCTAAGCTGAATACGGCACATCCGGAGGTCAGAGATTATTTCCTGAAGCTGGGGCGTTACTGGATTGAGGAGACGGATATCGACGGGTGGCGTCTGGATGTCGCCAATGAGGTAGATCATGCCTTCTGGCGGGATTTCCGCAAAGCGGTCAAAGAGGTCAAACCTGATGCCTATATCCTGGGAGAAGTGTGGCATGACGGGATGAGGTGGCTGATCGGGGATCAGTTCGACGGGGTTATGAATTATCCGCTGTGTAATGCAATCCTCGACTTCTTCGTCTTCGGACATGACGACGCTTATTCCTTCACGGCCAAGGTGGGCGGTTATTTAGCCCGCTATCCGCAGCAAGTAACTGAGGCATCGTTCAATCATCTGGATACCCACGATACAGTACGGCTGCTAACGCTGTGCAGAGACGATATCCGCAGGATGAAGCTTGCCGTGACCTTCCAGTTGACACATTCCGGGGCTCCAAGCATTTATTACGGGGATGAGATCGGCCTTGCCGGGGAATTTGATCCGGATAACCGCAGGACGATGATCTGGGATCCGGAGAAGCAGAACCGGGAGTTGTTTGAATTTTACCGGACTATGATTGCATTACGCCGGAAGCACACAGCACTATTTAACGGATCATTCCGCATTCAACGTGCCGAGAAGGGTTCGAACGTTCTTGTCTATGAGCGGCAGCATGGAGAGGAGCACTTAATTGTTGCGATGAATACGGGATCTGAGCAGGTGGATATCCAGGTATCTTTTGCGGCTGGGCGATGGCTTGATGTCTTCAGTGGTGAGGAGATACTGCTCTCCGCCGGAACCTGCCAGCAAATCCTGAATGCCTATGAATTCAAAGTCTGGTTGAATCATGTTCCGGTCAATCGCTAGACATTTAACGGATCTGAATTAGAAAAATAAGGAGAGTGGAGAGACGCATGCACACCAGTGAAGAAATTCATCCGGATCAAGTCGGAACCGAGGATAGGACGGCTTACCGGAGTCTGGGCCCTATGCTTAGCAGCAATGCGCTCGATTCGGGTGTGACTGTCCAGGGGAAGGCAGGAAGTCTCAGTTTCTGGAGGCTCACACCTCAAGTGATGAGAGTCGCCTGTTCGTTGCATGGCGATTCTGCGCATATGGTCCCGTCCCAGGCGCTGCTTCCGCAGCGTTCACTGGAAGGCTTTGAGATCCAGGATCAGCAGCGGGATTTGATTATACATGCTGGAGAATTTCACGTGGTCCTGGATAAAGAGACTTTATCTGTTCAGATTAGACACGGATCCGATCAGGACTGCGGGAAGTATTCGTTCAGTTACACCGGATCATGGCTCCGATGCCGGGGAGGCATGAAGGAGAAGACGGCCATCTTCGGACTGGGCGAGACGACGGGGTATTTGAACAAGCGTGGTGACCGCTATACGATGTGGAATACAGATATCCTTGATCCGCATGTACCGGATATGGAATCGCTCTATCAATCCATTCCGCTGCTGATTCAACATACCGGTCGAAGCTCGATGGGCCTGTTCATCGATCATCCGGGAAGGATGACCATCGATATGCGGGAGTCCGGCGAGGAGTACGACGTTGAGACGCTAGATGGTGAGATGGATCTCTATATGATTGCCGGACAAGATCTCCGCGAGATAGTGAGTTCATACACCGCCTTAACAGGACGAATGCAAATGCCTCCCCTGTGGTCGCTGGGCTACCAGCAGTCCAGATTCAGCTACATGAATCAGGAGGAAGTGCTTGAGCTGGCCAGAACGTTCCGAGCGAAGCAGATTCCGTGTGACGCTATCTATCTCGATATTCATTATATGGAGAATTACAAGATATTCTCATTCGATTCTGAGCAGTTCCCTGATCCGCAGGGGATGATGAAGGAACTTACGGAGATGGGGTTCCGTGTTGTTCCGATTGTCGATCCCGGGGTCAGAGTAGAAGAGGGCTATAACGTATATGAGGAAGGGGTTGCGGAGGGACACTTCTGTCATTTCCCGGATGGGGAACTATACAGCGGAAATGTCTGGCCGGGACCTAGTGTGTTTCCCGATTTCACGGAGGATCGGACCCGAGCATGGTGGGGAGCCCTGCACCAGTTTTACGTGGATCATGGGATCAGCGGGATCTGGAATGATATGAATGAGCCAAGTGTCTTTAATTCTCCGACGAAAACCATGGATGAAGATGTTCTTCACGGGAACAACGGCCAGCCGAGAACTCACGGAGAATTACACAATCTATACGGAATGCTCATGTGTAAGGCGACGAAGGAAGGCCTGGATCAACTGCTGCAGGGTGAGAGGTCCTTTGTCTTGACACGCGCGGGATACGCCGGAATTCAGCGTTATGCAGCCGTGTGGACCGGGGATAACCGCAGCTACTGGCAGCACATGGAGATGTTTATGGCGATGGGGATGAATCTGGGGTTATCAGGTGTCGCCTTTTGCGGGGCGGATGTTGGAGGGTTTATGCATCATGCTTCGGGAGAGCTGCTGGTCAGGTGGACACAGCTGGGGGCATTTACCCCATTCTTCAGGAATCATAGCGCTATTGAGACGAGAAAGCAGGAGCCATGGACGTTTGATGAGCAGGTAGAAGAAATTTGCCGTAAGTATATCGAACTTAGATATGCTTTACTACCTTACCTGTACACTTTGTTTCATGAAGCATCTGAGACCGGACTGCCAGTCATGCGGCCACTCGTGCTTGAATATCCGCAGGACAGTCAGACGTTCAATCTATCTGATCAATTCCTGCTTGGAGATCAAATGATCGTTGCACCGATCTGCAGGCCGGGCGCCGAACATCGATCCGTCTATTTGCCGGAGGGCATATGGTACGATTACTGGACTGGCTCCCGGCACGAGGGGGGCCGCCACCATTTAGCCCATGCTGGACTAGACAGAATTCCACTCTTCGTGAAATCCGGCGCTGTCATTCCGATGACGAGTGGACTACGGCATACCGAAGGGGCGGTTTGGTCCAATCTGAATATTCATATCTATGGCAAGGGTATGGGAACAGATCCCGGGCGATCCGTTACGGGCGAATATACGCTGTATGAAGATGATGGGATTACTCACGCATATCAGGCAGGAGAATTCAGCCGTCTCAAGATTAATTATCTGGAAAATAACGGTGTGATGGAGATCAGCGCAGGTTATGATTATGCGGCTATCTCGGGCTCAGGGAATGAACGGGAGATTCTCTTTACGATTCATCAGCTCTCCTTCGTTCCAACGCAGATCGAAGGATTGAATGAGACTCTCAGCCTCCCACATCTTGAGGTGCAGACAGCAGGATGGTATTATGACAGACAGGGCAATCATCTGTTTGTTAAAGTGCTGTTATCGGCCGGGCACGGAGTAAAGATCTCTGTCTTAAGATGATACCCTGCCATGATTCATTCTCTGGATGGAGTAATGGGTCTAACGTATATGGGGGGTTGAAAGTAGATGCTTAATCAATTTTCCCGGACAGAGCTGGCAATCGGTCCGGAGGGCTTAGATATTCTGAAGAACAGTACGGTTGCTGTTCTGGGCATCGGGGGCGTGGGTTCGATCGCTGTCGAGTCGCTGGCCCGGGCTGGGGTTGGCCGAATCATTCTGATTGATAAGGATGTCGTAGATATCACGAACGTGAACCGCCAGATTCATGCACTAACCACAACGGTGGGTCAGAGCAAGGTGGATCTGATGTGTGAGCGCGTCAAGCTGATTAATCCGGAATGTGAGACGGTTGCGCTTAATATGTTTTACACGGAAGAGACGTACGAAGAGCTGTTCAAATACGATTTGGATTACGTGCTTGATGCTTCGGACACGATTATTTATAAAATCCATCTGATCAAAGAGTGCCGCGAGCGCGGTATTCCGATCATCTCAAGCATGGGGGCGGCCAACCGGATGGACCCGACCAAGTTCCAGGTTGCCGATATTTCGAAGACCCATATGGATCCGATGGCCCGGGTTATCCGCGGCAAGCTGCGGGAGATCGGGATCAAGAAAGGCGTTAAGGTGGTGTTCTCCACAGAACCTCCGGTGAAACCTCGGGAAGACGTTATTCAGAAAATTGTTCCCGAAAATGCGCCGGATCGCCGTAAAGCCAAGCAGCCGCCTGCTAGTATCTCCTTTGTTCCGCCGGTGGTAGGACTGATTATGACTAGTGTAGCGGTTCGGGAAATGCTGGAGACAGGCAGGAAATAAAAGATGAATGAACTGCTCGCACGCAAGCTGAGGTTACCTGCTCAGGGAGAACTGCTCATACTTAACCCGCCGGATGGCTACCTGCAGGATTTAGAATTGGATAATCAAGTTACAGAGTATGCGGAACTAGGGGCACAAAGCTGTGACTTTGTTCAGGTCTTTGTTCATTCTGTCCGAGAAGTGGATGAACTGGCTCCCATTGCAACTCGCACTATCAAGGATGACGGACTGCTGTGGTTCTGTTACCCGAAAGGCGGGGCTAAGGCGGGAACGGACCTGAACAGGGACAAGGGCTGGGACACGGTAAGAGCAATGGGATACGAGGGCGTCTCGCTCATTGCGATTGATGACAAGTGGTCTGCTATGCGTTATCGTCCCGTGGGAGCTGGAAGATCAGCTCCAGGAAAAAGCCGGAATGCTGGAAATCGAGTGCAGAAAGAAGCCAAAGCGCCTTCTATGCCTGAGATCATTCCTGCCGATTTACTAAGGCTGCTGGATCAATCTGCTGAGGCTTCAGCATTTTTTGGCGGCCTTGCTCCTTCACATCGCAAAGCTTATATCCAATGGATTGAGGAGGCAAAGCGGCCAGAGACGCGTGAAGCCAGGGTTCGCAAGACCATTGAGAAATTAACACAGGGCCAGAAGAGACCTTAAATAAGTTGATTTTAAGAATTACTTATAGGCAAGAGTGTGAAATGATTCTGGAGAAGCGGAGCGTTCGCCTTTGTGATTAGACTTCTACCTATAAAAATTCAATTAAGAAGTCTGAGAACAACAGCGATCGTAGGAACATTTCATACGGCTGACTAATATGTAAATCATTAGCTTAACTTATATAGCCGTTAAATTTAGCAGGCTGAAATTGGGACGACCGTGTCCGGAGTTATCCGGAGCGGTCGTTTTCATTTGGCTTCGCATGAACGAAATCCCATGATCGCTTTTTCGCGGGCCGAATGGTATACTTAAAATCCTTTTTTACAAAATTTATCTTAGGAGGTAACTGAAATGGAAAATTTTCAAAGTGCCTATCAAGAAGAGAAGGAGCGGCTTGACCGCACCTTGGACACGATAGACCAAGAACTGATGAGATTGCGCGGCATTCCGGTATATACGGGGCATGACTATACTGAGCAGGTGCTGGAGGCGGGGCGGGACACGCAGCGCAGGCAGCTCGCCCAGTCCGGACAGGAGCCGTACTTTGGAAGGCTCGATTTCGAGGAGCAGGGCGGAACCCGAACCCCTCTGTACATTGGCAAGGTAGGGGTGGGCGGAGATACCGCGCAGCCCATGGTCATTGACTGGCGGGCACCGGTAGCCAGCTTGTTCTATTCTTTTACCGGGGGAGACTTGGCTTCTTATGAGGCGCCTGAAGGGCTGATCGAAGGGCTCGTCTACCTGAAGCGTAATATCGTAATCCGCAAGCAAATCCTCGAGCGGGTGGTCGATACGTTTAACTCGGAAGAAGAAGGACCTGCCGTGTCGGATGAATTCCTGCTCTACCGGCTGGGCGAGAACAAGGACAACAAGCTTAGGGATATTGTATCCACCATTCAGGCTGAGCAGGATCAGATTATTCGTGCGGGCAAGAACAGCGCACTGATCATCCAGGGTGTAGCGGGGAGCGGGAAGACGACAGTCGCCCTTCACCGGCTGGCTTACCTGCTATACCAATATAAAGAGCAGATTTCTGCGGAGAAAATGATTATTTTTGCACCTAACCGTATGTTCATCAATTATATTTCCGAAGTGCTTCCCGAGCTTGGAGTAGGGGATATCCAGCAGAATACGTTCAGTGACTGGGCTTCCAGGGTACTGGGTCTGGATGAAGCTCCGAGTGACGGGCCTGAAGCTTTGACGGCATGGTTCGATCATACCTTGCAGAACGGGCTGGACGATAGCGAGCTACCAGGAAGGTTCAAGGGTTCGCTATTATTTCGTGATCAGCTTGACCGGTTCGTACAGCAGCTGGAGTCAGCTTGCCTGCCTGAGGAGGATTTCGTGCCGTGGGACGGAGCAAAGCTCCCGTTGAGAACGATTAGGGAATGGTATGAACAAGAATACAAGCCTTATCCCATTGCCAGACGCAAGGAGAGAGTGCTTGCGCGTATTCACCGCTGGGTGGAGATGGAGCTGAAGAAATCCCCATCCGCAGCGGCGCTGAAGGAACGTAAGTCCAAAGCTTCGCAAAGGGAGAAGGCTTACGCCAAAAAATGGCCGGATCTCACCCCACTGGCCCTGTACAAAGCTTTTGTAGGGGTCAAGAAAATGCAGGGTCTTAAGCTTGAAGATATCGCAGCAGATATACCCAAATCCATTCTCAAAGTGACCCAGGCCAATCTCAAGAAGAATATCATCAAGGAAGAGGATCTCCCGGCACTTCTGTATCTGTTCACCCGCGTGGATGAGATCGATGGGAACCTTCGCTTTGACCATGTCGTGATCGATGAAGCCCAGGACTTCTCTCCGTTCCAGATCGCAGTGCTGGACCGGTTCTGCAAAGGACATTCCTTTACGATCCTTGGCGATTTATCCCAGGGTATCCACTATTACAAAGGAATCAGGGAATGGGCCGAGATGCAGGTGCTGTTCAAGCCGGAAGAGACGGCCTATTTCGCGCTTACCCGGAGCTACAGGTCCACGATGGAGATTATCACCTTTGCAAATGATATCTTGAGACGTGGTGTGGGCACCGATCTTCTGGCTGTACCTGTATTCCGGAGCGCGGAACCGGTGCGGATCATCCAGGCCGCAGGAGCAGAACGCCTCTCTATAATTAGAAAAGCCCTGGGCCGAATCCAGGACGGTCCTTACAGGACGGCGGCCTTGCTCACCCGGACTTTAGGCGATGCACAGCAGCTTTACGATGAACTCAGTGGGCTTGGGTACGAGCTGAACTTGATTGACGGCCGTAAAAGCGAGTACGAGGGGGGAATATCGGTACTTCCCGTATATCTCTCCAAAGGGCTGGAGTTCGACGCGGTAATCGTGACCGATGTCGATGACGATCACTACGGTGAGCAGGATGCCAAGCTGCTGTACGTAGGCTCAACCCGGGCGCTGCACGAGTTATGGCTGCTGCACGGGCAGACCCTGCCTGCTTATGTTACGGCAGATGATCCTGAGATTGCGGTTACAGCGTGGCCGGATAAGTAGACACAGTAAAGGGCCTTCCCCAGAGGATGTAGGATAACATCCCTTAAGGAAGGCCCTTTATTATATGGCTTCACGGCTCAGGAACGATAAGAGGAATTCAGCGTTCCGGCATTGCTGAACCCGCCATTCACAGCCTGTTTCTGTTCCGAATGTCTGGCTGCTGAGCGCATTTTGGTAATGATTTTACGAATACTGTCTATGGATAAATGATAAGCTGCCGCAAGCTCTGGCGCTGAGAGCCCTCCGCAGTAGGACTTGAAAATCTCCTCATTACGACGCGCGATCAGCTTGCGTGATCCACTGACTTCGCCCCATGGGGCCCGTTTGCTTTCCAGCTTGGGCACATATACGAGTTCGCCCTGAATATAATGCTGCAATTCCTTCAGCAGCCTAGGGGGAAGCACATCCTTCCCGTTTCTGTAATTCACGTTCAATTTCCTCCTTAAATCGTTGTCCGTCCGCGTAATTCTTAGCGATAAAAGTCACCATTGCCGTGATCCTCCTTTCGTATTTTAAAATCATCAATGTTATAGGTTCTTATATGTGAGATGTTTGGGACCCAAGTGAGAAAATAATTATGTCTGATCTACCGGGAAACTTCGGATGGCACACAATAATTGAATCATTTTCAGCACCTCTTTCCAGAGTTATGTAATTTATATTAAGAATAACTTATAGTCCATCGTAAAAACAACCACTTCGCAATCTAACTCGACTGGATCAGTCCACCCCTGCTGCCTGTAAAAATTAAAAGGGAGGCCTTGCGGCCTCCCGACTTGTAGTTCCGCTTACGCGGAAGCCACCTCATTCACTGTGATCAATTCGATCAGCCCCCTTTCCCAGCTGTTTTTGTCGGCCCGACAACTATATTAACTCATATCCCGAGGAGGGAATAAAGTGAAAGAATAGTTATAAATGTTCTTTACGGTTACTTGCTGGGTTAAGAACAAACATCAGTTCGGAATACGGGCTGTACTATGATAAAATAATAGAAACTGGCAAGTAAGGTAAGGATGTGAGTAATCATGGATTTATTCTCATACGGAAGGGAATCGGACCCGGGGACACGGCTGCTTGCCGACCGGATGCGTCCGACCCTACTTGATGAATATATTGGACAAGAACATATCATAGGCCCGGGCAAGCTGCTCAGGAGAGCTATTGAGGCTGACCAGGTCTCTTCCATTCTGCTATATGGTCCGCCGGGCTGCGGCAAGACTACGTTAGCCCATATCATTTCGAACCAGACCCAGGGCGAATTTGTGCGTCTGAATGCCGTAGATGCATCAGTGAAGGATGTCCGGGCAGTCATAGAGAAGGCACAGACGGACAAGTCCATGTATGGTACGAAGACAATTCTGTTCCTTGATGAGGTGCACCGATTTAACAGCTCAAGACAGGATGCATTGCTGCCCGCTGTCGAGAAGGGCACGATCGTCTTCATCGGAGCTACGACGGAGAATCCGTTTCACTATGTGAACGGAGCCTTGCTCAGCCGCTCGACGCTGTTCCAGCTGGAGCCGCTGACCAAGGAGCATTCGCTGATCGCCATGAAGAGGGCGCTGTCTGACCCCGACAAGGGCCTTGGCTATATGAAGCTGCAGGTGGATGAGGAAGCGCTGGAGCACATTGCCTGGGTGTCGAACGGCGACATCCGCAGGGCGCTCAATGCGCTGGAGCTGGGTGCGCTGACGACCCCGCCGCAGGCGGACGGCAGCGTGCATATCACCTTGGACGTGGCGGAGGAATCGATCCGCCGTCCCATTGTCAAAGCCGACGAATCGACACAGTACGATGTCTTGTCGGCCTTCCACAAGAGCATCCGCGGCTCCAGCGACGCGGCGCTCTTCTGGTTCCTCTATGCCGTCGAGAAGCTCGGCATGGACCCCATGGTGTTCCTGCGGCGGCTGATCGCAGCCAGCAGTGAAGACATTGGCCTGGCTAATCCCCAGGCCATGGTGCAGGCGGTCAGCGCGCTGGACGCTTACCGCAATAACGGCTGGCCGGAGGCCAAGCTGAACATTGCGCAGGCGATTCTGTTCGCGGTGGAGAGCCCCAAGTCAAATGCGGTGTATACCGCAATCTCCAAAGCCATGGGCGCGATGGACCGCATGCAGTCCGCAGAGGTTCCTCTGCATCTGCGGGATGGCCATTATTCAGGCGCCGTGAAGCTGGGGCATACCGGATACAAGTATCCACACGATTATCCGGGTCATTATGTGAAGCAGGACTACCTTCCGCCCGAGCTTGCCCGGGCCGTCTTTTATGAAGCGACGGAGCAGGGGAACGAGAGTAAGATTAGGCATAATCAGGAGCTCAGACGCGGGCAGAACCGGGAGAACGGACGAAGCAGCTGATCGGCTGACTTCGAACTACCTGAAACTACCTGAGCTAACCGAAACATTTGAAAGCCCTGGATAACTGAAACACCTGAACTATCAGAGCCAACAGAGCTACCCGCAACATCTGAACGTCCTGGACGACTGAAACACCAAAAACACCAGGCCACCCATTATCCAGCGGGTCTGGCCCTACAGGACAGGGAAGCTTAAGCTATCCCCAAATCCAAATCATAAAGAAGCCATTCCAGCTCGGATAAGAATCTGAGGGAATGGCTTCTTTATTAATTATTTATTCAAATGGAGTTCTTGCTGAACCACTTTCTCAACAACATCTATAGTACCGCCGCCGAGACACACATCACCATCATAGAATACGACAGCTTGCCCCGGCGTGATTGCTTTTTGCGGCTGTTCAAAGGCAACATGAACATTGCCGTCTTCGCGAAGAGTTAGAGTCACGCCTTGGTCCGGCTGACGGTAGCGGAATTTGGCTGTGCAGTGGTAGGAGTTCTTCGGCATATGTTGATTGCCGGCGATCCAGTTCATACCGGAAGCGATGAGCCCGGTCGAATACAGGCTTGGATGCTTGTCTCCCTGTACGACATAGAGAATGTTTTGCTCCAGATCTTTATCAGCGACGAACCAAGGTTCACCGTTACCTGATCCTGTTCCGCCAATACCCAGCCCTTGACGCTGACCCAGTGTGTAATACATAAGCCCATCATGACGGCCTTTGATCTCGCCTGTAGCGATGTCTACCATATTACCTGACTTAGCCGGAAGGTATTGACTCAGGAATTCCCGGAAATTCCGTTCCCCGATGAAGCATACGCCAGTGCTGTCTTTCTTCTTAGCCGTGTAGAGACCTGCCTCCTCAGCAATTCGCCGAACCTCCGGCTTAGGGAGATGTCCAATTGGGAACATTGCTTTGGACAGCTGATCCTGATTCAGGGCATTGAGGAAATAGGTCTGATCTTTATTCGAATCGACCCCGCGCAGGAGCTGGAAGTGGCCGTCCTGCTCCACCACGCGAGCATAGTGCCCGGTTGCCACGTAATCTGCACCCAGATCCAGCGCCTTGTTCAGGAATTCGCCGAATTTAATCTCGCGGTTGCACATAACGTCCGGGTTTGGCGTACGCCCGCGTTTGTATTCTTCAAGGAAGTAGCTGAACACTTTATCATAGTATTCTTTCTCGAAATTAACTGAATAATAAGGGATGTCAATTTGCTCACACACCCGGCGGACGTCTTCAGAATCCGCTTCAGCTGTACAATGTCCGAATTCATCGGTATCATCCCAGTTCTTCATAAATATGCCGACAACATCATAACCCTGCTGTTTGAGCAGGAGCGCGGTTACAGAGGAGTCAACGCCTCCCGACATCCCGACAACTACCCGGGTTTCACTGTTGGTTTTGGACATGAATATCACTCCTTTAAAGAATGTTAGAAAATGTAAAAAATCTAAGTGAACATCGCGATTTCTTTTCCAAAATCGCTGGAGATATGTTACGATAAGCTGAGATCAAAGATCGGAATAGGGCGATATAACACGTATATTTCTGTTGAAATTAGTTTTGCCCCGTTTCTAACTTTTATAGGTTCAAAGATCTATTATATAAAGATTATGCGAAAATTGAAAGAGGTGGCTTCTTTGAAAATATCCACTAAAGGACGCTATGGATTAACAATTATGATGGAACTCGCGGCTAAATTTGGCGAAGGACCAACCTCGTTAAAGAGCATTGCCGAGAAAAATCAACTTTCTGAACATTATCTGGAGCAATTGATCGCTCCGCTGCGCAATGCCGGACTCGTGAAGAGTATCCGCGGAGCCTACGGCGGGTATATCCTTTCCCGCGAAGCAGCCGACATAACAGCCGGCGATATCATCCGCGTGCTTGAGGGGCCGATTTCACCTGTTGATTTCACGGAAGAAGATGATCCTGCCAAACGCGATTTATGGCTTCGCATTCGTGATAGCATCGCTGAAGTGCTGGATTCCACAACCCTGGACAATCTAATTAACTTTGAAGAACTGGGTGCCAAAGAGAACTACATGTTCTACATTTAATTTAATAACCTCTGAACGTACGGAATATCCTTAACCTTAAATAGTTAGCATTTAGGCTCCTTTATGGAGCCTTTTGTTTTTTCCAACATCATGAATTTGAACTCTCTTCTTCATGGAAGAAAGGCTTGACCGGCTTTATACGACCCACTCCTTTTTTTTGTTCGGTCATACACTGTAGCAAAACAAAAGGAGGTTTTGACATGGCGGTAAAGGTAAGTCCCGAATTCAGAAGACTGTGTAATCAATTTGCTAGAATTTTAGGTGGCGAACATGAAATCGATCCAGGACCTGTATGTTTTGTCAGTCGAGCAAGAAAGTTAAATGCCACAATTTTAGGAAGACGTACGACATCTCCTCTGGTTCGGTATCAACTCTTTTCGTTTGAGTCTCTGGATAGCTCGGGACGTGCCCTATGTTTGGGAGAAACAGCAGTTTTTCAAAATCAAGCCAATCGACTAATTCGGAATCTTCAGCGCAATGGAATTAAAGTAACCGCGCTTCATAACCATTGGCTTAATGATAATCCTCGTATCATGTACATTCACTGGGAATCAATCATGAAGCCTGTCGAATTTGCTACGAAAACCAAAGAGTCCATTCGGTTTTTGGGGTAGCAATATAGTAAACCCAGCTCTGAGAGCTGGGTTATTATTATCTCGATATCGAAGGATTTCACCTTCACTCAGTCTTTCCCATTTCGACATGACATCTTCCGTGGTTCTTACATACTGCCTCCATTAATAGACGATCCGCCTCCGGCCAAGCGGCCGTCCAATGTGTTTAAGTCCATTCTACCTGAAAGCGCATTCTATTTTTCATTGCCTTTATCTTGTTGAGAGAGTAATATGATGGGGAAAATTAGGTAAAGACATGAGAAAAAGTATAATTGAACTAGATTTATCAATTTTATAGTTAAAGGAAGAGAGAGCCAATGAGCCGCAGACGAAAAGTAATTTTGTTTCAAGGAGATTCCATCACGGACGGGGGCCGCAGCCGCAATGATGATCCTAACCATGTTCTAGGGCATGGCTATCCTTATATCATCGCGGCCAAGCTTGGTAATGAAATGGCGGAGGAGCAGCCGTGGTTCGTCAACCGCGGAGTCAGCGGAGACCGGGTCTCCGATCTATATGCCCGCTGGAACGAAGATGCGATCAGCATACAGCCTGATATCTTAAGCATGCTTATCGGAGTCAACGACTTGTGGCGATCGATTAATGGTGAAGCCAGCGGTGTTACAGACCGATTTGAGCGTGCTTACCGTCACTTGCTGGAAGAAACTTCTATTGTTCTCCCGGATACAAAGCTTATTTTGTGTGAGCCCTTTATCCTGAGAACAGGGGCAACCGAAGAGAAGTGGGAAGCATGGGAACAGCAGATCAGGCATTACCAACAGGTTGTCTGGCAGCTCGCGGACACTTATGGAGCCGTTCATGTTCCTCTGCAGAAGAGGTTTGACGAGGCATGCAGCCGCGCGGATGCTGCGTATTGGATATGGGATGGCGTTCATCCGACAGCAGCGGGTCATGCTCTAATCGCGGACCAATGGCTGAACGTAGTGCAGGGACACGGACTGATAAAGGAATAATTTAGCCGCTAACCGGCACATACAGGTCATAGTGCTGCTTGTGCATTACCGTTACTATTCCGGGTAAGAGTTTCCTTGCAGAAATAATTAGAGGCGAGTATATCTTACGGGCATCCCTCTCTCGGGCATATATTGCTTATAAGTCATATATGAGGAGATGGAGAAGAAGTGCCATTCCGGAGAATTCAAAGCAAATTGCTTAAGGACAGAACAATGCGGAGATCCCCGCTGCTTCGCAGACATCTGCCCGACACCCGTCCTTACCATCCTTATGTACTCAAGAGAATGCTGGATCATCACTCCACCGTATTTGTTAAGCCCGATACTGGGAGCCAGGGCAGGGGAATAGTAAGGTTAAAGCGGTTAAAGAATAAAGGTATCCACATTTCTTGGGGATTAAATAGCAGAAGAGTCAGCCGTAAATTTGTCATTCGTGAACTTCATCAAAGGCTTCATCCCTACCAGTCCTATTTGGTCCAGCAGGGTCTTCACCTTACCAAATACCATCACAGGCTGATGGATATACGTGTCTTCCTTCAGAAGCCCGGCTCCAAATGGCTGATCTCTGGGAAAGTAGTTCGGGTAGGAGCTGCTGGCAGATTTGTAACGAATTATAGTCAAGGAGGAAGGCCGGTTCATCTGCCTGCAGCCTTGAGTTCAATCTATCCGTATAATCCGCGCAAGGTCCAGGCAACAATTCATAAGATCGAACAGGTCTCCTATCAGGCGTCGGCTGCTTTAAGTCGCAGATTTCCTGGGATTCGAGTACTCGGGATCGACATAGGGCTTGACCGTTCTGGCCGGATTTGGATTATCGAAGCGAATACAAGACCCGGTACTCAGCTGTTCAAGAATCTGGGAGATCAGTCAATGTATCGCAGGATAGTCACAAGACGCGAGCTCATAGAGCACAAGAACGAAGGCCGGAGAAGGAAATAGATTTCACGATTTCCTTGATTATTTATCATAACAGCTATAGAATAGTGTCTCGCAAAGATACGATTAGGTTGGTCTCTAAGCAAGAGAGTCTAAATAATAAGGGTGAGTTTAACGTTGAGAACAATATATCTGGATCATGCAGCCTCCAAGCCTATTCATCCGGAGGTGGCCGAGGAAATGCTGCGCGTCATGAAGGGACAGTATGGCAATGCATCAAGCATACATGCATTCGGACGGGCAGCCAAACGTACAGTTAATGGGGCACGGGATATTCTCGCTGCCTCTTTGCACTGCCGTCCCGATGAACTCGTGTTCACCGCCGGAGGGACTGAAAGTGATAACCTGGCCCTTTTTGGAGTGACAACCGCAAGCGGGAAGAAGGGCAGACATATTATTACATCCGCAGTAGAGCATCATGCTGTGCTTCATGCCTGTGGGCGTCTGGAGGAGCAGGGATACAAGGTTACTTATCTGCCTGTAGATTCGCGGGGGTGGGTAGACCCTGATCAAGTCAAGGAAGCTATTACAGAGGACACGATTCTGATCAGCGTAATGTATGCGAACAATGAAGTGGGAACTGTGCAGCCTATCGTTGAAATTGGGGAGATTGCGCGAGAGCATGGAATTGTTTTTCACGTTGACGCTGTACAAGCCTTCGGTTCTCTGGAAATATCCTGTGAAGACCTGCCTGTGGATCTTGTGAGCTTCTCTGCTCACAAAATCAACGGACCTCAAGGCATTGGCGCACTCTATGTGCATCGTAACATTGCGCTTGAGCCGCTCCTATATGGCGGGCTTCAAGAGAGAAAGCGGCGGGCAGGAACAGAGAATCTGGCTGGAATTGCAGGCTTTGCAAAGGCTGCTGAGCTTGCGGTGTCCAATCTTCGTTCCAAGCAGGATGAAGATGAATCGATGCGGGAGAATTTTTTGGCTGCACTTGAGCGTTTCGTAGGGAAGGAGCATTTTGTCCTTAATGGTCATCCCACATCCCGCCTTGCTCACATTGTGAATGTAAGCTTCCCGGAAGTCGGAACGGAGACCATGCTGATGAACCTGGATATGGAGGGAATTGCGGTCGCAAGCGGTTCTGCCTGCACATCAGGCTCGCTTGAGCCTTCTCACGTACTGGAGGCGATGAAAGTCCCAGAAAATGTTTTGCGGTCCGCGATTCGTTTCAGCTTTGGTTTGGGTAATACTAATGAAGAAATGGAATACACGGCCAAAAAAGTTGGAACCATTCTGGACCGTATACGTAGTAGGAAATAAGGTCTTCGTTCTTTTACTACTAACCGGCAGGGAGCGTGTCTTCGTTTTCAAAGGTTAAGGAGGGATCCTAAGGCCATGAGACTACAAGAATTGATCGGATTGTCCGTATTTGATGTGGAGGAAGGCAAGCAGATCGGTAAGGTTCTGGATGTCCTTCTGAGTAGTGATTGGAAGATCGAAGGAATTGAACTGGAGAGCAAAGGCCTCTTCTCTTCGAGTATCAAAGCAGTATTATGGGAAGATATCGTTGCTTATGGCGAAGATGCCGTAATGATTCGTAATCAGCAGGCTGTCCGCAAGATGGAGGCCGAGAATATACAGCTAACCTTTGTCCTTGGTAACAGCAAGCTTAGAGAGCTTCCAGTTCTAACTAGCGATGGTGTTATGATCGGGCATGTAAGTGATGTTTATTTTGACCAGGAACTGGGCAACACAATAGTAGGGTTGGAAATTAGTGACGGTTTTATTTCCGATCTGATGGAGGGCCGCAAATGGCTGCCTTTCACTTCTGACATGACTAAGGGAGAAAGTGCAATTATTGTGCCTCCGCTTAGTGAAGAAAGGCTTGAAAAAGGGATTTATACTGCTAACGAATAGGTGTGATACGATGATGAAATGTCCAAATTGTAGCTCAAAAGATATAGGCAAGATTGGTTCTCACCAGTTTTATTGCTGGGGCTGCTTTATTGAACTCACCGTGAACGGGGAGAAAATGTCTGTGTATCAGGTTGAGGAAGACGGAACGCTGAGTTCTTTGGATGATCTGTTCTTTGGGGAGGAAATGATTCAAGACTTTCCCCAAATCCACGCATCCTCTTAAGGATTTACGTTCCTTGTACATATGAGAACCTTTTAGCCGCTTAGCTTGGTGAATTCCCGCTGTGGAGTTCACTGGGCAAGCGGCTTTTGTTGTTATTTATTAACCGACTTGTCCTGACATTCGATTATTTTCCATCCCCTGCGCATATACTCTCTACATACAGCCAGTCCGTCTAGAGGGAGGAAATACGAATGGAACCGTTCTGGAACAGCAAGTTGTTCCGCTATGGCCTGTGGGTACTGCTGGGACTTATCATTGTGTACTTCCTGTGGCTGCTTAAGCCGGTCATTGTCATTTTCTTCAGCTTTTTGAAAGTGATATTTGCCCCCTTTGTCATAGCCTTAATTATTTCATATGTGTTGAATCCGATCGTCAAGCTGCTTGGAGAACGTAAGGTTCCCCGCACGGCAGCGGTACTGCTGATATACGCCGTATTTCTGACAAGCCTTGCGGTCATCCTGGCCAATATGATCCCCATGTTCATGAATCAGCTTCAGGAGCTTGGTGAGCATCTGCCCGAGCTTACTCTGCATACCCAACAGATCATGAACAGCTGGGACACTTCTTTTCTGCCGAATGGGGTTCGTATGGGGATGAACAACTGGTTCTATCAATTTGAGCAAAAGCTCGCCGCCGGTATTTCTGACTTCATGAATAACATAGGAGCGACGATTGGCGTGATTTTTAATGCGTTTATCATTCCGTTTCTTATTTTCTATATGCTAAAAGATTTCGAAGTCATTGAGCGGATGATTATCACCTATCTCCCGCATACAAGGCGCAAATCAATCGTGCTGCTGATGAAAGAAATTGATGAGGCACTGGGGAGCTACATTCGGGGCCAGCTCCTGGTATGTGTAATTATTGGAACCTTTGCTTATATTGGATATATGATCATCGGGATGCCTTACGCGCTTCTTCTGGCCAGTGTAGTTGCGCTCTGCAATATCATTCCCTATCTTGGTCCGTTCCTTGGTGCTGCTCCCGCCGTGCTCATGGCTTCAGCTATTTCCTGGCGGATGGTTCTGATGGTGATTGTGGTCAACACGATTTGCCAGCTGCTTGAAAGTAATGTTATATCCCCGCAGGTGGTCGGAAGAACGCTTCATCTGCATCCGATGTTTATTATATTTGCTTTGCTTGTTGGCGGAGAGGTTGCCGGAATTCCGGGCCTAATTCTGGCCGTTCCTTGCTTTGCCGTTCTCAAGGTTGTCATTCAGCATTTCTATGCCTATTACGTGCGCCGTAAGACGGTATAGGGCCAATTGACAGCCTGACACGAGGCTTATATACTTGAGTGTATATGTCAAATCGTTGATGAGATAAAGTACGTCCAGGCCCGAATTCCCAGAGAGAAGGTTCCTTCGTTAACTTAGGTGCGCAGCATCAGGCAGACGATGGGTGAGAGAACCTGAATTTCGGTTGTACGGAAAGCGGATCTCAGAGAGCGGCCAAATCCGCCGGATGGCTTTCGTTAACAGCCAATCAAGGAGATCGTTCTGCTAATTCGGCTTAAGCCGTATCCAGAACGGTAACCAGGGTGGTACCGCGAGCTCATCGTCCCTGATATTCAGGGGCGTTTTTTGTTTTTTTATATAAAAGTCTAGGAGGCTGTCCTATCATGAAAGCAAGTGAAATTCGTTCCAAATGGCTGCAATTCTTCTCTTCCAAAGGACACAAAATTGAACCGAGTGCTTCGCTTGTCCCGCATAACGATCCCTCACTGCTGTGGATTAATGCGGGTATGGCACCGCTTAAGCCGTATTTTGACGGCCGTGTGAAGCCGGAGAACCCAAGGCTTGCCAATTCGCAGAAATGTATTCGGACCAATGATATTGAGAATGTGGGCAAGACCCGTAGACATCACACATTCTTTGAAATGCTGGGCAACTTCTCCATCGGAGATTACTTTAAAGAAGAGGCCGTTACCTGGGCTTGGGAATTCCTGACCAGCAAAGAGTGGATCGGCTTCGATCCTGAGCGTCTGTCTGTCACGGTATATCCGGAGGATGAGGAAGCGTACAAGCTGTGGAATGAGAAGCTGGGTCTGCCGGCGGAGCGGATTGTGAAGCTGGAAGATAACTTCTGGGATATCGGCGAAGGTCCATGTGGACCCTGTACGGAAATCTTTTACGATCGCGGAGAAGCTTATGGTGATCTGTCTGATCCGGAATGCTACCCGGGCGGAGAGAATGAACGCTTCCTGGAAGTGTGGAATGTCGTGTTCTCGGAGTTCAATCATAACAAGGATGGCTCTTATACGCCGCTTCCGAACAAGAATATTGATACCGGTGCAGGTCTGGAGCGTTTCGCGTCCATTCTCCAGGATGCCCCTTCCAACTTCGATACGGATCTTTTCCAGCCTATCATTGCCAAGACCAGTGAAATCGCTAAAGTGAAATATGGGGAAAATACGGAGAACGACGTTGCCATGAAGGTTATTGCCGACCATATCCGTACGGTATCCTTCGCAGTGGCCGATGGAGTGCTTCCGTCGAATGAAGGCCGTGGGTATGTTATCCGCCGTCTGCTTCGCCGCGCTGTCCGTTACGGCAAGATGCTGGGACTTGATCGTCCGTTCATGTTCGGTCTGGTTGAGGTAGTGGGCGAGATTATGGGCAGCTACTATACCGATATTATTACTAAGCGCGAGTTCATTGAGAAAGTTATCCGTAACGAGGAAGAACGCTTCCACGAGACCCTCTCGGATGGTTTGGCTATTCTGGCTAATATCAGCGAGGAGGCTAAGTCGGCAGGGAAGAGTATGATCAGTGGACCTGATGCGTTCAAATTATACGATACCTACGGATTCCCGCTCGATTTGACTGAGGATTATGCAGCCGAGCATGGTCTGGGTGTAGACCGTGAAGGCTTTGAAGCCGCGATGCAGCAGCAGCGGGATCGTGCCCGGGCCGCCCGTCATGATAATGAGAGTATGAAGGTTCAGGGCGGTGTACTTTCTGATTACACAACCAAGACCGAGTTCGTTGGTTATCAGGAGCTTGTGGCAGAATCGAAAATTGTCGCCATCGTTGTTAACGATGCTTTTGTAGATATGGTATCTGAGGGTGAGTCCTGTCAGATCATATTGGAGCAGACTCCATTCTATGCGGAGAGCGGCGGACAAGTCAGTGATAAGGGCGAAATCCGTAATGCTTCCGGTCATGCTGCAGTGGAAGGAATGTTCAAGGCTCCGCATGGCCAATTCGTGCATGTAGTTACAGTACAGTCCGGTGAACTGCGCACAGGAGACACGATTACCGCAGCGGTGGATCGGGGAATGCGCTCAGATATTATCAAGAATCATACTGCTACCCATCTGCTTCATAAAGCACTGAAAGAGACTTTGGGAGATCATGTGAATCAGGCCGGTTCCTTGGTTGAGCCGGGGCGTCTGCGGTTTGACTTCTCTCACCTGGGCAGCATTACTCCAGAAGAGCTAGCGGCTATCGAGCAGCGTGTCAACGAGCAGATCTGGAACAGCCTGGATGTCATTATTGAACTTAAGCCTATTGATGAAGCTAAAGCAATGGGAGCCATGGCTTTGTTCGGAGAAAAGTATGGCGATGTGGTGCGGGTCGTTCAAGTTGGCGGATACAGCCTTGAACTGTGCGGAGGATGCCATGTTGAGAACACCTCGCAGATTGGTCTATTCAAGCTAATCAGCGAGAGCGGAATCGGCTCGGGTGTACGCCGGATTGAAGCCGTGACCGGTCGTCAGGCTTATGAATATATGGATGGCCAGCTTGATGTTCTTAAGCAGGCGGCAGCGCTGCTGAAGTCCCATGTGGGTGAAGTTCCAAAGCGGATCGAGGCATTGCATCAGCAGGTTAAGGAACTCAGCCGCGAGAATGAATCGCTGCAAGGGAAGCTTAGCGGAATTGAAGCTGGCGCACTGACCAGCCAGGTGAAGACGGTTGGCGATACCCAGCTTCTTGCCGTACAGGTTCAGGCTAATAGCATGGATGCTCTGCGTACACTTGCAGATGAATTGAAACTTAAATTGCCTGAGGCCGTAATTGTATTAGGGGCAGCTGTCGAAGACAAAGTGAACTTTGTAGTAGCTGTACCTCAGCAGGAAGTGAAGCGCGGACTCCACGCTGGTAAGCTGGTCAAGGAACTGGCTGCTCTATGCGGCGGAGGGGGCGGAGGCCGTCCGGATATGGCTCAAGCCGGCGGCAAGGACGCATCCAAATTGGACGAGGCTCTTAAGCTTTCAGAGCAGCTTATTCAAGCCTCGGCGCAATAGAAAAATTCCATATTCAGGATACTTTCTCGCTTCAAATATTTCCTTAAGGGCCACCCAATATGTTATAGTTAAGAAGGCAGGCTGTAACGCTTGTAATTTCCCGCGGGCAATTGTTCGTAGAAGTGAGGTGTCATCTTGGACTCCATGGATAAAACTGTCAAGTTCAACGTCACAGGCGATGAGCACGAGGCTTCAGCTCAGGAAATTCTTTTGTCGGTATATGCAGCGCTTCAAGAGAAGGAATACAATCCGATTAACCAGATAGTTGGTTATTTATTGTCGGGTGACCCTGCATATATTCCACGGCATAACAACGCTAGAAGTTTGGTACGTAAGAAAGAGCGGGATGAATTAATCGAGGAATTGGTTAAGTATTATTTAGCCGGTCATAGGTAAGCCGCTCTGTTCTGCAGAAATAGGAGAACAGAAATGAGAATATTAGGCTTAGACTACGGGGACCGCAGAATCGGTGCATCCGTGAGTGATGCTTTCGGATGGACTGCCCAGGGGCTTGAGACGATCGAGCGCCGGGGTGACGAGTCTGAACTGAAGCGGATTGCCGAGCTTGTGAAGGAATACGAGGTACAGGAAATTGTCGTCGGACTTCCGAAGAACATGAACGGTACAGTAGGTCCCCGTGGTGAAATTTGCATGGAATTTGCCGAACGATTGCGGGAAATTCTAGGTTTACCGGTTCACCTTTGGGATGAACGGTTAACAACGGTCTCGGCACATCGAACGCTGCTTGAGGCTGATGTCAGCCGAAAAAAACGCAAACAGGTCGTAGATCAAATTGCTGCGACGCTGATTTTGCAAAATTTCTTAGATTCTAAGAGCAAAAGGTGAGGGTGATGGCAAATGGCTAACGATCGCATGAATAACGAAGAAGAACCGGAAATTATCTACATCCCTGATGAAGAGGGAAATGAGGAAGAATTCGAAGTTATTATGAAATTCGAAGTGGATGGTTCCGACGCCAAGTATATGATGGTCGTTCCTCTTGATTCTGAAGAAGAAGACGAGGATAGCGAGGAAGTATATGCTTTCCGCTATGAAGAAGACGGTGAAGATCTGAAGCTGTTCACTATTGAGAGTGACGAAGAGTGGGAGATTGTTGAAGAAACCTTCAATACCCTGCTTGACGAATTGGGTGGTGAGGAAGAGCATGACTGAGTTTTCTGCTGAGCATGTGATTTGGAGCTCCCGAGTGAAGGAAGCCTTCGGACCCGTAGTTGAGCTTCAGGATGAGAAAGGACACACCTCTTATTACCGTGTCGAGAAAGAATTCGATATTGGCGGCCAAGCCTATGCTGTTCTTCTACCTGATGAAGATGGCAAGTCAGCAGAGCCCGAAATCCTTAAGATCGTTACCTCGCAAGAGGGCAGCCTGGAACTGGTAACCATTGATGATGACGATGAATGGGAGAACGTATCCGAGCTGTACGATGAGCTTACCTTTCCTGAGTAGTCTATACTCTTAAATTGATTAATCCTGCTTTGTTATAGCATTACACAAGAAGAGCGGAATTTACCGCTCTTTTTGTATGGTATAGAGGAGTTGAGGTTTTTGAACACATTAGGGCGGCGGCTGTTCACCATTTTCATCGTGCTCTTCATCATCGTGGGAGGTGCAGCGCTCTACATTTACAACCAGATGCAACCTGTAAGTTCTTCCTCTACGGGTGTGAAGGTGGAGATTAAATCCGGAGCTGGGACGGCTAAAATTGCTGAGCTGCTTAAGCAGGAAGGACTAATCAAGAACTCACTCATGTTCAAAGCATATTTGAAGATGAAATCTGAGGGAACGAGATTCCAGGCAGGCATCTATGAATTAAGTCCGGGTATGACCTACGACCAGATTATCGGAAAGCTGAACAGTGGCGATGTCGTGAAAGCGGACATGGTCCATTTTACGATACCGGAGGGCTATACGTTAAAGCAAATGGCTGATAAATTAAGTCAGGAAGGCATTGTGGACAAAGATCAGTTTCTAAAGCTGGCCAAGAATCCGGTAGGTATTGATGTCCCACTGCTTCGTGAGTTCCCTGCTAGCAGTTCGCAGATCTATAGACTTGAAGGCCTGCTATTCCCGGAGACCTATGAACTGAAGAAAGGCAGCAGTGAGGCCGATATTATAACCCGTATGCTGGAGGAGCTGCAGGCGAAGCTGGATAGCATTCCAGATTGGAAAGCCAAGCTTGAGAAGAGGAAGCTGACACTCCCCGAACTAATAACAGTAGCATCACTGGTTGAACGTGAAGTTGTAGTCGATCCGGAACGCAAGAAGGTTGCGGGCGTTATATACAATCGCTTGGAGAAGGGTATGAAGCTTGAGATTGATGCAACGGTTCAATATTTGCTAGGCAAACCCAAAGAACGCCTATTGAATAGTGACTTGAGAAAAAAGGATAGCCCATATAATACTTATCTATACAAAGGCCTTCCACCAGGTCCCATTGCCAGTCCAAGTGTGAAGTCGATAGAAGCCGCACTCGAGCCGGAGTCTACAGATTATTTGTTCTATGTTACGAAGAAGGACGGGTCTCAGGAGCACTTGTTTGCCAAGACGTACGCAGAGCATCTAAAGAATATTCAAAAAAGCAAATCTACAGTTAAATAAAACCGAGGTGCTTATAACATGATGGGGAACAAACCGGAACTTCTCGCAACCGCGGGATCATTACAAGAGGTCAAGGAATATATTGCGGCCGGAGCTAATGCGGTGCTGATTGGTGAGGAGAAGTTCGGAACCAGGCTGCCAGGGAATATGAACATTTCCGAGATTAGTGAGTCCGTTCGTACCGCCCATGCTGACCAGGCAAAAGTATATGTAAGTCTGAACAACTTGATAAGTAACGAAAATTTGGAGGAGCTTCCCGGATATATTCAGGCACTGGCATCAGCAGGTGTAGACGGAGTTGAATTTGGCGACCCGGCGGTTCTGCGAGCAGTTCAGCAGCATGCTCCAAGTCTAAAACTGCACTGGAATGCAGAAATGACCTCAACCAATTACGCTACAGCTAATTATTGGGGGACTAAAGGTGCTGTACGTGTAGTATTGGCACGTGAGCTGAATATGGACGAACTTACCGAAATGAAGCCGCATCTCCAAATCGAGGCTGAGGTACAGGTACACGGGATGACCAATATCTATCACTCCAAGCGGAAGCTCGTACAAAGTTATATGACGCATCAAGGCCGTCCGGTAGAAGGAGAGAATCTGGGCCAGGAGCGGGGGTTATTTCTTATTGAGGCAGAGCGTCAGGATGAGAAATTCCCGATTTTTGAAGATAGCAATGGGACCCATATTATGAGTTCGGATGATATCTGCATCCTTGAGGATCTTCATATTCTGCTTGGAGCAGGTATAGATTCACTAAAGATTGAGACTATACTCAAGCCGATGAGTTACAATCGCACAGTTATTGAGGTGTACCGGACAGCCATCGATACTTATTTTGAAGATCCGGAAGCTTACGAGTTCAAGGAATCGTGGATGGATACGATTCGGGAAGTACAGGATCCGGAGCGCGAGCTTTCATTCGGATTCTTTTATAAAGAACAGGTGTATTAAGGGGGGAACGAAATGCATACAACAGAGAAGCACACACCGAAATTTACAGGCAGACGTTACCGCTTGGACAAGCCGGAACTGCTGGCACCGGCAGGGAACCTGGAGAAATTGAAATTTGCCATTCATTATGGGGCAGATGCAGTATATATCGGAGGACAGAAATACGGCCTTCGTTCCAATGCCGACAATTTCAGCTTTGAAGAAATGAGAGAAGGCGTAGAGTTCGCGAAGAAATACGGTGCGAAGGTATTCGTGGCGACCAATATTTACGCCCACAATGAAGATATCGCCGGAATTGAAGAATATTTACGCAATCTGCATGAGGTGGGGATCTCGGCTATTATCGCGGCAGATCCGATCATCGTAGACACGGCTAGAAGAGTGGTGCCTGAGCTGGAGGTTCACCTAAGTACACAGCAATCTACTCTCAACTGGCAGGCTGTGCAGTTCTGGAAGGAAGAAGGCCTGCCTCGCGTAGTACTTGGCCGGGAGACAAGTCTGGAAGAAATTGCAGAGATCAAGAACCATGTGGATATTGAGATTGAGGCTTTCATTCATGGGGCCATGTGTTCTTCATACTCTGGTCGCTGTGTATTATCCAATCACTTCACTGACCGGGATTCCAATCGGGGAGGATGCTGCCAGTCGTGCCGCTGGAAATATGATCTGTTCGAAGACGGACGTCCTCAGGAAGTATGGGTATCAGAGGAAGAAGCCAGGGACAGCCGGGTTCTGCAGCAGTTCAATCTGGGTGTGAATCAGCATCCACTGTTCGCCGAAGAAGATAATTCCTTCACCATGTCCTCCAAAGATTTGTGTATGATTGCCCATATTCCTGATCTTATTGATGTGGGTGTGGACAGCTTCAAAATCGAAGGCCGAATGAAATCTATTCACTATGTAGCTACCGTCGTCAACGTATATCGTCAGGCGATTGATGCCTATATGGCAGATCCGGATAACTATGTACTGAGACCTGAATGGATTGAAGAGATGAATAAAGCGGCGAATCGTCCTTTAAATACAGGATTCTTCTATGATACACCGGATCATGAGGATCATATTTATGAGCCTGAAGAGAAGGCTGCTCCCTATGACTTTGCCGGTCTTGTACTGGAGTATGATGAAGAGACCAAGATGGCTACTATTCAGCAGCGCAATCACTTCAAGCCTGGACAAGAAGTAGAGTTCTTCGGTCCTGGCGGATCCGTGTTCAAACAAACGGTTGGTCAGATTTGGGATGAGAATGGCAACGAGCTGACTGCTGCGCGGCATCCGCTTCAGCGAGTTAAGTTTAAGGTTGAACAGCCGGTACGTTATTTTGACATGATGCGCAAAAAGAAATGAAATCTACTTTTCGACCCTTCTCATTTTTTTGAGTAAAGGGTCTATTTTTTTTACGTTAACCTGCCGATAATAATATTAGGTCCTTTCATAACATCCCATAAATCTAGGAATACATTTAATATAATTGTGAAACAACAGGCTCTATGATACGATCAAGAGAAAATAATGGTAGGACTGAATAACTAGTGGGATGGCTATAAATATGAAACTGGCGGGGGAACGAACATGAAAATAGGTCCTAAGAAGGATAAGAAAGAGAGATCTCTAGCAAAAACTGAAAAGAATAAAATCTTTGGACTTGGGAAGAAAGCGGTTGCAGGTGCGCAAAACATTAAGCTGGGTCCCATGGATCCTTCCAAATCAGTAGGAGTACGTCTATTTTTGATTTTCTTTGTTGCCACTATGTTTTTCGTTCTAACTCTCGGTATTGTATCTTATCAGATGGCCAAGAGTACCATTGAGAACACGGCGAAGGATGCGAATCAACAGACGATAATTCAGACTTCAGAGAAGCTGGACATCATTCTTAAGCAGTACGAGGACGGGCTCCAGCAGACATACCTGGATACCGATATCCAGAGCGCTCTAGTATCCATTGGCAAAGGCGTTAGTGACTATGACCGGTTCACCATTTTCAATGCCATCTCCAAAAAGTTCAACAATTGGGTGTTCGCCACGAATGGGGTTCAGGGTATTTACATAATTCCAATCGATGGTTCATTCAGAGGAATTAGTGCGGGAACCGTTGATCAGGATCTCTTGACTAACATGAAGTCTAGATATCCTGGTAAAGAATACTCCGACAGAGGGATTACCAAATGGTTAAGAGTTGATACCTTTAATGGAGCGAATATAGAGCCTGTATTCCGTGTAATCAAGACCATGACTACAATTGGCGGAGGAAGCAAGAGCTACTATCTGATTGCGGACATCAAGACGCAAGTACTCTCCGATCAACTGAAGAAAATCAGCCTGGGCGACGATTCCGAGCTTCAGCTTTTGTCCCCTGATGGCTTGGTCGTTGCATCATCAGATCAGGACCACAACAATAAGAAAACGAATTATACTGTCATGAATGGTGAGAAGGCCAACTCCGGAAGCTTGTTCACTAAAAATCAAGATAAGGAACCGGTGCTGGCTGTATACAATACTCAGGTCACTTCAGGCTGGAAGCTGGTTGGCATTCTGCCTACAGCCAACTTGGTTAAAGATGCCAAAGGTATCCTGGTTACCACGTTCATTTCTGCAGTAATCGTTGCTTTGATTGCCATACTGATCGGCATCTGGATGGTAAGAATGATTGCCCGTCCGCTTGGCAATATGAAGAACTTGATGCAAGAGGGTGCAAAAGGGAATCTTAGTGTACGGGTTGCCCATAAGTCCAAGGATGAGATTGGTCAGCTTGCAACAAGCTTCAACATGATGATGGAACATATCACTGACCTCGTCAAACAGACGAATGCCTCCGCACAGGAAGTTCTGGATACAGCTACTGAACTCAGCCAGGCTTCAGATAAGACAGCCTTGTCCGCCAAAGAAATTGCCATTGCAACGGAAGAGATCGCGAATGGGGCAGGCAGCCTGGCAAATGAGGCTGAACGCGGAAATGCGCTGTCAGAGAACATCTCCAATCAAATGCATATTGTTATCGATGCGAACCAGTCGATGCAGGCCTCAGCTCATGAAGTGGAGAAATCCAGTCATCTGGGAACCGATTATTTGAACAATCTCATGAGCAAAACAAATACTACTGCGGAGATTACCCAGGCACTTAGCCAGAAGGTAGATTCGCTTAAGAACAGTACTTCGTCCGTACTTAAAGTTCTGGAAGTTATGCAGAATATCACAAAGCAGACCAATATCCTGTCGCTTAACGCCACTATTGAAGCAGCAAGAGCGGGAGCTGCTGGTCGCGGATTTATGGTTGTAGCAGATGAAATTCGCCAGTTAGCCGAGCAATCCCGTCAGTCGATTACGATGGTCGCTGAGATCACAGATCAGATTCAGGAAGAAATGAATCAGACGGTTACCGCACTTGCAGCGGCGAATCCACTGTTCGCAGAACAGATCAGCTCCGTGAAGGAGACGAATGAGATCTTCGTATCCGTTCAGCAGCAAATGGAGAAATTCCTGAACCAACTAGGGTCTGTAACCGAGTCTATCGATGCGCTGAATGAATCGCAAACGGTGCTATCGGATGCCATGGCTAATGTCAGCGCGGTTGCCGAGGAATCTTCAGCTACATCGGAAGAGGTTGCTTCACTAAGTAACGAACAGCAGAGCGTGGGTCAGCAATTGGTTCAATTGTCCAACAAGCTCAGCAATGTATCGAATGGATTGAAAGAATCTCTCTCGAAATTTACAATCGAATAAACTCACTTATAATCACAGCCATACTTACTTTAACCGGTAAGTATGGCTGTTTAATTTTTTATATTACTTTGCTGAGTATTCATCATGTCCCAGGAAATAATAGAAGTTAGACTTTTAGGAAATGGGGCGTATTTGCATGTCTCTGATTCATAAGAAGCGAATATTCTATATCATGTTGACACTAACAGCACTTTTATTAATCTTAATAATTAGGCTGGGATATTTGCAGTTCACAGCGAATAGTACGCGTTGGACCCGGGGAGGACATAGTCTAAGTGAAATGGCAGTGAGGCAGCGCCGGCAGGGAATCGAGCTTGATCCGGGAAGGGGCCAATTCACAGATAAGCATGGAAGATTGCTGACAGGTAAAGTCATCTGGACGCCGGTTCTTTTTCCGGTAAGTGTCTTGCCAGAACAAAAAAAATTGTCCCGATTGGCGGCATTATTGCAGACAACCCCTGATACATTAGCCAAAAAGTGGGCTGACATAAAACAGCCAACGCCATGGCAAGATAGAGAAGGCGTGAAGCCTCTTCCATTCAGTCCTGCTCAATTAAACGCTTTGTCACGTTTGAATATCCGCGGAGTTGAAGCGCTCCCTATTGTCAAGAGATACTCGGCTGGTGCTTCGGGGAGCCAGTGGCTAGGCTACGTCTCCGAGCAGCCGGATTTTCTAAAGGGGCTGCATGCGGCATACATGTTCTCACCTCATCCGCTTCCTCTTAACTTAAAAGTTGGGGGAGCCGGGCTGGAAAAAACGTTCGACTCTTTCTTAAGGGGAGGAGAAGTGACCGAAGCGTATGTCGCTGTAGATGGATATAAAAGACCGATGGAGCAGATTAGGGCCCGGATTACGGGACCCGACAGTCCTTATTATCCTTTGCAGATCCGAACTACGATTGATAAGGATATCCAGAGAAGTGTGGAGCAGCTCACAGAACAAGCTAAGCTTAAGGAAGGAGCGGTCGTGGTCCTGGATGTCCAGAACGGAGATATTGTCGCCATGGTCTCACGCCCCTTTTACAATCCAGAGCATATTGATTTAACAGGTGAACAATGGAGCAATCGGGCTGTGAAAGCAAGTGTGCCCGGTTCCATATTCAAGACAATCACCGCAGCTGCTGCCCTTGAGTCGCAAGCCGCTGATCCACGGGAGACATTCCTCTGCAAAGGGGACTATGGGAAATATCATCTCTCCTGCTGGAAGCCAGAGGGGCATGGACTCATCACATTGGAACAGGGCTACGCTAATTCCTGTAACACCGTATTTGCAGCCTTGGGAGAGCGCCTAACCGCCTTCCAGATTGAAGAGACAGCTCATCGCATGGGGATTGGGCGAAGTATTGGCTGGCAGGAGAAGAAATTTCTTGGTGGCTCAGATATCAAGCAAATTGATCAGGAGGAAGCTGGAAGGGTCTTCGGCTCCAAGACCACAACTCCGGATTCAGGTGTTCGTGCCCAGACAGCAATTGGTCAGCGTGATGTTCTTATGACTCCACTGCAGGCGGCGAATCTGGTTGTTACCCTTCTTCATGACGGGACTGTGCTGGCACCGCGCCTGGTAAGAGAGATAAGATACGCTAATGGGAGCCTTCTGGCGACCCTGCCCCCGCATACTGCTCCTTCAGCAGAGGGAAGAATCTCCCCGCGAACTGCCGAGACTCTGCTGGGCTGGATGCGTGAAGTTGTAACTGAAGGTACCGGAAGAGCACTCCGTAATCATGTATGGGAGCTTGCAGGAAAGTCCGGGACAGCCCAGGTTATTCGGCACGGGGAGAGACTGAATGATCAATGGTTCATCGGGTATGGGCCCGTAGGAAGCCCGAAATATGCTGCGGCCGTGCTCGTTCAGAGTAAGAAACCAGGAGCTAAGCATCAGGCGACGGAGCTGTTTTATAAGCTAATGGATATATTAGCAAAAAAACTCGCCTAAAAATTAACGTCATATGATAAAATAGATTAGATACAAGGTTATGGTGAGAAGAAAAGTGGGGAGAAGCGACATGGAGACTTTGCTGCTGTGGTTATTCTACATTTCTACGTTGTATGCTTTTATTCCGGGATTAATCAGCCGCATGTTCGGATTTCGTGTCTTTAGAAGAGGGAAGGGAGAACATGAATTTGCCCTTACCTTTGATGATGGACCGGATCCGGTCTATACTCCGCAGCTGCTGGATTTATTGAAGAAATACAATGCGAAGGCCACCTTTTTCGTTGTTGGTTCAAATGCGGAGAAGAACCCGGATATTATTAAAAGGATGTATGACGAAGGTCATCTGATTGGTATTCACAATTACGTCCATAAAACCAACTGGCTTATGCGCCCAGGTACAGTGAAGAAGCAAATCCACCGTACGGATAAGATCATTCATGAGATCACGGGATTCAAGACACATTATTATAGACCCCCATGGGGAATCGTGAATTTGTTTGATTTCTCAAGGAAGAACGATATCCAGATCGTGCTGTGGTCATCCATGTTCGGGGACTGGAGATATCGGCTTGGTGCGGAGAGCCTGGCTCAGAGAATGCTGAACAAACTTGCCCCCGGTGAGATATTCTTGCTTCATGATTGCGGTTCAACCCTAGGAGCTAACATGGATGCTCCAGTGCACATGATGATGGCGCTCGAACGTGTGCTGCAAGCGGCTGAAGAGCAGGGACTGCGAAGTATTCGAATCGATGACATGATTGCTCAGTCGAATGGTTCCGTGGCGGGCACGGCTTCGCTTAGTCGGTCCAGGACTGCTAAGCCAGCCAAATTGTCATGGACTAAGAAGGGAACAGTATTCCTGTGGCTGCTGTGGGAGCAGATCTTTCACTTTGTATTTCAACTCAAGACTACGAACAAAGAGGATCCCATCTTCCATTTCCGGACTCGAACCTATCATGGTAATCCGGTTGACATGCATGACGGAAGCCGTCTTGAGAAGGGAGATCAGATTCTCGAACTGCACTTTGATAACAAGAAACTGTTCGAAATCGGCTCGACTTCCAAATCTTCCGTACAGCTGGCCATACAAATGATTCGAGCGGTAGAGAAGACACTGCCTGAGCTTGCCCAGTATATTATCAAGCATCCTGAATTAGGCGAGATCAAGGCTCTGTATGGAGTTAGCATGATCAATCGTGGACCTGAACAGTTTGGCTTCACGGTATCTGATTTACCACAAGGTTTCTTTGCTAAATCATCTACGGCCTACTTGAAACTTCTTATGAGTGTTATTCATCCTGCCGGACAGCAGCGCCTGAAACGTCATTCCGAGCAGCTAGTACCCAAGCTGATTGTCATGCCGATTAACATACTGCTCAGCCGATTTGCGGTGAGCGGATCGCATCGACAGATCACCGAGCCGGATACGGAGCCCTCGGAGCCGGCACTTGAAGCAACTATCTCTTATTAAGACCAAAAAAACCTTCATCCATCGGATGAAGGGTTTTTTATATGCGATCGATTAGATCTTCAGAACGCCGCCATTACTTGCGTTGGTTACAAGTTTGGAATAGCGGGCAAGGTAGCCCGTTTTCACTTTCGGTTCGAAGCCCTGCCACTTGGATCTGCGGACAGCCAGCTCTTCCTCAGAGACATGGAGTTCAATCTTACGGTTGTTAAGATCCAACTCGATGATATCTCCGTCTTCAACAAAGGCAATCGGGCCGCCTTCAGCAGCTTCAGGAGAGATGTGACCGATACTGATACCGCGGGAAGCTCCAGAGAAGCGTCCGTCCGTAATCAGACCGACCTTGGCACCAAGTCCCATACCTGCGATTTGCGAGGTAGGAGCAAGCATCTCAGGCATACCCGGTCCACCTTTAGGACCTTCATAACGGATGACAACCACATTGCCTTCTTTAACCTTGCCATTAGCGATCCCTTCAAGAGCTTGATCTTGCGAATCAAAGCAGATTGCAGGTCCTTTATGGTAACCGCCAACAGATGGATCAACGGCTCCTACTTTGATAACGGAGCCTTCTGGTGCAAGGTTACCGTATAGAATAGCTAGACCGCCGCGTTCGGAATGCGGATTGTCGATAGCATGAATAACTTCGAAGTCTTGAATTTCACAGCCTTTCACATTCTCACGAATGGTCTTGCCTGTAACCGTAATACGATCTCCGTGGAAAGCACCCGGCTTCTTGAGAAGCTCATGAATAACGGCACTTACGCCACCGGCACGATGAACATCTTCAATGAAGTGGTTGGATGCAGGTGCAAGCTTGGAGATATGAGGTACACGGTTAGCTACTTCGTTAATACGTTCAAGCGGGTAATCAATGCCTGCTTCCTGAGCGAGAGCCAGGGTATGCAGTACAGTGTTGGTGGAACCACCCATTGCCATATCCAGAGCAAATGCATTATCGATTGCTTCCACGGTAACAATGTCACGCGGCTTTAGATCAAGCTTAATCAGCTCCATCAGCTGCTTCGCAGATTTTCTGACGAAGTCACGGCGATCTTCGGAGATTGCCAGGATCGTACCGTTACCAGGAAGTGCAATGCCAAGTGCCTCGGCAAGACAGTTCATGGAGTTCGCTGTGAACATGCCTGAGCAGGAACCACAAGTTGGGCAGCCGAATTGTTCAAGCTCGAGAAGACCGGCGTCATCGATCTTACCTGCCTGATAAGCTCCAACGCCTTCAAATACGGAAGTCAGGGACAGCTTGTTGCCCTTGCTGTCTACGCCGGCTTTCATTGGGCCACCGCTTACGAACATGGTTGGAATGTTCACGCGCAGGGCACCCATCATCATGCCTGGTGTAATCTTGTCACAGTTTGGAATGCAGACCATTCCGTCGAACCAGTGAGCGGATACTACCGTTTCAAGGGAATCGGCAATGATCTCGCGGCTTGGAAGGGAATAACGCATTCCGATATGTCCCATCGCAATCCCATCATCCACACCGATTGTATTGAACTCAAATGGTACGCCGCCAGCTTCACGGATGGCTTCCTTGACGATTTTACCAAATTCCTGCAAATGAACGTGACCAGGTACAATATCAATATAAGAGTTACATACCGCGATGAACGGTTTGTTGAAGTCCTCTTCTTTGACCCCGGCTGCACGCAGCAAGCTGCGGTGAGGAGCACGGTCAAAGCCTTTTTTGATCATATCTGAGCGCATTTTTTTATCTGCCATGATGTCGGTTGTCCCCCTGTTAACTATATATTTTAAGAATGTAATCCGCTAAAGCTTTATATCAAAGTCTATCATATGTAACATGTTTTTTCTAGCAATTCAGCCGGGGATCTAATGGAATATAAAAGACTGACAGCCAAACCAGAGAAGGTTCGTATGTCAGCCGGGAATTGGGAGCGCTTTTATAAACTGCATGCGGCAGTCTGTGAAGAGTTATTTGCTGCTGCTCTTGCTGCGGGCTTCTCCGCCCTTTTTGCCAATTTGACGGTAAAAATCCTTATCGTGGGACTCTGAAGTAGCTTCGCCGCCCTTTTGTCCAATTTCTTGATAAAATTCACGGCTGTGGTTCTTGGAAGTAGCTTTTCCACCTTTTTGACCAATTTCCTGGTAAAACTCCTTGCCGTGATTTTTGGCTGTAGCTTCGCCTCCCAAACGTCCTGCTTCTTCCCGACTCAGCTTAGTTTTGTTGTTACCTGCCATCAAAAATCACTCCTTCAAAGTAGTTAGTTATCATTGCGTTAATTTGTATTTACCACTTTACTGGAAACTGAAACATAAAATTCTTGTAATTGGAAAAAGTTTATGGTCGTTAGTTATCCGGTCTTTGTCACAAGCCTGTAAGCGCTGTAAAATAAAATAGAATCGTAATATAGGAGGCAGACTTATGCCGAGGGTGAATGTACAGGGACAATCCAAATCTATTACAAGTATTCTCTTCGATAAGGACGGAACCCTTCTGGAATTTCTGATGTTATGGGGACAATGGGCTGAAGTAGTAATCGGGTCCATTTCTGAGAAGATCGCCCATAAGAACGGCACAATCCTGGGGGGAGTGGCAGGACTTCTCGGCACCATTCAAGATGAGCAGGGAAGGATAACCGGGTATGATAAGACCGGCCCGCTCGCCATGGCCTCTGAAGAAGAAACGCTGGGACTTCTCGCCTGGCAGCTGTATATGGCGGGTATCCCGTGGAATGAGGCGATCCGGCAGGTGCAGGACATTTGCAGCTCGGCTATGCATCAAGTTAGAACCAGCGGAGAAGTACAGCCGATGGAAGGGCTCATTCCTCTGCTCGATAGATGTAAATCGCTTGGAATCCGGCTTGCTTGCGTCACGACGGATAACACGGAGAATGCGCGTCAGCATCTGCAGGCGATGTCCATTGAGTCTTATTTTGACAGTATAGTAGGTCGCGACAGGGTCAGTAATGGCAAGCCGGCGGGGGATATGGTGAAGCTTGCTTGTATGGAGCTTGGCACCCTGCCGGAAGAAGCTGCTGTGATCGGGGATAGTAATGCGGATATGCAGATGGGGAAGGCCGCAGGAGCAGCGATAACGATAGGTTATGGTAAGGAGCCTGAGGCCGGGGATTATTTGCTTGATGCCGATGTCTTGATCTCCCATTATGCGGAACTGATGAAGAGAATTGAACCCTAAGGGGAATTACCAGGTATTGAAGAGATGGAGATACAGGAATTCAAGAGAAAGATGGTGATGATTGTGGACGAGTTGAAGCTGGATACTTTAGCAACCTGGATCAGGACAAGCTCACGTATTGTCTTTTTTGGCGGAGCCGGTGTCTCTACAGAGAGTGGAATTCCCGACTTTCGCTCCGCGGCTGGAATTTACCAATCCGAACACAATTCTCCTTACACTCCGGAGGAAATATTAAGCCGGCGCTTTTTCGACAAGCATCCCGAAGTATTTTATGACTTCTATAAATCTAAGATGTTACATGTCGGTGCACAGCCTAATCCGGCTCATCTGCTTCTGGCGGCTCTTGAGCGGCAGGGCAGTCTTGATCAGGTCATTACGCAAAATATTGACGGGCTTCATCAAAAGGCGGGCAGTACCCGTGTTCAGGAGCTGCATGGTTCCATCCACCGTAATTACTGCATGGCATGCGGACGATTCTACTCACTTGAGGATATCTACGTGAGCAAGCCTATAGTTCCAGCGTGTACCGCTTGCGGGGGTGTGATCAAGCCGGACGTCGTGCTCTATGGTGAGATGCTGGATGATGAGGTTATTCAGCAGTCGGTCCTGGCGATCCAGCAGGCAGATCTCTTAATTATTGGAGGTACGTCGCTAACCGTTCAGCCTGCTGCCAGCATGGTAAGTTATTTCGGCGGGGATCGAATGGTCCTGATCAATGCCTCCTCAACGGCCTATGATCACCAGGCGGACTTGTTGATTACGGATCCTATAGGTGCCGTAATGGGCAGAGTGGCTGCGAGCCTTGGAATAGAAGTTTAACCTGGCATAGGCCTGCCATTATACAACTCCTTATCTGATTTGGCTTAAAGAAAACGGTTTCTTGCCAAAGCGGTATAGGGAGGCTATGATCTTAGGTATAACCATTGTACAAAGATTCATCGGGGAATACGCAGCAGAGTACACAGCAGAAAGGTAGGAGAACCCATGGTATACACAGCTAGTGAAGACCGCTATGAGAGCATGAAATATAACCGTGTAGGCAGGTCCGGCCTGAAGCTTCCGGCCATTTCTCTGGGTCTTTGGCATAACTTCGGCGGCGTCAACAATTTCGAGAACGGACGTGAAATGATCCGTAGAGCTTTTGATTTGGGTATTACTCATTTTGATTTAGCGAATAATTATGGACCTCCTCCAGGCTCTGCGGAAGAGCTGTTTGGACAGGTTTTGCAGAAGGATCTGGCTCCCTACCGGGATGAGCTGGTCATCTCTTCGAAAGCGGGCTACTATATGTGGCCAGGTCCCTACGGCGAGTGGGGCTCCCGCAAATATCTCATATCCAGTCTGGATCAGAGCCTGAAGCGGATGGGTCTCGATTATGTGGATATTTTCTATTCTCATCGCTTCGATCCGGATACACCGCTTGAAGAGACCATGATGGCGCTTGATCATATCGTTCGCTCGGGTAAAGCGTTGTATGCCGGAATTTCTAGTTATTCCGCGGAACAGACTGCCGAGGCCGTCGCCATTCTCAAAGAACTCGGCACTCCGCTTCTGATTCATCAACCTAATTACTCGATGCTCGACCGCTGGATCGAGAACGGGCTTCAGGATGTGCTTGAAGAGAATGGGGTGGGCAGCATTGCATTCTGTCCACTGGCTCAAGGTATGCTTACCTCGAAGTATTTGAACGGTATCCCGGAGAATTCCCGGGCGGCCAGTCCGACTGGAGCGCTGCAGGAGAAGCAGATCACCCCGGAGGCAATTCGCAAAATACGGGCGCTGAACCAGATTGCAGCCTCACGCGGTCAAAGTCTTGCTCAGTTCGCTCTTGCCTGGGTGCTTCGCGGAGGCAGGGTAACATCGGCCTTAATCGGTGCCAGCCGGGTAAGCCAGATTGAAGAGAACGTGGCCGCGCTGAGCAATCTGGATTTCTCGGAAGAAGAGCTGAGCCGGATTGAGACCATTCTTAAGACAGAAAGCTAAGGAATTCTAACGCCATTTAATGGTTCCAACACAAAGCCGTCCCCTTGTCAGCAAGGAAGGACGGCTTTTCTGCCCATTTAGCTCTTAATCCGCTGACACATCAGCGGAAGATACAGACTTCCGGTAGCTGCTTGGCGATTTGCCCTGCAGGCGGCTGAACTGGCGTGAGAAATACAAGGCGTCAGGCAGACCGACGGATGCGGCGACCTGTTCAATTGACAATTCAGGCCGGTCACGCAGCAGTTCCCTAGCTTTGTCCATTCGCAGCTTCAGCAGATAAGTGACGGGAGAGACGCCGATCTGCTGCTTGAAAATTCTTGAGAGGTAGGCCCGGTTATACCCCATGCTTGCCGACATCTGCTCAATCGAGACGGGATAGGCATACTGGCTGGCCATATACTGAATCATCTGCTTGACGACCTGCTGAACTCCGGACTTCCCGCCTGTATAGCCGGATTGCTCCCTCAGCTTCTCTTCAGCTTCGGCCATTATCATATATAGGCATCCGAGCGAGGTGAGATCCGCATTGCTCCTGTTCTTGCGGAAAGACCGAAGCACGGACTTTAACAGTCCGGGGATCGCACTGTCCGGTGAAGAGCGCAGGACAGGCTGCTGAAGATGGAAGCCTGCACGCTGTACAAGCTCTGCGGCACCTTCACCGGCAAAGGCTATCCACCGGTAACGCCAAGGATCGGATCCATTGGAGGCATAGCTGACCAGCTGGTCTGGATGGATCAGAAATCCTTCTCCGGCCTTCAGGTCATAGGAACTGAACTCGGTCCGGTAAGTGCCGCGGCCTTTTTCTACAAAATGAAATAAATAAAAATTGTAAACTTTTGGGCCAAGGCGGTGGTCTGGCGCAGTCTGGCTCTCTCCCGAGAATAGAATATAAAGCTCTGACGTGCCCGCGTATAAAGGGTTCGCTGCTGCACTGTAAGTTTCCGGATTCATATGGTTAATGCACCTTCTCTATGAACAAGATATATACAGTGTACCTATAAAAGTCACATTTATCTATATATATCTCGCATAGATACATTATCAGCAGGAGCAGCTATCTACTATAATTAGGTCATCAAATCACAACTATTCAAGATGGGGTGAGCGGAGTTGAGTCAACAACATTTGCAGCAGTCATTTATATCAGAATTTGGTGAAAGCAGTCAGCCGATCAGGTACTTTGAGGCGCCGGGGCGCGTGAATCTGATTGGGGAACATATTGATTATAACGGCGGTTATGTGCTTCCCGCTGCACTGGAGTTCGGTACGACCTTAACGATTCGCAAGAGAGACGATAATCAGGTTAAGTTCAAATCACTTAATCTCCCTTATGAGGCTCAAGCCGAGGTAAAGGATTTGGGTAAGACCAAAACTGGCGAATGGATTGATTATCCGATCGGCGTTATCGTGGAGCTCGCTAAGTTAGGTGTTACTCTGACTTCTGGTTATGAAATGATGTTTGAAGGCAAAATTCCAAATGGCGCAGGGCTCTCATCCTCGGCATCCCTGGAAGTTGTTACGGCTTATGCCCTGTTAGCTATGGAAGGACAAGAGCTGAGCGGAGTTGAAATTGCTGTGCTCTCTCAGAAGGCAGAGAACCAATATGTTGGCGTCAACAGCGGAATTATGGATCAATTTGCCGTAGCCAACGGAGCGACGGATCATGCGATCCTGCTCATGTGTGGCACCTTGGAATACCGCCTGGTTCCTTTTGTGACAGGCTCATATAAGCTCGTAATCGGGAATACGAACAAGCGCAGAGGTCTTGTCGACTCAAAATATAATGAACGCCGCACGCAGTGTGATGAAGCCCTTGAGCTTCTTAAGAAGAAGCAGCCGGACCTTAAATACTTGGCAGACCTGAGCCCTGAACAGTTCTCGGCTTATGAGTCGGTGCTTCAGGATCAGATTCTGAATAACAGAGCGAAGCATGTCGTGGAAGAGAATGCCAGAGTGCTTCAATCGGTGGATGCGCTCAGCCAGAATGACCTGGCTCTATTCGGCCAATACATGAACGAATCGCATGATTCCCTTCGTGATCTGTATGAAGTGAGCTGCTTGGAACTGGATATTATGGTGGAGGAAGCAAGACGGATACCGGGTACGCTGGGTTCCCGGATGACCGGAGCTGGCTTTGGTGGCTGCACAGTCTCCCTCGTGCATGAGGATGATGTAGATTTATTCGTAGAGCAGGTCGGAGAAGCATATGAGCGCCGTACCGGGCTTAAAGGCGAATTCTATGTATGCGGTGTCGGCAATGGTGTTCATGAATTGAAGGAGGAGAAATAACATGGCTATTCTCGTAACTGGCGGTGCAGGATATATTGGTTCACATACGGTAGCAGAGCTGCTGGCGCGTGGTGAGGAAGTTGTCGTCATTGATAATCTTCAATCCGGACACAAGGAATCTCTACTGGGAGGCAAGCTGTATGAAGGGGACTTGAGAGACAAGGCCCTTTTGTCCAAATTATTCTCGGAGAATGAAATCGACGCCGTCATTCATTTTGCAGCGAACTCCTTGGTTGGGGAGAGCATGCAGAAGCCGGTCAAATACTACGACAATAACGTATATGGGACGCTGTGTCTGCTTGAAGCAATGGAAGAGGCGGGTGTGCGAAAAATTGTATTCTCCTCTACGGCTGCCACTTACGGTGAGCCTGAGAAAGTGCCGATTCTGGAGACGGATCGTACCGAGCCGACCAACGTCTATGGTGAGACCAAGCTTACAATGGAGCGCATGATGAAATGGTTCGACCAGGTTCTTGGCATCAAATATGTATCCCTCAGATACTTTAACGCGGCTGGAGCTCATGACAGCGGCAAGATTGGCGAGGACCACCGCCCAGAAAGTCACCTGGTACCGCTGATTCTACAGACAGCGCTGGGACAACGCGAGGAGATTGCTATCTTCGGCGAGGATTATTCGACTCCGGATGGAACCTGCATCCGCGATTACATTCATGTGAGCGATCTGGCTGATGCGCATGTGCTTGCCGTGCAGCATTTGAGAAGTGGCGCGGAGAGCAATATTTTCAATCTGGGTAATGGTCAGGGCTTCTCGGTCAAAGAAGTTATTGCTAAGGTGAAAGAAGTAACAGGAGTGGACTTCAAAGTAACGGTTCATCCTAGACGTGCAGGGGACCCGGCTGTGCTTGTAGCCTCTTCGGAGAAAGCCAGAACGGTCCTTGGCTGGAATCCGTCCCGCAGTGAGCTCGGACATATTATTCAGTCAGCTTGGGAATGGCACAATGCCAATCCGCAAGGCTATGGCTCGAAGTGAGGGATGAACAAATGATGCTTGCGAACCCGGAAGGCAACTCAGTTGAACTAACAGAGGTGGAACAAGTACAGTTGGCAATCGAACACCTGGTCCACTATGCCCTTCAGCAGGGGCTGATTGAGCAGTATGATACGGATTACAGCCGCAATCGGCTGCTGGAGCTGTTCTCGCTGGATGAGTCTTATCAGCATGAGGTTAATACGAATGTGACTGCGCCGCTGCATGCCATGCTACACACCCTGATTGATTATGGCTGCAAAATCGGACTCGTGCCTGAGGATTCAGTGACCTACCGCGACCTGCTCGATGCCAAAATTATGGGCCAAATTATGGCCCGTCCGTCCGAGATTATTCGTTCCTTCCGTGAAACGGAGCGGAATAGCGGCATAGCCGCAGCTACGGATGCTTTTTATAAGCTGTCTGTAGATTCCAATTATATCCGGATGGACCGGATTGCGGAGAATGTGTACTGGAAGAAAGACACTCCATATGGAGAGATGGAGATTACAATCAATCTGTCCAAGCCGGAGAAGAATCCGAAGGAAATTGCGATGGCCAAGCTGCTGCCGCCTCCCGTGTATCCGAAATGCCAGCTTTGCAGAGAGAATGTAGGGTATGCCGGCAGACTGAATCATCCAGCCCGGCAGAATCTGCGGGTGATCACGCTGACACTTAATGAGGAGCCGTGGTTCTTCCAGTACTCTCCTTATGTGTATTACAATGAACATTCGATCATTTTCCATCATGATCATGTACCGATGAAGCTGACCAAGGATACGTTCAAGCGGCTGCTTGATTTCGTAGGCCAGTTCCCTCACTACTTCATTGGTTCCAATGCCGATCTTCCGATCGTAGGCGGATCGATTCTGACTCATGATCATTTCCAGGCTGGACGCCATGTCTTTCCGCTTGAGAAAGCGCCGGTACAGGCGGTATTCCAGCATCCGAAATTTAGCGGGGTTACTCTGAATTCAGTGAAATGGCCAATGTCTGTGGTGCGGCTTGGCTGCAGCAATCCGGAAGTGCTCCTTGAGGCGGCAAATGAGCTGTATGAGCTGTGGAAAGGCTACAGCAATCCAGAGGTTGGCATACTAGCTTATTCCGAAGAGGATGGCGTGCAGGTGCCTCATAATACAGTAACGCCGCTGGTAAGACGGCGGGAGAACGGCGATTATGAGATTGATATCGTGCTCCGCAACAACCGGACAAGTGAGGAGCATCCGGAAGGAATATTCCATGCACACCGGGAAATGCACCATATTAAGAAAGAAAATATCGGTCTGATTGAAGTCATGGGTCTGGCTATACTTCCCGGACGTCTGAAGCATGAGCTCGCGGGAATAGCACGAATCCTGGCTGGAGATAATGAAATATATGACGCGGTTAAGCAGGGAAGTGTTCCTGAGCTGGTTACGCATACCGCCTGGATTGAAGAACTGGCTGCCAAGTATGGCAGACAGCTGGGGCTTCAGGAAGCGGAAGAGCTGCTTCGTGAGGAGGTCGGCGGAAAGTTCGCCGAAATCCTGGGTCATGCAGGCGTGTTCAAACAGTCGGAGGAAGGACAAAGTGCCCTTCAACAGTTCCTGGAAAGCTGCGGATATGAGAAGTCGTCCTGATTGGGCGGCTTTTCGTTATGGTCTGAATTTGTTTCTGATGACGCAAGGAAGTATAATCACAAGTGTATTCATTTTTTGCAATTTATCAATGAAAGAGGAATGAACCGGGTTTGCCTGATTTTTTCATCTTCTAAAAGACGGAGGGACTAACAGACATGGAAGCATTTGAATTTCATAATCCGACGAGACTGATCTTCGGAAAAGGTCAGCTGGACGCTTTAAAGAAGGAAGTTCCTAAATTCGGCAGCAAGATTCTGCTCGTATATGGCGGAGGCAGTATCAAACGCAGCGGTCTATATGATCGTGTTATTCATATATTGAACGAGATCGGTGCTGAAGTAACCGAGCTTGCCGGTGTTGAACCGAACCCGCGCCTGTCAACTGTACATAAAGGGGTGGAGCTGTGCCGCACGCAGGGCACCGAGCTGATTCTGGCTGTAGGCGGAGGCAGTGTCATCGACTGTGCCAAAGCCATTGCGGTAGGCGCCAAATATGAAGGCGACATGTGGGATTTCGCTGAACGCAAAGCGGCTGCCAAAGCCGGACTTCCGTTAGGAACGGTGCTCACGATGGCCGCGACCGGTTCAGAGATGAATGCGGGCTCTGTTATTACAAATGATGAGACTAAGGAAAAGCTGGGCTGGGGCAGCCCTTATGCGTTCCCTGCATTCTCCATTCTTGATCCTGAGCATACCTTCTCTCTGCCTAGAGACCAGACCGTGTATGGCATTGTTGACATGATGTCACATGTGCTGGAGCACTATTTCCACGTGCCTACGAACTCACCGGTGCAGGATGGCTTCTGTGAGACCATTCTGAGAACGGTCATCGACACGGCTCCGAAGCTGGTTGATGACCTGCACAATTATGAACACCGTGCGACCATCATGTACTGCGGTACAATGGCGCTTAACGGAATCCTGAATATGGGAACCCGTGGTGACTGGGCTACTCATAATATCGAGCATGCTGTCTCTGCGGTATATGACATCCCTCATGGAGGAGGCCTTGCTATTCTCTTCCCGAACTGGATGAAGCACAATCTGAAGGTCGATGTGTCCCGGTTCAAGCGCCTTGCGGTCAATGTATTTAATATTGAGACCGAGGGCAAATCCGATGAGCAGGTGGCCCTTGAAGGAATTGAAGCTCTTCGTTCATTCTGGAGTTCCATTGGCGCGCCAAGCACTTTGAAGGATTATGATATTGACGATAGTCAGCTTGACGTTATGGCAGAGAAGGCAGTTAAATTCGGACCCTTCGGCAATTTCGCGAAGCTGGACAAGCAAGATGTACTGGAAATTTATAAGGCCTCTCTATAAGAATCAGATAGAGAAGTGCTGAGCTCGTGAACGCCCCGTAATTTCCGGGGCGTTTTTTTGATGGGATGGAAGGAATTGAGACTGCGTAAGCCGCACGTTTATTGCGTATAATTTGATTTGTTGTTTAAATGTTCAGTTCATTCCATATATAATTACAGCTAAATAAATCTGGATAAGTTGATTAATTCAATTTATGTAAATGGGGATTACTATGGATAATTACTGCAAAGTTCTGATTGTAGATGATGAAATGCTGGTAAGACAAGGAATCAAGCACTTGTTCGAGTGGGAAAGCGAGGGGTTTGTTGTCGCAGGCGAAGCTTCTAATGGCAGAGAAGCGATGGAGAAAATTGCGGAGCTCAAACCACATATTATCATTACGGACATCGTCATGCCGATCATGGACGGGGAAGAACTGGCCCGCAAAGTGAAAGCGGATTACCCGGATATCCAAATTATCGTACTCAGCAGCTTCGGAGAGTTCGAGTATGTACGCTCCACGTTTCAAAGCGGTGCAGTTGATTATATCTTGAAGCCGAAGCTTGAGGCAGACAAGCTGCTTGAGATTCTGAAGAACACGGCGCGGCGCATTCCCTCGCTGCAGCATATGAAGCCTGCCGCTAAGCAGGAATTCTCGTTGCAATTTATACTGGACAAGCTCATAGCCGGCTATCCTGCCGAGTACGATTCAGATAAGATTTCGGCTAGTCTGCCTTTTCCGCATTTCGCGCTTATGAGTATACATCAAGGCCAGGAAAGCGAACTTGGCATGAATGATTTTAAGGAGTGGTGCACCCATGTGCTAGCCCGGATTCAAAAAGATTCGGACGAGCGGTTCGTCAGCTGCTTTCTGGCTTCAGAAGGCAAGCATGTGCGGCTGCTGCTTAATGTGGGCGATGAGTACTTAAGGGAGCTGGCCTTCACAGCCAGACTGGTTGCCAAGGCAGGGGCAACGGAGAATCTGAGTATAGTGACCGCGCTCAGCTATACATTTCATGATCTTCAGCTCCTGAATGAAGTCTATACGTCCGGAATCATGAAGCTGCTGGATAATCAATATTTCCTTCCAGGCGTCAATCCCCTGATTTGGAACGAGCTTCCGCAGAAGGCCGAAGCCCATGCGTTTGATACCCAAAGCTTCAACGACCTGCTCAATATGCAGGAATTTCATCAAGCCTTTGAACAGGTAAGGTCCTATGTTCAGTCTTTGATAGGTACACGGGGCATTGATGTTGAGGAATTCAAGTCGTTCCTTGGCCACAGTGTGTTCAATATCATTCTCACGCTTCAGCGGTTTCAGTATAATGCAGCTCCGCTGGATCAGCGGAAGTATGAATATTTCCGGCGAATTCATGAATCCCGGGATATAGGAGAAGCCGGTCAAATTATAGACAGTTTCCTGGATGAAGCAGATAAACTAGTGCTGGAACGGATGCGGACCCATGTCAATCCGGCGATGAAAAAACTGCTGCAATATATCAAGGAGCATCTGGATGAACCGCTGAGCCTGACTGAGGTGGCGAAGCAGTTTCATTTCAATCCCTCATACTTGTCGAACTACTTCACCATGCACAATGATGAGGGATTCAGTGAATATCTAACCAGAGTCCGTATTGAGAGGGCTAGTGAGCTGCTTCGTGAGGGGGATGCAACCATTTCTGAAATCAGCAGCATGGTGGGCTACTCGGACCACAGCTATTTCACGAAGGTCTTCCGGAAGCTGAAGGGAATATCCCCAAGCCAATACCGCCGCGAAGCGCAGGAGGGACATTAGAGAATGAGATCGTTACTGAACAGATTCAAGCAGCCAAGCTTATTTGGCAAAATATTTGTCATCATGGTAGTCAGTACGATCGCAGTCGCCGTCATGACCTCCTGGGTTACGGTCCGAATGTCACAGAAACTATTTATGGATACGTTCAGCATTACGAATTCCAAAGTGATCCGGCAGATTGAGACGAGCTTTGAGTCCTTCCATTACGCCATTATTATGGCGACCTATGATATTGCCCAAAGTGGGACGATCAGGAATTTCCTCATGCAGGGGGACACAAATTCCTTGGGAAATGCGAGGGCATTCTATGGAATGAAGGACCAGATGAAGCGAATCCAGGCGAGCTTGGATACCTATGGAGTAGGGACCATTATTCTCGGGGTCAATGGAAGAAGCTATTCCAATGACCGTTCTTACTGGAACCGTTCCATGACGGAGCTCAAGAATAGTCCTTTGACCCAGGAAATGCTTAGAGAACCCGGCCGTCTCTCGTATCATTACCTGAGTGGAGGGAGCACGCCGCTTATTGTGGCAGCGAAGACCTTGCGTGACCCGGACAGCAAACAGATTTATGGCTCGTTATACATGATGGTCAGAGAACGAGGCTTCCGTCAGTTCTATGACAGCTTTACCAGCACGGGCAATGACGTGCTCATCCTTAACCGGGATGGAATGGTCGTCTCCAGTAACCGCGATGAGCTGATTGGTACGAGATCCGCGCTGCTGCTGAATAATGCGCAAGCCATGAATCAAGATAAGCTGGACTACCAGTCGCTCAAGTATTCTGGCAAAGATGTAGTCATGCTGAGTAACTATCTGTCTTCCTATGACTTCTACATTGTTAATCTCATTGACAAGAAAATGGCAATGGGACGGATGCTGCCTACATGGGAGATCATCCTGATCGGGGCTTGTATCGTCTCGGCCGCCCTGCTCATTCTGCTGATTATTACGCGGAGATTGACCCTGTCCCTTCGCATGCTGGTTAGACAAATGTCGAGTGTGGCCAAAAAGAACTTTGATAATTACCTGCCTGTGTATGGCAGCTATGAGACCCGCCAGCTGGGCCAAGGGTTCAATTATATGCTTGATGAGCTCAATGATTATATCAGCCAGCTTGTGGAGACCCAGAAAGAACGGCGGAATGCCGAGCTTGCCGCATTGCAGCGCCAGATCAACCCACATTTTTTATATAATACGCTGGCTTCGGTAAATATCCTTGTACAGCGGGGGAGCAAGGAGAAGGCAACCGAAACGATTCATGCCCTGATCTCTCTGCTCCAGAATACAATCAGCAATGTGAGTGAGACGATCACGGTAGAGCAGGAGCTTGCTAATATGAAGGACTATGTCTTTATTAACCAGGTCCGGTATGGAGAAGAGATCCGGGTAGATTACTTCGTCTCCCAGGATTGTATGGAAGCCCAGCTGCCGAAGCTGATCATTCAGCCTTTTATCGAGAATGCTTTCTTCCATGCCTTCAATGTGAAGGAGAAGGGATATATCTATATCCTGATTGCCAGGGAGAATGAGGCCTTGATCTGTGAGGTAGTGGATACCGGAGACGGGATGGATCTGGAGCAGGATGCGAAGCGGCTGCCGAATTCGAAGAGCCGAAGACAGCTGTTCACAGGGATCGGCATACGCAATGTGGACGAGCGGATTCATCTGCTGTATGGGGAGCATTACGGAGTATCGATCTCGAGCAAGCCTGGAGAAGGTACCCAAGTGAGAATCAAGCTGCCTTGGCTTGTAAATCCTTCCTCAGACGAGAACTAAAGATAATACCAATTCTAAAAATAATACCAGCCGTCATCATGAATACGCTTGCAATACCCAATGAAAACACCAATCTGAGTAAATTTATTGCTAACTTCGGGTTAAAGGGCAATGTTAAGATGATTACATCAACAGCAAGCGCTTTCACAAAATTAAACAAAGCTATATGGGGGGACTACAGATGAAAAAAGCTATGATTCTGCTGCTGGCTAGCTTCATGCTATTGACCGCATGCTCCAGCAAGACTAACGATGGGGCTGCTTCTAGCGGAAGCACCGACACGAAACAAGCAAATACCAGCTCTAAAGAGGTTACGGTATGGGCTTGGGATCCGAACTTCAATATTAAAGCTATGAATTTGGCAAAAGAAGCGTACCAGAAAGATCACCCAGACGCGAAAATTAACGTTGTGGAATACGCTCAGGCGGATATCATTCAGAAGCTGAACACAGGTCTTACCTCCGGTACAGATTCAGGGCTTCCCAATATCGTTCTGATCGAAGATTACCGGGCCCAAAGCTTCTTGCAGGCATATCCGGATTCCTTCTATGACATGTCAAGTTCCATCAAAGCGGCTGACTTCGCCGATTACAAGATCGGACCTACAAGTCTGGATGGCAAGCAGTACGGCGTACCGTTTGACTCCGGCGTTACCGGCTTATATGTCCGGACTGACTATCTGAAGCAGGCTGGCTACACACCTGATGACTTGAAGAATATTGACTGGGACAAATTCATTGAAATCGGTAAAGCCGTTAAGGCCAAAACAGGCAAAGACTGGCTTACCCTTGATCCGAGCGACCTGGGTCTGGTCCGGGTGATGATTCAAGGAGCTGGATCCTGGTATCTGAAGGAAGATGGTACAACTCCTAATCTAGTAGGAAATGCAGCACTTAAGGATGCTCTTCAGACTTACAAAAAGCTGATGGAGTCCAATACAGTGAAGATTATTTCTGACTGGAGTCAGTTCACAGGTGCCCTTAACAGTGGTGATGTTGGTTCCGTACCTACAGGGAACTGGATTACAGCCTCCATTAAAGCCGAAGCTTCCCAGTCCGGCAAATGGGCGATTGTACCAACACCTAAGCTCAAGAATACACCAAATGCTGTAAACGCATCCAACCTGGGCGGCAGCTCCTGGTATGTGCTGAATGTTCCCGGCAAGGAAGCAGCAGCAGAATTCTTGGCTAAGACAATGGGCTCAAATGTAGATTTGTATCAGAAGATGAACAAAGAGATCGGTGTCCTCGGTACCCTGAAAGCGGCTTCCAGTGGCGAAGCTTACAAGCAGGCGGATGAGTTCTTCGGAGGTCAGAAGGCGATTGAGGACTTCGCAACATGGACAACTCAAATCCCTAAAGTGAACTACGGTATGCACACTTATGCAATTGAAGACATTCTTGCAGTAGCTCTTCAGAATTACCTGAAAGGTGCAGATCTGGACAGCGTGCTGGCTGAAGCTCAGACTCAGGCAGAATCGCAGGTTAAATAAGAACGAAGCAGGTTCCAAATTGAGATGGCCTTAATACCAGTTCCCGACTCCTCAAAGTCATGATCGAATCGGGAGCCTGGAATTAAGGCCTCTCTCTTATATAGAGAAAGGAGTGGTTGGTGTGAGAGGCACAGCCGCGGTCCGTAGTAACCGTAATCAGTCAAAACTTATTGGCTGGTTGTTTATCATCTTTGCCGTTTTCATGATCGCCGCATTTTATTTCTACCCTATGATTCAAGCTCTCTTGCTGTCTTTCAAATCGGGAAGAGGGGCTAATCTTCACTATACCGGGCTCGTTAATTACAAACGGTTGTTCACAGACTCGGTGTTCCTGACCGCTGTGAAGAATACCTTCTTATTCTTAATTGTTCAGGTTCCGGTCATGATTATTCTGGCTATGTTCATATCTGTGCTGCTGAATGACAGCAAGCTGCGGTTCAAAGGATTCTTCCGGACGGCAATCTTCCTGCCGTGTGTCACCTCTTTGGTTGCTTACTCTGTTGTATTCAAATATTTGTTCGGAGCGGACGGATTGATTAATCTGGCTCTCCTGAAAATGCACCTGATTGCTGCACCAGTTATGTGGATTACCGATCCATTTTGGGCAAAAATCACGATTATTATCGCCATTACCTGGCGCTGGACCGGGTATAATATGATCTTCTATCTATCCGCGCTTCAGAACATTGATCAATCTATCTATGAAGCTGCAAGAATTGATGGAGCGTCCTCCATCAGACAATTCCGTTCCATTACCATTCCTATGCTGAAGCCGATCATTCTCTTTACTTCGATTACTTCTACAATCGGAACGCTTCAGTTGTTCGATGAAATTGTGAATATTACGAAGGGCGGTCCGGGTAATGCCACGCTCTCCATTTCTCAATATATCTATAACCTGTCCTTTAAATACACACCGGACTTCGGTTATGCGGCAACCGTATCTTATACCATTGTTGCGATGATTATTGTTCTCTCAGTTATTCAGTTCAAAGCGGCAGGTGATAAACAATGACAAGCTTCAAACGTACAGGTACCTATGTTTTCTTGAGTGTGGCGGCCTTGATCTCCATTTTTCCGTTTCTGTGGATGATCGTAAGTGCGACGAACCTATCTGTAGATGTCTCGCAGGGAAGACTTCTTCCAGGACTTCATTTATTCGATAACTTCCGTAAGCTTACGGACTCTATAGATCTTGGCCAGTCTCTCTGGAATTCAGCCAAAATCTCTGTGACGACCACGGTTCTGGCTCTGCTCATTGCCTCATTGGCCGGTTATGGCTTCGAGATCTACCGGAGTAAAGCCAAGGATATCGTGTTCAACATTCTACTATTGTCGATGATGATTCCGTTTGCTGCGCTTATGGTTCCTTTATACCAGATGTTTGCTTCGATCTCGCGGTCGGTGCCTTCGATGGGAATAAATACGGTAACTTCAGTAATTCTGCCGACAATGACTACGGCTTTTCTGATCTTCTTCTTCCGTCAGAGCACCAAGATGTTCCCTAAAGAGCTTCTTGAAGCAGGAAGAATGGATGGATTGTCCGAACTCGGTGTATTCTTCCGCATCTATGTACCTACGATGAGAACAACTTACGCGGCAGGTGCGATCATTACGTTCCTCTCAAGCTGGAACAATTATCTGTGGCCGTTGATTGTACTTCAGTCTCCAGAGAAGCGCACCATTCCGCTGCTGATCTCCAACCTGGGTTCAAGTTATTCTCCGGACTATGGAGTGATTATGACTGCCATTGTGATCTCAACACTGCCAACGGCACTGGTCTTCTTCTTGATGCAGAAGCATTTCGTAGCGGGTATGGTTGGTTCGGTTAAATAAGAGGGGTTTATAATTTGAACCATTAGTGCCGTGTGAGGCAGCGGTATGAAATGTTCATCCTATCGCAGTTGTTCCCAGATTTCTTGATTGAAATTGATTAAGGGATAGAAATCCGGTCACAAAGCTTATGCTTCCGATGTAGCTTTCTTTCAGAAAGCTTGCAGGTGAACGCTTCGCTTCTCCAGAATCATTTCACACTTTTTCCTATGGGCAATATAAAAAGTCAAATTATAGTTTTATAGAAAATTTAGCTCGTCTTAACAGGAGGTTCAGTTCATGACAGAAGCAACAAATCCACGCCTGGATTGGCTGAGTGATGTATCCATATTTAGAGTAAATCGGCTGGATGCCCATTCAGATCACCGTTATTATCACACGATGGAGGAAGCCGAAACGGCAGCGCCCATGAAAATGCGGCAGAGCTTGAACGGAAGCTGGAAATTCAGCTATGCAGTGAATGCGGCAAGCCGTCCAGCTTCCTTTTATGAGCAGGATTTCGACTGCAAAGGCTGGGATGAGATCAAGGTACCGGGTCATATCCAGCTTCAAGGCTGGGGAACGCCGCAGTATGTGAATACGATGTACCCTTGGGACGGCCTGGACGGAGTAAGGCCGCCGGAAATTCCGCAGGAGCATAATCCGGTCGGAAGTTATGTGAAATATTTCGATCTGACACCGGAGCTTCAGAACGGTCCTGTCTATATCTCTTTTCAAGGAGTAGAATCGGCCTTTTTCTTATGGCTTAATGGCCATTTTGTCGGATACAGCGAGGACAGCTTTACCCCTTCTGAATTTGATCTTACTCCTTATCTTACGCAGGGAAAGAACAAGCTTGCTGTCGAGGTCTATCAGCGGAGTACGGGAAGCTGGCTGGAAGATCAGGACTTCTGGCGCTTCTCGGGGATCTTCCGGGATGTGTATCTGTACACGGTTCCCAAGCTTCACATTCAGGATTTGAGAATCCGCACTGAGCTTGATGAGGCGTATAAGCAAGGCACTTTGTTGGTAGACCTGAGGCTGAACGTGCGTTCGAGAGCCGGGATCACTGCGAAAGTTGAGCTGAAGGATAAGAACGGGCACAGCGTCGCTTCCGCTCAAGGAGAATTTGCAGATGACCGCCTCGCCCTATCCTTTCCCGCGGGCGAAGTCAGCTTATGGAGTGCGGAGCAGCCTTATCTGTATCAAGTATGCATTTCCTTGCTGGATGAGCAGGGCAAGCTTACAGAGGCGATCGTGCAGAAGGCCGGCTTCCGCCAATTTGAGATGAAGAATAAAGTTATGTATCTGAACGGGAAGAGGATTGTATTCAAAGGCGTGAACCGTCATGAATTTAACTGTAGACAGGGACGCTCCATTACCAAAGAAGATATGCTGTGGGACATCAAGGTGATGAAACAGAACAATATCAATGCGGTACGCACATCCCACTATCCGAATCAGACATTATGGTATGAATTATGTGATGAGTACGGCCTGTATGTCATTGATGAGATGAATTTGGAGACCCATGGATCGTGGCAGAAAATGGGGGCCGTTGAGCCTTCCTGGAATGTACCCGGAGACAAGCCCGAGTGGCAGGATATTGTCATGGACCGCGCAGTATCCATGCTGGAGAGAGACAAGAACCATCCGTCCATCCTCATCTGGTCATGCGGGAATGAATCCTATGCGGGAGAAGTCATTCTGAATGTATCGAAATACTTCCGCCAGGCAGATCCGGGCCGCCTAGTCCATTACGAAGGGGTATTTCATAACCGGAAATTTAATGATACCAGCGATATGGAGAGCCGGATGTATGCGAAGCCGGCCGATATTGAAGCTTATTTGATGGATTCGCCGGATAAACCTTATATCAGCTGTGAATATATGCATGCCATGGGCAACTCGGTCGGAGGACTCCATAAATATACGGAGCTTGAGCAGAAGTACCCGATGTATCAAGGCGGATTTATCTGGGATTATATTGACCAGTCGCTGCTGAAGAAGGACCGATATGGCCGCGAGTACTTCGCCTACGGCGGTGATTTCGGAGACCGTCCTACAGACTACAGCTTCTGCGGAAATGGTATCGTATTTGCGGACAGGAAGGTCACGCCGAAGATGCAGGAGGTTAAATACCTGTATCAAAATATTAAGCTGATTCCCTCCAAGACGGAGATTAAAGTCATTAATGACAATTTATTCACAGGAACTGACGGGCTTGTCCTGCACTACAGCCTGAATTACGAAGGCACGGAGATCCAGTCAGGGCAGTGCGAGATCTCGGTACCTGCCGGGCAGGAGCAGACGATCTCTGTTACTCTGAAGGATTTGGCTGCAGAGCCAGGCTGCGGAGAGTATTCCGTTCAAGCTTCTCTTAGACTTAAGGAAGATACGCTATGGGCGGAAGCCGGATATGAGGTGTCTTTTGGACAATATATTTTCACGGTAGAAGAGCATCCTGTCTCCCAATCAACAGTAGCTTCAGGCAAGCTGAACATTACCGAAGGGGATGTGAATATCGGTATTACGGGAGATGGCTTTGCTGCATTGTTCTCCAAGCAGGTAGGCTCACTGGTCTCGCTCCGTTATGGAGGACAGGAAATGATTGCAGTTCCTCCAGCCCCGTTGTTCTGGCGGGCAACGACCGACAATGACAAAGGCGTTGGGCTTGGGTTCACCGCTGCCGGATGGTATGCGGCCAGCCTGTCCCGTAGATGTGTGAACGTTAGCCTCGTTAAGGAAGAGGATGGATCTGCAACCGTAACTTTCGATTACAGATTAAGCATTAGTCCCGAAGCTTCTGTTCTTACAGCCTATACGGTCTATCTAGATGGGCGCATCAAAGTACGGACAGAGTACCAGGGAGCGCCGGGACTGCCGAACCTTCCTATCCTTGCTGTTTCTTTCAAAATGACTGCAGATTATGCGAATACCTCATGGTATGCCATGGGACCAGAAGAGAACTATGCGGACCGTAAACACGGTGCACGTCTAGGTCAATTCGAGAGGAAAGTACAGGAGCTTCCATCGCCTTATCTTGTACCGCAGGAGAGCGGTAATCGCACAGGGGTTAGGCGTCTGAACATTACTGATGAGTCGCATTACGGCCTGAGCATCTCGGCATCTCCATCAGCTCCGGTGGAATGTACAGTGTCTCCATATACCGCCTTTGAGCTGGAGCATGCTGCTCATCCTTGGGAACTTCCTGCAGTCCACTATACGGTAGTTACCGTTGCCGGACGGCAGATGGGTGTCGGCGGAGATGACAGCTGGGGTGCGCCGGTACATGCGGAATATCAGATTCCGTCTGACGGCAAGATCGAATTTGAGTTCACTCTGTCGAGGGTTCAGCCTTCCATGGACTGATTAGTTTCTTAGGGAAATTGGCTTTTGAATACTATCCCGTTAATATAAAGTTATAGATGTTCATACACGCGCAGTAGGAGGATGAGGCATTGTCGATCCAATACGATTCCAAGCAGCAAATATTCCATTTGCAGACTAACAATACCAGCTACATGATTCAAATTGTACGGGGATATGCAGCACAACTCTACTTCGGAAAAAGAATCAGAAGCGTCAATACACCAAGGCCCTTCCGCTTTATTGACCGCTCCTTCTCTCCTAATATAGATCCGAAGGATATGACCTTCTCACTGGACGTTCTACCTCAAGAATATCCGGCGTATGGCCATACGGATTTCAGAAATCCGGCGTATCAGATCCAGCTGGAGAACGGAACTACGGTTACAGACCTGAAATACAGCAGTCACCGGATAAGTAAGGGAAAGCCCGCGCTGGACGGGCTTCCGGCTACTTATGTGGAACAGGAGAATGAGGCGGATACACTCGAAATTGAGCTTGTTGATGCAGTCATTAGCCTTAAAGTGATATTGAGTTACAGTGTATTCGAAGAACTGAATGCGATTACAAGATCTGTAAAGTTCATTAACGAAGGTAAGCAGGGTCTCAAGATCCTGCGCGCGTTAAGCATGAGTGTCGATCTGCCGGATGACCAGTACGAACTGCTGCACCTCGCCGGAGCGTGGGCTGACGAGCGGAATATCGAGCGAAGACCGTTAACCCGAGGCAATCAATCAATTGAGAGCCGACGCGGAGCAAGCAGCCATCAGCAGAATCCATTCCTCGCGCTGCTGAGATATGGAGCCGATGAGAACCAGGGCGAAGTCTATGGCTTCAGCTTGGTCTACAGCGGCAACTTCCTCGCCGGAGTCGAAGTCGATCAATATCATAGCTCCCGCGTCTCGATCGGGATTAATCCGTTCGACTTCTCGTGGCTGCTGAGCCCGGGGGAGGGCTTCCAGACCCCAGAAGCAGTGGCTGTCTATTCCGATCAAGGTCTCGGCGGCATGTCGAGAACCTACCATAAGCTGTACCGGACACGGCTCGCCCGCGGAGAATTCCGTGATAAGGAACGTCCGATTCTCATTAACAACTGGGAAGCTACGTACTTTAATTTTAATGCTGACAAAATCGAGAGTATTGCGAAAAAGGGCAAAGAGCTCGGCATTGAGCTGTTCGTACTGGACGACGGGTGGTTCGGACACCGCGATGACGATAAGACTTCTCTGGGGGATTGGTTCGTAGATAAGAGCAAGCTGCCCGGCGGGCTGGAGGATCTGGCCGCAAGAGTCACTGCGATGGATATGAAATTCGGGCTTTGGTTCGAGCCGGAAATGGTCTCGGAAGACAGTGAGCTCTACCGCAGCCATCCGGACTGGTGCCTGCATGTGCCGGATCGCAGTCGATCGACAGGTCGGAATCAGCTTGTGCTGGATTTCTCGCGCGAGGAAGTCGCCGATGCCGTGATTCAGATGGTTAGCGGAATTCTGATCAGCGCCCCGATCACCTATGTGAAATGGGATATGAACCGGCATATGACCGAGGTGGGCTCACCAGCGCTGCCTGCGGAGCGGCAGCGGGAGACAGCGCACCGCTATATGCTCGGATTGTACCGGGTGATGGAGACGATCACCACCCGCTTCCCGCATATTCTATTCGAAAGCTGCTCGGGTGGCGGAGGACGCTTCGATCCCGGCATACTCTACTATATGCCGCAGACATGGACGAGCGACAATACGGATGCCATCTGCCGGCTCAAGATCCAGTACGGAACGAGCCTGGTTTATCCAGTCAGTTCCATGGGTTCCCACGTATCGGCGGTGCCTAACCATCAGGTGCACCGCAGCACCTCGCTGAAGATGCGGGGAGATGTAGCGCTCTCGGGCAATTTTGGCTATGAGCTGGATCTGACGAAGTTCACACCGGATGAACAGGAATTAGTGAAGCAGCAGGTAGCTTTCTACAAAGAAACGCGCAGCCTGATTCAGTTCGGGGAGTACTACCGACTGCGGAGCCCATTTGAGGGCAATGATACGGCTTGGATGTTCGTATCCGAGGATCAGACGGAGGCTATTGTCATGTACTTCAAGGTCTTGGCACAGCCGAATCCACCTTTTGACAGTCTTAGACTTAGAGGCCTTAACCCGGAGTATGACTACGAGGTAAGCCAGCTGAACCAGCCGGCAGGCGGGGATGCGCTAATGTATGCCGGGCTGAATATCCCTAAGCTGGATGGAGATTTCCAGAGTGTAGTATGGACACTCAAGAAAATTTGATCGCAGGCTGATTTCATTTCATTATTCGCAGCCTCTATCTTCTGTATGGCATGATCGAAGGCTGGCTCTTGACTCTTGGTGAATTTATAATATAATTAACTATCCTTATAATTATTATAGTCAAGGATCATTAGATTATGGCCCCGGTAAAGAGGTGCAAAGGTGAGCAGTTTAGAGGTTGCGAAAGTATTGAATAATAACGTGATTATTGCCAGGCATCCAGAGAACGGCGAAGTTGTGGTGATCGGAAAGGGAATTGGGTTCAATCGAAAGGCGGGTCACTACATTCCCCTACAGTCTGTCGAGAAGATGTTCATCCTTAAGAATGCCCATGAACAAGAGCAGTATAAGCAGCTCGTCCCCCAGGTGGATGAGAAGCTGATCGAAGTAATTAATGAGATTATTCTGTATATTTCCAAGCGCAGCAACGAACCTTTGAATGAGCATATACACATCGCCTTAACTGACCATATCTCTTTTGCCATCAAGCGGGCTGAGCAGCAGATTATCATTCATAATCCTTTTCTCTTCGAGACCAAAGAGATCTATCCTCTTGAATATGAGCTTGCGGAATTCGCGATAAGGCTGATCGACGAGAAGATGGGTATTGACCTAGGTGAAGATGAGATCGGTTTCATTGCACTCCATATACACAGCGCGCTCACGAATCAGGAGATTACGGAAGTGAAGCAGCATTCGCAGCTCATCTCGGATCTCGTAACGGTCATTGAGCAGCAGCTTCAAATCAAGCTGGCCCGCAGTTCCCTGGATTACTCCAGGCTGCTGACTCACCTAAGATTCGCTATTGAGCGTATTCGTCAGGGGGAGAAGGTCAGTGAACCGGATAAGCTGGAGGACCTGCTCAAGCAGGAATATCCGGAGCTGTACTTCTTGGCCTGGAAGTTAACCAAGATGATGGAGCAGCGTCTTCACAAGCCGGTCTATCAGGCGGAAGTATCCTATCTAACGATGCATTTGCACAGGGTAGCTCCCAAGCATTCGTAATCGAAATTTAGTGTGAGAGAGGGTATTGCACTACCGGAATCGTGGTGCTATAATACATCTCATAAACGGCAAATAAATTGAATAATCATCCGATGTGTTACTGATTCGATCAGGCATGAGTTGATGAAAGTCTTTGATTGTATTGCACCTTAATGGGGTATTATAACCCTGAAGAGAGTGTATACATCATTGCTTTCAGGGGCTCATGCTTTTTTATTTGCCATAAATAAGGAGGATGCATATGTTTAAGAAATTTTTCGGCGTCTTGCAAAGAGTAGGTAAGGCTCTCATGCTTCCGGTTGCTATATTGCCGGCTGCTGGACTTCTGCTCGGAATCGGCAACATGCTGATAAGCCCAGACTTTCTGAAGCTAGTCCCTGCACTAGATAATCACGGTGTTCATGCCGTAGCTACCATTCTGATGAATGCGGGTCAAATTGTGTTTGACAATCTGTCCCTGCTGTTCGCTGTCGGGGTTGCTATTGGCTTGGCCGGTGGTGAAGGGGTAGCAGGACTTGCTGCCATCGTTGGTTTCCTAGTTATGAACATTACGATGGGAACGGTTATCGGGGTTACCCCGGGAATGATCGGACACAACGAGGCTTATGCAAGCGTACTAGGAATCCCGACCCTGGCTACAGGGGTGTTCGGCGGTATTATTATCGGGATCCTGGCAGCTTCGATGTACAAGAGATTCTTCAAAATCGAGCTGCCATCGTATCTCGGATTCTTCGCGGGTAAGCGCTTTGTCCCAATCATGACAGCGGCGACATCCCTGATTGTCGGATTGCTCATGGTCATTGTATGGCCGCCAATCCAGCATGGATTGAATTACTTGTCTCACAACATGATCGACACGAACCGTACTTTGGCTGCCTTCATCTTCGGTGTGGTTGAGCGTGCGCTCATTCCGTTTGGTCTGCATCACATCTTCTATTCTCCATTCTGGTTCGAATTCGGAGAATACACCAGCAAGGCTGGCCAAGTTATCCGGGGTGACCAGCATATCTTCATGTCTCAGCTTCGTGATGGCGTACCATTCACAGCAGGTACATTTATGACAGGTAAATTCCCGTTCATGATGTTCGGTCTTCCAGCCGCTGCACTTGCTATGTACCATGAAGCTAAGCCTGAACATAAGAGATATGTTGCCGGGATCATGGGTTCGGCTGCATTGACTTCATTCCTTACAGGGATTACAGAACCTATCGAGTTCTCCTTCCTGTTCCTGGCACCACTGCTGTTCGCGATTCACTGTGTATTCGCGGGTCTTTCTTTCATGACTATGCAGCTATTAGGTGTCAAAATCGGTATGACCTTCTCCGGTGGTCTGATTGACTATCTGATCTTCGGTGTAATTCCAAACCGTACCCCTTGGTATCTGGTCATTCTTGTGGGTGCAGTGTTTGCAGTCATCTACTACTTCGGATTCCGGTTCATTATCCGGAAATTCAATCTTAAGACTCCAGGTCGTGAGGATGCAGCAGAGGACAATGAAGCAACTGCGGCAAATGGCGCTCCAGTTACCCAGGATGATCTTCCAAGCAATATCTTGGTGGCTCTCGGGGGCAAAGAGAACATTGCCCATCTCGATGCTTGTATCACACGTCTGCGTGTTGAAGTTAAAGACAAAGCAAATGTGAACAAGGACCGCCTCAAGAAGCTGGGTGCATCCGGCGTGCTTGAAGTGGGTAATAACGTACAAGCGATCTTCGGAACACGTTCAGATACCATCAAATCTCAAATTCAGGATATTATGAACGGCAACGCACCGGCTCGTATTCCAAGTGCCGATGATGTAGGTGACAGAGCGACAGATTTCAATGCTCCAACCGGGAATGGCAAGCCAGCAGAAGCCGAACAACAGGCTGCACAGCAAGGCGATGCTATTATCAAAGAAGACGTAGTAGCTCCAGCCAATGGTGAGTTGATGGATATTACCAAGGTTCCGGACCCTGTTTTCTCTGAGAAAATGACCGGCGACGGATTCGCCATCCTTCCTAGTGACGGCACAATCTGCTCACCAGTCTATGGTAAGGTATTCAATGTCTTCCCTAGTAAGCATGCGATCGGAATCATGTCGGATGGAGGCAAGGAAGTTCTTGTTCACATCGGTGTGAATACCGTGAAGCTGAAAGGCCAAGGCTTTAACGTTCTGGTAAAAGAAGGCGACCTGGTATCAGCAGGACAGCCGATTATGGAAGTGGATCTGGAATATGTGAAGGCACATGCGCCTTCGATTATTTCACCAATCATTTTCTCCAACCTGCCTGAAGGTTCTTCGGTTACGCTGAACAAAGCAGGCCAAGTGAAGAGCGGAGAGAACAACATTATCACGATCAAGTAAGAAGTTTGAAATACAGCAAAGTTATCCCTTAACATGATTAGGAACTCACACTATCAAAGAAAGCGAGATGTATACACATGCAAAGAAACTTTAAAATTACGGATGAAGACGGTATCCATGCACGCCCGGCGACAGCTTTGGTGAACACAGCTAACAAATTTAAAGGCGCTGAATCCTTCGCTGAAGCAAAAGGTAAAAAAGTGACTTTGAAATCCATTCTGGGTGTTCTGTCTCTGGGTCTTGAACAAGGAGATATCATTACTCTTTCTTCTGAAGGTGAAGAAGCGGAAGCAGCACTAAGCGCACTATCCGATATTATGGTAAGTGAAGGGCTAGGCGAGATTAATGATTAATATTCAGGGTATTGCAGCATCAGCCGGTGTGGCAATAGCCCGCGCATTTAAGCTTGAGCACCCCGATCTTACAATCAATAAGCAGTCGATTCAGAGTACAGATGCCGAGATTGCCCGCTTTGACAGTGCACTCGCTCAATCCCAGCAAGAGCTGGAAGCGATCAAGGAGCGCACACGCGCAGAGCTTGGTGACAAGAAGGCTGAAATCTTTGAATCCCATCTGCTGATTCTGAATGATCCGGAGCTCATTGATCCGGTTCGCACGATGATTACAGATGAACAGGTTAACGCGGAATTTGCGCTAAATGAGACCGCATCCCAGTTCATCTCCATGTTTGAGAACATGAAGAGTGCTTATCTGCAGGAACGTGCAGCCGATATGCGTGATGTAACCAAGCGTGTGCTGATTCATCTGCTCGGATTGACTTATGTCAATCCGGCTGAGATCAGCGAAGAAGTTATTGTTATTGCTGAAGACCTGACTCCATCGGATACAGCGCAGTTGAATCGTAAATATGTGCTGGGTTTTACGACCAATATTGGAGGACGGACTTCTCACTCTGCGATTATGGCACGTTCTTTGGAAATTCCGGCAGTAGTCGGTACCAAGGATGTGGTTGAGAAGATCAACAGCGGAGATCTCGTTATAGTAGACGGCCTGGATGGTCAGGTTATCATTAACCCTACAGATGAGGTTGTCGCCGAATTCAGAGCGAAGCAGCAGAAATATCAGGAGCAGCGTGCGGAGTGGAATAAGCTTCGTGATCAGAAGTCTGTATCCAAAGACGGCGTTCATGTAGAGCTCGCAGCGAATATCGGAACACCGAACGATGTGGCAGGCGTCATCGATAACGGCGGTGAAGCCGTAGGATTATACCGGACCGAGTTCCTGTATATGGGTCGTGACAAGCTCCCTTCCGAGGATGTTCAGTTCAATGCGTACAAGACGGTTCTGGAGAAAATGGAAGGCAAGCCTGTGGTTGTTCGGACACTTGATATCGGCGGAGACAAAGAGCTTCCATATCTTGATCTTCCCAAGGAAATGAATCCATTCTTAGGATTCCGCGCCGTTCGTCTGTGTCTGGATCGTACGGATATCTTCCGTACCCAGCTTCGTGCCTTGCTGCGCGCAAGTGTGTACGGGAATTTGCGGATCATGTTCCCGATGATTGCTACTCTCGGTGAATTCCGTGAGGCGAAGGCGCTGCTGCTCGAAGAGAAGATGAACTTGACTGAAGCCGGAGTTGAAGTATCCGAGAACATTCAGCTCGGCATCATGGTTGAAATTCCTTCAACCGCTGTAATGGCAGATCAATTTGCCAAAGAAGTGGATTTCTTCAGTATCGGAACGAATGACTTGATTCAATATACCATGGCGGCTGACCGGATGAATGAGCGTGTGTCTTATCTATACCAGCCATATAATCCAGCAATTCTTCGTTTGGTCAAAATGGTCATCGACGCAGCTCATAAAGAAGGACGCTGGGCAGGTATGTGCGGTGAAATGGCCGGAGATACAACGGCAATTCCTCTTCTTCTTGGACTTGGACTAGATGAATTCAGTATGAGTGCAACTTCGATTCTGCCGGCACGCTCCCTTATTTCCAAGCTTTCCAAAGCGGAAATGCAGGAGCTTGCAGCTAAAGCTCTTGAGCTTCAGACGGCTGAGCAGGTAGTTGAGCTCGTAAGAGGTATCGACGCCTAAACCGCATGATGCGGCTTATAATCCGTAAATTCTTTTTCCAACCAAATAACTTTGGGAGCTTTCCCGGCCGGTATCTTCGGATACCGGTTTTTTTTGTTTGTGGGTCGTTCGGTTTATTTTTGGAAGAAGATAGGCTAGAGTGGTAAGGAGAAATCTGAATAATTTTATATTTCAGCTGATTTAGTCTGATTTAATGGGTTTATAATGAATCTATACCGACTTACAAGGAGTATACATATGAATGACAACCGCAGCACCGTGGGCATTATGGATATTGGTTCCAACTCGATTCGGGTTGTAGTCTATGAGATAACCGCTTCGGGAGATTACCGGGTTATCCATGAAAGCAAAGAATCTGCGCGCCTTAGCGAGAAGATTGGACCGGATGGACGAATGGAGCAGGAGGGGATTCTCTCGATTGTCCCTGTTCTGAGTGAATTTAAGAATATATGCATGTCCTATAAATGTGAACATATTCGCGTCGCGGCCACAGCCGCCATTCGCAACGCAGCTAATGCACGCGAGATCGTGGAGACCCTGGACAAGCATACAGGACTGCAAATTGAGATGCTGTCAGGAGAGGAAGAGGCATTTTACGGATTCCTTGGAGTCGCTCATGGCATTGGTGCCACCAATGGATTTATTATCGATATTGGAGGGGGAAGTACCGAGATTACCCTGTTCCGGGAACGGAAGCTGCTCCGCAGTGTCTCACTCCCTTTTGGTGCAGTGAATTCAAATTATAAATTCGCAGGACCCCAAGGCTGGACCCAGGAGTCCAGTAAAGAGCTTATCCATGAACTGAAGGGGCTGCTGGATCAGTATGACTGGATCTCAAGGCATCCGGAGCTTCCTCTTATCGGACTTGGCGGGACCATCCGTTCATTAGGTAAGCTTGATCAACGCAGACGAAAATATCCGCTGCCAATGACCCACCATTATGTGCTTGAAGAAGAAAGTGTGGATTATTATGCGGATCTGCTGCCTTCCCTCTCGGTTGAGCATCGCAGACAGCTGCCCGGCTTATCGAAGAACCGGGTCGATATTATTGTCCCGGGCGCCCTGATTCTTCATACCATATTCAGCTATATTAAAGCCAAGTACTGCCTGATCAGCGGGACCGGATTACGTGAAGGGCTGCTGCACGAAGGGATGAAGACCCAGCTGCCTGAAGCTTCGGAAGTGGTTGAACGTCAGGTTCGCTCGCTGCTTTCTTTTCAATCAACGGCTTCCCTAAGGCACCTGAATCATGTGAATGAGTTAGCATTGCAGCTGCTTGATCACTTGAAGGCACCGGAGGACGAAGAGCTGGCGAGAAGACTTCTTCATGTGTCTGCCATGCTGTACAAGATTGGGGCTTCCCTCTGGTATCATCAATATGAGAAGCATACCTTCTACTGGCTGCTGAACGCGCCGCTGGGTGGACTAACTCACCGTGAAATTGTGCTGATCGCACTTATTGCCGAATACCGGGCGAAGAACGGGAAGCAGACCAGCGCAGGTCTCTACCAGAAGAGCATTCTCCAAGACGGGGACACCAAGCTGATCGCCCAGCTGGCCGCCCTTCTGCAGGTTGCGGTATCCCTTGATGTCAGCGAGACTCAGCCGGTTGCTTCAATTGATGCAGAGAAGGAGAACAAGACTTTGACCCTGAAATTAAACTGCCGCAGCCAGCCCTTTATTGAACTCAGGGAACTGGATGCGGCAGCGAAGGTATTTCAGAAAGCTTGGGATATTAAATTGAAGTGGGAACTTCCGGCTTCTTCCAAGTACTAATATCAAGAGCGGCAAATTGGCTGCGGCATGACGGGAGATCGTTCACGATTCTCTCGTATTTGCCGTTCGGAATAAGCTGCTGGGCTTTGACATTATCAGCCAGGGATAAGCGCAGAATCTGTATGACCATGTTACGGGCGGCTTCATCGTATACCGGGCACATGAGCTCAATCCGGCGGGTCAGATTCCGGGTCATCCAGTCCGCACTGGAGATCCAGACTTCAGGCTGGCCGCCATTTTCGAAATAGTAAATCCGTGAATGCTCGAGGAACCTGTCCACAATACTTCTTACCGTAATTCGGTCGCTGAGACCCTCTACTCCTGGTCGCAAGCAGCATACTCCGCGAATAATTAGATCGATGTGTACCCCGTCTTGTGAAGCGGCATAGAGGTCGTCAATCATCTCCTGGTTCGAAAGGGAATTCATCTTCGCGATGATTCGAGCCGGTCTTCCGCTGCGGGCATGCTCGGATTCCCGCTTAATCAGACTAGCGAGCTTGTTGTGCATATTCCCTGGTGCAAGGGTCAGGGACTGCCAGTCATGCACGGCGGAGTAGCCGGTAATCAGATTGAACAGCTCCGAGGCATCTTCGCCGATCGAGGGATGCGTGGTGAACAAGCCAATATCCGTATACAGCCTTGCTGTAATGTCATTGTAATTGCCGGTACCCACATGGACATACCTCTTCAGATCTGGCCCCTCCTGGCGAACGATAAGCAGAATCTTGGCGTGTGTCTTGAGTCCAACAAGACCGTAGACCACATGGCATCCGGCTTTTTCCAGCTTTCTGGCCCAGGCGATATTGCGCTCCTCATCGAATCTGGCCTTCAGCTCAACGACAACCGTAACCTGCTTCCCGGACTCTGCGGCATCCGCCAAAGCTTGGATCAGCGGCGAATTTCCGCTCACCCTGTAGAGCGTCATCTTGATGGCCATGACATGGGGATCCTCAGAAGCCTGGACTATGAAATCGGTCAACGCGTCAAAACACTCATACGGGTGGTACATCAGCACGTCCTGCTCCTTCAGCACCTCGAAGAAATCTCCACTCTCCTCGAATTCTTGAGGATAAGGGGGCTCATCCTGCGGATAACGGAGCTTGGAACTTCCTTTGACCGCCCCGGTGAAGTGACGCAGAAATGTCAGATCCAGGGGCCCGTCGATTTCAAATACAGAATCTTTGATCTCGAATTCATCTTGCAGCAGCTCAAGCGCATAAGGATGGAAGCCCTTCTGGACCTCGAGGCGGACAGGGGCGCCCCAGCGCCGCTTGCGCAGCTCCTTCTCGATCTCTTCGAGCAGATCCTCAGCCCCCTCTTCATCAATGGCCAAATCCGCATTGCGGGTGACCCGGAACTCATGAACCGCAAGAGGGATATATCCGCTGAATAAGGTCTGAATATGGTGCTTGATCAGCTCCTCAATCAGAATGAAGGACTGCTTCTTGCTGTTCGAATGCTGGGGAAGCGGCACGAATCTCGACAGGTTGGATGGGATCTGCACCACCGCGAAATACGGTTCTTCTTCCGGGCTGTCCCCATCCCGTTTGAGCACAACGGCCAGATAGACGAACTGGTTATGCACCAAAGGGAAAGGGCGGCTTTGATCCACGGCCATAGGTGTAAGCACAGGGAAGATAATGTCGTGATAATAGCATTCCATGGATTTGCGCTGAGTTGCATTCAGATCTTCATATTTCAGGAACTGAATATGCTCTTTGGTCAGCTGGCGCATAATATCGCGGTATGTACGGTACTGGGCTTGTACCATTTTAGAGATGCGGGAGACCAGACGTTTGTACAAGCCGGCAGGAGTGTAGCCTGTGAAATCCTTCTTGGTATAGCCTGCACGAATCTGATCCTGGATACCCGCCACCCGGACGCTCATGAATTCATCCAGATTGCTGGAGACAATGGATAGGAACTTGGCCCGCTCCAGCAGAGGGGTCATAGGATCCTGAGCCTCCTGGAGCACCCGCCAGTTGAACTCGATCCAGCTTAAGTCCCTGTTAAGATAACGTGAACCGTCTTCTTTGATATTGAGATGTGTCATCAGTCTAACGACCTCCGCTTTAAATACGCTAATCACTCTATTCCTTAATTGTACTCCGATGTTACCAAGATAAAAGAGGACTTTTGTAAAATCTATGTAAAATTTATAAAGGAATGTAAAGTGTTATGACCTCTAGAACTATTTTTTACCCAAAAAGTGAGTGCTTCACTACCTTTCTGGGTAAATAAATGATATGGCCCTAGCTCTGCCGGTTTGATTTGCCTTGTTTTTGGCCATATTGAATCGAGTGAAGGCTGACCGAGAATCTTGAAGATGGACCAGCGCAGCCTTAGGCTTCGCCAAATCATGAGGAGGTCGTACAAGAATGAGTGCAGAACATAATGTTAAGCTTAATGCTGAGAAAAGAACACTTGCATCCAATAGCTCTTTGCGTCAATTAAGAGAAGCAGGCCGCATTCCGGGTGTAGTCTACAGCTCGCAAATGGGCAGTGTGTCCCTGCATGTCGATGCGAAGGAGCTGTTAAAAGTCGCACGTACAGGACGCTCTGAATTTTTCACCCTTTCGCTTTCTGATGGAGAAAGCTTCCCTGCCTTGATCAAGGATGTTCAGCAGCGTGGCGGCAAAGTGGTTCATGTTGATTTTCAGCATGTATCCAAGAACAAGCCAATTCGGGTAAAGGTACCTATCCATTACAACGGTACTCCTGAGGGAACCCAGTCAGGCGGTATTCTGCAGACTCAGGAAACAGAGCTTGAAGTAGAAGGACTTCCGGATTCTCTTCCTGCAGGGATTGATGTGGATGTAACTGGACTTGGAACCGGGGACAAGCTGACTGCAGCGGAAGTGAAGCTTCCGGAAGGCGTCACGCTCATCACATCTGAGGAAGCGCTTCTGGCTTCCATCGTTCTTCCAAGAGCAGCACTTGAAGCAACGGAAGAAGGAGCAGATGCAGCGGCTGAAGGTGAAGGTACAGCAGAATCCGCAGAGGCTGCTGATAAGGGTGAAGAAGCTTAAGTTAAATGAAATCGCAGCGGGTGTAAACCTCTTAACTGCTTCTTATATAGCCGAGTTCTAACCATGTGAAATGAAGGACCGGAGCCTACGTGCTCCGGTCCTTTTTGGTGCGGGTTCCTGGGGGAAGTGACAAGTGCCTACAGTGCTGCATATGATATCGCAGACGAAAGCACCCAGGAAGGAGAGATCGGCTTGAAGAAAGGGAAAATTACCAAACCGGTCAGAAGCAGGCAGCTCGGCTACCGGGAAGAAAACCCTGAGTTTGATGAGATGGATCTGCTGGAGAAGGCCAGGGCTAGGAACAAGGCGGGAAAGCGGGAAGGCGAAGTGCATTTATCGCAGGCCCTGGCACCCTTAGAAGAGAGTGTTCAATCCCAGCATGCAGATGAGAAAGTCCAATCCCAGCATGTCGAAGAGAGTACCAAGATTCAGCATGAGGTAGAGAAGGTTCCGCTTAAGCCTATTGAGGAGAAAGTTCAGTCTGAAGAGGAAGCTCGAAGTTCCAGCGTGTATTCGCAAATAAGCTCGCCGACTGTGAAGGAGCAGCAGATCCCTCTGCATTCCGAGCGCGCCGCGGAGCCATGGGCCACCGTCCGGCATCCTGTCGTCTATACGGATGACATTTCGAATTCGGCTGTGACTGGAGAGAAGATCGCGCCCTATACCATAGATGCGACCAAGATCAAGTATGGCTCTATTGGTACGGCCTGGCTGGCCGATTATGCGGTAACAAGCCTTAATATCGCGGAAGGTGCGGTGACAGGCTCCAAGGTTGCTCCGCATTCATTAACAGGGGAGCATTTTATAGACAGTTCCATTCAAGGGCAGAAAATTGCTTACGGAACACTCAGCGGTGAGAAGATTCAGGATGGCAGCATCTCTGCCGATAAGCTGGCGGACAAAGTGATCAGCGCTGATAAATTGGCAGATGGCTCGATCGGAAGCCGTCATTTAAGCGGAGGGCTTATCACTTCGGAGCTTCTTCAGGACCAGGCAGTAACTTCGGAGAAAATCCGAAGCGGCTCGATTCAATCCATCAACCTGTCGAATGGAATTATTGATACCTCCAAGCTGAGCGAACGTTCTGTAACAGAGTCCAAGCTTCAGGACGGAGCGGTCACCGGCTCCAAGCTTGCGGAGGGCAGCGTGGAAGCAAGGCATATTGCACTGAACACGATCACTTCCGATCATTTGGCATCAGGAATCAGTGCAAGCGGACTGCTTGCCCCGGGCAGTGTGGGAGCTTCAGAGCTGGAGGAGGACTCCGTGCATGGCCGCCATATTAAAGAACAGTCGGTAGAAGCCCGCCACATCGCGTCTGAATCTCTGGAACGCAGGCATTTTGCAGCGGGAAGTGTAGGGGAGGAGCAGATTGGTTCCGGAGAGATAGAAAGCCGCCACCTTGCGGATCGGAGCATTATCTCTACCAAGCTGGCAGATCAGTCTGTAGGTACGGCGCAGATCGTAGAGCAAGCTGTAACCTCTTCCAAGATTGCGGATCAGAGCATTCTCTCTCACAAAATAGCTGATGAAGCTGTAATCACCCGTCATATTGGAAAAGCAACGATTCATAGTCCCCAGCTGGCATCCGGCGCGGTGGGGTCCGAACACATTCAGCCTGGCTCCCTGCAGGAGAGCCATCTCGCAGATAAATCTGTTCATGAGCGTCATATACAAGAGAGCTCCGTAATTAGCAGCAAGATTGCCTCAAAAGCGGTCCTTGAGTCTCATCTCGCCCAGGAATCGGTAGCGGAACGGCATATCCAGCCGGGAAGCATCACAGAGGATAAACTGGCTCAGGCCAGTGTTACCGCAGGTAAGATTGCTCCGCATGCTGTAACAGGAGCGGCGGTGAGCGGCAAGAGCATTTCCTCGGAGCATATAGCACCCGAAGCCATTCAAGAGGCTCACTTGGCAGAGAACAGTGTGAACAGCAGTGCGATTCAGGAGGGAGCTGTCAAAGCCGGACACATTGAACAGGGATCCATCCGGGCCGAGCATCTGAAGAAAGCCTCGATCGGAACGGTAGCCCTTCAGCACCGGGCAGTGACCAGCGAGATCATAGATACCGGAGCCATCAAGGATCATCATCTGGAAGCGGGTTCTGTCTTCCAGCATCATCTTCAGAATCATGCGGTAACTTCCCTGAAGCTTTCGCCTGAGAGTGTATCCACGGACAAAATCAATGATTTGGCCGTCACAACCGGAAAGCTGGCAGAGGGCAGCGTGACTTCCTCCAAGATTCTACCGGCGTCAATCCTGGCTGCCCATTTGGCTGATCGTGCTGTAGGCACGGATGCACTGGCAGAGAATGCAGTGCAGTCCAGACATATTGCGCCGGAATCCCTGGGGGCTAAGCATCTTGGGAGCGGAGCCATTCAGAGTCGTCACCTCGCTGAGCAGGCAGTGACAGAGTCATCACTGGCTCCGGAATCGGTAACTGCTGCCAAGATTGCAGAAGCAGCCGTAGGTACTCAGCATTTGGCTGAAGGGGTTGTTACCTCCTCCAAGATCGCTTCGGGAAGTGTGCAGACCCATCATCTATCCACAGGTCTGATTCAACCAGACCTGCTCGCTGGGGGGGCCGTACATGCGGATCATATCAGCCAGGAAGCCATTCACTCAGGCCACATAGCATCTGGAGCGGTAGGGTCAACGCATATTGCCGGTGAAGCTGTAGATTCAGATCATCTTGCCGCCGGATCCGTACAGACCAAGCATCTTGAAGAAGGCTCGGTGGGAGCAGCGCAGATTGCCCCAGGTGCGGTACACGGAAGACATGTAGCGAGTGGAACTTTGTCAGGAACTGCCCTCGAGAATGATGCCGTCAGCTCGGAGAAGATTGCAGAAGGAGCTGTCAAATCCGTTCATCTTTCAGGTGGCAGCGTAACTTCTACCAAGATAGCTTCCGGCAGCGTGCAGTCCCACCATTTAACGAATGGACTCATATTGTCTAACTTCATTGCTGAAGGTGCAGTCCATACCGAGCATATTGTGCCGGAGTCGCTGGTCTCCTCCCACTTGAAACCGGGCGCCGTATTGTCCAAACATCTGGCCGAAGACTCGATCGGCTCCGCTCATATCAAGACGGCTGTCATTCAGGGCGACCATATATATGAAGGTGCCGTAGGACCTGCTCACATTGCTTCCAGCGCAATTCAATCCAGGCATATAGCCTCTGAGGCGATTACGGGTTCATCCTTGGAGAATGGAGCTGTGCGATCGGAGAAAATTGCCGGAGAGGCCATTCACACCTTCCATCTCGCAGAAGGCAGCGTCACTTCCTCGAAGTTAGCTACAGGCAGCGTAAGAGGATATCATCTGCAAGCAGGTATAATTCAGTCCAGTCTACTGGCGGCAGGAGCCGTTCATTCAGAACATGTTGCTCCTGAATCCCTTGGCCCGGATCACCTGAGCTCCCAGGCGATTCAGTCCAGACATCTTGCTGATGATGTGATAAGCTCAGGCCATATTAGAACTAGTGCAGTGCAGTCTGGGCATTTGGCTGAAGGTGCAATAGGATCTGAACACATTGCAGAAGGGGCGATTCAGCTAAGACATCTTGCACCTGGATCGATCACGGGTGCTTCGCTGATGGATGGTGGTGTGGGCTCAGATAAGATTGCCCTCAGTGCGATCCATACCCCTCATCTTGCAGATGGTAGTGTAACTTCAACCAAGCTGGCCGCGGGAAGCGTGCACTCAGAGCACCTGGCTGAAGGGCTGATTCATTCAGAGCTTCTTGCCAAGGACGCTGTTCAGGCTGAGCATATCCGTTCAGAATCTCTTGGCTCCCATCACTTTGCTTCGGGTGTGATCCAGACTAGACATATTGCGGCCAGCTCGGTAGGTTCCGACCACCTTAGAATTGAATCCGTGTACGGCGAGCATCTTGCAGAGGGCTCAATCAGATCGCATCATATCGCTGAGGGAGCCGTCAGTGCCAAGCACCTTGCTTCTGAATCTATCACCGGCTCCATCTTGGAAGATGGGACAGTTAACTCGTCAAAGATTGCACCGGAAGCTATTCAGTCGCAGCATTTGGCTGAAGAGGGCGTAACCTCTTCCAAGCTGGCTCCCGGAAGTGTGCAGACCCGGCACTTGTCGGCCGGTTCCATTCATTCCGATCAGCTTCAAGAAGGCTCAATTCGGTCTGGACATATTTCACCTGAAGCTATTGGCGCAGGCCACCTGGCATCCGGTACTGTTCAGACCCGGCATCTTGCGGCTGGTTCGATAGTTGCCGATCATCTACAGCCGGGCATCATTCAATCTGAACATGTCGGCGAGGGCTCAATCGCTGCTGCTCATATTACTTCTGGTGCAATTGAAGCCAGACATATAGCCGCAGGAACGGTAGGTACCGATCATCTACAGCCGGGCATCATTCATTCTGAACATGTGGGCGAGGGCTCAATCACAGCTGGTCATATTACTTCAGGCGCAGTTGAAGCCAGACATATAGCCGCAGGAACGGTAGGTACCGATCATCTACAGCCGGGCATCATTCATTCTGAACATGTGGGCGAGGGCTCAATCGCAGCTGGTCATATTACTTCAGGTGCAATTGAAGCCCGACATATAGCCGCGGGAACGGTAGGTACCGATCATCTACAGCCGGGTATCATTCAATCCGAACATGTGGGCGAGGGCTCAATCGCAGCTACTCATATTACTTCAGGGGCAGTTGAAGCCAGGCATATAGCAGAAGGAACGATAGGTACCGATCATCTGCAGCCGGGTATCATTCTCCCTGAGCATCTATCCGCAGCTTCAGTTGGTGCTGATCATATCACCTCCGGTGCGATCGGAGCCAGACATTTGGCGGCAGGGGCGATCTCGGGTTCAATCCTGGAGGATGGTGCTGTCACTTCCGAGAAGCTATCCGAGGACTCAGTCAGTGCACGGCATCTGGTTGAAGGAAGTGTAATCTCTTCCAAGATTGCTGAGGAGACGATCCAGTCCTATCACCTCTCCCCGGGCCTTATTCATTCCGAGCTCATTGCCGTGCGCGCTGTGAAGTCGGCCAACATGGATCTGGGATCCATACATTCGGAACATATTAACTTTGGAGCTGTGCAAGATGTGCATCTGGCTTCCCAGGCTGTATCCGGTGCAGCGATTCGGGACGGAGCAATTACGTCCGAGAAGCTGGCTGAAGAGGCGGTTAGCGCAAGGCATCTGGCACAGGGAAGTGTGAACTCATTCCAAATTGCGGAGGGAGCCATTCTGCCGGATCATCTCTCAGAGGGAGCTGTTCAGGCGGCGTCACTGGCGGATGAATCCGTGCAGTCCCGGCATATCGCGGCCGATTCAGTGGGTATGGCCCATCTGCAGGCCGGAGCTGTTCAGGAAGTTCATCTGGCCGAGGGAGCCATCTCGGGACGATCCTTGCAGGATGAGTCCATTGGTTCTGAGCAGATAGCCGGCGGTGCGATACAGGCGTATCATCTGGCCCCGGAATCGGTTGGACCCGAGCATTTGCAGACGGGTTCCATTCAGGGACATCATCTAAGCCTGCAGACCATTTCAGGTAATGCGCTGCAAAATGGTTCAATCAGCTCGGAGAAGCTTTCAGCTGGCTCCGTTCAATCCAAGCAGCTTGCGGCCAATAGCGTGGACAGCAGGCATATTGCCAAAGAAGCGGTGGCATCGGGGCACATTCAGCGCGGGATAATTACCAAGGCGCATTTATCCAAAGACCTGCTGTCCGGCGGTGTGCTGCCGGAGAGCGGCATACAGGGAGAACATCTTGGGGCAGCGTGTATATCCCGGGAGCATTTGAACGATGGCATTGTGGATGAAGAGGTACTGCAGAGCGATTCGGTGAGTGCCGATCACATTAAGCCCCTGGCCATCCAAAGCTATCATTTGGCCGAGGAAAGTGTGCAGTCCCAGCATCTTGCGGAAGGCTCCATATCAGCTAGACATTTGGAAGCCGGGGCAATCGGACTGGATCAGTTGACCGTCACACCTGTGCAAAGCTTGCGGGGCGTCCATGCGATTCAGCAGTTTGGAATGTCGGTCTTCCTGCTCCAAGGACAGGAGAATCAAGCAGAACTGACGATTAAGTTCGAAGAGCCTTTCGGGGATCAGAATTATACCCTGGTGGCAATGACGAATCAGCCTACCATCTATGCATCGCTAAAATCCCGTTCTCCAGAATCAGCTGTCATCGAGCTGACACGGCAGACTGGCGGTCCCCAAACTTACGGTTTTGTTACCTGGATTGCAATTGGAAGCTTGAGTAATGTATAAATTGGACTGAATTAAGAAAATTGTCACAATTACAGGTCTACCCCAATATGGCTGAGATTCAGCTGGGGGTAGGCCCTTTTTTTATGCTAAATTGCAGCTTCCAGATGACTGGAACATATCCAGTCTATTTCGTGCGTGATAACGCTTGACGAAACGTTATTTAATAACTAGAATTTGGGGCAGTATGCTAATAGAGAAAGAGGGGATTACACTGCAGCCCAAAAAGAAAACAACGGCTCTGTCACAGCGTAAGCGGGAAGAGCAGCTCCAGAAACAAAGAATGAAGCGGCTGATCTGGTTCACTTCTGTGGCCGTACTCTTGATTCTTATCATCGTTGTATTCAGCATTAAGCCCAATTCTTCCAACCCAGCGTCTAACTCGTCTTCTTCGAATAGTGTGGTTAAACCCAATTTCCCTTACGATAGCCTTCCGGTATTAGGGAACAAGGAGGCCAAGGTGAAGATTGTTGAGTTCGGAGATTATCAATGTCCGGCTTGCCGAGATTTCACCCAGCAGGTCAAGCCGCAGATCGTCAAGGACTACGTCGACAAAGGTCTGGTGTCTTTCTACTTTATGAACTTCTCTTTCATCGGGGAAGAATCCAATCTGGCTGCGCTGGCAGCACAGGCGGTATATCACCAAAGCAACGACGCCTTCTGGAAGTATTATGAAGCGCTTTATCGTGAGCAGGGGGCCGAGAACAGCGGCCGGATTACAGAAGAGTACCTTGTAGATTTGGCCAAGAAGGAGAACCTGCAGATCGATTACAATAAGCTTCAGCAGGATATCCAGCAGAAGAAATATCAGGATGAAGTGGACAAGCATAATGCCAAGACCGATGAATTAAAGATTCAATACTCACCTACGATTTACGTTAACGATACGCAATACACCGGTCATTATTTGGACTATGGCAGCCTGAAGAAAGACATCGAAAAAGCGTTAAAGGGTGAGTAACCATGAATGATAAGCCTGTACGTTCTGTATTCCGTGTATATGCCTTATATCTGGCTTGGCTAGTGTCCATCGTGGCAACGGCAGGCAGTCTGTACTTAAGTGAAGTCATGCTGTTCGAGCCTTGCAGGTTGTGTTGGTTCCAGCGGATATTCATGTATCCGCAGGTGATTCTGCTAGGCATCGCGGCCTACCGCGAGGACCGGAACATCATCCGCTATTTGCTGCCGCTGAATATCATTGGTGGCTGTATCTCCCTGGTTCACTATGCGGACCAGAAGATCCCTGGATTCTCCAAGCTTGCACCCTGCCGGGTGGGAGTACCCTGCAATGTGGATTATCTCGATTGGTTCGGGTTCATTACGATCCCTTTGATGGCCCTGACCGCGTTCATTTTAATTACAGTGTTCCTGACCTTGGGACGGAGTAAGCAGAATGAAGAAGATATGGATGCGGAGCAGCAAGTGGCAGGGCAAGACTGAATGAATTGAGTTACGAAAGTACCCTGAAATATGAACTTTTTATCTGCGTCTTATATAAACCAAGATCTACTAGCTGAATGCGCATTAAAAAAAGAGAGCCTAAGGGCTCTCTTTTTCTTGTATGAATACGAAGGATTTCAAGTCTCCGGAAATAACCGCAAAGTTTAGAAAGGCGGCGTCTGTTCAAGCAGCTTGAAGCGCTTGATATGATCCCACAGCTGTTCCTGCTTCAGAATCTCAATTTGCTTCAGGCCGATAAGATCATAATGGGGATAAGGCTGGCGCTGATGAATATATTTGGGATTAAGACCATGTTCTCTGCACCAGGCTGTGAGCTTTGGAAGATCCGAGCAGCCTACTTTGGTCACCGTCGTTATTCCCGGCCAGCGGGTCTCCAGCCAATAGTGGGTAAGGTAAGCAATCTGACCGCGTCTGACTTGTTCTTTCCATTCGTTAAGCTCATGTCTGCTAACGCCGAAGGCCATTTTTATTCATTCCTGTCTAATCTGAAGTTCAGTCCATCAGTCTATATTATAGCAAGGTTCATGGTTGTTTTCATGGAGGTGGACTAAGTAGACCCTGTTAGACAACTCTGGAAATAGTCTAATCATGCCGATACTGGAAGGATTTGAGGGAGATGTGTCGAATAATTGACTAAAGCATAGAAAAAGGGAGGAAGCAATTTTGAGTTTTTTGGATAAATTTAAGGCTGGCGTCGCTGAAGCAGGCAACAAGGCCAAGAATGTAGTCGAGATCAATCGGCTGAAGATGCAGAACAATTCCATGCATAGTGAGATTGCTCGGCAGTATGAAGCCATGGGCAAAATAGTCTTTGATTCCATGGAGCAGGGGACTTGGCCTGTGTCCAAGGAGCAAATGTCCGCCAACATAGAGCGTATTCAAGAGCTGCAGCTTGCGATCGAGCAGAATCTGCTGCACATTGCGAATATTAATGACTCCAAGACCTGCAAGGCCTGCGGGGCAACCAATAATGTAGAGGCCAAGTTCTGTAATCACTGTGGGCATACATATGAGATAAAGCATAACAGTACAGTGGAGTATGGAGCAGATTCCAAACAAGAATTAAATGAAGGCGGACATTCACTGTCTGATCACACCAATCACAAGGAGGAATAATTTTGCAGCAATTTTGGGTTGTCTTACAGGAGCTTCGCAAGTGGTTCGAATCATTTGGTTGGTATCGTCAATTAAGGAAGTATGACATGCAGTTGTTATTCGGCGGTCTGGGAGTCGGATTTCTGTATGAGATCCTATATTTGATCCTTCCTTATCAAAGTACCTCGGGACTGATTACGCTGTTCTATACCATCCCTCTACTGGCACTGGCTCATCAAGCCTTTCTGCTTGGAGCCTGGCTGACACTGACTTCCGGGAATATCAAGTACCTGCCTTACGCATTATGGCTTGAAGCTGTACTCATCATCTTCCCCTTCTCGCATATTACGCTCTCTGGCTTAATTCCGGCTGCCGTATATGCACTTCTTGGATACTTTGTCTTCAAATATACAGCTACTGCTTATACGGACAAATCGGGTACTCCTTAAGGGAGGTAACCTGATCACAATTGACAGGGGCCGTCCCGCAAGATCTTGGATCTTATGGGACGGCCCCTGATTTTAGTTAAGGTGTTCGGTTGGTGTTAGGGCAGCTCTCAGGATCGTACGCTGCTCTCGGGAGCTGCTGAGCTACATGAGCAACACCAGTTACACCAGTTACACCAGTTACACCAGTTACACCAGCTTCCGGTACAGTTGTCTCAAATAGCGTGAGCGTGTGATGAGGAAGTAGACAATCTGAATGAACAGGAATGAGGCAAATATCGCAACAGCGTATTGAAAGACCGAGTAGGAGATCAGCTGCTGAAGGGCTGCCATTGCGACGGCGCTGTGGATCATCGCCAGCACAAGAGGCAGGAAGAACATCAGAACTAGCTGCTGGGTTACGGTTTTATTGAGTTCCTTCCGGCTTAGCCCCACTTTGGCGATCATTTTGTACTGCTGCTCATCTCTTTCGGAATCAGCGTATAGACGGAAGTAGATGAAGCTGGCAGCGAAGGTGAAGAAGACAACACCTACGAGTCCGCTCAAGATGAGCAGAATGCCGTTAACCTGCTGGGACTCAGTCCATTTATCGACCAAAGAAGATAAAGTGTAGTGACTGTTGTCCTGAGGGATTAACTTCTTAAGCTGCTCTGAGACGGCCCGGCTATTTTGCCAGTCCTCTACGACAAAATGATAGGTTTTGTTGATATTTTCCTTGGCCTGCTTGGCAAAGATCGTATGGAAATCCTTATCTGTAACAATGTATAAATTCCACATGTTTGGAAGAACGACATATTCAAGCGCTTTTTTGACCTTGAATGTGTCCTTATAATCTCCCCTGATCACTCTCACTTGTTGCCTAGGAACTCCCTGTTTCTTGTAAGTCTTGGCCATATCTAACGAGGATGGTGCCAGAATGGTCATCTGATCCTGCAGCTGCTCGGCAGGTTGGCCCAGCGTCTTCGCAAGGCTGTTGTAATCACTCAGCTTGATCAAGGTTAGACCATTGTCGGACTGATCCGGTGAGACCGAACCCATCTTGTAGGCAAAATGATTCTTGGTCAGCTCCTGCTGAATCAGCCGGATGTGCTCCTGTTCTTTGGTATTCCCATAATATGAGGAGTAGCTGAACGAGTATGGATTAGTCATTTCAGCAAGACCGGGTGCCCCGATCGCCAGACAGGTTCCAATTGCGGTGAAGGCAACCGCTGAAATAATCGAGACCATGAAGAACATGATCGCATTGTCTTTCATCCGGTAGGTCAGCTCCGAGAAGGTGAGCAGGTTGGTACGCCGGAAGAACAGGCCCTGATTCCTCTTCAGCATACGAATGACATATACGCTTAGCTGTGTGAACAGGAAGTAGGTACCCAAGATAACGAGTGCGACACCAAGCACGAGAAGAGCGAGACTGAAGACCTCCATGAGTACGAAATAGAATACGCATCCATATCCAGCAGCAATCAGAAGCACAGCAAGGAGAGCTAGCAGCCAGGATGCCTTTGGCTCAGGCTTCGGTTTGTCGGAAGATTTGATCAGCTCTACCAGCTCCACCTTGCGTACCATGAGAGAGGTGAAGAGCGAGATGACCAGGAACATCACCGCGAACGCGCCGGCGGTCAGCCAGATTGCTTTCAGCGGAATGTAGAACCTGAGTCCTCGTTCAATCGCCAGCAGGTTCGCACAGATCAGCAGGATGAGCTTGGAGAAAATAAGGCCTACCGCAATTCCCGCAACAATAGAGCCAAAGCCGATCAGAATGTTCTCGATGAACAGCAGCTTATGCAACTGCCTCCGCGACATGCCCAGCAGCAACAGAATACCAAATTCCCGCTTGCGCAGCTTCAGGAAGCTGCTAACTGAATACAGCAGGAAGAAGAAAGAGAAGATGAAGACAATATACTGGCAGATTATCATGCCCATACTCGCCAGCGCACTCATCGTTCTGCTAGTGGATGCCAGCTCTCCCTGAAGATCCGGATGGTAGAGAAGCAGCGCATAGATGAAGAAGATCATGACTGCGAAGGCGCTGCTTAGAAAATGGGCAATGTAAGTCCGCTTGTTGCGGATCACATTGTTAAATGCGAATTGTCTGAAATTCATCAGCATTCCCTCCCATTAGCGACAGAAGATTGATGATTTTCTGGTAAAAGGCCCCGCGGTTATCCCCGTTATGAATCTCATTGTACAGCTGCCCATCTTTGATGAAGACCACCCGGTTACAGTAGCTGGCCGCTACAGGGTCATGGGTGACCAGCATCATGGTGGTACCGTCCTCCTGATTGCGCTTCTCCATGATCTCCATAACATCACGGGCAGCCTTGGAATCCAGATTCCCAGTAGGTTCATCGGCCAGCACCAGCTTGGGCTCATGAATCAGAGCGCGGGCAATCGCGGTCCGCTGGGCCTGGCCTCCCGAGATCTCATAGGTGCGCTTTTCCAGAATGGAGGTGATGCCGAGCTTATCCGCCAGCTGTTCTATGCGGGAGTTCATTTCCTTCAGATTCATTCCGTCCAGAGCTAGAGGAAGGAGAATGTTCTCCTTAACAGTAAGCGTATGAAGCAGATTGAACGACTGAAATACGAATCCAAGCTCTCGGCGCCGGAAGACGGCAAGCTGATTCGCTGAGAGCGTATGCGGATTGCTGCCATTAATGAGCACTTCGCCCGAGGTGGGCGAGTCAATAGTGGAGACCAGATTCAGCAGTGTAGTCTTACCGCTGCCTGAAGGCCCCATAATGCCGACAAATTCACCTTGGTTAACAGACAGCTGAATCTTGGATAAAGCCTCGTAAGATACAGCACCTTTATATATTTTACTGAGATTATTCACTTTCAATATTTCCATGATGGTTCATTCCCCTTCCATTAGGTAATCCACGATTAATCCAGAATTAGAGACAGATAAAGTCTTAGAGATAACGCGCCGACGGCTGTATTAGTTACAAAAGCTGCACTCGCCGGTAGCCCGATCGCTGTTCCAAGTGTAAGACACGACGGAGCAATGTCCTATTGATCAAGCTTTCAGCAAGCTGACAAAGTTGTAAGAATAGTATGGTGACTGGTTCGGTCAAACAAGCAAAAACCCCCTCATTCGCTAGAATGGGAGGTTCGGCCTCATGCGTTTGGAAATCGAATACGTACGGTCGTGCCGCGGGATAAGGCAGATTCCAGTTCAATTTCATAACCTAATCGATCAGCGACCTCCTTGACCAGGTACAGTCCCATACCACTAGATTCCTTGAAGATTCTTCCGTTCTCTCCGGTGAAGAAAGGGCGGAAGACACGGGCGATATCGGACTTTGGAATCCCGACTCCGGCATCGCGAATCTCAAGACACAGCGCCTGCTCATCACGGAAGGCAGTGAACGTAACGGTATTGCGGCTTCCTGCAGAGTATTTTATGGCATTGGAGACGAGCTGCTGCAGCATGAAGCGAAGCCATTTGGCATCGGTCCGAGCTGTATATTCGGCTGGAATTTGATTGTCCGGGTAGACACTGCTGCGGATAAAGTACAGCTTGTTCTCATGAATAACGTCTTGAACGATATCGCGAAGACAGATCTTGTCTACATAGAAATCCTGCTCGAACGTCTCAAGTCTGGCCATGTATAATACCATCTCAAGCCCGCGTCTGATCCGGTCTGCCTCCTCAGCAATATCCTCGAATTGGGGATCTTCTTCACGCTGGGTAATCAATTCGATTACGGAGAGTGGGGTCTTCATCTGATGCACCCATTGATTCATGAACACCAGATGCTCCTGCTGCCGCTGTTCGTATCTCGTAAGCTGGTCTTGATAAAATTTGAACTGAACATCCATCAGCCTGCCGACAGCCGCGGATAACGGGGCAGAATCTCCATCTTGGATAGAATCTATGAGTGCTGCGGGCGGGTGGGTCAGACGCCTGTATAGCTGACGATGGGTATAGTATCTGAATCCGAGATAGACGGCGAACAGGCAAAGGCTAAGGAAGCAGGCATATAGAGCAGTCATGGGGTGCCTGTAGCCATCGTACCAGTAGACCAGCAGGACCAGAAGCTGCTGTGCAATCCCGAATAGAAATAGAGGAATATGCTCCCGTACAAACAGCTTCATGACCCCGTCTCATCCTTCCAGGTGACATTAAGGCGGTATCCAACGCCTCGCATCGTCTCCAGGGCATCCTCAATGCCCAGATCGGCCAGCTTCTTGCGCACCCTGGTAATATTCACGCTCAGCGTATTATCGTCGACAAATGAATCGTCCCACAGCTTATCCAGAATCTTGGTCCGGCTTATGGATCTGGGACTTCGTTCGAGCAGAGCTTCGATAAGAACCGTCTCTTTCTTGGTTAAAGTCACGGTGTGATCCCCAAGCTTCAGCTCCATTCTCTCCGGATAGAGAACCAGCCCGGCCTTAGATACGGTTCGCTCCTCCATCTTGGAAGCATAGTCTCCATATACCCGTCTAAGCTGACTGCGGATCTTGGCCATCACGACTTCATAGTGAAAAGGCTTGGTAATATAATCATCTGCCCCGTTCTCGAGTGCGCGCACCTGATCCATTTCTCCGCTGCGGGCGGAGATGAAGACAATCGGACAGGTGGACACGGTCCGAATCTGGCGGCACCAGTAATAACCGTCAAAGCTGGGCAGATTAACGTCCATTAGTACAAGGTGGGGCTCTAATTGTCTGAATTGATCTAACACTTGATCGAAATCTCCTATAGCTTCTGCCCGGTCTCCATATTTCTCGATATGAGACTTTAGGAGAGACCCAAGCTTCGGATCATCTTCCACAATCATAATGGTATACATCGGAAAACTCCTTTTAATAACTATAATGCGAGAGAATAAATCTAAGACCCCGGTATACCGGGAAAAGATACCTGTTGTAAAACTTACCCATATTATACATGAAGGAGATTCCGATGAATCTTATTTTCTGTCCGGTGAAGGGCTTGGCTTTGTTACTCAGGCGCTCATATTCCGAGCGAAGAGAACCGCAAAAAGCAGCCACCCGGGGATGGCTGCTTCTCTGTAATTGGCTATATGCCAAGGCACTCTACTGACCCATGCTTACACTAATACATTCTTGAATTCCTGGGTTAAAAGAGGCACGACTTCAAATAAATCTCCGACGATCCCGTAATCTGCTACTTTGAAGATGGGAGCTTCCGGGTCCTTGTTAATCGCGATTATCACGCGGGACTGGCTCATGCCGGCCAGGTGCTGGATCGCACCGCTGATCCCGCAGGCGATGTAGATTTCAGGCGTGACGACCTTGCCGGTCTGTCCGATCTGCATGGCATAATCGCAGTAGCCGGCATCGCAGGCACCACGAGAAGCGCCGACGGCACCGCCCAGAACATCGGCCAGTTCTTCCAGCGGCTTGAACCCTTCAGGGCTCTTCACACCACGGCCGCCGGAGACAACAAATTTGGCTTCGGTAAGATCGACCTTGCCCGAGGTTTTGCGAATGACGTCCTTAATGACTGACCGTAGATCTGCAGCAGGCGAATAATCGGTCTCCACAATTGTTCCGGGATTGGCGGCTTTACCGGCAGCAGGGATATTGTTGGGGCGAATGGTAATGACCCTGGGACCATCGGTGAACTGCTTCTGTTCAAAGGCTTTGCCCGCATAGATCGGGCGGGTGAACGATGCGGATGAGCCAGTGCCCTGGGTCGCTGTAATATCTGAAATCTGGCCGGCCTCCAGATGAGCGGCAACCATAGGAGCGAGGTCGCGGCCGATCGCGGTATGTCCGAATACCACGGTATGAGGGTTAAGGGCATCGAGAACTGGAGTAAGGGCTTGGAAATAAGCCTCGGCATTATAATTTTCCAGGGCTGGATGATCCACGACATGCACTTCTCCATCCACATACTCTGCCAGCTCGCTGGCAAGCGGGGTAATCTGAGATCCGATAAGGACAGCGGCCGCCAACTCGCCTTCTTCTTTGATTAAAGATACAGTATGAAGCGCTTCCAAAGTAACTTGGCGTAAGGCTCCAGCACGAACCTCAGCAACAACTAAGTACGCATGACTCATATCCGTTAACCTCCTATGGATTGGATTCTTATGAACCGCTATTTCAACTTATATCCTCAGATTAATTTAGCTTCTGTCCGCAGCAGCTGAACAAGCTGAGCAGCCTGCTCAGCCAAGTCCCCCTTCATGATCTGTCCCGCTTTACGGGCAGGAGGCAGGTCTAGAGACAGACGCCGGGTCTTCGAGGCAATCTCCGTCTCAACCATACCCAGATCATCCAGGCTTAAAGTCTGAAAAGGCTTCTTCTTCGCCTTCATGATCCCCGGAAGAGATGGATATCTCGGCTCGTTCAGCCCCTGCTGCGCTGTAAATAGAGCCGGGAGCGAGACCTGAACCGTCTCGGTATCGCCTTCGGAGTCCCGCTGAACTTCTGCAGCCATGCCGCTGATGTCCAGCTTGGTAATCGAGGAGACATGAGGGAGGCCCAGGAGCCGGGAGATACGCACGGCCACTTGTCCTCCGCCGCTGTCGACGGAGAAGTTCCCGCCTAGAATGAGATCAGGAGACTGCTTGCCGAGATAGGCAGCCAGCACCTTGGACACGCTGAACTCATCTGCCGGAATGCGGCCATCCGTAATGAGGACTGCTTCATCGGCCCCCATGGCGAGGGCTGTACGAAGTGCTTCGGCAGATCGCTCAGGACCCACGGAGAGGACCGTGACCGTGCCGCCATGCTGCTCCTTTTGACGGAGCGCTTCCTCCACGGCGTATTCATCATACGGATTGATAATGTACTTCACCCCATCATCCGATATTTCTCCACTAGCAATTATGATTCTCTCCTCGGTGTCGAACGTTTGCTTCAGCAGCACGTAGATATTCATATGCCAAGCTCCTCTCTAAATTTAGGTAGGCAGGAAGTCATGATCGATCACATCTGCTATTTAAGTCCTTTGAGGAAAAATTCCACCGTCTTGTCGACCTGTGCAGTGAGTGAATATTTCTGGCCTGAGATCAGCCACGATGTCACCACTTCATCCAGGGCGCCAAAGATAAGAAGGCGGGTTAGCTTAATATCCAGGTCGGCACGGAACAGCTTCTCCTGAATCCCTTTCTCCAGAATATGCTCGATTAATTGGATATAGGGCTTCACTACGTGCCCAATGGCCACGCGCAGCTCCAGGGAGCTCTGCCTAAGCTCAATCTGGGTTACATAAGCCAGGTTCACATTGTTCTCAAGCTCACTGTAATGGATCTCGCATACTTTCCGAAGAGCTTCTTCTGCGGTATTGGATTCCTTGACGCTCGCATGGAAGGACGCAATCAGGTCGCCAAGGCGCTCCTGAAATAGAGAAATAAGGATATCTTCCTTCTTCTTAAAATATAAATATATCGTGCCGTCCGCTACACCAGCCTCCTTCGCAATCTTGGAAATCTGAGAACCATGAAAGCCGTTCTCAGCAATCACTTTCAGCGCAGCTTCCAGGATCAGTTCGTATTTTTCCATTTTCCTACTTGCCATAGTTCCACCCCGGTGTTAGAATTCGAATTAACTGAATGAATACTCATTCATTTTTCTTAATCTTAGGCTAAAGCGTGCTAGATGTCAACGTTTTTGGCCTAAGATTTTACTATATAAGACGCAGTTACCCATGTTCACCTGTGTGGGCACGCACCTTATATAGACATATGTAACCGCTTACGAAGGCTTGGCCGTCACGATCAATATCTACTCGGCAGAAAGGACGGATGCTCCGATGCTATGGCAAATTGTTAATCTTCTCTTGTTTCTTGCAGTAACCGGGTATGGGATTTATTTGTTCTACAAGGCTGTGTACCACCGCTGGCTGTATGTGAAGCTCGGCAAGCCGTCCGACTTTCGCAACAAGAGCGAGGGGAGGTGGAGGGAATTCCTGACGCAAGTGTTCGGGCAGAAGAAGCTGCTTAAAGATCCGAAGAGCGGCATCATGCATATCGTTATTTTCTATGGATTCATCATTCTTCAGTTCGGTGCTCTGGATCTCATTATTAAGGGATTGACGAGAGGCGATGGACATCTGCCCCTTCCTGGCTATGAAGTATTTGGACTGCTCCAGGAGATTACGGTGCTGCTCATTCTCGTCGCTATGGGCTACGCCGCATACCGGCGCTACGGGGAGAAGCTGGCGAGACTTAAGCGAGGATTCAAGCCAAGTATTGTTGTGATCTTTATTTTCTCCCTGATGCTTTCGGTGCTGCTGTCTCTTGGATTCGAACGAGTATGGCTCGCGCTGCCGGCCTCGGGGTATGCGCCCATCTCGTCAGCGATTGCAGGGGTGTTCGGCTCTATAACGGCCACGGCCGCCGCAGCTCTATTCTATATTTTCTGGTGGGCACATTTGATCATTCTTCTCGCCTTCCTGGTCTATGTGCCTCAGTCGAAGCATTTTCACCTGATTACCGCCCCGATCAATATCTGGCTTCGCCGATCTGAGCCGGTTGGCCGGCTTAAGAAGCTGGATCTGGAGGACGAAGAAGCTGAATCGTTCGGCGTCGGCAAGATTGAGGATTTCACCCAGAAGCAGATGATTGATTTCTATGCCTGTGTGGAATGCGGGCGGTGCACGAATGTATGTCCGGCTTCGAACACCGGCAAGGTGCTGTCGCCTATGCATCTGATCACCAAGCTTCGGGATCATCTCACAGAGAAAGGAACAGCTATAACAGGAAAATCTCCCTATGTGCCGGAGTTTGCTTTTGCCGGGGGGAGCGGTGCGCATGCCCTTACGGGGACTCAACAGCATGAACTGGATTGGAACGACACCGGAATTACGGATATCCGTCCAACCCTTGCCTGGCAGAAGTCAGTATGGAACTCCAGTGAAAAGTCGCCGCAGGAGCTGAATCTGGTTGGTGATGTGATGACCGAGGAAGAGATCTGGTCCTGCACGACCTGCCGCAACTGTGAGGATCAGTGCCCGGTAGGGAATGAGCATGTCGACAAGATCATCGATCTTCGCAGACATCTCGTGCTTATGGAAGGCAGCATGCCCCATGAAGGGCAGCGGGCCCTGCAGAATATTGAGCGCCAAAGCAATCCTTGGGGACTGAACCGAAATGACCGCGCGCAGTGGAGCGGTGAAGTGGAAGGTATCAAGGTGCCAACTGTTAAGGATCAGCCTGATTTTGAATATTTATTTTTCGTAGGATCCATGGGTTCTTATGATCTTCGCAGCCGTAAGATTTCTCGTGCCTTTGCGAGACTGCTGAATGAATCTGGAGTAAGCTTTGCGATTCTTGGCAACGAGGAGAAGAACTCGGGTGATACACCGCGCCGGATGGGGAACGAGATGCTGTTCCAGCAGCTGTGTATGGAGAACATTGAGACTTTTGAGAAATATGGGGTTAAGAAGATCGTCACCGCCTGCCCTCATACGTTCAATACGCTGAAGAATGAATATCCGGATTTCGGGCTTGAGGGGGTTGAAGTGCTTCATCATTCACAGCTGCTCGATCAATTCATCAAGGAGGGCCGGCTGCAGCCCCGTCATGAGGTGAAGGAACGTGTGACGTACCATGATTCCTGCTATCTGGGCCGGTACAACAACGTGTATGAGGAACCCCGCAATGTGCTTAGAGCCATCCCAGGTGTAGAGCTTGCCGAGATGGCACGTTCCCGGGAGAACGGGATGTGCTGCGGCGCCGGCGGAGGCATGATGTGGATGGAGGAATCCTCTGGCAAAAGAGTCAATCTGGCGCGAACCGAGCAGGCGCTTGAGGTGAACCCCACTGTGATCAGCAGCGCGTGTCCCTACTGCCTGACCATGATGGAGGACGGCACGAAGATGAAGGAAGTTGAGGACCGGGTGAAGGCAAGAGATATTGCTGAACTGCTTGAGCTGTCCGTCTTCGGCGGTACTCCGGCACACCCTAATCATGAACTTGAATTGGAGGCTGGCAGGTTATGAATTTATCCATTCGTAAAGCGGCCGTTATCGGCTCAGGTATTATGGGTTCACAGATTGCAGCACACCTGGCGGGTGTAGGGATCAAGACGATGCTGCTGGATATCGTACCGAAGGCATTAACGGAGGATGAAGTCGGCAAGGGTCTGACCCTTGCAGATCCGGCAGTTCGGAGTCGATTCGCCATATCCGCAATCAAGAAGCTGTCCAAGATCAATCCGGCACCTCTCTATGATCCGGCGTTCGCGGATCGAATCACACCCGGGAATCTGGAGGATGATCTGACCTCCCTTGGGGATGTGGACTGGATTATTGAAGTGGTTGTGGAGAATCTTGAGGTGAAGAAGAACCTGCTGAAGCAGATTGAACAGCAACGTAAGCCGGGGACCGTCGTTAGTTCTAACACCTCGGGCATATCCATCAATGCGATGGCTGCAGATTGCGGGGAAGAGTTCCAGAAGTATTTTCTCGGTACCCATTTCTTCAACCCTCCACGGTATATGAAGCTTCTGGAGATCATTCCGGGCGAGAATACGGATCCCGAGCTGGTTAGTGCGATGAAGGCTTTCTGCGAGAAGGTGCTTGGCAAGGGAGTTGTTCTGGCCAAAGATACCCCCAACTTCATCGCCAACCGGATCGGGACGTACGGATTGCTTGTGACCCTGCAGGAGATGCAGAAGAACGGCGGTTATACGGTCGAGGAAGTGGATGCGGTGACCGGGCCTGCGATGGGCCGGCCGAAGAGTGCGACGTTCCGGACGCTGGATCTGGTAGGACTGGATACCTTCGTTCATGTCGCAGACAACGTGTTCCAGAATGTGACGGACGAACAAGAAAAGGCGGTCTTTGATACGCCGGATGTGCTGAAGAGGATGACGGAGCTGAAATGGCTGGGGGAGAAGACGGGAAGAGGCTTTTACCTTAAGCAAAAAGGGGAAAAGGGCAGCGAGATCCTGTCTCTGAACATAGCGACGATGGAATATATTCCGCAGCAGAAGCCAAAAGGTGCCTCGCTTGAAGCGGCCAAAGCCGCCAAAGGCACTAAGGAGAAGCTAAAGGCGCTCTTGTCCGGCAAGGACCGGTATTCGGAGCTGGCCTGGAACATTCTAAGGCCAGTGCTTCTCTATTCCGCCGAGAAGGTCGGCGAGATCTCGGACTCCATCGAGGAAATTGATGATGCCATGAGATGGGGCTTCTCTTGGGATCTTGGACCGTTCGAGACCTGGGATGCCATCGGGCTGGTTCGTTCAGTCGAGCGCATGGAAGCGGAGGGCTTAACCTTACCACAGTGGGTAAAGGACTGGTTGGCGGCGGGCCACACCTCCTTTTATAAGACAGAAGAAGGTCAGCTGTACTCAGTTCATATCGGATCACAGCAGTATAAGCAGACCCAGCAGGCGCCTGAAGTGATTTCACTTCGCAGGCTCAAGGAGCAGAACAAGGTGATTAAAGGCAATTCGGGAGCGAGTCTGATCGATCTTGGAGAGGGAGTTGCCTGCCTGGAATTCCACTCGCCTAATAATGCGATTGGGGAAGACATCCTGTCGATGCTGCAGCAGAGTGTAGAGGAAGTCCGGAAGAACTACCTTGGCCTGGTGATCGCCAACCAAGGCAGGAACTTCTGCGTCGGGGCCAATATTATGCTCCTCTTGATGGAGGCCCAGGACGAAGAATGGGATGAGATTGACGACATTATCCGCATGTTCCAAAGCACCATGTATAAGGTCAAGCGGCTGGAAAAGCCAGTCGTTGCCGCACCGCATCGGATGTGTCTGGGGGGAGGGGTGGAAGCCTGTATGCCTGCGGACCAGGTCATTGCCTCAGCCGAAACCTATTATGGGCTTGTCGAAGTGGGCGTGGGGCTCATTCCGGCAGGGGGCGGCTGCAAAGAATTCGCGCTTCGCGCAAGCCAGAGTCTTCTGAATGCGGAAGCGGATCTGCAACCCTATCTGAATCAAGTATTCGAAACCGTTGGCATGGCCAAAGTATCGAGCAGCGGGTATGATGCCAAGCGGCTCGGGTATTTGAAGTCCTCCGATCGGGTTGTCGCTAACCAGGATCACTCGATCTATGAAGCGAAGCAGGCCGTGCTTGGCCTCGCTAGATCCGGCTACGAGCCGATCCCAGAGGAGAAGATCCGCGTTGCCGGTACGGAAGGCAAGGCCGTCCTGCAGCTTGGAGCGATCGGTATGAGGCAGGGCGGCTACATTAGTGACCACGACCTGCTCATTGCCAAGAAGCTGGCCCACGTGCTGGCCGGAGGCGATGTCCCTGCCGGAACGCTCGTGACGGAGCAGTACATGCTCGATTTGGAGCGGGAGGCCTTCCTCAGCTTGTGCGGGGAGCCGAAGACGCAGGCCCGCATGCAGCATATGCTCACGAAGGGCAAGGCGCTGAGGAACTAAGAGCGAGAAACGGAGGCAGCGAATCCAATGCCGGAACTGTGTAGCTGCGGAGTAATGGGGCAGCGGACCCAATGTCGGAACTGCTAGCAGCGAAGTAGCGGAGGAAGCGGAACAATCCTGAAGAAGCGAAGCGCTCGCCTTTGTCCCCGGATTTGAACATTGCAGGAGTTAATTCAGCAAATCCGGGGACAACAGCGATCGTAAGGATGTTCCGCATCCGGAGTGGGCATCTAAGGTGGAACGGTCCGCAGCGGGAATGTCTGGTCAAGGTAGACGGCATGCATTCAAAGTGGTTGCCGATGGGACTAAACCGAAGCCGGAGTGACAACGCCCAAGGTGGAAAGATCCGCTTGCAGAGCAGAATTCCGACAAGGAGAAAAGGTCTTCAGTTCTTGATCGGCAATAGTCATTGCCGAGTCGAAGTGTCGGAACTGCTAGCAGCGAAGTAACGGAGGAAGCGGAACAATCCTGAAGAAGCGAAGCGCTCGCCTTTGTCCCCGGATTTGAACATTGCAGGAGTTAATTCAGCAAATCCGGGGACAACAGCGATCGTAAGGATGTTCCGCATCCGGAGTGGGCTTCCAAAGTGGGACGGTCCGCACACGGAGTGGGCTTCCAAAGTGGAATGTTCCGCATCCGCAGTGGGCATCAGAAGTGGAAACCTCCGCATCCGGAGTGGGCATCGACAGCGCGAAAAGTTCCACATGCAAATCCAACTTAACTTCCCAAGGAGTGTGAGAACACGATGAAAGAAGCTGTAATTGTATCGATGGCGCGAACCGCCATAGGCAAGGCGAAGAAGGGAAGCCTTACGCAGACCCGTGCCGATGATCTCGGCAAGGTGGTGCTGGAAGCCGTGATTGAGCGGGCGCCAGGACTTAGGAAGGAGGATGTCGAGGATGTCATTATTGGCTGCGCCATGCCGGAGGGGGAGCAGGGGCTGAATTTTGCCAGAATCATGTCGCTGTATGCCGGCTACCCGAACACGGTCCCTGCTCTTACGATCAACCGCTTCTGTTCCTCGGGACTGCAGTCAATTGCTTTTGCAGCTGAACGAATCATGCTGGGAAATGCGGATGTGATGGTGGCGGGAGGCGTAGAGAGCATGAGTCATGTTCCGATGACGGGCTTTAAGATCTCTCCGAATTTGAAGCTGGTGGAAGAAATGCCGGAAGTATATATCGGCATGGGGCATACGGCTGAGCTTGTAGCTGAGCGGTTTGGCATCTCCCGCGAAGATCAGGATGCCTTTGCGGCACGCTCGCATCAGAAGGCAGCCGCGGCTATTGCGGAGGGCAAATTCAAGGAGGAGATCGTTCCTTTTGAGGCTGAGCTCACTCGTGTAGATGATAAAGGGAACTTACAGAAGAAGAAGTTCGTCTTCGACACGGACGAAGGGGTGCGAAGCGATACATCCGCCGAAGGCCTTGGCAAGCTGAAGCCAGCTTTTAAGATAGGCGGTTCGGTTACAGCCGGAAATTCCTCACAGGTGAGTGACGGAGCGGCAGCGGTCGTCGTGATGAGCCGCGAGAAGGCCGATGCGCTTGGCCTGAAGCCGCTGGCGACGTTCCGGTCTTTTGCGCTAAGTGGGGTTGAACCGGAGATAATGGGAGTTGGTCCTGTCAAGGCAATTCCCAAAGCACTTAAAATGGCAGGCATCACACTGGAGGATGTGAGCTTGTTCGAGATTAATGAGGCTTTTGCAGCCCAATGTGTGCAGGTCATTCGGGAGCTTGGAATCGATGAGGAAAAAGTGAATGTGAACGGCGGTGCCATTGCGCTGGGCCATCCACTCGGTTGTACGGGTACGAAGCTGACAACAACAATGATCAGCGAGCTTCGCAGAAGAGGCGGCGGCTATGGTGTGGTATCCATGTGCATTGGCGGGGGAATGGGCGCAGCCGGCGTATTTGAAGTTCATGCAGGATAACATGAATCTGGAGAGGAGCAAATAATCATGAGTATAGCGGTGAACAAAGTGATTGGTGGAAGCTTTATGATTCAGGACGTTGACTATCAGCAGATCGTAACCCCGGAGGATTTCACCGAAGAGCATCGCATGATTGCCAAGACTACCCAGGATTTTGTTGAAGGTGAAATTGTTCCTCATGACGAAGAAATTGAGAAGTTGAACTACGAACTAACCGTGGATTTGCTTCGTAAAGCCGGAGAGGTGGGCCTTCTCGGAGCCGAAGTCCCGGAAGCGTATGGCGGACTTGGTCTAGACAAGGTCAGTGCAACGCTGATTAGCGAGAAGCTGACCCCGGCGTCCGCTTTTGCCTTATCGGTTGGAGCCCATGTCGGAATCGGTACACTGCCGATCGTCTACTTCGGTACCGAAGAACAGAAGCTGAAATATCTGCCTTCGCTCGCTTCAGGTGAGAAAGTTGCCGCCTACTGCCTAACCGAACCTTCCTCTGGCTCCGACGCATTGGGCGCGAAGACAACCGCCACACTTAGTGATGACGGTGAATATTATATTCTGAACGGCAGCAAGCAGTTCATTACGAATGCAGGATTTGCGGATGTGTTCATCGTATATGCGAAAGTGAACGGCAAGGATTTCAGTACTTTTATCGTGGAGAAGGAGATGGAAGGGGTCAGCATTGGACCGGAAGAGAAGAAGATGGGGATTAAAGGCTCATCTACTTGTCCCCTGATCCTAGAAGATGTGAAAGTCCCGGTAGAAAATCTGCTGTGGGAAGTTGGCAAAGGCCATCTCATTGCCTTCAACATTCTGAATATCGGCCGCTTCAAGCTTGCCGCTGGGTGTGTAGGCGCATCCAAGGATACCCTCGCACTTGCAGCAAAGTATGCGAATGAGCGGACTCAATTCGGCAAAGCCATATCCTCGTTCCCGCTGATCGGCAAGAAGCTGGCCGAGATGAATACCCGAACCTTTGTGCTGGAAAGTATGGCCTACCGCACCGCAGGATTGTTCGATATCGGCCTTGCTGAGGTGGACCATACCAGTGAAAATGTAGGATACCAGTCAGCGAAAGCCATTGCAGAATACCAACTGGAGTGCTCCATCAATAAAGTATTCGGTTCGGAGGCGCTGGATTTCGTCGTTGACGAAGGCGTGCAAATCCACGGTGGCTACGGCTTTATCCAGGAATACCGTGTTGAGCGGAATTACCGGGATTCGCGGATCAACCGGATTTTTGAAGGGACGAATGAGATCAACCGGCTGCTGATTCCTGGCACACTTATCAAACGCGCGATGAAGGGCGAGCTGCCTCTTATGCAGAAAGCTATGGCCCTGCAGGCTGAGCTCATGCAGCCAATTCCTGGCCAGACCTTTGAGGGAACACTCGACCAGGAGACGCATCTACTTCATATGGCCAAGAAAATTTTCCTGATGACCGGCGCGCAGGCTGTGCAGAAATACCAGCAGAAGCTTGAGGAACAGCAGGAGATTCTCAGTCATCTGGCAGATATGATGATTCAGGTCTATGCGATGGAGAGTGCACTCCTAAGAACACGCAAAATGATTGGGCGTTCCGGGGAAGCCAAAGCCGAGCTCGCGGTTCTGATGACAACCGTGTTTGTTCAAGAGGCTTTTGGGCAGATCGAGACCTGGGCCAAAGAAATCCTGGCGGCCATGGAGACGGGGGACACACTTCGCACCCAGCTGTCTGTTCTGAAGAAGCTTACGAAGAGAGCTCCCGTTAATACGATAGAGATGAAGCGCAGCATCGCTGCCAAAGTGATTGAGGCGGAGGAATACGTACGGTAACCACTGTTTAAGAATTGGGGTGTCCTGAATGCTGAACAAACCATGGTTCAATCATTACCCGGATGAGGTCCCGCATTCTTACGATTATCCGAAACAGAATCTGGCCAAATTTCTAATCGATTCGGCCCACCAGTATCCTGATCACATAGCGCTCGATTTTATGGGCAAGAAGATCAGCTACAGTTCTCTGCTGAAATCCGTATACCGCTTTGCGAATGCCCTGCTTCGGCTGGGTATTCGCAAAGGCGACCGGGTAGCCATTATGCTGCCGAACTGTCCTCAGGGCGTTATTGCATATTATGGCACGCTGTTAACGGGCGCCGTGGCGGTGATGACCAACCCGCTGTACGTTCCAAGGGAGATTGAGCATCAATTAACCGATGCCGGAGTTCGTCTCGTTGTAACGATGGATGCCCTGGTCTCCCGGGTTCAAGAGGCGATGAAGGGTGATCCCCTGGAGTATATCCTGGTGACGGAGATGAAGGATTACTTACCTTTTCCGAAGAACATGCTCTATCCTATTAAAGCTAAGAAGGATGGAATGAGTACCTGGACCGAGTATAACGAACGCGTACTTTCGTTCAAAAAGTGCCTCAAGGATTCTTCCGACCTGCCCTGTCATATCGATGTGAATCCCGACGAGGACTTGGCCTTGATCCAGTACACCGGAGGAACTACCGGGGTTGCCAAAGGGGTGATGCTCACCCATATGAATCTGATCTCCAATACCGTTCAAGCCCAGCTTTGGTTCTACAAAAGCAAGAAGGCGAACGAGAAGTACCTGGCGGCGCTTCCCTTCTTTCACGTCTTCGGGCTTACGGTTCTGCTTAATCTGGCCATTTATAATGCCGGCACCCTGATTCTTCTTCCGAGATTCGAGATCAATCAGGTACTCAGAACGATCGATAAGCTCAGGCCGACTATTTTTCCAGGTGCGCCAACGATGTATATCGCAGTGATTAACCACCCTGAAGTAAGCAGGTATGATCTGTCATCCATCAATATCTGTATCAGCGGTGCGGCTCCCCTACCTGTCGAGGTGCAGGAAAGGTTCGAGCGGATTACCGGCGGTAAGCTGATTGAGGGTTATGGACTTACGGAGGCCTCGCCCGTTACTCATGTCAACAATATTTGGGAGCTGAGAAAAAGCGGCTCAATCGGAATCCCCGTTCCGGATACGGAAGCCCGGATTGTGAATGCTCTGACTGGTGAAGATCTTCCGCTCGGAGAGATCGGAGAGCTTATTGTCCGCGGACCCCAGGTGATGAAAGGATACTGGCAGCGCCCCGATGAGACCGCAGCTTCCCTACGTGACGGCTGGCTCTACACAGGCGATCTGGCGCGCATGGATCAGGATGGGTTCTTCTTCATTCTGGACCGGCGCAAGGATCTGATCATTGCCGGAGGGTATAACATCTATCCCCGTGAGGTGGAAGAGGTGCTGTTCGAGCATCCGGATGTGGAAGAAGCCGTGGTCGCTGGAACCGTTGACCCATACCGCGGTGAGACGGTAAAAGCCTATATCGTCCTGAAAGAAGGCTCCAAAGTGACCGAGGCTGAGCTAAAGAGCTTCTGCAAAGAGCGGCTTGCCGTATACAAGGTTCCGAAAGTATATGAATTTAGGAAAGCGCTTCCGAAGACGCTGGTCGGGAAAGTTCTTCGCCGCAAGCTGATTGATGAAGATGCTGGGAAGCGCCTCCCGGACGACAACGAAGAAGCTTAAAGCCGCGGCAGTGCCTTTATTCTTAGAGTATCGCTGGCTTTATGAACAGAGAAGAGCACAGGAAAGCCAGTCTTCAGAAAGGAGGCCCTAAACTTGGAGACCGAATCAAGGAAGCATGGTCCGAATCTAGAGAGGTTGGAAAAGGCAGCCCGGAACACGTTCTGGGATTATCTCGGCTGCGAGATTGATGAGCTTGATGATCAGAGGGCTGTCGTTTCTTTTGACATACAGCCTCATCATCTTAATCTAATCGGCATCCTGCATGGCGGCGTTCATGCGGCTGTGATCGATTCCGCTATGGGTCTGATCTTAATGTTAGCCAGGCCGGAGTCCAGCATCGTGACGATTAATCTGAATATGAATTATGTCGCACCCGTGAAAGGGGGCAGGGTAATTGTGACCGCCAAAATTATTCACAGTACTCGAAAACTCATGACTGCGGAAGCGTACGCACGCAAGGAAGATGGGGACCTGCTGGCTTTTGGTACAGGAACCTTCCGTGTGCTGGATAGGCCAGCTCAGAATGATAAGCAACCCGGATAGAGAACGGGAATGAGATAGAAGCGAGCTTTAATGAATTGGAATGGGATTATGAGACAGCGTCCATGTGAAGCAGGGTTTATACAAAGTAGAATTCGAGATAAGCACAAAAAAAGCAGGGCTCTGTCATCTAGAGCTCTGCTTTTCTTGTGCTATATATTTGTGATATGAAGCGGACTTCAGGCAGAGCCAGAAGTTGACATGGACAGGGCAGGAACAGGCTTGCATCCTGGTGGATTCAGGCTTATTCCTGCTTTGGCTTGCGGGTCATTTCCGCCAACACATCCCACTGCTGCAGGGTTAACTGTCTGAGGTCATTGAACTGACCTGCACCCTGCAGCCATTCCCCGCCATCGATCGTGACTACCTCGCCATTGATGTAACCGGCATAGTCCGAGACCAAATACGCGGCAAGATTAGCAAGTTCATCGGCGCTGCCCACTCTGCGCAGGGGCACCCGGTTAATCATCTGTTCCTCCAGCTCAGGTGTAGGAGAAAGTCGGGACCATGCCCCTTCTGTAGGGAAGGGACCTGGCGCTATGGCTGCCTGCCGGATACCGTAAGGAGCCCATTCCACAGCTAGCGATCTGGTGAGTGCGAGTACACCTGCTTTGGCGGCAGCCGATGGAGTCACAAAGCCAGAGCCTGTCGAGGCATAGGTGGTTACAATGTTAAGCATCGTCCCCGGATGGCCCTGCTCGATCCATCTTTTGCCGACTTCAAGTGTCATATAAAAGGTTCCATGAAGCACAATATTCAGCACCGCATCCACCGCGCGAGGAGAGAGCCGTTCTGTCGGACTGATGAAATTGCCCGCCGCATTGTTAACCAGAACATCCAAACGTCCAAAATGGGCATAGATCGCTTCAACAAGCGTATGGATCTGAGCGGGGTCGCGTACATCACAGGCATGGTAGAATGCATTGTAACCGCTATCAATTAAGGTGTCACAAGCTGCCCGCAGCACCTCTTCTCTCCGTCCGGTTATCGCTATACTGGCCCCCAGCTGGGCGAACCTCCGGCCCATTGCAAGTCCGAGCCCGGTCCCTCCTCCTGTAATAAGCACAACCTTGTCTTTAAGCAGATCTGTACTAAAAGGTTCCATGGCTCTCATCCTCTTTCATCATTTAGTAGAAAGAAAACATTACATATTTCAAGTATAATATATGCCGTCCTGATCCGGGACATTTACATGGATTATCCCCTGTTGTCACCAGACAAAGTGCTAATTTCTTTCTTGTTCCGCATACAAATGAGGGAGAAGAGGGGAGTGGGAGTGTGGACAAGAAGGTGGAACTATATTTTGAGTTGAAGCAGCAGCACAAGGCAATTGAGCTTCAGCTTGCTGAACTTCGCAGTGAAATAACTGGCTATCTGGGCGATCATAACTTCACCGAGCTTGACATTGGCAGCTATAAGATTAAGCTGGTCCAGCAGGAGCGGAGGGAATTTGATGAGAACAAATTGTATCAGGCACTTCAGGGCCCGGAGCTTTGGCGGCTTGCATCAAGGCCGGATTCCTCCAAAATCTCAAGCCTGCTTAAGCTGAATGTCCTCTCAGAAGCCCAGTTGAAAGATACCTACTCAGTTAAGCCGATAACCCTTCTCCATGTTGAGAAGAAATAGCCTACTAACCAAAAACACATAGACCAAAAACAGACACGGCTTCCTGGTTAAGGATAGCCGTGTCTGTCTGTAGTCATTGAAGACTGGCAGCGGGCATTAGCTAACGCAACCATTAGATGGACTTAAGATTCTCATATGATACAATTTATCCCAGAAGAACTTGGTATTAAAAGGAGGGGCAGGAAACATGCGAGAGGAACAGGAAATATTCACCGGCGAAGGATATAACAGGTCGTACGCAATTGCTACGGGTATGCCGATTTTGAATCTTAGGGGTAGCATACCGCGTGAAAGTAACGGCCAACTACCGTTTCCGTGGGTGACAACGGGCATCAGAATTGATAAAGAACAGATGTTGGAAACCGTTATGAAGCAGAAGACACTCGAGTATTTGTTCAAGATGCAATTCAGTAAGGAGGAAATGACCGACCGCAATTTGGTTGTAGGCTGTTATGAATACAGGGATCCGAATGACAAGGAACAAATAATGCTATATGCGCTGGTTTCGTTGAAGGAATTTCTCGCGAGATACGGCGCGGAACTGGCAGTGGAGATTCTGATGCGAGTTGGCTGCACATACGAGAAGATTATGGAGGAATGCGATGAAGCCATTGAAGAGCACTATGCAGTGCTGCGCCGGGCACTTCATTTGAAGAATTTGAGGGAAAAATATGATGTCGTCTACGAGTGGGTTGAAGAGGAAGGGCAAAAGACGTACATAAACAGATACACCAAATCAAGTTATACGAAGATTAAAGCTAAATCATTCGTAGAGTTGACCAAACTCTATGATGAGCAACGGAAGAAGGATGTAAAGAAGACGTTCGCGACTTTGGAGCCGTTAGAAGCCTTCATGCAAGCATAAGAAGTCCTGGCAGAAAAGTTTACTGTCCGGACCCCATTGGGTAAACAATGGGTACAGAGTGCAATCTCAGTTTTATTATTGCAAATTTAACTAACAAGGATGAAGTCACATGGAATTGCAGCGTGAAGGCAGCGTAATACGATATCAGCGCGGACGGATTAATCTTGAGCGTGATTTGGTTGTTACGGAGCACCCGGTCACCCTGAAGATCAATGGCGAGGAATTCGCCACCCTGGTCTGTTCACCCGAATATATAGAAGATATGGCGGTAGGATATCTGGCATCCGAAGGCGTTATTAAGGACTATCAAGATATCGAAGAGATCTGGGTTCAGGAAAAAGAAGGCTTTGTACACATCAAGACCAGCCGGTGGAATCCTCAGCTTCAGAAGCTGTACACCCAGAGGTATATCACCTCCTGCTGTGGAACAAGCCGCACTGGATTCGTGTTCTTCAATGATGCCCGGACAGCTAAAGTGATGAACGATGTGCATGTTCAGGTTACGTTCAAGGAGATCTTTGAGCTGATGGATGAGGTGCTTCTGCGGGCGGACTTGTTCCAGCGCACCGGGGGAGTGCATAGTGCTGCACTCTGTGATACGAAGCAGATTCTGCTGGCCCGGAGCGATATTGGCCGTCATAATGCTTTGGACAAAATCTACGGTTATTCTCTGAAGCACGGGATGAATCTGGAGGACAAGATCATTGTGTTCAGCGGCCGGATATCGTCAGAAATTTTGCTCAAGGTAGCCAAGATTGGCTGCGAGATCGTTCTGTCGAAATCAGCTCCAACGGCGTTGGCTCTTGAACTTGCCGAGGAGCTCGGCATTACTACAGTGGGATTTATACGAAGTGACTCGTGCAATGTGTATACCCATTCCCGCAGAATTGTAGAATGCCAGGACATGGAGCAGGATGAAATGTTAATCTAATACAATAAGGCAGCATCAAGGCAGATAGAAATGGGGAGAATGCTATGACCGTCTACGATAAGTTAAGTCGCAATCTGAGGGACCTGCGTATTTCGGTCACGGATCGCTGTAATTTCCGCTGCCGTTATTGTATGCCGGAGGAAATCTTCGATAAGGATTATGCATTTCTTGCAGCAGAGCGAGTTATGACAGCCGAGGAGATCGTGCGGTTGGCACGCATATTTGTCTCTCTGGGTGTCCGGAAGCTCCGGATTACCGGAGGAGAGCCGCTGCTTCGTAAAGATCTTCCGGCGATTATAGCCAGGTTGGCCGAAATCCCGGGCGCCGAGGACTTGTCGCTGACCACGAACGGCAGCCTTCTGGCTTCTCGTTCCAAGTCGCTTAAGGATGCGGGCCTGCAGAGAGTGACGGTAAGTCTGGATGCCCTGGATGACCCTACTTTTATGTTCATGAACGGTGGAAGGTCTAAGGTAGAACCGGTGCTCGCGGGAGTTGAAGCGGCCAAGCAGGCCGGGCTTCTGGTGAAAGTGAACATGGTCGTGCAAAAGGGTGTGAATGATCATGCGGTCATCCCGATGGTGGACTATTTCAGAGGCCAGGGGATCATCCTGCGCATGGTCGAATATATGGACGTTGGTAACACTAACGGCTGGAACCGGGAACAGGTTGTAAGCAAGCAGGAACTGCTGAAGATGATTGGTGAGAAGTGGCCCATTGTACCGCTGAATCCCAATTACACAGGCGAAGTCGCGACCAGGTACCAATTTAAGGACGGGATGGGTGAGGTCGGATTCATCTCGTCCGTCACCGAGGCATTTTGTTCCTCGTGTACGCGTGCCCGGCTATCTGCCGAGGGGAAGCTGTACACCTGTCTTTTTGCATCCAAGGGACATGATCTGCTTGAGCAGCTAAGAGCCGGGAAGACAGATGAAGAGATGACAGAGGGGATCCGGCTGATCTGGGAAGGGCGGCACGATAAGTATTCTTTGGACCGGGGAACTCATCAAGGGGACGGGCCCCGGGTGGAGATGTCCCATATTGGCGGATAATCTCAAGGAGAAGGCTAAGGACAAGCCTAACTGATTATAGATACGGATACGGGTAAAAGGTAAAAGCCGTGGTTTCGCCAATATCTGGCTGACCACGGCTTTGATAATTTTAGTGTTGATCAAGATGCACCTGCTTCAGCAGAAGGTTACCCTTCACTGCGTTCGCAGCATACTGCGCTTACTTGTCCTGAGCGTCCTCGTGGGAGCCTGCGGAGGATGGGCGTGTTCCATCCGGTCTCTCATTCGCCAGCGCGTCCGGCAGATCCACGCTGTCCGGGTAAGAATCCTTCACGAACATGCCGGATTCCTTGTCAATATCGCGCTGGGTTACCAAGTCATCTTCTTCATGGGTTTCATTGTGTTCATTCATTCCTTTGACCTCCCTTACTGATGCATTCTCTATATATATCCCCGTTTGGGCGATTAACCAATCACGAAGAAGAGAAAGCCGCATTGGAGCTTTCTCTTCTCTCTTTCTATAGGTCATTGAATGCTAGATCAGGGCAATAGCCAGAAGTGTGAACAGGCTCAGTGTTAGAATTTCATTGGCATACCCATAGTTATAGGGTGAAAAAGCAGATGTACGGATCGGGCCGCCGCCTTCAGGCCGAAGATAGACATTTTCGGGGTCGACATCGACAATGGTTCCGCGGTAATGCTGTCCGTCCACTGTAAGTATACGGACTTTCTTATTCATACAATGCAGACAATTATAATAGGCTTCCATCATAGTCACTCTCCTTTCGTATAGTTGTATAGTATGAGCAGAGGAGTTTCATGGAACGGCATAGGTACCCATATCCGGTGATCAGGCGCTCGTTTTTTCAAATCGTAAGGAGTATGCTATATTTGTACAAATAAAACTATAAAAAAGGAGCAGACCGATGCAGGTTATCGATATAGAACAAGTTCAGAACAGAATCGATTCATTTAAGGACCAAGATATCTATGTTCATTTGGAGTTAACAACGGGAGCTTATGCATCCCATCACGACAGCTCGAAGCATCCGGCTGCCAATTTCATAACCAACGCAGTTATTCGTTATTCCAATGGCTCCATTGTCGGCAGTAACGGCATTTACCGGGCAGGACTCAAGATGGAGCACGGCTGGTTATACGCGGAAGGTCTTACAACCTGGGATGAGAGTGATCCGGACAGGCTTATTCTTGCCGGGCATGATGGTCAGGGCAAGCTCGTTGTCGCCTTGCAGCTGAGCAGGGAGCCATTTTAATGGGGGAGGAGATGAATATGATGCATCAGCGGATACTAGTCGTGCTTCCTCATCCCGATGATGAGGCGTTCGGATTGTCAGGTACACTGGCCAAATATATTCAGCAGGGAGCCCAGGTGACCTACGCCTGCCTGACCTTGGGTGAAAGAGGACGGAATATGGGCATACCGCCTTTTGCTAACCGGGTTACTCTTCCTGATGTGCGTAGAAGTGAGCTTCTGGAGTCATGCAAGGCGATTGGAATTCAAGACCTAAGAATGCTTGGCTTCCATGATAAGACGATTGAATTTGAGGACAAAGAGCTGCTGGATGGCCGGATTATGGAGATCTTGCAGGAGATTCGTCCGACGCTTGTATTTACCTTCTACCCGGGGTATAGTGTGCATCCTGACCATGATGCTACCGGAGCCGCCATGGTACGGGTCATGGAAAGCCTGCCTGCCAAGGAACGTCCGCCTCTGCTCTGCTTGGCATTCTCCAAGAACTGCTATAGTGTTCTGGGTCAGCCGGATGTCAGTGTGGATGTAACCGACTTTCTGGAGCACAAAATGAAATCCATTCAAGCTCACCGTTCCCAGTTCCAGGCAGCCGAGCTGCTTGGAAACAGAACGCTGAAGGACAAGGAAATCCTGGATCGGTTCGGAACAGAACGATTCTGGACTTACCCCATGAACAAATAAGGTGCTGTGAAGGATTCGATTCGGATGAAGATCTCCAAGCTTTTGGCTTGGGGATCTTTTTTGCCGCCGAGGCCCCTACCAGACATGAAGACCTGATGAAGTCCTAAATTGCGGGGGTTTGGTGACCGATAATATACAGTAGATATATATTAATTTTGGATTTCGGAGATGATTGGATGCATCACAACATACTTCAGGGTCAGTACAACTATTACATGGTGCTTCTATCTTTTATGATTGCTGTAATCTCCTCCTATTCAGCCCTGACTTTGGCAGCCAAAATTAATCATGCCAAAGGCCGTGCCCAGCTTGGCTGGCTGCTTGCAGGTTCCTGTGTGATGGGCTGCGGTGTGTGGGCCATGCATTTTATCGGTATGCTGGCTTTTAATCTGGACATTCAAGTCACTTATAACGCAGGCATCACGCTTCTCTCCCTTCTCTTCATGATCCTGGCCTCCTACATTGCCTTCCGGATTACTCTGCCGGCAAAGGTTTGCTTCAGACAGCTTGCCATAGGCGGTTTCTTCATGGGCGGCGGGATCGTGGCGATGCATTATACGGGTATGGCCGCCATGCAGATGCACGGGACCATTACCTATGATCCTCTATACTGGACTTTGTCTGCCGTTATTGCCCTTACCGCATCCTATGCCTCGCTGTACTTGTTCCTGAAATTCAGAAACCGCTCGTCGGCAAGCATAGCGAAATGGATTTCTGCGGTTATTATGGGCCTGGCGATCTGCGGAATGCATTATACAGGCATGAAGGCTATGATCTTCTCTTCCAGTCATAACGAGAGGGGCATAGTTCCGAATTCAGACGCCGATATGCAGATCAGATTGATTCTGCTCGTCTGTGTATCGGCTGCAGTCCTGGTTATCCTCATGATCTCCTCGCTGGCCGTCTACTTTGATCGGCGTATTATGAAAGGGATGGCCTATACGGACGAATTAACCGGATTACCGAACCGGTACCGGATGAATCAATTTTTTGATGCGTACGATTTCCAAGGCTCGGATGATCAAATGGCGCTGCTGTTCATTGACCTGGACCGGTTCAAGAATGTGAACGATACGCTGGGTCATGACTTCGGAGATATGCTGGTGAGAGCTGTAGGCGACCGTCTGCGGAAGACCCTGAATCGGAGTGAAATTTACCGGCTTGGCGGAGATGAATTCCTGTGTGCGCTAAGCGGTGCAGGGAGAGCGAAAGCCGAACAATGGGCTAAAACTCTGCTGGAAGAAATTCAGAAACCTTTTGTACTGGACGGATATGAGCTGTATATAACGAGCAGTATCGGGATAAGTCTCTCCCCTCTTCATGGGCAGGACCGGCATGCGCTGCTGAAGGCGGCAGATACCGCGATGTACAAAGCTAAGGCAGAAGGCAAGAACCGCTACAGGGTATTTGATGAATCCCTCGATCAGGGAATGATCCGCCGGCTTGGTCTTGAGAATGATCTGCGCAGGGCGGTGCACAATCAGGAATTCTTCGTGTTGTATCAGCCTAAATGGGATGCTTCCTCCGGTAAAGCTGCGGGCATGGAAGCCTTGATCCGGTGGCGTCATCCAGAGCTAGGAATAATCTCTCCTGCCGAATTCATTCCCATTGCCGAGGAGACGGGCCTCATTATTCCGATGACGCGCTGGATTATGTGGGAGGCCTGCCGCCAGAACCAGCAGTGGCAGGACGAAGGATATGAACCGCAGTGCATCTCGGTGAATCTGTCAGTACGGGTATTTGAGAGTCAGAATCTGCTGGATATGATCCAGTGTGCGCTGACTAAGACCGGACTTGATGCCCGGTATCTTGAAGTAGAGATCACCGAGTCGATTCTCGCCTCGGATATTCAGGGGATAATCGGTCAGCTGCTGAAGATCAGGGAGCTTGGGATCAAAATTGCCATGGATGATTTCGGCTCCGGATACTCTTCGCTTGGATCACTGGATCAGCTGCCGATTGATACCCTCAAGATTGATCAGCTGTTCGTCAGAGAATACGAATCGGGTTCCAAGAAGGCGATTATTCAGGCCATCATTACGCTTGGGAAGCAGCTTAATCTGGAGCTTATAGCCGAAGGAGTCGAGACGATTGAGCAATCTGAATTCCTGAATGGTCTTGGCTGCAGCATCATGCAGGGTTATTACTATGGAAGACCCATGAATGAGGATCAGATTCGGGAATGGCTGAGTCAAACTTCGGATACTTACACAAGTACAGGTCACAGTGAATTAAGCGCAGCTGGAAATTATCATTCAGAGTAATGACCGATTAAGCGGCTCCAGAGAGGAGCCCAAGCCGCAAGAGCCAGTGGAAGCACTGGCTCTTTTTTGCGTATAGATGCCGAATCGTTAGACCTGCTCTATCGCATCAGGCGAGGAGTCAGCTTTCCCCTTACATGCCAGGACCTGATCCCAGCTAGGAGTCTTAAGCTTATCTTAACTTTGCTAATTTTAATCATGACTTGATTCTGCCTCCTTATACTTAAAGGGAATTTCCAAATTAGGATTGTTAAGGAGCGATTCCCTTTGTTGCGAACAAGATCCCTACTCCGAGTGTTGAAATGGTTCTTCCTAGGTTTACTCATTTTGACGGCCGCAGGCGTGACTTATGAACAAATTGCTGAAAATATGACCAGCCGTAAATACCCGGCACCAGGAGAGCGAGTGGATATCGGCGGTTACAAGCTTCACATGATTACGGAAGGTAAGTCAGCCGGTCTGCCGACTGTGGTATTGGAATCGGGACTTGGTGTCCCGAACCCGGGTGAGGATTGGAGTAAGGTGCAGCCCGAGCTGGCCAAATTGACAAAGGTAATCAGCTACGACCGAGCGGGTTATGGATGGAGTGATCAGGCCGATACTGAGCGGACTGCGTCAGCATCAGCACAGGATCTTCATAAGCTCCTGCAAGCCTCGGGCAATTCAGGTCCGTATGTGCTGGTTGGCCATTCCTACGGGGGATTTATCGTGCAAATGTTCGCTTCACTATATCCTGAGGAGACCGCCGGCTTGGTCTTGGTCGACAGTTCTCAGGTAGGTCAGCAGCTAAGCTTCCAGAACTGGCAACTGTTCCTGATGCAAGCCTCCAGAATAACTGGGGTGAATCGTCTCTTAGGAGAATTGGGGCTTGTTCCTCTGCCGGATCAAGACTCGAAGTTCAAGGATTTGTTCTATCAGATGGCTTATAACAGTAATCATATCAGCGAGCTTCGCAATATGATGACCAAGTCCAAGGACCAAGTCCAGGCTGCTGAGTCTCGGGGCTTTCACAGCTTGCCTTTTGCGGTGCTGGCCGTTCCGAACGAGCATGCGAATTGGCTGGGTATGCAGAAGAAAATGTCGGCGTTATCCTCGCACAGTTCTTTTCAAATTGTTCAGAATTCAACTCATTTTGTTCAGAAAGATCAGCCTGCACTTCTTATTATCACGGTGGCCAGATTACTTAGGGAGATAGGCACCAAATAATGCTTTTGACTTAACTCTATTTGTTCCTATAATTGAAAAGGCAGCAAAGTGTTATGACAGAAGATTAGATAGGGGAAATGGAGAATGGTTCTGACAGGTGCGTTAGTTAACGGAATTGCGGTGGTAGGAGGAAGCCTGCTTGGAAGGCTTTTGCACCGAATACCCGAGCGTATCAAAGATAGCGTGATGAAGGTGATGGGGCTTGCGGTGTCCGTGCTGGGGATCCAGATGGGGCTGAAGAGCGCAAGCTTTCTTATTGTTATTATAAGTCTTGTACTAGGGGCCATATTTGGCGAGCTACTGGCTCTGGATGATCGATTGAACAGCCTTGGAGGCTGGCTGGAGAGAAGAATGGGCGGTGCGGAGGAGGGCAGCATTTCCCTTGGTTTTGTCACAGCTACGCTGATCTTCGTCGTGGGGGCCATGGGGATTCTTGGAGCACTGGACAGCGGCATCAGAGGTAATCATGATGTGCTGTTCACCAAAGCAATTATGGACGGAGTGATGGCCTGTATTCTGACTACGACACTCGGGATCGGGGTGATATTCTCAGCTGTGCCCATTCTGCTATACGAGGGTCTAATTGCGCTGGGGGCAACCCAGATCCACCGCTTCGTCTCGGACGAGCTGATGAACCGCTTAATTACTGAGCTGACCTCCACAGGGGGTATCATGATCCTGGCGATCGGGCTGAATCTGCTCGGACTGTCCAAGATAAAGGTAGCGAATCTGCTGCCGGCCATTGTTGTGGTAGCGGTACTTGCTGCGATATTCAAATAGCCGGGTGGAGGCTGCTTAACACAGGCGGTAAGACTTCTAGGGCAGAACGCATATAGGCAGTAGGCCGGCTCATATAGACCGCAGGAGTCTTAGATCGAGCCACAACTTTACCCATTGTTATTCCCCAGGGATACAGTGGGTTGTTTTTGTATATTGGTAACAAAGAGTGGGGGACGGATGCTTAGCTGATCACTCGGTAAATTAGTCGGGATGACATGCTTCTTCCTAAAAATACGCCGTACAGGCACGACTGGGCGGCCGCCCACATACAATGAAGTGACCGCACAGAGGTTGCACGCATTTATGCAGGAGGTGGCAGCATTGCCCGGATTGTTTACCGCAATTGCATTGTTCATCAAACAGTTGACCCTTCTCGTGTCCTATGTCAAAAATAATGCGTTTCCCCAGCCATTAACCGAGGAAGAGGAAGCCAAGCATCTCCAGCGCATGGCGGAAGGCGATCCTGTCAGCCGCAATATTCTGATTGAGCATAACTTGAGATTAGTCGCCCACATCGTCAAGAAATTCGATAACACCGGCGAGGATCTGGAGGACCTGATCTCCATCGGTACGATTGGCCTGATCAAAGCCATCGAAAGCTTCCGGCTGGGCAAAGGCACCAAGCTGGCTACTTTCGCGGCTCGTTGTATAGAGAATGAGATCCTGATGCATTTGCGTTCACTCAAGAAGACGAAGAAGGATGTCTCCTTGCATGATCCCATTGGAACGGATAAGGAAGGCAATGAGATTACCTTGATCGATATCCTCGGTTCCGAGAACGACGATGTCGTTGAGCGGGTGCAGCTCAAGATGGAGAAGAGCAAGATCTATCAGAATCTGGATATCCTCGATGAACGTGAGCAGGAAGTGATACGGGGACGATTTGGTCTGGATCAGGGCGGAGAAGAGCGGACGCAGCGGGAGATAGCGAAAGAGCTGGGGATCAGCCGGAGCTATGTATCCCGGATAGAGAAGCGGGCGCTGATGAAGCTGTATCATGAATTTTACAAAGCGAAGCGGTGAGAGAAACCCGGGATGGAGATCCCGGGTTTTTTTGAATAAAGTCAACATTAAATGCAAACGGGCACTGGGCGGTGAACTTTATGACCGATTGAGTTGGGAATAGTAATCGTTACCCGTTTTTCCTTTCAAATTCGAGATTATTCTTAGCCTCTTCAATGGCACGATCCATTTCTGCACAGGGTTGCTTTAGCATTTCTCCGTGTCCTACTGCCAATAATGAAGGATGGTGTCCACGGAGCTTGACGGCACTTTCCAGTGCAGTTTGTTTATTCCATGTGGCCCTTGCAGGGAAGGGGAACAACGGTCGAAGCTGCCCGCTAACTGCAATACCCCCTTCAGTCTGAAAAGCGTCACCGGCAATTAAGGATTTGCTGCGGATATCAAGAAATGCCATCGAGCCAGGTGTATGGCCAGGTGCGGCCAAGGCGAGTAACGATCCTATCTTATCCCCCTCCCGAAGGTGAAAGTCAGCTCGCGTCTTCAACTCTTTTGGTATGATACCGCGGATCGGGGTATCGGCTTCGCCCGGATCAAGTGTGTAGTCACCGGCCAACAAGCGGGCTTCCCTACTGGAAATATAGACTGGGACTTGAGGGATCGCCTGCTTCAGCTCATCGAGTGATCCTACATGATCATGATGGAGATGGGTAAGAACGATGCGTGTGATTGGCTTGCCAATCGTGCCAGCTGATTGAAGAATTTCATACGAGCTGCCAGGCATTGCAGCATCAACAAGTGTTAATCCGTCTTGTTCCTCTACCAGATAGCAATTGACCGATAAAGACTTGCTATTATAAAACGTTAATTGGTAGATCATATTTTCGTGAATAATACGCATGTTAATTTACATCCTTCCTCAAAGGAGAATTAGCCACCATGTAATCTTTTTAGAATGCCAACAATGTCCAGATGACTAGCAGCATAGATTAATCCCCAAATAACGATTGCGGTTATCATTATAATTACAGTGATTATAATTTTTTTCCCCATTCCCTTCCCCCCGTAAAAATAATCGAAGCTATCTTAATGATTCCGGATACCAAATGGATCAAGAAGATGCATGGTTAGTCCTAAAACCGCTACGACAATGATCACAATCGCAGTAATTTTCATTATTTTCCTCATCATGGTACTTCCTTTCTAATTTGAATTTTCAGACATGAGCCAGCGTTTCACGTATGGTCAGTCGTGATGCCTGCCAAGCTGGATATGCACTAGCGGCAATGGATCCAAGAACGATGATGGTCAGCCATATGACTACGGCCATGGGCGACAAGACCAAAGATAGTGGAGTCTTGAACGATAGATTGCCGATGAGTCTACCAACATATAAGGAAACGGGAAGTGAAAGTATAATAGCGAAAGCCCAGCTCATGAGACCGATGATAATTCCTTCACTTATAACGTTGCGAATAACCGTCCCCGATCTACCGCCAATGGTGCGCATGATCCCGAATTCGCGGGTGCGCTCGGCCACATTGGTACCCATCGTCGACATGAGACCAAGGCCTCCCACAATGGCCATCAGCACAGCCATTATAATTAATGCGAAAATGAGAATATAAACATGACCATTTAGAGCTGAGTCCAACCTCGTCTCAGAGATATCAACTTTCATGCTTATATTTTCTTTCTCAAGTGCACGTTCAATTTCTTTGGTAACGGTACTTATGGTGGTAGTATCGTGTGATTTCGTAACAACGCGGAAGGCATTGGTTTGGCCTGATTTACCGAGTATTTTGGCAAATTCATCTGGAGATATGTAGGCTGAAGCCGGTGTTATATTTCTCGTACGATGCCAACTACCCGTAAAATGACTGGCCTTCCGTTAACAGTCAACTTGAGGGGATCTCCTACCTTCAAATTTGGAAATAACGCATGCGCTGTATGGTTTAGTACGACACCGTCGCTATCCCCCTGCTGAAGCCAGCGCCCGCTTTGTAGAGTTAAATGGACTGGTTCCGTATCCGCAGGGACTGAACGTATATTAAAGCTGCCATGTCCCCCGTCCGGATAAGTTTTTACAATATTCAGACCATCTGGACGATCCGCTGCAGCGGGTAATATGTTCCAAGTCTCTACTTTTTGTACACCAGAGACGCTGGAAACGGTCTGTAGCACTTTTTCTTCGGCTTCCGGATGATTCAGACGAATTTCGAGATCGTAATTTCGGTCGGAAGCTGCTTCGGCAAGATTTTGTTCCCATGCTGCCTTTAAGTTTAGGCTGGTCATGAACATTCCACCGGCGGCTGCCAATAAGGCAAGCGTAAGCAGCACGCGCCCTCGGCGCCGGAACGTATTTCGAAGAGCCAGTAAAAGGGTGCGGTCCACCCCGTGTATTTTCCCGAGCCATGTGTCCAGTCTGCGTGTACCGAACGACTTACTCTTGACGCCAAAATCATGAATTGCTTCTTGAACGGTTGTTCTTGTGGCCTTGGAAATCGGGATAAGCGCTATAAATAAAGGTACAAGGATTCCAGCTAATACCTGCACAATGAAAACCCAACCAGGGATAACTTCGCTGTATATCGTAAAATTCAAAAGCTCAGCAACTACTCTTGCAAAGAAACGACCTGTAAGAATACCTAGCGGTAAGCCAATAACAATGGCTGTAATCCCGATCATTACAATCAAAGTAAGATATAGACTGGCTATCTGCCATGATCGCGCACCAATCGCTTTCATGACGCCGATTTGGCGCACCTGTTGAGCCAATAAGCCGCCGATCATCGTTGCCGTAAGAATCGCGCTAAGAGCAAGGGCTAATAAACTAAAGATAAGCATCATGACCAATATTGAATTCATCTGATTTTGATGCGGATGTTTGCCTGGAGGCGGAATACGTATTTCTTCGACCGTATTCCCCGTTCGGTTCAACCATCCTGCTAGATCGCGGACTGTACTTTCGATGGATGTCATATTGAGCGATGGATCTTTTACAGTGATTTTCAGGATATGCAAAGTACTGCTTTCACCTAACATAACCAACGTAGATGGGGTGATATATCCATATACGGTCTGCTCCTGTCCCGCAGGTGCTAAGCCCGGATCGTGAACAAGTCCAGATATGCTAACTTCACGCTTGGGACCGTTGGGGGTCTGAACTCTTAGTTGTTCGCCTACTTTTGCATTTACTAGCGGCAGCGCTTCTCGTTCCAATAACAAGGAACCATCCGGCGGTGGCCATGCGCCAGATTCAGGCTGGAACGTATTGATTTTCATCGCATTGAAGTCTTTCACAACGAACAGTAATAGGGGCAGCCACTCATTTGGCTTCACCTCGATCCTCGCAGTAACTGTGGAACCAGCTTCGGCAGCTTTGATTCCGGGACGAAGTCTTACGGCATCGACCAAGGAATCACTGACCTGCTTCATTTCAATAAGTGCGGAGGCAGGATTCGTTCCAAGATAATTACGGCTGATTTCACGAGTAAGAATGCTATATGCACTTAGAATGGTCCCAACGCCGAATATACCGATGGCGATGGCGAATACCATCATCGTCATCCGGCCCTTCGCTGTTCGAAGATCACGCAATAATTTCATCCAACGTGGGCTTATCATTTTTGACTCACCCCTGATGTTGTTGGTGTTTCTGAAACAATAGCTCCATCGGCCAGAATGATCGTTCGCGTGAAATATCGGGTTAAGTCACGTTCATGCGTCACCATGACAACTGTTTTTCCTTCTAAAGCTAAATCTGCGAATAATTGCATGACTTCATCCGAGGTTTGGGAGTCAAGATTGCCGGTAGGCTCGTCGGCTACAAGAATGGGGGGATCATTGGCAAGGGCGCGTGCGATAGCTGCACGTTGTTGTTGGCCTCCTGACAGATCAGAAGGAAGTTTATCAGCCTGTTCAGCGATTCCAAATTTGTTCAGTAACGAAATCGCTCTTTCTCGACGTTCACTCGCCTTATAGGTTTGGCAGAAGTCCATGGGCAGCATCACATTTTCCACAACAGTGAGGGTAGGAAGTAACTGGAAAAATTGAAAGATAACACCCGCGTTGATTCCACGCCAAATTGCTAGCTGCTCCTGACTCAGGGCGTGTATAGCCGTAGAAGCTACATGTACTTCTCCAGAAGAGGGGGCATCGATACCGGTAATCAAATTGATCAAAGTTGATTTTCCACTACCTGATTTGCCGACAACGGCAACAAATTCACCTTTCCTGACTTCCAGGCTAACGTTCCTTAGCGCAATAAAGGAACCGGAAGGCGTATCATACTTTTTAGAGACCCTGTTTAGTGAAATAATCAGGTCGCTTTGCGATGACTTTTTGTTAAAAAGCTCTCTTGCTGTTTTATGCTGGTTCATAAGCCCAACCCCCTTGTACAGTATGTTTATAATTGAACACATTGTTCGTTTTCGATTATAATATTCATAAATAATTGGTCACAATAACCAAAGATGGTCTGTTTGTTCCAAATGAAACAATATGAATTAATCTGTTCAGAAAAGGGGTGTAACGTTGGGCGAAAAAAAGGAAGACAGACGAGTACAGCGCACGCGAAACATGTTGTATGATGCCTTGTTCGATCTTATGATCGAAAAGGGGTACGACGCTATAACGATTCAAGACATTATTGATCGAGCGAATGTAGGGCGGTCCACATTTTATTCACATTTCCTTGATAAAGAACAGCTGCTATTAGGCAACATTGATCAACTGCGTGAACTCCTAAAAGAGCAATGTAAAATACATTCTTCCCTTTCTACTGAACTGGGGGGTGGATACCGATTCGGATTCAGTTTGGCAATGCTTCAGCATGTTCAGAGCCATAAACAAATATATCGAGCAGTTACTAGCAAACAAGGTGGTACTCTTGTCCTATACCATTTAAAACGTATGCTTCTGGAAATAACAAGAGAAGAGATTTCAGCCATTCTTCCAGATTCAAAGGCCTCAAAGGCTCCTCAAGACGTTGCGATAGATTTTGTTGTCAATACATTTTGGTCTATTCTAACCTGGTGGATGGAGAATAATATGCCCTATTCCGCAGCAGAAATGGACCAGATGTTTCACACACTGGCGTTTTCCGGCGTTAGTGCGATTCAATGATCTTTTGCATAAAAAAGAGGTCAACCAGTATCAACTGGCTGACCTTTTAATTGGTAAGGCAAGGACGATATTTAAATTAGGGTTGTCATTTCAGCCCAACCAGAGACTCAACTTCCAGAACTTGAATCTTCTCATCGAAGTCTTCTATATCTGCACAGGCACTCATATAATATCCCTCTTCTATGAAAAAGGTACGAAAGTACCATGGCTTGTCCTCGATTATTTGATTCCGGGCTATTAGATCTCCATCAACGGTGGAGAAGCTGTCCAACGGAATAGACATTCCTTTACCTGCGGCCTTGATATAGCTTTCCTTCGCTGTCCAAATACGAAAAAACTGCATTAATCTATCCTCATGAGAATGCTGCTTCGTAATAGATTTGTATTCTTCCTCCGTATAGAACTGCCTGGCTACGTCAAGGTCCAGTGCATTCATCCGCTCTACATCTATACCGATCTGTAAAGATGAACCGGCTGCCAAGGCGACCCAATCCCCAGAATGGGAAACATTGAAGCCGACCTGATCCTGTCCCAGTAGAACAGGCTTCCCGTATGAATTCGTACCGAACTTTAATTCGTCAGCTGTGCAGTTTAGCATTTGGGTCAGCACCGTTCTTATTAGCAGATCACCAATTACACCGCGCAGCTTATCCTCCAGGAACCGAAAGCCCATGAGCTTGCGCTGTCTTTCTGTCGGGAGTCCGGCCAGGATGTAATCCAGATGTTCTGTTGGAAAGTCCGTTATCCGAGCAGCATATACCTTTATCAACCTTGATCACTCCCGGGTGAAATGAATAGCCTGAATCCTACTGTACATTCTCAAAGTATACGCTAATTAGACGATATTGGTGAGCGCTCATATCTCTATTTATTTAGTGGGTGAATGTCTTAGGGTGAGCGCGACTACAGAACTGGGTAGTGTCCCTGGAAATTAGATCGGGGCGAACATGAACTTGAGAGTAGGAGCTAAGATGCAGGTGGGGCGATGGAATTTATTTGGGTTATGCAAACGTTTTCGCAACAAAAATACATTAAAGAAGAAATTGGAATTTCCTGTGAAAAACATAACGCCAAATCGATGTCTTGTAAAGGGGATATAGAGGTAGCTATCTAGAAATCCAGACTAATTCAAAGGACCTAATAAATAAAAAGTATATTAATTTTGTAGTTCTAAAAGCATAAAAGAAGGCAATTTTAATAAATTTTGCTTGAAATGTACGATAGATTTCGATTATCTTTAATATAAAGATAAATACAAAAATTAGCATTTATGGACTAACGATCTGTTATGTAATCTAACTTTGTGCAAGCCTTTGCACACCGTAAGCTTGCTTGCAAGCTAGAGACTTCCTAAATTAAGTATGCGCTTTCAAACAATAAGGGGGCAATGTATGCATAACAAAACGTTATTAGATTCATTGGAGGTTAGCGCGCAAACGGATAAAGGGATTACCTTTATTGAACGAAACCAGGATTTGCTAGTCACCTATCGTCAGCTCTACAACGAATCGTTAATGCTTCTGTATCATCTTCAAGAACGAGATTTACGCCCCGGAGACAAACTCCTTTTTCAAATTGAGGAGCCACGAACTTTTCTTACTTACTTTTGGGCCTGCCTGCTCGGCGGAATCATTCCCGTACCGGTCACCGTAGGAACCACGCCTGAACACCGTTTGAAAGTGCAGCGAGTATGGGAAATTACCGAGAAGCCTTTTGTAACCGTTTCACCTGATCTGCTTCAATCATTTACTGAACATCTGGGACATGACTCCCCGGATCTGCAGACACAGGAATTTTTGGAACGATTATGGAATGCGGACGAGATGATGTCAAGCTTGTCCAGACAGGGAATCCCGCAGGCTGCACAGCCGGACGATATTGCACTCATTCAATTTTCATCTGGCTCTACCGGCGATCCCAAAGGCGTTATCCTGACACATCACAATTTGCTCACCAATATCGAAGCTATCCTGACCTGTTCGGCAGCCGCTCCAACAGACAGGTCACTAAGCTGGATGCCGCTTACACACGACATGGGTTTGATCGGATTTCATTTATCGCCCCTTGTCGGACAGATGGACCAGTGGATGATGCAGCCAAGTCTTTTCCTGCTAAGGCCGCACATCTGGCTGCACAAAGCTCACGAATATCACATTACACAAATTTGCTCCCCTAACTTCGGCTACAAACACTTCATGAGTCATTTTAACCCGCAAAATGCCATCGATTGGGATTTATCTTCCATACGCTATATATTCAACGGTGCCGAACCGATCTCACCACAATTAGCACAAGACTTTTTATCACTCCTAGAACCCTATCATTTGCAAAAGAAAGCGATGTTTCCTGTATACGGTATGGCTGAAGCGAGTGTGGCTGTTGCCTTTCCTCCAGTGGAAGAGGAACTTCAAGCTGTCTATGTAGAACGGAAGCAGTTGGCCTTTGGAAAGGAAGTGACCTATTCTTCACCAGAAAGTAAGACAAGCCTTGGATTCGTAGATGTTGGCTATCCGATAGCCCACTGCGAAGTGCGGATATGCGATGACAAGAACACACCGCTTGGCGAAAGTTATGTCGGCAACATACAGATTAAAGGAGGAAATGTTACAAGAGGGTATTACCGTAATGCCGCTGCGACTGAGCAAGTCTTCACCGAAGACGGCTGGCTGCTGACAGGCGATTTGGGATTCATGCGGCAGGGAAGATTGGTCATTACCGGCAGAAAGAAAGACATCATTTTTGTAAATGGCCGCAATTATTTCCCGCACGATCTGGAATGGCTGGCTCAGGAAGTTGATGGCATAGAGCTCGGCAAAATCGCAATATGCGGAGTTACCAATCAGGCTTTAGGCAAAGACGATGTAGTTGCTTTTCTTCAGCATCGCGGACGCGGCGATTCTTATGCTGCAACGATTGTAGCGCTTAAAAGGCATATTTCCAGGACAATCGGTCTGGAACTGACCTGTATTCTGCCTGTCCGGCATATTCCCAAGACGACTAGCGGGAAATTGCAGCGTTACAAGCTGGCAGAGATGTATGTGAACGGGGATTTCACCGAACAGGTGCTGCAATATGAAAGCCTTCTTAGCTCCCTGGCTGAGGCAGCCGGGAAAGAACCTCCAGCTGATGAGCTGGAAAGACGGATGGCCGAACTATGGACGGATGTGCTCGGACAGGGAACGCTGATCGGCGTGACGGATTTATTTGCTGATTACGGAGGGGACTCGTTGAAAGCGGCCGTATTACTGGCCAGAATCCACAGACAATTTGAGGTGGAAGTTCCTCAGCATAGCTTCAGTCATGATGCTACCGTCAGGTCGATCACCGATCTCGTGAGAAAATCTGAAGCTAGTCCATATGTGCCCATTGTCCACGTGGAGCCTGCTGCGCACTATCCGGTGTCTCCGACGCAGCGAAGAATGTATATTCAGGAGCAATTCGGCGGCGCCGGGACGGCTTATAATATGCCATTTGCCATCAAGCTCGAAGGTGATGTGGATGTCAGCCTGCTGGAGCATAGTCTGCAAAGACTTATCCAGCGTCATGAATCGCTTCGCACGGCTTTCATTATGGTTGACGGCGATGTCAGGCAGATTGTACATCCTTTTGCAGCGATCAGAATTAGTTCACTAACTGCAAATGAGCATGAGGTTACAGAAGTGCTTCAAAAGCTTATACGTCCGTTTGATCTGCACGACGCACCATTAATCCGCAGCTTCCTGATTGACGTTCAAGGCAGCGAAGCATACCAGATTCTGCTGGTAGATATTCACCACATTTGCTCCGACGGGATTTCAGCGCAAATCATGCTGCAGGAATGGATGCAGCTCTACCAAGGTCAGGAATTGCCACCGCTCACTTTGCAGTATCGGGACTACGCAGTGTGGATGGAACAACAGTCACAGGAAGCAGATCTGTCTGAGGCGCGGTTGCATTGGACCAAGCGTCTTCAGGGCGAAATTCCTGTTCTGGAAATGCCTTTGGACGGCAGCAGACCGCACACAAAAACTTTTGACGGAGACACAAGCCGTTTTGTTATTCCTAGAGAAACAGCTGAACAGCTGCGGAAGTTCATTAAATCAAGGAACGTGTCGCTCTACGAGCTGCTATTGACGACGTATTCGATATTTCTGCATACCTACACGCGGCAAGAGGATATGATCGTGGGTGCATTAGTTGCCGGCAGGCAGCATGCCGATCTGGAACAGATGCTGGGGGCTTTTGTAAACTATGTTCCTGTCCGGTTTCAGATCAATGCGAAGCTTACGTTTGACGAATATATAAAACAGGTCACCACAGGTATGCAGGAGGATTTCGGACATCAACAATATCCGTTTGATGAGATTGTCGCTTTAACAGGCGGCATAACGCAGCCTTCGCGTAATCCGCTGTTCGACACCATGGTTATTCTACATAATCAAATGGATATTGCTAAAGCGATTGCCTCAGATGTCATAAAAGCAGCCTATTATCCGCTGCCCGGGGTTACGTCTAAGTTAGATTTCAAGTTGGATGTCTATGTGAACGGCGATCTCGAACTAGAGGGCGTATGGGAATACAATACGAATCTGTTCCGCAAAGAAACGATAGAGCGGTTCAGCGTTCATCTGCTTCGCTTACTGGATCAGGTCATCTTGAACCCGAATATGCGGCTTGAGGAGTTGCAGCTGCTGACAGGCGACGAACAGTCCAAGCTACTGCAGGCCTTTAATCCAGCTCCGGTGCCCTATGCGGAGAAGCGGCTTATTCATGAGTGGATCGAAGATCAGGCGAAGATCAGGCCTGAGCAGACGGCTGCGATCTTTGGCGATAGCCGGCTCACCTACGGGGAGCTGAACGCTAGAGCCAATCAGCTGGCCCGGGTACTGCGCACTCGGGGAGTTAAGCCGGACAGCATCGTACCGATCGCGCTGGACCGTTCGCCTGAGATGATCATCGGCATTACCGCGATCCTGAAGGCAGGCGGAGCTTACCTGCCGATTGCGCCGGATGCTCCGGCGGAACGCATCCGCTACATGCTGCAAGACAGCGCAGCCGAGCTGCTGCTGGTGCGCGGAGACCAGCTTGGCGGTGTGCGGGATGGCGATGCCCCGTTTGATGTAGAGCGGATATCGCTGGACGACGAAAGCCTATATCAAGGTGACGACAGTGATCTGCCACATGCAGCCACGGCGAGAAATTTGGCTTATGTGATCTATACTTCAGGATCGACGGGGAACCCGAAAGGGGTCATGATCGAGCATCATTCGGTGATCAACCGGATTGCGTGGATGCAGAAGGCCTATCCGCTTACAGCGGAGGATGTCATTTTGCAAAAGACGGCGTTCACCTTTGACGTATCGGTATGGGAGCTGTTCTGGTGGGCGCAGGCGGGAGCCGCCGTGCACTTCCTCGTTCCGGGAGGAGAGAAGGACCCGGAACAAATCATGCAGGCGATCGAGACAAGCCGCGTGACGACGATGCATTTCGTGCCGTCCATGCTGCACTTGTTCCTGGCGTACCTTGAAGCCAGACCAGAGCATGCGGAACGCCTGCTGAGTCTGCGGCATGTGTTCACCAGCGGCGAAGCGCTGCTCGTACACCAGGTGGAGCGGTTCCAATCGCTGCTCGGTGAGCGGTATGGCACGAAACTGATTAATCTGTACGGGCCGACTGAAGCTACGGTGGATGTATCCTGCTTCGAGTGCAAGGCAGGCGAGACACTGAGCAGCGTGCCGATTGGACAGCCGATCGACAATACCGAGCTGTATGTCGTGGACGGTGAGCTGCGGCTGCTGCCGCCGGGGATCCCGGGCGAGCTCTGTATCGGCGGCGCGGGACTCGCTAGAGGCTATCTGAACCGGCCTGAGCTGAGCGAGGAGAAGTTCACGGCCAATCCATTCCGGCCGGGCACCCGCATGTACCGGACAGGCGATTTGGCGAAGCAGCTGCCGGACAGCAATATCGAATATTTGGGAAGGCTCGACCATCAGGTGAAGATTCGCGGTTATCGGATCGAGCTTGGTGAAATCGAGTACCATCTGCTTCAGCATGAGGCCATAACAGAAGCGGCTGCGATTGCGAAAACGGCGGGCGGTGAGCATGCCGATCTGTACGCTTATTTCGTAGCCAATAAAGCGATAGATACGGCAGCACTACGTGCCTTTTTGAAGACCACGTTACCGGATTATATGGTGCCTGCTTACTTTGTTCAGCTGCCAAGCATGCCGTTATCCGATAATGGCAAGATCAACCGTAAAGCGCTGATGAATGTCATCAGCGAAGTGCCGATAACGCGAGAATACACAGCTCCGGGGAATGAGATAGAGAACGCCCTGGCGCATATTTGGCAAGAGGTACTGCGTGTGGAGCGTATCGGAGTGAACGATGACTTCTTTGAACTGGGAGGCCATTCCTTAAAAGCGGCGCAAATTGTATCCAGAATTCATCAAAGCTTCCAAGTAGAAATTCCGCTTGCGGAGATGTTTGATCGATTGACCATACGGGAGCTGGCCAGCTGGATTGAGCAGGCGGAGAAGCGCAGTTATGAACCTATTGGTGTAGCGGAGTCACAGGACCATTATCCGCTGTCCTCGGCACAAACGCGCCTATATATTTTGGACCGGATGGAAGGGATCGGAACGGCCTACAATCTGCCCTTTGCCATTGAGATCAGGGGAGTCCTTCAAATCGAACGGGTCAAAGAGGCATTTCAAGCGATTGTGAATCGCCACGAAACGCTGCGTACTACTTTCAGCTTGCGGGATGGCGAGTTAAGGCAGGAGATCTTGGCTGCCCATACGGTAGAGCTGCCTGTTACCTTTAGCACGGCAGCGGTAGACAACGTTGATGCGGCGATTCATTCGTTCATCCGGCCATTTGACCTTGAGCAGGCGCCGCTCTTTCGAGTAGGAATCATCACGCTGTCTGAGGAACGCCATTTCATCGTGTGCGATATGCACCATATCATTTCGGATGGGATATCGATCATCGTGCTGATGGAGGAATTCATTCAGTTATACGCGGGAGAAGATCTTCCTCAGCCAAATATTCAATTCAAAGATTACACGAACTGGATGTCCCGGCGATTGACATCGGATCATCTGGAGAAGCAGGAGGCCTACTGGCGTCAAGTGCTCCAGCAGCCTCTGCCATCTGCTGAAATGCCGCATGATGCGAAGCGGGCTCCGGCGCTTTCTTTCAAAGGGGACCGGTATACGTTCGAGCTGGATTCAGGCGTCATTCAGCAAATCAAATCGTTAGCTAACGAAACGAATACAACGCTGTACATGTGTCTCTTGGCTGTGTGTAACGTGCTGCTCGCCCAATATACAGGCCAGGAAGATATCATTGTCGGCTCGCCTGTGTCGGGAAGACAGCATCCAGATCTGCAAAGAGCGATTGGAATGTTCGTGAACACGCTGGCTGTGCGCAATTACCCGGAAGCTTCCAAGTTATTCAAGGACTTCCTGCAGGAGGTCAAGGCGAATAGTCTATCCGCGTTTGAACATCAGGAGTATCCGCTGGAGCAGCTGCTGCAGAAGCTGAATATTTCACGCGAAATGAACCGCAATCCGCTGTTCGATGTCTTGTTTGTGGTACAAAATATCGGGATCAAAGACAAATGGGAGACGGATGGTCTCAGCTTTAGCCGATATCCGCTGGTCAATCCGGCTAGTAAATTTGATCTGACCATAGAAGTGATCGAGACGGAGACCGATCTTTCCTTCACGTTCGAATATAATACCGATCTGTTCCGCAGAGACACGATAGAACGGCTTGGCGTTCACCTGCTTCGATTGCTGGAACAGGTTACTCTGGAGCCGAATACGCGGCTTGGCGATTTGCGGCTGCTGACGGATGAAGAGCAATTGCAGTTGCTGCAAGCCCATAATCCAGCTCCGGTGCCCTACGCGGAGAAGCAGCTTATTCATCAGTGGATCGAAGATCAGGCGAAGATCAGGCCTGAGCAGACGGCTGCGATCTTTGGCGATAGCCGGCTCACCTACGGGGAGCTGAACGCTAGAGCGAATCAGCTGGCTCGCGTACTGCGCGCCCTAGGAGTGAAGCCGGACAGCATCGTACCGATCGCGCTGGACCGTTCGCCTGAGATGATCATCGGCATTACCGCGATCCTGAAGGCAGGCGGAGCTTACCTGCCGATTGCGCCGGATGCTCCGGCGGAGCGCATCCGCTACATGCTGCAAGACAGCGCAGCCGAGCTGCTGCTGGTGCGCGGAGATCAGCTTGCTCATGAGGAGTTTAACGCTGAACAGTTGAACAATGAACAATTACACGTGGAACACATTTCGCTGAACGACGAAAGCCTATATCAAGGTGACGACAGTGATCTGCCGCATGCAGCCACGGCAAGAAATTTGGCTTATGTGATCTACACTTCAGGATCAACAGGGAACCCGAAAGGGGTCATGATCGAGCATCATTCGGTGATCAACCGGATTGCGTGGATGCAGAAGGCCTATCCGCTTACCGCGGAGGATGTCATTTTGCAAAAGACGGCGTTCACCTTTGACGTATCGGTATGGGAGCTGTTCTGGTGGGCGCAGGCGGGAGCCGCCGTACACTTCCTCGTTCCGGGAGGAGAGAAGGACCCGGAACAAATCATGCAGGCGATCGAGACAAGCAGGGTAACAACGATGCATTTCGTGCCGTCCATGCTGCACTTGTTCCTGGCGTACCTTGAAGCCAGACCAGAGCCCACGGACCGCCTGGGGAGTCTGCGGCATGTGTTCACCAGCGGCGAAGCGCTGCTCGTACACCAGGTGGGGCGGTTCCAATCGATCCTGGGTGAGCGGTATGGCACGAAGCTGATTAATCTGTACGGGCCGACCGAAGCTACGGTGGATGTATCCTGCTTCGAGTGCAAGGCAGGCGAGACGCTGAGCAGCGTGCCGATTGGACAGCCGATCGACAATACCGAGCTGTATGTCGTGGACGGCCAGCTGCGGCTGCTGCCGCCGGGGATCCCGGGCGAGCTCTGTATCGGCGGCGCGGGACTCGCCAGAGGCTACCTGAACCGGCCCGAGCTGAGCGAGGAGAAGTTCACGGCCAATCCATTCCGGCCGGGCACCCGGATGTACCGGACTGGCGATTTGGCGAAGCAGCTGCCGGACGGCAATATCGAATATTTGGGAAGGCTCGACCATCAGGTGAAGATTCGCGGTTATCGGATCGAGCTTGGTGAAATCGAACATCATCTTCTTGGGATTGAAGAAGTTCAGGAAGCCGCCGTATTGGTGAAGGAGGACGGGACGGGAAATAAGTACTTATGTGCTTTTCTCGTCATGAAGGAGCAGGTTCCTTCATCAGTCATACGTTCCTCGCTATCCCAGATACTTCCCGACTATATGATTCCGGCGCATTATGCGTATGTAGCACAAATGCCGCTGTCCGCAAGCGGAAAGCTGGATCGCAGACAGCTGCAGCATCAGCCGCTGATTACGGAGACTGAGGATACGTTCACCGCGCCGCAAGACGAGCTGGAAGAACAGCTCGCGCTGTTGTGGAGAGAATTGCTGAATAAGGAGCGCGTCGGTATTCACGATCAATTTTTTGAAATTGGCGGGCACTCGCTGCTGCTCTTGCAGCTGCACACTCGCTTGGAAGCTTCTTACCCGGGCTTAATCCAGGTAACTGATTTGTTCGCTTACCCGACTATTTCCAAGCTGGCGGCATTCATAAGACAAGTAGGGGAGCAGCATTCGGCTGCACCGATCTCCTATCTGACGCTGCCAAGCGATTATTTCGTTCCGCAGACGACTATGGGTCAGCAATCATCATATAAGCTGCAGCTAAGCGAGCTTGACACGAAATTACTTGCCGAATTTGAGCAATCCGGGCATGTGAAGCGGCACGTTGTGCTGCTGGCCAGCCTCTCTTATCTGCTCGCTTCTGTTACGAAGAGCATGGAACTGACGATCATGTATTCCGATTCCTTGCGTGAGTTCCAGGCAGCGGAGCTGCAAATGGGGCAGGTGAGTGAGATCGCAGACTTGATGTCCTTGGTACACAGTGCCCTGCACGAGAGCCAAGCTGGAGAACTGCAGTTGGAGCAAATTCAGCCTGTGAATACCAGGGAATATCCGACGGCTGTGCTTCCACTCTTGTATCAAAGAGGGGGCGTTCCCATTCGGGATGCGCATCGCAGCAGATTCGACATCCAGTTCTCCTACTATACAGAGAATGACCAAATCTATGTGCTCTGTGAGTACAACGATCAACGTCTATCGAAAGCGAAGATGAAAGAATTATTCAGCCAGTATATCCGTATTATTCGTACCGTCATTCAGCAGTTCGCCAGAAAAATTCAATTCATGGAGGCCGCTGCGGCAAGCGAGAACAGGAAGGTGGAGAGAAGCTAATGAAAATCGCCTTGATTTTCCCCGGATCAGGGACCCAGTATGCGGGGATGGGCCAGGCTTGGCATGGAACGTATCCCATTGTCAGGGATACGTTCGATGAAGCGAGCGAGCGGATGGGATTCTCCTTCCTTGACCTTTGCTCAAGCGAAAAGCTTCAGCAGGACATGGATCTAGTGACTGCGCAAGCGGCTGTCTTCGTATGCAGTGTTGCAGCCTATCGTGTCTATATGCAGGAGGTGGGCATCACCCCGTATCTATCGGCTGGACATAGTCTGGGAGAGTATGCCGCCTTGGTCTCGGCAGAGGCCCTGCAATATGTCGATGCGCTCGATCTCGTCTGCTTGCGAAGCAAGCTGATGATCGAAGCGGCCGATCACATAGCGAGCGGGGTGATTGCGTGCAAGCAGCTTCCGATCCAGGTTATCCACCGGGAAGTGATGAACTGGAATCGCAACTATCCTGACCGTCCTGTGGATCTTGCCTGTTATAACGCGCAGGATCAAGCCGTCATCTCGGGCTATAAGCCGGATACGGAGCAGCTTGCTGCCATACTGGAGGGACTTGGAGGCAGGGCGATCCCCCTGTCTATCCAGGCACCCATCCATAGCAGACTGCTGCAGGGAGCGGTCGCTCCTTTCCGCGAGCAGCTGGCCCGGACGCCTGTACAGATCCCGAAATGGTCCGTCATTTCCAATGTCACGGCCAAGCCTTATACGGATGCGGAGTCCATTGTGACGGGGCTTGCTTTGCAGTTAACGCAGCCTGTCCAATGGCTTGATACCGTAAGACATATGCAGCGAAGCGGGGTATCCCACGCGCTTGAGCTGGGCCCCAAATCAACGTTATCCACGCTAACCAAGCGAACTGCGCGGAATATCAGGACCTACGCTCTGGATAAAGCAGATGACCTGCCCAAGATCCTGGCACTAAAGTATTCTACTGGCGATCTATTAGGAAAATGTCTGGCGCATGCCGTCTCCTGCCGGAATCGGAACGATGACACTAAGCAGTACACAAGTGAAGTGGCAGAGCCATTTCACAAGCTGGCAGAGCTTGCGAATGCCCATGCGGAGCGCAGCGCAGGCTCACCATCTGAGCAAGATGATGAGCTGCAGACGGCTATTGAACTGCTTTTGCAGATCATGAACGGTAAGAAGGTGCCTGAGGACGAGCAGCAGCGCAGATTAAACCGCTTGTACGCTGAAGGCTGCGCTGCAGCCAGAAGCATAGAGGATTTGGCGAAAAGCTATTAAGGGGTGTATGGATGAGAACATTCAAAACGTATTTTTTCACATTGGGCGAAGTCATTTTGCTGGCTGGGGTCTTTCTTGCGGTAGCGGTTCTGCACAATTACGTGCTGGTTCCGAATTCCGGAAGCTATGGGCAATATTTGATGCACAATCTGCCATTATGGATTTCCATCATGTTTGCAATCGATACTGTGCTGCTTACCGTCTATTTTCTTATCAAAAAGTCGATCTTGAAAGAACGTTACATCAAGGTCTCGCAGCTTTGCAATTTCTCCCGGTTGAAAGGGAGAGACTTTCTGATCTCCACGTATGTTGCGATGGCGGCAGGACTGCTGTTCGTCTGCCTGTTGAAGCTTCCATTCGTGAAGACGACATTCCCAGACATGGCGGATTACATTAATTTATTCATGAATTCTGACAGCTTCATTCTGACCTTGCTTGGACTTGCCGTTATCGGACCGCTATTTGAAGAAATCTTCTTCAGAGGCATCTTGTTCTCCATGATGCGCGGCAAGCTTCCTTTCCTCGTCGCATTGCTGGTACAGGCCGTCATCTATGGCTACTGTCAGCCGAGCCCTTCAATTCAGGTTACCGGATTCTTCCTCGCCATTATGTATGGAATTATGTACACGAAGATGAAGACGCTTCTGTCCACCATATGGACGGCCGTGCTGCTGAATGCGTTTATTTTTACGTCGAAACAAATCGGGCTGCATGAAGTAATTGAAAGCTTCTCGCCTTCCACGCTGCTTATCATCATCGCTCTGTGCCTATTCGTCATCGTCTCCAGTCTGGTTGTGCTGGGACAAGAAGAGCGGAAAGTTCCTTATGTCAAGGTTATTGGCAACCTGCTGCTGTGGACAGGACTTTACGTTGTCATCTACTACCCGATTCTATATATCTGGAACAACAATATCATGAGTATCAGCTCTATCTCAGGCTGGCTGGGCGAGAACAATGTACTTGGTTTCATTTTCTTCGATACGATTTCGTTAGCCGTGTTCTATCTGGTAATGAAGCTTATCCACAAAAAGAGCCTGATCGTCGAATGCAACTTCTCCGCTATCCCTCCTAGGGCCGGAGTAATGATGGGCATTTTAGGCGCGGCGATGGGAGTCTGGGTACAATGCTTTTTCAAAATTCCTTATTTCGCCGATAATTTCCCGCAATTTCAGCAGCTGTTCGACTACTTGACGACGGCTTCGCTGCCTGTATTTATCGCATTCTTAATACTTCACTCGATGTACAAAGAAGTCTACTTCCGGGCATTGATCTATAATGTGCTGCGTCCTGCTTTCTCGGTTCCGATGTCGATCATCGTGACCGGTATCATCTACGGCGGCCTGTTCTTCAACTGGGATATTCCGCTCACGATCTATGCTTCGGCAGGGGCGCTGATCTTCGGCCTGCTGTTTGAGTGGTATCGCTCCATTTGGGCTCCGATTATTAACGAGATTGTCTTGTTCGGCACGTACTTTGTGATGAAAAAATTGCAGCTCTCCTTCTCCACGGGGATTGTTATCGCGATGGTGGCAAGCTCGGTAGTGATCATTTACACGATGTATTGGTTATGGAAGCGCAGAGAAATTGAGCAAAAGAATGCGAATTCGGCCCCTGTTCAGACTGCTGTTCAATCCGCCGTATCACTTTAAGCCCCGAGGAGGACCAGGATGTTGAATTTGAACTGGCTTGATGAGCAGCCCCAAGATGACATTGAGATTGAAGAGCTATCCGTTCAGGATATTGCCATTATCGGGATATCGGCCAACTTGCCGATGGTTGATGATCTGGATCAGTTATGGGAATTCCTCAGCAGCGGTGTGGACTTCATCTCTGAATTCCCGCACAGCCGCCGGAAAGATACGGATCCTTTCATGCAGGCAAGAAGAAAGGTTAACCCCTCAGCAGGATATATGGATGGGGCTTACTTGGATGAAATTGATAAATTCGACCATGCCTTCTTCAGATTGTCTCCAAAAGAAGCGAGCTTGATGTCGCCGAATCAGCGCCTGCTGCTTGAGACGGTGTGGAAGTCGGTTGAGGATGCAGGGTATGGAGGGGATGCGCTTGCCGGGAGTCGGACGGGTGTCTTCATTGGTCTGAATAATGACGCGATCTACGACTACAAACGAATGATCTCCGAATCGGATCTCTCGCTGCTCTCCTATGCAGTTCCAGGCAATTTGACCAGTGTGACGGCTGGAAGAATCGCTTATGTTCTCGATTTGAGAGGACCGTGTGTGTGTATGGACACAGCCTGCTCCTCCTCGCTGGTGGCCTTGCATACGGCCTGCCAGTCCATCCGCAATGGTGAATGCGATTCGGCGATTGTTGGCAGTGTGAAGGTCAACCTGCTGCCTCTGGATGAAATCAAGATTGGGATTGAATCCTCCGATTGGCGGGCAAGAACTTTTGACGACAGCTCTGACGGTACCGGGGGCGGGGAAGGCGTTATTTCTCTGGTCATCAAGCCGCTGAGCAGGGCGATCGAAGATGGTGATTCCATTTATGGCGTCATTAAAGGAAGTGCGGTGAATCAGGACGGGAGGTCGATTGGGCTCACAGCTCCAAATGTACTGGCCCAGGAGGATGTATTGGTTCGCGCATGGACCCATGCAGGAATCGACCCGGCCACGATAGGTTACATGGAGGCACACGGTACGGGAACGAAGCTTGGGGACCCGATCGAGATGGATGCGATGAGCCGCGCCTTTCGTAAGTATACGGATAAAAGGCAGTTTGCTGCCGTCGGCTCTGTCAAAACAAATCTGGGACACCTCGACCATGCCGCTGGATTAATGGGCGTTCTGAAGTCTGTTCTTGCATTGAAACATAAGCAGATACCGCCACTCGTGCATTTCAACAAGCCGAACTCGAAGATTCCATTTATTGATTCGCCGGTATACGTCTGCGATGAGTTGACGGCATGGGAAGCTGATGAGCACCCGCGAAGATGCGGTGTAAGTTCTTTCGGCATGAGCGGCACCAACTGTCACGTCGTGCTGGAGGAATTTCAAGCGGGGCCTGTGATGGATGAGGATCGTAGTCCCCAACTGTTTGTTGTATCTGCCGGCAGCGAAGAATCCCTCCGCCGTCTGGTTGATGCGTACTGCCAATATGATGTGCCGGAGGATCGCCTCCGTGACATTTGCTTTACCGCAAGTGTTGGAAGGGGACACTTTGCCTATCGGCTTGCGTTCGTATTCAGTACGAAAGAGGAATGGATGCACCAGCTTCACAAGGTCAAGGAAGAAGGCCTTCATACAAGTGAGCAGTTCAGGATCTACTACGGAGATTCCAAGAAAGAGAGTGCGGGGGAAGAAGGTTCTTCGGCTTTATCTGCTGCTGAAATAGCGTTGAAAGCTCCAATGCGCCAAGTTGAAGATCTAAGTCATATCGCAGTCTCCTACGTACACGGGGCTAGTGTCGATTGGTCTTCCATGTACTCGGGAGAACGCAGAAAAAGAATCTCTCTTCCTACGTATCGGTTCGAGAGAACGCGCTGCTGGCTGGACGTTAGTGTAAGCACACTTACAGCTTCACCATCTCCAAGCCGTCATGACGGAATGGCTATCTCCGAAGTGAAGCTGCGGGGAAGAGAGTCGGAAGCATATTCTATCACTGAACGAACAATCGCTAATATATGGGGGGATATTTTAGGTATTCAGGAGGTTCATATTGAGGATACGTACTATGAACTTGGCGGGGATTCGATTCTGGCTTTGAAGATCGCCAACCGCATGACCAAGGAATTTGACGTCTCTATCGATATAGCAGACTTGCTGCGTTATGTAACGATTATGTCTTTGGCGGAGTGGATCGATTCGAGGCGATTGCCTGCCCAGACGGAGACGGAGTCAGATGCATTTCGCCTGGTTCCAGCCAAGCCGGCCGGCGGGTATCCATTAACACCTTCTCAGCAGCGCGTATACATTCAGGAGCAGATGGATCATATTCAGACAAGCCATCACGCGCCTTTTTGCGTCAAGGTGGAAGGGGAACTGGATACGGCCCGGGTTGAAAAAACGGTCAACCAAATTGTCGAGCGGCATGAAGCTTTTCGCACGGTCTTCGATTTCGTGGATGGCGAGCCCATGCAGCGTGTGCTGCCGCATTTGGAGATTAAGCTAGTCTTGGATGAGGCATCCGAAGAGCAGGTGGATGAACGGATCGAGGCCTTTATTCAGCCGTTTCATTTGGCGGAGGCTCCATTAATCAGAGTGGGTGTCCTGACCATTTCGGCAACACAGCACATCATCATGCTGGACATGCACCACATCATTTCCGACGGGGTGACGAACAGCATTTTTATCCGGGAATTTTGTGCCTTGTATCAAGGGCTGCCGGTGCCGCCGGTACAAATTCAATATAAGGATTATGCGGTTTGGCTCAATCGTCAATTAAGCAGCGGGGCTCTGGAGCATCGTGCCGATTATTGGTCGAAGCAGCTGTCCAGCCCGCTTCCTGTACTGAATCTTGCTGCAGACCGCAAGCGGCCGGAAGTCAAATCATTTAACGGTCAGTCCATGCGATTCACAGTTCCGGGTGAGCAGGTTCAAGCGCTGCGCGAACTCGCAGCCAAGAATCAGGTCACGCTCCATTCTCTATGCTTTGCGCTCTATTCTTTGTTAATTCGGAAGTTTTCAGGCCAGGATGAGATGATTATCGCTACTTTGGTTTCGGGCCGAAATCATCCGGATCTGGAATCGATGATGGGCATGTTCATCAACTTCCTGCCTATCCGGCTAAGAATCGATGAGCAATCAAGCTTCCCGGTATATGCCAAGGATGTGCATGGGCAGATTCTCCGGGCTTATGAACATGATTATCCGTTCGACAGTATGCTGCAGAATGTACCTTTAATAACCGATCCATCCCGCAATCCGGTCTACGATACGATGTTCGTATTTCATAATGAATTCAAAATGAATTCGCAGAGCGGTATGCTGCTGAGCAATGAAGGCCTGTATGTAGCGGAATACCCGATTCCTGGGCATACATCCATGCTTGATCTCAAGATGGACATGTGGGAACAAGAGGAGGGCAGTGTGCATGCGGTGTTAAATTACAGCACCGATCTGTTTGACGAGACTACAATGCACCGGTTCAGAGACGAATTCATGCGGATCATATCCGCTATTGTGGACGATCCAAGCAAGGAACTGGTTCACTATGAGGCGCTTGCTGCCCTAAAGCAGGCCGAAGTCACCAACCAGGCAGTATCCCTTGCTATCAGCGCAACCTTTACGGCGGAACCGATTGAGGATTATATCAAATGGTGGTGTGAACGATTCCAGATTCAGGCGGAAGTCTCGTTCGCTCCCTATCATCAGGTGTTCCAGCAGCTGCTTAGCCCGGATAGTCTACTCGCAGCGAATCAGGGAGTTAATCTGCTACTCATTCGTTTTGAAGATTGGATCGGGGGAGAGACACTCACCCAGGACAAGCAGATCCAGCAGTTAGAGAGAAGCTATGTTGATCTCATCCAAGCTGTTCGCAGCTTCGGGGGCCAGAGTCCTGTATGGGTGGCTGTCTTCCAGCCGAGCGAAGATTATGATCCTGCTGTAATCTCTTATATTCGCGAACTGAATGAGCGATTCAAGCAAATGCTTACGCCAATTGAGCATGTGACCTTGCTGGATCTTAGCGATATCGAGCATAGATACCAGGTTCCTGCGGTGTTCGATAGGGTCAAGAACCAGGAAGCTCATATTCCTTTTACGGATGAGTATTATGCAGCCTTGGGGACCGCTGCCGCAAGACGCATCGTGTCATGGAAAAGGCCGGATTTCAAGGTTATCGTTCTGGATTGCGACAACACGCTGTGGCAGGGCGTATGCGGGGAAGCCGGCGCATCCGGTGTGCAGCCTTATCTTAAGCTCCAACAGCAGATGGTCGCGAGCTGTGAGCAGGGCATGCTGCTGGCCCTTTGCAGCAAGAACAACGAAGCTGACGTCTGGGAAGTATTTGACGCGCATCCCGAAATGCCGCTGAAGAAAGAGCATCTTGTAGGCTGGAAAATAAACTGGCAGGCCAAATCTGCCAATCTCCGGGAACTGTCCGAGGAGCTTAATTTGGGACTGGACAGCTTTATCTTCATTGATGACAATCCCGTAGAATGCCGGGAAGTGATGCTGAACTGTCCGGATGTGCTGACGATTCAGCTTCCGGGTGGTCCAGAACAAATTCATCCGTTCCTGAAGCATATTTGGGCCTTCGACCGCTCACGCAGCACAGAAGAAGACCGGAATCGTACAGCGATGTACAGATCTGAGAAGCAGCGTAAAGCACTTAAAGAGCAAACAGAGCTTTCGTTAGATGAGTTCCTGCGGGATTTACGGCTTCAAGTAAGAATGCAGGAACTGGAGCCTGTACACATTCCGCGTGCTGCGCAGCTGACGGAGCGGACGAACCAATTCAACATGAGTACGATCCGCAGAACGGAGGATGAGCTCCGTGCATTAATGGCTGAGCCAGGTTGGAAATGCTGGACCGTTGAGGTTAGGGATCGCTTTGGCGATTATGGCCTCGTAGGACTGGTGATCGGCTGTGCAGAGCAGGATACCTTTGCTGTGGATACATTCTTGCTAAGCTGTAGAGTTCTGGGGCGGCGAATTGAATATGCCATCCTGTCTGTTCTCAAGCAGTTCAGCTTAGAGCTTGGCCTGACACAGATTCAGGCGGCTTATCGGCAAAGTTCCAAGAACGAGCCGTTCCGCCAGTTCCTGTCTGCCTCTGGTTGGACGGAAGCCGGGCAATTGGGTGAGCATCTGCTGTATCGTCTGCCGCTTGAGGCCATCGCTGATTCGGTCGAATATATTGAATTAACCGATGTCTTCGCTGATTCAGGCATGGAAGCGGGAACGCTGGCTGTTTCACAGATTGCGGCGGCAGCATCCGTAGACGCACAGGAGGAAGAACGCGTACAAGCTGAGGTCGATTTAGAGTGGGAGATGGAGCTTGGAGATAACGATGCGGTAGGCATGACACACAGGTCCTACCTGCTTCCGCTTCAGTATCATACAGCTAAAGCGATTATGCAGCTGCCGAGGCAGGCGCAGCCTAAGGATTTGAAGCGGGCGGTCTACATAGCTCCTTCGGATGAGACGGAACGTTCATTGGCTGGGCTATGGGAGGATTTGCTTCAGGCGCATCCTATCGGTCTGGAAGATCATTTCTTCCAAGCAGGAGGGAACTCTCTGCATGCAGCATCGCTGGCCTCGCGGATCCATAAGCAGTTCCAAGTTCCGATCACACTGAGAGATATTTTTCAGAATCCAACTCTTAGAGAATTGGCAGGCAAAATACGGACTTTGCTGGCGCAAGTGGACCCATCCGGCTCCGTAGTTACGATTCCGAAGGCGCCTATTCTTCCGCATTATCCCGTTTCATCGGCCCAGAAGAGGCTGCTGATCCTGCATCAGCTGAATCCGTCCGGGACGAGTTACAATATGCCGGGCGCGATGAGGATAGAAGGCATACTGGATAAAAGCAGATTGGAGCATGCATTCCGCCATATTATTGAGCGGCATGAGAGTCTGCGCACCTCTTTCCATTGGACCGCGGAGGGACCCGTTCAGCGAACCCAACAGGAAGTGCCTTTCAGACTTGAAGAACTGGACAAGGATGATCTTACAGCGAATACGGCTGCTGATCGGTTTGTGCGTCCCTTCGAGCTGGACCAGGCTCCGCTGCTTCGCGCAGGATTGCTACAGACGGATAAGGACAAGCATGTGCTATTCATCGATATGCATCATCTGATCTCGGACGGCGTATCGATGATGAACATGGCGAGGGAAATCATGGATTCTTATGAAGGAGTAGAGCCGCTAACAGAGCTCACGATTCAGTATAAAGATTATGCCGTCTGGCAGCAGCAGTCTTTGCAGCATGAGTCTCACAGGGAGCATCAAGCCTACTGGCTGGACCGCTTGAAGGGCGAACTGCCGCTGCTGGATCTGCCGCTCGATCGGCCGAGGGCTCCCTTGACCGATAACATCAGGCATGGATCAAGATTTCATCTGGAAGCAGACCTTGCCCTGCGTGCAGGCTTGGAACGATTAGCTGCGGACACTGGAACGACGACCTACCAGATCATGCTCGCTGCCTTTTCCATACTGTTATCCAAATACACCGGGCAGGAGGATATTATCATTGGTTCCCCGGTTGCCGGAAGAACCCATGCGGACCTCGAATCCATGATTGGCATGTTCGTGAACACGCTGCCTCTGCGTCTGCACCCTGAAGGCTACAAAACCTTCAGCCATTACCTTGATGAGGTGAAGAACGATACCCTGCAATCCTTTGAACATCAAGACTATCCTTTCGAAGAGCTTGTTGATCAGCTGCAGGTTAAGCGTGATGCTTCACGCAATCCTCTGTTCGATGTCTTCTTCGTGGTTCAGAACATGGACAGCTGGCTTCGGCAGGCGGGCGACCTGAGGTTCATGCCTTACGAATTACCGATTCGGCAGAGCCGATTCGATATCACGCTGGAAGTTATCGATCAGCCGGACCAATTCAGGTTTACGTTCGAATATGCGGTGCAGCTGTTTGACCGCAGTACGATCGAGCGAATGGCAGGCCACTTCGTACAGCTGCTTGAATCCATCTTGATGGATCGAGAGGTGGTCCTCTCGCAAATGAACATGCTGCCGGAAGCCGAGCAGATCAGACTGCTCCAGGAGTTGAATCCGCGTCCAACGCCATATGCCTCCGATCAGACCGTGCCAGAATGTGTGGAAGGAATAGCGGCCATGCAGCCCGGTCATATCGCCTTGGTATTCGGGAACCAAACCATGACCTACCGTGACTTGAACGAGCGCGCGAATCGGATGGCCCATTACTTGCGTGGGCGAGGCGTTACTGCGAATTGCATCGTTGGCATTATGGCCGATCGGTCGATGGATATGATTGTGGGTATCCTTGCTGTGCTGAAAGCGGGAGGCGCCTACCTGCCTCTTGATCCTGCCTATCCGCGGGAACGCTTGGCCTATATGATGGCTGACAGCGGGACCAGATACGTGTTGGGTCATTCATGTTATGCCGGTCTGGTCGATTTTGAAGGCGAGTGGCTGGATGTATCGGAGGCTTACGATCAAGAGGAGTGCGGTAATCTGGACCGTGTGTCCAAGCCGACGGATCTTGCTTATATGATCTATACATCGGGTTCAACAGGGAAGCCGAAGGGCGTTATGGTCGAGGGCAGAGGACTGCTGAATTTGCAGGTGTTCTTTAAACAGGAACTCGGTGTCACCCCAGCTGACCGGATTGTTCAGTTTGCAAGCCTTTCCTTCGATGCCTCGGTCTGGGAAGTGTTCATGGCATTAATGACAGGGGCTACGCTGGTGCTCGCAGAGAAGGATGATCTGCTGAGTTACCGCCAGTTCGAGGATTTCTTGAATGAGCACCAGATTACCACCGCAACGCTTCCGCCTACTTACACGGTGCATCTGCAGCCGGAAAGGCTCCGAACCCTGACCAAGATCATCACGGCCGGCTCTGCCACGACGTTTGAGTTGATTCGGACATGGACGCCTTATGTGCGTTATTTCAATGCATACGGCCCAACGGAGACGACCATCTGTGCAACGATTTGGGAAGCGGAGACGGAAGGACGCAGTGAATCTGCACCCGTGCCGATCGGCAGGCCGATCACGAATACGAGCATCTGCATCCTTAACCGGGATCTACAGCTGCAGCCGATTGGCGTTATCGGTGAAATTTGCGTTGGAGGCGCGGGTCTGGCCCGCGGCTATTGGGGGAAGGATGCACTAACTCGTGAGAAGTTCATCCAGCATCCTTTTCAGCCGGGGGAACGGTTGTACCGGACTGGAGATCTGGGCAGGTGGCTGCCGGACGGAACGATCGAATACTGCGGCCGAATTGACGATCAGGTGAAGATTCGCGGGTTCCGGATTGAGATTGGGGAGATCGAGGCTGCTCTTGCGAAACAGGAAGCGGTCATCGATCAAATCGTCCTCAGCCGTACAGGACCTAATCATGAGGCCTATTTATGCGCTTATTATACGGGAACAAGACTTATATCGGCAGGAGAGCTAAGAAATGGGCTTCTACAGTATTTGCCGGAATATATGGTGCCTGTCACTTATGTTCAACTAGATCAGTTCCCGCTTACACCAAGCGGCAAGATCGACAAACAGGCATTGCCTGAGCCTGATTCGCTGCCTGCGGCAGATTATGTGGCTCCTAGCACATCTACGGAACTCCAGCTGGCAGCTTTATGGCAGGAAATGCTGGGACGCAGCCTGGTCAGTGTGCGGGACTCCTTCTTCGAAATCGGGGGAGATTCCCTGAAGGCTGCCCTACTGGTAGCTCGAATCCATCAACAGTTTCAAGTGGATATCCAGCTTGGCGACATATTCCGCAGTCCGACGATTGAACAAATGGCGCAAGTTCTGCAGCAGATGGACAAGTCGATCTTCCAGCCGATTCCGAAGGCCAATGCAGCCGATTATTATCCGCTCTCTTCAGGTCAGCATCGGATCTTCGTCATGCAGCAGCTGGACGAGGACGATGTCAGCTACAATATGCCAGGTGTGTTCCTGCTGGATGGTAGGCTGGACGAAGCACGGTTCACCCGTGCATGGCAGGCTTTAGTAGAGCGGCATGAAAGCTTGCGCACTTCTTTCGAAATTGTAGACGGGCAATTCGTGCAAAAGGTGCACCCGCACGTTCCAGTTGTTATCGAACCACTGCCAGATGCCGCGGATCAAATCGTCCAGACGGCGCGTTCGTTCATTCGACCTTTCGAGATTGGCAAGGCTCCGCTGCTTCGTGTAGGTCTCAGCCGGATCTCTGAGCATCGGCATCTGCTGCTGCTGGACATCCACCATATCGTATCGGACGGCGCGTCGATTCGAAATATCGCTGTGGAGTGGATTGCACTGTATGAAGGAACCACGCTGCCCGCGCTCCCTGTTCAATATAAGGACTATGCAGTGTGGCAGAGAGACCGCCTGGAAAGCGAAACGATGCGCAAGCAGGAGGTGTACTGGCTGAATCAATTGGCTGAGTATAATTCGGCAAAGGCGCTGCCCACCGATTACGCACGAACCGAATATATCAGCACGGAAGGCAGACGAATTGTTCGGTCAATGGATTCCCGCCCGCTCTACGATCTAATGCGTCATACGGGAACGACGCTCTATATGATACTTGCTGCGGCCTACCAGCTCACGCTTGCTGAGTATGCATCGCAGACGGATATCGCCATCGGCTCTCATGTGGCGGGGAGATCGCATCCGGATACAGAGGGACTGATAGGGATGTTCGTCAACACGGTTGTGATAAGGTCCCAAATTCGCGAGGAAATAACGATTGCCGAATATTTGGCCGGATATAAGCTCACGGTTATTGAAGCCTTCGAGCATCAGGAATATCCGTTTGATCGGTTAGCCGAGAAATTGCCGCTACCGCGCGACAGGACAAGGAATCCTGTCTTCGATGCCTTGTTTATTTTGCAAAATGTGAATATGAAACAGATCAACTCTGATGAAATTACCCTTACAGCGTATCCCTTTGACCATCCTTGTGCCAAATTCGATATCACGCTGGAGGCGCTGGAACTTCCTGACGCAATTGAATTCACGTTGGAATACCGCACCGCCTTGTTCACAGACCACACCATCGTGAACCTGTTCGACCGTTACCAAGAGATTCTGGCCATGATGGTCCAAGACTCGAACGCGAAACTCAGCGAATTGCTTCCGGGAATAGGCGCTAACGCAAATGCGTGCAGCCCGCTTGAGGATATTCAATTTCATTTTGAACTATAGGGAGAGACACTGAACATGAGTATTTATTTACCAAAAGAGGGGTCAACCCCATTTTCCTCGGAGCCCATGGCATTAAGCCGTACGATTCTATCGAATGAAGTGTATGGGATAGATTTGCCGGAACAACTCGTAAGTAGGCTCTTTGCAGTAAGCAGGGAATCGGATGCAGCTTTGTTCATGATGATGCTGGCTGGCACGATGTATCTTCAGACCAGGTATTCGGGAGAGCCTTCGGCGACCGCAGGAATACCGGAATTTACTTCTCCCGAGCAGATCCAGCGGTACAAGCAGCAGGCGATCCTGGTATCCGCAAGCTTGCAGGGAGAGGTGGCCTTCAAAGATTGGCTGCAGCTTGTCAGAGGACAGGCTGCTGAAGGGGCCGCTGCGCTGGCATTCACTCCCCAAGGCGAGACGCTGAAGCAGGCACTTGTATATATGAATACGCTGCATGGCGATAACGTAGGCGACTTCGCCTACTCCGACCTGGCATTCGGACTCTACCGTGATTCCGGCCGGCTTAAGCTGCGGATTCACTACAGTCAGGACGTATATGTGGAGCAGAGAATAGCTCAAATGGCCGAACATTGGCTGCTTTTCATGCAGCAGGCTCTACAAGAGCCGGGACGGTCCATGCGGGAATTCGATATCGTCACCGAAGACGCGAAGCTTCGTATGCTTGGGGCCTATAACGATACACGTCGGGATTTCAATGAGGAGGGGCTGCTTCATAAGTATCTGGAGCAGCAGGCCCTCCGGCATCCGGAGCGCACCGCTTTATACTACGGAGAAGAGAAGCTATCCTATGAATCTCTTAACCAAAAGGCGAACCAGTTGGCCAGACATTTGGTGGCATGCGGAGTGAAGCCTGATCAGCCTGTAGCCATTGTGACGCAGCGTTCCTTCAGGATGATCATTGGGATTATGGCAATCTTGAAAGCGGGCGGCGCCTATCTGCCGATCGACCCGGCGCATCCGAAGGAGCGTATCCGCCATCTGCTGGAAGACAGCGGTGCTGCATGGGTATTGGCGGCCCAGGATAGCCTGGAATCGATCAGCGGACTGTGCGCAGATCGAATCGTTCTCGATCTTGAAGACCCTGCGCTCTATCAAAATGATCATTCCGACTTGAATATTGAGGTGACTTCCGCCAACCTGGCTTACTTGATCTATACATCAGGATCTACAGGCAAGCCGAAAGGGGTTATGGTGGAGCATCGATCCGTTATCAATCGGCTGCAGTGGATGCAGAGACAATACCCGCTTAGCGAAGATGACGTGATTCTGCACAAGACGCCGATTACCTTCGACGTATCCGTGTGGGAGTTGTTCTGGTGGTGTATGGCTGGAGCCTCGGTCTGCCTGCTTGAACCGGGAGGGGAGAAGGACCCCGAGGAAATACTGCAGGCCATTGATGAATATCAGGTCACGACGATGCATTTCGTTCCGTCGATGCTGTCATTATTTCTGGATCATATGGAGCGAAGTGAACCCGTGCAGGCCGCCGCTTCACTTCGAAGAGTGTTCGCAAGCGGAGAAGCTCTGCAGGTTCAGCAGGTTCAGCGTTTTGAACGCCTTATACACCGCAGCTCCGGAGCAGATCTGGTTAATCTCTATGGTCCTACGGAAGCTACGGTTGATGTGTCGTACTTTGATTGCCTCAGCGCCCCTCTAACATCTACCGTGCCGATTGGACGTCCTATTGACAACATTCGCTTGTACGTCCTTGATGCGGATAACCGGCTGCAGCCTGAAGGTGTAATCGGGGAATTATGTATTTCCGGGGAAGGGGTAGCCCGTGGGTATTGGAACCAGCCGGAGCTGACCGGACAAAAGTTCGTACCGAACCCGTTTGAGCCTGGTAAGCTCATGTATCGTACAGGCGACCTGGCCTGCTGGCTGCCGGATGGCACCCTGGAATACGCAGGTCGTATCGACCATCAAGTGAAAATCAGAGGGCAGCGAATGGAATGTGGGGAGGTTGAGCATCATCTCCTGAACCACCCGGATATTCGGGAAGCGATTGTCACGGCACACCGGGATAACGCCGGGGACAGCTATCTATGTGCCTATGTCGTCAGCGATCAGGATATAACATCAGATCAAGTTCAGCTGTTCTTGTCTGATCAGCTCCCTGCATATATGATCCCTGCATTTACGGTTCGTCTGGAGCGCATCCCGCTTACACCAAATGGCAAAGCAGATCGCTCCGCTCTGCCTAAGCCGGACAAGGTTCAGCCGGCACATACAGAACATTCGATTCCTGCAGATGAGACAGAACGCACGATCGAGAGAATATGGTCATCTGAACTGGCGCTGGCTTCTTCAAGCGTAGAGGATTCCTTCTTCACGCTGGGCGGCGATTCCATCAAGGTGATCCGGTTGATTAGTCAAGTCAATCGGGAATTCCAGGTCCATGTGAAGTCGAGAGACTTCTATGCGGATCCGACGATACGCGGTTTGGCCCAGTTGGTGCGGAATGGACATGCAGCCCCTGGAGCGGAGGAGCGGCTGGCTGGAATGGCTTCTATCCAGCGTCTGCAAGCTTCGATTATCGCTGATCCTGTTCAAGCCAAAGCGCTTCCGAGAGATTGGACCGATCTATATCCATTAAGCAACATTCAGCAGAGTATGGTCTTTTACTCCAGAATGCGGCCGGACGAACCCATCTATCATGACCAATTTTGTTACCAGTTCTCCTCCCGATCCTTTGACCTGCAGCGATTTGGGCACGCGCTGGAAATGATGGTGAGCAAGCATGCCATCTTGCGGACGACCATTCATTTGTCTGCGTTCCCGGAAGCGGTGCAAATCGTGCATCAAGATATGGATCCAGAGCTTGTATATGAGGATATTTCCGCGAGCTCCAAGCAGGAGCAGGAGCGTTGTCTTCATGCTTATCTGGAGGAAGACTTGAAGCTCAAATATAAGTTTGAGAATGAGCGGCTGTGGCGTATCCATCTGTACCGCGTGGATGAATCCGATTATTGCTTGGTGATCTCATTCCATCATGCCATCCTGGACGGTTGGAGCGTTGCCTCTTTGATCGCCGAACTGGTAGATACGTATTCCCGCTTGACGGGAGGAGAAGCGGCGCTGCCGGAGCCTTTGCAGGCGAGTTACAAGGATTATGTCGCTATACAGATGAGCCGGGTCGCATCCGAGGAATCACGGGATTTTTGGAAGAACAGGCTGGCTGACTATTCACGCAACAAGCTTCCTTTCAATTTCACCTCCCGAAAAATGGGGGATGAAGCAGCCGGAAGACTCATCAGGGAACGTCTTGATTCATCCTTGCTGCAGGCGCTGGAGCTCAGGGCCAAGGAGCTGGGCTGCACGCTCATGGAAGTGTGCTTTGCCGCTCACTTATACCTGCTCAGCCTGTTATCGACAGAACAGGATATTATGACCGGCTTAGTGACGCATGACCGGCCGGATGTGATCGATAGCGAGAAGGTACTTGGATGCTTCTTGAATACAGTTCCTTTCAGAATGCAGGTTGATAAGAAGCTGGATAAGGGTGCATTTATCGCCCAAATTCACCGATTGCTAGGTGAAGCGAAGCCGCATGAAATGTTCTTGTCCGATATTGCCGCAGCGGTAGGAGAGAGCGGGCAGCGGGAGAATCCGTTCTTTGATACGCTGTTTAATTTCATCGATATGCATGTGCTTGAGAAGGTAGAAATTTCGGAGGATCGGCCTATTGGTCCAAGCAGTCAAGAGTTGAAGCTGAACGCCAATGAAATGACGAATACCTTATTCGATCTGGAAGTCTCCCGAACACTGCACCAACTGCATATTCAGCTTAAATATTCGCCGAATTATTTTCATGAGAATGAGATTCGTACAGCCTTTGAGATGTACGTAAAGATCCTGGAGAGATTTGCTGATCAGGGGGATACGATTCAGGCCGCGGACTGTCTTCTTGCCTCCCAAATCGACAAGACGGTTGTAGCTTTCAATCAGACACAAGCTGATTATCCTGAAGCCAAAACGCTGCATCAGTTGTTCACTGAGCAGGCAAAGCGCAGGCCAGACCATGTGGCGCTTCGATTCGAAGAGCAGCAGATGACTTACAGCGAGCTTGACCGGGCCTCGAATCGGATCGCGCGGCTGCTGCTGTCGAGTGGAGTCAAGTCCGGTGATCATGTGGGTCTGCTGGTGCGCCGCGGCTTCGGGATGGTCGTATCGATGCTGGGCATTCTCAAGTGCGGGGCGGCTTATGTTCCGATCGACCCTGAATTTCCGCAGAACCGGATCACTTACATTATCGAGAATGCGCACATCTCGGTCGTGCTCGCGGATCAGCCGCTTGAAGGCATCCAGCAGGTCCAGTGTATTATGCTGCAGGAGCTCGGTGAATCCGAAGAATTCTCCTCCGAAGCGATTGACATTACTCTGGACTCTTCCGAGCTCGCCTATATTATTTACACTTCGGGATCTACGGGGATGCCCAAAGGGGTCATGATTGAGCATCATGCCGCTGTGAATCTCATTCATTGGGTCAACGAGACTTTCCATGTCTCCGATCAGGACCGTCTGCTGTTTATCACTTCCATGTGCTTTGACCTGTCCGTCTATGATGTGTTCGGGATGCTTGCGGCTGGCGGACAGATTGTCATTGCGAAGAAGGAGCAGGTACAGAGTCCTGCTCAGCTCAGAAGGTTAATCGCCGAGGAGGGGATTACCTTCTGGGACTCTGTTCCGAGCACGATGAATCATCTGATCCAGCATGCGGAGCAAATGGACTCAGCGCTGCGAAGTGAGACGCTGCGGTTGGTCTTTATGAGCGGTGATTGGATTCCGGTTCAATTGCCGGAGCGGATTCGCGCTATTTTCCCAAATGCCCAAGTGATCAGCTTAGGCGGCGCCACGGAGGCGACGATATGGTCCAATTATTATCCCGTGGAGCACGTCAGCGCTTATCAAGCCAGCATTCCTTATGGCAGACCGTTAGCTAACAATTACTTCTATATGCTTGACGAGGATGGCAATCCGGTTCCGGAAGGTGTCGCGGGAGAATTGTACATTGGAGGCGTCGGAGTAGCTAGAGGTTACATGAATGATCCGCAGCGGACGGAGCGTTCCTTTGTGCCTGATCCATTCGTGCCTGATGGGACAGGGAGGATGTACAGAACCGGCGATCTGGGCCGGCTGCTGCCGGATGGGAACATGGGATTTTTGGGGAGAAAAGATTACCAGGTGAAGATTCGCGGCTATCGCGTCGAGCTCGGCGAAGTGGAGAGCCAATTGTGCAAATTGCCATCCATTCAGGAAGCCTGCGTTCTTGATTTCACGGATCAGGACGGGAACAAGTTCCTTTGCGCTTATTACGCTGCTGCGCAGGAAATTCCGGTTAGCGAGATCAAGAATCAGCTAGCGGAGGTACTTCCGGGCTACATGGTTCCAAGTATGTTCATGCAAATTCCGCAACTGCCTCTTACGCCTAACGGGAAAATCAACCGTAAAGGTCTTCCGGAACCGAAGGCGGTGTCCACGGTGAGCGAGCGAACTTATTTGCCTCCACGTCATGAACTGGATGAGAAATTACTTGCCATGTGGAAGTCGGTACTGAGTGTGGCGGATGTAGGGATTCAGGATAATTTCTTCGAGATTGGCGGGCATTCCCTGCTTGCGGTCAAGCTGGAGCTAGAGGTAGAGAAATACGCCAAAGCTCCGATGGATATGTTTGTATACAACTATCAGACAATTGAGGAGCAGGCGGATTTCCTGATTGCCAACGGGGGAGTGATCTAACGTGACCACATTCAAATTGTTCTGTTTTGCCCATGCCGGAGGATCGGCGGCCGGATACAGCAGGTGGCGCAGGCAGCTCGAGCCCTGGATTGAGCTGTGCCCTATCGAATTGAACGGACGCGGGGCGAAAGCGAATCTTCCGTTCTATGACAGTATCCACGAAGCTGTCACGGATCTATTCGAGCAGCTTCGGCAGCAGGCAGGCGATCATCCCTACGCTCTGCTCGGTCACAGCATGGGAACCCTGCTCGTGTATGAAATGTGTCTGCATATTCGCAAAATGGGGTTTCGTGACCCGGCCGCTGTATTCTTCTCCGGCCGGATTGCGCCTCATTTGAACGAAGGCGGTGAGGAACTGCACCAGCTTCCGGATGAGGCATTCACGGCGCAGATTAGACAGATGGGGCTCAGCAGCCCGGAATTATTTGATCATCCGGAACTGCTGAATTTCTTCCTTCCCATAGTTAGGTCGGATTACCGGCTCATTGAAACCTATGCATTTGCCGGTAATGAGCCGCCGCTGAACACTGAATTTTTTGTGTGGACAGGAAGAGAGGACCCTTGGACAAGAGAGAGCATCCATGAATGGAGCCCGCTCACGGCTAAGAGTTGTCAGTATCAAGAATTCGAAGGCGGTCACTTTTTTGTATATGAACAGACCCGAGAAATTATCGCTGCGCTCCATGATAGCTTAGGGCGTGTTAGAAACGGGATCGTAGTGTAACAAGCGTGTTTTTCGTTTGCAGACGAAGGAGGGGCCGATGAATAAGGTCTACGAAATCCAGAACGTTCGGAAGGTTTATAAGAAAGGGAAAAAAGTCGCCAATGAAGATATCACCTTTGATGTTCACGAAGGGGAGATTCTGGCGATACTCGGGCCCAATGGTGCAGGGAAATCGACTCTGATGAAACAGATGGTTGCACAATCGAAGCCGACTTCCGGCCATATTACCTTGTATGGGCGGGATGTCATTCGATATTCGAGTGAAGTTGCACAGCGAGTCGGTTATTATGCACAGGAAACCTGGCCGCTTGCCAACTTGACCGTGCAGGAGGCTATCTTCATTACAGCCAGACTAAGAGGAATCAACGGGATCGAGGCGGACCGCTTAACCAGACTGTGGATCGACAAATTCGATCTGCATAGTATTTCGGATAAAATGATCAAACGTATCTCGGGCGGCCAAAGAAGGCTTGCGGGACTTGCCGCGGTCATGGCCGGAGACCCTCCAGTCCTTATTCTGGATGAGCCGACGAATGAGCTCGATCCTGTGAAACGCAAGCTGGTATGGGATATGGTTCGCGAGAAAAACAGGGAACAAGGTACGACGGTGCTGCTGGTCACCCATAATGTGCTGGAAGCTGAGCAGGTAGTTGACCGTGTGGCAATTATTGACCACGGGAAATTGCAGGTCATCGATTCGATTACCAACCTGAAGAACCGGGTGGACCCGCGGCTAAAGGTAGAGTTCACTCTGCTTAGCGGTTACAGAGAACAGGCGGAACAGCTGTTAAGCCAGTGGGGGACAGTGGATACACTGAGCGAGAACCGGGTGCAAATGCTCGTGCAGCGAGATGAAGTCAGTCGTCTGGTGTCTAACATTACTGCGCATCTGGATCAGCTCTCCTGCGAAGCTTACAAAATTGTACCGCCCAGTCTGGAAGACGTATATATCAAGCTGGGAGGGGGAAATCGCGATGAGCATCAATAGTGAAGCCGCTATAGAGCCGCATGTGACTGCCGCAGCTGTAACAGCGCCTATGCCGCGGCCGGCAGCACGTAAAGGAATTCGGTCTTCATGTGCAGAGCTGTATTATCTGCTTAGAATTCAGTACGCCGAAGTTCGGGAGACCTGGATTTGGGTGATTGTCATGGCATCACTGTTCCCATTCTCGACCCTCTTGTTCATGAAATTTTTCCTCGAGTCCCCATCACCAGATGTGATGATGCGGATTGTCAGCGGAAATATTATATTTCCAATTATTATCATGAGTATAAATGGGCTGGGTAATCACATATCTTGGAGCAAGCAGCAGGGCCACTTTACCTTCTATGCCTCGCTGCCGATTTCCAAAATCAATTTTTTGCTGGCATTTATCATTCGCGGATTGCTGATGACACTGCCCTCTGTGATCATTATGACGGTTGTCGGACATTTCGTGTTTCATGTGGATATTCACTTGAATCTAGGACTCATTCCGATCGTACTGCTTGCGATCACGGGATCGGCGGGCTTTGGAACGCTCATCGGATTTCTTTCGCCGAATCAGGATATGACGACGATGATCACCAATTTGCTGATGGTATTTCTGAATTTTCTCACCCCTGTCATGATTGATATCCATCAGCTTCCTTCTGCACTGCAAGTTGTTTCTTATTTCTTTCCAACGACCTATGCTGCTGACGGTCTTAAGCAGCTGCTTCAGGGAATCTGGTCCACCTCTGTCACGATTGACATGTTGGCCTTGCTGGCATTTACCTGTCTGTCCGTATGGATTGTAGTCAAAAAAATGGATTGGAGACTCGAATAGCAGGCTAATGAATAGGAGGAAATTTTATGAAATTCATCTCAGCTTCCATATTGTCCATTGCGGTGCTGGTCGGTTGTACGGAAAATGCGGAGCAAGCCGCGCCCCCCGCAGCAACTCAAGCCGTCTCTAAAGCGGCGGTCTCTTCTACAATCATCGACACAGTAACCTTCTCAAGCCGCGCCTTACAACAGGAGATGAACGCGCAGATCTATTTACCGCCGGGATACAAAACGTCAGAACGCTATCCGGTTCTGTATATGCTGTATGGCTACGGAGGCAATGAAAGCTCATGGTTCTCTTATCTGGGCTTGAACAATGCAGCAGACCAACTGATTCAGGCAGGCACAATAAAGCCGGTGATCATTGTGAGTCCGGCTTATGGCAACAGCTTTGGCGTTAACACGAAGCCAGGGCAAGGGATCAACCCGGGCGGCGTGGATGAAGGCATGTACGAGGATTACTTGACGAAGGACCTCATTCATTATGTAGACCAGCATTATAGTACGGTTCCTTCAAAAAAAGGACGCTTTATCGGCGGAGCTTCAATGGGCGGCTACGCAGCGCTGTACTTGGCGTTTGGCCATCCGGATCTGTACAGTAAGGTCGGCGGGCACAGCGCCGCATTGTGGGACTACAGTCCGGCAGATCAGTTCACCGATCAGCGGGATTGGCTGTATGCTAACGAAAAGCTCAGACAGCAGAGGGATCCTCTCTTGCTTGCCGAAAGCAAGAAGTTGGCCGGGCTTAAGGTGTATTTGGATGCCGGTGAATCCGACCAGCTAACCGAAGAGGATCAAGCCTTGTACAGGATTCTCAAGTCCCGTAAGGTATCTGCCGAGTGGCATTCAAGTCCAGGGGGCCACGAGCTCAATTACTGGAAGAGCCAGCTGGACAATTATCTAAAGTTTTACGTCGGCAGCTAGAGAGTAAGTTAAATATTCCTGAATAATAACATGAAGTGGAGGCTGCCTAATGATCGCTTTGGATGTGGAAATTGTTCGGCAAGGTGTAAATTGTCTAGATGATGTGATTGCGACGGTGTGCAGCTGGCATAATCGCCGCTATGAGCTGATGTATGCACGCTCGTTAAACTTTCAATTCGAATCAGAGCCCGCTGACAAAGAGTACGGCGAACGAATTTTGGCTGAATATAGCAATGATTATTTACATTTACTCGAGAAGTATCATGGGTTTCACTGTGAAATTCATTTGAATCAGCCCATAAGTGAGGGGATTAGGATGATTACCGAGCAGCTCCAAGCCGGTAATCCACTGCTTATTTTACTCGATTGCTTTTGGATTCCTTGGGTTGATAAATTTCAGATCATGCATGACTTTGGTCATACCATGGTCGGTGTCGGCTTCGATACGGAAACCAATGAATTATTCGTGACAGATCCATTTTTCGAAAAGAAATCGGCTCGTATTTCATATGAGCAGCTAGAACATGGATATTACGGGTGTGTAACGGTTACACCGAGTAATAACCACCTTGCTACTTATGAAGAAATTTTGAAGGAGCTCAGCATGACTTTAGAGGAGTGGCTGCAAACGGGGGAAACTTCGCAGGCTATCGCCGCTTTTGCCCGTGAGACAGGCTCTGTTCCTTTTCAACCTGATGCCGAAGCGGAAGCCATTCTGTCTTCATCGCCCTTATTCATGAATCTGGGGAGAGTCTCGAGCGCAAGAAATAACTATGGCAAATTACTGAGTTATTTGCATGAATGCTATGGAGATGAGAGATTTGAAAAGGTGGAAGAGGAGTTAAAGGCTCTCTCATTCCAGTGGTCCTCCGTTCGAGGCTTTTTGATGAAGATGGCGATGGTCGACGATGCCTCCATGCATACTTACTTAAAGGAAAATACGGTCAAAAAACTGACCGATATTGCTAGTAAAGAATTAGAAGTTATGGAGCGGCTTATAACGTTGTATAGTATGCAGCCAGATCAAGCTAGTCTATTAGAAGCGGAAGCTTACAGCGCCGCGACTTTGGAGCTGGAAGAGGATACTATTGCGGTGAACCATCATGTGGATTTGAGCCGTTATCTCAACCATAGAGGATTCGGCAGTGAAGAGCATCCAGCCGACTTTGATTCGAGCGGGTATTATTTCCCTTCGTCATTGATCCCGCTGGAGACCACTCTTCACTTGGACGACATGTCTTTTAACATGAATGTAGCCCGTGGGCATAACGAATATGATAACATTTCCTGTTATGGTCAAGAAGTAGAACTGGAAGGGGAGAAAGCGGACTTCCTAACAATTCTTGGTTGTAGTGAAATGGGTAATTTTCTGGACCAGCTTACAGTGAAGTATCAAGATGGCTCGAAGGACACGCTGGTTTTCGGCTTTAGCGATTGGTGGAACTTTCATGCGGTCAATAACGAGCGAGTGGCCTGGAATGAACAGGTTGCCCACAACGAGCAGGGATGGATTAACCATAAAGTGCATCTATATGCCGCGAAGCTGAGGCTGAAGTCCGGCCGCCCGCTGGAGTCCCTGGTGCTTCCGATGATGCCCAATATTCATATATTTGCGATCTCTGTAGGAAGCCATTAGGACATATTACTAGCAGAGCGATTAACAAATGATCTAAGACCCGGATACCATGATGGAATGGTGTCCGGGTCTTATTTAATAACTATATGAAAAATGCCCGTTATATTGTGTGAGCAGAAGTAGATACGGTCATAAAGAAATTTGCTATAATAATTATAGTAAAATGGGTATGCGCTTACATAGGAATCCGCTTGATTTGAGGTAACCTACATTTCACGGAAGGAAGCGGTGTTGTGTTGGAGACGGAACGAATGCGTAACGATACCCTATCTGCCGGTCGTCGTCATTCCGTAGGTCTTAAAGGTGACGGTACGGTAACGGCAGTGGGTGATAATAGATACGGTCAATGCCAAGTAAGCGATTGGTGCCATATTGTTGCGGTTGCTGCTGGTAATGTTCATATGGCGACGAACACGGGTAATGCTCATACCGTTGGCCTTAAATCTGACGGTACGGTGGTGGCTGCGGGCTGGAACAGGCATAACCAATGCGATGTGGGTGACTGGCAAGATATTGTGGCTATTGCAGCAGGTTGGTGCCGTACCATCGGGGTTAAATCGGATGGCACGGTGGTGGCTGCGGGGCGAAATCATGAAGGGGAATGTGATGTAAGCGGCTGGCTGGATATTGCAGCTGTATCGGCGGGTGACTGGCATACAGTCGGTCTAAAATTAGACGGATCCGTAAGAGCAGTCGGGAACAATAAGTACCGCCAATGCATGGTAAGCGACTGGAGTGACATGACAGCTGTATCGGCGGGTTATCTACATACTGTTGGACTTAAAATGGATGGCAGGGTAACGGCTGCGGGCTCGAATAAGCATGACCAATGCGAGGTAAGCGATTGGCAAGATATTGTTGCAGTTGCAGCGGGTAGTTATCATACCGTGGGTCTTAAATCGGATGGTACGGTAGTAGCTGCGGGGATGAATAAGCATGGTCAATGCGATGTAAGCAGTTGGCATAACATTAGAGCTATTGCAGCGGGATGTGCCCATACTCTCGGACTTAAATCTGATGGTACGGTGGTAGCTGTAGGTGAGAATGATTATGGACAATGTGATGTAAGCGGATGGAGCAGCATCCTAAGTTAAGAATTAACATAGCGATAACATAAAAAAAATGTCGGTACGGTCGATAAAGGAAGTAACATGTTAAATTCGGTTTGTAATTTCACACGTTCATATATACGGGGGCATTGACAATATGCTAGGTTCAAAACTTCGTCTGCAAGCCAGACTTCCACTTGCTATACTGCTGCTGTTATTTAGCTTGCTAGGCGATTTCCTCTCCATGCCTATGCTATATGGAATGAGGTTCCACTTCTCAACCCTGTTTCTTATCTTGGCATTTATACTGATCGGAAGTCCGGCGGCGATCATTATGGCATTCATTACTGCCTGCAGTAATTATATATGGCTTCAAATGTCCGTATGGGATAGCCTAATCGTCTTCGCCGAAATCTTATTTTTGGCTTTGGTTTGCAGGATCCGTAAAGGTTCTGTATTCCTGTACGATCTGCTCTTCTGGTTCATAACCAGTGTTTTCTTGCTCATCTCAACACTGTATATGAACCTGTTCCCTTCACTTACACAGCTGCTGCTACTCCTTGCCAAATCAAGCGTGAATGGCTCCTCGAACGCTCTAATGGCGGAGGTGCTGACAACCTATCTACCTTTTATACGTCGTTTGAACATGAAGAAGCTGACCCGGAAAATATCTCTTCAGCAGATTCTCGTTCATCTATCTATCAGCGGCCTGATTCTTCCTTTTGTCTGCTTCATGATTATGACGGGAATCTCACAGAATCACGTTATTAATCAGCGTGCCCTGCAGCTGACCCAATCTGCGGCAACCAGTATCCAGGAGCAGATCAACAGCTGGAGCGAAGCGGACTATCGTGCACTGAAGCTGCGGGATGTTATCCAGCTGGGTCAAATGCAAAGGGTTGTTAACAATGCGGCTTCGGGAGGGACTCAAATCCTTATATCCAATGCGGCGGGTGAAGTACTGGCAAGCTCTTTGCATACGTCTTCTACCTCTTCATCGGGTGGTCTGCCTGAAGGCAGACTCTATCAATACAATTCCAACCTGTATTTATCACTGCCGGAAGGCCGACATTTTACAGAGCTGTCTGCATGGAGCGGCGGGGTATATTGGTATCGGATGGTTCTACATTCAAGTGTAGACTACAACATTAATATTAGTGTTCCGGCATCCCACTTTCTAAATGAGGTATACGGAATTTATGCGATAGAGTTTGGGCTGGTCATAGCGTTTATTTTGCTCGTTCTAATGGTTGTATACGGGCTCAGTAAGCTAATTGTCCAAATTCTGGTTAAACTCACGCAAGAAACGACAGGTCTGCCGGATAAAATAGCAGCTGATTTCGAAATGTCCAGAACCGAAAGTCATATTGTTGAGTTCGACAAGCTGAATTTGAACTTCCAGCAGATGGCTATCAGGCTTAAGGAAATGTTCACCGAAGCAACACGTATGAACCGGGTACTCACCGAGCAGGCGGAGCAGATCAGACAGTCTGAACAGGAATTCCAGCAGCTTGCCTTTACCGATGCCTTGACTAGAATTCCAAATCGACTTTATTTCCATAAGCAGCTTAAGCAGTTAATAGAGGAACGAACAGCAGCTGTTACAGTCATGTTCATGGACTTGAATAAATTCAAGTATATTAATGACACCTACGGACATGAGATAGGTGACAGGATGCTGCAGCATGCTGCCGGTTTATTGACCACTGCGGCAGGCACCGGTAGTGTATTCCGCCTTGGGGGAGACGAATTCGTGGTCGTTCTCCCGACAGCTGACCGAGCCCCTGTGATACAGACCGCAGAGCAGATTCTGGAGCTGTTCAAGACACCGCTGCAGATTGAGGGTCTTACGCTTCAGCCTCGAACAAGCATCGGTATTGCGTGCTACCCTAAGGACACGGTCAATCCGGACGAATTGTTAAAGCTTGCGGATCAGGCGATGTACCTGGCCAAACAGTCGGGTTCCCCGGTTGTCTGGTACAGCAATGAACAAGGAGATGCTTAAGTGTGATGAGACTCTGGAAGCTGACCATTATAATAATGCTCTTGATAACGACGGCATGCAGCAGTTATGTGACAGAGATGACACCAATCTCGCCCGGCACGGAAGCCATGAAGGAGGCTCAGCCTGATGCTGGGGCGAAGAATGAACTAGTAGTATGGAGCTTCTATGATACAGCGGAGACAGATCGGCTATTTATGCTCCTTCATCCTCAAATCAAGGTAAAAACCGTTCGTTTTAAATACGAAGAAATCGCAAATGCCTTTATCAAGGCCTATGGCACTCCTGAGTCGCCTGATGTGGTCTTTCTTGACAGTTCCATGACGGGTCAGCTGAATGGTCTGGATATTCTGAGCAACCTTAGGGAGCAGGGGGAACAGATCAAGGCGATTGAAAAGAAATTGCCGGTCGATATGCTTCCTCAGTATTCGAACGTGAAGCTGAACAAACTAATTACGCTGCCTATTGCCTTGCCGACTGCTTTCACCTATTATCGTTCTGATCTGCTTGAAGAGAATGGGTTCCCTGCAGATCCTGATAAACTGACTGAGTTTCTGAGCACCCCGCAGAATTGGATTGATATGGCCAAAAAGCTTAAGAATAAAGGGATCTACCTGTTCCAGCATTATACCGATCCTATTGATGTGGCGGCGATGTCCTCGAGTATTCTGAATCGCAATATGGAGTTCGCTTGGGACAGTAAGGTCTTTCAGGATGCAATCTATGTAGCTCGTGAGATTCGCCGAAATGGCCTAGCTCTTCGGAGCTCCATTTGGGATCCATCTGGTGAGCAGGCGCTACGCGATGGACAGCTTGCCATGTTATACGGAGGTCCTTGGATAACGGATTCGTTAAAAAGCTGGGCACCGGAGCAGGCTGGTTCATGGCGGGTATCTCAGCTGCCGCTTCATTTATATGGCTATCGGGATGGGGCGATGATTGGGGTTGCCAAAGACAGCCCGCATATATCGGAAGCTTGGAAGTACGTGCAAAATGTTGTATCGTTCACGAAGCCGGATGAAGGTTCAGGGCAGGTTAGTTACCTGGGTGGACAAGATACGTCGGCTATGGCTGTAAGTTATGCAGAGCATAATAAGGGGATATACCCGACACCGCTGGATGCGGAGTTGAAGGCTCTATGGGACAAAAATATTCCTGGGATTATTGAATCCGATCAGCCGATCGCCGATCAGCTTGCACTGCTAAAGGAGCAAATGGAGCAGGTTACAAAAGAGGAAAGATCCATTATCAAGGAGGCCATTCAATCGGAAGATTAGGCGTGACCTTTGCAAGATGGGGAATGATCTATAGACCTATGATCTATATGGGCAACCTTTGATTCGGTACTGATTACCGGAGAAAGGTTGCTTTTTTGCGTTTGTGTGCCCAAGCAGAAAACAATAAATTATATTTATCGATTAGCTTATAAAGTACACTCTTAAAGTAATATATACTAGTTATTAGTTGTTTTTACCTAAAATCAAGCGGGATTCATTGTTTGAATAGAGATGAAGACCTAATAATAGCATTTTTGTAAATATATGTTGACATGTAAACGCTTTATATTTATAGTGAATTGTAGTTTATCGATTAGTTAATTATGGCAGGTGAATTTGGTTTAAGATATTTTCAATATGAATTGAAAATATTTTAAATATACACTTAAGCACCAACACCTGGAATGCATGATACGAGATGAAGTAAATCGGTGCTTATGGCTGTAAATGAACTAAAAAGGAGGGAAATGAGATCAAATAATTTTGCAGCTAACTGTTAATTCCAGACTACTCAGCCACACAACCTTCTAGAGCGTATTTCATCCGTAACTCTCCCAAAATGTAATTCACCCCATCAACTTCCTTGTTCAATAACTCCATGAACTGTACTCGAAGACTCTCTTCTCATCTGTTGGTACATCAGAATAATGCAATCCGTATTAGTAGCCTTTTAAGAGTTGTTCACTTCTCAAATTACGGAGGTTAAATAATGAAGAGATTGTTGTCCTGCTTAGTTATACTGGGCCTATTCGTTAATTTGTTACCGCTTACAAACGTGAGTGCAGCAGCAAAAGTGAATGTCGCGCTTAACAAGACCGCCACAGCAAGCTCGGTGGAAGATTCATCGAAAACACCTTCAATGGCGTTTGATGGAAACTCTTCAACTAGGTGGTCATCCAGCTATTCCGATCAGCAGTGGATCAGCGTTGATCTGGGTGCTGTTGCAGATGTGAACGGCGTGAAGCTGAACTGGGAGACGGCTTATGCGAAATCCTACAAGATTGAGACTTCAAAGGATAACAATAATTGGACTACCGTGTATTCTACAACAACAGGTCAGGGGGGAATTAACGAAATTTCTTTTGCAGCCAGCAGTGCAAGATATGTGAGAATGTATGGGATTCAAAGAGCGACGAATTATGGGTTTTCTCTTTGGGACTTCGAGGTATATGCTGCTGACGGTAGCACGACGGATCCTGGCCAAACCGGAATTGTCTCTGGTGGAATTTACAAATTAACGGCACAACATAGCGGGAAAAACCTTGAGGTAGCTGGTGGTTCGACCGCAGATGGAGCCAATGTGCAGCAGTGGACGGATAACGGCAAACCTCAGCAGCAATGGAAGGCCATTGATGTTGGCGGTGGATATTATAAGCTGATCTCAGGGTCCAGCGGGAAAGCTTTGGATGTGGCTGGCAGTTCGACCGCAGACGGTGCCAATGTGCAGCAATGGGCAGACAATGGCCAGGCGAATCAAAAATGGAAGATCGTTGACGTTGGAGGCGGATACTACAAGCTGATTTCCGGATCAAGCGGCAAAGCCTTGGACGTGGCTGGTGGTTCAACGGCAGATGGAGCCAATGTACAGCAATGGACGGATAATGGAAATGCGCAGCAAAAGTGGAAGTTTACCCAAGTCACAACACAGCAGGATACCACAGCCCCTACAGTACCAACCAACCTCACGAGCACATCCAAGACAGACACAACCGTAACGCTCAACTGGACAGCATCAACGGACAATGTTGGCGTGACGGGATATGACATTTACAGAGGGACTACGCTCGTAGGAACAAGCACGACAACTAACTATACCGTTACAGGCTTGACTGCAGGAACAGCCTACAGCTTCACTGTGAAGGCCAAGGATGCAGCAGGTAATGTGTCTACAGCAAGCAGTGTGTTAAATGTTACTACTTCCAGCTCAACACAGCAGGATACGACAGCTCCTACAGCACCAACCAATCTCACAAGCACATCCAAGACAGACACAACCGTAACGCTCAACTGGACCGCATCAACGGATAATGTTGGCGTGACGGGATATGACATTTACAGAGGGACTACGCCCGTAGGGACAAGCACGACAACTAACTATACCGTTACAGGCTTGACTGCAGGAACAGCCTACAGCTTCACTGTGAAGGCCAAGGACGCAGCAGGTAATGTGTCTACAGCAAGCAGTGTGCTAAATGTTACTACGAATACAACTACTAACAACGCTGGATTCTACATTAATGGCACTACGCTTTATGATGCGAACGGTAATCCTTTTGTGATGAGAGGAATTAACCACGCTTACACTTGGTATAAAGGCCAAGAGGCTGTTGCAATACCTGCAATTGCCAAGACAGGTGCAAATACTGTAAGAATCGTGCTCTCCGACGGCCAACAGTGGACCAAGGACAGCTTGTCTACGTTACAAAGCCTGATCACCTTGTGTGAACAGAATAAACTGGTCGCTATTGTTGAGGTGCATGACGGTACGGGTTCGGATAGTGCTGCCGTACTCGATAATATTGCGAATTATTGGATTGAGATGAAGAGCGCCTTAATCGGGAAAGAGAAGACAGTAATCCTCAATATCGCAAATGAATGGTACGGTACATGGAATGGGGCAGACTGGGCTAAAGGATACACATCGGTGATTCCTAAGCTTCGGAACGCAGGGATTAAGAACACATTAATGGTTGACGGCGCTGGATGGGGACAATATCCGCAATCGATCTTTGATTATGGAACACAGGTATTTAATTCCGACCCTCTCAAGAACACAATGTTCTCCATCCATATGTACGAATATGCAGGTGCAAATGCTTCAACGGTAAAAAGCAACATTGACAATGTTCTGAACAAGAACTTGGCTCTTGTAATCGGTGAGTTCGGTATAAAACATACGAATGGCGATGTAGATGAGGCAACGATTATGAGCTATAGCCAGCAGAAGGGAGTAGGCTATCTCGGATGGTCCTGGAAAGGAAATGGCTCAGGACTTGAATATCTGGATATGGCTAACGACTGGGCTGGAACCAGCCTTACAGAGCAGGGGAATGCGATCATAAATGGTCCGAATGGGATCAAGGCAACTTCTAAGCTGAGCACCGTGTATAGTGGAAGTTCCGACAATCAAGCACCTTCTTCTCCTTCTAATCTTACGGGCACTTCACCCTCCTACTCTTCAGCGTCACTGACTTGGACACAATCTACCGACAATGTAGGGGTCGTAGGCTACAATGTGTACAAGGATGGAACTTTGGTAGATATCAGTACATCCACAAGCTTTACCGCAACTGGATTGAAAGCTAATACCACCTATGTATTTACCGTGAAAGCTATTGATGCTGCAGGCAATATTTCAGCTGCCAGTAATGCGGTAAGTGTTAAAACAAAGGATAGCAATGACACAACAGCTCCTACTGCACCATCAGGTCTGACAGCGGTAGCAGCTATTACAACAGCCAATCTTAAGTGGTCTGCATCGACAGATAATATCGGGGTTGCGGGATACAATGTATACAAGAATGGCGAAAAAATAGGTTCAAGCACTACGACTAGTTACACAGCAGCAAGCTTGGCAGGCAAAACTTCCTATACTTTCACAGTAAAAGCCGTAGATGATGCTGGAAATGAGTCGGCCGCAAGTAATGCCGTAACCGTGACTACAGGTGATCCGAGCAATATCCAGGTCATCGATCCAGGCATTATTGATGACTATACTACCTGGTATGTTGGCATCAACGGTGCCAATAAGCCAGCGACTCCAACAGTTGCTGCCCTTTCACCACTGGATAATGGAGGACTTAATATGACCTTCGATCTCAAACAAGAGAATTATCCTTCTTTCCAAGTCGATCCGGCAAAGGCAGCAGATTGGAGTTCTTATACGAATATGAACCTGATTGTAACGAATCCCAATGACGTTGAAGTGCAGCTTCAACCTATTGTGAAAGATGGGGATTGGGAGTGGACGGAGCTTGGTCAGTATATCAAAGTACCCGCGAAGACGACTATTAAGGCTTCTGTGCCTTTAACAGCATTGAAGAACAAAAATGTAAATCGAATTATTCTCAGAGTTCAGAGCGGAAGCGGGGGAGCGGCTGGAAGTCTTCAACTGCACACCATCAGTTTCGATTTGGCAGCCGATACCTACGCTGCTACAATTGCTGAGATGAACCGTCCCAAATCAGCTAGCTATTATCCATGGAGCTTTGTAGAGTCTTCCTTCACAGGGAATGTATCTAAAAGTCTGGATGGAGATACGCTCGTTGTGAATTATGCTTCTACGGTTAGCGATACAGTATCTGCAGGAATTGGTACTGAGACTAAGCCAGGACTTGGCACTGGAGATGATTGGTCCAAGTACGCGAGTGTCTCGTCCACTTTGACAAATACCGGCAGTACACCTATCCATGTATCATTGGTACTCAGAGTCGGCGGGGGCTGGCTTTGGGAGGAGACAGGAGGGAAGACCGCAACTGATGCTAAGGTTGAAAGGATTATCGCTCCAGGAGACTCTGTTGATGTAGTATATCCACTGAGTTCGCCAATTTGGAAATCCGCTAAGACAGCTTGGGCTAATAATGCCGCCATATCCGATTTATCTGATATTAGAGGCATCCTGTTCAAGGTATACGCGGGAGCAGGCGAGACGGTTAAGGCTGGAACTTTGAAAATAACGAACTTTCAACTGAATTTCTAAACTTTAGGCTAATGGCAAATTGAAGCTAAGAACGAGAAGCCCGGGAGACTCTCCCGGGCTTTTTGCTTGCCGACAGACATAAGTGTATCCGTAAAATGATTCAGCGAATAGTTCATCATAAGAAAACAAAACATTTCCGGATTAAAACCAAATTTCCGAAAGCAGATCAGTGAATTTCTCAAAGATATCCTAAACAAATGCGTATTGAATTCCATTTAGACACTGGCAGATTGCTTATAGAATCAAGTTAACACCTGATCAAATGGTGAAAACAAGGAGGGGTAGTCAAATGAAGAACATCTTTAAGTCTAGTGCCGTACTTCTGTTGACAGTAACAATGATTCTAATCTCAGCTTGCGGGAACACGGAGAGTCCGTCTAGCTCGGCTAATGCTACAGGGACTGACGGCTCAACGAAGACGGATAAGAAGATTACACTCGGCTTTGCTCAAGTTGGCGCAGAAAGCGGATGGAGAACGGCCAATACGAAATCCATTCAGGACTCAGCCAAGGCTGCAGGCATTGATCTTAAATTCTCGGATGCACAGCAAAAGCAAGAAAATCAAATTAAGGCAATCCGCAGCTTTATTGCCCAAAAGGTAGATGTCATCGCTTTCTCGCCAGTTGTTGAATCCGGTTGGGATACCGTGCTTAAGGAAGCAAAGGACGCCGGGATTCCTGTAATCCTAACTGACCGGGCGGTTGATTCCAGTGACACCTCTTTGTATAAATCTTTCCTAGGTTCGGACTTTGTAGAAGAGGGCCGCCGTGCAGGCAAATGGCTTCTGGAGGAAATGAAGGATCATCAGGGACCGGTAAATATCGTAGAACTGCAAGGTACAACGGGCTCCGCACCGGCTATTGATCGTAAGAAAGGGTTTGAGGAAATAATTAAGGACAACCCTAACCTGAAGATTATAAAGTCCCAAACAGGTGACTTCACCCGCGCTAAAGGCAAGGAAGTTATGGAAGCGTTTATCAAATCCGCCAAGGCGGAGAACACCAAGATGGATGTTCTGTATGCTCATAATGACGATATGGCGCTGGGTGCTATTCAAGCTTTAGAAGAGGCGGGGATCAAGCCTGGGAAAGACATTCTGATTATTTCGATGGACGGCATCAAGGATGCATTCCAGGCCATGAAGGACGGCAAGATTAACCTGATTGTAGAATGCAACCCTCTAATGGGACCGCAGCTGATGCAAATCGCACAGGACGTCGTAGCGGGTAAAGAGGTGCAAAAACGCATCCTGACAAATGAAGGCGTTTTCCCTCAAGACACAGCAGAGAAAGAACTGCCAAACCGTCAATATTAAAGCGGAATTTGAAATCTGGAATTTATTCATCAAGAAGCCGTCTACGGCTTCTCTTTCTTCTTCAAAGGTGACAGGAGGGTACCCGAATGGATGAGAAGAAACCTCGATTACTCATGAACCGGATAAGCAAGCATTTTCCCGGTGTAAAGGCACTAACCAACGTAAGCTTTCGTATGTTTCCAGGTGAGATTCATGCGCTGATGGGCCAAAATGGGGCTGGTAAATCCACACTGATCAAGGTGTTAACCGGTGTCTATTCGATCGATAGCGGCGAAATTCGGCTGGACGACAAGGAGATTAGAGCGCAAAACCCGCTCGAAGCGCAGGAGCTCGGGATCAGCACGGTGTATCAAGAGGTTAATCTATGTACGAACTTAACGGTATCGGAGAATATCTTCATTGGGCGGGAGCCGATGAAGAGGGGCAGGATCGATTGGAAGGAAATGCATGCTGAGGCCCAAGTGCTCTTGAAGCGGCTGAATGTAGATATTGATCCTACCAAACAGCTTGGGGAGTATTCGGTAGCGATTCAACAGATGGTAGCGATCGCAAGAGCATTAAATATATCAGCCAAAATCCTGATTCTCGATGAACCGACCTCCAGCCTTGATTCGAACGAGGTGAATGAGCTGTTCAAAGTCATGCGCAAATTGAAATCGGAAGGATTGGCCATATTGTTCGTGACTCACTTCCTTGATCAGGTGTATGAGATGAGCGACCGGATTACCATTTTACGTAATGGGGAATTTGTCGGGGAGTATAAGGCCGAGGCACTCTCCCGCATGGAACTGATATCGAAAATGATCGGCAAGGAGATGGACGAAATGGAGCAGGTGCAGGAGATGGTGGAATCCCATTCAAGCACTGGCCATCAATCCCCTTTCCTGGAGACCAAGCAGCTTGCCCGTAAGGGTTCTATTGAACGCTTTGATCTCAAATTGTACCCCGGAGAAATTCTGAGTCTTGCTGGCTTGTTGGGCTCAGGCCGGACCGAGATTGCCCGGATCTTGTTCGGGGCAGATCGTGCCGATCAGGGGGAGCTTAAGATCAAAGGCAGATCCGTGAACTTGAAATCACCGCGGATAGCGATAGACAACGGTATTGCATTCTGTCCGGAGAATCGTAAGAGTGAAGCCATTATTGACGAACTTACCATCCGTGAGAATATTATTCTGGCTATGCAAGCCTCGCTGGGGATATTCAAGTATTTGCCGAAGAAGAAGCAGACCGAATATGCAGATGAGTATATCAAGCTGCTGAATATCAAGGCTCCGGGTCCGGAGACACTGATCAAAAATTTAAGCGGCGGTAACCAGCAAAAGGTTATTCTAGGCAGATGGCTGCTTACCCAGCCGGACTTGCTGATTCTCGATGAGCCCACAAGAGGGATTGATGTTGGTGCTAAAGCGGAGATCATGAAGCAGATGGGCTTATTGTGCCGGAAGGGAATGTCGATTCTCTTTATCTCCTCTGAGCTTGAAGAGGTTGTACGTACCAGTCACCGAATCGCGATTCTTCGTGACCGTCATAAAATTGCTGAAATGGATAACCACAATGTCAGTCAACAGGATATCATGCAGGCTATTGCAGGAGGCGTCCCAAATGAAAAATAAGCTGTTCTGGCCTCTAGTTACTCTGGCCGTCTTGCTATTGGCCAATTTGATTCATAACCATGACTTTTTCTCCATCACTATCCAGGATGGTCATCTATTTGGCAGCTTGATCGATATTCTGAACCGTGCCGCCCCTCTTGTACTGATCTCGATCGGAATGACTTTTGTCATCGCAACAAAAGGGATTGATCTATCTGTAGGTTCGGTAGTCTCCATTACCGGAGCCATGGCCTGCTTGATCATTAGCAAGGGAGACGGATCGAGCACGAGTGTCTTGTTCACTGCTCTCGGTATCTCACTCCTGCTGGCTCTCGCCGCAGGTGCCTGGAACGGACTGCTTGTCAGTCTATTGGGCATACAGCCGATCGTTGCAACCTTAATTCTGATGGTAGCGGGACGCGGGGTAGCCCAGTTAATAACAGATGGCCAAATTTTGACGATCTCCTCGAAGCCTTATTCCTTCATAGGAGCTGGCTATTTGTTCGGATTGCCTTTCTCCATCTATATTATTGCTTTCTTCTTCATCATAGCATCCATATTGACGCGCAAGACGGCGGTAGGCCTGTTCATTGAATCGGTTGGAACGAATCCGACGGCAAGCCGTCTCGCCGGTATCCGCTCCGGGCTGATCATCTTCATCGTGTATCTGCTGTGTTCTTTTTTGAGCGGGATTTCGGGCTTTATATTGAGCTCCAACGTATCCAGTGCAGATGGCAACAATGCCGGGCTGTGGTATGAGCTTGATGCTATACTGGCTGTTGTCATTGGAGGGAATTCCCTGAACGGCGGCCGCTTTTATCTGTCGGGCACCATTGTTGGCGCACTGATCATTCAGACATTGACCACTTCAATATATTCAATGGGCGTTCCCCCGGAAGTGACGCTGGTTGTGAAATCCGTCGTGGTGTTAGTTGTCTGTCTAATTCAGTCTGAAGCCTTCGGAAGTGTATTCGCCGCAAGGCGCAGGAAGAGAGATCAAGCTGCCAAACAGGGGGTATCGGCATGAATTTATTTAAGCTGGATAGACGTTACTTTCCAATCTTGGTCACCGTTGGTTTATTCATTGTTATGTTTGCGGCAGGCTCTATGGAATATCGGGGCTTCTTCTCGCTCCAGGTGTTCTTGAATTTATTAATTGATAATGCCTTTCTGCTGATTACGGCGGTAGGCATGACCTTCGTCATTATTACGGGTGGTATTGATCTATCCGTGGGTTCCATGATCGCCTTCACGACGATGCTGTCGGCCACACTCGTCCAGAACCATCATTGGTCACCTTGGGTGGTTATTCCGTTCGTTCTGCTTGTCGGTAGTTTCTTCGGCTGGTCGATGGGCTGCTTGATTCAGTATTTTAAGCTTCAGCCGTTTATCGTTACGCTTGCCGGTATGTTCCTGGCCAGAGGGCTTTGCTACCTCATCAGTATCGAAAGCATAACTATTGATAACGAATGGTATGGTTATGTCTCACAGACTAAAGTCTATCTATTCGGCAAAAATTATATCTCCATCAGCGTCATTATTGCGCTGGTCGTTGTCGCAGCTGCTATTTACATCGCGCATTTCACCAAGTTCGGCCGCAATGTGTATGCACTCGGCGGCAGCGAGCAATCCTCCCTGCTGATGGGTCTTCCTGTTGCGAGAACCAAGGTGCTTGTGTACACACTGAGCGGCTTCTGCTCTTCGCTCGCCGGGGTTGTCTTCACATTCTATATGCTGTCCGGATACGGGCTTCATGCCGTGGGGATGGAGCTGGATACGATCGCTGCCGTTGTAATCGGTGGAACTCTGCTGACCGGAGGGACCGGTTACGTAGTCGGAACGATCTTTGGTGTCCTGATTCAGGGAATTATCCAAACTTTGATTATGTTCCAGGGTACACTTAGCTCCTGGTGGACCAAGATTGCCATTGGACTGTTATTGTTCCTGTTCATAGTGCTTCAGAAAGTGTTGATTTCACGCAAGAAGAAGAGCAGTGCGCAAGCTTAATCTCATGATCGCATGATTCTTTGATGACTACTTAAGGAGGCAGAGAAGGATGCACAATACAACTGAAATCGGCTGGGAAATCTCCAAGACCGCCAATAGATTCAAATCCTCTTGTGTTCTGAAATTCGGTAAAATCATCATTGATGCCAAAAGTATTCTGGGCGTATTTGTCACATTAACAGAGCACCATAACTATGAGCTGTATGTGATGGGTCCAGATGAAGACGAAGCAAAGAGGGCTTTGTCCGATTTGTTTGCCCGTTATGATCTGTCTTATATCATCAAATAACTAGTCTTATATGAACGACAAGACGCAGCCTAATACCTCCAGCCGGTGACACTTGCAGGTCATGTCACCGGACCGGATATTTGGCTTTAAATCGAATAAGGAGAGCTAAATTCTTCTTGTTGATTTTATGAAAGCGCTTTATAATTTAAAATGGAATAATATCCAATTTATTTGTAAAAATTTACGTGTTCCTGCAGCAATCCCTGTCGTGAATTCCAGCAGAAGCGAGGCTCTCACCGGTATGAAACTGTATAGTTGGATTACTTCTAGTCTGCGCGCGAAGATGTTAACGATGTTCGTCCTGCTGACGGCATTTCCATTGATTCTCGTTGGTATGATTACCTATCGCATGTCTTACGAGACCGTGTCGAAACATAGTGTTGCAGCGATACAGTTAACCGCAGAGCATTTGAAAAATGATATTGATAGCTTATTTTCAGATAATCGCAAGTTTCTCGATATTAGTAAGAACCCGAATGTTTTGAGATTTCTGCTCATACAGAATGAAACGTATCAGGAAGCAAAGGAAATTCTCAATACCTTTAGTCTGTACCGCGATACGTACAGGTTGTCCGACCGTATCAGCAATATGATGCTGTTTAATCTATACGGCAAGGGAATCAGTGAGAAAAAAGGCATCTTTGACCTCGATCAGGATCTATCCACTTATCCGGTATTTGTCGATCTTATGAAGCACCCGGACAAGGTCATGATCATTTCCCCCCTCTCTTCACAAAGACCGGACTATTTCGATCATTCCAGCGATGAAGGTCAGTTTGCTGTCTCCATTGTGTCCACAGTCAGACAGGAGATTACCGATGAAGTGATAGGATATATGGTCATCACGCTTGACGCGTCGGTGATCTCTAATTTTTGCAATAACATGCAAATTGGGCAGAATGGATACTTTTATGTAGTCAACGAGAAGGGTCAGCCCATTATCATGCCGGAGAGATCTGGCAGATTTGCTAACTTTGATGGTGCAGAGTCAAAGCTTCTGAATGGGGACTTGGGCAATTTCAATCGTTCTGTGAATGGGGTGGAACACTTTGTCGTCTATACCTCATCTGAACAGACGGGCTGGAAGATTGTTGGAGAAGTGCCGCTTAAGGAAGTGCTTCAGGATGCCGATCGTATTGAAAGATTGATTGGGGTAATTGTAATATTCACCATCATCTTCACGATATCGTTGTATTTCTTCATTTCATCTAAATTAATTCATCCGATCCGCTTTCTGAAGAAGAAAATGCGTCAGGCTGCCTCCGGTTATCTTGATGCCAAGGTACATCAGATGGGGAGAGATGAAATCGCCGATCTGGGCTTAAGCTTCAATACGATGCTGGACAAAATCAAGATCTTGATTGAGACAAGTATAAAAGAACAGGAGCTGATTAAAATCGCCGAGCTTCGCACTCTGCAGGCACAGATTAATCCACACTTTTTATATAACACGCTGGATTCGATCATTTGGTTGGCTGAGAACAGGAAGAGTGAAGAAGTGATCGAGATCGTACGCGCACTTACCACGTTCTTCCGAATCAGCCTCAGTAGAGGACGCGACTTGATTACAATCAGGGATGAAATCGAGCATATTGGCAACTACTTAATGATTCAGAAAATGCGCTACCGGGATATTCTCGATTATGAGATACAGATCGACGAGGACATCCTGGACTGCCAGATCCTGAAGATGACACTTCAACCTCTCGTGGAGAATGCTTTGTATCATGGGATAAAGAACAAAAGAGGCAAAGGCATGATTCGAATTAGCGGTTCTTTTGTATCCAATGAGACAATCCGGATCTACATTCACGATAATGGAGCGGGTATGACGCAGGAGAGACTGCAACAGCTGCAGGCTAGCCTGGAGCAGGAAGTTAAGGATGAGCCTAAGCAAGACGGTGGATTTGGATTCAGCAATGTACATCAAAGGCTGTGTCTTTATCACGGTGAGCTCTATGGACTTCAGCTGGAAAGCGAGTTGGGCATTGGCACCACGGTCACTGTGAATATACCTGTAAGGAGGGAATTTGATGAAAAAAGTTTTCCTGGTGGACGATGAAATCCTTGTCAGAGAAGGAATAAGAGACCGTATAGACTGGGAAAGCGAAGGTTTTGTATTCAGCGGGGATGCTCCCGACGGGGAATTGGCCTTACCCCTGATTGAACGAATTGCTCCGGATATTGTCGTGACGGATATTAGAATGCCCTTTATGGATGGTATACAGCTGAGCAAAATTGTGAAAGAACGGATGCCTGGCGTCAAAATTATTATTCTTAGCGGCCATGATGAATTTACATATGCGCGGGAAGCCTTGAGAATCGGCGTAGAGGAATATTGTCTGAAGCCGCTAAGTTCTACCGAGCTGCTCCATAGTCTGCATAAGGTATCAGATAAGATCGATAGCGAACGAAGAGAGAAGCGGAAGCTGGAAGAGCTTCAAGAGAGAGCCAGCGTCAACATGGATTTCATGCGGGAGCAAATGCTCATTGATCTGTGTACGGGTTCGATTCCGACAGCAGATGCAATTCAGAGGTCTGAGGAATTGGGGGTAGCTTTAATATCCGATTACTACCTTGTGGCCCTTGTGGAATTTGAAGCAAAGAACGGGGACGACGGCACCCCAATTATCAATATAGAAGACGACTCGCTATATCAAAGCCTTAGTTGCGGGTATTCGGATCATCTGCACGTAAAGCGGAATAAGAAACAGCATGCATGGCTTCTTAAAGGCAAAGATCCTAAACAGCTTGAAGAACTGGCCGAGAAGCTTGTCAAGGATATGAAGCAAATGGAGGAGAAGCTGAACTGTACAGTATATACAGGAATCGGCTCCGTGAAGAGCCGTGTTCAGGAGATCTCCATTTCGTTCTCGGAAGCTGATCAGAAGAAAAGCTACCAGTATTTTTTACGAAAACGGCCATTGATCGGAAAAGAATTGCAGGGAACTATAGCCTATAAGCGCAGCAAGCTGAATGACTTCCTTGAACAAGGGGACGTTTCCAGGATCGAAGCTTTTGTACTTAGCTATATCCAAGATGAGGGGAAAGATCACAATACCTTATACTCTCATTATCTCATCATGGATATGATCATATCTGCTACCCAATTCATTCATGAATCACGCGGGGATGTGGGTGCATTCATATTGGAGCTGGAATCGGTGGAGGAGCGACTGCAGGCGATCTTCAGTCTTGATGAACTGCGCAGCACGGCTTCCATTATTCTTGGGCTTGTGTTTCAGTATCGAGATCAGATTAAGAATAAATACAGCGATATCATAAGCAAAGCAAAGGAATATATTGATCGTCACTTTGATAATCCGGACATCTCCCTTCAAACTGTTGCCGCCTATGTCAATGTAAGTCCGAACCATTTTAGCAGCGTTTTCTCGAATGCTATTGGGCAGACTTTCATCGATTATTTAATTAAGACGAGAATTAAGAGAGCCATGAAGCTGCTGAAGACTACAAATGCCAAATCCTATGAAATCGCGGGCTTGGTGGGGTATAACGATCCGCATTATTTTAACTCCGTATTCAAAAAAATTACAGGCGTAACTACCAAGGTATACCGCAACCAGGAGAGTCAAATCTGCCTTTAGGAAGGATGTTGTAAGCATGCGCCCGGTTAATAGCCGAATAAGTTACTTCATCGTATTCATTATTCTCTGTTCTCTGGGTTTAACGTACTGCGACAATGCGGATGTCCCGGGCGCACAGCCTGTTCAGCAGATCTCCAAAATGCAAGCCGAGCCCACCGATCCAACTGCAAAGGTGCTGACCATAGCTATTATTTTTGCAACCGCAGATCCCGTGTATAAGCAGGTGACGAAAAGCGCGAAAGCTGCAGCAAGTAAGGCGGGGATTCAACTTATAGTGAAAGCGCCAAATGAAGCGAATCTGGAACAGCAGATCAGAATCATGGAGAATTTGATTAAACAGAAGGTGGACGGAATTGCGATCAGTCCGGTGGACTCTGAGGCCATGACACCTTACATTAACAAGGCCGTAGAGGCGGGGATCAAAGTTATCTGTTTCGATAATGATGCGCCGCACAGCAAGCGGCTAACCTATCTTGGAATTGACAATTATGATGCCGGAAGACGGATTGCCGAGTATGTGGATCACCTGCTTGCCGGTCAAGGTATGGTCATAGCAGAAACCGGAATGATCGGTTTCAATAACATTCGGCAGCGGGTTGCCGGGTTTAAAGATTATTTGGCCAATTCACCGGGAGTGCAATTGCTGGAACTCCGCACAGACGGGGACCATGCTGACAAGGCTACTTCCAATATAGAAGATATGATCGAAGATCATCCCCATTTCGATGTGTTTGTGGGTTTCGATTCCCAGGCTAGCTCCTCAGCCATTCTAGTATGGAAGGCCAAGGGATTACGTCAATTTGCGGTTACCTTTAATAATACGCCTTCTATACTAAGCAGTATCCGGAATGATCAAATCACCGCAACGATTGACCAATCGGAGGATAGCTGGGGATATCTTATTCTCCAGCAACTGACCGCGGCATGTTCGGGGCAACCTCTCCCAGATAACAACCGGTTAAATGTAAAGATCCTGAACAGAGACAATTGGAATACATCGGGAGAGATAAAATAATACGGAGCATGTCGGGAGGTGAGTAGAGAAGATGAGACGGATCATCGTGCTGGTTATCATCTTGATGTTCATTAGCGGGTGCCGCTCGGAACAGGGGGCTGAGGTAGCGACTCAAGAGGCGACGGTTCTGCCCGCACTAAATGAGCAGGAGACAATCGACCTTCCGCAGGATACAGGGCGTCCGCTAGTGATCGGCTTCTCACAAGTGGGTTCAGAGAGCGCATGGCGTGCCGCCAATACGAAGTCGATTAAGGAAGCAGCCAAGCAGGCGAATGTGGAATTGTTATTTGAAGATGCCCAGCAGAAGCAGGAGAATCAGATCCGGGCGATTCGTTCTTTTATCTCCCGTAAAGTGGACGTGATTGGCTTCTCCCCCGTTGTCGAGAGCGGCTGGGGTGAAGTTCTTAAGGAAGCGAAAGATGCGGGGATACCCGTCATTATTACAGACCGCTCCGTAGATGTTGCTGACTCTTCGCTCTACATCACTCTTATTGGCTCGAACTTCAAGGAGGAAGGCCGCAAGGCAGGCAAATACGTACTCGATAAGATGCGATTGGTTCGCGGGCCGATTCATATAGCTGAAATCCAGGGAACGCTGAATTCGGCACCCGCCATTGATCGGAAGAAAGGCTTTGAAGAATTGATACGGGGAAATCGTGCCATGAACATTGTCGCTTCAGACACCGGGGATTTCACTCGTGAATCCGGAAAGGCCATCATGACGAGGTATTTACAGAGATATGGAAGAGACATACAAGTGCTGTATTCTCACAATGATGACATGGCCTTTGGAGCTATTGAAGCTATTGAGGAAGCCGGCCTCAGACCAGGCAAGGACATAGTAATTGTATCCGTGGATGGCGGAAGGGAAGCTTTCCAAGCTATGCTCTTAGGGAAGTTAAACTGCACTGTGGAATGTAATCCGCTGTTAGGGCCCCAGTTGATTCAAGCAGCGAAGGAGGTCGTGGCAGGTCATACGCTTCCCAAACGGATTGTAACCCGAGAGGGTGTATTTACGAAGGGGACCGCTGCGAGGGAAATCGAAAAACGTAAATATTAGGAAGAAGCAAATTGGGGTTAACTAAGTTGATTAAAGAGCGTTAAACGGCCTTGGTCCTGCATTCAGGACCAAGGCTGTTTAGCTTTGTCTGCTTCCGCTTAAAGTGCCTTCTCCCAAGTACCTATCTCATTTTTATTAGATAACTAAGATCGTAAATAAACGCAATTTTCAGAGAAGATATTGCATCGTGATTTTCAAATTTCACTTCTATAATTAAGGCAAATCTGATGAATAGAGAGAGCAGATAACCTAGTCCAATAAGGAGAATGAACATGAGAAAAGGGAAAATCACGATGGTAATGTGTCTGATTGCACTGATCCTAATTACCTGGAATCCTGGTTCAGGATATGCGGAAGGGGAAATGGGCTTCACTCTAATTGGCAATTTAGAAAGCGCTTCCGTTGACAAACCGTTGGAGGTGGCAGTGAACGGAAGCAACTTGAAAGACCTTTATGCCTATGAAGCTTTAATTGCTTTTAACCCGGATATTGTTGAGCTAGATAAGGCGGAATCGAAATTGAAGGGATATTTCATACCCCCGCAGGTGAAGGAGGGGAAGGTGACCATAGCATTTACAAAAGTTGGGGAGGTGAAAGGAGAGACTGGTGACACGGCTCTAAGTACGATTACCTTCAAGGTAAAGGGTAAGGGAAATGCCAATATCAAGCTGGTATCTGTGAAGGCGCTAGATGCGAGACTCGCGGCAACTATCTACAACTACGGAACATTCTTCAACGATCTTGCAGGTTATGACTGGGCCAAAACGGAAATAGAAGCTCTTGCTTCTGTGGGAATTATTAAAGGTACGTCAGCTACTAGCTTCAGTCCTGGAGCTAATGTCAGCAGGGCTGATTTTGTAAGCTTGCTGGTCAGGGCATTACAACTTAGTGCAGAAGCAGACGGCAATTTCAAAGATGTGGGGCCGTCTGATTATTTCTACAAAGAGGTAGCAATAGCCAAAAAGCTTGGCATCGCTCAGGGTAATGGCGACAACCGGTTTGACCCTAAGAAAAGCATTTCCAGACAGGATATGATGGTGATCGCCGCCAGAGCCATGAAGATTGCCGGCAAAATGCTGGATGAATCAGATTCAGACTTAAGCCGCTTCAGTGACGCCAGTGAAGTAGCAGCTTATGCCGTGAACCCATTGGCTCAGCTGATCAAGAAGGAGATCCTTCTTGGCGATAATGGCAAGATCAATCCTAAAGATACCGCGGTAAGAGCTCAAGCGGCTGTTATTATATACAGAATTTTATACAAGTAGAGTCATGGTTGTGTCTTTGCTAGATGAGTAGTGAAGGGTGGTGATCTCTCAAGACGAGTCAAGTTCAACTATAAATTATTCTTGAAAGGTGGAGGTATTAATAGTGAAGAAGTGGAAAAAGCTTTTGACGATTTCGATGACGATGGCTTTAGTTCTTGCTTGTGCATTCACACCAGGTCCGCTTACAAATAAGGCAGATGCTGGAGCAGCTGAGCTCACTCCAGCACTGGCTAAAACGCCTGGCAAAGGCAACCCGCTGTTCACACAGAAGTTCGGTGCTGATCCCTATGCAATGGTCTATAATGGCAGAGTTTATGTGTACATGACCAATGATATATTTGAGTATAATGCTGACGGGACTATTAAGGATAACGGATATAGCAAAATCAACAAAATTACGGTTGTTTCGTCCGATGATATGGTGAACTGGACAGACCATGGAGAAATCCCTGTAGCCGGACCAAATGGCGCAGCGAAATGGGCAAACAATTCCTGGGCGCCGGCAGCTGCTCATAAAACGATAGATGGCAAGGAGAAATTCTTCCTATATTTTGCAGATAGTGCTAGCGGCATTGGCGTGCTTACGGCGGACAGCCCGATCGGGCCGTTTACGGATCCGATTGGAAAAGCTCTGGTTAGTAGAAATACTCCAGGAGTAGCCGATGTTACGTGGCTTTTTGACCCTGCTGTTCTGGTTGACGATGACGGAAGCGGCTATTTATATTTTGGCGGCGGTGTTCCGGCAGGTAAAGACGCTGATCCGGGTACAGCGCGTGTCGCAAAGCTTGGAGCGGATATGATTAGTCTCGATCTGGACGCTAGCGGCGGAAAGGCTAAGCCTATCAATCCACCATTCCTGTTCGAGGATTCAGGAATCAACAAATACAACGGGAAATACTATTATTCCTATTGTACGAACTTCTCTGGTCAGCATCCGGCCGACATACCTACTGGAACGATTGCCTACATGGTAAGCGACAACCCGATGGGTCCCTTCACCTATGTCAAGACCATCCTGCCTAACCCTGCTACTTTCTTCGGCGTTGGAGGCAATAACCACCATGCCATGTTCGAGTTCAATGGGGAATGGTATGTGACATACCACGCCCAGACCCTGGCAAAAGCCATGGCAGAGAGCGGAGCGGTTCCACAATTGAAAGGGCAGCCGCATGGCTACCGTAACGCACACATCAATAAAGTAAGCTTTGATGCAAGCGGAGTCATTCAGGATATTACGGGCGATTATGCTGGAATTACGCAGTTGAAGAACTTTAATCCCTATACGAGGGTTGAGGCGGAAACCATTGGCTGGAACGGAGGAATCAACACGGAAAGCAGTACTGAGCCGGGAGCTATGGTAAGCAGCTTAAATCTGAATCTCAGCAGCATTAATAATGGAGACTGGACAGCCGTATCCAAGGTTGACTTTGGCGATCCAGGCGCCGGAACGTTCTCTGCCAATGTGGCAAGCGGTTCAAGCGGCGGAAAGATAGAGCTTCATCTGGACAGCGCTGACGGAGCCTTAATAGGGACGCTTCCCATCTCCAATACTGGTGGAGACGATAGCTGGAAGCTGAAAACTACAAACATCTCCGGTGCTACTGGAGTCCATGACCTATACATGGTCTACAGAGGAGCATCAACTGGTAATCTCTTCAAGATGGATTATTGGCAGTTCGAGCCCAAGGGTGAGGCTCAAGAGCTCGCTGCAATTAACGCTTCTATCGATAAACAAAAGATTGATAAGGTGAGTGGAAGTAACACGGCCAACATCAAGGTTACGGCTATTTACGCGGATGGAACAAGCAAGGATGTTACGGATCAAGCCGTAGCAACACCAGCACAGAGCGGAATTGTCACTGTAGATAACGGGGTTGTCACCGGAGTGGGCTTCGGGACTACAAGCATTGACATTAGCTATGGGGGAAAGACAGATTCTCTGAATATTCTGGTAAAAGACTTGAACAGTGAACTAACGGTGAAGCAGCTCACCGTAGACACGCCTTCCGTTGCCCTTGATGCGGGGAAAACGGCAGCATTTAAGGTTACAGCGGAGTTTCTTGACGGACATACCGAAGATGTAACCAAAACAGCTACCTACAGCAATTCGAATCCGAATGTTGCTGAGGTAGTGAACGGTACGATAACTGCTAAAGCCAGTGGAACAACCAATGTAACGGTAAGTTTTAAGGGAGGCTCTGGTGACGCGGTAACTACGCAAATCACTGTAAAAGTTAATACCCCTGTCTCTGTAGCCATTGAAGCGGAGACCGCAGCAGAGAACACAAGCAGCGCCTACGTACGTGGAACCGCGAACGGCCATGTATGGTCACTTGTTGACGGAGAGAAGACGAAAGCGATGCAGTTCCTGCCGGATGACGGTACTGCCGTTACACCGGGTACGGATGCAGCGAGCCTTGCCGCCGGCTCCAGTCTGAATTACAAAATTAACTTTAAAACGGCAGGAGCTTACTATGTTTGGGTTCTGGCCAAAAGCCATAGCTTCCAAACGGATTCGGTTCACGTGGGATTGGATAGTCAGTATCAATTCACGTCCAACGGGATTGAGGGCGTCAGCGGCGGTCAGTTCAAATGGGTGAACCTCAGCAATGGCGGTCCGGCTGTGCCAGGAGGCGAACCATTAAATTTTACGGTGGGCGAACATGAACTGAACTTCTGGGGAAGAGAATCCGGACTTATCATAGACCGGATTTACTTAACCACCAGCAGCTCCACGACAGATCCAGTATGGCCGTCCGCTGAACCTAAAGGACCCGCGGCGGTGCTGTCAGCGGACAGCAGCGTGAAGCCTGGAGCCAGCTTTACGGTGAATGTCAACCTGAACAACCTGGAACAAAGTGTGTACGCCCAGGATCTGACCTTGTCTTATGATTCTAACGTATTTGACTATGTGAGCGCAGCAGGCGCGGACAACAACATCCAGATCGTCAAGGAGGATGTAGAGTCGGCCGGGAAGGTGAGGTTGATCACCGCGGATATCGGAGGGGTATCGGGAGCCAGCACGCCGGTATTAAAGCTGACATTCAAGGTCAAGGCTGGTGTACGGAATACGACCGGAACGATTGCAGTCACCGAGGCGAAGCTGGGCGTGGCTCCGGAGGGAACTGTCATTCAGGCGTCGGTTGACAGCAAGAGCATATCGGTAGGCGATATTGACCAACCGGTTGTAGACAAGACGGCACTGACAGCCGCGATAACCAATGCACAGAGCCTGTATGATGCAGCAGTTGTGGGCACATTGCCAGGTCAGTATCCGCAGAAGGCGAAGGATGCACTCGGTGTTGCTATCAATGCAGCCAAAGCCGTTCAGGGCAAAGGAAGCGCGGCGCAGTCTGAGGTGGATAGTGCCACAGCCGCACTAGGCAGTGCAGTAGATACCTTCAAGGCAGCGGTAATTAAGGAAGTATCCGCAGACCTGAACAAGGATGGAAGCATCAACGTAGGCGATCTTGCGATTGTGGCATACCACTATGGCAAGGATTCCGCCGGCGCAGACTGGGCAGCCGCCAAGATGGCGGATATGAATAGCGATAACAAGATTGATATCACAGATCTAGCGTATATCGCATCCAAGATAGTTGATAAGTGACCCGCAGTTACGCGTAAATATGGTAAAGCCCTATCCCCTAATGGGATAGGGCTTTTTATAAGTATGGACGGTAAGAAGCTGAAAATGCAGACCCTCGCAAACAGCCAGTTGTCTATTTTTTCCTCGTGAAAAAGGTAACAAATCTGGCCCTCTCTGTCGATATATATACTCTGTCGGTGTAAATACGAGAAGAGTTTTTGCTTTTACAAGTTCTAAAGGATGTCAATATTTTAACAGCGGGGGTCATGAGGGTGGCAATTAAACTTCGAACCAGACTATTACTCAGTTTTTTCTCCATAATCGTATTGTTCTTAATAACGGTAACGGTAACGACGATTATGAATCAACGTATCGGGGGACTTAATGATCAGATTTTCGAGTCCCAGAAACGTATGGAGGTCATTCAGCGCCTGAACCTGTTCGCCAGAACAGCTAATGATAATGGTGCGCATTACCTGCTTGCTCCTGATCATTTGATGGGCAGCTTCAAAAGCCGTTTCGATGAGACCGTAAAGTTTGTGGATCTGGAGCTGTCTGATCTTAAGGGAATGACCAAGGATCCGGAGAGCCTGAAGCAGATCGAACAATTCAGCACATTGTGGTCCCAGAACATCAAGTATAAGACTAAGCTTATGGATAAAAAAGCAGCCGGGGAAGCCTTGACAGCTCAAGAGAAGTATACGAAGGATTCCTTCGACCCGATTGCCTTTTCTCTTCTCTCCTTCATGAAGGATGAGCAGGCCAAGATTGAAACGTTCAAAAGTGATATTTCCAGCATGAACGAGCGGGTCAAGCTGGTTAACTACTCTCTGGTAGGCATAGCTATTCTGCTATCCGTCGGGATCGCTTTTCTCCTTTCACGTTACTTGATCAACCGTACCCGAAAGCTGATTCAATCTGCAGGTGCGGTAGCCGAGGGGAACCTTCAGGTAGAGTCTTTGAAATTCAAGGGCAAGGATGAACTCACCGAGCTGGCTTCGGCATTTAATGTCATGACGGAGTCGCTTCGTACGGTTATTGGAAGTGCAGAATCGGTGTCCCTGCAAGTCGCAGCCTCTTCAGCACAGCTGCAGGCCAGTGCCGAACAGACAAGCCATGCTACCTCGCATATCGCTTCGATTATGCAGGAAATTACGGAAGGTACAGACAATCAGTCCGGTCAGGTTGCCCAGAACCTGCGTACTATTACAAGTCTATCGGAGAAGGTTCATCATATTGCCAATAACGGACAAGCGGTCCTACAGACCGTGACCCATACATCGAACACGGCGATGCAAGGAAAGAACGATCTGATTAGTGTTGTTCAGCAGATTCGTATTATTGAGAGCAGCAATGGCAAGCTCTCCGAAGTTATTGCCGATCTGGAGCAGCAAGCCATCCAAATTGGCAAAGCTACGCAGCTTATCATGGATATTTCCACTCAGACGAATTTGCTGGCCTTGAATGCAGGTATTGAGGCGGCGAGAGCGGGTGAACAGGGCCGCGGATTCTCGGTTGTGGCCCAAGAAGTGCGTAAGCTTGCAGAGCAGTCTCGCGTCTCGGCCGATCAGATTCGCAGCCTCATTACAGGGATTCAGAATGAAGCGAGCATGGCGGCAGCTGAGATGGAGCAAGGAACCCTTGAAGTTCAGAAGGGCATCGAGCTTATTGAAGTCGCAGGTGAATCCTTTGAAGGAATTATGGAGCTTATTCGCCAGGTCGAACATGACGTGCAGGGGGTTACCGAATCCACCGCTGATATTATGACGGATACAGAGTCTGTTGTCTCCGGATTCTCCCTGATCTCACAGATCGCAGCTGAGAACTCGTCAGGTACACAGAGTGTTGCGGCATCTACAGAGGAACAGCTGGCCTCGATGGAGGAGATTTCTGCTTCGTCAAGCGCACTGGCAGACTCGGCGGATGAACTCAAGACGCTTATCGGCAAATTCCGATTATAATTCCTAAAGTTAAGGGTGATACAGCATGTTAAAACGAATTTTGGCTATTCTAATGGCTTCTTCCTTATTGGTGATCAGTGCTTGTTCCACTTCCTCAAGTACCGCACAGCCGGTAACTATCACTTTTGTAAGCACATATGACGGCAAGGAAGCCGAGTTCTTCAAGAGCCGTGTTAAAGATTTCGAGAAAGAGAATCCTGGCATCAAGGTGAAAGTAGTGGACGTTGCCTTTGGCTCGGCATCCAATTACGTCAAGACGGCGCTGCTGGGGGATCAGACACTTGACGGGTTCCGGTCTGACAACTCCTGGGTACCCGAGTTCGTGCAGCTCGGACTGCTGCAGCCTTTGGATTCCATGATTACTAAGGAGGATGAGGCTGATTTCAACCGGACGGCACTCGACTCCGTTAAAATTAACAATAAGCTGTATGGACTGCCGACGGTAATGGAGGCTCCTGCTTTACTGTATAACAAGCGGATTCTCAAGGAGCTTGGTTATTCCAATCCACCGCAGACGATGGATGAAATGATGTCCATTGCGAAGAAAGCGACCGAGACCCAGGGACATTATGGTATCTTTGTCTCGGATGACTCCTACTTTGCGCTGCCTTATATTTGGGCTTTTGGCGGAGAGACAATGACGGATGACCGCAAGGTCCATATCGCTTCCCCCGATTCGATTAAAGGGTTGGAGTTCATGCAGGAGCTCCGCCGTGCAGGGGTGACACAGCCTTATCCTGATTTTAGCGATAGCTATAACAATATGATGAACGATTTCAAAGAAGGCAGATCTGCCATGATTCTGAATGGTCCTTGGGCCGTAGGCGATCTTCTGAGTGGAAGTGAGTTCAAGGATCCGGGCAACCTGGGGATTGCGGCCGTGCCGAAAGGGCCAAAGGGACAAGGCTCTCCTGCCGGTGGCCACAGTCTGGTTATCTCCAAGTACAGCAAGCATCCACAGGAGACCTACAAGCTGATTCAATACCTGACCAGTTCCAAAGTTCAGGCCAAGCAGGTGAAGGAAGTCAAGACTCTGCCAAGCCGCATCAGCGTATACAAGGACCCAAGCTTTGCATCCGATCAGATTGTTCAAAGCTTCAAGCTGGTTCTTGATGCAGCCAAGCCGCGTCCGCGTATTCCAGAAGGGGCTGAAATGTTTGGCGATTTCACAGCCAATCTGGGACAAATGCTGATGGACAAAATGACACCGCAGCAAGCCGCGGCCAATATTGAAGTTGCATGGCGGGAGCTCCTTAAGCTGGATCGATGAGAGAAGGCCTTCTGCCAAGCGAATAGGATGAATAATATTTCATAGTGAAGCAGCCAGGATCCATTTGGGTCGGGCTGCTTTTTTTGTGAAAAAAAAGTTTCAGCAAGGTCGGCAACAAGCCGCAAAAAGGTACAAATTAATCAGTTTCAAAGGACTAAAGACTTACCTATTTACGATAAAATCTATGCTCATGTAAGTAGAGCGGACATAAAGTAGTTAGAAAGCCGCATTGACCGGAAAAAACTAGCAGAATATACTCGAGGAATAGGAAGATAATCCCTGGACTTAAGCTTAGAGGTATTATTGAAAACGCATACATAATTCAGGTTGATATATGAAAGGAGGTGAGAGCGGAGAGATTTTAACGCTGCCTTGTCTGGCGTCCTGAGGGATAGTGATTACGGCATCCATTTGTGGTAGCGCTTACTATCTTATTTTAGACATCGGGAGGAGGTAAATAATAATTTTATTTAGTCCACGATAAAATGCTGTCTTTTGCGCAAACGTTTGCTTTATTTATGCCAATATAATTTTAGATCGGGAGGTTGTTTATTTGATAAGGACAAGGTCCAATCGGTTTGTTGCTGTACTGCTGGTATTTGCCATTTTAGTTAGCTTGTTTGGTCTGACTGATCGAGCATTGGTCAGCACGACAAATGCTGCCGCTAGCATACAGAAGTTTGAGGGTGAGAGCGCCTCGCTGTCCGGGGGAGCAAAGGTAAATACCGATCATAAAGGCTATTCCGGAACTGGATTTGTTGACGGATATTTAGCGGTCGGCGCAGCGGCTACATTCAGCGTACCGACTTCAGTTACTGGCAATTATAATGCAACACTACATTATGCGAATGCAACGGGCAGCGCCAAGAAGGTCTCCATTTATGTAAATGGGGCATTGGTCAAGCAGACCACGCTGGCTAACCTGGCGAATTGGGACACTTGGGCAGACCAGACGGAGACACTCTCCCTGCCTCAAGGGAACAATACGATTACCTACAAATATAACTCCGGCGACAGCGGAAATATCAATATCGACTATATGTCAGTTGTATCGTCTGATACGACGGTTGATCCCGTCACGGATGGCTTAACCGTACATGTTAAGAAACCGGCAAATTGGAATTCAGCACTCCGCATCCATTATTGGAATCTGGCTCCCTCCTCTGTTCCAAACAGCGGGGCATGGCCGGGTATTCTGATGAAGTCCGACGGGAATGACTGGTACAGCTACACGATTGCCGGGGCGACAAGTGCAAGTCTGATCTTCAATGACAGCAATGGCAAGCAGACCGCGGATTTGTCCCGCAGCACCAAAGAAAGTTGGTATTACACGGACAACAAGTGGTACGATACCAATCCCGAAACTCCAAAAATTCCAGTAATTTCAGCTTCTCCTGCGCCAAAAACTTATGATACGGCCCAGACTGTAACTCTCTCCAGCACGAATTCGGACGACAAGATTTACTATACTACAGACGGCTCAGCCCCAACGGCTTCTTCGAAGCTGTATACTACCGGAATTAAGGTAGATGCTTCTATGACCATCAAGGCCATGGGTGTTAACTCAGCGGGTCAAGCTGGAAGCGCAGCCTCCTTCGCCTATGTTATTGACCAGAATACAGATACTCAGCCGCCTACAATTACGCCGAATCTGCCTGTGGGGAATTCGAGTACAGCAGTTACGGTATCTTTTATAGTAAAAGACAACAAATCTGCTGCCACAACAGCTTACTATACTGAAGATGGGTCGGAACCGACTACAAGCTCCAAGGTCTATATCACCGGAAATGCTTCGGCCGGTATGACCGGACCGGGTATTGTGGTCTCCAAGACAACCACATTGAAATTCTTGGTTGTTGACGGAGCTGGACTCAAGACCACCCAGAGCTTTGTCTATAACATCGGGAAAAGCGGAGATTTCCGTGAAGACAGCATCTACTTCGTTATTACTTCAAGGTTCTATGATGGCGATAAGAGCAACAATGTGCATGCATGGGATGACGCCAAGGCAGGCAATCCGGATTCAGATCCGGCCTGGCGCGGTGACTTTAAAGGATTGATCGACAAGCTTGATTATATCAAGGCCCTGGGCTTTAGTGCGGTGTGGATTACACCTGTAGTTCAAAATGCCAGCGGTTACGATTATCATGGCTATCATGCGATTAACTTTGCCAAAGTAGATCCGCGGTATGAATCTGCCGGAGCATCTTACCAGGATCTCATTAATGCGGCCCATGCCAAAGGGCTGAAGATCATTCAGGATATTGTGGTCAATCACACAGGGAACTTCGGGGAGGAGAACTTATTCCCGATGTTCAAGAAAGATCCGACCAAGCCGGATACTGTGAGTAACATGCTCAAGATTACTGACAAATTGCCTGCCAACTATGATTCCATGACACCGGATCAGCAGTATCAGGCAAGACTCGCGTTAATGAAGACAGAAGGAGTCAACAACAATATCTACCACACCGAGAAGAGCCTTTCCTGGGAATCTTACACGGTTCAGACAGGGCAAATTGCAGGCGATTGTGTGGACCTCAATACAGAGGAACCTGCGGTAGATCATTATCTGATTGATACGTACAACAAATATATTGATATGGGTGTAGATGCTTTCCGTATCGATACCGTGAAGCATGTGAACAGATATATTTTCAACAAGTATTTCGTACCGGCGTGGAAGCAGAGAGGCGGTTCGAATTTCTATCTCTTTGGCGAAGTGGCCACCCGGTATAGAGATGTCTGGAACAGCGGTATCCCGTCCATTTCCACCCCGTTCTATACCTGGAAAGAGTCGAAAGCCTACCCGGGTGACGGCAAGGATGATTACGCTTCCAATAAGGCTTCGGTTGAACAGAACTGGGCAGACAACTCTACCACGACAGGACAGCCTACTTCGAACAATGCACTGCTGAACGGGAATAGTTATCATGCGCCGGACTACTCGATGAAATCGGGTCTGGATGTCATCGACTTCCCTATGCACTGGGCATTTAAGACGGCACAGGAAGCATTCAGTATGCGGAGCGGAGACAAATTCTATAACGATGCGACCTGGAATGTAACGTATGTGGATTCCCATGACTATGCTCCTGACCAGGCCCCTGAGAATCAAAGATTCGCAGGCACACAAGACACATGGGCAGAGAATCTGGATCTCTTGTTCACTTTCCGCGGAATCCCGGCGATCTTCTATGGATCGGAAATCGAGTTCCAAAAGGGCAAGGTTATCGACCCAGGCCCGAATGCTCCACTTAGCACAACGGGAAGAGCTTATTTTGGAGATCATATTGAAGGCAGCGTAACAACCCAGGACTATGGTAAATACACGAATGCCACAGGTACACTGGCAGATTCCCTTAACTATCCTCTGGCGAAGCATATCCGTCAGCTGAATCTGATCCGCAGAGCCGTGCCTGCCCTGCAAAAAGGCCAATATTCAACTGAGAATGTAAGCGGGGATTTGGCATTCAAGAGAAGATATACAGATACGGCTAAAGGTATCGACAGCTTTGTACTGGTAACTATTTCGGGGAATGCAACCTTTACTGGAATCCCGAACGGAACCTATGTAGATGCAGTAACTGGCGACACCAAGAGTGTTACCAATGGAAGCATCACCTTGTCCTGCTCAGGCAAAGGAAATGCTAGAATCTACGTGCTGAATGGACCTGGTAAAATTGCAGAGTCCGGCAATACTTATCTGAAATAGTAAGATACACAATGGATTTATAAAGGCTGCTGATCTTCGATCAGCGGCCTTTTGGCCATTTAACACATAAATTTTGGTTATTGGTTAAAGCTATAGGAACTGAACTGATGACGGCATTTCGAGTCATAAGTTCAATCCCAGCAGCAAGTCAACATACAAAGGAGCGGAAGTAGGATGGAGAATAAATCACACAGCGGGAATTATAGAGGAACCACCAACATGCACGCGAAGAATCAGGATATGGGCTTTGTGAATGATACGTTAGAGAATGCCAAGAATACGACGCCAGTCAATATTATGAAGGATGACATTAACGAAGGGAACGAAGAGGAGCCGCTTGAGCTTAACGGGAAATAACCTGTTCTTTTCCGGAGTTTAGCTTGGTTCTATAAGGTTCGGCAGATCAGCCCGCCCTCCTAATTGGTCAGTGGACTTAAGCTTAGTTAGCGCAGCTCGGCTGTGTTGACTAAGCTTTTTGTTTATTTTGCCCGATAAATAACAGATTTATATAAACTTCATTAGGACAGCTGTCCTGTCCCTACGCTATTGACAGCGCTTTCTATTGTATTTATGATAGTATTCCAGCTACATTTCTTGAGAATAAAATAGGATCACGGCGTTAACTCATCATACCATTTTACACAATGAGAGGATGTTATCAGCTATGGCAGGTTTGCTTGGAAACAACGTGATTACCCAAATTGGAATCCTTGTGCATGATATTGACTCCGTAAGCCAGGCTTATGCTGATTTCTTCGGTGTACCCAAACCGGAGGCTATAATTACCGATACTGTTGAGGTAGCCCAGACGGAATATAACGGAAGGCCAAGCCCGGCTCGGGCCAAGCTGGCTTTTTTTGACATGGGTTCGCTGCAGGTGGAGCTGATCGAGCCGGATGAGCATCCAAGTACCTGGCGGGATTATTTGAACGAGCATGGTGAAGGACCTCACCACATTGCCTTTGTTATTGATGGAATGAAGGAGAAGATTACGCTTCTGGAAAGCAAGGGCTTCCCTCTCCAGCAGAAGGGGGAGTATACCGGCGGCCGATATGCATATATGGATACATTTAAGGAACTCAAAGTCCTTGTTGAATTACTGGAGAACGATAAAAAGTAACGGATACAGGGTTCCAGGGTTATTCGATATTGGAAGGAGCAACAATGATGAACCTGCTAATCACAGGCGGGGGCCGAGGCCTTGGCTATGAAATGGCCGCTGAAGCACTGGAGCGCGGGCATTCGGTGATCGCCGGAATGCGGTCTTCGGGTGAAGGGGGCGGTAAGCTCAGTGCACTTGAGGACAAGTATGGTCCCAGGCTTACCCTCGTGCCTCTGGATGTCACTTATGAAGAGGGGCTTGCATCGCTCGCAAGCCTCCTGACCCAGGAGGGTCGGAAGCTTGGCGCGATTGTTAATAACGCCGGTATCCTGACTGCCCGGAATACACCCATAGAGGAACTGGATATGCAGGAAGTGGCTCGGACGTTCGAGGTCAATTTATATGGGCCGATGCGGGTGGTGAAGCATTTTCTTCCGCTTCTCACAGAGCCGGATGCGTCAATCATTAATATCTCTTCGGAGGCAGGCAGTCTGTCGAATGCTTATCCGGGCGACTATCCTTATGCAATCTCCAAGAGTGCGCTGAATATGTTCACCGAGCAGCTGCGTAGTCTGCTTAAAGATCGGGACATTCAGGTGCTGAGTGTTCATCCCGGCTGGATGAAGACCGACATGGGAGGAGCGGATGCTCCAACAACGCCAAGGCAAAGTGCATCCGGCATACTCGATCTCATCGAGCGCAAGGTAGTTCCGAACGCAAAAATTAATTTTGTGGATTATAACGGCAGGGAAATGCCGATCTAAGAGTGATTTCAAGAACTAATCGAAGGTCTTACCCAAACCCCAAAAAGGTCTGCTTCTCTAGCAAACCTTTTTGGGGTTTTATACACACGCAGTTTGGAGTTATTCAAGTCTCAAGTCATAGAGATTGATCATTTCCACATATCGATCAATTCTAACCTTAAAATCCGGGGAAGGTGCTCATTGAATATTAGAGGTATCCTCGATTTTTCGAGTCTTTAGCTCCGACCGTAGAATCGTAAACTTGCTTGCGACCCTCAAATGGGCCTCCGTGAAGCTTTTGTTCCATTCTCTCTTTATGTTCTCGAATTGCCGAAAGTGATAACGGTTCAGATTTTCGCCAAAACCGAAAATATCAACGCCGAAGTCTTTTTTCACCCGTTCGATTACGGTTTTCACCTGTTCATTTACATGTTCAGATTCTTTTCGTTCGAGCTCCCGGTAACCGGCCGCCTTATCGATCGGTAATTCCGTATCGATTTGAGATAGGCGGCCTACTCCTTTAATGTTCAGCTTGATGTCCGGACGGCCTGCTCGAAAGGTTACGTTCATGGCGGCATGTATGGGCGTCATCCGTATCATGGCGTGGGCCCCTTTGGAACCCAGCGGAACCGCTACCGAAGTCGCTTTAAGTTTGTCTCGAACAAGATTCAGCACTCGCGTCTCGGACGTATTGAGAAAACCGATAAGCTTATCTTCACGGAAGACTGCGGCGCCTGCGCAATGCACGACTGCCTTGGGTAGTGTCGACTTGGAGCTGTCGCTGCTTGCACTCTCTTTCACCTTCCCCTGTACAGAGATTGCGCCAAGAACAGGTTCCCGTCCGTCCGCTAGAATCGCTTCCGTGTACTCGTCCAGCGTGCTCCTCGGGATGCCGCCCCAATTATCGTAAAAATGAGTGGCCTGCATCCGCAGCTTCCAGCTTGCGTACAGTCCGCTTGGATACGTAATCTTTAAAAAGTCCGAAGCAGGACTGTCCTTTGCCACCAATAGGAGCACGTCCTCTCGAACAAAGCGAGACCGTTGCAAGCCGTCAATAATCTCGTCAAGGCCTTTATGCGCGACGCCCTCATCCACGATAATTGTATGAATATGGGATAATATGATCGTTCTCTCTACCAGTTCATTCATACGCGCAGCGACGTCAGCAAGCGTCTTTCCCTCCAATGTGTAGAGCTGGGTAGAAGGGCCGCCGGTACCGCTCTGTACCCGTTGTGCCTCGGCTGGATTCAGCACTTCCAAGGTGAATTTATACCGGTCGCTTTCCCCGAGTTCAACGGCAACTCCAGTCAAGAGTGAGGACCGATTGATTTCGACCAGATCCCAGCACCCGCTTTGAAGCATACAAATGACAATGGCCGCTAGAAGCAGTAAACATTTGCGCTTCATTGCCCTTCATCCTTTCCACTGGCAGCGGGCATTCTTGACGACAAATAGGGTGTGCCAAACATGTCGATACGCGACAATTGGATGAGGAGAAAGGCGACCCCGACCAAAAGACCGAACAGTCCAAGCAGGGAACCGAGCAAGTTGAGTACATAACGCAGCAGCCGAACGCGGGCACCAAAGGTGTAAACAGGCGATACGAAGCCCGATATGACGGAAAGCGCAACAACAATAACGCTGATGTTTGATACGAATCCTGCCAACACGGCCGCTTGTCCAAGTACAAGCGCGCCAGCAATGGAAATGGACTGCCCAACGATTCGTGGCATTCGGGTCCCGGCTTCACGTACAATTTCAAACGCGAACTCCAATAAAAAAATCTCGAGGACGGCCGGAAAGGGAATACCTTCCCGCTGTGCGGCTATGCTCGTGAGCAATATCGTCGGAACAAGCTCCTGATGATAGCTCGTTATCGCCACATATAGCGCCGGCATGCAAAGCGAGATTAGAAAAGCAAAATAACGAAGATATCGGACAAAAACCCCAAAGATATACCACTGGTAATAATCTTCCGACGATTTGAAATAATCCCAAAACAGTGAAGGAACTATAATTACAAACGGACTTCCGTTGACAATGACGGCTGCCCGGTTCTGAATCAAGCTCTGGCAGACCGCGTCAGGTCGTTCGCTGCTAATCACTGTGGGAAACAGCAGAAACATCTTGGGCCGGAATAAGAACTCCAATCCGCTTGAATCATACAATTCCTTTAACCTGCACTCCCGCAGGCGCTCCCGGATTTTCTCTAGAACGGCAGGTGCGATATGGCCCTCGAGATAAGCAAGATGTACCGCCGTTCCGGTCTGCTCTCCGATTTCAAAATTTTCGAAACGAAGCTTATCATTCTGAAGTCTTCTCCGAATGAGACTAATATTGGTATCGGAGGATTCCGTAAAACCTTCTTTCGGTCCCTTGGCTACGCTCTGGGCAGTTGGTTCGGCGATGGCACGCGTGTCGAGCTTCTTGACATTGATCATTAAAATCTCTGTTAAGCCTGAAATAAACAGCCCGGCATAACCTTTCGATATAAGCCCGGCAAGTACATTTGGATCCTGTGTCGTCTCGGTGCTCATGCCCACAAAATATAACGCCCGAATACGGTCAAGCCAGTTCTCTTTGTCCGGTTTATCCGCCGGATTCTCGGCAAGTAATAGCGGTTTGACGACGGTTTCCGTTAGGAACGAGGGATTGGTCATGGAGGTCAAATACATTAAAACGCCACTTTCTCCATAAATCCGGATTGGAAAAGATGCCAAGTCAGACGAGTCACCGAACCGTCGCCGGATCTCGTCTTGTACAGAAGCAGGGTCTGTAACGACGATTCGCTTTTTGTTTTCTGTCGTTGTCATCGTACTTCTCCTCTCGAACGACGCATCCATATCAAAAGCAGAGTCGCTGCCGGAACTACGAGCTGCATCGGCATGTGTATCCAAAAAATGGCGTAGTTTAAACCTTCTTCTGCATGTTCAGCATAATTTTCCGTAACCAGGATGGAAAGGGCGCCAATAAGAAGAGCGCAGGGGATCATGAACGTAGAGCAGTTCCTTCCGAATACATATTCAGCTCCCTTCGTGCCTGCGTACATAAAAATAGCGCTTTTTACCAAAACGCCAAAGAAAATAATGAACGCTACGAGTGCGTCCATACGGGTGATGAAATCCGAAATATTGATTTGCCTCGCCGCATCAAGCAGGGCAAATGCCGAAAATGTAATGTTTTCCTTACCAAGTGTACAGATCTGCAGAAGGTTAGAGAACGTCAGCACGATACAAGCGCACACAATCCCAGCGACCCCTAGTTTCCGGAATTGACGCGGCTTCGCCAGATTTTTAATAAAAATAAGGAACACAATGACTTCTCCGTAAGGGAACCAAATGGAGCTTCGCCATGTTGCCCCAATAATCGGATGAATTCCTTTAGACAAAAATGGAAGGAGATGCTGTACATCAACGGAGCCGCTAAATATGAGCAGGATTGCCAACAACGCAAAGAATAGGACGATGCCCGTTGTAACCCGCATGGCCAAGCGGCTGATCGTCGTAAGGCCCCCTAGTGAAGCGTACGCAATTAGCAGTACAAACAGGAGAATGACCACTTCCTTTGGAGTGTTCAAGAGAAGTGTAGTCTTGATCAGTTCCAACATGTCGCGGACATTCCGTGACGCAATATATAAGAAATAAACGGCGTATCCTACAACAAGAACATGACCGGGGAACCGGCCCCAAGCTTTGTACAGTATTTCGTACAAATTCCCATAATTCCCTTTCGTCACCAAATAGGTATACAGTAAAAATAAAATGCTGGCTGGCAGAAGTGCGAAGAGATCGACAAGCCAGGAGTCCGGCACCAATCTTGGTGTACCGAAGATCAGCGAAGTCCCGAGTAGAAAGACGAAAATCAGGTTAAACGCTTGAAAGGGCTGAACGCGGGCTTGAGTCATGGCGTGCTGATCCTCCTCAAGTCCGAAAGCTTATTTTGCAGCCGTCTGAAGAGAGCGTGTGTCCTCATGTCAGTCCAAGCCGCCGTCAATAATGCCCCTGCAATGAACCAGACAGATGAAGGATGGGAAGGCGTGGCGAACATCTGAATGAGCGCCTGAAGGAACGGCTTTTGGTATACTAACGTGTCCATGAATGCCAACAAGAGCGTGCTTGCAACACTGAGTACAATTACACCAGCAGTAACCATCTATGTCTCTCCTTTCGTTAAATCCATGTTTTGTTAATGTGTTCATGTCGTCCCACTATTATGTAAGTGAGGAGCGAGATCGATCCTAGTAACCATGGCCTAGTTTTTTCATATATTTAAGACAACTAATCAATCAATAATTAGTACTTCGGCGAGCTAATGTACCAATGAGATCAAGAAAATGGATATCTCAATTGATGTATCGGTTTTATTAACAAGAAGCTAAAAAGGCCTGGTATGAAGAATTGTTGCTGAATAGCATGAGGATTTTTTAGGTTATTATCTGCTGGTCTGTGAAGGAGTGAAGAGGAATTATGAAAAGATTGTCGAATAATCACTAGAGATATTCTCTCAATATAACAAATGAACGGCTAAGGGTGGAAAATTACACCCTTTTTTTCTTTGAACATGCTAAACTTTAACTATTAATCTCAGTAATATTTAACTTTTAAGTTGTTTTGATAAATTAGCAAATAAAAGTGTCATAAAAAGAAGAAATTTGTCGATAGATATAGATAATAAGAGTGATGTGAGTGTAGAAAGGAACCTTCCAAAGATGATTGGATTTAGAAGATTAATGATTGTATACATACTCGTGATGAGTCTTTTATTGTTTTTCCTGAACGGAATCTACTATTACACCATGAGAAGCACGCTTCTTGACGGACAGAAGCAAAGCATTGAAATGATGACTTCCCACATTAAGTCCTCCCTGGAGATTACGCAGAAAGGGGAGATGCTGTTCGAAGAGGCTTTGGCGGATAAGCTGCGCCTGGCATCCATAGCGGCCCAGAATATGCTGCCTCACAAGCTTGATGAGGTTACCAACGAACAGCTCGTTCAAATTCGGGACAAGCTGGGTATTGAAGATTTGACCTTGTTCAAGTATTTGAGGAAAGAGAACAATTTCATCGGAATGAAGTCCAGTGATGTCAAGGAAATCGGGATGACTACAGAGACTTGGGGCGGTGGGAAATGGAATAAGGTATTTAAAGAGCTGATGGAGAAGCATAATGCCGAGCCAATTCCGAACTTCGGTGAGAACCTGCCCAGCTTCTGGGCCGGCCCGTTCGATACCTCGTCCTCTGACCCTACCAAGATCAGCAAGTGGGGATATTATAACGACGGGACCACGGATTATTTGATCGATCCTTACATTTCAGAGAGCATCATTAACCGGTTCAGAGACAAGGCCGGCGTGGAGTTCAACATTGAAGAACAGGAGAAGAGTAATCCGTTAATTCTTGAAATTGGCATCCTGAACGACAAGATTTTGCAGGGAGAATGGAAGACACCCAAGGACAAGCCTGAATGGCATTCCGAACGTAAGCTTCTCTACGGTAAATATAATTATACTTCAGCTGAGGATTCAGCATTGGCCAAGGAAGCCTTCTCCCAGATGGAAAAGGTGCACAAGGTGATGGAGATTAACGGAAGGAAGGTTCTAAGAACCTACTCTCCGATCAGTCTGGAGGATAATGTGAATAAAGGGTTCGACCGCATGCTGATCATCGTTACCTCCGATATGGATCAGATGACCTCGGATTTGATTCACAAAGAGGTGCGAATCTCGATTGTAGCCTTGATTATTCTGGCTATCGGGGCCCTCATGATTAGTGCTGTCGTAAGATATATTAAGAGACAGGGCAGAATTGTCAATGATGTACAGAGCATGTATCTTCAGAATATTGACAGCCTGTTCAAGACCATTAAGGAATACCGGCATGATTTCGTGAATCATATCTTTGCTCTGACGGGGCTTGCGAGAATCAAGAAATATGATGAGCTTGAAGAATACCTTCATAGTCTCTCCCATATTAACAAAACGTTCAACGAAATTGTTGATGTTCAGGTTCCCGCCTTTAACGGACTGATTCAAGCTAAAGCCGCGCAGGCACTGGAGCGGAAGATTCAGTTCGAGTACTATTTTACCGGGTTCGAGCTCCTCAATCTCGATATATTAAAAGTGACTAACCTGGTCCGTATCACCGGGAATCTGATCGATAATGCCTTCTATGCCGTGCAGGAGAAGGATGAAGATGACCGGAAAGTAGAGGTCATGGCCCGGGTGGAGCAGAAGAAGCTGACCATTCAAGTGCTCAATAACGGGGAGCCTATTCCAGAAGAGCTGAGAGACCGGATCTTTGAGCACGGATTCACGACAAAGCCGAAGACCCGAAACAGCGGCCTTGGTCTTGCGATTGTCAGAAAGCTGGTTGAGAGCTATAGTGGACGGATTGAGCTTAAGACCTCCAGCGAATACACCTGCTTCAAAATCGAAATCCCGCTCGGCCCCAAAGAGCTTCAGGGGAATGCTTGACGCAAGTAAGAGAGAAGGGGTCCCTAGCCGCCATTCATGGCGGCCAGGGACCCCTTTCTGTTCTATCTAAGAATCGTAGTTGCCTGATTACCGGCGTAATCCTCGATCACCAGCTTAAGTGAGCTGGTGGTGGAGTCAGGCGTAAAGGTAAGCGCACTGAGCTTCGTACGTCCCCGTAATATATAAGGGAACTTCTTAGTTACATAAGTGACTCCGAACTCTTTGGGCACATTATCCTCATATACATATAAATAATGCCAATCCTTCAAAGTTGGTAAGGCGAGCGTATACGTATTACCATTAACCGTCACATTCTCCTTGGCGTAAGGCTCAATGGAGTTGTCTGCGAGACGCCCGCTGTAGGTAGAGAGAGCTCCGCCTTCCGTGACGATATCCAGTGAGTAGCGGTCACCGTTCGTTGGAAGCCCGGTCAACACGGCAGAATCATCTTGAATCTGCGCTGTGAATGTCTTGGTGAACGGCGTATCTGTATACGCTGTCGTCAATTTGATGGTTACGGGACCTGCTGCCTGATCGGGATGAGTCCAAGTGACCTCAGCATTCCCGTTAGCTTGCGGCTGAACAGCTATATTCGTAACCGCACCATTCAGGTCATAGGTTAACGTGGCGGGTTCGCTTTCCGTTCCATCCGGTCCAACGGCGGTAAGGGACAGCTTGCCCGATTTCTTGCCCAGGGATTTGATATAATACACCGAATCATAGATTCCCCCAACATAGGAACCGTTCTCGTACAGATTGTACTGTTTCACTTTGGAATAATCCTCGATATTCCAGGCTACATCAAGCTCCCCGGTATTGGTGAGGCTCTTGGTCAGCCTAAAGCCTGTTGGCGCTGCCGGTTTAACAGCGGAACCGTCAGAGATCTTGATCTGACCGATGTTGATCTGGTAATCATTAATGGGTTTGTTCCCTTGGTCAACATATAGTCCTACTGCGGCAATAGTTCGGTTCTTGTAGGTTTTCAGATCCAGGGTACGGGTCACCCAGCCATCAGTCTGCTTGCCCGAGCCCGGAATCTTCACTTTGACTACTTTATCCGGGTGATCCTTGAATATGAGTCCTACACTGAGGTTCGACTTGTCACTTGCCGAGGGCTTGTTATAAGAGATGGACAGGGTCGAATTCTTTTGGACGTCCAATTCGGTCTTGTACAAGTGAAGGAAGTTATCCGCATCCAGCTTGCCATTTAGAACAAGTGAGCTGCCTCCATTGAAGCCGCCTACAGGCTGGTAAGTATAGCGCGTTCCCTTATTATAATTCGGTCCAAAGTCGAAATCGGCTGACAGCTTGCTGCCTTTGGATTCCATCCACCACTGCCAGGTCACAGGGATATCCTGAATATTGATATTGGACCATTCTTTCGGATTGGATACCTTTCCGTTCATATAATAGGCAAGGCCGTGTCCTGTATTGAAGCTGGTTGCAAAATTAGTGCCCTTGATAACCGAACGTTCAGCGATATAGGCAGCCATACCGTCCCAGTTCGCCCCGGAAGCTTTGACATCGGACAGATCCGCGGCCGCATTTCTTCTGGCATTTGAAGGATCCAGGTTCGGTCCGGACCACCATGCACGGTCGCGGACAAAGGTCATCCACTGATAATCGTCGTTCGCACGGCGGTTCGTATCAGCTCCACCGAGCTCTTCATCCAGCGCATTTTGGGTGAAGTCAGCTCCCAGTGTGGCGATGCTGTTCATTGGCTGACCCTGATCATCAAGATTCAGGCGCAGGTCATACTTCTGCTTCCATCTCCCGAAGTCGCCATTTCCTCCTTCAACACCCGCAAAGACGGTCTTCAGCGGGTCCAGCCCCAAGCTTTTTGCATGCTCACTGGAGCTCTTCAGCTTGTCTTTGTTCCACCAGTAGTTCAGGAAGATCGAATCCGAGACCTGGCCAAGCTCCTTGTCTTTCACAAAGGGACTGTTCTCCGCGTTGAACTCGTTCTGATAAGAAATCTGGCCGTTCGAATTCAAGGTGGAATCATACCACTGTACGTAAATCCCCTGATCTCTGAGGTACTTCATAAACTGCTTGTAGCGGGGGATATCCTCGGTGGCCACGCCTTTCGAAGCTTCCTCCTGATTGATGAAGTAACCGTCATAGCCATAGTACTTGGCCATCTCGATGAGTTTTTTGGCTACAGGAAAGTCTCCGTTCTCATCCTGAACCAGCATTTGCTTGTAGGTCTGCGGTCCACGGTCGTTATCCGAGAAGAAGATGCAGGCAATCGAGAGGACGCCGTTCTTGTGAGCTGCGTTCGTGTAGGCTGGGTTGGGAAGGTTCAAGATCCCGAACTCGAACCATTTCTCGGTCCAGTCCTTATTCGGATCATAGAGCTCTTCGGGAACCTCCGCCGTAGGCATGCCGTGCCAGGAGCCGTAATAATCCGTGTACTGCCAATAATTGAAGAGATACTGGCTGAATTCGTTCGTATAGGAGTAGCTGTCAAAGAAAGCATTGCCATAATCACCGCTGAGGGTGAAATTCTGCGTCTTGGGGCTCAGCTTGGGATAAGCTTGGGTGGCTGAAAAGGAGCCGATCCTTTTTTGCAGCGGAACTCGTGCCCGGAGCATATCCCCATAGACGTCACTTTCAGGGGTCCAATCGATAATATTAGAGCTGGTATAGCCATGCTGGTAGGGCTGATTCGGCCCCTTGGCACTTTCCCCCTGATAAGGGAGAGTGTCTCCAGCTTGGGCAATTGAGGCAAACGAAGAGATAAGCATAGCAGAAGTAAGAGCAATAGCTGTGGATTTGGATGAGATTACTTTACGTATAGTGCTTCGGTTCATAGTTTGTCCCCTTTCTAATCGCTTGAATTTGACCTTTCCCCTGAACCCCCTCCCGGGAATTGGAATCTGCCGGACAGCAGCTGCAGCCGAACAGTTAAGAATAAAGATAATTTATGAAAGCATTTTCAAATAGGGCGAAATTAAAGATATGCTGTTTAAACTATAGAAAAATCTTTCCATCTCCCACACAAGCCCTTGGGAAGGAGTACAATGATAGGTAGTTTTGATCCGGTCTCGGGGGGCATCAGCATGAGAATTGATAACGTTTACAGAGCCTATTTCAAAAATAATATGTTTATGAGAATGTTCCTGTTATTTTCATTTATCGCCATCCTCACCATCATTACTCTCTCTTATTTCATCTACGCCTCCATTGCCGAGGCTACCATCCGAAGAGAGCTGGACATCCAGAAGACCGCGATGGAGAGTGTGGATCGTTACATCCACCAGCGTCATCAGTCGGTTCAGGATCTGGTTAGGGACTTGTACGCGAATGAAGCCCTATCGGCAAATGTCTCCTTCTTCATGAACCATGCCTATGCGGAATATGTACAGCATCGGATGGACCAATTCTATGGGCAGAGCAACGATTATTCTACGGATGTGCTTAAGTATTTTCAGAGCTGGATTGATCAGAACGGGGATATCCGAAATGTGATGCTGTACAGCTCCAATCGGCAGTATCTGTCTACCTTCAACCAATACAAGCAGTTCAAGCAGCTGTCCGCCAATGTGGCACATTCCTATATCCCGGACGTCATGGCGCTCGAGAGCAAGAATATTTCTGCCCCGAATTCCTGGATCCGGAAGGCGGTTGACCAGATGGACCCTGCCTTGTACGCCATACGTGTTCCTATCAACAACAAGCAGTCATTAAAGAATGATGGTCAGCTGCTTGTATATTTAGATTCCCGGAGTATTGCAAATGCGACTTCCAGCGATATGAACAATCTGAAGGGGGAAATTGTGGTCCTGTCCTCGGAAGGAACGGTCTTGTTCGATTCAAAGGATCACTATTATGGCAAAAAATACCCATATCTGAATGAGAGCAAGACCGTATATGATGGTTCTGGATTGTTTAATATGGGCCAGCAGATGTATATCAACAAGCTGATCTCCACGGACGAGGGGTATGTCATTATTGGCGCAGCTCCAAGCGGGGAGATCGCAGAGTCGTACCGCGGAATCCGCAATACGATTATGACGATCTCAGCGGTCTGCATCCTGTTCGCTGTCTTGTTCCCGGCGCTTTTTGTCATTAACTTCGCCAAACGGACGAATCGTATAATCAAGTTCACCCGCAAAGTAAGAAGTGGTGATTTCGGCGCACGGATTCAGGATCAGCGGGACGATGAACTCGGTCAGATCTCCAGGAGCTTTAACGATATGCTGGATGAGCTGAATCAGTATATTGAGCGGGTCTACAAGGCGGAGATCAAGCAGAAGCAGACTGAGCTGGTCGCGCTGCAGGCGCGAATAAGTCCTCATTTTCTATACAATACGCTTGAGGTTATCCGCATGAGGGCCGTCTCTCAAGGAGCCAGAGATGTAGGAGAGATGATCTACAGTCTGTCGGTGCTGTTCAAGAGCCTTGTTCAGCAGAAGAAGAATTACACGATGAAGGATGAGCTTGAGGCCTGCCGGCTGTATCTGGAACTGTTCCGGATAAGGTACAAAGAGAAGTTCAATTACGTCATTACGGCCAGTCCCGAATTCATGAGCCGTGCCGCCATGAAGCTCTCGCTACAGCCAATAGTGGAGAACTATATTGTTCATGGACTGCGGACCGACCGTACCGATAATTTGTTGACCATTGAAGTAAGAGATCTGGGGGAAGCTCTCGAAGTTGAAGTGAAGGACAACGGGAAAGGGATCGACCCGCAGCGGCTAGGTGAAATTGTTGCGGAGCTGAATCTGCCGGAGGAGACGGGCCAGATGTTCGGACTGCGAAGTGTGCACAGCAGGCTGAGGTTTCTATACGGATCTGACTTTGGCATCCGGATCGATAGCAGGCCGGGTGAGGGAACAAGCATTAAGGTCCGCTATCCGAATCAGGAAGGAGCTGAGGAGTAAGTATGTATAAAGTATTCCTTGTGGATGATGAGCCTTTCATTCTGGAAGGACTGTACGACCTGCTTGATTGGTCGCTGTTCGGGTTGGAGATTGTCGGTCAGGCCGAGAACGGGCAAATGGCACTCGATGCTCTGGCAGACAAGCCGGTCGATGTGCTGATTACGGACATTTCCATGCCCGTAATGAACGGACTCAGCCTGATCCGGGAGGCAAGGAAGCTGCACCCCGACTTGAAGGTCATTATCCTCAGCGGCTTCAATGAATTTGATTATCTCAAGGAAGGCATGCAGCTCGGGATCGAGAACTATCTTCTCAAGCCGATTAACGTGGAGGAGCTGGAGTCCACGCTGCGGAATACCGTGACCAAGCTGGATAGTTCAAAGTCAGAGCAATTATATGACGATTACAGTGTACAGATCCTGAGGGACAATACACTCTATCGCTGGCTTACTAATCAGATTGCTGAATCTGAACTGGCTCAAAGAGCAGAGCTGTTAGGGATTTCACTCAGCCGGCCCTATTTCTGCACGGCGGTTATTCAGGCTGAAGAGGAGTCTTCTGATACCTTCCGGCAGGTTCAGCAGCACTTCCGTCATGAAGACCAGGTTACAGTGTTTCGGGATGTAGACGGTGATATTATCATTGCGGCTGCTCTTGCGAAGGAAGCCGAGGATAGGACGAGGCTGCTTCATCTGCTGAAGGAGCTTGCCGGCTGTCTACGGGATCAGGGAATGACACCGCGGATTGGTGTCAGCAGGGTAGGCAGGCTTTCCGATGAGGCGTCCATTTGCTACAGCGAGGCGAAGAAGTCGATGGAATACTTCATGATCTTCCCGGATCGTGATCTGATTGATTATGCCTCCCTGGAATCGGCAGAAGAGCGGACAGACTCCGGATTCCCCATTCACTGGAGAGACTATGCCAAGCTGATTATGGCAAGGGACCCCGGAACTTTAGCGGCCCGGATTAGGAGTGATTTCGAGCAGCTTCAGCTTCAAGGCGGCATTCAGCCCTTTGAGCTGCAGCATGCGGCTTTGGAGCTGATTATCCGGTTCAAGATGGAGCTTGAGGGCATCAAGCATACGGACGAGTCCGAGCTGTATCAGGAGGAGCTTCGCCGTGTGAGAGCGTGCAGTTCATTTGAAGAGCTGGTTCGTGCCTTGCAGGATGCCGCGCAGGTGACAATAAGTTCTCTTTTGCAGGATATGAAGAATCCGGTTGTGAATCAGGTGCTTGGATATATCGCGGTTCATTATGCGGATGAGCTGTCACTTAAGACCCTTGGAGCGCAGTATCATCTTCATCCTGTATATTTGGGACAGCTCTTTCATAAGGAAACCGGGGAGACTTTTGCGGAATATATCAATAGATATCGTATTGAAAGGGCCAAGGAGCAGCTGAAGAATACGAACCTCAAGGTACACGAAATCGCAAGAAACGTAGGGTACTGGGAGACGGGGTACTTTTACAAGCAGTTCCGCAAATTCGTCGGGATATCCCCCACCGATTACAAGGGGCTTAGTTAACTAACTGAAGCATTCCAGGCAGAAGGCCAGATGTTCCCCAAGAACGTGGACCTGCCGGGATGCTTTTTTATGGAATCGATGTAAGCGCATTACTTTCCTTTAATTTATATCTCAATATCTTAGGTTTATCTTCTTTTTGAAAATGCTTTCATTCAATAAGATGATTGTAGCTGATACGGGCTGGCCGATAAGGAACAAGAGACGTCAGCTCCGCTGTACCAGCGTCATTGTAAGCTTGGGGAGTCATAGTTGAATTCGAGGAGGATACGTTCATGAGCAAGATGAAGACAAGATTTTCTTTCGTTCTAGCCACGTTGTTGTCCCTTACGCTTGTTCTGAGTGCCTGTGGAGGCAGCAAGGAAAGTGCTGACGGAGGCGGTGCCAAAGAAGGCGATAAACCGGTTGAGCTAATCTGGTATACGATCGGGACTCCGCAGAAGGATGTTGACAAGGTCATGACCGAGGTCAGCAAATACACCAAAGAGAAGATCAACGCAACAATCAAGATGAAGATGATCGACTGGGGAGATTACTCCCAAAAAATGCAGGTAAACGTAGCATCCGGTGAACCGATGGATATTATATTCACTTCCTCCGGCGGCTTTGATTATGTACAGAATGCGAGAAAAGGCGCCTTTTACAAACTGGATGATCTGTTAGACAAATATGGTCAGGACCTGAAAAAGACGATTGACCCGGCTTTCCTCAGCGGCTCCAAGGTCGATGGCCATAACTACGGAATCCCGGCCAACAAAGAGCTTCCACAGCAGGAGGTATGGCGCTTCAACAAGAACCTCTTGGACAAGTATAAGCTGGATACCACCAATATCCGTTCCCTTGACAGCCTGGAGCCTCTCCTCAAGACGATCAAGGAGAAGGAGACTGGCGTAACGGCATTCGCCATGGATAAGAACTATGTCCCTTATGTTCCTTATGATTATATTATTCAGAATCTTCCGATGGCGGTGAAGCTGGATACCACGGACTACAAGATCGTGAATATTCTTGAGACGCCCGAGATGAAGGAAGCGCTGACTACCATGCACAAGTATTACAAAGCGGGGTATGTATCCCCTGAAGCTGCAACAACCGGATCGACCAGTGATTTGATGACTTCAGGCAACTGGTTCCTGGACCGTGCACAGACTCAGCCGCTAGCGGATAATCAGTGGTCGGCGAGTTATGGATATCCAGTAGTCTCAACTCCGGCCAGTGACGCGATTATTACGAACACCTCTGTACAAGGTTCGATTATGGCCATTTCAGCCAACTCTGAGCACCCTGAGAAAGCCATGGAATTCTTGAACCTGCTCAATACGGATCAGAAGCTTCGCAACATGGTCGATTCAGGCCTTGAAGGAACGCATTACAAGAAGGTGGATGACAAGCATATTGAGAATCTGCCGGAGTCCAAGAACTACGACATGCCTTCTTATTCCCTGGGCAATAACATGCTGCTCTATCTCAACCCGAATGACCCCGACAATAAGTGGGATGAGTTCAAGAAATTCAATGCAGCAGGCAAGAATTCTCCAATCCTGAGCTTTAACTTTGACGGAACCAAGGTGTCCTCCGAGCTTGCAGCCGTTCAGAACGTGAAGGAGCAGTTCTGGGCCGCACTGATGACCGGTACACTTGATCCGGAGACGAACCTTCCTAAAGCGATTGAGAAATTCAATCAGGCGGGTCTGGACAAAGTCATCGCAGAAGCGCAGAAGCAGCTGGATGCCTGGAGAGCCAGCGGCGGCAAGTAATTGTTAATACGATGATAACTTTAGTGAGGATCGGGCGGGTGACTAATTCGCCCGGTCCTTTTCAGTATAACTTCAAAGGAGGGATAACCTATGGTTCAGTTCTTCAGAAATCTGGCCAAAAACAAAGTCATGCTCTTCATGGTGCTGCCAGGCGCCATCTGGTTCTTCTTCTTCTCCTATCTGCCGCTGGTCGGTACGATTGCTGCCTTCAAGCAGTACCGGTTCAGCCGGGAAGGCTTCTGGGCCAGTCTTGCCAAGAGTGATTGGGTGGGCTGGGATAATTTCAAATTTCTGTTCAGCACGGATGATGCTTATGTAATTACACGGAATACGCTTATGTACAATATAGCTTTTATCCTTCTAGGGCTTGTTCTCTCTGTAGCGATGGCGATTCTTCTCTCGGAGCTGGTTAACAAGCGGCTGGCCAAAATCTATCAAACCGGTATGTTCCTGCCGTATTTCCTCTCCTGGGTTATTGTAGGCTACTTCGCTTTCAGCTTCTTGAGCCTGGATCGCGGGATGCTGAACCAGATTCTGGGGTGGTTCGGTATGGATCCAATCCAGTGGTACTCGGAATCCAAGTACTGGCCCTACATTCTGGTTATCGTTAACCTATGGAAGGCGATCGGCTACAGCAGTGTCGTGTATCTGGCTTCCATCATGGGAATCGATAAGTCGCTGTACGAAGCGGCCATGATCGATGGTGCAAGCAAGTGGCAGCAGATTCGCAGGATCACCATACCGATGCTGTCGCCCATTATTATCATCATGACGCTCCTGGCCGTCGGCCGTATCTTTTATGCCGATTTCGGCTTGTTCTATCAGGTGCCTAGAGACTCAGGTACGCTCTATTCGGTAACGAATGTCATTGATACTTACGTATATCGTGGCCTAAAGACTACCGGGGAGATCGGAATGAGCACCGCGGCCGGTCTGTATCAGTCCGTTGTCGGATTTGTTCTAGTTATCGTATCGAATTATATTGTCCGCAAGATGGATAAAGACAGTGCATTATTCTAGAACGCGTTACGAAAGGAGTGCCGAACCATGGCTGACATAGTATTTAGAAAAAAACGTGATTTCCACCATATCTCTCGCGGCTGGAACTGGGTTCTGAATTTGATAGCGGCTGTATTCGCTTTCCTGTGTGTATTCCCATTTCTGTTCGTGGTCATCATCTCCCTAACCGATGAGAAGACGCTTGCCCGCGATGGATACCGGCTGATTCCGGCCAAGTGGAGTCTTGAAGCCTACCGGTTCATCTTCCAGACCGGGGATACGCTGCTGCGTTCCTATGGAGTGACCATTCTTGTAACTGTTCTGGGGACGCTGATCAGTCTGATCCTGATCTCGCTCTATGCCTATGCCATCTCGAGAAAAAGCTTCCGTTACCGCAGATTCTTCTCCATCTTCGCCATTCTGACCATGCTGTTCAACGGCGGTATGATACCGACCTATATGGTTGTAACCCAGCTGCTCAGCATGAAGGATACGATCTGGGCCATGATTCTTCCGCTGGCTATGAATGCCTTCTATATCATGATTCTGCGCACGTTCTACAGCACCAGTGTACCGGATGCCATCATCGAGTCAGGCAAAATCGACGGTGCAGGCGACTTCTACATTTTTCTCAAAATTGTGCTACCTCTGTCTCTCCCGGGCCTCGCAACGATCGGCCTGTTCAGTACTTTGGGGTACTGGAATGATTGGTTCAATGCGCTTCTCTATATTGAGAATCCCAATCTTGTACCGCTGCAGTCCATGTTGATGCGGATTGAATCCAGCATCCAGTTCATTCAGCAGAACTCAGCCAACAGCTCGCTTAGTATGGCTGCGCTGCAGTCGATTCCGCAGGATACATCCCGGATGGCAATGGTAGTTCTAGCTACACTTCCGATTGTATTTGCTTATCCGTTCTTCCAGCGTTACTTCGTACAGGGCCTCACCGTAGGGGCGGTCAAGGAATAAAGAGAACATCATTCTATCGCGTGGGAGGACTCCAGGAGATGTTGACTTACCAAGATAAGAAATATCCGATTACAGAGCGGGTAGAGCATCTGCTCGGACTAATGACAACGGAAGAAAAGGTAGGCCAGCTGCTTCAGCCTTTCGGCTGGCACACCTATGAGAATAGAGATGGGAAGATCACGCTGAACGAGTCGTTCAAGCAGCAGGTTCAGCAGGGTGGAATCGGTTCGCTGTACGGAGTTCTTCGGGCTGACCCCTGGACCGGGGTCACGCTGGACAATGGACTGTCTGCCAGAGAGGGGGCAGAGGCTGTCAACCTTATCCAGCGCTTTGCCGTGGAGGAGTCCCGTCTGGGGATTCCCATTCTGATTGGCGAGGAATGCTCGCATGGACATATGGCGATCGATGGCACGGTGTTCCCGGTTCCCTTATCCGTAGGCAGTACCTGGAATGTGGATTTGTACCGGGAAATGTGCCGGGCAGTTGCAAGAGAAACCCGGGCGCAGGGAGGCGCTGTTACGTACTCGCCCGTGCTGGATGTGGTCCGGGATCCGCGCTGGGGAAGGACGGAGGAGTGCTTCGGAGAGGATCCCTTCCTGATCGGCGAGTATGCCGCTGCTTCGGTGCAGGGGCTTCAGGGTGAGGGACTGGAGTGTGAGGACAGTGTGGCTGCCACACTTAAGCATTTTGCAGGTTATGGCAGCTCGGAGGGCGGCCGAAATGCAGGTCCTGTACATATGGGCTGGCGAGAGCTGCTGGAGGTGGATCTATATCCGTTCAGGAAAGGCGTAGAGGCCGGCGCTGCTTCCATCATGCCGGCTTATAACGAGATTGACGGAGTCCCCTGTACCGTAAATACAGAGCTGCTGAACGGGATTCTTCGTCAGAATTGGGGATTTGACGGTCTGGTCATTACCGACTGCGGTGCGATCGATATGCTCGCAAGTGGACATGACGTGGCTGAAGATGGTCTTGATGCAGCGGCTCAAGCAATACGTGCTGGGATTGATATGGAGATGTCCGGCGAGATGTTCGGCAGTCATCTGGCCGATGCCGTTCACCAAGGCCATCTTGAGATGGACGTGCTGGATCTCGCGGTCCGCCGGGTGCTTACCCTGAAGTTCAAGCTCGGACTGTTCGAGAATCCCTATGTAGATCCGGAGCGGGCGGAGAAGGTGATCGGAAGCCCCGAGCATGTGAAGCTGGCCCGCCAGCTGGCTGCAGAAGGGGTCATCCTGCTGAAGAACGAAGCAGGAGCACTTCCGCTGTCCAAGGAAGCGGGAGGTATTGCGGTCATTGGGCCGAATGCGGATCAAGGCTATAACCAGCTTGGTGATTATACGTCTCCGCAGGAGAGAGCCAAGGTCATCACCGTGCTGCAGGGCATTCGCAGCAAGCTGAACGCTGAGCAGGACCGCGTGCTCTATGCTCCGGGATGCCGGATCCGAGGCGATGCCAAGGAAGGCTTCGAGCATGCCCTGAACTGTGCCGCTCAGGCCGATACCGTTATTATGGTGGTCGGTGGGTCGAGCGCCAGAGACTTTGGTGAGGGCACAATTGACCTGAAGACCGGGGCGTCCAAGGTATCCGGGAACGCTTGGAGCGATATGGACTGCGGGGAAGGGATCGACCGGATGACCCTTGGACTCTCAGGAGTACAGCTTGAATTGCTCAAGGAGATTCAGAAGCTTGGCAGACGGCTGATTGTCGTCTATATCAATGGCCGGCCGATTGTAGAGCCTTGGGTGGATGAGCATGCGGATGCTATCCTCGAGGCTTGGTATCCGGGGCAGGAAGGCGGACACGCGCTTGCGGACATCCTGTTCGGGGATGTTAACCCTTCCGGTCGCCTGACCATCTCGGTACCGAAGCATGCCGGGCAGCTTCCGGTCTACTATAATGGCAAGCGCACGCGCGGGAAGCGGTATCTGGAAGAGGATTCGAAGGCCCGTTATCCCTTTGGTTACGGATTGAGTTATACGACCTTCACATACGACGCTCTGAAGCTGAGTGCTGCACGAATCACAGCCGGGGAGTCCGTAACCGCCAGTGTAGAGGTTACAAATACGGGCAGCTGCGCCGGCTCTGAGGTGGTTCAGCTGTATATTACGGATGCCGTAAGCACGGTGACACGGCCAGCGAAGGAATTAAAGGGCTTTGCCAAGATTGCACTAGAGGCGGGCGAGACCAAGACGGTGTCTTTCAACATAGGAGCCGAGCAGCTCCAGTATATCGGCAGAGATTTGAAGCCGGTCGCAGAGCCTGGCCTGTTCCGGATCGGAGTAGGCAGGCACTCGGAGGATATCAAGTTCACGGATCTGATTCTGGAGGAGAGTAAGTGATGGAGCGCATTAGAAGATTTATTCGCGAATTGTCGGAGTCCCAGTGGCTGGAAGTTCAAGACATTCGCAGCTGGGATATAACCCGCTCGTACTATAAAGAGCCTGGTGTGTATGAGAATGCGGCTTCATATCCGGAAGGACAGCAGCTGCAGCCTTTTCCAAGCAAGCAGGGTACTACCTATTTCTTCAAGACGAGGCTGCATATTCCCGCACACTGGATGGCAGCCCCCTTCGGCCTAGTGTTCGAATCCGGCGGAGAGGGACTGCTGCGGGTGAATGGCAGGTCTTATCAGGGGCTGGACCGCAATCATACGTATGTAACGCTGGATCCGGCCGCAGTGGGAACTGCTCCGGAGCTTGAGATCGAGCTGTTCGATCCTGTTCCCGAGCCGGTGGATCCGCTGAATCGTCAGGCTGTCATTCAGCCGCCGATTACCTCGGTGACTAGTCTAATGGTACGCCCCAATCATCAGGTGCGCAGCCTTCTATATACCGTCACGGTGGTCAGGGATACGGCGACTCTCCTGCCGGAAGGAGATTTCAGGCGTACCCGTCTCGTTGAATTACTGTATCGTGCAATGGATCAATTCATGAATCTGGAACCTGGGGATGTTCATCAGGGGAAAGCCATGGCTACGATCGAAGAGGCCTTGAAGCGCGGGGTGAGAGAGGTTGGGGGCAATACTGAGGGGCTGGAGCATATGGTTGGCCAGTCGCATATTGATATCGCCTGGCTGTGGCCTGTCCGCGAGACGGTTCGGAAGACGAGCAGAACCTTCTCTACTGTAGACCGGCTGATGGAGGAATATTCGGATTATCGATACGCTCAGAGCCAGCCGCTTCTATTCGCCTTCTTGAAGCAGCACGATCCTGAACTGTATGGGCGGGTCAAGGCAAGAGTTGCCGAAGGGCGCTGGGAGCTGGTTGGCGGGATGTGGGTGGAGCCGGATCTGAATATCCCAAGCGGCGAATCCCTGATGCGGCAGATGTTATACGGCCAGCGGTTCTACCGCGAGGAGTTCGGCAGAACCTCCCGTATTGAGTGGCTGCCGGATACGTTCGGCTACTGCGCTTCACTTCCGCAGATTCTGAAGCACGGCGGAGTGGAGTATTTCATGACGACCAAGCTGGGCTGGAATGACACGAATGTATTTCCCCATGATTTGTTCCACTGGATCGGCATTGATGGCACTTCCATATTATCCTATTTGAATCACGGGGTTAATGAGCATACGCACCCTAAGGATATTCAGGAGCACTGGCAGTCTTATCGTCAGAAGGCAGCACATCCTGAGCAGATGCTCCTCTATGGACATGGGGACGGAGGCGGCGGAGTTACCCGGGAAATGCTGGAATATATCGACCGTGCCGATCTTATGGTAGGACAGCCCGCCAGCAGATACAGCACGGCCTCCGAATTCTTCGCCGGAATCAGTAAGGCACAGCCGAAGCTGCCCAAGTGGCATGGCGATTTATACCTGGAGCTTCATCGGGGCACATACACCACCCACGCGCGCAATAAGCTGAAGAACCGCAAAGCGGAGGTGCTGTACCGTGAAGCGGAGCTGTGGAATACGCTGGCACTGCCAGCCGCAGGCAAAGCCATGGACAAAGCAGTGGACAAATCCTCGGATAAATCCGCGAGCAAACCCATGGACAAGACTAATGAGGCTGAAATCCGTTCAGCCCTGCATGAAGGCTGGAAGCTGATACTGCTCAATCAGTTCCATGATATTATTCCAGGGTCCGCTATTACGGAAGCCTATGTAACCTCGGACAAGGAATATACGCAGATCTTTAAGAATGGGAATATGAGTCTAAGACGTAGTCTTGAGATTCTTGCCGATCAGATTAAGACGGATGAATATAGCGAAGGAACCCCGTATGTCCTGTTCAACAGTCTGGGCTGGAGCCGAAGTGCGGTGATTCACATTAGAACCGGGGCAGAGCAATCTCAGGCCCTAAGTGTCTGGGATTCGGAAGGCAGGACGCTTCAAATAGACAGGGAAGAAGACGGGGTATCGATTCTTATACCGGAAATTCCGGCTCTGGGTTATACGACCATTTGGCTGAGATCCGGCCCGGGAGAAGCCTCGGATGCAAGGAGCCCCGGTGAATGGAATCACGCCTGGGAGACTGGATTTTACAAGGTTCATTTCAATGAACGGGGCGAGATCGTAAGCTTGTATGATAAGGCCGCAGGGCGCGAGCTTGTGAAGCAGGGGGAGTGTGCGAACCGGTTCCATTTCTTCCATGATCGTCCCACTCTGTGGGATGCCTGGGATCTTGATGACCGTTATGAAGAGCAGGTGGCGGGTGAGGCGCGGCTCCTGGAGCCTCCAACTGTGCACCCTGGCCATGTTAGAGATGTGCTGAGGTTCCGCTGGCGGATTCATCAGTCAGAGATCAGACAGGACCTCATCTTCTATCATCATGATCGCCGAATTGACTTCAGGACCCAGGTAAGCTGGAATGAAGCGCATAAACTGCTTAAGGTAGGTTTTCCAGTTGATGTGGTTACGGATACAGCAACGTACGAAATTCCTTTCGGCGCCTTAGAGCGCCCCACACACCGGAACACCAGCTGGGAGCAGGCCCAATATGAGGTATGCGGCCACCGGTTCGCGGATGTCTCTGAGCATGGGTACGGCGTAAGTCTCTTGAATGACTGCAAGTACGGCTATGACATCCAGGGATCCACGATTCGATTGTCTCTGCTGCGCGCACCGAAGTGGCCGGATGCGGAGGCCGATCTGGGGGAGCATGAATTCACCTATTCCCTGTATCCGCATGAAGGTGACTGGCGGGCTGCGCATACGCTAAGACGGGCTGCTGAGCTGAATCATGAAGTGCCGGTACAGCAGACAATCAGCCATGCGGGTACGCTTCCAGCCGCTGGTTCTCTCATCGGACTAGAGAACAGGCATGTCGTTCTCGATACGGTGAAGCCTGCGGAGGACGGACAGGGGACCATTCTCAGATTGTATGAGTCTTCCGGTGGCCGTGAGAAGGTAAGGCTGAACTGGCCCTATGCGTACCAATCCGTATTTCTTACCAACGCGCTCGAAGATCCAGGGGATGAATTAATTCCGGAAAAGGGGCAGATCGAGCTATCCTTTGCTCCCTATGAAATCGTCACGATTCTTATTCAATAATCATCATTCGCTCAACATCTATATCATTACAGGGAGACACCCGTATTGGGTGTCTTTTTGTATTGTTAATCTTCACCTGGACCAAGTAGAGACATACAAAGGAATATAACCTGAGTCGTCGAATTTTAAATTGGTAGATAAAATAGGCTAACGCGATCTGGTACGTGGGTTAGCCGGATTGATGCATGCACATTCCAGTTCAATTTTATTAGAAATTTAATTCATTAACAGTGGGAGTGATCAGGGTGAAGCTGTTTTTTAGGTATAATTGGCAGGTAAGGGATGAATGGTTCGATTGGTGCGGACAAGTTGCCGCAGAGGAGCTTGTTCGTGAACGGACCGGTGGCGTGGGCAGTATTCTTCGTACCCTGCTGCACATTGTAGATGTCGAGCAGGCCTGGATCAGGGGCCTGATGGGAGCACCTGAATTCCATTACTATAATGAGGACTATCCTACCCTTGAGTCGGTAAGGGAGTTGTCTGACAAATGCAGACTGGAGATTAAAGATTACATTGAACATTGGTCGGAGGATGAGGAGAGACGTAAGCTGGACTCGTTTACCTATGGAGAGGTGATCCGTCATGTCATCGCCCATGAAATTCATCACATCGGCCAGCTGTCCATTTGGTCCAGAGAGCTGGGGCTTGCGCCTATCTCGGCTAATTTTATCAGAAGAGGTTTGGGGCAGGCAGAAGAGTGAAAATGCTCTCATCCGGAACAAAATTTAGTAATTCGCATAATTGCAAAGATGGTTAGCTGCTTAGGTCATATGTCCGGGGCCGTTAATTGGCTTGAAACTGACAGGGCTGTGAAATGCATCAAACCTCATAGACAGATTGAGCTTGGCGTACCTGTTGAACGCGGACAACGATCCTGCACAATGAGATCAGTTCTTTATTCATATAAAGGAGTGATGCAATCTCATGCCAGCTGTCCGAAATTATGTGAGAATGTTCTTAGTCGTCTGTCTTGGATTGGGTCTGACGCTGAGCGAACCCGTCACAGGTAACGCAGCAAGTACCCCCGTACTTGAGAAAGAGTGGACGGGGTTATATGGAGATCCCCAGAATTTCAATGAGCCCCGCGATGCGGAACCAACGAGAGATGGGGGGATGGTAATCCTGGCTGACAAGACCGGACGAGCGGACTATATTACGAAGCTGAATGTGATCAAGACTGATAAGAATGGAGCTGCGGAGTGGAGCAAGGAATTTTTTGATCAACAATACGACACAGATGCGCTTCATGGTTATACGATTGCACAGACCAGTGATGGCGGTTATATTATTGGGGCAGCTGTTAAGGATAACAGTGATGGGAGGCCCGTCTACCGTGCTTACCTTCTCAAGCTTTCCCCTTTAGGCACGAAGGAATGGGGCCGATTATACGCCATAGCTGTCGATAACCCGGTCAACAGCGTAAGGGAAACCGCGGATGGCGGTTTCATTGTGACCTCTTCGACTTATAACAGGTCAGATACGGCTCCAGCTTATATTCTTAAGACAGATCGAGATGGACAGAAAGAATGGGAGCACTCCTTTCAGAATTCCACCCAAAGCTTCGCTGATGGACAAGCGTTTCGGGATGCCATTCCGGCATCAGACGGCGGATATTGGGCCATCGGGGATACCCAAAGTATAAATGCATCCCTGAGCTATCCGCTGCTAGTGAAATATGACGCCACAGGTAAGGTGGTATTCAAACGAACTAAAGAAACAGCGGACTGGGGAAGATTAAGTTATAAGCAGGTCGAATCTGCGCCAGAAGGCGACGGGTATACGATGCTGAATGCCGAAGGCCTGTGGAAGGTTGGTAGTGAAGGGCAGACTCTATGGAGCAAGAGGCTCACAGATTCCTCGCCGGAGCTGTCCGGTACAAGTTATGACTATCTGAAGCCTGTGGATAATGGCTATTTAGTCCTCGGCAGCACTAGAGATCGTAGTGATCTTGTTACCGTGAAGGTCAATTTGAATGGAAATGTAACTACCACAACGCATCAAGAGATTCCGGAATCTGCTTCTACCGGCGTAATCCGAGCCTATCTGCCTGATGGAGGTCTCGCCTTATTGGGCAAGACTGAGAATGCGGAACAGTTGAAGCTTACCCGATTCAAGTCGGTAACACCTGACGAAGTACCCGGAGAGACGGGTGGGGTATACAAGCTTGACTCGGATGAGTATTCCTTAACCGTCAACCATACTATTGACTTGATCGCCCTGTTCAGGAAACCAGACGGAAGCATCATCCCTGTGACGGCAGAATCGAAATTATCTATAGAGCGCCCCGAAATTGCCTCCGTCGATAAGGATGGGAATATAACGGGCATTTCACCGGGCCTTACTCAAATTACCGCAGAATACCAAGGATATAAGGCTACCGCCACACTCCTTGTAGTCCGGCCATATGTACCGAATTAATGTCATGCACTGAGGAAGAAAGGTATCACGGTGTCTTGATTTCTATCCAAATAGCCCTGGCCTTCCAGGAAAGGAGAACCAGCATAACTTGAAACCTACATCCAAAACCGGATTCTCCATTGAAATCCTGTATATTCTGGGGATAGTCGCTATTTCGTTTGCGGCCATTTTCGTAAAATGGTCGCAGGCTGAAGTATCTGTTATTGCCATGTACCGTCTGTTCATCACAGACCTTTTGTTAATTCCATTATTATGGAAATACAGACTTGAAATCTCCAAGCTGACCCTAAGGCAGCTTGGACTGCTGTTCGTATCGGGAACAGCGCTGGGACTGCATTTTCTCCTGTGGATGGCCTCGCTTCGATATACGACAGTGGCCAGTTCAACAGTCATACTGACCTTAGAGCCGATTATCGTTATGCTCGGCTCTTTCTTCTTGTTCCGGCTGCGCGCAAATTGGGCAATGGGAATTGGCATGGGCGTGGCTCTTGCCGGGTCGCTGGCGATCAGCCTGGGGGATTTCACTTTATCCGGCTCTGCTCTAATGGGGGATATCCTGTCCTTCCTAAGTGTAATTGCGGTGTCTGCTCATCTTCTGATCGGTAAGAGGATGCGGGAGAGAACAAGTGCCTATGTCTATAATTTCGGCGTATTTGCTTTTGCAGGTGCATTTCTGGCTGTCTATAATCTGTTCAATCATATTCCATTCGGAGGTTATTCGGAGAGAGAGTGGGAATTGTTCCTGCTGCTAGCCTTGATCCCAACCTTGTTTGGCCATTATTTATTTAATTGGCTGCTGAGGTACATGAACGCTTCTGCCGTCTCCATGGCTGTGCTGGGTGAACCAGTAGTTGCTTCCATTCTGGCCTGGCAGCTGCTGAATGAGAGACTGACTGGGCTGCAGCTGGTGTCCGGGGTGTTCATTATTGCGGGGGTATGGGTGTTCATCCGTTACGGCCGGGAGGCCGACAGGGACTGAGGAGCTGCCCGGAGGCATACTCCTTAGCTTGATCTCTCAACAGAAACACGCATCTTATCGAAAAATTGAGTTAATGCGAGTGAGGCAGCCCCAATCACGGTCGCTCCCATATTCAGATGGGAGAATTCAATTTGCACTTTATCTTTATGATAAGGCAGTGCACGTCTTGCTACAGTCTCCCGGATTTCGTCCGCTATCCATGCTTCAGCCAAGGCAATCCGGTTCCCGATAATGATCAGCTCAGGATTAAATATATTAATAATGTTGGCTATCCCTATTCCAAGAAATCGGCCATTGTTCTTCAAGAGTAGACGTGCTTCTTCATTTCCGCTTTCCGCAAGCTGTACCAAGTGCTCCAGTCTTAGATCATCACCATCAAGAAGGTGGGCCTGGGCTGATGCTTTGAGGCTATCGGATTGACGCGCTTCTTCAAGAAGTGCGCGCTCGGATGCATACAGCTCCCAGCACCCATAATTACCGCAGCTGCACTGCTTGCCGTCCGCTTCAATGGTCGTATGTCCAGCTTCTCCAGAGTACCCGGAAGCACCTTTATAAATATCTTTATTAATCACGATCCCCGTGCCGATGCCATGGCTGACGCTAAGATAGATTAAATGGTCACGATCTGTCCCCGCTCCAAATGCCTTTTCACCCTGTGCACCCGCGTTAGCCTCGTTATCAATCACAACAGGGATCTGGAACTCCGCTCTAAGCTGATCTCCTAGAGTCACGTTATTCCAGTGCAGATTGGGGGCAAATAACACATTGCCGCTGTCATCAACGATACCGGGAACCCCAACCCCAATGCCCACAACCCCATAATGACTTTCAGGCGCTGATGCGATTAATTCTAGAATCATTCTGGAAAGGGAGGTATAGACCGACTTCGGTTCAATCGATTCAAGTATCGACTCAACCTGATGAACAATGCTCCCTTGAAGATCGGTAAGCACGGCAGAAGCCATATCAATTCGTAGATCCACCCCAATGGCATACCCGGCGCGCTGATTGAAGCTCAGCATGACGGGCTTTCTTCCGCCGCTTGACTTGCCTATTCCCATTTCTTCAACTAATCCGTTCTCGATAAGCTGGTTGACCAGATTGGAGACCGTGCCTTTGTTCAGCCCGGATTTAACGGATACGGCTGCGCGCGAGATGGGGGAATGAGTTCGTATTAGATCAAGTACGATAGAGCTGTTAATCTGTTTGACCAGGAACTGGTCGCCCGTAAGCTGCCGCATAATTGCACCTCAATATTTAAAAGTAGAAGTCACGTTAATTCATTCACTTTGTTAAGTGTAGAACGTAAATAAAAAATAATCAACAACTTAGTTTATGCAATAGACAAACTAAGTGTTGCGGTGTAAGATAGGGGCAGAACAACTATCCTACTGTCTGGGAGGGCATTTACATGAGTTATTTTTCAAATGTTAATGAAATCGCTTACGAAGGCGAATCATCCACTAATCCACTTGCTTTCAAGTACTACAATGCACAGGAAAAGGTTGGCGGCAAGACGATGGAAGAACACCTTCGCTTCGCAGTTGCCTATTGGCACACTTTCACAGCAGATGGTACGGACCCATTCGGCGTGGGTACTGCGGTACGCGGCTGGAATAAGTATACCGGTCTGGATTTGGCCAAAGCTCGTGTTGAGGCCTCTTTTGAATTTTACAGCAAGCTGAATGCGCCTTTCTTCTGCTTCCACGACCGGGATATTGCCCCAGAGGGTGAGACTCTTCAGGAGACGAACAAGAACCTGGATGTCATTGTAGATATGATAAAAGAATACATGAAGACCAGCGGCACCAAGCTGCTGTGGAATACCGCGAATATGTTCACGAATCCCCGCTTCACACATGGTGCGGGTACAACAAGCAATGCAGAGGTCTATGCCTATGCGGCAGCCCAAGTGAAGAAAGGCCTTGAAGTCGGCAAGGAGCTTGGCGCCGAGAACTATGTGTTCTGGGGCGGCCGTGAGGGTTATGAGACTCTACTCAATACGGATATGGAGTTTGAACTTGATAATCTTGCCCGTCTCTATCAAATGGCGATTGATTATGCCAAGGAGATTGGCTTTGACGCCCAGTTCCTGATAGAGCCCAAACCGAAAGAGCCGACCAAGCACCAATATGATTTCGATGCTGCTACTACACTTGCTTTCCTGCACAGATATGGTCTTAAGGATCACTTCAAGCTGAATTTGGAAGCTAACCATGCGACGCTTGCCGGTCACACCTTCGAGCACGAGCTTCGCGTTGCCCGAATCAATGGCGTGCTGGGTTCGCTGGATGCGAACCAGGGAGATATGCTGCTGGGCTGGGATACCGATGAATTCCCGCAGGATCTCTATACGACGACACTGACGATGTATGAAGTCCTGAAGAACGGTGGGATCGGCCGCGGTGGCGTGAACTTTGATGCGAAGGTTCGCCGCGGTTCCTTTGAACCGGAAGATTTGTTCTACGCTCACATTGCCGGTATGGACGCGTATGCCAAAGGCCTTAAAGTGGCAGCAAAAATGATCGAGGATCGTGTGTTTGAGAATGTGATTGAAGAGCGATATGCTACTTTTAAAGAAGGCATTGGACAAGAAATCGTATCCGGTAAGGCAACGCTCCAATCCCTGGAGGCCTATGCACTTCAGAACAATCCTGTTAACAACAAATCAGGACGTCTGGAACTAATTCGCTCTGTATTCAACCAATATATCCTGGGCGATCTGTAAATGATCTGTAATCGATCAGATCTGTTGGGTATACACCCCCGTCTGCGATAAGGAGAGTAGTCTATGAAATATGTAATCGGAATTGATCTGGGCACCAGCTCCGTCAAGGCTCTGCTGGTAGACCAGGAGGGCAGCATCCGAGGCGAAGCCTCGGAGCCCTATCCCTTGATTCATCTGAAGTCGGGCTATAGCGAGCAGGATCCCGAGCTGTGGGTAACTCAGACAGCCAAGGCGCTTAACCGACTCGTCTCCGAGACAAAGGTGCCGCGTGAAGATATTGAGGGAATCAGCTTCTCGGGACAGATGCATGGACTGGTCCTGCTGGATCAGGAGCATCATGTGCTCCGGCATGCCATTCTATGGAATGACACCCGGACGACGAAGCAGTGCCGTGACATTGAGCAGAAGCTGGGGGAGAACCTTCTCAAATATGCGAAGAATCCAGCCCTTGAAGGGTTCACGCTGCCCAAGCTGCTGTGGGTAAGGGAGCATGAGCCGGAAATCTACAGCCAGACTGCGGTCTTCCTGCTCCCCAAAGATTATCTTAGGTACCGGCTAACCGGAAGAATCTCTATGGAATATTCGGATGCGGCAGGCACACTCATGCTGGATGTGTCTTCCATACACTGGAGTAAGGAGATTCTGGAGGCGTTCGACATTCCGGAGCAGATGTGTCCTGAGCTTACAGGCTCAGACGCGATGGTGGGAACACTCCTTCCGGAGATGACTGGCATCACGGGGCTTGGTGAAGATGTTCAAGTATTTGCCGGAGGGGCTGATAATGCGTGCGGAGCTATCGGGGCAGGCATACTGCGTCCAGGTGAGACACTCTGCAGCATTGGAACGTCAGGTGTAATTCTCTCCTATGAGGAGAATCCAGCTGCCGATTATCAGGGCCGGCTGCATTTCTTCAATCATGGAAAGCCTGGTGCCTTCTACGCCATGGGTGTGACGCTTGCCGCAGGCAACAGCTTGACCTGGTTCAAGGATACGTTCGCAGAAAGTCTGTCCTTTGATGAGCTGCTTCGTAACCTGGACCAAATACCCGCTGGCGCAGGCGGGCTCATGTTCACGCCCTATCTGTCAGGTGAGCGGACGCCTCATGCCGATGCCGGGATCCGCGGAAGCTTTATAGGGATGGATGCCGGACACAGCCGGGATCACTTTGTGAGGGCGGTAGTGGAGGGCATCACATACTCGCTGGCCGAATCCATTCGCATTCTCAGGGATTCAGGTCAGCAGATTGGGTCCATTGTCTCGATTGGCGGCGGAGCAAGGAATGAGACCTGGCTGCAAATCCAAGCGGATGTCTTCGGTACGGAGATTGTACGCCTTGAAAGTGAGCAGGGGCCTGCTCTCGGCGCAGCTATGCTGGCTGCGTTCGGTCTGAAGTGGTACGAATCACTTGAAGACTGCGCTGCGGCTTGTATCCGGCATTCCAGAACCTATAAGCCGGATGCGGAGCGTGTTCAGGTCTATGCAGACCTGTTCGAGATTTATCAGCGCGTCTATGCTGATACGAAGCAGCTGAACAAGAGCCTGGAAGCCTACCGGGCATAGAGATTATTCCAGGAATATATCCAATCCTAATCCTATCCTTAATAGAGCCATATCATAAATCAGGGTCCACGAAGCCATTATTATGGCGATGTGGACCCTTTTGCATGCTGAGCTTATTGAACGATTTAACTGGGTGCCGCCTTCTTATCAAAGCATTGTTATCCTAAGCTAAGGGTCTGCCCAGTCTCCACAAGGGTCTTAATATTGCTGAGAATCATGGGCCAGGCATTTTGACTTCCTTGGTATGAAGGATCATCTGGGTGCCATTCATCATGAATTAAAGTCAACTTGGTCGTACCCCCAGCAGGTTCAAGCAGCCAGGAGATGCGTGATTCATGGTTCTCCGCATTCGGTTCCTTAAGATAAGAAGGTCCCACCTTGTGTGTGAACCGGAAGGCCTTCTGCGGCGTGAACTCCAGGATTCTGCCGAATACGTGAACCGTATTCTCTCCTTCTTGTCCTGGGCCAATATACTCCAGAAGATCCCCTTCCTTGAAGGTAGAGTGAATTACACTGCCATAGTAAATTTGCTGCACCTGGTGGGGGGCTACCAAAGCCTCCCATACCTTTTCCGGAGAACCCCCGATATAAAACTCGTATTTCAACTCCTGCATGTCAACTACCTCCATTTTTCGCAATGAGAATTAGATACATACACTACGTATCTTCGCCTAGTATACAGGGGGATTACTGCCAGCTGCTGTCAGTCATGTATAGGCTGATCATAATGATGGAGCATTCCGGTAAGGACCTCAATCATTCTTCGTTGAAGACTTTCCGGTTCAAGTATGCGGATCGCTCTGCCGTAGGATAATAAGAAATAAGGAGCAAAGGTCTGGATGGATTCCTCTGTCAGTCGGAACAGGATTTCCCCGTTCTCACTTTTGACAAGTGTATGGGAGAACAGCCAGTGTCTGCCCAGCTCATTCAGTGCTTGCTCCTGCCCGGTTATCCTTACATTTATCAAGTGAGGTTCTTCCTTCGAGCCGGGAAGCAGGGAAGTCATGAAGAACCGGCTGGCAGAGAAGGACTCCGGGTGAGCAAAAGTCTGCTCCGTCGCTGATATCGTCTGGATCCGGTCCACACGGAAGCTCCGGATTTTTGCGCGCTGGTGACAGTAGCCGACTATGTACCAGTTCCCTTTCCATTGAACGAGCCCATACGGATCGAGCAGACGCTCTGCAGCTGCCCCCTGATGACTCTTGGCATAAGTCATGATAAGGGTTAGACCTTCCGCTGCACATTGGCTTAGTAGTTGCAGAGTATCTTCGAACCTCTTGGATGAAGGAGTGATGACCCCGATCCGGTTCTCATGGAGCTGTACGTGCTGAAGCTGATCGGGACCGATATAGGTTTTGAGCTTGGAGATAGCCCGGTTAAGAGTATCTGCAAAGGGATATCCGGCATCCTGTGCGAATTGTGCAGCCTGCACGAGGCTTTTTTGCTCATCTGGATCGAATAGCAGCGGGGCAGACTGGAAATGCTCCATCAGGCGGTAACCGCCGCGATGACCGGTTTCCGCAATTATAGGCACTCCGCTGGCACATAGCGAATCGATATACCTGTATACTGAACGCACACTGATCTCCAGTTCCTCGGCGAGCTCGCGTGCTGTAGTTCTCTGCCGGGTCTGGAGAATCCATAATATAGACATCATGTAATCCGACTTAGCCATAGGGAATGCACCTTCTTTATTTGATCATGGGGGGTGTCATTGATCTTCCATCTCCCATATTCCACAGCCTGAAGGAGAAGTCCTTTGCGGATCAGGAATAATGGCTAAGGAGTGTTGGGGCATTCTGAGTGAAGGTCACCTGTGATGCAATGCACACGCTTACTTTTAGGGTATATAATATAATAGAACTGTAACTCCATAGATAGGGGGAGTAGATATGAAGGTCAGAGATTTCATGATTACAAATCCTGTGACTGTAAGCAGCACAACAACCCTGCGGGAACTGCTTCAAAGGCTGGTAGATAAGCGAATAGGCGGTGCTCCTGTCGTGAATGACAAGGGCAAGCTGCTTGGCATGATCAGTGACGGCGATGTAATTCGCTATCTTAAACCAAGCACGGGCAGGGTCTATGATTTCTTCAGTTATGTAATCCAGACGGAGACGGAATCCTTGGACAGCTCTGTAATGAATAAGCTTGAGACTTCTGTCGGCCACGTTATGGTCAGCAAAAATTTATATACTGTATCACCAGATGACCCTCTGGAAAGAGCCATTGAAATACTGGGCAAGCATCATTTCAAGAAAATTCCTGTCGTGGATGCCGAGGGAACCATCGTGGGTGTGATCAGCCGGGGAGATGTGATTCGCCAGCTGGTGAATTCATTTGTTCTTAACCCTGAATCGATATAACACACAATAGACCTAAACGCCGAACTGGCGCTTAGGTCTTTTTTGTATTTAATCTGTTGTACTTACGTAAGTTATCCGAGGTTAGCCAGACTCATCTAGCTCCGCTCCAAAATGGTGTTCAACGTCGTGCGGTCTAGGCCGCGTACGAGCTTGATTAACAGCTCTTTGGCTGCGGCATAATCGTCCGTGTGGAGAATGGAGGACGAAGTGTGAATATAGCGCGAACATACCCCAATGACTGTCGAGGGAACACCAATGCCGCTTAAATGTACCTGGCCAGCATCCGTACCGCCCGGAGATACGAAGTATTGGTACTTAATCTTGTGGGTGTCGGCTGTATCCTGTACATACTCAACCAAGCCCCGGTGTGTCAGCATAGTCGGGTCCAGAATCCGGAGCAGCGCCCCTTCACCTAATTGGCCGAACTGCCGTTTGTCTCCTGTCATATCATTCGCCGCGCTGGCATCAAGCCCAAAGAAGATGTCCGGCTGAATCAGATTCGCCGCGGTACGTGCACCTCGAAGCCCAAGCTCTTCCTGAACGGTGGCTCCGGCATACAGAGTATTTGGAAGCTTCTCTTGATGAAGAGCCTCCATCAGTTCGATGGCGAGACCCACACCATAGCGGTTATCCCAGGCTTTGGCCATAATTTTCTTCGGATTGGCCAGAGGAGTGAATTCACAGATCGGTACAATCTGCAGTCCCGGGCGAACCCCGAAGCTTTCCGCCTCTTCCTTGCTGTCTGCTCCAATGTCCAGATACATGGTTTTGAGGTCGACAGGCTTGCTTCTCAGCGCATCATCCAGCAGGTGAGTTGGAATCGAACCGACAACTCCGACTATACGTCTCTCGGGGGTAATAATTTGGAGACGCTGGGCAAGAACAGCTTGGCTCCACCATCCGCCGAGGGGCTGAAAGGAGACCATTCCATTGGCACTTATACCTGTAACCATAAAGCCGACTTCATCCATATGTCCCGCAACCATCACCTTAGGACCCTGTTCATCTCCCCGAAGGACACCGAATAAGCTTCCAAGGCGATCCTGTACAAATTCATCGGTATAGGCAGAGAGCCGCTCCTTCACGAAGCCGCGAAGCTCCCTCTCAAAGCCCGGTGCAGAAGGGAATTCGGTTAATGTCCGAAATAGCTCAAGTGTGTGTTCATTCATTATTATGTACTCCCCTTTCATTCAATATTTCCAGTATGAACTACGAGATGGGCCTTGTCGAGTTTGTCGAGTTCACGGGGTATACGTCATTAGACATGCACATAAGCCTGTCGCAGGCATACGATGTGGTAGGTCCTGCTTGGGGGGAATCTAATGACCACTTCACAGCTCAAAAAACTTCTAGTGATCTGCCTGCTGTTCATTTTGCTTGTTGTTGTGCTTTATTTTTTTGAGAGACAGTCCCGTCTGCTGCTGATGTACTAAACAGCCTCTTTCCGGAGGCTGTTTTTTCTTAAGATCAGCCTTTGGGATATGGATGATTTACCAATCATAACAATCTACACATCTACAGATAATGATGGGGACGAGATGCTGCGAACAACAAGGGATGAACAGGAGGGAGCAAAGTTGGCTGAGCAGACTCATAACGTAAATGACCCCTCATCCGCATCGGTTAAAGACTCGATGACCCCGGAAGAGTATAAGAAAATCGCCAAGAAGCATGAGCCTCCAAGGAAAATTGCAGCGAACTGTGTGAGGGCCTTCCTGGTCGGCGGATTGATATGTCTGATTGGACAAGGGGTAGAGCAGTTTTTCATTTCCGTATTTCATATGAATATAAGACAGGCCAGCAATCCGACCGTGGCTGTCATGATTCTGATCTCCGTCATCCTCACGAGTCTGGGGGTTTATGACAAAATCGCACAGTGGGCCGGAGCCGGGTCGGCTGTCCCCGTGACCGGATTTGCCAACTCGATGTCCTCTGCTGCTCTGGAGCATCGATCCGAGGGACTGGTGCTTGGCGTGGGCGCGAATATGTTCAAGCTGGCCGGCTCAGTCATCGTATTCGGGGTAGTAGCCGCCTTTGTGATTGGGCTGGTTCATGTCATTTTCGGGATTGATGGTGTGCATTGACAATTAATGAAGGAGAGGTAAGACGATGATATTTCTCTGGGCATTTATTATTGGAGGTTTATTTTGTGTAGTTGGACAGCTTATGTTCGACCTGTTCAAGCTTACACCAGCCCATACGATGAGCACACTGGTGGTCATCGGGGCGCTTATGGATGCATTTGGCTGGTATGAGCCCTTGATCAAATTTGCCGGAGCCGGAGCCTCTGTACCGATTACCAGCTTCGGGAACGCACTTGTTCACGGAGCTATGACCGAGCTCAAGAAGGACGGCTGGATCGGGATAGTTACGGGGATATTTGAAGTGACGAGCGCGGGGATTTCCTCTGCCATAATATTCTCGTTCCTTGCTGCGTTAATCGTTCGCCCCAGAGGATAAGATATCTCTGGCTCGGAGCCTTCCTTAAATAGATGGTGCGCCAAGAAACCCTCTTGAGTAATGGAGTTAAGTAATTCCATTGACCAAAGAGAGGTTTCTTTTTTATGTCTTTAATAGATGCGGACAGAGTTTTGTAATTTGATCCAAATAGTTTTGGAAAGCGATGGAACTATACGCAGGCCTATTTCATCATGTACAATAGGAAGATATATACAGGCTTAAGGTATATTGTAATTTTGTGGGCCAACCTATGGTGAATGAGGAGGAAGTCAGGCATGACGTCGATGAGAGAATCCGTACAAATCGTTACAGCCATCAAATCAAATCTGGAATCATGTATATTAGGTAAATCCTTTGAGATAAAGCTCTTGTTAACCGCGCTTCTTGCCGGAGGGCATGTCTTGATTGAAGATGTGCCGGGGACGGGGAAGACCCAGCTGATCAAGGCGCTGGCCAGATCCATGAACGGGGAATACCGGAGAATTCAGTGTAATCCCGATATTCTGCCAAGTGATATTACCGGGGTCTCCGTATTTCATCCCCATGAGGAACGCTTCGTATTTCGGCCGGGTCCTGTAATGACCCATATTCTTCTTGCCGATGAGATTAACCGGGCAACGACGAAGACGCAGTCAGCCCTGCTTGAGGTAATGGAAGAGCGTAATGTGACGGTGGATGGGGTGACTTACGCGCTGCCCAATCCTTTTATGCTGTGTGCTACCCAGAATCCAATTGATTTTGAAGGAACCTATATGCTTCCCGAGGCCCAGCTCGACCGCTTCATGATGAAGCTGCGTATGGGATACCCGGATGAGAATACCGAGAGAACGATGCTGCATTCCCACCAAAAGGGACAACCTGTTGATCAGCTTGAGCCTGTGACCCAGATGGACGAAATTACCCGCATCCAGGAAGAAGTGCGGCAAGTCCATATGGATGATGCGGTGCTGAATTATTTGCTTGAGATCGTTCGTCGTACCCGCGAACATGAAGGTGTGCTGCTTGGTGCCAGCCCACGGGCTTCCCTCGCATTTCTTAATGCAGTGAAAGCGTACGCATTCCTGAATGAACGGAACTACGTACTTCCTGATGATGTTAAGACGCTGGCACCGTTTGTGCTGGGTCACCGGATTCTGCTTCGTCCGGAAGCAAGGCTGGACAGCTTGAACGCGGATACTGTCCTGCAGAATATTCTTAGACAAGTCTACGTCCCGGTTTCTGTGGAGCGATAAGCCTGTGGATCGAAGCTTATCGGCTCTAAAGGGAGGATCAGGGATGAAGCGATTATGGAGACCAGGATTAATATGGCTGGTATGTCTGATGTACACCGTGTTTCAAGGCGGCAAGACCTCCATCATGCTGCTGATGATGGTATCGATTCTGATGGTCTACTGGATTCTGTGCAGCTGGATTGGTCTGAAGAAGATGAGCGGAACGCGGTCCCTATCCATGGAGGGCGGATTGGGAGGCCAGATGCAGGCGGGCGATCAGGTTCATGTGAAGCTGAATATGGAGCACCGCGGATGGGCGCCGCATCCATTTATTATTGTCCGTGAAATGTTAAAGAGGCACAGCGGCGGTTCATGGGCTTTCGAAGAGAGTGTAATCCCGAGGTTTCGTTCAGGGGCAGAGATCTCATTTCAGACCCCGCCGCTTGAGCGGGGCAGATATTCATTTGCCGAGACCGAATGCCGTGCGGAGGATATTTTTGGGCTCATCAAGCATACACGCACCTTTGATTTCAAAGGGGAATTCTATGTGCTGCCGAGGACCGTATTCATTCCTTATTGGCACTTAACCGACCGTAACTCAAGGTTTGCAGGCCCGGAGAATGCCCAGTCGCTGTCCCGGCGTGAGACGACCCAGATTAACGGAGTCAGGGAATACGTCTATGGAGACCGGTTGTCCAGAATTCACTGGAATGCTACAGCGAAGACGGGAAGCTGGAAATCCAAGGAGTTCGAGCATGAGTCCCTTCCTAAGACCGTACTGGTGCTGGACGCCAGTCAGAGCAGTTATCTGGACCTCGCAGAATTCGAGCTTGCCGTATCTACGGCAGCCTCCCTGCTGGATTACAGTGCGAGAGAGCGCATGAGCATTGGGCTGTGCACTTTGGGGAGCAGCTTCAAAGGTTATCTTCCGATGAACAATGCCGCAGAGCGGCAGCGGATGGTGCAGCATTTGGTTGACATCAAGCCGGATGGACAGGGAAGTCTGAAGGATAGACTGGCAGGCAAGAAGGATCTGTTTGCACCGGGTACATTCTTTGTGCTTATTTCTTCCCGGACGGATAAAGAGGTGCTGGAGACCCTGCAGTGGGCAAAATCGGGCCAAATGTCCCCTTATCATATCTTTATCGGCCCAGAACCTCAGGACGGCCGCTTCTCGGCTTCCTTGCGTCAGCAAGGGCTGCGAGGGATTGTTGTCCCTTCTCTACAGGAGCTTCCTGTATCCATGAGAGGAGGCCGCTATGATTAACAGATTCAGAAGAGTACAGTATTCATGGTATTTCATTTTATGTATGCTTTGGGTCATGATCATGGCTGTCCAGTGGATTAACTTCGTCAAGCCAATCTGGTATGATGAGACCTCAGTTCTGGTACTGGATGTGTTGATTGCATCGGCCGCAGCGGAGGCCCTGCTGCCTTTTAACAGATGGCTGAAGTGGATCGCGAAAATTGCCGTTATGGCCATTATTCATTATTCTGTGTTATCTTCCTACGATGTTTTTGTTACAGATGGGCCATTATTGCCAATTGGTATTATTCAGTTCATGAAAAGCCTGGATCCTTATATCTGGTTCAGTCTCCCGGCATGGGGATTATTCGAGCTTGCGATTCGCCTTGCGGATTATCGCGGTTTTATTCTTCTGTTCACAGGGATGAACATAGTGACCTTCGCCATTCTGGACTCGTTCACCAGCTATTATTTGTGGACAGAGGTGGCTTGGACGGTCTTCGCCGGACTCGGATGGCTGGTCAGCTTTCATTTTCGCAGGTATCAGACTAAATATCCTCAGGGCTGGTACCACCTAAGGCTGTCTCCTTTCAAAGTGCTCGTAAATATTGTCGTAGTGTTCTCGTGTGTACTGCTGCTCGGGGTAAGTATGCCTGAGGTGGCTCCTCTGCTGACAGATCCTTACTCGGCTTGGCAGAACCTTCAGGGGAACAAATATGAGAAGTCGAAGGAGACAGAGAAGAAGTCTTCTCCGTCCGCCTCAGGGTACAGCCGGGACGATTCGAAGCTTGGAGGCGGATTTAATTTCGATTACAGCACCGTCATGACGGTAACTTCTCCCAAGGCGTCTTATTGGCGGGGGGAGACCCGAGATTTCTACACGGGAACAGGCTGGGGAGGACTCCAGGAACGTGACCGGGATGGAACGGTTGATATTCTGGACCAATCTATGAATTTCAACAGAGTGGGCAGTAAAGTGAAGACCGAGAAGGTCGAGCAGACGATTGTGATGAACAGTAAGCGGAGTTATCCCGTGCTGTTCGGCGCTTATTCCATCTCTCACATCAGCCTGCTTAGTGATGAGGAGAAGACTAAGGATCCATTAGCGAGATGGTATCCTGAAGATAGATCCGTGAAGTGGGATGGCTTTGACAGGAATCCCAAGAATGGCGGGTATCCCTCCGTCTACAAAGTGGTATCCGAAATGCCGGTTATACCGCTGGAAGAGCTGCAAGGCGCCAGTTATAATACACTTTACCCTAATGGAATGGAGAGTAAGTATGTTCAGCTGGATCCGGACTTCCCGGACAGCGTGAAGCAGCTTGCAGAGCAGGTCACCGCAAAGGGGAAGACCCCTTATGATAAAATGGTGCTGCTGCAGGATTATCTCAAAAATAACTACACGTACACCAACACGCCGGACCTGTCCCGCAAAGTCCATAAGGATCTTGTGGAAGGCTTTTTATTCGATATCAAAGAGGGTTATTGCGACTACTTCTCCACCTCGATGGTGACGATGGCCCGTTCGATCGGGATGCCTGCCAGATGGGTCAAAGGCTTCTCTACGGGACATCAGGAGTTCCAGGGTCCTGAGAATTTGACCAATGAACCCACTGGTCCTTATGTAGTAACCAATGCGGATGCCCATTCCTGGGCTGAAGTGTATTTTGGCGAAGAATATGGCTGGGTTACCTTTGAGGCGACTCCGGGATTTGACGCACCAATAAATGTGACGGATGACGAGGTGAACAAAACGCCAGCGGAGCCGGCCTCGGCTGAGCCTGAAGATGTTGAACCGGAAGTGGATTCTGCACCGCAGAGTAACACGGCTTTCCTTCGGTGGTTCTTATCCATCACGGCAGGTATTCTGCTGGTTCTCGGTGGTTATCTCCTGTGGAGATACCGCAGCGCCCTGTACTACGCCTATCTTCGTGTGAGAAAAGGCCGTGAACTGACCTCCGGAGAGAAGGTTGTTGTGGAGACAGGCCGCTGGATTCACTTCATGAAGAGACGAGGCTTCACAAGAGAAGACCATGAGACCCTTCGTGAGGCGGTTACCCGTTGGAAGGATGATGCTCCGTCCATGGCCTCGTCATTTGATGAGCTGCTGCTGCAATTTGAGAAGGCCAAGTATAGTCCGCATACCGTCTCAGAGCAGGATTGGAGAGCTCTTCAGATCAAGCTGCAGAATTTAAGCAGAGCTTTGAAAAAGACTTATTCGCACTAATGCAATCGTGCAATTATAAAGCCTTGGGAAGCCGCATTCCCGGGGCGTTTCTTTTTTACTATAAAGAAAGATTATGGTATAGTTTGTCGTAGAAACTGAGGTGACGACATTTGTTTGAGAAGTTGATGCCCAAACTGCGGGTGAACACGGTGTTTGATATTGATCTAGAAGGACTTTACGCATCAGGCTACCGGGCCATCATTACAGACCTGGATAATACGCTTGTAGGCGCCAAAGAACCCTCAGCAACACCCATCCTTGTAGAATGGTTTGAAAAAGTGAAACAGCATGGTTTTAAACTTGTGATCGTGTCAAACAATAATTTGGGAAGGGTGTCTTCATTTGCCACCCCTTTAAATATTGAATTCATTCACAAAGCCAGGAAGCCATCTAATATTCCCTTTCATAAGGCCCTGGGTCTGCTCGGATACAAGCCGAGTGAAACGGTTGTGGTCGGCGATCAGCTGCTAACCGATGTCTATGGAGGGAATCGTATGGGCCTGTTCACGGTGCTGGTTCAGCCGATAGCCATTGAAGATGAAGGCTTCGTCACCCGGTTCAACCGCCGGGTAGAGCGTATTGTTCAAAGGCGTTTGCGTAAAGTTGGAGTATGGACCGAGGAGGACAAGAACTAATGACAGAAGGACCGCTTATCCCTGAAGGGAGAAAGTGCAGCGGATGCGGCGTGAAGCTGCAGAATGAAGATGTGAACAAGCCCGGTTACCTTCCAGTGCAGGCATTGGAACGTGAACCGGTCATTTGCCAGCGCTGCTTCAGAATCAAGAACTACAATGAATCCTCATCCGTAACTGTGGAGCAGGATGAATTCCTGCGTCTGCTCAGTCAGATTGGAGAGAAGGATGCGCTTGTCATCCACATCGTAGATATTTTTGATTTTGAGGGAAGTGTAATTGGAGGTCTGCAGCGGTTTGTTGGCACAAATCCCGTGCTGCTTGCCGTGAACAAGATCGACCTGCTTCCGAAGGTAACGAACTGGAACAAGCTGCTGAACTGGGTTCAGAAGCAGGCGAAAGAGCTTGGGCTTAGAACTCAGGATATTATATTCTGCAGTGCCAAGCAGAACAAGGGATTTGACCGCCTGCTTGAGGCTGTGGAGCAGTATCGTGGAGACCGGGATGTGTATGTCGTCGGCGCTACCAATGTAGGCAAATCCACGCTGATCAATCGTTTGATCCGCGACTATAGTGATCTGGATCAGGAACTGACCACTTCACGTTATCCGGGTACAACCCTGGATATGGTTAATATCCCGCTGGACGATGGACAGTACATCATTGATACGCCTGGGATTATGTATCCTTCGCGTTACAGTGAGCTTATCGGACCAAGCGATTTGTCCGTAATTATGGCAGACAAGCCGCTTAAGCCGATCGTATATCAGCTCAATGAGGGGCAGACGCTCTATTTCGGCGGGTTTGGCCGTTTTGACTTCATACAAGGCGAGCATCAGTCCTTTACCTGCTTTGTCAGCGGCAAGATGCCGATTCACCGGACCAAGCTGGAGAGAGCGGATGAGCTCTTCGAGAAGCATGCTGGGGAGATGTTATCCCCACCGAACCGGGATGAGATCAGCAAGCTGCCGGCATGGACAAGACATGAATTCCGGATTCCGCGGGGAAGCCGGAGCGACATCTTCATCTCCGGACTTGGCTGGATCAAGGTCAATGGAGAGTCGGGCGCGGTAGTGGCCATTCACGTTCCGAAAGGGATTAAAGTGCTGCTTCGTCCATCCTTGATCTAGGATAAGCAATGCTATATGGACTGTACTTCAGTCCAGTCCATTAAAGTGGGGAGGTTGCCTAATGGGCAAGGAGATGAGCCATTCTTCAACAGGACCGCTATTGTTAGGTGTCATGGGGGATCCCATTGCGCATTCCAAGTCTCCTGTTATGCATGAGGCGGCCCTGCATGCCGTCTCTGTGCCGGGGAGCTACGTACCTCTTCATGTGAAGTCTGACCGGTTGGCTCAGGCAGTTGAGGGAATACGAGCGCTTGGATTTCGGGGTGTGAATGTCACAGTCCCGCATAAAGTGAACGTGATGGACCTGGTGGATGAACTGGATGAAGGAGCGCGCCTGATCGGTGCGGTAAATACAATCGTTAACAATAATGGTGTGCTTACCGGCTACAATACGGACGGAATTGGTTATGTTCGGTCATTGAAGGAAGAAGCTGTGCCTGACTTGAAGGGGAAGACGATTCTTGTCCTTGGAGCGGGAGGCGCCGCCAGAGGGATTATCTATGCTCTTCTTCTGGAGTCACCAGCTCAGATCATCGTAGCGAACCGGACTCCGGACAAAGCCAGGCAGCTTGCCGCGGAATGGTCGGGCCTTGGGCATTTGACGGGATGCGGGAATGAGGACATTGCTGCATCGGTTAAGGATGTAGATGTACTGATCAATACAACCTCGGTCGGCATGCACCCGGCCGTTAGCGATATTCCGATGAATCCGGAATGGATTCCTGAGGGGATTGTCGTGAGTGATCTCATTTACAATCCGCTTAAGACCGAACTGCTTCGCCAGGCTGAGATCAAAGGCTGCCGCACACATAGCGGACTTGGCATGTTCATCTATCAAGGAGCGTATGCTTTTGAATATTGGACAGGTCTGAAAGCTCCGGTGGACAGAATGCGTGAAGCGGTACTTGAGAGCTTACAGGGTATACTTTAAATACAGAATATGAATATGGCCCACAGGTAACGGCCATTTAAGGAGTTAGAACAACACATGCTTACAGGCAAACAAAAACGTTTTCTGCGCAGTCAAGCGCACCACTTGCAGCCCATTTTCCAAGTAGGAAAAGGCGGTACCAATGAACAGATTATCCGCCACATTACCGATGCCATTGAGACTCGGGAGCTGATTAAGTTATCCGTTCTTAACAATTGTCTGGATGACCCTAAGCAGATCGGGGAAGAGCTGGCCGCAGATTCAGGTTCTGAGCTGGTCCAGGTGATCGGCAGAACTATCGTTCTCTACAAGGAATCCAAGGAAAATAAGCAAATCGAGCTTCCCAAGAATTAATCCGGAAGGGATGGTTGGATCATGAGAAAAATCGGGATCATGGGCGGAGCGTTCGATCCGATTCATGTCGGCCATCTGCTCGTTGCCGAAGCAGCCAGAGACCAGTTCGGACTCGAAGAGGTCTGGTTCATGCCCTCTCATCTGCCGCCCCATAAGCGGCAGGCCGGGGTGAGCGGCCAGATGAGGCTTGAGATGGTTGCCGAAGCGATTGCAGGCAATCCGGCTTTCAAGCCGCTGGATATTGAGCTTGTGCGCGGCGGGATATCCTATACGATCGACACGATGAAGGAACTGAAGGGAATGCATCCGGATATCGAGTTTTATTTCATCATCGGTGCGGATATGATTAACTATCTCCCGAAATGGGAAGGCATTGAAGATCTGGTGAACATGGTCAAATTCATCGGCCTGCAAAGACCGGGAAGTATGCTTGATCTGGATACGCTGCCTCAATTTATTGAAGACGCCGTTCTTCTTGCCGAGATGCCGCTTGTGGATATTTCCTCCAGTCTGATCCGTAGACGAATGGCCAAAGGACAGTCGGTTCGCTATATGGTACCCGAGAGTGTATACGAATACATGATAAGGAGCGGGATCTATGCGGTACAGCCGGGATGAATTGATCAAGGCGGTATCCGGACAAATGCCGGAGAAGCGCTGGAAGCACACGGAAGGTGTCATGAAGTCAGCCGTAGAACTTGCTGAGCGGTATGGAGCAGATCCGCAGAAGGCGGATCTGGCTGCGCTTATGCATGATGTGGCCAAGTTCTGGCCTATTGATCAGCAGGAGCAGGTGATTCGCGAGAATCATTTGAACCAAGACCTGCTTGGAAATGACAAGCAGCTGTGGCATGCTGAGGTAGGCGCATTTGTTGCTAAGCGGGACTATGGGATTGAAGATGAAGAAATTCTGGATGCGATTCGTTATCATACATCTGGCCGAATTGGCATGACAATGCTGGACAAGGTGATTTGTCTGGCTGATTATATTGAACCCGGTAGGGATTTTCCGGGTGTGAATAATATAAGGAAACTGGCGAATCATAGCCTTGAAGAAGGGCTGATCGCCGGGCTGGATTCCACGATTCAATTTCTGCTTGAGAAGAGGAAAGTGATCTATCCGCTTACTGTTCTCTCGCGTAACGATCTGATTCGGCAAATCAAGTGAAGATTAGATACTAAGCTCACTTTTACTATTAGGAGGTAAATGAATGACAGTAAGTCCAAAAGAACTGCTTAACCTAACTATAGAGGCCGCTGATGACAAGAAGGCAGCCAACATCGTAGCGCTGGATCTGAAGGGAATCTCCATGATCGCAGACTATTTCGTCATTTGTCACGGGAATTCGGATACTCAGGTTCAGTCTATCGCAACCGAGATTCGCAAACGCGCTCAAGAAGCGGGGACAACGATTCGTGGAATTGAAGGCATGGATTCAGCTCGCTGGGTGCTAATGGACCTTGGTGATGTGGTCGTACACATCTTCCACCGTGATGAACGGGAATACTATAATATCGAGCGTCTGTGGTCAGATGCCAAAGTGGTGGAGACGGTATGAGTCTGATAGCGGGTACGATAGTCTCTCTGATGATTGACAGGGAGGTCTCGCCCTACGGTTTCTTTTTGAGTTACGGTTCTGAAGACGTTTTGCTGCACTATACAGAGCTGACCCGCAAGGTTGAGCCCGGGGATACCGTTGAGGTATTCCTGTTCTTTGATACGGAGGATCGGCTTGCTGCTACCATGAAGACGCCTTATCTGACACTTGGAGAATTGGCTCTGCTTGAAGTTGCCGATTTTCATCCAAGACTGGGATGCTTCCTGGAAATGGGACTAGGCCGGCAACTGCTGCTTCCGATTCGGGAACTGCCGGAGCTTAAGGAGCTTCATCCTCAAGTTGGAGACCAGGTATATGTAATCATGGAGCACGACAAACAAGGCAGACTCAAGGCGAAGCTGGCCGGTGAGCAGGAGCTTGCTCCGCTGGCTTTCCACGCTCCTACGACTTGGAACAATCAATGGCTCGAAGCCGTAGTCTACAAGCCGCTGCAAATGGGAACTTTCGTCGTTGTTCAGGGCGGTGTTCTTGGATTCGGCGCGATCGGGATGATTCACTCTTCCGAACGCAGCAGGCTGCTGCGTCTTGGTGAGCGTGTGAACGTGCGTGTGGCCCATATTCGTGAAGATGGACGGGTGAACCTGTCCATGGCGCCGCGCAAAGAAATCGGCCGCAATGAGGATGCCGAACGGATACTCGAATATCTGGAGAGCCGGCCAGGCGGGGGCATGCCTTACTCGGATGCAACCCCACCGGATGTTATCAAGCAGCGGTTCGGGATTAGCAAGTCTGCCTTCAAACGCGCCATGGGCAAGCTGATGAAAGATGGAAAGATCCGTCAGGAAGAGAACTGGACTTATCTCAACAAGGATACTGCAGCTAATGACACTAGTGATGGGGACGGACTGGCCTAAGCTTCTATGGAAAGCGGTGTTGACAGATGGCTTCATATCGCAAATTCGCATATGTGTACGATGAACTGATGGAAGATATGCCTTACCCCGACTGGATTCGGTTCGCTAGAACCGCCTGGGACAAGCTTGGGATGCCCAAGACAGTGGTTGAGCTGGGATGCGGAACCGGCAGCATAACCATTCCGCTGGTTAACTCAGGCTTTGAAGTGACGGGGATGGATTTATCTCCGGATATGCTGGCGGTAGCCCGCCGTAAGATGGAGCAGACCCCGCGCGGAAGCAGACTGTTCCGGGATGGATCCGTTCGCTGGGTTCAGCAGGACATGAGAGAGTGGGAGATGCCGGAGCCCGTGGATTCCGTAATCTCATTCTGTGACTGTATCAATTATCTGCTGGAGCCCGAGGATCTCACACGGACATTTAGACGTACGTTTGAAGGGCTCAAACCGGGAGGGACGTTTCTCTTTGATGTGCATCACCCGAATACTTTGAAGCGGTATGAGGAAGATCAGCCTTTCATTTGGGATGAGAAATCTGTCTCGTATATATGGACGTGCGAGAGAGATGCGTACCGGAATGAGATTGAGCATCATCTGACGATATTTGCGCGAGAATCGGAACAGGGTACTGACATGTACCGCAGATTTGAAGAAACGCATGTTCAGCGGGCCTATGATCCCAACTGGATTAAGGTGGAGCTTACGAAATGCGGTTTTTCTCAAGTGAACTGTTATGCCGATTTCGAGTGGATTGAAGCTTCCGATGATGCAGCCAGACTTTTTTTTGTAGCGGTAAAATAATCATAATAGAAGAACAGCCGGTCATCTTCGGGATGACCGGCTGTTTGCTTAGAGCTCCTTTCCAATATATTCAGCTAAGTGTTGGATAGTCTCTTCATTCCTGCGGTAATACGTCCATTGGCCTATGCGTCTGGCTTCGAGCAGACCTGAACGTTGAAGCAGGGATAAGTACTGGGACGTGGTAGACTGGGACATGCCCGCTTTCTCCTGAATCTTGCCAACGCAGATCGCATCTTTGAAACCGTGCTCGTCTGCAAGAGGAACCGCATTCGGGAAATTAACCTCGGGTTCTTTAAGCCACAGTAAAATCTGCAGCCGGGTTTCGTTCGCTAGAGCTTTGAAAATAGTCAAGTAATCCATGGCTTCATTATATTTGTTCTTCCCGACTTGTCAAAGTATTTCCTGTAAGCATTTATTCATAAATTAACAAAACTCTTAGTAACTCATCACACAAAGTTTGATTCTGGGATAAATTAACTAGGAAGTATAGGTAAATGGATATATACTTTTTTTTAGAGGAACTCATGGTTTTGACGAACAAGCTGTTCGAGAAGACGAAGGTATTTAAAGTCTAGAAGAGATACCCGGCATTGACTATAAGGGAAGATATGAATATAATAATTGTTAATTAAATTGGATATTTAAGCTATGATGAGGACCAGTAATTCAGATCTAATCACACAGAGAGCCGGTGGGGGTGCGAACCGGTTGATCAGGCTGTAATGAACTCGCCTCGGAGTTATGATGCAAGCTGGAGGCCGGATAGATATCAGTGCCGGTATTCTGGTGAACATACATCGTTACACCCGCGTTAAGGGTGCTAAAGTGAGCGCAGAACAAAGCATGTTGACGCGCTAACTAGGGTGGTACCACGGGAATAATCCTCTCGTCCCTAGCGGTGATAACGCTATGGACTGAGAGGTTTTTTTGTGAGGATTTAACTAACCGATGAATTAATTCAGATGTACAAATGTACAGATGCGCTATCCAAGGAGGAGCTTATTTCATGACAGAGAAGAACGTTAATAATCATGTCTATCACCCGCAGGCCATAGAGCCAAAGTGGCAGGCCTATTGGGATGAACACCAGACATTCAAGACAAGAGAGGATGCCGGCAAGCCCAAGTTCTATGCGCTGGATATGTTCCCTTATCCTTCAGGCGCAGGCCTACACGTAGGCCACCCGGAGGGTTACACAGCCACGGACATCGTCTCCCGTTACAAACGGATGCGCGGATATAACGTGCTTCATCCGATGGGCTGGGATGCCTTCGGTCTTCCTGCTGAGCAGCATGCGCTGGATACGGGTGAACATCCCCGTCATATCACAGTGAAGAACATCAACAACTTCCGCCGCCAGATTAAGTCACTGGGCTTCTCCTATGATTGGGATCGGGAGATCAGCACGACAGACCCGGAATATTATAAATGGACACAGTGGATCTTCATCCAGCTGTATAACAAAGGACTTGCTTACGTCGCAGAAGTACCGGTCAACTGGTGCCCTGCACTTGGAACTGTACTTGCTAATGAAGAAGTTATCGATGGACTGAGTGAGCGCGGAGGACATCCGGTTATCCGCAAGCCGATGCGTCAATGGGTTCTTAAGATTACTGAATATGCTGAGCGTTTGCTTGAAGATCTGGAGGAGCTTGACTGGTCGGAAAGCATTAAAGACATGCAGCGCAACTGGATCGGCAAATCCGAAGGTGCGGAAGTCGACTTCGCCATTGAAGGCCAGACCGAGTCACTGACCGTGTTCACGACGCGCCCGGACACCTTGTTTGGAGCCAGTTATGCAGTTCTTGCACCTGAGCATGCGCTGGTCGAAGTTATTACGACGGAAGACCGTCGCGAGGCTGTGAAGGCTTATCAGGAGCAGGCGGCCCGGAAGAGTGATCTGGAACGTACAGATCTTGCAAAAGAGAAGTCAGGTGTGTTCACAGGGGCCTATGCAATTAACCCGATAAATGGTGCCAAGCTGCCAATCTGGATTGCCGATTATGTACTTGCCGGCTACGGTACAGGTGCCATTATGGCTGTTCCGGCTCATGACGAGCGCGATTATGAGTTTGCGAAGCAATTTGATCTGCCTATTCTTGAAGTCGTATCTGGCGGGGATGTCAGCAAGGAAGCCTATGCGGGTGACGGAGAGCATGTTAATTCTGATTTCCTGAATGGTCTGAATAACGAAGAAGCGATTAAGAAAGCCATCTCTTGGCTGGAAGAGCAGGGGAAAGGTAAAGGGAAAGTCACATACCGTCTGCGTGACTGGCTGTTCAGCCGTCAGCGCTACTGGGGTGAGCCTATCCCAATTCTGCATCTCGAAGACGGAACCATGAAGCCGGTTCCTGTGGATCAGCTTCCGCTTGTCCTGCCTGATGTCGATCAGATCAAGCCGTCCGGAACAGGAGAATCACCGCTTGCCAATGTAACGGAATGGGTGAATACGACAGATCCGGAGACAGGGCTGCCTGCCCGCCGGGAGACCAATACTATGCCGCAATGGGCAGGAAGCTGCTGGTACTATCTGCGCTTCATAGATCCGCACAATGATCAAGAACTGTGCTCCCCAGAGAAGCAGAAGGAATGGCTGCCGGTTGATCTTTACATTGGAGGAGCGGAGCACGCTGTGCTGCACCTGCTGTATGCCCGGTTCTGGCACAAGGTGCTCTATGACCTGGGAGTTGTCTCAACGAAGGAACCATTCCACAAGCTGGTTAACCAGGGAATGATTCTTGGAACCAACAACGAGAAGATGAGTAAATCCCGCGGTAACGTCATTAACCCGGATGTAATTGTTAATGAATACGGGGCAGACACCCTTCGTATTTACGAAATGTTTATGGGACCTCTTGAGGCTACCAAGCCTTGGAACTCCAATGGGGTTGAGGGAACTTACCGGTTCTTGTCCCGTGTATGGCGACTGTTCATCGGAGAGGACGGCGCTCTGAATTCAAAGATCGTGGATGGAGAAGGCAGCGAGGAGTTCAAACGTACATGGCATAAGACCATCAAGAAAGTAACAGAAGACCTGGATGGACTCCGCTTTAATACCGCCATCAGCCAGCTGATGATCTTCATCAATGAAGCCTATAAGATAGATGTTGTTCCTAGAGAAGCGGCAGCGAATTTCGTGCAGCTGCTGTCACCGCTTGCTCCGCATATTGCCGAGGAATTGTGGCAACGTCTAGGCCACGAAGAGAGTGTGACCTACGTGGCATGGCCATCCTATGACGAGGCATGGACTGTGGATGCAGAAGTGGAGATTGTGGTTCAGGTTAACGGCAAGATTGTGGACCGTGCCAAAATTGCCAAGGATCTGGATCAAGCCGCCATGCAGGAGTTCACGATGGAGCTTCCTAACGTTAAGCGGGCGATCGAAGGCAAGTCTGTGCGTAAAGTGATTGCTGTACCCGGCAAGCTTGTAAATATTGTGGTAGGTTAGTCACTATGATTCTTTAACTGGTCAAAGCTCGTATCGAGTTTTGCCAGATCATGTTCATGCTTGCGGGTAGTGGCCTGGATTAACTCTGGGAATACCGAAATTAAATGCTGCTTGAGTACGGAAAGGCCTTCCGCAGTTACTCCACCGGGGACGGCTACTCGCTGCCTTAGCTGTTCCAGTGAGAAGCCACCCTCGGTGAGAAGGCGTCCTGTACCAAGCAGCATTTCTGCGCCTAAACGTACGGCGGTTGTCCGCTGAAGTCCAGTTAATTCTGCGGTAGAATCTGCCCATAGTCCAAGAATATAAGCCAAAAAGGCAGGTCCGCAGCTAGAGATATCTGAGGCACCACGGACATGGGCTTCTTCGATCAGTACCGGGGTGCCCACGGAAGAGATCAGCTGTTCAAGCAGCAGCCTGTCTTCTGGAAGTATACGCTGACCATACATGCATAGAGAAGCGCCGCTTAGAACGGCATGGGTGATACTCGGCACAACTTTGGCTACTTTGCATGGAAGAATACATTCGATAAGGCTGATCTGAACCGGGCTTGTTATCGATACAACGATTTGTTCAGGATTCAAGACTCCCTGAATTTCACTGAGTACCTGGGGGAACTCCAGTGGCTTCACGCAGATAAATATAATATCGCTCTGGAGCGCTGTGTGGACATTACTGTCCACGGCCTTCAGACCCGAATACTTGGCAGACAGACGTTCAGTCCGGGCAAGAGTACGGCTGCTTGCCGTAATCTGCCGTGGCTGCAGTGCTCCGGAACGTAAGAATGATTCAATTAGCAGACTTCCCATACTCCCTGTTCCGATAAATCCTATTTTCATCACGGAGATCTCTCCTTCTGCGCGAAGGCGCGGCTTCGTCGTTACAATGTATGCAGCTCAGATAGATATTCATGACCATGAATTTATAGATTTGAGATTGGAGCTGGGTAAATGTATAGAAAGTTAATTGGAACAGCGGTGGTATCGGCGGTAATAGGAGCTGGTCTCATGCTGCTTGCGGTAGGAGCAAGGCCGCCTGCGGGTCTTGAAGGATGGGTTCCGGTAAATACGCAGGTGGCTAAGGCCATGGAGTCGCAAGAGACCCCCCGCTTGAACCCCGGGAATCCGGCTTCAGACAAAGCCATGAAGAGCGGAAGCAATGACGGACATTCAGGGGAAGCCAAGGCAGAGAAGGTTCTAAGCCAGTCCCCTCTAACTAAGAGCAGCCATTCGGTCTCTAATCCTTCTTCAGAGACCGCGCAGCTCATCAACATCAATACCGCTGGGCTTGAGGAGCTCCAGAATATCCCGGGTATCGGAGCCAAGAAGGCGGCTGCCATTGTGGACTATCGTAATCAGCACGGTGCCTTCGGTAAGGTCGCCGATCTAACCAATGTCAAAGGCATTGGTCCAAAAATGCTTGAGAAAATGAAGCCCTTTATCGGGCTTTAGATAGGAGTAGGGAAGATGAGTCTGGATAACCGGAAAGACTGGGATACTTATTTCATGGATATCGCCTATATGGTATCCACCCGTTCGCGCTGCAGCAGACGTCATGTAGGTTCAGTTCTTGTGCAAGGCAAGAAGCTGCTGGGCACAGCTTATAACGGGGCTCCTTCAGGAGTCCCTGATTGTTCTGAAGCGGGCTGCATGATTGCCGAGGAATATGAACTGGTTAAGGAGCATGGCCAAGAGGAACGAATGATCAAGAAACAGCGCTGTGTAAGGACGATTCATGCCGAGCAGAATCTGCTGCTTTTCACAGACCGGATCGACCGGGAAGGGTCCAGTGTATATGTGACGGATGAGCCTTGCTGGACATGTGCCAATATGCTTGCAAATAGCGGTATAACTCTGATTGTATATCACCGTCCATACCCGAAAGATTCAGCTAAAGTTAAAGCCATGATGGATCAGAAGGGGATCATGTTCAGGCAGCTGGAAGATTATTCTCCGCCACCGGAGACGGTCCAGAAGGTGCAGGATTAATGGAAAGGGTACTCGGCTCAGTAGCGGGTACTTTTAAATAGACGGTAGATTAATAGCATTTACTCTGAGGAAGAACCTCATCTTGCGAATATAGCAGGATGGGGTTCTTTTTGATTTTTAAGTATAAGACGGATGAAAGGGGTGGGATGATGACACGCAGACCACTGTTGACAGCGGCTTACTTGTGGATCGCGGGAAGCGTAGTCGCAAGTCAATATGAAGGATGGACTTTCTGGTGTTTATGGACGGGTGCGACATTGGCATTTCCTCTCTTAGGCTTCTTGGGCAGGTGCAGCTGGAAGCGGACTCTTATCTACTGGCTTATCTTCTCGGCTTCGTCCCAGTACTGGAATTATAATGAGATTCGGAATGTAAGCTCGATAACGACTCTATTGGACACACATTCTATAACAGCAGAGGAATCTGTAATCAGCAGAGCAGAGGGGGTTATTATCTCTGCACCGGAGACGGATGGGGACAGAACGGATTTTAGGATCAGGCTTAACCGTCTCTCTGTAGAAGCACCAGGTCAGAAATCACTGAACGAGAACGATCTGCGTAGTGAAATGGTAATCGTGCAGGTTCGCCTGCTAAGTGAGAAGGAACTTGAAATTTCCCGGAAATGGACGCGGGGACAGAACGTGATTCTTACAAATGTGAGCCTGATTGCTCCTGCTCCGGCCCGGAATTTCGGAGGATTTGATTACGGGAGGTATTTGCACCGGGAACACATTCACTGGTTGTTTAAGGTTAAGGGAACGGCAAATGTCCAGACATCAGCCGCGGGCTGGAGCTTCACGGCGATAATGGCCTGGACCGACCAGTTAAGAAGCCAATTGGGCAGCCGTATCAGCCTTTTATTTGAAGAGCCCAGTGCCGGGTTCATGAAAGGTTTATTAATCGGCGTAACCGAGGACCTCGACCCGGAGACCTACAGCAGCTTCTCCCAGCTCGGCTTGACTCACATTCTTGCTATTTCGGGAAGTCATGTCGCTATTAATATGAGTATCTTGTTCTGGATACTAAGACGATTCAGAGTAAGCCAGGAGAAGGCTTATCTTATTGTCCTGATATTTATTCCGCTATATGTATTATTAACAGGCTTGACCCCCTCCGTAGTCCGATCCGGGATCATGGCCATGCTTGGCATATACCTGCTCAGGCAGGGGCTTTTTAAGGATGCCTTGAATATTTTGGCGGCGACAGCCCTTCTGATGTTAATTTGGGAGCCCTACTATTTGTACAATGTTAGTTTTCAGCTGTCCTTTCTCGTTACCGCAGGATTGATTCTGCTTGTTCCCATGGTGAATCCGTTGTTAGGCTTTCTCCCGGGCAGAGTAAGGACGGCCGTCTCCATGACGATAGTGGCCCAATTGGTATCCTTCCCCTTAACGATCTACTACTTTAATCAGTTCTCGCTGCTCTCTCTTGCTGCTAATTTTCTTATTGTACCTATTGTAGGCGTGTTCTCTTTATCAGCCGGTACTGCCTCTCTTCTATTCAGTTTAATCTGGCTGCAATTAGGCAGGTGGACTGCCTACCCCATCCAGATGGTGAACGAGCTTACGTTTGCGGCAGCGCTGTGGATGAATAACCGGAGCGGATTCATGACGATTTGGAAATCGCCTTCGGCTGGCTGGATAGCTGCATACTATATAGTCATCAGCTGTCTTTTGTACTTATTTAGAAGGAGAGCAGAGTCTGAACATGCAGTTGTCAGCAATTTTACGTCTAATGAGACCCAGCCTCTTACACCTGAGTTGTCCCCTATATCAAGGTATGGGAATCCAAGCCGCCGCAGGCTTATGCTCTGGTCAGTGGGACAGCTGCTGTGCTGCTGCAGCCTGGCGGGACTTCTGTATAGCGGGTACCAGCCTGAGAATCCCTATAATACGGGAACTGTCCAATTCATCGATGTAGGTCAGGGAGACTGCGCGCTTATTACTACGCCTGAGGGCAGAAACATCCTGGTGGATGGAGGAGGAACCGTGACATTCGGGAAGCCGAAGGAGGTTTGGAAGAACAGGAAAGATCCCTATGAGGTCGGTGCGAAGGTGGTGGTTCCGCTGCTTAAGAAAAGAGGCATTCATCAGCTCGACGCCATCATTCTAACGCATGGGGATCAGGACCACGCTGGGGGAATTCAGGCCGTGCTGGATTCTATCCCGGTACAGGCGGTATTCATAAACGGTACTCTGACCGGCACGAAGACAATCAAGGACATTATACATACCGCTCTTAACAAAAAGATTAAGCTGTACACCATTTCCGGTGGACTGCAAATTAAGCCGGACAGCCGCACGATGCTGACTTTTCTGGCACCTGTTAAGCCTAAGGACCATAGCGCGGGGGACATCCCTTTTATCAAGGAGCAGAATCATGTATCGATTGCATTTCTTATGGAAATGGACGATGCCCGCTTCTTGTTCACAGGGGATATGGACACGGCCTCTGAGCAGGCGGTGCTTGAGAAGCTGGGTTCCTCTAGCAGCCTCGGCTTCCCAGACGTTCTGAAAGTTGCCCATCACGGAAGCCATACATCGACTTCGGAGGAATGGCTGGACTTTTGGAAGCCCAGGGCAGCCGTCATTTCTGTTGGGGTGTCCAACAGCTATGGTCATCCACATCCCGATACTTTAGACAAGTTGAAGAAGCGGGGGATCATTATCCATCGCACAGATGAGATGGGTGAGATTCAAATGCAGGTCCGAGAAGGGGAGATTGTCACACGACATAGACTCCAATAGAAGGACTAAAGTCTCCTTGAGAAACCAATCTCAGGCGTCACCTGAGGGCCGGATGACTCCGTGTCAGATTTCTGTTATTCTTAGGTGAGACTTATGGCACAAAGAACCAGTGTTTTTCCATAATATATCTGCGTTAAAATGTAAAAAAGACTAGATGTCATTGCAACATATTACCGAAATGTAACGTCTGTATAGTTGCAAGGAAGGGGGATCCTTTGTGGTCGAGCAGGGACTCATCAGAGCCGCTCAATCAGGCGATCGCGACGCTCTAATTACCCTATTGCGAGAGATAGAACAACAGGTGTATCGCACAGCCTATTATATTCTTAATAATGAGCAGGATGCCCACGATGCCGCCCAGGAAGCACTCATTCGTGTATATACCAAGATTGATTCCTATGAAGAGAAGGCTCAGTTTAAGACCTGGGTCCAGCGGATTGTAACCAATATATGTATCGACAAATTCCGTCGCAGCAAGCCTACCGTATCCATCGATGAACATGAGATGGTATTTCAGGGTAAGGAGAACGTGGAGCGGCAGGTGATGTCGACGTATTTGGCACAAGATATTCAAGAGGCGATCAATCAGCTTCCGGATCATCATCGCTCGGTTGTCGTCCTTAGATACGTACAGGACTTATCCTATAGTGAAATTGCCGATTGTCTAGACCTCCCGCTTAATACTGTCAAATCCTATTTATTTCGAGCAAGACAACAACTGCAAAACTTACTACAAGATTATCAGAAAGGTGGTGTATCAGGATGAAATGCCCGGAAGCGATGGAATGGATGCATCGTTATTTGGACGGGGATCTGAGTGTAGAAGAGAGTGATCTGTTGATCGCGCATCTTCGCAGCTGTGATGATTGTGCTGAAGCGTTCGGGTTACTGAAACATTTGTCGGACAATCTCTATCAGCTTCCGGATGTAACTCCGAAGTATAGTATTGTCGATTCCATACTCCCAAGACTTCAGGAGATTGACAGGGCGCGTGCGGAAGAAGGAAGCGCTCTTGAGATGACTGAGCCACAGGTTCCATTGATGAGAACCGTTCAAAGCCGGACCAAGAAGCCGAAGCGGAGTTCTTTTTGGCAGAGAAGTTCTTCAAGAACGTGGGTCGGCGGAGTGGCTGCTGCAGCCGCGATATTAGGTCTCTTTATCTATCAACACGAGCCTACTACAGTGCCTAATGCTGAAATTGCCTCAACGGCGACTTCCTCCTCTCATATGGAGAAATCAATTACCGATGAGAATTCAGCAGGATCTGCTGCTTCAGATATGGTGGCTCCTTCGGTCACACAAGAGCAGACTGCGAAGTCTACGGATGGAGGAGCCTCCCGAGCGGATAGCGTGAACGGGGATGCGAAGACCGAGTTGAAGGCAGAGATATCGAGTAATGACAACGGAAAGTCTAATGATTCAGCTGCAGCTCCGAAGCAGGAAGGCAGTAAGGATCCTTCGTCTGTAGCCGAGAAGAAGACTCAGCAGAGTCAGAAGAAGGAATCGTCTGCTATTCCTAACAAGAATAAAGCTACTACGAGCCCAGACTCTTCCTCGGTGAATGAATCGACTTCTTCCTCAGACAAAGTAGATGCGAAGAAACCGGCAGATACACAGGGGAGCCAGGAGAATCAGGTAGCTGAAGCTCCTGACAAAAAGGTCACAGCAACTGGACCTGTTACGAAGCCCGGCGGCTCCTTCATGGGAATAACCAGCTTCCCGCCAGTCAAAGTGTCCCCGAACGGGAAATATACGGCGGAAGTGGAACAGAGTCACCTGAAAGTATATGTCAATGATGGACAGAATCGGACGCTTTTGTCAGACATACCGCTTAATGGAGATTGGGTAAAAGGGGAATGGTCAGAGGACAGCAAAGTCTTCAATTATCAGACCTCCAAAGAGGATGCTGTTAAAGATTATTCCTTCAATACTGAGGATGCGGATAAGGGAAATTCCACCAATTCGTCACAATAGGAACCTTTTCACACCTGGCTGAATAGGTTATATAATAAGTAACGAGCAATGAGTTTCCTGATCGTCTATGACCGCCGGGCAGTAAGTTTCTAGAGCTTTCTTGCCTGACGTTTATATAGATGTTCCGGGACAAAGAGACCTTAGTGCCTTATGGTGCGGGTCTCTTTGTTGTTTTATCGTAAGGGTACAAGCTTGCTGCTCATGGGCCGAGCATAGACTTTGAAACCAGTTTTACATACAATATAGAGGTGATGGCAGGAGGGGTAGTACTTTGGACATTAAGGCAGCAATCAAAGAAATCAAGAGGGGACAAGTCTCTCCTTTATATTTGTGTTATGGCTCAGAGAAATATCAGATTCGGGAATTTATTCAGCAGATTCAAGATCAGATTGTCGACCCGGAGAACCGTGATTTCGCGGTGGCTCATTATGATCTGGTGGATACTCCGATTGAGACGGTAGTGGAGGAAGCGGAGACGCTGCCTTTCCTTGTGGAGCGCAAGCTCGTTCTTGTTCGTGACAGCTCCTTATTCTCGGCGGCTAAGGAAGACGGGAAGATTGAACACAAAATTGATCGCTTGCTCGCCTACCTGGATAATCCGGCCGAACATAGTGTCGTCGTATTTACGGTGAATGGGGAGAAGCTGGACGAACGCAAGAAGACCGTCAAAGCGATGAAGGCGAAAGGGCAGGTGCTCTCGTTCATGCCTCTTGGAGGCAATGAGCTGATTCAGTGGGTGATCAAACAGGCTTCGAGCCGGAACTGTACTATGGATGAGACGGCGGCTGGGGCGTTATTGGCCAGTGCGGGGGTGCAGATGGCTGCGCTGTCTGCCGAAGTGAACAAGCTGTGTCTGTATGCTGGCGCTGGAGGTACTATAACGGCTGATGCGATTAACCAGCTCGTTGCGCGGACGACAGAGCAGAATGTGTTCGTCATGGTTGAAGATATTGCCAATCTCAAGCTGGAGCGAGCTCTGTCCACGTTCTACGAGCTGCTTAAGCAGCGTGAGGAGCCGATCAAGATCGCGGCTCTGATTGCAAGGCAGTTCCGGATCATGCTTCAGGTAAAGGAGCTTGGCGGACAGAGTTATTCCCAGCAGCAGATTGCTTCCCAGCTGGGACTTCACCCGTATGCGGTTAAAATTGCAGGCGAGCAGGCCAGAAAGTTCGAAGCCAGCCGGCTCAGACGTTCGTTGTCGGATCTGGCTGAGCTGGATTTCCGGATGAAGAGTGGCCGGATTGATAAGGTTCTGGGGCTTGAAATGTTTCTGCTCGGACTCGGAGCATAATAGACAGACAGAGGGCTTTGGCGGAAATGCCAAAGCCCTCTTCTGTGATCCGCAGCGCAGCCAATCAAAAAACGGGCGCTTCCCAAAGGGAAGCACCCGTTTCATGCATTTGACATATAATAGCGCCTTACGCTTGCTTTGTAAGAGCGTTCAATTTTTTTGCCAAGCGAGATTTCTTACGAGCAGCTGCATTTTTATGGATCAAACCTTTCGTTACGGCTTTGTCCAATTTCTTGGAAGCTGCGGCGAAAGCGGCTTTAGCTGTGTCCACTTCGTTGTTAGCCAGTGCGGAATCAGCGGCTTTAACAACCGTACGAAGAGCAGACTTTTGAGAAGCGTTCAGCGCGCGGCGTTTGTCATTAGTTTTCACACGTTTAATGGCGGATTTAATGTTAGGCATTGCATTCACCTCCTGTAAAGCATCTATCGAAAATTCACAACTTAAAATATTTTAGCATGTGCCCCTATAAAAAGCAATAAATTCATCATAAAACATCTATAGTATAATCTGCACGCCTCTCCCGCACAATAAAGGAAACAGTCACTAAGGAGGTTGCAGAATGACGCTCGATCTAAGTCAGTATATGGTACGAACGGATTTAGCCGTAGAGGCAAAGGAATTGGCTGAACGTGTGCACGGCGGCCCTATCCCTGGTTTGAACGAGGACATTACGGAGGATGACGGGATCAAGGTGACCCGGCTTGATGTGCTTAATGAGTCGGCCTCCATGCAGATTGGAAGAGTACAAGGTCATTATGTAACGATAGAGGTTCCAGCCTTAAGGAATCAGGATACCGGACTGCAGGAAAGAGTGGCAGCCACATTTATAACGGAATTTACAGGATTCATGAACAAGATAGGGATTACGGATGACAAAAAGGTACTGATTGTCGGGCTGGGCAACTGGAACGTCACGCCGGATGCTCTGGGTCCGCTTGTCGTTGAGAATGCCTTGGTTACCCGCCATTTCTACCAGCTTGCCCCCGATCAGGTTGCTCCAGGTTACCGTGAGGTAAGCGCCATAGCTCCCGGGGTGCTTGGAACGACGGGGATCGAATCCAGCGAGATTGTACAGAGCATAGTTGAGCGAACCAAGCCGGATGTTGTTATTGCAATAGATGCTCTGGCCTCGAAATCCCTGGATCGTCTGAACACAACGATACAGATTGCCGATATCGGCATCCACCCTGGCTCAGGAATAGGGAATAAGCGGCGCGGGCTGACCAAGGAAATACTTGGGGTCCCTTGTATCGCGATCGGTGTTCCAACGGTATGTTATGCCTCCACAATTGTCAATCATACGTTTGATCTTCTTCTCCAGCATTTTGATCAGGAGAATGGCGGGCCAGGCAACAATCAGACGAAGCAGATTATGGGACTGATTACGGATCTAAGCGAACAAGAGAGATTGGGGCTGGTAAAAGAAGTTCTGCAGCCGCTCGGTCACGATGTCATCGTAACCCCCAAGGAAATTGACGAATTCATTGAAGATATCGCCAATATTATTGCCAGCGGGTTAAATGCTTCGCTGCATAAGGCGGTTAATGCTGACAATGTCGGCTCATACACCCACTAGGAAATGAAAGTCGAAACTATGAAGTTCGCAATCTAGCGGACTTCTTTTTTTTATGAGATTGAGGTTCTACCTTTTTAGCCCGGTTCATAGATTTGAAATATAAGAGTTAACACTCAACCGGCTATGAGGAGGACAAGCGACAATGAAATCATTCAGAACGTGGAATGTTGCGAAATGGAGACAGAAGCTGATGCAGGTGCTCGCAATGGGCCGTACTTTTGTACTGCTCATGGTGTTGTCGATAGTGTTTTTTATTCTACTGGGCATAGGCGGGCTGGCTGAACGAAGCCTCAATACGTCTCCGGTCTCTTCCATGAAAGGGCTCGCGGCCTCGCTGTCCAGCCGCTTCTTCGTAGATATGGTAGGCATGGAGGTTCCGCATCTTGGTAACGGACAAGGCCCTTCGGCACTCTCGGGTAAGAGCATGACTAATTTCGTATTCCAGCTGTTGACCAATGTGAACCCTTCTGATCCCAAGACTCTGCTGGCTCGCGAAGTTCCAGGTCTTGGTGCGAACAGCCCCGTCCTTCTGCGAACAGGCTCAGGCAACAAGGCGGTCGATGCTCCAGAGGATTACAATCCCGCTGCGGATAAGCCAGCTTCAGATAAGCCGAAGCAAGCGGATGCGTCTAAGCGCGGCCAGGATAAGGGACGGGACACCGCAGATCAGGGCGGCCAGACAGATAAAAGTCAGAATGTGAAGCCAGGCTCCAAGAAAGTCGTCATGATCTATCATTCTCATCCTCAAGAATCCTATAATCCACTGCTGGGGTCATCGGGTGACAATCCAAGCTCGGCGAATTTCTCCAAAAATGTTGGTGTAGTCGGAAGCATGGTAACCAAGGAGCTCGAGCGGAAAGGGCTGTCCACGCTCCATACGCTTGCGGACTATGCTTCCTCTGTCAAGAACTACAACTATAACTACTCGTACAAGTACTCAAGAGCTACCGTGAAAGAGGCACTGAGCCAGAACCAGGATCTGTCGTACTTTATTGATATTCACAGGGATTCCCAGCGCTATAAAAAAACAACAACGACATTAAACGGAGTGACTTATGCCCAAGTCTACTTTATTATCGGCCACGCCAATCCGAATTGGCGGAAGAATGAAGCATTTGCAAGCCGGATCCACAGCCGTCTGGAAAAGGCTTACCCCGGTATCTCCCGCGGGATTTGGGGGAAAACCTCTGCTCAGGGCAACGGAGAATACAACCAATCTTTTTCTGCTAACAGTGTGCTGATTGAGGTTGGCGGAATTGACAATACTAAAGAAGAGCTGGAGCGAACGTCCAAAATTCTGGCCGATATGATTGCTGAAGTCTATTGGAGTGATCAAAAAGCTAAGAAGGTAGATGAACCGAAGGAGAATAAGCCGAAGAATACGGCTCAAACGGATAAGGCCACGCCCCCGCATGCTTAATGACAGGGGACGGCTGAAGCAGTAAAGGAGGTAGAGATGATGAAGAGGACGTTCAGGAAAACGTTACTGTATGGTCTAGTGCTTGTGGCAGGAGCCACCATAGGCATTCAGCTTGCAGATACAGCCCCGGCAAATATGGCCGCAGGTGCAGGCATGTATCCTGCCCAGCAGTATGTTCAGCAAGGAGGTACTGCCCTGCCTGCTAATTCGCTGCAGGCCAATTCAGTGCAGGGAAGTACAATACAAGGAAGTGTAGTACAGGGTAATCCGCAGCAGCTTGTGCAGGGAGGAGGCGTGGGCAATTCGAATAATCCGGGCGCCTCTGCCTATCAGGCACAGAATGGGCAGTATGTTCAGCAAGGCCAACCCCAGCAGTTCATTCAGCAGCTTGTTCAGCAGACACAGGATACAACCGGAGCGCTTCAAACCCCAGGGAACATCCTGCTTCCCGCACCTCCGAAGACGCCGATTGACCATTTTGCCGACCGCACGGGAGAGCTGCTGCAGCAAGCCTCACAGAACGGAATCAAGTGGGTAGTATCCCTGTTTGGCTCCTTAACCAACTAGGTTCGCAAGCAGACCCAATCCTCATTCCTGAAACGCAGTCTTTAATTCATCGTGCGTAGCTGATATAATGAGTTGATTGTACTTCAGGTTCATTGGTGGGGGTAAGGCATGACGGATATTAGAGCAAGACAGAAGAAAATCAGAAACTTCAGTATTATTGCACATATAGACCATGGTAAATCAACGCTCGCAGACCGTATTCTTGAATATACGGGAGCGTTATCTTCCCGTGAGATGCAGGAGCAGGTTCTGGACCAGATGGATCTGGAGCGTGAGCGCGGGATCACGATCAAGCTGCAGGCCGTGCGATTAACGTACAAGGCCGATGATGGCGAAGAGTATCTGCTGAACTTGATCGATACGCCAGGACACGTCGATTTCACGTATGAAGTATCCCGAAGCCTTGCGGCTTGTGAGGGTGCGCTGCTGGTTGTCGATGCTGCCCAGGGGATTGAGGCCCAGACTTTGGCGAATGTCTACTTGGCGCTTGATAACAACCTTGAAATTCTGCCGGTCATCAACAAGATCGACCTTCCGAGTGCGGATCCAGACCGGGTTAAGCAGGAGATTGAAGACGTGATTGGACTGGATGCCAGCGAGGCTGTGCATGCTTCAGCCAAAGCAGGAATCGGGATTAAAGAGATCCTCGAGCAAGTGGTAAGCAAGGTGCCGGCTCCAACAGGAGATCCGGATCAGCCGCTGAAGGCCCTGATCTTTGACTCTCACTATGATCCATACAAAGGGATCATCGTGTATGTCCGTGTTATTGACGGGAAGATCAAAGCAGGCTCCAAGATTAAAATGATGGCTACTGAAAAGACGTTTGAAGTGATTGAAGTCGGCGCCTTCATGCCGCGAATGAGCATTGTGGACGAGCTTAATGTCGGGGATGTAGGCTTCATTGTTGCCGGAATCAAATCCGTAGGGGATACCCGCGTGGGTGATACCGTAACGGATGCGAAGAACCCGACACCGGAGCCGCTACCTGGCTACCGCAAAATTAACCCCATGGTCTACTGCGGTCTGTATCCGATCGAGACCTCGGATTATAACGATCTGCGTGAGGCGCTCGAGAAGCTCCAGCTGAACGATGCGTCACTGAGCTTTGAGCCGGAGACATCCAGTGCGCTTGGATTCGGCTTCCGGTGCGGATTCCTCGGACTTCTGCATATGGATGTTATCCAGGAGCGTATCGAACGTGAATTCAATATACCTTTGATTACAACGGCACCAAGCGTTATCTACAAAGTTACACTGACCAACGGCGAGGTTGTTACCATTGACAACCCTTCACACTATCCGGAAGTAGGAAAGATCGATAAGGTAGAAGAGCCTTACGTTAAGGCAAGCATCATCGTGCCTAACGATTATGTAGGTACGGTCATGGAGCTGTGTCAGAACAAACGCGGTGAATTCGGTAACATGGAGTATCTGGATACAACACGTGTAACGATTACCTATAACATTCCTTTGTCCGAAATTGTGTACGATTTCTTTGATCAATTGAAATCCGGTACCAAAGGATATGCTTCATTTGACTACGAGCTGACAGGCTATCGTCCTTCGAACCTCGTTAAGATGGAGATCCTGCTGAACGGAGAGCAGGTCGATGCGTTCTCCTTCATCGTTCACCGGGACAGAGCGTTCCACAGGGGACGGTTGATCTGCCAGAAGCTGCAAAAGCTCATCCCTCGGCAAATGTTCGAGGTGCCAATCCAGGCATCCATCGGTACCAAGGTTGTTGCGCGTGAGACGGTCAAAGCCATGCGTAAGAACGTACTTGCCAAATGTTACGGTGGAGATATCTCCCGTAAGCGGAAGCTGCTTGAGAAGCAGAAGGAAGGGAAGAAGCGCATGAAGCAGGTCGGCAGCGTTGAGGTGCCGCAGGAAGCGTTCATGGCTGTTCTTAAGATCGACGAGGAATAAGCGAAATTACGGAGAAAAGGAAAGCTGCGGCATATTCAGAGATGACAGACAAAGTTCATAGTAGAAGTAACCCAAGGTGTGTGTGAAGAGGATGTCCATCTCCAGCCGCTTCTTGTCCGCCCTTTGCCCGATTAGACCAAGTGGTGGCAAAGGGCTCCCAAAGGCGGACGTAAACTCTTACGATTGGACATCCCCTTCCTGTGAGCTTGTGAGAACTTCATAACGACTTTGTCAGAACGCTGAAGGAAAGCCGCGAGGCTTTCCTTTTTCCGTAAGAGGAGAGGGCAGGAAGAAAGAACAATCGGTGTGGATTCGGCCGATGATTGAATCAGGAAGATCAGGAAGTAGCAGCAGTAGAAGTATAAGTACCAACAAGCAGGATGCTTAGTGGTAGGGAGGGTAACAGCATGCACAACACAGCTAACTTAAAGGCAAGTGGGGCGGACAATCTGCGAACATCAGACGGGGCGCCCAAAGCCATTTATATACACATTCCATTTTGCACAAATAAATGTTTCTATTGTGATTTCAATTCCTATGTCCTAAAGGACCAGCCGGTTATGGAATATTTGAAGGCCCTGGATCATGAGATGGAGCTCACCGCTCAGCAGACGCCACCAGATGTAATTCATACGATTTTTGTTGGTGGCGGAACGCCTACGGTACTTACACCTAAGGAGATGGAGTTCTTCCTTTCATCTGTCCGCCGGCATTTTCCTAACTGGGCTGAAGATATTGAATTTACAATGGAAGCGAATCCGGGTACAACGGATTTGGAGAAGCTTGCTGTCATGAAGGCTGGCGGTGTCAACCGGGTCAGCTTTGGCGTGCAGGCATTCCAGAACGAACTTCTTGGGCGCATTGGACGCATTCATAATACGGATGACGTCTATCGCAGTCTGGAGAACGCCCAGAAGGCGGGAATCAGCAATATGTCCATAGATTTGATGTTCGGTCTGCCCAATCAGACTGTAGAAATGCTGGATCAGAGCATTACCAAGGCGCTGGCCCTTGGTCTGCCGCATTACTCTATCTATAGCCTTAAGGTAGAAGAGAATACGCTCTTCCATACGATGTATCAGAAGAATGAACTTCCTCTGCCGGATGAGGAGGATGAGCTGCAAATGTATCTGCTGCTCATGTCCCGAATGAAAGAGGCCGGATATAAGCAGTATGAGATTAGCAATTTTGCTAAACCTGGCTACGAAAGCAGACATAACATGACCTACTGGCGTAATGAGGATTATTATGGACTTGGTGCCGGAGCTCACGGGTACGTTGGAGGGCAGCGTCATATTAACATCAAAGGCGTAACTCCTTATAATGAGGCTGCTTCAGTCGGTCTGCCCCGTCTTGATCAATTCGAAGTTACTACAGATGAGGCGATGGAAGATTTCGTGATGGTGGGCCTGCGTGTTCTGGACGGGATCCAGAGCAGGCATTTCCTTGAGCAGTTTGGAATCTCTATAGAAGAGAAGTTTAAAGCGCCTCTAGATAAAATGCTTCAAGCTGGTCTGTTAGAGAGAACAACTGTAGTTGAAGGATATAAGCTTAGCGAGAAGGGAATTCTTTTCGGGAATGAAGTTTTTGCTGAATTTATTGGCTATCTGACCGGAAACAATGACTCAAATTAGCTTAAAGTAATTTGTCTCAAGCCGTATGGCTGTAACCGCAGCAGGGTGTCTGCATACCCTGAATAATATGTTATTTTTATATTGAAACCTTATACGACTTAGTGTATATTTATTCATATTATATACAACTCAGGGGGCAGTATAATGGCTGTGGTATGCAGACAGGCGGTATTATCAGATGTTGAACCGCTTTTTGAAATGATAGAAGAATATGCACGCCGGGGGATTATGCTGCCACGCTCACGCAAGGTTCTGGAACAGCAGATCAATGATTTTGTTGTTGCGGAAGTAGACGGAGTCGTCGTTGGATGCGGTTCCCTTTGCCTTCTGGGACAAGATCTGGTAGAGGTTCGCTCGCTTGGGATCTCCGAAGGTTATCAAGGAATGGGAATCGGTTCTAAGATTATTGACGAGCTGATCAAACAGGCAAGAGAGCGGAAAATTCCAAAGATAATGGCGCTGACCTATGAGGTCTCTTTCTTTAAGAAGAACGGTTTTACCGTTGTGGATAAAGAGATTTTCCCGGAGAAAGTTTGGACGGATTGTGTAGTCTGCCCGAAGCAGCATGCATGTGATGAAATAGCTGTTCTGAAGATTCTGAACTAATGTGACTCATTAACTTATACATTCTTAATAACCACGTAATAGACCACGAACCTTATTAGCGTATTCATTTAGCTAATATGCGGGAGTGGTTTATTTTCATAAGAGGGAACTCTCGTAAATTTAGCGAAAAAAGATCTATGTTTATTGAACTAGTTAAGAAAAAACATTCCCTTTATTGGTACTTTTATCCTATAATTAACTGAGGGTAAAACTATCTAGTAGACAGAATGGGGAAAAAAGATGAAGAAAGTAGTAGTGTTGGTTTTGTTTTTATCACTTATATTACCTGCTACGGTATTTGGAGCTGATCAGGGGATCAACGTCTATATAGACGGAGTAAAGCTGCAATTTACCAGCAAACCGATTCAAGAGAATGGAACTACACTCGTTCCCTTGAGGACAATTTTTGAAGGTCTGGGCGCTAATGTAAAGTGGGATGCAAAGACTCAGACTGTAAAAGCTTCAAAAAACGGCGTGAACATTGAGATCAAACTAGGACAGAATTTCGCCATTCGAAATGGCAAGAAAATCTCATTAACTACAAAGCCGCGTACTATTAACGGAGTGACTTATGTCCCTTTGCGTTTTATCGGTGAATCGTTCGGGAACACGATCGAGGTAAAGGGTAAAGTGATCAATATCATTTCTCCGCAGCCTCCTTCATTTGAATATGATGCGGGTTCGAATAAGCCAGCCCAGCCTAGTTCCAATCTATCCGTACAGGAAATTGGCAAGCTGTCAAATCGTGTAGTCTACATCGAAACCTATGACGGCTCCAACAAGCCGATCGCTACGGGCAGCGGAATTATTGTAAGTAGTGATGGCAAAATACTGACGAACTACCACGTGATCGACGGGGCTTCTTCAGTAAAAATAGAATTTAATGATCAGCGCTCTTTCACAACTTCAACCTTGCTGGTCAAAGATGAGAATATTGATCTTGCTCTATTAAAAATTCCTGCTACTAATCTGCAGTTCGTTAGTATAGGTGATTCTACTAGTCTTCAATTAGGAGAAGAAGTTGTTGCGATAGGCTCCCCTCTGGGTTACAAGAACACTTTGACGAGCGGGGTAGTTAGTCAAACTTCAAGGAATGTGGGCGGACACAACTTCATTCAAATTTCTACACCTATTGATCATGGAAGCAGTGGAGGAGCTTTGTTCAACATGAAGGGGGAACTGGTAGGGGTGACCTCTGCGGGCATTCAAAGTTCAGCCAATATTAACCTGGCTATCCCGTCCAGCGATGTAAAAACATTTCTGGCGAAGCCTCAAGCCGAACAGAGTTTGGGTGCGTTGGTGCAATCAAAGCCAAATACTAGCATTACTGCTGTTAATAGTGAAGGTGCCAAGACTCTTGAAAAATATTTGAATGACAATTACGGCGGTCTAACCTACGATGGCGTGGATTTGGACTTCGAGTGGTTCGTCATTCCTTCCGAGGATCGAACGATGTATCTTATCGGTGGGACCATGGAGGATGGTGACCAGTGGGCGGATTGGGTTGATAAACAGGATGCTAATGAAGACGCCATGCCAAGTATGATTTTATACCTGTCCAATGAATTGCGTAATAATTTGAAGATATCGGATACGATGGTTTCTTTGTACCTGGATGTTTATGTGAATGAATATCCAAGCAGCTTTCCAGCTGGGTCTATTACCAAAGAGGGAAGTCGCTATCACCTAGTCTACAATTTCATATTGGGCTCGGTGGACTATGACTCAGGTTACTTATATTACGTCATAGATCCTGCCAATAACAAAAATTATGTGAAAGTAAAAATTAATTAATTCCACAGCAAAACAACCCACCATTTTTATTGGCCTACTGCTGATAAAATAGTGGTACGAAGATACCGAACTGACTTGACAATGTCCAGGTTGGTTTGGTATTTTTGTATTAACGATTAGCACTCGTTAGAAGTGAGTGCTAACGATGAAGCGGTGGCTGAATAGAATGTACGATAAAGTCCGCTAGGAGGGATATCATGTTAACGGAACGGCAAAGAATGATTTTGACTGCTATTGTAGATGACTATATCCGTTCGGCTGAGCCTGTAGGCTCACGGAGCATTTCCAAGCGTGGCGATGTCGGTTACAGTCCGGCTACAATCCGAAATGAAATGTCCGATTTAGAGGAGCTTGGGTTCCTGGAACAGCCCCACACCTCTGCGGGGCGGATACCTTCACATAAAGGCTACAGATATTACGTGGATCATCTTGTTCCACCGGAAGCTATTGCGTCTGAGGAATTAATGCAGCTTAAGACATTCTATGCTGAGAAGCTGAATGTGGTTGAGCAGGTCATTCAACATGCGGGCACGATTCTCTCACATATGACGAACTATACTTCCATCCTACTGGGACCGGAGGTTTTTCATACTTCACTCCGCCACTTCCAGCTGCTTCCGCTTAATGAGGATACGGCCGTTGCGATAGTGGTCACGAATACGGGACAGGTAGAGAATAAGACAGTGTCTATTCCTGCCGGGGTGTCTGTATCGGAGATGGAGAAGGTAGTTAATCTTCTGAACAGGAAGCTGGCCGGTGTGCCCATCTTCAAGCTGAAATCTGCCCTTTACACCGAACTCGGTCAAGAGCTCCAGCGTCATGTCTCTCACGTCGAGGAAGTGATGACGGTTCTAGATCAAGCTCTGGATAGTGGTAATGAAGGTCAGCGAGTATTCCTGAGCGGGACAACAAATATGTTAACCCAGCCGGAATTCCGCGACGTCGACAAAGTGAAGAGCATCCTTGATTTGCTTGAAGAGACGCCTACTTTAATGAAAATGATGGTTTCGGCTTCTTCAGGCTCGGGTATTCAGGTTCGTATAGGTACCGAAAATGACCACGCCGCCTTTGCCAATTGCAGCTTGATTACGGCTACTTATGCCGTCGAAGGTGAAGCACTCGGAACTATAGGTATATTAGGCCCGACCCGAATGGAATATGCCCGAGTCATCGGCATACTCAATATTTTGTCGAAAGATATGACGAAATTTTTGTCCAAACATTAAATTGAATGAATAACTGCAATTTTCGTATTTTAAGGAGGTGAAGACATCTTGAAGGAACAACATCCTATTCAAGAAGAACTCAACAATGAGGTAAAGGAAGATAACATGAACCCTTCTAATGATAATGTAAATGTACCAAATGAAGAGAGTCTGGAAACGGAAGAAGTTACCCCTGCAGGTGTTGATGATCGTGCAGAATCCGCCGGATCTGAAGAGTCAGCTGAACTGGAACAGCTTCGCAACGAGGTACAGGAGCATCAGCAGCGGTTCCTGCGTTCTCAAGCTGATTTTGACAACTTCCGCAGACGTACGCTGAAAGAGAAAGAGGAGCTTGCGAAGTATGCTTCCGCCAAGCTGATTACCGAGCTTTTGCCGGTAGTAGATAACCTGGATCGCGCTCTTGCAGCTGTGCAGGAGATTGCAGAAGCTGAGTCGTTCTCCAAGGGAGTAGACATGATTTTCCGTCAATTGGAGGGTATTCTGTCCGCAGAAGGACTTGCTCCGATGAATTCAGTAGGCCAGCCATTTAACCCGGAATACCATCAGGCGATTATGCAGGTGGAATCGGATGAATATGAAGAAGGCATCGTTGTAGAAGAAGTGCAGAAAGGTTATCTGCTCAAAGATAAAGTTCTGCGTCCTGCAATGGTTAAAGTAAGCGGCTAACTTACACATAAGCAAGATGAACATTACATCCTTAAGGAGGAAATATACTAATGAGTAAAGTTATCGGTATCGACCTTGGAACAACGAACTCCTGCGTAGCAGTTATGGAAGGCGGCGAAGCCGTTGTTATTCCTAACCCGGAGGGTGCGCGCACAACTCCTTCCGTAGTTGGTTTTAAGAAAGATGGAGAGCGTGTTGTAGGTGAAACGGCCAAGCGTCAAGCAATCACTAACCCGGACCGTACCATCATCTCAATCAAGAGACATATTGGTACGAATCACAAAGAATCGATCGACGGTAAAGACTTCACACCGCAAGAAATTTCTGCAATTATTTTGCAAAAATTGAAAGCTGACGCTGAAGCCTATCTTGGACAACCGGTAACCCAAGCGGTTATCACGGTTCCTGCTTACTTCAATGACAGCCAGCGTCAAGCAACCAAGGATGCGGGTAAGATCGCGGGCCTTGAAGTTCTGCGTATTGTGAACGAGCCAACGGCAGCAGCACTTGCCTACGGTCTTGAGAAGTCCGAAGATCAGACAATCCTGGTCTATGACCTTGGCGGCGGTACATTTGACGTATCCATCCTTGAACTGGGTGATGGATTCTTCGAAGTTAAAGCGACAAGCGGGGACAACCGTCTTGGCGGGGACGACTTTGACCAAGTTATCATTGATTACCTCGTTGCTGAATTCAAGAAAGATCAAGGTATTGATCTGAGCAAGGATAAAGCGGCTGTACAACGTCTGAAAGATGCAGCTGAGAAAGCGAAGAAGGAATTGTCCGGTGTACTTACAACAACAATCTCTTTGCCGTTCATCACTGTAGCAGACGGAGTGCCTCAGCACTTGGAAGTGAACTTGACTCGTGCGAAGTTCGAAGAGCTGTCTGCTGATTTGGTAGAGAGAACTCTCGGACCAACTCGCCGTGCGCTTAGCGATGCAGGTATGACTCCTGCAGATATCGACAAAATCGTTCTTGTCGGCGGATCTACTCGTATTCCTGCCGTTCAGGAAGCGATCAAGAAACTGACTGGCAAAGAACCTCATAAAGGTGTTAACCCGGATGAAGTAGTTGCCCTTGGTGCTGCCGTGCAAGCTGGCGTACTTACTGGTGACGTTAAAGACGTAGTTCTTCTCGACGTAACTCCGCTTTCCCTGGGTATCGAGACTGCAGGCGGCGTATTTACGAAGATGATCGAGCGCAACACTACGATCCCTACAAGTAAATCTCAAGTGTTCTCCACTTATGCGGATAACCAGCCTAGCGTAGAAATCCACGTGCTTCAAGGCGAGCGCGAAATGGCTGCAGGCAACAAAACACTTGGTCGCTTTATGCTTGGAGATATTCCTCCAGCACCGCGCGGTGTGCCTCAGATCGAGGTTACTTTCGACATCGATGCCAACGGTATCGTTAACGTATCTGCTACAGATAAAGGAACGAACAAGAGCCAGAAGATCACGATCACTTCTTCCAGCGGTCTGAGCGATGCTGAAGTTGAAAAAATGATGAAGGATGCAGAACTGCACGCTGAGGAAGACAAGAAGCGTAAAGAGCTGGTTGAAGCGAAAAATGCTGGAGACCAACTTGTATATTCTGTTGACAAAACCATCAAAGACCTTGGTGAAAAAGCAGATGCTGGTGAAGTTGAAAAGGCAAATGCAGCCAAAGACGAGCTGAAAAAAGCGCTGGAAGGCGACAACCTGGAAGAAATCAAAGCGGCTACCGAGAAATTGACCGAGATTGTTCAGCAGCTTTCTGTTAAACTGTATGAGCAGGCTGCACAGGCTCAGCAAGCTGAGGGCGCTGAAGGTGCTACTGCAGGCGGAGCAGCAGGTAAAGATAACATCGTTGACGCTGATTATGAAGTGGTTGACGAAGATAAAAAGAACTAATCACCAGGATTGGTGTTATAGCTTATTTAGGTAACAGGGAAGGTCAAAGCGCATAGGCATCCCGCGCTTTGGCTTTCCTTTTGCCTAGCTAAGTCACTTTGCAGTGCTAGCCTTTAAAGATATGGGGGGTGGAACAATTGGCAGAGAAACGCGATTACTATGAGGTCCTGGGCCTCGGTAAAAGTGCTTCTGACGAAGAGATTAAGAAGGCTTATCGAAAGCTTGCACGTCAATATCATCCAGACGTCAATAAAGCTGAGGATGCGGAGTCAAAGTTTAAAGAAGTTAAGGAAGCTTATGATGTCCTCAGTGATTCTCAGCAGCGTGCCCGCTATGATCAATATGGACATATTGATCCGAACCAAGGCATGGGCGGAGGGTTCTCCGGTGACTTTGGCAGCGGTGGTCTAGGTGATATCTTTGATATGTTTTTTGGCGGCGGCGGGGGTAGAAGAGATCCGAATGCCCCGCAGCGCGGAAATGACCTGCAGTACACGATGACAGTAGAATTTAAAGAAGCTGTGTTCGGTAAAGAGTCTGACATTACGATTCCGCGTACCGAATCCTGCGATACCTGCTTCGGGTCAGGCGCCAAGCCTGGAACGAAGCCGGAGACATGTTCTGTCTGTCATGGTTCCGGACAACAGGAAGTGGTTCAGAATACGCCATTTGGCCGTATGGTGAATCGCCGTCCGTGCAGCAATTGCGGCGGTGCAGGCAAGATTATCAAAGAGAAGTGCCCAACGTGCCATGGTAATGGCCAAGTGAAGAAGCAGCGCAAGATTCATGTTCGTATTCCTGCAGGAGTCGATGATGGCGCACAGCTTCGCATGTCCGGAGAAGGGGAAGGCGGGCTCCGCGGAGGTCCGGCTGGCGATCTCTATATCGTGATTCGTGTGAAGCCGCATGACTTCTTCGAACGTGAAGGAGACGATATATACTGTGAAATTCCGCTTACTTTCGCCCAGGCCGCTTTGGGAGATGAAATCGAAATCCCGACCCTTACGGAGAAAGTCAAGCTCAAAATCCCGGCGGGTACCCAGACCGGTACTTACTTCCGTTTGAAAGGAAAAGGAGTACCCCGGCTGCGCGGAATCGGACAGGGCGATCAGCATGTTAAGGTCGTCGTAGTTACGCCAAGCAAGCTTACTGAGGATCAGAAGGATCTGCTTCGTCAGTTCTCGGCACTTGAGGGCGAGCATACGCATGAGAACGAGCAATCGTTCTTTGATCGTATGAAGCGCGCCTTCCGCGGAGATTAATACGATCATGTAACCCTCTGGAACGAACCTTTTAATATTCAGTCCTTACCCAAAAAGCTGTTCTATAAGTCGCCAGACTGTAGGACGGCTTTTTTATTTGGCACCCGAACAAGTACAGGCATATAGAAAGCCCACTGCCATAGGCAGTGGGCTTGTCTAATGTGTATTTAGTTGGCGATTCTGGCTGTGATCTCTTCATCCAGATCCAATGTAACATCTTCCCGGAATACCCGAAGACCATATTCCGTGTGAGCGTACAGCAATATAGCTTCAATAATGTTGGCTTCCACGAGATACTGACTTCTGCTATGAACCCATACCTCAGCCGTGTATCCCGTATCTTCATCCCAGGCTAGTTCAACCTGAACTTCGGTAGGACGAACGTCTTTGCGCTGAGCCATATGGAGACAAATCGCGTTGATGATTTCATCCATACTGAGAACCATATTTAGTATCTTCCTCCGCGGTGATCGTTATATCTCGGCTTCTTGAATCTTCGGAACAGGGCAATTCCGATCATAACCACTACATAAATGGCGAGCAGGTTAATCATCAAACCGATAATGCTTCCGAAAGCACCCATATTAGAGAACATTCCACCGAAGAGCATTCCTGCAAGGCCGCCGATCATAAGGCCCTTCATAAATCCTCCACCGCTGAAAAATCCGCGGTTAGCTGATTGTCCGGTATTTGTAGTTGAAGATTTCTTAGTCGAATCATAGTCATTGGATTTCTTAGGCGTGTTGGTGTAAGAACGCGTGCCGGATTTAAATCCTCCGCCCGAACGTTTAGCATCGACTGCATGAGGTGCTGTGAATGCAAAGAACAATGTAAACGCCATAACGACAAGCATTAATTTCTTCATCATGTGTGTCTTGAAGCCTCCTATAAAGATATATTGTTGTTTGTCTATAACATTTAATACGGAAGCAGCAGGAATCGGTTTCATTTTTATATGGCAAAATAGTCTTCCCTTAACAAATGATATTATTTGCCGAATAAATCAGCCCCATGCGCCGCATCCTAAATCTCCAAGAAGCTTGTGAATCTTAATTTAACGACTGCCCTGAATAAATCATTAGCACCAATGACGAGAAAGGTGGACGATAATATGACCGAGAAAAATATTCTGGCCTACTTCAAAAGCCCGGAAGAGGCCGAGGGAGTCCAGCGTAAGCTTCAGGCCCTTCGGGTGGTGGATATGTCCATCACCCGGTTCAGCCGGTATCCAGGCGAAGGCTATGATCCTGTTAATATGTTCTCGGGCGAGTGGAGTTCCCTTGCCTCCCTTACCCAGGATGCTGAGATTACGAATCACTCCGCAGGAATACTTGCTGCTGCAGACCCGGCGGCAAGCGGGATGAGCGACGGAGGTCAAGGCGGGCCATCGGGGAGAGACATTCTGCTTACAGTTGTAGTCGATGAGAGCTCTCACCATCAGGCACTGCGAATTATTGAAGAAGCAGGTGGCATGCTATAGTGGCAGCCTCAAATGATAAAGGAGTGAATGAAATGACCAAGAAGCCTGCATATATCAAGCGCTTTACAGGCAAGGTGCCTCATAATCTTAAGGGCAGCTACCTTGATGTGGAGTTCTCCGAAGAGCGTGCGGACCAGGAAGACTGGGAAGCCCTGCAGCGGAGTGAGCGGGCGGATGCTCGTCAGCACGGCAATCGATCCGTGTAAAAGGAAACTACTCGCTGTAAGTTCAACACCCGCCGATATTTTTACCGGCGGTTTTTTTATGCGGGAATTTTGTCTCTCTTCAATTTGTATAGTACAATGAGAGTTATGCAATTAGGAAAGAGGAGGCATTTAACTCATGAATTGGAGAGAGTTAACTATACATACAACAGAAGAAGCGGTGGAGATGATCACTAATTTTATGCATGAAGCAGGTGCAGGCGGTGTATCCATCGAGGAGTCTATACAGAGCAGCAAGCTGCAGGATTTATCCTATGGACAATGGTATGAGCTGGAGCCTAACGATATTGCTGAAGGGAAAGCAAGAGTGAAGGGCTATTTCCCGGAGACAAGTAATGTAGAAGAAGTGTTACAGGAAATCAAGCCTCGAATCGAAGAGCTGAAGGATTTTGGCATTGATGCGGGTGAGCTTAAATATGACATCAAGGATGTCCATGAGGATGACTGGGCGAATAACTGGAAGCAGTATTTCAAGCCGCTGCGTGTATCGGATCGCTTGACCATCAAGCCGACCTGGGAGCAGTACGAACCGGAGACTCCCGAGGAGCGCATTATTGAACTGGACCCCGGGATGGCGTTCGGTACAGGAACTCACCCTACGACAGCTCTATGCCTTAGAACACTGGAAGGCGTGATCCGCGAAGGGGACGAGGTTGTGGACGTGGGGACTGGCTCGGGAATATTGGCGATTGGGGCCGTGAAGCTTGGTGCCAAGCATGTGCTGGCCATTGACCTTGACCCTGTAGCGGTTGTAAGCGCCAGAGAGAATACGCTGCTTAACGGGCTGAGCGAGCAGATTACTGTGCATGAAAGCGATCTGCTTTCAGTATTGAAGCAGGGAACTGATGGATTAGGCATTAACTTGCCTGTACGCGTTGTGGTAGCTAATATCTTGGCTGAAATTATTCTGCTGTTCATTGATGATGTATATCAGGCCCTTGAACCAGGCGGATACTATATTGCTTCAGGGATTTATAAGAACAAAGAGCAGCTGGTAGAAGACGCTTTGATCAAGGCGGGCTTTGAAATAACGGAAACGGCACGTGAAGAAGATTGGTTGGCTTTCGTGGCCAGGAAGAGGTAAGGTATGGAATTCCTGAATAGACTATTTCGATTTCCTCTGGATCAGCTCCCATTCTTTCTTACGGCGCTGATTATCGCCTTTACAGTACATGAATTTGCGCATGCCTATTTTGCGAATAAGTTCGGTGATCCAACCGCCAAGCTGCTCGGCCGGGTAACTCTTAACCCGGCTGTTCATTTCGATTTTCTCGGTGTGTTGATGCTGCTGATCGCAGGGTTCGGTTGGGCAAGACCCGTCCCTGTTAATCGGGACAACTTCAGTAATCCTCGTTTGATGGGAATTATTGTCTCCGCGGCGGGTCCAATCAGTAACTTGCTGCTCGGGATTTTAGGAACTGTGGTCTATGCGGCGCTATTTCATTTTGGCGTCATGAATTCGTTATGGTTAGATAGTGAGCCTACCAAGCTGGCCGAGGCGATCTCGTCCTTTTTCTACTACTTTAACTTGATGAATTTCTTCCTGTTCTTATTCAACTTAATTCCTCTGCCTCCACTGGATGGATATCGTATTATCGAGGATTTAGCACCTCGCTCCATGCTGGGCAGACTGCAACAATTTGAACGTTGGGCCATATTTATCTTCCTGCTTATTCTGTTCATACCGGAGCTGCAGCGTTATACCATTACGCCGCTGTATAATACAGCAAGTTCAATGTATCTAAATCTGTTTCATCTTGTATCAGGATAAGCAGATAGGAAGACACTGGGAGAGTGTTTTTCACACTGGTCAGCCTACGCCAAAAGTTGTATGATGTACTTTGATGATTTTGGACAAGGATGGTTGAGACATGCAGCGTTATTTCATTTCGTCTGAACAGTTCGGAGAAGCTTCAGTAACGATTACAGGCGAAGATGCCAGGCATATTGCCCGGGTAATGCGGGGTAAGCCGAAGGATAAAGTTATTGTAAGTGACGGCGTCTCCAAAGAGGCGATCGTCGAGCTTCAGACCATTGAACCGCTGGAGGTTCAGGCGGTAATTGTTGAACATCTCACATTGTCCCAGGAGCCTTGGCTCCAGGTGACTGTGGCTCAGAGCCTGCCTAAAGGCGATAAAATGGAAATCGTTATCCAGAAATGCACCGAGATCGGTGCTGTTTCTTTTGTTCCTTTTTTGTCAGAGAGGACGATTGTCCAGTATGATGCGAAGAAGGAAGAGAAGCGGATAACCCGCTGGCGCAAGATTGCCAAGGAAGCTGCTGAACAAGCTCACCGCAGCATGATTCCTGAGGTTGAACAGGCTTTATCCTGGAAACAGCTGAAAGCAGGGTTCACAGCCTATGATCTCGTCTGCGTATGTTACGAGAAGGAGAATGGCAAACATCTGCGTGACGTGCTGCAGCCTTGGTCGAAGCAGCTGAACAGGGACCAACAATATCGGATTTTGATTATGGTCGGCCCTGAAGGTGGATTCACCGAGAAAGAAATTGAAGAAGCCGAGTCGGCAGGTGCTGTATCTGTCGGGCTAGGCAGGCGTATTCTTAGGACGGAGACGGCTGGAATGGCCGCCCTGACATGTATGCTTTATGAAACCGGAGAAATGGGGGGAGCATGACATCATGCCATCCGTAGCATTTTACACTTTGGGCTGCAAAGTGAACTTTTATGACACAGAAGCCATTTGGCAGCTGTTCAAGAATGAGGGCTATGATCAGGTCGATTTCGAACAGACAGCTGACGTATATCTAATTAACACCTGTACCGTAACCAATACAGGAGACAAGAAGAGCCGGCAGATTATCCGCCGTGCGGTCCGCCGCAATCCGGATGCTATTATAGCGGTAACGGGTTGTTATGCCCAGACTTCACCTGCTGAAATTTTGGATATTCCTGGCGTAGATCTTGTTATCGGTACACAGGACCGGGATAAAATCATGCCTTTTATCCAGCAAATTCAGGCGGAGCGTCAGCCGATTAATGCGGTTCGCAACATTATGAAGACCCGGGAATTTGAGGAGCTGGATGTGCCTGATTTTGCCGATCGTACCAGAGCGTTCCTCAAAATTCAGGAGGGCTGCAACAACTTCTGCACCTTCTGCATTATCCCTTGGTCCCGTGGACTGTCACGCAGCCGTGATCCGCAAAGTGTGATCAAGCAGGCACATTCCCTGGTTGCCGCCGGTTTCAAGGAGATTGTTCTGACCGGGATTCATACCGGTGGATATGGCGACGATTTGGAGAATTACCGCCTGTCCGATCTGCTCTGGGACCTCGACAAAGTCGAAGGACTTGAGCGTATTCGGATCAGCTCGATTGAAGCAAGCCAAATTGATGAGAAGATGCTTGATGTACTGAAGAATTCGAGCAAAATGTCCCGTCACTTCCATATTCCTCTTCAAGCGGGCAGTGATGAAGTGCTGAAGCGTATGCGCCGCAAATATACAATTGCCGAGTTCGAAGAGAAAATTCGGTTAATCCGTGACTTTATGCCGGATGTAGCCATTACGACAGATATTATCGTAGGCTTCCCTGGTGAGACCGATGAATTGTTCCAGGAAGGTTTTGAAGCGATCAAGAGAATCGGATTCTCGGAAATGCATGTCTTCCCTTATTCCAAACGTACAGGTACTCCAGCAGCCAGAATGGAAGATCAGGTCGATGAGGAGATTAAGCATGCCCGTGTTCATGATTTGATTGATATGTCAGAACAGATGCAGCTCGCTTATGCAGAGAAATTTGTGGGTCAGGTTCTGGATGTCATTCCTGAACGTGATGAGAAGGGCCTCTGCGGCCCGGGCAAGTTGATGGGCTACAGTGACAACTATCTGCAAATTCTGTTCGATGGTCCTGAAGAGCTCCGGGGCGAGGTATGCCGGGTTAAAGTAACTAAGGCGGGTGTAAATACTTGTGAGGGGCAGCTCGTTCGTGTGCTTGACTCTACGCCTGAAGCGATCGCTTAATCCAAGTAGACCGGAGACTTAGGGTACATCCGTGGAACCGGGTTAACCCATATAATAAGTGGTGGAATAAATAACAACAAGGATTTCAACCCGCTTCGGGCTGGAATCCTTGTTGTTCAAATACAAATGTACAGCTTTACAAGAAGGAGGCCTGACAGCATGTCATTCAAAGAAATATCCGCGGGCGGAATTGTGTACCGCCGTGTTCAGGACCAGCTGCAAATCCAGCTGATTACGGACCGTTATGGCAAAATCTCTTTTGCCAAAGGAAAGAGAGAACCCGGTGAGACGATTGAGGAGACTGCTCTTCGGGAAATTGTAGAAGAGACGGGTGTAACCGGGCGCATAGTGCAGCCAATCGATATTATTGCATATACTTATCACCATCCCCAGCACGGCAATGTAGACAAAGAAGTGCACTACTATTTGGTTGAATGTGTGAGCGGTGATCTGCGTCCGCAGGTGGAAGAGATTCGCGGTGTAGCCTGGTATGAACCGACAGAAGCTTGGGAAAAGCAGCAGAAGTCCGGCTATGACAATAATGATTTTATATTGGAGAAAGGCCTTAAACTGCTGGGCCTTGAGCTGTAATCGTAGCTTTAAGCCGCTTTGCCAGCTGGAGGAAGGTTTTTGCCTGATGACCATATTGGCAGATAGCAGATCGGAAGGGCAAGCACGGAACAGACCACATTGAACAGGGTCTGGCTGTGGGCAATTTGAGAAGCTGGATCATCCGTTAGCCATGCAGAGACGGCCTGCAGACTATGTACAAAGGGAAGGAACAGGACGGCTCCTCCCAGATTGAGGAGGATGTGTGACCAGGCAACAAAGCTGCCTGAGCGGGTACCGCCGATGGAAGCGATCAGTGCAGTTACACAGGTCCCCACATTAGAACCAATTACCATAGCAATACCTAGTTCTACAGGCAGAGCGCCCGATCCAACCAGGGTCATTGTCATCCCAATCACCGCTGCACTGCTATGGACCATAGCTGTCAAAATAGCGCCTGCGGCGGCTCCCCACAGCAGGCTGTCGGACGCCTTTCTGACGAGCCAGTCCAGAATTCCTGCTGCCTCAAGTGCCGGACTAACCGATTGCATCCATTTTATAGCAATCATAATCATGCTGAAGCCGGCTGCAGCCAGAGCTCCATATTGAACAGCTCTCAGCTTAGCAGTAAAGTTTCCGTCTAGGCCTAGGATTTCCTCCATCAAGATCGAGGCCGCCCAGAAGACGGAAGAGATAATAAGCATGGGGATACCGATTTGGGTGAAATTAAAGGCGATGAGTTCCGTAGTCAGACACGTGCCGATATTCCCCCCGAGGATGATTCCAAGCGTGCGTGCATAAGTAAGGAGGCCCGCGTTCACCAGCCCGATTGTCATTACCGTGACAGCGGTACTGCTCTGAAGCACGGCGGTGACCAAGGTGCTGAACATCATCCCCTTCAAGGGCGTTGTTGTGGATGCGTTCAGCAGCTTGGTCAGCAGAGGGCCAGCCCATGCCTGAAGGGCGGACTCCATAATTTTCATACCGAACATAAAGAGGGAGAGTCCGAGTGTTAGTGGAATCATAATTTCACGAAGCAGCAGGATGAATCCCTCCTTCTGTTGTTGTGAGCGTCTAATGTTAAGCTATGCGAAGAGTAATACAAGCATGCCAAGCCTTTGGTTGGCTATATTGATATTTAATACGAAGAAATTGGAGTGATATTTGGTGGCATCTGTAATCTTGTCGCGCAGCCGGAGAAAAAGGCTGGAACAGGGACATCCTTGGATCTATAACAATGAAATTGAGACTATAGAAGGGGAAGCTCAGCCTGGTGAACTTGTTGAGATTCTGAATCATCAGCGCAAATATCTGGCTACGGGATATTACAATCCCAAGTCCCAGATCACGGTCAGAGTGGTGTCTTATCGTCCTGTGGAAGAAATGGACGAGGCATTTTTTATCAGAAGATTCAAGGACTGTCTACAGATGCGGGAACGCTTTGTGGAGGAGAATGCATACCGCCTTGTGTATGGCGAAGCTGATTTCCTGCCGGGGTTGGTGGTGGACCGCTTTGGCGATGTGCTCGTCATCCAGGTGTTAACTCTTGGGATGGACCTTCGGCGGGAGCAGATCGTGAAGGCGCTGGTTCAGGTTGTACAGCCCACCGGGATTTATGAACGCAGCGATGTCAGCGTCCGCGAGATGGAAGGGCTGGAACAGATCAAGGGGCCGCTGTACGGCACCTGCCCGCGTCACGTGACGGTGATGGAGAATGGCCTGATTATTTCTGTAGATATTGAAGAAGGCCAGAAGACAGGTTATTTCTTCGATCAGCGTGAGAATCGCGCTTCCATTGAACCGCTCATGACGGGCTGGGGAGCCCGCAGCGGAATAACGGTTCAGGAGGTTGCCGGAGATGCTAGCGAGACTAGACGGGTACCGCTCAACAGTAAGGGCAAAGAAGTTACATTCCCCTACTGGGATGGGGCTACAGTGCTGGAATGCTTCTCCCATACCGGAAGCTTCACCCTTCATGCCTGCAAATATGGGGCGAAGAAAGTCACCTGTCTGGATATTTCGGCCCATGCCATTGAGAGTGCCAAAGCCAATGTGGAACTGAACGGCTTCGGAGAACGGGTGGAGTTTGTTGTTGCCGATGCTTTCGATTATCTTCGTGAACATGTCAAAGGCGTAGACGAACGTAAAGTTCGTGCCCAGGCTTCGGACAGCAAGGCCGATACTTCGGTGCCAATGACTGCGGGCGGTGGACGTACCTGGGATGTGGTGATTCTGGATCCACCCGCTTTTGCCAAGACGAAAAGTGCGGTTAAAGGAGCTACCCGGGGATATAAGGATATTAACCTGCACGGGATGAAGCTAGTGAATGAAGGCGGTTATTTGGTGACCGCAAGCTGCTCCTATCATATGCGACCAGAGCTCTTTCTGGAGACGATCCTGGACGCGGCAGCTGATGCCGGCAAGGTACTCCGTCTGGTGGAGTGGCGCGCAGCTGGCAAGGATCACCCACAGATTCTAGGCGTTGAGGAAGGTCATTATTTGAAGTTTGCCGTCTTCGAGGTGCGGAGCAAGACGAGTCTATAATTTAGGCCGCTTAAGTACGATAGTTCCATAAGTCACATAATTAGAAAGCACCCAATCAAGGGTGCTTTTTTTGTTGTGAAGTAGAACGGGAGAGGTAGCTAAAGGCAAATTTTACAAACATACGTTCTCTGCTTGGGCCACTCTATGTGATATAATAGGAATCATATTTTGTCCGTACAAAAAGCGTATATAGACGGATCATGGGGCGGGAGGCCTGTAGCATGTCACTTCAATTTATTATTGGCCGGTCGGGCAGCGGGAAGAGCAGTCTGGTGCTCGAACAGGTTCGAACAACACTGCGCGAGGACCCTTCAGGGCCTCCGATCATTATACTGGTTCCTGAACAAGGAACATTTCAGATTGAACGGGCTTTGGTAGGGACTGAAGAGCTCAAAGGTACGATTCGGGCTCAGGTACTCGGCTTTCGAAGGCTGGCGCTTCGGGTTATGCAGGAGACGGGAGGCTCAGCTCTGATACCGATTAGTGATGAAGGTAAAAGAATGCTGCTGTACAAAATCATGCGGCGCCGCAGAAGCGAGCTTAAATTATACAAGAATGCGGGCGATCAGCTGGGGCTGATTGACCGTTTGAATATTTTATATACCGAAATGAAGAAGTATACGGGCGATGCGTCAGCACTTGAGCATTATTATTCTCAGCTGCGGGAGGAGGAAGGGGAATCCCCGCTGCTGAGGGACAAGCTGCATGATCTATCACTGCTCTATAAGGAGTTCGAAGAAGAGCTTTCCCACCACTACGTGGACGCAGAGGATCATGTGACCAAGCTGGCTGAGGGTGCGGAGAAGTCTGAGTTCTTGAGAAATTGCGAAATTTGGATTGACGGCTTCTATACGTTCACACCCAAAGAATATGAAGCGATTGGACAGCTCATGAAGACAGCATCCAAGGTCCGAATTTCCCTTACGTTGGACAAGCCCTATGATCAAGGCACGCCGCCTCATGATCTGGATTTGTTCCATCCTACAGCACTGGCTTACATAAAGCTCAGAGCCCTGGCAGAGTCCCTATATGTTGATATCGAAGATACATTGGTGTTAGACGCCAAGCTCTACCCGCGGTTCGTGCAGAGCAGGACGCTGGCCCACTTGGAGTCTGCCTATGAACGGCGTATCAGGTGGCAAGGTGAGCTTCCCCAAGACTTTCATAGCAGTCTGAGCCTGCATCCAGCGCCTGACCGCAGAGCGGAAGTTGAAGAGGCTGCCCGTGCCATCCAGAGCCTTGTGAGAGATAAAGGGGCACGCTGGAGGGATATAGCCGTATTTGTGAGGAACTTAAGTGATTATGAGCATATCACCGCATCGGTGTTTGAAGATTACGAGATCCCCTACTTTCTCGATCAGAAACGTTCGGTGCTGCATCATCCACTTATTGAGTATCTTCGTGCTGCCCTTGATGTGGTGCAGAAATACTGGAAATATGATGATGTGTTCCGCTGCGTCAAAACGGATTTCGTCCTGCCGCTAGATGGGTCAATGACTAGAAACGATATGGACGCGCTCGAGAATTATGTTCTGGCAAGCGGGGTTCATGGGTCGAGATGGACCGATCAGCGTCCTTGGAAAGGGAGACCGAGCCTGTCGCTCGAGAACTCTGCAGATGAGACTTCTGCCAACAGGGGTATGGAAAGGATCGAGCTTTGCCGCCAAGCGATTGCCATCCCTTTAGGGGCTTTCGAGAAGCGGCTCAAGAAAGGGAAGACCATTCGCGAGAAATGTGAAGCTATATATCGGCTTCTCGAGGATATCGAAGCTCCTCAGCGGCTGGATCTGCTTGCCCATCAGGCCTTGACGAAGGGGCATCCGCAAGAAGCAATGGAGCATAGACAGCTGTGGGGAGCTATCTTGGATCTGCTGGATCAAATGGTTGAAATGATGGGCCAGGAGACGTTAAGCAGTGAGATTTTTGCTGGGATTCTGGAGACGGGTCTGGAGAGCTTGAAGCTGGCCTTGGTTCCGCCCTCTCTGGATCAGGTTCTGATCGGTTCTACCGACAGAACTCGAACCAGTCATGTAAAGCATGTGTTCCTGCTGGGAGTAAATGAAGGGATTATGCCGGCGCTGATTCAGGAAGAAGGCATCCTGACGGACCAGGAGAGGACCCTTCTCGCTAAGACAGGAATGCAGCTCTCACCCGGCATCACGCGTCAGCTGCTTGATGAGAGGTTCCTGATCTATCACGCGCTGTCCGCTGCAAGCTGCTCGCTTTGGGTGAGTTATCCGTGCGCAGATGAAGATGGGAAGCCGTTGCTGCCTTCCGAGGTGATTCGGCATATTTACACGATATTTCCGGCGCTGCGCGGAGAGACTCAGGACTCATTATCTCCGGCCCTGGAAGCCGCTGATATGGCGAAAGTAACGCATCCTTCCCCGACACTAACCGAGTTAATCGGTCAGCTGCGTCTATGGAAGACCGGAACGGAAATTGCTCCGGTCTGGTGGGATGTGCTGGAATGGTACCGGTCCAGACCGGAGTGGAGCGCGAAGCTGAACCAGCTGCTCGGTTCACTCGGTTATCGCAATCGAACCCATGCCCTTACTCCGGCTACAAGCCGCAAGTTATACGGCAAAAGACTGCGGACCAGCGTCTCCCGGATGGAGCGGTTCGCGTCCTGCCCATTCTCGCATTTTGCATCCCATGGATTGAAGCTTAGAGAGAGGCAGCTCTACCGGCTTAAAGCTCCCGATATAGGTCAGCTCTTCCATGCCGCCTTAAGCTCCATGGCAGTGACCTTCAAAGAGCAGAACCGAAGCTGGGGCAGTCTGTCCGCTGAGGAATGTGTCAGAGAAGCCGAAGCGGCTGTGGACAAGCTGGCTCCCAAGCTGCAGGGCGAGATTCTGTTAAGCTCGAAGCGCTACGGGTACATTTCACGAAAGCTGAAGAATATCGTGGGCCGGGCTTCTGTCATTCTCGGGGAACAGTCCCGCCGGGGAAGCTTTGAGCCGATTGGGCTGGAGCTTGACTTTGGACCAGGACGAACGCTTCCCCCGCTTACTTTCGAACTGCCGAACGGCTGTGTCATGGAGATCGTCGGCCGCATTGACCGCGTCGATATGGCTGAAGGCGAGCAGGGAATTCTTCTGCGCGTTATTGATTATAAATCGAGCCAGACCGATCTGAAGCTTCACGAGGTGTATTACGGCCTCTCGCTCCAGATGCTTACTTATCTGGACGTTATCATCAGCTCGGCGGAAGAGTGGCTTGGAACTTCGGCTGTACCGGCCGGCGCCTTGTATTTCCATGTGCATAATCCTCTTCTCCAATCTGCCAACGGGCTTGACCCGCAGCAGGCAGGCGCGGAAATGCTCAAACGGTTCAAGATGAAAGGCCTGCTGATGGCGGACAAGGAAGTCATTTCCCGCATGGATGGATTGCTTGAGAAAGGCTATTCGGAGATTCTTCCTGTTGCGTTAAAAACAGACGGGACCTTCTACAGCAGCGCTTCTGTAGCTACTCCGGACCAGTGGGATACGCTGCTTCAATCGGTCAGAAATACAATTAAGGGAATCGGAACACGGATTACCGGAGGAGACGTAGCGATTGAGCCCTACCGGATTGGGCAGGAGACGGCATGCACGCACTGTTCTTACAGACCCGTGTGCCAATTTGATGAGACGATGGAAGACAATAAATACAATATGCTGGTGAAGCCGGGCAAAGAGCAGACGTGGGATCTGCTGGAGAAACGCAGCCGTCAGACGGATGCTGCATGGCTGCCTTCGGGAGAAGCCCGGATTAGAGAGGAGGGACTGGAATGAGCATGCCCAAACCGCTTGGAAGTAAATGGAGTGATGATCAGTGGAACGCCATTTCCCAGTCCGGAGGTAATATGCTGATTGCAGCAGCAGCGGGATCAGGCAAGACGGCGGTGCTGGTAGAGCGGATTATCCGCAAAATATCAAATGTGGAGACGCCGCTTAGTGTGGACCGACTGCTGGTGGCCACATTCACCAAAGCTGCAGCCTCGGAAATGCGCGAGCGGATTCGCTCGGCCCTGGAGGCACTGCTGGAAGAGGACCCGTCGAATGAGCATTTGAGTCGTCAGCTGGCTATGCTCGGGCGGGCTTCAATTACGACGCTGCACTCTTTCTGTCTGGAAGTGATCCAGCGGTATTATACTCTGATTCCGCTAGATCCCGGCTTCAGAATCGCCTCAGAGAGCGATGTGAAGCTGCTCCGTCAGGAGGTACTTGAGGAGCTGTTCGAGGAGAAGTACGGAACTGAGACAGAAGGAGGAGCCTTCCTGTCTCTGGTGGATTGGTTCAGCGGGGAGCGCAGTGATGATGCGATGTTCCTGCTAGTCCAGCGGTTATATGACTTCTCCCGAAGCCATTCCTGGCCGGATCACTGGCTGCGCTCGACGGCAGCACTGTTCGAAATGGCGGAGTTAGAGCAGATGTCGGAGAGCCCATGGGTGAAGTCTGTACTTGCCGATACCATGCTGACTTTGAATGGGGTGTGCGATCTGCTGAAGCAGGCGAAGGACATTGCGTTATCCCCCGGCGGTCCCGCTCCCTATGCGCTCTCTCTGGACGAGGATCTTGAAGTGGTTGAAGGACTTCTCGAAGCCGTTTCCTTTCAGCCATGGGAGAACCTGTATCATGTGTTCCAGTATTCAGGCTTCGGCAAGCTGAAGCCCTGCAAGAAGGACCAGACCGATCCCGTTCTTCAGGAGCGTGTAAAAGGCCTGCGCGAAGAGGCCAAGAAGACGATATTGGAGCTGCGCGGCCAGCTGTTCGGGCGCCCGGCGGAAGACTTTGTGGCTGAACTGCATAAGGCTGCTCCGCTAATGCATGAGCTGGCAGAGCTGATTATTGCTTTTGCTAAGAGATACCAGGAGGAGAAGCGGGCCAAAGGCTGGCTGGACTTCTCGGACCTTGAGCATTATTGTCTGCAGATCCTGAGACACCCGGACTCAACCCCGGAGAATATCATTCCCTCCGATGCCGCTTTAGAGTATCAGATGCAGTATGAGGAGGTTCTGCTGGATGAATATCAGGACACGAACACAGTTCAGGAGGACATTGTACGTCTGATATCGACGACGAATCCCGGCAACAGATTCATGGTGGGTGATGTGAAGCAGAGTATCTACCGCTTTAGACTGGCGGAGCCCGGCTTATTTCTGGATAAATACCGGGTCTACGGCCCGGATTTCTCGGGAGAGGGACTCCGAATTGATCTGGCACGCAATTTCCGGAGCCGGAGAGAGGTCGTGGGCGCAGTCAATTATTTATTCAGACAGATGATGAATGAAGGCGTGGCGGAAATCGCCTATGACACCCGTGCAGAGCTTGTCTATGGGGAGGGATTTCCGGAGAACTCCCCGGATAGCTCCGGTTATCTTCCCGAGCTGCTGCTAGTTGACCGAAGCAAGACGGACACGTCGGCAGAAGAGAGCGCAGCGGAACTGAATCCGGAAGATGAAGGCAGCGCGGAAGACGCGGCGGAGCTGGAAGCAGTTAGGCTGGAAGCGCGTCTGATTGCTGCCCGCATCCATGAAATGATGGGGGAGAACGGGAAGCCCCTCCATATCTATGACAAGACAGCGCAAGAATATCGTCCCGTTCAGTACCGGGATATGGTAATCCTGCTTCGGTCTACACTTTCCTGGGCCCCGGCCATGATTCAGGAGTTGCGGCTTGAAGGCATTCCGGCTTACGGAGAACTAAGTCAGGGTTATTTTCAGGCGTCCGAAGTGGAGATTATGCTGTCCATGCTTCAGGTTATCGACAATCCCCAGCAGGATATCCCGCTCGCTTCTGTTCTTAGATCTCCGATCTACGGATTGACGGAGGAGGAACTGGCTGGAATCCGCTTGGCAGCCCCGAATGGCGGCTTTTATGAGGCGGTTCAGGCCGCTTCAGCGGACGAATCGTCCGGCGAGGAGCTGTCTCGCAAGCTTGGAGGATTCCTCACCCAACTTGAAGGCTGGAGGACTGAAGCCAGACAGGGCGAACTTGGACGATTGATCTGGACTATATACAGAGAGACAGGGTACCTGGACTGGGTTGGAGGCCTGCCGGGCGGAGCGCAGCGTCAGGCTAACTTAAGAGCGCTCTATGACAGAGCGCGGACTTATGAGCAATCCACCTCTTCAAGGGGGCTGTTCCGCTTTCTTCGATTTGTCTCCAGGCTGAAGGAGAATGGCGGAGACTTTGGTGCTCCGGGTACGGGCAGTGATCAGAATGAAGGTATCCGAATTATGACGATTCATAAGAGTAAGGGATTGGAATTTCCTGTTGTGTTCGTTGCAGGACTGTCCAAAATGTTCAACCGACAGGATATGAATGCTCCCTTCCTGATGCATAAGGAGCTTGGATTTGGTCCGAAATTTGTTGATGGTGATACACGGGTAAGCTACCCTACCCTGCCCAACCTGGCTATTCGCAGACGTGCGAATATGGAATTGCTGGCTGAGGAAATGCGGGTACTCTATGTGGCCCTAACCCGTCCTAAGGATAAGTTAGTGCTGGTGTCTGCTGTTAAAGATCTTCCCAAGGCTGCAGCGGTCTGGAGTCAAGCGCTTCAGAATGAAGATGAAATGCTTCCTGACTATATGCTCGCCCGGGGCCGGAGCTATCTGGACTGGATCGGTCCTGCCTTGATCCGTCACCCGGCAGCCTCTCTGCTTAGAGAGCTTGCCGGTGTGGGTGAAGAGGCGGGCGCTAGGCTCGGGGCACCGTCTTTGGAATGGCGATTTGGAGTCCTGTCATCCCAAGATATACAGCGTCAGGCTGCGGTTGCATCTGAAGATGCGGGAGAGACAGGCGAAGCCGGGGACAAAGCCGCACTTCAGGCCTTGATATCCGGCCGCCCGGTTCTTGTCAAGAAAGAGACGGACCCGGACCTATCTAGAGCTGTCGCATCCAGGCTGGGCTGGTCGTATCCCTATGAAGCGGCCAGTCAGATTTCGGCCAAGACCACCGTCACCGAGATGAAGACCATGCTTGCCATACAGGATGATCCACCAGTTAATATTCTGGAAGGCAAGGCAATGCAGGAGGAGGCCAGCCAGCCAGCTGAGCCTGCTACCTTCAAGCTTCATCTCCGCAGGCCGAGATTTATGGAGCAGCGCAGAATGACACCGACAGAGCGGGGAACTGCTTATCATACGGTCATGCAGCATGTTTCTTTTGATGCTGAACCTGTAGATCTTGCTGCGGAGGAGACTATCCGCTGGCTTGTACAGCAGCAGATTATGGCTGCCGATCAGGCTGAAGAGCTTGAACAGGACAAGATAACCGAGTTCCTGAAGAGCCCGCTAGGGCTCAGGCTCCGCCAAGCGGACTGGATTAAGCGTGAGCTTGCCTTCAGTTACGGCATTTCGGCCATCGAAGTCCATCCTATGCTTACAGGAGATGACGATGATGTCCCTGTTGAAGATCGGCTTAAGTATCAAATCCAGCAAGAGCTGGATCACGAAACTGTGCTTGTCCAAGGGATTGTGGACTGTCTGTTCTGTATCGATGGCAGGTGGATTCTGCTTGATTATAAGAGTGACCGTGTGCTGGAGCATCAGGGCGGGCTTACCGCTCTTGCCGAGAAGTATCGATTCCAGTTAGAACTTTATGGGAGAGCTATAGAGGAAATCACAGGAGCTCCCGTGTATGAGAAATGGTTGTATTTCTTTGATACGGGACAGGCCGTGAAATTATAGATATAGGCGAGGTTAATTCTTAGTCAAAGTAGAGGGGGGAAAACATGCGGATTCTGCATACAGGAGACTGGCATCTGGGAAGAACGCTTGAGGGGCGAAGCCGGCTCAGTGAGCAGGAGATGTTCCTGGATGAGCTGGTACAGCTCGCGAAGGATACTAAGGCGGACCTGATTATGATGGCGGGGGATGTCTATGATAGTGTGAATCCTCCGGCAGCAGCGGAAATGATGTTCTACGACGCTGCTGCAAGGTTAACAGAGGATGGCAGACAACTGGTTGCCATTGCAGGCAACCATGATCAGCCCGAGCGGGTAGCCTCTGTGACGCCGCTGGTATCCCGCAGCGGGATTACCCTGGTAGGGCTTCCTTCGTCCGAACCCGTTCGGCTGAATATAGCCCGTACCGGAGAGTCAGCGGTAATCGCAGCACTGCCTTATCCATCTGAAGCAAGACTCGGCGAGCTTCTCGCAGGCCAGGTGGATGAAGGGGAGCTTAGATTAGCCTACAGCGAAAGGGTAGGGCGTTTAATGCGCCTTCTGGGACAGTCCTTTAGCAAGAACACAGTCAATCTGGCGATGAGTCACATCTATGTCCTGGGAGGCGTCGAGTGCGATTCCGAACGTCCCATTCAAATTGGCGGTGCCTATACCGTGGATCCTACGGCTCTGGATATCGGAGCCCAGTATACGGCGCTTGGCCATCTCCACCGTGCCCAGAGCGTGAAAGGGAACGGCCTGATCCGGTACAGCGGCTCACCGCTGGCCTACAGCTTCTCGGAAGCAGGGCAAGCTAAATCGGTCATGCTAATTGATGTGGAGCCGGGGGGCACACCGGTAATCGAAGAGATTTACTTAAGGAGCGGAAGACCTCTGGTCCGGTGGAACTGTACCGGCGGAATCGAAGAGGTTCACCGCTGGCTGGATGACGGACGAGATATCGATGCATTCATAGATTTGGAGATTCGTCTTACTGAGGCGATGTCACTTGGGGATATTCAGACCTTGCGTAAATCCCGCGAAGGAATTATTCATATCCGGCCGGTGTATCCGGGCCGTGAACTTGAACAGACGGCAGCGGGACGCTCACAAATGCCGGTGCATGAGCTGTTCCGCAAGTTCTACCAGCGCCAGAGCGGGGGAGCAGAGCCGGAAGAGGAGCTGGTTGAGCTGTTCATGCAGCTTGTAGCGGAGGATGAGCACTCAGCAGGCTTGGAGGGAGATCAGACATGAAGCCAATTTCTCTTAAACTCTCAGGTCTGCAAAGCTACCGAGAGCCTCAGGAAGTAGACTTCACGAAGCTGTGCGAGACCGGATTGTTCGGCATCTTTGGTCCTACCGGCAGCGGTAAATCGACACTGCTGGATGCCATTACACTAGCTTTGTACGGTAAGGTGGAGCGTGCGGTTAATGGGACACAGGGTATTATGAATCATTCGGAAGACAGTCTCTTTGTCGCATTTACTTTTGAGCTGATGTCTGCAGAAGGGGCAGAATGTTACCGGGTGGAGCGCAGATTCAAGCGAACCGGCGATGTCTCGGTCAGCAATACGATCAGCCGGTTTATCCAGGTTCTGCCGGAAGGGGATCAGGTTCATGCGGACAAGCTGGCCGAGGTTACCCGCTGCGTAGAGGAGAAGATCGGACTTAAGATGGATGACTTCACCCGGGCTGTCGTGCTTCCGCAGGGGAAATTCGCGGAGTTCCTATCCCTGAAGGGCAGTGAACGCCGGCAGATGCTTCAGCGCTTGTTCCATCTGGAGAAGTACGGCGACCACCTCGGGATGAAGCTCAGCCGCAAGGTCAAAGAGACCGACAGCCGGCTCAAGGAGCTGGCCGCGGAGCAGCAGGGGCTCGGACAGGCTTCAGAGGAAGCCCTTCAGGAAGCGGCTGCGGGCCTGAAGGCAGCTTCCGCGGAAGCGGAGCAGCGCAGGCGCGAGCTGCAGGAGGCCGAGCGCCTGTACGAGCAGCTCTCCAAGCTGCGCGAGCTTAGCCTTGAGCTGCGGCAGCGCAAGCAGTCGCTTCTGCAGCTGCAGGAGCAGAGCGGCGAGATCGCGCAGCTTGAGGCGCGGCTCGCGAAGGCCGCTGCCGCCGAGCAGCTGCGCCCGGCGCTCAGCGCCTGGCATGACGCGAGGCGTCTGGCCGCGGAGCGCCGTGTGCACGCGCAGCAGGCGATGGAGGCTTCCGCACAGGCGGAAGCCTCGGCGGAGCAAGCTGCTGCTGCGGCCGAGTCCGCCCGGCAGGCGCTCTTGTCCGAAGAGCCGGGTCTGCTGGTCCGGCTCGAGCAGCTTGAACAGGCAAGGCGGCTTCAGGCCGACCGGGATAAGCTCAAGCTGGAGTCTGCAGAGCTGGAATCCAGGCTTGCTGAGGCCGTCCGCTCGCTTCAAGTCCATAAGGAGCAGATCACGAAGGAAGAGCTGCTCCTCGCCAAAGCGGTTCAGCGCCGTCAAGAGCTGGAGCAGCGGCTCAAGGAATTGGAAGTCCCTGCTGTTCTAAGACGTAAGGTTCAGGCGGCAGCTTCGCTCAAGGAGAAGTTCACTCAGATTATTGTCCGGAGAACCAAAGCGGATAAGACTGACTCTGAGCTCAAAGACCGCTTGGACAAAGTCCGTAGTGAACGGAATGAAGCCCAGCAGAATGAAAGATCAGCGATTGGAGTTCGTGGGCAGGCAGCGGAGCAGGCAGCAGCATTAACAGCAGCCTTTATCAGTCTGATGCAGGAATGCCAGAATGTGCATGATGGACTGGAGCAGCGGGAGAATACACTTCGTCTGACTGTAAAGTCGCAGGAAATGCATTTGTGGTCTGTCCGGCTGGCAGAGCAATTAAATGACGGGGAATCCTGTCCTGTCTGCGGTTCAGATCACCACCCCTCTCCTGCGGTACACATTCTGGATGACGCAGAGCAGCTTGAGGCTGAATTGGAGCAGATAGGAGCAAGTCTTCCTCCACTTAGAGACATGAAGTACAGCCTGTCCAGAGCATTGGACACCTGCCGGTCCATAATGGAGTCCCTGTTCCCTGAGGCAGACGGCGCTGAAGAACCTGCCCTGCTGCAGGCTGCCCCGTCGCTCCAAGCAGCCGCATCGCTGCAGGCGGCAGAACCGGAACATGAATCCCGAACACCAAAGACTTTTGGCGAGTGGGAAGCGCAGATGATAAGAGCTCAGAAGGATATGCAGGAAGCTGAAGTCCAACTTGAAGAGCTTCAGCGGGAAGCGAAGGGGATCCTGGCCAGCCATGCAGCCCTTCAGCCCCGGATTGCGGGTCTGAATGCAGAGCTTGGCTCTCTTCAGAGTCAATACGACCAGTCTCTTCACCTCCTGGAAGAGCTTGAGCATGAGCACAAGGAACTTATGGAAGAGTGGAGCAGGGAACTGCCCGATTATTCACTCACGGATACAGAACGGCTGATCGAAGATATCCATGAGAAAGATGCCGTATCTGAGGATGTGAAGAAGCGGCTTGATCTCAGCGGCCCATTCATAGAGGAGAAGACGGTCCTGCTTGGCAAATTGAATCAGGAAGCGTCCGAGCTTGATAAGCAGCAGGTTCAGTGGCAGGCCCAGCTTGCCGGCAAAAACGACGTATTGTCAGAGAAAGAAGAGCGCCTGAGAGCGATAGCGGGAGATGAAGCGGTCGACAAGCTGTACCAGGACACAGCGAACCGTCTGGAGCTTCTGCGAAAAGAAGCTGCTGCTCTTCAGGAGCAGCACAGGGCAGCGGATCAAGTGAAGCAGGAAACGGCCAAGACAGGAGCCGCAGCGCAGCAGACTGCGATCTCAGCAGCTGAACAAGAAGAGCTGCTTCGAAGCCGATTTGAGCAGCAGCTCGAGCAGAGTCCTTTTGCCAGGGAAGAAGAGACGGAGGAGGCCCTTCTAGATGCTAGTACAAGAGAGCAGCTTGGGCAACAGATTACCGTTCACCGCGACCTTGAACGTGAGCTTGCTATTCAGACGCGTGAGCTGGAATCGAAGCTTGGGGGCAGACAGATCGGGGAGGAAGATTGGGAGAATAGTAAGTCTAGTCTTACTGTATGCAAAGAAGCTGATGAAAAGGCAGTACAAGCCAAAGCAAGAGCCGAGCGGGACCTCGAGGATATCGAGGTGCGTCACATCCGCTGGAAAGAGCTCGAAACCGATCGGATCAAGCTTGATCACTCTGCTAATCTTCTGAGCAAGCTGCAGTCCAGCCTGAGAGGGAATGCTTTCGTAGAGTATATAGCTGAAGAACAGCTTATGAACGTCAGCCAGGCCGCTTCACAGAGGCTGAGAGACTTGACCAAGCAGCGCTACTCTCTGGAGACCGATTCGGGAGGCGGGTTCATTATATGTGATGATGCGAATGGCGGGATCAAGCGTCCGGTATCTACTTTATCCGGGGGCGAGACTTTCCTCACTTCCCTTGCCCTGGCACTTGCCCTGTCGGCGCAAATTCAGCTCAGAGGACAGTATCCTCTGCAGTTCTTCTTCCTGGACGAAGGATTTGGTACGCTGGATCCGGAGCTGCTTGATACGGTTATCACATCCCTGGAGCAGCTTCATCATGATCACCTTGCGGTAGGCGTCATCAGCCATGTAGCTGAGCTAAGAGCGCGTCTTCCGCGTAAGCTGGTGGTTCATCCGGCAGAGAATGCGGGTATGGGTTCGCGTATTATGATAGAGAATTTGTAAGCTGGCTTAGGAATGACGGGCACATGAAGCGCAGGACACAGTTCTAGCGAAGCATGTGCTTCTTTTTTGCAGATATTTTCGGTATGATAGGAATAGCTCAAGAACTGACGGTCTCGTCCTGCTCTTCAGGCGAAATCAAGAAAAGGAGGATACGACTACGATGGATTGTTTGTTTTGTAAAATTGCCTCAGGCCAGATCCCTTCCAACAAAGTGTATGAGGATGACCAATTTCTGGTATTTCATGATATCCAGCCTGCGGCGCCTACCCATGTTCTGATTATACCGAAGAAGCATATTGCGACCATGAACGATGTGGCTGCCGAGGATCTGGCTCTGATTGGTGAGATGCATAAGGTAGCTCAGAATGCAGCCAAGAAGCTGGGGATTTCGGAGAGCGGCTATCGTCTGATTAATAACTGTGGCCCGGATAGCGGACAGGCTGTGTATCATATTCATTACCATCTGCTTGGTGGAGCGAAGCTGGGAGCACTGACCGGAATTTCCGAGTCACACGCCTGATATTGGAACATAAATTTAACTGGATATAAAAAAGAAAGTCACTCACGGTTGACACCCTATTTCCTTTTCACCTATAATGAAAGTTGATGAACCGTGTTGTGCTCTTGGACGGTCTGGTCGGAGGGAGGGAAAACTGGTGTCTGAAACTAAAGTTCGCAAAAACGAGACTATTGATGCTGCACTTCGTCGCTTCAAGCGTTCCATTGCAAAAGATGGAGTCTTGGCTGAGGTGAAGAAACGCAAGCATTATGAGAAGCCAAGCGTGAAGCGCAAGAAAAAGTCCGAGGCTGCTCGTAAGAGAAAGTTTTAGGAGGATCTGAACTACCATGAATCTTAGCGAGCGATTGAACGAAGATATGAAGCAAGCGATGAGGAGTAAAGACAAGTTCAAGCTCTCCACCATTCGAATGGTTCGTGCAACGATTAAGAATCTTGAAATAGATTTGAAAAGAACTCTGGACGACAACGAAGTGCTTGATATCCTAAGTCGTGAGATCAAACAGCGCAAAGATGCCCTCCAAGAATTTCAAAAAGCAGGCCGTGATGATCTAACTGCTCCTTTGGCAGAAGAGATCAAGATAATTGCCGAGTATCTTCCCGAACAACTTTCTGAAGAAGAAATTAAAGTCATTGTACAGCAGACCATCCAGGAAACCGGTGCTTCTTCTAAAGCGGATATCGGGAAAGTAATGAGTGCCCTCATGCCTAAGGTCAAAGGCCTTGCTGATGGCAAACTTGTTAACCAGGCAGTTCAACAGCTATTGCAATAACAAGTACGAAACACCCTCTAGCGATAGAGGGTGTTTTTTCTTAATATGAAACGTAGTATGAAATAAATCGTAGAACATAGTTAGATCAGGATATTAATATTTACATAAGGGAGGGACACAAGTGAACCGCAATCTGAGACTAAGCATGTATTTCATGATAGCGATGGTGATTGTGCTCTTGTCGGGATTTGCCCCGGTAAACCTGTCTAATGCTGAAGCTGCTTCTGCACCAGCTCAACTAAAGTCAGGAACGGTCTACGTTATACCGCTGGATCAGAAGATTGAGTCTGGACTGGAGAAATTTCTGGAGCGGGGATTTAGGGAAGCGAAGGATCAGGGAGCGGCCCTTATTGTCCTAGAAGTGAATACGCCTGGAGGCCGGGTGGATAATGCGGAGAATATCGGGCAGATGATCGCTGGCAGCTCTATTCCCACAGTAGCTTTTATCCAGGGAAATGCGGCTTCGGCAGGCAGTTATATTGCTCTGCATGCCGATAAGATTGCCATGAGGCCGGATAGTGCAATTGGAGCGGCTTCGCTCGTCGATGCTTCAGGTGAGTTGGTGAGCAGCCCTAAGGAGATTGCTTATTGGAAGAGCAAAATGAGCGCAGCCGCGGATCTCCAGCATCGCAACCCTCGAATTGCGGAGGGAATGGTCGACCCTTCCATTACGGTGGAAATGCCGGAGATTAACCGGACCAAAGAGAAGGGGCAAATTATCTCATTAAGCAGCAGCGAGGCAGTTAAAGTTGGCTATGCTGATACCCTGGCGAGCAGCATGGAAGAGGTTATCCACTGGATGGGGTACAGCGGTGAAGATACAATTCGGGTGGAGCGGACGTTAGCAGAGAATATCGCCATGTTCCTTACGAACCCGCTTGTAATGATGATTCTACTCTTTGTCGGGATTGCAGGAGTAGTCATCGAGCTTCTTGTGCCCGGCTTCGGGGTACCTGGAATACTGGGGATAACAGCTTTTGGACTGTATTTCTTCGGTAATTACATCGCTGGATTCGCGGGTCTTGAGACAGGCGCGTTATTCGTAATCGGCCTGGTGTTAATGGCACTGGAGCTGTTTGTACCGAGCTTCGGCATACTTGGAATTCTGGGGTCGGTCTGTCTGATAGCAGGTGTGATCCGCGCGGCTTACGACACTCAGCATGCTCTGAAGACCTTGGGAATTGCCTCTCTTGCGGCCTTGATCGTTATTATCATTGTGGTATGGATATTCAAAGAACGCGGAATCTGGAACCGGTTCATTCTTCGTGATGAGCTGACCAGGGATAAAGGGTATAGCTCTGTAACGGAACGGCCAGATCTGCTAGGACTCGAAGGAACCAGCCTGACTCCGCTTCGTCCTGCAGGCACTGCGGTAATTGGAACCGAACGCATTGATGTTGTAACCGAAGGAGGATTCATTAAGGCAGATACGCAGGTAAAAGTAATTAAGGTAGAAGGAACGAGAATAGTGGTAGCAGAAGTCTGATACTTTGGGAATTGGGAATGAGCCTGACTCATTCCCATGACTATAAATAATACACATTAGGAGCTGATACACTGTATGTTGGATTCATCATTTATTGGAATACTGCTCATCGTAGTGATCGCGGTTATTGTGCTGAGCGTCTTCCTAAGCTTCTTCCCGGTGATGCTGTGGATATCTGCACTGGCGTCGGGAGTCAAGATCAGTATATTAACCTTGGTGGCCATGAGACTGCGCCGGGTTACACCGGCTCGAATCGTTAATCCGCTCATTAAGGCACACAAAGCGGGTCTGGGTCTTTCAATTAACCAGCTTGAGAGCCATTACCTGGCAGGCGGTAACGTGGACCGGGTAGTAAATGCCCTGATTGCTGCTCAGCGGGCCAATATTCCACTGGAATTTGAACGGGCCGCTGCGATTGATCTTGCCGGCCGTGACGTGCTTCAAGCTGTTCAGATGAGCGTTAATCCGAGAGTCATTGAGACTCCAGTAGTAGCTGCCGTTGCCAAAGACGGGATTGAGGTTAAGGTTAAAGCACGTGTTACTGTGCGTGCGAACATTGACCGGCTTGTCGGGGGTGCGGGTGAAGAGACGATTATTGCCCGTGTAGGTGAAGGTATCGTTACCACGGTAGGTTCGAGTAACTCCCATAAAGATGTGTTGGAGAACCCGGATATGATTTCACGTACCGTCTTGAACAAAGGCCTCGACGCAGGTACTGCATTTGAGATTCTCTCGATCGATATTGCGGACGTGGATGTAGGTAAGAATATTGGCGCCTTCCTGCAGACGGAACAGGCTGAAGCAGACAAGCGAATTGCCCAGGCGAAAGCTGAGGAGCGCAGAGCCATGGCGGTAGCTCAAGAGCAGGAAATGAAGGCGCGTGTTGTTGAGATGCGTGCCCGAGTAGTGGAGTCGGAATCCGAGGTTCCTCTGGCCATGGCTGAGGCTCTCCGGGGCGGTCAGATTGGTGTGCTTGATTACATGAATCTAAAGAACATCGAAGCAGATACCAATATGCGCAGTTCCATTAGCAAGCCGGGTGAATCTTCTTCAACCAAGGATGACGAATAGGCGGTGCTCTAAATGAATGATCTGCTGGAATGGGTGATGAGTCATCTGTATCTGGTCATCGTGATCGGATTTGCGGTCTTGTCTATGCTGGGCAAGAAGGGCAAGTCAAAGGGCGGGAATCCATCTAACCGGATGCCAACCTTTGGAGGGGGCCCAGGGAAAGAGCCTAATCCTATCCAGCAGCCCCATCAGGCTGACACACGTACTCTTCAGCCTACTGGGCGGACTGAGGGAACGGGACGATCATCAGATCAGACCATGGAGGAATGGGGAAGAAATATTTTGTCTCCTTCCGCTGCAAGCAGCTGGACACAGCATGAAGAGAATTCTATCGGTCAAAAGTCTGCGGACATTGAGGAGGGCCGGGAAGCAGCTGAAATTCTCAGCCTACAGCGCAAGCTTGAACAGCTTGAACGCACCAACCGCTCTCTTGTCCGTGAAGTGAAGCGTAAGCACGGCCAAAGTTCCCAAGCTTCTGATACCTCTCCCAAGGACATATCTTCCCTGACATCAAGTCAGCTGGCGAATGGAGTTGTCTGGGCAGAGATTCTAGGGAAGCCGCGTGCGAAGCGTCCGTACATGTATAGAAAATAATACTTGAGGGCTGATCCATTTGGATCAGTCCTTTTTTTGATTCACAGCATAATTCTGTTCAGCTCCCCTAGCCGAAAAAAGATTTCAGATTTTCATAAATCCGCCATCTCCCGCATATTTTGTACAGTATGGGAAGGAGGACTGCCGATGAGCCGTTTTACCCGCAAACTACGCAAATGGTCGGTCGATATTCTCGACCTCCCTCAGGACCTCGTCTTTGACCTGCCAAGGCTCACGATGGTTGGCAACAAACAGTTGTTGATTGAGAATCATCGCGGTGTCCTGCATTTCTCACCAGATCAATTGAGACTGGCACTTCCGGAGGGGGCTCTTACGGTATCTGGAAGCCGTCTTGTAATCAAAGCGATCATGCCTGAAGAGGTCCTTATTGAAGGTGATATAGCAGCAATCCAGTATGTAGGAACGGGGGAGAGACATTGAAGACACCGGGACTTACGAAATTACGCGGTTCGGTAAGGGTGACGGTTCGCGGCGGGCACATCGAAGCTTTTGTCAATGAGCTGGCCAGAGAACGGGTTGAAGTCTGGAATCTCAAATCGCTGGGTCCTAACCGGCTCGAGATGGAAGTTGTTATAGCCGATTATTACCGGCTTCGCCCGCTCCTCAAGAAGACAAGCTGCCGAGTACACGTGGATCAGAGAGAGGGGCTGCCCTTTTTCTGGAACAAGGTGTTCAGACGCAAGTGGTTTATTGCCGGTTTTATCCTGTTTTTCCTCATGATCTATGGGTATTCATCGATGGTATGGGACATAGAAGTGAAGGGCAATGTGAAAATTCCAACCGAAGATATTCTGCTTGCCGCCAAGGAAGAGGGGATTTACCCCTTCCAGTGGATCAACCGGCTGCCTGAACAGGACAAGCTTTCCAAGGATCTGACAAGAAAACTCAGCGGAACCTCCTGGGTCGGGGTTTCCAAGACAGGGACCAAAATTACAATTGAAGTGGTAGAGGCGGCGCAGCCCAAGAACTCGGAGCTGTTCAGCCCGAGAAGTCTGGTCAGTAAGACGGATGCGGTGGTTACCCATATTTTCGCGGAACGAGGACAGCCTGAGGTATCGAAGAATGATCGTGTGACGAAGGGCAGCGTTCTCATCTCAGGAATCCAGGGTGAACAAGCTGTAGTGGCAAAAGGAGATGTTCGGGGTCTGGTCTGGCATGAATACAAGATAGAGGCACCGCTTGTACGCAAGCAGAAGGTTTATACAGGGGAGAAGAAAGAGAAGGGGTATCTTTATTTCGGAAGTACAGCGATTCAGATCTGGGGCTATGGCAAGGTGGGGTATGAGCAATCCCAGACCCTTACCCAGATGGATCCGTTGACCTGGAGGCACTGGAAGCTGCCTATCGGATGGATGTCCGAGGACGTGATGGAGGTTGCGGAGCTTGAGACCAAACAATCTGTGGAGCAGACGGTGATCCGTGGACTGGAGAGAGCGAAGCTTGATATCCTGGCGAAAAACGGCGCAGATGCTCAAATTGTACAGCAAAAAATTTTGCATGAGAAGACAGACAATGGTAAAGTTTATATGAAAGTGCTTTTTGAAGTGGAACAGAATATAGCGGAAGAACTTCCGATAGTTCACCATCAAGGAGAATGAGGCTATTTGTCAGAACAAACCGTAAGCACCAAGATACCGCTGCAGAGCGCAGCAGAAGGGCTGTCTTTATTTGGCCCTCAGGATACCTTCCTTAAGCTGGTTGAGGAGAAAGTAGAAGTACAAGTGGTTTCGCGGGAATCCGAGATTACGATTCGCGGCGAGAGAAGGAACGTGGATGTGGTTCAGCAGCTGTTCGAAGTCCTGCTGCAGCTCATTCGCAATGGATATGTTCTCACTGAGCGTGATGTACTGTATGCGATAGATCTTGCTCTCGATTTGCGCGCCGACCAACTGCTTGATTTATATAAAGGTGAGGTTGCGACCACTTACAGAGGCAAGCCGATCCGTGTGAAGACGATTGGTCAGAAGCATTATGTCACAACAATCAAGAAGCGGGACGTTGTCTTCGGAGTAGGTCCAGCCGGTACAGGTAAGACGTATCTGGCAGTAGTTCTTGCTATTACAGCACTGAAGGAAGGCTCCGTCAAGCGGATCGTGCTCACACGGCCTGCCGTCGAGGCTGGGGAGAGCCTGGGCTTCCTTCCCGGTGATCTGCAGGAGAAGGTAGATCCGTATCTGCGTCCCTTGTATGATGCGCTGTATGATGTGATGGGACCTGAACAGACAGCTAAAGCGCTGGAGAGAGGACTCATTGAGATTGCTCCGCTCGCTTATATGCGCGGCCGGACGCTGGATGACGCTTTTGTTATTCTGGATGAGGCCCAGAACACCACTCCTGAACAGATGAAGATGTTCCTTACACGTCTTGGCTTTGGCTCTAAGATGGTTATAACCGGTGACGTAACTCAGATTGATCTGCCCAGAGGTAAGAAGTCCGGGTTAGTGGAAGCCAAATCCATTCTCAAAAATATTGAGGAAATCGGCTTTGTCTACTTCGATGAGTCGGATGTAGTACGTCACTCCCTTGTTCAAAAAATCATTATCGCTTACGACCGGGCTGCAGAGAATCAGGAATAGCAGCACTAGGAGAGCAACCGTCAATCTAAAGAGAGAATTCCCACAAATAATCAGGTACTTTCAGAAGATAGAGAGGGCTGTTCTATGACCTCGAAGGAAAAGTCGAAAAGCAGTACATTTCAATCCAAAACGGCAGGATGGAAACATAGCGTACCTGTACGCTATGTTCTGTTTTTGCTGTTTGTTGTTTTATTTTATGTCAGTCTGGCTCCAAAGCTATTGCCTGAGCGATATAACATTGTAATTGGACAGCCCAGTGATAAGGAGATACTTGCACCGGTCCAGATTCCCAACAACAAAGCGACGCTCAAGGCCCAAGAGCAGGCAGCCGAGAAACAAAAGGATATATACAAGATCGTGCCGCTTCGCAATGAAGTGCTGGTAACCCAGATTCTGGACCGGATTCTGCGTCTGAATCAGGATGATCAAGTTTCGAGAGAGGACAAGATCTCGATTTACCGGCAGGAGCTTCCAAGCAAGGTACAGGAATATACGCAAAATTTTATTTTGAACAACAAGCTGTCCGCTATCTATTCCGAATCTCTGCTGGAAGAGATGAAGAAGCGGATCAATGAGCAGGCGTATCATATTTCAGAAGAGACTTTTATCAAGATTCCCCGTCTTACGCCTGAGGATATCAGTGAAATGAAGCCTGTTGCAAAGGATATTGTTGCCCGGTTGACCGGCGATCAGGTTACGGAGGCTCCAGCAGTACGCGCCAAAGTAGCGGAACAGGTCAGTTCCAGCATGCTGAGTAAACGAATCTCCCGCGAGGTAGTTCAGGAGCTTATACGTCTGGTGATTACACCGAACAATTTCAGGGACGATGAGGCGACCAAGGAAGCCAAGGTACTGGCTAGAGAGAGCACCGAACCCGTGTATATCAAGCAGGGTGATGTGCTTGTTGCCAAGGGTGAGCGGATTACCGAGGAAATGTACAACCTGCTCGATCAGAACGGGCTCCTGAAAGATGAAGTCAACTACTGGCCTCAGCTGGGCCTGCTGCTGATGTCACTGCTCCTGGGATTTGGCCTTGTTATGTATATGCGCCAATCGGAGGGAGCTGCCAGGTTCAAATATAATAATGTACAGCTGGTTATGCTGCTGTTAATCTTTGCGATTACCATTCTGTCGATTCACGTGGTTAATATACTGCAGAGTCCTCAGCGCCCTTACATTGGGTATCTGGCTCCGATCGCTACAGGAGCTATGCTTATTACTTTGTTGATTGATATCCCGCTGGCTTATATCAGTTCCATCGTGCTTGGAATTTTGGCAAGTATCATACTGAACAGCCATCAGGGGCAGATTTTCGATTTTTATTTTGGTTTCTTCGCGGTCATAATCTCGTTCGTATCCATATTCTCGATTCATCGTGCTAGTCAGCGTTCCACGATTTTGAAAGCAGGCATTATGGTATGCTTGTTCGGATCGTTATCCGTGTTCACCCTGGTTCTGCTTAATGAGAACGGCTGGACACAATCCAATACATTATATGCGATTGGGTTTGCTTTTGCTGGAGGGCTCCTTACCACGATTCTGGTTATTGGTCTGATGCCATTCTTCGAGGTGTCGTTCGGGATCCTGTCCGCTCTTAAGTTAGTTGAGCTGTCTAACCCTAATCACCCGCTTCTTAGAAAGCTGCTGACGGAGACGCCGGGTACCTATCATCATAGTGTAATGGTCGGCAATCTATCCGAAGCGGCCGCTGAGGCTATTGGGGCAAACGGGTTACTGTGCAGGGTAGGATCGTATTATCACGACATTGGCAAGACCAAGCGGCCAAGTTATTTTATCGAGAACCAGAATAATATGGAGAACCCGCATGATTTCATCGATCCCAAGCTGAGTAAGTCGATCATTGTGGCCCATGCAAGGGACGGGGTAGAAATGCTTAAGGAGTACAAGCTTCCCAAGCCGATTCGGGATATCGCCGAGCAGCATCACGGAACAACTTTTCTGCATTTCTTTTATCACAAAGCGCTTAAGCTTGCAGAGGAGCAGGGGGGAGAACCGGACTTTACGGAGAAGGACTTCCGTTATCCGGGTCCGAAGGCACAGTCGAAGGAGGCTGCTGTTGTCGGGATTGCAGATAGTGTAGAGGCTGCTGTAAGATCGCTTCGCAAGCCTACGGTTGAGCAGGTCGAGTCCATGATCCAGAAGATCATAAAAAGCCGTCTTGATGACCATCAGTTCAACGAATGTGATCTTACGATGCGTGAGCTCGATGTGATCGCCAAGACATTAATGGAAACCGTAATGGGCATCTTCCATTCCCGGATCGAGTATCCGGAGGATATTAAGAAGCCAAAGGGAAATGATGAGATAGACAAGGGGCGTGAAGCGAGTGGGTCTGAAGCTGGCTTGGAACAATGAGCAGGAAGATTATGTAATCAGTCCGGAATTGATAGAATTGCTTGAAAAAGCACTAGAGATCGCAGGTGAAGCGGAAGGGATTGCCGAAGGAGAGGTTGATCTCACGTTCGTTAACAACGAAGCTATCCATGAGCTGAACAAGGAGTACCGGGGCATTGACCGCCCTACGGATGTTTTGTCTTTTGCCATGAATGAGTCCGTGGATGAGGAGCCGGAAATTCTGTACGAGCTTGAGGAAGGTCAGAACCTGGATGATATTCCAGACGTGCTCGGAGATATTATTATCTCTGTGGAACGGGCCAAAGAGCAAAGTGAGGAATACGGACATTCGCTGGAGCGGGAGATCGGCTTTTTATTCGTGCATGGTTTCCTGCACCTGCTGGGCTACGATCATCAGGATGAAGCCAGCGAAGCGGAAATGATGGCCAAGCAGGAAGCCGCCCTCTCCCAGGTCGGCCTTGTACGCTAATGAAGCGAAGTCATACATGGAGTTCCACATTCCGTTATGCATTTGAAGGCATAGGGTACGGGCTCAAAACACAGCGCAATTTACGCGTTCATGTCATTTGCGCGGTGCTGGCGGCCGGTGCGGCCGCCTTTTTTCATTTAACTCCGGTCAAGTGGGCTATTCTGCTGCTTATGATCGCACTGGTTATTGCTTTGGAGCTTATCAACACCGCTATCGAGTCGGTGGTCGACCTGGCAAGCCCGGATCTTCATCCTCTGGCCAAAGCCGCCAAGGACACCGCCGCCGGCGCCGTTCTCGTCGCAGCGATCTTTGCTGTGATCATCGGTGTTGTCCTGTTCTACGCTCCCGTGCTCGAGTGGCTCACAGGGAAGTAACCGAATATATAAGCGCGTTGTGAAGCTTTAACAGATCTGAGGTTGCAACTACGGGAATGCTTGGACTTTCGGCCGCTGCCCGCCTCCCGATTTCTTGATCTAAACCGCATAGCGGATGAAATCCGGAGACAACGCTTATGCTTCCGATGTAGCTTTCTTCAGAAAGCTTGTAGGCGGCATCCCGCAGGGACAGCGTCACCGCGCACGCACAACCGCAACCCCGCACGGGTTTATGCGGCGATCAAGAGCGCATCCCGCAGGGACAGCGCCCCCGCGCACGCACAACCGCAATCCCGCACGGGTTTATGCGGCGATCAAGAGCGCATCCCGCAGGGACAGCGTCACCGCGCACGCACAACCGCAACCCCGCACGGGTTTATGCGCCGATCAAGAGCGCATCCCGCAGGGACAGCGTCACCGCGCACGCACAACCGCAACCCCGCACGGGTCTATGCGCCGAACGATAGCGCATCCCGCAGGGACAGCGCCGCCGTGCACGTACAACCGCAATCCCGCACGGGTCTGAGCACCGAACAAAAGCGCATCCCGCAGGGACAGCGCCGCCGTGCACGCATAACCGCAATCCCGCACGGGTCTATGCGCCGAACGATAGCGCATCCCGCAGGGACAGCGCCCCCGCGCTCGCACAAGCGCTCAACCGCTCCCGCCGGTGCTCCGCAAGTAAAGCGTGCCCCGCAGGGGCGACAAGCGGCTCATCGCACGCATTTCCAAGGCACCGGCAGGAGCACTATAAGTAAAGCGTGCCCCGCAGGGGTGACAAGCGGCTCATCGCACCACATCCCACCCGGGTGCACCAGCCCCTCTCAATCCGCCAAATCACAGGGTGTCCAGAGGGCAGAGCCCTTGGGGCCCTCCCTAAGCAGGGAGGGTTTGGGTGGGTATGAAAATACAAAAGGAGTCACTACAAATGAAATCTAAATTCAAATCCGGCTTCGTAGCCATCGTCGGACGTCCCAATGTGGGCAAATCGACATTAATGAACCAGGTCATTGGGCAGAAAATTGCCATTATGTCAGACAAACCTCAGACGACCCGCAACAAAATTCATGGGGTCTATACTACTCCCGAGATGCAGATCGTGTTCTTGGACACGCCTGGAATTCATAAACGCCAGTCTAAGCTGGGTGACTTTATGAACCAGACAGCTCTTAACACCCTGGGTGAGGTGGAAGCCGTGTTATTTCTGGCCGATGCTTCTGAAGGATTTGGAGGCGGTGACCGGTTCATTATCGAGCGCCTCAAAGGTATCCGTACACCTGTCATTCTAATCCTCAATAAAATTGACAAAATAGAGCCCGAGCAGCTTCTTCCTCTGATCGAGGAATACCGTAAGCTGAATGATTTTGCGGAGATTATTCCAATCTCTGCGATGCACGGCAACAACGTAAATACCATGCTGGAGCAGATTGCTAAATATTTGCCGGAAGGTCCCCAGTATTACCCTGAGGATCAGATCACGGATCACCCCGAGCAATTCGTATGCGCCGAGCTGATCCGTGAGAAGATTCTTCTGAATACTCGTGAGGAGGTTCCGCATTCTATTGCAGTCACGATTGAGGATATGAAAGTCGAGGAAAATGGTGTCGTTCACATCTCGGCCGTGATTTTCGTTGAACGTGATTCCCAAAAAGGCATTATTATCGGCAAGCAGGGAGCCTTGCTTAAGGAAGTCGGGCGCTTGGCCCGGAAGGACATTGAGAATCTTCTAGGCTCCAAGATCTTCTTGGAACTATGGGTTAAGGTGAAGAAGGATTGGCGTAACCAAGACAGGGTCCTGAAAGACCTTGGATTCCACAAAAATTCATAGGGTAATTATATTGGGAGTTATTGCATCACATAGTTAGTCTTACGCAGCACATCCTAATCTCGTAAATGCAGCGTCATTTTCGAGGAGAGGATGAGTACGTATGCGTGATTTTTCGTGGAATTATTTTTCGAACAGTGGAGATGTAGATGCTTACCTGCTTTACAAAGCGGCCACGGTTCATGCAGAGCAAGAGCCGGAGGACGTGGATGAATTGATCCTTGAAGAGGAAGCGAATTAATCGCTTGTGACGTCAGGGAGAGCTTGGGGGAGGATACATGCTATACAGGGTGGAGGGGATTGTCATCCGCAGCATGGATTACGGTGAGGGGAATAAGATTATTACGCTCTGCACAGCCACTCATGGCAAGATTGGGGTGCTTGTACGGGGAGCGAAGAAGTCGAAAAGCCGCCACGCTGCGCTGACTCAGCCTTTTACGAATGGGGAATATTTGTTTTTCCGCACGGGCAACGGACTTGGCACTTTAAATCAAGGTGAGATTCTGGAATCTCACCATCTTTTACGCGAAGAACTTATCTTGACCTCATACGCTTCCTATGCCTGCGAACTGCTCGATCGAACCCTGCAGGATGAGGAGGTAGGCGCATTCTGGTTCAACCAGCTCAAGGCTTGTCTGGAGGCTCTAACTTCGGGGAAAGATCCACAGGTCACCGTGCATTTGTTCGAAATGAAAATACTTCAGGCCGCAGGCTACGGGCCTGTTCTGGATCACTGCGTATCCTGCGGAAGCGAGGCTGAGCCGGCTGTAGTCAGCCCCAGGCTTGGCGGTGTGTTATGCCGGAGATGCAAGCACCATGACCCTTCGGCGATGACGGTTACACCGGGGACGCTCAAGCTGCTAAGGCTGTTTGCCAAGCTGGATCTTAGACGCCTTGGAAATATTGATGTCAAAGACAGCACGAAAGCGGAGATGAAAGTGGTCATGCGTGCTTTTATGGATGCTCAGCTTAGTCTTAACCTGAAATCTCAGCGATTCTTAGACCAGCTGGATAAATATGACCAGTTTGACTAACGTCATGAAATCATTTATTATGGATTAGAAATTCTCTAACAGAGAACATGCGTTGAACGGGAAAGTAGTGAGTTGCAGTTCTTGAACTAAGCGATTCGGGGATGGTGAAAGCCCGGAAGGACGAATTCATGAAAAGGCACCCTGGAGCATGAAATGAACGGAAAAGTGGATACAGCGAATTACTGCGGACTAACCTGTAGTGCAGCTGTATCAAGTAGGGTGGAACCGCGGGATCAGCTCTCGTCCCTATGTCTGTACAGCAGGCGTAGGGACGGGAGCTTTTTGCTGTGCTTAGCGAGGCTTAAGTCATCTCTTGCCCCCTGCGTCCAATAGAAATGTAAAGGAGAATGGTGTTCATGAATTTTCAGCAAATGATCCTCACACTGCAGCAGTTCTGGGCCGAACATAACTGCATTCTTGTGCAGCCTTATGACACGGAGAAAGGTGCGGGTACAATGAACCCAATGACTTTCCTTCGTTCACTGGGTCCGGAACCGTGGAAAGTAGCTTATGTAGAGCCATCCCGGAGACCGTCGGATGGACGTTATGGGGAGAACCCGAACCGTTTGTACCAGCATCACCAGTTCCAGGTCATCATTAAGCCGTCCCCGGACAATATCCAGGAGATTTATTTGGACAGTCTGAAGGCACTAGGGGTAGATGCTCTGCAGCATGACATCAGATTCGTGGAAGATAACTGGGAGAATCCTTCCCTGGGCTGTGCGGGCCTTGGCTGGGAAGTATGGTTGGACGGTATGGAAATTACCCAGTTCACCTACTTCCAGCAGGTTGGCGGTATTGAGACAAGCCCTGTAGCGGTGGAAATCACCTATGGAATGGAGCGCCTGGCCTCCTATATTCAAGAGAAAGAGAACGTATTCGATCTGGAATGGGTGGATGGAATTACTTACGGGGATGTATTCAAGCATCCGGAGTTTGAGCATTCCAAATACACGTTCGAGGTGTCCGATACCAAGATGCTGTTCACGCTGTTCAATATGTATGAGCAGGAAGCCAATAAGGCGATGGAAGAGCATTTGGTATTCCCGGCTTATGATTATGTACTGAAATGCTCCCATACCTTTAACCTGCTGGATGCGCGCGGAGCCATCAGTGTAACAGAGAGAACGGGTTACATTACCCGTGTACGTAACCTTGCCCGTCAAGTGGCAGCCACCTATATGGAGGAACGCGAGAAGCTGGGCTTCCCGCTGCTTAAGAAAGGGGGAGTAAACCGTGGCTAAAGATTTATTGTTTGAAATTGGACTAGAGGAAGTACCTGCCCGGTTCATCCGCGCGGCGATGGATCAGCTCAAAGATCGTATGGTGAAATGGCTGTCTGATTCTGTGATTACTCACGGGGAAGTCCAGGCTTTTGCAACGCCAAGACGTCTTGCGGTTCTCGTACATGACGTGGCCGAGAAGCAGGAAGATGTTCACGAAGAAGTGAAAGGACCTTCCCGCAAGATCGCTCTGGATGAGAACGGCCAGTGGAGCAAAGCAGCGCTTGGCTTCGCCCGCAGTCAAGGCGTAGATCCGGAACAGTTCACGTTCAAGGATTTGGGCGGCACCGAATATATCTATGTGAGCAAGAGTACAACGGGTGTTGAGACGTCAGCTGTATTGGCTGAAGGACTTCTGGGTATTCTTCAATCGATGACTTTCCCCAAAAATATGCGCTGGGGCACCCATGATTTCAAATTCGTGCGTCCGATCCGCTGGCTGGTAGCTCTGTTCGGCAAAGAGATCATTGATATTGAAATTACTGATGTGAAATCCGGCAATGTGACCCGTGGACACCGCTTCCTGGGTACAGACACGGTCATTTCAGAACCTTCAGCCTACATTGAAGCGCTGCGCGCCCAACATGTAATTGTGGATGTGAAGGAGCGGGAACAGCTGATTTCTTCTCAAATTGAAGAGCTTGCGGCGTCCAAGGGATGGAATATCGCTGTCAAGGACGATTTGCTTGAAGAGGTGCTGTTCCTGGTAGAAGTCCCTACCGTGCTGTTCGGAACCTTCGAGGAATCATTCCTGAACATCCCGCAGGATGTGCTTATTACATCTATGCGCGAGCATCAGCGGTACTTCCCTGTACTTGATAGTCAAGGTGCCCTGCTTCCCTACTTCGTAACGGTTAGAAACGGCGGTTCGAACGCTCTGGATACCATTGCGAAGGGTAACGAGAAGGTGCTTCGTGCCCGCCTGTCTGATGCCAAGTTCTTCTACGAGGAAGATCAGAAGATGCCGATTAAGGATGCCCTTTCCAAGCTGGAGAGCATTGTATTCCACGAAGAGCTTGGAACTGTCGGGGACAAGGTCCGCCGTATCCGGAAGATTGCGGACAGCCTATCCGAGAAGCTTAATCTTGAGACCGGAGCAGCGGAAGAGGTTAGCCGCACGGCTGAAATCTGCAAATTCGATCTGGTTACCCAAATGGTATACGAATTCCCTGAGCTTCAAGGGGTAATGGGAGAAGACTATGCCCGCAAAGCCGGCGAACCTGAAGCGGTAGCCAAGGGAATCTTCGAGCATTATCAGCCAAGATTTGCCGGAGATGCAGTACCTGCTTCGATCGTAGGAGCCATTGTAAGCATTGCTGATAAAATGGATACGATTGCCGGCTGCTTCTCGATCGGCATCATCCCTACAGGATCCCAAGATCCATACGCACTTCGCCGCCAGGCTGCGGGGATTGTGCAGATTGTTCTGGAGCATAAGCTGCCGCTGCTGCTGTCGGATATCTTCACTACTGCCCTGGACGTTCATGAGAACATGGGCACTTTGAAACGCTCAGCTCTCGAAATCCGCAAGGATCTACTGGATTTCTTCGGACTTCGTGTTAAGAAGACCTTGTCGGACAGCATGCGTTATGATGTAGTCGATGCTGTAATTGCAGCTGGTTATGACGATGTAGTCTCAGTTGTTGCCCGCGGAGCGGCATTAATGGATACGGTGAACACCGATACCGACTTCAAGAGTACGGTTGAATCTTTCAGCCGGGTTAGCAACCTTGCATCCAAGGCTTCTGCCGAGAAAGTCAGATCCGATCTGCTCCAGGAAGAAGCTGAGAAGAATCTGTATTCTGCGTGGCAGAACGTATCGGGTGAATACCGCGAGCAGTTGTCGAATCGTAATTCAGCTGGGGCGCTTGAACAGCTCAGCAGCTTGAAGCCAAGCATTACAGGCTTCTTCGATTCCGTAATGGTTATGGCCGAGGATGAGCAGATCAGAAGCAATCGTCTGGCACTTCTTGCAGCGATTGACGAGGATTTGAAGACATTTGCCGACTTCAGCAAGCTGGTCTGGGCTTAACATAAGTTCTGCTTCAGGGCAGCAGGAGAATCACCTGAATTCGCGTATATATAAATAAGCAGGAACCACATAATAAATTGGAATACACCTGATAAAATGGCGGGAGCGAAGACAATGAGAATTGTGGTGGATGGCGATTCCTGCCCTGTAAAAGATGAGATCAGCCGAGTCGGCCGCCGTTTGAATGTGCCTGTCCTTATGGTCTCATCCTACGATCACGTTCTTCGTGCCGAAGAAGGGGTCTCCGTGATCCAGGTGGACCGGAGTTCCCAAAGTGCCGATTTGTTCATCGCCAATCATATTGCTTCAGGAGATGTTGTCATTACGCAGGACTATGGTCTGGCTGCTCTAGCGCTGGCCAAGTCCTGCGCTGTGCTTTCACCCCGCGGGGAGAGCTATCACAGCGGCAATATTGATTATCTTCTTGAGCGGAGGCATTATCATGCCAAGGCAAGAAGAGGCGGCAAATATGCCAAGGGACCCAAGCCTTTTTCCGATGAGGACCGGCAGGTATTCCAGCATGAACTGACAAAAGTTTTACTTGATTTGCAGGAGAACGTTGAATTTTAGCGAATTATAACTTACGAGTTATATGGAATGTGCAGGTGCAAACCAGCCTTTCCATATAACCATTTCTCTTGAGAATGAGCAAACAGGTCTTTCGAAGTCATGAGTTCATTCCATTTAGAAGAGATGAAGGTGGTAAAGATGAGTACCGGACGGGGGACAATTCCGGAAGAGATCATTGAATCGGTGCTTAGACAGCATGATATCGTCGATACGGTTAGCAAGCATGTCCATTTGACCAAGCAGGGGAAATATCTGAAAGGTCTTTGTCCGTTTCACTCAGAGAAGACACCGTCTTTTACGGTAACGCCAGAGCGGCAGATTTTTCACTGTTACGGCTGTGGAATGGGCGGAAATGCCATTAAGTTCAGGATGGAAATTGAAGGTTTAACTTTTCCTGAAGCGGTTAGAATTATGGCAGAAGATGCGAACATTCCTTTCAAGGATGCTGCCGGAACCGACCATACCCCGCGTAATCCCGAGCTGGATGCGCTGCTGCAAGCCCATGAATGGAGTGCCAAGCTGTATCATTTCCTGTTGAAGAATACGGAGCACGGCAAGCCGGCCATGGAGTATTTGAAAGCCAGAGGCTTCACGGACAAGGCAATAGACCAATTTCAGATTGGTTATGCCCCCGCACGGTGGGATACCCTGGTTCAGTTTCTGGATAAAAGATCCTTTGATCTCGGCGCGATGGAGCGAGGCGGACTGCTGGCATCAAGGCAAGACGGCTCCGGATATGTGGATCGATTCAGGGATCGTGTGATTTTTCCGATTCATAACCGGACAGGGAAGGTAATAGCTTTTGCAGGACGAATATTGGGTGAGGGACAACCAAAATATCTGAATTCGCCAGAGAGCAAGCTTTTTATTAAGAGCCGAACTCTTTACAATCTTCATCAGGCTAAATCGGCGATCCGGAAGTCGGGGCAAATTGTTCTGTTTGAAGGTTATGGTGATGTGATTAGTGCGAGTGAAGCTGGAGTTCATAATGGTGTGGCTACAATGGGAACGGCACTGACAGAAAGTCATGCGGCCATTCTTAGAAACCTGGCTGACGAGGTTATCGTCTGTTATGACGGAGATAACGCCGGACAAGCTGCGGCACTCAAGAGCATTCCTATACTGGAAGCTGCGGGATTTCATGTCAAGATATCTGTTCTCAGCGAAGGGCTGGACCCGGATGAATTCATTCAGAAGTATGGAGCCGACCGTTTCATACGGCAGATCATTGAAGGCAGTGTATCCTCAACAAAATTTAAGCTTATAAACCTCAAAAAAAACCATATAATGCTAGGAGCAGGCGAGGACGCCAAGGTACCTTACATTAAGGAAGCCATGGAAGTCATTGCGCCCATTGAATCTCCAACGGAGAGAGAAATATATCTCAAGGAATTATCAGCCGATCTTAAGGTCTCTTTCGAGAGCTTGAAGCAGGAATGCAATCAGTTCCGTACCGATCTGCAAAAAAAGCAGCAGGACGGGGATAATAACCCCAAAAGGTGGAATAATGGTAGGCATAAAAAAGGGCAGGTAGAGGCTCCAGTATTACTCCCTGCTTATCATGCCGCCGAGCGGAGGCTTCTGTCCTTTATGCTCCAGGATGAAGAGGTTGCGGCTTACGTGAACCAGCATCTTGGGGACAGTTTCAATATTGAAGATTATGCAGCCGTTGCTGCTTATCTATACGCATATTACGCACAAGGTAAAAGCCCGGATGCGAGCCGGTTCATCTCTTCCTTACACGATGACAGGCTTGAGAAAACCGTAAGCTCGATCGCGATGATGGAAACACCGCAGGAATGGACGGTTCAGGAGTTGGATGACTGTATACGTGAAATCCGCAAGTATCCAATTCGGCAAGAAATTGAACATAAGAAGGAACAGATGATCTCTGCGGAACGTGCAGGTGACTTCATGGGTGCTGCACAAATAGCAAGTGAGATTATAGCCCTAGAGAGACAGATGAATGAGAAATAGCACGGATGTTTCTAGGGAGGAGGGAGTCGAGGAATGGCAAATGATCAGCATGCTGAACTAGAAACAGAACTTACACTCGATCAGGTAAAGGATCAGCTAATTGAGAAGGGCAAGAAGAAATCATCACTATCCTATAAGGAAATTGTTGAGAAGTTATCCCCCTTCGACCAGGATCCTGAACAAATGGATGAGTTCTTTGAACAATTAGGTGACCTTGGAATTGATGTATCCAACGAAAGTGATGAGGAGCTTATTTCTCGTCCGGGTGACGATGATCGTGAACGGGAAGACAAGGATGACTTCAACTTTGACGATGATCTGTCTCTGCCTCCGGGCATCAAGATCAATGACCCGGTTCGGATGTACCTGAAGGAAATAGGACGGGTTCCCCTATTATCGGGGGATGATGAAATTGAGCTGGCCAAGCGGATTGAGGAAGGCGATGAAGAAGCCAAACGCCGGCTCGCTGAGGCCAATCTTCGTCTTGTGGTAAGTATAGCCAAACGTTATGTAGGACGTGGAATGCTGTTCCTGGACCTGATTCAGGAAGGGAATATGGGACTTATCAAAGCGGTGGAGAAGTTCGACTTCAAGAAGGGCTTCAAGTTCAGTACTTATGCCACTTGGTGGATTCGACAAGCGATTACCCGCGCGATTGCGGATCAGGCCAGAACCATTCGGATTCCGGTTCATATGGTAGAGACGATTAATAAGCTGATTCGGGTATCGCGCCAGCTGCTGCAGGAATTAGGCCGCGAGCCTGCTCCTGAAGAGATCGCCGCAGAGATGGAGCTCAGTGTGGAGAAGGTTCGGGAGATCATGAAGATTGCCCAGGAGCCCGTGTCATTAGAGACGCCGATCGGGGAAGAGGATGATTCGCATCTAGGTGATTTCATTGAAGATCAGGAAGCACTTGCGCCTGCTGATGCGGCAGCTTACGAGCTGCTCAAGGAACAGCTGGAGGATGTCCTGGACACTTTGACCGAGCGGGAAGAGAACGTGCTTCGTCTACGCTTTGGCCTGGATGATGGCCGGACCCGTACTCTTGAAGAAGTGGGTAAAGTGTTTGGCGTTACACGAGAAAGAATTCGTCAAATCGAGGCCAAAGCGCTGCGTAAGCTTCGTCATCCGAGCCGCAGTAAGCGCCTTAAGGATTTCCTCGAATAGACTTACCAAGGTACTCAAGACCTTTCTGCTAGTGCAGTCAGGTCTTTTTTTCTGAATCAGGGTCATCTATAATTATTGCAGTAGCTCATTCGCTTTAGCATGTGGGGGTTAGGGACATTTGAATGCTGAAAGACGCGAAGTTATTCTAACAGAGATTGATTATTGGCGTACCAATCGACTTCTTCCTGAACAGTACTGTGACTTCCTCGAGAATCTGTATCATGAAGAAGAGATACAGGCATCCAAGAGAACTTTCTCGGTGGGTGCAATCCAGCAGGGAAGCATGCGAACCTGGCTGTTAGGTTTTGGAATTATATCCTTGATTTTCTTTATCGGATTTTATTTTAGCCTTTTTCCATGGCCATTGCAAATGGCTATCGCCCTGCTGGTGACGTCCATCTGCTACACCTTTGCTGCTGTAATCAGACCGAAGAACAAGGTGGGAGCGCTGCTTCTTGCTTCGGTTGGAAGCGTTGTTTTACTTGGCCTTGGCGGCTGGATCTTATGGCTCCAGGACTGGCTTACCGCTGGAGGCGTCGCGGGACTGATCGGAATATGCGGACTCATATGGTGGCTCGCAGGTTATTTTCTGGACCTTGGCATTCTCAATTACTGTGGATTTGTATGCTTCATCCTGCTGTATGGTGTGATGTTTGAAAGAATCCATCCGGATGCTTCCTGGCTCATGATGCAGGTGTTCTGGCTTCCGCTCAGTGTAGTGATGGTCTGGCTCTGCTGGCTGGCCCATCATAAGGTCAAGCGGATGGCTCCCGTATTTTTTGCGGTTGGAATTACGGTTTGGTTCATGCCTGAAGCGGACATGCTTTTACTGAGTGAGAAGGTTCCCAGCGGAATGGTATTATTATGTCTGCTCAAAATTATGTCAGCATTTATTATTTTATATTTCCTTCGAAAAAAATGGATTGTGTGGGTGTCTAAATGAAACTATCGGCAAGATTACAACAAATATGCGATCAGCTGCCACCGGGCTGCCGGTTCGCAGATATTGGTTCGGATCACGCTCTGCTGCCTGTAGCTGCTGTCCTAAGTGGACAAGCGGCTTCTGCGGTAGCGGGAGAGGTTAACGATGGTCCATATGAAGCTGCGCAGCGACAGGTTGCGCAGTCGGGTCTGAACAGCAAGATCTCCGTTCGTAAAGGTAACGGGCTTGAAGTAATTGACCCAGGCGAGGCCCAGGTCATTACCATAGCCGGCATGGGCGGAGCACTGATGGTCACCATTTTGAGTCAGGGCATTGCGAAGCTGAGCGGAGTTCAGCGGCTTATTTTGCAGCCCAATGTCGGTGAGGATCTGGTTCGTCGGTGGCTGCTGGATGAGGGCTGGTACTTGTCTGCTGAACATATTCTTGAAGAAGATGGCAAGATCTATGAGATCCTTACGGCAGATAGGCTGGACGGGGCAGAAGCGGAATCGCTTAATCGGGAGCTGTACCGGGATCGAGTGATCCCGGGATGCAGCCAGCTGCTGACCCAGGAACGGCTGCTCTTAATGGGACCGTGGCTTACCAAATCTCCTGCTCCTGTTTTTTTTGACAAATGGGATTCGGAAATTTCAAAGCTGATGAAGGTTCGTAGTCAAATCGCCAAATCGGAACTTGAGGCTTCACGTGTGAAAGAAGAAGAGATGAGAGTGCAGATCGAAGAGTGGAAGGAGGTTCTAGCATGTTTGCAAAAGGACAGACCGTCATAGGGTTGATGGAGCAGCTCGCTCCCAAGCATGTAGCCGTTCCTGAGGACAAGATCGGTCTGCAGCTGGGAAGTCTGCAGAAGGAGATTAAAAACGTCCTGGTGACCCTGGATGTAACGGATGCGGTAGTAGAGGAAGCCATAGCCCTTAAAGCTGATCTAATTATCGCTCACCATGCGATTATCTTCCGTCCGCTTGCCCAGCTCCAGACCGATACGCCTGCCGGGCGCTTGTATGAGAAGCTGATCAAGAACGATATCGCCGTCTATATCAGCCATACGAATCTGGATGTAACTGAAGGCGGGATTAACGACTGGATGGCAGAGGCACTCGGGATTGAGGCTTCTGATTCACTGGAGAATGTGCATACGGACAAATTATTCAAGCTGGTCGTCTTTGTTCCGAAGTCGCATCATAAGAAGGTGCTGGATGCGGTGTTGAATGCCGGGGCGGGTGCAATCGGCAACTACAGCCACTGCAGCTTCAATATCGAGGGGTATGGCACGTTTGTTCCGCAGGAAGGGACCAACCCTTTTATCGGAGAACAAGGCAAGATGGAGCATGCTGAAGAGATTCGAATCGAGACGATTGTGCCCAGTAGTATAAGAAGCAAGGTTATTGGGGCCATGCTGAAGAGTCACCCTTATGAAGAGGTTGCCTACGATCTATATGCGATGGACTTGAAGGGAAGAACGCTGGGGCTGGGTAGAACGGGTAAGCTTCCTGAACCGGTTATCTTAAAAGATTTCGTAGACCGGGTGAAGTCGGGACTGAAGGTTGATCATGTTCGGGTCGTGGGCGATTTGAACAGGCAGATCAAGAAGGCGGCCGTACTGGGCGGCTCCGGCGGCCGATACTGGAAGCAGGCACAATTCCGCGGTGCTGATGTGCTGGTAACAGGTGATGTGGATTTCCACACCGCTCAGGATGCTCTCGCAGCCGGAATGGCCATTATTGATCCGGGGCATCATGCGGAGAAGATCATGAAGGACAAGGTGGCGGACTGGCTGAGGGAGAAGCTTGGAGATTCCAAGTACAATACGGAGGTTCACGCCTCCAGAGTTGACACCGAACCTTTCCGGTTCATGTAAATTTAGTATTGGACAAAATGCCATTTTGCACTAATGGAACCTGTTATTTAGGGTTGTGCGGGTAGCCAATTGCCTGTATACTAGATCAAGTCATGGGAAGTTTGACAGACAATCGCCGGCAAGCTCGTCTTGCGGGAGGAAAGTCCGGGCTCCACAGGGCAGGATGCTGGATAACGTCCAGTCGGCGCGAGCCGAAGGATAGTGCCACAGAAATGGACCGCCGATGGCCGTTCCTCAGGGAACGGATCAGGCAAGGATGGAACCGAGGTGTAAGAGACCCCGAGGAGCGTTGGTGACTTCGTTCCTGGTAAACCCCATCTGGAGCAAGACCTAATGGGACGCAGCCTCCTTCTAAGAGGGAGACAGCCTTTGCCCGAGGCGCGTCTAGGTTGGTCGCTTGAGCTGTGCAGCAATGTATGGCCTAGATAGATGATTGTCGCTTGTAGTGGGAGGGTAGTTCCCGTATGAACCACCAAAGAGCACAGAACCCGGCTTACGTCTAACTTTCCTCAACTAACAAAAAGCCCCGATCCATTAGCAGATCAAGATTGATTTGCTCGCGGATCGGGGCTTTTTCGTATTATGGCTGGACTCGCTTGTTCTTGAGATTATTGATCTCATTCTGAATGTGCTGAGGCCACAGCTGAAGCGGAGACATGCCATTCCCGGCTGCCTGAAGGGCAGCCAGAACATCAATCTGGCCGAATCCGTAATATTTATCCCGGCCGGTCTGCCCGAGATCAATCACGTTCTTGCGAATAATATCCATAACCTCGGTATTATGAAGGTCGGGATTAATCGAACGGATCAACGCAGCCAGGGCAGCGACATGCGGGCTCGCCATGGATGTACCGGACAGTGCCGCATATTGATTATGCGGATAGGTGCTCGCGATACTCTCGCCCGGCGCCATTACATCAATATAATTTCCGTAATTGGAGAAGGAAGCTTTGTTCAGCTTCGCATCGGTCGCGGATACCGAGAGAACCTCTGGATAAGCAGCAGGATATCCTGGTCTTTCCGTATTGTCATTTCCGGTTGCGGCGATAATTACGGCATCCTTGTTATAGGCGTACTTAATAGCTTCATGCAGGAACTGGGCATCGGCATAGTTGCCAAGACTCAGATTAATGACCTTTGCGCCATGATCAGCCGCCCAGATGATTCCTTGGGCAACCGAATAAGTTGTACCGGAACCTGAGGAATCCAGTGCTTTGACAGGCAAAACCTTATTTCCCCATGTCATTCCGGCAATCCCTTCGTTGTTATTCACCTGTGCGGAAATGATACCGGCTACATGCGTACCATGACCCACATCATCCATTGGCTTGTTGCTTGGAGATATCACATTATAACCAGGGAGAAGACGGCCCTTCAGATCCGGGTGGGTAAGATCAACCCCGGTATCCACTACAGCAACGATCACATCGCTCTTGCCCTTCGTCAGCTTCCAGCCTCTGGTCGTCTCTATAATAGGTAGGTTCCACTGATACTCGGAGTAGAGCAGATCATTTGGAGCTTCAGTGGTGTCCCCCATGGTTCCGGTCTGCGGAGTAACTTCATTCGTTAAATACAAATAATGCGGCTCCACGAATTTAGGGTTCCACTTTGAGATGAAATAAGCCTGCAGCTCGCTCATACTCTTCCCACTGGCATGGAAGATGTACGTATTGTTTATTTTCTGATAAGGGATGATGCTGTTCAGGTCCCTGCGTATCCGCTTCAAATCAGTTTGACTAGGAGGCTTGTGAAAGGTAACAACTACCTCGTTCTCATAATAATGGCTTGCATTTTCGTTGTCCTCTCCGGTCTTTACGGTCGTGTCCATAAGTGTATCCGGATGGAAGGATTCCATTTTGTATCGTCCTTCTTTGGGATAGGGGATCAGCCTCAAATTTTTGTGTTGATGATTCTTCACCTTCCCTAGAATATCGAGACTATAGAGAGCAATGACTCCGTGTTCTCCATTCCTGGCGGGTTCTCCGGCTACGAAGTACTTTGGATCACCGGCTGGGAAGCCGGGGGATTCATAGGACTGATTACGGCTAAGCGATTTCTTGGCTAGCTGAATATACGATTTGGCCTGCTGATCCTCCTTGCTTCCCGGAGTGAATGAAGGATGCCTGAATTCCTGCTCGTGCTTGCTGTCAATCCATATCAGGGACAATAGATGCTGATGATCGTCCTGAAGCTTGCGGATATAGGCACTGTTCACCTGCTGAGGCGAAAGTGTAAGCTTTTGACTCAGTTCCTTAAGATGCTGCCTTGCGTCGTGGCGAACCAGCCGGTCAGTAGCCGTCATGTCTCTTTGAAGCAGAAGCTGCTTCAGATGCTGTTCCTGACGAGGGCTTGCGACTTCAGAGGGCCTGCCCTCATGGTGAACAGGGGTCCTCGTTGGATACATGGAAATGACTAGGATCGCTGCAGCTCCTGTTAAGCCGGCAGCAATCCATTTACGTTTTGACATAACAGAAAGCCTCCTTAAAATTTCCACCTGATATCTATGTAACTATAGCGTTAGAAACGGCAAGGTTTTTTATTCCTTGCGCGTCTCTCTCCACCTGGGCAAATGATGGCAGCCCAAGAATATTTAAGCGTTTGGGGACAAGAAAGGATATCGTTTTGAGTTGTTTTGTGATACTATGATTTAGAACACAGTGACTTTGGCTGTGTTTGCTGTACCTATTGCTCTTGCTTGACAGAACGGAAGGAGAACAGTTTTATGCCTGAAACCAATGTCCAACAATTATGCGAAACCGCCAAAGAGAAACTTAAGATTGCCATTCCCAAGCTGGAACAGTTTCTGAACGAAAATTCACTTACGCAGCTCGCTCCCGAACAAGATGAGGAATCCATTCGGTTCTCGAAAGGCTTTTTGACGGACCTGCGTCATCTTCTGGTTAATTCAGAAGTTGTGTATGAGAAATTGGGTGTTGTACTTCGCCGGGCTAGCTTCGATAAAGAAGCCGCAGAGAAAGTGCTCTACAACGTATATCACGATTGCGTGAACAGTTTCTTCTATCCTAAAAATGAAAGTTACTCTGAAGATGGACGTTATGCCTACACGGGACAAGATGCAATTCGTTTCCGCAAAAAGCCAGTTCGCGCTGCACGTGACATCATTTTGGACGTAACCAAAGTATATGAAGACCTCCGTGATGAGCTCACGTATTATGAAAGTGATTATCTGACCCAACGCCGTATGCAGAAAGCGAACGCATAAGGGACAGAATTATAAATAAACAAGTAATCCGAGAAGATACCTGTGAAGGTATCTTTTTTTTTGCTGTGAATTGACAGCATGGCTTCTGCATAGGGGGCATGGCCTGGGGAGAAAATGTACCTGAGGTGATAAACATGCCAAATGGCGAGAAGCCCATAGTGAAGTGCAGTGTCTCTAACTGTCATTATTGGGGTGAAAAAAACGTCTGCAAAGCTGATTTAATCATGATTGACATTGATCAGCATGCGACTGCAAGCTACCGCGAGGAGTATGCAGGGGAGACGTTTGACACAGACCATCAAGACGCCGCTCGTTCTGCTGCGTCAACCTGCTGTCACACGTTCGAACCGAAGTCGAAGTCATCCTAAATTGACCATTTTCGGAGGTGTGCACCATGAGTGATTATCCAAAAGAAGTCAAAGATGATCAATCGTCAACACAATTGACAACAACATCGTCAAGCCATTCAACAACACCGTCAACCCATTCAACAACATCATCAACACCATCAAAGTATTCACCAGAATCAACCTCATCTACAACATCAACGCCGTCAACGTATTCAGCGAACTCTACATTAACAACACCGTCAACGTATTCGGGGCACTCGACATCATCAACGCCTTCAACGCATTCGACGCAATCCATACCTTCAACATCATCAACCTATTCAGCGTATTCGGCATCCTCAACAAAGGAAAGCTCCAGCCAATACGATAACCGGGTAGATTATCCCCGCAGAACGCATCAAGAGGAGTATGCTGCTGAGGTAACGCCAAGAGCGGGTTATACCGGAGCTCGGACTGAGCGAAGCGATACCACATCCCAGACCTCATCCGAATCCACTTCCGGCCGTACAGCCGGCTATGTAGGTGTAGCCCTGGGAATCGCCTCCTTGTTCATGTGGTCTATTATTCTTGGACCCATTGCCGCTATCCTCGGCTTCTACGCATACAGCCAAGGAAAAAGAACTTCGGGTGCATGGGCCGCAGGCCTCGGCATTATCGCGACATTGAGTTATTTCGTTCTGATTCCATTTACACGCTAAAGAAATCTTAGAGAATCTCTCAATATTTAACAGGCCTTGTCCGATATATAGGACAGGGCCTGTTTTTTTGCCAAAATACTGGTTATCCGTCTAACAGGCATGTACAATGAAAGAGAACGACTTGGAAAACAGAGGAGCTGCATTACATGCAAATAGATCCGCGTACCGCTAAGCAGTTGATTGACCTTCAGCTCATGAGCGGAATCGATTTACAGGGTACTGCCCTTCAGAATACTTCATCTACAGGCGGGAGCGATTCCGCTTTTAACTTGGTGCTGCAGCAGCTTATGCAGTCCGATTCGTCAGCAGCTTCGGAGAATGAATACTCCTCCGCTTTAAGCCTGGGACAGACTATTAACGTGAATGGTCAGCTATGGCAGTTAATGAAAGCAAATACCGAAGGAACCACTTCAGCAGCTTTAGACTCCGGCGCTGCCGTACAGACCGATCCTAATCTGACTTTGCATCACAGCAATAATCCTGGCTCCAAGCCGACGGATTATAATGATCTGATCAGCAAAGCCAGCCGCGACTACGGTGTGCCCGAATCCTTGATTAAGGCCGTTATTGATACCGAATCCTCTTTTAACCCGAATTCTTTGTCCTCTGCAGGGGCTAAGGGATTAATGCAATTGATGGATGGCACGGCTCAAGGTTTGGGGGTCAGCAATTCCTTCGATCCCGCACAGAATATAGACGGTGGTACCAAATATATATCGTATCAGCTCAAACGTTATGACGGGAACATAAGCACCGCCATGGCTGCATACAATGCCGGACCCGGCACGTTGAAGAAGCTTGGAATTTCCAATGATAAGGAACTGATGGAGAAGCTTCACCTACTCCCTGTGGAGACACAGAAATATGTAACCAAAATCGACCGGGCTCGTGCCAAGTACGAGGTATAAGGACTAATATAGGAGGCGTTCTACTTTTGTAGAACGCTTTTTTGCTGCTATTTTAAGCGTTGCCGGGAAATCTGTTACAATGGAACAAGGGGGGAGATACAGATGTATTATTTTGATCATGCCGCAGCTACCCCGCCAAGCGAAGAAGTCCTCCGTACAGTGAATGAAGTTATGGCCCGGCATTATGGGAACCCGTCATCGCTCCATCGACTTGGAGAGGATAGTGACAAATTACTCAGAAGAGCGCGGGAAGTATGTGCAGCTTCACTTGGCGTGCAGAGCACCGAGATTATTTTCACCTCGGGGGCCACAGAGAGCAACAATCTGGCTCTCAAGGGAGCGGCGTTACAATATAGAAACAGGGGCAATCATATTATTACGACGGAAATTGAGCATCCTTCAGTATATGAATGTGCCAAGCAGCTTGAGCTCTTGGGCTTTGAAGTCACATTTCTGCCTGTAAACGTGGAGGGTACGGTAACGGCCGAGCAGGTCAAGAATGCGATCCGACCAGAGACGATACTGGTCTCGATCATGCACGTTAATAATGAGACAGGCAGGATTCAGCCGGTTCATGAAATAGGCGCTTGTCTTAAAGCAACACAGCCCAAGGTATTGTTCCATGTCGATGGTGTACAAGGTTACGGGAAGGTTCCTATCTCTCTTGAGGAGAGCGGAATTGACTTGTATAGCTTGTCTGCGCACAAGATCAGAGGGCCTAAGGGAACAGGTCTTCTTTATGTAAAAGAATGCGTGTCCTTATTCCCGCTGATGGCAGGCGGCGGCCAGGAGAGAGGGCTGCGCTCGGGTACTGAGAATGTACCGAGCGTAGTGGGGATGGCAAAGGCGGTTCGCCTTGCCAGTGTTGGGGTACAAGCCAGGTCGGCTAAGCTGTATGCGCTTCGCAAGCAGTTCATTGAAGGCTTATCCGAAATTCCGAATGCGACCCTCCATTCATCCATAGAAGGCGGGGCCCCACATATCATCAGCTTTTCACTTCCGGGTATGAAAGCCGAAGCGGTGCTCCATATGCTGGAGGAGGAGGGCTTTATGGTCTCCACGAAGTCCGCCTGCTCCTCCAAAGCTGCTGAACCAAGCCGTGTTCTACTGGCCATGGGAGCAGGTGAAGCCGCTGCTTCAAGCGGGATTCGGGTTAGCCTGGGTGAAGAACATACAGAGCAGCATATTGAGCTTCTGCTTGCCTCGCTGAATAAAGCGGTAAGCAGGCTCCGTTATTTGAAAGGTGGAAGTTAATTATTAATGATGACTTATGATTTACTACTCATGCGTTTCGGCGAAATGGCCATCAAAGGCAAGAACCGCAAGCGGTTCGAGAAAGCGGCTATGGCCCATGTGCTCACAATTCTTGAAGCTTTTCCCCTCGCTTCGGTCCGCAAGGAATATGGGAGATTCTATATCATGCTTGGAGGAGAATCTGCTCCGGCGCTGATCAATGAGCTGAAGAAGGTATTTGGCATAGCCTCGATCAGCCCTGTAATCGCAGTGGCTTCGGAACTTGAAGCCATACTGCACACCGCAGTCTCTTTTATGCAAAGTCAGACACTGCCTGAAGGAACGACATTCAAAGTGAATGTCCGCAGAGTATGGAAAGACTTCCCGCACTCCTCGCATGAGATGAATAGACTGGTAAGCGGCCCGATACTTCGGGAGCTTGCTACACTGAAGGTTGATGTCCATAACCCGCAAATTGAGCTCAGGGTAGAGATTCGGGAGGATCAGACCTATCTCTATAGCGAGGTCATTCCGGGTGCCGGAGGATACCCGCTTGGCACGAATGGGAAAGCCATGCTCTTATTATCCGGAGGAATCGACAGCCCGGTCGCGGGCTGGTCTGCGATGCGAAGAGGGCTTGAAATTGAATGTATCCACTTCCACAGCTATCCGTTCACAAGCAAGAAGGCTGAAGAGAAGGTTATAAGATTGGCGCATGTTCTCTCCACCTATTCTGGGGAGGTCAAGCTGCACCTGGTTCCTTTTACCGAGGTACAGACCTTGCTGACCAAGGCCAAGCAGGACAGTCTTATGATTACATTAATGCGTCGAGCGATGCTGAAGATCGCTTCCGCACTGGCGGAACAGAACGGAGCCCTGGCTCTCGTTACAGGTGACAGTCTTGGACAGGTAGCGAGTCAGACACTGCCCAGTATGAACGTTATTGGGCGGGCTACAGAGCTCCCTCTATTGAGGCCCCTAATCATGATGGATAAGCCCGATATTATCCAGCTGTCTCAGGAGATCGGCACTTATGATTTATCCATTCTGCCTTATGAAGATTGCTGTAGTCTGTTCGTACCTAAGTCGCCTTCGACGAATCCGAACCTGAGGATTATCCAAAAGATTGAAGCCACCTCACCTGAGCTTGCCCAGAAGATTGAAGCTGCGATCGCAGGCACAAGAACGATCGTACTACGGCCGGGTGTACAGCCCGTAAGCAACGAGGCTGAGGATGTAATACAAGAAGATTGGTTCTAGTCGATCAGAGGGTGCTTCCCGACGTAGGACTAGGAAGCTTTCAACTTTCTTAAACAAGCAGCTTACCCAACAACAAAAAGGAGCTTTCCATAGCGGAAGCTCCTTTTTGTTCGTGCCGTGAACCTTAAGAGTGAGTAGCCGGGTGAGTCTTATTCCCGCCCGAACGCTGATTCTGCTTCTTCTTGAGATGTCCCAGAAGAAGTACACCGGCCACAATGATAATGATAAAGGGAATGCTCACCATAGGCTTGTCCTTAAATAGGGAGGCGAGCTTCGGCTCAGTTGTAATCATGTGAGCGGCGGTATAAGCAAGAACAGCTGCACCTACATAGGCGATCCAAGGGAATGAATTCAGCAGCTTGATGAACAGCGTACTGCCCCATACAACAATCGGCACGCTGATCAGAAGTCCGATGACTACCAGAATCATGTGCTGGCCCGAAGCTCCGGCTACCGCAATGACATTGTCGAGTCCCATAGCTGCATCGGCAATTACTATAGTGCGGACAGCAGGCCACAGCGAACTTTCAGCAGCGATGGAATCGTGGTCTCCATTATCCGTCAGTACTTTGTAGGAGATGAAGATCAGCAGGGCCCCGCCAACAGCCAGAAGCCAAGGGATATTCAGAAGCCACACCACCACGAGGGTTGCCAGGATCCGAAGCAGTACCGCTCCGCCTGTACCGTATAGAATTGCTTTCTTCTGTACCTTCTGCGGAAGCTTTCTTGCTGCCATACCAATAACAATGGCATTATCCCCTGCCAGAATTAGATCGATAAAAATAATGTTAATCAAAGAAACAAAGAATGCTGCACTGAATAATTCCAAGTTAGGTCACTTCCTTCGGTGTTATATACGTATTTATTAACCAAAACGTTTCATTTGTCTAGTCCCAGATGGATGGATTAACGAAATTAACGCCTAATCCCGTGGAAAGCCTAAAGGAATAGCTTGGCAGCTCCATGCATAAATAAGTATGGGAGGGGATATGCGTGGAACCGCTGGTGCTGCTTGGAGAAATTCTTATGGTTAACCTTGTATTAAGTGGTGATAATGCTGTTGTCATTGCACTTGCAAGCAAGAACCTGCCTCTCAAACAAAGGAAACAAGCTGTGTGGCTTGGAGCGTTGGGAGCGGTACTGCTAAGAATTATATTGACCTGGATTGCTGTTATCCTGCTTCAAATTCCACTGATTCAAGGGATAGGCGGCATCATGCTGCTCTATATTGCTTTCAAGCTACTGCTTGAGCATGAAGATGGCTCTTCCGTCAGGGGAGGAACGACAATCTGGAAATCAATCCAGACTATTCTGGCGGCCGATTTCATTATGAGTCTGGATAATGTTCTTGCTATTGCAGCCCTTGCGAACGGCGATCTGGCTATCCTCGTGATTGGAATCGCGATCAGCATCCCGATTGTGGTGTGGGGAAGCAATTTGATTGCCGATTGGCTGCACAGGTATCCGCTGCTGGTCTATTTGGGGGCAGGGATTCTTGCCTATACGGCTGGTAAAATGCTGCTGCATGATCCGAAAGTGGGACCGCTGCTTGAGTCCGTCATTCCGGTGGTAATCAACTTCGTTCCGCTCTTCCTTGCAGGGATGGTGGTCATGATCGGCTGGTTCAAGAAATTCAGGTCAGAATAAAGCTTAATATTTCTTGAATTCGAGGCCGGCATCCGCCGGTCTTTTGCCTTTTATTTACAGAAAGACAAGCGTCAAAGAGTGGAATTTTTTGTGTCATTCCTTTACACTAAGAGTAGGAGAATGTCGCTTATTGCAGCGGCTTGTCTTCACAAGGACTTTTTTGGAAGGTGAGTGATGGAATGTCGGAGAACAATAAGCTGGTTACCGGGATATTCATTCTAGCAGCGGGTATTGTTATTCTTCTTGGGAAATGGGGAGTATTCAGCTTTCTTGGCTTCACGCTCTGGCCGTTAATCTTTCTTGTCCCAGGCATTCTGCTTCATCTGCTGTTCTTCACGAGAAGAGGCTCAGCCGTTTTGCTTGTTCCAGGCGGGATTCTCACGGTGTACGGGATTTTATTTTTTATCCTCAATTTTTCGGGTTCAGGAACGATCGCGTATATCTGGCCTTTGTTCATTCTCGGCATCGCGATTGGATTATTCGAATATGACATGCTGGCATTTCCAAGACCAGCAGGCGTATTCCTGATTGCAGTTATTCTTACAGCGGTTACAGCCGTGATCTATGGAATAACCATCTTGTCCATCTCCATCATATATTTAATTGCTCTTCTGCTCATTGCCGGCGGAGTCTGGTTAATCTTCGCACGTGGAAGAAGCAGACGCGGATGGTGACTGAATGGAAGTTCTTGAATTATCCGCGATATAGCGTATAATATAAGGGATATGTCAAGCGTCGGCCTTAATAGATCCGGCGCTTCTTTTGTGATGATTAACTTTTTCCACAGGAGAAAGAACATTAAATAGAACCAGAAGGGATATGGAGAACAACCATGCATTCTAGAGATCAGATTCGTAATATCGCAATTATTGCCCACGTCGACCACGGCAAAACTACGCTAGTCGACAAGCTGCTTCAACAATCCGGTATTTTCCGGGAGCATGAATCCGTACAAGAACGCGCCATGGATTCCAACGATTTGGAGAGAGAGCGTGGAATTACCATTTTGGCGAAGAATACGGCCATCACTTACAAGGACTATCTGATTAACATTGTGGATACTCCGGGTCACGCCGACTTTGGTGGTGAGGTTGAACGGATCATGAAAATGGTTGACGGCGTTCTGCTCGTCGTTGACGCTTATGAAGGCTGTATGCCGCAGACCAAATTCGTACTGCGTAAAGCCCTTGAGTCGAACTTGACTCCAATCGTTGTTGTGAACAAGATTGACCGCCCAGCGGCACGTCCGGCTGAAGTTATTGATGAAGTTCTTGACTTGTTCATTGAGCTTGGAGCCAATGATGATCAGCTTGAATTCCCTGTCGTGTACGCTTCGGCACTGAACGGTACTTCAAGTTTGGATGCCGAGAAGCAGGATGATAACATGCTTGCCCTGTACGAGACTATTATTGAACACATTCCGTCACCAACCGAGAACGTTGAGCAACCTCTTCAATTCCTGGTTACTTTGATGGATTATAACGAATACCTGGGACGTATCGCGATTGGCCGTGTGAACCGCGGAATTATCCGTGCAGGTCAACAGGTAGCAGTCATGACTCGTGATGGAAGTAAGAAATCTGCTCGCATCGAGAAGTTGTTCGGTTTCCAAGGTCTGCGCCGCGTTGAGACTGAAGAAGCGGGTGCCGGTGATATCGTAGCGATCGCAGGTATCAAGGATATCAACATTGGGGAGACCATTGCAGATCCGAACAATCCGGAAGCTCTTCCAGTTCTTAAGATCGATGAGCCAACCCTGCAAATGACATTCCTGGTTAACAACAGTCCTTTTGCCGGTCGTGAAGGTAAATGGGTTACATCCCGTAAAATTCGTGAGCGTCTTATGAAGGAACTTGAGACTGACGTATCTTTGCGCGTAGATGAAACAGACAGCCCCGATGCATTTATCGTATCTGGACGCGGTGAGCTTCACCTGGGTATCTTGATCGAGAATATGCGCCGTGAAGGATATGAGCTTCAAGTATCCAAGCCGGAAGTTATCGTTAGGGAAATCGATGGTGCGAAGATGGAGCCGATTGAGCGCCTGATGATCGATGTGCCTGAAGAGAGCATGGGCGCAGTAATGGAGAGCCTTGGTTCACGCAAAGCCGAGATGGTCAATATGATCAATAACGGAAGCGGACAAGTTCGCCTTGAGTTCCTGATCCCAGCCCGGGGTCTAATCGGATACCGTACACACTTCCTGACGCTGACTCGCGGTTATGGAATTATGAACCATGCCTTTGACAGCTATGGACCGCTTCATGGCGGCCAAGTGGGCGGACGTCACGAAGGCGTACTCGTATCGAGCGAGAACGGTGTATCCACACTTTACGGAATTCTGTCTATTGAGGATCGCGGTATTCTTTTCGTTGAACCTGGTGCAGAAATTTATGAAGGTATGATCGTCGGAGAACATACCCGGGATAACGACATTGTCGTGAACATCTGTAAAGAAAAAGCCGTTAACAACATTCGTTCTGCGAATAAAGAAGAGACGGTCAAGATGAAGACTCCACGTCTAATGTCGCTGGAGCAGGCTTTGGAGTATCTGAACGATGATGAGTATTGTGAAATCACTCCAAAGTCGATCCGTATCCGCAAGAAAATCCTGAATAAGAGCGAACGTGAACGTGCGGAGAAACACCGCAAGAATGCGCAAGCTAGCTTGTAATACCCAGCCGTTTGGGCTTAGTGAGGAGGGCGTTCCATGCAGGACTGGTTGTCACATCACCCGTACATTGCTTATGTGATTATCTTTGTACTGGTGGCCTATGTGTATAATAAGGTGTTCCGTGCGCAGCAGAAGCTGCCGCTCTGGAAAGAAGCGATACTGTACGTATTAATGGCGATCGGCTCATTCCTGCTGCTGATCTTTCAGATCGACAAGCTTCCGATTATCCAGTGCCTGCTGGTCGCCGTCGGCTTAATGCTTATGGTGCGGATTCGATACTTTGTTGAAGCGCGCCAGAAGAAGAAGCAGAACAAAGTCCCACCTGCTGAAAAAGCAGGAAGACTATAACTGATAGGAAAAAGGTGTAAAGATTCATGAATCCTAGAACCAGTGGTCTTCCTCCCCGAGAGGGAGGCCAAAGAAAGAAATCAGGTCGCCCTCAGGGCGGCAAGAAGAAGGCGCGTAAAGGCAGGTCTTTCCTAAAGTTCCTGCTTACGCTTGTCATTCTTGCAGTGCTTGTCGTTGGTGGATATTTGGGCTTTCTGTACTGGAAAGTCAATCAGGTAATCGATACAACCGGAACTTCTAAGTCGGTTCCAGCTGAGAGATCTGCCAAGGTGAAGCCTTTGTCCGTCCTGCTTATGGGAACGGATTATAGACCGGAGACGGGAACCCATTTGACCGACGTCATGATGGTGATTGCCTTCAATCCGGACACCAAGTCCGCAACGATTGTCTCTCTACCGAGGGATACCCGATTCAAGGCTAAAGGATATGGAACCGGTAAGATCAATTCTTTCTACCCGGAAATTCTGGCTGAGACGAAGGACCCGATCAAGGCAGGGGATACCATGAAGAAGCTGATGGGGGATTACTTCGATCTGGAGCTTGATTACGTGACCGTTCTTAATTTCCAAGGCTTCCGCGATGTTGTTGATGCGCTTAAGGGTGTCGACGTGAACGTGGATATGAACATGTGCTACCGGGATAAGGCAGATGGCACGGATATCAATCTGAAGAAGGGTCCGGCACACTTGAATGGTAAGGATGCACTGGACTATGTCCGCTACCGGAAGTCTAACTGTAAGCCAAAGACTAAGGGATCGGATGACTTCGACCGCAACCGCCGTCAGAATGAAGTGCTGCATGCTCTAATTGATCAGGCGAAGTCCTTCAATGGAGTCGTGGGCGCGGCAGGAGTAATTGAAGCTGTGGGTAAGAACATGGATACGGACTTTGAATCTGAACAGCTTAAGGATATGATCGCCACTTACTGGAACATATCCAAGGAGAATGTGCATTTCATGCCGGTTACAGGTGAGTGGAAGAGCCCTTATGTATACATTAATGATGATGAGCTCACCAAAGCCAAGAAGGCCCTTCAGGATGAAATGGCGGGCAAGGATACACAGGCAGTTACCAATTGAATGCAAGTTTTGGCTCGTGTTATAATATAAATTAATTAGAAGTAGATCGATTCAACTGTACGGGAGGTCTGGCCGAATGGGAGAAGCAGTGTTGTTGAATCGAATCGAAGTCATGACGGATATGAATACTCCGTTTGATGCTTATGGCCGTGCGCTTTGTCTTGCACAGCCGGCTTCTAATGCCGTACGCTTGATTGAATCTAATATTAGTGCTGCAGACTTGCCCGAAGGACAAGTGTGCAGTCATGAAGAAAAGCCCAGTGAGTTCTCTCACCGGGCTTTTCTGTTCATTTGGGACAATCTATTTCGATTGTGATGATGGAGCTTGCTGCGTTTTTTTCTGAGGGTGAACCGGTTTGTTGTGGTTCTGTAATTGTGAAGGTTCGCCTGTGCCTCTGGTCCCCGGTCCGGGTGTGGCATTAGCGGGCGGCCTTACATCTCTCGGCATTTGGGGAATAATGCGGCCGATGATATCGGAAAGTTCATTGCCGAATCCAGATAAAGGATGTCCTTGGCGGATACTTTGACTGATATCTGAAATCCGGTGAGACAAATCGATATCCGCGGTTACAATTGCATTCTTCCCGTGGGGATCCTTACGGAGGGCTTCGGCTGCAGAATACTTAATTGTTCCCACCCGGGAACGATCCAGGTTCGCATCCACATCAAGTCCCACAACGGCTGTATCTCCGATCAGGACACAGGATGCATTTTTGACTCCCGGAACTCTTTTGGCAATCGACTCCAAGTGAGCCTGAAGTGACTGCTGACCCGGTTGGCCCGGCTGATTACTTTGGTTATGCTGAACCTGAGCCTGTCCCGCCGAATTCATCTGGGTTCTTCCCGTTTGATCATGGCTAAGTATGCGCGGATTACTTCCCTTTTGACTCTGAGGAGAGGGTGATGCATGTTTATTAGCTGCAGTTCCACAGCTTGATAGCAGTAATGCCGTTAATATTAGACACAGCCATGTTCGCATGAATGTTCCTTCCTTTCGGGTAATCTTTGTTCTTGGATATTAGGCTACCCGGGCCGGAGCAAAATATGTATGTGAATGAAAAGGCTGCAAAGACCGCGGTGGAGGGGATATCTATGAAGAAAATATTTGTCCTGGATACGAATGTGTTGCTGCACGACCCCAATGCGATTTTTGCTTTTGAAGAACATGAGGTAGTTATTCCTGCCGTTGTGCTGGAGGAAATTGATTCCAAGAAACGCAATCCGGAAGAGATTGGCAGAAATGCCCGCGTAGTCTCCCGGCTGCTTGATGGACTTCGGGAGAAGGGACATCTGCACAACGGCATTGAACTTGACCATGGCGGAAGGCTTAAGGTTGAACTTAACCATAGAAGCTTCATCAAGGTTCAGGAAATGTTCGGCGAAGTGACCAATGATAATCGTATTTTGGCGGTTGCGTTGAATTACCATTTGGAGGAACTGGAGACAGCGAGCCCAAGATCTGTGGTTCTGGTAAGTAAAGATGTGCTTGTGCGAATTAAAGCGGATGTGCTTGGACTAACTACACAAGATTATTTATCTGACCGGACCGCAGGTCCTGGAGATCTCTATTCAGGCTATTCAAATATCAAAGTTCATCCTTCTATCATAGATGAGTTCTATACCTATCGTTCTTTACAGATTAAGACGCTCGGCCTTAATTTCTCTCTGTATCCGCATGAGTTCGTGATTCTCAAGGATGAGATGGGAAGCGGTAAATCGGCACTGCTTAAAGTAAATGAGGATGTTACCCGCCTGGAGCCTTTGTATATGAGCAATGAACCGGTCTGGGGGATCAGCGCTCGAAATGCCCAGCAGCGGATGGCCCTGGAGCTTCTGCTGAATGATGACATTCCACTGGTAACCATCACCGGGAAGGCAGGTACCGGAAAGACGCTGCTGGCCTTGGCAGCAGGGCTTCTCAAGACAGAAGATGATCACAAGTATAAGAAGCTGTTAATTGCGCGGCCTGTGGTTCCTATGGGCAAGGATATCGGTTACCTTCCGGGAGAGAAGGAGGAGAAGCTGCGGCCTTGGATGCAGCCCATCTATGATAATCTGGAGTATCTTTTTGATACCAAGAAATCAGGCGATATTGATAAAATATTAATGGGTCTAGGAAGCATCCAGGTCGAAGCGCTCACCTATATTCGGGGCAGATCCATTCCCGGACAATTCATCATTATAGATGAAGCGCAGAATTTGTCCCGCCATGAAGTGAAGACTATTGTCTCCCGGGTAGGAGAGGGCAGCAAAATTGTTCTCATGGGTGACCCTGAACAAATTGATCATCCTTATCTGGATTCGGTCAGCAATGGGCTCTCTTATTTGGTCGAACGCTTCCAGAAGGAAGGGATAAGCGGACACATTACGCTGGAAAAAGGGGAACGTTCCAAATTGGCACAGGTTGCTGCTGACCTGCTGTAGTTAAGAAGACCGCCGCTGATTAGCTCAGCGGCGGTCTGTTTACATATACCTGAAGAAGCAGTTTGCGAGTAAATAGGGACAAAGACGCAGGGAATTTGTTACAATATTCTTGAAGATTACTCTAAGGCATGAGAGGGAGTTCGGGTTGTGAAGCAAAAAAACCAATGGGTGCTTTTTGCCGTACTGCTGTTAGCCTTAATAAGCTTGTCTCCCGGTGAGGATGCGGCACTAACCCAGCCTGATCGGCAGACAGGGGTCAGCGTTGTCCCCGAGCCGAAGCAAAGGGCGGAGAAAGAGGCCGGCAACATTAAAGTTGCCGTATCGATGACACCCGAAGAGTTTGAATGGCTGAATCACATCAATCAAACGTTCATGGAAGAGCATCATGTACAGGTGGAGCTTGCGAATACTGCGGAGAAGGATGCATATCACACTTTTAAGAATAATATAGATTTGGGCGAAGCTCCTGATGTCCTACTGATGGACAATGCGTGGATTCGTGAGTTCGCGTCTTCCGGCTTCCTGCTGCCGGTTGAGGCCTATTACTCGGGGCAGGCTGGGGCCGATTCATTAAGTACTTCAGTTACTCAGAATACGTGGAACGGTTATGTATGGGGCGTACCCAAGGACTATGATCCCTATGTCATCGTCTATCATCCGGCAAGGTTGCAGGAGTTGGGTTATACCCGGCTTCCCAAGACATCTGGAGAATGGTCAGCGCTGGTTGCAAGCTATAAGAAGAACAATTCTATACCGTATCTTGCTGCTCTTGACCCGAAAGATGCCTATGCAGCCATCTCGCTGTTATGGAGAATGGGCGGGGCATCAGATGAGGGAAAGGAGAATAACTTTAGCTTGACGACCGATATGAAAGCGGCTTTCCAGCAGCTGCAAGAAATGAAATCCAAGATCTATGCAGCTTCCGGGGATTTGGCGGGGGAACAGCAGATCTGGAAGCGGTTGGAGCGGGGAGAGATCCTTTTCTATGTAACAAAAGCCTCGGACTTCGACGCGAAGCTCAGGCCTTCGCTCAAAATGGAGCAGCCCTCAGCCCAGCATGAAGTGCCTATGCTTTGGCTAAAAGGCAGAAGCTTCTGCCTAACCGCGCAGAGCAAGAATGCGAAGACCGCGAATGCCTGGATCTCCGAGGTCACCTCCTCCAGGCAGCAGGCCTCCGCATACGTGGAGGAGGGCAAGCTTCCAGCACTGAAGACCTTGTACAATCAGGCCGAGTTAAAAGGATTGCCTCAGTGGATCTCAGCCATTCAAGCGAGAGGCGGCAACGGCTTTGTACCGGTAGACGCCAAGCTGCCGGAATATCTTAACCGGCTTTCTACGGAGGCTTCGGCATTTATGACCGCTGAAGGCAGCCTGAAATTATTTATGGCCTCATTTGAACATCTCGGACAACTGGCTCGCCCTTAGAGGGCGAGCTTTAATTTTATAATGAGTAGTCCCTTTTGCAGCGTTACTTCACTGGCTTCCACCAGCGGAATGATCAATTTTGGATAGAATCCTAAGTCGAAGTCATTCTCCAGATCCCGGCAGGTAGTATCAGGCAGCTCGAGCCCGTTGAATACTAATTTATCCACATGGAATTGAATGGAGTTCTGCGGCTCATTCTCAATCGTATAATGACCCTCAACCCTTAGCTGTAAGGAACCCTGCTTCCCCTCGGCAATGATCTTGCCGTCTTCGAATGTAAAGGCGAAATTGATGAAGATCTCATTCTCCGATCTAAGGAAAGCGTTCAAATCCTCCTGCTTGATCGAGATTGTATAGTTCGTTCCGGAAGCAGTAATGCTGTTCCCGTTATTTTTCAGGAAATCCGGCAGATCCACCATGGCATCAGCCAGCGCTTTGAAGTGACGTCTAACCTCGAACAGCCCGACATTGTTCCAATAAGCATTCATCTCTTCCATCAGCGCTTTAAGCCTCTCTGCATCAGAACTTCCCTGCAGCGAGCTGTTGACACTGGCCTGAAGCTCACTTACACGCTCCCGCTGGAGCAGAAGGTTGCTCTTAAGTTCTGTAAGCTCAGCAAGCAGCTGATTCTGCTTGTCTCTGGTATCCACAAGACTCCGATAGGCTTTCTGGTAGTCATCCAGAATATCGTGGTCCCTCTCAAAAATCATATCAATGATATCCAGCACGGAAATGAAATCACTTATGCTCTCGGTAGACAAGAGGGCACCGAGTAAGTCTTCTCTTTCACCCATATAATATGCCCGAATACGCTCATCGGTCTGGGATTGGCTGGCAGAGATTTGGGCCTGCTTGGCTTCTAGCTCCTCGGAGAGCATGTCCATTTTGGATTGGGCCTGTAATTGCAGCTCTTCCGTCTTTTTGATTTCACGGTCTATTTCAACAATAGACAGACTCTTCTCTAGAAGCTTCCGAGTCTCTTCGGATAGAGGCTCTGCTGCGTAGGCACGAAAGGGGAAGAGAATAGGAACGGTACAGACCATCAGCAGGCAGCAGCTTAAATAAAGACGGCGTAGCAATGAAATCCTCTCCTTAATAAACTTACATATGTAATAGCTTCGTGCTGTATATATGATTATATGTTTACCTCGATCATAATAGATGATTTTTAACGAAAAAAAAATGATCCGGCAGCAGCCGAATCACCTTTAGTTGGTTCGAGACCTAGCCGATTAAAGCGGCAAGCCCATTTTGAATACCGTCCAGTAGCTAAAGCCGGTAAATGTGACGATCATGTACCCCCAGAAGAGCAAGATATAGGTTCGTTCTGTGAATTTCAGATAGCCAAAAATAACAAAAAAGGCAGTTTGCAAGAAGAACAGCAGGGCCATTTCAATCAAGTTGCCGGCATAAGCCATCAGCCCGATGGCCAATGTGAAGAAACCAAGCACCCGGAACATGCGTGCCATGATTTATCCCCCTCTCGTATGTATGTAAGCGACCTCATTTATAATAACTACATTATACCCGGAATGTATTAGTGTGTAAACGAGAAGTATGATTAATTAAGAGTTTGTGTTATTAGGCGTGCAGGTATGACAAGCTAGATTTTTGGAAATACATTTTAGTATCAAATAGATTCTATGAACTCTACGAGAGGCATAGAAATGGATTAAGCAGCTTTTTTACCTTATTCAGGTCGCCGGGCAATCCGGTTTATGAAGACGGTTATATCAGGATGTCGTTAGGAGGGTTTGTATCGCATGACAGCAGTAAGACAGGATGCATGGAGCGCAGAGGATGACTTGATATTGGCCGAGGTCACCCTGCGCCATATTCGCGAGGGCAGTACACAGTTAACCGCGTTTGAAGAGGTTGGGGAGAAGATAGCACGAACCCCTGCCGCCTGCGGATTTAGATGGAACAGCTGTGTCCGTAAAAAATATGAAGCCGCTATTCAGATTGCCAAAGCGCAGCGCCAAAAAAGAAATTATTTGAAAAAGCAGTCTCCTTTAATGAGTGGAAGCAGTATGGCATCTCTGGCATCCATAGATTTGGAAGAAGGATTGTACAAGAGCGAAGGTGTAACCGAAGAGACTATATCTATTGATGCGGTCATCCGCTTCTTGAGACAGTGGAAGAACACGGTTCAAGAGAGCAGCCGCCATATGAGATCTCTAGAGAAGAAGATTCGGGAGAAGGAAGAGGAGATTGCAGCGTTAAGAGAAGAGAATCGCAGATTATCGCTGCAGGTCAATGAAGTACAGACCGACTACCGGGTAGTCAATGATGATTATAAAGCTTTGATTCAGATCATGGACCGGGCTCGCCGGCTTGCCTTTCTCAATGAGGAGGATGAGGAATCGAAATCTCGTTTCAAGATGGATGCGAATGGAAACCTGGAGCGTATTGAATAGTAAATGTGCTTTTTAGAATAGAACTAATCCCCGGCCTGTAAGGTCGGGGATTTTTTATGGTATAAATGAATAGATTGATTGAACGCCTTCCGAGTATATTAATTGTTAAACTTATATAGATACTTGTTCAAAGCGAGGGATAAGGATGAAAATCGAGATCATGGGCGCAGGAGCCTTGGGCTTGATGTTCGGGGCAGCACTATCTGCAGCGGGGGAAGAAGTGCGCCTCTGGACACGCACATCAGAGCAAGCTGAGGAACTGAACAGGAAAGGAATCCGGCTGGTTATGGACAGCGGACAAGAAGTCACTATCGCAGCTAATCGCCTCCAGGCGGAAAGCACCGCTAATATGGAGAAAGCTTGCGGTTCCAAGAGTAACGCAGATTGGATTCTCGTGACAACCAAGCAGCGCCATCTGACTGAAAGTCTGTACGCTCATTTGCAAGCGCTCCGCGGAGAGAAGACCGAGATCATTTGCTTTCAGAATGGGGTAGGGCATATTGAACGGCTTAGCGAAGCTTTGGGAGGGCAAGTGGTTATTGCGGCATTGACTACCGAGGGAGCAAGGAAAGAGGGGCATTTTACCGTCTATCGCTCGGGGATAGGGCAGACTCGATTAGGTCTGACGGGGAGTTATGACAAGGCGGAGCAGTTTATGGATAAAGCTGAAAATTTAGCCTCCCGCCTGTCAATGGCAGGATTTCCCTCGGAATTGTCGAATGACATCGATAAGGAAATTTATCGCAAGCTCTTAATTAATGCAGCCATTAATCCGCTGACGGCTATTTGGAGAGTCCGCAATGGGGAACTGCTCGCTTCCGAAGATCGAAGAGCCCTCCTGACTGACCTGATTGAGGAAGCTCTAGAAATTTATAATCATTATGGAATTGCTTATGACCCAGATATCAAAGCTCAGGTGTTGCAGGTATGCCGCTCCACCGCGAATAACATGTCTTCCATGCTGAAGGATATTCTGGCTGGTGAGCCAACCGAAGTGAACAGCATCAATGGTCATCTGGTGAGGATGGCCTGGGAGAGGAATATCTCGGTGCCCGCACATGAGATGGTCTGGCGGTTGGTGGCGTCCATGACAACTGAACTGGGTGATACAAGGCTCTAACCTGAGCAAGTACAATTTAGTGGAGGTGGATGAGGTGAATATACTGCTCGCTCCGTTTGTCTTTTTAAGTGCCGTACCTATTATACCGTTCCTGCTCGTATATATGATTCATTATATCTGGAATGGGAGACGGAATCGAAGACAGTCCTTGCTGCTGGCTGTAGACGTGACCACGGTCTTTCTCATTCTATCGGTCTCTGCCTTATTCAATCACATCTTTGCATCAGGATTTGGCTTTTATCTAATCATGCTGCTGCTTCTGATCGTTGGAGGCTTGATTGGGGGAGCGCAGAACCGTATGAAAGGGCAGGTGGATGTCAAAAGACTGGTTCGTGCGGTGTGGCGTTTGGCCTTTCTGGGATCCGGTCTGGCTTACATTGTTTTTGTAATAATTGGTTTCTTTCCATACATATTAGGAGTGTAACAGAGGCATACTTAATTTAGTAACACACACATAAGCTGTAATTGAAAACCAATCATTACATTTCAGAATGAACTTTCATTAAAATATTATTTAGTGCGCATTCTTCACTAAAAACCAATAGCCATAAGCATATTTCATTATAAATATGCTTTTTGTTTTATTTAAATCAAACAATTGAGGTAGGAATTCCCATTGTGATTTTTTGACCAATGGTTGTATAATCGACTACACACATACCAACATTGTAAGGGAGACAGCTAGATGAACAGAAAGAAATTATTGGTTCTTGTAACACTATTGCTTGCCCTCAGCACCGTTCTAGCCGCCTGTGGTCAGAATAATGGTAATGCTGGGTCAGCTAACCAGGGCAGTACAGGAACCCAAAGCGACAAGCTCGCAGCGGATCAAACGTTCCATATCAACCTGGCTTCCGAGCCGCCAACGCTGGATCCCGCCCAATCGCAGGATAACGTATCCAGTGCGGTGCTTAGAACCTTGTTCGAAGGCTTGACGCTTAAGGATAAAGACGGCAACATCGTTCCGGGTGTGGCTGAGAAATGGGAACAAAATGGCAAGGAATATACCTTCCACCTTCGTTCCGATGCGAAATGGAGTAACGGTGATCCTGTAACTGCAAAAGATTTCGAGTTCGCATGGAAACGGGTTCTTGATCCGGCAACGGTTCCAGCTCCTCCATATGCATACCAGCTGTATTACATCAAGAATGCGCAGGCCTACAATGAGAAGAAGATCACTGACGCTAGTCAAGTAGGTGTGAAAGCGGTTGATGATAAGACACTAAAGGTGACGCTTGAGAATGAGACTCCTTATTTCCTGGGTCTAACTTCCTTCACAACCTACTATCCAGTGCATCAATCGGTGAAGAACAATCCGAAATGGGCTGCTGACCCAAGCACCCTGATCTCCAACGGACCGTTCAAGCTAACAACCTGGACTACTGGACAAGCTCTTGAAGTTGAGAAGAGTGATAAATATTGGGACGCTAAGAACATTACTTTAAATAAAATCACGGCTTCTATCGTAGACCAAGCAGCTACAGAAGTCAGCAGCTATAAGAGCGGTCAGCTTGATCTGGCAGGACAGCCTATCGGTGAGATTCCTACCGATCAGATCGCTTCCCTCAAATCTGAAATTCCAAATGAATTGACGATCAAGGGTATTGCATCCACTTATTACTACCTGTTTAATACAACAACTAAGCCTTTTGATAATGTGAAAATTCGTCAGGCGTTCACGAAGGCGATCAACCGTAAAGCGTTGATTGACAACGTAACTCTGGGGAATCAGCTTCCGGCCTTCGGTCTTGTACCTCCGGGTATCAAAGGTGTAGACAAGGAATACCGTGAAGAGAATCCGGATACCGCTTATGGCAAGGAAGATGCTAATGAAGCGAAGACGCTTCTTGCAGACGGACTGAAAGAATCCGGCCTTACGAAGCTTCCTAAGATTACTTTGATCTATAACACGAACGACAACCACAAAAAGCTGGCTTTGGCCATTGCGGATATGTGGAAACAAACCCTTGGCGCTGAGGTTACTGTTCAGAACCAAGAGTGGGGCGTGTTCCTTCAGAACCGCCGCAACCTGAACTACCAAGTTGCGCGTGCCGGCTTCGGTGCTGACTATGACGATCCGATGACTTTCATTGATATGTTCACTTCCACAAGCGGTAACAATGATACTGGCTTCAAGAATGCTGAATATGACAAGCTCGTCAAAGAAGCATACTCAAGCAACGATAACAAAGCACGTAATGCCGCTATGAAGAAGGCGGAGGATATTCTGATCAAAGACAATCAGGTTATTCTTCCGATCTACTACTACACGAACATTCAGCTGGTTAAGCCTTACGTGAAAGACGTGATTGTAGACTATGCAGGTCAGCTTGATATTACACGCGTTAAGCTGATGGAACATTAATAGTAATCTTCTGTAACTGGATGATTGCTTCGGGGTGTATATGTGAGGACGATGTTCCTCCATATATATCCCGATTTTTTGTGTAGAGGGGCTTTTTCCATATCTTGTTTCCTTTGGAGAAGTTATAGAGGGAACGGACAACACAGACAGATTGGGGTGAAGGCTGTATGGTTCGGTATATTGCCAGTAAATTTCTATATATGTTAGTTTCGCTGCTCATTCTTATTACGGCGACCTTTTTCTTGATGAAGGCTATTCCCGGTAACCCGTTCATGTCAGAGAAGCAGGTACCTCCTCAGATCAGGGAACGTTTGATGGAGCAATACGGCCTTGATAAGCCGGTTATTGTCCAATACGGACAGTATTTGAAGAATATCGCCCAGGGTAATTTCGGGATTTCGATGAAAATGCAGAACAAAGAGGTAACTGGTCTGATCACCGATACGTTTGGTGCTTCCCTGAAGCTCGGTCTGATTGCCATTGTGGTCTCTTTGATTGTAGGTGTGCTGCTGGGTCTGCTTGCAGCTCTCTATCACCGGAGACTGATTGATAATGTCGCCATGGTGCTTGCCGTGCTGGGGATCGCGGTTCCAAGCTTCGTCGTAGCGTCCATGCTGCAGTTCGTTCTAGCCCAGAAGGCTGGGATCTTCCACGTCATGGGCTTTAATGGCCCACTGGACTACGTTCTGCCTGTTGCCGCCCTTGCAGCACAGCCAATTGCCTTTATTGCGAGGCTGACCCGCTCGAGCATGCTTGAAGTGCTCCACGCGGATTATATCAAGACAGCCAGAGCCAAGGGGCTTAACTGGATGACGATTCTGTTCAGACACGTAGTGAGAAACGGTATCCTGCCGGTGATCACCTATCTTGGCCCAATGACTGCCAACATCATTACTGGTTCAGTCGTAATTGAACAGATCTTCGGGATCGGCGGTCTCGGGAAAGTCTTTGTCTCCAGTATAAGCAACCGTGACTATACCCTGATTATGGGCGTAACGATCTTTTATGGCGTCATTCTGATGCTTGCCCGTTTCTTGACTGATATTGCTTACGTGTTCGTGGATCCTCGAATTAAACTGACGAACAGAAAGGAGGGCTAACCTTGAGCGTGAAAAATGAATTGATTCCTCAGGCTTCAGCGGCCAACCTGACCCCGGAAGACTTCCGGCAAATCGGTGTGGACGAGAAGCAGTCCGAAGTCATTCAGCGTGAAAGTCTCTCCGCTTGGCGGGATTCCTGGGAGCGGCTTCGTTCCAATAAGCTGGCAATGGCTGGCCTGATTGTTATGGCTCTTGTGGTCATCATGGCATTCGTCGGACCAATGATATCTAAGTTTGACTACCAGACGAATGACCTGATGAATACCAACAAGCCGCCGAACTCGGTACACTGGTTCGGCACGGATGATCTGGGACGCGATATGTTCGTCCGTACCTGGATGGGGGCACGGATCTCTCTGACTGTAGGCCTTGCCGCAGCTTTAATTGACCTTATGATTGGTGTTATCTATGGCGGTATTATGGGATATTTCGGCGGACGAGTGGATGAGATCATGAACAAATTCGCTGAAATTTTGTACTCCATTCCTTATCTGCTGGTAACGATTCTGCTTCTGGTTGTATTTGAGCCAAGTCTGGGCACGATTATTCTGGCCCTGACCATCACAGGCTGGATCAATATGTCCTGGATTGTGCGCGGTGAGATTATGCAGCTCAAGAGCAGAGAATACGTACTTGCTTCGCGTTCAATGGGAGCAAGCTCAGGAAGGCTGTTGTTCCGTCATCTGCTTCCGAATGCAATGGGACCGATTATTGTCACCTTGACGCTGTCGGTACCGAATGCAATCTTCTCTGAGGCGTTCCTGAGCTATCTGGGACTTGGCGTACAGGAACCTGTAGCCTCTCTGGGCTCGATGATCAGCTCCTCCCTGTCAGGCTGGATGCTGTATCCTTGGCGGATGCTGTTCCCCGCTCTCTTAATCAGTTTAACAATGCTAGCGTTTAACATATTTGGTGACGGTCTGCGTGACGCGCTTGACCCCAAACTCAAGAAATAGGAGGTGGGACTAGTATGGAATCCATTTTAGAAGTCAAAGATCTTCACGTGTCGTTCTCCGTCCGGGGCGGTGAAGTCAAAGCCGTTCGGGGCGTGAATTTCACAGTAGGCAAAGGGGAGACTGTAGCGATCGTAGGGGAGTCGGGCAGCGGTAAGAGTGTTACCGCTCAGACAATCATGCGACTGATACCTTCTCCTCCGTCCAAGATCAAGCAGGGCCAGGTGATTTTTAACGGAGAAGATTTGCTTAGCAAGACGAACAAACAGATGGAAGCCATTCGCGGAAAAGATATCGGAATGATCTTCCAGGATCCCATGACCTCCCTGAATCCGACGATCAAAGTAGGCAAGCAGATTACCGAAGGGTTGATCAAGCACCAGAACTTGTCCTTCTCTGAGGCGAAGACACGTGGAGTGGAAATGCTGAAGCTGGTGGGTATCAAAAATGCCGAAGCCCGGTTCAATCAGTATCCGCACGAGTTCTCAGGAGGCATGCGCCAGCGGGTAATGATCGCCATTGCTCTGGCCTGCCGCCCTTCTCTATTGATTGCGGATGAGCCTACGACAGCACTGGACGTTACCATACAGGCTCAAATCATAAATGTAATGAAAGACATGCAGGAGAGATTCGGCACTTCCATTATTATGATTACCCATGACCTTGGAGTCGTAGCCGGGATGGCAGACCGGGTTATCGTGATGTATGCAGGGGAAGTCGTTGAGACGGGAACCAGCACAGAGATCTTCAAGAATCCACAGCATCCCTATACACGGGGTCTGCTGCGCTCGCTCCCAAGAATTGATCAGCGTAAGGACGAGCCGCTTGTCCCGATCATCGGTACACCGCCGGATCTGATCAAGCCTCCGGTTGGATGTCCATTTGCGGCCCGCTGTGATCATGCTATGAAGGTATGTGAGCGTATTGATCCAGCTCCCACCCATTTGAGTGACACGCATATGTCCCGCTGCTGGCTGCAGCATCCGATGGCACAGGAGGTGCAATCTTCATGAGCAAGCCGTTAATTGAAGTAGAAGGTCTCAAGAAATATTTCAATCTGGGCAAAGGGAACGTCCTGAAGGCCGTGAATGACATCAGCTTCTCCATTAATGAAGGCGAGACGCTGGGCGTTGTCGGGGAGTCGGGCTGCGGCAAGTCCGCCGCAGGCCGCACAATTCTTAGATTGTACGAGCCTACGGCAGGAAGCGTCCGTTTTAACGGAACTGATATTTACAAGCTGTCCCCAGGGAAAATGAAGGCCATGCGCCGCGATATGCAGATGATCTTTCAGGATCCTTACGCCTCATTGAACCCGCGCTTTACGGTAACGGATATCATTGGCGAGGCTCTGGATATCCACAACATGGCCGGAAGCCGGAAGGAACGCAAGAAGAGGGTCGAAGAGCTTCTGGACATGGTCGGATTGAATCCAGACCATGCTACGCGTTATCCGCACGAATTCTCGGGCGGCCAGCGTCAGCGTATCGGGATTGCCCGTGCCCTTGCTGTGAATCCCAAGTTCATTATTTGTGATGAACCGATATCGGCACTGGATGTCTCCATTCAGGCACAGGTGGTTAATCTGCTGCAGGATCTTCAGAAGAAGCTTGGGCTGACTTATCTGTTCATCGCCCATGACTTGTCCATGGTGAAGCATATCAGCAACCGGGTAGCTGTTATGTATTTGGGCAAAGTGGTTGAGCTAGCGGAAAGTGAAGAGCTCTATGCGAATCCGATGCATCCGTATACGAAAACGCTGCTGTCCGCCATTCCGGTACCTGATCCGGAAGTTGAAGCGAACAAGCCGCGTATTCTGCTGAATGACACGGGCTCAGGCCCGATTCACTCCGCCAAGGATGGAGCTGTGTCCGGCGACATATACAACTTGGACAATTCTACTCTCGTGGAAGTAACCAAGGGACACTGGGTTGCCATGCCTAATTCATAGGTTAGACCGCCGAAGGGTCATTCCACTGTGTGCAAGACAGTGGTATGATCATAGTCGGCGGTTTTTCTGTTTTCTTTTGACGGAGAAGCTTTAGACCAAGTACAATCAAATAAGGCTAGTTGGGCTACAGAGACAGGAGGATCACACTCTATGAATATCATATCTGAGCCGCTTCCATCGCAGCAGCCGCTGGCTGAAGCGTTGGTCTCGGACTATGCTGCTGTGCAGCAGTTATATACAGGTGATGCAAGACTGGATTCAAGCTGGATGAACCGGGCAGAATGGCTGAGCCGTTCGGAACATACCCGCGTGGATCGGAAGGCGGTTGTAGAGCGTCTTCGCCGCTACAACTCCTTGCATAATGCTTCTCCAGAAGTGTTTGCTGCTCTAGATCTTCTGGAACAGCCGGATACGTATGTAGTTACGGGAGGTCAGCAATCCGGGCTTTTTACAGGGCCTGCGCTTGTCGTCTATAAAGCTATTACGATCATCCAGGCAGCGGCTCATGCATCCAGGAAGCTGAACAGACCCGTGGTTCCCGTGTTCTGGATCGCGGGGGAAGATCATGACTGGGAAGAAGCCAATCATGCGTATGTTCTGACCCGTGAGCTGGAGGTTACCCGGATCCGCGTCCATAAGAATGATGACCGCAGGACTCAGGTCGGCCAGACAGAGGTGAGTCAGGAATCTTGGAATACGGTCATTCAGAAGCTTTCGGAGACTCTGCAGGATAGCGAGCATAAGGCGGAGCTTCTTGCGAATTTAAGAACAGACGCCTCCGAGTCCAGTACATTGACGGAGTTTTTTGCCAAGCAGCTCGGCAGGTGGTTCGGGCAGTATGGTCTGATTCTGCTGGATTCCTCGGATAACGAGCTCCGCGAAGTTGAACAGCCTGTCTTTAGACAGATCATTCTTAATAACGATCAATTAGGCCAAGCCTACCGGGAAGCCGCTGATCAGCTGGAGAGCCTTGGCTTTGAGGCCCAGGCGGAAGTAGCTCCGGATGGAGCCAATCTGTTCTACATACATGAAGGGGAACGGCTGCTTCTATTCAAGCGAGAAGGCAGATTCGAGGACCGTAAAGGCCTCGTATCCTTCAGCCGCGATGAGCTGCTTGAGCAGGCTGCTCTTCATCCTGAGCGCTTCAGCAATAACGTGCTCACCCGGCCGCTGATGCAGGATTCACTACTGCCGGTTCTGGGAACTGTGCTTGGAGCAGGCGAGATCGCGTACTGGGGACTTACGGGAAGAGCTTTTACAGCTATGGGGCTACAGATGCCAATTCTGCTGCCAAGGATGTCATTTACAATGACGGATGCAGCTGTACAGAAGTACATGACTAAATACGAGCTTACTTTCGAGGATGTCAAAGAAAGATTGGCTGAGAAAAGAGATGCCTGGCTTGCGGGACAGGTGGAAATGGATGTAGATCAGCGTTTTAATGAGGTGATTCAATCCTTCGAAGCCTTGTACGAACCTTTGATTGAAGAGATTGGTACGGTTAGACGCGGGCTGCTGAAGATGGGTGCTGCCAACAAGGAGAAGATCAAGGAACAGATTGAATTTCTGCATCAGCGAACCCAGGGAGCACTGGAGGAAGCTCATGAGACGGCCTTGAAGCAGTGGGAGTGTATAGGGCTTACTCTCTTCCCTCAGGAGAAGCTGCAGGAACGGGTTCTAAATGCTTACTATTACTTGAACAATTACGGACAAGAGTGGATTCATGATCTGCTGCAAATTCCTTATGATATTACAGGTGGACACCGGATTGTAGAGCTGTAGCTCACAGATAGAAAAATGGAGGTTTTAGACAAAATGACGACAAAAGCAGTACAGAACAGTATTATTACGGATCTTTCGCTAGCCCCTGAAGGGCACCTAAAGATTGATTGGGTAGAAGCGCATATGCCGGTCCTCAACCGGGTGCGCAAGCAGTTTGAAGCAGAACAGCCATTTAAAGGACTGAAAGTTTCGATTTGTCTGCATTTGGAGGCAAAAACCGCTTATCTGGCCAAAGTTGTCCAGGCGGGAGGAGCGGAAGTCACCATTACGGGCAGCAATCCGCTATCTACGCAGGATGACGTGTGTGCGGCTTTGGTGGAAGACGGAATTACCGTGTTCGCCAAATACAATCCTGAGCCAGCGGAATTCAAGCAGCTTATTGTCAAAGCACTGGAGACCAAGCCGGATCTGATTATCGATGACGGAAGTGATTTCGCATCAGTCCTGCATGGAGAGCGTCCGGATCTGCTGGATACGATCCGCGGCGGTGCGGAAGAGACTACGACGGGGATTATCCGTCTAAAGGCGCTGGAGAAAGAGGGAACCCTGAAGTTCCCGATGGTTGCGGTGAACGATGCTTACTGTAAGTATTTGTTCGACAATCGCTATGGTACGGGCCAATCGGCGTGGGATGGCCTGATTCGTACGACCAACCTTGTCGTTGCAGGCAAGACGGTCGTTGTTGTTGGATACGGCTGGTGCGGCAAAGGTGTGGCGATGCGGGCCAAGGGCCTCGGGGCCAAGGTAGTCGTTACCGAGGTGGATGCAATTCGTGCGGTTGAAGCCCATATGGATGGGTTCGACGTTCTTCCAATGATGGAGGCGGCTAAAATCGGCGACTTCTTCATCACAGTCACTGGTAACAACTCGGTTATCCGCGGTGAACATTATGATGTCATCAAGGATGGAGCAATTCTGTCCAATGCGGGTCATTTCGATGTGGAAGTCAACAAGCCCGAGCTGGCTGAACGGGCGGTCTCTATCCGCACAGTCCGCAAGAACATTGAAGAATACAAGTTCAAGGATGGGCGCAAAGTGTATTTGATCGCAGAAGGAAGACTGGTTAATCTTGGGGCGGCGGATGGTCACCCGGCCGAGATTATGGATACCACTTTTGCTCTGCAGGCCCTGTCATTGAAATATGTTAACGATCATTATAAAGAAATCGGCAGTGCAGTTGTCAATGTTCCATATGAGCTTGATGAACAGGTTGCCAGATATAAGCTGGACAGCCTGGGTATTCAGATCGACACCTTGAGTGAAGAGCAGAAGGCCTATCTCGATAGCTGGAAATAAATGAATTTGATCATACAGAACTCCCTTCCTGTTAGTTCAGGAGGGGAGTTCTGTATTTTGAGGGAGAGATACCGCAATTTACCATTAAATTTTTATACAGGAAGAGAAGGAGTTTACAATAGTGCGGAGAATAAGTATTATTTATAAGTGGTGGAAAGTGGTGCAAAGTGGGGGAAAGAGGTAAGGAGTGAGCGCATCCAATGTTTATGGGAGAATATCAGCATAGCATTGATGATAAGGGCCGAATTATCATCCCGGCTAAATTCCGCGAACTTCTGGGTACTTCTTTTGTTGTTACCCGCGGACTGGACCAGTGTCTGTTCGTATACCCCCAGGACGAATGGGGAGTTATGGAGCAGAAGCTTAAAGCACTGCCACTGATGAAGTCAGATGCACGCGCTTTTACCCGCTTTTTTTTCTCCGGGGCTACTGAATGTGAATGGGACAAGCAGGGAAGGGTAAATTTACCGGCTACTCTCCGGCAGTATGCAAAGCTTGAGAAGGATTGTGTCGTGATTGGGGTATCCAATCGGGTAGAAATTTGGAGCCGCGATACTTGGGAACAGTATTTCCAGCAATCGGAGGATACGTTCAATGAAATTGCGGAGAAGCTGGTTGATTTTAATTTCGAACTATAAAGTGAATCGATTACTAATATTCTAGAGTCTGGGGGGCGGCAGCTTGTTTCATCACATCACGGTACTCAAGGAAGAGGCGACAGAAGGGCTGCGCATCAAGCCGGACGGCATTTATGTGGACTGCACCTTAGGTGGCGGAGGGCATAGCTCGGTGATTTTATCGAAGCTGGGGCCAAGCGGCAGACTGATTGCCTTTGATCAGGACGACTGGGCCCACGAGAATGCCAAAGAGAAGCTATCCGAATATGGGGACCAACTTACCTTGGTGAAGAGTAATTTTCGTTATTTGGAAGAGAAGCTAAGAGAAATAGACTGGGTTCCACAGCGGGATGGAATTCCCCAGGTTGATGGTATTCTGTATGATCTGGGCGTATCCTCTCCACAATTCGATGAGGGCGAACGTGGTTTTAGCTACAATGCTGATGCACCGCTCGATATGCGGATGGACCGGTCCTCGGATTTGACTGCAAGAGAAATTATCAATGAATGGCCGGAGAAGGAAATTGCCCGGATTCTTTTTCAATACGGGGAAGAGAAATTCTCAAGGCGTATCGCCAAGGTCATAGTCGACAGCAGACAGGAAGCGCCTGTTGAGACCACCGGCCAGCTAGTTGAACTGATTAAGATGGGGATACCGGCTGCGGCCCGCAGAACCGGAGGGCACCCCGCGAAGCGGAGCTTTCAAGCCCTTCGGATAGCTGTAAATGATGAGCTGGGAGCTTTCGAAGACGGGCTCCATCAAGCCGTTCGCTGTACAGCGGATGGCGGCCGGATTTCGGTGATTACGTTTCACTCACTGGAAGACCGGATCTGTAAGCAAATATTTGCCGGATATCTAGAGAAATGTACCTGTCCTACGGACTTCCCGATGTGCGTATGCGGAGGGAAGGGAACGCTCAAACTGATTAACCGGAAACCGCTGGTTCCTTCAGAAGAGGAATTGGCTCATAATCCCCGGGCGCGCTCAGCCAAACTGCGCGTAGCGGAGAAATTGCAATCTATAGCGGAGGAAATCTGATATGGCCTACACACGGGGAAACCTGGCAGTTAAAGAGAAAACGTCCGGACGGGGACAAGCTCAATCTCAAGCTTTACCTAAATACAAAGAAACGACTAAGGTCGTTACAAGACGTGCACCGCTGCCGGTTAGTGAGAAGCTGCTGTATATTTGTACGGTAGTCTTCTGTGTGGCAGTGGCCAGTCTGTTGATTTGGCAGAATGCCAAAGTCTATGACCTGAAATACCAGGTCCATAAAACGGATTATGATATCTCCCAAGTGAAGCAAAAGATGTCGGCACTCGAAGTGAAGAAGCAGCAACTGGAGCAGGCAGTGATGAGTACCGCAATGCAAATGGGATACGAGCAGCCTGGTGATAACGAGAATGAGCCGAGTGGAAGCGCTTCTGGTGCCGGGAAGGATATATCCGGGACGAAGACTGCCCGGAATTAACCGATAAAGATGAGGTTTGAGAAATGGACAAGAGAATAAAACTTCGGACACTACTAATAGGGGGACTCGTTACCCTCTTTTTTCTTGTAATTATAGGTAAAGTCTTTTGGCTTCAAATTGTCCAAGGTTCCTTCTGGGAGGCATACGGTAAAGACAACTATTGGTCCCGGAATCAGGTCATTCCGGCTGTGCGCGGTGAGATTACTGACCGGAACGGAGACGCTTTGGCTATTAATGCCCCTGCTTATACCGTAGCTATTCAGCCAAAGATAATTCTGAAGTACGGGCTGGAAGATCAGGTTGCCGGAGGGCTGAGCAAGCTGCTGGATAAGCCAGAAAGTGAGATTAAGAGCCTGATTCACAGCAAGAGCAAAAAGGGAGAGACTCTAGATCAGGTTGAAGTGCGTAATGAAGGCTGGAAGATCGATCAGGAGCTGAAGGACAAGGTTGCTGCTCTTTCGGAACAGATTAAGAAGGAACACAATCCTAAGAAGCTTGCAGAGTCCGGCATTACTTTCATTGAACAGCAGAAACGTTATTATCCAAAGGAAACTCTTGCAGCTCATATCCTGGGTTACACAGACCGCGAAGGTACGGCTATAACTGGCCTGGAGAAGAAGTATGATAATCTTCTGCACGGGATTGACGGATCGATTAAATATGAGAGTGATCGTAAGGGCGTCAAGCTGACTAAAGCCGAGGAAGTCTACAAGGCACCCCAAGATGGAAGTAATATCAAGCTGACGATTGATGATACCATACAGTATTATATTGAAAATGCGATGAAAGAAGCTTTTGCCAAGCTGAAGCCTATCAGTATGACGGTGATTGCGGCTGATCCGAATACCATGGAGATTCTGGGAATGGCCAATATGCCTACTTTCGATCCCAACGAGTACTGGAAGGAAGAATACAAGAATAACTTCAGGAATCATGCGCTTGCTTCTACCTATGAGCCCGGATCGACCTTTAAGATTGTGACATTGGCAGGTGCCGTGCAGGAGGGGTTGTTCAACCCTAACGCTACCTACATGTCAGGACATATCAAGATCCCGGGTTACAAGACTCCTCTCTATGACGTGAAGCATGAGGGATGGGGGCCACTCACCTATCTTCAAGGGGTTAAGCATTCGAGTAACGTAGCCTTTGTTAAGCTGGGTTATGAAATGCTGGGCAAGGAAAGACTGCTAAGTTACATCAAGAATTTCGGATTCGGTCAAAAGACAGGGATTGAGCTGTCGGGTGAGGCGAAAGGTGTCGTCAACCCTCAGCGTGACATCGAGTATGCTACTACGACTTACGGCCACGGTATTACCGTGACCCCGATCCAGCAGGTTGCTGCGGTTGCCGCGGTGGCCAATGGGGGCAAGCTGCTTGAGCCGCATATTATCAAAGAGGTTGATCCACCTGGAGGTACGCCTGTAATGACCCAGCCGAAAGTCGTCCGGCAGGTGATCTCGCCAGAGAAGGCCAAGGAAGTGGGAAGTTACCTGGAGCAGGTGGTCTCTGACCAGAAGATCGGTACAGGGCGGCATGCATATATTCCAGGGTACCGAGTGGCAGGAAAGACGGGGACGGCGGTCAAGCCAAAGACCAATGGTGAAGCCGGGTATGACTATACGAAGCAGGTAGTCTCTTTTATCGGATATGCACCGGTTAACGATCCAAAGATCCTTGTTCTGGTAGTTATTGATGAACCTCAAGATTCAGATCTGGGAGGCGGAACGGCCGCTGCACCAGTGTTCAAGAAGATTGTTAGTCAGACCTTGGAGTATATGGGTGTACCGAAGTCGAACGTAGCGGCTGATGAGCCAAGTGAGACGACGACAGCTGCACCAGACCTGAAGGGAATGCCGATTAGTAATGCCAAGAGCAGTCTGACGAAGAAAGGGATTTCCTTCGAAACTCTGGGTAAAGGCAGCAAGGTGGTCAGTCAATATCCGAAGGCAGGAACGATGATGTCCTCTGCGCAGCGGGTATTCCTTCTTACTGAAGAGAGCAAGACGATGGAGGTGCCGAATCTAACCGGGGTGTCCTTGCGTGACGCCATGGAGATTCTAACTCTGATGCAGGTGTCCGTCTCAGTTGAAGGAGAGGGGTATGTAGCAAGTCAGAAAGTGACGAAGTCAGGCGGGAAGCGAAGTGTCCTGCTTACCCTTCAGCCGCCGGAGGTTCCGGTCAAGAATACGGATAGCAGTACCCCGAGTAAATCAGATAAGAAGTCTGAAGGGGATTGACGGATAGCTTGTTCTAACCCCTGTTTGTCCTGAATATTCATGATATCAAAGCCATCATGGACAAGAGGATGAACAGGAGGAACACTCATGAAGATTTCTGCGATAACGAGAAGACGCAGGCTTTTCTCGCTTCTCTTGATACTTTGCTTGCTGTTTGGCGCCTTGGTGATCAGGCTGGCCTACGTTCAGCTTAGTAAGGGCGGTGAGCTGTCAGCCGAAGCTGAGGACTTGTGGCGCCGCAACATTCCGTTCTCTGCCAAGCGCGGTGAAATATTGGACCGTAATGGCGTATCGCTAGCTTATAATATTACGACGCCAACGATTATGGCGATTCCCGCCCAGATCAAGGATCCGGAGACAACCGCCCATAAGGTGGCTCCCATACTCGGTATGAGCGAGGAAGCGGTGTTGAAAGCGATCAAGACCAGACAGCTAATTGTCAAACTACGACCCGGCGGGCGCAAAATTACGATGGAGAAGGCTCAGAAAATTCGTGATTTGGGCCTTCCGGGTATTGTCATTGCCGAGGACAACAAAAGGTATTATCCTTATGAAGGACTTGCAGCGCACATTCTAGGCTTTACGGGGATTGATAACCAAGGGCTGACGGGAGTAGAGAAGAAGTACGATGAGAAGCTGAACGGCATGAACGGAAGTATTTCATTTCTGTCCGATGCAGGGGGCCGCATTATGCCGGGCTCCTCTGAGAAATATGTCGAGCCGAAGGATGGCCTTAATCTCGAATTGACCATTGACAAGAATATCCAGAGTATTATGGAAAGAGAGCTGGACCAGGCGATGGCGAAATTCAAGGCGAATGGCGCCTGGTCGATTGCAATGAATCCCAAGAATGGTGAGATTCTGGCTATGGCCAGCCGGCCGGGATATGAGCCCGGGCAGTACCAGGAGTACCCCTCACAGGTGTACAACCGGAATCTGCCGATCTGGATGACCTATGAACCCGGCTCGACATTCAAGATCATTACTCTCGCTGCGGCTCTGGAGGAGAAGAAGGTGGATCTCGTCAATGATCGCTTTTTTGATTCCGGTTATGTGAAGGTGGGCGGAGCAAGACTCCGCTGCTGGAAGAAAGGCGGGCATGGCAGCCAGACCTTTCTGCAGGTAGTAGAGAATTCCTGCAACCCGGGCTTTGTAGCCTTGGGCCAGCGGCTGGGCAAGGACTCATTATTTAGCTATATCCGTAACTTCGGCTTCGGAAGCAAGACCGGGATTGACCTTGGCGGTGAAGAGAACGGGATCCTGTTCAAGCTGCCGCAGGTAGGTCCGGTTGAGCTTGCCACTACGGCATTTGGCCAAGGGGTATCGGTAACCCCGATTCAGCAGGTGGCGGCTGTCTCTGCAGCCATTAACGGAGGTAAGCTGTTCAAGCCTCACGTGGGCAAGGCGTGGGTTAATCCGGATACGGGACAGGTTGTAGAGAAGATAGAGCCGGAATTTGTCAGACAGGTAGTCTCGGAGAATACCTCCAAGCAGGTTCGCAGTGCGCTGGAGAGCGTGGTTGCCCTCGGAACGGGCCGGCCGGCTTTTATTGATGGTTACCGGGTCGGGGGAAAGACAGGAACTGCGCAGAAGGTCATTAATGGACGATATTCATCCAGCGAGCACATTGTATCTTTTATAGGATTTGCTCCTGCAGATGATCCTCAGATTGTAGTCTATACAGCTGTGGATAATCCTCAGGGAATTCAGTTCGGGGGCGTAGTAGCAGCTCCTATTGTCAAGAACATCATGGAGGATTCTCTTCATTATCTGAAGGTTCCTCCGCGCAAAGACCAGTTGGCCAAGAATTATAAGCTTGGCGAGCAGCCTATTGTGGAAGTGCCTGATCTGGTGGGTGCATCCGTGCAGGATTTGTATGAGGATTTGAACATGAACTTCAATTTAGCACGCTCGGGCTCTGGCAGCTATGTGATCAACCAAGCTCCCAAACCCGGAGCTCGGGTAGAGAGAGGGTCTACCATTCGCATATATATGGGTAATGATCCAGAGGCAGATCATAATCATCAAGAGTGAGGTGCCTGAGCAGCTGTTATTTTGACGATACTATATGAAATGAATTAACAAGCAATACAGATGGAGGTATAACTATGTTTCTTAACCAACTAGCTGCCAATCTGGCAGCTTCCAGTATACACGGAGATGGCGAGACCCCGATTACGGGCATTCAGATCGACTCGCGCAAGGTAAGTTCAGGAGACCTGTTCATCTGTCTGCCGGGACACACCGTAGACGGGCATGATTACGCGGGTCAGGCCGCCGAGAAGGGGGCAGCCGCACTGGTTGTTGAGCGTATACTTGAAGATGTGAAGCTGCCCCAGCTGAAGGTGAAGGACTGCCGTCTCGCGATGGCGGTTCTTGGCAATGCCTTTTACCAAAAGCCGAGTTCACGTCTTCGCGTTATCGGTGTCACGGGTACCAACGGCAAGACGACAACCACCTATCTGATTGAGCAGATTCTCAAGGATCAGGGCAATAAGCCAGGACTGATCGGTACGATTCAGCGCAGATATGATGGGCAGAGCTATCCGATGTCAGGCACGACCCCCGAGTCGCTTGATCTGCAAAGTTACTTGAACGACATGGCGAATGCCGGCTGCGATTATTGTGTAATGGAAGTGTCCTCGCATGCTCTTGAGCAAGGGCGTGTTAAGGGAACACAGTTCCGTACAGCTATTTTCACGAATTTAACCCAGGATCATCTGGATTATCATAACACCATGGAAGAATACCGAGCAGCCAAAGGGCTCTTCTTCTCGCGTCTGGGTAATCAATATGATGAGAATCCCCAGGAACGCAGCTATGCGGTTCTTAATGTGGACGATGAAGCATCAGCCTATTACGCGGCCCAGACTGCCGTGGAAGTCATTACATATGGCGTGGAGAACGAGGCAGATGTTCGGGCTTCAGGCATATCCATTACCTCGCGCGGAACGTCCTTCCATGTGGACACTTTCAAGGGAAGCGCGGATATTAATCTCCGGATGGTCGGCAAATTCAATGTGTACAATGCTTTAGCTGCGATCACCGCGGCCCTGCTGGAAGACATTCCATTGGAGAAGATCAAGTCCAGCCTGGAGTCGCTACAGGGTGTGGAAGGCCGTGTTGAGGCGGTGGATGAAGGACAGGAATTCGCGGTTATTGTGGATTATGCCCATACGCCTGACGGACTTGAGAATGTGCTTCGTACCGTTAAGGAATTCGCCGAAGGCCGCGTTATTTGTGTATTTGGCTGCGGGGGAGACCGCGATAAGACGAAGCGTCCGATTATGGGTCAAATTGCTGCCAAGTATTCGGAATATGTATTTGTCACCTCGGATAATCCGAGAACCGAGAATCCGGAAGCGATACTTTCGGATATTGAACGAGGTCTGTCCGACCACGGCGTGACACGTGACCGTTATGAGCTCGTGGTGGATCGCAAGGAAGCCATTGAAAAGGCTATTGAAATGGCAAGCTCTAAAGATGTAGTATTGATTGCGGGGAAAGGCCATGAGACCTATCAGCTTATTGGGTCCCAGGTACTTGACTTTGATGATCGTATTGTTGCTAAAGAAGCCATAAGGGGTCCTCGAAAGTGATAAAAAGAAACCTAGTTCAGATTGCAGAAATGTGTGGAGGGACTCTTGTAAATGCCGGGCATGGTGCAATTGAGGCGGCCGGTGTCATTACAGATTCCCGCAAAATAACTCCAGGCTGCCTGTTCATCCCCTTGGTAGGAGAGCAGTTCGACGGCCATTCTTTTGCGGCTGAGGCTATCAGTCAAAGGGCTGCAGGTATTCTCTGGCAGAAGGATCACGGCACTCCGCCGGAAGGCCCGGTAATTCTCGTTGAGAATACCCTGGAGGCCCTGCAGCATCTCTCCAAAGCCTACCTTACCGAGACGAAAGCGCGTGTGATTGGGATCACGGGCAGCAACGGGAAGACGACGACCAAGGATATTGTTGCCTCCCTGCTGGCTACAACCTTCAAAGTTCATAAGACGAACGGGAACTTTAATAATCATATCGGGCTTCCCCTTACCGTTCTATCGATGCCTGAAGATTGTGAAATGGTCATTTTGGAAATGGGCATGAGTGCCCGCTATGAAATAGAATTGCTTTCAAAGCTTGCTGAACCTGAGACGGCCATGATCACGAATATCGGAGAGTCCCACCTGCTTCAATTAGGCTCAAGGGAAGAAATCGCCCGGGCCAAGGTGGAAATTCTTGCCGGAATGAAGCCCGGCGGGCTGCTTGTCTACAATGGGGATGAGCCTTTGATTCCTATGGTGCTGCAGGAGCCGGAGACCCAAAGACCGGAGAATTTACAGCTGTTCACTTACGGAATGAATTCCAGTAATGATGATTATCCAACCGGCATGATGTTTCAAAGTGGAGGAACTGTGTTTACCTCTTACTCAGGCCTCTCGGATACAGCCTACCGTATTCCTCTGCTCGGTGAGCATAATGTGATTAATTCACTTGGCGGCATAGCGGTGGCGAGACATTATGGAGTGACTGAAGAGAATATCTTGAAGGGTCTGGAGCAGCTTGAACTTACGAGCATGCGGATTGAAATGATCGAGGGGGTTAGCGGGATCTCTATCCTGAACGATGCGTACAACGCAAGTCCTACCTCAGTCAAGGCGGCAATCGGGGTGCTTGAGAAGATGAAAGGCTACCGGAGAAAAATTGCTGTGCTTGGTGACATGCTCGAGCTGGGTGAGCTGGAAGAGCAATACCATGAGCAAATCGGACGGTTCATTACTCTGGACAAAGTGGATCTTCTCTATACCTACGGGCCGCTCGGGTCCAAGATTGCTCAAGGCGCCACAGCGAATCTTCCGGATACGCATATCCATGCATATACTGACAAGAATGAGCTTATTCGTGCCCTTATACAAGAATTAACCCCCAAAGATGTGGTGTTGATCAAAGCCTCCCGGGGAATGAAACTGGAAGAAGTGGCACAAGCCATTACCATAGATAAGCTTCAATCCTAATAAATGATAGCGAAAGGAGGGAGATCCGTGGATTTCTCACTTGTACTTCTCACCATAGGCGTTTCCTTCATCCTCGCCGTCATTGCGGCTCCCTTATGCATACCCCTTCTGCGCAGGCTCAAATTCGGACAACAAATTAGGGGCGAGGGGCCCCAGTCCCATTTGAAAAAAGCAGGTACGCCTACGATGGGCGGCATTATTATCATGGTTGCTTTTACACTGGCCTTTATGAAATTTTCTGTGATCAATACGGACTTTTACGTCATGCTGGTAGCTACACTGGGGTTCGGTCTGGTAGGATTCCTGGATGACTATATCAAGATCGTCTTCAAGCGCTCGTTAGGGCTTACGGCAAAGCAGAAGCTGGTTGGACAGCTGCTGTTCGCGGCGATCGTATGTATCCTTCTGATCTCAAAAGGCCACAGCACAGCAATCGGGATACCGGGAACGGATTATTCCTTTGACTGGGGCGGGTTCTTCTACTATCCATTCATTGTGATTATGATGCTGGCTATTACCAATGCGGTTAACTTTACAGATGGTCTTGATGGACTGCTCTCCGGCGTTAGTGCTATTGCACTCGGGGCATATGCCGTTGTTGCCATGCAGGCGACTTCCCTGCCCGCAGCAGTATGTGCCGGAGCCATGATTGGTGCCGTACTCGGCTTCCTCGTATTCAATGCTCATCCGGCAAGGGTGTTCATGGGAGACACGGGATCGCTCGGGATTGGCGGAGCCATTTCAGCCATTGCCATCGTCACGAAGAGTGAACTGTTATTTCTGGTCATCGGCGGAATTTTTGTAATCGAAATCTTGTCCGTAGTTCTTCAGGTCGCTTCATTCAAGACCCGGGGCAAGCGTATATTCAAAATGAGTCCGATTCACCACCACTTTGAATTGTCCGGCTGGTCCGAGTGGCGTGTTGTTATTACGTTCTGGGCGGTTGGACTTGTGCTCGCAGGTATTGGACTTTATCTCAACAAGGGGTTGTAATTGCGATGAATCATCCGGAAATGTACAAAGGCCAGGAAGTTGTAGTCCTGGGTCTTGCCAAAAGTGGAGTTCAAGTAGCTAAGACCCTGCATCAAGCAGGGGCGAATGTGATTGTAAATGATAAAAAGGATAGAGAACAGTGTCCCGAGGCATCCGAACTGGAGGCTTTGGGAATTTCTGTTCTATGCGGGAGCCACCCGGAAGGACTTATCCATCCGGGTGTCTCTCTGCTGATTAAGAATCCGGGAATTCCTTATACGGTGCCTCCTGTACAGAAGGCGCTTGAGCTTGGGATTGAGGTCGTGACCGAGGTGGAAGTAGCTTATCATATTTGCGAAGCACCCATCATTGGCATTACCGGTTCGAACGGGAAGACCACGACCACTACTTGGGTAGGCAAGCTGCTAGAGGCAGCGGGTCTGCATCCGATTGTTGCCGGCAATATCGGAACTCCGCTTTGCGAGGCCGCAGCGGCTGCCAGTCCGGAAGACTGGATGGTCGTGGAGCTTAGCAGCTTCCAACTGAAAGGAACGCAGGATTTCCGTCCGGCCGTGGGCTGCCTGCTGAATGTGGCGGAGACTCATCTGGACTATCATGGCGACATGGAGGACTATGTGAACTCCAAAGCTAAGCTGTTCGCCAATCAGCTAGAGAGCGATACGGCAGTGCTTAACTTCGATGATCCGGTCTGCCGAAAGCTGGTTCCTTACGTCAAATCAAAACTTCTGCCCTTCTCGGTCACGGAGACGCTTGTAGAAGGCGTCTATCTTGATCCGCCCTATGCCGCAGATGTCCAGGACAACGAGACCAGAACGGTGATGTACCGGGATACAGAGGGGAATATTCTTGAAATTGTGAAGGTGGACGAAATTGGCCTGCCTGGCCGTTTCAATGTGGAGAATGCCCTTGCTGCCATTGCCATCTCCATTGCTGCCGGCGCGAACCCTGAGGCTCTCGCCGAACCGCTGAAATCGTTCCGCGGAGTTGAACACCGACTGGAGTATGTAGAAGTGAAGAATGGGGTTACTTATTACAATAATTCCAAGGCGACAAATTCCAAAGCTACTATAATGGCGTTGGGAGCACTGGATGCACCTATTATTCTGATTGCAGGCGGTCTTGACCGGGGCTCGGATTATATGGAATTGATTCCTTCTTTCAAAGACAAGGTTAAAGCGGTGGTCGCGATTGGCGAGACCCGGGAGAAAATTGGCCGGGTAGCCGAGCTTGCCGGATTAACCCGGATCGTGCTCGTCGATACTGGGGAAGACGCGGCCTCTGTGCTCCGCAAGGCGATTCATGAAGCTGCCGGGCTTGCCCAGGCAGGGGATATTGTACTTTTGTCTCCGGCTTGCGCAAGCTGGGACATGTTTGCTTCCTATGAAGAGCGTGGACGCATTTTTAAAGAGGCCGTGCATAACCTTTAGTAGAGGGGTGGATAAGCCCCTACTACTATTATAGTTAGAGGTGGCTTCCGCTATGAGCAAGACGCGCCATGCGCCTGATATTTGGTTGTTAGTTTGCATTCTGGCACTGCTGGCGATCGGCATGGTCATGGTATACAGTGCGGGCTCGGTACTTGCTTTTCACGATTATGGAGATTCCTTTTATTTTGTGAAAAGACAGCTGCTGTTCGCGGGACTCGGACTGATTGCCATGTTCTTCACCATGAATCTGGATTATCGCAATTTACGCAAATATTCTAAAACGATACTTATCGTATGCTTTATCCTGCTGGTCATTGTACTGATTCCGGGTGTGGGTGTCGTTCGCGGCGGAGCAAGAAGCTGGCTGGGTATCAGCTCTTTCGGTATTCAGCCCTCGGAATTTATGAAGCTTGGAATGATTCTATTCCTATCCGATTGGCTTAGCCGTGAGACGATGGACATTACTAGGTTTACGAAAGGTCTGCTCCCCCCGCTGGGATTGATTGGACTTGCGTTCGGACTGATTATGCTGCAGCCTGATCTCGGGACAGGAACCGTCATGCTGGGGGCTTCACTGCTGATTGTTTTTGCGGCCGGAGCCAGACTGAAGCATCTGTTCACACTTGCCTTGGCAGGGGCTGCAGGATTTGTCGGTCTGATCCTTGCTGCACCTTATCGTCTAAAGAGAATCACCGCTTTTCTTGATCCTTGGTCGGATCCCCTGGGAGCCGGCTATCAAATTATTCAATCTTTATATGCGATCGGTCCGGGCGGACTAGCCGGACTGGGTCTGGGTATGAGCCGTCAGAAGTATAGTTATGTGCCTGAGCCGCAGACGGATTTCATATTTTCAATACTGGCAGAGGAGCTCGGCTTTATCGGTGGTCTCCTCGTGCTGCTGCTCTTTATGATTCTGGTATGGAGAGGCATGAGAGTCGCGATGACGGTTCCCGATGCTTTCGGAAGTCTGCTGGCTGTTGGTATTATTGGAATGGTCGCAGTTCAGGTTGTAATCAATATTGGCGTTGTCATTGGTCTAATGCCAGTTACCGGCATTACGCTGCCGCTCATCAGCTACGGCGGGTCTTCGCTCACGCTGATGCTGACGGCACTAGGAATTTTGCTTAACTTATCCCGTCATTCGAGGTGAACATCATGCGAGTTGTATTAAGCGGAGGAGGCACAGGAGGACATATCTATCCTGCGCTCGCCGTCGCGAAGCAATGTGCTTCTGAGTATCCGGAAACGGAGTTCCTATATATAGGTGGACAAAAAGGGTTAGAGAGTTCCCTGGTTCCCAAAGCAGGCATTACTTTCGAAGCTATTAACATTACCGGGTTCCGCAGAAAGCTGTCTCCTGAGAATATCAAGACCGTGGTAAGGTTCCTGCGGGGTGTCAGCACATCCAAGAAACTGCTTAGAAAGTTCAAGCCCGATGTGGTCATTGGAACAGGGGGGTACGTATGCGGACCTGTCGTATATGCCGCCTCCAAGCTGGGAATCCCAAGCATCATTCATGAGCAGAATGCCATTCCGGGTCTTACGAATCGCTTCCTGAGCAAGTATGTGGATACGGTTGCGCTGAGCTTTGAAGGCATGGAGAGTGCTTTTCCCGGCGCGAAAAATATTATTTATACCGGAAATCCGCGGGCTACTACGGTCTATGAGGCAGATAAAACAAAAGGTTATTCTACTTTAGGCCTTATACCGGGAACTCCCATTGTTCTTGTAGTGGGTGGCAGCCGGGGAGCGAAGGCGATCAATGATGCCATGATTGAGATGGCACCGATGCTGAGTGGGCTGGAGCATGTCCGCTTTGTCTATGTAACCGGAGAGAGTTATTATGAGCCTACGCTGCAAGCGATCAAGGCTAAGACAGGGAACCTACCCCGTGGGCTTCAGGTTCTTCCTTATGTGCATAACATGCCGGAGGTGCTGGCCTGTACTTCACTGATTGTGAACCGTGCCGGCGCTTCCTTCCTTGCGGAGATTACCTCACTTGGCATTCCGTCCATTTTGATTCCTTCTCCCAACGTGACCAATAATCACCAGGAGAAGAATGCCAGAACGCTGGAGAGTGCCGGAGCAGCTGAAGTTATCCTGGAACAAGGATTAACCGGAGCGGCTTTGTTCACTTCGATCAAGGGGATCATGGAGGATGTCTCGAGGCAGGTATCTATGTCCACGGCTTCCCGCAGGATGGGTAAGCCGGACTCTGCTCACCTGCTGGTTGAAGAGATGCACCGGCTTACCCAGCAGCGGAGATAAAACCTCGGTCTGGGCGGGTGTCACACTCTATGTAGGGCTGACATAAGATACTCTATAATCGCGTGACAATCTACCCAGGGTGCCGAGGGATTGCTCCAGACATCTATCTTCACTTGGCTTGATCATCAATTGGCTGTGAGGGTAACGAACCAGGGAGGGAAATTAAGATGCAGCAGTGGATTTCTAAATTATCCGAGGCAGAGGTCGGCAGTATTCTGCTGAACGAGCCGATGGCCAAATATACAACATGGAAAATCGGAGGTCCCGCTGATGCGGTGATCGTGCCCGAGACGGTGCAGCAGCTTCAGCATCTTATCCGTATCCTTCATGAAGAGAAAGTTCCTTGGATGCTTGTTGGCAAAGGATCTAATATGCTCGTGTCCGATCTTGGAATCCGCGGTGCGGTGATCAAGTTCGGCAAAGGGCTTGAAGGTTCTGAGTTCCGGGGAACTGAAGTAGAAGCCGATGGGGGCACAAGCTTTGTAAGCCTAAGCATCATGGCTGGCAAAAAGGGCCTCACAGGCATGGAGTTCGCTTCAGGTATACCCGGCACGGTTGGTGGCGCGGTGTACATGAATGCCGGTGCGCACGGGTCTGATGTGTCACGCATATTCAAATCCGCTGAGATTGTACTGGAAACAGGGGAATTGGTTAGCTATAACGCGCAGCAGATGGCATTCGCTTATCGTCATTCGATTCTGCATGAGCGCAGCGGAATCGTGGTCAAAGCGGTCTTCGAGCTTACGGAGGGCGATCGCGCAGCGATTTCATCCTCAATGGCGGCCTATAAAGACCGGAGAAGACAGACACAACCGCTGCAGCAGCCGTGCGCCGGAAGCGTGTTCCGCAACCCGCCGGGAGATCACGCCGCAAGGCTGATTGAAGCAGCTGGTCTGAAAGGTTACCGGTCAGGCGGTGCCGAGGTCTCCGAAATGCATGCCAATTTCATTGTTAATACCGGGCAAGCGACAGCAGAGGACGTACTCACCCTCATGCATCATATTCAAACTGTGGTCGCCTCTAAATTCGGGGTGAACTTGGTTCCGGAAGTGTTCTGCGTGGGTGAGCGGTAAACTCGGAGGTGATACATTGGACAAATTGGTGATTGAAGGCGGGAAACCCCTATCAGGAACCATTCGTATCCATGGAGCGAAAAATGCCGCATTGCCAATCCTGGCGGCAAGCCTGCTGTCCGGAGGGAAGGTTCAGCTACGCAATGTGCCGCGTTTGCTTGACATTGATGTCATGCTGCGCATTCTGAACCGCCTGGGCTGCAGTACGATTCACAGAGGGGACACCGTGGTTGTCGATTCAAGTGGGGCGGATTCTTGTCAAGTACCGGAAGATTTAATGAAGCTGATGAGGTCTTCAATATTCCTTATGGGGCCGTTACTGGCCAAGTTTGGCGAGGTATGTGTATATCAGCCAGGCGGATGTGCGATCGGTGAACGCAAAATTGATCTTCATTTGAATGGGCTTAAAGCGCTTGGGGCCGAGATCGAAGAGAATGACGAGCAGATCTGGTGCCGGGCCAAAAAGCTGGTTGGTACGGATATTCATTTGGATTTCCCAAGCGTTGGGGCAACCGAGAACCTTATGATGGCTGCAGTACTGGCTGAAGGTACGACCATGATTACCAATGCAGCTCGTGAACCTGAAATTCAGGATCTGCAGAATTTCCTGAATCAGATGGGCGCAAGCATAATGGGGGCAGGAACGGATACCATCACGATTCGGGGAGTCCAGCAGCTTCACCCGTGCGAGTACGAGATTATTCCCGACCGCATAGTAGCTGGAACTGCGTTGATTGCCGCAGCTGCTACCCGGGGATCCGTAACCTTAACCCATTGCAATCCGGCGCACTTAATCTCACTGCTTCATGTGCTGAGGCGTGCTGGTGTTCAAATAGGGGCCTGCAATGATATAATCAATGTTAGTAGTCTGGGAAGACCTAAGGCGGTAGAGAGCATTGTAACCTCACCTTATCCTGCATTTCCTACCGATCTCCAGTCCCAGGTCATGGTACTGCTGTCCCTGGCGGACGGTAGTAGTATGATGAGGGAGACGGTGTTCGAGGGCAGGTTCAAACATGTGGATGAACTTCTGCGTATGGGCGCGGATATCTCGGTGAATTATACTTCTGCGTACATTCGGGGGGTTCCGAGATTATATGGAGCGACCGTGGAAGCTACCGACTTAAGGGCCGGCGCTGCGCTCGTTATTGCAGGGCTGTCGGCTCACGGCAAGACCATTGTCGAGCAGGTTCATCACATTGACCGGGGATATGATCGCATAGAGAATATGTTTCAGCGGCTGGGAGCCCATATGCATAGACAGACTCCCGTGCTCAAACAGCTTGATTTTGCCTGATTAATGCCAAGGTTGTCCCCTCCATCCGGAGGGGCTATCAGGCTTTATGGAGAAGTGAATATGCCAAAAGCAAATGTACCGGTCCTTAAGAAGGCCAAGCCAAAAATGAAGACAAGCCGTAAAGTTATCGCCATTTTGATTCTGCTGTTTGCTGTCTTGATGGGTGTGCTGTTCTTTCGGTCACAGATCAGTAAAATTTCTGAAATCCGCTTCACAGGAAACAGGTATACTACGGATGCCGACCTTTTGAAACAGATGGGGGTTGGCGTAGGGTCGCCATTCTTTGGCAGTAGTGAGAATGCGATACGTGATCGGCTTGCCGCCATCCCATCGATCGAGAAGGTCACTGTGGACAAGCAGTTTCCAGGCTTAATCAGCATCAAGATCAAAGAATACCGGGCAGTAGCTTATTCACTTAATAAGGATGGAAGTCTTGAGGCGTATCTGGCTAATGGAACGATTGTTCCTGCCCAGAACGGCGGAATTGCTGCCGGTAAACCGCTGCTGTCCAAATGGAAGAAGGATGATCCGAATCTGGCCAAGCTCTGTAAAGTTCTCGGGCAGATAACAGACAGTCTGACGGCAGATATATCGGAAATTATCCCGTCACCGACAGTGTCGTATCCGGATCGGATCAAGATGTATACGAGCTCGCATTTTGAGGTGATTACTGCGATTTCGCTTCTGCCTGAGAAGATCGAGGATTTGAATTCGGTTATCGATACGCAGCAGCCGGGCACGCTTACCATGCTCGAAGCGAATTCCTATTCATCCTTTGCGCCAGCAGAGGACAACACGGAGCCTCAAAAAGAGACTACTAATCAGTGACGAACAATGATAAAATATATTTTATGAGCTTGTTAGCATTCTCCCTCTTTTTTCTTATTATTTTTGTGACAGCATTATTTCGGGTCTTTGAGGCAAAACGCTGACAGGACGCGGTTCCAAGTAAATCTTGGTAATTAAAAAATTTGTAGAAAAAAGAGGGAAAGTATTAATCACGTTGAATTAAGATAGAGAGTTGATCTTAGCTCTCGTAAATAATTTTTATGATAACAGGAGGTGCCAGGGGCTTGAGCAACAATGACATCATTGTTAGTTTGGACATCGGTACATCCAAAGTTCGTGCTATTATTGGGGAAATCTCGAATGGAACCTTTAATATTATTGGGGTTGGATCTGCCGATTCGGAAGGAATCCGTAAAGGCGCGATTGTAGATATTGACCAGACTGTACAGTCTATCAAGAGTGCTGTGGATCATGCGGAACGCATGGTGGGTATTCAAATATCGGAAGTGTATGTCGGTATTTCGGGAAATCATATCGGACTCCAATCCAGCCACGGTGTAGTGGCTGTGTCGAACGAGGACCGTGAAATAGGGGAAGAAGACATTGAGCGCGTCATGAAGGCGGCTGAAGTGATAGCACTTCCTCCTGAACGGGAGATTATCGATGTAGTAGCCAAGCAGTATGTGGTAGATGGATTGGAAGGAATTCAAGATCCTCGCGGAATGATCGGAGTAAGACTCGAAGTCGAAGCTACCATTATTACCGGTGCAAAGACGGCAATACATAATCTTCTTCGCTGCGTAGAGAAAGCAGGTCTGAAAGTCACGGATCTTGTTCTTTTGTCGCTTGGTTCAGGTCAACTGGCTTTATCCAAAGATGAGAAGACTATGGGTTCTGTGCTCGTTGATATTGGTGCCGGAGCTACAACGATCGCCGTGTTTGAGAATGGGACCATCTCAGCAACATCTACGCTGCCTATTGGCGGGGAATTTATTACGAATGATATAGCTTATGGGCTTCGAACTTTAACAGATCAAGCCGAGAAAGTTAAGCTCAAATACGGCTGCGCACTTATTGAGGATGCGGCTCCTGATGTTACTTTCAAAGTAACCCGTATCGGAAGCAATGTGGATAAGGAATTTACCCAAGAGGATCTGGCTTCCATTTCGGAGCCGCGGGTACAGGAAATCTTCCACTTGATCCGTCAGGAAGTGAAACGGCTCGGTTACACTGAGCTTCCCGGGGGTTATATACTAACGGGGGGAACGGTATCCATGCCTGGGCTGCTGCAGGTGGCTCAGAACGAACTAGCCGCTTCTGTGCGGATTGCTGTTCCGGATTACATCGGAGTCAGGGACCCGGGTTTCACAAGCGGAGTTGGAATCCTGTATAATGTGATTCGTAACATTCGTATCCGCAGTACCGGGAACAAGAAGACAGTCAAGAATCCGAAGTCTGCTCCTGCTGTTCAGGAGACCGCTCCCAAGGCGGGAATTTGGGGTAGTATCAAGAATATCTTTAAAGAATTTATATAACTGGACCATTGATGGACGGGCCATCCACGCACACTGAGGGGGAGATGGAAGAGTATGTTGGAATTTGATTTTGAAATGGAGAGCATGGCTAAAATAAAAGTCATCGGAGTTGGCGGCGGAGGAAGCAACGCCGTGAACCGTATGATCGAGAACGGAGTGCAGGGTGTGGAGTTCATCACGGTGAACACCGACGCTCAGGCACTGCATCTGGCTAAGTCCGAACACAGACTTCAGATTGGGGACAAGCTGACCCGCGGTCTTGGGGCGGGCGCTAATCCGGAAGTCGGTAAGAAAGCTGCTGAAGAATCCCGTGATCTGATTGCGAACACGCTTAAAGGCGCTGATATGGTCTTCGTTACCGCTGGTATGGGCGGAGGTACAGGCACAGGTGCTGCTCCTGTGATTGCCGAGATTGCAAGAGAATGCGGAGCATTGACTGTAGGCGTGGTAACCCGCCCATTCACTTTTGAAGGACGTAAGCGTTCTTCTCATGCCGAGCTTGGAATTGAAGGACTCAAAGAGAAGGTTGATACCCTGATCGTGATTCCGAATGACCGCCTGCTTGAAATGGTGGACAAGAAGACTCCGATGCTGGAAGCATTCCGTGAAGCTGATAATGTGCTTCGCCAAGCCGTACAAGGTATCTCCGATTTGATTGCGGTTCCGGGTCTGATCAACCTCGACTTTGCCGATGTGAAGACCATTATGACAGAACGCGGTTCTGCCCTTATGGGAATTGGCCTCGCTACCGGAGAGAATCGCGCGGCTGAAGCAGCGCGCAAGGCTATTATGAGCCCACTGCTTGAGACGACAATTGAAGGAGCGAGAGGCGTGATTATGAATATCACCGGCGGTTCCAACCTCTCCCTTTATGAAGTCAATGAAGCTGCAGAAATTGTCATTTCAGCATCTGATCCTGAAGTGAACATGATCTTCGGTGCGATTATTGACGAAGATATGAAAGAAGAGATCAAAGTAACTGTAATTGCCACAGGTTTTGAGCACAAGCCTGCTCCTGCACAGCAGCCGCAGCGTAAGCCTTCGGTAGGTGCCTCGGAGCCACAGGATAACCGCACGAATAATTTGAGACCATTTGGGAATCAACCAAGTGGAGATCAACTTGATATTCCAACATTCCTGCGCAATCGCCGTAACAACGATTAGTTTAGGATAGATTTCCCCCATACATGAAGCTCGTTTGTCGCCTGGTGCGATGAACGAGCTTTTTGATTTTTATGGCCAGATAATCCCTGGAAGGTCGACAAAAAAAGTTGAACTCTGCATTCAATATTAGACAGACTTCATACATCGATCTACTTATACTGAGAACATCGATCTGCTTTAAGAGAATGGACAATTTGACCGAACGGGGGAAATCACATTTCATAATGGTAATCTCTTAAGTGTGTTGTTAGCTTTTCCATGAATGCTAGCAAATGAAGAGCTGCTCCCATGGAAATAGGCAGGTGAAGCCATGGTTGTCTATATTGATCTCATATTTCTGATGAATCTGGTCATTGACGGATGTCTCCTATGGGTGACGGCGTGGATGAGGAAGCTGAAGGTGAAGAAATGGCGTACAGCAGCCGCAGCGGCTATTGGCGCTTTATATGTGCTTATGATGTTTTTGCCCGAGCTGTCCTTCTTGTATACGTTCCTGACGAAGTTCTTAATCTCGGTTATTATGCTGTGGGTAGCGTTTGGGTTTGGAAGTCTGCAAAACTATCTCCGGAATATGGGTGCCTTTTATATCGTCAACTTCGTGGCCGCAGGGGGAATACTGGGCATTCATTATCTGCTGCAAAGCTCTGGCGAAGTATGGAGCGGCATCTGGTATACGACCACAGGGGGAGCGGGCTTTGAAATCAAGATAGGGGCCTTGTTCATTCTTGTTGTCTTTGTGATTGTTCTTCTGTGGTTCAAGTCCGTTCATTCTTCCCGGCAAAGGCAGCTTCGCTTAAATGACTATATGGGAGAAGTAACCGTTCATATTGGAGAAGTAGAGATTAGCTGTACGGGACTTGTTGATACAGGGAACCAGCTTACAGATCCGTTAACCAGGATGCCGGTTATGGTCATGGAGGCCTCCCTATGGGAGGAGTACCTTCCAGATAGCTGGGCAGGCCAGCTTTGCAGCGGTGGAGCGGACAACCTCATTATGCAGTTGAGTGAGGACAGCGGATTTCCCTGGCGTGAGAGGCTGCGCCTGGTTCCCTACAGGGGCATTAATAAGGGATCCCAATTCATGATTGCATTGAAGCCGGATAAGGTAACCGTTATAGCCGGAGATAAGAGAACATCGACCAGCAGAGTGCTTGTAGGGCTGGATGGAGGAAGACTGTCATCTGAAGGAGCCTACAAGGCTATTATTCATCCGGCACTGCTGGAGGCGACAGGAGACAGTAATGAGGCCAGTGCAGCTGCTAACGTAATATAGGAGGTTTGAGCCATGCTTGTAAAATGGAAATTGACACTTCAAATTCAGTACTATAGGCTGCTATTCCTACTCGGAATGAAAAGTGAGGAAATTTATTATATTGGCGGGAGTGAGGCGCTTCCGCCTCCTCTGACGCGCGAGGAAGAAGAATTTCTGCTGCAGAAGCTCTCCAGCGGAGATGCAGCGATCCGTGCGATGCTGATTGAGCGCAATCTGCGTCTGGTTGTATACATTGCCCGTAAATTTGAGAACACGGGAATCAATATAGAAGATCTGGTCTCTATTGGCGCCATTGGATTAATCAAAGCCGTTAATACCTTTGACCCCGAGAAAAAAATTAAGCTTGCAACCTACGCCTCGCGGTGTATCGAGAATGAGATCTTGATGTATCTGCGCCGGAACAGCAAGATCCGCTCTGAGGTATCTTTTGACGAGCCGCTTAATATCGACTGGGATGGAAATGAACTGCTGCTATCGGATGTGCTGGGTACCGAGAATGATACCATTTACCGCAATATTGAGGAGCAGGTGGATCGCAAGCTGCTGCATAAGGCGCTCGATAAGCTGAGTGACCGGGAACGCATGATTATGGAGCTTCGCTTTGGTCTGACGGATGGGGAAGAGAAGACGCAGAAGGATGTGGCCGACCTGCTTGGGATCTCACAATCTTACATTTCCCGCCTCGAAAAAAGGATCATTAAACGGCTTCGAAAAGAGTTCAATAAAATGGTGTGACCCAAAATAAAGGAATAAAAAGACATCCCTCGGAGATAATGAACATTAGTTTCACCGCAGATTAGGTAAGGCCCCTGAAAGCCTTACAGGTTTGATCTGTATCCTTGGGAGGTAAGACACGATGACACGAAACAAAGTCGAGATTTGCGGTGTAGACACTGCAAAGCTGCCTGTTCTAACGAATGCGGAAATGCGTGAATTATTCCACTCTTTACAACAAGACCACGTGCGAGCAGCAAGAGAAAAGTTAGTAAATGGGAATCTGAGACTCGTGCTCAGCGTAATCCAGCGGTTCAACAATCGGGGAGAGTACGTAGACGACTTGTTCCAGGTCGGTTGTATCGGACTAATGAAGGCTATTGATAATTTTGATTTATCGCAAAATGTAAAGTTCTCCACCTATGCGGTTCCGATGATTATCGGTGAGATCCGGCGGTATCTAAGGGATAATAATCCGATTCGGGTCTCCAGGTCCCTGCGCGACATTGCCTACAAGGCCCTTCAAATGAGGGACAGCCTAACAAACCGGAACTCACGTGAACCGACCGTACTGGAAATTTCGGAGGCTCTGAATATACCAAAAGAAGACGTTGTGTTCGCACTTGATGCGATCCAGGATCCGGTATCCTTATTTGAGCCCATCTATCATGATGGCGGGGATCCGATTTATGTCATGGATCAGATCAGCGATGATAAGAACAAGGACGTATCCTGGATCGAGGAAATCGCGCTGCGCGAAGCGATGCACAAGCTGAACCGCAGAGAGAAGATGATCCTGTCCATGCGGTTTTTTGAAGGTAAGACCCAAATGGAGGTTGCGGATGAGATTGGCATCTCACAGGCACAGGTATCCAGATTGGAGAAATCCGCTATTTTACAAATGCAAAAGCATGTGAAATCCTGACGGCCCGAAAGGGACCGTCTTTTTTTGTGCTTGATCTTATTTTTTGGAGAGGTAACTCATATATTTAACAGACAAGGGCGCAAGAATCCCTGACGGTAACTGGGGTGTATGATGTGTACAAAGGGGGAGAGGTTGCTCGTGAAAATCTCCGATTTCCAGACAAAGGATGTTATCAATGTGGTGGACGGGAAAAGGCTCGGCCAAATTAGTGATCTGGAGCTTGACCTGCGGCAGGGGCTGATTGAAGCTATCGTGGTACCAGGCTACAGTAAATTTATGGGGCTGTTCGGCGGCGGAAATGATATGGTCATTCCCTGGAGAAATATTGTCAAGATTGGCTCAGATGTTGTGCTTGTGAAGCTGGATGAAAGCCGGATACGAACACCGGAAAATGAAAATACGATCTATATTGAACGCGACAGGCATGAGGGACGCCGGAGTCTGTAGAGTGCTGCATGGGCGCCTTATATACAAATCTGATGGAAACAGGGTTAGTAAAGTTCAGAGCGTATGTTACACTGTAATCAGGAGTTATTAGGAGGATATGGGATATGGAACCGTTTGTTAGGGTAAATATAAAGGACGGAGAGCCAGAACGTCTAAGCATCCGTTCCTGGGAGGACGCTTTCGCAGAGCTGAGTGTTGGCTTTACAGGCAGAGGCGGCGGAACCGGCACCTCACCGTATGAAAGTCTTAATCTAGCTTTGCATGTAGGCGATAATCCGGATGTTGTGATTGCGAATAGGGCAAGGTTAGCGGATGCAGTTGGATTCTCCTTCGATGCATGGACCTGCGGGGAACAGGTCCATGATACCCGCGTAGGTATTGTAAAGGCGGAACACCGTGGACGGGGAAGACTGGATAGAGCCAGCAGCTTTGAGAATACAGACGGATTGGTCACCAATGTGCCGGGTGTTCTGCTTACGTCTTTTTATGCGGATTGTGTGCCGCTGTATTTCTATGATCCGGAGCATCATGCCGTAGGCCTCGCCCATGCAGGATGGAAAGGCACCGTTCAGCAGATTGCGCTGCAGATGGTCCTGAAGATGGAGTCGGAATACGGCAGCTGCCGGGATCAGATCCTGGCAGCAATCGGTCCGTCCATAGGCAGCTGCTGTTACGAAGTTGACGAGCATGTGATGGCCAAGGTTAGGGACATTGTTCCCTTACATGAACAGCTTGAGCTGGAAGCGAAGGTAACATCAGCGTCAATTAATCCTGGAAAAAGCATGCTGAACTTGAAAGAACTGAATCGAATCATTATGATAAAAGCAGGAATTTTGCCGAGTCATATCGAATGTACATCATGGTGTACAAGCTGCGCCGCCGATATATTCTTCTCTTATCGCAAGGAGAATGGGATAACCGGTCGTATGGCCAGCTGGATCGGCATGAAGGAGAGGTGATCCTTCACTTGAGTTTGAAGGAACGGATTGAATTGGTGAACACACGAATCAGACAAGCCTGTAAACGAAGTGGAAGGCAGCCTGAAGAGATTAACATAGTAGCAGTGACGAAATATGTCTCCACAGAAGCGACCCAGGCGGTGCTGGATCATGGACTGACACATATTGGCGAGAACCGCTTGCAGGTGGCAGGACCGAAATGGGAACAGCTCGGGGGCAAAGGTACGTGGCACTTCATTGGACACCTGCAGACCAACAAGGTCAAGGATGTGATCGGGAAGTTCGAATATATCCATTCCCTGGATCGTCTGTCGCTGGCGAAAGAGCTTGAGAAGAAGGCTGCGGCGGAGAACATGGTTATTAAGGCGTTTGTTCAGGTTAATATATCTGGTGAGGAGACCAAGCACGGCCTTACACCAGATGAAGTGCCTGGCTTTCTTGAAGAGATTCGAAATCTGTCACATCTTAAGGTAATCGGGCTGATGACCATGGCCCCTTTTGAAGGTGATCCGGAGGATACCAGACCTATTTTCAGAGGGCTAAGGGAGCTAAGAGATCAGCTGAATGATAAGTCGTTAACGGACGAGCCCATGGAGCATCTCTCAATGGGGATGTCGAATGATTTTGAGGTGGCGGTTGAAGAAGGGGCGACATGGCTTCGCCTCGGAACTCTATTAGTGGGGAAAGAGGAGGAGAATGAATGGGAGTCATGAATAAATTTATGAATTTCTTTGGTCTTCAGGAAGAAGAGGAAGTTGTGGAACGAGAGAAATTTCAGGAGACGGATGAACCCGAGCTTGAAACTCCAAGCTTCGACGCACGTAGAAACCAAAGGGGAGCCAATGTGGTAAGTATTCATTCCCAGAAGAATGTGAAGCTGATCTTGAATGAGCCTCGTTCCTATGATGAAGCGCAGGAGATTGCAGATCATCTGCGCTCGCACCGCGCGGTCGTGGTTAACCTGCAGCGTGTCCGTAACGATCAGGCCCTGCGTATTATCGACTTTCTGAGTGGTACGGTATATGCTCTGAGCGGTAGTATTTCCAAGATTGGCGGGAACATCTTTCTGTGCACCCCGGATACGGTTGAAATTCAGGGCTCTATTACTGAAATTCTAGCCGACGAACAAGAATATAACAGAATGAGGTGACCGGAGTTTGAGCAGCATCGATACGATTATTTATACTTTGTTTCAAATTTATACGTATATGATCATCATTTACATTCTGATGTCATGGATTCCTAATGTTAGGGAGAGCTTTGTGGGTGACCTGTTAGGGAAGCTGGTGGAGCCAGTACTTGCTCCCTTCCGCCGGTTCATTCCGCCAATTATGGGCATGATTGATATTTCTCCAATCGTAGCCTTATTTGTACTGAGGCTTGCCGTGATTGGCTTAGTCAGCGTGATTCACTATCTAACAGGAACCAGATAATGAAGAATGACATATATGAGCATTTCCGCCCGGAAGAACGGATGTTTGTGGACCGGGCTTGGGAGTGGATTGTCGGAGCCGGGGAGTATCATGAAGTGAAGTTAACCGATTTCCTCGACCCTCGTCAGTGCTTTATCCTGGAGTCTCTGGCCAGAAGGAATCTGGATGTAATCGTCAGGCAGGATGGTGGGTATGAGGGGGCTGAACGAGTTCGTTCTCTTATAGCCCCAAGCTATAGGGATTTGTCCTTTGAACCGATGAAGCTTAAGGTGCTGGCCATCTCATCGCTTGACCAAAGTCTGGAGAGCCTGGAGCACGGGGACTATATGGGTGCTCTGCTGTCTTTGGGGCTGAAACGTGACAAGATTGGAGACATTCATGTTCTTGAGGATGGCTGTAATGTCATCGTGGCCGAAGAGACTGCGGATTACCTTCGGGCGAACCTGCGCCAGGTTCACAGGGTCAATGTATATACTGAGATCAAAGAACTGAATGAACTTCGTATATCCATTCCCAATCTGGATTCCATGGTGCTAACCGTGGCTTCCTTGAGGCTTGACGGGATTGTAAGCGATGTATATCGGCTCAGCCGAAGCAAGGTCCTGATTCCCATTAAAGCTGGCCGCTGCCGAATTAATTGGAGGACAGAGGAAGACCCCTCCAAGAATCTGAAAGAAGGAGATATCGTCTCCTTGCAGGGATTCGGACGGTTCAAAGTGCTTGAACTTGACGGCGTGACGAAAAAAGGGAGATTCCGCGTGAAAATCGGGAAATTTGTGTAGAAGACAGCAGGAAATCTGCTTAACCTGTCGAATTGGAATACAGTGAATAGAGCGACAACCTGATCTTCTGCCTTTGTTGTTCAAATTTTTAGGAGGTGCACAGCATGCCATTAACGCCGCTGGATATACATAATAAGGAGTTCTCTAGGCGTCTTCGCGGTTACGATGAAGATGAAGTGAATGAATTTCTCGATCAGATCATTAAGGATTACGAGAGTGTCATTCGGGAGAACAAGGATCTTCAGAACCAGCTGCTGACGGTGCAGGAGAAGCTCGACCATTTTGCTACGATTGAAGAATCGCTGAGCAAGACGATCATCGTTGCCCAGGAAGCGGCTGACGAGGTTAGGAACAATGCGAAGAAGGAAGCTCAGCTTATTTTAAAGGAAGCAGAGAAGAATGCAGATCGCATTATTAACGAATCCCTGAGCAAATCCCGCAAGGTTGCCCTTGAAGTAGAAGAGCTTAAGAAGCAGGCTTCTGTGTACCGTGCCCGCTTTAGAGTATTGGTTGAAGCTCAGCTTGAACTATTAAGTCAAGATGGATGGGAATCTCTTGAAGAAGATAACAAGCGCGGCGAGCGTGAAGTGAGAGAGATTTACTAGGCCTTATCCCGGTTGACATTATGACCTAAAACAGGTATAAATAAAAACATATCATTTGAACCGCATAGCGATCTTTTTGATGATGGGAACCAGTACGCTGAACCCTTGATCCCCAGAGAGTTGGCATCCAGCTGAAAGCCGACGTTCAAGAGACAGACGGAATATCCTCCCGGAGAAGTTAAGCCTAAATTTTCAGATATGCACCCTAAGCAGGATGCTCTGAAGACGTTAAGCTATACCGGTTGCCGGCCGTTATACCGGACCCATATGAGTGTATGGGACTAAGTTGTCAGTCTATCCTCTGCCTAGGCAGAAGATACGATTGGAACAAGGGTGGTAACGCGAGCATAAGCCTCGTCCCTTTAGGGACGGGCTTTTTTTGTTGTTTTCCGATTATGACATGAAGTTGAAGAAAGGAAGGCTGTTAGAGATGCAAAAGGTAGACGTGAAAGAAAAAGCCCGTGCACGGGAGAAGCGGATTTTGGCCAAGTGGAATAGTGAGGATACGTTCCGCAAAAGTATTGAGAATCGTGCTGGAAGACCGAACTACGTGTTCTACGAAGGTCCTCCTACGGCGAATGGACGACCCCACATCGGGCATGTACTTGGCCGTGTAATCAAGGACTTTATTGGACGATACCAGACCATGAACGGTTACCGTGTTGTTCGTAAAGCAGGCTGGGATACCCATGGTCTGCCGGTAGAGCTCGGCGTAGAGAAGCAGCTTGGTATTTCCGGCAAGCAGGAAATCGAGAATTACGGGGTAGAGGAATTTATCAAGAAGTGTAAAGACAGCGTCTTTGAATATGAGAAGCAGTGGAGAGAGCTTACGGAAGCGATCGGCTACTGGACGGATCTGGATGATCCTTATATTACGCTTAAGAATAGCTATATTGAGAGTGTGTGGAACATTTTGTCCACTATTCACAAAAAGGGACTTCTGTATCGTGGTCACCGCGTAAGTCCTTACTGCCCATGCTGTCAGACTACACTCAGCTCGCATGAAGTGGCTCAGGGCTATGAAGATGTGAAGGATCTTAGTGCAACAGCAAAGTTCAAGCTGGCTGACAGCGAGGAGTATATTCTTGCCTGGACAACAACGCCTTGGACGCTGCCAGCGAATACGGCACTTGCTGTGAACCCGGCCATCACCTATGCGCGTGTTAAGCAGGGCGAAGAAGTGTATATCCTGGCAGAAAGTCTGGCCAAGGATGTGCTTAAAGGCGAGTATGAAGTTCTCTCCACCCTTAAAGGAGCGGAACTGGTCGGTAAGAGCTATAAAGCTCCATTTGATTACATCCATCCTAAGAAGGGGCTCGTTGTAGTAGGGGCAGAATTTGTAACGGATTCGAGTGGTACAGGGATTGTTCATATAGCTCCGGCGCATGGTGAAGACGACTATAGAACCTGCCGTGAGAATGACATTGAGTTCGTGAGCGTGGTTAACCTTCAAGGGAAGTACAGCGACGTAGTTACCGACTTTGCCGGACGCTTTGTGAAGGACTGCGACCTTGATATCGTCAAATTGCTATCCGAGCGCGGACTTTTGTACAGCAAAGAGAAGTATGAGCACAGCTATCCATTCTGCTGGCGCTGCAAATCACCGCTTCTGTACTATGCAATGGACAGCTGGTTCATTAAGACAACCGCTGTGAAGGATCAGCTGATTGCGAACAACAACAGTGTGGACTGGTATCCGGGACACGTGCGTGAAGGACGCTTTGGTAAGTTCCTTGAGGATTTGGTGGACTGGAATATCAGCCGGAACCGCTATTGGGGAACACCGCTAAATGTATGGGTCTGTGACAAGACAGGTAAGGAATTCGCGCCTGCAAGCATTGCCGAACTAAGAGAGCATGCCATCGGAGAGGTGCCGGAGGATATTGAGCTGCATAAGCCTTATGTGGATGAGATCAAGCTTAAATCTCCATTCCATGAAGAGGGGATTATGACCCGTACTTCCGAAGTTATCGACGTATGGTTCGACAGCGGCTCCATGCCTTTTGCCCAGCAGCACTATCCATTTGAAAATGAGAAGGAATTCAGCGAGCAGTATCCGGCTGATATGATCTGTGAAGGAATTGACCAGACGCGCGGCTGGTTCTACAGTCTGCTTGCAGTCTCTACGCTCTTCACAGGCAAGGCACCGTATAAAGCTGTAATTGCAACCGGTCATATTCTTGATGAAAATGGACAGAAGATGTCCAAATCCAAAGGCAACGTAATCGATCCTTGGGATATTATCGAAGAGTACGGCACCGATGCATTCCGCTGGGCGCTTCTGTCCGACAGTGCGCCATGGAACAGCAAACGTTTCTCTAAAGGGATTGTGGCTGAAGCGAAGTCGAAGGTCGTTGACACGCTGGTTAATACCCATGCTTTCCTGACTTTGTACGCCAATATTGATGGTTATAAGCCAGAAGAGCATACTTACCGTCCTTCTGAGAGCAAGCTGGACCGCTGGGTGCTGTCTCGCCTGAACAGTCTGATTCTAACTGTGGATAAAGGCCTGTCGGTGAACGACTTCCTTAATCCGGCGAAAGCGATTGAGCAGTTCGTTGACGAACTGAGCAACTGGTATATCCGCCGTTCCCGCGACCGCTTCTGGGGCAGCGGACTCAGTGAAGATAAGCTGTCTGCTTATCAGACACTGACCAGCGTTCTGGTTACTCTGGCCAAGCTGACTGCACCATACACTCCTCTGCTGGCAGAAGATATCTACAGCAATTTGGCTGGAGAGCTGGAAAGTGTCCATTTTGCAGACTATCCAAAAGCAGATCTGGCTCTGATCGACAAAGAGCTTGAACAGGACATGGAGACAGCAAGACAAATTGTAGAACTAGCCCGTAATGTCCGGAACGAGACAGGAATTAAGACACGCCAGCCGCTCTCCGAGCTGATTATCTCCATTGATCGCAGCTTTACCGTTGCTGATTATGAAGAGATTATCAAGGATGAGATTAATATCAAGCGCATCGAAGTGGAGCAAAGCGACAGTGGATTTGTTGATTTCACTTTGAAGATGAACCTTAAGGTAGCCGGCAAGAAATATGGCAAAAATATCGGCTTCCTGCAAGGTTACCTGAAAGGTCTCGCTGCTGACGAAACCCGCCGGATTGTTAACAGCGGTGTACTTCATATCACTTCTCCTGAAGGTGAGGAGCTAGAGATTACAGCGGAGGAGCTGCTGGTTGAGAAGCAGGCGAAGCCTGGATTTGCTTCAGCTTCCGGATACGGGATTACAGTTGCCCTGAACACGGAAATTACCCCTGCTCTTGAACAAGAGGGCTTGGTTCGCGAGGTCGTTCGTGCGGTTCAGGATACACGGAAGAAGCTGGACCTGCCGATTGAGAAAAGGGTCCACCTAACGCTTGAGGTGGATGAGGAGCTGAAAGCGGCGATTACGGCTTTCGATCACGTGCTTCGTGAGAATGTGCTAGTTACGGAGGTCACCTTCGGTGAGAAGGAAGGATCCGAGCAGATTGATTTGGGAACCAAGTCGATCAAAATTCATATTGGCGAATAATTAAACAGCATGGTTCCCTGAATTAGGGCCATACTAAATAGCAAAAATAACTAACGAGCTTTAGCCAGAATTTCCTCCTTGGGAAATCTGGCGGGCTCGTTTGTATTTTGGATGAAGAAGCTTGAAGTCCACCTACGGAAGGATGGAACAGGTCAAATGATACACCGCAAGCCGGCTAATTCACCTAAAGCAGCTGAAGAACCCATCCTGGATGGGACGCTTGAGGAGAAGATGGGAACAGTATATAAAGTGACTCTTCATTGGTCACATGAACTTGAGAAGTCACGAATCTTGGAGTACACCCAGCTTATGGTCAGACCCTGGAAGCTGATCTGGCTGAACCTGATATTCGGAGCTTCCCGCGGAGTGGGTATAGCGATCGGCTTTACTTTTTTTGCGGCAACCATTATTTACTTCCTTCAAGTTCTGGGAGCACTTAATTTGCCGATTGTCGGGGATTACATTGCCGATATTGTCCGCATAGTCCAGCGTCAGTTGGAGCTTAATACTCGTTAGAGCCTGTGCCCAGTGAATCTTCGGATTCCAGATGCTTGGTGCTGCTCATATGCTTGCGGTACTGGCCATTCCGGTAAAAGAACACTTCGGTACCCGTGATGTCCGTGGCGACAAAGCTCTCATAGGGCTCAACGAATCCGTCAAGCTCACTGCCCGACTCAATCTCCATATCGTTGTAATTGTCGATCTCGTTGTCCTCAGCCATAGCAGGTGAATTGGAAGTGCCATAGCTTTCGAGAATCTGCCAGGCATCCTCGCCATCGAAGCCGTTCTGATCATCGTGTTCGTCCATACTGGTTCGTCCGAACGGAGGGTACAGAAATTCTTCCTCAATCGGACGCTTGCTGGAGACTTCTCTTTGCGGCGTATGTTCCTTGCAGTAAGTGGTCTCGGGGATGGCGCTTAGCCGATCATAACTGATAGGCTGGCCGCAGGTGATGCATACTCCATAGCTGCCTTCGCTCATGCGCTGCAAAGCGTCATCGATCCGGTCTAAATGAAGCTCATCATGCTCGGCTAGTGCTAGATCTTTGCCCCGTTCAAACATTTCGGTACCTAGGTCTGCCGGATGGTTGTCATTGGTTGATAATTCACTAATGTTCTCGCGGGTAGTTGCCGCCATGCCGTAATGCTCATTGTAGGCCAGACGGCCAGCAATATCCTCTCGTTGTTCCCGCAGCCTATGTTCGAGTTCGGCAAGCTGCTCTTTGCTTAGATGAGACATAAGGGATCTCCTTTCAAGATGACAGAATGTAAAAGTTCTTGCCTTTAGGTTGTGCAGAGGGGGATGGTTTTAGAGGAGGTAAATCCTATCGCACATGGACGTTTTCTTTCCTGCTGTGCTACAATATACAAGGCTAAATTGTGGTTAAATCTGCCGGTTTGTACGGTGGGTGATATCAAAAAGACGAGGTGACAATTTGCAGTGATCTATTACTTAATCGCATTCATTGTATTTCTGATTGACCAGGGAACCAAATATATTATTGCTACAAAATTGCAGCTGCACGAACAAATCCCTGTCATCGGTGATTTCTTCGTCATTACGTCTCATCGGAACACAGGAGCGGCTTTCGGAATACTGGAAAACCAGCGTTGGTTCTTTATTGTGATCACGGTGATTGTCGTCTTGGCCATCGTATGGTATCTGCAAAGAATCAAAAACAGCAGTAATAAGCTTCTTCCCACGGCTCTGGCATTGGTGCTCGGCGGTGCAATTGGTAATTTCCTGGATCGTGCGTTAAATGGAGAGGTTGTGGACTTCTTGATGCTTAATTTCGGAAGTTATACGTTCCCGATCTTTAATATCGCTGATTCATGTATCGTTGTAGGTGTTGCGCTAATTGTTCTGGATTCGTTCCTGGATATGGGCAGACAGAAGAAAAAACAGGCAGAGGCAGGGAGCGAACAGACTTCATGAATGAAACCCTTGAGTGGACGGTTACAGCCGACACGGTTAAAGAGCGTATTGATAAATATGTAAAGGAATGCCTGACTGAAGATTATTCCCGGAGTCAGATCCAGTTATGGATTGAGGAGGGGCATGTCACAGTTAACGGGAACCCGGTCAAGTCGAATTATAAGCTTGCTGAAGGTGACTTGGTCAGTGTTACCATACCGGAACCCAATTCCGTCGAAATTGTGCCTGAGAACATTACCCTTGATGTGTATTACGAAGATTCAGACATGATTGTAGTTAACAAGCAGAGAGGTATGGTTGTCCATCCCGCGCCGGGTCATTCCTCGGGAACCTTGGTCAATGCTTTGATGTATCACTGCAAGGATCTTTCGGGCATCAATGGCGAGCTGCGCCCGGGAATTGTGCACCGAATCGACAAGGATACGTCCGGTCTGCTGATGGCGGCCAAGAATGATAAGGCGCATGCTTCACTGGCGGCCCAGCTGAAGGATCATTCCGTGACACGTAAATACTACGCGCTTGTGCACGGAAATGTCACCCATGACCAGGGAACGATAGATGCTCCGATCGGCCGCGATACCTATGACCGCAAGATGTTCACGGTAACCGAGAAGAACAGCAAGACAGCAGTTACTCATTTCCATGTAGCGGAGAGATTTGGGGATTACACCCTGCTTGAGCTGAAGCTGGAGACCGGTCGGACCCATCAAATCCGGGTACATATGAAGTTCATTGAGCATCCGCTGGTGGGAGATCCGTTATACGGCAGAAGCAAAGGGACCAAGATGAATGGACAGGCTCTTCATGCAGCAGTACTTGGATTTATCCATCCCTCCACAGGTGAATATCTTGAGTTCTCGGCTCCGATTCCGGAGGATATGGAAGACCTCTTGATCTCTCTTCGAAATCGCTAACTCATCTATAAGACATTTCTAGAAGCAGATCACTTGCTCCGGTAAGAAGCAGTGATTTGATCCAGGGTGTCTTTTTTGAATGGAGGAGACGTGAAAATGGCCTTGTTTGAGCTTCGAAAAGTTAGATATCGGGAAGTGCTTCATGTACAAGAGCTTAATATTGAAGAGCACAAAGTTACCTGTATATTAGGAGAAAGCGGCAGCGGGAAGACAACACTGCTTCAGCTGTTGAATGAGATGATTACGCCTGATGAAGGGACCATTCTGTATAATGGACAGAATATCGCCCATATGGATCCTGTCCTGCTTCGTAGAGAGTGTATTATGGTCCCGCAAAGTCCGGTGATCTTCTGGGGATCAATCCGGGATAATCTTGGTATAGGTCTGAAGATGTCGGGGAGAGCGCCGGCGACAGACGATGAAATGCGCGAGTCACTCCGGGCTGTCTGCCTATCCAAAGAGCTGGAGGAAGCAGCGGACCGGCTGTCGGGCGGGGAGAAGCAGCGCCTGTCTCTGGCTAGAGCTCTTCTTATGTCACCTAGGGTTCTGCTTCTGGATGAGCCGACTGCGGCATTAGATGAAGCAACCTCCTTGGAGGTGTTGACTTCAATAACCCGAAGAGCTCGGGACGCTGGGACTTCTCTCATCATCGTTACTCACTCTCGTTCAGCCGCCGATCTTTTTGGAGACAATATCATATATGTTCATCATGGTGAAATCGTCTCCCAGGAGGTGGTCTCATCTTGAATGGGGTTATTAACCTGGAAGTATACAGACTTGCAGCTGCGTATTTGTTCGTAATTATTCTTATCATCATGGTTCGTATTAAGAAGATACCCAGGGAACGGGAAATTCTGCTGTCTACGATTCGAATGACCATTCAGCTAATAATTGTAGGTTATGTTCTGCAATACCTGTTTACACAGGCTAATGCTTGGCTGACCGGACTGATTGTTCTGCTGATGCTTACCTTTGCGATCTATACATTATTCCAAAGATCCAAGCATCCACTGAACCGCCAGTTGAAGAAATTGATTGCCATTTCAATGACTTCTGGTATTTTAGCAAGCCTGCTGTTCTTCTTACTGGTTGTCATTCATAAGACCCCGTGGTATGAGCCAAGTTATGTGATCCCGGTTGCGGGTATGCTGATTGGGAATTCAATGACAGGGATTGCGCTGGGAGTTAATACACTGGCTAAGGGGATGAGCTCGCGTAGAAGCTGGATAGAAGGGTCACTAATGCTTGGAGCCGCTCCAAAAGAAGCTTGCAGAGAGATTATCAATCAGGCTTTTGATGCTGCCCTGCTGCCGACGATTAACTCCATGGTAGGTATGGGGATTGTATTTCTCCCTGGAATGATGACTGGACAAATTCTTGGGGGAGCATCCCCGATTGTAGCGGTGGAGTATCAGATCGCGATTATGCTGGGCATCCTGGGTAGTGTTTCTTTATCCGTTATTGTATTTGTGCAGTTTGCCTACAAGGCTTATTTCAATGACCGTCAGCAGTTAGTTCTAGTGGAGGAGCCTCCGCAGATGGTCAAATAGTACAAACGATCTGACGGATAATCCATTGTGAAAAGGTGTTAATTCCAGCATATTAGACATTAGATTTATTTAAGGAGATGGACTGGCATGAGTATTGAACAATATCAACAAACTTATATTCAGAACAATTTTGCTGACCGCATTGGCGGCGCGAATTACGGGAAAGATACCGCAATCTATAAATTCGAGAAGATCAAACGTGCTAAGGCGGCTGCGAAGAAGGACTTCCCGGATGTGGAACTCATTGATATGGGTGTCGGAGAACCCGATGAAATGGCGGATGCAGGCATTGTGGCTAAGCTTGCTGAAGAAGCTGCCAAGCCTGAAAACCGTGGCTATGCCGATAACGGAATCGTAGAATTCAAAGAGGCGGCTGCGAAATATTTGAAGGAAGTATTCCGCGTGGAAGGGATCGATCCGGTTACGGAAATCGTTCACTCCATCGGTTCCAAGCCTGCCTTGGCCATGCTGCCTTCCTGCTTCATTAACCCAGGTGATGTGACAATCATGACCGTTCCTGGTTATCCTGTTCTCGGAACACATACGAAATATTTGGGCGGAGAAGTGTATAACGTCCAGCTTACGGAAGAGAACAACTTCCTGCCTGATCTATCTTCCATTCCGGAAGAGATCTGCGCTCGCGCGAAGCTTCTATATCTGAACTATCCGAACAATCCTACAGGTGCCAGCGCAACTCCTGAGTTCTTCGCTGAAGTGGTGGCATGGGCCAAGAAGCATAACGTTGTTGTCGTTCATGACGCTCCATATGCAGCTTTGACCTATGATGGTCTCAAGCCGCTTAGCTTCCTGTCTGTTCCGGGTGCCAAGGATGTAGGGGTTGAGCTTCACTCCCTGTCCAAGTCCTATAACATGACCGGCTGGAGAATCGGGTTCGTAGCGGGTAATCCGCTTGTAGTCAAAGCCTTCAGTGATGTGAAGGACAATAATGATTCGGGTCAATTCATCGCCATTCAGAAAGCAGCGGCGTATGGACTTGCAAATCCTGTAATTACCGAGAAGATTGCGGATAAATACTCCCGCCGTCATGACATGCTCGTAGAAGCACTTAATGAGCTTGGCTTTAAAGCCAAGAAGCCAAAAGGTTCATTCTTCCTTTATGTGGCTGCGCCTAAGGGCGTAGTGGGAGGTCCAAGCTTTGAGAGCGGTGAAGCTTTCTCGCAGTACCTAATTCGTGAGAAGTTGATCTCTACTGTGCCTTGGGATGATGCAGGTTCCTTCGTCCGTTTCTCTGTTACCTTTATCGCTAAAGGTGAAGAAGAGGAGAAGCGTGTCATTTCCGAGATCAAACGTCGTCTTGGTGACGTCAAGTTTGAATTTTAATTGAATATATAATTAGAAGCTGCCGTGCGATAAGCCGGTAGCTTCTTTATTTTAGTGGTGTTTTCTAAAAATGCCATGATATAATTGCGTGTTTAATGTGGATAAATATACAGTTATGTTGTATAATTATTAAGTGAGGTAAATGGATTAAGATATATGGTTTGATTCATCCTTTAAGTAAAATGACATTAATCGACACAATCTAGGTACACCCACCTTGACAGGTTCCCGGTGTTCTGTCATAATTCATGTAAATCAATAGCACCTTTAAATCAGTCCCGTGAGGCTGGCAAGGTAACGTGAATGAGGTTAGTACGAAATGATTCTACACCGCGCGCTGCGCAGGTGCCCATTTCGTATAGCCTACGACAGTCATAGTCTAATCTGTGACTTGAGAACTCCTTGCCTGGAACCTGGGCAAGGAGTTTTTTTTGCAGCCCTTCACGGAACCTGATGAACTTATCATTGGGAGGCGTACACTGTGAGCATTGGAGATCAGCATGTCATTATGGACGAAACGGCAGTTAGACGGGCGCTGACTAGAATTGCACATGAAATTTTAGAGAAGAACAAAGGCATTGAGGGTTGTGTCCTGGTTGGAATTCGGACTCGCGGGGTTTTTCTGGCCAAGCGAATTGCTGAAAGACTTGAAGAGATTGAAGGTACCAAGGTGCCTTGGGGTGAGATTGATGTGACCTCTTACCGGGATGACCGCTCTGCTGCAAGCACGAAGGAGCCTTTGGGTCAACCGCTTGGAGATCAGACGATCCAGGGCAAAAAAGTTATCCTTTGTGATGATGTTCTTTATACAGGCAGAACGATACGGGCGGCCATGGATGCTTTGATGGATTGCGGCAGACCGGAATCGATTCAGCTGGCAGTTCTGGCTGATCGGGGTCACAGGGAACTTCCGATAAGAGCAGATTATATCGGCAAGAATGTGCCTACCTCCAAGGCTGAGGAAATTGAAGTGCTCCTGCAGGAGTTTGACGGTGTGGATCAGGTTAGAATCATACAGCAGCGGGAGGGCGACAGATCATGACCATATCCATGTCAGCAGTAAGGGAGCGCAGTCTGCTTGGTCTTAAGGAGATCAGCCGGGAAGAGATTTCTTCGATTCTTGATCGGGCGGCTTATTGGGAAGGCCAGAGAGAGAAAATGAATCCGGTTCTGGAGAATCGGTTTGTAGCCAATATGTTTTTTGAGAACAGCACGCGTACCCGCTTCTCTTTCGAAATGGCGCAGAAGCGTCTGGGTGCACAGGTTCTGAATTTTGCAGCGGCAGCCTCCAGTGTGGAGAAGGGCGAGTCTATCTATGATACGGTTCGTACCCTGGAATCCATGGGCATCGACGCCGGAGTCATTCGCCTTAAGCCAATTGGGCTGCTGGCCGAGCTGGCCGAGAAGGTATCGGTTCCGCTGGTGAATGCAGGGGATGGTAATAATGAGCACCCAACCCAGGCACTGCTGGATCTGTACACGATGAAGAAGCAGTTCGGGGAACTGAAAGGTCTGCGGGTCTCCATCATTGGAGATATCCTGCACAGCCGGGTGGCAAGATCGAATCTGTGGGCGCTTAAGAAATTTGGAGCTCACGTTAAATTCTGTGCACCACCAAGTATGCAGGCCCCAGAGCTTGCTGAGCATGCACCCTATGTATCTATGGAAGAGGCCTTGAAGGCCGATGTAGTCATGATGCTTCGGGTTCAACTGGAGAGACATGCTGTAGGGGTGCTAAAGTCAGCTGAACAGTATCGTCTGCACTACGGCCTTACCGAGGAGCGGGCTGCACAGCTTGAGCCAGGGGCGATTATTATGCACCCAGCCCCAGTTAATCGAAATGTAGAGATCGATGACAGCCTGGTAGAAAGCGATAAATCGCGAATTTTTACTCAAATGTCAAATGGGGTTCCAATCCGGATGGCGGTTATGGAACGCGCCATGAAATTGTAACGGCGAATGCCCACTCAGGATATGATATTAACAGGGGAATAAGGGAGCGAAGGTAATCATGAAGCTAATCATTAAAAATGCTAACATTCTTGGTTCAGAAGGCCAACTTGAGCTTAAAACCATTGTTGCAGGGAACGGAGTCATTGAAAGTATTTCCGAGCCTGACGGCAAAGACATCGCAGAATCCGCAGACACGAAGGTTATTGATGCTGGAGGGAAGCTCGTTGCACCAGGATTTATCGATATGCACGTTCATTTGCGGGAGCCTGGATTTGAATATAAAGAGACGATTGAGACAGGAGCGCGTTCGGCAGCGAAGGGCGGTTTCACTACGATCGCATGTATGCCTAATACGCGTCCGGTTACAGACAATCCGGATACAGTGAAGCTGGTGCTGGAACGGGCCAAGGAAGCCGATCTGGTGAATGTACTTCCTTATGCTGCAATTACCAAGAGTGAGCTGGGACGTGAGCTTACCGACTTCGTTGCACTCAAAGAATCCGGCGCGATTGGATTTACGGATGATGGTGTAGGCGTACAGAGTGCGCAAATGATGAAGGATGCGATGAAATGGGCTGCCGAGCTGGGTATGCCGGTCATCGCTCACTGTGAGGACAACACGCTGGTTGAAGGAGCTCCGGTTGCTGAAGGCGAGTTCGCCAAGAAGCATGGCCTTAAAGGGATTCCGAACGAATCTGAAGCGATTCATGTCGGTCGGGACATTCTGCTGGCTGAGGCTACAGGTGTTCATTACCATGTGTGCCATGTCAGCACAGAGCAGTCCATCCGGCTGATTCGCCAGGCGAAGGAGATCGGTATCAAGGTGACCGCAGAGGTATGCCCGCACCACTTGATCCTTTCAGAAGAAGACATCCCTGGACTTGACGCCAACTGGAAAATGAACCCGCCGCTACGCTCACGCCGTGATGTAGAGGCCTGCATTCAGGCGATTGAGGATGGCACAATTGATATCATTGTGACTGACCACGCCCCGCATAGTGAAGAGGAGAAAGCCAAAGGTATGCAGCTTGCACCTTTTGGTATCGTGGGATTCGAAACAGCCTTCCCGCTGCTCTACACGAAATTCGTAGCTTCCGGTAAATGGACACTGGCTAAACTAGTCCAGCGGATGACATCAGATCCGGCCCGCGTCTTCGGCCTTAAGTCCGGTAAGCTTGAACCGGGAGCGCCTGCCGACCTGACGATTGTGGACCTGGAGTCTGAAAGAGCTGTAGACCCATCGACTTTCGCGTCGAAGGGACGCAATACGCCTTTCACAGACTGGAAGCTTCAAGGCTGGCCAATCGCGACAATCGTAAGCGGCAAAGTAGTCTGGTCCGAGTAGGAGGACCACAAGCGAATCCCGAAGGGAGAGCGCAAAAGTAGCTCCCCGGCCTCTGCACAAGCCAAGAGCGAATCCCGCAGGGAGAGCGGCTCCAAGCCGACCAGGGATCAAGAACACAAAAAAAACTCCCCGGCCTCTGCACAAACCAAGAGCGTGTCCCGCAGGGACGACAAGCGGCTCTGTGCAGAACAGTCCGGAGAGTGAAATATAGCAGCACCACGCACCAGTGCTTTTTCGCAGCTAAGGAGCACCGCAGTCAAGCGGGTCCCTGAAAGGGACGGCAAGCGTTCCAAGGCTCACAGTCCAAAAGTGCAGCACAATGAAATCCTTCGCCAACCTTTCGGGTGTCCAGAGGGCAAAGCCCTTGGGGCCCTCCCTTCTAGGGAGGGTTTGGGAGGGTCAAAACTAAAGGAGATGATACCATAATGCAGGCAAGATTATTGCTCGAAGACGGTACTTTATTTACAGGCAAATCATTCGGAGCTGATGTCGAGAAGACAGGCGAGGTTGTTTTTAATACAGGAATTACCGGTTACCAAGAAGTTCTGTCTGATCCATCGTACTGCGGACAAATCGTAACCATGACCTATCCGCTAATTGGGAACTACGGAATTACCCGCGATGACTTTGAATCTGTAGCTCCATCGATTCACGGATTCGTGGTACGCCGTTACGAGGCGGTACCGAGCAACTGGCGTGCACAGAACAGCATTGGCGATCTGCTCAAGGAGTACGGGATTCCTGGAATCAGCGATATCGATACCCGCATGTTAACCCGGATCATTCGCCATCATGGAACAATGAAGGGAGTTCTTACTACTTCATCTAAGTCCATCGAGGAATTGAAGGAAATGATTCAAGCAACCAGCATTACTGAATTAAGAAACCAGGTGGCACGCACGTCCACTAACCATATTTACACCAGTCCAGGTGAGAAGGAACGCATCGTGCTCGTCGATTTTGGTGCCAAGAGCGGAATTCTCCGTGAGCTTACCAAGCGCGGCTGTGACGTTGTTGTCGTTCCTCATGATACAACGGCTGAAGAGATTCGCCAGCTGCATCCGGATGGAATTCAACTGTCCAATGGCCCTGGGGACCCGAAAGACGTTCCTTATGCCGTCAAAATGGTATCCGAGCTGCTGGGTGAATATCCGATCTTCGGCATCTGTCTGGGACACCAGCTGTTCGCACTTGCCTGCGGAGCCGATACAGAGAGCCTGAAGTTCGGTCACCGCGGCGGCAACCATCCGGTTAAGGAGCTTGAGTCCGGACGCTGCTATATTACTTCCCAGAACCATGGTTACACGGTAACGGAATCATCCATTGCGGGTACTCCGCTTGAAGTCACACACATTAACAATAATGATAAGACCATTGAAGGTCTTAAACATACGAAATACCCTGCATTCTCCGTACAGTACCATCCGGAGGCCGCACCAGGTCCGTATGACAACAGCTATTTGTTCGACCGTTTCCTGGAAATGATTCGTACACACAAAGAGCAGAACCCAACTAAACCGCGTCAGGCGCTAATTATGGCTGCAGCGAAAGGAGCGCGTTAAGATGCCAAAGAATAACGAACTTAAGAAGATCCTGGTAATTGGTTCCGGACCGATTGTAATTGGTCAGGCAGCGGAGTTTGACTACGCGGGAACACAGGCTTGCCAAGCGCTGAAAGAAGAAGGCGTAGAGGTTATCCTGATCAACAGTAACCCGGCGACCATTATGACTGATACGAATATGGCGGATAAAGTATATATCGAGCCAATCACCCTTGATTTTGTAACCCAAATCATTCGTCAGGAGCGTCCAGATGGATTGCTTCCAACGCTTGGCGGACAGACAGGTCTTAACATGGCAGTTGAACTGGCACGTGCAGGCGTTCTTGAGCGTGAAAATGTCAAGCTCCTCGGAACTCAGCTAACTTCCATCGAGAAAGCCGAAGACCGCGATTTGTTCCGTGAGCTCATGCGCGAGCTGGAGCAGCCGGTTCCAGACAGTGACATCATTACTACAGTTGAAGAAGCTGTAAGCTTTGCCAATGAGATCGGGTATCCGGTCATTGTCCGCCCTGCTTATACACTTGGTGGAACAGGCGGAGGAATTTGTGCGAATGAGGAAGAGCTGCTGGAGACCGTAGCGGCCGGAATTCGTTACAGCCCAATCGGACAGTGTCTGATCGAGAAGAGCATTGCAGGTATGAAAGAAGTCGAGTACGAGGTTATGCGTGATGCGAATGACAACTGTATTGTTGTCTGCAACATGGAGAACTTTGATCCAGTGGGCGTACATACTGGAGACAGTATCGTTGTGGCGCCGAGCCAGACGTTGTCTGACCGGGAATATCAAATGCTGCGCTCTGCATCTTTGAAAATTATCCGTGCACTGAACATCGAGGGTGGATGTAACGTACAGTTTGCCCTGGATCCACAGAGCTACCAATACTATGTAATCGAAGTGAATCCGCGGGTCAGCCGTTCATCAGCGCTTGCTTCCAAGGCAACAGGCTACCCGATTGCCAAGATGGCCTCCAAGATCGCGCTGGGTTATACGCTGGATGAGATTGTTAACCCCGTAACCGGCCAGACCTATGCCTGCTTCGAACCTACACTGGATTATATCGTCAGCAAAATCCCGCGTTGGCCGTTCGACAAATTTATCAGCGCGAACCGCAAACTCGGTACACAGATGAAAGCTACGGGAGAAGTTATGGCCATCGGCCGTACTTTTGAGGAATCTATCCATAAGGCTGTACGTTCCCTTGAGATCGGTACTCACCGCCTGCTCCTGAAGGGCGCTGACCAGCTCAGCCAGGAAGAACTGGACAGAAGATTGGTTCAACCTGATGATGAGCGTCTGTTCCTGGTTGCCGAAGCCTTCCGCCGCGGTTATGAGCTTCAGCAGATTCAGGATTTGACGAATATCGACTGGTGGTTCCTTGATAAGATCGAACGCATTGTGAATTTTGAGAATAAAATTGCTGCAGAAGCCGAGCTCACTAGCGAGACGCTCTATGAAGCCAAACGCCTTGGGTTCACCGACCGGGCCATTGCAGAGCTTCGCGCGGGGGCATCACGCAGCGAATATACTACGGAGAACAGCGTAAGAAGTCTTCGCCTGGAGCAAGGACTGCGTCCTGTATACAAAATGGTAGATACCTGCGCAGCAGAATTTGAAGCTACAACGCCGTATTACTACTCCACATATGAAACAGAGAATGAAGTCCTGCCTTCTACGAAGGAGAAAATCATCGTGCTGGGTTCCGGTCCAATCCGGATCGGTCAAGGCATCGAGTTCGACTACTCCACAGTTCATGCGGTGTGGGCGATCCAGAAGGCGGGTTATGAAGCCGTCATTATCAACAATAACCCGGAGACGGTATCGACTGACTTTAACACGTCAGACCGACTTTACTTCGAGCCATTATTCTTCGAAGATGTAATGAACGTCATTGAAGAAGAGAAGCCGGTAGGCGTCATTGTACAGTTCGGTGGTCAGACAGCGATCAACCTCGCTGCACCTCTGCAAGCTGCGGGCGTGAACATCCTGGGAACCAGCCTGGAGAGCATTGACGAAGCGGAAGACCGCAAGCGGTTTGAAGCTCTTCTATCCCGGCTTGAGATTGCTCAGCCTAAAGGCAGCACAGTAACATCCGTCGAAGACGCTGTAGGTACAGCGCAGTCCCTCGGTTACCCTGTACTGGTTCGCCCTTCTTACGTACTCGGCGGCCGCGCAATGGAAATTGTGTACTCGGACGACGAATTGCTGAGATATATGGAGCAGGCCGTACAAATCAACCCTAAACATCCTGTACTCATCGACCGCTACATGCTGGGTAAAGAAGTTGAAGTGGATGCTATCTGTGATGGAGAAACGGTCTTGATTCCGGGAATCATGGAGCACGTTGAGCGCGCAGGGGTTCACTCAGGTGACTCGATCGCCGTGTATCCGCCGCAGTATCTGTCCGAGACGCTGAAGCAGAAGATTGTAGATGTTACCATTAAAATAGCCAAAGAACTCAAGACCGTCGGACTGGTCAATATTCAGTTCGTTATCTATAAAGATGAAGTGTATGTAATTGAAGTGAATCCGCGTTCTTCACGGACGGTTCCATTCCTGAGCAAGGTAACCAACATTCCGATGGCTAATGTAGCTACACAGTGTATCCTTGGCACAAAACTTAAAGACCTTGGCTATGTGGACGGATTATGGCCGGAGAGCGAATTTGTCTCAGTCAAAGTACCGGTATTCTCATTTGCCAAATTACGCCGGGTTGAACCTACGCTCGGTCCTGAAATGAAATCAACTGGTGAAGTTATGGGACGTGACCAGAACTATGCGAAGGCCTTGTACAAAGGACTGATTGGTGCAGGCATGAAGATTCCTGCAACAGGTTCTATGATCGCTACCGTATCGGATAAGGACAAAGAAGAAGCTATTGAGCTGTTCCGCGGCTTCCATAACCTTGGATACAATATCATTGCGACTGGCGGTACGGCAGAAGCGCTGACAGAAGCTGGAATTCACGTAACTACTGTGAATAAGCTAAGCGAAGGCACTCCGAATATTCTTGATCTGATCCGCGGAGGTAAAGCTCACTTTGTGGTCAATACGCTGACAAAAGGCAAAGAGCCTGAGCGTGACGGCTTCCGAATCCGCCGCGAAGCGGTAGAGAACGGCGTGGTATGTATGACTTCCCTGGATACGGTTCGTGCGCTTCTTACGATGCTCGAATCCATTAACTTCACATCGCAAGCAATGCCTTCTTTAGCTACTGTGTAAGACTTCTTATGCATCAGGAGTTGGAACTGAGTATAGGGAGGAGAACACAGCTATGGTGAATAATAATATTGCCGGACGTTTGATGGTGGCCCTGGATTATTCCTCAGCAGAGGAAGCCAGGCTGCTCATTGACCGGCTTCAGGGGATTCCCTGTTATATGAAAGTAGGTATGCAGCTGTTCTATACGGCTGGCCCTGATTTCGTCCGTGAACTGAAACATAAAGGGTATAATGTATTTCTGGATTTGAAAATGCATGATATCCCGAATACGGTCAAAGGAGGCGCGAACAGTATCACCCGTCTTGGTGTGGATATGTTCAATGTTCACGCCGCAGGCGGGGTACAGATGATGAAAGCCGTGAGAGAAGGGGCAAGCGAGGCTCTTGCACAAGATGCCTCTCTAACTTCCCCGCTCATCATTGCGGTAACCCAGCTTACAAGTACAGATCAGCGCACGCTGAACGAGGAGATAAGCATTCCGGGAACTGTTGAAGAAGCTGTGGTTCGTTATGCGCGCAGAACGCTGGAAGCGGGTCTTGACGGAGTGGTTGCTTCTCCGCTGGAAGTGCAGGCGATCAAGGATGCCTGCGGTACAAGCTTCAAGACGGTCACACCGGGTATCCGCCCGCAGGGCAGCGCTCAAGGCGATCAATCCCGGACGCTTACGCCCGGTGAAGCCATTAGCAGGGGGACGGATTTCATCGTAGTGGGTCGTCCGATTACTGCCCATGCGGATCCGAGACGCGCAGCTGAGCAAATCATAGAGGAGATGACCTTGTAGTGCTGAATCAAAAAGAAACTGAATTCAAAATTGCAGAAAGTCTGCTGGAGATTGGTGCAGTCGCATTGCGTCCTCATCAGCCGTTTACGTGGACTTCAGGCATTAAATCACCGATCTATTGTGATAACCGCCTTACAATGTCATTTCCCGAAGTTCGCGATCTGATCGCTGAATCTTTTGCCAGCCTGATCCGTGAGCAGTACCCGGATACAGAAGTCATTGCCGGAACAGCAACGGCTGGAATTCCTCATGCAGCCTTCGTATCGCAGAAATTAGGCCTGCCTATGGCCTATATCCGCGACAAAGCTAAAGGACATGGCAAAGAGAATCAGATTGAAGGCTTGATCAAGTCAGGCCAGAAGGTCATCGTCATTGAAGACCTGATCTCTACAGGGGGGAGCTCCATCAAGGCAGCGCAAGCTGTTCAGCAAGCAGGAGCTGAGCCGCAGGCAGTCCTTGCCATCTTCAGTTATCAGCTGGACAAGGCGGTTAATGCCTTTAAGGAAGCAGGGATTGAGATTCAATCGCTGTCGAACTACTCGGCTCTGATTGAGGTTGCGGTGAAGAAGGGCACGATACAGGAGCAGGATCTGGAACTGCTCAAATCCTGGAGAGAAGATCCGTCTTCATTTGGGAACTAGTAATATAAATAGTGTTTTTTAGAAGAACAAAAATCTTTATTTGAGAAGACAGCCGGTATAGCCGGCTGTCTTTTTCTATATTAGGAGTAAAAATAGTGATATTTTCTTATAAACTTATTGTAACTTTTTGACAGTACAAATCGTTTATAATTCAGAAGGACTTGGAAATATTTACATATCTTATTAAATAGGGAGAGCACAGGTTATGAGGCGATGGCTGCGCAAACGTCCTGTTGACGAAGGTCTGGGCGCGGGGAATGAAGCTTTGTCCACATCGGTACAGGTATTTGAACCGGAACCGGACACGAACCAGATGGAAGAGGATTGGATAGATTCAGAGAACTTAGATTCTAGTAAAACCGAGCCTATCAAACAAGACACAGACCCATTAATTGATCCGGTCATCATACATAAGCCATTAGAGCCTATTCTCGAAGTCAAGAATGTTCACCGGTCCTTTCAAGTAGGAGGACAATCTCTTCACGTGCTCAAGGGAATACACATGGAAGTGCTGCCAGGACAGCTGGTTATGCTCAAAGGGAGGTCGGGCTCGGGTAAGACCACTCTGCTGAATATGCTGGGTGGGCTGGATCAGCCAACAGAAGGGGAGATTTATTTCCGTGGTCAAACCCTTCATACGTTGAGTGACAAAAGAAGAACGGTTCTTCGCCGTGACCAGATCGGGTTTATTTTCCAGGCCTATGCTCTGCTTCCGCTTCTGTCGGCATGGGAGAATGTCGAGCTCAGTCTGCGAATGGCTTCAATTCCGTCTAAGGAGTGGAAGGAGCGGGCTGCCCACTGTCTGAACTTGGTAGGGCTGGGCAAGCGAATGCACCATCGGCCTTTTGAGCTCTCGGGGGGAGAGCAGCAGCGGGTAGCCATTGCCAAGGCTATTGCCCACCGGCCTCATCTGCTGCTTGCAGACGAGCCAACGGCCAATCTGGATTCCCAAATGGGCGCTCAGGTAATGGCCGTGTTCAGAAATATCATCGAAACGGAGAACGTCACCATCTGTATGACGACCCACGATCCTACAATCTTGGAGGTAGCAGACCATGTTTACGAAATGGTGGATGGAAAATTTATCTAGAAGAAAGGGGGGCCTCGGTCGAAGTCTTGCCATCACCGCTTTATGTGTGAGCGTTCTCGCCTCTTCAGGCTGCGGGCTTCTGCCCAAGGAGCAGGAGGAAGAAGTACTGCCCACCATTCAGGCTCCCAAGATTTCTAAGAAACCTGAATATGAGGTTACGTCAGATACATTTGAGACAACGGTACAAAGCAGCGGTCAGTTCCTGAGCCAGCGCGAGGAGCCGGTGTATTTTACACTAGGGGATACCCTATCGCTCCATCTCAAGGAATTAAATATCAAGCTTGGCGATAAGGTGAAGAAGGGTGCCGTTATTGCCACTCTGGATACAGAAGAGCTTCAGAAAAGCGTACGTGACAAGGAGCTTGATATCCGATCACAGGAAGTCACCATGAAGGAAGCGCTTCGTACACAAGATGAGAAGGACCCGATCGAATTTGAGACGAAGAAACTGCAGTTCGAGAAAGCCCGCCAAGAGCTGGCTGATCTTAAGGATCAGATCTCAAGAGCGGTACTCACAGCCCCTTTCTCTGGCACGGTAACCTCAGTCAATGTAGATAAGGGAGCCATGATTAAGTCCTATGATACGATCGCAGTTATTGCAGATACGTCCAATCTCGTTGTTGCCGCCAATATCCAGAAGGAAGATCTAGAGAAGCTGGTCGTCGGGATGCCGGCCAAGGTAGACATCAATAAGATCGGGGAGATCAGCGGCAAGATCAAAGTTCTACCCAGTGCAAGTGCTTTGGAGCGAGCTGGTGACAATGGGGGCAGCTCGGGCGGCAATGGGGGCAGCGGCAGCGGTGGAGCTCCTGGAACTGGGGGCACCACTACACCTCCGAAGAAGCAAAGCCTTGATCAATACATGATTATTCAACTGGACAAATATCCGAAAGGAATTGAACGAGGCACCCAGCTTAGTGTTACGGTATCCACCTCCAAGAGGGAGAATGTCATAGTTATTCCAATCTCTGCCCTGCGCACAACCGGCTCCCGCAGCTATGTGCAGGTTGTTGAGGATGACGGCAGCAAGCGGGAAGTGGATGTCGAAGTGGGCGAGCAGAGATCAACCGATGTTGAGATCAAAAAGGGACTTACTGTCGGACAGAAAGTAGTGGGCCGCTAATGGGAATGCCGCTGGTTCGATTCTTATTCCGAAAAATGTGGAATACAAGGTGGCTGACCCTCAGCACACTGCTCGGACTGATCGTGGCGGTGTCATTTACGGTAAGTATCCCGATGTATTCCGATGGCGCCCTCAAGCGAGTCGTAGCGCGGACCCTTCAGGAGAAGAGCACAGGTCTTCCAGCCGGATCTTTGCTAATGACCTATCAGGCTGCCGGAGGGGATAAAACCGATCTTCCCGGTCTTCAAACGGTGGACCAATACATAAGACAAGACCTTCCGAAGGAAATTCCGTTCCCGTATAAGGCCTATGTGAATACCCGCTCCATTCGGGGAACAGAGGTGTACCCGGAGGACCCTTCCAAGGTCGATGCCAGCCGAACCCGGTCGATGACGCTGGCTGCCATGAGCGGTCTTAAGGATGAGGTAGAGATCACCAAAGGCAGGCTGCCGGGAGATAAAAGAGCAGATGGTACCGTAGAGGTAGCCATGCTGGAGGACGGCATGTACCAGAATGATCTCCATGTAGGAGATATTCTGAATTACCCGGTATACAGCGGACTGGATATCACGCTTCGTGTGGAAATTGTGGGTTCTTTTAAACCTAGTAAAGAGACCGATCCTTATTGGGTACAGGGCCTTGAAGGCATTGCCAATAATCTGTACACAAGTGAATCCGCCTTTAACGGAGGAATTCTGAAGGAATTAAACGTCCCGTTAAATAACTCAACCTGGTACTATGCTTTTGATCTCGCTGACATTAAGACCAGCCAAATTGCCACCTTATCCGGATCGCTGGATCGACTTAATACTGAGCTTTATCAGAAGATGAAGAACACCAAAGTTACGATATCCTTTGGAGAGCTGCTGGCCAGCTTCCGGAGTCAAAGCCTACAGCTTCAGACGATGCTGTTCACGCTGGCCGCACCGATGATCGCCATGGTCTTTTACTATATTGTCATGAACGCACGGCAGGCTCTTGATAAGCAGCAGAGCGATATTGCAGTACTTCGCAGCCGGGGGGCATCAACCAGGCAGATCATCATGATCTACCTGCTGGAGAGCATTATACTGGGCACGATCTCGATGATTCTGGGACCGCTTCTTGGCTGGTTCATGTCGAAATCCATAGGCTCCGCGAACGGATTCCTTGAATTCGTTGACCGGAAATCGATTCCCGTCGGATTTAATACCGATGCTCTCCTGCTTGGCGCAGCGGCAGTCATCCTGGCGATATTATCCACCTTGATTCCGGCGATCTCTTATGCGAAGTCATCTATTGTGAACACGAAGCGGAAGCAGGCGAGAACAGACCGCAGTCCATTCTGGCAGCGCTGGTTCCTGGATGTTGTTCTGCTTGGTGTGGCAGGTTACGGCTACTACTTGTTCAATGAACGGCAGATGCTTACTTTTACAACAGGCTTGACAACAGACCAGCTGCAAATTCAGCCTTTTCTGTTCTTCGTACCAGCCATTGCCATTTTTGCGCTAGGGCTGTTCTTCCTGAGAATATTCCCATTGCTGCTGAAGTTCATCGGCTGGGCAGGGAAGCGCTGGCTGCCAGTGTCATCGTATTTGAGCCTTACCCAGCTATCCCGCTCCTCGTTATCCTATTACCCGCTCATGATCTTGCTGGTTCTCACCTTGGGACTTGGCGTATATAATGCATCTGCCGCAAGAACGATTGATCTGAATTCAACCGAACGCACGCTGTACAGCTACGGCACAGATGTTGTTGTAGAGACGCAGTGGACGGGTACTCCTGAGGTCACGCTGAATGCAGGCGGTAATGGAAGCTCCGGTGGAGCTCAAGGCGGCACGCAAGGAGGAGGAGCATCGGGAGGAGGACTCCAAGGCGGCGGTGGTGGAGCGCAAGGAGGCGCTGCAGGACCGGGGGGTCAGCAGAATAAAAATGCAAAGATCGTCTATTCTGAGCCGCCGTTTGAAGTATTCCGTACTCTACCGGGTGTAGAGAGTGCTGCAAGAGTTCTTCAGACCAAAGGAAATATCGTGGTCTCCGGTCAGTCCGCCGGGCAAGGACGAATTATGGGGATTGATAACGTTGACTTTTCCAAAGTGGCCTGGTTCCGGAATGATCTATTCCCGGCACACCCTTTCAAATATCTGAATCTGCTAGGACAATATGAGGCAGCAGCTTTGATTCCTACGAATCTGGCAGACAAGTATAAGCTGAAGCCGGGGGATACCTTCACGGTGTCGATTGATGATCTGACAATTGATTTCGCCGTCTACGGGATCATTCCTTACTGGCCGAATCTGTATCCGGACCAAGCTCCTTTTGTCATTGCTAATCTAGATTATATATATGACCAGGTCCCGATGATCCCTTACGAGGTATGGCTGAAGATGAAGCCTGGGGCCAAGGTAGCACCAATCTACAACAAACTATCCGAGGAAGATATCACGATATCGAAGATCAAGGATGTGAGAACCGAACTGGTTACCCAAAGTAAGCTGCCGACCCGCGGTGGGGTATTCGGAATCCTAAGTCTCGGTTTCCTTGTATCCGTAATTATATCGTTAATCGGATACATTCTATTCTGGTTCTTTAATCTCTCCGGACGAGTAGTTCAGTTCGGGATACTGAGGGCAATGGGTTTATACCGGAGACAGTTAACCGCTATGCTCCTCGCTGAGCAGATTTTAACTGCGGGCTTGTCCATTGTGCTTGGAATCGCGATCGGCAAGCTTGCCGGGCGATTATATCTCCCTTTTCTCCAGACAGCAGACAACGTGACCTCAGAGGTACCGCCGTTCCGGATTGTCTTCGATGCCAAGGATACGCAGCAGCTGTATCTGGTTGTAGCTGTCATGCTTCTAATGGGAGCAGGCTTGCTGCTCTGGCAGATCCGCCGGCTGAAGGTGCATCAGGCCGTAAAGCTTGGAGAGGAGAGATAAAGCATGATTCACTGCGAAGGTTTGGTCAAAATTTTCAAGACCAAGGATATCGAGGTTGTTGCGCTGCAGGGTCTCAATTTAACGGTTGAAGACGGAGAGATGATGGCGATTATCGGGAACAGCGGCAGCGGCAAATCTACCCTTCTTAATATACTTGGCGGGCTCGATCATCCATCAGCCGGTCAGGTCATTGTAGGTGAATGGGATCTTCTCAAAGTTAACGAGAGTGAACTCGTTCAGTACAAGAGGAACACGGTCGGTTTCATCTGGCAGAATAACGCACGGAATTTGCTGCCCTACTTGACGGCTCTGGAAAACGTCGAGATGCCTATGATGCTTGGTGGCAAGGTTGACCGTGCTTATGCGAAGCAGCTGCTGGAATGGGTCGGTCTGAAAGACCGGATGCATAACAAGCTGCAGCAGTTATCCGGGGGAGAACAGCAGCGCGTTGCTATTGCAATCGGCCTGTCTAATCGTCCGAAGCTGCTGCTGGCAGATGAGCCCACCGGTTCGGTTGACACCCGAACCTCGGATCAAATTATGGAAATATTCCGCCGGATCAATCGGGAGATTGGTCTTACTATAGTCATCGTAACGCATGACCTGACGCTTGCCAGTAAAGTTGACCGGGTTATTGCGATACGTGACGGACTTACAAGCACAGAGTTCGTTAAGAGGAACCCGGGACTTGACATGGCTACTGGAGATGGGGGATTTGGCAGTCAAGGCGGACTTCAGGAAGTTCATGAGGCATTCGTAGTGGTTGACCGGGTAGGTAGATTACAGGTTCCCAAAGAATACCTGGAGGCACTTGGAATTGGGGGAAGAGCCAGCATGGAATTCGATGGAGGGAAGATTGTAATCACACCGCCCAAAATAATTAAGGAGGAAGAATCTTGAGAAATCGATTTGGCAAGACGTACAAAATTCTCGCGACAAGTCTTGCTGCGATCATGCTGACAGGCATGATTGCAGGCTGTACCTCGGATAAGGCGAAGGACAGCAATGAGCCCAAGGTGCTGCGTATCGGAATGCTGTATGGCGGTGGGGGGAGTGATCAATATTTCAGGCAGCAGTTTACAGATGTATATGAATACACTCATCCTAATGTCACTGTAGAAATTGTGCCTGCAATTAACAACGATCAATACCAATATAGTGATATGCAGAATTATCAGCCGCCTGATACCTTGAAGAGCTTGAAAAAGCTTATGACTGGCAGCAACCCTGTTGATGTGATTGTCTCCGATACGAACAGCTTGAAGAAATTAATTGATGAGAACTTGCTTAAGCAGCTGGACCCGATGATACAAGAAGATAAGTTTGATACTTCAGATATCGTTCCTTCTGTTATCGATGGGATTAAGCAGATGGGAAATAACAACATCTATGCCCTGGCACCAACTTTTATGCCTTCCGCTCTCTTTTATAATAAGAAGATTTTTAAGGATGCCGGTGTAGATGTGCCTAAAGACGGGATGACTTATGACGATGTGTTTAATTTGGCCAGACGTGTAGCTAAAGGTCAAGGGAAAGACCGGATCTATGGTTTTGCATTTAATCGTTATAACGGTGCTACTGCGAGTGACGATGTGTTCAAATACAGTCAACCGCTGCAATTAAGGTTCTTTGATGAAAAAGCGGAAAAAATGACGGTAAATACACCTCAGTGGGAAAAGGTCATTAGTACAATTGTACAGCTCAGAAAAGATAAGATTTTATATGAGAATACGCAAATGAACAATCCGCAGCAAAATCAGACGTATAATCCAATTGACAATGATGTCTTTAAATCTGGCAAAACGGCGATGGTTTTAGGCGATATTGGCCTGGTTACCGAGTTGACTGGAATGAGTGAGGCTGCGAAGACGAACAAGAAGGTTAAAGCCTTTGACTGGGATGTTGTAACCATCCCTACACATCCGGAGAAGCCTGGCATTGGTGGGGACATCTACCTTAACAATTATATGTCGATCAATGCAAGCGCGCCGAATCCGGATACGGCATGGGATTTCATTAAATTTCTGAATGGACCAGAGTGGGCCAAGATTAAAGCAAGAAGCACAAGCTATGAGATGGTATCCCGCAAATCTTTTATCAAGCCCGTGAGTGGACTTAATTATAATGTGGCTGCTTTCTATAAGCTGAAGCCCATTCCTCCTGTGAACTCAAATGACGAGAAGCTGCAAACCGAGAAGCCGGGAATCTATGGAGTTACTATGGTGGGGCAGAACTTCATCCAAGAGGTTATCGACAATAAGAAGACACCAAAAGAAGCCCTTCAGGCTTGGGAGAAGAAGGGGAATGAAATGCTCCAGGAGATCAAAAAGAATCCAAAAACACAGTTCCAGCCTGATGGAACTCCATTTATCCCACCTACCGATGGTGCCGCTACTAAAGGCTAAGTTAACTGTAAGCCAGCCATTTTAACTAATCATATCAATACATGAGCCGTCCTTTCTGGATATCCAGAGGGCGGTTTTTGTATGACTATTTTTTGGTTCAATCTGGACATAATAAGGGAGAAGCTAAGTTTTGATCAAAAAGAAAGTGAGCGGATATTCATGCGCTGGGTGTACTTTAACAAACTTTATAGAACTAAATTTCAAGCAGGCTGTCTGGCTCGCAGGCTGGAGCATGATGGGTGGATCTATGGGCTGGATGATTTAAGTGAAATTGAAATATTTCGCTCCCGCCGGGGCAAATACGGGGTTCGATTTATTCTTTAGGTTCCCCTTGACTCAAGATATGTTCATGAGGTATATTATTAGATGTCGCTATTTACTGACGCGGGGTGGAGCAGCCCGGTAGCTCGTCGGGCTCATAACCCGAAGGCCGCAGGTTCAAATCCTGCCCCCGCAATACTTTTATCACAAAGGTAACAAGGGCCCTTAGCTCAGTTGGTTAGAGCGGTCGGCTCATAACCGATTGGTCGGGGGTTCGAGTCCCTCAGGGCCCATAGCGTGCAGAACCCTTGCTGAGCAAGGGTTCTTTGTTGTTTCATTATAAGTTAGGCAAGATGACCATACATGTTTAGAGAAGACTGGTGTGGAGTCCCGGACCAAGAGAGAATAGAGCTCAATTGCCAGTTTGCCCATGCAAAGAGGGGAATAGGAGCATACATTACTTTTGAATCAGGATCGAGGGGAGGGGAACAACGATGAGTGAATGTCACGTTAATCGTCCAAATCCTGTTTTTACTTCTACAGGGGTGATTTTGGTTCTTTTTATCCTGCTGGTAATTATTACTCGTACTTTCATCTAATTAACACCAGCCTAGTTAAATAAGCAGGACAGCAGGGACGGGTCTATCAGGCTCGTCTTTGTTGTGTGTGAAAAAGTATTGTTGCAGCAAGTATTTATTGTTAATATTTAATTAGTAAAAATAACCAGAACTTGAACATTAAGCTTTTTTATGTGCCTTATATAAAGGGTCTCCTGGCAGCTTATGATGAAAAAAGATTCCTAGTTACTAATTTTGGGTAAACATATTGTACTTTTGACTCGAATTCTTCATCTAAGTTGGGGGGCCAATACGAAATGGAAGAACCTATACCTGAAATTAATGTGAAGTTCAATTGTCAGGTCTGCAATCATGATATTAATGTGCTCTTCAAAAGCCAACAAGTAGAGGCCGTTCGCTGTCCCGGTTGCAGTAAGGTGTATTCTCTGCTTAAGCCTACAATAGGCGAAGAGATCTTGCTGGATTGGGAGCGGGAAGCTTTATATCATAAAATAAAAGCTGAAAAGACAAAGCAGGACAACAGCAGTCTGGTAGCTCTTATGATCAAAGTGGCTGAGCTTCTGACCTGGCGCGATGGCGGCAACGGCAAGCTGAAGGCCATTGAGGCGCTGCGTCAGTGGTGCATTGAGAATGAGGAGCCGGCTGTAATGGAAGAGCTGAAGATCATCTATGGCCGTGGCAAAACAGACCGTTTCCCTCCCCGATAGAACTTTCACCACATCATGAATAAAGAGGTCTGAATATACCCAGAATAAACGGTGTCTTTCAAACCAAACTTAAGGGGAGTGTTAGGCATGCGTGAAGGCTTGATACCAACGGTTCTTGGAGCAGTAGTGTCAGCTACAGCCGCTTCCATGCTAGGAAGCCGTTACAAAATGGCTGCAACTGGTGTGCTTGGTTTTGGTCTGGCTCATATTGTACTTGGAACAATCGATTTGATCGAGCACCGTTAAGCGTTTGGAAGATGCCGGGAAGAGACTCACTCTTCCCGTTTTTTTATGTCAGGATAATTACTTATAGGCACTCATTACCTCCTCTAGATCCTGCAGCCGAATGATCAGTTGGTCCACATCTAACGTATGATGACGCTGATAGAGACGTGGGAGGTCAATCCCGATGGAATCCGCCTTACCATATGTCAAAATGAGATCCTCAATCAGTACCGTAACTCCGGTTCCGTCCCCGAACTCCTCCGGCTCAAGCCGCTCCCATGGTGATGCGATCTGTAGATACAGGATCTTGGACCAGTACCGTTCTTCAGGGTCTAGCTTAACTAGCAGTACCGCCGGAGCCTGGGCATCAACATCAAACTCTGTTAACACACCTATTCTTGCCAAAATTTCCTCACTCCCTTACTTAGCTGTCTTGATAGCTGAGTCAATATTCTTTGAGTCTCCTGTGATTTAGCAGGTAGTCTTGAAGCTTCCTCTAAGCGATCATCATTCGCATCGGTCATTCTCGCATTCTCTTGCGCGGTGAGCTGAGTAAGAATCCGGTTCTGAATCTGCAGCAGCCTCGCATAGGAGAATTTATAGGGAAGATGAAACTCAGAGGCAATAAGCTCTACAGCTTCTTTTTGCGCCTCTCCAAGTGGCAGCTCCTTAATCATATAAAAAGGGGCTGCAGCATATTGGAGAAATCGTTCTGCCTCGAGTTCCTGCTGCTGCAGGAAAAGCTCCGGCATTTGTCTCTGATTACCCGCATGTCTAAGAACATGACACAGCTCGTGGAAGTAGACAAGCCGTTTGGTGAGCGTATCCATTCCCTTGGGTAGAAAGATGACATCCGTCATATTACAGCTAAAGGGAGGACCTTCATATTCCACAAGATCAACCCCGAAGGCAGCAGATACTCCATCTATATCCAGATGTGAGGGACGGAGAATTCCATGCTTTATGTAGCGGGAGCTAATCCATTGTTCAAGCTCGGTTTCATAGTAAAGAGATAAATCCATAACAAATTCCTCCATTTAGGGAATGTATGTTCGTATATAGGGCGAAAAATAATGCCCTTAAGGAAAGGGCATCTTCGAATTGTGTTCTAGTTAACGGAGCAGCTTCTTCTTTTGTTCCCGATAAGCCTTCAACGCCGCTTCCATTACTTCAATCTCATCTTGGCTATATTGATCCGGTCCACCGTAGAAGGCCATCCCGGTCTCTTCTTGCAGGGACTTAGGTTGTGAGGTCCGGCCCAGCAGGTAATCTGCATCTACTTCCAATATGTCTGCGAGGGTAGCCAAGGTTTCGGAATCGACCGTGCGCTTGCCGGATTCATAATGTCCATACCCCTGCCGTGTCATTCCTAATTTATCAGCCATATCTTGATGGGTCAAGCCCTTGGAGAGCCTGAGCTGAGTTAATCGTTCCGTAAACACTTCATCACCTCGCTTACTTCTATTATACCCATTGTGAAAAGGTGTACGCAACAATTAGTTTCTTATTTGTGATTGACAGCAACAAATTGTTGCGTATAATTAGGGAAACGAGGAAACAAATTGTTGCCTAAAATATGGAGATAGGGGATGCGCTGATGATGAAGTCTAAAGGAAATGCTCTGCAGTTAACCTATGAACTGCCTGTCGTCAATAATGAAGCAACAAGGAAACGGGTCGAAGAAGAGCTGGAAACGGTTCGGATCTATAGACGTATCGGGATAATCCGGCGTGAGGCAGGAACGACTTCCAGATACGAGCCGCGAGTGCATGGATCGACCAATATGATTAGTAAAACTACGGAGAACCATGCGGTATGGAATGTGGACCGGGAGCTATTGATGGAGAGAAAAGCTGTGATGATGGATAAAGCCTTGATGTGTTTAAGTGAGCTGGAAAGAGATCTTATCCGGCAACGATATTTGGACACGGATGATACGTATGACTATCTTGTATGTGGAGATCTTGGCGTAAGTGAACGTAAATACCGCAGGGTGAAGGCACAGGCTATGTACAAGCTTGCGCTAGCACTTAAGCTTGAGGTACTGGCTTGAGGATGTAGAGAGCGTGATCGAATCCATGATATGGGTGATCTCACAGAACCAGCTGACTTTTGTCAGCTGGTTTTGCTTTTGCTGTCTGGTTGCGGTAGAACTGCTGGAATTAGGCTCACTATGAGATCATTAAGGACTGGCCGGAAAGTGGCCGTTTGATGGCCGGAAGATGGCCGTTCGCTAGGCAAAACCGGTGTTATAGTTATATCATCGGGAAGTTAAGCAAAGGACACCGAAGGCGGACAAGCCCTTAATTGTAGACCGGCTCAGTAGAGACCGGTTATTTATTTTTTAGCGGAATGATCCAAGAGCTTGGCTTCCCGATAAATGATCTGGATAAGAAAGGAGTTGAACATGAGAGCAGCGATTAAGCATCAAATCGAAAGCAGCATTTCGGAGTTGGCTGGACGGGTATACGACATGGATGCCGACATCTCCCTGCCTCTTCCGCTGTGTATGATCAGACAGGGTGAGGAGACGGCTGAATATCCATGGAACGGATATCGATGTTACTTTGAAGTTATCCCGTATGGGACTGATTTTGCAAAAGTGGATCAGCTGTCTGAGCAGATTATTGAGGCGCTGCATGAGAAGGCACTGGTCCCGGATACGGGGAGCTCGCTAACCTGCAGATACACCGGAAACCCGGGTGGTGACATGGTGAATACGGGACGAACCGGGGCTAGTCGAATCTTAAGATTCGCAGCCATGAAGCAGTTGGCTTACGAGAAATCTGAGCAAGACTCGCTCTGGTTGGCCGGGCTTCAAAAATGGACACAGGAAACAGCCGGTGACGAATGGACTGTCTATACGGGCTGGTGGCCAACAGGGTATATTCGTCCCTGCATCTTGTGGAGATTAAGCAGCAGTGAACTGGTGATGACAAATTCATCTGTGTTAGATGTGGATAATCGATTGTCGGCTCACGTCATAGGTCGAAGTCCCGAGGAAGAACAGAACATGGTGAGCACACTGATTGAAGCCATTGGCAGGCAGGTGAAGCTTCCGCTGGATGCCTCCCATCTGCGTCAATGCTTGGTGAAGGAGTGTACGACGAATCTAGAAGCAGACCGGATTGCGTCCGGGCAGATCTCGGTACTCCTGAGGACAAAGACCCGCAGGAATATCGAGACCGTGCCATTCATTAAAAATATCAATTATTCAGAAGTTCTTAAAGATTGAGGAGGCACACTATGCTGAGAAAATCAGGCAAAGCCCAGAAGGCAGCTGAATCTGAGGAAATAGTTACAATTGAAAATCTATACACGATTAAAGAGCTGTCGGAGCAATCCGAGGCTCTTTTTCATGTCAAGCCTGAAGTTCTGGCAGGTTCTTTGTATGGCTTGGCAAGAGAACATTATTCGGTCATGGAATCGGCCGAGCTGGTCCAACAATTTTTGAAAGCGAAGGTGAAGTGAAATGGCAGGAGGAAATTGGTCCAAATCAGAAGGTCAGGTATTACCGGGTCTATATATGAATTTTGAAGGGGTGGCTGCTTCGTCTATTCAGCCGGGGAGCCGCGGGACTGTTATTGTTCCGGTGAAGGCAAATTGGGGACCTGTTCATGAGTTTGTCGAGGTCGGAAGTGAGACTGCGATTCATGAACTATTCACGAGTGATGTCTCAGGAGGGGCTAGCGCATACAGTTCATTGTATCTGGCGTTATTGGGAGGACCCAAGAAGCTCTTGGCTTACCGCTTGGCAGACAACACTGCCGCTTCTGCAGAAGTAAATCTAAAAAGCGGCGCGGTCAATGTGCTCAAGCTGGTTGCAAAATACCCGGGCAGCCGCGGGAACAAGTTCAAAGTTACCGTTCAGCCAAGCCTAGGAGATAGCTCGGTTCAAGAAATCAAACTATACGAGAACACAACGCTTCTCTATACTTTTTCGGTCGAAAAAGGAATTCCTGAAGCAGCCATCGAGGCAATTAATCTTAGTCCAGCGAACAAATGGATTACTGCGGAGAAGCTGGCCGAAACTCAGGAAAGCCTCGCCAATGTGACGGATGCTCCTTTTACCAGCGGGCTTAGCGGCATTTCAGGTATTCAGAACAGTGATTATATCGAAGCTCAGAGTGCGCTTGAAACGCAAGAGTTCGATGTGCTGTCTCTGGATGGGGTGACTGACCCCGCTCTCCTACAAAGCTTCTCAGTCTGGCTGAAACGGATTCGGAAAGAAGGCAAGAAGGTCATTGCCGTGTTCGGTGGATCTTCTGCAGATGACAAGGGGACTGAAGCGGTGAGCAAGGCCGCTGGGCGTTCAGCTGTGTTCAATCACGAAGGAATTGTCAATGTAGGTACCGGTGTCAAATTAGGGGACAACGATTACAGCTCTGCCCAGACGGCTGCCTATGTGGCAGGTCTGATCGCAGGACAGAAGCTGAGTGAATCGGTCACGTATGCGGCTGCGCCTTTTACCGATGTGACCCGCAGATGGACCCGTTCCGAACAGGAACAGGCGGTCAAGAACGGAGTGCTGCTGCTGATTCATGACGGCCGCCAGGTTAAGGTGCTTCGCGGAATCAATAGTCTGGTTGAGCCGGGCGCGGGTCAGAACAATGCCTGGAAAAAGATCCGCACCATCCGTGTGATGGATGCTATCAATAGTGATCTTCAGCGTTCGGCCGAGGACACCTATATCGGTAAAGTGAATAATACGGAAGAAGGGCGCCTCGCATTGATCGGGGCCAGCAAAGAATATCTGCGTCAGCTCGCTTCAAGCGGAGTCATTGAGTCTACCGGGTACAATGTAGAACTCGATCCTGATTATTACGGTGGTACCGCAGCACACACACCTGAACCGGATCAAGTATATCTGCGCTGGAATGCCAAGCTGTCTGATGTGATGGAGCAGCTGTTTGGAACTTTTAACGTACAATAATTCATTTAAAAGGGGATGAGCAATATGTTGGATGCATCAAAGGTTATTCTCGGTACTTATGGTCAGGTCTTCATCGATGGAGTGTGGCAGACTCATATCAATAAGCTGGAAGCTAGCGTGGAGGTGGAGAAAAGGGAGCTTAATCTATGTGGCTCGGATTGGAAAGTTCATAAGAACGGGATCAAGAAAGGTACAGGGACGATGAGTGGTTATAAGATCACTTCGGATTTGATCAAGCGTGGTTTTACCAAGTTCGAGATCCTCTCCAAGCTGGATGATCCGGAAGCATACGGTTATGAGATGGTTAAGCTGATCCGCTGCTCGCCTGACAAAATCCAGTTAGCGAACTGGAGTGCAGGGGAAGAAGTGGCCGAGGAGACGGCGTTTACATTTGAAGGTTATGAACTCGTAAATCCGATTGTTGCCAACTAAATTTGATGGAGGAATGCTTACATGAGTACGATTGAAAATCTAAGTGAAGAACAAATTCTGGACAGCCTCTTTGAGGCGGCGAACAAGCTGCCTGAAGAGGCTGTCTTTATTCAGCGGCTGGATATGAAGCTGGTGCTGCGGGGGCTGACCTCCAGCAAAGTGGATAGTATCCGTGAGCGCTGCACGATCCGCAAGACCGTGAAGGGCCGGACTGAGGAGAAGGTGGACACTGAGGTGTTCAACGCGCTCCTTATCTCGGAAGCCACGGCGCAGCTTGAGGTGAAGGGACTTCAGCTCAGCGGTTGGGGAGACTCCCGCATTGTCAGCAGAATGAAGCTGTCCGGAGGAGAACAGGCGGTTAGACGCATGCTTCTTGCGGGTGAGCTTGACGCCGTAGGCGACAAAGTGCTGGAGCTATCCGGATTTGGCGTTGCCATCGATGACCTAAAAAACTGATTCACTCCGGCGGAATGACGACGATGCTGTACCACATGTGGTCACGGCATCATCTCCGTCCCGGAGTGTTCTGGACGCTGCCACAGGGGGAGCGCAAGCTGCTGCTTGCCTTCTCTGAGCTGGAGCTGGATATGCTGGCGGGGAATAGTTCGTAGAGAAGGGGGTGAACGAATGATATGAGTGAGACTTCGGATGTGAAGTTGAATGTAAACGTCGGCTTTCAAAGCCTGCTTATTGGCAACCGGGAGCTGAAAAGCATGGATAAATATCTCGACTCAATCCAGAAGCGGGTGAAAAAGCTGGAGCAGGTGCAGCTCATGTCCCAGGTCAATATGGTTGACCGGATGACCCAGTCTGTGAAGAATCTGTCGAGGGCACTTGACCAGGTGCACTTGAGATATCTTGCTAAACCGGCCGCCTACCAGGTCAATATTAAGGAGAAGGTAGAGGTTGTTTTTGGAGACTTGGCCTCTGCACTTGGAAAATGGCTGAAGGGTATGCCGACGGGCTCCGCCGCTGCGCCTGCTACACTGAGTACTTCTGTGTACGTAACGACAATTGGCTCGGATGAGTTGACGGCTTCGTTTAAGGCAGCGCTCAGCGAGATTTTTCCTGGAGGAAAGCTGGCCGTGGAGTGCAGCTGTAAGGGTGGGGAAGAAGATAAGGGCTGGTTTGATACAGTTATGGATGTAACTGGGTTTCTTAATGACTTATCTGACTTAGGGGAAAAAGTTAGTGATATCCGTAAAAAAAGAAAAGATAGAAAACGAGGCAAATCCGGCAACGATGCCTCCGAGAATTTCTCAAAGAAAAAGGGCCGGGATGTCAGCAATAAGACTCCTCGTGAAGGCGGGAGAACCAGACAAACAAGACCGAGCAAGCCTCCTGATGTACGCAAGTCCCTTATAGATACTCCGACGAAAACAATCAAAGAATCTTTGGCAGTTGGAAAGTCTACGGCATTAAACGGGATTCAAGCGGGGGCCACCGTGTTGCCGAACCCTGCAGCGGTCAATACTTCTCCGGCAGCTGCTATTCCAGCAAAACAGGTTGTTCCACCTCAACCTGCAGCAGTCCCCAAACCCGCCGTGACGCCTCCACTGAATAAGGTAGCTGAGGTTGCAAAGGCAGCTTCGCCTGCCAAGGGATTCTTTGGCGGACTCCTGGATACAGGAAAAAGTCTCTTTAAAGGTGCGGCGAATATTGGAAAGAAAGTACTCGGTCCTCTCAGCACAGCAATGGACGTTATCGACATTGTCAAAGCCAAGCCTGGTGAGGAGCGTAATCGGGCGGTAGGCTCAGCCGCAGGCGGTTGGGCAGGTGCCGCAGCTGGGGGAGCGATCGGCACCATGATCCTCCCTGGAGTCGGCACCGCCATTGGGGCTGCAGCTGGTGGATTGATAGGGAGTATCGCGGGTAGTGATATCGGAAGTGCAATCGGTAACTTCTTTTGGGGGAAGAAAAAGGAGGAGCCTAAGCCAGCAGTCAAGGCTCCGATTCCAAAGATGCTGCCTCCAAAGCCTCCTTCAGCTGCAGTAACAGGGTCATCACTTGCCGCCGCAGCGGCAGCGGGTTCGGCTAGTGGGACAGTGGCCGCGAATGCACAGGCGAAGAGCTCCGTCCCGGCAGGACTAAAGAACGGCCAGATGCAAACGGTGCAAATCTCGGAGCCTCAATTAAATGGCCTGCTGAATGAAATCAAGAACCTAAAGCTTGAGACTAATAACCAAATCAACGTCAACATGCCGGTTGGCGCCGTTCAGGTACAGACCTCGAACGGGCAGATTGACTATGATGCGATTGCGGCTCAAGTTGGGCAGAGGGTGGCTGCACAGCTCAGGGGAGCCATGCAGAACAGCAAACCCAAATTTTTAGCGAATTAGATGCAGGAGGTGAACCATGATTTCCGGGATGGAATTTAGTCTGAGGGATGGGAATGGGGACAATTTTGTTTTCCCCGTGAATCCTGAAGAAGTGCAGATTACACGCGAGCGGGGATACGATACGGTATCCCTTTTGTCGCTGGGCGATTTTGATTTTCCGCAAGGGGAGAGGGTGAAGGAGATCACCTTCTCTTCTTTTTTTCCAAAAGTATATGACGAGAGTTACTGCAACTATAAGCCCGTTCCCGACCCGCAGAAGGCCATGAACAAGCTGACGACCTTTCTGCACAGCAAGACTCCGCTGCGGTTGATCATCACAGGGACTCAGGTGAACACATTGGTTATTATAGCCTCCCACAATTCGACCTTTCGTGGTGGTGAAACGGGAGATGTCTATTTCGATCTGACCCTGAGGACTTGGAGAGAGTTGAAGGTTGGCAAGTTAGGTGGAGGGACTGCAGGGTCTGCAGCCAAATCCAGTCGGCCTGATCTGAAGAAATCCCCCAAAATCTATATTGTTAAGCCAGGAGATTCGCTAACGAAAATAGCCAAGCTCCAGCTCGGCAGCAGCGCACGTTGGAAGGAGATTTATAAGCTTAACAAGCTGCTGATCGGGAATGATCCGAACAAGATCAGGGTTGGTCAGAAGCTGGTGATGCCATGACTAGCGTAGGCAGTGAGGCCAATTACAAAGTGATTTTGCAGAACAAGTACGACCTTACCTCGCTGGTGGAGAGTATTTCACTCAGGGATTCACTGGATCAGATCGCATACCAGGCAACGATCAGTCTTATAGTCAATTCAAGCCTGCCTGCAATAGAACCGGGGCAGGATATTCGTGTTAGTGGTGTGCCCTATGGAGGTAAAGGCCTGGTGTACCTTCTTCAGCCCGGAGTGATCTGGGAGTGTGAAAGCTCGGGAAGCCCCAAGCGGCTTACGTTAACGGTATACGATAAGACGATTTACCTGGATCGTTCAGAAGATGAATACCTGTTCCCCAAAGGGCAGTCTGCCGACGAACGAATGAAGAAATATGCGCAGCACTGGCATATTCCACTGCATAAAGACATGCCGAATACGAAGACAAAGCTTGGACGGTCCATGTACCGGGCTCAGTCTATCTATTCGATGATGACCAATGATCTTAGGGAGACGGCAAAGCTTGGGGGTGAGCTGTTCCATCCGAGAATGACGCCGGGCGGTCTTATACTGTACAAATTAGGCAGTAACGCTGTGGTCTATAAGCTTGATTATATTACTGAGTTTAATCAGTCCAGATCCTTGGAGGGAGCTGTGACTGAGGTAAAGGTCATCGGTTCGTCGGAAAGCGGCAACGAGGATATTCCATCTAAAGTGCTGGCTAGGGTGAAAGGGGAGACGGATAAGCTTGGCACGCTGCAGAAAATTGTCCAAGACGACGCGGTTAAGACGCAGGCTGCTGCCAAAACATTGGCTAAAAGCAAGCTTGCAGGTATCCAGCATTCACTGACCGTGACTTCCCTTGATGTGAACACGATCAGGGCAGGGGACGCCGTTACATTCAGTGGAGAACGACTAATTGTGACTTCTGTCAGCCGGGAACTGAAGAGTGGAGGCACGATGACCTTGGAGCTTGCTTCAAAGGATGATGTAAGAAGGAGGTTTTATCTTGAGTGAAGATGCTTATGGAACGCTGGCTTCACTGGTTAACACCGCCATGTTGTCTCATACCAAGCAGGCATTGAGTGGAGTGGGGCCCGTCTTGGCTACCCTAACTCCATCAGGTCTGAGGCTGGATGATTTCAAGCATGAAATCCAGGATTTCTTGGTGGCGGAGCTTCCTGGGAACTTAGTTCTGCCTGAATTCACACTTACAGGTACTGTGGAAGGTCTGAGGGATGGAAGTGGTGCAGCGGTTGGTGGAGAGGGACGGTTTCTTTTTCACGAGACAGAAGTGGAGAAGACCTTATTGAATGTGCGAAAAGGTCTCCAGCCCGGGGATCGGGTGCTTGCTCTTCGCCTAAATGGAGGCCAGGATGTAGTTGTCATGTGTAAGGTGGTGAGCGGGAATGCCTAATCTATTTCCTGTAAGCGCGGATTTATCAGAATCTGAGCTTCTGCAGGAAGCCGAGGCAGGGGCCACGACTCGATTCGGACGGAGCTGGAGATTTGATTTTGATGCAGGAGAATTTAGGATTACCCCGACAGGCAAGATCGCTGAAGCGGACGAGAAGCAGGCCTGGGTCCAGTGGTGTATGAAGACGATTCTAACCGCACGATACAAGTATCTAATCTACTCCCGTGACTATGGTCATGAATTGGAAGATCTGATCGGTTCCGGGGGGCAGAGAGCTGTCTATGAGAGTGAGATTCAGAGAATGGTTCAGGAGGCTTTGCTCACGGACAGCCGTACCGAACGGGTGGATGGGTTCGAGTTCAATTGGCTGGGGGATAACTGCTCTTTCAGTTGCAGCGTATCTAGTATCAGGGACGAACAAGTAACTTTACAGGGAAACGTGGTGATATGATGAACGAATTGCCTTTGTATTTGGAGGATCAGACTGAAGAAAATATTTTGCAGCGCATGCTGGCCAGAGTGCCTTCCGATATCGATATTTCGGAGGGTTCTTTCATGTGGGATGCGGCCGCTCCGGCCGCATTCATGCTGTCCGAAGCTGCAGTATGGGCACAGCAGGTGCTGAATCGCGGGTTCGCAGCGACCGCCTATGGCGAATATCTGGATCTTCGCTGCGCCGAGCACGGCGTAGTGAGACGGGAAGCTGCACAGGCTGCAGGTATGGTCATTTTTACTGGAACCCCTGGAAGTGTGATTCCATCTGGAACGATTGTGGCTACACCTGCGGATGAGATATCGGGGGAGAACTCGATTGATTTTGCTACTGTTGAAGAGGTTGTACTGGGTGAGGATGGACTTGGGACAGTCACAGTAAGGGCGGTGGTCGCTGGCAAGAACGGGAATGTTCCTGGAGGTACGATTACCGTGATGACATCATCGGTTAGCGGGATCAGTGCTGTTACGAATGAATCGGAGACAAAAGGCGGTGCAGATGTCGAATCGGATGAGTCTCTGCTTGCGCGTTATCTTGAGAAAGTTCGCAGTCCTGGGACCAGCGGGAATAAGGCGCAGTATCGCCAGTGGGCTTTTGAACAGCCGGGTGTAGGAGGGGGGCAGGTTCAGCCTCTTTGGAAAGGACCGGGAACCGTAGGCATTTACCTGCTAGATTCAGAGAAAAGGGCAGCTAACTCGGAGGTGGTCGAAGCCGTACAGCACTATATGGATCCAACTCAGGATGGGCAGGGTCAAGGGGCCGCCCCAGCGGGAGCTGTGGTAACTGTCATGGCGGCAGAAGAAGTGCCTCTAAATATTAGTGTCAAGCTGACGCTGGCTGGCGGTTCTTCGCTAGCTAATGTGAAGACGATGATTGAGAAAGGAATTCGGGATTACCTGAAGACGATCGCCTTTACCGATCCGCTTGTCCGCTACACAAGAATTGCAGCCGTTCTGTTGGATATCTCAGCCATTATTGACTACACAGACCTGACCATTAATGGGGTGAGTAATACCAATCTAGAGATCCCACAGGGCAAGGTCGCAGTGCTCGGGACGGTGAATGTTGATGAGTGAGTTGGTGATGAGGAGTAGGCGGGGGCAGGAAATGCTGTCCTATTTGCCTGATTATTATGCGACCTCAAGGGTCATTAAGGCGGATATGGATGCAAAAGGGGCCGAGTTGGACTCCCTCTTCGCGGCTATGGATGAGATGCTAGATCAATTCTTCGTCAAGACCGCCACATGGGGACTGGGCAGATGGGAGTCAGAGCTTGGCATTCGGACGGAGCTGGGTAAGCCTATTGAACAGCGCCGCGCGCTGGTAGAGTCAAGACTAAGAGGGGCCGGAAGTTTCACAGGTCGTCTAGTGAAAAATGTAGCCGAGTCGTATAACGGCGGGAAAGTGAATGTTACGTTCCAGCCGGCGAAATATTCTTTTGCGATCCAATTCGTAGATACAATTGGTATCCCGCCGAATCTGGACGATCTCAAGGCTGTAATTGAGGAGATCAAGCCAGCACATATGGCGGTGGAGTATGAGTTCAGTTATATGCTAATCCGCGATCTTCATGGAGTAATCAAGATTAATGAGCTGGAGAACATTCCATTATCTAAATTTGCAGGAGGTGGTTACCGTGGCTAGCAGCACACCCAATTTGAATTTATTGAAAAAGAACCCAGCAACAGACGGCAATGACACGTTCAACATCGACACCATGCTTAATCAGAACTGGGACAAGATAGATGAGGCCATTGGCTCCATCCATTTAGATATTCCAGATGCCAGCCTGACGGTAAAAGGGAAGGTGCAGCTTTCCAGCTCCACAAGCGGAACGAGTGAATCGCTGGCGGCTACGGAGAAGGCGGTAAAGGCCGCATATGATCGGGCGAGCGCAGGGGTAACGGCAGCTGGTGCAGCCGAGACGAACGCTAAGAATTACACAGATCAAGTAAATAGATGGGGGGCTTTATAAATGGCAGATGTAAGCAAAAGATTAGCTAAGGGGATATTTGGTACAAGCAGTTCCACGCTATACACTGTACCGGCATCTACTACAACCTTTGTAAAGGCGTTAACTATTTGCAATAAGACGGCAACAGATGCAGTTGTAACTCTTTTGCTGGCTGGAACAGAAGTGATCTATCAGCATAAGATCAAGGCTAACGACACGATCACCATTCCGTTCCTTGATCAGATTCTGACTGCAGGGGAGACGATCACCGGACTGGCCGGGACAGCATCTGCACTTACCTATTACATGAGTGGCCGTGAGGTGAGCTAAATGGGTAAGCTGGATTCGTTTCGACTAGACGCTAATAGGATAGACGGTGGCAGTGGATCTGGTACCGCGGGAGCAGGGGATGTTCGCGTTGGCAAAACTTTTTCCAATGATGCTGATACTGATTTGGCAGGAGCGCTCGTTACGCAAGCTTTAGCAGCCCAGACCATTTTCCCTGGAGCATCAGATATTGTTAAACCAGCAGGCATTTATGACGGAACTATTACGATCAAGGCAGGTAAAGCATTGGGCTCGGATGTATCCTATTTGGATATGGGATTAAATCTCCCTTTCATGAACTCGCTTTTAAATCAAAATAGCTATACCATTAAGGTTGTTGGCACGTCTGAAAACTATATACTTATAGACTCAGGCTCTACGGCGATACTGTATACCCGTTCAGGGACAAGGCTGTGGCTATATAGTACTAGCGGCTCGGCAGTGCTGAGAACGGGTGCTATCAACGAATCGTCTGGTTATGCAATTGCATCTTTCGCTGCCAATGGTTATTTGCTTATTTACAAACTTAACTTAACAACTGGAGTGCAAATGGGTTATCTATCCATTCCCTCGGTCAACACTCCACCATTGTTACTGATAGGGGACATATTATATATCAAAAACGATAATTACCTAACTTCAGTGAATGTCACGACTATGGCCACCATTCGACAGGTGACGGTTGGTTCAACTGCCGACACATATATGTTGGATTATTACGGAGGGAACTTATATACAAAATCAGTTAATACAATTTATAAATACAGCATATCAGCGGGTATATTCAATTTTGCTGAGTCGTTCCCATTAAATAAGGCAGATAACACCGGGCTGACTTTGGATGTCGTGAAAATGAACCCAGTTACCGGCGACTTTTATAATACAACTGGCACGGCGTTGCAATGTATTGGGTTCGATACCAAGACAGTGAAGTGGGAAACAGCCTACGGAGGATTGCAAGGGGTTTACAATGATGGATCTTGTTTTCTGGTCAGTAATACACCGCCCATTGCCAGAGTTTATTTATCTTCGGGGCTGCTGCTGTCTACTGGGAATATACCTAGCTACTATGCGCCTGGTTACAATAACTATTCCAGCTATTATGACTGTTATATCGATGGGATTTGGATACCACATAGAGATAGCTCAGACAACGTTTATAATAAAGTATTCTCGTATAGTCTTACCAGAAAACTACTAAGTTAGAGGAGGAACGGTAAATGTCTATTTTTCTAGTATTTAATGCTAAAGAGACACTAAATGGTGAGAGTGTTGTGGAAACCATTCATTATCAGCCCGAAGACTTGACGTCAGAACAATTGAAAGCAGGGATTTTAGTTGATTCTTTACCAGTGCAACCAGAGCACGATATATCGCAATATCCAATGCTAACGAGAAATGAGACGACGGGTAAAATCAGGTATCAACTTGTCCATAGTCCAGACTTAAATCCATTAAATGACCAAATCAAGCACCTCCAGGATGAAAATTCTCTCTTGAAAGCCCAAAACTCAGCTTTAAAAGATCGTGCTGACTTTATCGAGGATGTTATCGCTGAGATGGCATCTCACATTTACCAATGATAATCCGCATGCTCTATTGGCTTCTAACACGCATAAGGGGAGGTGAGGACGAATGGCAATGTTTTTTGCACAACGCGTCATCCTTGGCAAGACCAAGTTTACAGACGTACCGGCATCCCTGCAACCAGGAGTAAAGGACATTCTGGTAGATAGTGGCCTGGATTACCTGGCCCAGTAAACAAACACCGCCGCCAAGCTCACTTTTTATGCCCCCGCATCCCGGGGGCTCTTTTCTTAAAACAACCACTATTACACACAGAGGGAGGCTAATTTATGACCGACGAGAAAGTAAATAAAGAGGGAGGGACAAAGGATGTAGTTATCCAAAGGCTCGAAGGGGTCGAGAAGGGGCTTGCAGCATTGTCCAATGAGTTTACCCGACTAGCAGCCGAGAGCATCAGCACGGCAACCAAAATCAAGCTCCTGGAAGAGAATGATCATCGTCATGATGAGAGTATCAACCAGATCAAAGAATCCACGATAAAAATGGAAATCCAATTCAGCGCTATTATGGCCAAGTTCGATTCATTGGAAAGTAAGATTTTCACCCTGCTTCAACAGGCAGGCAAAGACAGCAGCGCCGAGCGCAAAATGTGGCTCGATCTGCTTAAGTACGTAATTGGAATTACCGTAGGGGTAATGGTAGCAAATATGTTCCTTGGAAAGTAGGTGTAACCATGCGATATGACATACGGAACCGGACCAATCTGGATAACCTGTCCCCAAATACCCGCATGGCAGCTTATAGATGGTATCAGTTTTGCTTGGATAACAACATAGATATCCTAATTACTGAGACGATCCGGACGAAGGAGAAGCAGGCTGAGTATGTAAAGAACGGAACGAGTCATACCCTGAAGAGTTGGCATTTGGTAGGCCAAGCTCTTGACTTTGTACCTGTGTCTGCAGCTGGTGGGGCTGACTACAACGCCTATAACCGGGCAGACATTCAAAGGGCCATTATCGAAGCCAAACGACTTGGATTCAAGTGGGGAGGGGACTGGAAAGGCAGTTGGGACAAGCCGCATTTGGAGTATCCGTACAAAGGCTATGGAACAGATAAGAGGCTTGAATTCATGCCCGTAATTAACAATTTTAAGGGAGATGATGAACGAATGACAGCAGCAGAAAAGAAGGAATTTGATGCACTTAAGGACACAGTAAATGCCCAGGCCGACCGTCTCACAAAGCTCGAGAAGCTGCACACAATGGAAATACCTAAATGGGCTGAGAAGGCTGTGAAATCCGCATATGAAGCCGGATTAATTGACACCCCTAAGGGTGGAAGTGAGGATTTTTATAGGGTATTAACGGTTCTCTATCGCGGCGGGTTACTCAATACTAGAGCGGAGGATAAACAATAAATGGATAATGCAAATCTCACAGTAGTTCTGGCCTTCGCTTCGGTGTTGGCCATTTTTGTATTGGCTGGGGTGCAGCTGGTTAAGACAACGATAAATGTGAAAAAGAGTTTGCTGCCGGTGATCGGCCTGGGGATCGGGCTTGTTATTGGAGCAGTAGCAGCCCCATTCACAGACCTTAATCTGACCCTGCGTCTTTGGGCAGGAGGATTAGCTGGACTCAGTGCGACGGGATTATTCGAACTCGGAAAGAATCGACTGGGGAATCTAGAGGATTAACATCAGGGCTTGTCCTTCTTTTTATCATCAATTATTTTCCTCTGCGAGGGCGTACACCCAGCCACACGGGCACCAGCGGGCATATGGTAGGGTAAGTCAACTATCAAGGAGGAATTATTTAATGAACAATAGTGCCTTAGGAATGTCAGAGAACCACAAAATGGGTATGGGATACGGTGCACCTATGCAAAGCCCGGTCTACACATCTCCAATGCAAGGTTACGAACATGAGCCTATGCATATGCATGGAGCTCCTTATCATCATTGTCCGCCCGTACATGTACAGTCTGCGTGTCACACTCCAGCCCCTGCCGCAGGAATCTGGGCTTCTACAGGTTATATTCTTGTCCTGTTCATTCTTCTGGTTATCATCACTCGCGGTTTGTGGATCTGAGCATTCTCTCAGTAAGGAACAAGCGGGCCTCCCGGGCCCGCGCCTTATTTAAAGTCCCGTCTTCTTACCTTGGTCATGGCCATCTTTCACAGGCTGTACATGCTTCTGATGCTTCATCAGCTCACTAACAGTAACGCAGCGATACCCGCGTTTTTGAATCTCGGGGAGAATTGTTTTTAGAGCCAGAGCAGTCTGTGAGCTTCCTTCTACATGGTCATGCATTAGAATAATGTCGCCGCTGCGGAGATTGCCCAGCACCTTGCTCACAATCCGGTTCACGCCGGGTCTCGCCCAGTCCCGTGTATCTTGATGCCAAGACCAGAGCACAACCTGATAGCCTTTATCATGACTGGAAGTAACAATGCTTTTATTGTAAAAACCGCCTGGCGGGCGGAATAAGACGGAATGCTTCCCTGTAGCATTATATATTGATTCTTCAGCTCGGGTGACTTCTTTATCGAATAATTGGGTTGAATTTCTCGCGTTGAAATACGTGTGTGAATACGTGTGATTTCCAATTTCGTGTCCTTTTTGGATCACCTCTTTAAGAAGCCCCGGATGCTGGACAGCCCGGTTACCAATTACGAAGAAGGTGGCCTTCGCTTGATATTGCTCGAGAAGATCGAGAATGACAGGAGTCTGCTTGGGGTCTGGCCCATCGTCAAAAGTAAGAGCAACCACCTTGTCCTTGGTAGGAACCTCCCATACAATTTCCCCGCGGGGTTCAAAGTAATCCCGTCCCATCGGTGCTCCCTGAGCCGCCGCTGAGCTGTCAGTACCTGAGATCGCACTGGTGCTAAGGACTAGCGACAGGGCTATTGTCCGCCATTTATACATGGTTGCCTCCTTAATAAGTGAACAAGATTCATTTATTATGTGAGGAATGGGGCAGTTCATACATTTCTACCTGAAAAGCTGGCGTTATGGCTAGTGTTGACATATTAGCAAGCAGCATGGTATGATCTATTTCGTCGCTAATAAAGTAATATTTTTATCAGCACTAATTGGCGTAAATACGCCGGGGTGGCGGAATTGGCAGACGCACAGGACTTAAAATCCTGCGGTAGGTGACTACCGTACCGGTTCGATCCCGGTCCTCGGCATCCTTGATTGATAAGGGCAGGTCTTTACGACCGCAGCCCTTGAATAAAGCTCCTTTCAGTGCTTGTCTAATTACAAGTTCTGGAGAGGAGTTTTTATTATGTTTAGATTTATTAAAGTCATAATACATCTCCTTCCATCATACAAAATTCCCTAGAATGCAGCACATAGCTATTTTCTTTATTTTAAATGATAAATATGTATGAAAATAACAGGACTTTATACACGCTCTAAAGTTCACTTTGTAATGTTAATATCTACAAAAGGTTGAGATTAACTTTAACTTCAAGCTTTTGATTTTACAGAGAAGGCCAACAAACGACCTCTACGGAGATGTGGTGGGCTATCTCTTTAACATCTTTGGAAAACGCTTTCAAAATATAGCGAAGGGAGAAAATGAATGCGGGAAAAAATCATAATCATTGATAATGATACTGAAACTCGCAAGTTATTGATTCAATACTTTCTCAAACATGGGTATGAGGCAGTTGGATATGCTCATAGCGGACAAGCCTTGGTCAGCCTCATTCATTCTCAAGATCCTGATTTAATAATTCTTGACTTGTCAATGCCAGGAGAGAGCAGCTTGAACTTATGCACGGACTTGCGCCATGTCAGCGATAAACCAATCCTATTTATAAGTCATCATACCGAAGATGATCTCAGGATTGAAGCCCTGAACCGGGGAGCAGATGAGTTTATTGCCAAATCTTCAAGCTTTGAAGTATTGCTCGCCCGAATCCGAGCACACCTCCGCAGGTATAGACGAGCCTTCCCTGTTAACCAACGTCATTTGATACTCTATCCAGGCCTGCATATCGATCCTACTACCCACTCAGTAATAGCCCATGGCAAGGAAGTCTCTTTATCTTCTAAAGAATTTCGACTCCTTGTTGTTCTGGCAAAGAACCCAAATCGCGTATTCCACACCGAAACCTTATATGATCTGATTTGGAAAGAAATTAAGCACGGGGACATTCGAACAGTCATGGTCCATATTTATAATTTGCGGCAAAAGATCGAGAAAAACCCAAGCGATCCGCTATATATTCATACGGTTAGAGGTGCCGGCTATAAATTTAATGGATCGGTCTCACTAATGATGGAGTCTAGGGATACTTAGTTGTGGAGCACTGCTTACTAAACTAATCTATAACTTTTCTTAAAAACTTATTTCATAACTTTAACTAGATTTTAACATAAGTTGGTAAACTTGATTTTAGATGAAAACGATTGCACTCATCATGAATCCAGCTTTTTAAGTAGATTATCACTTGCTGGTATACGGATCACGTTTTCTCGTTTCATACCAAAGGTTAGAGGAGGAGAAAAAATTAATGGTAAAAAAAAGTTTCAAAGTTTTACTGTGCATGATGCTGTTCTGCTCAATGCTATTGAGTGCTGCAGTACCAGCGGGCCAAGCAACAGCGGCCACAGTAACCCCGGACGGCAACGGCGGACAGCTGCAAGTAGCTAGCCCATTTAGCTGGGATAATGCAAACGTTTACTTCGTCATGACAGACCGTTTCAATAACGGTAATACCGGCAATGACGGCGCTTATGGCAGACCTAAGGCAGATGCCTGGGGCTCGAATGTGGGTACATTCCATGGCGGAGATATTAAAGGCTTGACTAAGAAACTGGAAGAAGGCTACTTCACAGATCTGGGTACAAATGCAATTTGGATTACAGCTCCTTGGGAACAAATGCACGGCTGGGTAGGCGGTAAAGATGGTGACTTTGCTCACTATGGCTACCATGGCTACTATGGTCTTGATTTCACTGAAATGGACAAAAGCATTGGTACTATTGATGAAATGCGCGAGTTCGTTGATCTCGCTCACAGCAAGGGAATCCGCGTTGTCTTTGACGTGGTTATGAACCATGTCGCTTATCCAACACTTGTGGACATGGCGGAATACGGGTACGGAGATCGCGGCGGACTCGCTGGCAACTGGACTCCAGATAAGAACCAAGGCCAGAACTGGCACACGCACAATAACATTATGAACACGAGTAATTCCAGTGCATGGGCTTCCTGGTGGGGTAGCAGCTGGATTCGTGCCAACAATATTGCGGGTTACGATCAATGCGGCGGCAGCGATCAGACCCTCTGCGTAGGGTTCCTGCCTGATATCAAGACGGAGTCCACTACTCCTACTGGTCTTCCACCGATATTGAAGACGAAGTTCAACAAAGAAACAAGCGGTTACGACAACTGGATCGTTCCGGCAGCCAAGCAATACCGCCAAGACCTGAACGTCGCTCCTAAGGATTACATGATCAAATGGCTGTCTTCATGGGTCGAGGAATTCGGTATTGATGGCTTCCGTGTTGATACTGCGAAGCATGTTCAGGCAGACAGATGGAAGGAACTCAAGACAAGCGCAAGCAGTGCGCTGACGAAGTGGAGACAGAACAACCCTACGAAACCGGGTGCAAATTGGACAGATAACTTCTGGATGACAGGTGAAGTGTATGATAAAGGTCTCGGCAGAGACGGCACATACTTCGACAATGGATTTGATTCCTTAATCAACTTCTCGTTCCAAAGTGCGAATAAGAGCGATTTGGAAGCACTTTTCTCACGCTACGCAAGTGAGTTTAATAACGATCTGCCCAACTATAATATGCTTAGCTACATCTCGTCCCACGATAGAAATCTTTACAACCGTGCTGGCTTGGTTGATGCAGGTACAGCTTTGCTGCTGCTTCCTGGCGCGGTGCAAACCTTCTACGGAGATGAAACGGCAAGACCGTTCGGGCCTACCGGGTCAGACCCTGACCAAGGCGCACGCTCAGATATGAATTGGAGCAGCATTAACCAAAATGTTCTGTCACATTGGCAGAAGCTTGGACAATTCAGAAACAACCACATTGCAGTAGGTGCTGGAACTCATAAGAAGCTTGCGGATAGCCCGTATACGTTCTCACGCATTTATGAGAAGGATGACGTTCTAGATAAAGTAGTTGTGGCTACAGGAGCTTCCGGAACTGTAGATGTGAATGTATCCGGCGTATTCCCGGATGGTACTACTGTACGCGATGCTTACACGAAGAATGAAGTAGTTGTAAGCGGAGGCAAAGCCAAATTTACCGCTGGAGTCAATGGAGTTATTTTAGTTGAAAATGTTGGTGTAAACAAAAAATTCCCGGTTCTGACTGCCTCACCAGCAGGCGGTAAATTCAAGACTGAAACTACCACAGTAACCCTTTCGATCAAGAATGCGGACAGCGGAAAGTACACGCTGGATGGCAGTGATCCGATTAACGGAACTGCATTTACTAATGGAACAACAATCACAATTGGCTCAGGCATGGCCATTAATGACACGAAGACACTGAAGATGTACGCAACTAATGAAAATGGCGAAGGTTCTGCGGCTTACGACTTTACGAAGGGTGATCCTAATGCCAAGCTGGAAGTGTACTTCAAGAAACCGGCTGGATGGGGAACACCTTCCATCTATTTCTACGGTACAGCACCTAAGGACAACGACCCAACCTGGGCTACTGCCCCAGCAATGACAAGCGCTGGCGGAGACTGGTATGTCTACAGCTTCGACAAGGCTGAACAAGCTACGATTATCTTTAAAGACAACACAGGCAAACAATTGCCTGCCCAGAACCAGGCTGGCTTCACCAGAACAGCAACAGGCTGGTATGACGGAAGCACATGGTCCGATACAGATCCACGTATCATAACTAAACCTACGGCTCCAGCAAACCTGGCTTCATCAGCGAAGACAGACAAGACCGTAACATTGACTTGGAATGCATCTACTGACAGCTCCGGAATTGCCGGATACGATGTATACCGCAACAATGTGAAGGTAGGATCATCTACAACAGCAACTTATAAGGATACAGGCTTGACTGCTGAAACAACGTATACCTACAAAGTTATTGCCAGAAGCCAATCCGGCGGAACATCCGATCCAAGTAACGAGATCAGCGTTAAGACTAACCCGACTGAACAAGGCACAGACAACACTGTTACGGTTTACTACAAGAAAGGATACGCAACTCCATACATCCACTACCGCGCTGAAGGTGGAACATGGACAGTCGTTCCTGGCATGAAAATGGCAGATTCTGAAATTCCAGGATATGCTGTGTATACAATTGATTTGGGCACCTCAACGGCAACACGAGCAGAGGTAGCGTTCAATAATGGGAGCGGTCAATGGGACAGCAACAATCAGAAGAACTATTTCTTCAACAAAGGCGACAATACCTATGACTCAGGTAAAGTGACTGCAGGTAAACCGGAAGGTCCAAAGCCAGGCAATAAGGTTACCGTCTACTACAAAGAGGGTTGGACGAATGTTAATATTCATTATCGCCCCGAGGGTGGCACTTGGACGTCCGTTCCAGGCGTGAAGATGGAGAATGATTCGCTGAATCCGGGCTACAAAAAAATAACTATTGATATTGGAACCGCAAGCCGTCTGGAGGCTTGCTTCAACAACGGAAGCAATGTCTGGGATAGTAACGGTCAGAAGAACTACTTCTTCAACACTGGCGACAATATTTACATTCCTGGTATCAATAATGCCGCAGGACAAGTGAAGCTTGGGGAGAAGCCGGTGGGAGTAGATACGATTGCTCCTTCAATTCCAGCTAACCTTGCTGGCAATCTCAGCAGTGGAACTCCTAAGACAATCACGTTGACTTGGGGTGCCTCTACTGACAATATTGGCGTAGCAGATTATCAAATTACTCGTAAGAGTGGTACAAACACGGAGACATTTACGGTGAAAACATCAACATTTATCGACAGCACCGTAAAGGAAGGTACGACTTACAAGTACCTAGTCCGCGCTCGTGATGCTGCAAATAATTTTTCCGCTAACAGCAATGAAGTAACCATCGAAGTACCGAGTACGGGTGATACCATCGCACCTTCGGCGCCAACCAATGTAACGGGTACAGCAACTGCTAACAGTGTTGCCCTTGGGTGGACGGCTTCGACAGACAATGTTAAAGTTACGGGTTATGAAATCTATCGTAATGGAGCTAAAGTGGGTACTTCAGCCACTCCAAGCTTTACCGATACTGGATTAACTGAAGCAACATCGTACAAGTACACTGTCAGAGCTTACGATGCTGCCGGCAACTTTTCTCCTGCCAGCAATGAAGTAACCGTTGAAACTTTAGCCGGAACTGGAGTCGATACAGAGGCACCAAGTATTCCAGCCGGACTTGTATCGAACGGTAAGACAAGTTCAACGGTAAGCCTGACCTGGACAGCTTCGTCAGATAATGTTGCGGTGAAGGGTTACGACATCTATCGTGGTGCAGTAAAGGTTGGAACTTCAACAACTACAACTTTCAAGGACACAGGTCTGACTGCAGAAACATCATATACCTACACTGTAAAAGCTTATGATGCTGCAAATAACTTCTCATCAGCAAGCGCTGAGCTTACAGTGGTGACATTGAAAGATGTTATCGTCATTCCTGGTGGAGACAAGCCATATTCCACTAACCCTTCATTTGGGAAACGCGTATCCACTCCAATCACCATTGATGGAGCCAACAGTGGTGAATGGACAGATGACATGCTGATTGCCATCGACATGGCCGGTGATGATCCGCGTACACTTGGCAGCAACTGGTCTATGCATGAAACGCCAATGGATCTTAGTCATTTGTGGGCAGCATGGGACAGTGATTACCTGTACCTGGCTTGGCAGTATGTAGATGTTACAGACATCGTTGACCCTGCTAATGCTGGTTCTGCTGGCGGAACACCGATCCGTTCAATGGATATGCCGCAGACCATTGCTTTTGACACGATTCGTGGTGCTGGGGCAACAAATGATATGTGGAAGAAGAATGGAAATAAGCCGCTCTGGGGCGGTCAGGATCTTCCTGATTATCAATTTAATATCGCTTCAAATATGTTCCACTCCGGTTACATTTCAAGAGCAGTTAACGGTTTGTTCCCTGTTGACGATGCTGGAGTGAACTATAAGACAGGCGCAGCAGCTGGTATTACCGTTAAATTTGCTAAAGGCAAAGGATATACGACGCTGTGGGGTGTGAAAGATGCTGATGATGTTAAAGATGCAAGCAAACTTGTAAACTTCATGGCGCTTGGACATGATCCAAATCGTGATACATTCTATGAAGCGAAAATTCCACTCAGCGCACTTGGAAATCCGGATATTGAGCATGAAGGTATTGGTGTAATGCTATCCCAAGGCGAATTCTCACCAATGGATACCCTTCCTAATGATCCAGCGACTTCCGATACGCCAGGGGTCTCAGAGTCCAACTCCCCTAAAGAGTGGAGCGACATCGATTTATTGACTGTTCCATTCGCACGTATCGGCAAATAATCGCATACGGCTGTTGTTGAAATTGCATATTCCCTGCAACAACGCAAAGAGGTCGGCCAGTTTTCTGGCTGACCTCTTTCTATTATATCAGCGTTAATGACTAACAAAAAAATAGCAATCATTTGCGCTTCGTTATTTCATTCTGTATGAGCTTTTCGTTGTGACATAAATAATGTTAAACTGTAAAATAAAAGAATAGAGATATTGGACATTGAAAACTTAAGCTGATCTGGAGGCTCGACTTCAAAGCACATGCTTAAATTGCCTTGTCGACTTTTAGGGTATCCGAAATACATAGGCTCACTAGACAAGGCCGTCTCTGTTCCTACAGAGGCGGCCTTCTGCTGTTTTCCGCGTTGTCGGAACTGCGGATATGGGTAATTTGCAAGTAGAGAAGCAGTTAGGAGGAGACTGTGATGTTTGGTAACGATTGGGACGATATTCTAAAGAACGAGATCAATAAGCCATATTTCGTTGATTTGATGCGTTGGCTGGATGAAGAATATAAGGAGTATACCGTGTATCCGCCCAGGGAGTTCTTGTTCCAGGCCTTGAAGCTGACCCCTTATTCGGACACAAAGGTGGTTATTCTGGGACAGGACCCCTATCACGGGCCAGGACAAGCTCACGGACTGAGCTTTTCCGTGTTGCCCGGTGTTAAAATTCCGCCTTCACTTAGAAATATATATAAGGAAATGGCAAGTGACCTAGAAGTCCCCATTCCCGGGACGGGAACTCTTACCCCATGGGCTGAGCAGGGCGTGCTGCTGTTAAACAATGTGCTTACTGTTAGGGAAGGACAAGCGGGCTCTCATCACGGAAAAGGCTGGGAGCTGTTCACTTCAGCTATTGTGGAGGCGCTGAATCAGCGAACAGAGCCGCTTGTATTCATCCTTTGGGGCGCTCCTGCACAGAAGAAGGGAGCTATGGTGGACCGATCCCGCCATGAAGTCATCATGTCGGCTCATCCCAGTCCCCTTGCGGCCAGACGAGGTTTCTTTGGAAGCAGACCGTTCTCCAGAACCAATGATTTTCTCGAGAAGCAGAATAGACCAGCAATAAAGTGGGAGCTTGAATAGATTAACTGAGTCTTATTTTGCAGGAATTAGTCTTTGGATATGGAAAAGAATTAAGACCCTGTAAATGTAAGCAAGCTAATCAGACTCATGGGTGCATCAGATGTCACAAGTTACTGGAGAAGGAGAACGGGCCATGCGTTATGAGGATTGGATCGGACAGGAAGTGATCGTATACTGTCAGGACCAGGATGACATATACACGGGAACGATTGAAGGCTGGGACCGGGCCGCGAACAAGCTGCTATTGGGTCCCCGGTCAATCGCGGTACCGATTGAAGATATCATCAAAATTCAGCCTGGCAGCAGAGGCAAGAGATTTGCCAGAAAAGTAATGAAGACCCGAACCGTGAAGGCAGGCCCTCACTCGGTCGGGTATATCATGAAGAACCGGGTGCAGTTCGATAATGCTGTTTATTTTAAGTCCCCGGTTGCCGTGTGGAGAGACAATCAGCTTCTGCACTACCAAACAGCTATCCAGTATCATAATGAACACGAGGTGATGCTAATCACCGGGGAGAAGTATTCCAAGCTGAGTCATACTTTTGTAGTAAGATCCATTCGCGGCTGAGAAGGTTTGACGATAACTTTCGCAGTATCCTGGATTGTATAAAATATGTACTACCCCATGACTGAGGTGGTGCATATATTTTTTGGTTAAATCCTATTGTTTTCATCGGAATATGAGGTTATATTTAGAATATGAAATATAAGCAGAGAATACATTGAATAAGAAGATGAAATGGAATATAATTGGAACAAATGTTCTCGGTGTAAAGGATAACATCAATGATAAGACTTATTCCATTTATGAAACAGCGTATCTATCGATATGCGGCCTTGATTCTCTGCTTGTCTATACTTGCCGGCTGCTCATTCTCGGGGAGTACCAAGGATCAGTCGCCTGGCAGTCCGGTTGACGGGAAAGGCAAGCTGCAGGTAATTTTTATTGACGTAGGACAGGGGGCTTCCCAGTTAATTATCACCCCTACAGGAAAGACCCTGCTTATTGACGCCGGGAATAACGATCAGGAACAGGTGATGCTGGATACGCTGAAGAGGTATGGAGTCACTAGACTGGATATTGTCATCGGTACTCATCCTGACGCCGATCATATTGGCGGACTGGATAAGGTAATTGACCAGCTCAGCATCGGTAAGATCTATATGCCCAAAGTAAGCTCGAATACGAAGACATTTGAATCCGTGCTTCGTTCGATTCAGCGCAAGGGACTGAAGGTTACTACGGCCAAGGCGGGACTTACGCTGAACCTGGATAGCGGCGTACAAGTGAACATGATAGCTCCGTTGTCCCGCTACGAAGATACCAATAATAACAGTGCTGTAGTTAAAGTAACTTATGGCAAGCGTTCTTTCCTCTTAACAGGAGATGCTGAAGCGGAGAGCGAGAAAGACATGCTGGCCTCAGGTGCAAATCTGCGTTCAGATGTGCTTTTGGTGGGTCACCATGGCTCCAAGTCCTCTACGAGCACAGCGTTCCTCAAGAAGGTGAATCCACAATATGCTGTGATCCAGTCCGGCAAAGGGAACAAGTACGGTCATCCGACTCAGACGATTCTAAAGCGTCTGCAGAAGCAGGGTGTGAAGGTCTACCGCAACGATACCCAGGGAACGGTGGAATTTCTGACGGATGGGCAGCATTTTCAGATCAGAGCAGAAAGGTGAGCTGGTTATGAAAGGAATTGTCGAAGGATTTGAAGAGGGTTACTGCATTATCGAAGTAGACGGACATACGACAAATGTTCCTCTGAACCAGGTGGATCCCTCTGTTAAGACCTGTGATGTTGTCGATTGGGACGGCAAGCGATGGATCACGAACCGGAAAGAGACAGAGAAGCGTATCCAAGAAATCAAGTCACTGATGAAAGATGTGTGGGAAGATTAGAGGTTAAGGAGGATTGTAGCTATGTCAATACAGCGGCCATCAACAGGTGAATATTCACCCTATTATGAGAGCTATATTCAAGGACTCCCCGAAGGAGACATTCTGGCTCTCCTGGATTCTCAAATCAATGAATTTAGTGAGCTTCTCCAGTCCCTGACAGAAGAGAAGGCCAACTATCGCTACGCAGAAGGCAAGTGGAGTATTAAGGAAGTGTTAGGCCATATCAATGATACAGAGCGTATTATGAGCTATCGGTTGCTTCGGATTGCTAGGGGAGACAAGACACCTCTGGCTGGATTTAACGAATCCGACTATGTTACTTATGCTGGGTCAGAGCGGCTTTCGGTGAGTGACCTTGTGGCTGAATTCTCCGCCATCCGCACAGCTACTTTGGTATTAGCCAAACAGCTTAACGATGAAGCATGGAAGCGCACAGGAACGGCAAACGGAGCTGAAATTACTGCTCGCGCAGTTATTTACATCCTTGCAGGACATGCGGCTCACCATGTGAAGCTTATTCGTGAACGCTATCTTCAATAACAAATCTTAGTGGCGATCGATTTACATAATAAAATCTGGTTATAGCATTAAAGAAGCCTGCACCGAACAAGCGTAGCTTGATCAGTGCAGGCTTCTTTTGTCTATCTAAAATTTGAGGGTTATCACCTAAAGATGGCTTATTCCCACGAAGCGATAGCTTCCAGATTACCAGTAATCTCATACGCTCCGAAATCGACAGGGAGGATAAAGTGCTCACCTTTACGAAGCGGATACACATCGCCGCCGCATTGAAGTTCGCCTTCTCCGGCAATGATGCTGACTAGGGTATATTTGGAGCTTGAGTCAAAATGCGTCTGGCCGGTAACGGACCACTTTTGAACAGTGAAGAAGTCATTTGCCACAAAAGTCGTAATCTCCGCATGCTCTTGTACTTCTGTACGGTAAGTCTCTTCTTTGTATACCTGAGGGACTGTAGTTACTTGAATGGCCTTTTCAAGGTGGAGCTCACGTGTATTGCCTTCTGCATCTCTACGGTCGTAATCATACACACGGTAAGTGGTATCTGAGCTTTGCTGTGTCTCCAGCACAACAATGCCTTTGCCCAGGGCATGCAGTGTTCCACTTGGGACGTAGAAGAAATCGCCTGCTTTGACGGTAACTTTGGACAGAAGCTGATCCCATTTCCCTTCATGGATCCAGCTAGCCAGCTCCTCCTTGCTCTGTGCACCATGCCCGTAGATGATCTCGGCACCCGGTTCCGCATCTACAATATACCAGCATTCAGTCTTCCCAAGCTCGCCATTCTCGTGTTCTCCCGCGTAGGTATCGTCAGGATGAACCTGTACAGAGAGGTCATCTGAAGCATCCAGGATTTTGGTAAGCAGCGGGAATACCTTGGAGCTGGAGCGGAACAGCTCTTGATGGCTAGCCCATAACTCGCCAAGCGCCATGCCTTGAAAAGGACCATTCTTCACAACGCTCTGCCCATTCGGGTGTGCGGAGATAGCCCAGCATTCGCCGGTCTCATTTGAAGGAATTTCGTAACCGAACAGGTCCTTCAGCTTGGTGCCGCCCCAGATACGTTCTTTGAATACCGGTTCCAGAAAAATAGGTTGACTCATAATTATAATTCTCCTTCCACGTGATTGAAATGGTTGTGAACTAGTATGACATATGGACAAGTGCAGCTGCGCCAATTAGTCCAGCGTCCTGCTGCAGGGCGGCAGGCACGATGGGGGTCTTCCGGCCGGAAGGATTAAGAGCATACTTTCCAACGTAGTCCTGCACGGCCTTAAATAGCGGTTCGCCGACTTGGGAAACACCGCCGCCGATCACTATTTTCTCCGGATCCAGAGTATTGATCAATGTGACACACCCGATGCCAATATAATAGAACACCTTATCGACCAATTCTTTCACGGCAGGATGACCGTTGGCTGCTAGCTCGAAAGCTTCCTTAGATGTCACGCTGCGCCCAAGCAGCTCGCTCGCCTGTCTAGCAATGGCGGTGCCGGAGGCAACATACTCCCAGCATCCCCGCTGTCCGCATACACACAGCCCGGCAGCAGGATCAATGACGAAATGTCCCACATCGCCAGCGTTGCCGCTGGCACCTGTGATCAGCTTGCCGTGCATATAAATCCCGGCGCCAATTCCAGTGCTGATGGTGACGAATACGAAATGCTGTTCATCTTTGGCGGCGCCCAGCCACTTCTCGGCCAGTGTCGCGGCAGTAGCATCATTCTCCAGCTTGATCGGATAGGGAAGATGACGCTTCAATTCATGAATCAGCGGAAAGTCTCGCCAGGCTGGCAGGTTGGGAGGACAGGTAATCTGTCCGCTGCGAGTATCCAGCGGCCCAGGCGCTCCTATGCCGACACCGGCAATATCCTGGCCCGCGATTCCGCTGTTATGGACCAATGTAAGAACGGTCTCCGCGATCCGGTCCACCATGATATAAGGAGTTACAGTTGGATCCGTGGGAATCGAGGATTTCTGAATCACATCACCATCCGCGGAGATGATGCCGATCGCTGTCTTGGTTCCCCCGATATCGATCCCGATAGCATACTTCACATTAAGTACCTCCTGAAAGATCAATTTAACTTGACAACACTTGACATAAATTAGTATTGTAAAGTATTATTAAAGTCAGTGTACCACAACTAAGGGGGATTGCAAGTTATGGCCCGCGTCAAAAAAGTGTCTATGCAGGATATCGCCGACAGGCTCCAAATATCGAAGAATGCAGTCTCCCTGGCTCTAATGGACAAAAAGGGAGTTAGTGAGGATATGAAGAGCCGGATTATTCAGACGGCCAAAGAGCTGGGGTACGGCCCCTATGGGAAAAAGCAGGTGGAGCACCCGAATCTGCTCGTTGTTGTCCCTGATCGAATCACAAGCTATGATGACAACGACCATTTTCATTTTTACCACGATATGATCTGGGGGCTTGAATCCGCCATCCGCAAGAGCGGTTATAACGCTATTATTGTAAGAGTTGATCTGGCGATGGAGCAGAATCTTATACTCCCTGGACAATTTGATGATATTAACTATGCGGGTATCCTTCTGTTCGGGATTATGGAGAAGGCTTATGCCGAAATGATCTGGAAGCTGGACGTCCCGCTTGTGATGCTGGATTCCTATTACCGGGATTTACCCTGCCCGGCAGTGACTTCGGCTAATATGGAAGGGGCTTATCAAGCTGCAGAGTATTTAATAGGAAGAGGACATCATCGGATCGGGTTCATTGGACCCGTGAATCTGACGACAAGCCATGAGGAGCGCTGGTATGGGTTCTGGCGGGCAATGCAGCAAAGCGGAATCCGGGTCGAAGAGAAGTGGTGCCTAACTTACTCAAGTGGTTATCACTCTACCCGGCAGGAAATATCGGAATTACTGGGTCGTATGGACCAAATGCCAACGGCCTTCTTTTGCGGGAATGACCGGATTGCCCTGCTTCTTAGTGAGGTGCTGCAGGAGCGCGGGATTCGGGTTCCGGCAGATATATCCATCATGGGGTTTGACGACTTGAATATGTCTGCCGCCTCAGCCCCTCCGCTAACTACCATGCGGGTGAACAAGATGGGCATGTGCAATGCCGCGGTTGAAATGCTGATCTCCCAGCACCAACCCTCGAGGGAAGCGGTGCGCTGGAGTATATATCCCGAGCTTGTAGAACGAAGTTCTACTACAGGGCAATAAGCTTACTTGATAGATCCCCTTTTCTAGTGAAAGGGGATATTTAGTCTATCTGCTTACCAGGCAGAACACTCGGGTAAAAAATATCACAAAACGTAATCTATATACTGGATTAATTTTGTGGAACGATATACAATACGGGTTGTGTCTTTGCAGATACCTATTGAAACCACGTAAAGGAAGTTGAATATGCCTGGAAAATTAAAACGTCTGCTGATCGGCAGACCCATGAAATCTACTGAGATTGAAGGCGAGAAGCTCAGCAAGTTGAAGGCCTTGGCCATCCTGTCTTCTGATGCCTTATCCTCGGTAGCATATGGTACGGAGCAAATACTGATCGTCTTGATGGCAGCCGGTTTCGCCGCTCTCTGGTATTCCATCCCCATTTCTATTGCCGTACTGGGCCTGCTGACGATCCTCATTGTCTCTTATCGACAGACCATATTCGCTTATCCTGGCGGCGGCGGTGCTTACATTGTTGCGAAAGACAACCTGGGATTATCTCCAAGCCTACTGGCTGGGGGTTCTCTATTAGTTGACTATATATTGACTGTTGCGGTTAGTGCTTCGGCGGGGACCGATGCGATAACTTCGGCCTTTCCGGTACTTCATGATCACCGGGTTCTGATTGCCGTGTTCATGATTCTAATCCTTACCATTATGAATTTGAGAGGAGTGACGGAGTCCGCATCCATATTGGCGGTTCCGATCTACCTCTTCGTAGTAGCTATCTATGTCCTAATCATTTGCGGAGTTATCAATTATTTCACTGGCGGGGCTCATGCGGCGGCTCCCGAATTTGGCAAGACGATCTCCAATGTGAGCTTGTTCCTTCTACTAAAAGCCTTCAGCTCCGGATGTTCCGCCTTAACCGGGGTCGAGGCCATGTCCAACGCCATTCCTAACTTCCGTCAGCCATCGGATAAGAATGCGGCGGCAACGCTTATGATGATGGGTATACTTCTCGCGGGAATGTTTATTGGAATAAGCCTGCTGGCTTATTGGTACGGCATTAAGCCTGCCGCAGAGGAGACTGTTGTCTCCCAGATTGCTGAGAGTACCTTCGGCAGGGGGACACTGTATTTTATTATTCAGGGCGTGACCGCAGTGATCCTGATTTTGGCGGCGAATACAGCTTATTCTGCTTTTCCGCTGCTTGCCTTTATGCTGGCAAAAGATAAATTCATGCCCCACGCCTTCATGGTGCGGGGAGACCGGCTCGGCTTCTCGAACGGAATCATTTTCCTCAGTATCCTGTCGGCCGTGCTGGTTATGGTCTTCCAAGGGAATACGGAGAACCTGATTCCTCTGTACGCGGTCGGCGTGTTCATACCCTTTACCTTGTCACAGCTCGGGATGATGATCCGCTGGATCAAGCTGAAGCCGTCAGGCTGGATACTGAAGCTTTTTATCAATACAGTGGGGATGCTTACTACCCTTTCGATCACGCTCATCTTCATATTCACTAAGTTCAGTCAGATCTGGGTCATCTTCATCTTTCTGCCGCTTGTTGTCTACATGTTCATGAGAATTCAGCAGCACTACTCCAATACGGCCGACCAGCTGCGTATCGATCTCTTCAATGAGAAGCCAATCGCGAAGGGTAATACGGTCATCATACCGGTAGCCGGAGTTACCCGTGTCGTGCTGAATACAGTTAGTTATGCCAAGACTCTTTCAGATAATGTGGTCGCTGTATATGTAGGATTTGATGATGAGTCAGTCCGCAAGATTGAACAGAGATGGAACGAGTGGAATCCTGGGGTACGGCTGATTATTTTGAAATCCCGTTACCGGAGTATCCTCGGTCCTCTGCGTAAATTTATCGATACGGTGGAGTGGAAAAAGGCAGAAAGTGATCATATCACTATCCTTATCCCTCAGTTCATCACCAAGCATTGGTGGCAGAATCTGCTCCACAATCAGTCAAGTCTCATGATTCGTGCCTATCTGATTAATCGAAAAGATGTCGTAGTCGCAACGGTACCTTACCATATGGATCGTTAATCTGAGCTGTTCCTGTTATGAAGAAAGCACCCGCCGCGGGTGCTTTTTTTGGCATAGAGGAGACCCGCGATGTATAATTTCGTCTGCTTTTAATACAATTAAAACACTGTATAGTACAATAGTTATGTGGAATGAACTAAAGGGTAAGTAATCCTCATGAGTTAACAGGAATAAGGAGTGATCTTGTAAGATGAATACCGTATGTGTATTTGCAGGTTCCAATCCAGGCGTGAAGCCTGAATACCGGGCCCAGGCAATTCAGCTGGGAAGTACCCTCTCAGATCAGGGTATCCGTCTTGTATATGGAGGTTCCAAATTGGGACTGATGGGGGAAGTCGCTAATGAGGTGCTGCATCGCGGCGGCCATGTAATCGGAGTGATGCCTAAAGGGTTATTTCGCGGGGAGATTGTCCACCGGGAATTGACGGAGCTTATAGAGGTTGAGAGCATGCATGAACGTAAGGCCAAAATGGGAGAAATCGCCGATGGCTTCATCGCCCTTCCGGGCGGTCTAGGTACATTTGAAGAGCTGTTCGAGGTATTATGCTGGGCGCAAATCGGGATTCATAAGAAGCCGATCGGCCTGCTCAATATTAATGGTTACTATGATCCTCTTATTGAACTGATTAGACACAGCGTTCAGGAAGGTTTCTCAAATGAGTCGCATCTGAGCCTGATTACCGTCTCGGAGGATCCGCAGCAGCTGATCACTCAGATGATGCAGTATCAGCCGCAGGAGCTGGGTAACAAGTGGAAGCAATTAGTCGTTGAATAGAACCTGCACAGCAAGCCCCGCCGATTGATCTTTCTCACCCGGCGGGGCTTGCTGTCATGTAACAACTACAACATGAGAGTGATGACAAGCAGTTCGAAAAGAACCAGAGGCAGGATTACGTTGTTATAATAATAGAAGCCGCCCGGGGCTCCAAGGAAACGTTGATCTTCCTGGCCTGCAACACTCAGATACAAGAAACGGTCGTCGGCGCTTACGATAATTCCTTCATAAGTATGACCGTCAATCGTAACTACTTTCACGGGACGATTCAAATGAATGGAACAAATATGCCGAATTTGATCTTTAACCCCTTTGAGCTGCTGAACCATAGTCGGGTTAGCCTGGTAGACTACTTGATTGTCTTGCTGTAATCCGTATGCCATTGTTAAATGACCTCCTTAAGTGGGCGTTTGTCATGGTTCAGTATATACATCAGGCTCCGATAAGGTTCCGCATTTCTTTAAGCTTCTGCAATGTTTTGAGGAGCTCTCCAACCTTCATCCTGCGAATCCCTGTTTGGTGTTAAATATCCGGTGGGTAATAGTCAATAAGTAACCGGGGAGGTATCAACCATGGCAAAGCTAATTCTTGGTGTATTTGAGACAACTCAGGATACATCGATCGTTATCGATGAGCTTAAGAAAGCGAAATTTGATGAAGACAAGGTATCTGTGCTGTCGCGCAAGATCACACATATGAATAAGATTACCGAGAATACGGATATTGGAGATCCCAAGGCGGGCAATGGGGGAAAGAGCGTATTTGGGATGCTCAAAAATGTAACAGCCCAGATTGAAGAAGAGGCGGTAGAGCTTATTGCAACGGGTTCAGCAGCCAGGAAAATGGCGGGGACCAAGGTCGGCAAGGGTACAGACGACTTTATTGTTGCGTTGGTAGGAGTGGGGATTCCCCGCGAGGATGCGAGAAAGTTTGAAGAGCACCTACTTCAAGGTCATATCCTGGTTATGGTGGAATGTAAGCCGGAAGAGGCGGACCGGGTTGCTAATATTTTCACACAGCATCATGTGGTAGGAATTGAATAGAAATGGTAGATTTAAATAAGTCTACTATTTAATCGTTATAGGAGTTGTCAGATGAAACAAGTTAAGGCATTTGTTGATGGGGAAGAAATCATAGGTTTTTATTTACTGAAGTCTGTCGGGGTCAAGCAGACGAATGGAGCGGCTCCCAAAGATTATCTTGATCTGATTCTCGCGGATCCATCGGGGGAAATTTCGGCAAAGTTCTGGGATGCTACACATACAGACAAAGAGACCTTCTTTGCACCCATGCTCGTAAAAGTAAAAGGTCTCGTTCACACTTACCGGGATAAGCTGCAGTTCAAGATTTCCCAGATTCGTCCCGCTTCTGCGGATGACGGTCATCACATCACCGATTTCATCAGGTCGGCGCCTGTCGCCCCGAATGATCTGGTATATGCCATTACCACAGCAGCAGCGAGCATTCAAGATGAGGACTATCGCTGGATTGTAGATGAATGCATCCAGAAGGTAGGAGATAAGCTCCTTCATTATCCTGCCGCCAAGGGAATGCATCACAATTTCTATGCGGGCCTAGCGTATCATGTTGTACGTATGCTTGAGCTTGCAGAGTTCCTGGTTGTGCAAAGACCTTTCCTGAATCGGGATCTGCTCGTCGCAGGCATCATTCTTCATGATATCGCCAAGACAGAAGAATTAACCGCTGAGCTTGGTATTGTCTCTGAATACAGCTTTACCGGTAAGCTGATTGGACATATCTCATTGGCGGTGAACTGGATTACTGAAGCTGCCCTGCGCAGGGGAATGGATCTTACTTCTGAGAAAATCGTTATGCTGCAGCACTTGATTCTCTCTCATCATAACCTTGGAGAGTGGGGAAGCCCGGTTCAGCCGCAGCTGCCGGAAGCGCTGGCATTACACCTAATAGATCAGCTGGATGCCAAGATGCAGGCCGCTGAGGACGCCTTGGATACAATGGCGGATCCAGGAGGCTGGACACCGCCTGTACGGGCGCTTGAGAATAAGCCGTTATATCGGCGTAAGCAATCCTAAATAAATATAGCTGCAAGAAGAAGAGCCCTGAATTCAGGGCTCTTCTTCTTGCAGCTAGGATCGGATTACACCAGCTGAGTGTCATCACCTGTGCTGTTCTTCTTAGAGCTGCTTTGAGAATTGTTTTGGGGGTTGTTCTTCGGATTCTTACCCGCTTCGTCACCCTCTATGTTGTCCATGATGGCGCCGACCACATCCTCCAGCTTGTCTGTAGAAGCCGGACGATTGGGATCTACATCAGGCACCTCTTCAAATCCAGGTTTTCTTTTCTCATCAGATGTACTCATAGCCCAGTGTCATCTCCTTTTCTCTTATCAGCTATAGAATGTCACCGAATTTCCCGGTATATGTAAGGATAACCCGTCATGATATCAATTGAATCGCACTGGTGAAGAGTAAAGGGGCTTGATTTCTAAAGCCCTGGCTGGGCATAACTCAAAAAAGTCCCTGGGCCCAGGGACTTTATAGGAATCAGGAGGACGGATTGGAATCCTCTGTCAGTCGTTCTTCAATTCGGTGCTCGATTTTCTTCAGGATTGTGATGAATTCAGCCCGTTCTTCGACGGTAAGCACCCCGAGCAGGTCAGCCGCGTACTTATAGCGGAAGTTAATGATCTTCTCAGCCAGGCATTTGCCTTCTTCGCTTAATGAGAGCCAGACAATTCGGCGATCGTCCATGCTCCTAACCCGGATGACGTACCCTTCCGTTTCGAGTTGATTCAGCATAATTGTAGTTGCACCCGAGGACAAATTAAGCTGTCTGGAGATGTTCACTACCATCGACCGTTCTTCCCGATAAATGATCATCAGCATCCGCGCTTTGGTATGGTTCAGTTTGTCATCCCGCTTCTTATACTGCTGGTCGTAGAGCTTATTTCTATATCGAAAGATCGTCTCCATGAAGTGCTCCATGCTTTCAACTTCAGATATCGCGTTCTCCTCAATTTCCATAGTTATAAAATCCCCCTGTTTATCTGTCTACATTCATTACGTAACAACTTGTGTGATGTTTCAATACTTTTTGAAAATAAGGATTGTATATTCAAATATTTTATGATAAATTATCTTTATTTCCAAATTACTTTATTGTAAAGTAATTATACACAATTTCTGGAGGGAGTTCGAGAGAATTATGAAAGGTCGTCTTATTTTAACAAATATTATTGGTATCGTTGTCCTTGCGGCATTGATCATGGGTGGGGCTTATTATTATTACCAGAGCGTCACTTATATCAAAACCGAGGATGCAAGGGTAGCTGCGGACATCGTTCCGGTATCTGCTCCGGCTGCAGGTGTGATCTCTGGCTGGAATCAGAAAGAGGGCGCTGTACTGAGTGAGAAGGCAACTCTGGGACAAGTAGGTAATGGAACTACCAATGTGAATGTTACGGCACCTATGGCCGGCACATTGATCAAGAACCAAGCTAAGAATGGTGAACTGGTTCAGGCAGGAACGCCGCTTGGCCAAATTGTAGATATGAAGAATTTGTACGTAGTGGCTAATGTGGATGAAGACCAGATTAAGGACATCGATGTTGGCTCCAAGGTGGATGTGGTAGTTGACGGTGACCCGGGAACAACAATCCAGGGCAGCGTGGAACAAATCGGCTATGCCACCAACTCGGTATTCTCGCTAATGCCGACAAGCAATACAAGTGGAAGCTATACTAAGGTAACGCAAAAAGTTCAAATCAAAGTGTCGATCAGTAACTATTCCAAAAATGTACTGCCTGGGATGAACGCGGAGATCGTCATTACTAAGAAATAGGGAACCATTCGCAGAGGTAATTGATCTGCAGAAAGGAGATTGACGATGGCCACCAATCAACAAATAGACAAACCAGCCAGCAGCGGATTCAGACAGCATCTCCCGCTGCTGATCGTCCTTATGGTCGGTCTGTTTCTGGCAATATTGAACCAAACTTTGCTCAATGTGGCACTCCCACATATCACGAACGAATATGGCATTACAACGAATACAGCCCAGTGGCTGCTTACGGGGTATATGCTCGTGAATGGGGTGCTGATTCCGCTGTCCGCTTTCCTGATTGAAAGGTTCGGGGTACGCGTGCTATTCCTGGCCGCCATGTTCTGTTTCACCCTTGGAGCGTTAATATGCGGGGTTGCGGGCAGCTTCTCGGTACTTCTAATTGGCCGGTTAATTCAGGCAGTAGGAGGCGGTGTGCTTTCACCGCTTGTTATGAGTGTTATCTTGTTCATTTTCCCTCCTGAAATGCGGGGAAAAGGTATGGGCATCTTTGGCCTGGCCATGATGTTCGCCCCTGCAATCGGCCCGACATTGTCCGGTTGGGTTGTGCAAAATTATGATTGGCACATTCTCTTCTCTGGGATGATCCCATTTGGAGTTATTGTCATGATTATTGCTTTCTTCAAGATGCGCAATATTGAACAGCCGAAGCTCATTAAGCTAGACTTCATGGGCACTTTATCCTCTCTCGCAGGTGTAGGTCTGCTGCTCTATGGGCTTAGCGAAGCCGGAACCAAAGGATGGGGCGACACCGAGGTCATGACGTGCATCATTATTGGTACCATCCTGGTGGCTTTCTTCGTCATCTGGGAAATGCGTACCCGGAATCCCCTGCTCAATATGGGTGTGTTCCGATTTGGAATCTTCTCATTATCGAATGTTATTAACATTTTCGTAACGGCGAGTATGTATGCGGGGATGCTTCTTATCCCGATCTATCTTCAGAACCTGCGCGGAATTACCCCGCTCGATTCGGGTCTGCTTATGCTTCCAGGTGCACTTGTCATGCTGATCATGTCCCCGATTTCGGGTATTCTGTTCGACAAAGTCGGCCCGCGGCCTTTGGCCATCATTGGTATGGTCATTACGACGATAACCACGTATCAGTTAACTAAGCTGACGCTGGATACCTCTTATAGTTATATTTTGATCATCTACATGGTTCGATATTTCGGGATGTCCTTCCTGATGATGCCGATCATGACAGCGGGGATGAACCAGCTGCCAAGGGATTTGAACAAGCATGGTACGGCCATGTCTAATACACTTCGCCAAGTGAGCGGATCGATCGGCACAAGTGTAATTACAACCATCTTTACTACTCGTACCACCTTTCATGGAGCAGCTTATGCGGACCGGATGGATACAACGAATCCAACCTTCATGCAGTCCTTTGGTGAGCTTGTGAACAAGATTGCAACCGAGCTGCATATTCCACTTGCCCAGGCCAAGACCCAAGCGGTTACGATGCTTGCAGGCCATGTCAAAATGGAAGCGACAGTTCAAGGGATTAATGATGCCTTCTTCTGGGCGACCATGATCTCTGTAGCCGGACTGGTTCTGAGCTTCTTCCTTAGGGATGTTAGAAAAGATAAAGATCGTCTGGCCAAGAAAGAACGTAAGGAAACGTTAATGCTGCCAGCTCCGAAAGAGACGCTTGTAACGGAAAGGGGAGTATAATGGAATGAACATTTATATCGTGTATGATTCGGAAGGCGGACATACCCAGGCTCTTGCCCAGGCCATTGCAGATGGTGCTGCGCGGGTAGCGGGAGCTAACGTACATCTGCGTTCCGTGGAGGAAGCGGATGTCTACGCTCTTGCTGATATGGATGCGATTATCTGGGGCTCCCCCGGTCATTTCGGTACAATTAGTTCCGGACTTAAGCAGTGGATCGACAAGCTAGGTTATCTATGGGCAGAAGGCAAGTTGATTAACAAAATTGGTGCGGTATTCTGCACCACGGCTACCGAGCATGGTGGACTTGAAGCTACATTGCTGAACCTGATTACGCCTATGCTGCACCAGGGTATGATTATTGCAGGACTTCCGGGTAATATTCCGGAGAATGCAACATATGGCTCCTACTATGGGGTAGGCGTAGCGTGCCCGATTGACAGCACTGAGGTTATCAGTGAGCAGGGAAGACAGCTTGGGATGGCCCTGGGTGAGCGTGTAGCCGGATTGACTGCCCGTTTTGCAAAGTAATGTGAGGAGGGAATGTCATGACGATCATCATTACCTGTGCAGTGATTGCCCTGTTGATCATTGCTGTCCTGGTCTCCATTAACATTCGAAGCGGGTCAGCCTCCAGCAGGGAGGAGCGCGTCCCGGCTGTAAATGAAGCTGAGAAATTAGAGCAGCCCGCTGCTGTGGAGTCGGAGGTAGCTGCCTCTCAGTTCACTGAAGGTCCCGCTGCCCCGTTAGAGGTAACCGAAGCAAGTCAGGCTGTAGAGTCTCCGCTCTCAGAGTTTCAGAAGAACAGGGAGCATATAACTGAGTTGCAGCCGCATCACACGCCTGATCAGGAATTCCGTGAGGCCTTAAGAAGGCTGAAGGATCAGCCTGCTCCTGCAGCTCCTCCGGTTCAGGGCGATAGCGACAAGATGGCCGATGATGCCTATCGCAGGGCGCTGAGGTCCTTCAAGGATCAGCCGAAGGAAAAGTAACCAAACATATAGTGTATATTTTGAGGGGCTTCCAAGGGAGCCCCTTTTTATATGAGCGGAACAGTTGAAAGACCTTATGTAGAAAAACCTTATAAAGTAGAATAACCCCATCTGGAATGTCCAGTGGGATTATTCGTATGATATTTCATTTAACTTATGTAGCATTTATGATTTGAAAGGGATAATTCTTGTCACATGTTCAATTTCCTCTAAAAGAACCCACACAGCACCTTCAACTGTTCTAATCTGTACGCCCTTAGGATTCTTGTTCCATTTCGGAATTCCTGTCATCATATCTCCAGTGAACAGTTTAACAACCACTTCGTGCTGCAAAGTAACCGCCATTTTAAGTTGAAGAAGATCAATTTCCGCACTTGTTTTCATAATTTAGCCCCCATCTTATCATAGAATAATTGCTTATATCTATTACTTCGGACGAAGAGACTATATTACTGATAGCAATCCTAAATATGAGTCTTTAGGCTTATCTAATCAGTAAGCAAGACCTGTTTAGAACCTTTCCTCTGTGTTTAAAGCTTCATTTGCTGCCCAATTTGTTCCAATCCCCATAAAGTGAGCAGTTTAACAATAAGTGTGCGACAATGGACCTAACAATTATGTCTTCACTTCCATATTACCCTATTATTGTTACTAATAAATCATATTAGATAGATTCGTATGATATGATCAAAATATGGAATTATTTTGAATACGATCACGGACGTTATCCTACATATGTAAAAGAAGTGACGTTTGTCTTTAGTTAAGAAGCACAAAGCCGTTTTCGCTCAGGGAACAAGGTATTTAAAATCGGAGAATGGATTGCACCCGATAAATAGAAGGAAATTGATGGGGTTTGAACGCTCAGCACGTCTGGACTGAAAGATCATAATCTTATTTCGCTGTCCAAGCTAGGAGAGTTTGGGGTGAGTTTTGGGTTATTCTGATAGAAATGAAGTTGAGTAGAAAGCAAAGAACCCTTACGCCGTAAGGGTTCTTCAAGTATGATCTGCAGTGGGCTCGAACCACTGACCCCCACCCTGTCAAGATGGTGCTCTCCCAGCTGAGCTAGCAGATCAAAAAATGGATTAGATAAATATTAGCATAGCAGGTTAGATAGCAATTGTCAAACAACAAGCGTATAGTTTTCCACCTGCAGGGGAAGGAATAGGAATTATTACTTCTTCTGGAGGTTGGACAACAATGGAGAATTTTCGGCTAGGTTTAAGGATGGCAATTGCCACCACAACGGTGATCTGCTCACTGGCATTTCTGAACGGCTGCGGCATGGATGAGTCGACAGGACCCGGGAGTGATCGGCAGCTGTTCTCTTTTCCGGTACCTGATGTGCCTGTAACCGAGGATGTCTATAATCCTTCCGTTATCGAGGATGTCTATTCGCCGGGCGGAGAGCAGTTAGAGTCCTGGCGGTAGTAGATATTTTTGTTGTATCCTGATTTTTTGTTATAATGATCCAGCTAGAGATTATTTCATACTAGAAGAGGTGACGTCTTGGCTGCTATCATTATACCGGTACATACCGAAGAGCAGTTGAATCATGGATTGGATATCCGTAAGGAAGTATTTGTGCAGGAACAGCAGGTTCCAGTGGATCTTGAAATAGATGAGTTCGATGTCATTGGTCCCGACTCCCATCATGTTCTGATTGAGTTAAATGGACGATATGCCGCCACGGGCCGGATAACGTATTACAAGGACAATGCTGCCAAGATTCAGCGGGTTGCGGTCCGTCAAGAGTTCCGTTCCCATGGCATCGGACGGGTTCTGATGCTTGCCCTGGAGCAGATGGCGAGAGATCTGGGCTTTGAGAAAGCTGTTCTCGACGGTCAGTGCCAGGCTGAAGGCTTCTATACCAAGCTGGGGTATAAGGTCGTCTCGGAAGAGCCTTTCTATGATGCGGGGATTCTGCATGTACGGATGGAGAAGGAATTGTAATATTCCTCTGAGCTTTTGGTAAAGCTACCTTCTATATAAGTGATTAGAAGAACCTTAAGGAGGAAGCTGACTATGCCAGAGACCAACCGGGAAGTGTTCGTAGCGGTTCAGAAGAATGGCGATGGGGATCTAGCTGCATTCAAAACCTCGACCGGACGCATCCTCTCCTATGAGGAAGCGCTGAAGGAAGTACAAGCAGGCTCAATTGCCGGCGTCAATGCCTTTAAGGGCAGAGATGGGGAGACTTATCTGCGGGGCGACGCGGATGGAGATCCGACCAACAATCTGGATGCGCTGCCTACATTTGAATAGACCGCAAATGCTAAATCAAGAGGCCATCCTATCTAGGACGGCCTCTTGGTGTTTTTAGCGCAGACACTTTTTCTTATTAGCCTCACTTACTGTGAAGCCGTCACTCACGACAAAGCTTCATTCTAATCAAAGATCATAAACCTCATGCTGGCGGAGGAACCCCATTTCCGCTGTCTTGCCTTGGAACTGTTCCATTTCATCCCCATAGTGCATGAGACTGATGAGGGAGCGGGTTGCTGGCGGCAGAGATAGAAGTTCATCCAATGTGGTATGAACAAAGCCTTCACCTGTCAGCTGCACTTCGTGATAAATTTTGCGGCAGCCTCGTTCCGAGATCAGCTTCTTCAGCAATTCCGGTTGAAACTTCATATCGGCACTATAGAAAAATTCCCCATTCAGGTAGAGTGAATAACTTTTCTTGCCTTCAATATGGGGTGTCCGGATAATCTCGACTTGAAGAGAATCATCTATGCTTGTCACTTGGCCTTCCCGCAGCACTCTCACCTCAAAGGCATCCTCTATTCGCTCAATTCCGTCCTGAGCGAGTCCTCCCTTTAGTGTATGCTCCCACAGAGGCTGAACGAGATCCTCGGCAATGTAGAGAACCGGCTTCCGCTGATAGACATATTTCATTTGGAAGGCGAACTCTTCCAGGCCGCCTACGTGATCCGCATGAATATGGGTAATCAACACGGCGTTGATGTCTGCCCACGTCTTGCCGAGCTGATATAAAGAAATGGGTGCCGTTACTCCACAATCTATAAGCAGCGTCTGGTGATGGGTATACAGCAGTGCATTGTTGTTGAAATATTTCTTGGCAAAGGCTCCTCCGGTGCCAAGCATTTGTATTCGCAGACTCATAGGCTCACTCCTTTTTCCTTATCTCTTTCATACTTTATCATGTCTATACCTGGTCGGACAAAATACAATTTTCAGCACCGCAACTTGATTGCAACTTTGAAGTATAAACATATACAACGAGATAATAAGGAGGGTATTTAGGATGAAGTGGAAGAGAGTAGCTGCGCTTGTCATGGCATTTTCCCTCTTGAGCAGTTCATTGATTTATGCCGATGCGGCTGTACAGAAGATTCGATTAATCATTAATGGTCAGGAAATAGATGATGGCGGGTATATGGCAGACGGGAGAGCCTATGTGCCGGTACGTGAATTGAATGGTCTGGTTGATTATGATGATGCGACCAAACGAGTGACCTTCTCTCAGCCGAACGTAGACCTCTTTTTGTTCAAAGGGGATACTCCTTTTGGGAAGGTTAGTGTCGGTAAGCTTAAATTCAATGTCTTTTGCCAAGTGGACAGCCTGAAGATGGATATCAGCTCGGTTAAGGTCACGATTAAGGGACCTGATGGTTCCGAGAGATCGATTCAATCCCAGGATCTGGGTAGAGAACAGAAAGATAACTTCTGGTTCAGGACCAATGACTATACTTATGATTTCAAGACTGCCGGTAAATATACGATAGGCTTTTATCTGAAGCCGAGCAAGAGTAAGGACTATGATCTGGTTAGTGAGAAGGTCATAAATGCAATCGGTAACTAGGCTTTAAGGAGCATATCCAAAATTGACCTCTATGTCTGGAAATGTTACGATACGAGAGTATGCGACAGTAATTAACAAATTAACCCGAAGTGAGGTATATCAATGAGCGATCACAAACATGAGCATGACGAAGCTTGCGGCTGCGGACACGATCACGACCACGATCATGAACATGAGGAGTTCGTGCTCACGTTGACAGACGAGAATGGCCAGGATGTGGAAATGGTTCTGGTTGAAACCTTCGATGTTAGTGAGAAGGTCTATGCTCTTCTGCTTGAACGTAATAATCCGGAAGCTGATGGCATTATTCTCCGTCTAGAAGAAGAAGACGACAAAATGGTGCTCTACAATATCGAAGACGAAGAAGAATGGCGTCTAGTTGAAGAAGCTTACAACGAAATTGTCTCCGCACAGGAAGAAGCTTAATTTATATTGTTGTAAGCCGAAAGCCCCCTACTGGGGGCTTTTTTGATATTCAGCAGAATCACTTTACTAAAAATATACAAAAAAAGGCCAAACTTGAAATCGTCTGGCCTGCACGTTATCCTCTTAATGTACCTAAAATATGGGATCTGCTTCAACAATAACCTTAACTTGGTGGATACTGCGATCTTCCGGACCTTTAACAGGAAGTCCGACATCAACGTGATCCACAATGTAATCAATGTTCTCCTGCGAGATAACCTCTCCTGGAAGCAGGATCGGGATACCCGGCGGGTAGACATAGATGAATTCCGCAATAATTCGCCCTGCCGATTCTTTGAAAGGAATGACCTCGGTATCCGCGTAGAAGGCGTCGCGGGGAATCAGAGAGAGCTGAGGGATCTCAGGTGTTTTTACAACCAGTTCATTGGCTGTGTTCACCGAATATTCGGCCGCCAGCTCACGAAGTGCCACAAGAAGAGTATCTACAGTTTCCTGCGTATCACCTGGAGTGATGAAACACAGAATGTTATACATATCACTTAGTTCGACTTCAATGTTGTAATGCTCACGAAGCCAATTCTCCGTCTCATATCCCGTGATTCCGAGGTGTCTAACATGAATGGTTATCTTGGTAGGATCATGAGCGAAGGTTGCTTCACCGCCAAGAATCTCTTTGCCGAAGCAGTAGAGTCCGTCGATCTTGTTCACTTCTGTTCTGGCATAATCCGCCAGCTTTAGTGTCTCCTCAATCATCTGTCTCCCGTTCAGCATCAGGTTCCGCCGTGCCGTATCCAGGGACGCAAGAAGGATGTAAGAGGTTGAGGTCGTCGTCAGCATACTGATGATTGTCTGTACCCGCTGAGGATTCACATAGCCGTTCTTCACGTTCAGATTCAGAACGGAGCTTTGGGTCATGGAGCCTCCCAGCTTGTGCACGCTGGTTGCGGCCATATCGGCACCGGCCGCCATGGCGGAGATCGGAAGCTCATCATGGAAATGAATGTGAACCCCATGGGCTTCATCGACAAGCACAGGCACATGGAAGCTATGAGCCAGCTCTACGATTTCCTCCAGATGTGCACTTATTCCGAAATAAGTAGGGTTGATGACAAGAACCGCTTTTGCATCCGGATGACGCTTAAGGGCTCTGCGAACTGAAGAAGTGGTTATCCCATGGCTGATCCCCAAATTCTCGTCTTGCGCAGGGGATACGAATACAGGCTTCGCTCCAGCGAAAATTATCGCTGACATCACCGATTTGTGAATGTTGCGCGGAACGATGATCTTGTCGCCAGGGGAGCAGATGGACATGATCATCGTCATGATTGCACCGCTTGTCCCTTGTACGGAGAAATAAGTATAGTCTGCGCCAAAGGCATCGGCCGCCAGCTTCTGGGCTTCCTCGATAACCCCGGTTGGTTGATGTAGATCGTCGAGTGGCGCAATGTTGATAAGATCTATAGAGAACGCATTATCGCCAATAAAATCACGGAATTCAGGGTCCACTCCTGCCCCTTTTTTATGACCGGGGATATGGAACTGGACGGGATTGCTAGCCGCATGTTGCTTCAAAGCCGTAAAAAGCGGCGTACGGTTATGATCCATGTTGAGCCGTCACTGCCTTTCTTGTGTAATATATAAACAAGCTTGAGTATAGCAAATAGGGGCGGGAATGCAAGCCTCGATTGAAGAAGGGTCCGTGTAAATTTGGATCTAAATGGGACAAAATAGATAGAGAGCCGATGTATCGGAAGGTAGGACAAGGAGGTAAGTATGGAACTTACAAAACCAAAAGGAGTTTCTAAAAGGCTGATTACTCCGGTTTTTATTTATTTATGGATCATTATGTTTCTGGTTGAATTTGTTAAAGGGGCTCTTCTTGTCACGATTCTGCCCGTATATATGGGGGATATTCTGCATTTGACCACCTTTGCGATCGGTTTATCTATTTCCATGCAGTATATTGGAGATAATCTGTTCCGGAGTCCTTCGGGCTGGCTGATCGAACGGATTGGATTCAGAATGACCATGGCTATTGGTCTTTCATTAACTTTTATTGCAGTAGGCATTATCGCATTTACTTCGAATACGGCTCTAATCGTTCTGGCTTGTGCTCTGCTTGGAATGGGAACCGCACCTCTTTGGCCTTGCATCATGATGGGCGTGTCGGCGGTCAGCGGGGAGAACAACAACTTTGCTACCGCCATGGGGATTATACAAATGTCCAGTCTCGGTGGCGCCGGGGCTGGCCCGATTGTTATTAATTTCTTTATTGGCGACGGCTCTTACCATAAAGTATTCTGGATTCTTCTGGGCTGTATGGCGCTTGTGCTGGCCGTATCCTTCCTGCTACCGGGTAAAAATAAAGCCAAGCTGGCTGATCCCCATGTGCTTCATCATGAGGGGGAGAGCAAGCTTATGGCAGGCGGAGTCAGGCAGCTAGGCGGTAATCTTCGCAGAACGATTGCCGAGATTAAGAAGAACCTGAATGTAAGCTGGATGCTGTATCCCGCTTTATTCCTGCAATCTTTTGCTATAGGACTTCTGACGCCTGTCATTACGCTGTATGTTCGAACGGTGCTTCATTTAACCCCGGCTAGCTACAGCGCGCTTATGGTGGTTGGGGGAGGGATTACAGTCATAGGTCTCATTCCGATCGGCAAGCTCGCTGACCGTCACGGGACAAAGTGGTTTCTGCATATCGGGTTCCTGCTTGCCGCAGTGTCGATCGGATTGTTCGCCATTAACCGCTCCATCCCCCTGCTGTGGGTCCTTGTAGCCATGATTGGGATAAGCTATGCCTTCATCCTGCCAACTTGGGATACCATGATCTCTCACATGCTTCCGTCTGGTGAGAAGGGGGCGATCTGGGGATTGTTCCTAACGATTCAAGGCTCTGGAATGGTATTTGGCCCGATGGTATCCGGGAAGCTGTGGGATTTATTCGGTCCCGGCTCTCCCTTTATGGCGAGTGCGATCGTTATGGGCATCATGTTCATTCTTCACCTAGCCTTGTCTCGCCAGCATGCCTACAATCAGCTGGAGACGAAGCAATCCTGATTGAGCTTAAAAAGGGGATGTCCCAGGTCAACAGACCATTTGGGACATCCCCTATTTGTTCGTGTAAATGGATCCTAGAAAGATGCTTTGTACAGGGGAAGGAGCTTCTCGAATGTATCCTCCACCTTCGCGATCAGCTTGTCCCCGTCAAGGAGAATCGGGTCGCCCTTATCTATCCGAAGACCGCATAAGATTTCAGATTTCTTGACTGAGCCGAGCTTTGCTGCCATGGCCTTGAAGTCGCTGGCAGTCAGATCTTGATGAAGCTTACCACCCGGATCCATGTGATCCATCGACCAGTAGAATTCACCCGGAACATTTTTTTTCACGCTGGAGGCGTGTTTTTCCAGATATTTGGCGAGAATGAGCTTATTGGGGCTTTCGTATATGACGGCAAAAATAATGAACAGATGCGAAGCGAACATCCCTACCTGGAAATGCGGAAGTGCCTTATAGCCGCGCTTGCTGCTTCCCCAAGCTACCCAGCTGTCATGTGGCGGATTGATCGTTCTCCGCGCATGCTTGGCCACATGTGGGAACATCTCTTCTCCGCATAGTGCTGACAGGTAAGGGCTTAACAGTCCGCCCAGCTCATCCAATTTAGGTCTTAGAACTTTAATTAAAGTCTCCATACGCGGTTCCAGTCCCGGAACGGTGAAGACATCGAAATCTTGGTTGGTGAAGCCGGTAAACGTCATGAGCGGTGCCCCCTGATTATGTATGGATTTGTGCTCACAATACAGTCTGTAAAATGTGCAGCAGCTTGATTATATCAAAATCCTGCCGTACATGCGTCACTCCTTAAGCTTTGCGGGTAAAAATAATCAAATAATCCAAGTTACCGTTACATAAGATGAAGTATAAGATAATGTAAACTGTAACCAGGACGATTGTAATTTCAAGCGTTTCATGCCCTGCAGAGTCTATGCATTCGGAGCAGTTTTGCTTAGCAAAACTTGAAGGAGGGAGTCCCATGAACAAAAGTTACGAAGTAGAATATTGCAATCTCGAACTACGTTTTGAACGTGTTCATATTCAGCAGTTGATCCGCGATTTGATTCAGGATGGCTATTCACTGTATTGGAGTGAAAGTGATTCCATCTTTATTGTCTCCGTCCGAACAGGCCGCAAGCTGACCAAGCTTCGTTTCCAGCGGGTACACCAAAGCTACAAGCTGGTAGGAGATTATATCATTAAGGACGCCAAGCTTGCAGAATGGCTCGAGAAATTAATCGGCGATCTGCGGGGGCATGCGGTGGTCAAGCGATTCAAGGATCGTCAGATTTTGATCGAAAATATTTTGTTCGGCGAAGTGATTCGTCTTGTTGAGGTATCCGGGGTTGAGCAGCGGGTGCTGTACCAGAAGGGTGTCGATCCAAGCTTTGAGAAGATGACGTATATGTATAATTCACAATCCGCTGAGCATGAGATCGAAAGTCTTCAGGGTGAAGTGGACGTAGAGCTCGAACGGCTCTATGAAGCCATGAAGTCCGGGGATGAGAAGGCTGCCGATACCAGTAAAGAAAAGCTGAAGAAACTCCGCCGGGGCCTGATGGAGCTTGAATGGTGATCAGGAGTAAAATAAATACGAAATGACCGAAGCACCTCAAAACATACGATTTGAGGTGCTTTATGCGGCTGCTGCTTTGACACATTAAAGCAACCGGGGGTTCACTTCTTTCCACAAAAGCATTAAAATGATATTATTGTCATAAAATATAGTCTGCAAAGGATGGAGAACCTGATGTCAAAACAACAGATAGGCGTCATCGGTCTTGCGGTGATGGGTAAGAATTTGGCACTGAATATTGAGAGCAGAGGCTTTACTGTATCTGTATTTAACCGTTCCCCCCAGAAGACTCACGAGCTGCTCGAGAATGAAGCCAAGGGCAAAAATCTATTCGGCACTTTCTCAATTGAAGAGTTCGTAGAATCTTTGGAAACACCACGCAAAATTCTTATCATGGTACAAGCTGGTGCAGCTACGGATGCAACGATTGAGCAATTGGTCCCTCACCTGGATCAAGGAGATATCATTATCGATGGAGGTAATGCATACTTCCCGGATACCCAGCGCCGCAGCAAGGAGCTTGAAGCTAAGGGCTTCCGCTTCATCGGTACAGGCGTATCTGGCGGTGAAGAAGGCGCTTTGAACGGACCTGCGATTATGCCGGGTGGACAAGAAAGTGCGTATGAACTGGTTAAGCCGATCCTTACGGCGATTTCTGCCAAAGTTAACGGTGACCCTTGCTGTACATATATTGGACCAGACGGTGCCGGACACTATGTGAAGATGGTTCACAACGGCATTGAGTATGGTGACATGCAGCTGATCGGTGAAGCTTATCATTTGCTCAAAGATACCCTGAACCTTGATGCTAAAGAACTTCATGAAATTTTCACAGAATGGAACAAAGGTGAACTCGACAGCTATCTGATCGAGATCACAGCCGATATCTTCTCCCAGTACGATGAAGAGACGGGCAAGCCTATGGTAGACGTGATTCTTGATGCGGCTGGCCAAAAAGGTACAGGTAAATGGACAAGCCAAAGCGCATTGGATCTTGGTGTGCCGCTGTCCATGATCACGGAATCCGTATTCTCCCGGTTCTTGTCTGCTATGAAAGATGAGCGCGTTGCAGCTAGCAAAATCCTCAGCGGACCAGCCAAGTCATTTGAAGGGGATAAGAAAGAATTTATCGAGAACGTTCGTAAAGCTTTGTTCGCAAGTAAGATTGTCTCTTACGCACAGGGCTTTGCCCAAATGCGTGCAGCTTCTGACGAATACGGCTGGGATTTGAAATACGGAAGCATTGCCATGATCTTCCGCGGCGGCTGCATTATCCGTTCCCAATTCCTGCAGAACATCAAGGATGCTTATGATCGTGATCCTGCTCTGAAGAACCTGCTGCTTGATTCTTACTTCAAGCAAATTGTTGAATCTTATCAGGGTGCATGGCGTCAAGTTATCTCCACTGCAGTTGCTAACGGGATTCCGGTACCAGGCTTCTCCTCCGCATTGTCCTACTATGACAGCTACCGGACAGAGAGACTGCCTGCGAACCTGCTTCAGGCACAGCGCGATTATTTCGGCGCTCACACCTTCAAGCGTGTGGACAAAGAAGGCGTATTCCACCATCAGTGGTTTTAATATAACCTTAATATCTGAGGGGCACCCCGGTCTGGCTTATTGCCTGACGGGGTGTCTTTTTGCTTCCTGAATAATGTGTTATGATATGACAAAGTTATTTTTTTGAGAGTTTTGAAGTGGGAAGATATAAAGTGGGTGACATGTTGAAAGAACCGAAAGACAACATTATTTTAATCGGAATGATGGGCACAGGTAAATCAACCGTAGGTGCACTTCTGGCGGCGGAGACCGGGCATGAACTAATCGATCTGGATCTAGAGATCGAGCGTAAGGCCGGCATGACGATCCCCCAGATTTTTGCTGACAAAGGAGAAGCCTTCTTCCGGGAGCTGGAGAACGCTGTTCTGCGGGAGGTTCTTCAGCAGGAGCATGTTATTCTGGCTACAGGCGGTGGATGTGTGCTTCGGGCCGAGAACTGCAAGGAGATGACGGCCCATGGCTGGGTGGTCTCTCTGAAGGCCGATGCAGAGAGCATTATCAGCCGGGTAGGGGACGATCCGAATCGGCCTTTATTAGCCGGTGGCGTACGTGAACGGGTAACTCGTCTTCTGGAGGAGCGAAGAGGTGCGTATGATTTTGCACATTGTACAGTGGATACAGCGGGGAAATCGGCAGCTGACGTAGCTTCGGAGATTTTAATGCATTACCGCGTCTAAGCTTCGTTCCATGAATTTGATGCAAGACTTTTATACCTGACAACAGCATAATTATACAAAAGGAGAGTACATAGACATATGGACATTATCGTTAGACCGACGCCTCAGCTTCAAGGGGAAATTCAGGCACTTTCTTCAAAAAATTATACTACGAGGTATCTGCTTGTAGCCGCGCTTGCTGAAGGGACCAGTACGATCTATTTCCCTGCACATAGTGAAGACAGTGATGCTATGCGGCGTTGTATCGCCGATTTGGGCGCAGTGATTGAGGAAGACGACGAGAAGATCGTGATCAAGGGCTTTGGTTCTAAGCCAAAGGATGTCAAGGAGCTTAATGTAGGCAATGCCGGAGCGGTGCTTCGGTTTCTTATGGCAGTCACTGCACTTTGCCCAGATGTTACTTTTGTAAATACTTATCCTGATTCGCTGGGCAAACGCCCGCATGATGACTTAATTGATTCCCTAACCCAAATGGGGGTAAAAGTTGAGCATAATGAGGGACGCCTACCTATCCGTATCCAGGGAGGTGCGCCTAAAGGCGGTAAGATTAAGGTGTCCGGGGAAGTCAGCTCCCAATACCTGAGCGCCCTGCTGTTCCTTACTCCGCTGCTTGAAGAAGATAGCGAGATTGAAGTGCTTGGGGACCTCAAGTCCAAAGTGGTTGTTGGACAGACGCTTGACGTGCTTGAGCAGGCGGGGATCCGGATTGAGGCTTCCGAAGATTACGTGCACTTTAAGGTACCTGGACGCCAATCCTACCAAGCTAAGACCTATCAGGTTCAAGGCGATTATCCGGGCTCAGCAGCCATTCTGGCGGCCGCAGCAGTGACAAAGTCCGATGTAACTGTAAAAGGTCTGGAAGAGCACAGCAGACAAGGTGAGCGGGCTGTAGTGGATGTGCTGAGAATGATGGAGGTTCCTTTAACGCACGAGAATGGTATCGTTCATATTCAGGGAAATGGTAAGCTCAAGGCAGTTGAATTTGATGGAGATGCAGCAACAGATGCCGTTCTGGCTATGGTTGCGGCAGCAGTATTTGCCGAAGGGACCTCAAGGTTCTATAATGTGGAGAATCTTCGTTATAAAGAGTGTGACCGGATTACGGACTATCTGGCCGAGCTTAAGAAGGCCGGAGCTCATGTCGAGGAACGCCAGGCTGAAATTATTGTTCACGGCCGTCCTGAAGGTGTAGAGGGAGGCGTAGAGATCAATGCCCATTATGATCACCGGGTGATCATGGCGCTGACGATTGTTGGACTGCGGTCCCAGAAGCCGGTAACCATCAAGGATGCGCATCATGTGGCCAAATCTTACCCGCAATTCTTTGATCATATCTCTGCACTTGGTGCTTCTGTGGAATGGCTAAATTCCTAATATTTATTCAATATCTTGAATAGGATGGGAGGTTATTAGCAATGGCATTTGAGAACCCGAGCCGTCAAGAAATCAAAGGAATTCTGGAGTCTGCTGGTAATATTGCTGTCGTTGGCTTGTCGGACAAAACAGATCGTACTTCCTACATGGTTGCGCATGCGCTCCAGCTCAGAGGTTACCGGATTATACCGGTTAATCCCATGGTAACGGAAGACATTCTTGGCGAGAAGACCTATGCAAGCCTGAAGGATATTCCAGAGCCTGTAGACATTGTAAATGTCTTCCGCCGGAGTGAATTTACTCCGGAAGTGGCTGAGGAAGCCGTAGAGATTGGCGCCAAAGTATTGTGGCTGCAGCTAGGGGTATTCAGCGACGAAGCCAACCAGATTGCTTCTAATAACGGACTTAAAGTGATTATGGACCGGTGCATCAAGGTGGAGGATGCAGTAACTTCACCAGCCCGAAGCCGATAATCTGCAAGAATACGATTGATTCCAGACTGGGCACTCAGGTTGAGTGCCCTTGTTATTTGAGCTTTTTTCTTTGACAAATGTTCAGGTGGGTGTATACCATATCTATATAGAGAGAGGATATCCTATGAGAAGTAGGAATTGAAGGGGGCTCATATGATACAAGGTATCGGTGCTTCGACTGGAGTTGCCATCGGAAGAGCGTTCGTTCTGCCTTCTTGGGAATGGGACGTGCCAGACCGGAGAATGGAGAACATCGATCTCACCAAAGAGTTTGATCGTTTGTATGAAGGTATCAAGACCTCCAAGAACGAGATTGAGATTATCAAGAACGAGATTAAAGAAATGGTGGGTTCTGAGGAATCGGGCATATTTGATGCTCATATCGCTATTTTGGAAGATCCCGTCTTTATGAGTGAAATCCAGGGGATCATTGAACGTCAATACAAGGCTGCCGAAGTTGCCGTGAAGGAAGCCATCGATCATTTTGTGACGATGTTTGATTTGCTGGACGATGAATATATGAAAGAGCGCGCTCTTGACATAAAAGATGTAGGCAACCGGCTTCTCAAGCATCTGCTGGGGACGCCGGACATTACCCTGCCTGCGGATACACAGCCTTATATCCTGGTAGCCAAAGAGCTATCCCCCTCCCAGCTTGTCCACCTGAATCCGAGCAATGTGCTCGGTATGGTAACCATGCTTGGCGGGAAGACCTCCCACTCGGCGATAATGGCCCGGGCACTTGGAATTCCGCTTGTCTCAGGCCTCGAGAATAAGCTGACCCTGCCGATTCAGACAGGAGATCTGCTGATTGTAGATGGTGATGAAGGCTGTCTATTCCTGGAGCCGGATGACGGGCTTGTGAATAAGTACTCCCAGCTTGCAGAGCGGCTCCGCTTACGCAAGGAGCAGCTTCAGCAGCTGGCTTCTGTGGCCGCGGTCACGCAGGACGGTGTTCAGCTCAGATTAGCAGGCAACATCAGCTCGCTGAAGGATTGCGAGATTGCCTTGAAGCACGGCGCCGAGGGTGTAGGCTTGTTCCGGACGGAATTCCTGTATATGAACCGGAGTACGTTCCCGACAGAAGAGGAGCAATTCGATGTATACCGTCAGGTTGCAGAGAGGTCTGGGAACCATGCCGTCGTAATTCGAACCCTGGATATAGGGGGGGACAAGGAGCTGGAGTATTTCTCCATTCCCGAAGAGGAGAATCCGGTTCTTGGATATAGAGGAATAAGAATCAGTCTGGATTGCCCGGAACTCTTCAAAACCCAGCTCTCCGCTATACTGCGGGCCAGTGCCTATGGCCGGATGAAGATACTGTTTCCGATGATTTCATCCGTAGAGGAAGTCGTTGAAGCGAAGCAGGTCCTCCGGGAAGTTATGCATGAATTGGATCTTAAGGGAATAGCCTACGACGCCGAGATTCCGGTCGGGATCATGATTGAAGTTCCGGCTGCAGCAGCTATCGCGGATCTCCTGGCTGAAGAGGTCGACTTCTTCAGTATCGGAACGAATGACCTGGTTCAATATGTACTCGCTGTGGACCGGATGAACGAGCAGATTGCTGAAATGTACCATCCTTACCATCCGGCTATTCTTCGTATGCTTCGCACTACGGCACATGCGGCCCAGGCGGCCGGGATAACGGTCAGTGTATGCGGAGAGATGGCCGGGGATGAGCGTTCGGTGCCGTTATGGATGTACTTGGGCATAAGTGAGTTGAGTATGTCACCACAGTCTCTGCTGCGTGTAAAACATACCATTCTTGGGAGTCATGCGGCCGAGGGGAAAGCTATAGGCGAGCATTGCTTCAAGCTGAGGACCAGTGCTGAGATCGAAGCTCTTCTAGAGCAACATGCAGCAAAGGAAACATTAAATTCAGACGAAGCTCAAAGGTGTCCGCTTAATTAGATTTCTAATGCGAGCTAAGTCACTAAGATGAAATAAAAACCGCCGACGATTATTCGTCAGCGGTTTTTTATTTCTCTGTTTATTGTCTGGCTGCAGCCAGCGCATCACAGAAAGCTGCGCCATACGGCGGAAGATCGGGAGGGCGACGTGCCGAGATAATATGACCGTCTGTCACCACAGGTTCATCCTTCCAATAGGCTCCAGCATTCTCCATATCGTCCCGGATTCCTGGTGTTGAAGTAACGGTAACCCCATTCAGAATCTTCGCTGATATCAGCACCCAGCCTGCATGGCAGATCTGCCCGATAGGTTTCTTGGCTTCGTTCATTTCACGAACGAGCTGCAGCACCTTCGGATACCGGCGAAGCTTGTCTGGCGCCCAGCCACCAGGAACTAGAATGCCATCATAATTCTGGCTTTCCACCTCTTCATAAGCATACTCAGCTCCGGCGGGAACGCCATACTTGCCAATGTATTTTTTGCCTTTCTCGGCACCGACGAGGTGAACCTCAGCCCCTTCCTCTCGAACGCGATATATCGGATACCAGAGCTCTAAATCCTCAAATTCTTCGTCTACTAAAGCGATGATCCTTTTTCCAGTTAGTCTCATATCTAACTCCTCCAGTCGAATTTGAGCATTGACGAAATCCTATTTCAGTTATTTAATTGTATCAAAAACTAAAACTTTTTACACATCACTTACGTTAGTAAGATTAAGACACAAAACTATGAAACAGAATGCAGATGAGGTGATGATGTGCGCAAGTCATGTGATTGCGGACAAGCAATGAGCCTGGATTTCAGAAAAGTTTTCTTTGAAGGGCGAATTGAAATTGAGAATGTACCAATCTTACTATGTGAATCCTGTTCAACTTATGAAGTGCTTCCTGAAGTGAAGTCGCATGTCCTGTCCCTGCTCGGAGAATGGAAGCAGATTGAGGGAAGCCGGGTCATTCATTTCAATGAAATGAATGAAGTTGCGAATCTTTTGTACGATGCTTTGTATACAGCGCCTGTAACCGCTTCAATCGAACACATATTGGAACAAAAGAAAGAAGAACGAATCAATCTTCTCCTCGATATTTATGGATATGCCAAAGAAACAGAAGACGGCATGTGGATGCAAGACATCACTCAGCGGCTATCTCAACTTACTCTGTTTCACACCGCTCGACAAGTTTCCAGAATAAAATGAATTTTTTCACCCCTTTTCAGCTGAATTTTCACGATAATTGGATTTTTTTCGCGTTTTTTGCTAAAATACATAGAGCATGAGGAACGGAAATGGATTCAAACCGTGTGAGAAGCTGAATATAAGACCTTGGCCTTGCCCACAATAACAAATGAAAAAGTGCTTGATCCCAAAGGGGAAGGCCGCCTTGCATACCTCCCATTCCAGTAATACCTCAGTTGCTTTTAGTAGGAAGCTTAAGGGTAGATATCGCGTTATCGATTGCACAAAATAGCGTTTTATCGTATCATAAATTTAATTCATATTATAGAGTAACTAAAGTCAACAGCCCAAATTAACTATTTTACATTACTTTGTGAAGGCCGCTGCTGATTTTAGTTCGTTCGGATACATCGACATCTACAGAATCAGAATGAAAAATTTATTGGCAATGGAGAGAAGAATGTGACGGTTACCATTTATGATGTGGCACGCGAAGCTGGCGTCTCGATGGCCACAGTTTCCCGGGTTGTTAACAACAATCCGAATGTGAAGCCGCAGACCCGGAAGAAAGTATACGAAGCAATCGAACGACTTGGATATCGTCCGAATGCTGTGGCTAGAGGCCTAGCCAGCAAGAAGACAACGACAGTGGGTGTCGTAATTCCTGATATCTCCAACTCGATTTTTGCAGAAATTGCGCGGGGTATTGAAGATATAGCGAATATGTATCACTATAACATTATTCTATGTAACGCAGACAAGAAGAAGGAGAAGGAGATCCGCGTCATTAACACACTGCTGGAGAAGCAGGTGGATGGCCTTCTGTTCATGGGCGGTACAGTGACGGAGGAACATGTACAAGCCTTCCAAACGTCTTCGGTTCCGATTGTTCTGTGTGCTACCAGCGATGAGAACGGAGTAATTCCTTCAGTCGATATTGACCACGAAGCTGCTGCTTTTGATGCGGTAAATACTTTAATCCGTCATGGGCACCGTGAAATTGCCATGATCAGTGGAACACTGCAGGATCCGGCTAACGGTTATGCCAGATTCCAGGGTTACAAGAAAGCGCTTGAATCCGCGGGAATTCCTTACCAGGAAGATCTGGTGAGAATTGGTAACTATCGTTACGAATCCGGTGTAGAAGCCATGAAGTACTTCCTTGGTCTCAAGAAACGTCCAACCGCTGTATTCTCGGCTACAGATGAGATGGCAATTGGAGCGATACATAGCATTCAGGACGAAGGACTTAAAGTACCCGATGATTTCTCAGTGATCAGCGTGGATAACATTCGTATGGCCTCGATGGTACGTCCTCAGCTCACGACTGTTGCTCAGCCGATGTATGATCTTGGAGCTGTAGCTATGCGTCTTCTAACCAAGCTTATGAAGAAAGAGAATGTGGAGAATCCCCGTGTGATTCTGCCTCATGAGACGATCCTGCGTTTGTCCGTGAACCACTTAGAGAACAAGAATTAATACAGAGATATATACAATATATGAAAAAGGTTATCGTAGAAGAAGCTCCTGTACAGGGGCTTCTTTTTGGGAAAGGAGCTTGATCAGATGACAACATTAGGATTATTGGGCGCTATGGATGAGGAAATAGCCCATCTGCTTGCTGATATGGACAATAAGGAGACTGTGCTTTTTAGTGGGATTACTTTTACCAAAGGCAGTTTGTACGGCAAAGAGGTCGTTGTCTGTAAATCGGGAGTAGGTAAAGTCAATGCGGCTGTTACTACACAAGTGCTTATTAACCGTTTTGGGGTAAGTGCGATTCTATTCACCGGGGTGGCAGGCGCAGCGGATCCAGAGCTGAACATAGGAGATATCGTAATCTCCTCCTCCTGTCAGCAGCATGATATGGATGTCACGGCTTTAGGATTTCCTAAAGGGATTATTCCGTTTCAGGAGGTATCCGACTTCCCGGCCGATCAGACTCTAGTAAAGCTGGCTGAAGCCGCATGCTGCAGGGTATGTAAGGATCATAAGTTTATCGTGGGAAGAGTGCTGTCCGGGGATCAATTTGTTGCTGATCACGCGCTCGTGAAATCCCTCTATGAGGACTTAGGCGGAGCTTGTGTGGAGATGGAAGGGGCTGCTGTGGCCCAAGTGAGCCACTTGAACAGCATTCCTTATGTTGTCTTGAGGTCGATGTCCGATAAGGCGGACGGAACCGCGAACGTTAACTTTGAAGAGTTCACGGCGGAAGCGTCTCGCCGTTCTTACGAAATTGTAAGAGATATATTAGAGCATTGGAATTAATGTAAGATCCGTGCCGCTTACCTTATGGCATATCTTGAAGTGCAACCGCGAGCGTCTCGCGGTTTTTTGCTGTGATTTCGTCTCTTCTGGGGATGGCATCCCAGCAGCTCAGATCATCCAGCCATTCGGAAGGCAGGGTTACGGGAGCTTGGGGCTGCCATCTTCCTGTCCATTCAACAGGAAGAGGGGAGAGCGGATGGGTCTTCAGCTGCTTCTTTAGCGGGTGATCGCTCATTTCCAGCCACAATAGACTCCAGGCACGCGGAACCACCTTCCAGATGTCGTAGCCGCCTCCTCCCACGGCCACCCATCTGCCTCCGCAATGGGTATGCGCCAGTTCATGGATCAGTTCAGGCATCTGGTTATAGATATTCATACTGCAGTGCATATGAGATAACGGGTCCATGGCATGGGCGTCACAGCCATGTTGGCTGATAATCAGGTCAGGCTTGAAAAATGCAGCAACACGGCGGATCGACTCCTTAAAACACTCCATCCAGGAGGCATCCTCGGTATAAGGCTCAAGAGGAACGTTCACCGTATATCCATAACCCAGATGCTCTCCGCGTTCGTTCACGAATCCTGTTCCAGGGAATAGATACTTACCTGTCTCGTGAATAGAGTAGGTGCAGACCTCAGGGTCCGAGTAGAAGCTCCACTGCACCCCATCACCATGGTGAACATCCGTATCGATATACAGTACCCGGGCTTTGTACTTCTCCCTAGCATATGAAATGGCTACTGCAGCGTCATTGTACACACAGAAGCCGGCAGCTTTCGCCAGCAAAGCGTGGTGAAGTCCACCACCCAGATGAAGGGCATGTGTGACGGAACCGGACATGACCGCTTCTACGGCCGTTAGCGTGCCTCCGGCTATATAGGACGAAGCTTCATGCATTCCCGCAAAAAAAGGCGTATCCTCATCAAGCAGCCCGTACTGTTCAGCCCGGGACAGCCACTGCGCAGCAGGAGCTTTTACACTAAGAGCCTGAACGGCCTTAATATATTCGAGACTATGTACACGAAGCAGATCCGCTTCGTCAGCTTGACGGGAGGAGAGCTTGGCTTCATCTGGCAGAGCGCCGACGGCGGCCAATAGGTCAATCGTGAGCTGCAGACGAATGGGATGGAAAGGGTGGCTGTCATGGAAATGATAACTTAAATCCTTGTCGTGATGAACGAAGCTTGCTGTTCCAGACATAGCTGAGCAATCCCCCTATCTTCTCCAATTAATACATAAAGCGCTGCTTAAATCTTATCTGATCGAATTGTTCTTTGGATTCGAGCGGCACATTCTTACCAATCCGCACCATTAGACAGTTAGCAGGATGAGAGCAGATTTCCGGATCGTCGGTTGCATACCATACCATATCCACGGTCTGCATCAACCGTTCCATCATTTTGCGGTAAGCCCATACATCAAGCCCGCTCGTCTTCAAATCCCAATGCCAGTAGTATTCGGTCGTAAATACAATGTAGTTCTCCATCTGAGTATCTTCAAATGCGGTACGGATCATTGCGCTCCCGAGGCCGAGTGAACGGTACTCATTCGCTACTTCAATCGCACCGAGCTCTATAAGATCGGGCATCTCACCCTGTGACCAGCGTTCCATTTCATCGGGGTAATGGAAGGTTACATATCCGACAATGAGGTCTCCATCGCGCGCTATAATCATACGTCCTTCAGGAAGGCCTGCAATTTCAACCAAGGCTGCATGCTGCTCTTCCGGTCTGCGGAAAGCGTCAAGTTCCGGATGCATATGGAGCCGCCGAAGTACGTCGGGTGCTACAGGTCCTTCCACCGTAATTTCCTTGGATGGATGAGACAGGATATGGGCGTGGTACATTTTAGGATGTTCCATCGTCGGTCTCCTTTCCTCTTTCCTCTCACTTATAGCAGAAAAATGGAAAATTGAAAAGTGTAGCCGCTTTCTTTTGCCTATGATATAATACCTTTTGACATAAATTCTTCACATTTCCAGACTTGACTTCATGCCTGTCTAAAGCCGAATGTGCCGTTTTTCGACAGCATTCGTGTAAGCGCTATCCAAGACTGAACCTGTTTTCTGTTATTCATGAATTCCAACTTACAATTTCCGGTTTCGAGAGAGGATTAAGGAGGATGAAAAGATGAACCAACTGCAAGGGGAAGTTATTTCAGCGGAGGCCCAATCAACTAATTTGGGCGACTATCAAACAACGTATGAAGGCTTCGATTGGAAGGATGTAGAGAAGGAATTCTCCTGGTACGAGACCGGTAAGCTGAATCTGGCCTATGAAGCCATAGACCGTCATGTAGATGCTGGCCGGGGCGGGAGAACAGCATTACTATACAGCGATGCAACACGTGATGAGGCATTTACTTTTGAAGAGCTTCAGAACTTATCCAACAAATTCGCTAATGTTCTAAGACAGATAGGAATTCACAAAGGCGACCGCGTATTTGTGTTCATGCCGAGAACGCCAGAACTGTACGTAAGTATTCTGGGGACCATCAAGATTGGCGCAGTGGTGGGACCTTTATTCGAGGCCTTCATGGAGACTGCCGTCAAAGATAGGCTTGAGGACAGCGGAGCGGTAGCGATCGTCACCACGCCTTCCTTACTTCCAAGGATTAAGCGAGATGAACTGCCAGAACTCCAGCATGTTATTGTCATAGGGGACGAGGTAGAGCCAGGCGAAGGGATCATTGACTTCAATTCTGCCATGGCGAGCGCATCTTCAGAAGCTGAGATTGAATGGGTTGACCGTGAAGATGGCTTGATCATCCACTATACTTCAGGTTCAACCGGCAAGCCAAAGGGAGTCTATCATGTCCACAACGCCATGATCCAGCATTATTATACCGGCAAGGTTGTGCTTGACCTCCAGGAAGGGGACGTGTATTGGTGTACAGCGGACCCCGGATGGGTAACAGGAACATCTTACGGTATATTTGCACCTTGGCTGAATGGAGCCACGAATGTTATCCGCGGCGGCCGCTTTAGTCCGGCCGATTGGTATGGGACCATCCAGAAGTATGGGGTCACAGTCTGGTATAGTGCGCCTACGGCGTTCCGTATGCTGATGGGGGCAGGCGAGGATGTAATTTCCGGATACGATCTGTCCAGCCTTCGGCACGTTCTCTCGGTGGGAGAACCGCTCAATCCTGAGGTAGTACGTTGGGGACTTAAAGTGTATGGCAAAAGAATTCATGATACCTGGTGGATGACCGAAACCGGCGGACAATTGATATGTAACTATCCTTCACTGCCTATGAAGCCTGGCTCTATGGGACGACCCCTTCCAGGTATCGAAGCGGCAATTATTGATGACATGGGTAACGTGCTTCCGCCTTACCGGATGGGAAACCTCGCGATCAAGACACCTTGGCCATCCATGATGCGTAAGATCTGGAACAACCCGGCTAAATACGAAGAGTATTTCCGTATCCAAGGCTGGTATATCTCGGGGGATTCGGCCTATATGGATGAGGATGGTTACTTCTGGTTCCAGGGCCGGATTGATGATGTAATTAACTCCTCGGGTGAGCGGATTGGACCTTTCGAGGTGGAAAGCAAGCTTGTTGAGCATCCTGCAGTAGCTGAAGCAGGGGTTATTGGCAAGCCGGACCCTACGCGGGGTGAGATTATTAAGGCATTCATCTCCCTTCGTGAAGGTTATGAACCTTCAGAAGAGCTGAAGGCGGATATCGCCAAGTTTGTAAAAATCGGCTTATCTGCTCATGCCGCACCTCGCGAAATTGAATTCAAGGATAAACTGCCCAAGACCCGATCAGGCAAAATCATGCGCCGGGTGCTTAAGGCGTGGGAATTGCAGCTGCCTGTTGGAGATTTATCTACAATTGAGGACTAATATTCACTTAATAGGACGACTGGACTTCGGTTCAGTCGTTTGATTTTGAATAAGTTAATAAAAAAACGGAATCCATCGCGGATTCCGTTTTTTTGTAACTATTTTAAGACTGACCGTGTCTCGGTCTTATTTCTCAATATGGAGCGCTGAGGTGGGTGTGGATTCCCCGGCCGCATTGATCGCTGTTACCCGAATATACCCGTTGATTGGGGAAGCTGTATATTCATACTGATTAGATTGAACGGTTCCGACAAGGGAATATACCCCGTTCTCTTTGTCCGCGTAATACACATTATATCCAGTAACACTCTCTGCTTTAGGATTCGCACTCCAGCTAACTTGAACACCACCGCTGGTTGCTTTGGCGTGCATCCGCTGAGGAGTGGTAGGGGCAGTGGTGACGGGATCAGATCCATCTGTAGTGCCGTTCCCATCGGTAGTACCAGTACCGTCTGTAGTCTCACTTCCGCTGTCAGCGCCTGAATTCGGATCCGGCTTCGGCGGCGTATTGCCCGGTTTCGGAAGTGGGGTTCCCGCCCCTTCCGAGGTGGCTACAGCACTAGGTGAAGACTCATGCCCGCCAACATCAACGGCTGTGACATAGTAAGAATAGTTATGTCCCGAAGATGTCCCATCCGTAAAGCTTGTGTCTGAACCGGCAAGAACTGCACTGCTGTATCGGAACGCGCTGCCATCTAGAGATCTGTACAGCCTATACCCAACGACATCCTTCTCGCTGTTCTTATTGAAGGTAATCGTGTTGTGACTGCCTCCGGCGATCGCCCTCACATTGGAAGGGGCAGCAGGAGCTCTGCCATCATCTTCACGGGGGTCAAGCTTGGTCGGAGCATCCTTGGATGCATCCTTAGGCAGATAGTAGCTGAGATCTCTATGTCCGCCCCTCATTCTGGAGAAGGCATTCTGAAGATCTTCAATCAATTCTTTGATGGGCTTGTCACGCCGCATAACCACTTTCTGCTGCACCATGTCTGAAGGCGTCTCGTCATGAGGAATATAATTCACGCCATCGTACGTAATATATTTGGCTCTCACGAGCACATCATCAGATTTCTTAGGTACATACTTCACATTGAAAATATCGGTGACCATCTTTCCAGCCTGCTGGGTGAGCGCAGTCGGCAGCAGACCGCTGAATCCGGATACGGTCCGTGTGACAATGCCGTCCGGTCTCGTGAATTTCGGTGTCTTGAATAGATCAGGCTTGCTATCACTGACCTCATTCATGACAAGAGCCCAAATGGATTTGGCCCTGGATTTGGCCTCTTTGGTCACGAGTGTATCCTTCTGTTCCTTATATCCCACCCAGACGCCAAGCGTAACATCCGGGGAATAACCCATGAACCAGACATCACCATAGTCTTGTGTGGTTCCTGTCTTGCCGACGACTGGAATCTGGCCGTATTTCTTGAAGTCACGGGCAATGGAATGACCGGTTGACCCGGCAGCCGAGATGACGGTACGCAGCATATCTGTCATCAGGTAGGCTGTCTGCTTGGAGAATACCTGTGTAGGTTCAGCCTTGTGCTGATATACGACATTACCATTTGAATCGGTAATCTTCTCGATCATGTAGGCATCATTAAATACCCCTTGATTCGCAATGGCTCCATATGCATTGGTCAATTCCTCAACAGTTACACCATATTTAAGACCGCCTAGGACACCGGTCTGGGCCTGGTAATCCTGTTTCTGGATAGTAGTAATGCCCAGCTTCTTGGCAAAAGCCCAGGCGTCATTAATTCCAACGGTATAGTTGAACAGCTTGAGCGCAGGGATATTCCGCGATTCATTAAGTGCGGTTCTCGCAGTAACAAGCCCTTTATAACCCCCGCTAGAGTTGACTGGGATGTGATAGCCTTTCTGTCCATCCCGGAATATTACTGGAGAATCATCAATAATGGTAGCAGGCTGGACAAGCCCTTTCTCCAAGGCAGGCAGGTAAGCTGCGATCGGCTTCATGGTGGAGCCTGGCTGTCTGACCATCTGGGTAGCATAGTTCATCTGCTCGGTATAGAAATCCCGGCCTTCGATCATGCCAAGAATACCGCCTGTTCTGTGATCGATCATCATACCGGCAACCTGTTCCAGGCCCTTTGTCTTGCTGTTCGGAGAGAAGTTGGCGCTGTTCTCGGCTACTTTATGCATCGCACTATATACTTTCTTATCAATCGTAGTATAGATGCGGTATCCGCCAGTCATAAGCTGCTGTCTTGCTTCCTCCAGCGTTTGGCTTGGAATCTTGTTCTTATCTAGAGACGGGTCTTTGAGCAGGGCAAGGACCTGTGCACCTTGACGCTCGGTTTCCAGCATAAGATAAGGGTAGGTTGCATAGGCTTTCTCAATATGCGGAGCAAGAGCCTTCTTGATATCAAAGGCCATGGCTTCATCATATTGGCTCTTGGTAATGGTGTTCTCCTCGAGCATACGCTGCAGCACCAGATGCTGACGTTTGACAGCCCGGTTGAAGTTGGACTTATTAAATTCCCCTTTGCCATTAAAAGCGGAGTAAGAAGAGGGGAGCTGAGGCAGGCCAGCCAGGTAGGCGGCTTCAGCAATGTTGAGCTTCTTAAGATCGGCGATTCCGAAGATTCCTCTAGAGGCTGCCTGGATTCCGAATACGTTGTATCCATTCGACCCGTTACCAAAAGGAACCTTGTTCAAGTAAGCGGTTAAAATTTGTTTCTTGTCCAAGAACCGCTCAAGGCGAAGCGCCAGAAGCATTTCTTTTACTTTCCGGTTATCCGTACGGTCCAGATTAAGGAACACCCGCCGGGCCAGCTGCTGGGTTAGCGTACTGCCTCCAGTCTGGCTGCTTTCCCGAAGGAGTCTTTCCTTGACTGCACGGAGAGTTCCCTTCACATCGACACCACTATGGTGCCAGAAGTTGTTATCCTCGATGGAAATCACGGCGTCAATCACAAGCTGGGGGATTTCCTCGTAGGTTACCGGGCGCCGATCCTCTTCAGAACGAAGCTGGCCGATCGGAGTGCCGTCGCGGAAATAGGCGAAGGCTGTAATATTATTAGTGCTTATTTTCTGCTCAATCATTGCCCTTGATCGGACAGGGTCATCCTTGACGTTGGAGGATACGAAGCCAAATAAAGCTCCTCCAACAAACAGAATCCCAGCAAAAGCAACAAAACCCAGCCATAGGAACACTTTCAGGGTTGTCCTGCCCCAATGTTTCCGGCGTTTCGGTTTTTGTTCTCCAGGATCCTTTTCGTGCACTTCTACCATAGGGTATCCTCCTTTTAACAGCAACATTATAGCATAAATGTACCCGTTTGAATCCATTTTTGAGATCCATGCCCTACCCAGAAGCGACTTTGACTCATGAGCTAGCGTTTGACTTCTCAAAAGTATATATGTTATAAGATATACAGTAATATACAAAAGCATATGGATAAAGGCTTTGAAAGATACAGTAGAAGGTGGAAATCTCTCCTCAGAGAATCGGTGGTTGCTGCGAACCGTGAGTGAACCTCCTTTGAATTACAATCTGGAGCCGTCCGGGGGAACACACAGAGGAATGGAGTGTCAGTAGTCCGGTACCGGGTAACCGTTATAGGAATGAAGTGAAAGCCGTAGTGTCTTTTTTTGGAATAGACATGGCTTTAATTAGGGTGGTAACGCGAGCAGCTCCTTCTCGTCCCTTGGGGATAAGATGGAGCTTTTTTTGTGTTCAGATATATTAATGTTAGAGGAGGCAGGACGTCATGAAATGGGAAGAATTATCTCTTGAACAGCAGGCTGAGGTAGAGCGTCAGCTGCAGGTGATTTCACGGGGCGTAGTTGAGATCGTTCCTGAGGAAGAATTGAAGAACAAGATTATGAAGTCTGTGGTAACAGGTGAGCCGTTAAAGGTAAAATTAGGACTCGATCCATCGGCACCCGATCTGCACATTGGACATACGGTCGTTATGCAGAAGCTGCGCCAGTTCCAGCAGCTGGGTCACCAGGTGCAGCTGATCATTGGTGACTTTACCGGCCAGATTGGCGATCCGACCGGCAAATCCGAGACAAGAAAACAGCTGAGCGAGGAAGATGTGAAGCGCAACTCGGAGACTTATTTTAAGCAGGCCTTCAAGATTCTGGATAAGGAAAAGACGAAAATCCATTTCAATTCAGAGTGGCTCGCGCCAATGACCTTTGCTGATGTCGTAAAGCTGGCTGCGAAGCTGACGGTTGCGCGTATGCTTGAACGTGACGACTTCACCAAGCGTTACCAGAGCGGACAGCCTATCAGCGTCCACGAGTTCTTCTATCCTCTGATGCAGGGTATGGACTCAGTTGCTTTGAAGTCAGATATTGAGCTTGGCGGAACGGACCAGAAGTTCAATCTGCTTATGGGACGTACGCTTCAGAAGGAATATGGCGTAGAGCCTCAGGTGGCCATTATGACGCCGATCATCGAGGGGCTTGATGGAGTCCAGAAGATGAGTAAGAGTCTGGGGAATTACATTGGCATCGATGAACAGCCTAACGAAATTTACGGCAAGGTGATGTCTGTACCTGATGAATTGATGCTGAAATATTTCCAGCTGGTAACTGATTTAACGAATGAGGAGCTGGCTGTGCTTGAAGAAGGAATGAAGGAAGGCACGCTGCACCCTCGGGATGCCAAGATGAAGCTTGCTTTTACACTCGTAAGAATGTATCACAATCTGGAGGATGCGGAAGCGGCTCAGGAGCATTTCGTAACCGTGTTCCAGCAGCGTGCGCTGCCAGACGATATACAGACTGTTGAAATTGCAGATAGCGAGCTGGCAAATGGCTCTATTGGCCTGATTAAGTTGCTCACGCTTCTGGGCTTCGCTGCATCCAATGGAGAGGCGAGACGCAGTATACAGCAGGGCTCGGTCAAGTTCAATGAAGACAAGCTGACAGACTTCAATGCAGAGCTTGAAATTAAAGATGGCGATGTAATTCAGGTGGGTAAGCGTAAATTCGCCAAGCTTGCGAGAAAATAGTACAGAGTAAGGAGCCGAGGTTGGCTCCTTTTTTGTATGTACTATTGTAGTTAAACATAAAAAAACCGGCCGAAGTCTTTGCAGACCAGGACCGGTTTGTGTGAGCTTTAATATTAACGGTTGTAGAATTCGACGATTTGTTTCTCATCGATGTCTTGGGAGAGCTCAGAACGCTCTGGAAGACGGATGTACTTACCTTCAAGGGAAGTATCGTTGAACTCAAGGTAAGCTGGAAGATGGTTGCGGTTCTCCAAAGCTTCTTTAACGGAGGAAAGGCCGCGGCTTCTTTCGCGAAGGCTGATTACATCACCCAGGTTCACGAGGTAAGAAGCGATGTTCACTTTCTTGCCGTTAACTGTGATATGGCCGTGGGATACCAATTGACGGGCACCAGCACGGGAGTTAGCAAAGCCAAGACGGTATACAAGGTTGTCCAGACGGGACTCCAGCAAGAACATGAAGTTTTCACCGGCGATACCTTGCATTTTGTGTGCTCTAGAGAAGAGAGTTTTGAACTGCTTCTCGCCCAAGCCGTACATGTGGCGAAGCTTTTGCTTTTCAAGAAGCTGCATTCCGTAGTTGCTTACTTTTCTCCGTTGGTTTGCACCATGTTGACCCGGAGGGAAAGGGCGTTTCAAATCTTTGCCTGTGCCGCTCAGGGAAATGCCGAGACGACGGCTGAGTTTAAATTTAGGACCAGTGTAACGTGCCATTGTATAGTAGACTCCTTCATAAATTAAATTTTAGGTGGGGCTACACTTGCGCCGGTTTTGTTTGTCGGGCGGGGGGATAGAAGAATAATCCGCTCTACTGACCGAAAAGTTCAGCCGCTGTCCAGTCAGCAACAAAAGCCGTGAGGGTGACACAATTTTACGCCCTAAGGTAAGACTCTATCCAGTCTTCATCAACAATAAATATTATATGAAGTTAGTATATAAAGTCAAGGCGAAGTTTTTGTTTGAAAAAGATGGTTTTTGTCGATAGGGCTTTTGCACCAAAAAAACCGGTTCAAAACCATGGAATTTAGGTGCAAAAACCCAATTATAATAGTAGAATACAATTATATATCTTATTCCTAGTATACCCTTAGAAGAAGTTTGTTGTTGAGCATATGTAAAGGTTACCATTAAGCCGTCGATGCGCGGTGCAGAAGGAGCCCCTTATGGCAGAACATCTACGAGAGGACCCGGTGATTAGCAATCTAACTTCCCCATCTCCAGATCTTGACGTTCACTCAAGCGAGATCGCCTGGCTGGAGCAGCTGGATATCACGGCACATGATTTTCCTTATTTGCATCCGCTGCTAAGTTCTGTATTTAAGGACTGGCTTCCTGCAGTGTCTTCATTCCAGGGCGGCGGACAGCTTTCATGGGTGCTTGCGGATTGGGCAGCACAATTCATTTATACCGAAGATGAGGCTGTGCTCGGCAGGTGGAATCAAGGTATGAACGAAGCGATGCGAGCTTGTCTAGACACCGGTAAGACTATTACGCTAAGTCTGTGTGCAGATGCTGCGGCAGAACCCGTTACAGTCGCAGCAGCAATCCCTATTCGTACAAAAAGCAAGGCCGAAATATTCTCAGTAATTGGCTGTGTAATTCAAGGCACTGCCGAAGAGACCAGCTTTGCAGCGCAGATTCTGGGTATGGCAGAACACCATTTTGTATCCTGTTTTTACCGCAGGTTCGAGAATACATTTTTCAAAGATTTCATTGCGATACAAGAACAGGCCAAGCGAGAGACGCTGAGAAGATCCTTCCTGGTCGAGATTGTACAAAGGCTTCATGACAAAATAGATGTTGATGCGGTGCTTAACGAGGTGCTGGACAGTCTTGTCAGGGTATATCCGAATGCACGGCTGGAAATTTTGATGTCCCAGGATCATCATAGTTCGAATTCCAGAGTGAAATCACTGCAGCTGCAGGGGGAGACGAGGCGGCTGTGTGTTCAGGCCTTTATGGAAGGAAGGCTTCTCCGTAACAGCTTCCAGACTGAGGATGGACAAGGATACCTGGAAATTGCAGTCCCGCTTAGCGGCAAGCAGGGTGTCTACGGGGTATTTCATCTATTCATCCCCTCAGAACAATTTGAAGAAGCGGATATCCAATTGGTTGGCATGCTGGCCGATACGGCTGGAACCGCATTCGAGAATGCCAAATTATACGAACAGTCTAATCAGCTCATTCATGAGCTCAGGTTGATTAATGAATTGACTCAGCAGTTAAGTCAGAGTTTGCAGCTGAAAGAAGTGTTCAAATTTGCAACAGAAGAGCTTCTGCATATATTCGGTGCTGAATACTGCTGCATCTCCCAGCTTGATAAAGCCAAAGAGTCCTTTGAAATGGTCTCCACAAACGTTGCTTCACTGACCAAGGAGATCTTCCCCAGAGATTCTGGCTTTTGCGGCTTGGTATACGCAACTAAGGAACCTATTATCCTCTCGGATTACAATAATTACGGAAGAGTATACTCCAAGCTAATGGAGCGGACTGGATCAAACTCCTTGATCGGGGCTCCATTAATGATTCGCGGGGAAGTCAGCGGGGCGATTCTGCTGGCGCACACCCGCCCACATTATTTTTCCTATGAGAATTATAAGCTGCTACAGGTGCTGTCTACTCACATTGGACTGGCTATTGCAAATGCTTCACTGCATGCCGAAGTCCGGCGGATGGCTAATCGGGACATGCTGACTGGATTGTTCGCCCGCCATTATCTGGACGATAAGATATTGGGATTTCAGCGCAGGGATGCCAAGGGCTCGCTGATCGTGGTAGATATAGATAAATTCAAGCAGATTAACGATACCCATGGTCATCAAATCGGAGACCAAATTCTGAAGCAGGTCTCTAATATCATTCAGTCCACCCTTCGCAAGGTTGATATAAGCGCACGGTGGGGCGGAGAAGAGCTGGCGATATACTTGCCGGATACGGAGCTTGAGGAAGGCTATCAGCTGGCCGAGCTCATTCGTGGCCGGATCTCGGCTGAGACGACACCGAGGGTTACTGTCTCGTGCGGCGTATCCAATTGGAATCGGATGGATGAGAAGATTAGCGTAGAGTCATTATTTTACCGGGCTGATATGGCGCTATACCGCTCCAAGAATAACGGCCGGAACCAGACCCAAATTGGCAGGACGGTTCAATAAGTCTATAGATTTGCTGCAAGGACACCCTTCGGGGTGTCTTTTTGTATGATCGCTGGCATCTCTCCCTGTATAAGTTGCTCTTTGTAGGAGAAATTAGGAGTAGCTTAGATATGTCCTTGAATGAGAGAGGTGCGGAGTATGACCAAAAAATCTGTTGTTCGCAAAGCTTCCGTAAGCATTATCGTGATTCTGCTGTGTACTTCCTGTTCTGGTCCGAGGTCCGCGCAGGACTGGTTCGACTTGACCTGGGCAGGACTTGCCGGAAGTGACACGCTTAGCTTCAAGGGTACAACGGTGCTGTTAAGGGCAGATCAGCTCCAGCCGGAGGGTAATGTAGCCTTCTCGGGAGAGCTTCAAAATCATCAGATTCTGACGCTGACTGCGGATTCTCCTGTAAAGCCGGCTGATTCTAATCTCGAGGCGGCAGAGGTCAAATCACGACGAAGCATCGCAAAACTTCAACTGAAAGGAAGAAGGTGGGTTGCTCTGACTGAGAATCAGGGGATGAGTGGATCCCAGCCGCTTACACGGGTTAATCCCCTGGCACAGCTTGAAGAAATTCATGATACCAAGTCTAAGACCATCCGACTCGAGAGTGGAGCGGCCAGAGGAACGAAGGTGCTGAGGGTTGAACTTGCACCGGAGGAAGCCAAGAGACTGCTCCGCAGACAGCTTAGCGATGAGATGAACCTTGTGCTTAACAACTATTCGCGGAATAGCCAGCAGCTGCTGCTGTCTCCCTCTGAGCGGAATGCACTGAACCGGGAAGTCCGGGAATTGTGGGATCAAGGTAACCGCCAGATGTCAACAAAGCTGGATCAGGCTAAGGTCAGCACCGTGTATTACTTGACCATAGACAAGAGATCGGGTCTGCCGAGACGTCTTACCTCCCATAACAAAATTACCTTTCCGGGGAATTCGAACTTGAGCAAGCCAGAGACACTGGTTACCGACTGTACCTTTAAATGAACGGATTCTCTTGTAATGCTGACTTCATATCATCAAAAATGATACAATAGATAAGAATCGACCATCGTTAAATTAATACAGCTATTGAGGGGGAACATGAAATGCGTGATCCAAGAATTGGACAGCTGGCGGCGAACCTGGTAGGGTACTCCGTTAACGTTCAGCCAGGAGAGAATGTGCTTATTGAAATGATAGGTACGGAACGGGATTTATTGAATGCCATTGTTGAAGAAGTAGGTAAAAAAGGCGGAAATGCATTCGTGCAGCTAACAGACAAGACCGTTCAGCGGGCCATGCTTAAATATGGGAACAAAGAGCAGATTCAGACTTGGGCTGAAATTGATCTCAATCGGATGAAGCAAATGCAGTGTTATATCGGAATTCGGGCCGGAGAGAATGTGAATGACCTGGCTGATGTGCCAGAAGAAAAAATGAAATTATACAATTCATTATATTCTCATCCTGTACATAGCGAACAGCGAGTTAAGCATACCAAATGGGTAGTGCTGCGCTATCCTAACGCAAGCATGGCCCAGCTGGCGAATACAAGTACAGAAGCTTTCGAGGACTTCTATTTCTCGGTATGCAATTTGGATTATGCCAAGATGGATCGGGCTCAGGATGCTCTGGCGGAACTTATGAACCGCACGGATCAAGTACGGATTGTGGCGGAAGGCACGGATTTGCAGTTCTCGATCAAAGGCATTGGAGCTATCAAGTGTTCCGGGCAGAACAACATTCCGGATGGCGAAGTTTATACAGCGCCGGTTCGTGATTCCGTAAATGGTACGATCAGCTTTAATACAGCGAGTCTATATAACGGGGTAACGTTCGAGAACATCAAGTTCCGTTTCGAGAATGGGAAAATTGTTGAGGCTTCGAGCAATGATACGGCCCGGATTAATGCCATTCTGGATGCCGATGAAGGTGCCCGATATATCGGCGAATTCGCCATTGGCTTCAACCCTTATATTCTTCATCCGATGAAGGATACGCTCTTTGATGAGAAGATTGCCGGCAGCTTCCACTTTACTCCGGGGCAGGCCTATGAGGTGGCGGATAACGGGAACCGGTCTTCCATCCACTGGGATCTTGTGCAGATCCAGCGTCCGGATTATGGAGGCGGAGAAATTTACTTTGATGGACAGCTGATACGCAAGGATGGACTGTTCGTAATTCCTGAGCTTGGGCCTTTAAATCCGGAGAACTTGAAGTAAGGAGATTTATCCTTGATTGGTAAGCGGATTCAAGGTATCATGAACATATATTAATATACTTAGAAAACGGAGGATATTCCATGGCGAACAACAATGCAGCGGTTGTAGAAATTGCACAAACAGCAGGAAGATTTACTTCTTCAATCGTGCTTCAGGCGGAGAACAAGTATATCGATGTTAAAAGTATTCTAGGTCTGTTCACCACTCTTGTTAGCTCCGAAAGCTATGAGCTCCATGTTCATGGACCAGATGCTGAAGAAGCTAAAGCGGCAGTAGCTGAAGCTTTTGCCAAACATGGTCTTAAGGTTCGCGTAGTCGAAGAATAGACTGGAACCGCATCACTCCTGCCTGATGGCAGGGGTGTTTTTTTATTCGCGGCGTTATGAGGTTTTCTTTGAGCGGGGATTATTTCGTGAGGTTCTTGTATTGGGGTTCATTTTCGTCTAATATTAAGTAAAGTAAATATAAATATGGTTAGACTGATGATTTTGTACACAGGGGGGGAAGATTGCATGACTTCATCTGATTTGCAGGAACAGTTGAATTTGAAAGCGCTGAGTCTTTTGCAAGAAGACGCAGATAAAATAGAGAAGCTCATTGAAGTGCAGATGGAGAATCTGGCAACACGTTATTGCCCTCTATATGAGGAAGTGCTTGATACCCAGATGTTCGGATTCTCGAAAGAGGTAGATTTTGCCGTGCGTGCTGGACTGGTTAATCCTCTCGTGGGCAAACAGATCCTAAGCAAGCTGGAACGCAATTTGGCCGTTCTTTATGAGGCCTTGAATACTAAAGAGTAGGCCTGTCGCAGGATGGGCATACATAGAGTACACAAATAAAGCGTATGATCCGGTCCCAGCCGGTCATACGCTTTTTTTGTGCTTAATTTTCTAACATGTCTATACCAGGTAAAAGGATACACCGAGGATACCATATACAGCCAGCAGTAAAAGTCCTTCATACCAGTTCGTAGAACCATCCTGTGTAATGGACTTGGCAATAAAGACGGATACCCCAATGGCTGCAAGCTCGATGACCGTGAAGACAATATCCATAGGACGCCCCATGAGATGACTGACGAAGATCAGAACTGGGGCTACGAACAGAGCGATCTGCAGACTGCTGCCGATGGCAATCTCAACGGAAGCCCCGATCTTGTTCTTCATCGCCAGCATAATGGCTGCACTGTGTTCAGCTGCATTTCCGACAATAGCTACCACAAAGGCGCCGACGAAGATTTCACTAAGTCCAAATTTCTCGGTAAACGTGTCCAGAGTATGTACCAGCCACTCGCTGACAAAAGCAACCATGACCGTAGCGACAATCAAATATACAATAGATTTGCCCTTCGACCACATTGGAGCGTGCTCATGAGGAAGCTGCTCTTCACTGTCCTCAGTTACATCGGCCAAGTAGTCTTTATGTGTAATCATGGAGAATACAAGCCACAAGAGGTAAGCCACGATTAGAATTCCGGCTACGACTAGGCTGACTACGTTCTTGTCTTCGCTTTGCAGCGCATGTGTATTCAGGAAGATAGCCGGTACGAACAAGGCGATAATTCCCAGAATCATCAGGGAACCATTAAGTCCGGCAAGGGAGACATTGAAATTCTGAATCTTGTATTTCAGTCCGCCTGCAAAAAGGCTGAGTCCAAGCACAAGCAGCAGGTTCCCGATAATAGAACCGGTTATGCTGGCTTTAACGATCTCGAATTGTCCGTTGCTGACCAGGAGAATCCCGATAATCAGCTCGGCCGCATTTCCGAAGGTTGCATTCAGGAACCCTCCAAGACGTTGTCCCGCATAGTGGGAGACGCTTTCTGTGGCCTTTCCAAGGAATCCGGCAACGAAGATGACCGCGATGGCGGAAATAACGAACTGCAAGGTAGGGTTCCAGTCGGCATAATGACCGATGGCGCTAAGTAAGAATGTAAGGATAAGCAAACTCGGAAACCAATACTTTTTCAAAAAAAGACACCTCAACTTTAAGTTATTTGGGATGGGCTTATATGAGTACAAAATCAATATAACCATTATTGTACCCAATATAAACGAGAAATGTGTGGTGCAGCGTAGTTGCTCAATCCGTATTATAAACGGAAGATGGAAGAATGGTCCATAGTTGCATTCAAACCCGGCACCTATTACAATTAGAAATAATTAGATTTTTTGGAGGAGGAATGACCATGACCGAGCAGTTACAGCTTGAATTAGGGACCATTCGAATCTCGGATGATGTAGTGTCCAAAATCGCGGGCATGGCCGCATTGGAAACTCCAGGCATCGCTGCAATGAGCGGAGGACTTTCTGAAGGCTGGGCGAAACGGCTTAGCGGGAAGAATGTGCAGAAGGGGGTCACCGTTGAGGTTGGCCAGCTGGAAGCCGCTATTGACCTGCGGATAATCGTGCTGTATGAGACCCCGATTCACGAGGTGTGCCGCATGCTTCAGCAGAATGTCCGTGTTGCTGTTGAGAGCTTGACAGGTCTTCATGTTGTTGAAGTGAACATCAAGGTCGAGGGTGTGGCCTTCAAAGATGATGAAATGTAGGCTGTAATACGTCCTGGAGGGTTAGGTACATAAATCGCTCAACGACCAACAAAAAAAAGGCTGGCCCAGGCAGATTCTGCTGTGGGTCAGCCTCTTTTGGTTATCGGCTAAAGCTCCTTCTGGCTGGTCTTTCGGACACGGCCTGCTTGACTACTACGGATTTGGTGCGCTCCTGGCTGACAGGCAGACTGGATTGCCGTGATATGCTCAGCACAATCCCCATACTTGCCATCATTACCATCAAGGAAGATCCGCCGTAGCTAATAAACGGAAGGGTGACTCCCGTGATGGGTATAGTATTGGTTACGCCGCCGATATTGATGAAAGCTTGAATCGCAATGAGTCCCATAATGCCAACGCCTACCAAGGTACCAAATGTGTCCGGACATCTCACAGAGACCAGAATACCTCGCCAGATGAAATAAATATAGAACAATAAAAAAAGCAAAGTGCCAATGAATCCGAATTCTTCACCAATGACCGAGAAAATAAAGTCATTGTAAGGATTCGGCAGGTAATGAAGCTTCTGGACGCTTTGACCAAATCCGGTACCGGTAGCTCCGCCATGCCCAATGGCTATCAAGGATTGCACTAGGTTATAGCTTACCCCTTGAGGATCCTGCAGAGGATCCAGGTAGGCTTGAATACGACCCGCCTTATAGTCCTTGGGATTATCATGATCACTGATCTTGTCGAACAAAAACTGGGCTCCAAGCACAATGCTGGCTCCGAGTACAAGCAGAGCAAGTGAGCCAAGGATATGCTTCAAATTGGCGCCGCCGGCAAATACAACAAGGCCCGCCGTCGCGACAAGAATAACGCAGGAACCGAAATCCGGCTGAAGCATAATAAGGCCGGCTACGAAACCAACGATCAGCATCACGGGAATATAGCCGGTGCGCAGATCGCGGAACCGCTCGCCTTTTTTGGAGATCAGGGCTGCCAAGTAGAGGATGATCGTGATCTTGGCCAGCTCGGAAGGCTGAACACCAAACGAGCCGAAACCGAACCAGCTTCTTGCGCCGTTAACATTTTGTCCTATATAAGGGACGAGTAATAGCATAATTAGAGTGACTATGAACACAGGCACAAACAGTTTCTTATATTTAGCATAAGGTATGTTCATAGTAACAAACATGCTCAGCAGTCCCAGTACGCCAAAGATCATCTGTTTCTTGGTGAAGTACATCGCATCGAAATTAAACTTGGGATTGACAATCGCAATGCTGGAGCTGGAGCTGAATACCATGACTAGACCGAATCCCACCATAAGCAGGGTAAGAATAAGTAATTGAAAGTCAGGAGTCCCTTTTCTGGTCTGGGTGGTTTTGTTATCATTCATAGCTCGGGCCTCAAGCCTCGAGCAATTTCTTTAATTCGTTCAGCTTCTGATTCGCATGGCTCAGAACTTGAGACGGAATTGGAGATTCATACTCGAGTCCATGAGGGAAGGTTGCACGGCCCATGTATACAGCTTCGATGGCCAGGACTGTATCCGGGCGCTCCAGCTTGCCGTCCAGGGCGCGAGTATTGATACGAAGAAAGTACTCGCTATTGTTGTCTTCTATTTTATAATCATATGTAGCGCGGTAATATTCCCATTGCCAACGTACAAATCCTACTTTCTCAGCGGATTCATCCAAATAAGCGAGATCACTTTTAATACCGTCCAAACCAGTGTTTTCAAAAATCATTGGGTCATTGTCCTCCCTTAACATACTGTATATTCATTCATGATAGTATGTTTCCCGTAGTTGTGCAAGCACTCTCAAGGCCTTACGCAAAAGACTTTTCGGCAGATGAATCGTGTGTGTTACAATGATTGCAGCGGGTTTATGACACGTGTAAGTGTGAACAAAGAGAAGGATGTGGCTGTAGTGAAAGATTTAGAGCTGTTAAGGTCCTTATTTCCGGATATGGTTAAGACCAGGCGCTTTCTGCATCGGAATCCGGAAGTTTCCTATAAAGAAGAGAAAACATCGGCATATGTCGCAAATATTTTGACGAAGCTGGGTATTGAAGTAAGAACTGGGGTTGGCGGCTACGGAGTAGTCGGTGTGATTAAAGGAAAGCTTCCCGGCAAGACCGTTGCCCTGCGTGCAGATATGGATGCTCTGCCGATCCAGGATGAGAAGGTGTGCGATTATGCGTCTGAGGTGCCGGGTGTTATGCATGCCTGCGGTCATGACGGTCATACAGCAGCGCTGCTTGCGGTAGGGGAGTACTTCTCAAGACGGCTGGACACACTTCAGGGAGAGATCCGATTGATCTTTCAGCCGGCAGAAGAGGTATGCCCTGGTGGAGCAGCGGCCATGATTCAGGATGGAGCCATTGACGGGGCGGATGTGATCTACGGCGTTCACTTATGGACTCCCATTCCTGTCGGCACGGCTGCCAGTGTCTCGGGTCCGCTTATGGCTTCTACCGATGAGTTCTTTATAGATATGAAAGGACAAGGCGGACATGGAGGCATGCCGCATGCAGCGGTTGACAGTGTAGTGGCGGGAGCAGCTCTTGTCATGCAGCTTCAGGCGATTGTCAGCCGATCTGTAGATCCGCTGGACCCTGCGGTCGTTACCATTGGTTCCATACAGGGGGGAACCGTGCAGAATGTAATTGCAGAGCACTGTGTCCTGTCGGGTACCGTCCGATGCTTCAAGGAGGAGACGCGGCACCTGATCCGCAGAAGAATTGAGGAGATGGCCGAGGGAACGGCCAAAGCCTACGGAGCGGAAGCGAGCATCGATTATGTCATGGGATACCCGCCGCTCGTGAATCTTGAAGCGGAAGTGAACCGCTTTTTCCAAGTGGCAGGAAAGGCCTACGGACTTCGCGCCGAAGTGTCTCCGAAGATTATGCCTGCAGAAGATTTTGCCTATTATGTACAGCAAATTCCGGGATGCTTTGTTCTTGTGGGAGCGGGAAATCCCGACAAGGGCGCCTCGTACCCGCACCATCATCCGAAGTTCGATCTGGACGAAGAATCCATGCTGTACGCAGCTGGGCTGCTGGTTACACTGGCCGAATCCTACTTGGGAGAGAACTGACGAATAGGTTTTGGACATTTCTGGATAACCTAATAGATGAAGCAGGAAGCTCGCTTAGCTGCGGGCTTCTTTTTGTCTGGAATAAATACCGAATCCGTAACACGGAAGAAAGGAAGTATGGATGAACGGAAAAGGTGCATGCTTGGTTCTGCGAGATTTCACGGTTCTTCTTGAGAAGGATCACCCTGGCTTTGAAGCGGCAAGACGGGAGCTATCCAGGTTCGCGGAGCTGGTGAAGAGCCCGGCTTCTTTTCATACCTATCGACTTACTCCTCTATCCATGTGGAACGCCGCGGCCCAAGGACTGGAGACGAATGATATCTTGGACCGGATCCGGGCTTTGTCCAAAATGGAAGTTCCAGCCCAAGTTATAAAAGATATTACGCTTTGGTTGTCACGTTACGGGAGATTAAAACTGAGCCAGTCTATGGAACAACCGGAGGTACTCTTATTGCAAAGTAAGTCCCCGGAATTTATCGATGAACTTCTGAAGCTCGATTCTGTACGGAAGTTGAATCTCAGTAGGGTCTCGGGAACCACGCTGACAATTCCGGTTAATAATCGGGGAATGATCAAGCAGGAGCTGACCCGGCTTGGTTACCCGGTACAGGACGAGGCTGGCTATCACAGCGGACAAGCCTTGTCCTTTGATCTACATGCTCAGGTGGCTGCGGGTCATCCGTTCTCCCTTCGGCCCTATCAAATCGAAAGTGTAGCAGCTTTCACCGGAAGCGGTCCCGGTACAGGGGGAGGAAGCGGAGTTCTCGTTCTCCCCTGCGGCGCAGGGAAGACGGTTATTGGGCTCGCCGCCATGGCCAAGCTCCAGTGTGAGACCCTGATTCTTACTTCAAACGTAACTTCAGTCAGGCAGTGGATTGGGGAACTGCGGAACAAGACGACGCTTAATGAAATGGAGATTGGAGAATACTCGGGAGACCGGAAGGAAGTCCGCCCTGTTACGGTCTCAACCTATCAGATATTGGCCCACCGATCCAAGAAGGAGGATGGCTTCAAGCATATGAAGCTGTTCAATGAGCGGGATTGGGGGCTGATTATTTATGACGAGGTTCATCTGCTGCCTGCCCCTGTCTTTCGTGTTACTGCGGAGATCCAGGCTACACGCCGGCTGGGCTTAACGGCGACACTCGTACGAGAGGACGGGTGCGAGAAGGATGTCTTTTCCCTGATTGGTCCAAAACTTTACGAGATGCCTTGGAGAGACCTGGAACAGGAGGGCTGGATAGCTCAGGTGAAATGCTGTGAAATTCGCGTACCCTTAAGCGAATCCCTTCGAATGAAGTATTCATTGGCCGGAGGAAGGCAGAAATTCAGAATAGCGGCGGAGAATCCCGGGAAGTTGATGGTGATACAAGAATTGCTGAAATCCCATGCTGACCGGCAGGTTCTCATTATAGGTCAGTATCTGGGTCAGCTTAAGCATCTATCCGATCAGCTTCAGGCTCCGCTGATTACGGGAAGTATGCCCCAGGAAGAGCGAATGGGACTGTTCCGTGCCTTCCGCAGCGGCGAACTTCCCGTATTAATCGTATCTAAAGTGGCGAATTTTGCGGTTGATCTTCCGGAGGCCTCCGTAGGAATACAGGTGTCAGGAAGCTTCGGCTCCAGACAGGAGGAAGCCCAGCGACTCGGAAGGCTGCTTCGGCCTAAGGCTGAGGATAACCGGGCCTTCTTCTATACCTTAGTCTCAGACAGAACCAGAGAACAGGACTTCTCACGCCGCAGGCAGCTGTTTCTTATTGAACAGGGTTATGAGTACTCGGTACTACCCTCGCAGGCAGATGGCGATTCAGGGAAGGAGGCAGCTCAGTGACCATGCGATCATGCCATTTAAAGTGGGCTGAGGAGCTTGAGGCTTCTGAGCTTGGTAAGCTGACTTTGGGGTTCATAATCCAGAACTATGCTGGACAACCCTTCAAGCTGGAACAGATTGAGAAGCTTGCAAGTGATGGAGTCAGCGGGGCTGAGCTGCGCCTGGGCGTTCTCTCTCTAGTGAAGTCGGGCGTTCTGTGTGCAGTGAAGAAGACTTGGGGGGAGAGGCTGTATTTCATTGACAGCCGTTTGTTCCCAAAGCTTCAGGCGGGTATTCTGGGACCTGTAGATCAGCGGGCGGAGGCGGTGAACCCTGGCTTGGTATCCCTTGACCGCGAAGGCAGGGCGGGAATAGAGATCGATATGTTCCGGGTGCTGGTATGGACCGGGCAGCATGGCCTGCCGATCACGGCCAAGGGCACGATCCATCAGAAGACGGTAACTAGACTTGGCGGGCTGATCCAGCTTGCGGAGGATGACCTCCAGCATATTTCGCTCCAATATCCTCACTGTGATGTCTATCCCACTAATACAGCCGTTGTGCTGGATCTGTTAGCGGGCCTGGGTCTAGTTGAAAAGAGAGGCAGTTGGACAATAAATGAATCTGCTGTGGAGGCTTGGCTCATACTGTCTCCAGTTGCTATGCGGCTTGCTGTGTACAAACAGCTGCTGGACAGGTACCTCCCTGCCGACCCGATTCTGCAGCATTACGTCTATGCTCTTAGCACGGAGTATATTGAAGAAGGAACCTGGTTTCACTTTGAGGAAATTATCGGCTGGATGGAGAAATATCATATACTCGTAAATCCCTTATCCGAGGGGCAGCATAATTTTACGCTGGGATGGCTGGAGATGCTTTGCGGCTTGGGGTTCGTGGATTTGGGCCGCGGAGAGAAAGGACAGGCAGCCTTTCGCTGGAGAGCCAGGCCGAAGATCCCGGAACAGATAGGATCAGCCGGTAACGAAGATAGGGATATCGAGCCATTCACGGCTCCTCTTGAAGGCAGATTGTATGTACAGCCGGACTTCGAAATCCTTGTGCCTTCTGATGTTTCTTATCTGATCAGATGGGAGCTGGAGTTGTGGGCAAAAGGCGTGACTTATGATGCGATGTCTGTGTATAAAATCAGCCGGGAATCGGCCGCGAGCGCCCTTGAACACGGGCGAACCCTGGATGAGCTTGAAGTATTTCTTGAGAAGTGGGCAGCATCGGGTATTCCGGATCCTATTCGGAGCGCGCTTCGGCAATGGGATAAGGAACTCGGCCGAGTCTTCATTGAAGAGCGGGTGCTTCTCCGCTGTTCGGATGAAGAGGCTGCGGAGATCGTGGCCAACTATGACGGAGGGCAGTCAAAGCTGGAGCGAATCGGACCTCTTGATTTCATTGTCCACGGACCGAATTTGAAAGAGATCTATAAGATACTTGAACAGCTTGATCTGGCTCCTCAGAGGCCATTTGATAAGGAATCCGCCGCCAAATATCCAAAGCTTAGACCGGATAGGATGGGCTCTGGCAATTCGTCAGGGGAGAAAGATGCAGCAAGGACGGATCAAGATCATCAAAGCCGCCCTGGAGAATTCAAGGGATGGATATTTAGCGGTGCAGCCATACATATCTATGAGCGGGACAAAGAACCTTTGGTGATCGCCGAGCTATTCCCTGGCTTGGATGAGATTCCGCCGGCTTGGTACAAAGAATTGAGAAGCTATCATGCCTCCACGGCCAAATCTTTAATCCAGCAGGCAATGTTGTGGCAGACCAAAATAAGACTGGGAATAAAAGATAAGGTTACCGAAGCCCTCCCTTTAAGGCTGCTGCACGGGAACCCTTGGCGGGCCGAGGTGCTGCTGCTGCCATCCCTTAAGAAGCAGGAGCTGTCCTGTACGGACTGGGACACCCTGCAGCTTATTTTGCCTGAAGATCCCTATTTTAAAGGTTAAGTCTTCTTATCGAATAGGGTTTATGATATGATTATCCTGTCTACCCCCGGGTAGAACATTCTTAGAATTGGGATGAATTTCATGAGCGTATCAGAGAAGAAGACGGTCGATATGGCCGAGATGCTTACTTACGCCTATGAATTAGGCGATATGATCAATAGCTCTGCCTGTGTTGCTGAATATCTTCATTGGAAGCAGCAGGTCGAGAAAGATACAGAAGTACGGCTTCTGGTTAAGAAGCTGGAGTCGAAGAAGGAACTGTTCGAAGAGACTCAGCGCTTTGGGCATTTCCACCCCAACTATCACGAGGCGATGGGACAGGTTGCCGAAGTGGAGCAGGAGCTCGAACAGATTGAAGCCGTAAGCAGGTTCAAGCAGGCGGAGAAGGAACTTGATGACCTCCTTCACCAGATGTCCGAGACGATTGCTTATGCGGTGTCTGACAGTATCAAAGTGCCAAGTAACGATCCGAGTCCCAAGGGCGGGGGATGCGGCAGCGGCGGCAAGTGCAGCTGCGGATAATTATTGCGGAAGAAAGCGGGGCAGGGCACCATGTTTCAGGAGCGTACAGGCTATATTATATGGGTCAGCGATATGAAGGCGGCAAGAAATCTGGATAAATACGGAAGCGTGCATTATTTGTCGAAGCGTATGCATTACGTGGTGATGTATGTGAATGCAGAACGGGCTGAGGATATTATGAAGAATGTCCGCAAGCTGTCATATGTTCGCAAGATTGAGAGATCTTACCGCAATGAAATCAAGACCGAATATACCAAGGATGTACCGGACAAAACACAATATTACGGCCTGTAAGCGATTAGGCTTACGGTTCGAACTCAACCTTTGCAGAGAGTGTGTCTTATGACACGGTCTCTGCTTTTTTTTGTTACCATCGGTTCAATGAAAAAAATGAAAAAATTGTTTTTTGACTTCATTTTGTCGAAAATGCTATATTTTGTCTAACGTGTTCACCGCGAAGAGGAATAACTCCATGATCTTACGGCATACCCCTTATCTATGCATAATCATTTCTAAGAAATGCAGGACACCACGCAGCCACTAATGACCCTTTTCCCCTATGAAAAAATGAAAAATAGGCATAAACTCTGTTGTATTTCATAGAATTGTAAAAAAAGAAACATAGTAACTGGTTATCCGTACTATAAAGAAAGCGATTTAGCGTATCAGCTTTATTTCGACATACAAGGTTGTAACTTGTGATTTAATAGGATTTCATGTAATATGATGGGTAAATATACTTAGATACAAAGACCTATTTTAGGTAGGGGGTGTAGTAGTGAAAGATAAGATCATGGAGAGATGGAACACGTATGAGGCCTTTTTCGTTCAGCTCGGAGACAAGAAGGTTGCCGATGTCATTATTACCAACCATGCCAATATCAGATATAACGACCGCATTGCCAAGAATCAAAGCTCGTCTGACACCATTGCAGCCTGGATTTGGGAATGTCTCAAGCAGAATCGGATGGTCCCATATTACCGGAAGGAAGAGGATGTCTATTTAATTGATGATGACATTGTTGTCGTCGCAGAGTTCACGGAGCTTCCAGGTGAAGTGGATGTGGCCGGTAATCAGTTACATAAGATGATCGTGGTTACTTTCCTGGGTAAAATGTCGGAAACCATAGAACTTCGTGATCTGAAATCCTATTATTCCTGGCTGCGTCATTCCCGTCGTATGACCTTAATGAAGAACAGCCGTAAGCGTAAATAGCTGCGGGTAGAATAGATGAAGACCTACAAGACACAAGGGATGAGATCCCGGGTGTCTTTTTTTGTGATCCTTGGCATGCTATTGTAGATAGACGAGGAAAGGACGGAGAACACATGGCACTTAACTATCATCAGCTTCACATCTTTTATACGGTAGCGGAAAAAGGGAGCTTCTCAGCTGCGGCGCAGGCTCTGCATATGACCCAGCCTGCCGTTACCATGCAAATCCAGTCGCTTGAAGATTATTTCGGGACGAAGCTGCTAGTACGCTCTACCAAACGAATCGAGCTCTCCGAGGCGGGAAGGGCGCTCATGCCTTATGCAGAACGCGGAATTGATCTGATGCGGGAGACAGAAAGCGCAATGGCCCGCTTCACTCATATGCTGGAAGGCCGGCTGCAGCTCGGAGCCAGTCTTACAATCGGGGAATATGTTCTACCACGCCTGCTAGGCCCATTCGGACAGCAGTATCCCCATATTAATATTGTGCTCAAAGTGATGAATACTGCCGAAATTCTGGAGCAGATTCTGCATCACCAGCTTAGCTTTGGACTAGTGGAAGCGGCTGTACAGCACCCGGATATGGTAATGGAGCCTGTTATGCAGGATGAGCTCAAACTGATTGTACCGGCTGAACATCCGTTAACCCGGCAGAGTGAGGTTCACCTTCAGGAAGTGCTGGATTATCCATTTGTCCTGCGTGAGAAAGGTTCGGGAACCCGGCAGGTGATGGAGGAGGAATTGACCCGCCTTCAAGTTGACCTTGACCTGGTGAAGACGGTAATGGATCTTGGAAGTACAGGAGCAGTGAAATCTGCTGTAGAAGCGGGCTTTGGAATAACCATGCTGTCGCCTTCCTCCGTAAAGCACGAGGTGGCTTTGGGCCTTCTGAAGGTGATCGATATTAAGGATGCGTCCTTTAGACGAAATTTCTATTCCATTCATTTGAAATCTACATTACTGCCTATTTCCGCAGTAACTTTTCTGGACTTCCTTAGGGCACAGAAGCTGCCGCTGTGAAGTCATAACCGTTAATAAGGAGGCGAGTTAACTTGAGTAATATACTTTCGAGTGAACGATACGATCTGCATACCCATACCCGGGCCTCTGACGGCATGAACGCCCCAGCCGAGAATGTTCACTTGGCCAAGCTCAAAGGGCTGGCGGGGCTTGCGATTACCGATCATGACACGGTAGCAGGGATCGTAGAAGCAACTGCGGCCGGTAAGGAAATCGGAGTGCAGGTGATCCCTGGAGTCGAGATAAGCACCCGGGCATCCGGCAAGGATATTCATATACTTGGTTACTATCTTCGTTATGAGGACGAAATACTTCGTTCGAGGCTGGAGAATCTCCGTACTGTGCGCGAGACGCGGAATGAGCAGATTGTTGGGAAGCTGAATGCACTGGGTATTCCGATCACGATGAATGAAGTTATCTCAGGACTCGGCAGGGATCTGGGTCCAGATGACAGTGTCGGCCGACCTCATATTGCGGATGTTCTGGTTCGCAAGGGAATTGTGGCTGATCTTCGCGAAGCCTTCGACAAATATCTGGCCGAAGGAGCCGCCGCCTACATATCACTCCCGCGAGTAGACCCTGTTGAAGCCATCGCTTGGATCAAAGAGGCGGGAGGGGCGGCTGTCATTGCCCATCCGGGACTGTATGGGGATGATGACCTTGTCCGGAAAATTATAGCAGAGGGCCAGCCTGCCGGAATTGAGGTTTATCATTCCGATCACGGACCTGAGGAAGAGGAGCGTTACCTTGCTATGGCCCGTGAATACGGGCTGCTCATGACGGGAGGCTCCGACTATCACGGTGTCCGCCGTGGACAAGTATTCCACGGGGATCTGGGCAGCCGCACGGTAGCGGCGGACGTGCTTGAACAGCTGCGGAGCCGAACTGGCCTGTAAGAGGCCGCTGCAGAGCAACTTTATTTAAACAAAAAAGGTATCCGGCTTATCTGTTTAAGCGCCGGATACCTTTTTTAATTAAGTAGGCTAGCCGTTCTTCACCGCACTCTTCAGACTTTTCACAAGTGCTTCGTCTGGTGTGACGAACAGGGTCTTCTGATGATCGTAAATGACGAATCCCGGCTTGGCCCCGCTTGGCTTGCGGACATGCCGGATCAATGTGCAGTCGACCGGTACGCTGCTGGACTCCTTCGCTTGGCTGAAATAGGCAGCAAGCTGAGCCGCCTCCTCAAGGGTGGACTCCCCAAAGGAAGTACTGCGGATAACTACGTGGGATCCGGGGATATCCTTGGTATGAAGCCAGGTATCATTTGAGTTCGCCAGCTTGTTGGTTACATATTCGTTCTGCAGGTTGTTCTTGCCCACATAGATTTCAATTCCCTCCGAAGAGGTATACACATGAAGTGTCGGACGATCGTTCTTTTTCTTCTTCCGGTTCTTCTTGCTGCGGTCACGCAAGTACCCCTGCTGTATTAACTCATCTCTAATTTCATCAATATCGCTTAAGGAGGCGAACGCGAGCTGTTGAAGCAGCCCCTCAACGTAGGCAATTTCATCATGGGTGATGCGCAGCTGCTCATCAATCACGGCCAGGCTGTTCTTGAATTTGTTGTACTTCTTGAAATAACGCTGGGCATTCTCTGAAGGCGTTAACAGCGGATCGAGCGGGATACGCTCCATGGCTTGATCTTCATCATAGTAATTCACCAGCTCAATCTCCTTGTCGCCCTTCTTGATCTGGTGGAGGGAGGGAAGCAGCAGCTCGCCCCAGATGCGGAAGCGTTCGGCATCCTTGGCTTCATCCAAATCTTCATCCAGCTTGCCCAATTTCTTGATGTTCTTCGTCCGCTCATTCTGAAGAAAGCGGATTAAGTCACTGACCTTCTGTTTAACCGTATCCCGCTCGGCCTTATCCCCATAGTAGTCCTCGAGGCAGGTGCTGATGGAGGAATAATGCTTGGTCTCCCCTTGGATCAGCGTAAGCGGAATGGCGGAGAATATGCTTTTACCTTTGGCATTAAGACCTGTAACAGGTTCGTAACGATGCTCGCGTACCCGGGTCATCAGGCTGTCGAAAGCCTCCCAAAGTGCTTCAATTCTGGCGGAAAGATCACCTGGGTTATGATCAAGCCCCGCACGGTGATGAATCTCCTGCGCAATCAGCGGGCTAAGCCCGCTAAAGGTATTAACGATCCAGCTAGGAACCTGATCCAGGGCAAGATCCGCAGAAGCTGCATGGTACGCCGTCACAAAGGCTTCTTTATCCGCAGTTAGCGGGTTCAGCTTATGCTGCTGCGGAGGCTCGGTATAGCTGAATCCAGGCATAACGACCCGATAACTGCTGATCGAAGGGGTCACATGGTGAATCCCGTCCAGCTGGGTCCCTGTTGCCGGGTCGACAATAATAATATTGCTGTGGCGGCCCATAAGCTCGATAATGATTCGCTTGCTCGAGACGTCCCCAAGTTCATCGCGCTGACGCACATCGATTTGAATCGTACGTTCCAAGCCGCTCTGGGTAATGGATTCAATTACACTGCCCTCACAATGCTTGCGAAGCAGCATACAGAACATGGGTGCTTCCTGTGGATTGAGGAAGGTCTGCTCCGTGAAATGAACCCGCGGATAAGTCGGATTCGCCGATAGAATCAGGCGCCGGGTCTCTCCTTGGGCTCTAAGATTAAAAATAATGTCGTTAGGTGAAGGCTGGTGTATTTTATTAATTCTTCCGCCAACGCAGAGCTGCAGCTCATGCACAATCGCGCGGGTTACAATTCCATCAAGTGCCATATTCGCAGATTCTCCTGTCTATCTTTACGTACTCCTCTACTATGATGCCATAGTTAGGGCAAAAACTTAAGGCCTTCCGGGTGATAATTTGGGACTTGTCTGAATACATTTACCCTAGTACAGGGTGGAAAAGCTCTCACACTGCCAAATATGCGGGAAATACGGGAGGGAAATGCGAGCATGGAACAAAAAAACTGGCACCAGTGGAGTGCCGATGAGCTCTTGGAACGGTTCGCCGTGGAGCAGAATCAGGGCCTTACCGCTGAAGAGGCGCAGCGGCGGCGCGAACAGAGCGGCCCCAATGAGCTGTCTGAGGCCAAGCGCATCTCACCGCTGATCCTTTTTCTGAACCAGTTTAAAGATTTTATGATGCTGGTCCTGATGGGGGCGACGCTGGTATCGGGTCTGCTTGGTGAATATCTGGATGCCGTCACCATTGTGGCGATCATTGTACTCAATGGGGTTCTCGGCTTCATTCAGGAATTTCGGGCGGAAAGATCGCTGCGGGCACTGAAGCAGCTGTCTGCTCCTCATGCAAGAGTACTGCGGGATGGAGCTGTAGAAGATATACCTGCTCGGGAACTAGTGCCTGGTGACATTGTCATGCTGGAGAGCGGAGACCGGATTCCAGCGGATCTGCGCTGGCTCAAGGTGAACAGCTGTGATGTCGAGGAGTCTGCGCTCACCGGGGAATCCCACCCATCGGGCAAGATTATCTCGGTTATTCCATCTGCTGAGGTACCGCTCGGGGATCAGAAGAACCTTGGATTCATGGGAACCATGGTCACCCGCGGTTCGGGAACAGGAGTTGTGATCCGTACAGGTATGGATACGGAGATGGGGAAGATTGCGGATCTGATCCAGAGCACGGAGACTCAGGAGACTCCGCTGCAGCGGCGTCTGGAACAGCTGGGCAAAATCTTGATCATTCTCTCTCTGGGCTTAACGATTCTCGTGGTGCTTGCAGGTATTCTGCATGGACAGCCTGCCGGCAGCATGTTCTTCGCGGGTGTGAGTCTGGCAGTGGCAGCCATCCCGGAAGGTCTGCCCGCGATTGTAACTATTGCTCTGGCACTGGGTGTACAGCGGATGATCAAACGCAAAGCCATCGTACGCAAGCTGCCGTCGGTCGAGACACTGGGCTGTGCCTCGGTCATTTGCTCGGATAAGACGGGAACTTTGACCCAGAACAAGATGACGGTGAAGCAGGTCTGGCTGGAAGGCCGGTCTTACGAGGTTACAGGAGATGGATATGAACCGGCAGGCTATGTGCTTTATCAAGGCAAGCCCGCCGATTTCAAGAAGGAGCCTTCGTTACGGAGACTGCTGCAGATCAGCGCTTTGTGTAATAATGCCGAGATCTATGAATCAGGGTCCGAGGAACAACGGGGCAAGAAGAAGGGGAAAGACGACTCAGGGCCGCAGTGGCAGCTAAAAGGTGACCCTACAGAAGGAGCACTCCTCACCTTGGCATCCAAGGCAGGCTTCTCTCCGCAGTCTCTGAGCGGAATGTACAGCCGGGAGCACGAATTTCCTTTCGACTCTGACCGGAAGCGAATGTCTGTGATTGTGAGCCATCAGGGAGGCAGACTTTCTTACGTCAAGGGAGCCCCTGACATGCTGCTCGACCGCTGCTCTTATATTTTGTGGGAAGGAAATGTAGTGCCGCTTACCGGGACTCTTCGGCAAAAGGTAGCTGCAGCGAACGAGAGCATGGCTCGCTCCGCGCTTCGCGTACTCGGTCTTGCTTACAGGGACTTAAGACCTCACGACAACACTTCCTCTGTTGACCAGGTTGAATCCCAGCTTATCTTTGCCGGACTGACCGGTATGATTGATCCGCCGCGCAAGGAAGTGCGAGAAGCGATCTCCGTCTGCCGCAGAGCAGGTATCAAGACGGTGATGATTACCGGTGACCATGGCCTGACGGCCGAAGCAATCGCGAATGAGCTGGGAATCCTGGTACGCGGAGGTCTCTCGCTGACAGGACAGCAGCTTGCAGCCATGAGCGATGAGCAGCTGGATAAGCAGGTCGACAACGTATATGTATATTCTAGGGTATCGCCCGAGCATAAGCTGCGAATTGTAAAGTCCCTCCAGCGTAAAGGGCACGTCGTGGCGATGACCGGTGACGGGGTCAACGACGCACCGGCAATCAAGGCGGCAGATATCGGGATTGCGATGGGCATTACGGGTACGGATGTATCCAAGGAAGCCTCTTCTCTGATTCTGAATGATGATAATTTCTCGACTATCGTGGCTGCCATTGAAGAAGGTCGTAATATTTATGAGAACATCCGAAAGTTCATCCGCTATTTGCTTGCCTCGAATGTCGGTGAAATTCTGACCATGTTCTTCGCTATGCTGGCCGGTCTGCCGCTGCCGCTGCTGCCGATTCAGATTCTGTGGGTGAACCTGGTCACGGACGGCCTGCCGGCCATGGCCCTGGGGGTCGACCAGCCAGAGAAAGACCTGATGGAGCATAAGCCAAGAGGGGCGAACGAGAATATTTTTGCCCGCAGACTGGGCTGGAAGATTATCAGCCGGGGTATCCTGATCGGGCTATGTACACTGGGCGCCTTCTGGGTGACGCTTCAGGTCGCACCTGACAGTCCGGAGCAGCTAATGCTGGCCCAGTCCGTTGCCTTTGCAACCCTGGTTTTGGCTCAGCTTATCCATGTATTTGACTGCCGGAGCTCCCGGTCGATCTTCCACCGGAACCTCTTCCAGAACAAATATCTGGTGCTCGCGGTCCTGTCCTCGCTGCTCCTCATGCTGGCAGTTTTCTATATTGAACCACTGCAGCCGATCTTCAAGACGGTTGCGCTTGGACCGCGCGAGTGGGCTATTGCCTTCGTAGCCGGCGGTATCCCAACGTTCCTGATGGGGGCTGGCAGCGTGCTGTCGACCAAGAAACCGCGCAAAACCGGGCCGAGCCGTGCGCTGCCGGTGAATAGTACAAATATTCGGGCATAAAATGAATAGCTTTTCCTCTCTCAAAAATATAGACTTGTTGCATAAGAGATAAAGAGAGGGATAGCTATGGAATTTACAAAGATGCATGGACTCGGCAATGACTTTCTGGTCTTTCATGGACACCAGGCTTTGCCGGATAATGTGAGTGAGCTTGCAGTGAAATGGTGTGACCGCTTCTTCGGCGTAGGCGGGGATGGACTGGTATTCATTCTGCCATCGGAGCAAGCGGACTTCCGGATGCGGATTATTAACTCCGACGGCTCCGAAGCCGAGCAGTGCGGGAACGCCATTCGCTGTGTGGCCAAATATGTATATGATCATAAATTAACAGATAAAGAGAATATTACGATTGAGACGCTGGGCGCCGGAGTTCAGCCGGTTAGCTTGAAGGTTGAGAACGGGGTAGTCCAGACGGTTAGAGTGGACATGGGTGAGCCGATTCTCGACGGACTAACAGTTCCAACTACGCTTGAAGGCAATCCGGTTCTGGACCGTCCGATTGAAGCGGATGGACGTGAATTCAATTTCACGGCTGTATCTATGGGTAACCCTCACTGTGTCATCTATGTAGAGGACGCCCCTAATTTCGATCTGGACACCTGGGGGCCGAAGCTGGAAGTTCATCCTTATTTCCCCCGGAAAATCAATGTAGAGTTCGCAACCATCACGTCCCGTGATCGTGTCGAGATGCGCGTATGGGAACGCGGAGCCGGTCCGACACTGGCTTGTGGTACAGGTGCTTGTGCGACTCTGGTATCCTCTGTTCTGAATGGGCTGACTGACCGGGCAGCCTGGATCGGTCTCAAAGGCGGAGATCTCTATATTGAGTGGAATGAGGAAGACAACCACGTCTATATGACCGGGCCTGCGGCTGCGGTATACAAGGGAACTATAGAAGCCTAAGACTCGCTGAGTGCTTTTGGTGTTCAATAAGGCAGCCTTTCTCCTTAGAGAGGCTGCCTTTATTTGTACCTTAGACTTGTGGCGGGTTAACCTTATCATCCTGCCCGATTTATGTTACATTATAGTGAATATTAAGAGGAACCTGTTCCGCTATAGGCTGGAGGATGTTTAAATGAAACCGGAATTTGATTTACGGGCAAGGCTTAATCGGGAAGTTCTGATCGGTGATGGGGCAATGGGCACTTATTTGTACCAGCTCGGATTTCCGGTAGGGATCTCTTTTGAAGAGCTGAATATGATTCGCCCTGAGGTGATCGGGGATATTCATAGACAGTATGCGGATGCAGGAGCACAAGTGATTGAGACGAACACGTTCTCAGCCAATTACTATAAACTTTCCAAATTCGGACTTGAGAGTAAGGTAGAGGAGATCAACCGCGCGGCCGTTCGTATTGCACGTCAGGCAGTGGGGGAGAACAAATATGTAATAGGCACTGTAGGTTCGATCCGCGGCGGCAAACGCATCAATGTATCGAGTAAAGAACTGAAGCATTACTATGAACAGCAAATAACAGCTCTGCTCGAGGAGCAGGTGGATGGCATTTTGCTAGAGACCTTCTTTGATTTGGATGAAATGCGAATCGCTCAAGAAATTGTCCGCAAGAACGGCGATCTGCCTGTAATTTGCCAATTTGCAGTAGATGATATCGGTAGAACGACGGACGGCTATTCCATTGTGGATGCCTTCTCTATCCTCCGTCAGGAAGGTGCCGACGTTCTCGGCTTTAACTGTCATTCCGGTCCTAAAGGAATTATGGGTGTAATGAGCAGACTGAATGGACCGCTTGATGTTCCTCTGTCCGTCTACCCGAATGCGGGTCTTGCTGATTATGTGGATGGCGAATTTATTTACGGGGCTACTCCTGAATACTTCGGAGAGAGCGCCGTTTCCTTCGCAGATCTCGGTGCCCGTCTGATTGGGGGGTGCTGTGGAACAACCCCGGATCATATCGCAGCAATGGCAGCTGCTTTGAAGAATTATATGCCTCAATCTTTGCCGGAGACCTCGGTGCTTTCTCATGAATCGGTGCCTAGAATTGTGGCCGAGCATGTGTTAGAAGAGAGGGAAGTCGCGGGCGGACGTCCGGAGGAACCATCCATTGTAGATCTCGTCAAAGAGCGCCATACCATTATTGTGGAGCTGGATCCGCCCCGTGACCTGGATATTACCAAGTTCATGAAGGGGGCAGCTGCCCTGAAAGAGGTGGGGGTTGATGCCCTTACACTGGCGGATAATTCACTGGCTGTCACTCGTATGAGCAACATGGCTCTTGGCCACTTGGTTCTAACCGAGACAGGACTGCGGCCGCTGATTCATATTGCCTGCCGGGATCGTAATCTCATTGGGACGCAGTCTCACTTGATGGGCTTTGATGCGCTGGGGATCGACCATGTTCTGGCGGTAACCGGAGATCCTGCGAGATTTGGAGATTTGCCTGGGGCAAGCTCCGTGTATGATATGACTTCTTTCGAGATTATTAGGATGATCAAACAGCTTAATGATGGTATTGCCTTCTCAGGCAAGCCGCTTAAGCAAAAAGCGAATTTTGTTGTAGGCGCAGCATTTAATCCGAATGTGAAGCATCTGGATAAGGCCGTTCAACGCCTGGAGAAGAAGATTGCTTCTGGAGCTGACTATATCATGACCCAGCCCGTATATGATGTGAAGCTGATTGCTTCTATTAAAGAAGCAACGGCACATCTGGACGTGCCGATCTTCATCGGGATTATGCCGCTGGCCAGCGGGAAGAATGCAGAATACCTGCACAATGAAGTGCCGGGTATACAGCTGTCTGACTCTGTACGCAGCCGCATGGACGGTCTCCAGGGCGAAGAAGGCCGGCGTGTTGGCGTTGAGATCGCCAAGGAGCTGCTGGATGTAGCGATGGACCATTTTAACGGAATATATTTAATGACCCCATTTATGTTTTATGAGATGACAGCGACCTTGACAAAATACGTAAAAGAGAAGTCGAAAGAGCGCGGGGCCCACTTGTTTCACTCATAATTATCAATTACAATAGTGTAACGGATGTGATGCCGATGTCATTCAGTATGACCGGATTCGGTCAGTCCGCCCAGCATTTTGGCGGCTATGTGATACAATTTGAAATTAAATCAGTCAATCATCGTTATTCCGAGATTGTGCTCCGCATGCCTCGGGAATGGACTTGCTATGAAGATGAATTGAAACGTATTGTACAGCGTCATATCAAGCGGGGACGGATTGATGTCTATATCAACAAGGAGAAGGAAGATGAGTCTTCCAGACCTTTTGTAGTGAACACTTCTGCAGCTAAAGCTTACCTCGATGCGGCCCGTCAGCTTGGAGAACAGCTTGGCGTGGATAGTTCGCTAACCGCCCACCAGCTCCTGACGATGCCTGATGTGCTTGTTAGTGAGGACGTGCTGCCTGCGAGCCTGCATCCTGATGAAGAATGGGAGAAGGTTCTTAAGGCCGGTCTGGAGCAGGCGTTATCTGGGCTGATCAAGATGCGGGAGAAGGAAGGCCAGCACCTGACGAAGGATTTGGAGGAGCGTCTGTCTAAGCTAGAGGAGTTCCATGCCGAGCTTACACGGCTGGCTCCTACGGTGGTTGGAGATTACCGGAACCGGCTGAGGCAGAGGGTCTCCGAGCTTCTTGACGGTACCCTGGATGAACAGCGTTTCAGCATGGAAGTGGCGATTTTTGCTGACCGGTCCAATGTTGATGAAGAGCTGACCCGACTGGGTAGTCATTTTGAGCAGTGTAGAGAGCTGCTTCATACCCGTGAACCGATTGGACGGAAACTGGATTTTCTCATTCAGGAAATGAACCGGGAAGTAAATACGATTGGATCCAAAGCCAATCATTTGGCTCTAGTGAACCGTGTGGTCGAAATGAAAGCGGAGCTGGAGAAAATTCGCGAACAAGCGGCGAATATGGAATGACGAAGATTCGTTTCGGCTTAAATGAGTCAAGTAAATAGGGGGATTAACCTGAAGATGGCGATCAAACTCATTAATATCGGTTTTGGGAATATCGTATCAGCTAATCGGATTATTTCTATTGTTAGTCCGGAATCTGCACCGATCAAGCGGATTATTCAAGAAGCAAGAGATCGGCATATGCTGATCGATGCTACCTATGGACGCCGGACGCGTGCAGTCATTATTACTGACAGTGACCATGTTATCCTTTCGGCTGTTCAGCCGGAGACGGTTGCGCACCGCCTGTCCACGAAAGATGATGACAACGACGAATGATATGGAGAGAACAATGGCAAAAGGGTTACTAATCGTATTGTCCGGCCCATCTGGTGTCGGTAAAGGAACAGTGTGCAGTGCACTCCGCAAGCGGGTTCCGGAACTTGTATATTCCGTATCCGCAACCACGCGTCAACCGAGAATCGGTGAAGAGCACGGAGTGAATTATTTTTTCAAAAGCCGGGAGCAGTTCTTGAGTATGATCGAGAACGATCAGCTGCTGGAGCATGCCCAATATGTGGATAACTTCTACGGCACCCCGCGTGACTTTGTAGAAGAGACCATCAATAGCGGCAAGGATATTATTCTTGAGATCGAAGTTCAGGGTGCGCTTAAAGTGAAAGAGAAATTCCCGGATGGCGTATTTGTATTCCTGCTTCCTCCTTCTCTTGAAGAGCTGAAGGACCGGATTCAAGGACGCGGTACCGAGAATCAGGCGACCATAGATCACCGGATGTCTGTTGCTCTGGACGAAATCAATCTGCTTGAGTATTATGATTACGCAGTGGTTAACGATCAGATTGATCTGGCCTGCAAGAGAATAGAATCTATTATAATCGCCGAACATTGTAAGGTGCGAAAGTAAGACCAATAGTCCGGGCGTAGATACATAATCAGCCCGAAAGAAGAGGTGTCCGTATTGTTATATCCATCGATTGATAAAATGCTGGAGAAAGTAGACAGCAAATATTCCCTAGTAGTTGCAGCCTCACGCAGAGCAAGACAACTGAGAGAGGGAGAAGGTTCTGAACTCAAACAGGCCAAATCCCATAAGCAAGTCGGTGTGGCGCTCGAAGAAATCTATGGTGACTACGTCCGCATCAAGCGGGATGGTCAGGACCTCGCGGAACTCGACAAACTAGACAAATAATGACTGGCCTTCGGGCCTTCCGACAACCGCAAGGTTGTTATTTTTTTCTATATATGTAAGGAGAGCGGGGGATCAGGATGTTAACCGGCAAAAAGATTTTGCTTGGCGTCAGCGGGGGGATAGCCGCGTTCAAAGCAGCTTCACTGTGCAGTAAGCTAGTGCAAAGCGGTGCGGAAGTCAAAGTGATCATGACCGAATCGGCTACAAAATTTATCACGGAGCTTACCCTGCAGGCCTTGTCGCGCGGGCCAGTCTACACGGACACCTTTGATGAGAAGGATCCCGCTGTCATCTCGCATATCGATCTTGCTGACTGGGCTGATCTGGTGCTTGTGGCTCCGGCTACGGCCAATATCATTGCCAAAATGTCAACCGGGATCGCGGATGATATGCTGTCCACGACGCTGTTGGCTACAGAGGCACCGATCATGCTTGCTCCGGCCATGAATGTCCATATGTATCAGCATCCCACTGTGGTTCGTAATCTGGCCGATCTGGCTTCCCGCGGCGTGATGATGGCTGAACCGGGTGAAGGTCTGCTGGCCTGCGGCTACGTAGGCAAAGGGAGAATGGAGGAACCGGAAAGTCTGGTTCGAATTGTGGAGGCTTTTTTTGATAGACAGATGAGACTCTCTTCCAAGCCTTTGAAAGGCCGGAGGGTGATCGTCACAGCTGGAGCTACCGTAGAACGCATTGATCCGGTCAGGTATATTACGAATGATTCCTCGGGCAAAATGGGCTTCGCGATCGCCGCGGCGGCTCGTGACCTGGGTGCAGAGGTTCATTTGATTATGGGGAGTACTCAAGCACCCCCGCCGCAAGGGATTCCCCAGACTCGCGTGGAGTCTGCTCAGGATATGTATAATGCCCTGCAAGAAGTGTGGGAGACTGCTGACATTGTCGTGAAAGCTGCTGCGGTGGCTGACTACCGGCCTAAGGAGCAGTCTGATCAGAAGATCAAGAAAACCGGGGATCATATGTCACTGGAGCTTGTGAAGACGATAGACATTCTGGAAAGTCTGGGCCGGGTGAAGACGACTCAGTTCCTGATTGGTTTTGCGGCTGAGACGAATGATTTGGATAAGTATGCCATGGATAAGCTAAGACGCAAAAATTGTGACCTGCTGGTCGCCAATGATGTGACCCAAGAGGGAGCTGGATTTGGAACAGATACGAATGTAGTCAGTATATTTGACAGCAGCGGACTTGTTGAGGCACTCCCGCTGATGTCGAAAGAAATGGTGGCGCTGCGCATCATGGAGCTGGCTGCGGAACGGTTAGCCGGAGCGTTACATTAATGTATACCATCGCCAAAGTCATTGTAGATGTTCCAAGCAGGGAGACTGACCGGCCTTTTGACTATTTGATACCGGAAAGCATGCGTGACTGGATTGAGGTAGGCAGCCGGGTTGCGGTTCCTTTTGGCCGCCGGACCGTTCAGGGATTCGTGATCTCGCTGGAGCATGAATCCAGCCTGGACAGATCCAGAATGAAAAAGATTCAGGAGTTGCTTGATCATCTTCCGCCGCTTCCGCCGGATCTTGTAGAGCTTGCCGAGTGGATGAGCCGGGAATATGCATGCAGCACGATCTCCTCGCTTCAGGCGATGATTCCATCGGCCCTGAAAGGGAAGGCCGAGCGCTATATCAGCTACGTAGAGCCTGACGAACGTCCAGAAGGTGACTCGGAGGATTCGATGGAGAATGGCGCGGGGACGGAAGGGTTATTCTCCTTGTCGCTGCTGCAGCCTGCGGAAGAAGCGGAAATTATTGAATACGTTAAGGCCGCAGGGCCGGTGACCTTCTCGCATCTCGATGCGCGTTATCCTGGCCGCGGGGCGATGATTAAAGGGCTGATGAAGCGCGGTGTGCTGACGGAGAGCCAGGCGATCAAGGATAAGCTTAGGATCAAAACGGTAAAAACCGTGTCGGCTGCGGTTACAGGTGAAGAAGCAGAGAAAGCATTGGCCTCTTTCACCGCTCAGGCTCGCCGGCAGCGAGAGGTGCTTGCCTTCCTGCTTGAGGTGCAGATTCCGATCGGGATGCAGGAGCTTCTGACCACGCTCGGCGTTACGGCGGGGACGGTCAAGAAGCTGGCGGAGAAAGGCTTCGCTGTGATCGAGGATGTTGAAGTGTTCCGTGATCCTTATAAGGATCGCCGCTTCAAGCCAACTTCGCCGCTGACGTTAACGCCAGAACAGCAGGGGGCTTTTGACCATATCGCCGCTCGCCTGGACAGCCATGAGCACGGAGTATTTCTCCTGCATGGGGTGACAGGCAGCGGAAAGACCGAGGTGTATTTACAGGCGATTCAGCGATGTATTTCCGAGGGTCGGCAGGCGATTGTCCTGGTGCCTGAAATCTCCCTAACACCGCAGATGGTCGAGCGCTTCAAAGGCAGATTTGGCGATAAAGTGGCTGTGCTGCACAGCCGCCTGTCCGGCGGAGAACGCTATGATGAATGGCGCAAAATCCGTGAAGGTAAAGTCGAGGTTGCTGTTGGGGCGCGCTCTGCTGTGTTTGCGCCTTTTCCCAATTTGGGGCTTATTGTCATGGATGAGGAGCATGAAACCTCCTATAAGCAGGAGGAGACGCCTAAGTATCATGCCCGGAATGTGTCTGTCAGACGGGCCCTGCAGCACGATGCTGTGGTGATCCTTGGCTCCGCAACGCCTTCTCTCGAAAGCTATCACGCGGCAAGATCGCAGGCAAGCGATGACTTTGCACCGGTTCTGCTTGAGATGAAGTCGAGACCAGCCGGAAGCGAGCTGCCCACAGTTCGGATTGTGGATATGCGTGAGGAACTCAAGGACGGGAACCGATCTATGTTCAGCCGTGACCTGCACCAAGGCATTATTGCCAGAATGGAGCGGGGAGAACAGACGGTATTGTTCCTGAACCGGCGGGGGTTCTCCACCTTTGTGATGTGCAGGACCTGTGGTTACGTTGCGGGCTGCCCGGAATGTGATATTTCGCTTACTTACCATCAGAAATCCAATAACCTGCGCTGTCACTACTGCGGTTATTCCGAGCCTGCCCCTTCCGTATGTCCGGAGTGCGGCAGTGAGCATATTCGTTATTTTGGAACGGGTACGCAGCGGGTCGAGGGCGAGCTTGCGAAGCTCTTTCCCGGGATTCGGGTGATCCGGATGGATGTCGATACGACGGTAGAGAAGGGGTCGCATGAGAAGCTGCTGAATGCTTTTCGGGAGAAAAAAGCGGATGTGCTGCTTGGCACCCAGATGGTTGCCAAAGGGCTTGATTTTCCTGATGTCACTTTGGTTGGCGTGATTGCTGCGGACAGTTCGCTGAACTTTCCGGACTTCAGGGCGGCGGAGAAGACATTCCAGCTGCTGACTCAGGTGGCGGGACGTGCAGGCAGGCACCACCTCCCAGGAGAGGTGTTCGTCCAGTCCTATACCCCCGATCATTATTCCATTATCCATGCCAGCCGGCATGATTATTTATCTTTTGTACGTGATGAACTGAAGCACCGCAGAACTCTTGGATATCCGCCTTACTGCCGACTTATTCTGGTTACTATGACCCATGAGAGTCTGCAGATTCTTGTGCGGATGGCTGAAAATTTCGTTAGTGATCTTAGAGGGAAGGCCCAGCAGAAAGGCTGGTTCGGCGGACTTGACCGGTTCACCTCCGATGCCTTTGATATTCTAGGTCCGATCGCTTCGCCGATACCGAGAATCAAGAACCGCTACCGCTTCCAGTGTATGGTGAAGTATCGCGGCGGAATCGATGCGGTTCAGCTGGTGCGGGATGTGAGTAATTTGACGCTGGAGCACTTGAAGGATGCTTCCCTGCAAATTAGTATTGATGTGGATCCGCAGATGCTAATGTAAGGGGTTCGAACCCACCCAAACCCTCCCTTCCAAGGGAGGGCCCCAAGGGCTTTGCCCTCTGGACACCCTGCCGAACTAACGTTGGTCTGGAAGAGACGGCGTTATGTGACTTTGGCGGTTGGATCGCTTGCCGTCCCTTCAGGACCCGCTTTCTGGTAGGTGGGGCCTTGTTACCTGGAAAGGTCGCTGTGGAGCGGCTGTAGGGGATGGGGAGTTAATTGGGTGCGGGGAGTTGCTTGAGGTTTCGAACCCACCCAAGCCCTCCCTTCCAAGGGAGGGCCCCAAGGGCTTTGCCCTCTGGACACCCTGCCGAACTAACGTTGGAGTGGGAGAGACGGCGTTATGTGACTTTGGCGGTTGGATCGCTTGCCGTCCCTTCGGGACCCGCTTTCTGGTAGGTGGGGCTTTGTTACCTGAAAAGGTCGCTAAGGAGCGGCTGCAGGAGCTGGGGAATTAATTGGGTGAGGGGAGTCGCTTGAGGTTTAGAACCCACCCAAACCCTCCCTTCCAAGGGAGGGCCCCGAGGGCTCTGCCCTCTGGACACCCTGCCGAGGAACGTTGGAGTGGAAGAGGCGGCGTTATGTGACTTTGGCGGTTGGATCGCTTGCCGTCCCTGCGGGACCCGCTTTCTGGTAGGTGGGACCTTGTTACCTGGAAAGGTCGCTGTGGAGCGGCTGTAGGGGATGGGGAGTTAATTGGGTGCGGGGAGTCGCTTTTCTCCCCTTTGGGGCACGCTTTACTGTTTGCGAATACTACTGTTTAGTGGAGTGTGGCTGCGGGAGCGTTTAACCTTGGGGTGAGCATAGAGCATAGTAGGGAATAGATATTGAGGTTAGAGATCCAGAGAGAAGTTAAGCCGTTGGAATGGCTTATCTCTATGACATGCGCTCAGTACGGAACAAGGACTAGAGTGCTCCGATGTTAAGGTTTTGTGGTGTGCAGACGGACCTAGCGTAGAGGGCGGAATCGTTCTGTAGAAGCGTCAGCGTTCGCCTTTGTCTCTAAATTTCTACCATTGAATATTAGGATAAAGGAAATTTAGAGACAACAGCGATCGGAAGAATGATCCGTCCTCGGAGCGTGCTCCATGATCGGAAGAACGATCCGTCCTCGGAGCGCGCTCCATGGTAGAAGAACACTCCGTCCTCGGAGCGTCACTTCAGCAAGCACTCCGCAACCGGAGTGTCTGCAATCAAGCTTGAGCTATTTTATATAGGATAGATGAAGGATGGTGCGTTATGGCGATTAGAGAGATTGTACTTGAACCGAATGAGGTGCTGCATCAGGTAGCAGAAGAGGTGAAGCAGATTACACCGGCTATCCGCAAGCTGCTGACCGATATGGCCGATACGATGTATGAAGCGGAGGGAGTGGGCCTTGCGGCTCCGCAGGTAGGTGTGCTGAAGCGGATTATTGTTATTGATGTGGGCGATGACAATGGGCTGATCGAGATGATTAACCCGGTGATCGTGGCCTCAGAAGGGGAACAATTTGGACCGGAAGGCTGCCTGAGTATTCCGGGTTACCGCGGGGATGTACGCCGTGCGAATCAAGTGACAGTCAAGGGGTTCGACCGTAAGGGTAAAGAGATTACAATTACAGGGACCGAATTGCTGGCCCGCGCTTTTCAACATGAAATTGATCACCTGAACGGTATTTTATATACAGAGCTGGCTGAGAATTATTATGAGATTCCTCCTGAGGAAGAAGAGGAATTTGAACAAGAGCAAGAACAAGCACAAGCACAGGAACATTTACAGACAACAGAGGCACAGGAACCTAACCAAGAGAAGGAGTGAACGAGCCGATGAATATCGTTTTTATGGGAACTCCTGATTTTGCTGTACCTTCATTGGAGACACTATTATCCGAAGGATACCATGTCGTAGCGGTAGTCACCCAGCCGGATCGTCCTCAGGGCCGGAAAAAAGTTCTCACACCCACGCCCGTCAAGGAAGCCGCACTCCGGCATGGATTGCCGGTCCTCCAGCCGCAGCGGATGCGGAGTCCGGAAGCTGTGGAGGAGCTTGCCGCTTATAAGCCGGATGTGATCGTGACGGCAGCCTATGGGCAGATTCTGCCGAAAGCCGTGCTTGACCTGCCGCAGTATGGCTGCTTGAACGTGCACGGCTCGCTGCTGCCGAAGTACCGCGGCGGAGCGCCGATTCAGCGGTCCATCATCAACGGAGAGAAGGAGACGGGGATCACTCTCATGTATATGGCCGAAGGCCTGGATACGGGAGATATGATCGCGAAGTCTGTGGTACCTATCGAAGACGAGGACACTTCGGGCACGTTATTCCAGAAGCTGAGTCTGGCGGGTGCAGCTCTTCTTAAGGAACAGCTTCCGCTGGTTATTGATGGCCGGGCTGAACGAATTCCGCAAAATGAGGAAGAGTCCACCTACGCCAGAAATCTAACCCGCGAGGATGAGCGAATCCCGTGGTCGGATTCATCACGAGCGATTTATAATCGCGTGCGGGGGTTGGTTCCTTTTGCAGGCGGCTTCACGCTTTGGAACGGCGAGGTATTCAAGGTCTGGGAAGTTGCGAAGCCCCAGGATGGAGCTTCAACTGGCGGAAGCCAGGCTCCCGGGACGGTGCTGGGCTTTACCGGCCAAGGCATCGAGGTCCAGACTGGAGATGGTTCGGTTATTCTGACTAAAGTACAGCCTGCCGGCAAAAAGGCGATGGAAGCGGCTGAGTTTTTGCGCGGCGGGGTTCTTAAGAAAGGCGAGGTTTTCTCTTGAGCAGTTCTAATGGAAACGGCAGTAATGAAAGTTCGTCACAGCAATCTCGCAGTGGAGGCCCTAAATCTAAAGGCCATGTGAATAAAAGCTCGGCCAAACCCTTATCCGCTCGGGAAGTAGCCCTCCAGGTGCTGACGCAGGTGGAAGAGGAGGGAGCTTACAGCAACCTCCAGCTGAATGGCGCACTGCAGAGAAGCGGCCTTTCCGGGCCGGACGCGGGTCTTGCAACTGAGCTCGTATACGGTACAATTTCTCGTTTGTCGACGATTGATTATTTTTTGGATCCCTTTGTATCCAAAGGAATTAAGAAGCTTCAGCCCTGGGTGCGCAATTTGCTCCGGCTGAGCTTCTATCAACTGCACTATTTAGACCGGATTCCATCCCATGCTGCAGTTAACGAAGCGGTGAATATTGCCAAGAAGAAGGGGCATCAGGGCATTTCGGGAATGGTGAATGGCGTTCTTCGTAATGTGTTGCGCCGCAAGGATGAACTGAGGCTGCCTGAAGGACTTTCCCCGCTAAAAAGAATCTCTCTGGAGCACGCCCATCCCGAGTGGATGGTTGGCCGGTGGATCAAGCAGTATGGGGAGCAGGAAGCTGAGGCTATCTGCCGTGCGAATAATGAACCGCCTTCGGTCAGTGTCCGGGTGAACCGGGCGAAGATCAGTAGAGATGAGCTTATAAAAGAGATGCAGGAGCAAGGTCTTGATGCTCAGGCCTCTGCCTTATCAGACGATGGCATTATTGTGCGCAGTGGCGGCAATATGGCGCTCACGGACTGGTACCGGCAGGGGTACCTATCCATTCAGGATGAAAGCTCCATGCTCGTGGCGGCGGCCGTTGACCCCGCGCCGGGAATGCGAATCCTGGATTGCTGCGCAGCTCCCGGCGGCAAGTCTTGTCATATTGCAGAGAAGCTGGATGGAGCAGGGGAGATCATCGCCAACGATGTCCATCCCCATAAGGCGAAGCTTATTGAGGATCAAGCTGCGAGACTTGAGCTGAACACCGTTCGGACAACAACCGGGGATGCTCTGGAACTTGCGGACAAGTACCCGCGTGAATCATTTGACCGGATACTTCTCGATGCTCCATGCTCCGGGCTTGGCGTAATCCGGCGGAAGCCGGATTTGAAATGGGCCAAGCAGCCTGAGGATATCGATGAGATTTCAACGCTACAGCTCAAACTGCTGGATGAGGTGGCAGGTCTGCTAAGGCCAGGAGGAATTCTAGTCTACAGCACCTGTACGGTTGAAAAGAGAGAGAATGAGCGCGTTGTCCAGGCTTTTCTGGGCAGCCACTCCGAGTTTGCAGAAGCGCCGGATTTTCCGGAGGGCTTGAAGCAGCTTGAAGCCTTGAAGCATAGAGAAGGCCCAGGAATCCAAATTCTTCCTCAGGATTATCATTCCGACGGATTTTATATTGCCCGCCTTCGCAAACTAGGTTAATATGTCAGAAGGCTTCTCCCGCTGGAACTTTCCAGCGGGTTTTGCGCTTTAGTCTGAACTGTGTTTATGATAAAATGGGAAGAATGAATATTAATTCGAGTCTAACTTAAATAGAACAGGTGTGTGATCATGAAACCTTTTATATATGATTTTACTTTAGAAGAGCTTCAGGAATGGGCTGTATCCCAAGGAGAGCCGGCTTTCCGCGGAGGACAGATTTTTGATTGGATTTATGTGAAGCGGGTTAATTCTTTTGACGAGATGACGAACTTGTCCAAGAGTCTTCGCGAGAAGCTTAATGAGAACTTCCAGTTCATTACTCTTAATGAAATAACCAAGTTCGAATCCAAGGATGGTACAGTCAAGTTTCTGTTCGGGCTTCATGACGACCATGCCATTGAGACGGTAATTATGAAGCATAATTACGGCAACAGCATCTGTGTAACTACACAGGTCGGCTGCCGTGTAGGTTGTACCTTCTGTGCATCCACACTTGGAGGACTGAAGCGTGACCTCACTGCTGGTGAGATTGTGGCTCAAGTTGTACGGGCCCAGCAGATTCTCGATGAACGCGGTGAACGGGTAAGCAGTATCGTTATAATGGGAACAGGTGAACCGTTCGAGAATTATGAAGCGACGATGAAATTTTTGCGTTTAATGATCCATGAGAAGGGCTTGAATATCGGACAACGGCATATTACTGTATCAACCAGCGGTATTGTGCCTAATATATATCGATTTGCAGATGAAGATACCCAGATTAACCTGGCTATCTCCATTCACGCCCCGAATGATGCGCTTCGCTCGAAGCTCATGCCGGTTAACCGCCGTTTTCCGTTCGATGATGTAATGGAGTCGTTAAGATATTACCAGGCTAAGACAGGGCGCAGAATTACGTTTGAATATGCGCTTATTGGCGGCGTGAATGATAGACCTGAGCATGCGGAAGAGCTTGCCAGTGTCCTGAAGAACATGCTGTGCCACGTCAATTTGATCCCGGTTAACTACGTGCCGGAGCGCAAGTACACTCGAACTTCCAGAAATGACATATTTCAATTCCAGCGCATATTGGCGGACAAGGGAATTAATGTTACGATCCGCCGGGAGCAAGGTCATGATATTGCAGCAGCCTGCGGTCAATTGCGGGCGAAGCATATGGAGTCTGGTGCGAGGTGAGAAGATTTGATAAAAACGGTGTATGTCAGTGATGTGGGACATGTTCGTTCAGTGAACGAAGATTCATCATGGGTAGCTGCTTTGGAACAGGGATTGACTTTGGGGATCGTTGCGGACGGAATGGGGGGCCACCAGGCTGGAGATACCGCCAGCAGGCTTGCGGTGGAGACGATTGTGTCCGATCTTAGGACTCTCTCGAGAACAACTTCCTCCGAGCTTCGCAGAGAAGCTCTCAGGAAGGCTATCCTGCATGCCAATGAAGTGGTATTTCGCACAGCTTCGGAAAGTGTGGAATATCACAACATGGGTACGACCGTTGTGGCCATACTCATGGATCGCCGTGAAGGGATTATCGGACATATTGGGGATAGCCGTGCTTATTTGTTCCGGCAGGGGAACATCACCCAGCTGACAGAAGATCACACCCTGGTTAATGAACTGGTAAAAAGCCGTCAGATCAGTGAAGAGGAAGCGTACAACCATCCACGCAGAAATGTGATTACCCGTGCACTCGGGACAGATGCGCAGGTGGCTGTGGACCTTATTCATGTTGCCCTAAAGGAAGGTGATATTCTTCTTCTCTGCAGTGACGGACTCAGCAGCTATGTCTCCAGACAACAAATGGCTCAGACCGTAGGACTGCCTAACGTATCCTTGAAGGACCGGGCAGACCATCTCCTTCAGCTTGCGCTCGATGCGGGCGGAGAAGATAATATTACTGTAGCTTTATTTGAAATATCAGGCACGGATGGGTCAAGTGTAAAGGAGTGGACAACATGATCGGACACGAATTGGGCGGTCGATATCAAATCATTGAACGAATTGGCGGGGGCGGAATGGCGCTTGTGTACAAAGCGCAGGATATTCTGCTTGGACGCAATGTAGCCATTAAAGTTCTGCGCCAACAATTTGTGCACGATGAAGAATTCATTCGCCGGTTCCGGCGGGAGGCACAGTCCGCCGCATCTTTGTCACATCCGAACGTCGTTAGTATTTATGATGTAGGACAGGAAGATGACATTCATTATATTGTTATGGAGTATATTGAAGGCCAGAATTTAAATGAAATTATAAAGGAACGCGCCCCGCTCCAGGTAGATGAGGCCGTTCGGATAGCTACACAAATCTGTGATGCTCTTGATCATGCACATCATAACCAGATTATTCATCGGGATATTAAGCCTCATAATATATTAATTGGCCGTAATGGAAGAGTAAAGGTTACAGACTTCGGAATTGCCCGGGCTGCTTCCTCGGCGACTATTACCCAAACAGGCTCCGTGGTGGGCTCTGTTCATTATTTCTCGCCAGAGCATGCTAAAGGTGTTGTAACGGGGGAGAAATCGGACTTATACTCACTCGGAATTGTGCTGTACGAGATGCTGACCTCCAAGCTTCCTTTTCTTGGTGAAAGCCCGATCAGTGTAGCTTTGAAGCATCTTCAGGAAGATTTTGAAGAGCCGCGGCTTGTTAACCCGCTTATTCCACAAAGTGTGGAGAACGTTATTCTAAAGTCGATGCGCAAGAACCCGAACGAACGTTATCAATCGGCTAGGGAGATGCTCAGGGATCTGGAGACCTGTCTTCTTCCAGAGAGACGGACGGAGTCCAAGATTATTTTTGATGACATGGATGATGCTGACAAGACACGGGTTATTCCGGCTATTAAGCCTGCTGTTCAGCGGCAGGCAGCTGGAAGAACGTCACGTGTAGAGGAGGATAACCCTTCCCCCAAGCCCCCGGCTGCGAAGAAAAAGGGCTGGGTCAAGCCCGCCTTATGGATTGGGATCACTCTGCTGGTTATCTTGTTCATGCTTGGAGTTGCCTGGTATGTCAATGCGAGTCTTAATAAGCCTAACGTTAAGGTACCCCAGGTCATTAACCTTCAGGAGGATGTGGCGAGAGCGGAACTTGCCAAAGCCGGCCTTACCGTTCAGGAGCCGATTACAAGGCAGTATAAGGAAGGCTTTGCGGCAGGAGTAGTCTATGAGCAGAGCAAGCCTGAAGGTACAGAAGTCAAACAAGGTTCAGCTATCGCCTTGACGGTGAGCGTGGATAAGCCGCTCAAGAAAGTTCCGGATCTTAACGGGCTGTCCTTTGAGGATGCCAGCAAGAAGCTGATCGATGAGTTCCAGATGAAGGTTGATCAGATTACCCGGAAGGACGAGTATAGTGAAGCTGATCCCGGCAAAGTCACAGGTCAAAGTCTTGCTGCAGGTTCAGACTTCGATCCTGCTACAGCTGCGATCGAGCTTACTGTAAGCAAGGGACAAGAGAAGGTTAGTATGCCTGATTTGACCGGGCTTACTCAGCAGCAGGCGGAAGCCAAGCTGGGGGAATATGGATTGAAGCTGGCCAAAGACGGGGTTGTTCAGGAATCGAGCTACAAGGTGGAGCAAGGTCTGGTATTTAATCAGCATCCGTATGCACCCAAGGAGCAGGTATCCCCGGGTGAAGAGATTACGATCTTCGTCAGCTCCGGATATCCGCCTGAGGCGATCAAGTACACTTATAATGTCCCGGTTGCACCTAAGACGGAAGGCAAGAACAGCAAGATTCGCCTAGTGTATACTGATGCACGCGGTGAGAATAGGGAAGCCGGTGTAACAACCATCAAGACCGCTCAGACTATCCCGGTTAACCTTGTGCTTGCACCTACTAAAGATGGGGCTATTCTGATCTATCAGGATGGTAAGTATCTGGATACCTTGCCGGTTTCTTATATTGATGCGAAGCAGGGTACCGTGCCAGTGCCGAGTACACCAATAGGACAGCAGCCTGTGGACACGGCTCCGCCAGATCCACAGCAAGATCCTAACAATACTGGAGATAATACTACTGGAGACTCCGCTTCTATCAACGGGGAATACAGTGGTGTAACAGAGCGCTTTGCTTCGGGATCTGATAAGCAGGTTAAAGAAGCCCGAAAAGCTGCCCAGAAAGCCGAGAAAAAGAAAGATAAGGATCAGGGAAAAGGCAGATAAACATGGAAGTGAGGCTGCATACATGCCTGAGGGCTTAATTGTTAAGGCTTTAAGCGGATATTATTATGTGAAAGAGACAGGCGGTGAACCGGGTGAACCGGTTCAGTGCCGGGGTCGGGGAGTGTTCAAGAAGAGAGGAATTACTCCGTTGGTAGGCGACAGGGTTATTTTTGAGCCTACGGAGAATGGAGAAGGGACGGTTACGGAGATTTTGCCGCGGGTGTCGGAGCTCATTCGTCCGCCCGTTGCGAATGCCCGTCTGGCTGTCCTGCTGTTCTCTCTTCGCGAACCCGATATGAATCTTCAACTGCTGGACAAGTTCCTGGTCCACATTGAGAATGAAGGGCTGCAGACACTGATTTGTCTAACCAAACGTGATCTATTGGATGATTCGGATACAGCTGATGAATTGACCAAACAGGTTAGTGAGCTATACAGTTCCATTGGCTATGAAGTTATCGTCACCAGTTCACATACGGGAGCTGGCACCGAAGAAGTGCTCAAGCGGCTTGCCGGGGAGATTAGTGTCTTCTCCGGGCAATCCGGTGTAGGCAAGTCTTCGCTCCTTAATGCCATGCTGCCAGGTCTTGGTCTGGAGACCAGTGCCATCAGCCTGCGTCTTGGTAGAGGTAAGCATACCACGCGTCATGTTGAGCTTATCGAGCTTGAGAACGGCGGCTATGTTGCGGATACTCCAGGATTTAGCCAGCTGGACTTCCTGGAACTGGGTGTGGAGCAGTTGTCGGAGTGTTTCCGTGAATTCGCTCCCTTTGCTTCGGAATGCAAATTCCGCGGGTGCAGCCATCTTCACGAACCTAGCTGCCAGGTTCGAGCTGCGCTCGGCGAGGGCAAAATTGCTTCCAGCCGATATGAGCACTATGTGCAATTCTATGAAGAAATGAAAGATAAGAAACGGAGGTACTAATCAAGTGATCTACATTGCACCGTCTATTTTATCTGCGGATTTCGCTAAATTGGGTCAGGAAATTGCTGAAGTGGAACAAGCGGGTGCCGAGTGGCTCCATGTGGATGTTATGGATGGGCACTTTGTTCCTAACATTACTTTGGGTCCGCTGGTTGTGGAGGCCATCAAGCCACATACCCGTATGTTTGTAGATGTACACCTTATGATTGAGAATCCGGATGCTTACATACCCGCCTTTGCCAAGGCCGGGGCTGATCTGATTACCGTGCATGCTGAGGCCTGTGTTCATCTGCACCGGGTGATCCATCTCATCAAAGAGCAGGGAGTTAAGGTCGGGGTTGCGATTAACCCGGGCACTCCGGTATCCGTCTTGTCTGAAGTGATTGAAGAGCTTGACCTGGTGCTTGTCATGACCGTGAATCCGGGTTTTGGCGGGCAATCCTTCATTCCAGGTACGGTTCGCAAAATCCGCGAGCTGAACGATATCAAGCAGCAGCAGGGGCTGAAGGACCTGCTTATCGAGGTAGATGGCGGGATTACGGCCCAGACTGCGCCGCTCGTGGTAGAAGCTGGTGCTGAGGTACTGGTGGCTGGAAGTGCGGTATTCGGCCGTTCTGACCGTGCTGGGGCTATTGCCGAAATTCGTAACAGCGTTAAGGCGTAAACGTAAAATGGGGACGACTTATAGCCTGGTTTAAAGGAATAGGGCAGGCGTAAGGCGCATAGAATTGTGTTACATGAGCTAAGGTTCTCATGTAACCTTTTTTTTTGTGAACGGAGCACACATGATGTGGGTTCGAGTCATAGAATAAAGTAAGCATGGGAAGTATGGGGAGGGTGAATAATGAAGTTTTACACATTTAAGTTGCCTAAATTTTTGGGAGGTTTTGTGAAGGCCGTTCTGAATACATTTCATAAGAACTAAAAAAGACATTAAAAAAGCACCTCTTATGAAAAAGGTGCTTTTTGTCTATATGCCTGGTTGAAGATTACACACGGGTAACTTTACCGGATTTCAAAGCGCGAGTGCTGACATAAACGCGTTTTGGTTTACCGTTTACCAGAATGCGGACCTTTTGGACGTTAACGCCCCAAGTACGGCGGTTACGGTTGTTAGCGTGGGATACATGGTTACCTGTGCTAGGCTTTTTGCCTGTTACATAACATTTACGTGACACGAAATTACACCTCCTTGTTCCAATACACCTGCATAAAACAATACTCGAATATCATATCACAGCAAAAAAAGCTTCGTCAACCAATTAGCTAACTTTATTTGAGGGACCACGGTCTTCTTTTATTTATTTCTCCTTCTTCTTATAGTACAATGTTGAATAGTCCATAATATTTTTAAGGGGGGAGTGAAGGATAGTGGCTATTGAACTGAATACCGAATATGGACAAATTGATATCTCGGATGAAGCGGTAGCGGTAATTGCCGGATCAGCCGCCATGGAATGTTATGGACTCGTGGGGATGGCAAGCCGAAAGCAATTTAAAGACGGTATTGCAGAACTGCTTGGACGGGAGAATCTTACCCGCGGAGTAGAAGTGAAACCTGATAACAATAGAATCGTAATCAATCTATATATTATAGTCATTTATGGGATCAAGATATCCGAGGTGGCCCATAACATCCAACAAAGAGTTAAATACGTATTGAACGATATAGTAGGACTTCAAGTTGATGAAGTGAATATTGTAGTCCAGGGCGTACGTGTATCAAGCTAGGAAGGGGATTTCTCATTGAGTAAGCGTTCTCTAAATGGAACAGATTTTTCAGCTATGGTATTGGCCGGAGCTGCTCAGCTTCAGCAGCATGCGGAACACGTGAATTCCCTTAATGTGTTCCCGGTTCCGGATGGGGATACCGGTACAAATATGAATCTTACCATGACTGCTGGCGTGGCGGAGTTAACCCGCAGTGGCGGCACTGGTGGTGTTGGCAGCCGGGCAGCGGTGTTGTCCAAGGGACTTCTGATGGGGGCTCGCGGCAATTCCGGAGTTATCCTGTCCCAGTTATTCCGGGGATTCAGCCGTTATTCGGCATCTTATGAAGAATTGAATACCATTCAATTCGCCTCAGCTCTGCAAAGCGGCGTAGATACAGCTTATAAAGCTGTGGTTAAGCCGGTTGAAGGAACGATTCTTACGGTGGCTAAGGAAGCCGCCAAGCATGCTGTTCATTACGCGCGCCGTACGACGGATATGCTGGAGCTGATGACTGAAGTTTTGGCCAAGGCCAAAGAAGCTCTTGCCCATACACCTGAACAGCTGCCTGTACTGAAACAGGTAGGCGTAGTGGATTCGGGTGGACAGGGTCTTGTATACATTTACCAAGGATTCTTTGATTATCTGTCCAATAACATTCAAGCTGCGGCGCCTATCGTGGAAGCTCGCGGACAAGCATCCGGTTCTGAGGCTCGTACAGAAAGTCATGCGGTCTTCAAGGCTGCTCCTGAAGCGCAGGGATCTGCGCAGTCGCGACTGGAGACAGAAGATATTGAGTTCTTATATGACATGGAATTCTTCATTAACCGCCAGCTTGGAGATGCCAAGGGGGCTATGTTTGACGAGAATCAGTTCCGTAAGGCCTTGGCTGTGAGTGGAGACTCCATCATTGTCATTGCAGACGATGAAGTCATTAAAGTTCACGTCCATTCCAAGGCGCCTGGTGAAGTTCTGAATTTGGCCCTGCGTTATGGCGAGATCACGCAAATTCATATCCTCAATATGAGAGAGCAGCATCGTGATCTGTTATCAGCAGGCATGGATATTGCTCCGGCTCCGGAGGTTTTTGCCGAGATTCCGGCCGAGAAGGCTTGGGTAGCTGAACCGGCTGTCCAACCGGCTGACGAAGTGGCTCCATACGGATTTATCGCGGTGGCTTCAGGCCAGGGAATCGCAGATATTTTTACAAGCCTTGGGGTAGATGCTGTGCTGTCCGGAGGACAGACGATGAATCCAAGCACTGAGGACTTCGTCAATGCGATTAACTCGATCTCTGCCCAGCATGTATTCGTGCTCCCGAATAACTCTAATATCGTTCTCGCCGCGCAGCAGGCCCGTGATCTGCTCGAAGGTGAGCGTAGCGTTACCGTTATACCAAGCAAGAGTATTCCTCAAGGAATCGCTGCGGCGTTCGCCTTCCAGGAGGAAGAGAGCGTGCAGATTAACACAGACAGCATGCTAGCTGCGGTCGGCCATGTGAAGACCGGCCAGGTGACTTATGCGGTGCGTGATACTCATTTTGATGATTTGGAGATTACAGCAGGTCATTATATAGGTATTGAAGATTCCAAAATCGTATCTACGGAAGAAGGTCTACTGCAGACTTGTCAGTCACTGCTTCAAAAGATGCTTGTAAGCGGGGATGAGATTTTGACCATCCTGACTGGTGAAGAAGCAAGTAAGGATGATACCCTGCTGCTGTTGAGCTGGCTGAAGGAGAATTATCCTGATGCTGAGGTGGAAATCCACGAGGGCGGTCAGCCGATCTATTATTATTTATTCTCTGTTGAATCCTGATTTGTATGTGAGGAGAACGTTCAGAGTACGGGGATGGAGGGTATTTCTGAAATGAATCATATTATTATTGTTACCGACAGTACGGCGGATATTCCGCAAAAGACGGTTTCAGAGTACGGCATTCATGTCATCCCGATGACGGTGAACTTCAAGGAACAATCCTTCATAGAAGGGGTTGACATTACGCCAGCCGAATTCTATGACAAGTTAACGAAGTCATCGGAGCTCCCTACAACATCTCAGACGTCTCCTGCCCAGTACGTAAATGTCTATCAAAGTCTGCTGGATCAGCACCCGGGTGCTTCTATTATTTCTATTCATATATCTTCTGGGATGAGCGGCACTTATCAATCCGCACTTTTGGCTAAATCTATGATGGAAGAAGAGGGCGCTGCGGCGGATATCACGATTATTGACTCCCGCTGTGCCTCGTATGGATTCGGGCTTCAGGTGGTTGCGGCTGCAAGGCTTGCAGCCAATGGAGCTTCGGTTCAAGAGATTGTAGATGAGGTGGAGCGGCTCCGTCAGGTTCGCCGATTGTATTTCCTTGTGGATACGCTGGAGTATCTGCAGAAAGGCGGGCGCATTCGCAGGGGTGCGGCTATTATAGGTACTGTCCTGAATGTAAAGCCGATCCTCTCCGTGGATGAGGAAGGCGTAATATATCCGGTAGATAAGGCTCGGGGGCGCAAGAAGGCGGTATCGCGTATCGTGGAGCTGTTCCGGAAGGATTTTGGTGAGCATAAGGATCTGAATATCGCAGTCTGTGACGGGGTTAACCCGGAGACGGCCGAAGATATCGTGCAGGAAATGTCACAGCATTTCACGCTGCATGAAGTGGTGCGAACGGATATTGGCGCAGTGGTAGGAACCCATGTGGGTCCCGGGATTGTAGCGGTATTCGTCTGGCCGGCATAAAGTGAGGGATTGAATATGGATATCAGTACGATATCCGTGAAGCAGGTCAGCGGCGTGAGTGCTCTCAAAGAGGGGGAGCTTCACGCCTTTGGCGTCTTTACGGTACAAGATTTACTTGAGTATTATCCGTTTCGTTATGAGGATTACCGGCTTCGTTCGTTAAGTGAAGTGAAGGATGGGGAGAAGGTAACGGTACAGGGCAAGATCATGGGACTTCCGGTACTTCAGCGGTATGGCAAAAAGTCCAGGCTGACCTGTAAAGTAATGGCGGACGATTGGATGTTCACGGCGACCTGGTTCAATCGGCATTTCCTGAAGGATCAGCTAACCCCCGGGCGGGAAATTACGCTGACAGGCAAATGGGACCAGCGCCGTGCGCAAATGACGGTCTCGGAATCGGAGTTCCCGGATAAGGGCGTGATTCGCAGCGGGAGCTTGCAGCCGGTCTATTCTGTCGGCGGTAACATCACCCAAGCCTGGATGCGCAAGACGGTAGGACAAGCACTGGTCCAGTTCGGGGAGATGATCCCGGAGATTCTGCCGGAGGATCTTATCCGCAAGTATGAGTTAATGCCGCGTAAGCATGCGATTCTTCGCATTCATCAGCCCCAGGATAGTGCCGAAGGACAGGAGGCCCGCAAGCGGATGGTGTATGAAGAGCTCTTCCTCTTCCAGCTGAAGCTTCAAGCTTACCGGGCCATGAATCACGAACGGTTGGATGGCGTTCAGCACACGGCAGACAATGCCACGATCAGAGAGTTCGTGCGAAGTCTTCCATTTGAGCTGACGGATGCGCAGAAGAAAGTGGAGCTGGAGATTTTGAAGGACATGCGCTCTCCCTTCTGTATGAATCGCCTGCTGCAGGGAGACGTTGGCTCGGGCAAGACCGTGATTGCAGCGATTGCTCTCTACGCTGCTGTGAAGTCCGGCTGTCAAGGCGCCTTCATGGTGCCGACGGAAATTCTGGCCGAGCAGCATGTGAGATCGCTCACCAAGCTGTTCGAGCCGTTCGGTATAACTGTAGGTCTTCTTACGGGAAGTGTGACGGGCCGGCGGCGCAAGGACCTGCTCGCCGCCTTGCAGATGGGACTGATCGATGTGGTGGTGGGCACCCATGCCTTGATTCAGGAGGAAGTGTATTTCCGCAGCTTAAGTCTTGTCGTAACCGATGAGCAGCATCGATTTGGTGTGAATCAGCGCAGCATTCTGCGGCGCAAGGGCTTTAATCCGGATGTTCTGACGATGACGGCTACGCCGATTCCGCGGACGCTGGCCATTACGGCATTTGGCGATATGGATGTGTCCACACTGTCCGAGCGGCCTAAAGGAAGAAAACCTATTTCTTCCTATTGGGTCAAGCATGACAAGATGGATCGGGTGCTTGGATTCATCTCGCGCGAGATCGGGCAGGGGCGCCAGGCTTACCTGATCTGCCCGCTGATTGAGGAATCCGAGAAGCTGGATGTGCAAAATGCCATCGACCTCTATGTGTCGATGTCGCAGGCCTTTCCAGACTTCAAGGTGGGACTGCTGCACGGCCGGATGACGGCGGCCGAGAAGGAAGAAGTGATGCGCGAGTTCTACGCGAACGAGGTGCAGCTCCTCGTCTCGACGACCGTAGTCGAGGTCGGTGTAGACGTTCCCAATGCGACGCTGATGATTATTATGGACGCCGACCGGTTCGGCTTGTCCCAGCTTCACCAGCTTCGCGGACGGGTTGGCCGGGGGGAGCACGCATCTTACTGCGTGCTCATCGCAGATCCGAAGTCGGAGGTGGGTCAGGAGCGGATGAAGGTCATGACCGAGACGGACGACGGCTTCGAAGTGGCCCGGCGGGACCTGGAGCTTCGCGGTCCCGGGGACTTCTTCGGCACGAAGCAGAGCGGCGTGCCGGAGTTCCGAATCGCGGACATGGTCAGCGATTTCGCAGTACTAGAGGCGGCGAGGGAGGATGCCGCCTCGCTGGTGGGCGAAGAGGCGTTCTGGACTTCGCCCGTGTACAGCCCGCTGCGGCATTATTTGCAGCGGGAGCAGATCCTGCAGGGCGAGCTGATCGATTAGTGATTGTGTAAGCCTGAACTTGGGAATTATCTATTGGTTAAAAGTGCGAAATGGTTTCCGAGAAACTTTAAGCTTCGCTTTTGTGGCTAGATTTCCATCTTAAATAATTAATCAATTAAATCCGGGAGAGCAGCGACCCTTTTTGATGGCTGATCTTTCTTGTGAATGTACCTTCGGCATTCCATTTTTGTGCACTATATACTCTCCTGCCGTCATATATTAGAACAGTGACGGACGGGAGGTGAGAAGCCGCTTGAATTATCAGCAGTTCGGAATCAGTCCGCAGCTAGTGGATCGGGTTAAGCTCAAGATGAAGAACAAGGCCGTCAAGGATCGGGTGAAGCAGCTAACGGAGAACCTTACCAGGGGAGATTTGCAGGATCCGGCCAAAGTACACAGGCTGGTGAAATCCGCTGCGGTGATCCTGAATGAGAGGCTGTCCGCAGTTCAGGAGCAGCAGATGGTTCAGTTCGTAATCACTCAGAAAATTGACCCGAAAAATACATTTCACTTGATTAAGCTGTGGGGAATGTTCAGGTAGATTGCAAAGCTCCAACACTTCAAGCTAACTTCCGGTCCTGCCGGAGTTAGCTTGTTTTGTTATGGAATTATGGGAAAGCAGGTTAGGATACTCGGATGCAGCTTATCACCAAATAACGAATAGTCTAAACCTTGATCCGGGACAATAAAGCATGAACTACCTACACTAATTGCTGTAAAGGAAGGAGACTTCAGTATGAGCTCAAGTTCAATTCATCCTGACAAAAACTTGATCAATACGGTCAAGGATCTGGAAGCCACACCGGTAACGAGTCAGCAAGCCCAGCAGTTCCAGCAGCAGAAAAATGACAGACGGAAAGAAATGCTCAAAACAGACAATGAAAAGTTCCAAAAAACGGAGCAAAATTCTTATAAGTAAATCAATCTTGGGGGCCCGGTAGATAATGACCGGGCTTGCTTTATCTGTTGTAAGGGAATAAGAGGCCTTATAAGACAGATTATAGAGATGAGAGGGGCCAGCTAACTGTGATTATTCTGAAATCCAGACAAGAAATCGAAGCTATGAGAAGGGCCAGTGAAATTGTGGCCGACTGCCACCGCGAAATTGCAAAGCTGATCGCGCCCGGGATCACTACTTTGGAGATCAATGATTTTGTAGCTAAACATATTATCAAGCTGGGGGGGAAGCAGTTCACCAAAGGATATAACGGATTTCCTGCGGAGACCTGTGCTTCGGTTAATGATGTCATCGCTCATGGATTCCCTGGTCCTACCCCGCTAAAAGAAGGCGATATTGCCAAGATCGACATTGTGGTGGAGTACGATGGCTGGTTCGGCGACTCGGCTTGGTGTTATGAAGTGGGACAGGTCAGCGAGAAAGCGAAGAAGTTAATGCAGATCACCCGTGAAGCCCTGTACCTTGGCATTCGTCAGGCGGTGCCGGGGAATCGTATGGGTGACGTGAATTCTGCCATCCAAACACATGCCGAGAAGAACGGATTCTCTGTTGTCCGGGATCTTCTCGGTCACGGAATCGGGCGTTCCCTGCATGAGGAGCCTCCAATTGAGCATGTGGGCGTTCCCGGAAAAGGAATACGGCTCACGGAGGGTATGGTATTTACGATTGAGCCGATGATTAATGAAGGCACGCACCGCATCAGCATTGATTCTGATGGCTGGACAGCCCGGACGGCCGATGGGAAGCTGTCTGCCCAGTATGAACATACGGTGGCGATTACAGCAGATGGACCGATTATTTTGACAGAACAATAAGTCTAATCCATTCCAGCCTATTCGAGGTGGATTCCCCAGTAATAACCTGTTGTCAAAGCGAATATTTGTTCGTATTATGAATATAATAAGAACAAATGTTCTGATAGTGGGTGAGTAGGATGAGGGTACTCGGATTCAAGAATGAGATTATCCTTAATAAGATTTATGATAGGGCCAGCGTAAATCCGGTCTCAGCGCGAAGAAGGAATGTGTCATGAAGCAGGTTCCTTACCGGACTGAGGAAGAGGCGGGATGGGTGAAGGAATTTCTTTTACTGCCGCTGATTCTCGATTTAATGGAGATGGACTTGAGATTGGTCTTATCAGGTTCGAGTCCCTTCAAGCTGCCTGAGCTTTATGGGGCTGTGCTTCGCGGATTGCAGTCCCGGATTACCCGGGAGCTGGGTCAGATTAGGCAAAAAATGCGTCAGCATGGAATCAAGGTATATGAGCAGCATCGTACTAGGACTGGGCTTGAAGCAAGATATTTGTGCCGAGGCTACCAATATGAATTCTCTATGCTGTGGAGCTTTGCCCGGGCGGAGATCGACAGACGGGTAACCTTTTATCTGGAAGAGGTGGTGTTCAAGTGAAGGCAGCCGAGCGGGTTATTATGCTTGGAGATTGTCAATCCTTTTACGCCAGTGTGGAGAAAGCCGATCATCCTGCTTACAAGGATCTTCCTCTTGTGGTTGCAGGAGACCCGGCCCGGAGGTCGGGAATCATTCTGGCCGCCTGCCCCCTTGCCAAGAGCTACGGAATAACTACAGCGGAGCGGCTGGGAGAGGCGCTTAGTAAATGTCCGGAAGTAGTTGTGGTTAAGCCTCGCATGCAGATGTATATCGACATTTCTCTTAAGATCACAAAAATTTATGAGCAGTATACCGACCTGGTTGAGATCTTCTCCATTGATGAGCAGTTTCTGGATGTGACGGGGAGTCTCAAGATTTTTGGTGATCCTTACACGATTGCGCGGACGATCCAGCAGAAGGTGCTTAACGAGACAGGAGTCTGGGTGCGATTTGGAATCAGCTCCAATAAGATGCTTGCCAAGGCGGCGACAGATATTTGGGCGAAGAAGAACAAGGAAGGCATCTACATTCTGGACCCTTCCAAGCTGGCCGAAACCCTTTGGGAGAAGCCCGTGGATAAAATGTTCGGGGTGGGATCCCGCATGCGGAATCACTTTTTAAACCTCGGGATGTATACGATTGGTGATGTCGCCAGAACGCCGCTGCCCCGGCTCAAGGAGAAGTTCCGCGCCAGGTTCGGCAAGCAAAGCGACATTCAAGCTGAGGTGATGTGGAGAACAGCGAACGGCATGGACGATTCTCCCGTGACACCGGCTACGTTCAATACGCCGCCCAAGTCTGTCGGTCATATGATGACTCTTCCCCAGGATTACACGGATGAAGAACAGATTAATACAGTACTCCTCGAAATTACGGAGGAGGTCTGCAGAGACTGCCGCCGCAAAGGGTACATGGGGCAGGTTGTATCTGTAGGCTGTATGTGCAGTCCTTATGAGACCCGCGCGGGTTTCTCGCGTCAGATGAAGATCCCGGACCCGACGAATGATACGAACACGGTATTTCATGCAGCCAAGGCGTTGTTCTATCGGCATTGGGACCGGATGCCCGTGCGTCAGATCGGAGTCACACTCAGCCAGCTGGCCAATGATGAAGAATACCAACTAACGCTGTTCGACGATCTGGCCAAATCCCAGGCTTTGAACAAGGCTACCGATTTCATCAAGGACAAGTACGGAAGCGCAGCTATTGTAAGAGCCGCATCTCTGACTTCATCGGGGCAGGCGCTTGAAAGATCACGAAAAATTGGAGGCCATTATAAATAAAGCCTCAGAATTGTGTAACATATGGGTTTGATAATATTAGTAATGACATCGAGCTCCTCGTATAATGCAAATAAACACAGAGGAGGAGAACGATGTCAGGACAAAATCAGCGGCAAGGGGAATTTTGGGATCAGGATTATGTAGCGGTTACATTACTTTCGAGCGCAGCCAACTTTATTATGAATGAATCCGTACGCTTTACGCATACATACCGGACCTATCTGCGTCCAAGGGAGACGGGACGGCTGCATATTCGGATATGGCACAGCAACTCGGTGGACTCCACTTGGGATATGGGGCAGGATGCGGTAGGAGGCGAAGCCGGTGGACCATGGAGAATTGAGTCGGCCTTTCTGGGAGACGGAGGACGGGAGAGAGACGGCAGTGCAGATGCCGGGTCACTTGTTCCGCTAACGTTCGGAGGCAGCCGCTCCAAAGAGGTAGCGGCAGGCGAGCAATTTTGGAGCGATGAAGCAATCGTAGATATTGCCGAGGGCCATGATCTGGTATTTACCTGGACGCTGTCCACATCCGGTCCGGGCAAATCCATTCCATATAATGTGGAGGGAATGCTCGCTTCCGCTTACGATGCCGAAGGACATTTGGCAGATCAATCCTCACTCCCGCCTGAGCGGGTATCGGAGCAACTTCTGGTCATGCCCTCCTTTATTGGGTACAAGAAGGAAGGCGCAAGGAAGCTTGTCCTACTTGGCGACTCGATCACCCAGGGAGTACGCACAGAGAAGGATGCTTACGCGTATTGGGCAGCTAGAATTGCCGAAGGCTTGGGACCGGAGTACGGGGTGTGGAATATCGGCTCAGGCTGGGGCCGGGCTTACGATGCGGCTTCTGACGGACCTTGGCTGCACAAGGCCAAGCAAGGGGATGAAGTGCTGATTGTGCTTGGAGTTAACGATATCGATATTGGAAAAAGATCGGCCGAAGAGGTTCTGCGTGATTTGAATACCATAGTTACTGCTCTTAGGGAGAATAGACCTGAAGGGACGATTCTATTAAGCACACTGCCGCCTTTTAACTTTACGGAGAAAAGGGAGATGATTTGGCGTACCGTAAATATAGAAATTCTGAATCATCCTCCCGCAGGTGTGGATCATGTATATGATATGGCCCGTGTGCTGTCACAGTGTGAACCGCAGGATCACCTGATTAAGCCTGAATATATGAGCGGCCCAGAGGATCCTCATCCTAACGGGCTAGCTGGAGCAGCCGTCGCAGAAGACTTTTTAAAGTGGTATGCTGGAATAAATGCAGAGAATACAAGTAAGAAGTAGAGGATTTGACCGGTAATAAGAATCTAATCTGGACTACAGAGGTTACCCTTAGCGGGTAGCCTCTGTTTCTGTCTGTTTAGCAGAATCAAAGGGGGGTATCACCCGCCTAGAAAGGAAAATCGGAAATTATCGATTTTGTCACAAAAGCAAGAAATTAAGGCAAAAAAGTAGTCGTAAAGACATTCTTGACCCACTTTTTGAGCTTGAATGAGAAAGTTCAGTCACATATGACACAGGAGTGAAAATGTCGAATGAAGAAGCATCGTATCGAATGAGGTAGAAAGCGTAATCGCACCTCGAAGGGGAGGGTAAACGGTTTGTTGATCTTTTTTACAGAAAAAAGGAAAAGAGGGAACCTAATCCTAGGAAAAAAGGAGGTCTAAACAGGACTTTGTCCCGGGGTAAGAGGGAGGGAAAAGTTAGCAATTTACCAAAAGACCCGATATAGGTCTACTTGACCCTTTTTTGAAACTGGAAAAAAATGAAAAACGTTGATATAGAGCGATTTTTAAGCTTTTTTCGCTAAGACTTTGGTATCAATTTTGTTACCACTTTGGAAAAGAGTGGAATCTTAACCACAACTTCGATATATCGTTAGCGTTTAATAATACATATAATGATCCTGAGACTCTAGAGCGTGCATGAGAAGTCCGTGCCAAAGCAGGGCTGTGCCAGTAATGATAAGGGAACTCAGGGTCTGTCGCATCAGGAAAAATCATAGTAATTTGGGAGTTTTTGTGTTAGACCGGGTTCGAATATTTTTGTAAGAAATGTTTTGTAATGTCGTGCAACTTTCATGAAAGTCCCGAAAAAAAATGCTCCCATACGCCTAGTTACATTAGGAGTTCACTTGGTTAATCATTAAGGAGTGATGACAGGAGTGGAGGTGTGAAGAGCCATACTATGATAATCGCCTGCATACAAAAAAATAGCGAGGTGAAGGGATTTTATATCGATGTCAAAATTAGCGCGCAAACGAATAATTTTATGGATTACGATTGGAATCATTTTAATTGGAGGGGTAACCTCCCTGGTATTCTTGTATCTTCCTCCATCCCACACAAGCTACGCTACCTCGGACGGAACAGAAATGAAGTTCCAAACTTCGGGAGACAAGTTCATGAGATACGACGGGAAAGGGAACTGGAAGGAAATCTTTGTTAAGGGTGTTAATCTAGGAGCAACGGTACCGGGTCATTTCCCGGGCGAGTTCCCGGCAACAGAAGAGGACTATCTAAGATGGTTCCAGCAAATCCATGATATGGGTGCAAATGTAATTCGGGTCTATACGATCCATAATCCGGTCTTTTATACGTCATTAGTCAAGTTCAATCGCGATAAGGGAGAGAATCCTCTGTATTTCATTCAGGGAGTCTATTCTCAGGAAGAGCAGCTGATTGAATCGAAGGATGCTTACGGTGGAGGGATTCCCAAAGCTTTCGAGCAGGATATCGACCGGGCCGTGAGTGCCGTATACGGGGATTTGGACATACCTGTTAATCCTGGCTTTGCTGGAGGCAAGTATACAACCAACGCAGGCGCTTACTTGATGGCGTGGCATATCGGAACTGAATGGGATCCGGAAATGGTAGAGAATACGAACAAGGTTCATGCTGGACAGGCTCCTTATCAGGGCAAATACTTCAGCGCGACGGATAAAGCTAGTCCGTTTGAGAGCTTCTTGGCCAGTATGCTGGACCATGCAGCAGCCAAAGAGCAAACCTACGGCTGGGAGCATCCAGTAACTTTTACCAACTGGGTAACAACAGATGTGCTAAAGCATCCGGGAGAACCTTTATTCCAAGAGGATCTCGTTAGTGTGGATGCCACACACGTCAAGCCAGTGAATTGGAAAGCTGGTTATTTTGCGGCATACCATGTGTATCCTTATTATCCTGATCTGTTCCACCTGGATAAGACACTGCAGACCATCCCTGATGGCAAGGGTGGATTCAATACTTACAAAGCTTACTTGCGGAAGCTTAAGGCATATTACAAGGATATTCCGATCATGGTTACTGAATACGGTGTTCCTTCATCTGTGGGTATATCTCACTTGGGTCCGGGAGGACGCAACCAAGGTGGGCACAACGAGAAGGAGCAAGGCGAGATTGACGCCTCACTTACTCAGGATATTTATGATGAAGGGTATTCAGGAGCTATCCTGTTCATGTGGCAGGATGAGTGGTTCAAGAAAACATGGAATACCATGCGTTTTGAGCTGCCGGCCGATCGTCGTTCCTACTGGCTTAATGTGCTGACGAATGAGAAGGAGTTCGGCGTCGTAGCCATGGGCTCTGGCAAGTCGGACAAGATTATTATTGACGGCAAGCTGGATGACTGGAACTCACTTCCGAAAGATCAGGTCACAGAGTGGGATAAGACCGCGCCAGGCATCTCTAAAATGAAAGTCACTCATGATGAAGCCTATGTCTACATCGGGCTTGAGCTTGAGAAAAATTTTGACCCGCAGAAGTCTCTGATGTATCTGGGTACAGATACGCAGCCAGGCGGCGATCAGCCTAAGAATGAGCTGCCGAATAAGACGCTCAGCGATGGGCTTGAGAATCTGATTGTCATCGGTAAAGACAATGAGACTCAGGTGAAGGTTGCTCCTTCTTATGACTTCCACCAAAGACTGTACGGAAAGTATGGGTATTGGATGCTTCCTGAGCAGAAAGCTGCGGATAAAGTAGCATTCCAGCCTTGGAAGCTGGCGGTCAGCTTAACCATGACTCCACCGGATACACGTACGGCCCATCCTTTCCAGGATGAGACGGTAGGAATCTTGAAGAGGGGCACCTCCAACCGGAGCAGTGCACAGTTTGACTCCCTGACTTCATGGCAGTACAGCGGTAAGCAGGTAGAGCTTCGTATTCCTTGGATGCTTCTTGGATTTGCGGATCCTAGCTCTCAGCAGGTCATTGACTACTCCCCACTCAAGAAGGGACGCACGTTCTCGACTTTGAAGACAGCGGGAATTACGTTCGTGCCGTGGATTGTAGACCGCGGAACGAAGCAGGTCTCCTGGCCGGGTGGTAATGAGAGCAAGCTGGATCTCAAAAATCAGCCAATCTATAAGTGGAATCCATGGGAGACTGTGGAGTATACAGAACATCTGAAATCAGGTTACAACAACCTGAAGGATGTCTACTCGAAAATGAATAAGTAGTACAGTAAATACGAACTCACAGAGGAGGTCTCATTGCATTATGTTTCAACATGTCACCGTGGCTATCTATTTCGTCTATGCGTGCCTCGGATTGATCGGACTGGGAATTGCAATCCTATTCTATATGAAGCTCAAATATCTGGCGACGCTTAAGAAAACGGAACAGTACCGGCTTAAGCATCAGGATTATTTCAGGTTTATCCAATCCCATTTGCATGAGGACAGCGATCTTCCAGTACTGCCGGGTAAATTGACGGCTCTGGAGAGAAGAGTGATACAAGACAAGTTTGCAGAATGGATCGAACAATTCAAGGGCGAGACTCGGAGCAGACTCGTAGAATTGTGCGAAAAGGCTGGATTTGTTAAAGACGAGCTTGAGCAGCTGGACAGCCTGTTCTTTGGGCGCCGGGTAGAAGCAGCTTACCGATTGGGTAATATGAGGGCCGCAGAAGCGGTTCCTCGCCTGCTTCAAATGCTGAAAAAGCAAGGATACAGCCCGCTGACCATCATTCTGGGACGGGCGATTGCCAAGAGTGCGAAGCAGGAGGAGCAATTGAGAGAAATGCTCGAACTCATGCTGAGACATGGCAAGCCTATTCACAATCTGGCAGCCGATGTGCTGCTGGAGACGGATCTTGATTCCAGTAAGCTGCTTCTGAAGCTGCTTGAGGACGGTAATGCGGATTTTGTAAAAGTGGCCCTCGTTGCCATGTGGGGACAGGCAGTACCGGAAGTTATCCCGGCTCTCGACCGTCTGGTTGGAGCGGAAGAAAAGGACGTCCGGGCCGAAGCCGTCAAGCTGTACCTCAGCTCTAATCCGGTTCTCAAAGATGAGACGATCAAGCAGCTCATGTCGGATAACAACTGGGAAGTCCGCGCAGCTATTGCCAAGTCACTTGGCTCGCTTCATGCAGCGGGAAGCATTCCTCTTCTCAGAAATGCGATGAGAGATGAGAACTGGTGGGTGCGGAATAACAGCGCAGAAAGCTTGGCTAAACTTGGGGAGACCGGGTTTGAGATTCTGTGCGAAACGGCACTTCGAGGTTCAGGTGTAGAGCGGGAGACAGCTCTATATCACATTGAGAAGGTTATGAGTGAAGGTACTGATCATCATGCGGTCGATCAAATGGTATCCTTCAATAAAAAACGTCTGCTCTATGACCGGTATTTCGGTGTTGCCGAGAGAAAACCGGTGCGTCAAGTAGCAGCAGTTGGGGGGGATTACTCTGCTTAGGGATATACTTCTCATTTATGGATTATTCGCGATTTATTATGTAATGACGGTTAACGTACTGTATTTCTCGGTGCTGGCCTTCTCTTTCCGAAACATTATGACGGTATTCCGCAGATCGGCGTATTCGAAATTTAATACGCTCTCCGGATCGGAGCTCGTACCGGCGGTATCCCTGCTGGTACCGGCCTACAATGAAGAAGTCACTGTTATCGAGAACGTAAAGTGTCTGTTGACATTAAATTATCCGAATTACGAGGTCATCGTCATCAATGATGGTTCCAAAGACGATACATTAGGAGTCCTGGTCAAGGAATTCGGTCTTGAGAAAATTCCGAATCCGGAGATGCGAAACGCCATTGACTGCCAGGCGATTACAGGAGTGTACTACAATCCTCAGTATCCCCATCTGTATGTAATTGATAAGCCTAACGGGGGTAAGGCGGATTCCTTGAATGCCGGCATTAATCTGTCGCATTATCCGCTTATCTCCTCCATTGATGCCGATTCCCTTCTGGAGAAGGACGCATTGATCCGGATGGCAAGACAGTACATGGAGAATCCCGAAGAGACAGTGGCTATCGGGGGAGACGTACGTATTGCCAATGGCTGCTTGATTGAGAACGGTCAGGTTAAGGACTTCTCCCTGCCGAACAAGATGTGGCCGATGTTCCAGGCGATTGAATATTTGAAGGCCTTCCTCGGAGGCCGGATTGGCTGGAGCTCGATTAATGGACTTATTATCGTATCCGGTGCATTCGGATTATTCCGCAAAGATTATGTAATCGCCGTAGGGGGTTACCGCGGTGGTTATCCGGGTGAGGATATGAACATTATCATTAAGCTTCACCGTTACATGCTGGAGAACAAGCTGAAATACCGGATTGCATTCTGTCCGGAAGCCGTATGCTGGACTCAAGCGCCGGATACCTACCATATTCTTTCTAACCAGCGTAAGCGCTGGGGACGTGGTAATTTGAAGAACATGATCGAGAACTATGACATGGCCTTCAATCCGAAATATAAGGTTATGGGACTTTTGACCATGCCGTACAACATTATTTTTGAAGCTTTGAACCCTTATTTCAAAATTACCGGTCTGATAGCTCTAGCTGGTTATGTAGCTCTGGATATGACCCAGTGGAAGATTCTGCTGGTGTTCGGACTGATCAACTTCCTAAGTGGATATTTGTTCAGTATCGGTGCGCTGCTGCTCGAAGAGCTTGCGTTCAAACGCTTCACCAAAATATCAGACTTGCTCAAAATGCTATTCTATGGCGCATTTAAATTCTTTGGTTATTCCCAACTGGGTACGCTCTGGCGTATTCAGGGACATATACAGTATCTGCAGAACAACAACTCATGGGGAGCTATGACAAGGCAGAGCTGGAAAGAAGAAAAAAGTGAGGCCCCAAGCAGTGCAGCATAAAAGATTCTGATGCTTCCCACCCCGGGAAGGAAGTGATGCTTACAGACGATCAACTAAAATTCAAACTACTATGAAAGGTGGGAATTGAAATGCCCAATTCGGCCACGCTCCAAAGGGGTATTCAAGAGAACTTATACCAGCACATCGAGGAATGGGTGAGAGGTGCCAAACATGAGGTATGCGGAGTGATATTCCTTCATGCCGAGAACGGTCCTGCTAATTTAGATGCCCAAGTCCGCGGGATCCTGGAAGCTCAGCCTGATCTTTCCTTTGAGGTTTGGAGTGATGACGAGAACAACACCTTGGCAGTAATATTGCCGGGACAAACTCTGGATGCTGTGCATTTTGAAGGCCTGCTATTAAAGCAGCGGCTTCAGGATATCAAAGCGGATTTGGATCCGCGGATTACCTTGGCCAGCTTCCCGGAACAAGGAGAAGCAACTGAAGCAGTCATGAAGCAGATGGCTGAGTCTGCAAGACGCAGCCTGTCGGGAGACATTCATATTTTCACAAGAGAAGAAGCAAAGGCTGCCCGCAGCAGCATTCTTATTGTGGACAATGATCCGACCATTCGTGAATTTCTGCAGATTCGCTTCCAGATGCAGGGTTATGAAACGTATGAGGCCAACGACGGACTCACGGCTCTTAATCTGATTGAGCAAATGAAGCCGGATCTTGTACTTACAGAGCTGAATTTGTATGGAATTGACGGGCTGCCGTACATCCATCATATCCAGAAGCTGAATGTGAACAAGTCGCCGAAGATTGTAGTTCTGACTGAACAAAAAGTAGAGCAGACGATTAGTCAATGCTTCCAAAGTGGAGTTGAAGACTATATTACGAAGCCATTCTCACCGGTAGAGCTGGATGCGAGAATTCGCCGCTGCTTCAATTAAGAGTTTTTTTTAAACTTATAATCCTATAAAAAAACAAATAGATAATTGGAGGCTGAGAGATTGTGAATAAAGAATACCATGACTTATTGGGTGCTATTGAATCGAAGAATGCCGTACTTGGTGTGGTGGGTCTGGGTTATGTAGGTCTACCGCTCGCCGTAGAGATGGTTAAGCAGGGATTCCATGTCATCGGTATTGATCTGGATATCTCCAAGATTGATAAATTATATCGTGGAGAATCTTATATTCACGACATTTCCAATGAGACGTTGGCAGAAGCGATTGCCTCCGGTCGGTTCAAGCCGACTGCAGACTACAGTACCATTCGCCAGATCGACGCGATCAGCATTTGCGTGCCGACGCCGCTCAGTGAGAATCAGGATCCAGATACCTCCTATATTGTGACTGTAGTGGACGAAATCAAGAAGTATATGAAAAAAGGCATTATGATCACCCTGGAAAGTACTACTTATCCGGGAACTACAGAAGAGCTCATTCAACACGAGCTGGAAGCCCTGGGCTATACAGCTGGCGTAGATTTCTTCCTGTGCTTCTCTCCGGAACGTGTGGATCCATCGAATACCCGCTTTAATACATTCAATACGCCGAAGGTTATCGGCGGTACTACTGAAGCCTGCCTTAAACTTGGTGAGGCGCTCTACAGCAAATACGTCCAGACCGTAGTCCCTGTCTCTTCTCCGAAAGTGGCTGAGATGTCCAAGCTGCTTGAGAACACATTCCGCAGCGTCAACATCGCCTTCATTAACGAAATGGCAATGATGTGTGATCGTATGGGTATCGACATTTGGGAAGTTATTGATGCGGCAAAAACAAAACCTTTCGGCTTCATGCCGTTCTATCCGGGCCCAGGCATCGGCGGTCACTGCATTCCGCTTGACCCGATGTACCTATCATGGAAAGCCAAGGGCTTCCGTTTCTACAGTCAATTTATCGAGCTTGCCCAGTCTACTAATGACAACATGCCTTACTATGTTGTGAACAAGACTTCCAAGATTCTGAACGAGTATGCTAAATCGGTCAAGAAATCAAACATTCTTATTCTGGGTATGGCTTATAAGCCAGACATCGCCGATCTTCGTGAGTCCCCGGGACTTGAAGTTTACGAACTGTTCAAAGACAGCGGCGCTTATGTAAGCTATTACGATCCGCATGCTACTACTTTCCGTGACAAGACTGGAAACACAGTTAGCAGCATTGCGTATGACGTGGAACAGCTCAAGAAATACGACTGCATCGTACTTATCACGAATCATAGCGATCTGAATTATAATGAAATTGCAAACTTGGGTGTACCGATTCTGGATACAAGAAATGCATTCAAGGGTTACGCTTACGAGAATGTGTACAAGATTGGTCATTCTGTACAGCAGGTAGTTGAGAAGGAAGAGCCAGCTCTAATTGTCTAAACCGGGTACAGGGTTTCAAGAAATAGGAAGGGGGATCAGACGATCAAGTTATTTATGATGAAGAATAAGGGTTATATCTTCGCTCTCTTGGTCATCATCATGGGTTTGGTCGTGCTTATTCCTTATCTTAACAAGCAGCCATCGGCAGCAGAGACCAAATCCACCTGGCTTTGGAACACGGATTTGATTATCAATCAAGCCGATGACATTGTGAAATTTTCTAAGGAACAGGGCGTTAAGATCATTTTTCTGCAAGTGGGAGAGAAGGTAGCTGCGGATCAATACCGCAGCTTTATCTCCAAAGCCAAGAAGGAAGAGATTGAGGTGCATGCCTTAAATGGCAGACCAGGCTGGGCTCTCCATGATCACAAAGGGGAAGCGGATGAATTCCTGAACTGGGTGAAGGACTATAACGCAAGCTCCAAACCGGAGGAGCAGTTCGCGGGCGTCCAATTCGATGTGGAACCTTATTTGTTAAAACAATGGAAATCCAGTCAGAAGGTTGTGCTTCAGGAATGGATGGGTAATATGAGGTCGTGGAGTCAAAGCGGTAAAGAGGCTGGTCTACAAGTTGGAGCAGCTGTGCCCTTCTGGCTGAACGGGGTAAATAACCCGAACGGAAGCGGCAATCAGCCCATGAGTGAATGGATGATCAGCAAGCTTGATTATTTAGCCATCATGGCCTACCGGGATAAAGCGGACCAAATCTATGATATTTCTGAACATATGCTTTCTGAGGCCGACTCACAGGGCAAAAAAGTATGGGTTGGTGTCGAGGTTGCACAAAGCCAGGAGGGCGAAGGGGTATCCTTTTATGCCCAGTCTGATTCGAAGCTTGATGAGGAGCTGAATAAGCTGGTCGATTTGGGGGACAAGCATAAGTCCTTTGCGGGTGTAGCGGTTCACAGCTATGAAGCTTGGCGAACCCGATTTGATGGGCCGAAGACAGCACTCAGAAATGACTAACTAAGAAGGCAGCCTTAGAGGCTGCCTCTTTTTTGAATAGAGAAGAGGAGGGGATTTGTAATGAACGGATTGTTGCGTGGGCAAGTGGCACGAATGGCCCAGCTGAATATGGAGACGATTCGGTATTATGAAAATTATGGCCTTATTGACACACCTCCCAGAAGTGATTCGGGATATCGTATATATTCGGAAGAGGTTCTTACCCGCCTGACTTTTATCAAGAATGCCAAGGAGTGCGGCTTTACACTCAAAGAAATCAGGAAAGCGCTTAAAGCCGGTAAAGACAGCATTCGCATTGAGGATTTCATAGCTTTGATAGACAGGAAAATGAGCAGCATAGAGACAGAAATAGAAAAGCACATGAACACCATGAATATGTTAGGCCATTTGAGAAGCAATTTGCAGTCCGTACATAAGCATCCGGAGATTCAGCAGGTCCTTTGGACCCTGGGGATTGAGGAAGAAATTCAGGCTTGACCTTGTACCCGGCTACAGGTTCTAGAGTAAGGATATCAAACCTGTAGGAGGCGTAAATATGAAACATACCCATCCAGAGCAGCTTGCCGGCATAAGGGCACATTTAAGACAAATGAGTGATCCGTTACGTCCGTTAGAACAGATAAGACGCGAAATGAGCGAAGCACCAAGCGGGCTTCCATGCATGGAGGGTCTACTTACCGAGCCAGTGAACATAAAGGGTCTACATGGGGAATGGGTAAGCGCGGCGGCAACTCATGAACAGACTGTCGTGCTTTATTTCCATGGAGGCGGATTTGTCGCGGGAATATGTCTCTTTTACCGGGATATTGCTGCAAGGATTTCGCATTACAGTGGAGTTAAAGTATTAGCCTTTGAGTATCGCCTAGCCCCAGAGCACCCTTACCCGGCTGCGAATGAAGATGCTCTAACTGCCTACTACTGGCTTAGGGAACAAGGTTATTCAGCCAGTCAAATTATGTTTGGCGGCGATTCCGTTGGGGCGACCCTGGCCCTGATGACTTTAATCACCCTGCGGGATAGGGGAGAAGATCTCCCTGCAGGAGCATTCCTGTTATCTCCTCATTCCGATCTTGTTCATTTGGACGGAGACTCCTATGTGACTAATGAAGAGAAGGATCCTACCGGCAGTCTGGAAGGGAATCAGCGAATTCTTGCTGCCTACCTCAGCAGCTGGCAGAGTGCGGCTCCAGAAATATTGTCTCCCCTGAGAATGAATCTTGCGGGACTCCCCCCGCTATTTATTCAAGTCGGGAGTATGGAGGTCCTGCTGAGTGATGCGGTAAGGCTGCGCGAGCGGGCTGAACAAGCAGGTGTAGACGTAACGCTTGAGATCTGGGACAATATGTGGAGTGTGTTTCACTTTCTGGCCTATATGCTGCCGGAAGCTGAGCAAGCGATCCAAAATATTGGTATATTTAATAGACAAAGGTTATCAGAATGTTATTGATAAGGGGAGATATGCATGATTTTGCACAAAGGAGAGATCTTGTTTCATCAGGGGGATGATGGAGCTTACTTGTACAAAATCAAGAGCGGCCTTTTTAAAGTAACCCGGCTTCATGAGAACGGGAACATGGTGCTGTTCAATATTTTATATCCAGGAGAGACGGTCCCACATCATTCCTTAATATCACCTAAGGAGACTCACGGAACTGCAATCGCATTGATCCGGAGTGAAGTAGAAGCTATTCCGGCTGACGAATGGTACCGGGAGCTTGAAGAGGATCCTAAGAAGCCGCTTGAGGTAGCCAGTCTGCTTCAGGAGAAGGTCAGATTCATGCAGCAGCGGCTGGATCATCTGACTGTAGGAACACCGGCTGAGCGATTAGAGCTGCTAACACAGTGGATGCATAGCTATTCACATGGGGTGCCATTGACCGATTTCCTGACCCAAGAGGAGATTGGCCAGCTGATTGGAGTACGCCGCGAGACGGTCAACCGTCTTTTGAGAGGACACTAACTATAGCATCAAAAGGCAGCAAAAAAGCTGATCTTAACCTGAATAAGGAGAAGGATCAGCTTTTTGGGTTTATTAGAGAAAAAGATAAAGGAGCATCCCGGGTCCAGAAATATGAAGAGACCGGAATGCTCACAAGTTTAGAAGATAATATTACAAGCTATCTGCTGGACCAAAGAATTCAAAATGCGTCCGTTCAGCCGGAATTCCCCAAGTCTTCAAAGCCTCATTGACTGCTCTCATAAAAGGAACCGGGCCGCAGAAATAGAAATCCGAATTCGGATCGGTTACCTGCTGAAGCCAAGCCAGATCAAGATAACCAATCTTGTCGCAAACCTCATCCTGGCCGGGTGCCTCATAGATTAGATAAGATTTGAGGTTCGTATGCTGCTTGGTTAATTCGGCTATGTGATCTTTCATCGCATGATAGACTCCACTGCGTGCGGCATGAATATATACAACCTCGCGTTCAGGATTATTCTTGAGCAGAGTCTCCAGCATACTAACCATAGGAGTAAGGCCCACACCACCGCTGAGAAGCACGATAGGCGTATCTTGGGTCTGATCGAGCACGAATACGCCCGCTGGCGCACTGATATCTAGAATACTGCCTTCCTCTACAGAGTTGTGTAAATAAGTAGATACGGCTCCTGCAGGTTTATCTGCGGCCGCGTCCTCACGTTTCACAGTGATCCGGTAATACTCTGGATTAGGTGCAGTGGACAGGCTGTAGTGGCGCAGATGGGTAAATTCCTGGCCTTCCGGCTTAACCCGGACGGTGATATATTGTCCAGGCGCGAAAGAGGCGATGGCTTTACCGTCAGTCGGCTTCAGGTAAAAGGAAGTAATCAGCTCGCTCTCGCGTACCTTACGCTCGACCACGAATGGACGAAAGCCATCCCAGCCGCCAGGCTGCTGCTCGGCTTCCTCGTACATTTTCTGCTCGACTCCGATAAAGGCATCCGCAATGACTCCATAAGCACGGCCCCATGCCTCAATAATCTCGTCTGTAGCTGCATCGCCAAGAACAGTCTTAATGGCTGCCAGCAGGTTCTCACCGACAATAGGATAATGCTCTGGCAGAATGCCAAGCGCCCGGTGCTTGTGAGCAATCTGAACTACAACCGGGAGAATCTCTTCCAGCCGATCAATATGAGCTGCCGCTGCATATACGGCGTTGGCCAAAGCGGCGGATTGTTTGCCTTGACGTTGGTTGGCATGATTGAAGATATTAAGCAGCTCAGGATGGTTTCTGAACATCGTCTGATAGAAGGTTTTAGTAATGTCTTGTCCGTGCACTTCGAGAACAGGGACGGTAGATTTGATAATATCGATGGTTTGTTGATCTAGCATTTGACTGTTTCTTCCTTCCCGTAATTGGACTTGAATTCTTACTAAGTATAGAAACTAAGCAAAAGGCATATTGTGATTCTCGTCACACGGAAAGTTGATACTTTGTGAAAATCAATAAAATGCAATGAAATTTATCACATTTGTTTTCAGAAATAATATTGTTTTTACATACAAGCTGTTTAGACATGATTATTGCTGTGGTATAATAAGATTAGTAAGCAGTAACGAAGCGGTCTGTGTAGTCAGAGCTTAGAATCGTTGCTGCAAAATGAACAAGAAAGGATCAGGATACCATGTGTCCCCGAAGGACAATTCCCCAAAGGACGATTTGGAAACGTTGTGATCTCTCTTATACTTAGCTTCTTTCGTGGATCGTCGGTGTACGGCTAATATCCCACGAAAGAAGAGTGTGACAATGCGAAGGACAATGTCCTCTCAGGCCTTCTTCGTAGGGAGTTGCCGTAAGGTTAACCAAACTACGATAAGAGGGATTCTGTATGAGGAAAAAGAAAAGAAGTTTAGTTGATTCGGAACCGTTGTTTATGATGCTGATCGGTACTTTTTTGCTGGCGTTTACGTATTATCATATTAATTTTCAGAACCACCTTTCAGAAGGCGGGTTTGTCGGCCTCTCTCTGCTTGGCAAGTATTTATTCAATTTCCCGCCGGCGGTGACCGCATTGGTACTGGATATCCCGGTATTTATCTTGGCTTTATTCTTGAAAGGACGCAAGTTCCTGACGAATACTTTGATTGCATCCATTGCTTTCTCTGGATTCTACGAGCTGTGTGACCGGTTCTCGCCGTTTCAATTAGATTTGCACAACAACTTGATGGTGGCTGCTGTCTTGTCCGGAGTATTTACCGGAATCGGCGCAGGGGTAGTTCTTCGTGCAGGCGGTGCGACAGGCGGGGATGATATTCTATCTCTGGTTCTAAGCCAACTCACAGGGATCAAGATCGGCACCGTATTTATCATACTGGATGCTGTTGTACTATTAATTTCTCTGGTCTACATGCCCGTACTTGAGACTATGTATACCATTGTTGCCGTATTGATCGCAGGCAAGGTAATTACCTGGACTGTGAATTATGGGAAGAATGCAGAGCCTAAGCTGCGTGTTCCTTACACTGTGAAAGAGAAGACCGTTCGTGTATAAGAGAAGGAGCATTTATCGGCTATCAAGCTGATGAATGCTCTTTTTGTTGATAAAGGAAAGAGGACCCCTATTAAACCCAGAGTCCTCTTTCTATTACTTTTTATGTGAGGGATGATTCTTATCCCATTCTTCTGCTTTGGAGGTCCCGATCGCAATAGCCCGGCCTTCATCGTAGCCTTCATCCAGTAGGGCATTGGCGATCTCCACAGCTTTATTTCTAATTCTTGTGTCCAGATTCTTCATCGAGGGCGGATAGTCATTCTTGCTCCAAGGCATATGAATCACTCCTTAGCTCAGTATAGTATACTAATTACCCTCCTGAAGCTTCTCTAAACCGTATTATGCGTTGAAAAGATAGCGGTACTCGCCATATCCCTGTTCCTCAAGCTCTTCCTTCGGAACAAAACGCAGGGCTGCGGAATTGATGCAGTAGCGAAGGCCATTCTCGCCGGGACCATCATTAAATACATGGCCAAGATGTGAATCGGCTTCCGAGCTTCGTACCTCAGTCCGCACCATGAAGTGGCTCAGGTCGGTCTTCTCTTTCACAGCATAATCACGCAGAGGCCGAGTGAAGCTGGGCCAGCCGCAGCCGGAGTCGTATTTATCCTTGGAGCTGAATAGAGGCTCACCTGATACGATATCTACGTAGATGCCATCCCCGTGATGATTCCAGAATTCATTGGCAAAAGCGGGTTCTGTGCCGTTTTGCCGGGTGACTTTGTACTGAATAGGGGTTAGACGCTGTCTCAGCTCATCCTCATTAACTTGGCCTGCCCAATGTGTCTCGATGAAATCTTGGCGACCGGAGCCTTTGCGATAGCGCTTGTAGTGCAGCGGATTCTTCCGATGATAGCCCTGGTGGTAATCCTCAGCTGGATAGAAAGGCGCAGCCGGGAGGATAGGCGTTACGATAGGCTTATCAAAGCGCCTGCTTTCGGCAAGCTTCTGCTTGCTGGCTTCAGCCAGTTCACGCTGCTCCTCATTGTGGTAGAAAATTGCTGTCCGATAGGAATCGCCCCGGTCATGGAATTGGCCGCCTGCATCGGTGGGATCAATCTGCTGCCAGAACAAGTCCAGTAATTTTTGATAAGGGAAAATCTCAGGGTTGTAAGTAATCTGCACCGCTTCATAATGACCCGTTGTATCAGAGCAGACCTGCTCGTACGTTGGATTCTCCACATGTCCCCCGGTATATCCGGAGACTACGTTCAGTATTCCTGGAAGCTCCTCGAACGGTGACACCATGCACCAGAAGCAGCCTCCCGCAAACGTAGCAAATTGTTTAACCTCGGATGAATTACTCATGTTACGATTCACTCCTTTATATTGTCGGGCTGATGATTATAATCGCTTATTTCGCTCTTGTCATTCTTTTATATCCCCATAGAACAGCACCCGTAAACAGCAGGTAGATGATCATGATCTGAAGCGAGAGAAGGGGGTTACTGACTAATGTGTCGCCGAGAAATGCGTATACGAAAATTCCAGGAAGCTTGCCAATCAGGGAACCAAGAATAAATACGCGAAGTGTAATTGTAGACACCCCGGCATACACATTGACCGCCATCTGGGGAAGCAGGGGAATCACCCTCCACAGGACAACCGATTCAAAAGGATGCTTCTCCACAAACCGTGTGTAGCGTTCAAGTAGCTTGAATTTGGACAACCAAATTCTTGCTTGTTCCCGAAAGGCATAGTGGACAGCAGCATACACAAGAACCCCGGCGGCTGTAGAGCCAATAAGACAGATCAGACCTCCGAGCCAGGCTCCGTACATGTAACCGGCCGCCCCAACGACCAGCTTGTAAGGAATAACGGGGAACAAGGCCAGCAAGGTTGTCATACCAAGCATAGCGGGTATGGGAGGGCGATGGTTGAACCAAGCGGTCAATTCATGTTGATACAATAGTGCGGCAAGGAATAGTGAGATATATACCGCAGCAGCCAGCCATCTACGCATTGCGGCTCCTTTCTCAGGGAAGGAATAACATACTGATATAGAGATATCATACCAAAGTGTGACCAGGTAATCGACCTCTTGTAGGAAATCCATGGATTTGCACTGGCGCCCCGTAGAAGACTTATGCTATAATTCTCTTAAGAAATATGCATGGTTCCCAAAGGGGAGTAGCTACTTACAATAAAGTCGTCATTACGGGATGAAATCCCCGGCTTTATTGACAACGAATTCGTTGTTAGCGAGACCTTTGCCCGGTGCTTGAACTTGGGTGAAGGTCTCTTTTGATGCGTAAAGCGTCGCGGCCCAAGTAAAGCCGTGACGCTTTTTTTGCGTGGACCGGCCATTATAACGAGAGTAAAGGGGAGAAGAGTATGGATTTTATGAGCTTGGATTTCTGGTCCATCTTATTGTCAATTATCTTGATCGATCTGGTTCTGGCCGGGGATAATGCGATTGTAATTGGGCTCGCTGCACGAAATGTACCCAAGGAGGATCAGAGAAAGGTCATTCTGTGGGGGACCGTAGGTGCCATTCTCGTACGTGTCGTCATGACCGTACTGGTTGTGCAGCTTCTTGCGATTCCAGGACTTCGGCTTGCAGGAGGGCTGGCACTGCTCTGGATAGCGTACAAGCTGATTGTGGATGATAAAGGACATGATATTAAGGCTGGCAATAAGGTCTCGGCAGCCATTCGAACGATTATTATTGCCGATACCATGATGGGGCTTGATAACGTGCTTGCTGTGGCAGGAGCGGCCCATGGGGATAATCTGATGGTTATTATAGGCCTGGCCATTTCGGTACCTATTATGGTCTGGGGAAGTACCGTAATTCTGAAGCTGACAGAACGATTCCCGATTGTTATTACTCTGGGGGCTGCCGTACTTGCCTGGACAGCGGCCAAGATGCTGGTGGACGAGCCGCTCATCTCAGCTTGGTTCAACCACGGAGTTGTCAAATATGGATTTGAACTTATTATGATTGCTCTTGTAGTAGGATTAGGTACTTGGGTTAAAAGAAGACAGGAAAGACAGCGTGCGATCCGCAACGTGGTTAGTGGTTAATTATCGCTCAAATAAGACAACACCGCCCTTGAAGGCGGTGTTGTTAGTTTCGTCATCTCAGCTGTTCATATTCTCCCGGCTAGCCAAGCGGAACTGCTTGGGTGACATTCCGAACCGGGACCGAAATACCTTATGGAAATAGTTATAGCTTGGAAAGCCGGAGCTCTCTGCGATATGTTCGAGGGATAAGGGACTGAAGATCACCCGCTCGCGGGCCATATTGAGCCTGACCTCAAGGGTATGCTGCATAATACTTGTTCCAAACGCTGCTTTGAACAAATGGACGGCTCTGGATACGCTAATACCCACATGGGCGGCCACATCTTCCAGCTTGAAAGCGGCGGATGCATTCTCTTCAATATACTGCTTAATCTGATAAGCCAGATAAGTTCGCGGCGTGGGAACCGGGAGCTCCTGCAGCTGTCTGTCAATATCAAGACATAGAATGCGGAGGTAATACTCGGCAATTTCGGGTGACGGATTGGAGATTCTCTGCTGCTCCAGTGTGATTTGGCGGAATATCCCGATAAAGCCCTCGGATAAAGGAACACGGATCTTATTAGGGCGCTTTCGCTGCTTCCACCATTCGTCCATCCACTTGCCTCGAAGGAGGATATAGTAATCTCCACTAAAAAGCGTATGATCTCTCTGCTTATTCTCGAGTGCCTCAATGCGCAGCTCATAAGGTTCTCCAGGCGGGAAGATCAATAGATCTCCTGCCTCTACATTCACAAGCCTTCCCTCACAGCGCGTCCGGCTTCGGCCTTCAGTCTGAATGCGGATTAGGTAATGCTCCAGTCCGCCCACGTCGCTCGAATAGTAGGGCTTGCGGTGCTGGGCATAACCGGCCGCCAATATATGCAAGTTCTCGCTTAAGTTCATGGTATATCTCCCTAACACATTACAAAATAATGACCAGATTGTTCAGGTTTCAATCATATTATTCATTTTACTGCAGCAGAATTAGGAATACCATATTACTTGTTAAATAGTTTGATTCAAAGTGAGGAATGCTCTTGTAAAGATCGTCCTTTTCGTATAACAACAGCACTTAAAGGGGATGAGACCATGAATAAACTTAAGGCAGGAATTATAGGCTGCGGCAATATAAGTCCGGCATATCTCACCTACTTGAGCAAGAGTCCATTTGTCGAGATCACGGCTTGTGCGGATTTAGTCCTGGACAAGGCGCAGGAGAGGGCGAAGCAATTCGGAATTGAAAACGTATACACCGTAGAGGGCATGTTAAACGCCCCAGAAATTGATCTCATCATTAATTTGACTATTCCTGCCTCTCACGGGTCAGTTAATCTCTTGGTACTTGAACATGGGAAGCATGTCTATGTGGAGAAGCCGCTGTGCCTTTCACTGCATGAAGCGAAGAATATTCTTGCGCTCGCTGCGGAGAAGGGACTTCGGGTTGGCAGTGCCCCTGACACATTTCTGGGAGCTGGAATTGAAACCGCGCGGGATGCGATTAACCGTGGCTTGATTGGCCGTCCCGTTGCTGCATCAGCCTTCATGATGGGCTCAGGTCCTGAATCATGGCATCCGAATCCGGATTTCTTTTATGCGGCCGGAGGCGGTCCTATGTTCGATATGGGGCCGTATTACTTAACAGCACTGATAAATCTGCTTGGACCGATCCGGAGAATAAGCGGATCAGCAGGTATCCAGGTAGCGCAGCGGACTGTACATACTGGAGAGAATGCGGGTAAATCGATTTCTGTTCAGACCCCAACCCACTACAGCGGAACTCTTGAATTTGCGGAGGGAGCCATCGGGACGATGATTATGAGCTTTGATATTTCAGGAGGAAGCATGCTTCCGTGGCTTGAAATCTACGGAACGGAAGGATCCCTGCATCTGCCGGACCCGAACTATTTTAATGGCGAGGTGAAGCTGAGAAGATCGGGTAATGATGGATGGGAGATCATACCTTCGTTATTTGAATCTGGAGAGAATGAGAGAGGCCGCGGGGTTGAAGATATGGCGAAAGCGATCCATGAAGGAGTAACGCACCGGGCTAATGGGCATCAAGCCTACCACGTCCTGGAAGCCATGCATGCTTTTGAACGTTCATCACGTGAAGGCAGACATATTCTGCTTGAAAGTACTGCCGATCTAGCTGCCTATTATATGCAGGCGAATAAATATTAAGGAGGATATAATCGTGAGCAAAGTGTTGAAAGTAGCCGTAATCGGCTGTGGAGGTATTGCCAAAGGCAAACATTTGCCGAGTTTGTCCAAACAGAAAGAGGTAGAACTGGTTGCCTTCTGCGATATTTTGGAAGACCGCGCTGTGGAAGCCAAAGAGAAATACGGTAACGAGAACAGTAAGGTCTATACAGACTACAAGAAATTGCTCGAGGAGAGTGGAGCAGAGGTCGTGCATGTATGTACGCCGAATGATTCCCATGCTGAGATCACCATTGCATCCCTGGAATCCGGCCGGCATGTAATGTGTGAGAAGCCCATGGCTAAGACTTCTGATCAGGCAAGAGCGATGCTGGAAGCGGCCAAACGCACAGGCAACAAGCTGTCCATTGCTTACCAGAACCGCTTCCGCAGTGACAGTCAATATCTCAAGAAGCTATGTGAAGACGGTGAGCTTGGAGATATCTATCTGGGTAAGGCGCTTGCCATCCGTCGCCGGGCTGTTCCTACCTGGGGAGTATTTCTCGATGAAGAGAAGCAGGGCGGAGGACCGCTTATTGATATCGGAACCCATGCCCTCGATTTAACCCTCTGGCTGATGGACAACTATGAGCCGAAGAGCGTTACCGGCTCGGTGTTCCATAAGCTTGGCAGCCGCAAAAATGCAGCCAATGCTTTCGGTTCCTGGGATCCGGAACAATTCAAAGTTGAAGATTCCGCGTTTGGATTTATCACGATGAAGAACGGGGCGACCATTATTCTTGAATCCAGCTGGGCTCTCAATGTGCTTGAGATTGGTGAAGCACAGACCATTCTTAGCGGAACAGAAGGCGGCGCTGACATGAAGAATGGTCTTCGTCTCAACGGAGAGAAGAACAGCCGTCTGTGGGAGACCAAGGTAGATCTTAGCTCGGGCGGTGTGGCCTTCTACGAAGGTGAAGAAGAGACAGATGCGTATCTGGAGGCCAAATCCTGGGTAAAGGCGGTTCTCGAAGATCATGAACCGCTTGTGAAGCCTGAACAGGCTCTGGTGGTTACTGAAATTTTGGAAGCAATTTATGAGTCTGCTAGAACAGGAAAGACGGTATATTTTGATTAAATAATAGGAGGGTGACAAGTTATGAAATTAGGCGTATTTCTAGTTTTGTTTGGAGACCGTTCTTTTGAAGAAGCATTGGATTTCGCTGCATCCCAAGGGGTAAAGGCGGTTGAGATTGGAACCGGGGGGAATCCGGGCACCAAGCACTGTAATCCGGATGAATTGCTCGAGAACAAAGCCGCAAGAGATCAGTTCAAGAAAGCTCTCGATTCCAGAGGGATTACCATCAGCGCGCTAAGCTGCCACGGGAACCCGCTTCATCCTCAGAAGGCGCTTGCCAAGGCGGATCACGAAGACTTTCTGAAGACCGTCAAGCTTGCGGAGCTGCTCGAGGTACCAGTGGTGAACACCTTCTCGGGATGCCCTGGCGATCATGAGGATGCGAAGTACCCGAACTGGCCGGTTGCCCCTTGGCCGAACGACTACCAGGAAATTCTGAAATGGCAGTGGGAGAATAAGGTCATTCCTTATTGGACTGAAATGGGGAAATATGCGGCTGAACATAAGGTAAAAGTTGGACTTGAGCTGCATGGTGGATTCTCTGTGCATACCCCTGCTACCCTGCTTCGCCTTCGGGAAGCGGCGGGCGAGGCCATCGGTGCGAATCTTGACCCGAGCCATATGTGGTGGCAGGGCATTGACCCTGTTCAAGCCATTCACATTCTAGGCCGCGAAGGAGCCATTCATCACTTCCACGCCAAGGACACCGTGATTGATCCTATCAATGTGAACAAATACGGCATCACAGATATGCAGTCCTATACCAACATGCTTGATCGCGCTTGGCAGTTCCGTACCGTAGGCTATGGTCATGATATCAAGACATGGGCGGATATTATTAGTGCACTGCGTCTGGTTGGATATGACTATGTAGTCAGCATAGAGCATGAGGACGGTCTGATGTCCATTGAGGAAGGGTTCACCAAGGCGGTACGCAATTTGCAGTCGATCATTATTGAAGACTCCAGTGCGGACATGTGGTGGGTATAACAGCAACAGATCGTTAATTTCTAGTATTCAAGACATAATTAAATAAGTTTAAGACAAATAAGCCAGACTAACTTTCGGAAGCTGCCGGAATAAGTCTTGGCTTTTTTGTTGGTAAACGTTCATTTTGTATACCCTTTCACGTATATATTGTATATAATCAGGTATTATCCTGGTTTTCTTTATAAGCAAAATGTTGTAAAATATATATACTAACTAAACGTAAGTTTTTTCGGTTATACCCTGACCGGATGACGAAGAGGTGATTGATATGGAGGGTCAAGGGAATTTGTGTCCGCGATTTGAAACTGCGTTCTCTTTTCTCGGGAAGAGATGGAACGGTCTGATCATTCAGACCTTAATGAGCGGTCCTAAGCGGTTCAAGGACATTTCTGGGCTTATTCCGTCTATGAGTGATAAGATGCTGTCTGAGCGTATGAAGGATCTGGAGTGTGAAGGTATCGTGGTTCGCCACGTGTATCCAGAGACGCCCGTCCGGATTGAATACGAGTTGACAGACAAAGGAAGAGCACTACAGCCCGTTATGGAGCAGATTCAATCCTGGGCAGAAGCCTGGGTAGAATAAAAAAAGCCAGTGTTCTTCCAAGCTGGCCTGATTATTATAGAAAGCAGGTGCTTTAGTGGCAGAGATCATCATTATTGGAGCCGGACCGGCTGGAGCTAGTGCAGCCTTGTTCCTGGCCAAAGCAGGCAAAGAAACCTTGGTAATTGACAGCAACACCAGTATGACCAAGCGGGCCTGGATTGAGAACCACTATGGCGTCAAAGACATCTCAGGTCCCGATCTTCTTAAGATTGGCCGTGAGCAGGCTGCTAAATTTGGAGCCAAATTTATTGAAGAGAAAGTCTCCGTGGTGGATACCAATGGCGGTAAATCAGTTACGATCAAGACGGAATCGGGCAGAAGCTATGAAGCAGCCCACGTAATTCTTGCTACGGGAGCGCTTACAGATTTGGCTAAGCATATCGGGCTGGAATTAAAGGATGGCATAGAACCGAGAATCAAGACCGTAATTGCTACAGATGGAGCAGGCCGGACAAGTAAGCCTAGAATATGGGCAGCAGGAGTAGCGGCAGGTGTAAGTGTTCATACGATTATTACAGCTGGCGATGGAGCTAAAGTGGCGATTGAAATCCTAAGCGAGCTAAATGGCGAGCGTTATGTGGACCACGATGTGTTGAAATAATATTAATTATTTACCCAAAGGCTTTTTGCAGCTAAATCTGCAGAAAGCCTTTTTATATTTTTACTGTGACGGAAATATGACTTTTTTTACAAATTCTATGTTACTCAAATCACACATGTCTCCCAAAGACTTGAAGTACGATGGATTTAAATAGTCAACTAAATTTATATAGGAGTGGATAGAGATGGGATTGGCTAATCTTGCTTTCAAAGCAGAGGACATGGTTAGAGACATCGTGATACGTTTTCCTAAGTCCAGTGATTATTTTCGCAGCCATCGTATTGACTTCTGCTGTGGTGGGAATCGCCCGTTAAACCAGGCTGTAACGGAAAGAGGACTGAGCACGGAGGAAGTTCTGAAGGATCTCCAAGAGCTGCAAAGTGAGCATCCCCATACCGAAGATCATGATGACTATCCGGCATGGAGTTCGAACGACCTGATCGCTTACATTGTAAATAAACATCATGCATACTTACGTGAAGAGCTTCCGCATATTGAGCAGAACGTGAAGAAGGTGTACCGAGTTCACGGGCAAGAAGGAGATCATTTGGCAGAAATTAATCGGCTGTTTGGACTCTTGAAGACAGATCTCCTTGAACATACAGATAAGGAAGAAGCCCATGTGTTCCCGAAAATGATCAACTGGGAATCTAGCCAAGAATCCGAGACACTGACCAAGCTTCGCTCCTCAATTACCGAGCTTGAGGCGGAACATGATACAGCTGGTGATATTTTGAAGAAGATTCGTGAACTTACACAGGATTTCACCCCTCCTGCTCATGCATGTACAACTTACAGAATGACCTATTCCAGACTCGAAGAATTGGAGTCAATGACCTTCCAGCATGTCCATTTGGAGAATAATATTTTGTTCCCCCGTTACTGAGAAAAGGTGATCTTCCCTAAGTGCACAGTAGAATGTGAAAAATATCACTATTGGTGTGAGGTTTATCACACCTTTGGGATTCGGTTGTAGATATACTTGATTCATCAGAGGGCGAAATCAAAATTAATCATGCCTGAAAAGCTAGAGGAGGCATTTAAATATGAATATAAATAAGAAAAAACTTGTTGTTATAGGTAACGGGATGGCCGGCATCAGTACAGTAGAACAAATTCTGAAGTTAACCACAAATTTTGAAATTACGGTGTTTGGCAGTGAGCCGCACCCTAACTACAACCGGATCATGCTCTCCTATGTACTGGAAGGCAGCAAGACGATCGATGACATTATTCTTAACGATTTGAACTGGTATGCTGATCATGGGATTACCCTTCATACCGGAACAACAGTTACACAAATTGATGAAGCCACAAGAGAAGTTGTTGCTGAAAATGGTCTTCGGGTTCCTTACGATAACGTTATTATTGCGACTGGCTCCAAGCCATTCATTCTGCCAATTCCAGGCAGTGATAAAGAAGGCGTCATCGGTTTCCGTGATATCGAGGATTGCAATCAGATGCTGGAAGCCGCTAAGAATTATAAGAAGGCAGCCGTTATCGGGGGAGGCCTGCTGGGACTTGAAGCTGCCAAAGGTCTTGTCCATCTTGGAATGGAAGTGACTGTAGTCCACCTGATGGATGATCTGATGGAGCGTCAGCTGGACACCACGGCAGCTGCAATGCTGAAAGCCGAGCTTGAACGCCAAGGAATCAAGTTCGCCATGGGAGTGCAGACAACAGAACTGCTTGGTGAGGAACGCGTACAGGGACTGAAATTCAAGGACGGATCGGTGCTTGAGGCTGACTTTGTAGTCATGGCAGTCGGAATCAAACCCAATATTACTGTTGCAGCTGCAAGCGGAATTGATACTAACCGAGGCATTGTTGTAAATGATTATATGCAGACCTCGATGGCTAATGTGTATTCTGTTGGTGAATGTAATGAACATAGAGGGGTATGCTACGGACTTGTTGCTCCGCTATTTGAACAAGGCATGATTCTTGCCAAGCACATTTCGAATGTAGATACAGCAGGTTATGAAGGCTCTGTCGTATCGACAAAGCTGAAGATTTCAGGCGTGGATGTATTCTCGACAGGAGAATTTATTGATGGTCCAGAGCATGTTGTCATTGCACAAAAGGATGAATGGAAGCGGACCTATAAGAAAATTTTGCTTAAAGATAATATCATGGTGGGGGCAGTGCTGTTCGGTGATATTACAGAATCCGCTAACTTGCAGAAGCTGATCAAGCAAAGAACAGAGATGACTGATGAGCTGTACGCTCAACTGATGGGTACTGGCTGCTGTGGCGGCGGAGATGCGAAGAAATCATCTTCTGTAGATACTATGGCTGATGACGAAATTGTATGCGGATGTAACGGGGTAACGAAGAAGGCAATCGTAGATGTGATTACGGAACAGGGCCTGACTACAGTGGATGAGATTAAAGCTTGTACGGGAGCGACACGTTCGTGCGGCGGTTGTAAGCCTGTCGTTGAGCAGATTCTGCAGTTTGTTCTGGGAGACGGGTTCAAGGAGACAGCCAAGCAGGGAATTTGTGGCTGCACAACCCTTAGCCGCGATGAAATCGTAGCCGAGATCAAGACCAAAGGTCTAACCACAACAAAGGAAATTATGCACGTGCTCGACTGGAGCCAGCCTGAGGGCTGCTCGAAGTGCCGGCCGGCTCTGAACTATTATCTGGGCATGATCTATCCGGATACCCATATGGATGAGAAGGAATCACGTTTTGTGAACGAGCGGATGAATGCAAATATCCAGAAGGATGGCACTTATACCGTTGTACCTAGAATGTACGGCGGTGTAACTACCCCAGAAGACCTTAAGAAAATTGCGGATGTGTCGCTTAAATATGATGTTAAAGCTGTTAAAGTTACAGGCGGTCAGCGTCTGGACCTGATCGGAGTGAAGAAGGAAGATCTTCCAAAGGTATGGGAAGAGCTGGATATGCCTTCAGGCTATGCATATGCCAAATCGCTGCGCACAGTTAAGACTTGTGTAGGTTCGCAGTTCTGCCGATTTGGTACACAGGATTCAATGGGGATGGGAGCACTTCTTGAGCGCAAGTTCGAGAGATTGGATTTCCCGGCCAAATTCAAAATGGCGGTCAACGGCTGCCCAAGAAACTGTGCCGAATCGTGCACGAAGGATATTGGTATTGTCGGTAATGATGGAGGATGGGAGATCTTTATCGGTGGTAATGGCGGTATTAAAGCCCGTCTCGCAGATTCGCTGTGCAAAGTGAAGACAGACGAGGAATTAATTGAGATTTGTGGAGCGGTTATGCAGTATTACCGTGAGACTGGCAAATATCTGGAGAGAACATCGGAATGGGTTGAACGGTTAGGTCTTGAACATATCCGTGCCACAGTCGTAGAAGATGAAGCCAACCGTAAAGCGCTGATGGAGCGTATCGAATTTGCGCTTGAGCAGGTAGAAGACCCTTGGAAGAAAGTAATAAATGACGAACGTACCCAAGCTGCTTTATATAATGAGCTGGACCCTACTTTGCTGCACAAATAAGGCTTTTAAATAGAAAGGAGAGAGTAGCCATGGAAGAAAAGCTTGCCTATTACCCTGTGGGAACCGTTAATGATTTTCCCGCTCAAATTGGTCGGGTTGCACATGTTGGAGAACTGGAAGTTGCGGTATTTTTGAGTTCAACTGGAGAGATGTATGCGATTGAGAACAAAAATCCTCATCCTAAGGGAGGGCCATTGGCAGAAGGAATCATCTCTGGAACATATTTATATGATCCGCTGTATGATTGGAAGATAGACCTTAAAACAGGACTTGTGCAGGCACCCGATGTGGGTCAGGCGAGAACCTTTCCCGTCATTGTTAAGGGAGGCATCGTGTTTGTAGGTGCCGTTGCTCTTGAGCCGGCGGCAATTTAACGATTAGATTGATTAAAGGATCCTTTCTATAGAAAGGATCCTTTATTTGTGTGCAACGGCTGTATGCTGGATGTTATCTAAGCGCCTCAGTTCCAGGTCTGGACAGTGTGATCTGAAAAGTGGTTCTTCCAGCCGTACTCAGCAGGGTCAGTTCCCCACCATGCAGTTCTATCGCTTTCTTAGCAATGGAAAGACCCAGCCCTGTCCCTCCATCGCTTGTCCTTGCAGCGTTACCCCGAACAAATGGATCAAAGAGGGTATCTCGAATAGATTCGGGAATTCCAATACCATTGTCACTAACCGTGAGAACAACCTTATCCTGGGCGTGGACAAGCTCAATATCTACCGAGGTTCCTTCCGGATTATATTTCAGAGAATTCGTAAGCAGATTGGATATCGCTCTGCTCATCATGGTAGGGTGGAGCCGGACCATTAGCTCCTCTATAGGGATGGATAGAGTCAGATTGAAATGCTTCTGCTCAAACAGATCGTAGTTCTCTGCGGCAATTTCACGCACCAGTTCGCCCAGATCGGTAACTCTAAACTCGCCTGCCAGTGGATAGTCAGCGGTATCCAGCTTGGATAGTTCGAATAAATCTTCAATAAGGGCCGTCATCAAATTGGCCTTTGCATAGATTAGATTCAGATACTTAAGTCTTTTCTCCTCATTATCAGCAAGGCCCAGCAGCAGTGCGCTGGCATAGCCCTGTATTGTTGTAATCGGCGTCTTCAAGTCATGAGAGATATCGAGAAGCATTCGCTGCTTGCTCTCTTTTAATAGCTCATTGGCTTGTTCGGTCTCTTGAAGATGCTCTGCCATATCGTTAAAGCACTCCTGAATGGTGGTTAGCTCCTCATTGGATCGGAATGCGAGGCGCTGATCGTAATTTCCTTTTCGCATATGCTTAATGGCTGCAGTGATCTGTTCCAGAGGAATGGTAAGGCGGGTGGAAGTCCACCTGCTGTAAAAATATGCGCTAATAACGGACAGGAGAAGGATCCCGTAGAAGCCACTTGTGAACGTAATGTTAATACTATTGGGAGGCTCAAGCAGCTTAAGTTCAGAGTGGCCTTGTTCTCTTGGTACTGCCACAAGACATAACAAGCTTATACCTTGACTGGATTGGAAGGGTGCAATCGAATACAGATACGCTCCTTTCTGACCGGAATACAGCATGGATGCCAGTTCGTCAGAAGAATACTGAGTTCTCTGGTCCTGCTTGTTTCCTTTAACATAGATGACTCTTCGCTGGTTATCCAGAATTTCCACCCAACCTCCGGACTCCTCAATCGGCTTGGAATTGATGGAAGTATAGTCAGCTTTGACAATCAGCGAGGCATCTACAGGATCGTCTGAATATACGCCGGACAAGCCTCCAGTGAATAATTGAACCATTAAATAAATTACCCCGAGCGTTAAAGCAAAGAATAAGTAAGATTTGACCAGCGAGTGAAATAGACGCCCCTTGGTTCTCAAAGGAAATCTTCCTTCTTGGCAAATTTATACCCAAGTCCCCGTATGGTCTTGATATAGACCGGCTGCCTTGGATCCACCTCAATCTTGTCCCGAAGCCTTGAAATATGAACCATCACCGTGTTGTCATCATTCCAGTAAGGATCGCTCCAGACCCTCTCGAACAGCTGCTTCTTCGTAAAAACTCTGCCCGGAGACTCCATAAAGGTCTTAAGCAGCTTGTACTCCGTAGAGGTTAGCTCGACTTCATTGCCATTCAGCGTAAGAACACAAGCCTCCAGGTGCAGATTCAGAGCACCGATTGCAAGATCAGCTGGAGGAGCTGAAGAGACTGGGTGTGCATCGTTGAAATCATAGGCTCTTCGTACCTGGGCTTGAATACGGGCTACAACTTCCAGGGGATTGAAGGGCTTGACTATGAAATCATCTGCTCCAAGGCTAAGTCCCAGAATCTTGTCACTATCCTGGTTCTTGGCAGACAGGAAAATAATCGGCATTTTATATACTGAACGAATCTGCTTCACCAGCTGATAACCGTCCTGGCCGGGCATCATAATATCGATAACCGCAAGGTCGATTTGTACGGATTGTATTATTTCCCAAGCCTGCAGCCCGTCATAGGCCTCCAGCACACGGTAATTATCCCTTTCAAGAAATAACTTCAACAGTTCTACTATATCGGGTTGATCATCAACAATTAATATAGTGGGATTCATGATTATAACCTCCAGAGAGTAAGATGCTCAGCTTCCATATGTATCCTTGTCAGTAATTCTATTCATAGGGGTTAAATCCTGTCCAGCTTAGGGGAATGTAAGTTTAATTTAAGGATTCCACCTTAATGTAGCACAAAAAAAGCAGGCAGGACCGGATTCCGGCGCTGTCTGCTCTTTAATTAACTCTACTAAATGCGGCAAATTTGGTGTGGACACAGCTCGCAGTGGCAAATATCCTGCAGCATGACCAAGTCTTTAATAATAATCAAGCCGTTCTCATATTCAATAGCATCTTTCCTACGCAAATCACTAAGCATCCGGTTAACACTTTCACGTGTGGCTCCAATCATATTGGAAAGATCGGTATGGGTAATCTTTTTGTTAATACGAATGGTATTGCCCTGCTTCTCACCATAAGAGTTGCTTAGACGGATTAGAGTAGAACAGAGAGCACCTGGCTTGCCGTACATCATCAGATCACGGAACTTGGTCTGGGTGAGACGATGGTGAATTCCCATCCATTTCATGAAGTCAATAGCGAAATCAGCATGCTGACAAATGATAATTTCCAGATCACGTTGTTCAATGATTCCAATCTCGCTATCCTCAATTACTTCTGCTGTGAAGCTGTATTTGGAACCAAAGAAGGGATCGGCCTGACCAACAAGGTCGCCGCTTTGATACATATATAGAATAAGTTCCTTGCCTTCATCAGTAGATTTAGTTAGTTTGATTCGTCCCCGCTTGATAAAAAACAGCTTGTCGGCTACATCTCCCTCCCAGAACAAATGAGATCCGGATGGATATAATTTGTCCTTCATCATTACTAGAAGCCGATTGAAATTCTGTTCGGTGAAGCTGCCGGTATTTCCTCGGGTCAAGGTGGTAGTCATATACTCATTCATAACCGATCTCTCCTTAGTCGTCCAATTTATTCATATTCTATATGGAGGGGACTAAAGGTCCGATCCATTTCTATGCCTCAATTATATAGCTAAATTATGCGGTTGAGGGGCCTGAACAGGGCTTAAAAGTGGCGAATAAACGAACATTGTGATTTATTTCACTTTGTTTATTTTTAGTGATATATGTCACAGTATGCGATTTCTCACCATGCTAAGATGAATGCGTAGAGAGAAGGAAGTCAAGCGTAAGGCTTTTAAGATCAAAGCACTTGTGAAAATATTCACGACTGTTTATTTCTTAAACCCCGCTTACCTAAATAATAGGAGGATGAGAGTAATGGCTGTTAAAACCGAAGTAAATGAACCAGTAAAGCCAACCGCTGAAGAACACATCCAGACACTAATCAACAAAGCAAAGAAAGCAACCGATGCCTTCATGAAGATGGATCAGGAACAAATCGATAAGATTGTTCAAGCTATGGCTCTTGCCGGTATGGATAAGCATATGTACCTGGCTAAGCTGGCTATTGAAGAAACAGGACGCGGAGTATATGAAGACAAGATTATTAAGAATATGTTCGCAACCGAATATATCTACCATAGTATCAAGAATAACAAAACTGTAGGTGTGATTGAAGATAATCCATATGACAACTTCCAGAAGATTGCGGAGCCAGTTGGTATTATCATGGGTATTACACCTGTTACGAACCCAACATCAACTACTATTTTTAAAGCTCTGATTGCTATCAAGACTCGTAACCCTATCATTTTCGGATTCCACCCATCTGCACAAGGCTGCTGTACAGAAACTGCACAGATCCTGCTCAAAGCAGCAGTAGAGAACGGCGCTCCTGCAGATTGCATTCAGTGGATTGAAGCTCCTTCCATGGATAAGACAAATGCACTGATGAATCACCCTGATGTTGCCTTGATTCTTGCAACAGGCGGTTCTGCAATGGTTCGCGCAGCATACAGCTGCGGTAAGCCGGCACTTGGTGTAGGCCCTGGTAACGTACCTTGCTTCATTGAGAAGAGTGCGAATATCGACCAAGCGGTGAATGACCTGATCTTGTCCAAGACATTTGACAACGGTATGATTTGTGCTTCTGAGCAAGCTGTCATTATTGAAGAACCTATCTTTGATCAAGTTAAGAAGAAGATGATTGCTAACGGATGCTATTTCGTAAATAAAGAAGAAGCTGCTAAATTGACAGCTGGAGCCATTATCGCTGACAAATGTGCGGTAAATCCTACAATCGTTGGTCAACCTGCTGTGAAGATCGCTGAAATGTGCGGCATTCAAGTTCCAGAAGGAACCAAGATTCTGGTTGCTGAAATTGAAGGGGTAGGTACTAAATACCCGCTATCCGCTGAGAAACTTAGCCCGGTACTCGCTTGCTACAAAGTAAGCAGTGCACAGCAAGGTATCGACCGCGCAGCAGAAGTAGTAGCATTTGGCGGTATGGGTCACTCTTCGGTTATTCACTCGAACAATGAGGAAGTTATTCAGAAGTACTCTGATCGTATGCCAACCTGCCGGATCCTGGTTAACCAACCATCTTCGCAAGGCGGTATCGGTGATATCTACAATACCAACCTTCCATCGCTTACACTTGGCTGCGGTTCGTATGGACGGAATTCAACTTCTTCGAACGTAACAGCAGTGAACTTAATTAACGTGAAAAGGGTGAATCGTCGTACCGTGAATATGCAATGGTTCAAAGTACCTTCCAAAGTCTATTTTGAAAAAGGGGCTACCCAGTACCTCGCCAAAATGCCAGATATTACACGTGTATTGATTGTTACAGACCCAATGATGGTGAAGCTTGGCTATGTTGAGAGAGTAGAACATTACCTGCGTCAACGCGAAACCCCTGTTGCCATTGAAGTGTTCTCACAGGTTGAACCAGATCCATCAACTACTACAGTACAACGTGGTACTGAGCTGATGAATCAATTCCAACCGGACTGCATCATCGCACTCGGTGGTGGATCACCAATGGATGCTGCAAAAGGAATGTGGTTGTTCTACGAATATCCAGACACTGAATTCAACAACCTGAAGCAGAAATTCATGGATATCCGTAAACGGATCTACAAATATCCGCGTCTTGGCCAAAAAGCTCAGTTCGTAGCTATTCCAACAACATCGGGTACAGGTTCGGAAGTAACTTCGTTCGCGGTTATTACTGACAAAGAGAATGGTAATACAAAATATCCACTGGCTGATTACGAGTTAACTCCAGATGTGGCAATCATTGATCCGGAATTCGTATACAGTCTGCCTAAAGTAGCTGTAGCTGACACAGGTATGGACGTACTTACCCATGCGATTGAAGCTTATGTATCTGTTATGGCTAGTGACTATACAGATGGTCTTGCTATCAAAGCTATCCAGCTCGTATTCGAATGGCTCGAGAAATCGGCTCTTACTGGAGATAAATTGGCTCGTGAGAAAATGCATAATGCATCGACTCTTGCCGGTATGGCGTTCGCCAATGCCTTCCTGGGAATCAACCACAGCTTGGCACACAAATGGGGAGGTCAGTACCACACTGCTCACGGCCGTACCAATGCGATCTTGATGCCACACGTAATTCGCTATAACGCTAAGAAACCAACCAAGTTCGCAGCGTTCCCTAAATATACGAACTTTGTAGCTGACCAGCGTTATGCAGAGATCGCCCGCATCCTGGGACTGCCTGCTCGTACAACAGAAGAAGGCGTGAAGAGCCTCATTAACGCTATTCGCGATATGAACAAGAAGCTCGGAATCCCAGAATCGTTCCAAGAGCTTGGCTTTGATCCAAAAGACTTCGAGAGCAGAGTAGACTACCTGGCAGATCGCGCATTCGAAGACCAATGTACAACGGCTAACCCTAAACTGCCGCTTGTTAAAGAACTGGCAGAAGTATATAGAGACGCCTTCTATGGCAGATTTGAGTAAGAAAAGATTAGCTGAATAGCACACTAAAAACAACGTGACAAATATCACCGAAAGAGTGATATTTGTCACATCCTTTTTACGGGGAAACCTCTATGATAAAAGTATAAAGAGTCCCAATGATACAGAGTTCGGGACATAGATGAAGTCACGAGTGGCACCTGGTTGCATAAATTGTGAAAACTATCACAAAAGGCTAAGATGTTTTAACTAAGTGATCTCACATGTTCCTGCTTGCATCAAAATTTATGTGATGGAGGGAAATATCATGTCGGTTATCGAGAGAGAAGTACAAACCGTACAATCCGGATGGAGAAGCTTCAAGAAAGGGAAATGGCAAAAAGAAGTCAATGTACGTAATTTCATTGATGATAACATAAATCCATATCTCGGCCGGGAAGATTTCTTGCAGGGTGCCACACAGAACACTAAGGAACTATGGGACATTGTCTCCGAGTTGACTAAGAAGGAACGGGATAACGGCGGCGTGCTAGATGTTGACGTTAATACCCCATCAACTATTATCTCCCATAAACCGGGTTATCTGGATAAAGAGAAAGAACAAATCGTTGGCGTTCAGACTGATGCTCCGTTCAAGCGTTCTATCCAGCCTTTCGGCGGAATCAGAATGATGATTGATGCTTGTGAGGCTTACGGATTCAAATTGCCTGAAGAAGTCATTAATATCTTTAACGGTATTCGTAAAACGCACAACCAGGGCGTATTTGATGCTTATACTTCTGATATGAGAGCAGCTCGTAAAGCCGGCATCATTACCGGTCTTCCAGATGCTTATGGCCGCGGCCGTATTATCGGTGACTACCGCAGAGTTGCACTGTACGGCGTAGATTTCCTGGTTAATCAGAAGAAGCAAGAACTCAAACAGCTTGAGCTTGATGTGATCGATGAGGATGTTATTCGTCTTCGCGAAGAACTGTCTGAACAAATTCGTGCGCTTGGTGAGCTCAAGGCATTGGCTGAAATGCACGGATTTGACATCTCCAAGCCAGCTAACAATGCTAAAGAAGCGTTCCAATGGGTCTACTTCGGTTACCTGGCAGCTATTAAGGAACAAAATGGTGCCGCTATGTCCCTCGGCCGCGTATCCTCCTTCCTTGATATCTACATTGAACGGGATCTGGCTGAAGGTACATTAACTGAAGAGCAAGCCCAGGAATTGGTTGACCATTTCGTCATGAAGCTTCGTATCGTGAAATTCCTGCGTACGCCTGACTATAATGATCTATTCAGTGGTGACCCTACTTGGGTAACTGAATCTATCGGCGGTATGGCCGTTAACGGACAGACTAGAGTAACTAAGAACAGCTTCCGCTTCCTTCATACGCTTTACAATCTTGGACCAGCTCCAGAACCTAACCTGACTGTATTGTGGTCCGAGAAGCTGCCGGAAGGATTCAAGAAATATTGCGCTAAGGTATCCATCGAGACCAGCTCCATTCAGTATGAAAATGACGATTTAATGCGTCCGATCTATGGCGATGATTATGGAATTGCCTGCTGTGTATCCGCTATGGAGATCGGTAAGCAAATGCAGTTCTTCGGTGCTCGTGCGAACCTGGCCAAAGCTTTGCTGTATGCAATCAATGGGGGTAAGGATGAAAAGTCCGGTGTTCAGGTTGGTCCTGAGTATCCTGCTATTACCGGAGAAGTACTGGATTATGCAGAGGTCATGAAACGGTTCAAGCCAATGATGGAATGGTTGGCTAAGCTTTATATGAATACACTCAACGTTATTCACTATATGCATGATAAATACAGTTATGAACGGATTGAAATGGCGCTGCATGACCGTGATATCCTTCGTACTATGGCTTGCGGTATAGCCGGACTTTCCGTTGCGGCTGACTCTCTGAGTGCTATCAAATATGCTAAAGTTAAACCTATTCGCAACGAGAATGGAATTGCTGTTGACTTTGAGATTGAAGGCGAGTTCCCTTGCTACGGTAACAATGATGATCGGGTTGACCAAATTGCCGTTGAACTGGTTGAACAGTTCATGAGCATGATCCGCAAACACAAAGCTTATCGTAATGCAATGCCAACACAATCTGTTCTTACTATCACATCCAATGTGGTATACGGTAAGAAGACTGGTACTACACCAGACGGACGTAAAGCTGGTGAACCGTTCGCTCCAGGGGCTAACCCAATGCACGGACGTGATAAGAAAGGTGCTCTTGCTTCGCTAAGTTCAGTAGCCAAGTTGCCATATGAACACAGTCTGGACGGTATCTCCAACACCTTCTCCATCGTGCCTAAAGCACTGGGTAAGGAACCTGAGATCCGCAAATCCAATCTCGTATCCATGATGGATGGTTATTTCGGCAGCAATGCACATCACTTGAATGTTAACGTATTTGACCGCGAACAGCTGATGGATGCTATGGACCACCCAGAGAACTACCCACAATTGACCATTCGGGTATCTGGATATGCAGTTAACTTCATTAAGCTGACTCGTGAACAACAGCTCGATGTCATTAACCGTACTTTCCACGGATCAATGTAAGACAGCTAGTCACGTAATCTGATGTAAAATGCAAGACCATAATCAGCTGCAGTTCCTGCAGAAAGGGATGAGACAAATCATGCTCACAGGTCATATTCACTCACTAGAAACTTTCGGAACCGTTGATGGCCCGGGGATACGGTTCGTCCTCTTTATGCAGGGCTGCCTGCTGAAATGCAAATACTGCCATAACCCGGATACTTGGAATCTAACGGGCGGCAAGGATATGCATATGGAAGAGGTGCTTGCCGAGATCGAGCCCTATATTAATTACTACCGTTCTTCTGGCGGCGGATTAACCGTGTCGGGAGGAGAGGCAACGCTGCAAGCCCATTTCGTTGCAGAGCTGTTCCGCGAGGTCAAGCAGCAGTGGGGGCTTCACACTACATTAGATACCAACGGTTATAATGAAGGGGACAAAATTAAAGATCTACTCGATGTAACGGATCTGGTCCTTCTCGATCTGAAGCATATTGACAACGAAAAGCATATTGAGCTTACAGGTAAGCCTAACGACCGGATGCTTCATATGGCAGAATGGTTGTCAGAGCATAACAAGTCAATGTGGATCCGACATGTACTTGTTCCAGGCATTAACGATGATGAGGAAGACTTGCTGCGTTTGGGCCGTTTTATTGGAAAGTTAAATGGTGTCGAGAAATTTGAAATCCTGCCGTATCACCAAATGGGTATCTACAAATGGGAAGCCTTGAATTGGAAGTACCCGCTTGAGAATGTACCGTCTCCTACGGATGAAGAAGTTCAAAGAGCTTATCAATTAGTAGAGGAAGGTCGTACTCAGAGCGCCCTGCAGGTATAGGCTGCAATGTTTCATCAATAGCGTGAGAATTAGTATCCAGGATACTGAGTCTCGCGCTTTTTGGTTGCTTTTGTATTCCTAGACGAGCGAATTAATTTAATTCGTGCTGAATATCCCTGTCCCAGCTGGCTGTACGGCTTCGATTGACTCAGGTATCTTTTTGCGGCATTATGAATGGTAGACAGATTTGTCAGGGCAGGAGGAAAATATATGCTGTCGACAGACGAGATTATTGGAGTTATGTCAAGTCAAGGGCTTCGGATCACGGATCAGAGGAAGACCCTGGCCAAACTATTTGCCGAAACAGAGGGTTATTTGACCCCCAAGGATGTCTATGACTATATGTGCAAAAAATACAGCGGGCTAAGTTTTGACACGGTCTACCGCAATTTGCGTGTCATGGAAGAGCTCGGTGTGATCGAGCAGATCGTCTTTGAAGATGGGCTTAAATTCAGGGGTGGCTGCAGCGAGGTGCACCATCATCATCATATGATATGCCTGCAGTGTGAGAAGACCTATCCAATTCATTTCTGTCCGATGTCACTCGCGGATACACCGGAGCAATTTCAGGTCGTTAAACATAAATTCGAAGTGTTCGGCTATTGTAAGGACTGCCAGGCAGCCAAGCAGGATTCGTATGAGTCCCAGCAGCAGGGATAAGCAATATGGCCATTATGCGTAAAGTTGTCCAGGGACCGATCCATGTCTACCGGAAGTTCATCTCTCCTCTTAAGCCGCCGACCTGCCGCTTCTATCCTAGCTGTTCGGCCTATGCGCTTGAAGCGATAGAGGTTCACGGTGCCTTGAAAGGTTCTTGGCTTGCCGCAAGGCGGATTGCCAAATGCCATCCGTTTCATCCCGGGGGGCTGGACCCGGTTCCACCGCGTTATGAAGATTCCACTGTTCAGGAGAAGACCTGACTTGACAAGCGCATACGAACTTTCATATATTTTAGATATATCAATTTCCTGAGAATGGATAAGTACGAAGCAGCCACCAGTACAGAGAGCCGGATGAAGCTGGGAACCGGTCTGGAGGGACTTTGGAAGATGGTCCGGGAGGAACTTTTTTCGAGCTAGCGGGATGCCTGCAGTGAGGGGAAAGCGCTGATCCAGCGTTAACGGAGCGTCTATATAGACGGTTAATGAGCCCGGGTGCTTAAGCTTTGATCCGGGGAAATTGGGTGGTAACACGTGAGATCTCTCTCGTCCCATTAGGGGACGGGAGTTTTTTGTTTTTTTGCCCTATTGCATGAGACTTTGGAGTGGCCCTGAGAGGCTAAGATTTAAATTCCAGGAGGAGGATCACTGATGTCTGACAAGAAAACTTTTTACCTGACTACCCCAATCTATTATCCAAGCGACAAGCTGCACATTGGCCATGCTTATACTACGGTGGCTGGGGATGCTATGTCCCGCTATAAGCGGCTGCGTGGATATGACGTCCGGTTCTTGACGGGTACGGATGAGCACGGTCAGAAGATCGAACAGAAGGCTCAAGAGAAAGGAATGACTCCCCAGCAGTTTGTCGATGAGATTGTTGCGGGAATTAAGGAACTGTGGAAGAAGCTCGATATTTCTAATGATGATTTCATCCGTACTACAGACGAGAAGCATAAGCAGATCGTTCAGGATATTTTTGACCGCCTGCTTCAGAAGGGGGATATCTACAAAGGGGAGTACGAAGGCTGGTACAGTATTCCGGATGAGACTTACTATACAGAGACCCAATTGGTTGATGTTGTGCGTGACGAGAAGGGGAACATCCAAGGCGCCAAAAGTCCAGACAGCGGACATCCGGTTGAGCTGGTTAAGGAAGAGTGTTATTTCTTCAGAATGAGCAGTTACGCGGATAGATTGCTCAAATATTACGAGGAGAATCCTGATTTCATTCAGCCGGAGTCCCGGAAGAATGAGATGATTAACAACTTTATCAAGCCAGGCCTTGAAGATCTGGCCGTATCCCGCACCACCTTTGAATGGGGAGTTAAAGTCAAGGGTGATCCAAAGCACGTCGTCTACGTGTGGATCGATGCGCTCTCTAACTATATTACTGCTCTGGGCTATGGCACCGACAATCCCGAGCTCTATAATCGCTACTGGCCGGCCGATGTGCATTTGGTAGGCAAGGAAATTGTCCGGTTCCACTCCATCTACTGGCCAATTATGCTGATGGCTCTTGATATTCCACTGCCGAAGAAAGTGTTCGGACACGGCTGGCTGCTGATGAAGGATGGCAAGATGTCCAAGTCGAAGGGGAACGTGGTGGACCCGAATACTCTAATTGACCGCTATGGTCTGGACGCAACGAGATACTATCTGCTTCGTGAGGTGCCATTTGGTTCAGACGGTCAGTTCACACCGGAAAGCTTTGTTGAGCGGATCAACTCAGATTTGGCTAACGATTTGGGTAATCTGCTAAATCGTACTGTAGCTATGGTGAACAAATACTTTGATGGCGTGCTGCCTGCCTATGTTCCTAACGTAACAGCCTATGATCAGGAGCTTACAAATGCTGCAAAGGCTGCGGTAGAGAAGGTAGAAGAAGTTATGGAGAAGCTAGAGTTCTCCATTGCCCTTACTGCGATCGGCCAGTTCGTCAGCCGGACGAACAAGTATATCGATGAGACTCAGCCATGGACATTGGCAAAAGATGAGTCGAAGCGTGATGAGCTTGCTTCGGTAATGGTGCACTTGGTCGAATCTCTGCGCATTGCTTCTATCCTGCTGCAGCCTTTCCTGACCCAGGCTCCAGCGAAGATCTGGGCTCAGCTCGGAATCGCCCAAGGCGAGCTCACTGCCTGGGACAGCGCGAAATCCTACGGATTAATACCTGCCGGTACGAAGCTTGGTCAAGGTGAACCGATCTTCCCGCGTCTGGATCCTGCTGAGGAAGTAGCTTATATTGTTCAAGCCATGGCAGGAAGCACGGCGGCCTTTGCTGAAGCGCAGCAGGCGCAAGCTCCAGCTAGTGGTGCTGCGGATGCCCTTGAAGCAGCTCCTGTTCCTGAGCTTAAGGAAGAGATCAGCATTGATGAGTTCGCGAAGGTTGAGCTGCGGGTGGGCCAGGTGATATCAGCGGAAGCTGTAGCCAAGGCTGATAAGCTGCTCAAGCTTCAGCTTGATCTCGGCTTTGAGCAAAGGCAGGTTGTGTCGGGCATCGCCAAGTTCTATAAGCCGGAAGATCTGGTTGGGCGCAAGGTTATCGTGGTGACTAACCTAAAGCCGGTGAAGCTTCGCGGTGAACTCTCACAGGGGATGATCCTTGCTGCGTCGCAGGGTGATCAGCTGACGCTGGCTACAGTTCCGGACAGCATGCCGAATGGCGCTGTCGTGAAATAGAAAGGTAGATATAAGACCTTCTTCAATATTGAAGAAGGTCTTTTTTTGAGTTAGCTGGGCACACTGGAACTCGGGGTTGACATTCATTTTACCGTGACCCTATAATTTAATTTGTAATTATTACGAATAGGGAAGGCGAATGAAATGAAATTTAATATGGGGCGGGCCTTAATAGGGCTATTATTTATTATTATATTGGCTGGCTGCGGGCGTGGGGGAACGAATCAGCTTGTTGAAGGGAAAGTGAACGTAGTTACGAGCTTTTATCCAATCTATGAATTTGCCTCCGCAATTGGTGGAGAGGATGCTAACGTGATCAACCTGCTGCCTACAGGGGTAGAACCGCATGAATGGACACCTCGGAGCAATGATATCATTACGGCTTCCAAGGCTCAGCTATTCTTCTATAACGGAGCCGGATTGGAAGGGTGGGTACCCAGCTTCCTGAAAGGGCTTAGTCAAGACTCCAAGGTCAAGACCGTGGAGGTCAGCAAAGGTATTTCGCTGATTGAAGCTGAAGCAGGTGCAGAAGACCATGATCACAGTGCTGAAGCTTCAAATGCCGAGGGATCACAAGCTGATGAACCTGCGGCGCATACCGTAGATCCCCATACCTGGGTGAGTCCCAAATCTGCAATGCAGATCGCAAAAAACATCAAGGACAGCTATATTCAAGTCGATCCGGCTCACCAAGCGGGTTATGAATCTCGTTATAAGAAGCTCGCGGATCAGCTGAATAAGCTGGATATGAAGTTCACAAGTGAGCTGGCGAAGACGAACAAGAAGGAAATTGTTGTATCCCATCAAGCATTTGGCTATCTGTGCCGGGATTATGGGTTAACCCAGCATGCGATTATGGGGCTGTCCCCGGATGCGGAACCAAGGGCCCAGGATATTATTGAACTGTCCAAAGTGGTGAAGCAGGAGAATATCAAGTATATTTTCTTCGAGGAGCTCGTATCTGATAAGCTGGCGCGGACCCTGGCAGGGGAGACCGGAGTTCAGACTCTGGTGCTTAACCCGGTTGAAGGACTAACCAAGCAGGAAGAACAGAACAAGGATAATTACTTTACTTTAATGGAGAAAAATTTGCAAAATCTCATTCTGGCTTTACAATAAAGTTAACTATCATATGGAAATGGAAGGCGGCCGGTTATGATTTCGGACAGCGGCACTACTGCACCTTATTGTCATCAAAATATTATCGAAATAGACCAGGTATCGTTCTCATACAGGGATCAGAAGGTGATTAAGGACCTGAGCTTCACGGCCAAGGAAAGAGACTTTGTTGGCGTGATCGGGTCCAACGGGACGGGCAAGACGACCCTGCTCAAAATGATTGTGGGACTGCTAGCCCCATCACAAGGGAGTATTAAGCTGTTCGGCGAACCTATTCAGAAATTCAAGGACTGGGAACGGATTGGGTATGTTCCGCAGAAGAATGCTTTTAATCCGCTGTTCCCGGCTACGGTGCGGGAGGTTGTCCTCTCAGGCTTATACAGCAACCGGAAGATCTTCCGCCGGATGGGAAGAGAGGATCATCAGAAGTGTTCCGATGCTATGGAAGTCATGCGCATAACTGATATTGCACATAAAAGAATTGGTCAGCTCTCGGGCGGGCAGCAGCAGCGTGTATTCCTTGCCCGGGCCTTAATTAATCATCCGGATCTGCTCATCCTCGATGAGCCGACAGTAGGGATTGATGTGCAGACCCAGGCTGATTTCTTCGAGCTGATCTTTCACATGCATGCGCATCATCATATGACCTTCTTGATGGTATCCCATGATATCGAGATGATCGAAGGATATCTGGGGAAGGAGCCGCGCGACCGAAGCGGCGGGATCAAGTTCCATGTTAGACATTCCCATGATACGGACTGTGAAATTCCGGATTTGCAGCATTCGCTTAACTAGCTTCTATAAGGAGATATGAACATTGGAGATATTAACGGTAGATTTTTTCCAGAGAGCACTTGCAGGCGGACTGCTCATCGGAATAACGGCACCCCTTATCGGGATATTCCTCGTCCTGCGGCGTCTGTCCATGATCGGAGATACGCTAGCTCACGTAACCATTGCGGGGGTGGCGCTTGGTTTCCTGATTAATGTGTATCCTATCGCGGTCGGACTCGTCTTCGCCATCGTGGCTTCCTTTGCCATAGAGAAGCTGCGCAAGGCTTATCGGGGCTATGCGGAGCTGTCCATCGCGATCATTATGTCCGGCGGGGTCGCCCTGGCTTCACTGTTCTTCACCCTGGGGATGGGATATAACACCGATGTAGTAAGTTATTTATTCGGCAGCATTTATACCTTGGATACCACGGATCTGTATGTAGTAGGAGCTGTCACCCTAATTGTGGTGATCGGAATCTCGCTGTTCTTCAAAGAATTCTTCCTGCTTACATTTGAAGAGGATGCGGCCGCGGTCAGCGGACTGCCTGTAAAATGGCTTAACCTGCTAATTACTGTGATGACGGCGCTCGTGATCAGTACCGCGATTAAGATTGTTGGCGCTTTGCTGGTGTCCGCACTGATCACCATTCCGGCGGCATGTAGCCTGTTCATTGCAAGAAGCTTTAAGAGCTCTGTGATCTTCTCGGTAGTCATTGCCGAAATTGCTGTTGTAGCCGGATTGATGGTTGCAGGAATCTGGAATCTGGCTCCTGGGGCAACGATTGTTCTGCTCCTGATTGCTATGCTCATCCTAACCCTGCTTGCTAAAAGAGGGTTTACCGCTTAATTGAACTGATACTACAGGAGGAACTTATGCCGGATCTCAATATTTGGGTGGCCTTCGCGGCCGGGATTGCCTCATTCATTTCGCCCTGCTGCCTGCCTTTATATCCTTCTTATCTATCCTATATCACCGGGATGTCGGTACATACCCTGCGTAATGAGCAGGACCGGCCAAACGTCCGGTTCAAGACGATGACCCATACGCTCGCTTTCATATTAGGGTTCTCTGCAGTATTCTATACGCTTGGATTTGGAGCTGGTATGTTCGGGCAGTTCTTCAATGAATACAGAGACCTGATTCGCCAGCTGTCTGCCATCTTGATTATCATTATGGGGTTATTCTTGTTAGGGTTATTCCAGCCGCAATTCCTGATGAAGGAACGCAAGCTGGAGTTCAAATGGAAGCCCGCTGGATACATAGGCTCATTCATTCTGGGGATTGGCTTCTCAGCCGGATGGTCTCCTTGTGTCGGACCGATTCTTATGTCAATTATTGCGTTGTCAGCAAGTGCACCCGGCACATGGCTTGGGCTGATTACGGCCTACTCATTAGGCTTCGCACTGCCCTTCTTCGTATTGGCGTTCTTCATCGGTTCAACGAAGTGGATTGTGCGATATTCAGGTCTGATGATGAAGATTGGCGGCGGCTTGATGGTGCTTATGGGCCTCCTGCTATTCACCAACCGGATGACCTACATCACCATTTGGCTTCAGAGCATCACGCCGGACTGGCTGAAATTTTAGGTGAAATAATCAATCTTGGCATAAGGAAAATGTTCAAAAATTCGCTCTGTGATGAATTCGCGCAGGGCGATTTGCTGTTCATCGGGATATACATATTTATATTGTCCGTAGCGGCCCCATTTCTTCTTGCGCTTCTCCATATCCATTTCCAGCTTGGTTTTGGGGTATCTTTTCTCAATCGTGGCTTTGGCCGTCTTGGTGAAGCGGTGCTGGATCATCTCAAAAGTTAAATCCTTCACCGGCTCTGCCGGCATGGCCTGCGCCAGCCGCTGAAGCAGGTCAGCGTAACCCTGCTCCCAGCCGTCATACCAAATGATTGGGGCTATAATAAAGCCTAATGGGTAACCGGCCTTGGCGATTTTGCCGGCAGCTTCAATTCGTTCTTCAAAGCTGGATGTGGCTGGCTCGAATTGACGAATAACATAATCGGAATTGATGCTGAACCGGACACGGGTATGGCCTCCGTGATTCAGATTCAGAAATGGGTCCACATGATGAAATTTCGTGACAAACCTCAGCCGTCCATACTGCTCCCCAGCCATGAAATTGATAAGCTCGGTTAAAGAACCGGTAATATGCTCAAGACCGACCGGGTCGGAAGTACAGGCCGCTTCAAAACGGGTGATCTCGGGGATGCGTTCGTCAATATACTTTTTGGCGGCCGCAATGATATCCCCAGTGTTCACATAGACCCGGATATAAGGCTTCGCCCCTAAGGTGGTCTGAAGATAGCAGTAATGGCAGTGGCCCATGCAGCCTGTCGAGATGGGGATAGCATATTCTGCGGATGGCTTGGATTGATCGAATGTTAAAGTCTTGCGAACGCCTACAACCAAGGTACGCTTGGCGTTCTTGTACTGCTGCAGCTCCGTATCTCCGGGAAGCCCGGTAATGCGGTTATGAGAAGTTGTCATTTTGAAAGGAATGTTCTGCGACTTGACCCAGTCCATAATTTGAGTGCCTTTGGGATATTCCAGAGCTCCAGGTTCAAAATATACAAAGTCAGGTACAAAAGGCTTGGTATGCATTTTGGGCTGAGCAGGGGGTTCGGCAGTAGTTAAGGCAGCCATCGTAATAACCTCCAGACCTGTTGGGATACAGCTATTGTGTGTGGAACAGCGGATTAAGAATCATGGCAATAATAAGTACATGAGAACATTACCAATGCCTATGCCGTCAGGACTTGCCAAGTCCTCTCCGGAACATGTATCATTACAAGAGCAGGTTTCACGGCACACAGGCCATTGTTGATAAAAAGAAAAGAGGGAATGACATGCCAACGCCCAGCATGGAGGATTATTTGGAGCGCATCTACAAGCTTATTGACGAGAAGGGGTATGCGCGCGTTTCGGATATTGCCGAAGGCTTGGAGGTTCACCCTTCATCCGTAACGAAGATGATCCAGAAGTTGGATAAGGACGATTATTTGATCTATGAGAAGTACAGAGGACTTGTCCTGACGAGCAAAGGCAAGAAAGTGGGCAAGCGTCTGGTTGACCGGCATGAACTGCTGGAAGAGTTTCTCGAAATGATCGGGGTACAGCAGGAGAACATTTATAAGGATGTTGAAGGAATTGAACATCATTTAAGTTGGGATTCTATTACCAGAATTGAAACATTAGTCGAGTTTTTACGTCAAGATAAACAAAGAATACAGCAGCTTCACGCTTTGCATGGTGAAGTGATTAGCGATTCGTGAATGAGGCATCTGTCCTTATAGACAGGTGCCTATTCTTTTTCATGGGAAAGTTCGCTATGGCTGTGTACTTTAGCTTTAGTGCTCTTTGGCATGAAAAAAATTTATGATTTTGGGAGGAAAAGTAGTATATGAAGTTTCGAAATCTGTTGATGCTGTCGCTATTGCTCATACTGAGTCTGTCGTCCCTGTCTCCGTCCGCGTTGGCCAAAGCCTCACAGATCACCCTGCTCCTGAATGGACAGCCCCTTCATAGTGACGTGTCCCCATACTTGAAATCCAACTTTACTATGGTCCCTTTACGAGTAATTAGCGAGGGGCTTGGTGCAAGTGTCGACTGGAACAATGGGACGAGTACGGCAACCATTTCGAAGGGTTCAGAAGTATTGGTGCTTCAAGCAGGCCGGAAGACGGCGAAGGTGAACGGCACAACGATCTCTCTGGACGCCCCTGTACAGGTCGTAAGCGGCCGTACTATGGTTCCTCTAAGGTTTGTTGGGGAGCATCTAGGTCTGCAGGTGAATTGGAATCAGGCGAAGCAGCAGGTTGCCTTAATTACCAAGAATGCCGGGGGCAGCCCAGCTATTCCAGGAACAACGCCGGATCCAACTCCGGGGACTACACCAGGGAATAGTAATTCGGCCCAGATTCGCGGAGCCTGGATTTCCACGGTGTATAATCTGGATTGGCCAAGCACTAAGTCTTATGGTAATGCAGATCAGCAGAAGGCCGAGTATTCGGCGCTGCTGGATAAGCTGCAGGACACGGGGATCAACGCTGTCTTCGTTCAGGTTCGTCCCGCTGCGGATGCAATCTATCCTTCCAAGCTTGTACCCTGGTCTCAGTATTTAACCGGGACGCCAGGCAAGGACCCAGGTTATGATCCGCTGGCCTTTCTGGTAGATGAGACACACAAGCGGGGTATGCAGTTCCACGCCTGGTTCAATCCGTTCCGGGCTAGTATCCTCACGGATGTCAGCAAGCTCCCAGCGAACAGTACGGCGCTGCAGCATCCTGACTGGATTGTGAAGCAGGGCGGGAAGCTGTATATTAATCCGGGTATTCCCGAAGCCCGCCAACAAATTATCGATTCCGTTATGGAAGTGGTGCAGAATTACAATATTGATGGTGTTCATATGGATGACTATTTCTATCCGTCAGGAGAAAGCATCAGTGACCCATTTAATGACAATAGTACTTTTGCGGCTAATAATCCGGATCAGATCAAGAGCAAAGGGGATTGGCGTCGCAGCAATATCAACACCTTTGTAAGAGATCTGGGACAGAGCATCCATAGGGTCAAACCAAGCGTAAGCTTTGGAATAAGCCCCTTTGGGGTATGGCGCAACAAGGCCACTGACATGACGGGTTCGGATACCAAAGCTGGAATCACTGCATATGACAGCATGTATGCCGATGTCCGCACCTGGATTCAGAATGGGTGGATCGATTATGTGGCTCCGCAAATCTACTGGAGTATGTCGTTCACAAATGCCCGTTATGACAAATTGGTGGATTGGTGGTCTCAGGAGGTTCGTGGAACGGGCGTCAAATTGTACATTGGCCACGCTCCATACAAGCTCGGTAGTCCGGAAGTAGGCTGGCAGACGGCCCAGGAGATCATTAACCAATTGGTGTACAACAAGCAGTCAGGAGAAGTGCAGGGAAGCATTTTTTATAGTGCCAAAGATTTGATCAAGAATCCGCTAGGCTTGCTGCCATTATTGAAATCTTATTTTCTTACAAATTAACGGAATTTCATCTGGACTGATGTCATAAACACAGCCCTCATCCTCATACATAAGCAGTAGACCGCCCCTTAACCTTGGGGTGTGGCCACTCTTATGCAGGATGGGGGCTGTTTGGCTGTATGCGGATAAATGGTGTATTCCAAGGCGGAGGGGTCAGAGGCATTTCCCTGGTAGGCGCTGTGCGTGCGGCAGAAATGCACGATTTCAAATTTGTAAGATTGGCTGGAACCTCATCCGGTTCCATTGTTGCGGCTCTATTGGCAGCCGGTTACAGTGCAGAAGAGATGAAGGAGCTCATTCTTGCGACGAATTTTACCAAGTTTCTAAAAAGATCAGCCATATTCAATACCCCGCTAATCGGTCCGGCTACGCGTATTATGTTGAAGAAAGGGTTGTATGCCGGAGAAGCTCTGGAGGACTGGCTCAGAAAGGCGCTACTCGTGAAGAAGGTCAGAACGTTCAAGGATCTGGAGAAGGGAAAGGTGACGATTATAGCTTCCGATATTACAAGCGGCAAAATTCTGATTCTTCCTGACGATTTGCAGAAGCTTGGGATCGATGCGAATCAATTTGATGTGGCTCACGCCGTTAGAATGAGCTGCAGTATTCCCTATTTCTTCGATCCCGTTCTGCTTCGGCTGCCGCCCAAGCTGTCCCGGGGCAAGACGTTCAAGGATCAATTTATTCATATCGTGGACGGAGGCCTGCTCAGCAATCTGCCGCTGTGGCTGTTCGATCAGGACGGGGTAAAAGCGGACGGCGAGATGATTCCAACGGTTGGCTTTCAAATGGTAGGGAAGAATTCGAACCAGCCGCACCGGATCGGAGGGCCTTTCAGCATGCTGCAGGCGTTGTTCGATACTATGTTATCGGCTCATGACGAGCGGTACATTGAACAGGAGAACCGGTATCGGACGGTCAAGGTGCCTATTCTTGGCATAGGGGTAACCCAATTTCATATTACACATGAAGAAAGCCTGCTGCTTCATGAATCCGGCTTCCGTGCGGGAAGCAAGTTCTTCGGTGACTGGAGTACCCAGTATTACGAAGAGGAATTCATAAAGTATTTTCAGCAGGCTTTCTAAGTCTTTAATGATATTTAGGCTGCTGCCCATCCTCATTTTTGCCTTTATTACCCTCGATAACTTGAAAAGGATAATGCTTGCGTTTGGGAGCGGCATCAGAACGGCGCTGGGGCGTCGTTTTTGCTATTTTTGCCATGGTTTTGACTGACGGCTTCACTTTAGGTGACTTCGAACGGTACTTGGCTGGCGGGAATTTATAGAGCAGGAATACGGCAGCAACCAGAACAACAGGGATCAGCCAATTCAGTATTCCGCCTGTAAGCATGCTGTTCGCAATGCCGATTGCTGCAAGTCCGATAAGGACCCAAAATATGAGGGCCTGTTTTCTCATCGATTCATCATCCTTTCACGGGGTCCAGATGGGTACCGAGCATTGAAAGCTCAGTCGAAGCATTCCGTTCCAGTTCAGCATCGAGCTCGCGCATCCGGTTAAAGGAAGCGATGGATACCTCGACTTGTTCATCATTAGGTTCTTTGGTGGTAAGCAGCTGCAGCCACAGTCCAGGGTAGCCAAGGTAGCGAAGCACAGGAATGTCGCGCAAGGAATTTGTAATTTTCAGTAATTCGAACGATACTCCGATAACAAGCGGAAGCAGCAGCAGGCGAATATACACCCGTTCCCATAAGTTATCCCAATGGAAGAAAGAATAAATAACAACACCTACAATTACAGTCAGTACCATGAAGCTGCTGCCACAGCGGTAATGAAGTCTGCTGTATTTCTGCACATTCTTGACCGTGAGTTCTTCACCGGCCTCATAAGCACTAATTACTTTATGCTCAGCCCCATGGTATTGGAACAACCGCTTAATCATCGGGGTTAATGAAATTGCCCATAAATAAGCGAGGAGAAAAATGATTTTGATTACACCTTCGAGCAGTGAATGCACAAATGTGCTGCTGAATACGTTCTGGAACAGGAACTGCTCGATCACCGCCGGCACCACAGTAAGCACCACTTTACCGAATACAAAAGAAATGATACCCATAATCGCAACGCCTAGAATCATCGTTAGCGAGAAGCTGGATTCTTGCTTCGCCTTCTGCTGGGCTCTTTCCTCCGGACTTAGCTCATCATCTGCCAAAGCCTCGGCGGAGTAATTCAGATGCTTTGAACCTTTGGCACTGGCATCGACAATACTCACAATGCCTCGAAGAAGTGGGACTTTACGAAGCCGAGTCACCCATTTCTTGTCTTTCTTGGGGACCTCAAGGAAAGTGATCTCTTGATTCTTCCGGCGGACAGCTGTGACATTCACATGCTTGCCACCGAACATAACGCCCTCAATAACGGCTTGGCCGCCATAGATGGCCGGACTTGATTGTTCAGGCAACAACTTCACCTTCCTAAGCTTAGTATTAGATTTGTCCAAAGGTCACAAATCTGTATGACTTTGTTAAGTCTATTGTATCTAACTTCAGCACTAAATTCTAGTTATTCGGCCTGATTAGCCTTTATCTAATTGCGCATACTACATGGAATGAAAGCGAGGATCAGGTATATTTCAGGAAGGAATGATGCAAGTATGGCGCAGCAGCAAAGAAGAAGTGAGAATACTGGAGTTCGTACAAATCCATGGTGGTTCGCTCTGGAGCTGGGTTTTTTTGCGGGAGTTATATGGGGAGGCGTTCATGGTGTGTTCTATTTCTTTAGATTCACATCGATAATTCCTGGATTTCTGGCGGAGCCCTTCTTCAAGACCACATTTCTCAAGACTCAGCCCGGTTATTATTTGGGATGGTTGTTCTTTATCTTTTTCTCCATCATAGCGGCCTTTCTGTACACCTTCATACTAAGAAAAGTGCGGGGCCCCTGGCTTGGAATGGTCTACGGAATAGCTTGGTGGGCTGTTATTTACTTTGCGGTCGGACCTATGCTGCATATGGTAAAGCCATTTAAACAGCTGCATTTCACTACGCATTTCAGCGAATTCTGCCTGTTCCTTCTATGGGGACTTTTTATAGGGTACACAGCCGCTTTTGAGTACACGGATGAACGCGACAGGGAGCCTAAGAAGCTGATGAGACAGCTCAAAAGTGCTTCTCAAGAATAACCATCCTATGGTAAAATAAGCTTTGGTTATTTTACGAGAGAGGGTGGGGAACGATGAACCGCATTCTGGTGATTAACGGTCCGAATTTGAATTTGCTCGGGGTTCGTGAACCTGGAATCTATGGCTCTTTAAGTCTGGCTTCTATAGAGGAGAATCTAAGTAAGCAGGCTGGGGAATTGGGCATTCAAATTTCGTTCTTCCAATCCAATCACGAAGGGCATATTATCGACCGCATACATTCGGCTATGGGCGAAATGGACGGAATTGTCATCAACCCGGGTGCACTGACCCATTACAGTTATGCGATTCGGGATGCCTTGACTACAGTGAAGATTCCGGTGGTAGAAGTACATATGTCTAACATCCATGCTCGTGAGGAGTTTAGACACAAGTCTGTAGTCGCCCCGGTAGCTGTCGGTCAGATTGCCGGCTTTGGGGATGAAAGTTACTATTTGGGACTTGCTGCACTGAACAGATACCTCGAGGGCAGGAATTAAGGAGACAAATAATATGGCGAACAAACGGGTAATAAAACTCAGGGAATCGCTGCGTCAGAGAAATTTGGAGGCGGTATTTATAACCAGTGCCATTAACCGCCGTTATTTGTCTGGCTTTACGGGTTCCTCAGGATATGTGCTGATCACACATCAGAAGGCATACTTGCTGACGGATTTTCGTTACATGACCCAGGCTCCACAGCAGGCTGCGGGCTTTGAGGTAGTTGAGCATGGAGTATCCGTATCCGAGACCCTGAAAGAGCTTCTTGCTGCTGAGCGGATTAGCGAAGTAGGCTTTGAGCAGGACGATGTTGTGTACTCTGCGTATCGCAAATATGAGCAGGAATTGGCTCCTGTTCAGCTTGTGCCAGTAACGGGCATCGTTGAATTATTAAGGGTCTACAAGGATGTAGAAGAGCTTGCGATCATGAAGCAGGCTGCTGATCTGGCGGATCGCACATTCCATTATATGCTGGAGATTCTTAAGCCGGGCGTGACTGAGCTTGAGATGGCCCTGGAAATGGAATTCTTCATGCGCAAGAACGGCGCGACGTCCTCTTCTTTTGACACCATTATTGCATCAGGTGAGCGTTCAGCCCTTCCGCATGGCGTGGCAAGCGATCGCGTGCTTGGCAACAATGAGTTCGTCAAGATGGATTTCGGAGCACTGCTTAACGGGTATTGTTCCGATATTACACGTACGGTGGTACTCGGCACGCCTACTGCAAGGCACCGTGAAATCTATGACATTGTGCTTGAAGCCCAGCTCCATACGCTAGAGCATCTGCGTCCTGGGATGACGGGGGCAGCGGCTGATGCGCTTGCGCGGGATATCATTACCAAGTACGGGTATGGTGAGCAGTTCGGACATAGTACCGGGCATGGCCTGGGTATGGAGGTTCATGAGTCGCCACGCTTATCGAAGCTTAGCGATACGATTCTTCAGCCGGGAATGGTTGTTACGGTTGAGCCGGGAATATATCTGCCTGGATTCGGCGGCGTAAGAATTGAAGATGATGTCGTGATTACGGAGAACGGAATTCGACGTTTGACGGAATCCACGAAAGACTTTATTGTTATTTAGGATGGCATCAAGCATAATTATTGAAGTACTTGTATAACTTGAGGAGGATTTTCTGTGATTTCAGTCAACGATTTTAAAACAGGCCTTACTGTAGAAGTAGATGGCGATATCTTTACCGTATTGGAGTTCCAACACGTTAAGCCGGGTAAAGGTGCAGCGTTCGTACGCTCCAAGCTGAAGAACCTTCGTAACGGGAACACCGTTGAGAAGACTTTCCGTGCCGGTGAGACGATTGGACGAGCTATGATCGAGAACCGTGAAGTTCAATATCTTTATGCAAGCGGTCAAGAGCATACCTTTATGGATAACGAGACTTATGACCAGTTCTCTCTGGATGCGGACCAGCTGGAATGGGAGCTTAACTTCCTGAAAGAGAACATGAACGTGAAGATCGTCAGCTACCAAGGCGAGATCCTGGGAATTAACCTGCCGACAAGCGTTGAGCTCAAGGTTGTTGAGACTGAGCCAGGCGTTAAAGGCAACACGGCTCAAGGCGCTACGAAGAGTGCTAAAGTTGAAACTGGGCTTAGTGTTCAGGTTCCTCTTTTCATCAACGAAGGCGATGTACTTCTTATCGATACTCGTGAAGGCAAATACATTTCCCGCGCATAGTCTTCTATGCCGCAGACATGATTCCTCCATCCTTCGGATGGGGGAATTTTTGTGCAGGTGCGCAAAAAGATTGACTTCCTAACTGACTTTCGTATTATACTGGTTTAAAGCGTTACTGGATATGGACTACACTATGCCAAACGCCATACTAGGAGTATTTTGATCAATGAGGAGTGAACCAACTTGGCTTTATACGTAATGAAATTCGGAGGGAGCTCTGTAGGCGATACAGAGCGAATGAAACGCGTAGCAAAGCGTATCGCTGAGAAACAAGACGAAGGACATCAGTGCGTTGTCGTCGTGTCGGCTATGGGAGATACAACAGACGACCTGATCGACCAGGCCAAGCTGCTAAATGCAGAACCGCCGGCTAGAGAAATGGATATGCTGATGACGAATGGTGAACAAATTTCAATCGCCATGCTGTCCATCGCGCTTCATGCTATTGGACGGAAGGCTGTTTCCTATACAGGTTGGCAGGCGGGCTTCCGAACTGAAGCGGTATTCGGGAAAGCACGCATCACGGACATTCGTCCGGATAAAGTGAAGCAATCGCTTGACGAAGGCGCGATTGTAGTCGTAGCCGGTTTCCAGGGCATGACGGAAGATGGCGAGATCACGACGTTTGGCCGCGGAGGTTCAGATACTACGGCAGTTGCGCTCGCAGCAGCGATCAATGCCGATGTATGTGAAATTTACACGGATGTGGATGGAATCTATTCTACAGACCCGCGGATTGTGAAATGTGCGCGCAAGCTGAGTGAGATTTCATATGACGAGATGCTAGAGCTCGCCAATCTGGGTGCTGCTGTTCTTCATCCCCGTGCGGTGGAGTATGCGAAGCATCACAAGGTCCGTCTGGTTGTACGTTCAAGCTTTACCCATAATGAAGGCACAGTTGTGAAGGAGGAAGTCAGCATGGAGCAAGGTGTTGTAGTCAGTGGCATTGCTTATGATAAAAATGTGGCGCGAATCAGTATTCTAGGTGTATCTCACGTACCCGGTGTACTGGCCAAAGTATTCGGTTCACTTGCGGAAGCCAAAATTGACGTTGATATTATCGTACAAAGCGGTGTACTGGACGGCAAAGCCGATTTCTCATTTACAGTAGCCCTTTCAGACCGTGAGAAAGCCTTGAATGTCATTGAAGGCCTTCGTGGAGATCTTCCTTTCAGTGAAGTGAACTCCGAAGATAACCTGGTGAAAATTTCAATCGTCGGCGCAGGGATGGTTAGTCACCCGGGCGTTGCGGCTCAAATGTTCGATGTCATCTCCAAAGAGGGAGTTAACATCAAGATGGTAAGCACATCAGAGATCAAAGTCTCTTGTGTCATTGATGGAGATAAGCTTGCTGAGGTTGTTAAGGCGCTTCACACCGCTTACCAGCTCGATACCGAGGAGCAGGTCTTTGTTGGCGGACCGCAAGACCGCAGATAACTCCTGCCTTCATATATGAAGCAGGTAATTGAATATCTTAGTTGGTTATAGAGAAGATTCACTGTTCAGACAGTGAATCTTCTTTTTTTTTCTAAAAAAACAATCAAGTGCATAAAGATAGATAGAGGACAAGAGCAAGGAGGGAATTATGCTTGATAAATTCGTAGCCAGTATGGCAACACTGCGCATCGTATCTGGAACTCTGGAGATTATTGCAGCCATTTTGATGATCAAATTAGGGCGAATTGACAAAGCGCTCGCAGTGAATACAGCCTTGGCTTTTGTAGGACCGACGGTACTGATTGTAACCACTTCACTTGGCCTGATGGGTATGGCTGACAAACTTTCCTGGGGAAAGATTGGCTGGGTGGCCTGCGGAGTCATGTGTCTCTTAATTGGGATTTTGAAAAAATGATAGATTTCCCGTCATACCCGGAAAAGTACAGGCATACACTTGTCATATGTAAAGTTACTAAAAAAGTTCTGAAACACTGAACGTGTGGGGGTAGGCATGAACCCAACTTGGTTATCCGTATTACCTGAACACATCTCAGGCATGCTGCGCCGGATTCCACAAGACCTTCTGACCCATCTGGAGGAGATTCGGATTAGAGAAGGGCGTGCGCTTGAAGTGAATGCCGGCGGGCGGCATTACTTTATCACTGCGGAGGGACAACTCAGCCGGAACCCGGAGGAGGCTTTCAAGCCAGGAAGAGAAGATACCCATCGGCTGCTTGACCAGATTACGAATCATTCCTTGTACACCATGGAGGAAGAGCTTCGAAGAGGATTTATCACAATTCCAGGGGGGCATCGAATCGGGCTTGCGGGTAGAACGGTTCTTAGCGGAGGCAAAGTTGAGCACATTCGGGACATCAGCGGCTTCAATATGCGAATTGCCCGTGAGGTAAAAGGGATCGCCGATGCTGTTCTGCCTCATCTGCTGGACTTCAGGCACAGAAGCGTGAAGCATACGCTGATTCTATCCCCTCCCCAGCAAGGGAAGACCACCTTGCTTCGCGATTTGGCCAGACAGATCAGCTCAGGGGCTTGGGGACATCCGGAAGCCAAATGGCCAGGGATGAAAGTAGGGATTATCGATGAACGCTCCGAGATTGCAGGAAGCCAGCGGGGAGTGCCGAGCTTTGATGTGGGACCGCGTACCGATATCATGGATGCCTGCCCCAAAGCTGAAGGGATCATGATGATGATCAGATCGATGTCACCCGAAGTGATCATTGTGGATGAAATTGGCCGCGCGGAAGATGGAGAGGCACTGGCCGAAGCCCTTCATGCAGGAGTAAGGGTAATCGCTACCGCGCACGGTACTGATGCAGCGGAGCTGCTCCATCGGCCCGCACTTGCGAAGCTGGCCGATCCACCCTTTTTCCAGATGTATGTAATTATTTCCAGAACGGACAAGGGTCTCGTCTATAAACTTCTGGACAGCAAGATGAGATCCTTACAGGTAGACGAAGTACGACGGAGAGGTAGTGACTCTCATGATTAAGATGCTCGGGGCAGTGCTTGTAATTGTCGCTGGTACCATGGCGGGATGGCTGAAAGCCCGGCAATTTGCCAATCGTCCAGACCAAATCCGCCGGTTAATTCAGGCTCTCAAAAGGCTTGAAACGGAGATCACCTATGGCTTTACCCCTTTGCCAGAGGCGCTTAGGCGAATCGGTAAGCAGAATAATGCCCCCATTCGTTCTATTCTGATGAAAGCTGCTGAGGGAATGGACGGACAGGCAGGCATGACCGCCCAGGAAAGTATGCATCAGGCGATCCGGGAGGAATGGGGGCATACCGCCATGAAGCCTGCAGAGCGGGATGTGCTGTACCAGCTTGCCTATTCGCTTGGGACAAGCGACCGAAGAGATCAGCTGAAGCATATTGAGACTGCTGTTCGCCAATTGGAAGCAGAGGAATGTGCCGCGAGAGAGGATCAGGCGAGGTACGAGAAAATGTTCAGAAGCCTGGGACTCCTGACAGCAGCTCTGATCGTCATTCTGATCTACTAGAATCCACTTCCGGGGGCATTGCTCCATCCGCTCTAATTTGATAGCGAGGTGCCTTTTCATGAATTTAGAAGTCAATGCTATATTCCAGATCGCTGGCATCGGCATTATTATTGCAATGATTCATACGGTGCTGAAGCAAATGGGCAAAGAGGACATGGCACACTGGGTGACCTTGATCGGATTTGTGGTTGTGCTGTTTATGGTTATTCGCATGCTGGACAGCCTGTTTCAAGAAATTAAATCGATATTTCTGTTCCAGTAGGAGGTCCGGCTATGGAGATCATCCAGATTGTCGGACTTGGGCTGCTGGCAGCGGTATTGATCCTCGTCATCAAAGAACAGAAGCCGATCTTTGCCTTTCTGATCGCTGCATTTACGGGCATTACGATATTTATGCTTCTAATCGGCAAAATCAGTTCCATTATTGATGTTCTTGAAGAACTGGCCAAAGCCTCCGGTGTGCAGATGATCTATCTCAAGACCATTCTGAAAATTATCGGAATTGCTTATATCGCCGAATTCGGTGCCCAAATTGTTCGCGATGCGGGACAAGAAAGTATCGCCTCAAAAATTGAACTCGCCGGCAAAGTATTAATCATGGTGCTCGCTATCCCAATTATCGGCATTATTATCGAGACCATTATGAAGCTTCTGCCGGTCTAGCAGAAATGGGGACAAGATGCAATGAAGCTCGACGACCTGAATTGGCAAAAGAGAACGCTGATCCTCTTCATACTCGGCTTTATGATCTTCTGGCCGGCGAAGCTGTTCGCACAGTCACAGGACGAAGGCTGGATGAAGCAGCAGGCGTCTGATCTGCCAACGGATCAGGTCGAGACTTACTGGAAGCATCTGATGAAGGATTACGGGGGATTCTTCCCGGACGAGAAGGTTCCTTCTTTCATGGATATGTTGTTGCCTGGAGGACAAGAGTTCAACATGAAGGCGGGACTGTCCGCCCTGCTCAAATACATGTGGCATGAGGTGCTGTACAACGGTCATATTCTGGTTACGATTGTAGTTCTGACCGTATTCAGCTTGATCCTGGAGACGCTGCAAACGGCATTTGAACGAGGAAATGTCAGCAAGGTAGCCTATTCCATCTGTTATATGGTCATTCTTATTCTGGCGATTAACAGCTTTAATGTGGCCATTGGATACGCTTCGGATGCGATCAAAGACATGATCGATTTCATGATGGCCATGGTTCCCCTGCTATTCACGATGCTGGCCTCCATGGGGAACATCGTGACTGTAACCGTCACACATCCACTGGTGGTATTCATGGTGCATACCGTAGGAACACTCGTCCGGACGGTGGTATTTCCGCTGCTGTTCTTCTCCGCGGTGCTTCACATTGTCAGCTCTCTGTCGGACAAGTATAAGCTGACGCAGCTGGCGAATCTCCTACGGACCATCAGCATGAGTCTCTTAGGCGTTCTGCTTACGGTCTTTCTGGGGGTTATCTCGGTAAAAGGAATTACCGGCTCAGTGGCTGATGGAGTCACCCTTAGAGCGGCCAAATACGTAACCGGAAATTTCGTTCCTGTTGTAGGTAAGGTGTTTGCAGATGCCACCGATACGGTCATCTCGGCCTCGCTTCTTGTGAAGAATGCAGTTGGTCTCGTGGGTGTCATCATCATCTTGTTCCTATGTGCTTTTCCAGCTATCAAAATCCTTACTCTTGCGCTGATCTATAATCTGTCTGCCGCCGTCATGCAGCCGCTCGGAGATTCCCCGGTTATTACTTGTCTGGAGACGATCGGCAAGAGCATGATCTATGTATTTGCGGCTATGGCTGCCGTCGGCTTGATGTTCTTTCTGGCCATTACCATCATGCTTACCGCGGGAAATATTACGGTGATGATGCGATAACGATGGACTAAGAAAGGAGGGGTTCCATGACCTGGATTGGCAGTTGGCTGAAGGAAATCATTTTTGTTGTCCTGCTCGCGGGATTTATTGACCTGCTGCTGCCTAACCGCTCGTTCGAGCGATACGTCAGGCTGGTGGTCAGTCTGCTCATTTTGCTAACGCTAATGTCTCCCGTGGTCAAGCTGATCGGCGGTGACCCGGCGCAGAAGCTGCAGACAGCCCTGAATCAAGCCGCCAATGAGTTTGACCCCGGGGCGGTTGGCAGCAGTACCGATCAAATTGTTCAGCAAGGCTTGGCACTTCGCAAGAAACAAGAAGCGCAGTCCCTGAAATGGGCGGGGCAGGAGGTGGCAAAAGAGATGGAGCAGCAGATCGAGAGCCAGACGGGAATCCAGGTGGAACGTGTGGAAGTCACTCTCGCCGTGAACAGACAGGCAGACTCTCAGCAAGAGGATAAGCAGCAGCAAGACGCCGACAAGCCTGTAATCAAACAGGTCGAGGTATTTCTGTCAGAGAATAATCAAACGCCAGCAACCGAAGCATCCCGGCCAAGTGAAGACAAGAATAATTCAGTCATCTCGGTTCCTGTAATCAAGCAGATCGATAAAGTGAACATCAGTGTGAAAGAAGATTCCTCTCAGGAAGCAAAGTCAGGATCGAAGGGGAACCCATCATCTAGAAGCCTGGAGATCATCGATCAACTGACGAAGAACTGGGGAATCGCGAGGACTATGGTCAAAATTCATGAACCTGAAGAGCAAGCCGGACAATAAGGGAGGCGGCGAGTGTGGCAAAATGGTGGAAGAAGCTCGAAGAGTGGCTGGGAGCCGGGCCTGATGGCGTCAAGAAGATAAACGCATTAAGACTGCTGATTATATTGGGACTCATAGGGATCGCTTTTATGCTGTTCAGCTCATTTGTAAATGTGAAAAAGATTGATACCGGCGGAGCAGGGCGTGAACCCCCTGCCCAGAATCCGGCACAGACCACATCAGCAGCCTCCCATCAGGAAGAGAGGGAGAGCGCTTTTGACAATATAGAAGGCAACCTGGAGAACCGAACCAAAGAGATTCTGGAGAAAATCGTAGGGGTAGGCACGGTGGACGTTATGGTCACAGTCGATTCAACAGAAGAGGTCGTAGTTCAGCGGAATATGAAAGATTCCCAGGAGCAGACCGATGAGACAGACGCCGGAGGCGGGAAGCGGCATGTAACCCAGTATACCCGGGATGGGCAGATCGTGACCTACGAGGTGTCGGGAGATTCCAAACCGCTGGTTACCAAGACGATAAAGCCGAAGATCCGCGGCGTGCTAGTTGTTGCACGCGGAGCCGAGAATCAAGTAGTCAAGCAGCTCATTGTAGATGCTGTCGAGAAGGGTCTGAATGTGGCGTCCTACCAAATTTCTGTAGTTCCAAGGAAGGGCACTCAGTAGGGAATTGAAATCATATTAGGAGGTATATTTAATGAAAACGAACAGACAAACAATTTGGCTCGTGTCCATGCTCAGCTTAATGGTGATTCTCTCTGCTTACTATCTTTTTACAGAAGATTCTGCTGTTAAAGCCCCGAAAGTAGCCGAAGGACAGCAGGTATCTGTACAGGATAAGACGGATGCCAAAGATACAGCGCTGACGCCGGCCAAGGATGAAGTCATCGTGACTGATGTGACAGACAGCAGCGACAAAACATCCGCCGCTGATCCAGGTACTGCCGATAATGCCAAGAAGGATATAGCGAAGAAAGATGCCGCTTCAGCCGATAATAAGAGCACAGACAAGACGACTCAGGCCGATAAATCAGCAGCTTCCAGCGATGACCAGCAGAAGGATGCCGAGGTGCTGAAGAAGCTCGAAGCCCAGGGGACAGCAGGCAACGATGCCATTACGAATTATCAGTATCAGAGAGAAGTACAGAATAATAAGCTCAATGACAAGCTCTTACAGACGATTTCCGACCAGACGAAATCAGCAGAGGAAAGTGCTCAGGCCCAAAAAGAATTGACAGCCTTGGAGGATAAAGAATCCAAAATTTCAGATATTGAAGGAAAGCTGCAGCAGCAGTATGCGAATGCAGTCGTGACGGAGAAGGATGATGGGTATACTGTGGTGGTGCTGAGTGACAAGCTTGAGGCCAAGCAAGCGGTGGGTATCGTGGATCTCATGATCAAAGAGCTTGGAGTTACTCAAGATAAAGTAAAAGTGCAGTATGTAACCCAGTAAAAAAGAGTGGATTTTGGTGAAATAACGCGATATACCAGCATTTATGAAGCATATAGCAAGGAGAGCAGCCCAAGAATCTTGGGCTCTTTCTATTTCTTGGACTTGTGATATAATACATAATGCTATGTTCTAAGAAGGCTCAGGCTTGTGTGTTACAAAGCTGAAGGAGTGAAATTGACAATGTTCAAATTAAATGAAATCAAAGAGCTTATTAAATTGGTGGATCAAACTTCGATTCACGAACTTGAAATTGAAAATGAGGGTACAAGACTTGCGATTCGCAAGCCGGGCAAGACTGAAATTGTGCAGGTACAATCTGCAGCAGCTCCCGTTACGCATGTAACTGCGGCGCCGTCAGCCGTTCACATTCAGCCATCGGCAGAGGCTGGAGCGGCAGCTGTGTCTGTTGAGGCTGCCCCGCCAGTGCAGGAGACGAATGCGAATTTACATACGATTGTCTCTCCTATGGTAGGTACATTCTATCGTTCCTCCTCGCCAGAGAAGGCTCCTTATGTCAATGTGGGCGACAAGGTCAGCGACAAGACTACGGTCTGCATTATTGAAGCGATGAAGCTGATGAATGAGCTTGAGGCTGAAGTCAAAGGGGAAATTGTTGAGATCTTGGCCGAGAATGGCCAGCTTGTGGAATATGGACAGCCCCTCTTTATGGTGAAGCCGGAGTAAAGAACGTAAGAAGGCGGTAATTCACGCTATCTTTAGGGTGCCAAGGAGGATGCAGACTTGAAATTTCATAAAATACTTATTGCCAACCGTGGAGAGATTGCGGTTCGTATTATTCGCGCGTGCCGGGAACTGGGTATCCAGTCCGTAGCGGTGTATTCGGAAGCGGACAAGGATTCCCTTCATGTCCGCTTGGCAGATGAAGCCTACTGTATTGGCCCAACTCTGTCCAAAGACAGTTATTTGAATTTTACCAATTTGATGAGTGTGGCCACCCTCACAGAGTGTGACGCCATTCACCCAGGTTATGGTTTTCTTGCCGAGAATGCCGATTTCGCAGAAATCTGTGGTTCCTGCAACATTACATTCATCGGCCCATCTCCGGATGCAATCACCCGAATGGGTGACAAGGCAGTCGCCAAGCAAACGATGATCGAAGCCAATGTCCCGGTTATTCCGGGTTCAGACGGTTTGATCGAGGATATGGATCAGGCTGTAATGGTAGCTCGTGATATCGGCTACCCTGTAATTATCAAGGCAACCGCTGGTGGCGGCGGGAAAGGGATCCGGATCGCTGAAGATGAAGATTCTCTAATCCAGCAAATTACTACTGCCCAGCAGGAAGCCCAGAAGGCATTTGGTAATGCGGGCGTATACCTGGAGAAATATCTTACAGGCATGAAGCACGTAGAGATTCAGATTATTGCCGACAAACACGGTAACGCAGCTTATTTGGGAGAACGGGATTGTTCCGTTCAGCGCCGGAGACAGAAGCTGGTCGAAGAAGCGCCTTGCCCGATTCTTAGTGCTGAGAAGCGTAAGGAGATGGGTGAAGCGGCAGTGAGAGCAGCACAAGCCGTTGACTATTCAGGTGCCGGAACGCTTGAATTCCTTCTTAGTCCTGATGGCCAGTTCTACTTCATGGAGATGAACACCCGGATTCAGGTTGAGCACCCGGTGACCGAGATGGTGACGGGGATCGATCTGATCAAAGAAATGATCTCTGTAGCTGAAGGTAATCCGTTGTCCTTCTCGCAAGAGGAAGTAGTGATCGACGGCTGGTCTATCGAATGCCGTATTAATGCCGAAGATCCAGCGCGTAATTTCATGCCGGCTGCCGGCAAGATTGGCTTCTATCTGGCACCGGGAGGTCCTGGTGTGCGGGTTGACAGCGCTGCTTACCCGGGTTATGTAATTACACCCTTCTACGATTCCATGATTGCCAAATTAATTGTATGGGCACCTACCCGGGAGGAAGCCATTGCCAAGATGAAGCGGGCGTTATCCGAGTTTGCTGTGGAAGGAATCCATACTACGATTCCATTCCATCAGAAGCTGCTGGAGCATCCGACCTTCGTACGCGGGGATTTTGATATTAAATTTCTGGAAGAAAATGAGATTTAATAACTTGGACGTTGTTTGTCATAATGAACCCGAAATGATATAGTATGTATAATAAGTGCGCTTGCCTACTAGTGAGACATCCGCAAACTTATTGAGAGGTGGATGAAGACGACGATGAGTACATTTCCTACTGAATATGAGAAAACCGAAATTGGTGAAATCCAGATTGCTCCTGAAGTCATTGAAGTCATAGCTGGTCTTGCTGCGGTTGAAGTGAATGGTGTTGCGGGCATGAGCGGTGGCTTTGCTGGTGGCATCGCAGAGCTTCTGGGACGCAAGAACCTGTCCAAGGGCGTGAAGGTAGAGGTCGGTCAGCTCGAGGCCGCAGTTGATGTTTCGGTGATTGTGGAGTACGGGAACCGTCTTCCGGAAGTGGCTACCGAAATTCAGCGTAATGTGAAGCGCTCCATTGAGAACATGACCGGGCTTACCGTTGTCGAAGTCAACGTACATATTCATGACGTTATCTTCAAGACAGCTGAGAAGATCGAGGAGTCGGAACTGAGCCACAGGGTGAAATAATGAATGCAGCGATTAACCCCTGACGATCAGCGTCAGGGGTTTACTATAATCTTAAGGTGGGTGCAGTTTCAGTGGCAAAAATCTTGGACAGACTTCTGCTGTTTATTTATAGTTTCAGCATTGGTATTCTATCCGTCATTGCGATTCTTCTCTTTACCGAAGCGATTCCCTTTAATGTAGACAGCAATCAGGTGAGGATGCTGCTGAATGTATCAATTGCGATAGCAGCTGTATTGTTCCTGCTTAGCATCCGGTTCTTCTATATATCGATCCGGCGGGACAGGGCTTCATTGCCTTCGATAGACCAGCGGACAGAATTCGGAGATATCCAAATCTCTGTGGAGACGATAGAGAATCTGTCCCTCAAAGCTGCGTCGCGGGTTAGAGGTATCAAGGATGTGAAGACCAGAATTAAGATTACCGAATCGGGGCTGAGCATTATCATTCGTGCGCTTGTGGACGGGGAGAGCTCGATTCCTTCACTTACAGAAGAAGTGCAAAGGCAGGTTCATGATCACGTTGAGGAAATTACCGGGATTCCGGTATCCTACGTCTCCGTGTATATTGCCAATCTTGTTCAGTCTCCTACGATCAAAAGCCGGGTTGAATAGGGGTGGATATCAGGGTGCTCTGGAAACAAATATGGGAGAGTCACAGAGGACGCATACTGGGTCTTGCGACCGCCCTGTTACTATGTCCAATCTATCTGTTTTTCGGGTTTTGGAATATGTTGTTCTGCGCGCTGCTCTTGTATGTCGGTTATACAATCGGTAAGTATAAAGATCTTGGCCAAGGCTCGTTCATCCCATGGGCGGAGATACGTGATTGGCTTGGTGCGCGCTGGCGTCCTTTTAAATGATTCCTGTGATATGCTTTCTCCGAAAAAAACTGCTGCTATACGGAATGCAACGTAATTCCGTATAATTCTGCTCATTTTTTTGTTGCGGAGAGCATTTCACGGGTTTTTTTCTGTCGTTAGTCATGCAAACTAGGTAAAGAACTAATAATAATCACATCCAGCAATTTTAAGCGGGATGTCCAGAGGTGAACCTCAAGGAGGAAATTAATGAAAAGACGATTAGCTAGAGAAATTGCGGTGCAGAGCCTGTACCAAATGGAAATGAATGATGTAGAAGCAGGTGAAGCTGTAACTATGCTTCTGTCCGAGGCTGGCGGGGAGAACGAAAGTGAAGTAGAGCTAAGTGACATGGGGACACCGGAGTTCGTTCTTGAGTTGGTCAATGGCGTATGGGAGAAGAAAAGCGAAATCGATGTTCTTCTTGGAGATTACCTGAAAGGGTGGCAGATCAGCCGTTTGTCCAGAGTGGACCGTCAAGTTCTGCGCCTGGCTGCTTACGAGATGATCTACCGGGAGGACGCTCCAGCCAAGGTTGTAGTGAATGAAGCCATTGAACTGGCCAAGCACTTTGGAACTACAGAATCCGGCAAGTTCGTAAATGGGGTACTGGGGAAAATGATCCAGGATATTGCCGAGCTAAAAAACAAGCAGTAGTACTATTTTATCTATGGAGAGGGAGAGAGTGTATGACAGCAGCAATTATTAGCGGTAAACAGGTGGCTGAGGAGATTCGTGAAGATCTGCGTAAGGAGATGGAGCGACTGGCGGACAAGGGGTTTAAGCCAGGTCTTGCGGTAGTGATCGTAGGGGAAGATCCAGCATCTCAGGTCTATGTCCGTAATAAAGATAAGGCATGTCATGATCTTGGTTACTATTCTGAAGTTCACAGATTGGAAGAGTCCACTAGTCAGGAAGAGCTGCTGGCTCTGGTAAACAAGCTGAACCATCAGGACAATATCCACGGTATTCTCGTGCAGCTTCCATTACCTAAGCATATTGATGAGAAGTCTGTAATTAATGCCATTTCCGTAGAAAAAGATGTAGATGGGTTCCACCCGGTCAATGTGGGTAATCTGGTTATTGGGGATGACAGTCTTCTTCCTTGCACACCGGCAGGTGTAATTGAACTGATTAAGCGTACAGGTCTTGATATTGCCGGCAAGCATGCTGTAGTCATCGGACGCAGCAACATTGTGGGCAAGCCGGTAGCTCTTCTGCTGCAGCGTGAGAATGCTACGGTGACCATGTGCCATTCCCGCACCGCTAACATGAAGGAGCTTACGCTTCAGGCGGATATTCTGGTTGTCGCTGTCGGCAAGGCTAACTTCATTGATGCTTCTTATGTGAAGCCGGGTGCGGTAGTTATTGACGTTGGAGTGAACCGTCTAGAGAACGGCAAGCTTGCCGGAGATGTAGACTTTGAAAGTGTAAAGGAAGTATCTGGTCCGATTACACCCGTACCAGGCGGAGTAGGTCCTATGACGATTACCATGCTGATGAATAACACCATGATTGCAGCCAAGCGCCTTAGCGGTCTGGAATAATCTATATTTTCTAACTAAAAGGGGGTATCCCCGTGAACCAAAAAATCTTCTCCGTCAAGGAATTGAACCGGTATATCCGGATGAAGCTGGAGTCGGACACACTGCTGTCCGAAGTGTGGATTCGCGGTGAGATCTCGAATTTCACGCATCACTCAAGCGGTCATATGTACTTCACCTTGAAGGATGCGGACAGCCGGATTAAGAGTATTATGTTCGCTTCCCATAACCAGCGGCTGCCGTTCATTCCCAAAGAGGGTTCAAGAGTAATTGCCAGAGGGAATGTATCCGTCTACGAGAGAGACGGGCAGTATCAATTCTATGCGACTCATATGCAGCCTGACGGCATAGGCAGTCTGTATCTGGCTTACGAACAGCTGAAGAAGAAGCTTGAAGACGAAGGGCTGTTTGATCAGTCCCGCAAAAGAACACTACCCCGTTATCCCAAGACGATTGGCGTAATTACGTCTCCTACGGGCGCGGCAGTGCGGGATATTATCATCACCTTGCAGCGGCGTTATCCGCAGGTGCCGATTATCCTGTATCCCGTACTCGTGCAGGGCAAGCAGGCAGCACCCTCAATTGTGAAGGCGCTGAGGATGCTGAACAGCATGGGCGAGGCCGACGTGATCATCGTCGGCCGCGGCGGGGGCTCACTCGAGGAGCTGTGGGCTTTCAACGAGGAGAGTGTTGCCCGGGCTATTTACGAATCGGCCATTCCTGTCATCTCGGCCGTAGGCCATGAGACAGACTTTACGATAGCCGACTTCGTTGCAGATCTGCGCGCAGCCACGCCAACGGCAGCGGCCGAGCTGGCTGTGCCGCATGCCGCCGAGCTGCGGGCGCTGCTCGGCCAGCGCGAGCGGGAGCTTCAGCAGGGGCTGAAGCACCGACTGGCTCGCGCCCGTGAGCGGCTCGCGCGCCTGCAGCGCTCGCCGGTGCTGGTGCATCCGCGGCGCAGCCTGCTCCAGCACGCCGAACGGCTCGACATGCTGAAGCATCGTCTCGCCACCCGCATGCACTCCCGCGCGCTCTTAACCAGCGAGCGGCGCGGCCGTCTGCATGCGAGGCTCCTGCGGTTCCATCCGCAGGAGCAGCTGCAGTACGCGAAGCGGCGTCAAGCGGACGCCGCAAGGCAGCTGCGCCATGGAATGCTGGCGCAGCTCAAGGACAGATCTGCCCGGCTGACGGCCGGAATTCGTCAGCTCGATGCGCTGAGCCCTCTCAAGGTAATGGGCAGGGGATACAGCTTGGTTTATGATGAACAAGGTTCACGCTTAATTAAATCGCTGGATGAGGTCCAACCTGGAGATATGCTGAAGATTAAAGTCACCGATGGTGAACTGGATTGTCAGGTATGGGGGATGCAGCGGGAAGGAGACGATCATGGAACAGGAGAAGGACATTAATTTTGAAGAGGCCATGAGTCAATTGGAAGAGATCGTATCCAAGCTTGAACATGGAGACGTTCCTTTGGAGACGGCAATTGATCTGTTTCAGCGGGGAATGCAGCTGTCCCAGCTCTGCGGTCAGAAGCTGACAGAAGTAGAACGGAAGATCGAGATGATTGTGGAATCGGATGGAGAGATTACGAAGAAGCCTTTTGCAGCTCCAGAAAGCGGGGAATCCGGTGAGTAGTCAGCCTTCTTTTGAATTATATATGGAAGACATCAATAAGCTGGTCACTGGGGGACTTGAGGAATTTATCCCGGGGGACTGGATCGTCCCCTCCTCCCTCTATAAGGCTATGAAGTATTCCCTGATGGCAGGCGGCAAACGTATTCGCCCACTGCTCGTCATTGCTGCGGCGGAGTCGCTGGGGGGAAGCCGTGAAGCGGCACTGCCCGTCGCCTGCGCCGTAGAAATGGTACATACGTATTCGCTGATCCATGATGATCTCCCGGCAATGGACAATGATGATTTCCGAAGAGGCAAGCCTACGAATCATAAGGTGTTCGGAGAAGCTTCAGCGATCTTGGCTGGCGATGGACTTTTGACCCATGCCTTCTACAGCATCGCTCAGGCAAGCCGGAGATACCACGTTCCTGCTGAGGACACGCTGGCCATTGTAGAAGAGTTATCGATCTTCGCTGGGCCTAGAGGGATGGTCGGAGGACAGGCTGCGGATATGGAAGGTGAGCAGGGGATTACGAGTCTGGACCAATTGAAATATATTCATCTTCATAAGACCGGTGACCTCATCGTCTTCTCGCTGAAGGCAGGGGGCCGAATGGCATCTGCTTCTCTGGAGCAGCTTAGAGCACTTGAGACCTTTGGACGAAGCATTGGACTTGCCTTCCAGATTCAGGACGATATTCTGGATCTGATTGGAAATGAGGCGAAATTGGGTAAGAAGACACAAAGTGATGTAGCCATGAATAAAGTGACGTACCCCTATTTTATTGGGCTAGAGGAGTCGAGGGCTGAAGTCGACCGGCTGACGAAGCTTGCCAAGGAAGCTATCGGAGGCGGAACCCTTCCTTATCCGGAGAGACTGCTTCAGATTGCTGATTTCCTGCTTAATCGCGATCATTAAAGGTACGAAATGGGACATTAGGAGCAAGCAGGCAGGCTAGGATTATTGCAGCGCTTACTTTTGTGGTATAATGATCACTATTAGCAGAGGGCAATCTGCACTACACCACGATAAATCCAAATTAAGAAAGCGGGGAAATCATGTGCTGCTTTCACAAATTCATGAACCCAAAGATTTGAAAAAATATTCTGTTGACGAGCTGGACAGCATCGCCTTGGAGATACGCCAATTCCTGATTCAGAAGCTGTCCGTTACGGGTGGGCATCTTGCCCCCAACTTAGGCGTAGTGGAGCTTACGCTTGCGCTGCATTACTGTTATGACAGTCCTGAAGACAAGTTTATTTTTGATGTCGGTCATCAGGCGTATGTTCATAAAATTTTGACCGGGCGGATGGATCAGTTCGATACGCTGCGCAAGTACAAAGGCTTAAGCGGATTTGTGAAGCGTAATGAGAGTGAACATGACGTCTGGGAAGCCGGTCACAGCAGTACTTCACTATCGGCCGCAATGGGAATGGCCTTGGCCCGTGACCTCAAGGGTGAGACCAACAAGGTTGTTGCGATCATCGGGGATGGGGCTCTTACAGGCGGTATGGCTTTTGAAGCGATGAACCATATTGGTCATGAGAAGAAGAATCTGATGGTTGTGCTGAACGACAATGAAATGTCGATTGCTCCGAATGTGGGTGCCATGCATAATTATTTGAGTAAGATTCGCTCCGACCGGACCTATCTGCGTGCTAAGGATGAAGTGGAGCTTCTGCTTAAGAAGATTCCGGCGATTGGCGACAAGCTCGCCAAGACAGCGGCTAATCTTAAGGACAGTCTTAAGTATATGATCATGAACGGTGTACTGTTTGAAGAGCTGGGGTTCACTTACCTGGGCCCTGTGGATGGACATGATATGCCTAAGCTGATCGAAGCATTTAAGCAGGCAGATAATGTTACTGGTCCTGTATTGGTACATGTACTGACCACGAAAGGTAAGGGATATTCACCGGCTGAAGCGGATTCGCACAAGTGGCACGGCGTCTCACAACCTTACAAGATCGAATCCGGTCAGGTACTCAAGGCTGTAGGCAATCCAATGTATACGGAAGTGTTCGGCCAGACTTTGATTGAACTGGCAGAGCAGGATTCACGTATTATTGCGGTTACTCCGGCTATGCCAGGGGGATCTGGTCTTCTGAAGTTCGCTGATCGATTCCCTGGACGGATGATTGATGTGGGCATTGCCGAGCAGCATGCAGCTACGATGTGCGCAGCCTTGGCTATGGAGGGAATGAAGCCCGTGTATGCGGTATATTCCACTTTCATGCAGAGAGCTTATGACCAGATTGTGCACGATATTTGCAGACATAATGCCAACGTTATGTTTGCCATTGACCGTGCGGGCTTTGTCGGCGCAGACGGAGAGACGCATCAGGGCGTGTACGATATTTCTTTTATGCGCCATATTCCTAATATCGTAATGATGATGCCTAAGGATGAGAATGAGCTTCGTCATATGATGAAGACTGCTCTTGAATACAATGATGGACCGATTGCGTATCGCTATCCTCGAACCAATGTGCTTGGAGTGCCCATGGATGTGGAGATGGTTCCTATTCCCATCGGTACCTGGGAGAAGGTTCGGGAAGGGGATGGAGTGGCCATCCTTGCGGTCGGGACAATGGTGCAGGTTGCGGAGGAAGCGGCGGAGCAGCTGAAGCGTGAAGGAATTCAAGCAGCTGTGATTAATGCAAGATTTATTAAGCCGCTGGATGAGACCATGCTGCTGGAGCTTGCCAAGACTCATGGTAAAATGATTGTCATCGAAGAATCCTCCATTGCGGGCGGACTCGGAAGCGCCATCCTTGAATTCTATGCCCAGCAAGGCATTTCAGGCCTGGACATTCGCTTGATGGGCGTTCCGGACAAGTTCATTGAGCATGGAAGCATCAAAGAACAGTGTCAAGAGGTAGGTCTAACCACCGAAGCCTTGATAGAGCAAGTACAAAAGCTGCGGAACGAACATCATTTCGCATTTGGTAAAAAGACGCTGCCTTCCTAGGCAGCTTCTTTGATTAAGTCAAGCATACAGGAGATGAACATGGCGGGTTCGAAGGAACGGATTGATGTCCTGCTGGTGGAGCAAGGTTTTTTTGAAAGCAGGGAGAAGGCAAAGGCAGCCATTATGGCTGGTCTGGTGTATGGGGATACGGAACGAATAGAGAAGGCCGGAACCAAGATTCCCCGTGAGACTCAGCTTACCGTGAAAGGGGCTATACACCCGTACGTCAGCCGCGGAGGCCTCAAGCTGGCTAAAGCAATAAATACGTTCGGGCTTGAAATGAATGGACGAGTTATGCTGGATATCGGTGCGTCGACGGGTGGATTTACGGATTGTGCTCTCCAGAACGGAGCAGCTTATGTCTACGCGATTGATGTAGGTTATAACCAGCTGGATTGGTCGCTTCGTAATCATGAACGTGTCAATGTAAAGGAAAGAATGAATTTCAGATACATGACTCCGGAAGATCTGGATGGTCCGGCTCCGGATTTTGCGAGCATTGATGTATCCTTCATTTCCCTCAAATTAATACTGCCCCCGCTCAAAACACTTCTTCAAAGACCAGCTGATATTGCTGCTTTGATTAAGCCCCAATTCGAGGCGGGAAGAGAGAAGGTTCCTAAGACCGGAGTGGTTCGCGATTCGAAGGTGCATCAGGAGGTGCTCGAGCAGGTGCTTTCTTTTGCGGCAGAGGAGGGCTTTCGGATTAAAGGACTTACGTTCTCCCCGATTACCGGCGGCGAGGGTAATATTGAATTCCTTGTTCATCTTCGCCTTGATGCTGAAGGGGAAGAGGACGAGCAGGAGCTTAAAGTAAATATAGCGGAGCTTGCACACCATGTAGTCCAGGAAGCTTCGAGCACATTTACCTCCCATAAATGAATGAAGCCGCTGAATACAGCGGCTTTTTTTTGGGATTGAAACATTTTTAAGAAATCCTGTATAATGAGAACAGATGTTTTGTTTTTGGTGAGGAACCGTATATTTATGTAGGATAAAAAGGAGCATATCCCGTTCTCGTCGAATTATCTGTTGAGGTGATGGATGGGTATGCAGACAGATGGATTTTTAATGGTTATTATTGTTGCCTTTCTGCTGTTCCTGATCTATAGAAGTGTCCAGTCCTGGCTGCGTAAGCCGGTAGCTCTAAGGCGGGGACTTGAGTTTGAGCTGAATGAAGATATTGAAGATCATCCTGAAGTGCAGTTGTTAAGGGAACACGGATATGAGGTAATTAGCGGCAAGCTGCGGGTTCCTCTTACTTTCATGGTCAATAACGCCAAGCTGAACAGCAGGCTCTTTATTGATTATGTGGCCACCCGGGAGGATGAGCTTTACCTGGTCAGAACCGCCCGTCCTAGACAGCCCATGGATTGGACAGGCAGCGGTGTTCGTAAAGAGCTGCTTCCGTATCTTTTGTTATATCCAGATTGTACGGGTTTATTATATATCGATGCCGAGCATAGTGAAATTAAAGTCATCTTACTGGATTCTGAGGATGAATAAGCCGAATTAGGGCATTTACGGAGGAATTTATGAAGGGTCAAAGACATATCAAGATTCGTGAAATTATTACCGGACAGGAAATTGAAACCCAGGATGAGCTTGTGGAAGCCCTGCGCCAAGCCGGTTATCAAGTAACGCAAGCTACGGTATCAAGGGATATCAAGGAGCTTTTGCTCATTAAAGTACCAATGGATGATGGCAGATACAAGTATTCGCTCCCTATTGATCAAAGAGCTAATCCGGTGCAAAAGCTGAAGCGTTATCTGGTCGACAGCTTTGTTCACATTGATTACACGGGGAACCTGGTGGTTATGAAGTGTCTGCCGGGAACGGCTAATTCCGTAGCCGTCCTAATTGACAATATGGAGTGGCCGGAAATACTCGGCACGATTTGCGGGGATGACACCATTCTGATCATTTGCCGAACGGAAGAGTACAGCAAGTCCATTATCAATCAAATTATGAGTTTTATTCCGTAAAAAAGCGGACGGAGGTGCGCTCATGTTAGTTCACTTGTCAATTAGAAATTTGGCCGTAGTTGAATCCGTTGATGTGACCTTCCATCAAGGGTTTCATGTGCTTACCGGAGAGACGGGTGCTGGTAAATCCATTATAATCGATGCTCTAGGATTTATTGCGGGCGGCCGAGGATCGGCTGATCTGATCCGGTATGGTTGCGACAAGGCGGAGATTGAAGCCTCCTTTGATCTTCAGCCAGCTCACCCGGTGTGGAAGACGCTTGAAGGATTAGGTATTCATGCCGATTCGTCCGAGGAGCTGATCATTCGCAGGGAGATCAGTGCTGCTGGTAAGAGTGTCTCCAGAATTAACGGCCAGATGGTGAATTTGAGTATGCTCCGGGAAATCGGAGACCAATTAATCAACATACACGGTCAGCATGAACACCAGACGCTACTTCGTCCCGAGCGTCATCTTCATCTGCTCGATGCCTTCGGTTCGGATACGCTAGCCCCGCTCAAAGCCAGTTACCAGGCAACTTATTCTTCATTTGTGAAAGTGGAGAAAGAATGGAACGAGCTGCAGAAGTCAAGCCAGCAGACGTTTCAGATGTTGGATATGTATCGATACCAGATTGAGGAAATTTCCGCAGCCAAACTAAAAGTTGGCGAAGATGAATTACTTGCAGAAGAAAAGGTCAAGCTATCCCATAGTGAGAAAATGATGGATTCCATCACGGGTGCATACGATCTTCTGTACGGCTCCCAAGGTCTTGAGGCAGTAGCGAAAGCAATCTCCCGCTTTGAAGATATTGCTGGGTATGACACCAAAGGGATTAGCCCCATCTTGGAACAGCTGCAGTCTGCTTATTATCAGCTTGAGGATGCCTCATTCGCTCTTCGCAGCTACCGGGATGGGATCGAAGTGAATCCTGGACGGTTGGATGAGGTACAGGAGAGGCTTGACTTCATCTCTACCCTGAAACGTAAATATGGCGACAGTATCGATCGTATCCTGGCTTATTATGATCAGATCAAGCAGGAGACCGATACACTTGAGAATAAAGATGAGATTCTGGAACAGCTGCGGGACAGAAGAGAGCAGCTCCTGACGAACCTGCTTGAAGAAGGAGAAGCCCTGAGTCAGGCGCGCCGGCGGTGTGCCGATGAGTTGGCTGTACAGATTGAGAATGAGCTTAAAGACCTTCAAATGGGCCGAACTTCACTTAAAGTCAAATTCGGCAGGCTTGAAGATCCTTCCGGAGTAGAATGGAAAGGTCAGCGCATCCGCCTCAGCCGGCAGGGGCTTGATACAGCCGAGTTCCTGATTTCGCCGAATCCGGGTGAGCCGCTAAGACCGCTCGGCAAGATCGCCTCTGGCGGAGAGCTATCCCGCATGATGCTTGCTCTGAAGAGCATTTTTGCAAGGCATGATGAGGTGCCTGTGCTTATTTTTGACGAGGTGGATACCGGGGTCAGCGGACGTGCAGCACAGTCCATTGCAGAGAAGCTGTACAAGCTTTCAGCGACGTGCCAGGTATTCTCAATCACGCATCTTCCGCAGGTGGCCTGCATGGCCGATAATCAATACCTGATTGAGAAGACGGTTCAGGATGGACGGACCATGACCCAAGTGGAAGCCTTGTCCGAAGAAGGTCGTGTCAAGGAGCTTGCCCGTATGCTCGGCGGAGTCGAGATTACGGAGAAGACCCTCCACCATGCACAGGAGATGCTGGGAATGGCAAGAGACCAGAAGGCTTAGGTTACTTGCCGGAGTAATGATTGACAGTAATAAATGGCCTTCTCGGGGGTATCTTATAGGTACGCAATTGGCGACCACCTTTTCGTCAAGCGAAAGAAGCTAAGGGAGCGTGACAGCCATTGAACCCGAACCTCAGGAAGAGACTGCTCGGCCTTTTATTTACCTTTTTCTTTTGTTTCTTAGGTACGGCAGCAGCAGGAGAGGTCAGCAATCCCCTCATGCCGGACGAACTTAGATTGTTCGAGGGCGAGCTTGCTCGCATCGAATCAGCCCTTCCGGTTCTGGCACAGGTAAGTGTAGATCGGCCGGATGTTGTACAGCTTGGAAGCCATAAGACAGCATCTACGGAACATGTTTCTTTCGGTAAAGGAAAGCCTTTGCTGCTTAGTTCACAATCCGCAGGAGAAGCCCACCTCAGCATGAAATTATTCGGTCAAATTCCTCTACGGACGGTAAAAGTAAATGTCATCCCCGATCTTAAGGTTATCCCGGGCGGACAGACCATTGGCGTAAAGCTGAAATCATCAGGAATTTTGGTTGTAGGACATCATTTGGTTAGCACGTCTGGTAACTCGAAGCAATCCCCTGGAGAAAAGGCTGGACTTCAGCTTGGGGATCGGATTACCCATATGAACGGCATCGAATTGAAAGATGTTAAGGATGTTGCTTCTATCGTTGAACAGGCAGGCAAGCAGAAGAAGCCGCTTGAAGTCACTTACAAGCGCGGGGATCGTATCCACACAACGCAGTTATCCCCTGTTTTTGATGAGCAGGATAAGACCTGGCGTCTTGGACTCTATATTCGTGATTCGGCTGCAGGTGTGGGAACCCTTACTTTTTATGCCCCAGAACAAGGGGTCTATGGAGCTTTGGGACATGTTATTACTGATATGAACACACAGACCCCGATTGTAGTGGGTAGTGGTCAAATTGTTGAGTCCAGTGTAACTTCCATCTCCAAGAGTGAGAACGGCGAGCCAGGGGAGAAGAGAGCACACTTTATTAAAGAAGGCCGCGTATTAGGGAATATAGAGCAGAACACCGATTTCGGTATCTTTGGCAAAATGTCGGTGAATCCGGATCACAGCCTCTATGGTGAGCCTATTCCTGTCGGATTTGCAGAGAACATTAAAGAAGGTCCTGCTGAAATTCTTACGGTTGTGAGCGGCCAGAAGGTGGAAAGATACAGTATTGAAATTGTTCATGTGTCTACTCAGAATGCACCGCAGACTAAGGGAATGGTCATCCGGATTACCGATCCTAGATTGGTGAATAAGACTGGAGGCATTGTTCAGGGGATGAGCGGAAGTCCAATCATTCAGAATGGCAAGCTGATCGGCGCCGTTACTCATGTCTTTGTAAATGATCCTAAATCCGGTTATGGGTGCTTTATTGAATGGATGCTGCAGGATGCTGGTGTAATGGCTAAGCCAGGACAAGCGAGAAATCTTAAGGCGAGTTAGTGCCTTAAGATTTTTTTTGTCGAAAAATAAGTTAATACGTCAGTTGGTGTAATAAATAAATAATTATAATATAGAGATTAAAAAAAATAAAGAAAAATAATTTTCGACGAAGGGATTCAGATCTTTGTGTCGAAACCATATATTAGGACAATAAAGATAAGCGACACCAATACAGAATATTTTAAGGAGGACATAGAAATTGCAAAACATTGAGGTATTGTTGGCTGACGATAATCGGGAATTTACGAATTTACTGGCTGAGTATATTTCTGGACAGGATGACATGACCGTTTCAGGAATCGCTTACAACGGAGAAGAAGCACTTCAGATGATCGAGAACGGTTCTAAGATTCCAGATGTCCTGATTCTTGACATTATTATGCCTCATCTTGATGGACTTGGCGTACTTGAGCGCCTTCGTGATATGAATCTGTCACCTCAACCCAAGGTAATTATGCTCACGGCCTTTGGTCAGGAGAACATTACCCAAAGAGCGGTTCTGCTTGGCGCTTCTTACTATATCCTCAAACCTTTCGATATGGAAGTACTTGCTCAGCGTATCCGCCAGTTGGTGGGGGTTCCTTCCCAAAGTCTTGGCGGTCAGATCTCATCTTCTTCGTCCTCCTTGTTCAAATCTAACGTGGTCCCTATGGCCAAAGGGAAGAACCTGGATGCGAATATTACATCGATCATACATGAAATTGGTGTTCCGGCACATATTAAAGGATATCAATATTTACGTGAAGCTATCACGATGGTGTACAACAACATCGAAATCTTGGGAGCCATTACCAAGACGCTCTATCCGGCAATTGCGGAGAAGTTTAAGACAACCCCTTCCCGGGTTGAACGCGCCATTCGCCACGCGATTGAGGTAGCATGGACACGCGGCAACATCGATTCCATCAGCCACCTGTTCGGCTATACGATCAATATCAGCAAGTCGAAGCCGACCAACAGCGAGTTCATCGCTATGGTAGCCGACAAGCTGAGAATTGAGCACAAGGTTTCTTGAAAGGGTTAGGGGTTGTGAGCGTTAGAATAGGCAGGAGCTTGTAGCATCTGGATATTCTGTGATAATCATTCCTGGAGGCAGCAGCATGGGCTGCAGCCAGGAGTGATTTTTTTATAGAAAATTTCTATAAATTTTTTGCTTAAGTTTATAACCAGCTGAGGCTAAAGCATGTTAAAGTATGTTTAAACCGGAAATAGTGGTAGGTTTAGTGGGATAAATATTTATGTCTACGTCTTACTAGGCATATGGAGGAGGAAAGATATGGCTAACAAGCAGGATCGAGTGATTATCCGTGATGCTGAGGTGGAAGATCAGGCATCGATAGAGAAACTTATGGTAGAAGCATACGGACAGTATGAGCAAAGCATGCCAGAGGATCGATGGAAACCGTATATTCAGTCGATTCGTGAATCTGTATATAAAGATGGCCCAGCAGCGCGAATTGTGGCCGAGTTGAATGGAGAAATTGTAGGAAGTCTGCTTGTATTCTTATCCTCCGAAGCGGCATATGGCCGCCCTGAGCTTCAGATTGAATCCCCAATCATTCGGTTGCTTGCAACTTCTCCGAAAGCTAGGGGGAGAGGGGTGGCAACCCAGTTGATCAGCGAAACGGTACGGCGTGCCAAGCTGTGGGGGGCAGATACCATTCATCTGCATACTTCTGATCTGATGGCACCCGCCATAAGATTGTATGAATTTCTTGGCTTTGAGCGAGCAAGAGACAAGGAAATCCATAATGGGGATATTCTGGTGAAGTGCTACCGGCTTCAGCTGCAGCCGATTGAGGTTTAGCCTACAATCTCGTGATAAGACGATTTATTGTGGGTTTATAGAGTTACCAAATGTATATACACAAAAAGAGCTTCTACACAGAGAAGCTCTTTTTGTGTGTGATTTTAATTCAAAACCAAATATTATACCTCGAAACCATGCGAAGCGATCATCTGTTGATACCAATAATAGCTGTCTTTTGGCGTCCGTGTGTAGGTTGCGAAATCCACATGCACGATACCAAAGGGTTTGCTGTACCCGAAAGCCCATTCGAAGTTATCCATTAGGGACCACAGCATATATCCCTTCACGTTAATGCCTGATTCGATAGCCCGAGAGAGCTGGAATAAATGCTTTTGCAAGTACGCGATACGCTTTGGATCGTGGTGCTTCCCGTCTTCGCTGGCTTCTGATTCATAATATGCCCCATTCTCAGTAATGTAGATCGGGATGGAGCCGTATTCCCGGTTCACCCACTCCAATACGCTTAAGAAGCCTTGAGGATAGATGTTCCAGTCGAAGTCAGTCGTATCAAAACCGCCGGCAACCGGTTCAAATTCCAATATACCGGCATCAGGATTGTTTCTTCCCACACCCCCGGTGTAGTAATTAATACCGAGGAAGTCGATGGGCTGATGAATGGTATCCATATCTCCCTGTTGAATTGGGGGCTCAAAGCCCTTGGATTTGTACCAGTTCAGAACTCTCTCAGGGTAGATTCCCTTGAATACGGGATCGAAGAACCAGTTGTTGAAGTACTCAAGCCGGCGCTGTGCAGCCTCCACATCATGTTCCTGCTGGCTGAATGGCTCGAACCATTCCGTGTTAGGGGCAAAGCCGATTTCTCCTTGAATTCCAAGCGATCTAAAAGATTTAACCGTCTTGCCATGAGCGACTAGAATATGATGCGCAACGTTCAGAGCAAGCTGGAAATCCTTGTTACCGGGAGCATGGTCACCAAGCTCATTGGAGAGGAAGGAGACGCACCAAGGTTCATTAAAGGTAATCCATTTATTGATTTTGCCGTCAAAAGACTTAAACATAGTCTCGGCATAACGTACGAAAGCATCTATTGTGTCACGAGAATCCCAACCGCCGCGTTCCTGCAGAGCTTGAGGAAGATCCCAGTGGTACAAGGTGCACATAGGCTCGATGCCATTAGCTAGCAATTCATCCACTAACCGGTGGTAATAATCCAGTCCGGCTTGGTTAACTTCCCCGTCTCCCTGTGGGAAAATACGCGGCCAGGCCACGGAGAAACGATAGGCTTTGGCGCCCAGCTGTTTAAGCAAAGCGACATCCTCTTGATAGCGGTGATAGCTGTCACACGCTCCTTCGCCTGTATCTCCATTAAATACTTTGCCTGGTGTTCGTGAGAAGACATCCCAGATGGATTCTCCGCGCCCATCTTCTTGGGTTGCTCCCTCAATTTGATAGGATGAGGTTGCGGAGCCCCAGATAAAATCCTGAGGAAAAGATATTTTTGTCATACAAAGCTCTCCCTTCCAGTTAACAAATTAAATAGTAAATTCAATATTGGCAGGCATCGAAACCGATTTCGTAAATTCGCCTGTAAGGCATATTATAATCTATGACCGAGCAATTGCCTACTGAATTTTCAGTTAATATTGCTGCTGAATTACAGATTAATTTGGAGTCGATTACCATAAAAAGGTTACAGACAGTAACTTTTCGGCTAGAAAAGCGTCAATATTGAAGTGGTTTCACAGTAAGACATCTGATAATATAAATCAGTATTATTCTTCACACTGAATAAGCTGACTGAACGTCCGATGTTAGCTGAATGTAAGAAAGGAGCATTACCATGGCTTACCAGGTTACTTACAAAGACAAGGATGATCATACGGAGCAGACAAAAACATACGCCAGCTTCGCCGCTGCGGAGCAGGAAGCTGAACAGCTTGATGCTAACGGACATATGAATGTAATGTTGGAATCGCCCCGTCGAAAATCCGCACTGCCTAACTTAGTAGGCATGATACTTAAAGTCATCGGAGTTTTATTTTTAGTAGGAGGAATTCTGGTCGGTGTGGTTACAGGCCGCGATAACTCTGCGGATGGCTTTGAACTTACGATTGCCATGGAATGGTGGGTACTTGCTGTAATGTGTGCTGCTTTTTTCTACGGTATGGGTGAAATTGTTAATCTACTTGACAGACTCGTAAAGAAAACTAATATTTAATTTAGTGGAGTCTTTTGATTCTGGAGGTCAAATATATGGAGAACACGGATCTTTACCTATCGGAACTAGATAGAAGAGTAAGCGACGAGATAGCTGAGCTGCAAGCTCAAATTGATCAACTGAAGGCCGAGAATGCCCGGCTGCGCACAGCATTGCTTAAGGCTTCAACCAGTCCATCCAAAATGTCTAGCAAGCTAAGGGATGCACTGTATGAATAAATGAATTTTTATGAGGTGAGCTTAAGGTGAGTAGAGATGAGATGAGCAGAGACAGCAAGAAAATGAATTTGGATTTGGACCGCATTGTATTCATAGGCAGGACCTATTCAGAATACCTGGATATGTTCGATCTTCACGAATCGGAGCTTGAGGGACGTACAATTCTCGACTGCCCCGCAGGTGCGTGTTCGTTCACTGCTGAGGGCAGCAGACGCGGATTTGATATTATGGCTGCGGATATTGCCTATCAGTTTGGACCGGATGAACTTGAATTAAAGGGTGTTAAGGATCTTGAACATGCCAAAGTGCGTCTGCAGGAGGCACAAGGAGAGTACATTTGGGATTACTATGGTACCGTAGAGGGCCATCAGAAGCATAGGGAAGAAGCGCTGTCACAAAGCTCTCAACATCGAAGACAGTTCCCGGAGAAATACATGTATGCCGAATTCCCGAAGCTACCTTTTGCGGATCAATCGGTTGACCTGACCTTGTCGGCGCATTTTCTATTTATGTATGCCGATCGGCTTAGCAAGCAGTTCCATGAGGAATCTCTGCTGGAGTTAATGAGAATTACCCGGGAGGAGATTCGCATATTCCCCTTGGTTGATCTTAGCAGCCGACGATATGAAGCTTTGGACGAATTAATCCAGCTGGCCATATCAAAAGGCTGGGTGGCAGAAGAACTGAAGTCGGACTATCAGTTTCAGAAGCATGCAGACCATTATCTCAAACTTACCAAGCGCAAGCTGATGTAAGACAAATATAAGAAGCCTCCAGAGGTTAATCTCCGGAGGCTTTTTGGCGTAGGCAGCGATATGAGTCGTTATGCGGAATGTTCGGTAGAACGATTCTTGTTCTTGGTCTCCTGGAAGCGCGGACCGATATAACCACGTTTGCGGTCACGGAAAAAAATCCAACCGCCGAGGAAGGAGATTCCCGCCAAGAACATGATCAGTCCTTCCGAGAAACTTAGCCAGTCAAACGAAATATGGGTTAGTGTATCATCACCATGCATGTATAAATATTTGAATAAAGCGTCTTTCATAAATAAAAATCCGATCATGGCAATGATTCCTGGAATTACAAGAATCAAGACGGCAATAAACCGGGCGGTGAGAGTTCTCATACTCATGTCTTGGCAACCCTTCTTTGTACATTCAGATTAGATAAAATAACGAATTGAACAGCATACGTCTGTTACTTTTATCATAACTTGTTCCTGCAGTCCTGTCTATTTGAAAGCTCCTCAATTTGCAGCCTTCATTCCATATCGAGTGAAAACGAGGTACAATATTAACCGAAGTATGGTAAAACTGAAGAACCAAGATTATGTTAGTGGAGGTCTCATATGACGATTACGTGCGATGTAGCTATATTGGGAGGCGGAACCGGTGGATATGTAGCGGCGATCCGGGCGGCTCAGCTTGGCAAGGAAGTTGTAATTATTGAACAGGACAAGCTCGGAGGAACCTGCCTTCACCGTGGATGTATTCCAAGCAAAAGTCTGCTGCGAAGCGCCGAACTTTACGCTCAAATGAAGGATAGTGAAAGCTATGGAATCGAGACCAGCGGGGTAACACTGGTGTTTCCCAAAGTTCAGCAGCGCAAACAGGCGATTGTAGACCAGCTGCATGGCGGAGTTAAGTATTTGATGCGCAAAAATAATATAAAAGTGATTGAGGGAACCGGCCGGGTTATCGGCCCATCGATCTTCTCTCCCAAGAGCGGAGCGGTTGCTGTTGAGCTTGCGGATGGGGAGATGGAGACCATTGTTCCCAATCATCTAATCATAGCTACAGGATCAAGACCACGTGTGCTTCCAGGCCTCGAACCGGATAACGGTTATATTCTCAGCAGCGATGAAGCGCTAACTCTAGAGGAGCTGCCGGACTCCATGCTGATTGTTGGAGGCGGAGTGATCGGGGTGGAATGGGCTTCTCTGCTTAACGATTTCGGGGTGGAAGTTACCGTTGTAGAAGCTGCAGACCAGCTGCTGCCTTCCGAAGATGCGGATATTGCCAAAGAACTGCAGAAGCTTCTTGTTAAACGGGGGGTTAAAGTAATAACGGGAACCAAGATTATCCCTGAGTCCGTACAAAAAGGGGATGGAGTTACGATATCGGCCCAGCAGGGGGAACAGACCTTGGAGCTTCATGCAGACCAGCTGCTGCTCTCGATTGGAAGGCAGGCTAATGTGGAGAACATTGGTCTTGAGAATACAGATGTTGGACTGAAGAATGGATTTATTCGAGTAAATGAACATATGCAGACCACCGAGCCGCATATTTATGCGATTGGCGACTGCATTGGAGGCTTGCAGCTGGCTCATGCAGCCAGCCATGAAGGCATTGCCGCTGCCCAGCATTTGGCAGGCGAACCTTCGCATGGATATAACCCGCTGCATATCCCGAGATGTGTATACACTCGTCCCGAGGTTGCGTCTGTTGGGCTTACGGAGGAAGAAGCCAGCTCAAAGGGATATACAGTCAAGACGGGGAAGTTCCCTTTTCAGGCTATTGGCAAAGCCCTCGTCTACGGAGACAAAGACGGCTTCGTCAAGATCATTGCCGATGCGGCAACGAATGATATTCTGGGTGTACATATGATTGGGGCTCATGTTACCGATCTGATCGGTGAAGCAGCTCTAGCCCAAGTGCTGGATGCTACGCCGTGGGAGATAGGCCAAGTGGTTCATGCTCATCCAACCCTCTCTGAGATATTGGGGGAAGCTGCGCTGGCTGTGGATGGACAAGCAGTCGGTATCTAGACATAAGGGAAATGTTTTCTTTTTGCAGAGAAACAGCTTATAATAGAGTTATTCCTAGTCTTAGTACCAGGTTATAAGATGAGGCTTCTACCCAAGTCTCAAATTGAAGGAGGTAACTCCCTGTGAATGCTAAATCTGATGTAAAGACAAAAACAAGACATGAGCAGCTCGGTCTATCCAATGCCGAGGTGATCGATATGTACAGATATATGCTGCTTGCGCGTAAATACGATGAACGCAGCCTGCTGCTTCAGCGTGCAGGCAAAATCAATTTCCACGTATCCGGTATTGGACAGGAGGCGGCGCAGGTAGGTGCCGCTTTTGCCCTTGACCGGGAACGCGATTACTTCCTCCCGTATTACCGGGATTATGGCTTTGTTCTTGCCGCTGGCATGACTCTTCGGGAGTTGATGCTGTCCGTGTTCGCCAAAGCGGAAGATCCTAACAGCGGGGGGCGCCAGATGCCCGGGCACTTTGGCAGCAAGCGTCTTCGGATCGTGACCGGATCAAGTCCTGTAACCACGCAGGTACCGCATGCGGTAGGAATCGCCCTGGCAGCCAAGATGCAAAAGAAAGATATCGTTTCTTTTGTCACATTTGGGGAAGGATCGAGCAATCAGGGGGACTTTCATGAGGGCTGTAACTTTGCAGGTGTTCAGAAGCTGCCAGTCATAATTATGTGTGAGAACAATCAATATGCGATTTCGGTACCGATTCAGAAGCAGCTGGCGGGTAAAGTCAGTGATCGGGCACTGGGATACGGTTTCCCTGGTGTTCAGGTCGATGGTAACGATGCGCTTGAGGTATATCGCGTTGTGAAGGAAGCACGCGAGCGCGCAGTGCGCGGAGAAGGGCCGACTTTGATTGAAGCCATGATGTACCGGTTATCCCCACACTCGACTTCAGATAATGATCTCGCCTACCGTACGAAGGAAGAGGTTGACGAGAATTGGAAGAAGGACGGTCTGCCGAAGATGAAGCAGTATTTGATCGAGTGCGGAATTTGGAGTGAAGAGCAGGATGCCGCGCTTTCCGCAGAAATTGCCCAGCAGCTCAAGGAAGCTATCGATTCGGCTGACAAGGCACCGTTTCCACTTCCGGAGGATACGCTGCTTCACGTGTATGCCGACAACGAAGGAGATGTTCGCTAATGCCGGTTATGGAATATATCGATGCCATTCGCCTCGCCATGAAAGAGGAAATGGAACTGGATGAGAATGTATTTGTGCTGGGGGAGGACGTCGGCCTGAAGGGCGGTGTGTTCACAACGACCAAGGGGCTTCAGGAGCAATTTGGTGAACAGCGTGTGCTCGATACCCCGCTTGCAGAATCCGCCATCGCAGGTGTAGCCATTGGGGCAGCAATGTACGGTATGAAGCCCATTGCAGAAATGCAGTATTCAGACTTTATGCTTCCGGCCACGAACCAGATCATCAGTGAGGCTGCCAAAATCCGTTACCGCTCCAACAACGATTGGAGCTGTCCGCTGGTTGTTCGCGCTCCAATCGGCGGCGGGATCTTCGGGGGGCTGTATCATTCCCAGTGTCCTGAATCGATCTTTTTCGGGACGCCGGGGATTAAGATTATAGCACCTTACTCAGCTTACGATGCTAAGGGACTCTTGAAAGCCGCAGTCAGGGATCCTGACCCGGTTCTCTTCTTCGAGAACAAGAAATGCTACAAGCTGATCAAGGAAGATGTGCCGCTGGACGATTATATTGTGCCGATCGGGAAAGCGAATGTCATTCGTGAAGGCTCGGATATTACGGTAATCGGGTACAGCCTGCCTCTTCACTTTGCGATGCAGGCAGCAGAAGAGCTGGCTGCCGAGCAGGGGATTAGTGCCCATATTGTGGACCTGCGGACCCTTCAGCCGCTTGATCGCGAGGCTATTATCGATGCAGCCCGCAAGACAGGCAAAGTGCTGATTATTCATGAGGATAATAAGACGGGCGGCGTAGGGGCAGAAGTATCGGCGATCATCTCCGAAGAATGTCTGTTCGAGCTTGATGCTCCGATTAAGCGCTTGTGCGGGCCGGATGTACCTGCGATGCCGATCAGCCCTCCGATGGAGAAGTTCTTCATGCTGAGCAAGGATAAAGTCAAAGAGGCCATGCTTGAGTTGGCCTTATATTAATAGACTTTCTGCAGAGCTTAAGTTATCTTAAGCTCTCTAATCATAGGAGTGAGAATATGTCATCGAACAAAACGTGGACGGATGTAGTTATGCCGCAGCTGGCAGAATCACTGGTGTCAGCAACCATCGGCAAATGGTTGAAGAAGCCGGGAGACCCGGTTGAACAATACGAGCCGATCTGTGAAGTGATCACAGACAAGGTCAACGCAGAGCTCCCATCTACCCTGGACGGAGTAATGGGTGAGATTCTGGCGCAGGAAGGTGAGACGATCGAGGTAGGAGCTGTAATCTGCCGGATCGGAGTGGAGAGTGCGGAGCAGGCGCAAGCTGACCCTGTAATCCAGCCTGATGTATCAGGGACTGCAGCAGCTACCACTGCTCAAGCTTCCCAAGCTGATGCTTCCCAGCGCAGCCGCTATTCACCTGCAGTGCAGACCCTGGCCGCTGAGCATGGCCTCAACCTTAGCTTGATTCAGGGAACTGGGATGGGCGGAAGGATTACCCGCAAAGATGTGCTGACCTATATCGAAAGTGGTGTTTCTGGTTCACAGCCGGCTGCTTCGGTACAGAGTATATCGCCATCGCAGCCACAGGTACAGACTCAGCCGCAACAGCCGCAAGCCCAGGTTCCGCAAAGCAACGTGACGGTGGCTCCAATGGTTCAGCAGGCGCAGGTGAATGAGCCAGTGCGTCACTCAGGTATCCATCTGAGCGATACACCCAAGATTCCAACCATTGAAGTGGAAGGCGGACAGGCTGAGCATTACATTGACATCACACCGATTCGCAATACGATTGCAACGAAGATGCGTCAAAGCGTGTCGGAAATCCCGCACGGCTGGATGATGATCGAGGTAGATGTAACGAATCTGGTACAGCTGCGGAACAAGCTCAAGAATGATTTTAAGGCCAAGGAAGGCGTTAATCTGACATATCTGGCTTTTATGATCAAGGCCGTTGTGAATGCAATTAAAGATTATCCGATTATGAACTCGGTCTGGGCGGTAGACAAAATTATCGTGAAACGCGATATTAACATTTCTCTTGCAGTAGGTACGGACGATTCTGTTCTGACTCCAGTGATCAAGAAAGCGGATCAGAAGAACATTGCGGGACTTGCAAGAGAGGTAGAAGAGCTGGCCCGCAAGACACGGGAAGGCAAGCTTAAGCTCGATGATATGCAGGGAGGAACGTTCACGGTGAACAATACCGGTTCATTCGGTTCGATCTTGTCCCAGCCTATTATCAACTACCCGCAAGCTGCCATTCTTACCTTCGAATCCATAGTGAAGAGACCTGTGGTCATTAATGATATGATCGGAGTTCGCTCCATGGCTAACTTCTGTCTGTCGCTCGACCACCGTATTCTGGATGGGGTTATCTGCGGACGTTTCATGCAGCGTGTGAAGGATAATATTGAGGCTTATTCACTGGATACTCAGGTCTATTAATCAGCGCAGCAGATACAATGAATAGAAAAGAGGCGACTCATCATGAACAGAACACTGGAAGTACGCTATATCCCTCTCATGGATTACGGGGAAGCGTGGGAGCTCCAGAAAGAAATCGTGAAGCGTGTCGACCGTGAGGAGCAGCAGGAGACCCTGCTGCTTCTCCAGCATCCGCCGACCTATACGATTGGTTCCCAGCGTCATCCTGAACATTTGCTGCTTAGTCCGGAACAGTTGAAGGAAAAGGGGATTTCCATTTTTGAGATCGACCGGGGCGGAGATATTACATACCATGGTCCGGGACAGCTGGTTGGGTATCCTCTTCTTGTCCTGGATGGATCGAAGGGTCTGGATCTGCATGATTACTTGCGCAGACTGGAACAGGTGATCATCAATTATCTTGCAACCTTTGGAATTGCAGGCAGCCGGAAACCGGAGTATACCGGGGTATGGATAGGGAATGTGAAAATCTGTGCCATCGGGGTTAAGTTCAATAAATGCAGGGGCAAAAGAGGCTTTGTAACAAGCCATGGATTTGCGTTCAATATCAAATCCGGCATTCAGAATGAAGGCTTCCAGGGGATTGTTCCCTGTGGAATCCAGGAATACGGAGTGACCTCACTGGAGGATATTACAGGTAAGGAATTTACAGTTGAACAGACCGCCAAAGACATCGTTCCTTACTTCACTGAGGTATTTGGATACGATGCCGTGTGGTCTGAATAATTAATTATTAAAAAAAGGCTCGAATACCATGAGTAATGTAGATCCAATCATGGCAAAAAGCATGAGGTATATGAAAATTTTCATCCATTTTTTCGGCATATCCTAGACTCCTTTAAAGTATATGTAATGGCTGGTCCCATACCTCATCATTTTAGCGTAAATCGGAAGGAGAAGAAAGTCGATGATCAAGAAAGACCGAGTGATTGACCTGTTTCTTGAGTTGGTACAGATCGACAGTGAGACCATGCAGGAGAGAGCGATCGCGGATGTGCTGACGAAGAAATTCAGGGACCTCGGACTCGAGGTTCTTGAGGACGATTCCGCGGCTGTAACCGGACATGGTGCCGGGAACCTGATTGCTACTCTTAAAGGAACTGAAGGGGTGAAGGCCGAGCCGATTCTATTCACCTGTCATATGGACACCGTCAAGCCAGGCATTGGAATAAAGCCGCAAATAGATAAGGATGGCTGGATCCGCAGTGATGGGACCACAATTCTCGGTTCTGATGATAAGGCAGGAGTGGCAGCCTTGTTAGAATTGATTCAGGTGCTTCAGGAGAATCAAATTCCTCATGGAAATATTCAGTTTGTCATCACTGCCGGAGAGGAATCAGGACTCATGGGTGCCCGTGTGCTCGATGCCAAGCATCTGAATGCCACCTATGGTTTCGCTCTCGACTCCAACGGCGAAGTAGGCGCTATCTGCGTAGCCGCTCCTACACAGGCCAGAATTGAGATGGAAATCTTCGGGAAGTCTGCCCATGCCGGGGTGAATCCGGAGGATGGTATTAGTGCTATCCAGGTGGCCGGTAAAGCAATTGCCCGTATGAAGCTCGGCCGTATTGATCATGAGACGACTGCTAATATTGGTAAATTCGAGGGCGGCGGAGCAACCAACGTGGTTACCGATTATGTGAAGCTCTATGCCGAAGCGCGAAGTATTGTCCACGAGAAAGTGGAGAAGCAGATCGCGGAGATGAAGCATGCTTTGGATTCAGCTTGCCATGATTATGGAGCAAGAGGGGAAATGAAGAGCACGATCATTTACCCTGCATTTAATCATACGGATGAAGCTTTCGTGGTTCAGCTGGCCAAGAGAGCAGCCACTCAATTAGGCCTTTCTGGCCGGACCTTTCATTCCGGCGGCGGTAGTGATGCGAATATCTTTAACGGCCTCCGTATTCCAACCGTGAATCTTGCTGTCGGCTACGAGAATATTCATACGACTTCTGAACGGATCAAAGCAGACGATATCGCCAAGGCGGCTGAGCTGGTGCTCGAAATTGTTAAAGCAGCTTATATCTAGAATTATCCAAATAGCAAACTGAAAGAGACAAGTCATGTTCAATCCGGAACAAGGCTTGTCTCTTATTGTATGCGTACCCATCTTAAAAGATCACAGCAGCCTGACTGAGGGAGGGAGGGACTTGTTGCGAAGCTGGGCGGGATTCCATTCCGTATGCCACTTGGAACGTTCTACGATATACAGGGACTGGGTAATCGTCTCCATATAATGCTGAGCCTTTTGGGTGCCCATAAGATCACGCGAGTTGAGGCGAAGGCGTTCCTCCATCTCCTCATAAGATTTCTTGAGGTAGCATGAAGCTGCCGCGAATCGGTAGGTCGCGGTGAGAGGGTCCTTTTCGATTAGTGACTCGAAGATATGTGCGGCGGAATCGTATACTCCTTCGTCGTATTCAATTTCTGCTTGAATGAACGCGAGATCTTTATGCAGAGGCTCGCTGTAATGGAGCGAGTATTCCGACAATAGACTGTGTAATCTCTTTTTGGCAGATTCCGTGTACCCCTCATAGTACAGCCGGAGTGTAAGCTCATTCTGCAGATATGCATCCTCGCCGGCTATGTTGGTGGCAAGCTCGTGCAATCCCAGAGCCACCGCACGCTTGATTGATTCAGATAGTAACTGTCTATTCTGAGCAGATGTATAATCTTCTTCCCCAAGAATCCAGCGGCACAGCAGAATGTCCATCGCCAGCGGATCGGTAAAAGCCGGTCTGAGCTGAGCCGCATCAACTGCTTTTGATGCATAGTGTATGGCCTGATCGTAGTCTCCGGCCCGAATCAAGCATTCGGTATGCAGCTGCAGCATTCGTTCATTGTTCAGGGAAGGATCGGCTTTCAAGTATGTATAAGCGGTATGAAAAGCTCCTATTCGGCACAGGATTTCAACCAGAATTTCGCTGCGGTTCAGGGAATGCTCCAATTTGCGATTCATTCTTTCGGCGATGATCTCATCACTATAGCCTTGTTCGTGAAGGAGGTCACCCCATTCGGTCAAAGCATCCAGTTCATGTCCTGCAAAAGCAATAGCTTGCTCAAAAGCATAAATGGCTTTCGCATGCTGATTGTTCTGGCGAAGCAGCTTCCCATACTCAGTCCAGCACTCTGCTAGGACTCCGTGTTCGGAAGCCTTGATGTACTCCCGGCCAAAAGCATTTAATAAGCCTTCTTCCAGGCTTGATAATGCTCGAGCTATGTCCCCCCGGTCTCTGTGCTTCAAGCTCTGCTGATATAGAAGGGATAAGGATTTGGATTCGGATCTATCCGAGTCGAATTGACGTTTTTTTTCCACTGGGCAACCCTCCTTTCTTCTTAATAACACAAATAGATATTAAATGTATTCGGATTTTGTCAAAATCGTAAAATAATTTACTTTTTTCGTACATTTACAGCAATAAGGTCCTTCACTGGCGTGGCTGAACCGATATTCTTCTTCCACATGGACAAAAGCACCCGTACCTGCCACGCTTTACCTGAAATATGAAAGCTTGTATCCGCAAAGTAGCTTTTCATGGGCCAATGCTCCTTTTTACAAACGATTTGGTATAATAACACCATATGTTCGCAAGGGACAAGTTATGTTCTTTAAAATCAAAAGGAGGCAAATTCCATGAATAAATCCCCGAATTCTGCATTGAACGAGAAGATCATCTCCACCAAGCCCGTCTTCTCAGGAAAGATCATTTCACTTCAAATTGATACGGTAGAGCTGCCTGACGGAAGCACGGGAGAGCGTGAAGTAATTAAGCATCCAGGCGCGATTGCTGTGCTTGCAGTCCGGGATGGACGTCTCCTGCTCGTGGATCAGTTCCGCACACCGCTTGGTCGGTGTGAGCTTGAGATTCCTGCCGGGAAGCTGGAGAAAGGTGAAGACCCGCTTGAGGCGGCAAAGCGGGAGCTGCAGGAGGAGACCGGCTATACAGCAGGCAAGATCTCGCTGCTTCACTCCTTCTATACCTCTCCAGGTTTTGCTGACGAGATCATCCATTTGTATTTGGCAGAGGATCTGAAGCTGGGCCAATCGGCTCCGGACGAGGATGAATTTCTGGAAGTGCACGAGGCGACGCTGCCGGAAGTGAAGCGGTATATCTCCGAGGGATGGATCTCTGATGCCAAAACCATGCTGGCCGTGTACATTTGGGAGCTCGCCAGTCATACGGGAAGATACGGGCATGAGTGAGACTTCGCTCCAGCGATATTACGCGGATCTGCATATTCATATCGGAAGAACGGAGAAGGGGGAGCCGGTGAAGATCAGCGGAAGCCGGAATCTGACTTTCGCCCAAATCGCCAGTGAAGCCAGCGATCGTAAGGGGATTGACCTTATCGGCATTATTGATTGCCATTCACCGGGTGTTCAGACAGATATCAAGAACAGTCTGGACAAAGGGGATATGAAGGAGATTGACGAAGGCGGTATTTCTTACGGCAGGACTACAATCCTGTTGGGTAGTGAGATTGAAATCCGCGAACCGGGGATGGGAGCGGCCCATCTCCTGGTGTTTTTTCCCCATCTGTACATGATGGAGTCGTTCACGGACTGGCTGTCCAAGAGAATGAAGAATGTCGGGCTGAGCTCGCAAAGACTTCATGCTCCGGCGCTTACTCTTCAGGAGGAAGTGATAGCCCGGGGAGGGATGCTTATCCCTGCTCATATCTTCACTCCGCACAAAAGTATCTATGGGAGCGCCGCTCCCCGGATGTCTGATGTCCTCGACTTATCAGGGGTCAGCGCCGTCGAACTGGGTCTTAGCGCGGATTCGGAGATGGCCGGCTATCTCAGTGAACTCGATGAATTCACTATATTAACCAATTCCGATGCCCACTCGCTGGGCAAGATCGGGCGGGAATATAACGAAATGGCGCTACAGAAGCCGAATTATAGGGAATTCGAGAAAGCACTGGCCAGGGTGGATGGACGGAGAGTAACTGCCAACTATGGTCTTAATCCAAGGCTTGGCAAATATCACCGGTCCTACTGCCGTGGCTGCCAGAGCATCATCGATGAACAGGATATCACCGTACAGCGGTGTTCCTACTGCGGAAGCACCAAGCTGACTCGAGGCGTGCTGGACCGGATTCATTCGATCGCCGATCGGGAAGAGCCGCAAGTGCCTGCACACAGGCCGCCTTACCATTACCAAGTGCCTCTGGAATTCATTCCGGGTCTTGGAAAGGCCAAGCTGGCTAAGCTGCTTGAGGCATTTGGGACTGAAATGAATATTCTGCACCGGGTTCCTCTGGAGGAACTCACCAAGGTGGCGGGTATAGAACTATCCACTGCAATTGGTGAAGCGAGAAGCGGTACTCTGCAGCTCATTGCCGGAGGCGGAGGCACATATGGTAAGGTTCAGAAAGGATAAGAAATTCGCATAGGGCCAACTCCTTGCTCATAGAATAAGAGAGAACTTCTATGGACAAGGAGGGGATCACCCTTATGTTTAGAACCTTCAGCCGCACATTGAAAGACCAGACACCGCTTTATGTGTTTGTCACCGTCCTGTTTTTGATGGGAGTAGTCTTCGGGGCCCTCATGGTTAATGCACTTACGCTGGAACAGCAGCAGGATTTGTCCCGGTATTTGGGTGATTTCTTCACGACCTTTAATCAAGACAGCTCCGGTTCGCCATCGGGACTTTCCTCGTTCTGGAGCATTGCGATACTTAATCTGAAATGGCTCGGGTTAATCTGGATCCTCGGTCTGTCTGTAATTGGACTTCCTGGAATCTTGATCCTGGATTTCTTGAAGGGTGTCTTGATCGGGTTCTCGGTTGGATGCCTGGTCGGACAATTCACCTGGAAGGGTATGCTGTTCGCCCTGATCTCGGTAGCTCCGCATAATCTGGTCCTGATTCCGGTGCTGCTGATCTGCAGCGTGGCTGCCGTAACCTTTTCACTGGGCATCATTAGAAGCCGTGTACTTCTGAAGGGGCACAGTTCCTTGTCGAAGCCGTTTTTGAATTACACGGGACTGGTCCTCGGGCTTTCCCTGCTAATTATTGCTATATCTTCCTTTGAAACCTGGGTTACTCCGGTGATGATGGGATGGGTAGCTCCGATGCTGGAACAGGCTTCAGCCGCCGCGTCGCTCTAGCAAAATGTTTGACTTTGTTAATCTTCAACCCCTATAATGAAAGAAGTGATTTGTGCCAGAAGTGGTTCGGCTTTTTTCCAAGGGGGAGGTTAACATGGAAGAACGGATCGATAAAATTAAGCAGCAGCTGCAATCCCATGGATACAAGCTAACACCCCAACGGGAAGCCACGGTAAGGGTTTTGCTTGAGAATGAAGACGATCATTTGAGCGCGGAAGATGTGTTCATGCTCGTTAAAGATAAAGCTCCGGAAATTGGTCTTGCGACAGTATATCGGACACTTGAACTGCTGAGTGAGCTTCATGTTGTGGAGAAGATTAACTTCGGCGATGGTGTTGCACGTTATGACCTTCGTACGGATACGACCAAGCATCATCATCATCATTTGATCTGTGTTCAGTGCGGTGCCATGGATGAGATCAGAGAAGATTGGCTAGGCCCTTTGGAGGAACGTTTGGAGAAGGAATATAACTTTACGGTTCTTGATCACCGGCTTGATTTCCAGGGGATTTGCTACCGCTGTAAGGACAAAGACAAAGATAAGAACGGGGACGCCGATAAGAAGATTGGTTAACAATCTTGGTGTTACCGGAAGCTCTCTTCGGCCGAATCGGCCGCCGGGGGCTTTTTTTTAGCCTATCTCGCAGGATAGATCACGGGCGTCAACGGAGGACAATCATAATGATCACGACTTGTCTGTATACATATTCTATACCGTCTTTATGGGAAGATGAAATTCGGGTATAGAAAGAGGGAGAGGTATGATCATTTCACTCCGCAAATGGCTGCTGTTCATTAAGCTGGTCATCGTGTTCCTGGCTTTATCGCTGCTATTTTACAAAATGATAGGCTGGTTCGATACATGGATATTTCCTGCTGATAAGTATGGTACACCCCATGGTGCAGCAGTGAAGGCTTTCCGTCATGGGGACGGAAGCTCCGCAGAGGGCGGTTCCCTTATTGAAAGATTGAAAATCTTTTATTGGTATGGGGAGTAGAAGTTAGGAGGAGGCAAGGTGAGGACGCATATCGCTTCTTTTATTGACTATTTACGCGATCATAAGGGGCTGAGGGCTGCAACATTGTCCTCCTATCAGAAGGATTTGGAGCAGTTCACCGATGCGATGCAGGAGCGTGGCCTTGAGGAGGCCGAGCAGGTATCCAAGGTACACTTGACGCTCTACTTCTCTGGATTAAAAGAAGCGGGCAGGGCAGCTGCTTCAGTTACCAGGGCCTCGGTTTCGATAAGGTCGTTCTTTCGCTATTTGACCCGTGAACGGATTCTGGCTCATGATCCATTTCTTCAGATAGACATGCCAAGACATGAGAAGAAGGCTCCGCAGATCCTCACAGAGGCTGAAGTAAGCCAGCTGCTGGACATGCCGGATGCATCTGCACCCGTGGGGCTTCGGGATAAAGCAATGCTTGAACTTTTGTATGGGACCGGGATACGGGTAAGTGAGCTCATACTTCTTGATGTGCATGATATCGATACCTCACTCCGGTTCGTCCGCTGCGGGGGAGATACGGGCAAGGAGAGAATTATACCTTTTGGTGAAGTGACAGCGGCCTGGATAATGAAGTATCTGGACGAAGCCAGGCCGATCCTCACTGAGAAGGAGGAGAAGGCGCTGTTCCCGAATCGGCTCGGCGGGCGCTTCTCGAGGCAGGGATTCTGGAAGACCATCAAGAAGTATGGGAATGAGGCGGGGATCGAGGCGGATATTACTCCTCATACCCTTCGGCATTCTTTTGCGGCCCATTTGCTGGATCATGGGGCTGATCTGAGATCGGTTCAGGAGATGCTCGGACATGCGGATATGTCCTCCACGCAAGTATATATCCGGAAGTCTAAGGAGAACCTGAAGTCTGTCTATCAGAGCTATCACCCCAGAGCGGGAATGCATCAGCAGAATCCGGAGCAATAGACACATGACAACGAATATTTGAAATGGAGAGATAGACTTATGACTACGTTAAACCAGGGAATTATTCAAGAAGCTGCAAATTATATACTGGAGAAAGCAGGGAGCAGACCGGAGGTCGGGCTTATTCTGGGATCTGGGCTTGGCATTCTTGCTGACCATATCGAGAATGCGGTCGTATTGGATTATGCGGATATTCCTCATTTCCCGAGATCTACTGTTGAGGGACATGCAGGTGAGCTGGTACTGGGTACAGTTGGTGGTCGTCAGGTCGTACTAATGAAAGGCCGCTTCCATATGTACGAAGGCTATGGTCCTGAGGTAACTGCATTTCCGGTACGCGTGATGAAAGCACTTGGGGCATCTAAGCTGCTGGTGACCAATGCCGCCGGCGGAGTGAACACCACGTTCAATCCCGGTGATTTGATGCTGATCTCGGATCATCTCAATCTGACTGGACAAAGTCCGCTTACCGGACCGAATGACAACGAACTGGGACCACGCTTCCCGGACATGTCAGAGGCCTACAGCCGGCGTCTACGCGCACTCGCCAAGGAGATTGCCAAGGAGCATGATATCCCGCTGCAGGAAGGGGTCTACGCCGGACTGATCGGTCCTGCCTATGAGACTCCAGCCGAGATTCGGATGCTTCGTACGCTTGGAGCTGACGCTGTCGGGATGTCTACGGTCTCTGAGGTGATTGTGGCCCGTCATGCCGGACTTGAGGTTCTGGGCATCTCTTGCATCAGCAATATGGCCTCAGGAATCCTGGATCAGCCGCTGTCCCACGATGAGGTCATGGAGACTACGGAACGCGTGAAAGAGAAGTTCCTGGGACTTGTAACCTCAATCATACCAAAGCTATAAGAGCAGCAAGTAGTATAATTCATCTCGTACTCAAGAACACAGACCTGACCGGCTTGCCGTATAAGGGTCTGTGTTTTTTTGTTGGCAATAGGAATATTCTGGACATCATCAGACGATACTAGACTATCAGTTAAAGTTCTGAGAGGGGGATATTCCTATGAAAAAGTGGCTCTTGACCTGCACAGCAGCGCTGTTGCTGGCGTCTTCGGCCGTGCCATCCGTTGGATTGGCGAAGGAAAATAGTATATCAAATGACGTATCTGATCTCGCACCCAGTGCTGGCTCTGCCATACTGATGGATGCAGACACAGGAACCGTCCTTTTTGAGAAAAAGAGTCATGAAAAAATGCCTCCAGCCAGTATTACCAAGATCATGACTATGCTTCTGACCATGGAAGCGATCAGTAAGGGGACCTTGAAACTCACCGATAAAGTTCCAACAAGTGAGTATGCGGCGTCGATGGGCGGATCGCAGATTTTCCTGGAGCCGGGTGAACAGATGACAGTGGATGACATGCTCAAAGGCATCGCAATGGCCTCTGGAAATGATGCTTCAGTGGCCATGGCTGAGAAGCTGGCCGGTACCGAGGTAGAGTTCGTCAAGCTGATGAATAAGCGAGCCAAAGAGCTGGGCATGAACGATACGCACTTCATGAACTGCAACGGTCTGCCTACAGACAACCATTATTCCTCCGCTCACGATATCGCAATCATGAGCAGGGAGCTGCTGAAGTATGACCGGATTACCAAGTATACCGGAGCTTATCAGGATTACCTGCGCAAAGACTCGGCGAAGCCCTTCTGGCTGGTCAATACGAATAAGCTGGTGCGCTTCTACAGCGGCGCAGACGGCTTGAAGACGGGATATACCTCTGAAGCCAAGTTCTGTCTCTCCGCTACGGCCCGCAGGGATGGACTCAGACTGGTTGCTGTCGTGCTGGGAGAACCGAATACGAAGACACGCAACAGTGAAGTGGGCAGTATGTTCGACTATGCCTTCTCCCAATATGCGGTTAAGCCTTTATTCAATAAGGGCGATATTATGGGCACAGTCAAGATACAGAAGGGCGATACCAAGGAGCTTCAGCTTGCCGCTTCCCAGCCGTACCGTATTCTTGTGAAGAAGAGTGAAGCTGGTGAGAAGATTACCCACAAACTTCAGATTCCGGCTGAAGTATCGGCTCCAGTGACGAAGGGACAGGTACTCGGCAAGCTGGTCATCTATCAAGGGAACAAGGTGCTGAAAGAGTTCGACCTTAAAGCGTCAACTGATATTAAGAAGGCGGGCTGGTGGACGCTGTTCAAGCGGACAACTTCCAAACTGTTTTTTGTAGATTGATAGGAGTTTTCTTCTAGTTTTGTCGGGGTGCAGGAATCGTTCTCCGAATTGTAGAAATGAGTGTTCATTGTCAGAGAGGAGAGTGAACAGACGTGAATCTTCAAATGGAAATGGAAAAGCACCGCGATACCCTCATCGTCAGACTTAGCGGGGAACTGGATCACCATACGGCTGATTCTGTAAGAATGCAGCTTGATGAGGAGATTGCCCGTGGACGCTGCAGAGATTTGGTGTTCAGCTTAAGAGGTCTGCAGTTCATGGACAGTTCAGGTCTCGGGGTCATCCTGGGAAGGTACAAGCTGATCAAGCAAAAGGGTGGACGAATGGTGATCTGCGACGTAACGCCTTCTGTATTCCGATTGTTCGAGATGTCAGGCTTGTTCAAAATCATGCCTGTTGTTGATAATGAGGGCGCTGCTCTCTCTGAACTGGAGGTAGCCCTATGAGCGAGAACTTTATGAGCCTGCAATTCGCGGCCAAGTCAGAGAATGAATCTTTTGCCCGCGTGACTGTGGCTGCCTTCGTCTCTCAGCTCGATCCAACCATGGATGAAATCACAGACCTGAAGACGGTGGTGTCCGAAGCCGTAACGAACTGCATTATACACGGTTACGACAGTGATCCAAGCGGCATTGTCTATATCAGTGTGGAGCTGGAAGGGGATGTAGTCTCATTGGTCATTGAGGACAAAGGCCGCGGGATCGAGGATATGGAACTGGCCAAGCAGCCTTTATATACCTCAAAGCCTGAGCTCGAACGTTCTGGTATGGGATTCACAATCATGGAGAATTTCATGGATGAATTCGAACTTGTCAGTGAAGTCGGCGGAGGAACCTCCATACGCATGAAGAAGAGGATTGAATCTAAGAAAGCTTTATACAATTAGGGGTTGGGTATATGAATGCCGATGTGAAGCAAACCTCACAGACCTACTTAGATGACGCGGAAGTGAAACGTCTGATTGCACTGAGCCAAACGGGTGATTCTGTTGCCAGAGACACATTAGTGAATTGTAATATTCGTCTTGTGTGGTCCGTCGTACAGCGGTTTATGAATCGGGGATATGAACCCGAAGATTTGTTTCAAATCGGCTGTATCGGCCTGCTCAAGTCGGTCGATAAATTCGATCTGAGTTATGATGTTAAATTCTCCACCTATGCGGTTCCGATGATTATCGGTGAAATCCAGCGTTTCCTGCGCGATGACGGCACTCTCAAGGTCAGCCGTTCACTTAAGGAAATGGCTAATAAAGTCCGCAAGAAGAAGGACGAGCTTGCCAAGGTGCTAAATCGCCTTCCGACGATTAAGGAGGTGGCGGAAGCCCTCGAGGTTACGCCCGAGGAGGTTGTATTCGCCCAGGAAGCGAACAAGCCTCCGACCTCCATTCATGAGACGGTCTTCGAGAATGATGGTGACCCTATTACGCTTATGGACCAGATTGCGGATGAGTCCCAGGACAGGTGGTTTGATAAGCTGGCCCTTCATGAAGCCATTGATGGACTAAGTGAAAGGGAGAGGCTTATCGTCTATCTGAGATACTACCGGGATCAGACTCAATCCGAGGTTGCGAGCAGGCTGGGGATATCACAGGTGCAGGTCTCCAGGCTGGAGAAGAAGATTCTTCAGAATATCCGGGATCAAATTGCCCAGTAAATAAGAGCTGCTTTCGAACGCCAATCGGTGTTCGAAAGCAGCTCTTTTGCATGATTCACGACATAACAGAGAACTCACTGAATCACTCTTTCAGATTAAAAAGTCCTTGTTCTAGGCATACTATGCGCAATTCGGCAGTTAAGGGGTGATCTGGATGAGCAACGATCCCGCTCCCACCGTCTATCTAAGGCTTCGCAAGAATGTCAGGCTTCATGAAGGCAGCATGATTCGTCTGGGTGACATTGCCCAGATTCTAGCTCCCGGCAATTCGGAAGAAATGTTGAAGCAGCTCGTTATGGAAAGACCAGAAAGGCAGGATGGTAACCGCATTATCATAGATATGCTGAAGATCATCGGCAAGATTCAGGCTTGTATACCCGGGTGCGTCGTAGAACACATTGGAGAACCGCATACGCTGGTTGAGATTGTCGGCCAAGAGAAGAAGCCTTCGATCGTGCTGTTTATTATGGTATGGCTGCTTCTCTTCTTCGGCTCTGCACTGACCATAATGAACTTCCATGCTGATGTCAGTATGCAGGAAGTACAGGTTCGAATTGTAGAGATGGTAACGGGTACACGGGACGAGCATCCCTATATATTTCAGGCGGCTTACTCCCTCGGAATAGGGCTCGGGATGATCGTATTCTTCAACCATATTTTCAAAAAGAAATGGAACGAGGAACCTACACCCCTGGAAGTTGAAATGTTCCTGTACCAGGAGAACCTGAATCACTATGTCATTACGGAAGAATATAAGAAGATTCATCAAGATTCAGGGAGGGAGAAGGGATGACGCCAGCACTGTCCTTGTTCCTCTCCATATTCTTGGGTTTGGCCGGAGGAATCGCAGTCGGGGGCGGGGTCATTGCCCTGTTCGTAGTTCTCGATATCATCCCGCGCCTGGCTCAGCTAAGCCGCTCCTACGACAAAGTCCATTGGTACGAAGGGGCCATGGTGAGTGGATCGGTAGTCGGAACAGTGGCCGACTTCTGGAATTTCAAGCTATATCTGCATTCGGAGATCATTAATGGGTGGATCGGGCTTCTGAACGGGATTTTTATCGGGATGCTGGCAGCGGCTTTGACGGAAGTCCTTAATGTGCTGCCCATACTAGCGAAAAGACTTCATATGAGACAATACCTATTTGGTCTGCTGCTGGCCATGGTTTTCGGGAAGGTGGCAGGCTCGTTATTTGAATGGTTCGTATATAACCGGTAGAACGGGCAGGAAGGATGGATCAAATAATGAGTGAACAAGAGATGGACCATCAGCAGGAGGAAATGCAGGGTCCTCCTCCGGAATTTGATCCGGGAGAGGATCCGGATGGAGCAGAATCGGGAGATAAGGATGCCAAAGGCCCCAACAAGGTTGAAGCTGAGCAGTCACGAAATGTCGAGGAGTCTGTCGTCTATTGGCAAAAGTCGGACCGGATCAGCAAGGATCTTAGCACAACCCGAAAAACATTGGTTAAAGTGATTGGGCTGGACGAAAGTTTTGATGTGAATTTCCGCGAAATGACTTATGGTGGACAGAAGACAGGATTGTTCTTTATCACTGGGTTTGCCAAAGACAACATCATGCAGGAAATTATCAAGAGATTAACCTATCTGACCCCGGAGTCCTTGTCCGGTGATACTCTTGAGGATTTCTTCGAATACTATATCCCTCACATTCAGGTCACCAAAGCGAAGAAGATGAGTGAAGTTATTAATAAAGTTATGACGGGAATGAGTGCGCTCTTCATCGATGGCGAAGAAGCCGCAATTGTCATGGATACAAGGTCTTATCCCGCACGCAATCCGGAGGAGCCGTCACTCGAGCGTGTTGTTCGCGGGGCACGAGATGGCTTTACCGAGACACTGCTTACCAATGTGGCGCTGGTAAGGCGTAGACTGAGAGACCCGGGACTGAAATTTGAATATATTCAGGTTGGCAGGAGAACAAGAACCGATATCAGCATAGCTTATATTGACGATATCGTCGACAAGGTTCAGGTCGATGCCATCCGTGAGAAGATCAAAGCTGTGGATATTGACGGTCTGCCTCTGGCGGATAAACAGCTGGAGGAGGCTGCGGTAAATAGTGGATGGAATCCGTATCCGCTAGTCCGGTATTCCGAGCGTCCGGATGTGGTGGCCGCGCATATTATGGAAGGCCGGGTCGTCATCATTGTAGACACCTCGCCGAGCGCGATCATTCTTCCTACCACATTCTTCGATTTGTGCCAGCATGCTGAGGAGAACCGTCAGACGGCTACGATGGGAACTTACTTAAGGTGGGTACGCTTCGCGGGAATATTTGCCTCGCTGTTCTTGCTCCCTTTATGGCTGCTTGTCGTTGTTCATCCGGAGATCAAGCCTGCAGCACTCTCCTTCATTGGACCTCAGACGAACGCAAAGCTGCCTTTGATCGTCCAATTTCTGCTGGTTGAATTTGGTGTCGATCTGATGAGAATGGCCGCTGTTCACACGCCGACCCCGTTGGCGTCCGCGATGGGCCTGATTGCTGCGATACTGATCGGTGATATTGCTGTAAAGACAGGACTGTTCGTGAATGAAGTAGTTCTGTACATGGCTGTGGCCGCCATTGGGATGTTCGCCACTCCAAGCTATGAGCTTGGGCTTGCGAACAGGCTGGTTCGGCTGTTATTGCTGATTGTGGTTGCGTTATTTGGAATCCCGGGGTTTGTCGGCGGGATGACCCTGTTCATTGTTCTGCTTACCATTCGCCGGTCCTATAACTCGTCTTATCTGTGGCCGTTTATACCTTTTAATGCAAAAGCGATGTTTGCCTTTTTGTTCCGCGTACCGGTAAGTTATTCGAAGAAACGTCCTTCTTTCAATAAAACGAGGGACAATACAAGAGTGCCTGACAAAGGCTGAGTGCAAGCCGGATAGATAAAAAACACAAATCAAATACGCAAAAATCCATTATTCGGTTTCTACTTGTTTGTTATACTGAGAAAAATCAAATTAATCGGAGGATTGCGGAATGTTTCTACACGGTACAAGCACAATTAATACTAAAGGCCACCTCGAAATTGGCGGCTGTGATACAGTTGAACTCAAAGAAAAATTTGGCACACCCCTATATATTGTTGACGAGGCGCTCGTTCGTCAGCGCAGCCGCGAATATGTGGAAGCCTTCAAGCAATCCGGACTTTCGTTCCAGGTAGCTTATGCAAGCAAAGCGTTCTGTACCTTGGCGATGTGCCGCCTGGCAGAAGAGGAAGGCCTCTCATTGGACGTAGTGTCCGAAGGAGAGCTCTATACAGCACTCCAAGCCGGCTTCCCGGTGGGCCGGATTCATTTCCACGGCAACAATAAGACCCCAGAAGAGATCCAGATGGCGATATCAGCCGGGATTGGCTGTTTTGTAGTAGATAACTTCACAGAGATTCATCTGCTTAACGCAATCGCCAAGGAGAACGGAGCTAAGGTGAATGTACTGCTTCGTGTTACTCCAGGCGTGGAAGCTCATACGCATGAGTATATTTCTACAGGTCAGACTGATTCCAAATTTGGATTCGACATCGGGAATGGTTCGGCATTTGAAGCCGTGAAGCTGTCCAGTGAACAATCCAACCTCAATCTGCTGGGCGTTCATTCCCATATTGGCTCCCAAATCTTCGAGGTGGAAGGCTTCCAGATGGCAGTTGAGCGGGTTGCTGCATTTGCCAAATCCGTTAAAGAGCAATTGGGAGTGACCTTCCAGGTCGTTAACCTGGGCGGCGGCTTCGGTATCCGTTATATGGAAGGCGATACACCGCTTAAGATTTCCGAGTACGTTAAGGCCATTACCGATGGCGTTAAGGAGCATTTTGCAGGGACTTATGACAAGCTTCCTGAGATCTGGGTTGAACCGGGCCGCAGCATTGTTGGGGATGCGGGTACAACTCTCTACACCGTTGGCACAAGCAAAGATATTCCTGGCGTACGCAAATATGTAGCTGTGGATGGCGGAATGACCGATAACCCGCGCCCTGCGCTGTACGAATCCAAATATGAGGCTATGCTGGCGAACCGTGGTAAAGATCAAGTGGAAGAGACAGTATCGATCGCTGGTAAATGCTGCGAGAGCGGAGATATGCTGATCTGGGACTTGGATCTTCCTAAAGTGAACAGCGGTGATCTTCTGGCTGTCTCCTGCACCGGTGCTTATAACTATGCCATGGCAAGTAATTATAACCGGATTCGTAGACCGGCCGTGGTCTTTGTCAAAGACGGAAGCAGTGATCTTGTAGTTAAGCGGGAATCGCTGAACGATATCGTTGCGAACGATGTTATTCCTGAGCGCATTCAGAAACAGCCTTCTTTTAATTAAGCCAAATAGGCGGGAGCTTCTGCTTCCGCCTTTAACTTTGCACTGGGACAAGTTTCATAGTACACTAATGTACGTTGAGTTGTACCCCATTCTGAAAGGAGATGCTTTACATATGGCAAAACAAGCAAAAATCAAAATGGAAAATGGCGGAGAGATCTTGATTGATCTGTTCGAGAATGACGCTCCAAACACTGTTGCTAACTTTGAGAAGCTGGCAAACTCCGGTTTCTATAACGGACTTACGTTCCACCGTGTAATCCCTGGTTTCGTAGCACAAGGCGGCTGCCCTAATGGAAATGGTACTGGTGGTCCTGGTTATACTATCGACTGTGAGATCAACCCGAACAAGCACGAGCGTGGTGTACTTGCTATGGCTCATGCCGGTAAGAATACAGGCGGAAGTCAGTTCTACATCACTTATGCACCACAGCCGCACCTGGATGGCGTGCATACGGTATTTGGTAAAGTTGTTCAAGGTCTTGAAGTGGTAGATGAACTCAAAGGCCGCGACAAAATGGAAAAAGTAGAAGTGTACGAAGCTTAATTCAAGCTTCTAATACACGTTGAACAGGAGTCCAAATGGACTCCTGTTTGTTGTGCATTCAGGGATAGCGATCAGCGTCCTGAATGCTTGGCTTCATCTTTAACTTCACGCCGGAAGCCGGCGATGCTTTCAAGGCGTCTGTGGTTCTTGGCCTCGATGTCGCTCTTCTCTTCCGAGGTGATTTCATCGGCATGCTCACTCAAATAATCCTGGGCTTCACGAAAATTCTCAATCGTGTCATGGATATGCTGCTGCAGATTTTCCACATTGTCTGAACGATCATCCGGTTTGGGTCTGGTCATGAATAAAGCCTCCTTATAATGAACTTAGTTAAATGTTCAGGTGAACGATTATAGACTTCCCCGTTTCGACGAACGGTACCCCAAGGGAGTTCAAGCATCTGAAGGCAGGAAATGAAAATGTTGCTTTTTTGGCGGAGCATATGTTAACATGACAATCAAGTTTAATAGTGTTAATCCTTCGGGGCAGGGTGAAATTCCCTACCGGCGGTGATGGTGCACTCGTGCACCTTAGTCCGTGACCCGGCGCAGCATGCAGATGCTTCGACGGCTGACCTGGTGTAATTCCAGGACCGACAGTATAGTCTGGATGGGAGAAGGAAGACGCGAACAGCATGATCAGGCTGTGCCTTATTGTGCTGATTTAAGGTATACGTTTATTTGAGCATCCTATTTATCCATGGACGTTCGCTTTTTGCGATGGTCTTGTCCAGCGATATGGCATAGTGGACCGCTCAGATGAAGGGATATGCTTTAATTTCGCTACATAAATCTCTCGTAACCCCATCGGAGTTTATCCGAATGGGGTTTTTTATACTTTGTCTTAGGATAGGCACTCGGATCTGCCTAGGAATGCAAGAATGGAGTTGGTGTCTCAGGTGGAATTCATGAATGATGAGTATTACATGTCTATGGCGCTGGATATGGCCGAGAAGGCACTTGGTCAGACGGGCACAAACCCGGTTGTGGGTGCTGTGGTAGTGAAGAGCGGAGCCATTGTCGGTATCGGCATTCATCTTAAGCAAGGAACGCCTCATGCAGAAGTGCATGCCCTTAATATGGCGGGTGAACATGCTGAAGGAAGTACGGTGTATGTTACTTTGGAGCCCTGCAGTCATTACGGATTAACTCCACCTTGCAGTGAACGTCTTATTAAAGAGAAGGTGGCCCGGGTCGTGATTGCTTGCGAAGATCCTAACCCCAAAGTTGCTGGACGCGGAATTGCCATGCTTCAGGCTCAGGGGATCGATGTTCAGGTGGGTGTGCTTAAGGACAGGGCGATCAGCTTAAATAAGAAATTCATCAAATTCATAACCACAGGTATGCCATACGTTACGATCAAATGTGCCAGTACGCTGGATGGCAAAATTGCCTCCAGGTCGGGCGACAGCAAGTGGATTACCAATGAGGAGTCACGGGCACGGGTCCACGTAATGCGGCATCAGCATCATGGAATTCTGGTTGGAATCGGGACTGTGCTCGCTGATAATCCAGAGCTGACTACCCGGCTGCCTGTTCCAGGGTTGTCGCCGGTCAGAATTATTGTAGATTCTCACCTTAGTATATCTGATCAGGCGAAAGTGATTACGGATAACCTTGCGAAGACCATCATACTTACAACTGCCCAAGCAGATCGTAACCGGATCAAGGAACTTGAGGATAAGGGGATCGAGGTCATGATCTGCGGCGAGGGTCCGAGGGTAGATATGAAGCTGGGTTTACACCATCTAGGCAGAGAGGGCATTTCTTCGATTCTGGTTGAAGGGGGCGGGAGAATTAACGGCAGCTTAATCCAGGAGAAGCTAGTGGATGAAATGGCCTTGTTCTTCGCACCCAAATTGATCGGTGGGCTGGCCTCAACGGGCAATTTTGTCTTTGATGGGTTTGATGAAATGAAAGATGCGGTTACCTTGGAGAACTTGTCCGTTGAAATGATCGGGGACAACGTGCTGATTAAGGGGACTCCGGTATGGAAATAGTAAAAATTGCTAAGCAGGCTGTGCTAAGGAATTATCGGTAGGCAAGTGTAATTTATTTTGGGAGAAGTGCAGCGTAAGGATTACAAGAGCAGTTAGGAGGCACAGGCATGTTCACAGGACTTGTTGAGGAAGTAGGAACTCTGAAGTCTGTTCAGCGCAAGGGAGAGGCCATGGTGCTGGATATACAGGCTTCCGTCATTATGGAAGATCTTAAGCTCGGCGACAGCATCGCGGTCAATGGCGTATGCCTTACAGCCGTGTCTAACCAAGGCAACTCCTTTGCCGTTGATGTGATGCCCGAGACCTATCGTCATACGAACCTGAACCATTTAAAGGTGGGCGCGAAAGTGAATTTGGAGCGGGCCATGGCAGCAGGCGGTAGATTCGGCGGTCATATCGTACAGGGTCATGTCGATGGTACGGGAATAATAACCGGGGTAACAAGGGACCAGAATGCGGTAGTGTATGATATCGCTCCGGCCCAGCGCACTCTATTCAAATATATCATTCCCCAAGGCTCCATAACGGTTGATGGAATCAGTCTTACGGTGGTTAAAGCCTCGCATGAGAAATTCAGCATTTCCATCATTCCGCATACGTTGGCCGAGACAGCCCTCTCCCTTAAGAAGTCAGGGGATAGCGTTAACCTGGAATGTGATGTGCTTGGTAAATATGTCGAGCATCTGCTGAATTATGGGAGCAGAGGCCAGGATGCGGAGTCTAATTCATCCAAACCGGCTATGGGCATGCAGTTTCTTGTTGAGAACGGATTTGCTTGACCTGAAGATATAAGTTCATTACCCGCAACATATAACTGCTGCTTTTATACAAAGGAGTGAGTAACAATGAGTGATATCCAGCTGGATTTAGTTGAAGAAGCCATTCAAGATTTGAAGGATGGAAAAGTGATTATTGTCGTCGATGATGAGGATCGGGAGAACGAAGGGGACTTTATTGCGCTGGCCGAGAAGGCGACACCTGAAGTGATCAACTTCATGATCAGTCAAGGCAGAGGCCTCGTATGTGTACCAATTACCCAGGAACGGGCGGAAGAGCTCGATTTAAGGCCAATGGTGGCGCAAAATACCGATTTTCATGGTACAGCCTTCACAGTCTCGGTAGACCATAAGGATACGACAACAGGGATATCGGCAAAAGAACGCTCGGTTACCATTCAGGGTCTGATGGACCCGAACGCGGGGCCTTCGGACTTTCGTCGCCCGGGCCATATGTTCCCGCTGATCGCCAAGAAAGGCGGAGTACTCCGCCGGGCAGGTCACACGGAAGCCGCAGTCGATCTGGCTGTGCTGTCAGGAGCTTATCCGGCCGGGGTGATCTGTGAGGTTATCAAGGAAGACGGAACCATGGCCAGATTACCCGATCTGATGCAAATTGCCAAGACACACGGGCTAAAGCTCATCAGCATCAAAGATTTGATACATTACCGCAATGAGAAAGAAAGATTGGTTAACCGTGAAGTGGAAGTCCGGATGCCAACTGATTATGGCGTGTTCCGTGCAGTTGCGTATTCCAACGAGGTTGATCAGAAAGAACATGTTGCCTTGGTCAAGGGCACCATTGATAGCAGTAAGCCAGTTTTGGTAAGAGTCCACTCCGAGTGCTTGACAGGCGATGTATTCCATTCCCACCGCTGCGACTGCGGTCCTCAGTTCGAGGCTGCGCTCCGCCAGATTGAAGAGGCGGGCAATGGAGTTCTGCTCTACATGCGTCAAGAAGGCCGTGGGATCGGACTTATCAACAAGCTGAAGGCCTACAAGCTGCAGGAGGAAGGACTCGACACGGTCGATGCCAATATCAAGCTTGGATTTGCTGCCGATCTGCGCGATTACGGGATTGGAGCTCAGATCCTTAAGGACCTTGGTGTTCGGCAGATCAAGCTGATGACCAACAATCCCCGCAAAATTAGAGGGCTTGAAGGGTATGGCCTGCAGGTTGTGGAACGTGTACCCATCCAAATGAAGGAGAATGAGGATAATACGAATTATCTTCATACCAAACAGGCCAAGCTGGGTCATCTTCTTAAATTTGATGATCTGGAACAGAATGAATCCGCAGAGAACTAGAACAATACTTTATAACCAGAAAGGTTGATAAAACATGGGGAACATTTTTGAAGGAAATTTGGTATCAGAAGGTCTTAAGTATGCGATTGTTGTAGGAAGATTTAACGAGTTTATTACCAGCAAGCTGCTTGGAGGAGCCCAGGACGCGCTTAAGCGGCATGGAGTTAAAGATGAGGAAGTTGACGTAGCTTGGGTACCAGGCGCTTTCGAGATTCCATTTGCTGCCCAGAAATTGGCAGAGAGCGGCAAGTACGATGCAGTGATCACGCTGGGAACCGTAATCAGAGGGTCAACCTCCCATTATGACTATGTATGTAATGAGGTGGCCAAGGGTGTGGCTGCGATTGGCTTAAAGACCGGTGTACCGACCATCTTCGGTGTACTAACGACAGAGAGCATTGAGCAGGCGATTGAACGGGCAGGTACCAAGGCGGGGAACAAAGGCTGGGATGCAGCGACCGCAGCAATTGAAATGGCAAACTTGACGAAACAATTAAAATAGTGCTTATTTAGTGTAGTACCATTATAATGGTACTACATTTTTATTTTTATCGGGCGGAGGAGCAACACGTGACAGTACTTTACAAGCTGGAGACTTTTGAAGGACCGCTTGATCTGCTGCTGCATCTTATTGATAAAGCGGAGATCGATATCCATCAAATCTCCATTAGCGAAATTACAGACCAATATTTAGCCTATTTGAACAGCATGCAGGAGCTGGAGCTTGAAATTACTAGCGAATTCCTGGTCATGGCAGCCACGCTGTTATCCATTAAGAGTAAGCAGCTGCTGCCAAAACCGCCCGTGATTGAGATAGAAGAAGATTATGCCTATTATGAGGAAGAAGAAGATCCGCGTGACGAGCTGATTCGCAAGCTCATCGAATACCGGAAGTATAAAGGAATCGCGGAGCATCTGCACGGTAAGGAGTGGGAGAGAAGCCTTATTTTCTCCAAGGAACCGGAAGATCTGTCCCCTTTTATGCCTGAGGTGCTTGAGAACCCGGTAAAAGGACTGCATGCTGCCGACCTGATCGCCGTCTTCCAGAAGGCTATTCGCAAGGCGGTCAAGCGGAGCACCGTGGCCCGAATACAAAGAGATGAGATTTCAGTTAAAGACCGCCTGCGGGAAGTGATATCGGTGCTTGAGCTGCAGGGGAAAGGCGGACGAATCCTATTCTCGAAGCTGCTGCACGAAGAGATGCACAGGCATGAGATTGTCGTTACTTTCCTGGCTGTCCTTGAATTGATGAAAATGAAGCAGATTGTCTGTTATCAGAACAAGCTGTTCGATGATATTGTGATGGAATGGAAAGGGGAAGGAAGCAAGAATGGATTTTCAGAAGATGAAATCGATTATTGAAGGCTTGTTGTTCCTGGCGGGTGATGAAGGACTCACCGTCAAGCAGCTCTCAGAGGTGCTGGATCAACGCAGTGAAGTCATAATCGATGCGCTTAAAGATATGAAGAAATCATTCAAGAAGGCAGGGCGCGGGCTGCAAATTATTTCGATAGCGGGAGGATATCAGCTGGCAACCCTGCCAGATCACGCCCCCTATTTCGAGAAGCTGGCTTACTCACCTTCGCGTTCATCGCTATCCCAGGCGGCGCTGGAGACCTTGTCTATTATCGCCTACCGCCAGCCCATTACCCGTATTGACATTGAAGAGATACGCGGGGTTAAGTCGGAACGGGCTATTCATACCCTGGTGAACAAGGATTTGATTGAGGAGGTCGGCAGAGCCGAGGCTATTGGACGCCCGATCCTCTATGGCACAACAAAAGCATTTCTTGATTATTTTGGCCTGGGAAGTCTAGTGGATCTGCCGGAAATGGATGAATTTGAGAATACCGAGAACCTGGAAGAAGAGACCCAGCTCTTGTTCCAGAAGCTGGAGGAACAACAGCAGCTTACGTTCGATGATGTGGACAAATAATGTTGGTATAATTGTGCTTATATAGTTCTGCTACACACAAGCCGCTCCTGCAGGAGCGGTTCTTTTTTTCCTCAATAAGCGAATATTTCCTTATCTTGGTGCCATACTATACGAAGTTTCTATTTCAGTCACCAGTATGGAGGGTTGCACGTGTGGATTTGGCTTGGAGGGTTGCTGCTCCTGCTGCTGATCTTGATCTTCGCGGCTTTGATCTCCAGAATCAAGCTGACCCTTAATGTGAATAAGCTCGGTAAGGACGATACCATATTAATTGAGGTCTCAGCTCTTTTTGGGTTATTTAAATATCACTACGAAATTCCCATGCTCAAATTCAAGAATCTCAAGCAAGGTTTGCAGGTGAAAGAAAAGAAGGAAGGCAATGTGATGAAGGATCATCACCAAGAAGCTGAGACCCATATCGACAAAGACAAAGTAGATACCTGGGTTGAGAATTGGAAGAGAATGCTTGCGTCTACGCATGATCTTAAGCTGTGGATGAGCCGAACGCTGAGACGGGTTAAGGTAAGGCATCTGGACTGGACCACAGAGCTGGGTCTGTCGGATGCAGTTCATACGGCTCAGTTAACCGGGGCATTATATGGGGTAAAGTACAGCCTGCTTGGGTGGTTGTCCTATAAGCTAAGGCTGCTGGTTCCTCCACAGGTATTTGTTATCCCGATATACGGAACTCAGCCTCATATTTCCACAAAAATGACCTGTATAGCCGAAATTCGCTGTGGATATGCTATGTATGCTGGACTGGTGCTATTAGTACGAGTGTTAAAAGTGAAAGGAGGAGCAAAGAAATGGCAGAACATCCTATTCAAGGGCTGATGCAGACCGCTCTTGAGAACATTAAGGAAATGGTTGATGTAAACACGATTGTAGGTGAGCCGGTCGAGACTCCCGATGGCAGTGTGATTCTACCCATCAGCCGTGTCGGCTTTGGCTTTGCAGCTGGAGGTAGTGATTTCAGTATCGAAGATGGGCATGAGAAATCTGGAACTGCTACAGATGGCAAGGTTCGGCCGTTCGGGGGCGGAAGCGGCGGCGGTGTGTCCATTAACCCGATTGCCTTCCTGGTTGTCGGCAAGCAGGGTGTAAATGTGGTGCCGCTCGACAATCAGACGCATGTCGTAGAGAAATTGATTGACGCGGTACCGAATGTCATTGATAAGATTCAATCCTTGTTCCCTAACTCCAATTCGAGCCAGAACCAGGGAACAAGCGGCTCGGGTATGAGCGGCTTGACCAACCCATCGAATGCTTACCCAACTGGGCAAATGAATATAAGCATAAATGATAATCCGAATACGCAGCACGGGCAATCCTTGCTCTAAGCCGCATAATGAAGTTGCCATGAATCCCTTCCTGCAGCAAGCGGAAGGGATTTTCATGTCCTAGAAAAGGGACATACTGTCTTGTCCCTTTGCATATTATGGTATAAGTATTTGGGCTTATCCCACTCGGAGGAATATAACAACATGCATATACCCAAGTCACTATTCTTAATTACGATATCCATGCTCCTTGCTCTATTCCCATCGTCACCTGCACTGGCAGGTACGCAGGAAGCTCGTAAGCCTATGCCTAATGAACCGTATACCCATGCCAGGGCAGCAGCATTAATCGATGTAACTTCAGGCAGGATGCTCTACAGTACGAGGGGAGAAGAGATTCTGCCTATCGCCAGTCTTACCAAGATTATGACCGCAATCGTAGCGATCGAGCACGGCCGGTTGGATGACAAGGTCGAGGTGGGGAAGAACGCTTTTGCCAAGGAAGGCTCCTCCCTGTACTTAAAGCTGGGCGAACAAATGACGTTAAGCAATCTGCTCTATGGTCTCATGCTTCGTTCCGGCAATGATGCGGCCTCTGCTATTGCTGAGCATGTCGGCGGTTCGGAAGAAGGCTTCGTGTATCTAATGAACGAGAAAGCAAGGCAGCTTGGGCTTACACACTCACATTTCGCCAATCCGCACGGGCTTGATGCCAAGGCGCATTACTCGTCTGCTGGCGATCTGGCCAAGCTCACAGCCTATGCCCTTCACAATTCTGTATTTAGAGAAATTGTCCGAACCAAGGTGAAGACTGCACCGAATCCTAATGAAGCCTGGGAATACAAGTGGGCAAATAAAAATAAAATGCTGCGTTTGTATGACGGAGCTGATGGTGTGAAAACTGGATACACCAAGATCGCCCGCCGGTGTCTTGTTAGTTCCGCTACACGTAACGGCCAGCAGCTTGCTGTAGTCACGCTTAACGATGGGGATGACTGGAATGATCATGCCAAGCTTCTGGATTATGGATTCACGACCTACCCGCTTAAGCGGATTGTGGAGAAGGGAGAACCTGTCCGCCAGAATGGGGATTGGGTGACAGGGTCAAGCTTTAGCTATCCACTGCGGGATGGGGAAGAGCATAAGATCGTGAAAAATCTCAAGTTGATCACACCGAAGCCCGAAGATTTCAAGCTGCGGGCACGAATGGAAATTCTGCTAGAGGATAAGTCTATTGGTTCTGTTCCTGTGTATACAACTGCTGAACCTGAAGATCGTGCTTCCGCAGCAAAGCATAGGTGAAAGGCTAACGATTGGAGTAACACATGGGGGAGGAGTTCAAATGGTTAACAAAATATGGCTTGCGTTTATTTTGATTGGATTTGCTTTTGCCGCGGTCAAGGGGAACATTGGCGTGGTGACCGAAGCGGCTTTTGATGGAGCTACGACCGGTGTGACTGTGTGCTTTGGCTTGATCAGTATCATGGTGTTCTGGTTAGGTATGATGAGACTGGCCGAGGACTCGGGACTGGTCAAGGGCATTTCCAGATTGCTGGGTCCGGTGGTCTCCTTCCTGTTCCCGGATGTTCCGAAGAATCACCCGGCGATGGGGTTCATTCTCTCGAACATGAGTGCGAACCTGCTTGGACTGGGCAATGCTGCAACTCCAATGGGAATTCGGGCCATGCAAGAGCTTCAGACATTGAATCCGGATAAGGAAAAAGCAACACCAGCCATGTGCACGCTGCTCGCGCTGAACACAGCAAGTATCACGCTGATTCCCACCACCTTGATAGCGATCCGGATCAGCTTCGGTTCAGCCAATCCGGCAGAAATTGTAGGGACGACACTTATGGCCACATTCGTAGCCACCCTCGCTGCTATTATGGCTGACCGCTGGTACCGCAGAAGGTATGTGAAAAGCCAGCGTCCGCCTGTCATACCGCCAGCAAATCCGGCCCCGGCCACATTGACCGTGGAGAGGTGAGGAGCCTTGCAAACCTTGATCCATGTATTCTCCAATTGGGCGGTACCGGTCATGATTGCCTTCATTCCTTTGTTTGCGTTCATCCGCAAAGTCCCTGTCTACGAATCATTTGTAGACGGAGCGAAGAGCGGATTCAATACAGCGATTGAAATCATTCCGCATCTTGTTGGTATGATGGTCGCAATCAGCGTGTTCCGCGCCTCGGGCGCCATGGATTTCTTCACCGGATGGATCGCTCCGCTCATGACCAAGCTCGGAGCCCCGGCCGAAGTTCTACCGCTAGGATTTCTACGGCCCTTAACAGGAACAGGCTCGCTTGCATTCACAACGGATCTGATCAAGACATATGGAGCGGATTCGATGATTGGCCGGATCGCTTCGACAATACAGGGGAGCACGGATACGACGTTTTATGTGCTGACTGTATATTTTGGCGCTGTAGGGATTAAGAACGGGATGTATGCCTTGAAGGTGGGGCTGTTCTCCGATGTGATCGGATTTGTCGCCGCGATAGCCGTATGTCTGATTGTATTTGGGTAGTTCTTGCGAAATGATTTTGGCGATCTTCAGCTTCCCCAGCTGCAGCCCTCTTCGGAGGGCTATTGTGATTTTATACCTTAGTGGGTATCATTAGGATGAGGTGACTTATAAGACATGGAAAGATTACAGAAGATATTAGCCCAAGCGGGTGTAGCTTCACGCAGGAAATGCGAGGAGATGATCCTGGCAGGGAAAGTACAGCTTAACGGAGAGACGGTGACGGAGCTCGGCACGAAGGCTGATCCGGCAGTAGATGAGATTACCGTCAACGGCAAGAGAATAGGGATTGAGAAGAAGCTTTATATTGTGTTCAACAAACCAAAAGGTGTGATCACTAGCGCATCCGACCCCAAGGGCCGCAAGATCGTAACTGACTATTTGAAAGGCGTAAATGAACGGGTATTCCCGGTTGGGCGTCTTGATTACGATACAGAAGGACTATTGCTGCTGACCAATGACGGAGACTTTGCCTATCTGCTTACGCATCCGAAGCATCACGTACCGAAGACCTATTTGGCCACTGTCAAAGGAGTTCCGCATGGTACGGATCTGGACAAGCTGAAGAAGGGCGTCATGCTTGAAGACGGAATGACGGCGCCGGCGGAAGTTGATTACTATGACATTGGTGCCGATGAGAAGGAATCCACTATCCGGATTACGATTCATGAGGGTAGAAATCGCCAGGTTAGACGGATGTTCGAATCGATTAATCATCCGGTTCAGCGGCTTAAGAGAATCTCGTTCGGTGAGCTTCACCTTGGGAATATGAAGCGGGGGCTGTATCGTCATTTGACGCCTGCCGAGATAGAAGACCTCAAGCGGAGCGCCAAGAAAGCGGACAAGCAAGGAAAACGTGACTAGACACATAATCTTCAAATAACGAAGCTGAAAATGTGGCAATATTCGTTATAATATTCATAGGATATTCACTGAATGTCCATAAATACAGAATGAACTATGACTAATCTCACATCTTTATCAGGGACATAGAGGTAGTTCAGTCTGTATTTATAATATTGCCATAGAAGGGAAGCTGCTTCGGTATGAAGAAATACAGGCGGCCGGTGCAAATCGTAATTTTGCTCTTCATTGTGATACTGGGTGGCTATGCGATCAGCTCAGCGGTGCTTGGCTCTCATAATACACTGCAGGTTGGCGACAAGGCGCCTTCTTTTTCACTGCTTGGAAGTGACGGCAGTGTTCATCATTTGAAGGATTATGAAGGCAAGGCCATGGTAATTAATTTCTGGGGCTCCTGGTGTAAGCCGTGTGTCAAGGAAATGCCCGCTCTTCAGCAGCAGTGGGAGAAGTGGAAGGACAAAGGAGTCGTGGTTCTCGGAATTAATGCCGGAGAAGACGAGATGACTGTGCAGAATTTTGCGGAAGACCGCGGGGTAACCTTCCCTATTTTACTAGATCCGAATAGTGATGCTGTACGGGATTACAATATCTCGCCTCTTCCTACGACCTTTTTTGTAAGCGCTAAAGGTAATATCACCTCCATTCATCAGGGTGAGCTTGATCTGAAGACTCTGGACAGCCAGATCGGGCAGTTAATCGCGCCATGATTACACAGGAGGGGAGATCAAATTGATAAGCAATACGAAATGTGAGTGCGGACACCAGAACCGTGTGGGTACTGTGCTCTGTGAGGCCTGCGGCAAGCCGCTGATAGAGCTGGGTGAAGCAGGGGAAGTGCTTGAAATGCGCTATGACGGCGCTGCCCGTCGTTCCCAGCGTGCCAATCCGAATTTTATTGATCGAATATGGAACTTTTTCTCTTCTGTCAAAGTTGCTATTTATCTGATTATTCTTACTTTACTCGGGGCCATGCTTGGAACTGTATTTCCGCAAGTCAGCACTTTTATTAATCTGCAGAATCCCGAAGAGTATTACAACAAAACGTATGGAACTCTCGGTGGAATCTACTACAGCCTGGGGCTTGCTGATACGTATAACTCTTGGTGGTTCATTCTGCTTCTGGTTCTGATCGGTTCGTCGCTAGTAATCTGCAGTCTGGACCGTGTGCTTCCGCTATACAAAGCCCTATCCAAACAGAAGATCATGAAGCATATGGAATTCCTGACACGCCAAAGGGTAGTGTACCAAGGTCCTATTCAGGAAAGTGCAGAAGAATGGATCCAGCGGGCAGCTCCGGAACTGAAGAAGAAAGGCTACCGCGTACATAGTGAAGGTACGGCTCTTCTTGCAGAGAAGCAGCGGTTTAGCCGCTGGGGACCTTATGTTATTCATATCGGACTAATTATATTCCTGCTAGCTGTTCTATTTAGAGGATTACCAGGGCTTCATATGGACGAATATGTCAGCTTCCCTGAGGGCGAGGCCAAACGGATACCAGGTACAACCTTTTATCTAAAGAATGAACAATTTACGGTCAATTATTATAGTGAGCAAGAGCTTCCTGAGGAGTTCCGGAACACAGGGAAGATGCTGCCAAAGTTATTCCAGACCAAGGCTGTGCTGTATGAGTGTACAGCGTACTGCAATGACCCTTCCAAAACTCCGGTGCTGAAGGAAGTTGCACGTCATGATATTGAAGTGAATAAGCCGCTTAATTACAAAGGCCTTGTAGCCTATCAGTATGACTTTGATCTGACACCCAAGCTCCGCTCCGTTAAGCCGGTGCTGGTGAACAAAGTGACCGGAGAAGAGTACGGGAAGTTCAAGCTAGATATGATGAATCCGAAGCGGAGCTATACACTTGGACCTTATACCCTGGAGCTCAAGAACAAGTATATGGACTTTATGCTGAACGATGATGGGGAGCCGACATCCAAGTCGCCTAATCCGAACGCCCCGGCCTTTCTGTTCCTGATCAAGGGTCCGGATCTTCCCAAGGAAGGCGCCCAGTTCATTTACTTTCCTAAGCAAATCGACAAAGCGCGCTTCCAGCAGGACCTGATTAATGAGAAGCTGGGCGGGGTTGAAAAGAAGCTGGATCTGGATGTTAAGGCGATGGGCGATGTGGACTTCGCCAAATCTACTAGCTTCCTCAACATACGTATGGATCGAGCGATGCCGTTCGTCTGGGCAGGACTTGCGATTGTCATGCTCGGACTCGTCCTCGGATTCTACTGGACACACCGCCGGATATGGCTGCGGATAGATGACGGTCAGCTTACTTTAGGGGGTCACACCACCAAGAACTTCTTCGGCCTCCGCCGGGAAGTGGTGTCGATCCTGAAGCCACTGGGTGTCGAAGTAGATGAGAAGTCTCTGGATAATGGGAGGAACCAAGAATGAGTACGCAGGATTTATTAGAAGTAAGTAAACAGGCCTTTATGTATTCCTTCTTCCTGTACTGTATAGCCTTTATTGCCTTTGCGATAGCTGTAATCGGGAAAAGCTGGAGAAATCGGGATCCCGTAAGACATGAGCGCAAATGGGGACGCATTTCGTTCTTCATTTCCTCAGTTGGACTGCTGGGACATCTTTTCTACTTTGGAACCCGGTGGGCTGGAGCCGGACGGATTCCTGTCAGCAACATGTACGAATTTATGTCTTTTCTATCCATGATGATTATGGTTGCTTTTACGGTCGTCTTTCTGATCTATCGTAAAACGCTGCTAGGCTTGTTCGCTCTGCCGATCGCGGTCATCGTTATGGCTTATGCGGCCGTATTCCCGGCTGAAGTTCAGCCGCTAATTCCTTCCCTGAAGTCGATTTGGCTGTATATTCACGTTACGCTGGCTGCTACGGGCGAATCATTCTTTGCTGTCGGCTTTGCGGCGGCATTCATGTATCTGCTTCGTACCGTGAATTTTGAGGGTAAGGATAAGGTAGACCGCCGGCAAAAGTGGTGGGTGGAGTTCACCATGTTCTCCATCATCATCGTCATCGGCTTCATAGTCGCTGTCTTTGCCTTCCGGGCTGCAGGATATCAGGCAGTGTTCTCAAGTGAACAGGTTATCACGGATTCAGCAGGTCAAACCACGACGAAGGAGGACAAAGTCGAGTACAATCTTCCTCCGATCGTGGCTCCTTATAACAGCAAGGTCGTGAGTATGCAGAGCTTCGCCGGTCTGGATCAGCCGCTTCTCCATGCTCCATCCTGGGTGGAAGGCGCATCGGCTGGACGCAAGCTGAATACGATTGTGTGGTCCATTATTGGCGGCGCGGTAATCTACATTCTGTTAAGACTGTTGGTCCGCCGCCCGCTCGGTAAGCTCGTGTCCCCTCTTCTAAAGGGACTTGACCCGGACGATCTTGATGAAATCAGTTATCGTGCGATAGCGATCGGTTTCCCGATTTTTACCCTTGGAGCATTAGTGTTCGCTATGATATGGGCCCAACAGGCCTGGGGCCGATTCTGGGGTTGGGACCCGAAGGAAGTCTGGGCACTCATAAGCTGGCTGTACTACAGTGCCTATCTGCATTTGCGTCTATCCAGAGGATTCCAGGGACGTAAAGCCTCCTGGATTGCCGTGCTGGGCTTCCTGGTTATCATGTTCACACTAGTTGGGGTGAACCTGGTTATCGCGGGACTGCACTCCTATGCAGGGACAAATTAATATTTTCTTCTAAATTGAACTAAAGATATTATATACTCAAGTTTGAGTGCTTCTTTCCGGGCACTCACTTGAGGTATACTGTCTTTAGTTCATTCCTTATTTTACAAACTGATTTTGGAATTACTCTTGGAGAGAATAGGTAAGAAGATAAAGGGGTTGTTGTCGATGTCAGATCAATTAAATCGCATTCTGGTGGTAGATGATGAGGAGCGTATCCGCCGTCTGCTCAAGATGTATCTTGAAAAAGAAGGCTACGAGATCGATGAGGCGGAAGACGGTGAGACGGCGCTGCGAAAGGCAAGCACAGGTGATTATGGCCTGATTTTGCTGGACGTGATGCTTCCAGGCATAGATGGGGTAGAGGTATGTAATCGGCTTAGACAGGTCAAATCTACACCTGTATTGATGCTGACCGCAAAAGGGGAGGAAATTAACCGTGTGCAGGGCTTTGAGGTAGGTGCCGACGATTATGTCGTGAAGCCATTCAGCCCGCGCGAGGTGATCTATAGAGTGAAGGCGATCCTGCGCCGATCCTCAGCTACGGCTTATCTGTCCAAGGAGAGTGGGACGAGCAATAATATCGTATTTCCGAACCTGATTATTGAACATGATGCGCACCGGGTGACCGCCAGTGGTCATGAAGTCAGCCTTACGCCAAAAGAGTATGAACTGCTTCATTACCTGGCTGTATCGCCGGATAAAGTATTTTCACGTGAAGAGCTCCTTAAGGATGTGTGGAATTACGAATTCTTCGGTGATCTTCGTACAGTAGATACCCATGTGAAGCGGCTGCGCGAGAAGCTGAACAAGGTATCTCCGGAGTCGGCGGGCATGATCACTACGGTATGGGGAGTCGGCTACAAGCTAGAGGTGGCCAAATAAGTGAAAAGATTCTGGAGGACGCTTGTAGGTAAGCTGTGGATTACGATCATTTGTCTAGTCGGTAGTGTCCTTATGATTCTGGGCCTATTCCTGCTGCCTTACATTGATACCAACTTTACAAATTCCGGGGCTATTAAGAAGCTGTTTACGCTGGTGTCTGTGATTGGGTTCTCAATGACTACGTTCTTTGCGCTAATTCTATTTAACAAGATTACACTTCCTATGCAGCAATTGATCCGGGCTGCTGATTCTGTACGAAAAGGGAAGTATGATACCCGGCTGTCTCTACGCACAAGTGATGAGATCGGAGAACTCGCCAACTCGTTCAACCATATGGCTGAAGAGCTGGAGAATACGATTAGAAGCTTGAATCATGAGAAAGAGCATCTGTCCAGTGTCCTTCGCAGTATGAACGATGCGGTGATTACTATGGATATCGAAGGCTCCGTCATACTTACGAACCCGCCAGGAGATGAGATTATGCAGTCCTGGAGAAGCTTAACAGAAGACGAGGACAGTCTTCCTCATTCCGCTTCTCTTCATCCTGGTCAATGCCGTGTGCCCAAGCCGCTCCTGCCGATGTTCACAAGCGTACTGAGCGATGGGGGAGACCAGAGTGCGAACGTGCATGTCAAGCAGAGTGTCTGGTCTGTTCATATGGCACCTCTGGCCTCGGATGGGGATATAAGAGGGGCTGTCGCCGTTCTGCGAAATGTAACGGAAGAGGTAAGGCTGGAGAAGATGCGGCGTGACTTTGTGGCCAACGTCTCTCATGAGATCCGCACACCCCTCTCCATGATGCAGGGTTATAGTGAGGCTCTGCTGGATGGGATGGCGGCATCCCCTGAGGAAAGTGAAGAGCTTGTGCAGGTCATCCATGATGAGTCCCTGCGCATGGGAAGGCTGGTCAAGGACCTGCTTGATCTGGCCCGTATGGAGGCTGGTCACACCGACATGGTCATGCGGCCGCTTGACGTGAGGGAGCTGCTTGAGCGGATGTATCGCAAATTCTCGGTAAGGGCGAAAGACCGTGAGATTGAGCTGATTCTGCATGATCTGAAGGACAACCTGATTCTGGAGGAAGCGAACGAGGACCGTCTGGAGCAGGTGCTGACCAATCTCCTGGACAATGCTTTCAGGCATACGCCGGGCGGCAAGAGAATTGAGATCAAGGCGGTCCAGGTGATCCACCGCGGTAAGCATGAGCTGCAAGTAGAGATTAAGGATGAGGGCGCGGGAATTCCGCCGGACGACCTGCCTTATATTTTTGAACGATTCTACAAAGCGGATAAAGCTAGGGTTCGAGAGGAATCCGGGGGCACAGGTCTTGGCCTGGCCATCGTGAAGAATATCATTGAAGCTCATCACGGAACGATTACGGCTTTCAGCGAAGTAGGACAGGGGACCACCTTTAAGCTCCTTTTGCCTGTCGAAAGATTGCAGTCTGAATAACATGACTAAGATAAAAAATGATTTTTGTTGAATGCGCAAGATTAATCTTGTTCAACGTGGAACATCACATGGTCTTTCACAAAGTAAAAGAGCTGTCCTTCATAGAAGGACAGCTCTTTTTTTGATGATCAATATCCGGTTGATTATGAAAGAACGATTTCCTGCGCAGCGTTAACTTCAGGTAGCTTGGTCAACTCAGCAAGGACTTCCTTGGACACGGCCTTATCGACAGTAAGAACCATAATAGCTTCACCGCCAACAATCTTGCGTCCAACCTGCATGGCAGCAATATTAACGTCGTTATTGCCGAGGAGAGTGCCTACCTTACCGATAATGCCTGGTTTGTCATTATGGGAAATGTAGATCAGATTTCCTTTTGGCTCAATGTCGACTGGGAACTTGTTGATCTGGACAACACGATCTCCATAACCGGACAACAGAGTACCCGCAACGCGCTGCTCTTCACCGCTTTGCAGCTTGAGAGTCACACTGATCAAGTTCGTGAAGTCTTGAGCTGTAGTCGATTTGGATACGACCACATTGATGTCACGAGCTTTAGCCAAATGCATGGAATTTACGATGTTTACGTCATTTCCGAAATGACGGGACAGAAGTCCTTTAACAATATAGCGGGTCAATGGCTGTGTGTCCACTTCAGACAAGTCACCGGCATAGTTAACAACGATTTCCTTGACAGCTTCGTTGTTAATTTGTGCTGCGATCGTACCCAGCTTCTCACCAAGGCCGAAGTATGGCTGAAGCTTGTTCATCACACTTGGCGCTACTGGAGGCATGTTCACCGCGTTCTTGAAAGGCTCATCTCTCAGAATATGCAGAACCTGTTCAGATACATCAATCGCCACGTTCTCTTGAGCTTCAATTGTAGAAGCACCCAAGTGAGGGGTTACGATGATCTTTGGATTGTTCAGGAATGGGTGATCAGCTTGTGGAGGCTCATGTTCGAATACGTCGAATGCAGCACCTTCCACGATCCCTTGATTAATAGCTTCCACAAGTGCATTCTCATCAATAACGCCGCCACGGGCACAGTTAATGATACGCATACCTTTTTTCATAACTGCAAACTGTGGAGTGGAGATAATGCCGCGTGTTTCCGGAGTAAGCGGAGTGTGCACTGTAATGAAGTCCGCATTGCGCACGATATCGTCAACGCTTGCGAGCTTAACTCCCAGCTTTTCGGCACGCTCTTCAGTAAGGAACGGGTCAAAGCCCAGAATGTCCATACCAAAAGCTTTGGCGCGCTTAGCAACTTCACTACCGATACGACCCATACCCAGAACTCCCAGGGTTTTGTTGCGAAGCTCAACGCCAAGGAAGGATTTACGATCCCAGGTACCGCTGATAGTTTTGGCATAGGCTTGAGGAATGTGTCTGGCAAGAGCCATCATCATGGCAAATGCGTGCTCACTAGTCGTGATGGTATTGCCATCAGGAGCATTAATAACAATAATTCCGCGCTGGGTAGCCGCTTCAAGATTAATGTTGTCTACGCCCACTCCGGCACGTCCAACTACTTTTAGACGCTCACCAGCTGCCATGATTTTCTCAGTTACTGTAGTCTGGCTGCGAACTAGAAGCGCGTCGTATTCGGGAATAATGCGGATTAATTCTTCCTCACTTAGCCCTGTCTTTTTCTCTACTACGACATCTTCTGCGTCAACGAGCTGCTGAATTCCCAAATCACTGATCGGATCCGATACTAACACCTTATACATGTTTGATTTCCTCCTCCAAGTAATTAAATGCGTAATATAGATTGAACTATATCCGACTTTTATTAATTAAAAGGTTCCGTCAATTGACGATTACCTTAAAATACACTCTTTACTCCATTATAGCAGCAACGCAACAAAGGGAAAATATAAATAAAAAACCCTCGATCCGCATACTACTACCGTAGTAAGGGACGAGAGTTGATCGTGGTACCACCCTAATTCACTGCGCCTTTGCAGGAACAGCCTCAGTTGTCTGGTTAAGACAAAATGATAACGGAGTTAATCCGATTACACCTACTATAATTTCAGTGTAATGACTCAGGAGTGCTAAAGTACGCATCTCAGCTGCCGGTTTCCAGCAACCACCGGCTCTCTGTAAGCATTAAAGCGACTTTTTTCCTTCAACGTGTTTGGCGAACTAATTTTTTCATAATGTATCACAGCCTCAGGAAGGGTGTCAATAGTCGAATTGGCACTCCTATGAGCCCGCCTTGAATCTCATGCCGAATTTGGTTATGATTTTTATATTATACTTAAAAGGACAGACACCTTAATGAAAAAATTTAAGTTCGGCAGAGTCAAGATTGAGCCTATTGAGCCGGGGCAGCTTAATGATCGGCTTCTTTTAATTAATTTGTACCTTACTCAGGCTCTCGCCTTAGTGATCGGTCTTATCATTCTCTTTTTCCAGAAACAAAGCCTTGTGAATTTAATGGTATTGCCCAAAGGCCTCAGTTTTATTTATTGGGGGGCGGGGCTTGCAGCCGTCATGTTCGTCATTGACCTGGTCTTATCCAAAGTTATCCCGGAAGAAAGCATGGATGATGGCGGGATCAATGAAATGCTTTTTCGTACAAGGCCGGTGTGGCATATTATCGTCATTGCAGCTCTTGTGGCGATATGTGAAGAGCTTCTTTTTCGCGGTGCCATTCAGCATGCCTTTGGTCCCTACTGGACAAGCATCATTTTTGCTATGATTCATATCAGATATTTGAAGCACTGGATTCCAACGGGCTGGGTATTCCTGAGCAGCTACGGACTGGGTTACATTTACATTCATTCAGGAACGTTATGGGCACCTATATTGTGTCACTTTATCATTGACCTGGTGTCCGGTTTGATCATACGACTGCGGAGGGAAAGATGAACGAGCGCTTGAGCAGAATGGAGCGGTACAGCCGCAAGCAGCACGAGAGAAGAGCGGTTCGGGAACAAGGGTCACATGTATCCAAGGAGAAGAGAGAGGCTAAGACAAGGCTGAGAAGAAGTGAAATCCACCGGGACTCAGCGGGAACAGGGGCACTAACGGCTCCTACCGAGCCCGATTCCGGCTTGGCCCTAACATCTGAAGACCAGATGCTTGAGGATGGAGTTTCAGCGGTAGATATGCCGTCCAGAAGAGAGTTATACCCGTCGCACCGGATTAAATGGACCAAATGGTTTTACAATTCTCTGGTGTTTATTTTTATCGCACTTATGATTCTATTGTTCTTTTGGGGTATGCAGCAATCAACCTGGGGCAAACATCAATAGAACGACAAACGGCAAGTCTCCTAATTACTGGAGGCCTGCCGTTTTTTTGTTTTAGCGTTATCCGGGTTACCTGGCCTATTCAGCCATTTCGAGGCAACAGCACGAGAGTATGTTGATTATTGGTTCAACTTTTATTTGCCCGTATTTGGCAAAGGCTCTGTGGATATGCTTGCGGGATCTACGAAGCTGTAGCCTTTGTCCTCAAGCTTGGTCAACAGCGTGTCGAGTGCGGCAACGGTCCAGGGAAGCTCGTGCATTAGTATGTTCGCACCGGGATGCAGCTGATCGAGCACATTTTTAACTACTTTATCCGGATTGCTGCTCTTGTCCTTGGTCTTCAGTGTCCAGTCAAGCGAACCGTTAGACCACGTCATATAGAGAAGCTTATTATCCCTGGCCACTTTGCGACCGACATCTCCTCCTTCGCCGAATGGAGGGCGGAAGAAGACGGGAGTCTCACCGGTGAGCTCTTTGACGATATTCTGCACATCTTCAATTTGCTTTTTCACCTTGGGTAAGGGCTGAGATTTAAGTGAAATATGATCCCAGCTGTGATTGCCAATGGGCTGTCCCCGATCGTGAATCAGCTTAAGCAATTCGGGGTTTTCTTTAATACGGTAGCCGTTGACGAAGAAGATCGCCTTGGCTTTATGCTTATCAAGCACATCAATTATTCCGTTAATCCACTCTTTGTTCTTGGGCCCGTCGTCGAAAGTCAGAAGCACGACCTTCTTCTCCGTACCTTCGTCATTAGGGACAATATTAAAAATCTTATTCATATGGTACTTAATTTCAGGAACAGCGCTTGTCTGTTCTTTGTTGTCCTCAGTAGGTTCAGCAGTTCCCTTATTGTCGGCCGTATTCTTATCACTCTTTTGTTCTTGTTCGGCCCCTGGGGCTTCCTTAACAGTTCCTGTCTTGGATTGGGTAGAACTGCTGTCCTTTGTACCCGAATTGCTTGGGAGCTGATCTGTTTGTTGTCCACATGCGCTTAGAATCAAGCACGCTGCAGCAATCACTAGAAGTTTTTTGTTCAACAAGGATCTCATCTCGCTTTCTGCATTACAGCCGCATGTATTGACGGCAATTGGCTAACACTACATACGATTCTAACATACAAGGAGGTGTTTAACGTGAATTCTTCCTCATTTATAGGAGGTCTAATTCTTGGAGCGGCAGGGGCTGTCTGGCTAACAAAAAGAAAATCTCACTTGTTAAGCTCATCTGGATCGCCAATCTTGTCCGGTCTCACGAAACAGAAGGATGAAAGCTCCTCCACGGGAGCTGGGACTTCAACTTACGGCTCTCATATGAGCCAGGTGTCTCCCAGTACAGCGTCGACCAGTTCGAATCATACGAAGGAATCCAACTTGAATACCATCAAGAGTATTATCAAAGGGAATCCCGGTCTTCACCGTGAAGTGGAGCAGATTCTGAAAGAGACAGGCACAGTTATACCTGGTTTGTAAACGGCTTTAACCCAAAAGAATCATTTCCGCTGCCTTCACGGCTGAAGGAAATGATTCTTTTTATAAATTTCTAACATTTCATGAATGTAACCAAAATTTAAGGCTTATTTTCTTGAGCTTAATCCTTATATTTACGTGCATTTGAAGAAAATAAATGATAACATACTTACATAGAACCATTTCCAGCACAATATATAAAACAGGTTGATAATCTGTTGATCACACGGCTTGGAGAGGAGGATCCTGTATGAAGATAGAAAGACTGGGCCAGGATAAGATACGGATTTTCCTCACTTTTGACGATCTTAGCGAGAGAGGCATTCAAAAAGAGGACATGTGGCAGGAAATTCCTAAAGTCCATGACCTGTTCACAGAGATGATGGATCAAGCTTACAGTGAAGTAGGCTTCGACGCCTCAGGACCTCTTGCCGTTGAAGTGTTCGCTCTTCCCGCACAGGGAATGGTCGTCATTGTGACACGGGGGAAATATGAGAATCATCAATTTGGTTCACTGCATGAAGATGAAATGCCGGAAGAAATTTACGAAATGGAAGTCACACTCGAACTTAGCGATGCTATTGTATATGCGTTTAGTGATTTTGAAGCATTGATCGAAGCCGCTCATGTTTTGCAGCCAACGATTACCGAAGCCGGCAGATTATTTAACTATAAAGGGAAATGGATTCTACACTTAGAGCCGGAAGATTTGGATGAAGGAAAGCACCCTGCACTTATTGCGGTTCTAGCCGAATATGGGGAAGCGACATCCGTAACTCCTGCGGTACTCGAAGAATACGGTAAGCTTGTGATGGCAGAGAATGCTGTCAATGTAATATGCGAACATTTTAAGCGTCAATCTTAAGGATAACTAAGGATTGCAGATATGCACCTGGAGCGGCGGTTACATGGGAACCGCCGCTTCCATTAGGTAAGGCGGCGATCAACAAAAGGAGGAGAAGCCGTTGCTTTGGTTTGCTATAGGAACTGCAGCGGTGGCTCCAGGGGTCGCGCTGCTTACCTATTTTTATTTAAAGGATAGATACGATTCAGAGCCTCTTCATATGGTAATCAAGATATTTCTGCTAGGATTCCTAATCGTTCTGCCGATTATGATACTGCAGCGCGGAATGACCTATTGGCTCGGGGACAATTCGTTCGTTGAATCTTTTCTCGTCTCTGCAGGTATTGAGGAACTCATCAAATGGTTCGTACTGTACCATATGATCTACAATCATATGGAGTTCGATGAGCCCTATGACGGGATAGTATATGCAACGGCAGTATCCCTGGGATTCGCTACGGTGGAGAATATCATATTCGCCCTGGCACATCAGGCTTCCGTAGGTACACTTCTAGTACGGGCTCTTCTTCCTGTATCCGGACATGCCATGTTCGGCGTCATTATGGGTTACTATTTGGGCAGAGCGAAGTTCTCGGAAGGACGCAGAAGTCACAAATTCCTGTTGTTCTCCCTGCTGCTCCCCGTATTCTGGCATGGGGTATATGACTGGATTCTTAATTACACGACGCAGTATTGGATATGGTACATCATTCCATTGATGGCTTTTCTGTGGTTTGGCGGGATTGGCAAGATGTATCGGGCTAATGACCGATCTCCTTTCCGGCTTACGGAAGCTGGAGGCAGCGATTAATACTGGTAAATATTGGGCACCCTAATCTTAAAGGCGATGTATTCATCCCATTAAGAAAGGGTGCTTTTATTTTATGCGGGTAAAAGTGAAAATTATATGTAAAAATTGCGGGGAACGGTTCGTGTTAAGGGGAAAAAAAGAGAGTGGACGCATTGAGACCGGATTCAAAATGTGTGTCTGTGACAATAAGGATCTGTTCGAGATTCTGGAAGAAACGCTCTGAAATCCAAGTCTTCCGAATTCATGCATAAACCTTCTTTCTTCTTGTCAAACTAATGGCAGTTAATTGAAGAAAGGAGCTCGTGAATCTGTATGTACAAGAGACTTAGTGCTGTTCTGTTCCCCATAAGTGCAATCTTGCTAATCGGGGCTCTCATCTGGGGCTATCAAGAGAACCAGGAGAAAAATTCGATCCTGATCAAGGCGGAGAACCAATATCAGCGTGCCTTTCATGATCTGTCCTATCATGTAGATCGCTTGCATGGGGAGATTGGGAATACGCTGGCCGTTCACTCCGCGTCTACGCCGATGCACCGCAAAGGGCTAATGAATTTATGGCGGATTACCAGTGAGGCGCAAAATGAGATCAACCAGCTGCCGCTGACGCTTTTACACTTTAATAAGACCGAAGAGTTTCTATCCAAGATATCAAAGTTCTCTTACCAGACCGCCAATCGGGATCTGACGAAGCAGCCATTGACTGACAAGGAACTTAAGAATCTGAAGGAACTGTACAAGAACTCTAACGAGATTTCATCTGAAATCCAGAAGGTACAAGGGAAGGTCATCAATAACCATCTGCGCTGGATGGATGTGGAGACCGCTCTTGCCAGCGAACATAGATCTCAGGATAATACGATCATCGACGGATTCAAAACTGTAGACAAAAAGGTTAGTGAGTACCCCGAACTGGACTGGGGCCCTTCCGTACTCAGCATTTACAACAAGCGTTCAGTTAAGAAGCTGAGCGGGGCTCCGACTACCATCGAACAAATCAAGAAAAAAGCTGCTGATTTTGCTGGCTATACCGTGCCTACGAATGTACAGGTTAGTGAGAATGGTAAAGGAACGGAATGGTCCTCATTCACGGCTGTGCTGCCGGGGAAAACAAAGGGCGACCGGATGTCCATCGATTTCACCAAAAATGGCGGACAAGTGATCGCTTACAACTATACTCGTCAAGTAGGAGCCCGCGCTATATCAGATGAAGAAGCTCACCGCAGCGCAGCTCGTTTCCTGGAGAGCAAAGGTTATAAGGGCATGCAGGCTATTGTCTATGATCCCTCGGATAACATAGCTAACCTGACCTATGTAACCAAGCATGATGATATATTGATATACCCAGAGAAGTTGTCCGTGCGCGTAGCCCTAGATAACGGCCAGGTTATTGGCCTGCAGTCCAGTGATTATGTATATGAGCATGAGAACATGCCAAAAGTCACACAGCCCAAGTTAACGTTAGCCCAGGCTCGCAAGTATTTGAATTCGGATCTCAAGGAGACGTATCACCGCAAGGCTCTTATTGAAAATGAGCAGTCTGAACGTGTGGTGACCTATGAGTTCGGAGGGCGGATCAACGGTTCCCAGTATCGGATCTTCATCAATGGAAATACCGGAGCTGAAGAAGCTGTAGAGGAAATTCGCTCTGGGCGTAAAGGAGCTTCGCTCAAATAAGCAATAAACCGGCACTCTTCCTTGTAAGGAGGGGTGCTTTTTTTGTGAACTTATCATTCACGTTCCCTGCCTGCATGCTATAATGTCAAATAGACAAAAATTCAGTGGGCGGGTGAAGAGGTTGCTTCCGAAAATCAATGATCTTGTATATATCCAGGTTGCCTCAGAAATAGAAAAGGAAGATACGATCGAGTATAAATCGCGTATTTCTGAAATCGAAGAAGATTCTTTCCTGATTGAGGTTCCGATTCCTGTTGAAGGCGGGGGGATGAAGAAGCTTTACATGGGGGATGAACTATCGGTTTATTTTATTACGGATGAGGGTGTAAAGAACTACTTCAATACCTACGTGCTAGGATTTGTCAGTGATAATATCAAGCTGGTTCGTATTCGCAAGCCCGATCCGGACTCGATTACAAGAATTCAGCGTCGTCATTTTCTTCGGGTAACCGCTGATCTTGAGGTGGCTGTGAAAACTTCGAATAACATAAGGTTTGTAGCTCGAACTGAAGATATTGGTGGAGGGGGTTTTTCGTTCTATTGCGAACCCCAGTACAGCCTGTTTGAGGGTGAAGTTCTTCACTGCTGGGTCCTTCTTCCTTATAAAAATGGTTCTATAGAACATGTTCCAATCGAGGCCGAGATTGTCCGCACCAAGAAGCTCGAGACGGGAAGGTCTCTTGTTATGCTGAAGTTTGAGAGCATATCTGACATGGAACGCCAGAAGCTGATTAGATACTGCTTTGAACGCCAATTTGATTTCCGCAATCGCTGATTCCGGGTTATGGATGATTTCTCTTTTTTCTGGGCACGGTAAGGCTAAATCCAGAGGAGATGAAGTTATCTATGGCACAGGAAGACAGCAATAATTTCTCACAGGAACAGGAATTTGATGGGTTATTTCTGAAGTTTAGCAACAAAATTCATAATCTGTTAATAAAGCTGCTGATCGCTCTGCTGATCGGCCTTTTTCTATGCCAGTCATTGCTGAGAATCCCGTCTTTCCGGATGATTCTATCGTCTGCTGAACACTATGAAGGTAAGGCCTTGCCGCCCCTGCAAGTGCTGCTTGAAAAATTTACCGACAACTGAACGCTTTTGCATCACCCTATGTTGTGTGGTATAATTTTCACGTCGCAGGCAATGCCTGCTTTTTTATTGAGGCCATTGTTTGAGGAGGAATACCCCGTTGGCAAGTCATAAGTCATACGAGAGCGGGAAAATCAACATCGCCATAGACGGACCTGCTGGGGCCGGCAAAAGCACAATCGCCCGAATGGTGGCAGCAGCGCTTGCTTATGTCTATGTAGACACAGGGGCGATGTACCGGGCAGTTACCTGGTACATGCTTCTCAAAGGAATTGAACCGGAAGAAGAGCAAAAAGTGCTTCAAACGGCTCAAAACATGGTTATTGAATTAAAACCGGGAGTAGATGGCCAGAAAGTGCTGGTTAACGGTGAGGACGTTAGCGACCAAATCCGTTCACTCGCGGTGAATGCCAAGGTGTCCCGATATGCGCAAATCGAGGGGCTGCGCAACCAGCTGGTTTCATTGCAGCGGCAAATGGCTTTGCGCAAAGGCGTCGTCATGGACGGTCGCGATATCGGCACTACAGTACTCCCTGATGCGGAAGTTAAAGTTTTTATGACCGCAAGTGTGCAGGAACGGGCACGGCGCCGTTATAATGAAATTAAAGATACGGCTGCCATCACCTTGGAACAGCTTGAGCTTGATATTGCCGAGCGGGATCGCCTTGATGAACAGCGTGAGATATCGCCGCTTCGTCAGGCGGAAGATGCTGAATTTCTGGATACAACGAACATGAGCCTGTCTGAAGTTACGGACGCAATCATTTCGATGTGCAGATCGTACGGGAAGGAAAGAGGACGGATATGATTTATTACTTAGTTCGCGGGGCGCTTAGGATTATTTACAAGTTTCTGTTCAGGCTTAAAGGAATAGGACTTGAGAATATTCCGAAGGAAGGCGGCGTGCTGCTTTGTTCCAATCATATCAGCAATTTCGATCCGCCTACGGTTGGGATTCTGTTAGACCGCAAAGTTCATTTCATGGCTAAAGCGGAGCTTTTCGAGGTTCCCGTACTCGGATGGCTCATTAAGCAGCTCGGAGCTTTTCCCGTCAAACGTGGAGGCGTGAGCAAAGAATCGATTAAAACCTCTTTGACGCTGCTGCGAAGCGGCAAAGTTATGGGTATTTTCCCTGAGGGAAGGCGTTCGAGCTCGGGGGAGAGCGGAGTGGCCATGAAAGGCGCAGCAAGTTTTGCGCTCCGCAGTGATGCGGCTGTCATTCCGGCTGCCATTATTGGGAATTATAAATTATTTCGCAGAACTAAAGTGATTTATGGTCCACCAGTGGATTTATCCGAATTCCGGGACACTCCGTCTGCGGATTCGCTCGAACTGGCCACTGAGAAGATTATGCACCACATTGCGGAGCTTAAAGCCCGCGGATAAAAGACCCGTATTTACGGGCCAAACCATGCATGAACAGTTGGAAGTTTGGAAAGCTACAATATAATGCATGTTTTGAACCACGCTAGCCGCGGGTTTAAATAAATGGGGTTTTGAATCGAGGAGGGTATTGAGATGTCGGAAGAAATCAAAGATCAGCAAGAGAATGCTGAAGTGACAAATCAAGATGAATTGGAGCAAATCGTGTCCTTGAAAAAAGGTGACACCGTCAAGGGTTCCATCGTTAAAGTTGAGGATAACCAAGCTTACGTAAGCATTGGATATAAATATGACGGCGTCATTCCTATCCGTGAATTATCTTCTGTTCATTTGGATAATGCTTCGGATGCTGTTGAGGTAGGACAAGAAGTTGAAGCTAAAGTGGTTAGCATCGATGACGAGAAAGAAAGACTGGTTCTTTCCAAACGCGCCATCGACAGCGAAAATGCTTGGGAAGTCCTTGCACAGCGCTTCGAGAACAAAGAAACCTTCGAAGTTACGGTTGCCGATGTAGTTAAAGGCGGTATCGTTGCCGATGTTGGAGTTCGCGGATTCATTCCTGCTTCTATGGTTGAGCGCCATTTCGTAGAAGATTTCAGTGACTATAAAGGCCGCACGCTTCGCGTTAAAGTGAAAGAAATTGACCGTGAGAACAATAAGGTTATTCTTTCCGCCAAAGATGTCCTTGATGAAGAGTTCGAGCAAAACAAACAACAAGTGATGGGCAACCTTAAAGAAGGACAATTGATCGACGGTAAAGTACAACGTCTGACTCAATTCGGCGCTTTTGTTGATGTAGGCGGCGTGGATGGACTTGTTCACGTATCCGAAATTGCTTGGAACCATGTTGACAAGCCTGCTGATGTTCTATCCGAAGGTGATGAAGTCAAAGTTAAAGTTCTAAAAGTTGATCCGGAGAAAGGTAAAATCAGCTTGAGTATTAAAGCTGCTGCACCTGGACCTTGGGAGACAGCTGCAGAGCTGTTCAAGACTGGCGACATCGTTAGCGGTGAAGTGAAGCGTCTGGTTACTTTCGGCGCATTTGTTGAAATTGCTCCTGGGGTTGAAGGTTTGGTTCATATTTCCCAAATCTCCCACAAACATATCGGTACACCTCAAGAAGTACTTAAAGAAGGCGAAACTGTCCAAGTTAAGATCCTTGACGTGAACCCTTCCGAGAAGCGGGTTAGCCTGAGCATCAAGGAGACTGAAGAAGCTCCTGCTCAAGAAGCTAAGCCGGAAAGAACGGAAAGAAGAGGCGGCGGTGCTGACCGTGTGAACCGTGAAGATATCAACAACAATCCTAACGTTTCCCTTAGCAATCAAGGTCTTAGCATCACTCTTGGAGAGCGCTTTGGCGATAAGCTGAGCAAACTCAAATAATACATTCTTACCATGAAGAGGAATCGGCGAACTCGTGACGGGTTCGCCGATTTTTTTGTAGCTAAAGCTTAAGTTATCCATGGATTGGTTAGCCAAGCAAGTTATTTTTTGCTATGATGAGTTACGAGTCAAAAAGACAAGGTTTACGATATTGATCTATATGGCAAAACTTCATGTAGTTGAGATGAATTACTTTCAGCTATCGTTATAAAGTTAAGCAGGCCTAAGTAAACATTTAGGAGGAGTTCATATGGCAAGACCCGTTGTGGCTATAGTGGGACGTCCAAATGTGGGAAAATCAACGATTTTCAACCGCATTATAGGCGAACGATTGGCCATTGTGGAAGATAAACCGGGAATTACCCGTGACCGTATTTATGGCATTGGGGAATGGAACGGTAAATCGTTCAGTATTATTGATACCGGAGGTATTGAGCTGGACGGGGAAGACATGATTCTTAAGTCGATTCGCATGCAGGCTGAGCTTGCCATCGAAGAGGCGGATGTCATTATATTTATGTGTGACGCCAAATCAGGCTTAACCCAATCGGACGAGGAAGTAGCTGCTCTTCTATACCGTTCAGGCAAGCCTATTATTCTCGCTGTAAATAAAGTGGATAACTTAAGCCGCGCGGATCACATTTATGAGTTCTACAATCTGGGATTCGGTGATCCTATCGGAGTCTCAGGCAGCCATGGAACGGGCGTTGGGGATTTGCTCGATGCGATTGTGGAGAATCTGCCTGAGCTTCAGGACGAAGAATATGATGAGGATGTCATTCGAGTGGCCCTGATCGGGCGTCCGAATGTGGGTAAATCCTCACTTGTGAACGCGATTCTCGGGGAAGAACGAGTTATTGTCAGTGATGTGGCCGGCACAACCCGCGATGCGATTGATACCCCTTTTGAGAAGGATGGTCAGCGCTACGTCTTGATTGATACAGCGGGGATGAGAAAAAGAGGCAAGGTGTATGAGACTACAGAGAAATACAGCGTAATGCGTGCTATGAAGGCTATTGAACGAGCTGATGTAGTGCTTGTCGTTATTAATGGAGAAGAGGGCATTATCGAGCAGGATAAGCATATTGCCGGTTATGCTTATGAAGCGGGCAGAGCCTCTATCTTCGTTGTTAACAAATGGGATGCTGTAGAGAAGGACGACAAGACGATGCACAACTTTGAGAAGAAGATCCGGGATCACTTCTTGTTCATGACTTACGCCCCTGTTGTCTTCCTGTCTGCGCTCACCAAACAGCGCCTACAGAAGCTGCTTCCTGTTGTTCAGCACGTGGCTGAACAGCACGCCAGACGTGTGCAGACCCATCTGCTGAACGATGTAGTCTCTGATGCGGTTGCCATTAATCCTCCTCCAACGGATAAAGGTCGCAGGATGAGAATTAATTATGTCACTCAAGTGACGGTTAAGCCACCGACCATTGTTGTCTTCGTCAACGATCCGGAGCTCATGCATTTCTCCTATGAGCGATATTTAGAGAACAAAATCCGGGCAGCATTTGACTTTGAAGGCACACCGATTCGGTTGTTTACCCGCCGTAAATCGGATGAAGGTTAGGAGAGAGCAGTGTGAGCTTAACATCTATTATTGCAGTAATTATTAGCTATTTGTTAGGTTCAGTCAGCTTCAGTGTGGTGCTGGCCAGAACTTTGAAAGGCATTGATATCCGCCAGCATGGCAGCGGGAATGCCGGTGCAACCAATACCCTTCGGGTACTTGGCAAGGGCCCGGCAATCCTGGTGCTTGTTCTGGATGTGCTCAAGGGGATCGCTGCAATCTGGCTTGGACGCTGGCTGGGTGACGGTTCCGATTGGGTGCCTGCCATCTGCGGAATTGCCGCCATTATTGGCCACAACTGGCCGATTTATTTCAGATTTCGCGGAGGAAAAGGGATTGCTACGACCATCGGTGTCATGGCGTCCTTAGCTTTCCTTCCTTCGCTAATTGCCGGTTTGATTGCCATCGTTACCATTGTTATTACCCGCTATGTTTCACTTGGTTCTTTGCTGTTTGTCGGTCTGACGCCTATTTTGCTGCTGTTTATGGGACCTGTCGGACCTTATTTCTGGACCAGCCTAATTATTTGTGTCTTTGCTTTCTGGAGACACCGCACGAACATTGTGAAAATTGCGCAGGGTAAGGAGAACAAACTGGGAGCCAAAGGGGGGAGCAGAGTTGTTTAGAAAAGCTGCTGTACTGGTTGCAGGAAGCTGGGGAACAGCTTTGGCTAGCGTTCTAGCCGATAAAGGGATTCAGGTATCACTTTGGACACGGAATGAGAAGCAAATGGATGAAATTAACCAGGAGCATAAGAATGAGCGGTTTTTGCCTGGTATTACTCTTTCGGCCAATATACAAGCTACAACAGATATGAAAGAAGCCGTGAGCGGGGCTCAAGCGGTAATTATGGTAGCGCCGTCTTCTGCGGTACGTGAGGTATCCCGGCAGTTAAAGCAGTATTGGACAGAGGATATGCTGGTCGTTCATGCTACCAAAGGGTTTGAGACAGAGACGCTGAAGCGGATTTCTACCGTAATATCCGAAGAGCTTGGATGCCAGGAAGGACATATAGTTGTCCTATCGGGCCCAAGCCATGCCGAAGAAGTCGTCAAACGCTGTCCAACCACCGTTGTAGTAGCTTCATTGGAAGAGGAACAGGCTAAGCGTGCTCAGGATTTGTTCATGAACAGCTTCTTCCGGGTCTATACCAACAGGGACATGGTTGGAGTAGAGCTTGCCGGAGCTTTGAAGAACATTATTGCTCTCGGAGCAGGGATGTCGGATGGTCTTGGCTTTGGGGATAATGCGAAAGCGGCACTTCTAACTCGGGGTCTTGCAGAAATTACACGAATCGGTGTTGAGATGGGGGCTAATCCGCTCACCTTCTCAGGACTTGCAGGCATTGGAGACTTAGTAGTTACTGCAACAAGTCAGCACAGCCGTAACTGGCGTGCGGGGTCGCTCCTTGGTCAGGGCAAGCCGCTGCCGGAGGTGCTGAATTCCATGGGAATGGTAGTCGAAGGGATACGAACAACGAAGGCTGCCCACACGATGTCTGAGAAATATGGCGTGCAAATGCCGATTGCAACTCAGCTCTATCATGTTTTGTTTGAAGATATGCCGGCAAAGACAGCTGTTGAAGCTTTGATGGGCCGGGATCGCAAGACAGAAATGGAAGTCATGTCCCAGGAAACCTGGGAACAGTGGCATACCTAAATAGAGGCCCACACCTTTTCTGTGCTGTAGTCATACATTAAGTGTGACGACTGCCGGAGGAGGGGAGAACTTGAACAAAAACATTTCTAAAGAAGCTCTGAATGCTATTAACAAGAAGACGGGAAAGCCGATTACGGAAAATGCGGTGAAGAAACTGGCGAGTACGGTTAAGCCTTCTACACTTCAGAGTGAGACGCAGCTGCGGCAACTGATTAAGCAGGTATCTGCTATGGCAAATGTACCCGTATCTGAGGCGACAATTTCTGAAATTGTTGGAGCTGTTAAGAAGAGTGGGATGAACCCTAGCAATATGGAAGCCCTTATGAAGTTAATGCTCAAAAAATAATACAGCCGCACTCCTCAATAGGTTTGAGAGAAGACCCGTGCCCTGGCTAGCAGCCGGCAGGGTCTTTTTAGTGCGCCGTAGCCCTTTTTTGGGGACAATGCTATAATGTTGATCATAATAAAGACACTGGGGGAACGAACACGCATGGATGCAATGACCAAAATGTGGCTTTCGATTGCGGCCATTCTTGTTATGGGACTATCCGTATTCCTGATTACATTTGCACGGGCCAAGACGACAGGCCTGATTAGAGGTTTACTTTCTCTAATTGCTTTTATTATTATGGTTGCAGGTTTTTTGGTAGGAGTTGTGTCCATCACATAGAGGGCAAGCAGGAAGTTCACTAGAAAGAGGTAGAGTGATGGAGGGACTTAAATATGCCCGCATTCCGGAGTTGATTGATGCCCTTCGTCAGTTAGCCAGGGAGTGGGGGAACAGCCGGGAGAGCTGGCTAGTGGGAGGAAGCTGCGGACTCTGGCTGCAGGGTATTGCACTGGAACAGGCACCCCGGGACATTGACGTGTATGCGGACCTAACAGGCGCCCGAGGCCTTCACGAAATTCTGGGGACCCGTTCCACAGATAAGCAGGTTTTGGATGAAAGTGGTATGTATGTCTCTCTCTTAAGCCATTACCAAATGGGCCCGTATGTGCTTGAATTGGTGGGCGGATTTGAGGTGAAGACCGGGGGAAGCCATTATAAGGTTGAGGTGGGAGAGCTGCTCTATGGACAAGCCCCTTCTGTTCGGCTGGATAACGAGTGGCTTAGATTAATGCCGTTAAGTCATGAATTTTTGTTCAATGTGCTGCGTGACAGGCCAGATCGTTACGTTCCGATCGGTAAGGCAATTGTTCTTCACTCGGAAGAACATCTTCCCCTGCTTCGGGTTCTGATCAAGCGCAATACATGGTCGAGGAAGCATCTGGAGCTCATTGCAAGCCAGCTGGGCGAAAGGGGTATTCTTGATGGATTGTGAAATCAGGTTTGAGCCTTCAGGCAAAGTTGTTAAGGCACGCCGCGGCACTTCTGTCCTCTCTGCCGCTCGTCAGGCGCGGATTCACATAGCTACCCGCTGCGGCGGGAATGCCGGATGCTTAATGTGCAAGGTTAACGTGCCCGGTCCGCAGGGGGAAGCCGGACTTTCGGCTCCTACTGATGCCGAGCGGCGTAAGCTTGGTTCTATGATTGATCAGGGAACTAGGCTGGCTTGTCAGGCCAAAGTTACAGGTCCGGTAGTAATTGAACTGCCTGAGGATCCGCTTAAAGCGGCCATACGCAGGCAGCTGGAGAAGCAGCAGGCGGACGATGAATTATGGTAAGTGGGCAACATTCATATTAGCAGATAAGGATGAGTAAGCTTGAACAATAGAACTGTGCAGTTGATCTACCGGTGTGGCGCTGTGATGCTCATGAGCACATTCCTTCTGGGCATATTGGGCGGGTGCATGTACCCAAGGGAGAGCCGTTCTGCTAATCAGGTGTCATACCGCGAGAGCGTGAACCGTCTGCAGCTTGCTGTAGACCAATTTCAGAAAGACCAGGGTATCCTGCCTATTCTGAATGCGGATGAGTCGACTCCCCGGTACGAGAAATTCAGAATCGACCTGGATAAGCTGAACAAAGCGGGATATATCGATGAGATCCCTGCCACGGCTTTTGAACAAGGGGGCTCGGCTTATTTCCTTATCCTTGATGAAGAGACAAAGCCTGTTGTGAAAGTTATGGAACTGACCACGGTACAGAAAGTCAACGATATACAGCGCGCGGTAGATAAGTACAAGAGCAGTCATCAAGGTAAGCTCCCGGTAGGGCAGGAACTGTACCCGGGCATATATTCTGTTGATTTAAAGGCGATTAACAGCGAGTCGCTCGCCTGGACCAGTTTTTACTCTGGGCAGGAATCAGCTTATATACTTGACCCAAGCGGGCAGGTGTACGTAGATTATGCGCTCGATATTATGCAGGCCGTAGAGAAGTCCGGAGTTACACCGGATGCCAACACAGATCTAAGAACCCTGCTTCTGGAGCACTCGTATTTTGTACCTGTCAAATCCTTGCCCTATCACTGGCAGAATAAACAGCCGGTTGCTGTGAGTCAATAAGGACCCGTAAGGGTCTTTTTTTTATGTAAAATCTCCTATATTGACGGAATAAAATTTATAGATTCACATACATATACAGCATGGCGGATTTTCCGGTGATCGTGGTCTAACCCTTTGTACCGGAACATAAATAATGGTTAGGCATTCTTTATATCTGTCATATTTACGCATCTGGTACATATGATGGTACTAGTCCTAAAGCATGTACGAGTTCACGCCGCTTCGTTCCTATCTCTCCAAACAGGCTTCTGGCGGCGGACACAGGTAGGGGCAACAACAGTGCTCTGCCGTTGCAATTTTGAATGACTCAGTGAATAACGAAGCGGATGCTCTCAAAAGGCATTTTTCCTTCGGCGAAATTTGAGGAGGGGATTTCATTGGCACTGGAAAAAGTAGATATTTTCAAGGACATAGCCGAGCGTACCGGAGGTGACATTTACCTGGGTGTCGTTGGAGCTGTTCGCACAGGTAAATCAACCTTTATTAAGAGGTTTGTAGAAACGGTAGTCCTGCCTAACATCACGAATGAAGCTGACCGCGTGCGTGCAATTGATGAGCTTCCGCAAAGCGCAGCGGGGAAGACTATTATGACCACGGAACCCAAATTCGTTCCGAATAACGCAGTTCAAATTAAAGTCGACGAAGGCTTGGAAGTTAATGTAAGGTTGGTTGATTGTGTAGGCTATGCTGTGGAAGGAGCAAAAGGATATGAGGATGAAAATGGTCCCCGTATGATCTCTACTCCTTGGTTCGAAGAGCCAATTCCTTTCCAGGAAGCAGCAGAAATCGGCACTCGTAAAGTAATTCAAGAGCACTCCACGTTAGGTGTGGTGGTTACTACGGACGGAACTATTGCGGATATTCCTCGCTATTCCTATGTAGAGTCCGAGGAACGGGTCATCGCCGAGCTGAAGGAAGTCGGCAAGCCGTTCGTGCTGATCATTAACTCCACCCGGCCGCGCAGTGAAGAGGCTCTTCAGCTTAGGGCCGAACTTGCTGCAAAGTATGACATTCCTGTTCTCACCCTGAGTGCAGCAAATATGACGGAAGAGGATGTAACCGGTGTTCTTCGTGAAGTGCTGTACGAGTTCCCTGTGCATGAGGTTAATGTCAATCTGCCAAGCTGGGTTATGGTTCTGAATGAGAACCACTGGCTGCGCAGCAATTATGAGAATTCCGTTCGCGATACAGTCAAGGATATCCGTCGTCTAAGGGATGTAGACCGGGTCGTTGCCAACTTTCTTGAGTATGACTTCATTGACCGTGCCGGCCTTAGCGGCCTGAATATGGGTCAAGGGGTAGCCGAGATTGATCTCTTCGCCCCGGATGAGTTGTACGATCAAATCCTGACAGACGTGGTAGGTGTAGAAATCCGCGGTAAAGATCATTTGCTTCAGCTTATGCAGGAATTCACCCATGCTAAAAAGGAATACGACCGCTTTGCAGAAGCGCTGGAGATGGTCAAGACCACGGGGTACGGTATTGCTGCTCCTTCGCTCGCTGAAATGGCCCTGGATGAGCCTGAGCTGATCCGCCAAGGCTCCAGATTTGGAGTGAGGCTCAAGGCAACAGCTCCATCCATTCATATGATCCGTGTGGATGTAGAATCCGAGTTCTCACCGATTATCGGTACCGAGAAGCAGAGTGAAGAGCTTGTGCGCTATTTGGTGCAGGACTTCGAGAGCGATCCGATCAAAATCTGGGAATCGGACATTTTCGGAAGATCCCTGCACTCCATTGTAAGAGAAGGAATACAAGGCAAAATAGCCTTGATGCCGGATAACGCCCGCTACAAATTACAGGAAACGCTGGGGAGAATCATCAACGAAGGCTCCGGCGGTTTAATTGCCATTATTTTGTAACCATGAGAATTATGACCGGCCAAGGTCCAACTTGGTCGGTTTTTTTACATGAAAAAGCGCTTGAATCCAGCGAAAACCCTTAAATGCCTTGAAATTCTGCTTTAGGTGTATTACTATAAGTTTGTTCTTCCGAAGATTAACGTATATTTTCGGTCAAAACGGAAACAAAGGATAGCAGAGCAGAAGTTATTCCTTTTCGGGGAGGTGAAACAGGATGAATAAATCTGACTTGATCGCACAGGTGTCTGAATCTACGGAACTGTCCAAAAAGGATGTTACTAAAGCCGTTGACGCGGTATTTGAAGCGATTTCAGAAGCACTCCAAAACGGAGATAAAGTGCAACTGGTAGGCTTCGGTAACTTCGAAGTTCGTGAACGTTCCGCACGTAAAGGACGCAATCCACAAACCGGAGAGGAAATCGAAATCCCTGCGAGCAAAATCCCAGCGTTTAAACCGGGTAAAGCGCTCAAAGACGGAATCAAATAAGATTTCTACATATTTCTTCCGTTACCAAAGACCGTGAGCTTTTGTTCACGGCCTTTTCTTTTGACGAGGGCAAGGCAATTCGAAGTGGGAGGTTCAAAATAGTGGATGAACAAAATGTGAACAATGGGGACTACTTTGTAGTGAAAGCCAAAGAGCAAGGGGTTCAAGTGATTGGACTTACCCGAGGAAGAGATACCCGGTTCCATCATACGGAGAAGCTGGATAAGGGCGAGGTTCTGATTGCCCAGTTCACGGATCATACCTCGGCTGTCAAAGTTCGCGGCAAAGCGATTGTCATGACCAAACACGGTGTAATTGATACGGAAGAATAGACCGCAGGCGCAGCCTGCTTTTTTTCATAGACAAGATTTAAGCTTCAGCAAATGTATAAAGACGTTCTTGTGGGCGTCAAGACTGTATAAAATGAGGTATGGACCCTGATTGTACTTGCCATCAAGGCAGGCACATGAACTGAAAGGGAGGATACCATGAGAAGATGGAAGCCAATTATCGCTGCATGCCTAATATCTTTGACCTTAGCATTTATGATGGCCGTGTTAACAGCCCGCGGAAGCACCTGGAGCGGTAAGCCAGCTTACAGCGTTTTTGCAGATAAGCAAGTGATCGACCTTACGGAAAATAATCTCGTGGATGAACTTTCACGGCTTCCTTTATCGGTACGCTTGTCCAAGGTGAAGCTGGACCAATCTATCCTGTCAGTAGATTTGAAGATTGGGGATGAGAGCTATCAGCCTTCAGTTCTATATCTGAATATGGCTGAGCTGATCCGGTTTTCATTTGAGCGGACGAGTAATGTCTCCCAGCTTTTGATCCGGCTCGTTGCTGAAGACAAGTGGGTAGGAACAAAGCATCTGCTGCTGGGTTCGGATGTCCGCCGGGGGGAGTGGCCGCCTTCGGCACTGGATGACTTGGAGAACTTAGGGGATCATCCGCTACCAGATGAGCTAAAGCAATATTTCCGGTTCACGGTTACAAGCCTATGGAAGAATCGATTTGAGTAGTGATTAGGGCGATTCCCCATGCTTCAGCTTAACTCCGTGCGTGCCGAAACAACATATGCTATAATATATTGGATTGTGACATGTAAATAGACATCGTCAGTATGAGCGGCCCGGAGGACAAGGATGAGAACCTATCGCATACCAGAATTAGCAAAAAAATACGTCGATTACGACATGATAACGACTCACACGGAGCTGCCGCCTTTTGCGAATGCCCGTGTTCGTTTGCTTTACACCTTCTTAAATCATCAAGACAGCTTTACCGACGCAGATGCTGAGAACATAGCCTTAGCCGTATATCTTGTTCAGCTGGGAATGGATACTCATGACCTTATAGATGCCGAACCGGTACGCAAGGAGGAGAGTGGGATGCGCTCCCGCCAGTTAAATGTGCTTGCCGGAGACTACTTCAGCAGCTTGTTCTATGAACTGCTCGCAAGCGCCGGAAGGACAGAACTTATCTCCGAGCTTAGTTCGTCAGTATGTGAAGTTAACCGCAAGAAAGTGAATTTGTATACAAAGCTAATGCAGCGCAGTCTGACTGCAGAGGCCCTCTTCCAAAGCCAGGTTGAACTTAACATGGAGCTTTATCTGCCCTTAAGTTCACTGCTGGATCAGAATTATCAGCATTCATGGCTGAAGCTGCTGCATGAAGTCAGCCGCTGCGAGAACGCGGTGGTTCAATTGAATCATGCGGGAGCGTTTAGTTTCGATGAAGAAGTGAGCGATTCGTCAGCTCAAGACTTAATGACAGCCGAGCTCGAGCAGTCACTGGAACGGATCCAGCGGTTAATCTCGGATTTGCAGGGTGAGAGCCTTCGTGAAGAGCTGGGTGAACTGATTGAGCCTTTTATCAGGGCCCTAAGAATATCGAAGCCTGTTTTATAAGGAAGGGAAAGTGAAAGAAATCAATGGAATCACAATCTCCTAATCAAAAGGAACAATTTGTGCACTCCGTCTTCGAGAGCATTGCTCCGAAATACGATCTTATGAATGACATCCTAAGCTTTCGCAGACATAAGGCGTGGCGCAAATTTACTATGAAAAAAATGGCCATGTCGCCCGGAGACACAGCCGTTGATCTCTGCTGCGGTACATGTGACTGGACGATAAGCATGGCGCAGGAAAGCGGCGGGCAGATCAAGGGTCTTGATTTTAGCGAGAACATGCTTCAGGTGGGAAGGGGCAAGGTTCATGCCCGCGGACTTGATGGAAAGGTTCAGCTGTATCAGGGCAACGCAATGGATCTGCCTTTTGAGACCGGCCAGTTTGACTATGCGACCATCGGATTTGGTCTGAGGAACGTTCCAGACCTGCATCAGGTGCTTCGCGAGATGAAGCGGGTTGTGAAGCCCGGCGGCATGGTCGTCTGTCTTGAATTGTCCAAGCCTACCTGGCAGCCGTTTAAAGGTATATATTATTTCTATTTCAACAGAGTTCTGCCGCTTTTAGGCAAAATGTTCGCTAAACGTTACGAGCAGTATAAATGGCTGCCGGACTCGCTCGTCCAATTCCCGGGACGGCATGAACTGGCTCAAATATTCCGTGACATCGGACTGACTCAGGTGGAAGCCTTTCCTCTGACAGGCGGAATCGCTGCATTACATATCGGAATCAAGGAGACGCCAGATGTTTAAGAAAACTGCTATTTTTCTTCAAATGATTAAATTTGAACATACCGTATTTGCACTTCCTTTTGCGTTTATGGGAGCTCTACTGGGCTCTGTTGCTGTAAATGGTCACCTGCCCAGCTGGGCGCAGATTGGCTGGGTGCTGCTTGCGATGTTTGGAGCAAGAAGTGCCGCCATGGGACTTAACCGCTTGATTGACAGAGTAAGTGACAAGAAGAATCCGCGCACGGCAGGCCGCGCCATTCCTGCTGGGCTGCTTCGGATCAGCGAAGTCGTTGTCTTTATCGCAGTCTCATTTATCTTGTTATTCTGGGCTGCATCACAGCTTAATCCGCTATCCGTCAAGCTGCTTCCTATTGCTGTTTTTATGCTGGTCCTATATTCCTATACCAAACGGTTCACCTGGCTCTGTCATGTTGTGCTAGGGATGACAATCGCCTTAGCGCCGCTCGGAGGCTGGGTAGCCGTAACAGGGACTATTGATGGACCCGCTTTGGTATTTTTTGTGACCATTACATTCTGGGTGGCGGGATTTGATATTATCTACTCTTGCCAAGATATCGAGTTCGACCGAAAGGAAGGGCTGTTCTCGATTCCGGCACGCTTCGGCGTGGCTAATTCACTCAAGATAGCCAGAGCTTTCCATATCATCACCGCACTCGGCTTCGTAGCGCTATTACTTATGACGCACTTGGGCTGGTGGTACATTACCGGAATGGTAATTGCTTATTTAATTCTATTCTACGAGCATACCATCGTCTCACCGAAAGATTTAAGTCGGCTTCAGACTGCATTCTTCCTGATGAATGGGGTTCTGAGCATTGTTGTATTCTCTTTCACACTTATTGATCTGCTGGTGAACCAATGATGAACGTTCACATCGATTCTAAAGCCGTGGAGCTCTATTCTTCCAGGGCTTATGTTGTAGGGATTACCGGGGCTAGCGGGTCTGTGTATGGTGTCAGACTGATCGAGGTGCTTCTTAAATTCGGAGTAACTGTTCATATTGTCGTCTCGAATGCCGGCTGGAGAGTTATTAAAGAGGAGCTCGGATGGAACACTACCAACCGGGAAATTCTTCTTGCAGAGAAGTTCGGCTCATACGCTGGGTCGTATCAGTACCATCCGGTGGCCGACATTGGCGCGTCCATAGCGAGCGGATCATTTCGAGTTGATGGCATGATCATTATGCCTTGCTCTATGGGCACACTGTCCTCGATTGCCCATGGATCGTCAGAGAATCTAATGACCCGGGCTGCAGACGTAATGATGAAGGAATCGCGTACCCTTGTACTTGTGCCGAGAGAGACACCTCTGCATGCCATTCACCTGGAGAATATGCTTACTTTGGCTAGGCTCGGAGTGCGGATGATTCCGGCAATGCCGGCCTTTTATTTCGGTCCGAAGAGTATGGATGATTTGATTAACTTCCTCGTGGGTAAAGTACTAGACAGTCTTAATATAGATCATCGCTTGTTTACGAGATGGGGGGATACAGATGGACAACAGGGAGAACAGAATCCTCATCGGACAGATTGACTACACCAATGTATGGCCGGTCTTTCATCATTTACATCCGGAGCACTTATCGAGAAAGGTGAATATGGTGACAGAGGTGCCTGCTTTACTTAACCGGCGAATGCTGGAAGGAACTCTGGATTTGTCTCCGATTTCATCATTTGCCTACGGACTCGGTCACGAGCAGTTTGTACTGCTGCCCGATTTGTCTGTAAGTGCCAGAAATGCGGTCAATTCGATTTTGTTATTCTCCAGAGAACCTCTTGATCGGGTAATTAACGGAAAGATTGCTTTGACAAATACGTCGGCCACCTCTATAAATCTGCTTAAGATCATTATTGAGAAAGCATACGGCGGCAAGCCTACATATTGGAATAGCGAACCGGATCTTGAGGCGATGATGCAGGAAAGTGATGCGGCCCTTCTTATTGGGGATCACGCGATACGCGCTTCCTGGGTAGATCATGGTTATAGGGTTACTGATTTAGGGGAAGTCTGGAAAAGATGGACGGGTTACGGTATGACTTTCGCTGTGTGGACAGTTCAGCGGACCTTTGCCGAGCATAACGCAGAGCTTCTTAGCGAGATTATCGATGCTTTTGCCTTAAGCAAGCAGCAAAGTCTTGGAGATTTGCGCCCCTTAATTAATCGATCAGTAGATCAAATTGGGGGTACTCCGCACTACTGGCGCCACTATTTCAGCAATCTGTGTTATGATTTCCAGGATGAGCAGCAGGCCGGACTTGCGCTGTATTTCAAATATGCTTATGAAATGGGTCTGTTAAAGACCGAAGTACCTTTAAATATATGGAGTGACAATAAGCTGACACGGGTGAAAGAATGAAACTATTGGATATTTTCGGGACACTAAAGAAAGATATGGATGCGGTGGAGCAGCAGCTGTACCGGAGCATTGACGTGGATCAGGAACTGCTGAAAGAGACCTCGCTTCATCTGCTTCAGGCAGGGGGGAAGAGACTGCGTCCTGTATTCGTGCTGCTTGGAGGCAAATTTGGCAACTACAATCTCGATCGCCTTCAGCATATTGCAGTTCCTCTTGAATTAATTCATTCGGCATCCCTGGTGCACGATGATGTCATTGATGATGCCCACACCCGCCGCGGCAAGCCTACTGTAAAATCAAAATGGGATAACAAGATCGCCATGTACACCGGCGATTATATTTATGCCAAAGCGCTCTCCCTCGTAACTAAACTGGGTAACCCGGAAATCCACCGGATTTTATCTAAAGCTCTGGTCCAAATGTCCATTGGTGAAATGGAGCAAATTCGTGATTTCTTCAATACCGGTCAATCGGTCCGCAATTATCTGCTTCGGATTCGCCGGAAGACAGCTCTCTTGATCGCTGTCAGCTGTCAGCTTGGAGCTATTGCCGCTGATGCACCGATAGAAGTAAGCAGAATGTTGTACAGATATGGCTATAACGTGGGAATGGCTTTTCAGATCCGGGATGATCTGCTGGATTTGAAAGGAACCGAGAAGCAGCTCGGCAAGCCGCCTGGCAGCGATATGAGGCAGGGGAACATCACGCTTCCCGTATTGTTCGCTCTTCAGGAAGAGAGACTGCGTGAACCGCTTTTGCGTGAAATTGCCGCCATTCATGCCGGGGACGGCTCTGCAGATACCTCGCGGGCCATTCGGATGATCCTAGACAGCCAGGGAATTTCCCGTGCCGAATTATTGGCTGACCGGTATATTGAGAAGGCGTTGTCCTCGCTTCAACGGCTCAAAGAGAACAAAGCGAAGAAGCATTTGCAGGACATTGCATATTTCGTCAATAGAAGAGCCTACTAAGCACTTATCACCCTGGCATTATTCTGCTAATATATGGAGTGAGTCCGCTAGATTCGCCTAAATACGAGAGAAAGCGGCGACACAACGGGAGGGTTACCGATGGAACGTACTTTTTTAATGGTTAAACCGGATGGCGTACAGCGCGGCTTGATCGGCCGGATTATTAGCCGTCTGGAAGACAAAGGGTTTAAGCTGGTTGCGGCCAAGCCTGTCCAAATCACACAAGAGCAAGCCAAGAGACATTATGCGGAACACGAAGGAAAGCCTTTTTTTGACAATCTGGTGAGCTTTATTACTTCGGCACCTGTGTTCGCAATGGTCTGGGAAGGCGATGAGATCGTCACCTTGTCACGCATCGTCATTGGCAAGACCAATGTTACGGAAGCACAACCGGGAACGATCCGTGGGGATTATGCCGCCCATACGCCGTCCAATCTCATTCACGGTTCCGATTCAGTCGAGAGTGCTGAACGTGAAATTGCTAATTTCTTTGAACCGCACGAAATACTTAACTATAAGAAGAGTACGGACTCGTGGATCTAAGTCGCAACCCTGCTCAAGTTGACCTGACGGAACAAGAGGGAACAACACCAGATCCCGACTATGTTGGTTTTATTCAAAGCGTGAAGCAGCACACCGGCATTGACCTGTCCCAGTACAAGGAAGCTCAGATGAAACGCAGGTTGACCACCCTAAGAACGAAGAATGGCCATTCAACGTTCAGTTCTTTCTTTGGTGCCATGATGGAGGATAAGAAGCTCTTCTACGAATTTCTCGATAAGATGACGATTAATGTCTCTGAGTTTTGGCGAAATCCGAACCGCTGGGAGGTTCTCAGGGACAAGATCCTGCCTGAACTGACTAAGAGCAAGCCGCGTCTGAAAGTATGGAGTGCGGCCTGTTCTACAGGGGAAGAGCCATACACGATTGCTATGATTCTCTCGGATCTGGGCCTGCTCCAAAGCAGCTATCTACTAGCGTCCGATATCGATGAAGGTGCCCTTGCGAAAGCTAATGAAGGTTTGTATCTGGAGAGATCTTTGAAGGATGTTCCGGAGGAAGTGAACCGCCGATATTTCAAGCCTGAAGGCAGTGCCATGTACCGGGTAGATGACAAGCTGAAGAAAGCGGTAACGTTCAAGAAGCAGAACCTGCTGCTCGATCGTTTCGAAGAAGATTTCGATCTTATCGTATGCCGTAACGTCATGATTTACTTCACCGAAGAAGCGAAGAGTGTCTTATATACAAAGTTCGCGAAGGCCTTACGTCCAGGCGGAATTCTATTCGTAGGAAGTACGGAACAGATTTTCTCGCCGGGCAGATATGGACTGGAAGCAGCAGATACTTTCTTTTACCGGAAAATGTAAAGGAATCACTAGTATATTCATGCGCCTAATCTCCGATACTGGTTATATGAGAATCCAATCGGAGGCAAGGAAATGGACAAAAGAAAAGTAATTCATGCGTACCAGCGCGGATTCCTGACCCTTCAGGAGTGTGCGCAAATCCTTGGTGTGGAGCGAAGACAGGTAGAAAGTCTGCTCGGCAGCAAGAGCGAAGAAGAAGAGAGTAATCAAGCAGACGCCGCCCTTCTCGGCAGAGAAACGGTCGGCTAGATTAGCCAGAATTCGAAACTTCCTGACGCACTGACTCCCATCCCGGGAAGTCGGTGCGTTTTTTGTTTTGGAACTCCTCCCTTGGCTTTCCTTGTCAAAAGCGCAGAACCTATACTATAATGAGCAAAGAATTCTCGGATTTTAGCCAATTACAGTTTAACAGTTTAAAGGGGGAACGCATCATGAGTTTACGTTATTTAACGGCAGGGGAGACGCACGGTCCCCAGCTCACTGCGATTATAGAGGGATTACCGAGCAATTTGGAGATTGACTTCGAGGCACTCAATTTCCAGCTTTTACGTCGCCAGAAGGGTTACGGCCGCGGCCGCCGCATGCAGATCGAGAAAGATACGGCAAAGATTGCCGGCGGGGTTAGACACGGTTACACCACGGGTGCTCCCGTTGCTCTTATTGTAGAGAACAATGACTGGAAGCATTGGCAGAATATCATGAATATTGAACCTATTGAAGGATCGGATGAAGAGAAGCGCCGTGTACACCGCCCAAGACCGGGACATGCAGATTTGAATGGCGGATTGAAATATAACCTGAAAGACCTTAGAAATGTGCTTGAGCGCTCCAGCGCGCGGGAGACTGCGATTCGGGTGGCCTGCGGAGCAATGGCTCGTCAATTACTGGAACATTTCGGCATTAAGATTGCCGGGCAGGTGATTCGGATTGGTGAGATCGAGGCTCCACCTCATAATTTGTCACTGGATGAATTGCGTGAAGCCACAGAGCAATCCTCGGTACGGGTTGTAGACGCCGATACGGAGAAGAAGATGGAAGCCTACATTGATCAGATCAAGCAGGATGGGGACTCCATCGGCGGGATTGTGGAATGTATTGTCGAAGGCGTACCTATCGGCCTCGGTAGCCATGTTCAGTACGACCGCAAGCTCGACGGGCGCATTGCTCAAGCCGTAATGTCGATCAATGCTTTCAAAGGTGTCGAAATTGGAATTGGATTCGAAGCGGGTACGATTCCTGGATCGAAAGTCCATGATGAAATTCTGTACAGCGAGGAACGGGGGTATTACCGTGCAACCAACCGTCTCGGCGGATTTGAGGGCGGAATGACGAACGGGATGCCTCTTGTAGTTCGCGGCGTAATGAAGCCGATTCCTACGCTGTATAAGCCTTTGCAAAGTGTGGATATCGATACGAAGGAACCTTTTACAGCTCAAGTAGAACGTTCCGACGCGTGTGCTGTTCCTGCCGCAAGTGTTGTTCTTGAGAGTGTAGTTGCTTGGGAAGTAGCGAAAGCCTTCCTGGAGAAATTCGGTGGTGACTCTATCGAAGAAATCGAGAGAAACGTACGCAGCTACAACGAGCAATTGGAGAACTACTAATGAGAACGCTTATGGTGGAATTGGGCGAGCGTTCCTACCCCATCTACATCGGAAGCGGTCTACTGAACGATTTGGGGAGCTATCTTCAAAAGCACGGGATTTCAGCCAAGAATACACTTTTGCTTGTTACAGACGATCATATTGCACCTCTATATCTTGAGAAGGTGTTACATATACTTCAGCAAAGCGGGTACCGGGTCGTAACCTCGGTCGTTACCGCTGGGGAGAAGGCCAAATCGTTATCCGTCTTTGAAAATGTAATGACCTCAGCAATTGAAGGCGGGCTTGACCGGAATTCTGCCGTGTTAGCTCTTGGCGGAGGCGTAGTGGGCGACCTGGCCGGATTCGTAGCTGCCAGCTATATGCGCGGAATCCGGTTTGTCCAGATTCCTACTACCATTCTGGCTCATGACAGCAGTGTAGGCGGCAAGGTTGCTGTCAATCACCCGTTAGCCAAAAATATGATTGGCGCTTTCCATCAGCCCGAATTGGTTCTCTATGATGTGGATACGCTGCAGACACTTCCGATCAGGGAAGTAAAGGCGGGTTACTCGGAAATGATCAAGCATGGTCTGATCTGGGATGAGTCATTCGCAGCCTGGTGCCTGAGTCATGCAGAGAGTCTATTGGCTCTGAACCGTGACGATTTGGCTTATGGACTGGAACGTGGCTGCGCGATCAAGGCAGCTGTAGTCTCTGAGGATGAGCGCGAGAATGGGCTCCGCGCGATCCTTAACCTGGGTCATACCATTGGACATGCGATCGAAGCTGTTGGTGGGTATGGCGAGTTTTTACATGGAGAAGCCATTTCTATTGGCATGATCGGTTCAGCTCTCCTGGCCGTGAAGCGTGGAAGAGATCAGTCGATCTACACGCGGACCAAGGAGCTATTCGTCAAGTTCGGATTGCCTACATCACTGCCAAGCCATTTGGATACGGATAGTCTTATTGATGCCCTGCTGCATGATAAGAAATTTAAGGATAACAAGATCGTCTTTGTACTTCCGGTTGCTATAGGCAAAGTGGATATCGTTACTGATATTACCTTGGATGAGGTTCGTGGAGTAATAGAGCAGTTGAAAGAGGAGGCATAACGGATGTATAACCGTGGTATACGGGGAGCTACGACAGTTACCCAAAATGATGAGAATGAGATTCTACGCGAGACCGTCGTGCTGTTAAAAGAAATTGTGGCCCTCAATGAGATTATCCCTGAGGATATTTGCAGCGTGTGGATTACCATGACACAGGATCTTGACGCGACTTTCCCTGCCCGTGCCATTCGGCAGATGAATGGATGGGATCTGGTTCCGCTTATGTGCTCAATCGAAATTCCGGTCAAAGGAAGCCTGCCGCTCTGTATCCGTCTGATGATTCAGGTGAATACAAATAAGAGCCAGCGCGAGATCAAGCATGTCTATCTGAATGAAGCTAAGGCACTTCGTCCAGATCTAACAGCTTCAGGGAATTAACATAGCAGGATCTGATTCTGAAAGTATTGCCAACCCGAAGGTGGCTGGTGTATAGTAAGTATAGTGTAATTCGTGTTATTAGAGCTGAGTAGAGTTGAGTTTGAGATGAGCAGAGTTGAGCTGAGCGAAGTCCTTCGGTAGATGAATCGGCACATGCCTGGTAATGGAAGAGGCAGTGACTAGCGATTCTTGATTGGCCCGGGTGTATTTTCTTGTATGCCAGGTTAATCCTAGTGATTTGGACGACGATAGGTTATTTCACTGTACATTCAAGCTAGCCTCTACTTCGGTAGAGGCTTTTTTATTTATCAAGCTCTATACATTTGATCTATTCATGATAAAGGAGTGAAGGACTATGACAACCCCGCGTATTGAAGAAGTAACCCAAATGGCCTCACAGTATAACCTGATTCCAGTCGTTCGGACGCTGATGGCGGATATGGAGACTCCAATCCGATTGTTCCAGCGGTTCGCACAGCGTGATCGGGCGTTCTTACTTGAAAGTGTAGAGGGCGGGTTACAATGGGCGCGGTACTCTTTTATCGGAACAGATCCCTTCCTAATGATCTCCGCGAAGAAGGGCCAGGTAATCGTAGAGCAGGCTGGAGAACAAAGAGCGCTGCCAGGCAAACCAATTGAGGAATTAAAAGCTATTCTTCGCAGCTACCGCAGCCCTGAGCTGCCAGATATGCCGCCATTTACAGGTGGGGCGATTGGCTTCTTCGGATACGACCTGCTCCAATATTATGAGAAGCTTCCTGCTCATGAGGTAGATGATCTGCAGATGCAGGATATCCAGTTCATGTTCTGCGATCAGGTCATTGTCTTCGACCATGTGAAGCAGCGGATTCTATTGGTAGCCAATCTCCATGTCGCCGATGGAGCAAAGGACGAGGACATAAAGGCAGCTTATGACACAGTTCTCACCAAGCTGGATGAGATGGCCGAGGTGCTTCAGCAGGAGGGGCCAAGCGAGAGTTTCAACCGGCGTCCTTTCCCCGAAGATGTGGAACTTGGCGAAATTGCTTCCAACATGACGAAAGAGCAGTACATCGGTAATGTAAAACAGGCACAGGAGTATATCCGGGCCGGTGATATTTTTCAAGTTGTTCTCTCGCAGAGGTTCCACATTGAGACAGAAGTGTCTCCGCTGCATGTGTACCGTGTCCTTCGTACATTGAATCCATCACCGTATATGTATTATCTCAAAATGGATGACGAGATTATTGTAGGAACCTCTCCGGAGGCTCTGGTGAAGGTAGAGAATGGGCGGGTGGCTACCAGACCTATTGCTGGAACCCGGCCGCGTGGTGCGAACGAGGGTGAAGACCGCGAACTTGCTGAAGAGCTTCTGCAAGACGAGAAGGAGCGTGCCGAGCATTTAATGCTGGTGGATCTTGGACGAAATGACCTTGGACGCGTCTCGGAGTTCGGAACTGTGAAATGTGATTCTTTCATGGAGATTGAGAAGTACTCCCACGTGATGCATATCGTCTCTAGTGTATCGGGGGAGCTTCGTAAAGATAAAGATTTCTTCGATGCTTTCTTATCCTGTCTGCCAGCAGGCACCGTCTCAGGGGCGCCAAAGCTAAGAGCGATGGAAATTATAGCTGAATTTGAACGGGAAGCACGGGGAACGTACGCTGGTGCAATCGGATATCTCGGCTTCTCAGGTAATATGGATTCCTGCATCACCATTCGAACCATTGTCTTCAAGAAAGGGAAAGCATACGTTCAAGCAGGGGCTGGGATCGTATGGGATTCCGTTCCGGAGAAGGAATACGAAGAGACGGTAAATAAAGCGAAGGCCCTTTTAAAGGCGATTCGGACAGCTGAGCACATGTTCCCGGTAACGGCAAGCAGCGACGGAGTTATAAATCAAGATTATCTTTATGAATACACGCCATAAGGACCCAGAGGAGGAGATATAGATGAGCGGATATGAGACACTGCAGACAGGGATTTCACGAGTAATTGCTGGACAGAACTTGGGCCGGGAAGAAGCTCGGGGTATAATGGAAGTGATTATGTCTGGGGTAGCAACGCCTTCACAGATCGGTGGACTTCTAACGGCACTTCGGATGAAGGGTGAGACAGTAGAAGAGATTACAGGATTTGCAGAGGCCATGCGGGGGGTTGGCAGCCGGCTCCATACGGAATCGAGACAGCTTCTGGATACTTGCGGAACCGGCGGTTCCGGAATTCATAAGTTTAACATATCCACTACTTCGGCCATTGTCGCAGCTTCTGTATCCGTCCGGGTCGCGAAGCATGGCAACCGTTCGGCTTCTGGACGTGCAGGAAGCGCGGATGTGCTCGAGGCACTAGGCGTTAATATACATTTGACGGCAGATCAGGCAGAGAAGTGCCTGGATGATATCGGCATTTGTTTTCTATTCGCACAAATCTACCATCCTTCCATGAAGCATGCCGCTGCAACACGTAAAGAATTGGGTGTCAGAACGGTATTTAATATGCTGGGACCTTTGACTAATCCGGCTTCGGCTGATCGTCAGGTGCTAGGCATCTACGACGGAAGCAAGACTGAGGTTATTGCCGAGGTCCTTAGAGAGCTTGGATCAAAACGCGCGCTTGTGGTTACAAGCCACGAAGGCCTGGATGAGATTAGTATTTCCGCACCAACCCGTGTATCTGAATTGAAAAATGGCATGATCCATACCTTCGATCTGCACCCGAATGATCTGGGACTTCAGATGTATCCGCTTGGCGATGTGATCGGCGGAGATCCTCAGGTGAACGCGGATATTATCCGCCGTGTGCTTCAAGGTGAGAAAGGCCCATATCGGGACGTTGTTCTAGCTAATGCTGGAGCATGTATCTATGTCTCGGGTCTTGCGGAGACCATTCAGGACGGGGTCCTTATGGCATCGGAAGCTATCGATTCCGGCAAGGCACAGAACAAACTTGAGCAGCTTATTCAAACGACAGGGGAAATCAGCTATGTATCTTGATCGCATTGTAGCAACTAAACATAAAGAAGTGGCCGAACTTGCCACTAATTTCTCACTATCTTCAGCAGAGCGCACCATTGCAGAACTGCCATCCACGCTCGGTTTCTACCGGGCGCTATCGGAAGGCCGCAAGCGTTCCATGGGACTGATCGCAGAGGTGAAGAAGGCTTCACCTTCGAAGGGACTAATCCGCCCTGACTTTAATCCTGTACAGATTGCGAAGAGCTACGCGGAGGCCGGCACGGATTGTATTTCGGTGCTTACGGACAAAGAGTACTTCCAGGGAAGCGGCGAATATTTGAAAGCGATTCGTCAAGCGGTTCAAGTTCCGCTCCTGCGCAAGGATTTCATTATTGATGAGCGTCAAATCTACGAAGCCAGACTGATGGGTGCAGATGCGGTGCTGTTGATTGCCGCTATTCTGACAGATCAGCAGTTGAAGCAGTTCGAAGCAGCAGCGCATTCGATCGGACTCGATGCACTGGTTGAAGTTCATGATAGAACAGAACTAGAGCGGGTGTTAAATATTGGCCTTTCCAAGCTGATTGGTATCAACAACCGTAATTTGAGAACCTTTGAAGTTAGCTTGGGAACGACTGAAGAACTAATTAATCTGGTTCCGCCAGGAATTACGCTCATCAGCGAGAGCGGTATCTCTACTCCTGAAGATATTCATTACCTTTCCTCGTGCGGAGCCCATGGGGTTCTGGTCGGTGAGACCTTCATGCGTAAGCCTCTAGTGGAGGAAGCTGTCCATGAATTAATGGGTCCTGTGACTAATGGAAGCGGGGCTGTTCATGGCTGAGGCATCGGTAAAAATATGTGGACTTCAGGACGTTGAAGTGCTAAAATCGATGATAAACTTGCCTGTTGAATATATCGGATTTGTGTTTGCTAAGAGCAAGCGGCAGATCACTGCTGATCAGGCTTCAGCGTTGATCCCCATTCTTAAGGAATGGGATAGCCCCGTGAAGCCGGAAAGTGTGGGCGTGTTCGTTAACCCTACAATAGAAGAGCTGGCTGATGTACTAGAGAAAGCGAACTTAAGTATCATTCAGCTGCATGGACAGGAATCACCGGAATTTTGCCGTGAGGTGAAGCAGCGGTTCGGCGTGAAAGTCTTCAAAGTCTTTTCCTTTAAGCAGGACGGGGATGTTGATGGCCTTGGCCCTGAAGCATACCAGGGAGTTCTGGATGGTCTGCTCCTGGATACTTATGATCCTAAGTATGGTGGAGGATCGGGTCAGACCTTTGATTGGAAGCAGATTGAACCCTATCGGAAATGGCCACAGCAGGAAGGGATTCCTCTTATTATAGCGGGTGGATTGAACCCGCAAAATGTTGGCGAACTGATCGAGAATTTCCAGCCTGATGGAGTAGATGTGTCCAGCGGCGTTGAGACCGATGGACTTAAAGATATCGTAAAAATTCAAGCTTTTGTCGAGAGGGTGAAACGCTAAATGGCACAGGTACCAGATGAGAACGGGCGATTCGGCGAATTCGGAGGACGTTATGTTCCCGAGACGCTGATGAACGCTTTAATTGAATTGGAAGAGGCTTACCGGCGTTACTCGCAGGAGCCTGCATTCCAGGAAGAAATCGATTATTTATTGAAGCAATATTCCGGCCGGGAGACTCCTCTGTTCTACGCTGAGCGTTTGACTAAGCATTTGGGCGGAGCCAAGATCTATCTTAAGCGGGAAGATCTCAATCATACAGGGGCTCACAAGATCAACAATGCGATCGGTCAGGGCATTTTGGCCAAACGGATGGGTAAGGGAAAGGTTATTGCTGAGACTGGAGCGGGACAGCACGGGGTTGCTACAGCAACGGTTGCTGCATTGCTTGGACTTGAGTGTAAAGTGTTCATGGGTGAAGAGGATATGAAGCGCCAGCAGCTCAATGTATTTAGGATGAAGCTGCTTGGAGCCGAAGTCGTTCCGGTTCTATCAGGAACCCGAACTCTTAAGGATGCTTGTAATGAAGCTCTTCGTTACTGGGTGAGCCACGTACAAGATACCTTTTATATTCTCGGGTCAGCTACGGGTCCTCATCCGTATCCTATGATGGTGCGTAACTTTCAGCGGATTATCGGGGATGAGACACGGCGTCAAATTCTGGAGTCGGAAGGCAGACTTCCCGATCTTATCGTTGCTGCTGTAGGCGGAGGAAGTAATGCGATTGGGATGTTCTATCCTTTCGTAGAGGATACTTCTGTGAAGCTGCTTGGTGTCGAAGCAGCGGGACACGGTGTGGAGACAGAGTATCATGCTGCAACCATGTCCAAAGGCACCAAAGGGGTCTTCCAAGGCTCGCTAAGCTACCTGCTTCAAGATGCCTTCGGCCAAGTATTGCCTGCACACTCCATTTCTGCTGGACTGGATTATCCGGGAATTGGTCCTGAACATTCATATCTCAAGGATATTGAGCGTGCCCGGTATGCTCCGATTACCGACCAAGAAGCTTTGGATGCACTTCAGCTGCTTAGCCAGACAGAAGGTATTATTCCTGCACTGGAATCAGCCCATGCAGTAGCTCAGGTCATCAAGGAAGCTCCGAAGCTTTCTTCTGATCAGATTGTCGTAATCTGTCTATCCGGCAGAGGCGATAAAGATGTGGAGTCGATCATGAGTTACCTGGGAGGTAATCCGTCATGAACTTAATGGATCAGAAATTTGCCGAACTTAAAGCGGCGGGTCAAACCGCCCTTATTCCTTTTCTTACCGTTGGTGACCCCGATCTGGATACTACTGTAGAATTAATTATTCAAATGGAAGCAGCGGGTGCCGATGTTCTGGAGCTTGGCGTTCCTTACTCGGATCCTCTTGCTGATGGACCTGTGATCCAGCGTGCTTCCGAGCGTGCTCTTACCAGTTCGGTTACAATCGGGACTTGTATCGATATTGCCCTTAAAGCTAGACAGCGCGGAGTAAAGATTCCGTTTGTGCTGTTTACTTACTTTAATCCCGTTCTGCAAATCGGGCTGGAGGCCTTCTTCCAGCAGCTGGCTGAACATGAGATTAGCGGACTGATCATACCGGATCTTCCAATTGAAGAATCAGGGGCAGTACTCACTTTGGCTGATGCTGCTGGAGTTAGCTTGGTGCCGCTTGTGGCACCTACTTCGAATGAGCGGATTTCCCGCATATTAAGCAATGCACGCGGGTTCATTTACTGTGTCTCATCGCTTGGGGTAACGGGTGAACGCAGCTCCTTCCACGAAGGAATAGAGCAGTTTATAAATGATGTTAAGTCTCGCACAGATCTTCCTGTTGCTGTAGGGTTCGGAATTTCCAACCGTGAGCAGGTGGAGCGATTCTCTTCCATCTGTGATGGTGTGGTGGTAGGAAGCGCGATCGTCCGCACTATCGAAGATACGATTCCGCTTCTCAAAGATTCCGAAAGTCGGGAGAAAGGTCTGTTGCAAATTCGTGAATTTGTGGCACAATTGAAAGTCTAGCATTTTCTTAGTTATAGAAATTAATAATAGACGCGACACTTTAGTTAATCAGGAAAGGAAGGGATTCGTATGCAGCCCAAACCGCAGATAGTGAATCTGCCTGTATATCAACCAGGCAAGCCGATCGAAGAAGTGAAGAGGGAATTAGGCCTCGACGAAGTCATTAAGCTGGCTTCTAACGAGAATCCCTATGGGGCTTCCCCTAAAGCTAAGGAAGCCATTCAACAAGAGTTAAGTCAGATCAGCATCTATCCCGATGGCAGTGCTGCTGAACTTACTGAGGTTCTATCGGGTCATCTTGGCGTTAACCGGGATCAGATTATTTTCGGCTGCGGTTCCGATGAAGTAATTGCTCTGATCACCCGGGCGTTCTTATTGCCCGGGGAAGAGAATATTATGGCGGATCAGACCTTCTCGGTATATAAAAGCAATGCGGATATCGAGGGTGCCGTAAGTATCGAAGTTCCGCTTCTTGATGGCACACACGATTTGGACAGTATGCTGAAGGCCGTAAATGATCGTACCAAGATTATCTGGATCTGTAATCCGAACAATCCAACGGGGACGTTGGTCTCACAATCAGCAATTGTTAATTTTCTCAACAAAGTACCGGAACGTGTACTTGTAGTGCTGGATGAAGCCTATGCGGAGTTCGTAACGGATTCTTCTTATCCTGATGGCCTAAGCCTGTTAAGCAAGTATCCGAATCTGATGATTCTTCGGACATTCTCAAAGATCTATGGACTTGCCTCCCTAAGAATCGGATATGGGGTTGGACACCCAAGTGTCGTTAAGCTGATTAATCAGGTTCGTGAACCTTTTAATACATCGAGATTGGCTCAGGCTGCAGCAAAAGCAGCTATAACAGATCATGAATTTATTGATGCCTGCCGTACCAAGAACCGCAGCGGTGTTGAATACTTAACTTCTGAATTTGACCGGCTTGGCCTTGAGTACTTCCCGGCACATGGCAACTTTATATTGGTCAATGTGAAGAAATCCGGCCGCGAGGTGTTCCAGTCTCTCTTAAAGATTGGCGTTATCATTCGTGCTGGCTTCGATAAATATCCGGAGTATATCCGTGTAAGTGTCGGTACTCCAGATGAGAATACTAAATTTATTGCTGCTCTTGAGAAGGTGCTTGCCTTCCAGGAAGAGCCGGTTACTGCGGAATAATCTCCGCAGTATCTTTTGTTTTATTCGAAGCCAGGCGGGTGTACTTGAAGACAAATTAGAGCAAATTGAGTGGGGAACACATGACTATTAAAATTGCAATCTTTGGGGTAGGGCTGATAGGAGGCTCTCTCGCGCTTAGCTTCAAAGGAAAACCGGGGGTTACGGTAGTCGGACACTGCCACACAAGTGAATCCCTGCAGCAGGTTAGGGATAGAGGGGTTGTAGACCAGGCAACTATGTCTATTGAAGAAGCTGCAGCAGACGCTGATTTTATCTTCCTATGTGTACCGGTAAGTCAGCTGGAGCCTTATTTACATAGATTAAGCAGCATGAAGCTGAAGCCCGGATGTATTCTTACCGATGTGGGAAGTACAAAAGCTTCGGTAGCTGCATGTGCTGAAGCCATTACACTTCCAGATGTGTATTTCATCGGAGGACATCCAATGGCTGGATCCGAGAGATCCGGCGTCGCTGCTGCTTCAGCTTTCCTGTTCGAGAATGCCTATTACGTTCTTACCCCTTCACCAAATGTACCGGAAGAAGCCTACAAGCAGCTGGAAGAGCTGCTGGTGTATACCAAGGCGCATATCGTTCGAGTGGAACCGGAGCTTCATGATGAGATTGTTGGAGCTATCAGTCATCTTCCTCATATTATTGCCGTAGCATTGGTGAACCAAGTCTGCGATTATAATGAGCATAATCCGTTATATCGGCAGCTTGCCGCAGGAGGATTTCGGGATATCACCAGAATTGCCTCAAGTGATCCGGTAATCTGGAGAGATATTCTGCTCAGCAACAGAGAGGTACTTCTGACGCTGCTCAAAGACTGGAAGCATCATATGGATGATTTCCTGGAGATGCTTCTTAATGACGACGGCACCGGAATAATGAAGGCTTTTGATAAAGCCAACCGCTTCAGGAGTGAACTGCCGGAACGTCGAAAAGGGGCTATAAGCTCCTTGTATGATCTGTACATAGATGTTCCGGATACCCCGGGTGTCATTGGTCATATAGCCACAGAGCTAGGCATACGGCAGATCAATCTAAGCAATATGCAGATTATCGAGAGTCGCGAGGATGTACCTGGGGTGATGCGCCTGTCTTTCAGACAGGAAGGAGACATGGAGCGGGCAAAGCAGCACCTGTTGACCTTGGGATATACCGTATATTTATAATTGTAATACCGCTGAATTTTCCAAGTGAAAAGCTCAGCGGTGTTTTTGTATTTAGGCAGATGGTAGGGAGAAAAAAAGAAATGTAAGCGTTTATAAAAAGTTGTTGACAGAATGTAAACGTATACAATATAATAAAAGTACAGTATGGTTTCTCTCCACTCCTATCCAATATAATTTGCTCAGGCTAGAGCAAGGCCACTTTCATTTGAAAGTGGTCTTTTTTTTTGCTTAACGGACTTTAGCTATAATTCATGCGGTGACAGTAAAAATCAGACTTCAATTGCGAGGAGGACGGTTGCCTTATATAATTAGGGAGAAACTTACAGTTCGCGAAGTAACCTGACATATACATAGTTGACCTAACATAATTAGCGGCAGCATGGATTTATACACTAATGCGAAATATCAAATTTAAAGAGGTGTGGCTAGTGAATAAAGCGGATATTGTCTCTATTAATGTGGGAACCCCGCAGAACATGCAGTACAACAATAAGGAAGTTTCCAGCGGAATATTTAAAAAAGGAGTTGAAGGTCCTATATTCCTCTCCTATCTGAATCTTGAAGGGGACGGTCAGGCGGATCTGAAGCATCATGGAGGAAGAGATAAGGCTGTGTGTGTGTATCCTCATGAGCATTACCCATACTGGGAAAGCCTGCTTGGGCGGCAGCTTGAGCTAGGAGCATTTGGCGAGAATCTTACTCTGCGTGGTTGGGTTGAGCAGGATATCTGTATCGGAGATATATTCAAGCTTGGGGAAGCGACGGTTCAAATTAGTCAGCCGCGGCAGCCATGCTATAAACTGTCGGCCAGATATGGTGTGTCTGATATTCCGGTACGCATGCAGGATACCGGTTACACCGGCTTCTATCTCAGGGTACTTGAGGAAGGATATGTTCGCCGCCAGGACGGCTTGATCCGACTTACTTCTCACCCTCTAGCTATTAGCTTGAATTTCGCCAACCAGATTATGCACCATGACAAGGAGAATACCCAAGTCATTCGGCAGATCCTTGAGGTGGATGCCTTGTCTTCCAGTTGGCGGTTAACTTTCGAGAAACGATTAGAAGGTCTGGTGAACGATACAACGGAACGGTTAACGGGCCAAAGTTAAATATTCATTGAATAATTTAATGTTATTAAAAGGCCATTTTATATGAAATGGCCCTTTACTTTTCAGCAGCTGGGGAACGGTTTAACAAATTTTTTTAATTCCTACTTGTATGGTATAATATTGCAGGGTTGGCTTAAGAATCATACACATACATTAGGATCACATCTGCATTTTTTGGAATGACCGAAACTTTTTATGTCCTGTTCGGTAATAATATACAGAATCGAACGGGGAAGATGCACATGGATGGGCGAGGAGGATCGCATTCTAATGACGGATTCCCAGATGATTCGAGATATCAAAGAAGGAAATACAGAACTTTATTCAGAACTCATGCGAAGGTATCAACGAAAGATTCTAATATTTATTTATCATATGCTAAAGAGCGCTCAATTGGAGCTTATGGCTGAGGATTTATGCTCGGAGACCTTTTATAAAGCCTTTCGAAGTTTGCATTCATTCAGGGAAGTAGACGCTTCCTTCTCCACATGGCTGTATACTATAGCCCGGAATACAGTGTTAAGCGAACTACGGAAGCAGAAGACGGGGCATGTCTCGCTCGATGAGAGCGGCTATACTCCGGCAGCTCCTCCTGATATTGTTCCTGAACAGGCGATATTACGGAATGAACGGGTGGGCATGGTCAGAGAAGCGATTAATAATCTTCCCGAGAAGCAGCGCAGTGCACTTATACTTAGGGAATATGATCAGCTGGATTATCAGGAGATCTCTTCGATACTCGGACAGAGTGTCAGTGCGATTAAATCCCTGTTATTCCGCGCCCGAAGCAGTGTCAAGAGTCAGCTTGAGCCCTACTTCTATGAACCGATCTATGAGCAATATGAAGGGATGAAAAGCAGATGAATTGTCGTGAAGCCCAAGAAAGTTTTGGCTTGATATGGGACGTATCTGAAGACGACCCCCGGCGTAAAAATCTGGAATGGCACGTACTTGGCTGCGAGAACTGTGCAGTGGAATATGAAATGTGGAAAGAGACCCAGGGCCTTATACATACTATGGAAGTTGATATTCAGCCCGAGCAAGCGGAAAGAATGAACAGAGCTGTGATGGATCGTATTTATGCGGAATCTCCCTGGCTGTTACCTACAGAACCGGGAGGAAGAAAGATTTCTTATGTCATGAGACGGCGTATGGCCATATGGATTGCTGGTTTTCTCGCTATTTTCCTATGCAGTCTTCTCTATTTCATGGTTCCGGGTTCCGAAGAAGCCGCTGCCCCAGCTGCACAAAATTCCGGTCTGCTTCCCATTGCGATTGCTGGCGCTGATACCGTGGTGAACACGGATCATGCGTACAGCATGCCAGATGTGTCCCGGGGGATTATAGATCCCTTGATTGTCAAAATGAGTCCCGTATATCCCGAATACTGGATGCTGCTATCCATGCTGGCTCTTGGGCTCGCCCTCTTCTCTTGGAGAGGACTTAGACGTATACGAAGATAGCAACGCTTGCGGCAAATGCCGCTTTTGCCCGCATATAGGACAAAGGTGGGATTTGCCACTTTTATTACAGGATCCTAACATAGAGTTAAGGCATAAGGAGGTCATTATTTCATGCTGGTTGGATTAATTCGTCATGGTTTAACGGATTGGAATGCACTAGGGAAGATACAGGGTCAGAGTGATATCCCGCTGAATGAGGAAGGCAGAAGGCAGGCAAGACAGCTTGCTGCAAGACTTGCAAGCGAGCCTTACAAGTGGGATTTTGTAATCACAAGCGGTCTTTCCAGGGCTCAGGAGAGTGGAGAGATCATTGCGAAGGAGCTTGGTATTCCGGTCTATGATCCGGATTCAAGACTCATGGAGCGAGCTTTTGGACAAGTGGAAGGAATGACCTCAGAAGAGAGAGAGACGTTATGGGGCATAGACTGGAGGCTTCAGGATCTAGGTCAGGAGAAGGATCACGAGGTTCAGGAGAGAGCGCTTGCCTTTCTGAAGGAGCTAGGCGAACGTTACAGTGACAAGAATGTACTGGTCATCTCACATGGCGGTCTGCTAGCCCAGCTGTTTACTGCGCTATACCAAGATAAATTTACGGAGAGAATCGGAAATCTCTCATTAACCATACTGGAGAAAAATGAACAATCATGGGACGCCAAACTGTATAACTGCCTGAAGCATCTTGAGGAGAACGAACAATAATCCGCGCCAGCGGGTTATTTTTTTGTTTTGGGCCGAATAAAAGTCGGAAACCTTCCCATAATGGTAGTAAAACGGTGAGGCGATGAAACTATGAATCTGGCGGAGATGCTTACTTATGCAGATATCGGGCACCTTAGCAAAATAGCGAATCACTATCAATGCAGCTGTAATGAAAATTCCAAGAATGAGCTGATTCAGTCCATACTGCATCAAGTTGGCAGAAAAGAGTTTGTAGAAGAACATGTGAGTAAGCTTAGTGCCGAGGATTTCCGTTTCCTGAATACGCTACTCTTTGATCATCGTCAGCATTACAGCCTGGAAGAACTCATGGCCTCAGCGCAGCATACCCGGTTCACTGAAGATGCCAAGGGGAAGGAGAATCCCCGGGATATCATAACCAGGTTCAGACAAAGAGGCTGGCTGTTTAACGGCTCTTCACAGAGCACGAAGTACTTGTTTGAGGTACCTGAGGATCTGAAGGCAAGATTCAGGGAGGTGTTAGGGCAGCATTTGAAGGCTGATGTTAGAAGCGGAGCTGAACCTGATGCTGTTCGTGAAGAGCATACCCTGGCTGCGGAAGATTTATATCTTATCCTGTTCTATATCTCCAAGAATGAAATTCCACTGAATCAGGATGGAATCATGTACCGCCGTAATCAGCAACAGCTGATGGAAACCCTGCATGTGAATGAGCCTTTGGTAGGGAAGGGCGGCTGGAGATTTGGCTATGGACGAACATTTAAATTCTATCCGGATCGCCTGTCCATTCTGTATGATTACGCCTACTCTCAAAGACTGATTGAGGAGAGAGATTTTCAGCTTAGACTTACTTCGCTCGGTGAGCTGTTTGTTTTGGAAGAAAAACGTGAGTCTTTGATGCATTTGATACGCTTTTGGTTAAAAACTTACAAAGCAGCAATTCCAAATCTGTTATCCCTGATGTACTGGATTTACCAGTGTACACAGGAGTGGGTAACGGTGACCTCGCTTAGCCAGAGTATGGACAGGCTGATTAAGCCCTACTATTACGATACGGCAGCATCCATCTTCGAGGAGCGTATCTTAAAAATGATGCTCCACCTGGGCTTAGTCAGAATAGGTGAAGATGAAGAGAGGGAGCGTTACGTGCAGATTACTGCTTTTGGCAGGATGGCAGTTCCCAAGCTTCAACAAGGTAACGATGAGCTTGTTTGACAAGAAAGTGTAGGCTTGCTAAGATCACTCCAATTCCAGAATGTATAAGATGGGGCGTGAGTGGATCGATGTATATTTCTTATATGGGGAAAACCCCTTTGGTGGATCCTTCTGTTTATGTAGCTGAAGGTGCGAAGCTGGCAGGAGATGTCCGGATCGGCAAGGATTCTAGTATATGGTTCAACGCGGTCCTTAGAGGGGACCTGGCTCCCATTATTATTGGAGAGCGCAGCAATCTGCAGGATGGTGTTATCGCCCATGTGAATACAGGGCAGCCCCTATTGGTTGCCGATGACGTATCGGTCGGACATGCTGCTATTATTCACGGCTGTACGATAGGCAAAGGCACTTTAATAGGGATGGGGGCTATTTGTTTAAACGGAGCCGAGATCGGCGAATATGCTTTAGTAGGAGCTGGCTCGCTCATCACGGAGAACTGTAAGATTCCACCCTATACTCTTTCTTTAGGTACACCGGCTAAAGTTGTTCGTGAGCTTACGGAAGAGGATTTGCGCAGAATGGCGCGGACTACAGACAGCTATGTGGTGAAAGGAAGAGAATATAGGAGCTCTTAACATTGGCTGGAGGTGCATCCTATGGATCAAATGAAGGTTACTTATGAAGTTATGCTGGGTCTGGCAGCTGAAATGGTGTGGGACGAAGCGTTGAAGAAATATCGGGCAGAGAAACTTCACTTTGAAATTGATTCTGCTTTGGCAAAAGGCGATGAGGAAGCATTCCGCCTCCTAACTGAAGAATTAAGAACACTGGAAAAATAGAAGAAATGCCTAGTGCATTTCTTCTATTTTTTCATGCTGTCCATTTGTTCTCAGCGGACTTTTTCCATGTATAATAGCAATAGAGAGAGGAGAGTAATAATGAAATTTAGTGAGATTAATCCCGCCGAGTGGGAAGAACTAAAGCCCTATCTAGACACCTGCCTCATCCCGGTAACCGGACTCAGAGGGGATGAACAGCCATTTGAAGTCGTATATGCACTTGAGCGGCTGAGAGATGTGATGGATTGGGTGGAAATTCCGTTCAAAGGGAGAGTTGTAACCTATCCCGCTTTCCAATATGGACAGGATGATATCATGGAACAGATTAATGCTGTGTGCGCTAATGTCAAGTCGGCAGGATTCAAATATGTCATCGTGATTTCCGCTGAGGTAGAGCTCGATCCCGAGATTATTTATGAAAGCGATTTAGTCGTTACCAGGGGCCGATTTGAGGCTGCTGACGAACAGGCTCCTTCTGTGGCTGTCATGCAGCAAATTCAGCAACTGTGGTTCAGCGGCCGAGACGTCTAAATGTGACGAAAAACCGACATTTTTACGAAATTGTGACCATAGTGTTAACGAACATGCACTGTAAATTCTTGACGCTCTAGAAAGCCTAATATATTATAATAATGTCCTAGTAATTCGTGTGATTTTTATCATTGAAATGGAGAGAATTGGTTCGGAAAAGGGGGTTGAAGACAGTATGAGCAATCAGCACGACCAGCATGAATCATCACACAAGCCACCTGAGCGAAGAAAAGAAATGTCTCGCAGACAATTTCTAACTTATACGCTGGGAGGAGCAACCGCCTACATGGCAGGTGGAGTAGTACTGCCGATGCTTCGCTTCGCTGTGGATCCTGTTCTACACAAGAAGACTGAAGGTAACTTTGTGAAAGTTGTGGAAGTTAGCAAGATCACCAATGAACCGCAGGAGTTCTCATTCGAACTGCATCAGCAGGATGGATGGTATGCAAGCACGGCATCACTGACCGCTTGGATCCGTAAAGATGAGAGCGGAAATATTTATGCGCTTTCACCAATCTGTAAGCATCTAGGTTGTACAGTTGGCTGGAATAATGACAAAGGCTTCCCTAATGAATACCATTGTCCTTGTCACGGCGCGCAGTACACCAAAGAAGGCAAGAACCTTGCCGTTGCACCAAAACCGCTGGATGAGTACAAGGTTAAGATTGATAAAGATTGGGTTTACCTAGGCGATATCGTTCCCAATACTCGAGCTAAATAAGGAGGCGTAGAGTCACATGTTGAAGAGTGTCTACAACTGGGTTGACGAACGTCTTGATATCACGCCGATTTGGAGAGATGTGGCTGACCACGAAGTACCTGAACACGTGAACCCGGCACATCATTTTTCCGCTTTTGTATACTGTTTCGGCGGCTTGACGTTTTTTATAACGGTCATCCAGATTCTGTCGGGAATGTTCCTGACTATGTATTATGTACCTGATATTATTAACGCATACGCCAGTGTCGAATTCCTCCAGACCAAGGTGGCATTTGGACAGATTGTCCGCGGTATGCACCACTGGGGAGCGAGTCTGGTCATTGTAATGATGTTCTTACATACCTTGCGGGTATTCTTTACAGGCTCCTACAAGGCGCCTCGCGAGATGAACTGGGTTGTGGGAATGCTGATCTTCTTCGTAATGATCGGTCTTGGCCTTACGGGTTACCTGCTTCCATGGGATAACAAATCTTACTTTGCAACCAAAGTTACACTGGAAATTGCGAACTCGGTTCCTGTTCTTGGACCGATCATCAAAGAGCTTCTGCAGGGCGGTACGATTGTAGGTGCGCAGACGCTGACGCGATTCTTCGCTATTCACGTGTTCTTCCTTCCGGCCGTGTTGCTTATCCTTCTGGTTGGACATTTCATTATGATCCGCAGACAGGGAATTTCCGGACCGCTATAAGATATTCTTGAGAGAAGGGAGGCCATTATATGGGTCACGGAGGCAAATCGAACGAAAAAGTCGTATTTGTCGGCGATTCAAGGGTGCGTAAAGGGAATGGTTTTATAACTCCTCCCGATTATACGTCTTACCCGGGGAAGTCCGAAGCATTTATACCTAACTTCCTATTAAAAGAGTGGATGGTCGGCGTAGTGGTTCTTGTAGGCTTCCTGGTTCTTACTATTTCAGAGCCTGCACCACTTGGTTTCCCGGCGAATCCAACCGCATCTGTTATTCCGATGCCAGACTGGTATTTCTTATTCTTGTATCAATACTTGAAGTATCCTTATGCTTCAGGAGATTTCATCGTACTGGGAACACTGGGTGTACCGGGTGTTGCTTTCGGTGGACTTCTGCTTGCACCATTCCTGGATCGCGGGAAGGAGCGCCGCTTCTACCGCAGACCTATCGCTTCTGCCCTCATGCTGCTGTCCCTGGTATCCATCGTATATTTGACGAACTTTGCCTGGACGCACTATAAGCATGAATTGGCTAAGACGGGGATCAAGCCGGAGGAAGAGCGCCGGATTGAGAAAGCCCGCGAAGCGCGCGAGAAGGGGCTTCCAGCACCTTCAAATGCGGTTCAGACCAAAGAGGTTGCGATCGTGGATAAGGATGATGCCGGAATGGAATCATTCAAGAAAGCAACCTGTATTTCGTGTCACGCAGCAGATTTGAAAGGGGCAAGCGGTCCTTCGCTTAGAGGCGTTGGAGATAAGCATGACAAGACAGCCATTTTGACCATCATCAAAGAAGGTAAAAAGGGACCTGACGGCAACATGCCTCCAATGTACGATACAGCCAAGGGCGCTGGACTCAGTGACAAGGATATTGATCATCTGGCTGAATGGCTTTCTAAGCAGAAAGCAGAAGCTAAATAATAATGAAGTATAGGGAACCTGACCGTGGAAGCGGTCAGGTTTTTTTAAGTCTTGTTTTCTATCCTTCATATCCGTTATTCTCAGAATAGATAAAGGAGGATTATAAGTGAATATATCTTACTGGTGGAGCCGAGAATTTCTGACTGGTCGCGGGTTTCTGTGGCTTCTTTTTATTTTTAATCTGCTGGGTACAATCTACGGCTATTACTGGTATGGTCACCAAATCGAATATACCATAGCCCATAATCCGCTTTGGCAGGTTATCTTCGTTCCGGACAGCCCTACGGCAAGTCTGTTCTTCACCCTGTCATTATGTTTCTTGCTTTGGCCCGGACCACTGAAGAAATGGGGGGCGATCCGTGTCCTTATTGAATCGCTGGCCGTTGTCACCAGTGTGAAGTATGGTGTGTGGGCTGTAAGTATCATTTTTGCGGGAGTATATCAGGGGAACATGATTGGCTGGCAGGAATGGATGCTGGTAGCGTCACATACCGCGATGGCCGTAGAGGCCCTGCTCTATGTCCGATTCTATAAATTTGGAGCCGGAATACTGGTTGGAGCTGGTCTATGGACCCTGCTGAATGACATGGTTGATTATACATACGGTGTATTTCCATGGCTGCCTGTTCAGCTGATGGACGACTTGACAAGTGTGCGTAACTTTACAGTGATCCTAACGCTGCTCAGTGTGCTGGCGGGCTGGCTCGCACTTCGTCATCGGGACCGCGCCAGACGTGCCTAATCCCCGGGTTCTAGGCAGGGACAGACTGTCATAGACATGGGGTATAGGAGGGGATGTCCGTGGAAAGAACAAGGTGGGGATGTCTATCTGTATGGCTAGGGTTAATCATCGTGGTTATATGGGTTACGCTGCCTGCAGGCAGGGCTGCTGCTCATCATGATGCTGCCCATACCGCCAGGATGAAAGAGCTTGATAGTGCTTCCGAGGCTCTGTACCGATATATGCAGGATGGAGACGGGGCCAAGGCGCAGCTTGAGATGGACCGAATCGTCAAGATCGTACAGACGCTTTCATTCCAAGGCCTGACTTCCGTTGAAGGGATTCACGCACTTTCTGAGACTATTATTGATACACGTGAGGCTCTTGCCCGCAGTCAATCACAGCCCGAGGAGTGGAGAGCCTCCTCCTCCCGGCTCCGGCTGGCCGTTGACAGCCTGCTGCACAAGGATCAGCCGCTCTGGATCCAGTATTACAAGCTGTTCACGGATGATCTTAGCCAGCTGTCCAAGGCAAGAACCGAAGCGGATGCTGCGGACGTGAAGCGGGCTTTCAATCAGCTCCAGGAGCATTATGAGACCATACGGCCTGCTGCTGTCATACAGCTGGATCCCTCTCTGGTCTCTAGAGCGGATTCATGGATGTCTTACATGGAGAGTCTCTGTAAGGGAAAGGTTGATGACCCCGATGCGCTCCAAGGGGCACTCGGCAATGGAACGGACTTGGTCAATGATCTATTTGGCAAGAAACGGACAGAACCGACTCTGCTTCCGCTTACAGGGACAACAAATCCCTGGCAATGGAGTCTGCTTATTGGGGGTTGGATTATTGTAGCGCTAACCTATACCGGTATCCGCAATTATAATGCCTATCAGGAAGTGAGACCGGCGGCAGGAAGCAAGGGGAGACACACCTGGAGGTTATAGCTTGACATGAACAAAGGGTAAGGTCCACAGTGTGCTTGCGGACCTTACCCTTTTTAGCTACTGGCTAATCTTCTCTAAACCCCTCGCCATGTACATCATGGACATCATTAATAATAATGAACGCTCTTGGATCTACGGACTTGGCAATCAGCGTAAGTCTTCGAATCTCTTGTCTTGCGACTACGCAGTAGGCCATGTGTTTGGCCTGCTTGGAGTAGGCTCCAATGGCGGGAATCAGCGTGACTCCGCGGTCCATGTCCTTCGTGATCAAGTCGGCAATCGCCGGTGCATGGTCACTGATAATAGTGAATGCCTTGGCCGAGTATGCCCCTTCCTGAATGAAATCAATGACCTTGGAAGCTATGAAGACCGCTACCAGCGTATATAGAATCTGTTCCTTCCTGATATAGAGCAGGGAGATGCCGATAATCAGTACGTCAAGCGCAAGAATGACCTGCCCCATACTCCATCCGTATTTCCGGTTGCAGATCCGCGCTATGATATCTGACCCACCCGTTGTGCCGCCGAAGCGAAAGACGAGACCCAGACCGGCTCCGAGGGTTACCCCGGCGTATAGCGACGCAAGTATGTAATCATGTTCTGTAGCAAAAGGCACAATCCAGCCTTTCTTAATCATCTGCTCGAACAGCCAGAGAAAGAAGGTCAGAGACCCAATACCGATGCCGGTAAATACGATTTGCCGGCTCCCTAGGACTTTCCAGCCCAGCAGAAAGAGCGGGATGTTCAAGATCAAGGTGGAAAGTGAAGGGGATATGGAGAACGCATATTTAAGGAGGATGGTAATCCCGGTTACTCCGCCTTCCATAAGTTTGTTGGGAATAATGAAGTAGAGCAGGCCAAATGCATAAATGGCTGTGCCGAGCAGGATCGGCAAAATGGTCTTGGAGACTTGGGTTAATCTGGTGGTAAGCATGCAATCCCTCGCTTGTTGAAAGATGGGGGAGCCTTGGCGTCCCAACCCTTAGTATACCTTTTTCAGCTGCGTTTAAAAAAGGATTTGTTTTCAAAACTTCTTTACGATAACATAGGGGTAAAACCTTCGGGTACCCTAGGGGGGATATAGATGGAGGAAAAATCACTCGCCGAGCTTCAGCGCGAGGTAGATCGGTACATATCCCAGTTCAAAGAAGGCTACTTCAGTCCGCTCGCTATGCTTGCGAGAATGAGTGAAGAGGTTGGCGAACTGGCCAGGGAAGTGAATCATACGTATGGAGAGAAGCCGAAGAAGACGACTGAGGCCGATAACTCCATAGAATATGAGCTGGGTGATATTCTGTTCATCACCATCTGTTTTGCGAATTCACTCGGGATCAACCTGACTGAAGCGCATGACAAGGTTATGCATAAGTTCAATACCCGTGATGCAGACAGGTGGACCCGGGTAGACACCTAATAGCCAGCCGAATCATATGCTGTAGGAACAGCACTGCAACATATATCGATCAATCATCATCCTAGTGGACAGTGAGGAGCATGAAAATGACAACGAAGATTAGAGTGGCTGTGGCAGGAGCTGCAGGCCGTATGGGGAAAGAAGTCGTTAAAATGGTGCTGCAGGACGCCGATCTGGAGCTTGCGGCAGCCATCAACCGATCCGGGGAAGGTACGGATGCGGGGACCTTGGTAGGTCTGCCCGCCTGCGGAATCAAGGTCCAGTCCGATCTGGAGCTTGCGCTGGTCGAAAGTAAAGCACAAGTGCTGGTGGATTTCACTACTCCCCAATTCGCTTATGTGAATACAGAACTTGCGATTCGCCTTGGTGTGGCCCCGGTAGTAGGAACTACGGGATTTACCCCGGAACAGATTGAGGATCTGGACAAGCAGTGTAAAAACAAAGGGATCGGGGGCCTGATCGCCCCGAACTTCTCAATTGGCGCCATCCTTATGATGAAATTCGCTGCACAAGCTGCCAAGCACTTTCCGAACCTCGAGATTATTGAGTATCATGGAGACCAGAAGCTGGATGCGCCATCAGGGACAGCGGTGAAGACGGCAGAATTGATCGCCCAGAACCGGGAAGAGCTTCGCCAAGGTAATCCGAACGAAGAAGAGACCATTGATGGTGCTCGTGGAGGTTACTATAACGGGTTCCGCATTCATAGCGTCCGTCTCCCAGGAGTCTTCGCCCAGCAGGAGGTCATTTTTGGCGGCTTTGGCCAGACCCTGAAGATTCGTCATGATTCCTACGAACGCGCGGGTTATATGCCTGGTGTGGCCCTGGCTGTGAAGAAGGTTATGGAGTATCAAGGCATGGTTTATGGTTTTGAACATTTTATAGACTAAAAAAGGGGTATAACGACATGTTGAATATTGCGTTTATCGCCCACGACCGGAAGAAAGAGGAAATTGTCAACTTCGCTATTGCCTATGAGCACGTATTCGAGGGTAACAATCTATACTCCACCGGTACAACGGGACAACGAATTATGGATAACACCAAACTGAATATACACCGGTTCCTATCTGGTCCTCTCGGTGGTGACCAACAAATCGGAGCCCTCATCGCCCAAAATCAGATGGATCTGGTGATCTTCCTGCGTGATCCCCTGATGGCTCAGCCGCATGAGCCGGATATTACCGCACTGCTTCGCTTGTGTGATGTGCATGGGATACCGGTAGCTACCAACGTAGCCTCAGCCGAAATTATGGCAAGAGCTCTGGACCGTGGAGATTTAAGCTGGCGTGAACTTGTTGAACTTCATCGTCCAAGGTTAGATAAATGAGTGAGAAGCTGGATATCCTGATCTTCGGAGCTCATGCCGATGATGCTGAAATTGGGATGGCAGGAACGATCGCGAAGCATGTTGAAGCTGGGCTGAAAGTCGGAATCTGTGATCTTACGCAGGCCGAGATGTCCTCCAATGGCACACCTGAGCTTCGTATGCAGGAAGCGGAAGCGGCTTCGAGCGTGCTGGGTCTTACTCTTCGAACCAATTTGGGACTGCCGGACCGCGGACTCTATATTACCCCTGAACATGTGGCTGCTTTAACTTCCGTCATCCGCGAATTTGCTCCCCGGGTTGTCTTCGCGCCTTACTGGGAAGATCGACATCCGGATCATGTGCAGTGCAGTAAGCTGGTGGAAGAGGCGGTATTCAATGCCAAGCTGCGCAGAATGTTGCCGGACAAGCCACCTGTTCAGGTGGACGAGCTGTATTTTTATTTCATCAATGACTGGAGAACTCCGGATCTCATCGTAGATGTTACCGGTTATTATGAGACCAAAGAGCAGTCTTTACTCTGTTACAAATCCCAGTTTACACCAGGGAAGGATGGAGTGACCACCCCGCTAACCCAAGGTTACGTGGAACGGGTCAAAGCCAGGGATGCGCTCCTTGGTCAGCGCAAGCTTATACCGTATGCAGAAGGCTTCGCGGTGAAGACGCCTTATAAAGTTCATCTATTTTAACCAAAATAATCATAGGATTTACTGATGGTATGATGAGATTTGAATGACTAACAAAGAAAGAGGTGCCCCTGATATGAGCCAAACCTTAAAAATCGGCATCACCTGCTATCCGACACTTGGTGGATCAGGGGTTGTAGCGACGGAGCTCGGCAAGCTGCTTGCCGAGAAGGGACACGAAGTGCATTTTATATCACATAGTGTTCCTTTCCGGCTAGGGGCTTTTCAGAAAAATATATATTACCACGAAGTAGAAGTGAACGATTATTATGTATTTCGTTATCCTCCTTATGATCTATCCCTGGCGACGAAGATGGCTCATGTAGCGAAGCGTGAGAAGCTTGATATCCTGCATGTCCACTATGCTGTGCCGCATGCGGTGTGCGCCTTTCTGGCCAAGCAGATGGTGGGATCTGACCTCAAGGTTGTAACCACGTTACACGGAACTGATATTACAGTTCTGGCCCAAGACGAGTCGCTGAAGGATCTGATCCGCCTTGCCATCAATGAGAGTGACGCTGTTACCTCGGTGTCCGAGGATTTGATGAGAGAAACTCGTGAAGTGCTGGAGATCTCACGGGATATCGACTTAACCTATAACTTTGTAGATAAACGGATATATTATCCGCGTGAAATAGATTCTTTGCGAAGTGATTTTGCAGAACCGGACGAGAAAATCCTAATGCATATCTCTAACTTTAGACCTGTTAAGAGGGTAGCTGATGTGATAGAGATCTTCTCTATGGTCAGCAAGGAAGTTCCTGCCCGTCTGCTGTTTGTCGGTGAAGGACCAGAGCTGCCGAAGATTCAGTGCAAGATCAAGCAGCTTGGTCTTGAGGACCGGGTCCATTTTCTAGGGAAACAGGATCAAATTGCCCAAGTCATCTCGATGGCCGATGTGCTATTGCTACCTTCGGAGAAGGAAAGCTTTGGTCTCGTTGCACTTGAAGCGATGGCTTGCGGCGTGCCTACGATCGGTTCAGAGGCTGGAGGTATACCTGAACTGGTGTCTCACGGCAAGACTGGATTCCTGGCACCGATTGGGGATACTAGGGCTATGGCCGATTATGCCATCAAGCTGCTAAAGGATGCCAAGCTGGCGGAACAATTATCGGAAGCCTGCTTGGTGCGGGCAAGGACCGAATTCAGCAGCGACCGGATAACCGAAGAATACGAACAAATCTATTACCGGGTACTTGGACGTAAAGTGCCAAAGCTTAAACCGGTATGCAGTTAACTACTCCGGGTGAGAAGGGGGCAACTCCTTTTCCCCGGAGTCTTGTGTGTGAGGAGATGAATAACCTTGGCGAAACAGTGGAATCAGGTTGATCCGCTCATGGTATCAGCAGGCGAAGAGGTGCTCAGGCGTATCGGAGAAGCTGGTTATGAGGCTTATTGGGTGGGCGGCTGTGTGCGGGATGAGGTCATGGGAAGAGCGGTGCATGATATGGATATTGCGACCTCTGCCAGACCTGAAGTGGTCACTCAGCTATTCGAGCGCTGCATTCCTACAGGACTTCAGCATGGTACGGTCACCGTACTCATGGAGAAGATGGCTTTCGAAGTGACAACCTTTCGCAAAGAAACCGAATATGAAGATCACAGGCGTCCGGCTTCGGTTGAGTTCGTGGATGCGGTTCTGGAGGATTTGAAGCGAAGGGATTTCACAATGAATGCCATGGCGATGGATTTAGACGGCCATTTGATTGATCCTTTTCATGGTAGGGAGGATATTAAGGCCGGGTTAATCCGGTGTGTGGGCGAGGCGGATGAAAGGTTTGAGGAAGACGCCCTGAGGATGCTCAGAGCGATTCGCTTTGTTTCGGTATTTGGGTTCGCACCCGTCCTAAGCACTTGGCGGGCAATTATCCAGAACAGGGACAAGATGGAGTATATTGCTATAGAGCGCATACGCGCTGAATTTGAGAAGCTCCTATACGGGCCTGATCCGCTGCGCGGCTTGGAGCTGCTCCGCCGAAGCCGGCTGCTTGAATATTCCAAGCTGCTGTTCAAGCCTGCAGAGGTGTATACTGAAATGCTGAAATGCCTTCACCTGCTTCCGGCCGAACCCGTAGAGCTTCGATTATCTCTTCTGGTTCAGGGACTTGGGATCGAGTCCCAATCTGTTCTCGGCCTATTGAAGCAGTGGACCTTCTCCAATCGGGATGCGGAGCAGGCTACAGCTATAGCCAGATTTGATCAGGAATTAATGGAGCATTTACATACCTTATCCAGCGTGCCCGACCAGGAACATGAGAACATAATACGTCCCTGCTGGATTTCATTACAGTTAACCTTTGGGCAACATACGGCAGGTCTATGGATTTCTAGAATGAGGATATTGCTTAGGTCTTCCAAGACAGTTAGCGGCTCATCTCTGTTCAGCGCGGAGCTGCTTGACCTCCTGGAGGCTTGGCACGTCAGCATACCCGTCCATCAGGTTCGCGAGCTTGTGGTTAAGGGTAATGAAGTCCTTGAGGAGGCTGGCAGACCAGGGGGGCCCTGGCTTGGAGTCTTGATGAAGCAGTTGTTGTACGCTGTGGCATCGGGGGATATACCGAATAACAAGGAAGCTCTCCTTAATGAAGTGAAACGGACGGTGAAATCTATTGAATCCTAAGACAGTTCTGGACATGCTGCTTCAGCATCCGGGTGAGTATATCTCAGGCGAAGAAATAAGCAAACGATTGTCAATCAGCCGTACAGCGGTATGGAAGCAGATTAACAAGCTTCGCGAGCAGGGGTATGAATTTGATGCGGTATCCCGTAAAGGGTACCGGCTGGTTCACAAGCCCGCACGCCTTGACCCCATTACCTTGATGAGTGCAATGAAATCCAATACTTTTGGCAAGCGTCTACAGATCCTGGAGGTCACTACGTCAACGCAGGAGGAAGTGAGAAAGCTGGCTGAGGAGGGTGCGCCGGAAGGTACCCTGGTTATTGCGGAAGAACAGACCGGGGGACGCGGCCGTTTAGGAAGAAAATTCTTTTCTCCTCGTGGAAAAGGAATTTGGATGAGCCTACTGCTTAGACCGGATCAGCCATTATCCTGTGCTCCCCAGCTGACCTTGCTGTGCGCCGTAGCGGTATGCAGAGCCATTAAAGGTGCAACCGGTATAGAAAGTGGTATCAAATGGCCGAATGACCTGCTGATCAAAGGCCGCAAAATATGCGGAATTCTCCTGGAGTCGGTGGCAGAGGATGAACGTATCCGGTACTGTATTGCCGGAATCGGAATCAATGCGAATTTGACCGAGGAGGATTATCCGGAAGAGCTTCGCACCATTGTGACCTCCCTTCAAATGGAGAGCGGGCAGGCTGTGGACCGGTCACTGCTTATTGGGGCGGTCATGTCAGAGCTTGAGCAGCTATACCAGCTGTATCTGGAAGAAGGTTTCTTACCGATTGCTCACCTGTGGGAAGCTCTCTCTGTAACCCTTAACCGGGAGGTAACCCTCAATACTTCAAGAGGTAAGGTAACCGGTTATGCCACTGGCATTGATGAGAACGGGGGACTGATTTTGGAGAATGGTGGAGAAAAGTTCACTATTTTCTCAGGAGATGTGCAACTTGGCGGTTGAAAAGTTAACCCGATCTGATATACTGACCGTACGAGGTGGTATTGGCTGGACCAAACTGCACTCCGTAATTGGTTACACTAAGTAAGACGTATCATGAATCTGGTTGCGTTGGATTCTGCTCTGAGCCGAAGGGACCGAGACAGAAGGGACGAACGATTGTTACTCTTCTATGGATCTATGGACTTTTCGGACTTTTTGGTGCACAGCTGAAAGGTTCTTTTTGCTGTGTGCGCATGCTTCTAATTTTGGGATACCCAAAGGAGATGAAAGTCCGTGCTAAACATTGTAAAGATGAAAAAAATGAAACAGGACGGCGAAAAGCTGACCATGATTACCGCGTACGACTATCCATCTGCAAGACTGGCTGAGGAAGCGGGCGTAGATATGCTGCTTGTAGGTGACTCGCTCGGCAACGTTGTACTCGGATATGAATCAACGGTTCCTGTAACTATAGATGATATGGTGTATCACTCCCGTGCGGTTAAGCGGGGAGCAGGGAATACTTTTATCGTGACGGATATGCCCTTCATGACTTATCATGGCGGCATGGACGAGACGCTTAAGAATGTGAGAAGAATTATGCAGGAAGGCCATGCCCATGCTGTAAAAATGGAGGGCGGGATGGAAATTTGCCTCGCGGTCGAGAGTATTGTCAAATCCGGCGTTCCCGTGCTTGGACATATAGGACTCACACCGCAGTCGGTGAACCAAATCGGGGGCTACCGTATTCAAGGTAAAGATGAGCGGGACGCCCGCCGTCTGATTGAAGATGCGAAGGCGCTCGAGAGAGCGGGTGCATTCGGAGTTGTGCTTGAGCTGGTAACAGAAGAGGTTGCTGCGGAAATCTCCAGGCAGCTTTCCATCCCAACCATTGGTATTGGGGCAGGAAGAGGCTGTGACGGCCAGGTGCTTGTGTATCATGATGTACTTAAGTACGATGCGGATTATCGGGATAAACGGTTCGTGAAGACCTTTGCTGACATTGGTAATGAAATCCGCCGCGGAATTCGTGAATATGTAAATGAAGTGAAGTCAGGTCAGTTCCCTGCGAAAGAGCATGTGTTCCATGCGGATGACAGCGTGGTTGACTCTTTGTACGGCAAAGGAAAGGTGGACGCCCGGCCATGATGGTCATAGATCAAGTTACAGAACTAAGGAAATTTGTGAAGCAGAAGCGGTTCGGCGCTGCCAAGACCGGTCAGGAACTGTCCGTAGGGTTCGTTCCTACAATGGGCTTTCTTCATGAGGGTCATGCCAGCCTGTTGAAGCAGGCCAGACAGCACCATGATCTGGTCGTTCTAAGCATCTTTGTGAATCCGATCCAGTTCGGTCCAAATGAGGACCTGGACCGTTATCCCCGCGATGAGAAGAGAGACTTGGCTCTCGCGGAGCGGGAAGGGGTTGATGTTGTCTTTTTGCCAAGTGTGCAAGAGATGTATCCTCAGCCTACGAAGACCAAGATTGCCGTGTCAGAACTCACCGAGGAACTATGCGGAGCTTCGCGCCCCGGCCATTTCGACGGCGTAACGACGGTAGTGGGAAAGCTGCTTCATATGGTATCTCCGGACAAAGCTTATTTTGGACTTAAAGATGCACAGCAGGTGGCGGTCATCCGGCAAATGGTGGATGATCTGAACTTTGACGTGGAGATCGTACCTTGTCCTATTGTCCGTGAGTCAGACGGGCTTGCCTTAAGCTCCCGGAATGTCTACCTGAAGGAAGAAGAGCGGAAGCAAGCTCTTATTCTGTCTCAGTCCCTGCGAGAAGCGGAGCGGGAGATCACGAGCAACCGAGCCGTTACCTTGTCCCAAATTCGCGAAAATGTTACTCGGAATATTAAGTCTCAGCCCCTGGCTGTTATCGATTATGTGGATATATTAGCATTCCCTTCGCTAACCTCAGTTCAGGAAGATGTATCCGCCCACGCTCTGGATGAAGAAATCTTGATTGCCCTGGCGGTTAAGTTCGGCTCAACGCGTCTGATTGATAATATTCTTCTTAATCCCAAAGGAGTGGTAACACATGTATAGAACGATGATGAAATCCAAAATTCACCGCGCGACCGTAACCGAGGCGAACCTGAACTATGTGGGCAGCATTACCATCGACGAGAACCTGATGGAGCGTGCCGATCTGCTTGAGAATGAGAAAGTTCAAATTGTGAACAATAATAACGGTGCCCGCCTTGAGACTTATGTGATTCCCGGTCCACGCGGAAGCGGTGTGATTTGTCTTAACGGAGCGGCAGCCAGATTGGTCCAGCCGGGGGACACGGTAATTATCATTTCCTATGCGCAGATGTCGCAGGAGGAAGTCCAGCGCCACAAACCTACGGTCCTGTTCGTCGATGAGAATAACCGGCCGGCCGAAACAGCCAGCTATGAGGTACATGCAACCGTTCGTTAATGGCGAACCCATTATTTAAGGTGGTCTCTCCAGAATGAAATCATTCGTCTAAACAAAAAATGAACATAGGGCCGCTGCTTGATTTCATTTTCGTTTAGGGTGGGATGCAGATGATGTTTCAGCATGTGTTTGCGGAAATGAATGATATGTTGGAAGAGATTGCCGAGATGTACCCGGTCGCGAAAGGCAGCCAGAAGCAAGAGCTGGCCAAGAAATGGCAGATGCTGAAGCAGATGAGCGATGGGATTATTGAAGAATGGCTTTCTTTTGAAGAGAAAATGAGTGTGGTACGCAAAAGCTGGGGATTAATGGACTCCGTTCAGCAAGTAGAGCTGCCTGAGATGAAGTCGGGCTCCTTCATTAAAGGACAGGGCTATTACAAGCTGATGATGTACTCCCATGCGGCCAAACATTTCAAGCGTACCACCGAGGAATTTCAGGATAGTCTGCTGGCCCGGATCTACTTGGCTATGTCCTACTTGAATATGAATGATACCCGGGAGGCGGGACGTCAATTTCAGTGGGTGCTGCCGCTAACTGACAACAAGCGGCTAAGATCCATTATTTATAATGCTCTTGGCTGTATCGAGGCCAAGCACAACCAAATGGACAAGGCGCAGGAATATTTTACTTTGGCCCATCATATCGATCCTTCTTTCACCGAGCCCTTGAATAACTTGGATGTGTGTCAACAAAAGCGGGGGTCGCTGCAGTTCGGGTCCCAGCTTGCTTCATTAATGTAATGGATCTTAATTTAATGAACGATGCGACCATTCAAATGGAAATTTTTCGCATCGTTTTTTTTGTATTTTTAGACGGGATGAGCGGTGCGAATATTTGTTTGCATGTCTTAATTTCCAAACCGAGTTTTTTTTGTTATGCTGTTAGAGAGACTGGAATGAAAGGTAATGAGTATATAATGAAATATGCCGTTCTCGATTTTGAAACGACAGGTAACCAGTCCTCTGATGAAATTATTCAAGTTGGGCTTGCTATTATAGATCACGATCGCACGATTGCTCAGGTATATTCCTCTTATGTGAAGCCGGGTGTACCGATTCCTCCTTTTATTACAGGGTTAACTGGGATTACTGAGGAGGATGTCCAGAGTGCTCCCTTGCTCGATGAGGTCATGATGGAAATGGTGCCTCTTCTGGACGATGTGGTTCTTGTCGGACATAATGTGGCTTTTGACTTTAATTTCTTACAGAGTGCTTTGGATCGAACCGGATATTTGCCGTTTACAGGCAGAATTCTCGATACCATGGATTTTCTTAAAATCATGTTTCCTTCACTTACATCCTATCAGCTTGGCTTTGTGTCAGGTGAATTTGAGGTCGTTCACGACCGGCCGCATCAAGCGGATTCCGATGCTTTGGCTACTGCACTTATTTTTGTTAAATGTCTCGAGGAAATTGATGACCTTCCCTTACTTGCTTTGCAGCGGCTGTCTGACCTGTTCTCAGGCGAGGACAGTGATTTGGGATGGTTCTTTGATGCTGCCCTTCAGGAAAGGGAGAAGGAGACGGATGCCTCTACGGATGGCTTCAATTATTATCGGCAGTTCGCTCTTCGTACCGAAGACTGGATAGATATCAAGCCGCCGCGCAGTGAGGATCTGGATAACCCACTGAAAGACAAGACATTCGAGCAGTTCATGGATGAGGTTCGGGCTAATCTGAAGGGCATACTCCCTGGGTATGAAGAGCGGGAAGCCCAGAACATGATGCTTGGAGAAGTCATGAAGGCTTTTGATGAGGATAAGCATCTCCTGATTGAAGCAGGCACAGGCACGGGGAAATCGCTCGGTTACTTGCTGCCGGCGATATATCACAGCGTTAAGTCTGAAGAGAAGGTTATGGTAAGTACGCATACCATTAACCTGCAGGAGCAGCTTCGGGAGAGAGACATTCCTCTTCTTACCGAGGTAGTCCCTTTTGCATTTCGGGCGGCCATCTTCAAAGGACGCGGACATTATTTGTGCCTGCGCAAGTTTGAACATAAAATAAACAAGAGAGATTTTGTGACGCCCAAGGAAGAAGTCATGACGGCTGCGCAGATGATCGTCTGGTTAACCCAGACAGAGACCGGGGATGATGAAGAGCTGAACCAGGGCAATCGGGGAGCGGATTTCTGGGAGACCGTTGCCAGTGAATCGGATTCCTGTCTAGGACGCTCCTGTCCGTGGTTCCGTAAGTGCTTCTATCATAAGGCCAAACATGAGGCTGGAGTTGCGGATGTAGTGATCACGAACCACTCCAAGCTGTTCACGGATGTGAAAGCGGGTCATCAGCTGCTTCCAAGCTATGAGCGCCTTGTCATTGACGAGGCCCATCATCTCGAAGAGGTTGCCGGCAAGCATCTGGGGATGAACATGAAGTACTTTACTGTCGTTCATACCTTGACACGCCTCTTCAAGGACAGCAGGACCGGACAGCTGCCGAATCTTCGATCCCAGCTTCAGAGCAGCGGATCGGAGAAGGCCAGCGAATGGATGAGTGTTATTGATAACCTGTATCCGGAGATTCTTGAGATCAAAGAGAACTGGGACCGCCTAAGCGATCAATTGTTCGGACTTATGCCGGAGCGAAGTGATGCTGCACCCGGGGATCCGGGACAGTTCGTGCTTCGTCTGCTTCCGAACAAGAAGCCCAAGAACTGGGATGCTCTAAGCGAGATAGAGAATCAGATGTATATGACCATGGGAACGGTAATCCGCAAAGGCGAGCGAATGGTGAATGAGCTCAAAGATGAGGATGACAACTACAGCTCAGAGAGCCTGGTGACGGATATCAGTGGTCTGTTTAAGGATTTAGGTGCGGAACGGGATAGTCTTCGCTCATTCATGAAGCTGGACAATGAGGAGACGGTCTACTGGCTAGAGGGCAACGGTCATTACCGCAGCCGTTCACTCCAAATCTATGCGGTCCCCGTCGAGGTTAGTGAACAGCTCAAAGCCCTATTCTTTGACAAGAAGAAGAGTGTCATCATGACCTCAGCTACCTTATCCGTAGATAAGTCGTTCCAGTACATGATCGAGCAGCTGGGTCTTGTGGAAGCTTCCGAGCAGGATCAACTGCTGACCTCACTGCTTCCCTCCCCGTTTAAGTACCGGGAACAGGCTCTGCTGGTCATTCCACGGGATTTCCCTAGCGTGAAGGGCAGTGTGGGGGATGACCATTTCGTCAATACGCTCGTAGCGTCATTAGCGGACTCGGCAGTCGCTACCCAGGGAAGAATGTTGGTCTTGTTCACCTCCTACCGGATGCTGAGACAAGTGTACGACCCTTTGAAAGAGGTTCTATCCGCGCAGGGGATCACGGTCATTGGACAAGGGGTAGACAGCGGGAACCGCACCAAGCTTACGCGAAGATTTCAAGGCCAGCAGGCCTCTGTTCTGCTGGGTACGAGCAGCTTCTGGGAAGGTGTGGACATACCGGGTGAGGCTCTGACAAGTCTTGCTATCGTGCGGCTGCCGTTTCAGCCTCCGAACCATCCTCTGGTGGAAGCGAAGAGCGAACGGCTGCAGCAGCAGAAGAAGAATCCTTTCATGAAGCTGTCCGTCCCGCAAGCGGTAATCCGATTCAAGCAGGGCTTTGGACGGCTCGTACGATCCTCACAGGATCGGGGTATCGTGATTGTATATGATACACGTATCCTGGAGTCTTATTACGGGAAGTATTTCCTGTATTCATTGCCAGGCCCGAAGATGGAGCATATGCCTACCAACCAGATGGTGCCCCGGATTTCGGAATGGCTTAACGACCGGTAATTGACCGGACTCAATCGCATTAGGGGGAAAAAGAAATGAAGTCGGAGAAAATTTCAGATGCGGTGGTACGAAGATTACCCGTATATCTGCGCTTTCTGAATGAACTGAGTCATCGGGAAGTCTCAACCGTCTCATCGCAGGAGCTCGGACAAAAGCTGGATTTGAACCCGGCCCAAATCCGCAAGGATCTTGCTTACTTCGGTGATTTCGGGCGCAAAGGGATTGGATACGATGTCGCCTATCTGATCGAGAAGATTCGCCAAATTCTCAACCTGGACCAGCAGATCAATGTAGCTCTGGTTGGAGCAGGGAATCTGGGCCAGGCCCTGTCCAATTACAATACTTACCTGAAGGATAACATGAAGATTGTAGCGGTATTCGATGCCTCGGAGAAGAAGGTTGGCCAGAAGATTAATTCGTTGACCGTACAGCCGATCGAAGATCTTGGAGCTACCGTCAAGAAGTTCAATATCCGGATTGGAATTATAACTGTTCCAGATTTTGAAGCACAGCGTGTAGCCGATCAGCTTATCGAAGCGGGAATTGAAGCAATCCTTAACTTTGCACCTACAATTCTGAAGGTGCCAGCCGATGTGCGCCTGCACGCCGCTGATTTCACGACGGATCTGCTCAGCCTCGCATATTATTTGGGTGATGGAAAGGAAGTACTGACACATGAGTCGTAAATGGTTAATCGAGAACGGTACTTTTGTCGTCTTGGAACCGGGATGTTCTGTAGTTAAGGGGTATATGTTAATTGAAGATGATCTGATCAAATATGTCGGCGAGTCCCGCCCCGAGATCGAAGAGGGTACAGATACCTTCGACGGCAGCGGCCTGCTGTTCGCCCCAGGGCTTGTTAATACCCATGGTCACGCGGCTATGTCCCTGCTCCGGGGTTACGGAGACGATATGCTGCTCCAGACCTGGCTGCAGGAGAAGATGTGGCCCATGGAAGCGAAGTTTACTTCAAGGGATGTCTACTGGGGGACTGCTCTGTCTGTAGTAGAGATGCTTAAGGGAGGTACTACAACCTTCCTGGATATGTATGATCATATGGATCAAGTGGCTAAAGTTGCCGACGAGTCAGGCATACGCGCCGTACTGATGCGCGGAGCGATTGGGCTGTGCCCGGAAGACGTGCAGCAACAAAAGCTGGAGGAAGCGATCAGGTTCGCTCAGGACTGGCATGGCAAGGCGGATGGACGGATTACGACGATGATGTCCCCGCACTCTCCCTATACTTGTCCTCCTGCATTTATAGAGAAGTTCGTTCAAGCGGCAAATGACCTGGATCTTCCGCTGCATACCCACATGTCTGAAACGGCGGCTGAAGTGCAGCAGAATATCGAGGAGTATGGACTCCGTCCTACGATGCACCTGGAGAAGCTTGGCTTCTTCTCACGTCCTTCAATCATTGCCCACGGTGTTCATTTGAATGACGAGGAAATTGAGATTCTGGCTGGACATCATGTGGCCGTCTCACATAATCCAGGGAGCAATTTGAAACTCGCGAGCGGCGTTGCGCGTGTAGTAGATCTGTTAAAGTCAGGTGTAGTTGTATCGCTGGGTACTGACGGAGCGGCAAGCAATAACAACCTCGACATGTTCGAGGAGATCAGGTTAGCAGCCTTGATACATAAAGGGGTATCGGGTGATCCGACCGCTGTACCGGCAGAAGAAGCGCTTAAGATGGGTACCCTATATGGGGCAAAGTCCGTATACCTTCCGAATACCGGTAAGCTTGCTGAGGGTATGAAAGCCGACTTTATTGCGATCAACACGGATCAAGCTCACTTTATTCCACATACGGATTTCATTTCACATATGGTCTATTCAGCGGGACCAAAAGATGTTGAGCACGTATGGGTGAACGGCAATCAGGTTGTGAAGCATGGCAGCTGTCTGACCATTGATGAAGAACGGGTACGCCGGGAAGCTCAAGCTTGTTTTGAAGGATTGCTCTCCCGCTAAGCGGAGCACTTCTGAGGGAAAGGAAGTGAGCGCATGAGGAAAAAAACGAAACGCATACTCATATCGATACTGCTGGCTCTGCTGATCTTGATAGGAATTCAGCAATACTATGTGTATACCATGAAGGATTACTGGAACGAGAAGGACGCAGCTGTTATAGTGGCCAAGCAGCAGGCTAATCTTGCTTCGCTCACGCGTGCCGACAAATCCGTGTGGGATGAAGTGTGCTGGGTAGTTGAAGGTAAGAACACAGCCGGAGAAGATATTATGGTATGGGTGGTTGATGGAAAGGTGGATCATCAGGAGCTGGCCAAGAATGGGGTCAGTCTGGAACAGATCAAGAGCAGCATCAAGTCGCAGATGCCGGACATTTCCATTGTACGCCTGGTTCCAGGTATTTTTGATCAAGGAACAGGGAAGCAATACGTATATCAATTGTTCTATAAAGAAGCGGATCACTATAATTATAGATTTTATAGATTCAACGATGGACAGGCACTGCCTGAAACCTATACTTTGCCGAATAGATAGGCGTTATGCCTAGTTTCTATACCAAAAAAGACCCTCAACTTAGTTGGAGGTCTTTTTTTGATTTGCGAACAAATATTGAACTTTTGAAGATTTTATCGAGATTTTCAATAATTTTCAAATATTCTCTTAGAAAAAAGTATATATTCTATGATATACTATTGCTTGTACATTTCAGTATATAATGATACGCAAAGAAGCGGAGAAATCCGCTGGTTTTTTAAAAATTTCATTCTATGTATAAGTTTAAAATGATTAAGGGGGATATGTATTGAAATTACGTCTTGTTCCATTGATTACTAGCGTCGTTATCTCCGCAGCAGTTCTTTTTGGTGGGTGGTTCGCTTATAGTCAGTTGGCTGTTGAGGCCCCGCTTAAGAAATTAGTCACTCAGTTTCAAGGTGTTAACAACGTTCAATTTGATATTAACCAGAAACAGGTGGACTTGAAACTTGATTTGGATCCAAAAACAGATTTAAGTGGATTAGTTGAACATTTAACAGTGGATGGCAAGTCCTTATTAGGCAGCCGCAAACTCAAACTTACCGTGGTTGACCATTCCAATCAGGTGCTTGATCAGTGGTGGTCCAAGGCTCTCTTCCCGGTAGCGGAGGCCATGGACAATAAGAAGTATACTGAAATTCCAGCTACATTAGAGAAGCTTAAGGCGGGAACACCTGGGCTAACAGTCAATACAGTAATGGATAATCAAAATATATATGTTTCTCTCTCAGACGGAAAAGCCAGCAAGTTCATCATCCTTCCGCGTGTGCCGGGTGAATTGGGGGTATGGAGTAATGTCTAAATTTATAAAGGAAATCGTCGTAGGAGTTGTCCTTGTCCTTCTCGTATTCCTGGCCTACATCGGAGTTAATATTATTCCCATCATTATTGGACTTGCCATGATAGGTTCCTTGTTCGCAGTGGTCCAGATGAAAGGCGGGATCACTGTAGGTGCATCCCAAGAGCGCAAGCGGAAGAAAGCAGGTCCGGCCAAGCTTACCTTTGAAGAAATTGGCGGCCAGGATAACGCGAAGCAGGAGCTTCGTGAGGCCCTGGATTTCATGGTCAGACATGAGGAGATTCAGAAATTCGGCATTCGCCCGCTGAAAGGGATCCTGCTTACAGGTCCTCCGGGAACAGGTAAGACTTTGATGGCTAAAGCCGCAGCGCATTATACCAAGTCCGTGTTTGTGGCGGCATCCGGCTCTGAATTTGTGGAGATGTATGTCGGTGTCGGTGCAGGACGTATCCGTGAATTGTTCAAGGAAGCTCGGACACGCGCCGCACAGGAGAAGAAAGAGAATGCCATTATTTTCATAGATGAGATCGATGTTATAGGTGGTAAAAGAGAAGGCGGCCAGCAGCGCGAGTACGATCAGACCCTGAATCAGCTTCTGACGGAAATGGACGGTATCTATAACTCGGATGCTCCTCGTATACTGGTCATCGCGGCGACGAACCGCAAAGAGATGCTGGACAGCGCGCTTCTGCGCCCAGGGCGCTTCGACCGTCACATTCAAGTGGAGCTGCCCGACAAGAAAGGCCGCAAGCATATCCTTGAGCTTCATGCCAAGAATAAGCCGCTGAATGCGGATGTCAGCCTGGAGAGACTTGCTGAAGAGACCTACGGCTTCTCTGGAGCCCAGCTGGAGAGCGTAATGAATGAAGGCGCCATCTATGCCATGAGGGAGAACCTTCAGCTTATCGATCAGCGTCACTTGTCCATGGGCGTGGATAAGGTCATGCTGGGTGAGAAGACGGACCGGGAATCTACCGAAGAAGAGAAGCGGAGAGTGGCTGTGCATGAATTGGGACATGCTGTATTGGCTGAAATTGTATCACCAGGCAGTGTGAATCAGGTTGCACTAAGTCCACGCGGGCAAGCATTAGGATATGTTCGGCATAACCCGCAGCAGGAGCAGTATTTATATACCAAGTCCTATCTTGAAGGACAAATTATGGTCGCTCTGGCAGGTGCCGCGGCAGAGGAGATCTATTACGGGGGCAGAAGCACCGGTTCACGTAATGACTTTGAACAGGCTCTGAAGCTGGTACACACCATGATGACTTCGGGCCTTACACGCCTCGGCATTGTCAATATGGATATGGTGACCAAGGAAGTGCTCATGAATGAGAACAGCCGTATTCTGGATGACCTTGCACTCCGCACCAAATCAGCACTGATTGAGCATGCGGCGGTATTCGACAAATCTCTAGAAATTCTAATTCATGAAGAACGTCTCTCCGGAGAGCAATTTCGTTGTCAATTTCGTGACAGCGTCCTGTTACCAGCCTGATTTTTTCAGGTTGGTAATTTTTTTTTACTTTTTATTCGTGCTAAGATATTATTATATGTTGGGTATAAAAAGATGTATTATTCGACATCGAGGGTATAATAAGATGTATGGAGATTAATACAAAGGATGGAGAGAGACACCATGTATTTTAAAAAAATAGGCGTTATCGGTGGCGGTACGATGGGCCAGGGCATTTGCGAAATGCTGGCGGCCAAGGGACTTGAAGTTCTGCTCGTTGAGGAAACCCCGGACAAATTGAACCATGCTTACAGCATGATAGAGACAAGCCTGGATAAGCAGCTTGAGAAGTGGGCAATCACCCAGGCAGAGAAGAAATTGATTCTTTCCCGTATTCAAAAAGTTACACATTTTGCCGAACTTGGATCATGCGATATGGTGATCGAGACGATTTCGGAGGATTTGAATGCGAAGAAAGAAGTGTTCACACAGCTTGATCAAGTCTGCCCAAGCAATATTATTCTTGCAAGTAATACTTCAACACTCAGCCTGACCGAAATTGCCGGAGGCACCATGTATCCGGAACGCGTCATCGGCATGCACTTTATTTATCCCGTATCCCGTATTGACCTCGTTGAAATCATTCGCGGGCTGAAGACTTCGGAAAGTACATTTGATAACACCAAACGTTTCGTGGAAGAGGTTGTTGAGAAGCGCGGCATTATGGTCTATGAATCCCCAGGCTTCGTAACTTCGCGTATCATCTGTATTCTTATTAACGAAGCGCTTCATGTGCTGGGTGAAGGTGTTGCCACGGCGGAAGACATCGACGATTCCATGCGTATCGGGTATCAGTTCCAATATGGGCCGCTCGAAATGGCTGACCGTTTCGGACTTGATTCCGTTCTTGCTGCCCTTGAACGCATGTTCCGTGAATTCGGTGAACTCAAATACCGTCCTTCCTTTGTACTGAAGAAAATGGTCCGTGCCGGGAACCTCGGTGTGAAGACGGGCGAAGGCTTTTTCAAATACGACAAGGATGGTGACCGGATATGAAAGTTCTCGTCATAAATGCGGGAAGTTCTTCTTTGAAATATCAGCTTTACAATATGGAGGATGAGTCAGTCCTTGCGAAGGGTCTTGTGGAGCGGATCGGTATGGATTCCTCTATTCTGACGCATAAACCTACAAACAAAGAGGAAGTTACAGAGGTAAGCGAGATTCTTGAACATACCACTGCAATCCGTAAAGTGCTTGATAAGCTGACGGATAAAGAGCACGGAGTGCTGGACTCGGTTGACGAGATTCAGGCTGTTGGCCACCGCGTCGTTCACGGCGGGGAGACGTTTAAAGGCTCTGCGCTGGTAACGGGTGAGGTTAAGGCTGAGATCCGCAGACTCTTTGATCTGGCTCCGTTACATAATCCTCCGGCTATTATGGGGATTAATGCTGCCGAGAAGAACATGCCTGGCGTTCCGCAGGTTGTAGCCTTTGATACCGCCTTCCATCAGACGATGGAGGAGAAAGTATTCTTGTATCCTATTCCAAGAGTGCTGTACAAGAAGCATCATGTTCGCCGTTACGGGGCGCATGGTACTTCCCACCAATATGTAAGCAAAGCGGCTGCTGCGTATCTGGACCGTCCAATTGAAGACCTCAAGATTATCACCTGCCATATCGGTAATGGTGCGAGTCTGACCGCAGTCAAAGGCGGTGTATCAGTGGATACATCAATGGGTCTAACTCCACTTGAAGGACTTATGATGGGTACACGTAGCGGGGATCTCGATCCTGCAGTCGTTACTTTTGTCATGAACAAAGAAGAGCTTTCAATTAGTGAAGTGAATTCCATGCTTAACAAGCACAGCGGATTGCTAGCAATCTCCGGTGTGAGCAGTGATATGCGTGACATTACGGATGGCATGGAAGCTGGAGAAGCCAACGCTACTCTTGCATTCGAGATGTATGAGTATCGCCTGCGCAAGTATATCGGTGCCTATGCTGCTGCGATGAACGGGGTAGATGTGATCGTGTTCACGGCCGGTGTGGGAGAGAACTCTGTAGTTGTCCGCGAGAAGGTCTGCGAGAATCTGTCCTATCTGGGTGTGGAGATCGATCCTGAGCTGAACAAGATCCGTTCGGGTGAGCCTCGCCGGATTTCATCTGCTAACTCCAAGGTTGAAGTACTTGTAGTGCCAACGAATGAAGAGCTTGTCATTGCCCGGGATACGAACCGAATTGTACAAGAAGCCAAGCAGGCTCAATAATATAGCAGTACTTAGAGGAGAGAGATAACATGGCGGTCAAAACAGTGATTCGTCAAGTAGGTAATCACGTCGGTGAGACAGTAACCATCGGGGCTTGGGTCAATAACAAGCGTTCGAGCGGGAAGATTCAATTTCTTCAGCTTCGAGATGGTACAGGGTACATTCAAGGCGTGGTGGTTAAGAGTGAAGTCTCCGAAGAGATTTGGGACAGAGCCAAGAGCCTGACTCAGGAAAGCTCGCTCTATGTTGAAGGAATTATCCGCGAGGAGCCGCGCAGCGCCTCAGGGTATGAACTGACTGTAACTAATATTGAGATCATTCATCTTACCGAGAACTATCCGATCACCCCTAAGGAGCATGGGGTTGATTTCTTGATGGATCACCGGCATCTATGGCTTCGTTCGTCGAAGCAGCGTGCCATCATGGTTATTCGGGCGGAGATTATCCGTGCAGTTCAGCAGTTCTTTGATGAGAATGGGTTCACTCTGGTGGATCCGCCGATTTTGACACCGACCTCAGCTGAAGGAACAACCAACTTGTTCCACACGAAATATTTTGATGAAGATGCTTATCTGACGCAAAGCGGCCAGCTCTATATGGAAGCTGCAGCTATGGCGCTGGGTAAAGTATACTCATTCGGACCTACCTTCCGTGCGGAGAAGTCCAAGACCCGTCGGCATTTGATCGAGTTCTGGATGATCGAACCGGAGATGGCGTTCACGGATCATGAGGAAAGTCTCAAGGTACAGGAGAACTTTATTTCTTATGTAGTCCAGTCCGTACTCAAGAACTGCCGCGCAGAGCTTGAGGCCGTAGGGCGTGATGTCTCCAAGCTGGAGAACATTCAAGTTCCGTTCCCGCGGATTACCTACGATGAAGCGATAGAATTCCTTAATACACAGGAATTTGATATTCCTTGGGGAGAGGATTTCGGGGCTCCACATGAGACGGCCATTGCTGAACGTTATGACAAACCTGTGTTTATTACCCATTATCCTAAGGATATCAAGGCTTTCTACATGAAGCCTGATCCGAACCGGCCGGATGTAGTACTCTGCGCCGATATGATCGCTCCAGAAGGTTATGGTGAAATTATTGGCGGTTCGCAGCGGATTGATGACCCTGAGCTGATGGAAGAGCGGTTCAAGGAGCACAATCTCTCTACAGAGACTTATCAGTGGTACTTGGACCTTCGTAAGTATGGATCGGTTCCTCACTCCGGATTTGGTCTTGGGCTAGAGCGCACTGTGGCCTGGATATGCGGGCTTGATCATGTGCGTGAGACGATTCCATTCCCGCGTACTCTGTATCGTCTGTATCCGTAAGTTGCAATGAAAGCCTTGCGTTGTTCCTGAATTAAAGAGGTGAATGTTGGATGGGAATGGGCGAAGGTTGGAAGGTGTGGGCAAATGGCATAGCTTACGGGCTGGAAAAGGGTTCAGCCAGTGTTCCGTATGCCCTGTTGGCTCATTACCGAAAGCTTAAACTAAGTGATACCGAAGTTATGCTGTTGATCCAGCTGCTGGCATTCAAGCAGCTGGACCAAATGGATTTTCCGTCAATGGAAGAGCTTGAGCGAAGAATGGGAGCGGCTCCTTCTGTAGTAGCCAGCGCAATTCGCAAGCTGATGAAGGATGGCTGGCTCGCCATTGATGAGGTGACTGACCATTCCGGTCTTCGTTCAGAGCGGTACAATCTGACCGGAATGTATCATAAATTAAGTGTATGTCTAGCAGAAGAAGCCGCAGCGGAACGCCAGAAGGAGCGATTCTCCAAGGTAGAGGAGCCTGCTTCATCGGAGGATCAGCAGCGTAACTTGTTCGTGGTGTTTGAGAAAGAATTTGCACGGCCATTATCACCGATGGAATGTGAGACGATATCGGGCTGGCTGGATCAGGACGGTTATCCTGATGAGTTAATCCGGCTTGCTTTGAAGGAAGCCGTGTTCGCGGGTAAAGTACATTTTCGGTACATTGACCGCATTCTGCTGGAATGGAGCCGCAACCGGGTTAAGACAGCCCAAGATGCGAAAGCCTACACCCAGCGATTCCGCGGTAATGGCAAGTGAGATGGTATACTAGAGGTTGTTCCATCAGCCAGAAGGCTGACAGGAGCAGCCTCTTTTTTACGTGAAGGTAAACGTTGTGAATGTTGCTTCAAGAGACAGGTAGTTGACCTGAGCATACTTCTGAAACTTACGAAAGTGTTGAGAAATGCAGGTTATAAGGAATCGGATTTCCTATTACATACTATATTTCGGCCATTTAATGAGATCCAGAAAACAAGTGATCTCGTTCGTTAATAGATTTTGTATAAAAACTAAAAATTTCTGCAGGGGTTCATCAAGGTAACGACGTCTATTTAGTTGGAAGGAGGGGAGAGCTATAGAAGAGGAGCTTCGGATCAGCCAGATCCTGCAGGGGAACCAGGATGCATTCAAGCAGCTGGTGAATGATTACGGTCCGTACCTTTACCGGATGGCTTACTCGGTTCTTCATGATCAGAAGGCAGCGGAGGACACCGCGCAGGAGACGTTCATCCAAGTCTATAAATCTCTCCCGGAGTACCGGTCTCAAGGATTCAAGACGTGGATTACGAGGATCTGTATCAACAAAGCCATTGACTGTAAGCGAAGGCTGGCAAGGCGCAGGGAAGATGAATGGGAGAGCGAAGTGGTACTCCAGCAGATACCGTCTCAAGATGAGGATACACTTGATCGTCTGGTAAGAAAGGAACGTATTCAGAGCGTGGCACGCCGGATTAATGAACTTCCGGATTCGCATAGGGAGATTGTCACTGCCTTTTATTTGAATGAGCAAAGCTATGAGGAGATTGCCGCAGATCAGAGCATTGCGGTGAAGACGGTGGAGTCCAGGCTTTACCGTGCCAGACATTGGATGAGAGAGCATTGGAAGGAGGAGGATTGGTCATGAGAGAGACGGACATACAGCGCCAGCAAATGTGGAGACAGTACATACTTGGTGAATTAAGCACGAACAAGCAGGTAGAATTGGAACGAATGTTGATTGAAGATGAAGCTGCCTTGATGGAATATATGGAAGCCTTCGAAAGTATAGAGAAGGAGCTTCCGCAGCTGCCGAATACGAATGATTTTACAGACCAAGTGATGAGAGCCCTGCCTTTTACAGATTCCTCAGCAGCTCCATTGCAGCCGATTAAGCCGGATTCCAGGCGGGCTTGGATTAAACATCCGATTACCCACTATACGGTTGCAGCGTCGATTACTCTTCTGCTAATAACCTCGGGATTCTTCGATCAGTTAACTATAAATGTCGATGATATGGTGAAGGAAGACAGTAAGCCCTATAGCGAGCAGTGGATGAACAAAGCAACAAGCTGGCTGGATACATGGAATAATCACAAGTAGGGAGAGGATGAATGAAATGCCGGTAATACGAAATCGGGTCACTGCTTTTTTTATGAACTTTTTGCCTGGACTGGGACATTTATATTGGGGAAAAAAGATTAGATGCTTTTTCTATATGTTGTTCTTCTGCGGATTTTTATTAGGAGGGTTCTCATTGGCTCTTCTAAGCAATCAAGGGGAACCATTTGTCTTTGGAATTGTCTGTGCGGCTATTGTATGGGGAGTAAGTATGTTTGATCTGTTCATTGTGCTGCTCAGGGACTATCCTGTTCAGGGAAACCCTCCAGGTTATGCCCATTCTGCTGAGCTTAGCGGACGGCAGGATGCAGAACGCTTTTTTACAATCCTGCTTTCCTTTGTACCTGGACTGGGTCATTTCTATATGGGACTGATGCAGAGAGGACTCTCTTTTCTGGTTGCCTTCTTCGGGACGATCACGATGCTCATCTTTGTTGCTGGGATTACGAATGACTCGGTTCTGGTCTTCCTGTGTGTCCTGCCTGTGATCTGGCTATATTGCATGTTCGATGCGGTTCAATGTATTCACCGTAAGCTATCAGGAGAAATATTAACAGACCGTACTTTGTTCAGCGATTGGGAGATTAGCCGGGAGAACGGTCGCCGGAGTAAATTCATAGCTACTCTGCTGTCGGTTGTTCCAGGTGTCGGACAAATGTACTTAGGACTTCAAAGACGTGGGATTCAGCTCATGATTCTGTTCCTGGGGACATTCTATATCATCGATGTGATCCGTCTCTCCTTGTTCCTGTTTCTGCTGCCTTTGATCTGGTTCTTCAGCTTCTTTGACGGATTGCAGCTGACCAGCAGATATGGAAGAGAGCCTTTGATTGACAAACCTCTGGTTGAGGGTCTTGGAAATCATAAGCGGCTGCTTGGAACGGTACTGCTTCTACTGGGGCTTTATTATGTCAGTATGAATTTGATTGTGCCTTACTTGGCCTCTCACTATCCGGGGCTTTGGATCGAATCTCGGATCAATAAATATCTTAAACCTTTTATTGTATCCGTAGTACTGATTGGCGGAGGCTTGAAGTTGCTTACTGGAACAAAACGCAGATCATCTGGAGTTCAAGTGGAGAGAAGGAACTTTGATGAAGATCGATTCTAACTCTTATAGTTCAGTGCAAACTCCCTATGTCAGATCTTATGAAATTCAGAGGACGAGTGCTGGAAAATGGCGGGTGGGCACACTTTCGATGGGCCTATCTCTGCTAATGGTGGGGATTGTCATCCTAATCTCGCACGTGTATGGTTATTCAAGCTGGGCAGCAGCTGGAGCGTGGTGGCCGATCTATTTCATTCTGCTCGGAATCGAAATCCTGGCTGACACAAGCTTACTTATTTCTTCTTGGACATTGACTCCTCCAGAATATACAGAATCACCATAACGAGGAGACCTTCAACGAACAGACTATCCGGATAAAAGAATTCCATACCGATCAGTTCCTTTCAATTCAGAATAGGAACTAAAGAAGAGGGGGCACTTGGTGCCTCCTCTTATTAGGTTGTATCGTAATTGTAACACAGCCGAAGTTATATTCCAATAAATGGATATCCTGTGCAGGTGATTACTTGCGAAGAGCCAGACTCCGGTAGATGTGCTCAAAAATAAATTCAAAGGACTCCAAATGACGCTTAGCCTCAAATGCATTCGCTCCCCAAGCATAGATACCGTGATTGCGAAGCACAATTCCCGGGATATCCGGATTCAGAGCTGCCGGAATCAATTCGGCAATTCTAGGAATCTCCGCATAATTTGGAACGACAGGAATTTCGATTCTCGCATTCTCTTCCCAAATTCCAAGTCCTTTAATGAGCTCGATCCCTTGAGCTGGAATAGCTCCTTTATCGCCGTAGCCTTCACTAATGATATTGTTATAAATGGTATGCACATGGAAGATGGCTCCGCATCCGGTGAGGCGATAAATCTCGGCGTGGATTAAAGTCTCCGCACTGGGCTTTAAGCTGGTGACTTCACATGGACGGCCCTGTTGGTCCACGAACAAGAAATCCTCCGGGGTATGCACGGATTTGTCTTTGCCGCTTGAAGTTACAGCGAAATGGAACGATTCAGGTGAGAAGTCACCAACCCGGATGGACAGGTTGCCGCTTGTCCCAGGGAACCAGCCGCGTGCCGCGAACTGTTCCTTCACCTTGTGGAGCTCTTCGAGAGCTCCCAGCTTCTCCTCTAAGGGAATATTCGTGAAACTCATCGTTTAGATTCGCCCTCTCTCTTTTTGAAATCCTCAGTAATCTCTACAAATGTCTCAAAAGGGGTATGCGGTACTCCGAGCTCTACACATTTCTCTGTCAAATGAGATCTGGAATAGATTCGGTCCGCCAGCTTTGCCGCTTCAAAGTCAGTCAGGCTGTCACCAATCAGAATACGTTCATATTGGTCAGCAGGGAACTTGCGCATTACGGTAGTCTTGCACATTCCGCAGTCATTGCTGCAGTGTTCGTCACAGAGGTGCGGCCAGGTAATCTCGATCTTGGCTCCTGTGAAGTCAGAACCGTTACAGTAGATGTGATCGGCAGGGATGTCAAAGGGCGCGAGAAGAGGCTCTAAGAAAAAGTCAATGCCTCCGCTCGTGACATAGAAGGGAATGTTCCTGCTTTTCAGATAGGTCAAGAACTCACCAAAACCCTCTCGTATACCCGCTTGACCAAGTACAAATTCCGTAATCTCCTCGCGTCGGTCAGAAGGAATGAGCGCGAACATGGCACCTACGCCTTCGTGGATCGACAGCTCACCAGCAACAATCCGCTCCATGATCGGTTCATAGCCCTCTGGCTTGAAATGCTTCATAATTGCTACAATATTGTCGCTTAGTGTGATGGTTCCATCGAAATCACAGAAGACAACCGGGTCTAAGTTGTTGGTCATTTCCGGCCTCCCCAGATCTTGAGAGCTTCATGAAGCTCGGGATTGGTCTTGGATGCTTCCTCCAGTGATATGCCTTTCAGACTGGCGTCAATCGCTTGAAGGAATGCTTGCCCGCCGGCCGAAGCTCCGCCCGGATGACCATGAATGCCGCCTCCCGCATTGACAACCACATCATGTCCGAAGTCAGCAAGCAGCTGCGGGACAAGACCCGGATGAATACCTGCTGAAGGAACCGGGAAGCTGGTCTTCTGCGGCAGGTCAGTCCGTGTGAGTTCCGCGCGGATAGCCAGATTCTCTTCCCGCGGCATAACTACGGACCCGTACGGGGAAGGGAAGAGAACCAAATCTGCTCCAGCTGTCCGCATCAGCTTTCCAAGCAGCAGGGAAGCAGCAATTCCATATTGAGGGGATGGATAGAATGCACCTGCCAGGGAAGGGTGAGCTGCGATAGGAATCTGGATATCAGGGTCGCCGCTCAGTTCCTGAAGAACGTCAAGCCCATATGCTAGAGGACTGAACAGCAGGGCAGTCGCCCCTGCGTTAATGGCTTTGAGGGCCTGACTGCGAAGCTGTGAAGTCGGACCGGTCAAGTTCACGGCATACAGCAGCTTTTTACCTGTCGTCCGCTCCGCTTCCTCGGCCGCCTTGCGGCATACCTCAGCTCTCCGCTCGATAGGGGTGAGCGGGTTCTCGAACAGAATCTCGTCATCCTTGATCAGATCTACTCCGCCCAAGGCCTGAGCTAAGAATTGTTCCTTCAGTCCTTCAAGGTCGTAGCCGACGACCGATTTAAAAATGCTCATGAGCAGAGGTCGCTCGGGCGCATTAAGAAGGCTGCGAATGCCCTCTATGCCGAATTTTGGACCCGGAAAGCCGGACAGGAAGTCTTCTGAGAAGCCGAGATCCAGCAATTTGATCTGGCCGTCCATGGAGATTTTGCCAAAGGCCGTGATCAGCAGGGCTGGCAGATCTCTCGTGAAGTTGAGATCCGGGTAGGCAATCGTTACATCAGCATAACGTCCTGCAGCGGATTCTTCATGTTCCTCAATGCTAACGACATGGCCAAGATGCTTGCGCATGCTTTCCTGCTTAAGCTGAGGCAGTTCTGTCCAGCTTCCGACGGTCATGCCAACTGCGATGGATTCTGCTTTGCGGCGGAAGTCTGCTTTAGGGTCATGAATGCGGTAAGTAGCCGTGCAGAAGCTCATGAGAGGGCCTCCTCTACAGCTGCCCCCATTTCACGGGAACGTTCTGCACAGCGCCGAACTGCAGCTTTGACGGTTTCTGTAAATCCGGCTCCTTCAAATACTTCAAGAGCAGCTTGAGTGGAGCCATTAGGTGAGGTGATGGCTTTGCGAAGGAGGGCCGGATCTTCACCTGTCTGGATCATCATGCTCGCAGCTCCGAGTACGGTCTGAACGGTAAGCTCACGGGCCTGCTCAGGGCTTAAGCCGCCTTCGGTTCCGCCAGCAATCATGGCCTCCATCATATAGTAAATATAAGCCGGTCCGCTGCCGGAGATCCCTGTAAGAATATCCATTTGCTCTTCTGGGATCACGCTTACGAGACCCACCGCTTCAAAGATTGAGAGAACCTGCTGGCTTCGCTCAGCCGATACTTCAGATGAGAAAGCAATTCCTGTTGCTCCTAGCCCAATCGAGCTCGACGTGTTAGGCATCGTCCGGGCAACGGGCTGCTTGCGTCCTAACAAGGCTTGAATGGTGTTGATCGAGAGTCCTGCAATGACAGAGATAATAAGCTGGTCTTCAGAGAGGAGGGGGCCAAGCGCCTTCAGCGCTTCGCCGGCATCCTTCGGTTTCATGGCAAGGACTAGGATGGAGGCCCCTTGCAGAAGATCCTTTTTGCTCTGAGCATCTCCAGCAACTCTTACCCCATAAGTGCTACGCAGGAAATCAAGACGTTCCTGGCTGCTCCGGTTGATCATGGAGATTTGCTCCGGCTTGGCTACGGATTTGTCGATAAGGCCCCGGACGATAGCTTCTGCCATTGAGCCAGCTCCATAAAAGGTGATGTTGAACTGATTTGTGCCGGTTCCGGATAAATGACGGGATTGTTCTGACATGCTGTGTTCCTCCTTTATTGACGTATTTGGCCGCTGCCTTGAATGATGTATTTGCTTGAAGTCAGAGCTGGAAGACCCATAGGTCCCCGGGCATGAAGCTTCTGGGTGCTGATGCCGATCTCTGCACCGAAACCAAACTCGAATCCATCGGTGAAGCGGGTAGAGGCGTTATGATAGACCGCAGCCGCATCGACTTCGTTCAGGAAGCGAACCGCATTCTCTTCATTCTCGGTGACGATACACTCGGAGTGCTTGGTGCCATACTTGGAAATGTGCGCCAGGGCCTCATCCAGGTGGGACACCACTTTGATATTAAGAATATAATCGTTATATTCTGTAGCATAATCCTGCTCAGTTGCTTCCTTGGCCCATGGCACGAGCTGCCGGGTTAAGGAACAGCCACGAAGCTCAACCTTAGCTTCCTTGAAGGCTTCTGCCAGCTCACTTAAGTGTGCCGCAGCGAAAGACTCGTGAATAAGCAGAGTCTCCATGGCGTTGCATACGGAAGGACGCTGGACTTTAGCATTGAGTGAGATTTCTTTGGCCATTTGCGGTTCAGCCGATGCGTCGAGATACGTATGGCAGATACCGGCGCCAGTCTCGATAACGGGAACAGTAGCATTTTGGACCACATTTTGAATTAGTGAGCTGCCCCCGCGAGGAATGACAACATCGAGGAGACCGTTCAGCTTCAGCATTTCATCAACCGAAGAGCGGTTAGCATCTTCAATGAGCTGCACGGCATGTGGCGGAATTGCTGTACCGGACAATGCGATATGAATTAGCTCGATGATTTTACGGTTCGAGGAGAGGGCAGCAGAACCGCCGCGCAGAACTACGGCATTTCCTGTCTTCAGGCACAGACCCACAGCATCGACAGTCACATTAGGGCGAGCCTCGTAGATAATGCCGATGACTCCAAGCGGAACCCGCTTCTTCACAATATGAAGACCGTTAGGGCGCTCTATAGTCTCCAAAGTATCGCCGATCGGATCGGGTAGATGAACAATCTGACGAAGTCCTTCGGCAATGCCGGAGATGCGTTCGTTATCAAGGGCCAGACGGTCGAGAAGGGATTCTGGAGTTCCGTTATCCTTACCGCGCTGCAGGTCTTCCTGATTGGCTTCAATGATCTCGGATGCCCCGTTAATCAGAGCGTCAGCTATGGACAGTAAGGCCTCGTTCTTCTGCTCCGTCGTCAATTGACTCAAGACCAACGCCGCAGATCCGGCCTGTTCTGCTTTATTTCTCACTTCACTCATCGTTATTGCCTCCTTAAAATTATTTAAGCGAAATCCACTCATCGCGGTGAATGACTTCAAGACGATGGATTCCATCCATCTTCTTCATGACTTCCGGGCTGGGGAGACCCAACACTTCAAGCAGGAGAGCAGCATCATAATTCACAATTCCGCGTCCCAATACTTCACGCTTCTCATTAATAACTTCAACGACATCCCCTGTATGAAACTCTCCTTCAAGCGCACGTACACCAACAGGCAGGAGACTGCGGCCGCCATAGATTAGAGCCGTCTCAGCACCTTCATCCACAATCAGCGTCCCCATTGGATTAGAGAGGAAGCCGAGCCACTGCTTCTTCATGGGCAGGGAGCTTAAGCGGGTATCGAAGTAAGTACCGCGGCCGTCTCCTTGTACAGCGCGAATCAGCTCGCCCGGCAGACCGCCTTTGCCAATAAATACAGGAACTCCGCCGCGAGTGGCAATTTTGGCTGCATCAATCTTGGAACGCATGCCTCCCGTGCCGACTTTGGAGCCGGAGCCTCCCGCAATAGCGTATATTTCATCGGTGAACTCGCTCACTCTCTCAATCCGGGTAGCCGCCGGATCAATCCGGGGGTCCTTCGTATACAGGCCTTCTGTATCGGTCAGAATGACCAGGTGATCCGCCTTTAGAAGGTTAGCTACAAGCGCTGAGAGCGTATCATTATCCCCGAATTTGAGCTCGTCGATGGAGACAGTATCATTCTCGTTGATGATGGGGAGGACGCCCTGCTTGAGCAGCTCTTCTACCGCCATGCTGGCATTGCCCATCCGCTTCCTGTTCAGAAAATCCGACCTAGTCAGGAGCACCTGAGCTGCCGGAATACCATGTACCTGAAAAGCCTCCCGGTACGACTGCATCAGCAGAGCCTGCCCCACGGCCGCCGCAGCCTGCTTCTCATGCAGCAGCTTCGGTCTTTCGGCATAGCCGATTTCACGAAATCCTGCCGCGACAGCACCGGAGGTGACAAGCAGCAACTGATAACCGGATTCGCGGAGCCCGGAGAGCTCGGCCGCAAAGAATTGAACCGCCTCCCGGTTAAGTCCGCCTTCAGGTGATGTAAGCGAGCTGCTGCCTATTTTGACAACGACGCGATGATGCATGACATTCACTCCTACAATAATTTAATTCGAGTCCATATAAATAAAAAAACTCCCGCCTTTGCAGCGCAAAGGACGAAAGTTCTGACTTCCGCGGTACCACCTTTATTGATGAACTGATCGTTCATCCAACTTACAGCCTGTTAACAGAGGCAGCTGTCCGGCTTGATTAAGCCAGCCGTTCAGGGATAGGGTTCTGAAGGGCGGACGGTAAATTCTCTCAGCCAATCGGAATTTACTCTCTGGAATACGCCGCGTTAACTTCGTACTGGTCCCGTCATCACGTTTCATTAATATATCGTTAGAATAACATGGGAAAAGTGGCTTTGCAAAGGGTGATCTTCTTTAGAACAGCGAGAGTCTGCCAATACGAAGTACGGCTTCGCGCAGTCGTTCCTCGCTGCTGAGCAGTCCCACCCGGACGAAGCCTTCGCCATGCTTCCCGAAGCCAACTCCCGGGGCCACAGCCACCTTGGCCTGTTCAAGCAGGAGCTGGGCGAAGCCCGCCGAGTCATAACCTTGCGGCACGGGAAGCCATGCGAAGAAAGAGCCGCCTGGCTTACGGGCCTTCCAGCCAATCTCATCCAGCGCGCCGAATAAGGCATTTCGTCTGGATTCATAGACAGCCACAAGGTCGGCTACGTTCTGCTGGCTTGCGGTCAGCGCCACCTTGGCGGCTTCCTGAACTGCACCGAACAAGCTGACATAGATATGGTCCTGCAGCTGGTTGATGAGCGAGATGATTCTCTCGTTGCCCAGCGCGAAAGCGACCCGCCAGCCCGCCATATTATAGGTTTTGGACAAAGTATAATATTCAATACCTACTTCTTTGGCGCCCGGTGCTTCAAGGAAGCTGACCGGACGATGTCCATCGAAGCCGATGGCGCCGTAGGCAAAGTCGCTGGCAACAACGATATTGTTCTCTGCCGCAAAGTTCACGGTATCCTCGTAAAAGGACAGCGGAGCCGTTGCGGACGTTGGATTGTTCGGATAATTCAGGAACATCAGCTTGGCCCGTCTCTTGTCTTCGACAGATACGGCCTCGTAATTCGGCAGGAAGTTGTTCTCTTCCCGCAGGGGAAGAAAGGACATCTCGGCTCCGGCCAGAGCTACACCTGACCAGTAATCCGGATATCCCGGATCTGGGACGAGACACAAGTCACCAGGGTTAAGCAAAATTTGGCTGATCTGCACAAGTCCAGTTTTGCCGCCGAACAGAATGGCAACCTCTTTCTCTGGATCCAGCGTAACTCCGTAATCCTCAAGATACCGCTGGGCCACAGCCTCTTTCAAGAACGAATGCCCTGTAAAAGGAGAGTATTTATGATAAAGCGGATTCGCTACGGCTTCCTTGGCAGCTTGTACAATATGATCCGGGGTAGGGCGGTCCGGGTTGCCCTGTCCCAGATTAATGACATCGTGGCCTGCTGAGATTTCTCGGTTTACATTTTGCACCAAGGTGGCAAAGAACTGCTTGGGAAGACGGCTCATGACGTCCGCCGGATTTATGGTAATGGAAGGCTTGGGAATATTCATATATCACACACTCCGTTCGGGGTACAGAAATAAACTTGATTGTTCCAACTTTGTTCCATATAATTTATCACGATTTAACCCAGCTGTATAGAATGGATTAGAGTGCGGGTGGATTGCATTTGAAGCTGAACAAGGGATATGATTATATTTAGATTGCTAGGAAGGGAGTAGAGACCTATGTCCGTAGAACAACCTGATTTAACACAGAACAAGTGGAATATCGCCTTAATTCAGTCTGATATTGTGCTTGGAGAACCCAAGGTGAATGCATTCAGATTGAAGCAGCTGATGGAGCAGGCGCTTCAGGCTGAGTCGAAACCGGATGTCATTGTACTTCCTGAAATGTGGAATACCGGTTATGCATTGTCGGTAATCGATGATATAGCAGATCTCCAGGGGATGGAGAGCAAGGCTTGGCTTTCGGATTTTGCAAGGGAGCATAGTGTCCAGATTGTTGGAGGCTCAGTTGCCCAGAAGACCGAGGGACGGGTGCGGAATACGATGTATATATTTGACCGTCAGGGTGAACTGGTGGGTGAATATTCCAAGATCCACTTGTTCCGGCTGATGGAAGAAGAGAAGCACCTCGCATCCGGTGAACAGAGAGTGACCTTTGAATTGGATGGAATTACCGCAGGCAGCTCGATCTGTTATGATATCCGATTCCCGGAGCTTGCCCGTTCACTGGCTCTTAGTGGAGCCAAGGCAATGTTTGTTCCCGCTGAGTGGCCGCATCCAAGGCTTCATCACTGGCGTACTTTGCTGACCGCAAGAGCAATTGAGAATCAGATGTACGTCATTGCCTGTAACCGGGTCGGCGTTAGCGGGAAAGATTCATTCTTCGGCCATTCCATGATTATTGATCCTTGGGGAGAAATCATTGCCGAGGGCGGGGAAGGCGAAGAGATTGTTACGGGCGAAATTAATCTCTCGCTTGTGGACGAAGTCCGCAAACGGATTCCTATATTTGAAGATCGCCGTCCAGATCTCTACATCTAAATGAGTTGCTAAGCAGATTGAATGACTCCGCGAGCCTTACAGCTCGGGAGTCATTCTTTGTTCCAGCACGTCCTTGAACGTGTCTATGAAAGCTTCCGCTGCTTTGGACAGATAACGTCCTTTTCGGTAAGCAATCACCAGGGTACGGCTGGGTACCGGATTCTCTATCGGAATGTACACCGGGATTAACTCACTTCGTTTGGCCCGGGCGATAAAACGGGGAACGAACGTTATCCCCATTCCAGCGGCGACAAGGGACTGAATGGTCTCAATGTTATTGCTCTCAAACACCACGTTCGGTTCAAATCCAGCAGTCCTGCACATATCAATGATCAGGGTGCGAAGCCCCTGTCCTTTCTTGAGAACGATAAATGGCTCATCTTGGAGCAGCTTCATTTGCTGAGTACTATCCAAGACGGATAATTCAGCAAGAGGATGATTGGGCGGAACTGCCAGATCGATGCGCTCTTCTCCTATGGGCTCAAAAGTCAACGAGGCTTCTTCCAAAGGAAGCGACAGCAGACTGAGGTCGGTGCCCCCTCCAGCCGTCAGCTTTTCGAGATTAAGTGATGTGTCCTCGAGCAGCGAGATTTGGATTTCTGGATAGGCCTCCTTAAAAGCTGGAAGTACATAAGGAAGCAAATGCGAGCCGGTGATCGGCATGCTGCCCACGACAACGCGTCCTTTGCGGAGCTGAGAAATATCATCCATTTCCTGACGGAGCTGCTCTACCGCGTCTACAATTTTGCGGGCATGAGTAATGAAGCTCTCGCCAGCGTGAGTGAGCTCTACGGTACTCGTGTTCCTCTGGAACAGCAGTACGCCAAGCTCCTTCTCAAGCTTAGACAGCTGCTGGCTGAGGGAAGGCTGCGCGATATGAAGCTTGTCAGCGGCTCTTGAGAAGTTACGTTCTTCAGCAATTTGAAGGGTATATTGAAGCTGTCTGAATTCCATTGTGGCCCCCTAAGTGCAAGATTATAAGCAGATCCATTGAACAATTATAGTATTCATTCTAACCTATAGGTTAAACCTATCGCAATTATAGATATCATATCTTGGATCAATTAGCTGACAAGTGTTATAGTTAATCCAACGAACGAAGCGGCATGTCTTAGTTAATAGTGTCACTTCGTCACCAGGTTCGCTACTATTGCAAATTTAGAGGTGATTATGATGAGTCAAAAGAAAACGATGTATGAGAAAATTTGGGATAATCATGTTATTCATCAGGAAGAGGGCAAGCCAAGCATTTTATATATTGACCTTCATCTAGTTCATGAGGTTACGTCTCCGCAAGCGTTTGAAGGACTTCGCTTAAGCGGACGCAAAGTACGCAGACCAGAGCTTACTTTTGCTACTATGGACCATAACGTTCCTACCAAAGACCGTTTCAATATCACAGATCCAATCTCCAAACAACAGATTGATACGCTGTCCCAGAACTGCCGCGATTTCGGAGTAACTTTGTTCGACCTCGATACAATTGATCAAGGTGTTGTGCACGTAATGGGTCCAGAGCTTGGTCTTACCCATCCGGGTAAAACCATCGTGTGCGGTGACAGCCATACTTCCACGCACGGAGCATTCGGTGCTCTTGCCTTCGGTATCGGTACAAGTGAAGTTGAACACGTTATGGCTACACAGTGCCTGCAGCAGGCCAAAGCGAAGACTCTTGAAGTGCGCTTCGTGGGTAAGCGGAATCCTGGCGTAACAGCGAAAGACCTTATCCTTGGTGTTATTGCCAAGTATGGTACTGACTTTGCAACAGGTTATGTTATTGAGTACACAGGCGAAGCTATCCGTGAACTGTCCATGGAAGAGCGGATGACAGTCTGCAACATGTCGATCGAAGGTGGAGCAAGAGCAGGCCTGATCGCTCCGGATGACACCACTTTTGAATATCTTCGCGGACGTCAATATGTACCTCAAGGTGCTGCTTTCGATGAAGCGGTTGCCCGCTGGAGAGAGCTTTCAACTGATGAAGGTGCACAGTACGACCGTGTTGTTGAATTCGATGTAGATTCCTTGATTCCACAAGTAACCTGGGGAACAAGCCCGGGTATGGGTACTAACATTAGTGCGTCAGTGCCGAATCCTGCTGACTTCGAGTCGGAGAACGAGCGTAAAGCGGCTGAGAAAGCCCTTGAATATATGGGTCTGACTCCAGGCACCCCAATGTCCGAAATTGAGATCGATTATGTGTTCATCGGTTCTTGTACGAACGGACGTATTGAAGATCTTCGCGCAGCAGCAGCTGTAGCTAAAGGACATAAAGTATCGGATAAAGTAACCGCTATTGTCGTGCCAGGTTCCGGACGGGTTAAGATTCAGGCGGAAGAAGAAGGTCTCGACAAGATCTTTACTGAAGCTGGTTTTGAATGGCGTGAAGCAGGATGCAGTATGTGTCTTGCCATGAACCCTGACGTTCTGCAGCCAGGACAACGCTGTGCATCAACTTCCAACCGTAACTTTGAAGGCCGTCAAGGACGCGGAGGACGTACTCATCTGGTCTCCCCGGCTATGGCAGCGGCAGCAGCAGTTGAAGGACGCTTTGTAGATGTACGTGACTGGAACTTCAAGTCTGAAGTTGTCAGCTAAGATAAATAGCAGGTAGAGGGGAGACAATAACTATGCAAGCTTTCACTAAATTAAACGGTATCGTCGGTCCTGTAGACCGCGTCAATGTAGATACAGATGCCATCATTCCTAAACAATTTCTGAAGCGTATTGAGCGCACTGGATTCGGACAATTTCTCTTCTTTGAATGGCGTTTTGATGAAGAAGGTAATGTGAATCCTAATTTTGAACTGAACAAACCACGCTATGAGGGAGCTTCCGTACTGATCTCCCGCGTTAACTTTGGCTGCGGCTCCTCCCGTGAGCATGCGCCTTGGGCCATTATGGACTATGGCTTCCGTTGTGTAATTGCACCTTCATTTGCAGATATTTTCTACAATAACTGCTTCAAGAACGGCATTCTGCCTATCGTGCTTTCCGAGGAGCAGGTAGAAGATTTGTTCCAGCGTACAGCTGCTCATGATGGCTACAAGCTTAACGTAGATCTTGAGAACAAAACACTGACTGATGATTACGGTCTAGTGATCAATTTTGATCTTGACGAGCATCGCCGCCAGTTCCTTCTTCAAGGCCTGGACGATATCGGTCTTACGCTTAAGCATGAGGACGAGATTACGGCTTATGAACAGAAGAACGCAGCGCGTCTGTTCGCTTAATTTGGAAATAGACGTTAATTGAAGAAGCACCTCCTGGAATACTGCGCTTACCCTATGGGTTTGGCATTAGGATTTCAGGGGGTGTTTTTTGTGTTGGCTGGATATGTCAAAGGATGCGGATAGGATCTGCTTGTTGCAGTTGTTAGTAACATTATATTATTATCAAAAGAGAGATGAATCTATTTGACAGTTATAGCAACTAATTCATGAACCAGGGGGTTAACTGAATGGAAATTCGGGATAGCAGCGGACTTACAGAACGCGAATTCATGGAGCAGTATCAGCCAGGGGACTACGAGCGGCCGTCTGTCGCGGCAGACATGGTGATCTTCACCGTTACGAATATGGAGGAGGACAATTATCGCAAGCTTCCGGAGAAGGAGCTGCGCATTCTGCTCATTCGCCGCGCAGGGCATCCTTTTCTCGGCAAATGGGCGCTTCCCGGGGGCTTTGTGCGATCGGATGAGACGACGGAACAAGCTGCGGCAAGGGAGTTGCAGGAGGAGACCGGCGTGAAGGACGTATATTTGGAGCAGCTGTATACGTTCAGCGATACGGGGCGTGATCCCCGTACCTGGGTCATGAGCTGCAGCTATATGGCCTTGATCAACAGCGGCCAAGTTCAGCTGAAGGCGGGGGATGACGCTGCCGATGCAGCCTGGTTCAAGGTAACCTACCGGATGTTGAGAGGGCGGAATGAGAAGGTTGGTGATGAGTACTTCAAGAAGCAGGAGTACGAGCTTAAGCTGAGTTCAGGGGATGAACAGTTTACCGCAGCTGTGGAGAGAACGGTGCCAATGAATGCGGCTGCTACAGGTGCGTCTTATGCCATTAAGTTCAATGAGGGACTTGCTTTTGATCATGCCAAAATTATAGCTTATGCGATCGAGCGTCTTCGCGGGAAGGTGAATTACACCGGTATTGCCATGAACTTGCTGCCGGAGATGTTCACACTGACAGAGCTGCAGCAGGTGTATGAGGTGATTCTGGATAAAGAACTGCGGAAAGCTGCCTTTCGTCGTAAAGTGGCGGATCTGGTAGTAGAGACGGATGAATATACTGAGAAAGCGGGACATCGGCCTTCCCGTCTGTATCGGAAAAATTGGGAAGAGATTTGACTGATTCAATTCTGGGGAGTGGTGATAGATTTGAATCAATTCTATGCAGAAATTAATATTGTACTTGAGAAAATGCAGTTCGCTTTGGCACGAACCAGGGAGCTGAATCCCTATTTCTATTCCAAGTATCCTATACTGCTATCGGCCGCAGCGGATACACAAGTGATAGAGAGTATCTCCGTCCAATGGACATTGCCTGACGAGTACTTGTACTTCTTGAAGCACTACGTGCCGGAGTCGGTCTCCTGGAGCACGGATGAATACATCAATCTGTACATTTACGGTGCCAAGGATTTGATGGGCGGCCAATCCGGGTATAACTACAATCCGGTTAAGAAAGAACCTATCCCCGAATGGCCGGCGGATTATTTGGTTATTGCCTCAGATGAAGGCGATCCGTATTGCATCGACCTCTCCAGAGGGGATACGGCAATTTATACAGCACCACATGGCGCGGGAATCTGGAATTTTTCACTTGCGTACGACAATCTTACCGATTTTCTGAACAGCGTTCTGAAGCCACGCAGCGACGAAGAAGAAGAGTTGGAAATGGGCGGACAGGAGCAGTACAGTTATAGCAAAGTGCTGATCACCGGCCCGGGCAGGGACAAAATAAAAACACTGGTATTCATCAAAAAGGTGTTCGAATGCGACTTTGAGGAGGCGAAAGCCCGGCTAGAGGCGGTCCCGCTGATCGTGTATAAAGGGATCGACCCGAGTGCAGCGAAAATCGTGGATCAACTAAGAAGTATAGGTGCGGACTATGAATCGCAAAAAATCAGTCTGGATGAATTTTTGGGATTTTCATAGATTACAAATCTGTTTCTTTAAAGACTCTATTAAATGAATTTTTTTCCTGATAAAATGATACTAATTAGCAACATTTAAGAGATTGTGACGTCAATGATGTCGTAAGATGTTGACCGATTTGTCCATGTTTCCCGTTGTTCTCAGGTGGATACACCTGATCGTCTTTTACAAACAATTCTGAGTAGGATGGTAGGGGTGAATGATGAAGAAACTTGGATTTTTGGCGTTTCTGTTTTTATTCTTATTGGCATTTCCCGGACAGGGGCATGCGGCATCAAATGACACGCATATTAAGCTGGACGGACGAGAGATTAAGCTGACTAAGGGCAGTCAGGTCCAGGAGATCTCAGGCAGCGTATTAGTACCGATTCGAGTCATTGTGGAAGAACTGGGTTACAGCGTGAATTGGGACAGCAAGACGAAGAAAATTGTTATTGAGCAGGATGGTACTACCCTGGATTTGACGGTGGACAAAAAAACCGCGCACGTCAACGGAGCCAAAATTATTATGCCTGCCGCCCCTCTACTTAAGGGAAATGTCACTTATGTCCCTCTTCGCTTTGTATCCGAGCAGACCGGTCTGAAGGTGCTGTGGGATAATAAGCTGAAAACTGCATTTCTTACTTCGCCAGAATCAGAGAGTGGGAATGGAAGCGGGTCGAACACGGGAACAGGGGCTGGAAATGTAAGCGCTAATCCGACTCCTGTTCCTGCCCCAAGCGGCGGATCGTCTGGAAGTGGTACTCCCTCTGGAAGCAGTGGGAACGGGACAGGCGGAACGGCTGGCAATGGCGGAACTCCAACAACAGCTATAGCTTCTGTAAATGGAATCAGCTTTAGCGACAATCGGTTAATTATCGCTATGGACGGGACTGCGGTCACGAAGGTCTCCAAGCTTACAGGACCTGATCGCATCGTAGTGGATTTGACAAATACGAAGTTCTCGGACACCTTCCTCAGCAGCCAGCCGCTTAATAACGCGGGTCAAGGCCTGCTTCCCGTTACGGATTATCCTGATGTGAAGCAGGTAAGGTACTCCCTGTTTAGCAGTACCCCTTCAACCGTACGTCTTGTTCTTGATTTGAACTACAGCAAGAGTTATCAGCTGCTTAACGCAGGTGATGGTCTGGTGATTGTGGACTTGAATCAGGATTCATCTGCTCCTGTAACTCCGCCTGGGGGGAATGGCAAGAAGCTAGTTGTCATTGATGCCGGGCATGGCGGGCAGAAGGATCCGGGAGCTATCAGTCTTACAGGTAAATATGAGAAGACCTTTACGCTGGCTGTGGTACTGAAGGTACAGGAACTGCTTAAGAATGATCCCGACATTGATTTTGTACTTACTCGCAGTGATGATACTTATCCTACACTAAGCGATCGGGTAAAAATTGCAAATGATCTGAATGCGGACCTATTCATCTCCGTGCACGGAAACAGCGCGGTAGCCACGGCCACAGGAAGTGAGACCTATTACACAAGGCCTGACAGTATATCGCTGGCTAATGTGATGCATAAATATCTCGTTGAAGCCACTGGACTCCCTGATCGGAAAGTGAGACAGAAGAGTCTTCAAGTGACCAGAGAGACGAAAATGCCGGCGGTCCTACTCGAAGTCGGATATCTAAGTAATAAGAATGATGAGGCGCTAATGTATGATGATGCGTTTCAAGAGCGTGTTGCTGAGGGTATTGTAGCAGGTATCAAAGAATATTTAGGCCTGCAGTAGACAAGAGCCGTTAAAAGGGGGTACGTGGCATGAAGAGACAGAGTATAACTACCGGGTTAGTGATCCTGTTAATGCTGGTTAGTACTGCATGCGGAACAAAGCCTCAAGCTGCTCCGCCGGTCAGTGACCAGAGTAGTGCTCCAACTATTACTAGCGCTAATCAGGAGAAGGAAGCTTCTTCAACCACTCAGCTAGGCACTAACGTTGCAGCGGCTTCACCAAGTGAGCCTTCTGATCAACCTAAGGACTCAGCTAACACGTTAACGATCAACAGTTATTACACGGACAATGACATGATGGAATTGAAAGAAGAGAAGAAGGAAATTACTTTCACGGGTGAACAGGGTAAGTATACCGAGGCCTTCAAGACTTTGAAGGATAGTGGTAATGATAAGCTGTTCGCTCTCTGGCAGAAGGTTGAGTTGAAGTCAGCAGCTCTGAAGGATGGAGAATTAACGATCGATATTCACCTTCCCGATGAAGCTAGACTGGGTGCAGGTGGCGAAACTTTGGCTATTGAGGCCTTGAAACGTACTTTCTTCCAATTCGAGGAGGTTAAATCTATTGAGCTTCTGGTTGACGGAAGCCAAGTGGACACCTTAATGGGCCATGACGAGTTGGAACATCCGATGACAAGATCATAAATGATGGTGACTGGTGTCCATTCAGAATCCGCATAGCGGGTTCTTTTTTTGTGGTTACATGGAAATAGAATCCATTAATTACATATTGATTGATAGGCTTACTTAATTCTCGAAAGCGGTTTAGAACCTTTATTGATGTTGATCTAAAGAATAAGAAAGGAATGTCGATAATAAAAAAGACGGGTATTCAGCTGGAAATTTTGCCGGGAAAGTTGGCATTAATTCGCAACTTTTAAGAGAAACCCGCGTCTAATAGTCGTCCAGGTGATGTCGAAGGATAGCACAATGTGTTGAAATCATCTCGGACAAATACAAGAATGGTAGGGGTGAAGGATGAAGAAATTAGGCTTTTTTGCAGTTTTGTTCGTCTTTTTGTTGGCTTTTCCCGGGATGGGAAGTGCGGCTGAAGCAAGTACGCATATTTATCTTGACGGGAAAGAACTGAATCTGACCTCTAGCAATCAGGTTCAAGAAGTCAATAATAGTGTGATGATTCCGATTCGTGTCGTCATGGAGGAACTTGGTTTTAATGTCAACTGGGAGAATAAGACAGGCACGGTAACCATAAAGAATGCGGATACCTCGATTAAACTGGTTGTGGGAAAGAAGACAGCTACAGTGAATGGAACGACTGCAATCGTTCCGGTAGCTCCTTATCTTAAGGGTGATACTTCCATGATTCCTCTGCGTTTCATCAGTGAGCAGATGGGGATGAAGGTCAACTGGGATCATACAACAAAATCTGTATATCTTATTACCCCAAGCAGCAATGGCGGAAACACTTCTCAGTCAGATGGGGATGCTGCAATTAGCGGGATTAGCTTCAGTGATAACCGTCTGATTATTGCGGCCAGCGGTAAGGTTACACCCAATGTATTCAAAATGACAGGTCCAGACCGAATTGTGATTGATGTGCCGCATGCACGGTTCGATAACACATTTCCTGCGGGAGTTCTGGACAGCAATCAGATGGGGTCCATTCAGATCAATGGATATCCCGACGTTTCACAGGTGCGCTTTTCACTATACAGCACTAATCCTTCGACAGTGCGCATCGTTCTCGATCTAAATTATGCCAAAAATTACGAACTCGTAAATGCCGGAGATGGTCTGATTATCCTTGATCTGAACAAAGGGTCATCTACTCCTGTAACACCTCCCGGAACTAGCGGCAAGAAGCTTGTGGTGCTGGATGCCGGTCACGGCGGAACAGACCCGGGCGCCATCAGTGTTAAGGGACGCAGAGAGAAGGACTTCAATCTGGCTGTTGTTCTGAAAGTGGAAGCTTTGCTCAAGAACAATAAGAACATTGACCTTGTCCTCACAAGAAGCGGGGATACTTATCCAACCTTATCAGACCGCGTAAAGATTGCCGAGAAGCTGAAAGCAGATATCTTTATCTCTGTTCATGCCAATTCGGGTGCAGCTGCGGCAACCGGGGTCGAGACTTACTACACACGTAATTCCAGTCTGGAACTGGCTAATGTGATGCATAAGTACTTAGTTAAGGCTTCTGGCCTTACGGATCGCAAGGTTCGTTATGCAAGTCTTCATGTAACACGGGAGACAACCATGCCGGCGGTCCTGCTGGAGTGCGGTTATCTCAGTAATACGAAAGACGAGGCCCTTCTTTATTCAGAGACATTCCAGAACAAAGTGGCTGAGGGTATTGTGGCAGGCATTAAGGAATATCTGAAAGTTCAATAGGTTTTCCTGAGAGGAGGAAGCGAAAGTGACAAGAAAACTTTGGTTCACTGCGCTGCTGGTTGTAGTTGTAGGAATAAGTGCAGGTTGTGGACAGAAGCCGCAGTCAGCAGCCGTGGCAGACAATACACAGAAGACTTCGGCACCTGCGACCGTTACGGATAACTCCAAGGAAACTTCGGGTACTTCGGATACTTCCACAGGAGGCACGACGCAGCAGGCAGCCACACCGACCACGCCAACGAATTCAGAGGCATCGGACACGAACTCCAAGACTTTGGCCATCGAAGCTTATTACACGGATGATCAAATGCTTGAACTGAAAAAGGTTCAGAAAGAGATCAAGTACGACAAGGACCAGGACAAATATGAGGCTGCCTTAAAATCGCTTCAGAGCAGCGGGGATAGCAAGCTGTTCGCGCTTTGGGAAAAAGTGAATTTTAAGTCGGTCAGCTTCAAAGACGGACTGCTGACGGTAGATATTCATCTGCCGGATGAAGCGAGATTGGGAGCGGGGGGCGAATCCCTTGCCCTTGATGCCTTGAAGAAGACAAGCTTCCAATTTGATGAGGTGAAAAGCCTAGAACTGCTCGTGGACGGGCAGCAGGTGGACACGCTGATGGGTCATGTCGAACTAACGCATCCCATGACAAGAGAACAAGAATAGTTAAAGGAATATGACTGCTGTATGTCGAATCTGAATACAGCAGTCCATTTTTTGTTAAAGGGGAGAATTTCATGTCATACAAAAGAAGCCGTAAGCGCCACTCGCATAAAGCGGTGTCTACAATGCTTGTTACCGCGATGTGCCTTAGCGGCGGTGCGGCTGCATTTGCGGATACGACTACTACGGCTGCCTCAACCAATACAACTACTTCTTCATCTCAATCTGCGGCAACAGCTTCGATCTTCAGTGATGTAGCCAGCGGTCATTGGGCCGAGAAGCATATTTATAAGCTTGCAGCAGAAGGTATCATTCTTGGTGATAAAGGAAAATTCCGTCCTGGCGACAACATCACTCAGGAGGAAGCGATTACTCTAGCTCTGAGGTTCATGAATCTGGACAGCAAGCTGCCCGCATCACCCGTAGTACCCGATAAGCTGAAGACCGGCAATTATTTCAAGCCCTATGTAGCACTAGCCCTTCAGCAAAAGCTGATCGACCAGACCGAAGAGGTCGCAGCGACAGGAGCCAAAGAAACATGGGGCTCTAAGAAGGCCTCACGCGAATGGATCGCCAAAATACTGGTTCGTGCACTCGGAAAAGAAGCTGACGCCAAAGCTGCAGCAGGTAAAGCGACTACTTTTGCTGATAACGCTAAGATTACGGCAGGAGCAAGAGGCTTTGTAACCGTGGCGGTTGATCTGGGTCTCACCAAGGGCGTGGAAGGCAACAAGTTCGATCCGCTCGGACTAGTAACCCGCGCGCAGATTGCAACCTTTTTCAGCCGCGGCCAGTCCTATCTGAATCCTGCTTATTCCGGAGTGTACGAGGGTGTGATCTCGGAGCTTACAGATTCGAAGTTGACCTTGTACATGAACGGTCAAACACGCAGCTTCGTTCTTGATAACCGAAGTGTGTATTTTACTAGCAGTTCGGAAGCCCGGATCTCGAAAAGTGATCTGAAGCCGTATACTAAAGTAGTTGCCATCGACAAGGTCGGATCTGCGGCCTACATTGAAGTAACCGATCCGAAGCAGCAGGTTGACAGTGTCGAAGGGACATTTGCCAAGATTACAGGAGGCAATACCATTTGGCTCAGTACAGCTGCCGGATATACTTCATACGGTTATGATGCGGGAACCCAATTCATCGATCAGAATGGTAAGGCTATAACACCTGCAGCACTGACTCCCGAAAGCACAATTGAAATTCAGCGTGAAACCTTCACACCCGACAAGAAGACCGTAGCAGTCAAAGTGAAATCGGGATTTGTTAATAAAACCAGCACCGGAACGATCCAGTCCGTTGATCTGAACGCCAAGACGATCACGGTCAAAGACGCATCCGGCTCCATTGAACAGTACAAGGTGGACGACTATACACTCGTACGTTATCAAAGCCAAATTATCAGCCTGGCGGAGCTGAAACCAAATTCCGTAGTGAAGTATACGATCAAGAATAATGTCTTCACTTCGCTTGAGGTAACTCAGAGTGTCGAGCGCACAGTAAGAGGAATGCTGGTTGACGTCAATGGAACGAGCAAGCTGGTTACATACAAAAGTTCCGGAGGCTCCCTAGAGGCTAAGTACTTAGCTGACAAGCCATCTATCCTCGTAGATGGAATTGCTGAAGCGGGCTTGTCTGATCTCATTGCGGATCCCAGTGCAGGTGATCAGGTTGAGATTACCCTGGATGCTCAGGAGAAAGTAACACGAATTCAGGTTCTAGGCCGCCAGTCAGAGCAGCTTACAGACCTGAATGTAGTGTCCTATGATAGTAAATACAAGGCACTTACGGTCGTGAATGCACAGAATAAGCTTGAAGTGTACAAGCTGGATGACAAGACCAAGCTGGACTACAATACTACTCAGCCTACACTGGCCGGTGTTGAGCCACTATTGACCAAGGATCGCAGAATCAGTCTTATTCATATCGGCGACCGGGTTCTGGCACTCCAGGTAATCTACAAATACGAAGGAACTTATGTGTCGGCAAATACGGTAGCTAAGACGGTGACGATTCAGCTGTCAAGCGGAAAGCTGCTTACTCTGCCTTACACCGGATACACACCTTCGATAGAAATCTATGGATTGGCCAATCCTACAGTGGCGGACATTAAGACGGGCGCAAATGTAACACTGCTCCTTACGGCCACTCAGGATGCTGTTCAGACCTTATCGGTGAAGACACCGGTGCAATTCGAGGTGGTCTCGGTTGATCCATACAATATCCGGATCCGGGCCAAGACCAAAGGGGTAACGGATGAGTTCTATGTTGACAAAGCCGTTCTCCTTGCGGAAAATGGACAATCCATTAAGCTTACAGACCTTACTGCAGGGCAGCTGATTAATGTTATCTTTAATGGTAGAACTGCTGCCACAGTTCAGGCCGTGAAGCAGGACCTCGGCAAAGTTCTGAGTAGCGATGGTCTATCTGTATCTGTTAAGAATTACACAGGCGTGACAACTTCATATTCAGTCTCGGCAGGAGTTAAAGTGGTGAGAAACGGTGTGGTAAGCACGAATCCGGGTTCGCTGACTACCGCCGATCATGTTGAAGTTCGCAAGGATGAGAATGGCCAGCTCGTGTTCACTGTGCTTAATTCCATTGTCCGTCCATTCAATTATTACGATTCTTCATCGAAAGAAATCTATGTAAAACATGACTTTAACGACAACAATTATCGGTATGGTGTGACTCTGGAAACGTATGTTCACCAAGGAGACATCACTTTAACCGTGCAATCCCTCAAAGAAAATGATAATATTGTATTATATTTCAACAATGACAAGCTGGTTGAGATCGAAAAACAATAAGTCATGTTTCTGAGATTGACCGTCTTGATACGGGATTCAGTCCCGTATCAAGACTTTTTTTTGCCGGGGGGAATGCACATGAATGCGGCTGCAGTCCGCCACATACTGGACACTATTGGAGCCATGTTTCCGGATGCACACTGTGAATTAAGCCACAGCAATGCATTTGAACTGACGATTGCCGTCCTTCTGTCAGCACAGTGTACGGATGCCACGGTCAACAAGGTAACGGCAGACTTATTCCAGAAGTACCATACTCCATTGGATTACGTATCTGTTCCGATTGAAGAATTGGAGCAGGATATCCGGCGGATTGGTCTCTACCGGAATAAAGCGAAGCACATCCAGAATCTGTGCCGGATCCTAATCGAACAGTACGAAGGCGAGATTCCTTCAGAGCACGATAAGCTTGTCCTCCTGCCTGGTGTAGGCAGAAAAACAGCCAATGTCGTTGTCTCAAATGCATTTGGGGTTCCTGCTATTGCAGTAGATACTCATGTGGAGCGCGTAAGCAAACGTCTTGGTCTCGCAGGCTGGAAGGATTCGGTCTTAGAGGTTGAGAAGAAGCTAATGAAACGGGTGCCGAAGGATGAGTGGACACTGACACATCATAGATTGATCTTTTTTGGGCGATATCACTGCAAGGCTGGGTCCCCGAACTGCCAGGTATGTCCACTGCTTGATGTGTGCCGGGAAGGCAAAAAGCGTATGAAAACTGCGCAGCTTAGAGAAGATAGAGAGAGTAAGGCCAAAAAATGATATTGATAGTAGAGGATGAGACTTCATGAGATGTATTTCCGTTTACACAGACAATTTCGAGTTATTCTCGGATATGTTTGAACAGGTGATTGAGATTAATTTGAACGAGAACGACGAGCGCGAGCTGGAAGGAATCACCATCAGTGACTCTGGTGAGGTTCCTGAGCATTACCTCGAACGCATGGCGAAGAAGCCGGAAGTTGTTGTTATGAAAGACAAGAACAGAGGAATTACGATTCTTCAACACGGTAAAGTATTCGAAATTCTAATTCCTTCAGATGAGAGCGAAGCTGTAACTGCAGGTTAGTAGTTTAGAATATTCACGTATGAATTGAATCATGGTTAACCCAGAAATGAAACCGAATTTTTTCGGTTTTATTTTTTTTTGCCCCTTGGCGGCTTCCAAGCGAGGATATCGAATGATAAAATGAACATATTTATATATTTAGGTTATGTATAGAACTTAGAAGAATGCAGTCAGGAGAGAGACTTTTTAATGAAAACGTTAACAGATCATAGCAGGCTCCCTGTAGAGCAGCTGCTTGAAAACTTGAAGGAGCATTTGAACCAGAGCGGAGATCATAAAGCAAGCAAAGATCTAGATGAGCTTACAATAAAGCAGCAGTCCGGAGAGCTTACGATTGCTTTCTGCGGGCACTTTTCTGCGGGGAAATCAAGCCTGATCAATACCCTGTGTGGCAAAAGAGTGCTGCCAGCCAGTCCGCTGCCAACCAGTGCGAACATCGTCATGATTCGTAATGGATCACCTCAGGTGCTGCTTACTCCTTCATCCGGAGGAGACCCTGTGCGTGCAGAATTGGAACAGCTGGAGCAATACTGCCGCAGCGGGGAGGACTATACCCGAATTGCAGTGTGGGATCAGATCCCTCTACTAGAGAACCAAGGAGTTCTTCTGGATACACCGGGTGTAGATTCTAATGACGCAGGACATGCGCTAGCGACCGAATCGGCACTTCATCTCGCTGATGTGGTGTTCTATGTCATGGATTACAATCATGTACAGTCCGAAACTAATCTGTCCTTTGCCAAGAGCCTGTCCGATTGGGGGAAGCCGGTGTATCTGGTCGTCAATCAGATTGATAAGCACCGCGATCAGGAGCTGGAATTCGATAAGTATCGACAGTCTGTGGAACAAGCCTTTGAAGTATGGCAGGTGAAGCCGGCCGGGATCTTCTACTTGTCCTTGAAGCAGCAGGATCATCCCCGCAATATGCTTCCTGAATTAAAGAGAATTCTTGCCGAGCTGATGGACCACAGAAAAGAGCTGCTGCAGTATTCGTTATCCTGCTCCGCCTTCCACTTGGCTGAGGCCTATCTGAAGCAGCTGGATAGCATGGAGGAGCCGGAACGGGAGCAACTGCTTCAGGAATTGGGCGGCGAAGAAGAGGCTGCTCGTGTCGGTGAAGAAATCGCCTCTCTCCAGCGTGCCTCGGAAGAGAATGAGACATTACCATCCCGACTTCAGTCTGAGTTTGCGGCCGAACTGGATAAGCTGCTGGGCAGTGCTCAGCTGATGACCCCTCCGATCAGGGAGGCAGCACAGCTCTATCTGGAAAGCCGAAGCCCCGGCTTCAAGATGGGCTTCTTGTTCGCCACCGGCAAGACGGAAGCGGAGAAGCAGCGCCGGCAGGATGAACTGTTCCAGAAACTGAGCGAGCAGGTCTCGGCGCAGGTGGATTGGCATGTTCGGGATCTGCTGCGCAAATTGGGACAGTCGAATCAACTGTGGCAATCCGAATGGGAGACCCGGCTGGACGAGGCGCTGCCTCAGCCGAGTCTGGAGTGGATCTTCGGCCCAGTGAAGGCCGGAGCAACCGTATCCGGCGAGTCGACGCTGCATTATGCAGCGGATGTCAAAGCCGTGATTACGTCGGCGTACCGCAGGGCCGCCATGGATCTTGCCGCCGAGCTGCTGGCCGGACTAGCCCCTCAGCAGGAGACCGTTCGCGGCGAGCTCGCGCAGCGCCGCGAGACCCTGCAGACGCGCGCGAACCTCGCCGCGCGTCTGCAGGAGCTTGACCGCGGCGCCGAAGCACGCGCCGCACAGCTGCGGGCGCTGCTGGGCGCGCCCGCGGCCCTCACCTCCGGCGTACTGCCGGAGGTGGGGGAACCCGCTGCGCCGCCGCAGACGCAGGCGGCGCAAGAGGCGCCAGCTGCCGCAGCTGTGCAGGCGGCAGCGCAAGCGGCGCCAGCCGCCGCGCCGATCCGGCGGCGGCTGGATGAAGCGGCCGCGCTGCTGGATGGCGCGGCCGAGGCGCTTGCGCCGCATCCCGCCTTCGAGGCAGGGATGCGTGCGCTTAAGGCGCGCGCCGGCGAGCTGCGCCGCGGGCGGTTCACGGTCGCGCTGTTCGGAGCGTTCAGCGCGGGCAAGTCATCGTTCGCGAATGCCCTGCTGGGGCATCGCGTACTGCCGGTATCGCCGCATCCGACCACCGCGGCGATCAATCGCATTTTGGCTCCGGAAGGAGAATATGCCCACGGCACAGCCGTTGTGATATTGAAGACGCCGGAGGCTATGCGGGAGGACCTGGCTTATTCCTTCAACGTGCTCCAGCTCGGAGCTTGGAAGGAAGCAACTTGGCTGGAGACCGTCAGGAAGCTGAAGGCCAAGGATATTCCGGCCTCCGGGCGCTCTCATTACAGCTTCCTGCAGGCAGCAGCGATCGGCTGGAACTCCTACGAAGGCAAGCTTGGAACAAGTCTGTCTGTCGATATGACTGAATTTGCTGCTTTTGTAGCCGAAGAGTCCAGGGCCTGCTTTGTAGCAGGAATCGATCTGTACTACAGCTGCCCGCTAACAGAGCAGGGGATCGTTCTCGTAGACACACCGGGAGCAGATTCCATCCATGCCCGGCATACAGGTGTCACCTTTCAATATATGAAAAATTCAGATGCTTTGTTATACGTAACGTACTACAATCATGCGTTCTCACGCGCCGACCGGCAGTTTCTTGCTCAGCTTGGCAGGGTAAAAGGGAACTTTGCCCTCGATAAGATGTTCTTCATCGTTAACGCAGCAGACCTTGCATCCTCTGCAGAGGAACTGCAGCAGGTTGTTGAACACGTGGATACCAGTCTGCGTACAGCCGGAATAGAGCGCCCCCAAATTTATGCCTTGTCCAGTATGAATGCTCTGGATGCCAAGCTTGCAGGGGACCACGGCTTGCTGTCTGCGTCGGGTTTTGAACCATTTGCAGGCGCTTTCGATACCTTTATTGGAAATGACCTCAGCGGCCTTGCCGCGGGCTCTGCGGCTGATGAACTGCATCAAAGTGTACTCCGTGTGCAGCAGAGACTCAGCGCGCTGTCACAGTCTTCACTGGAGCGTGACCATATTCTCCAGCAAATGGATACAGAGCGTCAGAAATATGAATTGTCGCTTGCTGAACTTGCGAACCGGGATCTAAGTAGTGAGATCATTCAGGAAACGGATGAGCTGCTGTTCCATGTCCGTCAGCGGCTTCGACTCGCCTCCATGGAGCTCTACCGTGAATTCTTCCATCCTTCGCTGCTTCAGGATGATGGGGGAGATTTGAAGAAGAAATTCGCTGTATCTATGCATGACTGGACGGCACATCTGTCCGGTGAGCTTGAGCGGGAACTGCAGGCCACATCTTTGCGGTTAGAGAAGAAGGTCAATGCTCTTGTGAAAAGAGAAGGCGACAGCTGGCTTAAGATGAATGAGCCTAGAGATTTCGGTCCTGTTCTTTATGCCAAGGAACCCTTGGCTTGGACTACTCCTGAAATCGGGGAAGGGCTGCTAACCGGAAAGCTGGAAGGGCAGACTTACTGGTCCTATTTCAGGAATCCCAAGCATTTCTTCGAAGGAAAAGGGAACACGGCTCTCCGGGAAGCTCTTGAAGCTCCCTTGGAGACGCTTGTCAAAGAAGCTGTTGATCAGATCCAAGTCTTGTATGCCCGGTATTACTGTGAGGGAGCGAGCTTCCGCACACAGAGTATCTGCGATCATTTCAAGAATTTATGGCTTGAATGGGAGAATGAGATACGTGAGCTAAGCGGTTCGAATGAGGAATCAGCAGCCTTGGAAGAGCTCAGCCAAACCCTGAGTAAGACCGAACAGCAGCTTAGGCAGATATACTGAGCATGAGAGAGCATTTAGAAGACGAAATCGGAATAGTATCATTTAAATAAGAAACAGACTTATATACTCATTAATATGAAGATATTTACTCTTTGCTGCCTCAAAGTCATGGTGGTAAACTGCTTAAGATTCCTAAATTGATGGAGGGCAGCGAGGAGGAGACATATGAATGTACTCAGGCAATTGCACGTCTATTATCGGGAGAAGAACCACCTTCTGATTCTCTCGATAATATGTCTTGCAGCCGCAACGGGATTGGGCTTGGTCTACCCCAATTTGCTAAGAAGACTGATTGACGACGTTATTGCACCCAAGCATTATGAGGAAGCTCCGTACCTTGCTTTAACAGCGCTTTCAGTCATTATTGTAAAGGCTTTCATGCAGTTTCTGAGCGGGTTCTTTGGCGGGCGGTTGGGGAATTACTTAGCCTATCGCTTGCGTAATGCCTGTTATGAGAAGCTGCAATTTTTATCATTTCGATATTATGATACGGCAAAGACAGGGGATCTGATGTCCAGATTAACCGGGGACCTTGAAGCAATCCGCCTCTTTATCGGTTTTGGCTTCGCCCAGCTCCTTAACCTGTTCTTCATGGTCAGCTTCGGTGCCGCCATGATGATGTCTATTAACTGGCAGCTAACAGTATTAACTCTAATTACAATGCCTTTTCTGGTTCTCGTTGCATGGAAATTTGAATCGAAGATTCACCCGGCATTCCAGGAGATGCGGCTTGCCTTAAGCTCTCTAACGACTTCCGTGCAGGAGAATATTACGGGAGTTAGAACGGTTAAATCTTTTGCCAGAGAGCCTTATGAAGTCGAGAAGTTCTCACAGCGTAACGAAAGATACAAATCGAATCAAATTTTCGCTGCCCTGCTGTGGAGCAGGTACTTCCCTGTTATGGAGCTGCTCGCTTCGGTTAGTGTTGCCATCCTGCTTGGGGTAGGAGGGACACTGGTTATACATAAATCTCTTTCTCTAGGGGAATTGGTCGCATTCTTTGGCTTGATCTGGTTCATTATTGGCCCGCTGTGGGGACTTGGATTCCATATTAATAACTATACCCAGTCCAAGGCATCCGGAGAACGGGTACTGGAAATTCTGAACCAGCCGATTGATGTACAGGATGATGCGGCTGCTCTCCTGCTGCCGGAAGATCAGATTAAAGGACATGTGGTCTTTGATAAAGTGACTTTCGCTTACGGTAACAAAATGCCCGCAGTGGCTGATATAAACTTTGAAGCCAAGCCTGGCGCTGTAATCGGATTCCTTGGCGGAACCGGTTCAGGCAAATCAACCATTATTCAGCTGTTGATGCGTGCCTATGACATCAATGAGGGCAGCATCACACTGGATGGGACGGATATCAGGAGGATCAAGGTCAGACAGCTGCGTGAACAGATTTCGACCGTGTTTCAGGAGACATTCCTGTTCTCCTCCTCAATCCGCAATAATATCGCTTATGGAATCAAGGATGTCTCTATGGATGAGATCATTCGCGCCGCCCGGCTCGCTAAGGCTCATGACTTCATTATGGAGATGCCGGATGGTTATGACACGGTGGTGGGTGAACGCGGAATGGGATTGTCAGGAGGTCAGAAGCAGCGGATTGCCATTGCCCGTGCTCTTCTGAAGAATCCCAAAATTCTTATTCTAGACGATGCAACGAGCGCGGTAGATATGGAGACAGAGCATGAAATCCAAACCGGATTCCAAGAGGTCATGCGAGGAAGAACAACGTTCATCATTGCTCACCGAATCTCTTCACTGAGACATGCCGACCTTATTCTCGTCATGGATCAGGGACGGGTAGTCCAGCAGGGAAGGCATAACGAGCTCATTCATATCCAGGGACCCTATCAGGATGTGTTCCGGATACAGTATGCGGATTACCTGTCAAGATTACCGGATAAGGAAGATGAGGTGAACCCGGTATGAGTACTCCAATTGAGGCTGCTGACAATCAGAAGCCAGGGTTCAAGAAGAAGCAGGAGCTGAAGGACAGATTTGTCTATAAGGACGATGATGCGATTGATAAGGCCTTCGACTGGAGGCAGTTCCGCAGGCTGTTCTCTTATATGCGGCCCTATGCCAAGCAGTTGTTGCCGTTAATTATTCTTATGATGATTCTTGGGACTATTACGAAGCTGACGGTGCCTTATCTAACGAGCTTGGCCATTGACAAAGCGATTGTGAAAGAAGGAAGTCTCCAGCTGCTGTATCTCATCACAGCATCCGTCATTGTACTGTATTTGATTCAATGGGCTGCGAGTGCTTACCGGATTAAATACACAAATATCATCGGTCAAAAGGTCATTTATGATCTTAGATCCGACCTGTTCCGTCATATTCAGAAGCTTTCCTTCAATTTCTATGACAAACGTCCGGCCGGCTCCGTTCTCGTACGGGTCACCAATGACGTGAACTCCCTGCAGGATCTGTTCACCAACGGGGTAGTGAATCTGATGATTGACTGTGTTCAGCTGGTTGGGATTGTAGTAATTCTGCTGCTGGTGAACTGGAAGCTTGGTCTGGCCGTAATGATCACGGTGCCGATCATGTTCTTCATCTCAACCAAGCTGCGTCAGACGATTCGAATTGCCTGGCAAGTGGTACGGACGAAGAACTCGCGGATTAACTCCCACCTGAATGAGTCCATTCAAGGTATACGAGTGACTCAGGCTTATACCCAGGAACAGGAGAATATGAGTTATTTCGATGTGATGAACAAGGACAGCAAGAAGTCCTGGGATAAAGCCTCTGCGATGAACCAGATGTTCGGTCCGCTAATTGAAATTACCGGCGGGATCGGCAGCTTCATTCTATTCTGGCTGGGCGCTTATCTTATTCAATCAGGGGAGATCACCATCGGGCTTCTTGTTGCCTTCAGCAACTATGTAGGGAACTTCTGGGACCCGATTAACCGGCTGGGTCAGATGTATAATCAGCTTTTGGTAGCGATGGCTTCATCAGAGCGGATATTTGAATTCATTGATGAACAGCCCTCGGTGAAAGATAAGCCGGACGCGAAGCCCCTTCCAACCATTAACGGAAATATTCATTTCGACAATGTAGTATTTGAGTATGAGAAAGGCCGTGCTGCTCTGAAGGGAATCAATCTACAGGTGCAGGCAGGGCAGTCCGTTGCGCTTGTTGGCCATACCGGATCAGGGAAGAGTACCATTATTAACCTGGTTAGCCGCTTCTATGATATTACACAGGGCAGGATAACCATTGACGGGTATGATATCCGCGATGTCACGCTCCAAAGTCTTCGAAGCCAAATTGGGATTGTGCTCCAGGATACGTTCATTTTCTCGGGTACGATCCGGGATAATATCCGTTTTGGACGTCTTGATGCGACAGATGAAGAAGTTGAGGCTGCAGCCAAGGCGGTTGACGCCCATGAGTTCATAACTCAGCTGCCAGGCGGTTATGAGACTGAGGTAGAGGAAAGGGGAAGCGCCCTCTCTATGGGACAGCGCCAGCTGCTGTCTTTTGCCAGAGCGCTGCTCGCCAATCCGCGGATCCTCATTCTGGATGAAGCTACAGCTAGTATTGATACAGAGACCGAACTGAAAATCCAGGATGCCTTGAAAGTCTTACTTCAAGGACGGACTTCCTTCATAGTGGCTCACCGGCTGTCTACAATCAGGCATGCCGATCATATCGTGGTTCTTGACCACGGAGAGATCAAGGAAGAAGGGAACCATGACCAGCTTATGAAGCATCAGGGAATTTACAGTGGGTTAATAGAAGCACAATTCAGATTTTTGTAACTAAATGTCGGAAAAGAATGGATTTTTAGCGGAGCACTCTTGCATTATGGACGAGAAACCCGGAAAATAGATAAGAAGAAACTACTTATCTTAATGGATGACTTTAAGCTGGTTTTACACTCGCTTAACTTCACCCATATAAACTAGGGGGATTTCAGACGAATGTGGGGTGCTCCTTTTTCTGATCATGCTAGAACTATGCTGCTGTTAGGCAGCGGAGAGCTTGGGAAAGAAGTCATCATTGAAGCCCAAAGATTGGGCGTAAGGACTATTGCAGTGGACCGGTACGAACATGCGCCCGCGATGCAGGTTGCTCATGAGTCCCATGTCATTGACATGCTAGATGCTGAGGAACTAAAGAGTCTGATTCATCAATTGAAGCCTGACATCATCGTACCTGAGATTGAAGCGATTGCTACGTCGGCGCTGATCGAACTGGAAGAGGAAGGATACCATGTGGTACCGACCGCCCGCGCAGCTCGGCTTACAATGGACCGGGAAGGCATTCGCCGGCTTGCAGCCGAAGAGCTTGGCATTCCCACAGCGGACTACCGATTTGCAGATAGTCTGGACAGCCTGAAAGAAGCCGTTCAGATTCTGGGCACACCTTGTGTGGTTAAACCGCTGATGAGTTCTTCGGGAAAAGGACAGACGGTATGCCGTACCCCGGGTGATGCTGAAGCCAGCTGGAATGCAGCTCTAGAAGGGGCCCGTGCGAAGGGTGCAGCTGTTATTGTCGAATCTTTTGTCAAGTTTGACAGTGAAATAACACTGCTTACGGTTCGTAGTGTCTCCGGAACGATCTTCTGCCCGCCTATTGGTCATATTCAAAAGGACGGCGATTACATCGAATCCTGGCAGCCACATTTCAACAGTGAGCAGGCACTTCAGGAAGCCCAGCAGATTGCGCGTACCATAACCGATGCGCTTGGCGGGTATGGTCTGTTCGGGGTGGAACTGTTCGTGACGGAGCAGGGCATCTTGTTCAGTGAGGTATCTCCCCGTCCGCATGATACCGGAATGGTAACTATGGTTACCCAGGACCTGTCCGAATTCGCTCTTCATGTTAGGGCCATTCTCGGTTTCCCTGTACCTTCGGTACAAGTGCTGACTCCCGGTGCTTCAGCTACACTGAAGGCTGACCGTGAGGGGCAATCTTTTGCAATTAACGGAGTTCATGAAGCACTTGAAATTCCTCGTACACAGATCAGAATTTTCGGTAAGCCGCTCAGTAAGCCGGGGCGCAGGATGGCTGTAGCACTCAGTGCAAGTGAAGATGTGGAGACAGCACGCATCCATGCCAAAAAGGCGGCAAGTCTATTAAAGGTGGAATGGGCTGAATGAGTAACCAGGTATGTGCTCCGGCACTCTTAATCCGCAAATGTTCACGTAAAGATGCGAAGGATATTACAGCTCTAATGAGACAGCTTCGTTATCCCACAACGGTCAGTGTTATGGAAGAAAGACTTGCGGCGTTCGAGAATCATCCGCATTTTCGTAATTTTGTAGCAGAACTTGATGGTGAAGTTGTTGGTACCGTCAGCCTAAGACAGCTGCAGACCCATGATATGGAGCAGCCCGTTACTCGTATTACCGCACTTGTAGTAGATGAGAATCATAGAGGCAAGGGCATTGGCAAGAGATTGATTCATGAAGTTGAATCCTGGGGGAAGCGTAAGGGCAGCCAGGAGCTGTTCCTGTCCACAGGGGATGAAGGGCGTACAGATGCCAAGCCGTTCTATGAACGGATGGGCTTTGAGTGTTCAGGATACCGTCTCTATAAACCACTGAAATAAATAACCTTTATCATACGTCATCCCCAAGGGATGATTTTTTTTGCCCTTTTTGCTATGGTGGCAGCGCAGCATAGACATGTATATAACAAAAACCGCCTGCTTCATAAGAAGCAGACGGCAGCTGACGAAGACTATTCTTTGATTGTGAAAGAATCGATAATATCCTTTAATACCGTATCCTTTGACTTCTCATAATCTTCTTTGGTGGATGAGAAGCTGACCACATAAGTATTCTTCTTGGCCGGTATAATCAGTTGAGACAGGATAATGTCGGCCTTCGTCTGTGTGCTGGTGTAGCTTGAAGTGGAGATACCCGCTTTGAAGCCGGAATGATCGATGTCTTTATAATCAATTTGTTTGTAATTGGCCATTCCATTCTCTTCGCCCTTCTCTTCCAGCATCTTGGTTGAGCTATCGGCAATTGCCTTAGCAGAATAGGAAGCATCCGCATTCATCGTTACGTTAATATTGGTTGCAAAGTTCCCGGTAGGTTTAGGATCATAGAAGGCCGCTTTAACCATAGGGTTATTCAGCTGCTTCTGATCATATGTACTCCAGCTTTTCGGATAGGATACATTGAACTGCTCGCTCTCGTAAGTTTTGAAATCCGCGGGGATTTCTTTCTTCTCGTCTGAGGTTTTGGCATCGTCTGTAGACTTTGCTTCTGAATCTGTAGAATTAGCAGCCGGCTCTGAAGGAGCAGGGGGCGTCGTGGTTTCAGACGTAGCAGGTGTATTTGTTCCTGTATCTGCTTTCTTCTCCGAGGTAGTGTTGTTACCGCAGGCTGATAATAAGCCCATTAAAATTACTGCCGCCATCCATTTCTTCAACATGCTGTTCTCCTTTGTCTTCTCAATAATGAGTTAATGTTATAGGAAGCCAAGATCATCGGCTGTCCCAATAGACTACATCGTCTATAATCCATATTTAACCAAAGATACATAGTTATCAAACATCTAAAATGAGAAATTATGGAATGATAACCGCGGTATGCAGCATCTAAAAATGATAAATTCGTTGAGGGTTTGAGAGTAAACGGTTACAATGATTGTGCATATTCCTGATGACTTATAGAATACTGTAATTTTATTGCAGAGAATCACACCATATCGAAGGATGGTTATCATGTACAAGTTAGTGTTAGTCGATGACGAATCAGATGTAAGAGAAGGATTGCTGACCGAAATCGATTGGGAAGCCTTAGGCTTCCTTGTGGCAGACACGGCTGAGAACGGCCGTGAAGCAGCGGAAATGATTGAGAAGCATCAACCTGATATCGTGGTGACTGATATTCAGATGCCTTTTATGAACGGCCTTCAGTTGTCCGAATGGATCAGAGAGAACTACCCGGCCACCAAAATCATCATATTAACCGGATATGAGGAGTTCGAGTATGCCCAGAAAGCGATCCGGCTTCAGATTGATGAATACGTTCTTAAGCCATTCTCCTCTCAGGAATTAATTGATATTCTGCTCAAGGTTAAAGGAGATCTAGATGAGGAAGCTGCGCAAAAAGAGAATATCCATCTCTTGACCGAGCATTACCGGAGGAATCTCCCGGTGCTGCAAAGTATTTTCCTGTCCTCACTGGTCACCCGCAGGCTCCCCCAGAATGAGATCCATGATAAAGTTCAGTCTTATTCGCTTAATCTGGAGGGCAGCAAATATATGGTATCTATTATACGGCTGGATCCGAAGACAAAAGAGAGGGAGAATCAGGCCTTAACTCCGGAGCAGGAGGTTAACTTTTCTATTAAAGAGACCTTTGACCATGATCTTGAGCTGTTCGCCGTGCTGAATATTACTTCTGAAATCGCCGCGAAATATGACAGCGGACATGCATTCATACACCATGATGAGGTTGTGGTGCTCAGTATAAGCGCAGAGAGTGATACGGAATCGGTAAGCCAGTCGTCGCTGAGAATGCTGGAAGAAATTCGGTTCAGTATAGAAAGATTTCTGAAGCAGACCGTCACCATTGGTGCGGGAAGCCTCCAGGATAGTCTTCAGAGGCTATATATGTCCTATAAAGATGCCGTGCAAGCGTTCGATTACCGGTTAATATACGGCGGGAATAAAGTAATCTGGATTGAGGATATGGAGAACCGTTCCTCGGAACCATTTACCTTCAGTGATTTTAATGAGCAAGAGCTTGTCAGGTGCCTGAAGGTGGGTACAGAGCAGGAGATCAGCTTACTGATGGACCAGCTGTTTAACCGGATTACAGACAACGGAATTTCATATCAGGAATTCCAAATCTATTTGCTGGAGATGCTGACGGCTGCTGTTAAGGTGGCCAAGGAGATCCATGTGGATCTGGACCGGCTGTTCGGAAATGGGTCAACGGGCCTCGGGGAGATAACGAAGTTCTCTCATGCACTTGAGGCCAAAGCCTGGTTCAAGGATCTATGCCTGAAGCTGAGGAACTCTATTGCGTCGGACCGGGAATCCAGCTATAACCGTCTTGTAGAGGATGCGAAGGAATATATTCGCCAGCATTACCGGGAAAGCGAGATTTCAATCAATAAGGTGTGTGAGCATCTGCACATTAGTACCGGGTATTTCAGTGCCATTTTCAAGAAAGAGGTCAAGATGACGTTCGTGAACTATCTGCTTGGCATAAGAATGGAAGCTGCCCAGGAACTGCTCCGGAATACGGAGTTAAAAGCCTTTGAGATTGCGGAACATGTTGGCTTTGCCGATCCGAATTATTTCAGCTTCTGCTTTCGCAAAAAGTTCGGAATTTCGCCCAAAGAGTACCGGAGCGGAGCTAAGGCACAATGAGATTCTGGAAGACTTTATTTCAGCCGCTCGGCCGGTTTCACTACAAGAAGATCCAGGTCATGATCACGTTATCCTTTATGTTCATCACTATAATTACCGTGCTCCTTGTGAGCGTCATGCTGTATAATAAATTCTCCAAATCCTCAGAAGAGAATACCTTCCTCAACATGGGTCAGATTATTGATCAGGTGAACTTGAATCTGGAGTTCTACGTATCCGGAATGAAAGATATTTTCGAAGTGGTAGAGGAGAGTGTAGGCAGCTCTTCGAGCTTGAACGGGGATCAGCTGGAGAGCCGTCTGAATACTATTCTCAACACCCGTGAAGACCTTGTATCGATTGCATTGTTCACCAAGGAGGGTGAGCTCGTCCTTAATACACCAAGCGCCGGGATGCGGCCTAATTCGAGACTGCCCAGGCAGGGTTGGTTCGAAGCAGCCCAGGAGCACCCGGGATTACTTCAATTTTCGGCGCCTCATATCCAAAATGTATTCAAATCGCCTTACCGCTGGGTAGTCAGCATGAGTAAAGAGATTAGTTACCTGGACGGGGGAATCAAGAAAAAGGGCATCCTTGCGGTTGATATTAACTTTCGGACTATTGATGAGCTGAGTAAGCGGGTAAGTCTCGGCAAGAAGGGTTACGTCTATATCATTGATGGGCTAGGCAACATAGTCTACCATCCCCAGCAGCAGCTCATTTACGCAGGACTTAAATATGAGAATCTGGAGCCAGTGCTGAATTATTCCTTCGGAAGCTATATTGATGACTCTACGGGAGAAGAACGGATTATTACGATCAAGACCGTTCAGCCGACAGGCTGGAAGGTGGTGGGCGTGACTTATGCCGATGAAATTATGACGACCAAAAAGGACATCAATGCCTTTATGCTCTGGTTCCTGCTTGTAATGCTTGGCATAGTTCTGGTTGTCTCTGTGTTTGTCTCCTACCGTATTGCCAAGCCACTCCGGAATCTGGAGAGATCGGTGAAGAAGGTGGAAGACGGGGACTTTGCCACCATTATTGATGTAAGCGGCGCTTACGAGGTGGAGCAGCTCTCCAAGAGATTCAATCTGATGATCCGCAGAATACGGGAACTTATGGACCAGATTATTCTTGAGCAGGAAGCGAAGCGTAAAGGAGAACTTGAGGTTCTTCAGGCTCAGATTAACCCGCATTTTCTATACAATACTTTGAACTCCGTCACGCGCATGGCCGAAATGGGCCGTAAAGAAGAGGTGGTTACGACGATCACGTCGTTATCCAAGTTCTTCCGTATCAGTCTTAGCAAGGGGAACAATATTATCTCGGTACAAGATGAACTGGAGCATGTGCGGAATTACTTGATTATTCAGAAAATCCGGTTCAAGAATAAGTTCCAGTATGAGATCGAGGCCCAGGATGAGGCCCTGAATTGTATGACCCTTAAGCTTATCCTCCAGCCACTGGTCGAGAATGCCATTCATCACGGGATCGAAATGATGGTGGATGAAGGCTTTATCGGAATTTACTCCTGGATTGAGGATGAATGTCTATTCATTCGGGTGACTGACAATGGGGTGGGTATGTCGGAAGATGTGCTCAAGGACGTATTAACAGGCAAGGCTCGGCAGGAGAGCGGATCCGGCGTTGGAGTAAGAAATGTGCATGAACGCATCTCACTCTACTATGGAACACCGTATGGGCTGACTTTTGAAAGCGAGCTTGAAGAGGGAACCACGGTGACGGTTCGGCTTCCCGTAATCCCTAGATCGGATACCCAAGGAAATGGAGGACAGCCATGAAGATAAGTAAGCTGATTCTTCGGTTCAGCGTCATGTTGATCCTCTTCGTCTCTGCCGGCTCCTGTTCCTCCCCTATGGATATTAGAGCGGAACAGGAATCGGTTACGCGGATCAGCATGATAGTCAAGATGGATCACGGGGACTATTGGAAGACGATCAAAATGGGGGCGGAGGTCGCAGCAAAGGAATATAACGTCAAGCTGGATTTCATGGCGCCCGCCAATGAGAATGACTACAAAGGACAGATCGCCTTAATGGAACATTCCATTCAGAATGGAACAGATGCGATTATTCTATCGGCTAGTGATTATATGGCGCTGGCTCAAGTTACAGATCAGGCTTCTTATTATGGCATACCGGTGCTATCCATGGATGCAGAAGTTGCTTCCGCGAAAGTGAAGTCCTATATCGGGGCAAATAATTACGAGGCGGGTCAGAAGGCAGCAGAGCGCCTGGTTGAGCTAACCGGTACGGAAGGTCAAATTGGCATTGTTAATTTTGTGCAAGGTGCCCGGAACGCAGATCAACGGGAAGAGGGCTTTATGGATTACATTGCCCGGTTTCCAGGACTTAAGATTGCAGATATTCAGTACTGCGGCTCAGATGAACGGTTAGCGGATACGCTGACGAAGAGCATGATTCGTGAGTATCCCAAGATAAAAGGTATTGTAGCTCTCAATGCGGAAGCTTCGATCGGTGCAGGAAAGGCAATTGACGAGCTTGGGTATGGCGGAAGAATCAAGCTGATTACATTTGACAACCCGCCTGAAATGCTGGAGAAGCTTCAAGAGGGAACAGTACAGGCTATGGTTGTGCAGAACCCGTATAGTAACGGGTATCTGGCCGTATCCTCGGCGGTACAACTGGCCGAAGGCAAGAGCATCCCTGAGCGCTTCGACACTGGAACGAAGCTCATCGACCTGGATAATATGCTCTGGCCGGATAATCAGAAGCTCCTGTTTCCTTTTATTAAATAGTCTATCTGCTTGCATAGGGTAATAGATCTGCCTGTCCCTGGGTAAATTACGTTTAACCTACGAGATTTACTTAGACTTGGAGTGATTCGAAATGGATGGTAAAGGTCTGCTGAAGACAGGTGCGATCGATAAGGAAGACGTAACCGGGGACGTAACATTTGTAAGGACGCTAATTGCGAATGTATGCTTTGTAGGCAAGCCCTCTCAGCGAGATTGGGTGCTGGTCGACACGGGTCTGGAGTCGACGGTCAATGCCCTGAAGAAGGAAGCGGATGAGCGTTATGGATGTCCGCCCAAAGCCATCATTCTTACCCATGGTCACTTTGACCATGTCGGAGGGGTAATTACGCTATCGGAACGTTGGCAGGTTCCTGTCTATGCTCATCCACTGGAGCTGCCGTTTCTGACAGGAATACAGGACTATCCGCCGGCTGATCCCCGTGTGGGCGGGGGAATCATGGCAGGAATTTCTCCGCTCTATCCGCATAAGGCCATTAATTTGGGTGGATCGGTGCATCCGCTTCCTAACGAAGGAAGTGTACCTCATCTTCCGGACTGGCGGTGGATTCATACTCCAGGACACAGTCCGGGGCATGTATCCCTGTATAGAGAAGCGGACGGGACTCTGATAGCAGGGGATGCTTTCATTACAGTGAAACAAGAATCTGCTCTATCGGTCATTTCCCAAGAGAAGGAACTTCATGGGCCTCCAGCCTATTTCACAACGAATTGGGAGCAGGCGAGAGATTCCGTGCGTAAGCTGGCAGCGCTGAGACCCCAAAGGGCAATTACCGGACATGGACAACCGGTGGCAGGAGAACAATTGAGGACTGGGCTTGATCATTTGGCCATAAACTTTGATGAGCTTGCCGTGCCTGAGCATGGCAGGTATGTAGACGATCAGAGCAAGTGATCTAAGATTAGAATCGTTCAAGCTAGATGAAGCGTCTCTTCCTATTGTGGAAGAGGCGCTTTATTATGCTCATTTAAGCAGATTAGTGAGAATTTTTATATAAACACATCAGAATTTTAGATTCGCAGAAGTTCATTATTCAGGCATAATGAAAACGTAACCAAGTGGTACACAAGACCCACACGGATGACCTAGATAAAGAAGAGGCAAATCATTTTAGACTATGGGAGGTCAACAGAAATATGAAGAAATTAAGCATGGTAGTATTGGCAACATCGGTATTGGGAGCAGCCTTGGCGGGTTGTTCAAGCTCTGGAAGCAGCGGTTCTTCCACTGAGCCGAGCGTAGGCGTAGCGATCTACAAGTTCGACGATACGTTCATGACTGGGGTACGTAACTCCATCGAGAAGAATGGTAAAGGGATTGCAAAAGTTGAGATCGTAGACAGCCAGAACTCTCAACCGACACAGAATGATAAGGTTGACTTGTTCTTGACCAAGAACACCAAAGCTCTTGTTATCAACCCGGTTGACCGTACGGCAGCAGGAGTCATCATTGATAAAGCCAAAACAAAAGACACTCCGGTTGTCTTCTTGAACCGTGAACCACTTCCTGAGGATATGAAGAAATGGGATAAAGTGTATTACGTCGGAGCCAAAGCAGAAGAATCCGGAACCCTTGAGGGCGGATTGGTTGTAGATTACTGGAAAGCTCATCCGGAAGCGGATAAGAATAAAGACGGCGTGCTTCAATATGTCATGCTGAAAGGTGAACAAGGTCACCAGGATGCAGAGCTTCGTACGAAGTATTCCATTCAGGCTGTAGAAGAAGCAGGCATCAAGGTTGAGAAATTGGCTGAAGACAATGCGAACTGGGATCGCGTAAAAGGTCAAGAGAAAATGGCTGCATTCCTGGCTTCACATGGCGATAAGATCGAAGCGGTATTCGCGAACAACGATGATATGGCACTTGGAGCTATCGAAGCTTTGAAAGCTGGAGGATACTTCACAGGCGGTAAATACATCCCTGTTGTAGGCGTTGACGCCACTGCACCAGCGCTTCAAGCTCTTTCAGACGGAACTATGCTTGGAACTGTTCTAAATGATGCGAACAACCAAGGTAAAGCGGCAGTAACACTGGCGTCCCTGCTTGGCCAAGGCAAAGAAATTACGAAGGAAAGCGTTGGCTTTGATGTAACCGACAAGCAATATGTATGGATTCCTTACAAAAAAATCACTAAAGACAACATGAAAGACGCTCAATAAGTGAATTAAAGCTTCTCGGCATCAGGCATAAGAAAAGGGAGGCTTTCTGCAGAACTGCAGGGAGCCTTCCGAATTTTATTAATCGCAAAGTATAAATAAAGTGGATAGGAAATGCGGTAGTAAGGAGGCGAAATGCAAATGGCTGAACAAGATTATTACCTGGAGATGAGAAGCATCTCCAAAGAATTCCCCGGCGTTAAAGCTCTAGATCAAGTAACCCTTCAGGTTAGGCCTGGAACTGTGCATGCGCTTATGGGCGAGAACGGGGCAGGGAAGTCTACCCTGATGAAATGCCTGTTCGGTATTTACAAGCCGGACGGTGGAGAAATATATCTGAATGGCAAAAAAACTGAGATCCTGAATTCAAGTGATGCTTTATCTAACGGGATATCGATGATCCATCAGGAGCTGCATCCAATCCCTTTCCGGGATGTTATGGAGAATATTTGGCTCGGACGATTCCCGATGAAGGGAATAGGGCCATTCAAATTCGTGGATCACAGCAAGATGTACCGTGATACAGAAGATTTATTCAAACAGCTGGATATTGATTTGAAGCCGGATACTTTAGTGGGTAAATTGTCTGTGTCGAAGATACAGTCCATTGAAATTGCGAAAGCGGTATCTTTTAACTCTCGAATTATCGTGATGGATGAACCAACCTCGTCGCTCACTGGTGTGGAAGTTGAACATTTATTCCGTATTATCCGTGATCTGAAAGCCAAAGGCGTCGCCATCATTTATATATCTCACAAAATGGAAGAAATTCTCCGCATCTCGGATGACGTTACCATCATGCGTGATGGCAAGAAGATTGGCACTTGGCCAGCGGCCGAGATGACAACGGACCTGATCATCTCTAAGATGGTCGGGCGCGATTTGACTCATCGTTTCCCTGAGCGCGACAACGTGCCGGGTGATGTAATTCTACAGGCGCACGAATTAACTTCACCAGTAGACAAATCGTTCAAGAACGTCTCGTTCGAGCTTAGAAAAGGAGAGATCCTAGGTATTGGCGGTCTGGTTGGTGCTCAGCGAACCGAGCTGATTGAAGCTTTGTTCGGCCTAAGGGAGCTGTCATCGGGAAGTATCTCGATTCACGGGAAGAAAGTCAAAATTAAGTCTCCCAAGGATGCTATGAAATATGGTTTGGCTCTATTGACCGAGGAACGCCGGACTACCGGGATATTCCCCGTACTGTCCGTGCATGAGAACGGGGCCATTGCCAATCTGGACCGATATATGACGCCATATCTGCTGCTCAACGAGAAGAAGAAGCAGACAGAGACCAATAAAATGATTGAGAAGCTGCGTACCAAAACACCGAATACGAAAGCGCTCATTATGAATTTATCCGGGGGGAACCAGCAAAAGGTTCTGCTTGCAAGATGGCTGTTAACCGAGCCTGAGATTCTCCTTCTGGATGAACCAACACGCGGGATTGACGTTGGAGCGAAATTTGAGATTTACTCCATCATTGCCGACTTGGCACGCCAGGGGAAGAGCATCATTATGATCTCCTCAGAGATGCCTGAGCTGCTGGGGATGTCGGATCGCATTATGGTTATGTCCGAAGGGAAAATGACAGGAATATTAGATGGAGAAACGGCCAGTGAAGAGACAATTATGCGTCTGGCTGCCCAGCATTAGAGGCGGGAGAGGGAGGAAACAGAAACATGAGTACTAGAAGAATTCAAGAGATCATTACTCATAATGCCATCTATATCGTATTGGTGGTATTGATTATCGGGATCGCGATTTATGACCCATCCTTTATCGGGATTAACGCACTGCGTGATGTGTTGAACCAATCAGCTACACGGACAATTATTGCCCTTGGAGTTGCCTTTATCCTGATCACAGGAGGAACGGATCTATCCGCAGGACGGATGGTGGGTCTTACCGCTGTTATCTCGGCTTCGATGCTGCAGATACAGGACTACCCAAGAAGATTCTTCCCGGGTCTTGTAGACCTGCCGGTTATCGTTCCGGTTCTGCTGGCCATTGCAGTTGGATTCCTGTTCGGTATGATCAATGGATTGATCGTCGCTAAATTAAGAGTCCCTCCGTTCATCGCAACACTGGGCACGATGGTTATTATTTACGGCGTGAACTCGCTGTACTTCGATATGGACCCGAACCACTCACAGCCAATTGGCGGACTAAGACCAGACTTCACCAAGTGGTGGGGCTCCGGAAGTATCGGATCGGGCCAATATTCCATTCCTTATATCGTAATTATTGCAATCATTGTAGCTATTATCGTATGGGTCATCTTTAACAAGACGCGTCTTGGTAAAAATATGTATGCCATTGGCGGTAACGAACAAGCTGCTAAAGTATCGGGTATTAGCGTATCCCGTAACCTGATCTGGATCTATTCCATCGCTGGTGCATTGTATGGTCTTGCCGGTGTAATGGAAGCAGCAAGAACAGGTGGAGCAACTAACAACTACGGTAACATGTACGAGCTTGATGCCATCGCAGCATGTGTGGTAGGCGGTGTGTCAACAACTGGCGGTATCGGTACGGTTCCGGGTGTCTTGACCGGGGTGCTGATCTTCACAGTCATCAACTATGGACTTACGTTCATCGGGGTCAGCCCGAACTGGCAGCTCATCATTAAAGGTATGATCATCATTGCTGCCGTGGCCTTCGATATGCGTAAATATGCAAACAAAAAATAATAATATGAAGCAACAAAACAGCCGCGGCAGAAATGCCGCGGCTATACCACATTTTGGTAATGCAAGGTCATTCTATCCATGTTAAAATGTTACATAAGGAATAACTCTCTTGAATGATACTGACAAGATGAGGTTAATGAATGTAAAGTTCCGCTTGGAAAGGGGAGATAGATCATGGACAAGCAACACGTAAGAGTATCGGCATCACGCATGATCTCTACACTACTGGCCGCCCTGCTGCTTACTGTGTGTTTCACCAATTCGGATGCAGCGGCTGCCACTTTATCGAAGGCTGGTGTAAGTTCCAAGCAGGCAGATCTTGCAGCGATGTACGCGAAGATTCAGGCTGATCGGGCAGCCAAGGTGGTTGAACTCGTTAACAAGGAACGGAAGGATGCAGGACTCGGCGCGCTAGTTGTTCATGACAAGCTTAGGGGACTTGCGAAGGATAAGGCGATTGACTTGTATAAGCATCATTATTTCAGCCATACCTCACCAACTTATGGGTCGCCGTTTGACATGATGGACGCTTATAACATTACGTTTCGTTATGCAGGTGAGAATATTGCCAAGGGACAGCGGACTCCTGAAGAAGTCGTTAAGGACTGGATGAACAGTCCGGGGCACCGGGCCAATATTTTGAACCCGCATTATAAGATGATCGGTGTCGGTTACTTTAACGGACTCTGGGTCCAAGAATTTATCGGAAAATAATACATTTTCTGCACTGCTGAGCCCGGATAGCAGTGCTTTTTGTTCTAACTAATCTCATCCAAGGCCCTGATATTCTGCGCTATCCCCGAACAGAATGATGAGCGGCAACAACAGAAGAAGCAGCGGAACATGTCCGCTGCTTCTTGCATCAATTAAGTATGGGTTATGCAGGGGTCGAACCTGCGACCTGCCGATTAAGAGTCGGCTGCTCTACCAGCTAAGCTAATAACCCGAAATATAACTTGGTGAGAATTATTATACGCCCTATTTACATAATTGTCCAGAAGTTAATCGAATGAATTTGCAAATTGTAAAAAGGTGATTTATGTTAATTACATAAGTCAAGACCAAGGTAATAGTGACTTAACACAACTAACTTTATTGAGCGGGAGGGCCATTATGAATTCTTCGTCAGGGTTATGGCGGACTATAGGAATAACCTCAGTTCTGGCAACGCTATTGCTGCTTGCCGGTTTTTTGTATGCGGTTAAAGACGTGATCTCACCTTCTAGCGGTAACCCGTGGGTTAGCGCTCCTAGCGGAAGCTTATCGAATGCAGCACCTTCAACGAGTGCCAAGGAGTTCAGTATTGTCTCTCTGGGTGACTCATTGGCTAAGGGGACCGGAGATGATACAGGGCAAGGGTTTGTCCGCAGAACGGTAACCGAGCTTCAGAAGGGCCAGAAGCTTCCGGTTAAACTTGTGAACAATTTAGGTGTGAACGGAATGACCACGAAAGGACTTCTGCCAACGCTGGATGAAGAAGGTGTGCAGTATGTTCTAAAGAACGCCAACGTGATTCTTTTGTCAATTGGGGGAAATGATCTGTTCCAGGGTGCCCAGAATGTTCAGACGGGAAAAGCACTTCCAACTTACAAGGAATTATCTTCAGAAGTTGAGAAGGCATCTCTAAGATTAAAGCAGATTGTCGATAAGATTCATAAGATCAATCCTGCTGCGCAGCTGGTGTATGTAGGGCTCTATAATCCTTTTAACGACCTGAAAGAAATGAGAATACCAGGGAACCAGGCGGTTACAGAATGGAACCTGAGAGCTTCAGAAATACTGAATACTTATGAGACTGGGCGGGTTGTATCGACCTTTGATATTTTCACGGGTAACACGCAGAAATACTTGGCGGACGATCATTTTCATCCCAATGATGAGGGATATCAATATATCGCTGAACGCATCGTTCAGGGGCTGCGTTAATAGATCAGGTTAGGAGTGAGATGAATTGGCCCAATACAGTGGTGAAGAACGCAGTAACTTAGAGACTGTCCTGTCTGTAGAGCATTTGCGGAAGAAAATCGGCAAGAAATGGATCATTGATGATGTGACTTTTGACGTGAGAAGCGGAGAGATCTTCGGATTCCTTGGACCGAACGGAGCGGGGAAGACGACCACTATTCGTATGCTCGTGGATCTGATTAAGCCTACTGAGGGCAAAGTCCAGATCTGCGGGTATGATGTGAATCGGGACCCGGAACGTGCGCTGGCTTTTGTAGGCTCCATTGTGGAGAACCCCGAGGTCTATCCCTACCTGACAGGGTGGGAGAATCTCCAGCACTTTGCCCGTATGCAGAGTGGGATCGATGAGCAGCGGATACAGGAGGTTGTCGATATCGTAAGGCTGGACCAGCGTATTCACGATAAAGTGAAGACCTACTCCCTGGGGATGCGCCAGCGCCTGGGGATAGCTCAAGCTCTTCTGGGACGCCCCAAGCTGCTTATTCTGGACGAGCCCACGAATGGACTTGACCCTAAGGGGATCAAGGAGCTTAGAGCCTTTATCCGGCGGTTGGCCGAAGAAGGGATGGCCGTGTTCGTATCCAGCCACCTTCTAAGTGAAATTCAGCTGCTCTGCGATCGGGTGGCGATTATAAGCCGAGGCAGAGTTCTGGCTGTTGGCGGGGTGGATGAGCTGGTCTCCGGAAATGCCAACTATGTGATCTGGCAGGTAAATCCAAGGGCGCGAGGCACTGAAATTCTGATGGCGCAGGGGGCGAAAATTGTGGCTGATCCCCATAGTGTGCTCGATGATTCCATTGCCGCAGGGCTTAATGAGAATTCCGTGGTTACACAATTCACCCGTGACTCCATTTCCACTATTGTTACACTGCTTGTGAACGCCGGGGTTGAGGTTAGTGATGTTCATAAGATAAATCCCACTCTGGAACAGCTGTTCCTCGAGATGACAGAAGGTGAATCCATTGAATAGTATTCTGCCGCTAATTAAGAACGAGACCATCAAGATGATGAAGAAGAAGAGATTCTATGTTGTCATCCTGGTTCTGCTCGTGCTCGTTCCTATCTTTGTATACGCACAGATGAAGATTGCCCAGAATAACCGTGAGAAATTCAATTCCGATTGGCGTCTGGCTGTTCGCCAGGCTATCACAGACAATCAGAATTCCCTTCAAAGCGCACGAGTACCTGAGGAATGGAAGAAATACAGAATTATATATATACAGCAGATGAAATATTATTTGGAGCATGATGTGAATCCTCAGGAGCCGGGAGGAGTAGGCTTCACCCGGCAGTTCATGGATAACGCAGCTACGCTGTTCATTCCACTGCTGATTATGGCCATTGCGTCGGATATCGTATCCTCGGAACGTTCTTCGGGTACGATCAAGATGCTGCTTACGAGGCCTGTGCGGCGATGGAAGGTGTTGCTGAGTAAGCTGATCACCCTTCTTATGTTCGTCTCATTGATCGTGGTCTCCGCCTTTGTAGTGAGTTATTTGATATCGGGGCTGGTATTTGGGTACAAAGGATTTAATATACCGGTATTTACCGGATTTAAGCTTAATGGCTCTGATGTTGATCTGTCTGGGGTACATGCTGTTCCGCAGTGGGCTTATATTCTGATGCAATGCGGACTCATCTGGTTCATGAGCATAACGGTAGCTATGCTTGCCTTCATGGTATCTGTTCTGGTACGCAGCACAGCAGCCAGCATCGTGATCATGATGGCCGCGTTAATTGCAGGAACCATTTTAACGAATATGGCGTCAGCTTGGACAAGTGCTAAATACCTGTTCATGGTGAATCTGGATCTAACCAATTATTTGGCGGGCTCTCCGGCACCTATAGAAGGAATGACATTAGGATTTTCTTTGGCAGTTCTGGCCATTTGGGCGGCCGTTTCGCTTATCATTTCATTCACTGTCTTTACGAAACAGGATATATTGAATTAAAATGGACAAGGATAACAAAACATCTGTTTGCATTTTGAAGGGTTTTGTTAATACAGTGTAACTTATGAAGACTCTCCCTTGGAGAAGTTTATCGCTTTGATAGCTTATCCAGGGGGATATTTGCTTCGGTACACTGTATACATAAAGTGTAAATAAAGGAGGAGCATGAATGGTCGACCAGATCGATTTGTTTGCTGAAGAACCTGTGGGCAGAAGCGGCTCAGAGGGTTACGGGGCAGACGACATTCAAGTGCTCGAAGGGCTAGTCGCAGTACGTAAGCGGCCAGGTATGTATATTGGGAGTACAAGCTCGTCGGGCCTACACCATCTCGTATGGGAAATCGTGGATAATGCAGTGGACGAGCATCTCGCCAAATTCTGTTCGCGAATTGATATTACTTTGCACAAGGACGGTTCTATTACCGTATTTGATAACGGGCGGGGAATCCCGACCGGTATGCATAAGACAGGAATTCCAACTCCTCAGGTTGTCTTCACCATTCTTCACGCCGGAGGAAAGTTTGGAGGAGCAGGCTACAAGAAGTCCGGTGGACTTCACGGTGTAGGGGCTTCGGTGACTAACGCTTTGTCGGAGTGGCTGGAAGTCGAAATTTTCCGGGAAGGCAAAATTCACAAGCAGCGTTTTGAATACTGGGTGGATGCCAAGGGAATAGAACACGTAGGGGAACCTGTTACCGGTCTAGAAGTCCTGGGCAATACGAACCGTACCGGATCGAAGATCACGTTCAAACCCGACATTCGAGTATTTCAAGGCGGCATTGGGCTGAATTATGATACACTCGCGGAACGTTTGCAGGAGATTGCTTTTCTGAACTCGGGCCTGAAAGTGGTTCTGAAGGATGAGCGATCCGATCGTTCCGACGAGTTTTTTTATGAAGGCGGAGCAAGACAGTTCGTTCAATTCTTAAATGAAGGCAAGGATGTACTTCATGATGTCATCCACTTTCTAGGCGAGAAAGAGGACGTGGAGGTTGAGGTTGCCCTGCAATACAATGCCGGATACACTGAGACGCTCGCGTCCTTCGTGAACTCGATTCCGACACGGGGCGGCGGTACGCATGAGACCGGGTTCAAGACTGCGTACACACGAATCATGAACGATTATGCACGCAAGAACGGGATGATCAAGGAGAAGGACAAGAATCTTGAGGGAACGGATCTTCGTGAAGGCATGATGGCCGTCATCAGCGTGAAGATGTCCGATGTCGAATTTGTGGGCCAGACCAAGGACCAGCTGGGCAGTGCCTCCGCACGCAGCACGGTGGATTCGATCGTATCTGAACGGATGCAGGTCTACCTGGAGGAGAATCCTCAGGTAGCGCAGGTGCTGATCAAGAAGGCTGTCCAAGCTTCCAGGGCACGGGAAGCGGCACGTAAAGCGCGTGATGAGATGCGCACAGGCAAGAAGAGAAGTGAAAGCTCGAATCTCGGGGGTAAGCTGACCCCTGCGCAGTCCAAAGACGTGACTCGCACGGAGCTGTTCATCGTAGAGGGAGACTCCGCGGGAGGTTCAGCCAAGCAGGGACGCGATTCCAAGATTCAGGCTATCCTGCCTTTGAAAGGCAAGCCGATGAATCCGGAGAAAGCAAAGCTTGCAGATATCCTGAAGAATGATGAATATCGTTATATTATTTCTGCCATTGGGGCAGGAATTGGAACTGAATTCGCAGTGGAAGACAGCAATTATTCGAAGATCATCATCATGACGGACGCCGATACGGATGGAGCACATATTCAGGTGCTTCTGCTTACATTCTTTTACCGTTATATGAAGCCGTTAATTGATGCCGGAAGGGTCTATATAGCACAGCCTCCGCTGTATAAGATTACACGAAGATCAGGTAAGCTGGAGACCGCAAGATATGCCTGGACCGATGAACAGCTCCAGAATTACCTGAAAGAGTTCGGCAAGAACTTTGAACTTCAACGTTATAAAGGTTTGGGCGAGATGAACCCAGAGCAGCTCTGGGAGACAACGATGAACCCTGAGACCCGCAATCTGCTGCAGGTCCAAATAGAGGATACCGCCAAGGCGGAACGCCGTGTCTCTACGCTAATGGGCGATAAGGTCGATCCTCGTAAGCGCTGGATAGTGGAGAATGTGGATTTCACAGAGTTTGAGGAATAGAAGGTGAATGAATGAGCTCGCTTGAGAATTTTTTGCCCGCTTATTTGGAAGAGGTTGTTGGAGACCGCTTCGGGCGGTATTCCAAATACATTATACAAGACCGGGCTATCCCCGATGTCCGGGATGGTCTGAAGCCGGTACAGCGACGTATCCTTTATGCGATGTACGATTCGGGGAATACGCCGGATAAGCCATATCGGAAGTCGGCGAAGACCGTCGGTGACGTAATGGGTAACTACCATCCGCATGGAGACTCTTCGATCTATGAAGGAATGGTCCGAATGGCTCAGCCATGGAAAATGGGACATGTCCTGGTCGATGGCCACGGGAACTGGGGCTCCCAGGACGACGACCCGGCTGCAGCTATGCGTTATACAGAAGCAAGGCTATCTCCGATCGCAATGGAGCTGCTGCGTGATATCGAGAAGCGTACGGTTCTGTTCAAAGATAATTTTGATAATACGACCAAGGAACCTGTGGTTCTGCCCTCACGTTATCCGAACCTGCTGGTCAATGGGGTAAGCGGCATTTCGTCCGGGTTCGCCACAGAGATTCCTACGCATAACCTGCGGGAAATTATTGATGCTTGTGTTGCTCTGATGGAGAAGCCGCAGATTGAGCTGGATGAGATTATGTCCTATGTCAAGGGTCCTGATTTCCCTACCGGAGGGACAATCATGGGTGAGAATGGCATCCGGGATGCGTATCAGACAGGGAAAGGCAAGATCTATATCCGGGCGAAGACGGAGATTGAATCCCTGCGCGGCGGCAAGCAGCAGATCGTCATCACCGAGATTCCATATCAGATTGTCAAATCCCGGCTGGTCACTTCCATGGAGAACATCCGGCTGGAGAAGAAGGTTGAAGGTATTGCCGAGGTTCGTGATGAGAGCGGGCGCGGCGGGCTTCGTATTGTGGTTGAACTGAAGAAAGATGCGGACGCCCAGGGGATCTTGGCTTATCTGTTCAAGAAGACAGATCTCCAAGTGACTTATAACTTTAATATGGTTGCTATCGTGAACAAGACACCGAAGCAGCTTGGAATTAAAGCGATGCTGGAAGCTTATATCGCCCATCAACGTGAAGTCGTGACGTTCCGTACGAAATACGAGCTTGAGAAAGCAGAGGACCGTGCACACGTGCTCGAAGGTCTGGTTAAGGCCCTCAACATTCTGGATGAAGTAATTGCCGCAATCAAGGCTTCCAAGAACCGGCAGGATGCGCAGAACAATCTCCAGTGGATGTTCGGATTTACGGAACGCCAGGCTGATGCGATTCTTACGCTTCAGCTGTATCGACTGACGAATCTGGAGATTACCTCACTTCAGAAGGACCTGGATGACCTGCAGAAGAAGATTAACTCCTTGAGAGCCATCCTGGAAAGCGATAAGAAGCTGACGAACGTGATCAAGAAGGAACTCCATGAGATTCGCGAGAAATACGGGATTGACCGCCGATCGGAAATCCAGGGTGAGGTGGAAGAACTCAAGGTTAACCTGGAAGTTCTGGTTACCCAGGAGGATGTACTGGTTACCTTGTCCGGCGAGGGCTACATTAAGCGGACCAGCATGCTCTCCTTCACCCGTTCCGGCGGTGAGCGGGATGGCTCGGGTGTGAAGGAAGGGGATTACATCAAGCATATTCTTGATGTGAATACTTTAGAGAACCTGCTAATTTTCACTCAGCGGGGACAATACTTCCTGCTGCCAGTTCATCAGGTACCAGAGTTCAAGTGGAAAGATAACGGAACAGCCATTGTAAATGTTATTCCGATGACGAAGGAAGATCGGATCGTGAGCGTAATCCCGGTCAAGAACTTCGAGGAGGATTCAAGCCTTGTCTTTGTAACCAAGCGGGGCCAGGTTAAGCGAACAGAACTTAAAGAATATCAATCCAAGCGCTCGGGAGCTATAGCTGCAGCGAAGCTGGGACCGGAAGATACAGTAATCTCGGTTACGCTGAGCCGGAATACACAGGATATTTTCCTGATTAGCAAGTTGGGTATGGCAATTCGATTTAATGAGCAAGAGGTAAGTTCCATGGGCAGAGTTTCCGGTGGTGTAAGGGGTATTCAGCTTCGTGAAGACGACGAGGTGGCCGCTGCCTTATGGGTCGAAGGAGAAGAAGGTGAGGTTCTCGTAATATCAGATCTTGGATATGCGAAGAGGTCCCTTCTGCTTGACTACCCTACACAAAGCCGTGGAGGCAAAGGCATACAGTCTTTCGAATTCAAAGAAGGAAAGCGTGTGAAGCCAAATGGCAGCCGGATTGCCGGTGCGTACTTCTGCCGGGAGCCCCTGCAGATTACTGCTGTAATCAAAGACGGCAAAACCTTTACTTTCAGCTCTGAACAGGCTCCGATCATGGACCGCAAATCGATTGGTAAAGCCATGAGCCAACTGGATAAGAGCGATGAAATTATTGATCTGCTAGTGAGTAAATCCTAAATAAGACAAGCCCTTCCGGCCGTTTTAAGGCTGGGAGGGCTTTTTATGTGCGGACATATTTAGGCTTTATTTGAAATTGACTTGTGCCCTGCTGCTGAAAGTGGGGGAACAAAGTTGTTCATTTAGAGGGAGAACGGAAGTATTTGGAGAAAATTGGGTCATGCCGGAAGGAAATTAGAGCCCCGTGGCGAAAGTTTATCTGATGAAGTAACACAGGAGCGAACTTGAGATCTGTTGATAACGGGGGGATTTAATGTACACGCAGGATTTCGCCCGCTTGTGGGCCAAGCTAACCAAGAACTACCAGATGCACATGGAGTCAGAGCTTTCGCCTTCACTAACTGGAGCTCAGCTCTCCGTATTGGAACTGTTGGAAGACAACAAGAAGATGAAGCCGTCCGATCTCATTCCTTATCTGGCTACTACTCCAGCCGCGGTTACGATGCTTCTGGATCGTATGGAGAAGGCGGGGCTGATCACAAGAGAGAGAGATCTGGAGGACCGCAGAATAGTCTGGATCTCCATCACAGAGAAGGGAAGAGAGGAGACGGATAGAGGACTTCAGATCCGTAATGACTTCCTCGGGAATGTTCTGGATCAAATCTCTTCCCACAACCAGCAGCTGCTGATCTTCCTGCTTAGCAAGATTACGTCGTCAGGCGAACCGGTTCTAAATAAAGAAAGAGCTTAAGCCAATTGGCTTAAGCTCTTCGTCTTCATGGATGAATGTCTAAGTTACGGAAGTCTAAGTTTCTAGAATGACCGGGCTGCTTGATCGTACAGAGCTCTTGGCCAATGATTCCAAGGGAACTCATCAGGTGGCGTCGATATAAGAGCTACAGGTTCCTTTGTAACCGGGTGCGGAAAGCCTACGTAAGCGGACCAGAGAGCGAGCTGCTGTCCGGGCTTGTTAAGCTTGGCTCCATACTTCTGATCGCCGTATAAGGGACAGCCCATATGACTTAACTGCACACGGATCTGGTGAGACCTTCCGGTCAGCAGTTCCACTTGAATAAGGCTTAGACCGTTCGTAAGTTGACCAAGCACCCTGTAGTCCAGGATAGCATGCTTGCCGCCGGGGGTTCCCTTGGATACTACCCGGACTGTATTCGTACGTTCATCCTTAAGCAGGGTATCCTCCAGCCGGCCCGAGGACGCTGAAGGAGAGCCATGAACTACCGCAAGATAAGTCTTGCTAAAGGAACGGCTCCGGACCGCTTCGGACAGCCTAGAGGCTGCCTTGGAAGTCTTGGCGAAGATCATCGCTCCCCCAACTGGCCGGTCCAGCCGGTGAACAAGACCGAGGTATACATTACCTGGCTTCTGATAACGCTCTTTAAGGTCCTGTTTGAGCAGGGTAAGAAGATCCGGATCACCGGATGCATCCTCCTGGGACAATACATTGACCGGCTTTACTATGCCTAGAAGGTGATTATCCTCGTAGAGAATAGGTATGGCTGAATGCTCATGAGCACACATAGGGAGCTATTCCTCCCATCGTCCCAATATCCCGCATGGCAGATTAAGTCCTGACCGGGTAACCGGCAGGCCTAGCTCACCGGAGGAGATCCGTCCGCCGAATCTTTTCTTCACGGTCATGTTCAAAATGTTGGTAAGTACGGTAGGTGAGATTCCCGTGGTGTACGAGTTGATCAGCATAAATAACGGTTGGTCTGACAAAATGGACATACAGGACTCCACAAACGGATATAAGCTAGTCTCCAGCTTCCACATCTCGCCGCCTGGTCCGCGTCCATAAGAAGGGGGGTCCATAATAATCGCATCATATTTGCTGCCGCGGCGCTGTTCACGCTGTACGAACTTGAATACATCATCGGTAATGAAGCGAACCGGCCGGTCGCCGAGTCCTGATAATTGCAGATTCTCTTTAGCCCACTGCACCATGCCCTTGGCAGCATCCACATGAACCACTGAAGCTCCTGCGGAAGCCGCTGCTACGGATGCTCCTCCCGTATAGGCAAAGAGATTCAACACGTTGATCGGCCGTCCGGCATTCGAGATCTTGTCCATCATCCAGCGCCAGTTGGCAGCCTGCTCGGGGAATAATCCGGTATGTTTAAAGTTCGTAGGTTTAATATGGAACTTCAATTTGTCATATGAAATTGTCCAGCGCTCTGGAAGCTTTTTCTTCATTTCCCACTCGCCGCCGCCTGAAGAGCTCCGGTGATAGTGGCCATGAACTTCTCTCCACTCCTGATTCTCCTGCTGGATCGGCCAGATGATCTGAGGATCCGGACGACGGAGGAACACATCACCCCACCGCTCAAGCTTCTCGCCGTTCCCCGTATCGATAACTTCATAGTCTTTCCAATCGTCTGCGATATACATAACATGCTCCATCCTTCGGTAAAATTCATTTAGACTTTATTGTACCTTATTTTGCGTATCTGATGCCATATTATCAAGGGAGAAAAGAGTGTGTCGATAATAATCCTGGACTTCCGTGATTTCAAATCCGACTGACTCGTACAAATTCATGGCTGCCGGATTATTGAGAGCTACCTCCAGACGAAGGCAATGTCCCATAAGGGCTGACTGCTGGATTAACTGTTGAAGAGCATTTCTAGCGAGCCCCTGCCTGCGATATTCCGGAAATACAGCTAGTCCATATATCCAGCTGACCTCAGCCTCATGTACAATTCTAACCTTACCCGCAGTTCTTCCACCTGCTTCAATGATGTAAGTTACGGAGTCCGGTGCTTCTATTGTTGCTTCATAGTACTGTTCTGCTGCAGAGTGAGGATAATTGAAGCATAGCTCGTCCAGCCGGATTAAATCTGCCCGGTCTGAGCGGTCAGCAGGCCGCAGATGAGCTATGGTGGAGCCGGGAACATGGACCTGAGGTATCTCATTACCAGCGAAATAAGTCATTTGGTATTCCGAAAAGGCATACTGAACGTCCAGCGACTTGAGCAGTCCTTTTGCGGATACTGAATTTGCAGGCGCATTCAATAATACTTCCTCAAGATCTTTCGTTCTATCTCCAGAAAGTGCCTGTTCCAGCAAGGAGGAGAAAAGGCCCTGACGCCGATAATCCGGATGAACCATGCCGCATACCTCGAGTTTTTTGCCAAAGCAGTACAAGCCAAGAAAGCCGACAATACGCCCGTTACGAAGAACGTAGTAATCATCATTTTGATCAGGTCTCCGGGCTCTGAGCATATCCCAGTTGAGCTTCAGATGAATACCGTCATGGCGGTTGCAGATTTGCTCCAATTCAGCTATTTGGTCCCACTGGGTGTTCGTAAGCATTCAATCTCCTCCTGGAAATACGGATTGCGAGGTCACAATTTGATTTTAAAGGATTGAACCGAGTGAGCACAGCCAATATATGGATAGGAAATCGGCGTGTGAGTTGACAAGTATCCTGTTGCGGGGGTAGTTTTGGAATAACGAAGACAAGGAGCAGGAGGTTACGGAAATGGAACATATCATTGAGATGAAGGGTGTCTCTTGGCTAAGAGACGGTAAATCTGTGCTCAAAGGTGTTGACTGGACAGTCTCTAAGGGGGAGAACTGGGCTCTACTGGGACTTAATGGATCAGGCAAAACAACCTTGTTGAATATGCTCAACGGTTATATTTGGCCTACGCAGGGTGAAATTTCGGTGTTGGGTCAAAAGTTTGGTGAGGTGGATATCCGGCAGCTTCGCAGATCAATTGGATGGGTCAGCTCTTCACTTCAAGAGAAGCTGTATGGAAATGAAAAGGCCGAGGATCTAGTAGTAAGCGGCAAGTATGCTTCTATAGGTTTATATGAGAAGCCTTCTGAGGAGGACTACACCCGTGCTAAGCAGCTGATGGAACAGCTGAGATGTTCCCATTTAATCGGACGCTCCTATCAGACTTGTTCCCAAGGGGAAAAGCAGAAGCTGCTCATCGCGCGTGCCCTAATGGGCTCTCCCAAGCTTCTCATTCTGGATGAAGCCGCGAACGGACTTGATTTTATCTCCAAAGAAGGCCTGTTGGATAGTATCGAAGAGCTGTCGAAACAGCCTGATGCGCCGCATCTCTTGTATGTCACCCATCACACGGAAGAGATTCTTCCGATCTTCAGCAAGACGCTGCTGATCCGCAGAGGCGAAGTGTTCGCCTCGGGGTATACCAAGGAAGTGCTTGAGAATGAGAGCCTGTCTGAATTCTTCGAAATGCCTGTACATGTATTATGGAATCAAGACCGCGCCTGGCTGTCAAAAAAATAAAGAATTATTTGCCTAATTTGCCACTTTCTCTGGATGTCTGCGTACTATTGGGTAAGTACGCTTTTGATAAGCGGAATAGACCTATAGACCAGTGGAGGGATATCTGTGAATCCAGGAACAGAACCGAAGAAGAGGGTAGGCAATCTGAGAGTAGGGATGGCAGCCATTGTAATTGCCATAGCAGCAATTATTGTGGGACTTAATTCGTATGCTACCGTGACCTATGGACATGTAGGGCTCTACAAGACTTTTGGCAAGCTGAATGACAACATTTTATCACCGGGGATTCATCTAAAGATTCCGTTTGTTCAGACGATTATTCAGGTCAATGTTCAAGTGAGTAAAGCGGAGACTGATACGACTGCTTCGTCCAAGGACTTACAGCCTGTATCCACTCATGTTGCCGTGAACTATTCCGTGAACAAGGATTCAGTGTATAACCTGATGAACAATATCGGGGGAAATTTCGATCAAGTTATCATTAATCCGGCAATTCAGGAAATTGTGAAGGAAGTTACCGCACGTTATCCGGCTGAGGATTTGATTGCCAAGCGGGATGTAGTTGCTGGAGAAATTAGTGAGCACCTGACCAAGCGTCTCTCGAAATACGATCTGGTTGTGAACGATATTAACATCGTTAACTTCAAATTCTCGGAAGCATTCAATCAATCGATTGAAGCCAAGCAGGTTGCTCAGCAGCAGGCGCTGAAAGCTGAAAATGACCTGAAGCGGATTGAGATTGAAGCCAAGCAGAAAATTGCCCAGGCCCAAGCGGAAGCGCAATCTTTGAAGCTGAAGAAGCAGGAAGTAACACCTGAGCTCGTGCAGCTGAAGCAGATTGAAATTCAGGAAAAGGCGATTGAGAAGTGGAACGGTCAAATGCCGCAGGTTACTGGCGGGGCAACCCCATTTATTGATGTGAACTCGCTGAACGGCAAGTAAAATAAACATAATAACAGTTACCTAGGACGAAGCAATCGCTTCGTCCTTCTTTGTGTATAGCAAAGTTATCTACCAGAATAAATTATTAACCAGTTATTATTAAGAGGTATAAATTTCTATAAATACTTTAAAAAAGTACCAATTATTGGTATAATTATCGTTAAAATTATACAATTGCGAGGGGGTATGAATTGTGAAAGCAAGAGTATTAATGTTGTCAGCTCTGGTCTTAGCACTGGGAGTAATTGCATTAATTGCTACTCCATTTGGTATTAAAAATTCAGGATTTGTAGTACTTGGCGGGTATGGATATGTCAAAATATACTTCAAGAATAAATCTAGCTCACCAGTAAAAGTAGTGGTTACCCACGATAAGACTAACAAAACGTATGTCGCAAAAACCATTCCCGGAAAAGGCTCATACACTTGGTATAGTACGGATGATTTTCCTCAAGGTGTGAGATCTGGGAAGTATACAGTGTTAATTAGTGATGACGGTAATGGATCGAAACCAGTGGATGCATCGTGGAGAGGCTTCACAACTAATTCGACTATTGTGCTGTGATACAACCTTAAAGTGCTGAGTAGAACCGCAGCTTGCTGAAGGCGTTTGTGTTGTTAGAAATCGAATTAATCAGGGAAATATTAACCAGTTAGATGAATCATCTGCTAAGAGTCTTTTATTTGCGATGTTCTTTCAGAAAGAAAATTATAAAAGTCTATGATTAAAGTCCTCCTAATGTTTGATAGGCAGGGTCTTTTTAACTAGACAATAGTTAATAGAATGAGATATTTTAGTAAAGGAGAGATAATCTACATCATGGGGGAATAAAGTCAAAATGAAAAGGTGGCTCATCGCAGGCGCTGCAAGTCTTAGCATCGCTTTCATACATACAGCAGGGGTATCTGCAGCTTCAAATATAGTAAATCCAAAGGAAACTTATACTTATGATAGAATGACCAAGGATATCAAGGAGCTTGCCAGTGAATATCCGGATCTCATTCATTATAAGTCAATCGGGAAGACTCCGTATGGGCGCGAGCAGTGGGCAGTAAGTCTTGGTACCGGGGAGTCCACCGTATTCTTCAACGGATCACATCATGCCCGGGAGTGGCTCACCAGCACGCTTAATATGTACATGATTGAGCAATATGCCAAAGCTTATGAGAGCGGCAGCAAATTTGAAGGTTATGATGTTCGAACAATATTGTCTGAGTCGACGATATGGTTCGTTCCGATGGTTAACCCGGATGGTGTGACACTTCAGCAGTACGGCCTATCTGCATTTCCTCAGCTGGTATGGTCGAACTTGATCAAAATGAATGAGGGAAGCCGGAACTTCAAGCGCTGGAAGGCGAATGCTCAGGGGATTGATCTGAATCGCCAATATCCAGCTCTTTGGTCAAGCATTAAATTTCCCGCCAAGGCGCCTCGCTGGATGAACTACAACGGCAAGAAGCCGCTGCAGACGAGTGAGAACCAGAGCATGGTCAAGTTCACTTATGCCATTAATCCTGAGATCGCTGTGTCCTACCATACCGCGGGCCATATTTTATACTGGAATTTCAATACTAAGCCGAGCAATTTGGCCCGTGATAAGAAGCTTGCGAATACGTTCACTGCAATTACCGGGTATTCTCAGGTCAAGCCAGTACCTAACCCGTCTGGGGGAGGATATACCGACTGGTTCATTACTACATTCGGCCGACCTGCGTTTACGCCGGAGATCGGCATCAAGGAAGGAGAGACGAATCTCTCCGTGTCCGTATTTGATTCCGAGTGGAAGCTTAACAAGAAAATTGGATTATGGATTGCGGATGAAGGTTACAGACTGTGGCTGAAGAAGAATCAAGCCAAGCAGGCTGTGCAGGAATTCCACAAAGACATCAGAATATCGGAACTCAAGCAGCTGTTTAACTCCAATAACTTTATATCGGGAACTGTCGGTACCATCCCACCACAGACGCTAACCGCAACTGCCAAGTCAGGCAATTGGTACAAGGTGAAGACCGATAAGGGAGACAAGTGGCTCTACGACAAAAACGCAGTCGTACGTGAACCGGCAGAGACTACCAAGCCAGCAGGGGAACCTGTAGATGTGGATCTCACATTGACACTTGGAGCGGAGACCGAGGTGTATTCCGAGCCTGCCGCGAAAGAATCACAAGCTACGATTACGCTAACTGAAGTGCATGCGATTCAGCAGTGGAGCAGCTGGTACAAGATCAATACTCCGATTGGGGACCTATGGATTTATCAGTCTCCTTCTAAGTAACACAGCAGATTTCCATCATAATACAAAAAGATCTGATAACGGACTAATGCAGACTTGTCCGTCTTTCAGATCTTTTTTGTACTCCGATTAGATTAATTACTTACTTCATGAGCATATACACAGCGAGCCCCGCTTCGAGCAGGAGCAGGAGAACGCAGACGGTCATGCTCAGCAGCGATAGTCCGCGAGCCGCTCCGGTTCTAAGTGCGTTGCGCCCGAAGAGCAGACCTGCAAGGCTGGCTGCCGAGGTGATGCCCATGGGAATCCAAATTCCTATGGTGTTTGGGGAAGTGTAATTCCGAAAGAAGATCAGCAGGGTAAATAGCGTCAATATAAAAGCAATTATCATAAGCAGAATGGATACAACGACGCTTCCCATACCCTCCCTGGATTCTTGCAGCTGGTTGTCCGATATGTTGTTCAACAAGTGATTCCTCCTTAGTTCATTGCCTTATATAATAACATGATTACCCTGCCATTCCAAAGGCAGGGACAGCACAATTCATTCTTCCGTCTCCAGATTCACTTTGTTCAGAAGTTCAATAAGCTGTAGATGCTCATCTTCCGTTAAGTTGCGGGTGAGCCGGTCATTATGCTCATCGAGAATGGATTGAAGCTTTGGCAGGAAAGCTTCAGCCTTCTCGGTAGGAAACAAGGAGAGCGAACGTCGGTCCTGATCATTCACAATTCTGCGAATATATCCGTCTTGCTCAAGCTGCTTGACGGCTCTCGCCGTTGTTGCTTTATCAAACTTCAGGTCATGGGTCAATTGGTCTTGATTAATACCTGGCTTAAGAAGGATGGTCTTCAAAAAGCTGTGCTGGCCGCCTCCTCCGAGGTCATATGCAGCAAGCCGTTTATTCAAGGTCTTCTGACTATGTCTATGGATCAGGGAAATCAGCTTCCCAATGGGTTCTTTCCGCATTCCGTTACCCCCTGCAATGGTTCCCTTACTCACATTGTTGTTACCTGAAATTTTATCCTACAATTGTTGCGCACGCAACTAACTTGGGATATAATCTGTGTACTGCATATCGTTGCGTCTGCAACTAAATACATAGGATAAGGAGTCGAGGTGTGAACATGAATGCCATTCCCCAAACCTATCAGGAGAATGAAGCTGTCCAGCGAAGGCGCTGGTTCATCCTGATCGCTGTTAATTTATTTACGTTCATGGCAACCTTGGATGGAAGCATTGTCAATATTGCACTGCCCGAAATATCGGCCAAGCTATCACTGGCTGTAGCAGAGACCGAGTGGGTGGCCACTAGTTACTTGATGGCGATATGTGCCGCGGTGCTTTTCTTCGGGAAGCTTGGAGATAACGTCGGCAAGATACGAATATTCAAAATAGGCACCGTAGTGTTCTTGATTGGCTCGTTGTTATGCGGCTTCAGCACCAGCTTGACCTTCTTGATCATATCAAGAGTTATTCAAGCTATTGGAGCTTCAATGACCATGGCGAATAACATGGGGATTATCACCGACATCTTCCCAGCGAACGAGAGGGGCCGGGCACTTGGACTGATCGGCACCTTCGTATCACTTGGAAGCATCGCGGGCCCTAGTATCGGCGGCGTCCTGGTCTCTTCCTTTGGCTGGGAGTATATATTCTGGGTGAACATACCGATTGGACTTATTGCTATAGTACTTGGCTGGAAGGTGCTTCCGGCAGATCTTGTTAAGACCAGAACCAGAATGGACCTGCCTGGCACCTTGCTGTTTGCTTTCTTTATCCTGCTCTTGTTCGCGGGGCTGCTGCTTGGCCAGCAGACAGGGTACAGTAACGGATGGATCATTGCCAGCCTAATCGTGTCAGGGGCTGCCTTCCTGCTGTTCCTGTGGGTAGAGAACCGGAGCTCGGCCACGCTGCTGCAGCTGTCTCTGTTCCGAAATTCATGGTTCTCGATAAGCATTCTCTGCGGTTTTCTCGTGTTCGTCTCTGTATTCTGCTTCAACATACTTGCTCCGTTCTATACCCAGAGCGTAATGCATTTGTCTCCTTACCATGCAGGATTTCTGCTGATGCTATTCCCAGTTACTATGGTGATCGTGGCTCCGCTCAGCGGGGCATTATCTGACAAAATAGGCTCCGAGCTGCTTACCTTTGCCGGGCTCCTTGTCATCGTGACTGCACTTTGTGGCATGGCCTCCCTACACGAAGGAAGCTCGCTCGGATTTGTTGGACTGTGGACTGCACTTCTTGGCGTGGGTAACGGGTTGTTCCAATCCCCGAATAATTCCTTGGTCATGTCCAAGGTGCCAAGAACCCAGCTCGGAACAGCGGGGAGCATTAATTCGCTAATTCGCAATATCGGGATGGTTGTCGGGATTACAGTAGCGACTACTACTCTATTTAGTGTAATGAGCAGTGAGGCAGGACATCGGGTTATTGGACTTATTCCGGGCCGACCGGATATTTTCCTAACAGGCATGCATACCGTATTTATCCTGGCTGCTTGTATTAGTCTGGCTGCTGCCCTGCTCACCGGATGGAGATTATGGGCCTCAAGAAAGCAAAAGCAATAATCACATAGAAATCAAACGCACCCCCTTAGTTACTTGGAGAGCCGGATAGGACTTCCTAGTAAAATTAGGGGGTGCGCTGTTTAGCCACGACTTCAGAGCAATATACTGTTACAGCCCGGTGTTAGCCTTCACCATGACTTCGGTATATTTATTCACGTCGGTCTTGGAGGATAGATAGGTGCCTATAATGGCTCCGATAAACCCTAACGGGATCGAGATAATGCCCGGATTGGTAAGCGGGAAGAGAGCATCTCCTGTGAAAATAGCTTTCCCTGCTGGATCCCAGACACTTGGGCTTACAGCCACAAGGAGAAGCGCGCTGATCAGGCCGGTCAGCATCCCGGTGATCGCACCGGCCGTATTGAACCTTTTCCAGAAGATCGTAAAGACCAGGACAGGCAGATTCGCACTAGCGGCTACGGCAAAGGCAAGCGAGACCAGGAAAGCCACGTTCAGCTTCATGGCGAACAGGGCAAGGATGATGGACAGCACAGAGACGCCGACCGAAGCCCAGCGGGCAGCCTTAAGCTGCTGCTTCTCGGAAGCGGTGCCCTTCTTGATAATGTGGCCATAGAAGTCATGGGCGAACGCCGAAGCGGCGGACAGCACAAGGCCCGTGACTACTGCCAGAATGGTCGCGAATGCGACGGCTGAGATGAAGGCGAAGAGGAAGTCGCCGCCCAGAGCTTTGGCAAGCAGCGGAGCTGCCAGGTTGCCACCTTTATCCTGAGCCGTGATGGCATCGGCCCCTACGAAGGCAGCAGCACCGAAGCCAAGGAATACAGTCATAATATAGAAAATGCCGATAATCCAGGTGGCATAAACCACGGAGCTGCGTGCGGTGGGTGCATCTTTTACCGTGAAGAACCGGATCAGAATATGCGGAAGACCCGCGGTTCCGAGCACAAGAGCCAGATTAAGGCTCAAGGTATCCAGCGGAACCTTGTATTTGTTGCCAGGATTCAGGAAAGCTTCGCCAAGCGGAGTGGCGGTCTTCAGTTGATTGAACATCTCGGTGAGTGAGAAATTGAACTTCGCAAATACGATCATGGAGATAATGAACGTACCAGCCATCAGCAGCACAGCCTTGGTGATCTGCACCCAGCTGGTTGCTGTCATGCCGCCGAAGACCACATAGACGGTCATCAGCACACCGACAATAACAATGGAGGTCACCGCATCCAGCCCGAGCAGAAGACGAATCAAGCTGCCGGCTCCAACCAGCTGTGCGATCATATAGAAAGTGGAGATTGTAATCGTATTGAGGGCGGCTACCCCGCGAATCTTCTTGTCGTCGAAGCGGGCGGCAATCATATCTGCCATGGTGTAGCGTCCGAGATTTCTTAATGGCTCTGCAATGAGGTACAGGACAACAAGGTAGGCGACCAGAAATCCGATGCTATAGAAGAAGCCATCAAAACCCGCAAGCGCAATGGACCCGGCAATGCCGAGGAACGATGCGGCAGACATGTAATCGCCCGCGATGGCAAGACCGTTCTGCCAACCGGTTAATCCGCCCCCGCCGGTATAGAATTCGCTCGTGCTCTTGGTCCGCTTGGAAGCAAAATAAGTAATGATCAGCGTAATGGCGACAATTCCGAGAAAAAGAGAGAAGGCGGTTGTATTCATGCTTGTGTCCTCCCAGCGGCTTCTTGCTTGATACGCTCAATATCTTGATCGAACTGAACGGATTTGCGGGAATAAAGGATACATAACGTCCAGGTCATGATGAACTGGGCAAAAGCGAACACCCATGCCCAGCTAATGGGCCCAATGGCTGGCTCATTCAGCGCTTTGGAATACGAGGTCAGCACAGGAAGCAGGAAATAGAATACGAGGAAGAACAAGGTCATCGGAAACAGAAATCGCTTTTTCTTGTGCATCAATCGTTTGAAATTTGAGCTTGTCGAAATTCGATTGTAATCCGGTTTCGGTTCCATGTCATTCCCTCCAGTCTTAAAATGTGAATATTGTGTGACAATATGTAAGCGCTTTAACAAGCATATTCACAAATGAGCCTTCTTAGAATAGGGCTTAAGTATAATTTTTGACAAAATGATGATGAACTGGGCTTAAGGATTACGAACTAGGTATAATGATAGCTGTGAAAGAGAAGTGGACTCACGAGAAACGGGGTTAACCATGTGAAGACGATACTTATAGCTGATGATGATCGGCATATCCTTACTTTATTGAAGCATGTAATGACCCTGGAAGGTTACAAGGTGGTCGAGGCCAAGGATGGTCAGGAAGCGAAGATGAGATTGAACGAGGAGGCCATTGATCTGGCGGTAATCGATATCATGATGCCAAGAATCGGCGGCCTGGAGCTGTGCGAGTATATCCGGAATGAGTATGATATTCCGATTATTTTGCTGACGGCCAGGGACCAGCTGCCCGATAAGGAGCAGGGATATCTGCGCGGAACCGATGACTATGTCACCAAGCCTTTCGAGCCGGAAGAACTGATGTTTCGGATTAAAGCGCTGTTCAGGCGCTATTCCATTGTCGCAAGTGATAAGCTTCGCCTGAATCGCCTAACGATTGACCGTCATAATTATGAGGTAACAGATGGGAAATCGACGCTTCTTCTCCCCCTTAAGGAGTTCGAATTGTTAGCTCAGATGGCTCAATATCCAGGCCGACTATTCTCCAGGGAAGATTTGATTCGCCTGGTCTGGGGTGCCGACTATGAAGGGGATGAGCGGACGGTGGATGTCCACATCAAGCGTTTGAGACAGCGCTTCACGGACTATCAGGAAGACTTCATCATTCACACCGTACGGGGAATCGGGTACAGATTGGAGGTGCCGGTGAGATGAGGTCACTCTACTACCGGGTATTTCTGATCACAATTGCCACGGTTATGGTCAGCAGCCTGCTGGGCTTTCTGGTCTCCAACATTTATTATCATGCCAAATTAAAGCCATATAATGATCAGAAGCTGGTGACGATGGCAGCCAGTATGAAAGGCTTTGCGGAAGCTCACCCGGACCTATCGAACCCATACTTCAAGAGTGCGGCGTCACTTGGATACGAGATGATCCTGATCTCTGAACAGGGAGTGGAGCGAGCGTATGGAAGTTCTTTTCGGGAAAAGGATCTGGCGGAGGATTCGATTAAGCTTGTGCTGAGTGGTCAGGTCTATCACGGGGTATCGAATTTCCCTAACTCTTTGTTCATTACAGGCTTCTTTGATAATCGCCTGAGCAATACCATCGGGATGCCGCTAACGTTAAACGGACAGAAGTATGCCCTGTTCATGCGCCCGGATGTTATCCTTCAGTTCGGAGAATTAAGGGAATTCTTCGCGTTGATCGGCGGCCTTACGATCATATTCAGCGTAATAGCCATGCTGATCAGTACGACATACCTGGTGAAGCCGATCACCCGGCTGACCGAAGCGACGAAGAGAATCGCCCAAGGCACTTATCATATTGAAATCCCTGTGCGCAGAAGGGACGAAATAGGACAATTGGCCACCCACTTTATGAGCATGAGCAGGGAATTGGAACGGGCCGATCAGGCACGGCAGGAGTTTGTAGCCAACGTATCTCATGAAATCCAGTCTCCCTTAACTTCAATCCAGGGTTTTGCCAAAGCCCTGACGAATCCGTCTCTGCCTAAAGAGGAATATGATCAGTATGTCGCTATTATCAATGAGGAGAGCCGTCATTTGTCGCTGCTCAGCAAGCAGCTGCTTCTTCTCTCGTCACTGGATCAAGCCTCGGAAGGACTTCATAAGAAGATCTTCAATCTGAGATCCCAGTTGAAACAGGTTGTACAGGTCATGCAGTGGCAGATGGCCGATAGAGGAATTGCACTTAGATTTGAAGTGCCGGAAGAAATCCAGGTTAACGGAGACGAGGTACTGCTCTATCAAGTATGGATGAATCTGCTGTCAAATGCGGTGAAGCACATTCCTGAGGGCAGATCGATTGAGCTGAGAGCCGGCATGAGGCACGATGTGCTTGTTGTTACCGTGAGCGATACGGGGGACGGGATCCCCAAGGATCAGCTGCCTTTGCTGTTCGATCGCTTCTACAGGGTTGACCCTGCAAGAGAACGGGCTTCAGGAAGTACAGGCCTGGGTCTGGCCATTGTGAAGAAGATTATTCTCCTCCATGAAGGAACTATTGAAGTGGCGAGCGGCAAGGAAGGAACAACTTTTACGGTGACCCTGCCCAAGTTGTAATTTGTTGTTCATACGCCGTTCATGTTCATCTCCTAAACTGTCTTAGACAAGGGAGGTTAGAGAAATGTATTTAGCTCTTAGAGAGATGAGATTTGCCAAAACGCGTTATGCCCTCATCATGACCATCATGCTGCTGGTTTCTTTCTTGGTCATGTTCGTAACCGGGCTCGCCAAGGGGCTGGCCTATGCCAATGCTTCCTCTGTTGAGAACATCCCGGCCGATTACTTTGTAGTCCAACAAGACGCCAGTCAGCGGTTCAGCCGTTCAGAACTCGGTACATCGGTGATTGAGAAGACTCGGAGTCATGTAGGGAACAGCAATGCGGCGGTGTTAGGTGTCCAAATGGCTACAGTGACTCGTGATGGATCGAGCCAGAAGATCGATGTGACCTTTTTCGCCGCTGAGACTCAGGGCTGGATCATGCCGGGGGCTGTTGAAGGAAGAGCAATAACCGACACTGCTGCCGGGGAGATTCTTGTGGATCAGAAGCTGAAGGAATCAGGCGTGCAGCTTGGCAGTATAATACGGGATCAAATCACCGGTTCGGCCTGGACGGTCGCAGGCTTTACCCGGAATGAATCATACAGTCATACTCCGGTAATCTTCATGAACGAGCGGGAATGGCAGGCCTGGAAGCATAAAATTGCGAATCCAGCGCAAGCCTCGGACACAGCCGCTTATAATACTATTGCGATTAAAGCAACCAGCAGCCAGGCCGAACAGCTGCAGGCTAAGCTGCCAGAGATGGAGATCATGAGCAAGAAAACAGCCGTGTCCGCTATTCCTGGCTATAAGGAAGAGCAAGGCTCCCTCTTAATGATGATTGCGTTCTTGTTTGTCATATCGGGATTTGTACTTGCAGTATTCTTCTATGTCATCACAATACAGAAGACCAGCCAGTTCGGTATACTGAAGGCAATAGGCACGAGCTCGAAATATCTTACAGCAAGTGTCCTGGGTCAAGTGCTGCTTCTCACGGTGGCCAGTCTGCTTATCAGTATTCTGATTATTCAGGCGGCTGCCCGCTTACTGCCAGCTTCTATGCCTTTCCAGCTCAGCAGCGGGACAATAGGGATTACAGGAAGTCTCTTCGTGTTGATGGCCATGGCGGGGTCAGTGATCTCCATTATTAAAGTGAACAGGGTGGATGCTTTGGAAGCCATAGGGAGGGTATCCGCATGACAAAGCCATTGGTACTTGACCGCATTTCCCATTCGTACGGGGATGGAGACTCCCAGCTGAAGGTTCTGGACCAAGTGAATCTGCAGGTACAAGAAGGAGAGCTTGTGGCTGTAATCGGCCCCTCCGGCTCTGGTAAGAGCACATTCCTGTCCATTGCAGGGGCTCTGCTGACGCCAAAGGAGGGACAGGTGATCATCGGAGGAGAGAGCCTGTCAGACTACAGTGCACATGACCTGGAACAGCTTCGTCTGAACCGGATCGGCTTTATTTTTCAAAGTGCGAACCTGATTCCCTATCTGAAAGTCGAGGAGCAGCTCCTCCTGGTATCCAGACTTGCTGGAATGGATAAGAGCCAGGCCTTGCCACGGGCAAAGGAGCTTCTTGTCCGCCTAGGGGTACAACACCGCCGGAAATCCTACCCTCATCAGCTTTCGGGGGGAGAGAGACAGAGGGTCGCCATTGCAAGGTCCTTGATGAATGACCCGGCGATTCTATTCGCCGACGAGCCTACAGCCAGCCTGGATGCAGACAGAGGCCATGCTGTGGTCAGCATGCTGGCAGAGGAAGTGAAAGCAGCAGGCAAAGCAGCGGTAATGGTCACCCATGATGAACGGGTACTCCATTTATGCGATCGAATCTTACGGCTGGAGAACGGGATCTTGACCGAACAGACCATAGCGAAAGAGCATGTATAAGTAGCCATATTCCGGCAATTCCTTTACAATAGGCTTGTAAGGGACACATGGGGGGATAAGGGTGCTGATCGTGTATTTCATGATCGTTGTAGTTGCGGTCTTTATAGTGTGGTCCACTTTTTGGGTCACGAAGAAAGCCTACTCCAAGAAGTGGGATCAACCGGAAGATTAAGCAGGCAATCAAAGATTTGGAAGAGGATGAATGCAGATTCGTGGCATTTGTCCTCTTTTTATGTTGTGGAACCCTTAAGGCCTAAGAACAAGTTCATGCAGACTGATTATCAGCAGTAGAGTCTAATATTTAGCCCAATCTAGGTTATCGGGGAATGCATAAGCTGTATCAGCAACTTGGGAAAAGAGGCGGTAGGGCATGGGTCTGCCAATATACCGGATTAATATGAAGAAAGCCGATCTCTCAAAGCTTAACCACGATATCTGGTCACAGGAGTTCGTCCGCGGTGAGCTGAGTATGAAGGGAATCCGCCAGCCAGCACGGATAAGATTCCGCGGGGAACATACCCGTGATTATCCGAAGAGATCTTTTGAAATCAGAACCCGTGAGAGGACCTACCATTTCAATGCTCAATATGATGATCCGTCCATGCTGCGAAATGCGCTGTCTTTTCATTTCATGGAGACCTTAGGCGTTCATGCTCCGGCTGCGCAGCACTGTGTGCTGTATTTGAACGGTGAACTGCTGGGGGTGTACCTAAGGCTTGAGGCAGTCAAGACAAGCTTTTTCCGCAAAAGGGGCATCCCGGTGAGGAGTATTTTTTATGCGATTAACGACAATGCGGACTTCTCCATGTTCGATAAGGACACAGGATATGTCAAAGATTCATTGTCCTCAGGGTACAGTCTGATTAAAGGCACGAGACAAGATCGGCGGAAGCTGGAAAAATTCATAGAATGGATGAATGAGACTACAGGGAGAGAACTGCTTCGCGGTCTGCAGGGCAGGGTGAATATGGACAATTACCTGGGCTGGCTGTGCGGGGCGGTCATGACCGGCAATGATGACGGGCTAAGTCAGAATTACACTTGGTATGAGCATAGGGTGACAGGGAAATACGGGATTGTCCCTTGGGATTATGAGGGGACGTGGGGGAGGAACTTTTTTGGAGCGCGTACAAATTCCAATGTAATTCCTATCCAAGGATATAATGAATTAACCGGTAAAATTTTATCCTTCCGCTCGCTGCGTGCCGAGTATAAGAGGTTGCTGAGGAACCATCTCAAGGCGAGGTTCAGGCCAGAAATAATATTAGCAATGGCAAAGCGTATGCACCGCCGTATCGCAGCCGATGTAAGAAAGGACCCGAACAAGCAGTCGAATATGAGCGCTTTCCACGGCGAGCTGGAAGTGATCCGGGAATACACGGAAGAGAGACGTGAATACTTGATCCGGCATTTGAATGATTTGTAAGGATTACAAGGGCACAATGGAGATGACGGAAGCCGAGTATGGCTTCTTTTTTTGTACAGAATAAATGAGAACTTTAACTCAAAAAGGGATTTTGTGGTAAATTTGTGTATACCAACCTGTGGGAGGTCTCTAAAGTTATGAATCAATCCTATCGTGACCCATTCCAGGATGAACGCTACCCGCCTCCGTCTCCAAGGACGAATACGAAATCCATTGCCAGTCTGGCTCTGGGCGTTTGTTCGCTTGCTGTGCCCTATTTCGGAGTTATTTTGGGAATCCTGGCCATTATATTTGCTCGGCTATCCTTCAAGGAGCTGAGAAGAAGCGGTGAGGAGGGAAAGGCTTTCGCGGTTGCGGGGCTGGTCTGCGGGATCGCAGGGACCGTATTTTATGGCACTCTTATCTTGTTATACATCCTGAGCTTTCTGTCCATCTTCAATTTTGCGTATAAAAGCTTCTGACCCGCTGCCGGCCCTTTCAGGGCCGTTTTTTTGTCGAGATCATCTCCAGATGACCTCGGACAATCTATCTTCGGCTTACCACTTCATGTTACGATGACGAATAGGACACTAGTCATATAGTGGGGGCATTATGAAGGTACTAATTGAAGAGGTCAGCCAGGACCGGGATGAAGAAATCATCATACGATGCCATGAGGTAAATGATGAAATTATCCAATTGTTAACCAAGCTCAAATCTGAATCAACCATGCTTCTAGGCTATGATCAGGATCATATTTACAGGCTTAAATTTGTAGATGTCTATTACTTTGAAGCTGTAGACAACAAGGTGTTTATCTACTGCAGGGACAAGGTGTATGAATCCAAGCAGAAGCTGTATGAACTGGAGGAGATGTGCAAGGGGAAGAGGTTTTTTCGCGCATCCAAATCGAGCATTATTAATTTAGCCAAAATGTCATCGGTGAAGCCTACCCTTAGCGGCAGGTTTGAGGCCAAGCTTGATAATGGAGAGACAGTAGTAGTCTCCAGACAGTACGTGCCGGTGTTAAAAAAGATGCTGGGTCTATAGGGAGGCAGCCAACAATGAAATGGATGGAACTGACCAAGAGGATAGCCAGAAATTATTTAAGTGTATTTGCGCTTATTGTGATATGTCTTACGGTACTGCGCCAGTTTTTTGCGAAAGGTCACTATTTTGAATTACAAGAAATATATATTTATATGTTATGTGCGTTATTTGGCACTTTGCCAAGCTTGATATTCTACTCTCCGAGAGAACTGCCGGAACATAAATTCCGGATCAGGGCAATGATTCATTTTGTGTTACTCGAGGCTGTTCTGTTGAGCTTTGGTCATGTTTTCGGCCTGGTAGAAAATGTTCAAAGTTCATTGATCCTGGCTGTCCAAATTGCCGGAATTTACGGGCTAGTCCGCTTTTTAACGTATCTGGAGGACAGGAAATCCTCCAATAAAATCAATGAACAACTCCAAATCTTAAGAACTCAATCCAGTTACAGCACGGAAAAAGAGTAAGCAGTCTTTGCAGGTTATCACTCCTTTTCAACCACTTACCTGTCTGTACAAGCAGGATACCCTTTAAGCCCTATGCAATCTCCGGTTAAGGTAGTATTCTGCAATCGTAGACAGAAATGTGAAGAAGAAGAGGGGCTTATCTAATGGGTTATGGACTACTTATCATCTCAGCTATTATTGAAATTTTACTCGCAGTATACTGCTTTACAGCTCGTTCTAATCAAAAAAGAGTCAGAAGCTGGGTCCGCATAGGGGAGATGGCGGTGTTTGGAATATTTGTTCTGGTCTCTGTCATTGAGTGGGGATTCAGATGGTATATCTTGGCCGCAGTTCTACTCGTCATAGCATTAATCAGCGCCATCTCACTTATACTCAAAAAGCAGGACGTTAATGGATTTAGACCTGTTCGTATTGTTCTTAAAGGCATTGGGATGTGGGTACTTGTGTTGATCGCATTGATTCCAGCCCTGATCTTCCCCCAGCATAAGCAGCCCAAGGTGACTGGTGAATATAAAGTGAACACGGCTGCTTATACATATACCGACACCCGTCGCAAAGAGACATTCAGCAATCAAGGGCTGAATAGGAAAGTGAATATCAAATTTTGGTATCCCTCAGCAAAAGGGAAGAAATTCCCGCTGATTGTGTTCTCGCATGGCGCTTTCGGGATAAGAGACAGTAATACTTCCACCTTTATGGAGCTCGCAAGCAACGGGTATGTTGTGTGTTCCATTGATCATCCCTATCACAGTTTGTATACGATAGACACAGACGGCAATTTCACTATGGTCAACAGCTCGTTCATGCAGGAAGTCATTGATGTCAACAATGGCGTATATGATGATGAGACTGCTTACAAGCTGGAGAAGAAATGGCTGAAGCTCCGGACAGATGATATGAACTTTGTACTGGATATGATTCTGAAGAATACGGCTGATAAAAGTTCGGACCAAGTATACCAGCTTGTGGATAACAGTAAAATCGGTTTGATCGGCCATTCCTTGGGTGGTGCAGCTAGTGCGCAGCTGGGAAGGGAACGTAAGGATATCGATGCTGTCATCAACCTGGACGGGGATCTGCTTGGGGAAGAAGTGGGATTTGAGAATGGCAGGCCTGTAATCAATCATGACATTTACCCTGTACCGTTACTTGGGATTTATTCCGATACCATGAAGGGGTTAATGGATGGCGTAACTGAACCGAACATTGTCCTTCCACAGAAATTGATAACGGCAACGGCACCAAATGCGTATGAAGTTTATATAAAAGGAACGAATCACCTGAGCCTCACCGACCTGCCTCTTGCCTCACCATTCCTTGTGAATATGATCAACGGCTCTATTAAGAATAGCGGGAAAATGGAAGAAGCGGACAAATACGATGTAATCAATAAGATGAACAGCACCGTACTGAAGTTCTTTGATTGTTACCTAAAAGAAAAAGGGAGCTTTAAGTCGCCGAGAGACTTATAGTTCAAATGGATATCGTTTATTATTACAGGAATTCCGTGTCTTTTTGGATACAATTGGGTAATATATGGGGCATAACCATGTAGGACACATAGGGTATGAGGAGGTTACATAAATGGAGAATAAAGAAGTCCAGCAACCGAATCAATTGATGCATGAAAAATCGCCTTATTTGCTCCAGCATGCCCACAATCCTGTGAATTGGTATGCTTGGGGAGAAGAAGCCTTTACGAAAGCCAAGCGTGATAATAAGCCTATCTTTCTATCCATAGGTTATTCCACATGCCATTGGTGTCATGTCATGGAGAGAGAATCCTTTGAGAATCAGGAAGTGGCGGATCTGCTGAACGAGCACTTTGTCTCCATTAAGGTAGACCGCGAAGAACGTCCCGATATAGACAATTTGTATATGGCCGTATGTCAGACGCTGACCGGGCATGGAGGATGGCCGCTGACCGTCTTGTTAACCCCGGAGCAAAGGCCGTTCTATGCGGGTACCTATTTCCCTAGAAGAAGTATACTGGGGCGGGTTGGTCTGATTGAAATGCTTGAACAGATCAAAGACCGGTGGGCCTCGGACCGGGAAGGCCTGGCCGAGCTAAGCGATGAGCTGATGGCTGAGGTTCAAGAACGTACGCTAAGCTCTCAGCCTGGACAGGTAGATGAGCAACTGCTGCATAATGCTTATCAGCACTATGAGAAGTTGTTCGACCCTTTGTATGGCGGATTTGGCTCAGCCCCAAAGTTCCCGTCACCGCACAATCTCTCTTATCTGCTGGCTTATGCCAAGGCATATAAGCAGCCCAAAGCTCAGGAGATGGCGCTACGTACTTTGGATGCCATGTACCGCGGAGGAATTTACGATCATATTGGCTATGGATTCGCCAGGTATTCGACTGATGAGAAGTGGCTGGTGCCGCATTTCGAGAAAATGCTGTATGACAATGCGCTATTAGCTATTGCCTATCTTGAAGCCTATCAAGCCACCGGAGAAGCGAAGTACGCTGAAATCGCCGAGTCGGTATTTCAGTATGTTCTTAGGGATATGACTTCCCCGGAAGGAGCATTCTATTCAGCTGAAGATGCGGATTCTGAAGGGGTGGAGGGGAAATTCTACGTATTCACCAGGGACGAGATTGAAGAGGTTCTAGGTCTTGAAGATATGCATACTTACTGCCATATCTATGACATTACACCGGAGGGGAATTTTGAAGGAGCTAGCATTCCCAACTTGATTCACCAATCCCTCGAACAAATAGCTGAAGAACGGAATATGCGGCTGCTTGCTCTGGAGAGCCGGCTTGAAGAATGCAGACAGCGACTGTTCAAGTACAGGGATCAGCGGGTGCATCCATCCAAAGATGATAAGGTTCTAACAGCCTGGAATGGGCTTATGATCGCTGCGCTGGCCAGGGGGGCAAAAGTGCTCCAAAAGCCGCTATATGCTGAGGTTGCTGAACGTGCGGCCGAGTTCATTTGGACATCTCTTCGTAGGGAGGATGGCCGCCTGCTGGCCCGCTATAGGGAAGGCGAAGCCGCATACGAAGCTTATCTGGATGATTATGCCTATATGCTTTGGGGCTGTCTGGAGCTGTTCGAAGCAACTGGCAAGCCGCACTTCCTGCAGCGTGCAATTTCGCTTAAGGACGATATGTTCAGCCTGTTCTGGGAAGATGAAGAGGGCGGGTTCTATTTCAGCGGACATGACGGGGAAAAGCTGCTCACCGGCTCGAAAGAAATTTATGATGGTGCCCTGCCTTCAGGCAATTCGGTAGCTGCCCTGCAGCTCCATAAGCTCGCCTCACTAACTCAAGACGCTGAACTTCAGAGCTTGTCGGTTCGTCACCTTCAGGCATTTGGCGGAACGGTACGAAAGTACCCGACTGGGTTCGCTATGTATCTGCAAGCAGCTCTGCAGCAGGTGAACGGCGGGCGGGAAATTGTGCTCAGCGGTAAGCCGGATGACCCGGTTCTCCACGAGATGATAGCTGCTGTTCAGCATGCTTTTAGTCCGGGTTCTGCCCTAATTGTGAATTATTTGGGACCCGAAGGAGATAGGCTTCGGCAAATGCTTCCACACCTCGGAGATAAGGGTGCAGTTAATGGTCAGGCCGCGGCTTATATCTGCGAGAATTTTGCCTGCCAGGCACCTATAACTACGCTTGAAGCGCTCAAGGAAGAGCTCAGAACTTCATGAGATCATAGCGGAAGCCCGTCAGCTATACCTACTGACGGGCTTCTTTGTGTTCCCAAGCTGCTTATTATGGTGAGCGGCATGAATGGATTGAGGTTCTCTTTTGGACCGGGCATCATACCACCGTTAGATCAGTTTCATCTGCATTGAAAGACAGGAGTAAGAGAATTTCGTCCGTTTGTTAACCCCAAGCGCTCAACCTGAAGTTGCTGGACAAAAAAATAGCACGGACGCAGCGTCCGTGCCAAAAGCATTGAGAGATGTCTAGTCCTGTTCACGATCGTCAACGACAAGCTCCAACTCACCTGTGGTCGAATCGATAACCATACCGTGTACAGGGAAATGGGGTGGAAGTAAAGGATGTTTCTTAATCATGTCCACAGTATGGATTACCCCCTCTTTTTCCGAGCTAAACCCGGTCAGCCATCTTTTTAATTCGATTCCGGAATTCTCAAGTGTGTCAAATACTTCAGGGGAAATGCCTCTCTCATGTACAGAATTAAGGATCCGATTCGAATTGATGGATGCCATACCGCAGCCTGTGTGACCTACGACGATCACCTCTTCGGCACCCAACTCATAAATGGCTACCAGCACACTACGCATAACACTGCCGAAGGGATGGGAAATAATGGCACCCGCGGTCTTGATAATCTTGGCGTCTCCGTTGCGCAGATTCATTGCTCTTGGGAGCAGCTCGACCAGACGGGTATCCATACAAGTTACAATGGCCAGCTTCTTGGAAGGGAATTTGTCTGAAATATAGCTTTCGTATTCTTTATCCTCGACAAACTGCTTGTTGTAGTTAAGAATCTCATTAAGGTTGCTCATTGACTTATTCCTCCAATATGTGTTGTTTTTAGTTACCGCGAATGTCGTTGAGTTTTACGTTTTGACCATATAATTGGGAGTCTCCTTCAAGACGGAACGATCCGTCCAGAGGATCACCTTTCAGTCTAAGCTGATCTTCATAGAATACAGCTCGCTGCGGATCTACCCAAAAGGGGAATGACTCATTCTCAATCGGAATGTCTGTGGGATCTGGCTGGCTAATAATCTGAAAAGAAGTGATACCGTAACATCCGCATCCTTCCGTATCATACAACAACCTGACTTGACCCGGCTGGCCGCCAATCTTCTTGGTGAGGATATCCTTCGCCTGCTGGTCCAAAGTAATTCTCATGATCTGCTCCCTCTCCCTCTAGTATGAGTTTTAACACCTTTTAAAAGTTGATTATATAGATTGTAATAAGTATCATCAAGAGGAACACCAAAATTTAGAATTGAGGTGAGCCTGAGCATGGAACAGGTTATTCAGCACAAACTGGAACAATTTAGGGAACTCAACAAGAAAATAAGAAGTTATTATGAAGCCGTTGCATTAATGGCATGGGATCTAAGAACAGGGGCGCCGAGAAAAGGAGCCGAGACCCGTGCGGAGACTTTGGGCATACTTTCCACGGAATCTTTCAAGCTTCAGACATCCGCGGAAATGGGCGAGCTTCTCAGCTTTCTGAACCGTCCGGAGATCTTGGAGCAGTTAGACGATGTGAACCGCCGGATCGTGGAGAATGTTCAGGAAGAATATGACCGCAGCATTAAAATTCCTGCTGACAAATACCAGGAATACGTTACGCTTACCTCACACTCGGAGACGCTTTGGGAAGATTTCAAGGAAAATTCCGATTTCGCTGGCTTTGAACCTTATCTTACCCAGATAGTGGCCAAGCTGCAGGAGTTCATTGATTACTGGGGACCTAGGGACACGCGCTATGACACGCTGCTGAATCTATATGAGCCGGAGCTTACTACCGTGAAGCTGGATGAAGTGTTCGGTCAGCTTCGAGACCGGCTTGTTCCACTTGTTGAAGCGATTCAAGCTTCGACGAGCAAGCCGGAGACCGAATTCCTGAATCAATTATTTGATAAGGAGCAGCAGGAGAAATTCAGTAAGTTCATGCTTGAGCAGATGGGCTATGACTTTGATGCAGGGCGGATTGATGAAAGCGTGCATCCTTTTGCCACAGGACTGAATCCAGGTGATGTACGGATCACTACCCACTACCTTCAGGATGATGTAGCCAGCGCTGTATTTAGTTCGCTGCACGAAGGCGGACATGCCCTCTATGAGCAGAACATCAGCCCGGAACTCACGGGAACACCGCTTGCTGAAGGTACCTCGATGGGTATTCACGAATCCCAGTCCCGCTTCTGGGAGAACATGATTGGGCGCAGTCGGCCGTTCTGGGATCGTTATTTCGGAGATCTGCAGCAGTATTTCCCTGAGCAGCTGGCTTCGGTCTCAGCAGGCGACTTCCACCGTGCAGTGAACCGGGTGGAGAATTCACTGATTCGTACCGAATCTGATGAGCTGACCTATAACCTGCACATCATTATCCGTTACGAACTTGAGAAGCAGCTGTTCAATGAAGGCTTGAGTGTAAAGGACCTTCCTAAAGTGTGGAATGAGAAGTATGAGAAATATCTGGGTATTATCCCGCCGAATGATGGAGTTGGTGTCCTGCAGGATGTGCATTGGTCAGGCGGAAGCTTCGGATATTTCCCTTCCTATTCACTCGGGAATATGTATGCCGCACAAATTGCGAACACCATTCGCAAGGAAATTCCGAATTTCGATGAATTGATCGCTGAAGGTAATTTTGCCCCGATCAAGGAATGGCTGACGGACAAAATCTACAAGTACGGGAAAAGCCGCAAGCCGGCAGAGCTGATCCTGGCGATTACAGGCGAAGAGCTGAACCCGAACTATCTTGCCGATTATCTGGAACAGAAATATAAGGCGATCTACAATCTGTAATCGTCCTTGCTAAAGTAGACCGAGCTGCGGGAGTTATTCCTGTAAGTTCGGTCTTTTTGGTCTTGTAGGTCTTTTTGGTCCTGTAATTCTTGATGCTCTTGTTAGTAGGTAACCTCTTAACCTTTTGGTAGGCTCATGCATACATTGGAGCATAGCCTTAGCTCATTGCAGCCGGGCAAGAAAGACGAAGGAGGGAAGCTAATGAGACATTCGCGCGCAGCGATATGGGTTGCGGTGCTGCTATTGTGCAGCTTAATAGTTGGCGGCTGCGGAACCCAGGGGAAGGACGCTAAGATTCAGCTTGGTGAAGTTACGCGTTCGGTGTTCTATGCTCCGCAGTATGTGGCACTGGAGAAAGGATTCTTCAAGGATAACGGGCTGGATGTGGAACTGAGAACGACTTCCGGAGGCGACAAGACTATGACTGCCCTCTTGTCGGGTTCCATCGATATGGCATTGGTTGGAGCAGAAACCTCCATTTACGTATATCAGCAAGGCTCGGATGATCCTGTCCTGAATTTCGCAGGTCTGACGCAGACCGATGGAACCTTTTTGGTATCACGGCAGGATGTACAGAATTTCAATTGGGATTCCCTGAAGAAGTCGGTATTTCTCGGTCAGCGTAAAGGCGGAATGCCCCAAATGGCTGGTGAATTCACCCTGAAGAAGCACGGAATCGATCCCCATCAGGATTTGAATTTGATTCAGAACGTGGACTTTGCCAACATCACCGCCGCTTTTATATCGGGAACCGGAGACTATGTCCAGCTGTTCGAACCCCAGGCGTCGATCATCGAGAAGGAAGGCAAAGGCCATGTCATTGCTTCCTTCGGTACGGAGAGCGGCAAGCTGCCATACACGGTCTATATGAGTAAGAAAAGTTATATTGACGGCCATAAAGACCAAGTACAGAGCTTCACGAACGCCATAGCCAAAGCCCAGCAGTGGGTGAACGAGCATACTCCGGAAGAGACCGCTAAAGTGATAGCTCCTTATTTCAAGGATACGGATCCGGCGATTCTTGCAAGTAGCGTCAAGCGTTACAAAGAGCAGGGAACCTATGCCCAGTCACCTGTGATTGACGAGAAGGCATGGAACAATTTGTTGGATGTCATGGATGCGGCCGGTGAACTTAAGGAGCGGATACCTGTATCCAAGCTGGTGGAGCCTTCCTATGCACATCAAGCCTCTGCAGCCGGGAAATAAGAGGAAGGGAGCGCTTGAAATGGATCCAGTTCTTGAACTACAAGGTGTTGAGCATGTCTATGTCACGGACAGAGAGGCTGTTCTTGCAATTGAAGGGATGAACATCACCGTGCAGCCAGGAGAGTTCATCAGCCTGGTGGGTCCCAGCGGTTGCGGCAAAACCACGTTGCTGTCAATCATGGCGGGTCTGCTCACGCCTTCCCGGGGGCGGGTGCTTCTTAATGGAAGGCCCGTCACTGGGCCAGATCCAGACGTGGGTTATATGCTGCAGCAGGATTATTTGTTCCCTTGGCGCCGAATACTGGATAACGCGTTGATTGGTCTTGAGCTTAGAGGTCAGCTGACCCCCCAGGGAAAAGAATCGGTCATTCAGCTTCTGGAAGGCATGGGGCTCGGTGGTACCGAAAATTTGTATCCTTCCCAGCTGTCGGGTGGCATGCGGCAGCGGGTAGCTTTGGTGAGAACGCTAGCTGCCGAGCCAGATCTGCTGCTGCTCGATGAGCCATTCTCGGCACTTGACTACCAGACCAAGCTGCAGCTTGAGGATCTGATAGCCGAGACGCTGCAGGCCAGGCACAAGACGGCAGTGCTGGTTACACACGACCTGGCCGAAGCCATTGCAGTAAGCGACCGGGTTATTGTTCTTGCTGCAGGTCCTGGACGAATCCGCAAGACCTTCAATGTACCGGACAATATCAGATCGGCACAGCCTTTCTATGCCCGTGAGCAGGAAGGCTTCAACGAGTTGTTTCATCAAATTTGGAAAGAGCTCGAGGCAACCGAGGGAAAGGAGGAGGCTTAAGATGAGGGTACGTGTGAGCTCGAACGATAATCCAGTGAGTCCACGGGGGGCGGACACCAGGGAATGGCTGCACAGTCTGTATCAAGACTACCAGCACCGGAAGCGGCGCAGCAGGCGGGTGGTACTGTTCACTCAGCTCTCGATTCTCTTTAGTCTGATTCTCCTCTGGGAGATAGCGGGTCGCCTTAAATGGCTGGATGTCCTGATCTTCAGCTATCCCAGCAAGGTGTTTGTTCAGATATGGAAGGATATTCTTAGCGGTGACCTCTGGCCGCATCTAGGAACGACCGTGCTGGAGACTGCTGCAGGCTTTCTGCTGGGCACCCTGGTGGGTACCCTGCTGGCTGTATTGATATGGTGGTCGCCTTTCCTTTCCAAGGTACTTGATCCGTATATGGTGGTCTTCAACAGCATGCCTAAAGTGGCTTTGGGTCCGATCTTCATTGTTCTCTTTGGTGGGGGCTTTACTGCGATTGTCATGACAACCTTGTCGATCACTGTGATTATCACCACGCTTGTGGTGAACAGCAGCTTCAATGAGGTGGACCCGAATCTGATTAAAGTCGTCAGAACTTTCGGAGGCAGCCGCAAGGATATTTTCCGTAAGGTCATCCTGCCGGCATCATTTCCGGCCATCGTGTCGACCTTGAAGGTGAACGTAGGCATGGCCTGGGTTGGGGTCATTGTAGGCGAGTTTCTCGTGGCAAAAGAAGGGCTTGGTTATTTGATCATCTATGGCTTCCAAGTCTTTAACTTTACTCTGGTATTGTCCAGTCTGGTCATTATCGCTGTAGCAGCGACAGGAATGTATCAGCTGGTTGTCTATATTGAACGCAGGCTAATCCGGGAGCGGTAAGGCTCCCGTTTTTGTTATATCTGCAAAGTTGACTACCGGAGAGATCTCCGTCACGTTTGTTGTGAACCCATGGTAAATCCTTTAGGATAGACAATATAGAGAGAATCATATTTTGAATAGTGGGGGGTGTACAATGGGCTTCAGGGTAATTAAGACCACTATTGCCACTGTACTTGCAATTCTCATTGCTCATCTGCTTGGAATTCTGAATCCCTTGTCCGCAGGCCTGCTTGCCATACTTGGTGTAGATGTGACGCGAAAGAGAAGCATCCAGACGGTTTCTTCCCGCTTCTTTGCCTCCATACTGGGACTGATGATGTCTTCTGCTTTATTTTACATATTCGGTTTTCATATCTGGGTGCTTGCTATATATATCCTGATTGGTTTTCCGCTGATCTCGAAGGCTAATCTGAAAGAAGGAATCGTCACCAGCTCTGTTGTGGTATTCCGGGTGTTCGGAGCAGAAGACGTCAGCTTTCATGCCTTGTTCACTCAAATCTTGCTGCTGATTATCGGTCTCGGAAGTGCGATGGTTGTAAATATGATCTACATGCCGAATGAAGAGGACAAGCTTGGTATGATCCGGACGAAAGTGGACGCTTTGTTCAGTAAAGTCTTCGAACGCATCGCCTACCAGCTTCGCTATCCCGATTATGCCTGGAACGGGCAGGAACTGATCGAAGCCAGTCAGGAGGTTGATCATGGGTTGTCCACCGCCAAGCGGGCCCTGGACAATCAGGTCATTTCCCCCAATGAAGCTTGGACGATCTATTTTTATATGCGCAAACAGCAGCTGGACCGAATCGAGAGTATGCTTCAGTTAATTTCGCAGGTCTATCAGAGAATGCCCCAAGGGGAGAGAGCCGCGGTTCTGTTCGACCAGATGTCTATTGATGTGAAGAGTGAGACTTACACGGGAACAACCGAACATATGCTGCAAGAGCTGGAGACTGAATTCAAAGCGATGGAGCTTCCGAACAGCAGGGAAGAATTCGAGATTCGCTCGGCCATTCTCCAGCTGTGCAGAGAGCTGGGCTTATATCTGGACGTCTCCAAGAAAAGCAAGTATCCAACCGGAAAGAATGAACGGCTGCGGTCGTTTTGAGCGGGATAATAACGTATTTAATACAGGTTGTATAAATATAATTCATTTCGGTGTCTCCAATTAATCAACATTCGCCTATGTCGTGCATACACTTGATAGTGAATGATTGATTTGTATGGAGGAGGTTCAAACCATGTCATCGAAATATCAAAGTAGAGAGATTATTACGAAAGCGATCTGCGGAAAAGGTCGTAAGTTCTCTACCGTAACACATACCGTGACTCCGCCTCAAAACCCGACGAGTATTCTGGGGGCCTGGATTATCAACCACCAGTACGAAGCGGTTGCTGCCGGTGACGGAATTGAAGTTATTGGGACTTACGATATCAACATCTGGTATTCGTACGAGAGGAATTCACAGACAGCGGTTGCGAAAGAGAAAGTATCTTATGTAGAGCTCGTTCCGCTTACTTATCTTGACTCCAGACACCGCTCTTCGTCGGTGGAGGTTTCCGCGGATGCAACGCAGGAACCAAGCACCGTCGAAGCCAGTGTATCCGGGGACGGCAGTGTTCTTATTCGCGTGGAACGCGAGTTTGCCGTTGAGCTTGTAGCTGAGACTAAGATCAATGTCCTGGTCGTACCGGGCGGCAGCGACTTTGAAGACAAAGACTTTGACTTCAGCGGAGATGGCGGGGATTATGAGGATCTGGATCCGGATCTCCTGGATGATGATCTGTAACTGAATACTCTAATGTATGCAGCTGCCTGAGCAGCGACGAGGGCGGGAGCCCTCTTTTTTTGTTGTTTTTTTCGTGGATATGGGCGGTTGAGTATGAAATATCAGGAATGGATTATACAGTTTTAAGTTAGGAGCTGGAAGAATGGAGTTAAAAATCATGGTGGACGACGACCGTTCTTCCCGTAGACTCCAATCGGCGTTGAAGCAGCTTGGCTGTCCAGATCTTATACTTTCAGCGCAGCCGGTACATGAACCGACTAAGAATCTATCCATGCTGGTTATGAATCAAGGCGCAGGGGTATTTCATGCGACTTCTCAGCAGGAAATGGAGCAGCGGCTTCGTGCAGCCGGTATGAAGGCCAATTTGCATTCCTCAGCTGCGAACAATTTACGCAGTTCCTATTTACGTCGATTTATAGTGCGTATCTTTCACCTTAGGGCTGTCGAGATTATACCGTGCGGCCTGGCGGAGCGTGCGTTCAATCTCTCGGGGGATCGGAGAGAACAGGGAGAGCAGGCGGGCCTGACTACTCTTGAGCGAAGACTGGAGAGATTGGCAGTCCGAGCGCTATATACGCTTGGCTTGGACTTCGGTGAGGTCGAGATAAGTGCAGGTGAGGGAGGAGCCATGGTTATTCAGCTAGTCCATGCCGTTCCCGGCCTGGCCGATGACTCCTCAGCCCTGAAATTTGCCAAGGCCATTGCGGAAGAGTCAGCACGTCTCACAAGGCAAGGGCAGGAACCGCTGAAGCTCGGTATGGATCCCGAATTTCTGCTCTATAACCGGACAGAACGCAAGATTGTGCCGGCCTCCAGGTTCCTTGAAAAGACTGGGATCGCAGGCTGTGATGCCGTTCGATCAGGCGATCGAACCCTTTACCCGATTGCCGAGCTGCGTCCCGCTCCAGGAACCGGTCCTGCCGATCTGCTTCGTAACCTGATGGGTGCCATGCGGTATGCCTCTAGGCATATTACTGATACCTCATTGCTGTGGCTGGCGGGCGGTCTGCCGCTTCCTGGGCTTCCGCTGGGCGGTCATCTGCATTTTAGCGGCCTGCCGCTAACGGCTGAGCTGCTCCGGACACTAGACAACTATCTGGCCCTGCCTGCTGCCCTGATGGAGGATGAGCGAGCGAAGGATCGAAGACCGAGGTACGGTTATTTGGGCGACCATAGAATACAGGGTCACGGGGGGTTCGAATACCGCACCCTGCCGAGCTTTCTTGTCTCCCCTTTATTGACCAAAGGTGTAGTGGCGCTTGCTGCCCTAATCGCAGAAGAGTACAGAGGACTTCTATCCAGACCCCTTATGCGGGGAGATGTCCATCAAGCATTCTATTTGGGTAATAAGACCGTGCTAAGAGAGGCCTATGGGTCAATTGAGGAAGAGATTCGGGCCGCGAAAAGTTACCCTGGCCTAGAGAAATATATTGAGCCATTTCTTAAGGCACTCCGTCTTGGGCGCACCTGGGATGAGAGCCGGGATATTAGAACTGTCTGGAAAATAGAGCGCCCCTCGTAAGCCCGCCTTCTTTTCTGTTATAATAGAAGTCTGTAGAAAGAAGGGGCTGGAGGTACATCATGGCTAAATATACGCCGATGATTGAACAATATTTGAAGGTGAAGGAAGGCGCCAAGGACGCTTTTCTATTTTTTCGCCTGGGAGATTTCTATGAGATGTTCTTCGATGATGCGATTCAAGCATCAAGGGAGCTTGAGATAACTTTAACCGCGAGAGATGGCGGAGTAGAAGACAAAATACCGATGTGCGGGGTTCCTTATCACTCTGCTGAGAGTTACATACATCGTCTGATTGAGAAAGGCTACAAGGTAGCCATTTGTGAGCAGGTAGAGGATCCGGCGGAGGCCAAGGGGATCGTTAGACGGGAGATTGTCAGGGTTATTACGCCGGGAACCGTGATGGAAGGCAAGACCATTGGAGATAAGGCAAATAACTATCTTCTCTGCGTCACGGAGCTGAATGGAGTTATGGCGGTCTCTGCTTGTGACCTGTCCACAGGAGAGTTATATGTGACCTCTGCACCATCGAGTTATGAGTGGCTAAGAGATGAGATTGGACTCTATTCACCCGCTGAGATAATCGGAGACACTTCCCTGCTTGATTGGATTCAGTCAACGGCTAATCCGGTGGGAAGACCTGTTGTGTACACGCCATGGGATAAGTCTAAGGAAGATCTGGCGCGCAAGCAGTTCACCGAAGCCGTCTGGATTCGGCTGGAAGAGCAGCGCAGACACAATGTCGGACTGCTTGTTGCCTATTTATCGGAGACGCAGAAGCGCTCGCTTGGTCAATTGACCCGAATTACGGCTTATGAACCGAATCATTATATGATTCTTGATCCGTTCACCCGCAGGAATTTGGAGCTCGTAGAGACGGTGAGAGAAAGATCGAAGAAGGGGTCTCTGCTCTGGCTGCTTGACCGGACCGAGACTTCCATGGGAGCAAGGCTCCTGCGCAGATGGATAGATAAGCCGCTGCTGCAGCGGAGCCGGATTGAAGAACGGCTTGAAGCTGTAGAACATCTGCACGCCGGGTATATCCTGCGTGAAGATTTGCGCGAACGTCTAGGCGAGATCTATGATCTGGAGCGTCTGGTTGGGCGGATTGCATTCTCGAGTGCCAACGGCCGTGATCTGATAGCGCTCAAGAAATCTCTAAGACAGATTCCATCACTCAAAGAATTGTGCGCCGCTTCATCTTCGGCTACGCTGAAGCGCATCGCGGATGAGCTGGACCGCTGCGAAGATCTGGCTGAAGCTATCGATGCGGCTATCGCGGATGAGCCTCCTGTCTCTGTGCGGGATGGTGGGATCATCAAGGCAGGCTACCATGAACATCTTGACTCCCTGAGGGAGGCCGGAATGAACGGCAAAAGGTGGATTGCAGAGCTGGAAAGCGCGGAACGCCAGGCCACTGGCATCAAGTCTTTGAAGATCGGTTACAACAAGGTATTCGGCTATTATATCGAAGTTACCAAGTCGAATCTTGCGTCTCTGCCAGAGGGCCGTTATGAACGGAAGCAGACCCTTGCTAATGCTGAAAGATATGTGACACCTGAGCTGAAGGAGAAGGAAGCTTTAATTCTGGAAGCTGAAGAGAAGATGGTGGACCTGGAGTTCGCTCTGTTCAGCGAGCTGCGTGAGCGGTTGAGTCAGGAGATTCCACGTCTTCAGCGATTGGCCGAGAAGATAGCAGAGATCGATGTATACCGGTCTATGGCTGAGATCAGCAGCGAAGGCAACTTTGTCAAGCCGGTTCTTACGGACGGATATGATCTCGTTATAGAGCAGGGGCGCCATCCGGTTGTCGAGAGCGTGATGGAGGGCACGGGCTTCATTGCCAACGGGACATACCTGCGCAAGGATGAAGCAGGGATCCTGCTCATTACAGGCCCTAACATGGCCGGGAAAAGTACCTATATGCGCCAAGTGGCCCTGATTGTCATAATGGCCCAGATGGGTTGCTTTGTTCCTGCTGTCAAGGCAGAAATTCCGATGATTGACCGAATATTTACCCGTATTGGTGCCGCCGATGACCTGATCGGGGGTCAGAGTACCTTTATGGTGGAGATGGCTGATATCCAGCTGATGACGGAGAAAGCGACAAAGCGGAGCTTGATCATTATTGATGAGCTTGGCCGGGGAACCTCGACCACAGAAGGGATGTCCATTGCCCAGGCCGTCATTGAATATGTTCATGATCATATCGGCTGTAAAGCCCTTGTGTCTACGCATTTCCACGAGCTGGCTTATCTGGAATCAAGCTTGAAGTCACTGAAGAATTACTGCATGGCCGTGCAGGAGAGCGGGGAGAAGGTTCACTTCTTACGCAAATTGATCCCCGGGGCAGCAAGCACGAGCTACGGCATCTATTGCGCCCGGCTTGCAGGTCTGCCAGGCAGCATTATCGACCGGGCCTACGGGCTGCTGCAGGGACTCGAAGAAGCGGCCCCGCTGGTGACGGCTGGAAGGGCTGCGGCTTCGGGGGACGCTATTGCCGGTCATATGACTGTCCGGGAGGATAAGGCAGCTATGTCGTCCGCATCGGCTGCATCTGCAGTTGTTCCGGTTGCGCCGAAGACCGGATCGCAGATGGATCCGAAGCCGCACGATACAGAGCGGATTACAAGTCCTGAAGGCACTGGACAATCAGAAGGAATAGCTCAGGTGCAGCAGCTATCGATTTTTGGAGATGAGTGGGCTTCGGACAAGCCTGAGCCAGCCAAAGAGGATGCCGGGGCCAAGCAGATCATCAAGCTGGTCAAGAATGCCGACCTGATGAATATGACGCCGATACAGGCGATGCAGCTGTTAAATGACTTGAAGATGAAAGTGAGAGAGATGTAAATTCCTTGAAGAGAGTGGGGGAGGCTAAATGGGACAAATTCAAATCCTGGATGAGCATATTGCGAACCAGATTGCAGCAGGTGAAGTGGTGGAGAGACCTTCATCTGTCGTGAAGGAGCTGGTAGAGAATGCAATCGATGCAGGTGCACAGCGAATCGATGTCACGGTGGAGGAAGGCGGATTGTCGCTAATCCGTATAACGGATAACGGCTCGGGGATCGAACCCGAGGACTGTGAGACCGCCTTTTACCGGCATGCCACCAGCAAGCTCTCTCTCGGCCGTGATTTGTTCCAGATCCGGACACTGGGCTTCCGGGGAGAAGCACTACCGAGTATAGCAGCCGTCTCTAAGGTCGAGCTGGTCTCATCGAACGGGGAACATGGGCTCGGACGCCGGATTATCATTGAAGGCGGCTCACTCAAAGAGAATGAAGACACACCAGCCCCACAGGGGACGGATATTTCGGTTAAGGAATTATTCTATAATACTCCGGCAAGGCTGAAATACATGAAGACGATTCAGACAGAGCTTGGACATATTTCGGATGTCATGTACAGACAGGCATTGGCACATCCCGAGATTGCGTTCACTCTGCGGCATAATGGCAACCAGCTGCTGCAAAGTCCAGGCAACGGAGATCTGCTTCAGGTGATTGCCTCCATTTATGGTACCCAGGCGGCTAAAGGCATGCTGGGGATTGACGCTGAGAATGCGGACTACAAGGTCACGGGCTTCATTGGTCGTCCAGACCTCACGAGATCGAACCGGGGCGCTATTTCCATGATGGTGAACGGACGTTATATCCGGAATCCGGGTCTTCAAGCCGCCATGATGAGAGCCTATCATACGCTGCTGCCGATCAACAGATATCCCATCGCTGTTCTCCAGCTTCATATGCACCCTACCTTGGTGGATGTTAACGTGCACCCCGCCAAGCTGGAGGTACGGTTCAGCAAGGAGCAGGAGCTCTATACTTTCCTCGAGGAAAATATCCGGGCTGTGCTGTCCCAGCAGGTGCTTATCCCGCATGTGGTCAAGCAGACGGTTACCCGTGGTGAAAGCCAGTCGATCATACAGGAACAGTTCAATTTCCATTCTCCAGCTAAGACGGACATGGATAATCAATCGGCAGGCCGGAATACACCCGGCTCCAATCCAGCTCCTGATAGGAACTATCATGCGGATTGGTCAACCCGTGATCCTAAGTCAGCGGTGGGTACAGCAGGGCTGCCATATGAGGGCTCAGCCCCAGAAGCTTATCAGGCGTCTGGCTCTGCATCCGCTGGAAAGGTTAAGGAGCCCGAGGCGAGGCAGTATCCTTCTTCCGTGTCGTCTGCTCAATCGAGTGAGGTCCGCGCGGGAGTAGACCCATCTAGTCCACGGCCCGATAACAGCTCGCAGAGTGTTGGTTCATACCGGGAAGCCTCGGTGGCCAATCAACAGCGATCCGTCACAGGACAGGCGGGGAGAGCGAACGGGTATGACGGAAGTTCCGCAAGATTACCAGCGAATCCGGTGCCGCCGGAGAAGCTGTACGGCTCTCCAGGCGACAGACCGGAGATTCCGGCCTTCCCCGAGCTTACTCTGATCGGGCAGCACCACGGAACCTATCTGATTGCCCAGAACGAGAATGGGTTATACCTGATTGACCAGCATGCGGCCCATGAACGTGTCAATTACGAATACTATTACGAGAAATTCGGGAATCCGGCTGATGCTTCCCAGGAGCTTCTCATTCCAATCACCTTGGAATTCACTTCTGCGGATAGTGAGAAGCTGAAGAACCGCTTACAGTGGTTCGAGAATGCCGGGGTCATACTTGAGCATTTCGGAGGCGGGACCTTTCGGGTGATCTCCCACCCATACTGGTTCCCGCAGGGTGAGGAGGCCTCGATTATCGAGGAGATGGCGGATTGGGTGTTGAGCGAGAGAGCCATTGACCTGGCCAAGCTTCGCGAACGGTCATCCATACTTTGTTCTTGCAAGGCCTCTATTAAAGCCAATCAGAAGCTTACAGCCGAAGAAGCAGGAACCCTTCTTGCAAGGCTCGCTGCTTGCAAGCAGCCGTATACCTGTCCTCACGGCCGGCCAATTGTAGTCTCCTTTTCGACATATGATCTGGAGAAAATGTTCAAACGAGTGATGTGAACGGAGGAAGCAGATTGATTATTACTACAGGAGACAATGAGGCTCCAGGGACGGTAAGCCGGGCCGAGGAGCTCTCTCTCGAACTCGGGGTCCCCTATATACGGCGGAGCCGGACTTCATTGTCCAAATTACTAACCCGTCACCATGCTGATGCCATATTGGTTATTCTGGAAAGCGGAATCCGTATCGTGAGTGCACATGGAGAGCCGCTTGAATTTCATCCGAGCATGTCTTTCGTTAGAGCCAAGCGGCTCATGAAAGGGGAACCCGATTCCATGCTTGAAATTTCGAGAGCAGAGCGTGGGGACAAGATCATAGATTGCACGTCAGGACTCGGCTCGGATTCCATCATTTTCTCTCTTGCGGCAGGGGAAGAAGGGCAAGTAACGGCCCTGGAAAGCTCGCTCCCTATCTATGGATTGCTCAAGGAAGGTTTAAGAACCTACCAATCTGGGTTAAAAGAATTTGACAAGGCCATGCGCCAAATTGAAGTCAAGCATGCCGATCATCTTCATTTGCTTGGTGAGCTGCCAGATAAAAGTGTGGATATCGTCTACTTCGATCCCATGTTCCGCGAACCAGTGAAGGAATCTTCCTCCATTTCCCCGCTCCGGTCTTTTGCAAATGGAAGCTCACTGGATATCAGGTCTGTTGAGGAAGCCTGCCGGGTAGCAAGAAAGACCGTGGTTCTGAAAGAGAAAAGGGACAGCGGGGAATTCGCCAGGCTGGGATTCACGGTTCGCGAACGGGCCCATACCAAAATAGCTTACGGAGTGATTACGCTTGACAACTGACAACAAACCCAAATTACTGGTCCTCGTCGGGCCAACCGCGGTCGGCAAGACCCGTATGAGTATTGATCTGGCTCATATGTTCAATTGCGAAATTATATCCGGGGATTCCATGCAGGTATACAAGGGAATGGATATAGGAACCGCCAAGATCACGACGCAGGAAATGGATGGAGTGCCCCATCATCTGATTGATGTGCTCTCTCCGGAAGAGCCGTTCTCGGTTGCCCTTTTTCAGGAATATTGTAACAAGCTGATCCCTGAGATCACATTCCGTGGACATGTGCCCTTCATTGTGGGAGGGACTGGACTTTACGTCGAATCCGTCTGTTATGAATTCAAATTCACGGACGCCGGCGCTGATGAAGAATTCCGGGATGAGCAGTTCAGATTTGCGCAAGAGCATGGGGCCGAGGCGCTTCATGCCAGATTGGCTACGATTGATCCCGAATCGGCAGACCGCCTGCATCCCAATGATCAGCGGAGGGTTGTGAGAGCACTTGAGATCCATCATTTAACTGGCCAGACCCTCTCGTCCCAGCTTGCCCTGCAGAGTAAGCAGTCTCCCTATGAGCTGTGTATCATCGGTTTGACAATGGACCGTCAATTGCTATATAACCGTATAGAAGCACGCATTGACGACATGATGGACCAAGGACTGGTTCAAGAGGTGGAGTCACTGCTCGGCAAAGGCTATTCCAGACATCTCGTGGCCTTGCAAGGACTTGGCTATAAGGAAATCGCTGAGCATCTGCTCGACGGGGTTCCGCTGGAGGAAGCCGTGGTCAAGCTCAAGCGGGACACGCGGAGATACGCGAAGCGGCAGCTTTCCTGGTTCCGGCATATGCATGACATTCACTGGGTTGATATGACATGCCCGGAAAATTACACGGAGAATTTGGCGAAAGTACGTGCTATAATAGCAGGAAAGTTCCATGAAGATCTTGAATTTACTTCAGAACACTAATTGAAACTCATTGGGGGTACCGCTAATGAACAAGTCCATTAACATCCAAGATACGTTCTTGAATCAACTACGCAAAGAGAATATCCCTGTTACCGTATTCTTGACAAATGGTTTCCAAATTAGAGGGACAATCAAGGCCTTTGACAACTTTACCATTGTCATTGACAGCGATGGCCGTCAGCAAATGGTGTACAAGCATGCCATTTCTACGTTCCAGCCGCAGCGCAACGTTTCTCTAATGCAGGAGACTCCTTCCGAGAACTAGGGTATCAGCATGAAACTTTTTTGAACAAAGCACGTTAAAAGGTATAAGATGAGGAGATGGAGCAACCTGAAGAAGGTTGTTCTTTTCTTTCCGTCCTTTATAGAGAGAGAAGATTGACATGAAGGGAGTCTGTATAGAACCATGTCTACGAATAATAACAGACCGCCATCAAGGCTTTCGAGGTCGAATCCAACTGATGGCAAGGAGAACACTAATAAGTCAAAGGTTCCGAAAAAAAAGAAAAAGATAACGACGAAGCGCGTGCTCTGGACGATGTTTTTCACCATGGCTTTTGCAGTAATCTGCGCAATTGGCGGCTATATATTTCTATCTGTAAATGGTGAAAGAATCTTGAGTGAGAATCAGGATAAGCTGACGATTTATGAAACCTCCAAGGTGTATGATCGTTCTGGTAACCTTATGGGAGAATTGTCTATTACCAAGAGCGAACCAGTGAAGATCAAGCAAATCCCTAAATTGCTGCAGGAGGCATTCGTTGCTACTGAAGACAGACGCTTCTATGAGCACTCCGGAGTTGACCTCTGGTCGATCGGGCGTGCGGCGGTAAAGGACGTTGTAGCACGGTCCAAGGTAGAAGGCGGAAGTACAATTACCCAGCAGCTTGCGAAGAATATGTTTTTGTCCCGTGACAAAACGTTCTTCCGTAAAGCAACTGAAGTGTCGATTGCAATGGCTCTTGAACGGGAAAAGACTAAGGACGAGATTCTCGAAATGTATCTGAACCGGATTTATTTCGGTCAAGGCTCTTATGGAATCAAGGCTGCTTCACAGCGTTATTTCGGCAAGAGTGATTTAAATGAGCTGAAATTATGGCAGATAGCTACACTTGCAGCACTTCCTAAAGGTCCTTCGTCTTATAACCCGGTGACGAATCCGGAGCTGTCGAAGACTCGCAGAGGTGTCGTGCTCGATCTCATGTTCGATCAGGGATATATCACCGCGGCTCAGCGTGATGAAGCCAAGAAAGCGGACTACGACTATACCCCTCCGAAGAAGAGTCAGAATTTCCTTGCCTTCAAAGATTTCGTGATGAAGGAAGCCGAAGCGAAGACAGGTCTTACGGAAGACCAGTTGAACCGCGGAGGCTACAAAATTTATACGACCATGGATAAGCAGGCTCAACTTGCTGTAGAGAAGGCTTTTGCAGATGACAGTAATTTTGAGAAAAGCAAGGACGATCAGCAGGTACAGGCTGCTGTTGTTATCATGAACCACCAGAACGGCAGCTTGGTTGCCCTGCTGGGCGGACGTGATTATGAACGTAAAGGCTTCAGCCGGGTTGAAGCGCGGCGGCAGCCTGGTTCCGCTTTCAAGCCGATTGTAGATTATGCTCCGGCGCTGGATACGAAGAAGTTCACACCAGATTCCCTGCTCAGCAATGAGAAGCAGTGTTTCGCAGGCGGAACTTATTGTCCGGGCAACCTGCATGGATACTCCAAGACTATCGGGATGACCGAGGCACTTGAAGAATCAGCGAATATCCCGGCGGTATGGCTCCTGGATCAAGTAGGGGTCAAGACGGGAGTGGAATACGCTAAGAAGATGGGAATTACAATGGATCCGAATGATGCGAACCTGGCCATCGCCCTTGGCGGTCTGACCAAAGGTACAAATACACTAGAGATGGCGGAAGCCTACAGTGTGTTCGCGAATGGGGGTTATCACAATCCTGCTTATTCCATCAAGAGTATTCAAGGCCCGGATGGCAAAGAAGTATACACCTATAATCCTCCGAAGCCTGAATCGGTGATCAACTCGGATACTGCTTATTATATGACCAAGATGATGGAACAGGTCGTGACCAGCGGGACGGGTAAGCGTGCGAGCCTTGGCGGTCGCCCGGTTGCAGGTAAGACAGGTACAACCCAGCATGGAATTAAAGGGCTGAACAGCAGCCGTAACCGGGATGCCTGGTTTGTGGGTTATACGCCAGAATGGACCGCATCGGTATGGATGGGTTATGACAAGCCGGACAAAGACCATCTCCTCAAAGGAAGCAGTGGTCAGTCTGCGGCCTTATTCGGAACCATCATGAAGGATGCGCTCAAAGATGTTCCGGTTAAGGATTTCCCTGTTCCAAATGACCTGAAGCAAAAAGAGCAGGAACCTGTTAAGCAGGCTACCTCGGTCAGCGGTCTTGCAGGTGCATTTAACCAGGATACAGGCACCGTACTGCTGAGCTGGAGCGGCGTCGATGTACCTAATGTGAAGTATCGTGTATATCGCAAGGAGGCTTCGGAATCCAACTTCACTCAACTGCTTGAGGCTGATTCAACCTCCGCAGAAGACGTGACGGTTATTCCGAATACGACCTATGAGTATTACGTTACTTATGTAGATCCGGCTACTGGCCTTGAAAGCGAGAAATCAGCCACGACCCAAGTGTCAACTCAGCAGGCGGAACCGCCCGCAGTAGATCCTAACCAGCCTGATCCTAATAATCCGGATGGTAATGGTAACAATACCGACCAAGGAAACAACAATCAGGATGGCGGTAACGGTAACGGTAATGGCAATGGTAATGGGAATGGAAATGGAAATAATGGTTCCGGCAGCGGAAAAGGCAGTGGTGGTGACAGCACTGGCCAAGATGGCGGAACAGGCCAGGATAACGTGAATGGGGGCACTGATCAAGGTACAGGAACTACGACTCCTGATAACACCACCCCGGGAACAACAACACCAGGAACAACAACACCAGGAACAACAACACCGGGAACGTCAACTCCTGGCACTACTACGCCGGGAACGACAACCCCAGGAACAGATACAGGAGGCACAACTACCAAAACTCCTGGAACGGATACCGGTACCCAGACCGGTGGACGATAACTCGTCCAATTAAATTGGGTATAGAGCCTCGTGATCACGATTTGTGATTACGGGGCTTTTGCTTTTGTGCATGCATGGTTGGAGAGAAAAGTGCAATTTGGTGCGTCTTAGTGAAATATGGTAAGCTGAATATAAGAAGAGAGTGAAAGGGTAATTTTCATGAAGCGAAAATTTGGAGACCGGGCGAATTGGCGCCGTGTGACCCGGCGCCAATTCACATCACGTTATGTGGATATTGAAAATTTCACCGGATATATCACATTGTACAGTATACAAGCACTGAAGGAGCCGCTGTGGAAGTCGTATGGCTCTCATACCTTTAGAATTGCCGACAAAGGCTACTCTTGGCTGCAGTATTATCCGAAGGGCTCTAATTTTATTGTGACGGCCATGTTTGATGATAGGCAGCAAATTATTGAATGGTATATAGATATTTGTAAGAGCCAGGGAATTACAGATCAAGGGGTGCCCTGGTTCGATGATCTGTATCTGGATATAGTTGTTCTTAAGAATGGGGAAGTGTTCCTGCTCGATCAGGATGAGCTAGATGACGCTTTGGCTAAGAGATTGATCTCACCTAGAGATTATGAACTGGCTGCCCAGATCGCACGAGAGCTGCTTCATGCCATTGATGCGCACACTTTTCCTTTTTTTCTAATGTCCCTGGAGCATAGGCGAAACGGATTCCTTGAGGAGAGAGATGATGAAGCGCTCAAATAAGCCGGGTATGATCACAAAGGTGATCCGCGGATTTATTATTGTGGCTGCACTGGTATGTCTCTGGTTAGGTTACGCATGGATTCAGATTTCCAGTATGGGCCCGGTAAAGGCGCATAAGCAGGCAGACGCGGGGATTGTGCTGGGCGCAGCCCTTTGGGGAGACTTGCCTAGTCCGGGGCTTAGAGAAAGACTTGATCAAGGCCTGACGGAGTTCCGTGCGGGCCATTTCCGTTATTTTATCCTTACTGGCGGCTTGGATACATCCAGATCAAGGCTTACCGAGGCTCAAGGCATGGCTAATTACTTGATTAAACAGGGTGTTCCTCGTGAAGCTATCCTGCTTGAGAATAAAGCGACCAGTACCTATGAGAATCTTCTCTTCAGCAAGGACATAATGGAGGACAGGCAGCTCCGAACGGCAGTCATTATTACTCATACTTATCATGGAAGACGGGCTAAGGAAATTGCCGACTCTCTTAATTACATAGATCCTCAGCTTTCCTTGGTAGAATCCAAGGTGCTCCCGAAAGTGCCCAATCATATAAGAGAGATTCTGGCCTATACCAAATGGACGCTGAACAGGCTGGGTGTACCTCTAGATTAATAAAGTTCTTAAGATGAACCGCCCCTAAGCTTCTATATGACAAACTTCTAATAACCAGCGCTCACCCTGAATAAACTCTTATAGTAGTTATCTGCCCCCTACTCTAAGAAGAGGTGATGCCGCATGCAAGGGCGTGTTGTGGCCGCTGGCGGCCGTTCTGAGGAGAGACCTTCCAGACAAATAAATGTCATTTTGCGAAATAGTGAGCCTCCGGTTATCTCACAGACACTTCCTGACGCAGAGCCTGCAGCAATCTCGAAGGCCGCAGGACAGCATCAAGGCGTGTATGCTGAGATACAGAAGGAACTGAATCAATTGATTGGCTTAGAGAACATTAAAGAACTGGTATACGAGATTTTCGCTTTACTCCAGGTTAAGCAGCTTCGGATGGAAGCCGGGCTGCTCACGGGCTCCCAAGTCTATCATATGATCTATAAAGGTAATCCGGGAACAGGGAAGACCACGGTCGCACGAATTGTTGCCAAGATGTTTCAGAAGATGGGCGTGCTGAGCAAGGGCCATTTCATTGAGGCCGAACGAGCCGACCTGGTTGGCGAATATATCGGACATACTGCACAGAAGACACGAGATTTGGTTAAGAAAGCATTAGGCGGTATTTTATTTATTGATGAGGCTTACAGCCTGGCTCGCGGAGGGGAGAAGGATTTTGGCAAGGAAGCTATAGATACCCTGGTTAAGGCGATGGAGGATTACAAGGATCAGTTCATCCTGATCTTGGCGGGGTATTCTGACGAGATGGAGTTCTTCCTCCATACCAATCCCGGACTTCCCTCACGCTTCCCGATCCAGATCGACTTCCCGGATTATTCAATTGACCAGCTTATTCAAATATCGGAAAGCATGGTTAAAGAGCGTGATTATATCCTTATGCCGCAGGCGATACTCAAGCTGAAGCAGCATTTGGCTGCTGAGAAGAGTGAAAGCCCTCATGCGTTCAGCAATGGCAGATATGTTAGAAACATAATTGAACGTTCGATTCGTCATCAGGCTGTTCGTCTTTTGAATCAATATTCGAGCGGTTCTCCGGGAAAGCTGGAACTAATGACGATACGAACAGAGGATTTTAAATTTGACAAGAATAGTAACAAGTAGAACTTACACTATATCGTTGTCGCTACAAGGGAGCAATAATCCATGAGAAATACAACAACATACGAAACGAAGACCACCCTACCGGATAAAGCGGTGCTGGTCAGTCTTGTAACCAATGAAGTTAAGCGCAGTGGTATAAATCCCGAATATTCCCTAAATGAGCTGGTTCAGTTAGCAGAGACTGCTGGTGTTGAAATTGCGGATGTGATTGTCCAGAATCGGGAGACACCGGATACAAGATGGTTCATCGGAAAAGGGAAGGTGGAAGAGCTGCGTGCGGCTATTGAAGCAATGGGTGCGAACACGGCCATCTTCGATCAGGAATTATCCGGCGCTCAGGTACGCAATCTGGAAGAGACACTTGATGTCAAAATCATTGACAGAACTCAGCTAATCCTAGATATATTTGCTCAGCGGGCCAAAACCCGTGAGGGTATCATTCAGGTGGAATTGGCGCAGCACAGTTATTTACTGCCCAGACTTTCCGGGCATGGCAAGAATTTATCCCGTCTTGGGGGCGGCATTGGGACCCGGGGCCCAGGGGAAAGTAAGCTAGAGACGGACCGCAGACATATCCGTAACCGGATCAGTGAGCTGAAGGCACAGCTTGACGAAGTGACCAAACACCGCAAGCTGCACCGGGAACGCCGTAAGGAGAACGGGGTGGTGCAGGTTGCGCTTGTAGGATATACGAATGCAGGCAAATCCACACTTCTCAAGCAGCTGACTGCTGCTGACGTGTACATCGAGAACCAGTTGTTCGCTACGCTGGATCCTACTTCTAGAGCCTTAATCCTGCCAAGTGGCAAGGAAGTTGTCTTGACGGATACCGTAGGCTTTATTCAGAATCTGCCTCATGATCTAGTTGCGTCCTTCCGTGCTACCTTGGAGGAAGCAAATGAGGCGGATCTGATTCTTCATGTGGTTGACGCTTCCTCAGACACCCGGGATGAGCAGATGAAAGTTGTGGACCGTATCTTGAATGATCTGGGCGCTAGCGGTACTCCTCAAGTAGTTCTGTTCAATAAAAAGGATCTATGCACGCCAGAACAGCTGGAGCTGCTGCCATCCGATGAGAATCACATCAAGATCAGTGCTTATGATGAGAAGGACCTGGAGAGCATTCGCGAGATCATCCAGGACAAATTGACCGGGGAGACGGTAACTTTCCGCATTCCAGCAGCGCGCGGTGATCTTAGCTCTGTCATTTATAGAGTAGGCGAAGTGATCGGACAGGATTTTGAGGAAGACGATTTATTGTTCGAAGTTAGACTAAATCAGGCAGATTATGAGAAAAGCGGTTACCTGCTGAAGGAATACGAAGTGCGCTCATAATTTTGTCTAAATGCATATATTTGTCACAGCGAATGGGATAACGAGAGGATAATGGGAATGGCCAGATTTTCAGAACAAGTTCTTAATTGGATGGAAATCGCCGAGAACAAGGCGGTTTCAAGATTTAAAGCGATTGACCGGATAGTAGATGCTAATCAGTGGAAGGTCATTGAAGCATTTCAAAAGCACCAGGTGAGTGATTTTCATTTTGCCGGCTCAACCGGATATGCTTATAATGACCGGGGACGTGAGGTCCTCGACCTTGTGTATGCCGATGTGTTTGGGGCGGAAGCCGCATTAGTCAGGCCGCATTTTGCTTCAGGTACCCATACTATTGCTACAGCCCTGTTTGGTGTACTGAGACCTGGGGATGAGCTTTTGTATATAACGGGACGTCCGTACGATACGCTGCACAAGGTGATAGGTAAGCCTGGAGACGGTACCGGGTCCCTTGGGGACTATGGTATCCTTTACAAGGAAGCTGCACTTCTGGATCATGGCGGTGTGGACTGGGACCTGGTAACCAATTTAATCACACCTGACACGAAAGTAATTGGAATCCAGCGCTCACGGGGCTATGATTGGAGAGATTCGTTCAGCGTTGACCAAATCGAAGAGATGGTTCAGCGGGTAAAAGAAATCAAGCAGGATCTCATTGTCTTCGTGGATAACTGTTATGGGGAGTTTACAGAAGATCGGGAGCCCACAGAAGTGGGCGCCGATCTTATCGCAGGCTCGCTCATCAAGAATCCCGGGGGCGGCCTTGCCGAGACAGGTGGCTATATCTGCGGCAAAGCCAAATACGTCGAGCTTGCTGCATACCGGTTAACCGCTCCTGGCATTGGCGCGGAAGTAGGTGCTATGCTGGGTACAACAAGAGGGATCTATCAGGGGTTATTCCTTGCCCCAACTATTGTTGGACAAGCTGTTAAAGGAAGTGTCATTGCAGCGGCTGTATTTGAACAGGCAGGTTTTGAGAGCAAGCCCGGGTGGGATGAACCGAGAACGGATCTGATCCAGGCTATTGCTTTCTCCTCGTCTGATCACCTGATCGCTTTTGTCCAGGGGATTCAAAGGGCAGCGGCGGTGGACGGTCATGTGGTTCCAGAAGCCTGGGATATGCCCGGTTACGAACATCCCGTAATCATGGCAGCAGGAACCTTTATCCAGGGCGGCAGCCTGGAGCTATCTGCGGATGCACCTATTCGTGAGCCTTATATTGCCTACATGCAAGGCGGCTTGACCTACTCCCATGTGAAGTACGGTATCCTTACGGCACTTCAAAATATGATTGATCATAATTTACTGTAAGCATTCCTTACATATGCTTGACACTGTAAGGCAATATGACATAGAATGGGATTATGATTAATTAAGTGGAAGGTTGAGAGCGATGGGTGATGAAATTCGTAGAAATATGGCCTTGTTTCCAATTGGTATCGTAATGAAGCTTACTGATCTATCGGCCCGTCAGATTCGCTATTACGAACAGCATCAGCTAATCGTACCGGCTAGGACTTCCGGTAATCAACGTCTTTTTTCTTTCAATGATGTTGAGCGTTTGCTCGAGATCAAAGCATTGATTGACAAAGGCGTCAACATTGCGGGTATTAAGCAGGTAATGAACCCGGTGAACAAAGAGTCACAGGAAGCGACAGTAATTACGAATGACACTGAGGAGAAACGCAAGGTTTTGACGGACTCGCAGCTCTATCGTATGCTCAAGCAGGAACTCGTTACAGGCGGCAAGAGACCAGGTCAGGTATCCCTGATTCAAGGTGAGTTATCACGGTTTTTCAAGCAATAACCATATATTTATAATTCAATCACAAAGGGAGAGGGTAAAGTGAGTTACACTAAAGAAGATATTCTTCGTATTGCCAAGGAAGAGAATGTCCGTTTCATTCGTTTGCAATTTACAGATTTGCTTGGAACAATCAAGAATGTTGAGATTCCTGTAAGTCAATTGCCAAAAGCACTCGATAACAAAATGATGTTTGACGGATCCTCCATTGAAGGATATGTCCGCATTGAAGAGTCCGATATGTACCTGTATCCGGATCTTGAGACTTGGGTCATTTTCCCATGGGTAACTGAAGATCGTGTTGCACGCCTCATTTGTGATGTATATATGCCAGATGGTACTCCATTTGCAGGAGACCCTCGTGGAATCTTGAAGCGTAACCTGGCTGAAGCCAAAGAGCTAGGCTACACTTCCATGAACGTAGGTCCAGAACCAGAATTCTTCTTGTTCAAGACTGACGAGAAAGGCAACCCTACTATGGAACTGAACGACCAAGGTGGTTACTTTGACCTTGCGCCTACTGACCTTGGGGAGAACTGCCGCCGTGAGATCGTTCTTACACTTGAAGAAATGGGCTTTGAAATCGAAGCTTCCCACCACGAGGTTGCGCCGGGACAGCATGAAATCGACTTTAAATATGCGGACGCTGTAAAAGCGGCTGACCAGATCCAAACTTTCAAATTGGTCGTAAAAACGATTGCTCGTCAGCATGGATTGCACGCAACCTTCATGCCTAAACCATTGTTTGGGGTTAACGGTTCCGGTATGCACTGTCACCAATCCCTGTTCAAAGGCGATGTGAACTCGTTCTACGAAGAAAGTGATACTCTGGGTCTTAGCCAGACTGCCCGTTACTACATGGCTGGTATCCTGAAGCATGCACGTGCCTTTGCAGCGATTACTAACCCTACTGTTAACTCTTATAAGCGTCTGGTTCCTGGTTACGAAGCACCTTGTTATGTGGCTTGGTCTTCGAGTAACCGCAGCCCGATGATTCGTATTCCAGCTTCCCGCGGTATGGGTACTCGTGTTGAGGTTCGTAACCCGGATCCGGCTGCTAACCCTTACCTGGCACTGGCAGTTATGCTTAAAGCTGGTCTTGACGGGATTAAGAACGAGATTCCTCTCGTTGACCCAATTGACCGTAACATCTATGTAATGTCTGAGGAAGAGCGTGTAGAAGAAGGAATTCCAAGTCTTCCATCCGATCTGAAGGAAGCACTCGGAGAGCTTATCCGCAGTGAAGTGGTAACTGAAGCTCTTGGTGATCATGCCCTGTCTCATTTCTATGAACTCAAAGAAATCGAGTGGGATATGTTCCGCACTCAAGTTCACCAATGGGAACGTGACCAATACATTACTTTGTACTAAGATAGACAGAACCCCTGACGCAATGCGCGTCAGGGGTTCTTTTTAGCCGGAGATTCCTTTGAGACATAGGATGAATCCAGCAACTATTCCGACGATCCCGCCTAATTGGGCCAAGGCCAGGTACGCTTCACTTGGTTCCGAATCTCCTTCAACCTTCCAGCCTTCGTTAATATACCATCCCCATCTTGGCTTGAGTAACTGTATTAGACCAAGAGCCAAGAATATGATCCCTATTATGATTAACATGAAGCATCCCCCTTTATATAATTACAACGAGTATTCAGGAAAAAAGTTCCAATCCGTTCTTGGGGGAACTACCTTCACTATGCTCTCCTTCTAATTATTCATCCCGATCACGGTAAGACCAGGCCACTGACGAGTCCATTGTTTCTCAATCATTCGCTGTTCGTAGATCCGGATCCTTTCGGGTGAGGAACTGAAGAAGGGGGTTGGCCTTATACCAAGCTGAACGAGATCTTGGACTCCCCATGGGGCAGCCACTTTGACTTCTTCCATAGAGTCCAAAGAAACTCCTATTGCAGTAGCTGTCTCAGGAAATTTGGAAATAGCATCCTCACTTGAGCAGTAAGGGAGAATATGGTTGACCTTATGCATACGCGCTTCATTCTTAACAGACCAGGGAAGATCTGGACGGAGCTTCAGCAGTCTATGTTCAAGATGCTTCTCATATTCTTCCTCAAGGTTATTAGGATCAAAATATATCACGTCAATGTCGTTAACAGGACTGCGTTCCGTATATCCATGAAGAACATCCCAAACTTTCGAACGGATCACCCCTGCACAGATCCACCAATCCGGTAAGTGTAATTGTGAAGCGGTGCGCAGAAGATCCATCAACCATTCATCATGTTTAACTAGCTGTATGATATCGCTCTCGGAATGTAATATGATCAAATACCTCCTTTTAATAAAATGTCTGTTCTGCTTAGGAGTAACATTCTTGGTGTAGGGAATAGAAGGGGGATTAGGAGAAATTTGTATTGTAAAAAAAGGAAATGCTATACTTAACTTAATACGTAAAAGGGAGGAAACCTGCAAGTATGAAGATCATAAAGGTAGTCACGAGTTATGTGCCCGCAGTTGCTCTTGCATTCGTTCTAAGTCTGTTTATTGGTATCTTTGTATTCCAGCCTTACAAAGTTGTCGGACAATCTATGGAGCCTACGCTTCAAGACGCACAGAGAGTATACACTTCCAAGCTGGCCCGGACTTTCTCGCATATGCCAGCCTATGGGGATATAGTGGTTATTGACAGCAGAGTGAACCGCGAGAGAAGCTTTATGGACAGTATTCTGGAACATCCGTTGATTCAGCTTATGAGAGGCACTAATGAAGATCATACCTTCTTTATTAAGCGGGTTATTGGGAAGCCAGGTGATGTAATTGAGATCAAAGATCAGCAAGTGTATAGGAATGGCGAAGCGCTGGTAGAGCCTTACATCAAAGAAAAGATGAACCCTGCTGAGAATGGTAAGTGGGTAATCCCAGATAACCACATCTTTGTTATGGGAGACAACAGAAATAACAGTAAGGATAGTAGAGAGATAGGGCCAATCCCATTTGATCATATTATGGGGATCGAAGAGATTAAATAGCTTTCAATGTTTAAGAAGAGGATGCCATCCGGCATCCTCTTCTGTTATGAATGATGGAAATAAATATGGGGGTACTCTAGTGAATGTCACGGAATAAGCCGACAACTTTGCCGAGAATCGTAACATGCTTAAGGCGAAGAGGTTCATAAGTAGGGTTCTCAGGCTGGAGCCGGATGTGGTCTCTTTCCTTATAGAAAGTCTTCACCGTAGCCTCATCATCTTCCGTCATAGCTACCACGATATCTCCGTTCTCTGCAGTCTGCTGCTGACGGACGATTACAAAGTCACCATTATGAATGCCTGCTTCTATCATACTATCACCCATAACGGAAAGCATGAAGATCTCTTTGTCACCAACAAAATGGTTGGGGAGGGGGAAGTAATCTTCAATATTCTCTGTAGCAGTGATAGGGACACCAGCAGTAACTTTACCAACAACCGGTACACGTGCAACCGTGTGGGCGAACAAATTATAATTATCCGAATCCTCCTGGCCTAAAAGCTCAATTGCCCGCGGCTTGGTAGGGTCCCGGCGGATGAAGCCTTTCTTCTCCAGTCTGTCCAAATGACCATGAACGGTAGAACTGGAAGCTAGTCCAACAGCTTCTCCAATCTCTCTTACGGAAGGGGGATAACCCTTCATTCTGACTTCATTTCGTATAAATTCAAGGATCGCCTGCTGACGACTGGATACTTTCGACATATGATATCAACCCCATTTAGTAACGTTTGGAAAAATTATAACATAGAACTACCGTTCGTACAAACGTAAGTTCTAAAATGTTGTCGAAATTATGGCGAACAATTGTTCTAAAAAACTATTGAACGAAACAAGTGTTCGTGTTATATTAATTTCATAAAACAAGAACAAACGTTTGGAGTGAGCGATAATGTTAAGATATTCTACATACCAAAGTATTCATGAGGCAATCCCTACTGAACCTAGTCTGAATAGATACCATTTGAAAGATTTGATTAACACAACTATATTTGCAAGATTGGCAGCCGTAGTATTGTTTATTGCAATTACATGTACGGGGATGATTACGGCTTTTGCATCTTCAGGCGATCATTCTGATTCTTCTAAGTTACTTCAAGTCATCGTGCAGCCGGGAGATTCTCTATGGAGCATTGCATCTGCTAATAAGACAGAGGACCAAGATATTCGAGATGTTATTCGCAGTATTAAGGAAGAGAACCAATTGGCCTCCAGTGAAATACAAGCTGGGGATGTGCTAGTCATTCCATCGTATTAAACCTCGTATCGCTAATTGTATTTTGTCCAGCTTAGAGAGCTTTTCTGGGATTTGACCATCCTTGACAAGCTCTTTTTCTCATGTCAAAGTAAGAGTTAATGCCTTAACTGAAGGAGGAGTCTCTTATGGATATCGATAGCCTGGTACAGCGCATCAATGAGCTTGCGCGAAAACATAAAGAATCCGGATTGAATGAGGAAGAAACGCTTGAAAGAGCGGAGCTTCGGGAAATCTACTTGCAAAATATTCGCAGGAATTTCCGTCAACAATTGGATTCAATTGAAATTGTAGATAAATAATACGTCCGGCCTTGTGCCGGATATACATAACCGGCGTATCCAATATCGAATGCCTGAATGAATGGAATCCCAAATGGATGAGGAGGAAATTTCATGAAATACACCTATCTGGGTAAAAGTGGATTAGCCGTATCGAAGCTGTGCCTGGGAACTATGACATTTGGTGGCACCACGGACGAGAAAGACTCTAAGGAAATGATCCACCGATTCCTGGGTCAGGGCGGTAACTTTATTGATACCGCGGATGTCTATACGGGCGGGCGGTCAGAAGAGATTGTAGGCAATAGCATTCGTGATCGTAGATCCGAAGTTATTTTGGCTTCCAAGGTCCGTATGTCTACTGCGGGCCACGTAAATGGCCAGGGTTCTTCCCGAAAGCATATCATGGACGGCATCGAAGCAAGCCTAAGAAGGCTGGGAACCGATTACATTGATCTTTACCAAATTCATGTATGGGATCAAGCAACCCCGGTGGAGGAGACGCTTCGTGCGCTGGATGATCTGGTCACCTCAGGAAAGGTTCGTTATATCGGCTGCTCGAACTATCTATCCTGGCAGCTTATGAAGAGTCTAGCTGTTAGTGAAGCCAAAGGATATGTGCGTTACGTATCACTACAGCAGCAGTATAGTCTGCTCAATCGTGAGGCGGATAGGGAAATGATGTCTTTATGTCTCGAGGAGAATGTAGGTATCATTCCTTGGGCTCCTCTTGGCGGAGGATTCCTGACTAATCGATATAAGCAGGGTGAGAAGCCTGTGCATGGACGACTGGGTTCGGCTAACGGCGGTGAAAGCTCATGGGAATACCGGGCTACGGAGAAGAATTTTGATATCCTCAACCAAGTCGTTAAGATTGCTAGCGAAATCGATAGAACTCCTTCACAGGTTGCGCTGAACTGGCTAATGGGTCATACAGGCATTACATCACCTATTTTTGGAGCGAGTACCCTTGATCAGTATAATGAGAATATTGGTGCTGTAGACTTTGAGCTTGCGGCTGAACATCGCTGTCTGCTTGATGAGGTTAGCAGTCTGCCTAACGAGTATCCTGATCGCTTCATTCGTAAATTCAAGAGACAGATTTAACAGGAGACCACCGAGGAGGAAAGTAGCAGTATGGCACGTTCATTTGAGAAGCAGGTTGAGAAAAATAAGCAAAAGCTGTTAATGCAGCAGAAGAAACAGGGAATACAGCCTGGGAAAATGGGGCTTAGCGGTGAAGGAGAGACATTCAGAGGCCGTAATTTCATCCTACCCTCGCTGCTTATCCTATTTGGGGTAGCGTATGGTGCACTTGGCTTTATAGGGGGAGGCAGTGATATTAATTCCTTCCTATACTGGCTTACCATAGGGCTCTACATTATGCTAGGTGTGATCACTTTCATCAGAAAGCCATACTTGCGAATTGGGAAGAATGCACTGTACACGTCCAAGTTCAACCGGGATCGAATGCTGTCCGCGGATAGTATTCAGAAGATCATTCTAAGTCAAGGGATTGTCACCATTGTTCCGAAAGGGAATGGACAAAAGTGGACTTTCCTTCGGTCTCGCAACCGATTCAACACAGAGGCCATGGGAGCGCGTCTGATTGAATTCGGTAAGCTTAACAAAATCACAGTAGAGAATCACTAATAAAGGGGAATCACAATGTCGATAAAGGCCGTTTGTTTTGATCTGGATGATACACTGTTATGGGATGAGCGCAGCATAGCCGAAGCTTTCGAATTCACATGTAAAACAGCAGCAGAAATTACTGAGGTCAATGCTTCGGCATTGGAAGAGTCTGTTCGTAAGGAAGCAAGAGCTTTATACGAATCGTATGAGACCTTCTCTTTCACCAAAATGATCGGAATCAATCCCTTTGAAGGTTTGTGGGGGAACTTCAATGCAGGTGAACAGCCTGAGTTCCGCGCTATGGAAAAGCTGGCTCCAATCTACCGCAAGGAATCTTGGAATCGTGGACTGCTTGCTCTGGGCGTAAATAATGAGGAGCTCGCTGGACAGCTTGCTGATCAATTCGGTGCAGAACGCCGCTCACGTCCGCATATTTATGAAGAAACCTTTCAAATTCTTAATGATCTGAAGGGTCAGGTTAAGCTTTTGCTGTTAACGAATGGTTGTCCGGCACTTCAACAGGAGAAGCTGGATGGTGTTCCAGAGCTAGCTTCTTACTTCAATGAAATCGTGATTTCGGGTTCCTTTGGTAAAGGGAAACCAGACCCTAGTATTTTTGAACATGCTCTGTCCCTGCTTGGTGTGAAGGCTTCTGAGGCTCTAATGGTTGGGGACAAGCTGACTACAGATATTAAGGGAGCATTAAGTGCAGGCATCCATTCCGTATGGGTGAATCGCGACGGTAAGACTCGCACAGACGAAATTATTCCTGATTATGAGATCAAGCATTTGTATGAACTACACGGGATTATTGACAGTCTAGGAGGTAGAGCTGGTTGAGTTTAGGGCGCTTAGGATTTGCTTCAGCGTTAATCAGCTTAGTTCTACTACTGTCAGGATGCGGGAATACTGATCATCATGAGGCTAATGAGATGCCCATACCGATCGAGGTTAAGCTGTCCGTGAGCCCGGTCACTGCAAAAGTGAACCAGAAAGTATCTTTCGAAGCCAAGGTGACCCAGGGCAAGTCGAATGTAGATAATGCCCAGGAAGTTACTTTTGAAATCTGGAGAGAAGGCTCGGAAAAGCACAGCAAAATTACGGTTGCTTCAGCAGGGGATGGAAAGTATATAATGCTCAAGTCATTTGATGAAGCGGGTTCTTATCATGTCATTTCACATGTCACCGCCGATAGTCAGCATACTATGCCATCAGCGGATTTTGAGGTCAAATAAGTACGGGGCAGGCCATATTGCCAAAATAAAAAGCTGTTTGCTTCATCTTGGATGAGGCGAACAGCTTTTTTGTATGCATTTGATTGGCGTAAGCTTAAGCCTTTTGGAAGGAAGGATCTTCAAATGGATGAGCAATCCAGCCATTCTCTTCCACGAACAGGCGAATAGCCACAACCTTGCGGTCATCAGTCAAAGTGAAGAAATGAACTGTGTTCTCTGGAACAGAGATAAGATCTCCTGGCAGGAGGTTAACATCAAAGTAACCAATTTCATCGGATCCTTTGATTACGAATGTTCCTGCGCCTCCAACGATGGCCCGAATCTCATCCTCGGTGTGGGTGTGAATTTGCTCAAATTTAGCAAGCAATTCTTCAATATTAGGAGTAGCTTCGGAAAGGGTAATGACATCCCAGGTACGGTAGCCACGGCGTGTAACCAGCTCTTGGATCTCAGAGTCGAATGTTGCAAGAATTTCGGACTTTTGCTCGTCAGTTAGAGAGAAGTTCTCCTGTAAATGTGCCGGCAGTTTGCTGACATCCCAATGTTCATAAATGACCTCAAATTGATTAAGGAAATCGCGAACATTTTCTTCGCCAGATATAATTTCGTTCGTTTTTCTAATTCTTATTTCCGCCATGGGATTACTCCCCTTTCTATAATATATAGTTAGAATTATAAAGGATTAATGAGGGTGTGTCGACCCCTTATTTAAGGCGGCAGGTCATGTGAGATAAGCGTTTTCACGTACAGTGGAATGAATACAATCCCTTTCCTAATGCGACTGATTCTGATAAACTTAATTTTAGCGTTTTACAGGGGGGATGAAATCTTGATTAAGCCAAGTCTGCAATCCAGATTAAAAGAGAAAATATTGATTCTTGACGGGGCCATGGGAACCATGATTCAACAAGAAGAGCTAAAACCCGAAGATTTCGGTGGAGAAGAGCTTGATGGTTGTAATGAGATGCTAGTTCTTACGCGTCCTGATGTCATCTCCCGTATTCATGAGAAGTATCTTGAAGCCGGAGCGGATTTAATTGAGACGAATACATTCGGGGGAGCTTCTGTAGTCCTGGCCGAGTACGATATTCAAGATAAAGCCCGTGAGATTAACTTGGCTGCGGCCAAGCTTGCGGTTGATGCTGTTAATAAATATTCTACACCCGAGCATCCACGTTATGCGGTTGGCGCCATGGGTCCGACGACCAAAACGCTTTCGGTAACGGGTGGTGTTACTTTTGACGAATTGATTGCAAGTTATGAAGAGCAGGCGGTTGCTCTGATTGAGGCCGGCGTAGATGCCATGATGTTAGAAACTTCCCAGGATACTCTTAATGTTAAGGCGGGAAGTATTGCTATTCGCCGTGCATTTGAATCTACAGGAATTACTTTGCCTTTAATGATCTCCGGCACAATTGAACCGATGGGGACTACACTTGCCGGGCAGAACATTGAGGCATTCTATGTATCTCTTGAGCATTTGAATCCCGTGTCTGTCGGACTCAACTGTGCGACCGGTCCAGAGTTCATGCGCGATCACATTCGTACACTTTCGGATATGGCGAGTACGGCCATCAGTTGTTATCCCAATGCAGGTCTTCCAGATGAGAACGGGAATTATCATGAATCTCCCGAATCCTTGGCGACCAAGATGGCAGCCTTTGCCGAGAAGGGATGGCTCAATATAGCAGGTGGCTGCTGCGGTACAACGCCTGAGCATATTTCGGCCATGGCTGAGAAGATGAATCAATACGAGCCGCGTAAGATGGATGAAGTGACCCATCCTCCGGCAATTTCGGGGATCGAACCCGTATATATTGAATCGGATAATCGCCCTTACATGATTGGAGAGAGAACGAATGTTCTGGGGTCCAGAAAGTTCAAACGGTTAATCGTTGAAGGGAAATATGAAGAGGCCTCGGAAATTGCCCGTGCTCAGGTAAAAGGCGGTGCCCAGGTTATTGACGTCTGTGTGCAGGACCCTGACCGGGATGAGACAGAGGACATTGAGAAGTTCCTTGAACTGGTTGTCAAGAAAGTTAAGGTTCCTCTGATGATTGATACGACAGATCCGGCAGTTATTGATTTGGCACTTAAATATTGTCAGGGTAAGTCAATAATTAACTCCATTAACCTTGAAGATGGTGAAGAAAAATTCGAGCTGGTTACACCTATTATTCACAAATATGGTGCGGCTATTGTAGTGGGTACGATTGATGAACGCGGTCAAGCTATTACTAGAGAGGACAAGCTGGAAGTAGCTATTCGCTCACATGATCTGCTTGTGAATAAGTATGGTCTGAATGCTGAAGATATTATTTTTGATCCACTTGTATTCCCTGTAGGAACCGGGGACGAGCAGTATATTGGCTCTGCCAAGGAGACCATTGAGGGAATTCGTCTGATCAAGGAAGCCCTGCCTGCATGTCACACGGTACTCGGAATTAGTAACGTATCATTCGGGCTTCCAGAAGCTGGACGTGAAGTTCTGAACTCTGTGTTCCTGTATGAATGCACCAAAGCTGGTCTGGACTATGCGATTGTTAATACCGAGAAGGTCGAACGTTATGCTTCCATTCCGGAAGAAGAGCGTAAGCTTGCCGAAGAACTGATATACAATACTAATGATCAGACACTGGCCTCCTTCGTTGCGGCATTCCGTAATAAGAAGGTCGAGAAGAAGGAGAAGATCAGCAATCTATCTCTTGAAGAGAGACTTGCTTCTTATGTGGTAGAAGGGACCAAAGAAGGTCTGATTCCAGATTTGGATGAGGCTCTTGGCCGTTATACGGCTTTGGAAGTAATTAATGGTCCGCTTATGGCCGGAATGGAAGAAGTCGGCCGTCTGTTTAACAACAATGAGCTAATCGTTGCTGAGGTTCTTCAGAGCGCTGAAGTGATGAAGGCGTCAGTAGCTTATTTAGAGCCTTTTATGGAGAAGAATGAATCCTCAGTTAAGGGCCGGATTATGCTTGCAACGGTTAAAGGCGATGTCCATGATATTGGTAAAAACCTGGTGGAAATCATCCTTTCCAACAATGGTTATGATATTGTCAATTTGGGTATAAAAGTACCACCGGAACGTATTATAGAAGCATTCCGTGAGCAAAAGGCCGATGCCATTGGCCTGTCAGGACTGCTGGTTAAATCGGCTCAACAGATGGTATCGACTGCCCAGGATTTACGAAATGCCGGAATTGATGTACCGATCATGGTAGGCGGTGCAGCATTAACCCGGAAGTTCACGAAGACCCGGATTCGGCCTGAATATAATGGCCTTGTCGTCTATGCCAAGGATGCCATGGATGGCCTTGATTTGGCCAACAAGCTTATGGATCCGAACTCCAGGGAGAAGATGCGTCTGGAATTTGAGGCGGAGAAGGAAGCAGGGGAGCAGGAGGTTGTTAAGACCGTATTACCTGAGCTTACCCGTGCTGTTCGTTCCAATATTTCACAGGATGCTCCAGTATATCTTCCACCAGATCTGGATCGTCATGTGATGAGGAACTATCCAATCAGCCATATTATTCCTTATGTTAATATGCAGATGCTCCTGGGTCACCATCTTGGGCTCAGAGGATCGGTAGAGCAGCTGCTCGCATCGAAGGATCCTAAAGCCGTTGAACTGAAGGAAACCGTGGATCAAGTACTGCATGAGGCGCTGACGAACGAGATTATTCAGGCACATGCCATTTATAGATTCTACCCCGCTCAGTCCAGCGGAAATGATATATTGATCTATGATCCTGAGGATCACAGCAAGGTTCTCAAAACGTTCAGCTTCCCACGTCAGAGAGTCGAGCCTCATTTGTGCTTATCCGACTACTTGAAGACCGTGGAGAGCGGAGTTATGGATTATGTCGGCTTTATGGTGGTTACCGCTGGCCATGGAGTAAGGAAATTGTCCGAGGAATGGAAGCTGAAAGGCGATTACCTTCGTTCCCATGTTGTTCAAGCCACTGCACTTGAAATTGCTGAAGGCTTGGCGGAACGGGTTCACCATATTATGAGAGATAGCTGGGGCTTCCCGGATCCGGCCGATATGACGATGAAGCAGCGTCACGGTGCAAGATATCAAGGTATTCGCGTCTCCTTCGGTTATCCGGCATGTCCGGATCTTGAGCTGCAAGAACCGCTGTTCGATCTTCTTAAACCGGAGGATATTGGTGTGGAATTAACGGAAGGGTTCATGATGGAACCAGAGGCATCTGTATCCGCACTTGTATTTGCCCACCCAGAAGCTCAATATTTCAACGTAGAGAAGTCTTAAGTTACAATGAGATAGATGTTGCCGCAAAATCCTCCGGGTAACGGGGGATTTTTGCTACATTTGAAATTAACCAAGAATGCGGAAGAAGGTTGAGATGATGGAACTCTACTTCATGGGAACCAATGCAGGTGTACCTTCCCTGCAGCGAAATGTCACTTCTCTAGCCTTGCGAATGCTCGAGGAGAGAAGATCACTTTGGCTATTTGATTGTGGTGAAGGCACGCAGCATCAGGTGCTGAAGTCGCCTCTAAAACTGAGTAAGCTGGAGAAAATTTTCATAACTCATCTGCATGGCGATCATTTATTTGGTCTTCCGGGCTTGCTATCAAGCCGTTCCTATCAAGGGGGAGACACTCCGCTTATCCTGTACGGACCTAAAGGGCTTGAACAGTATGTAAGGATGTCCCTCGGAATCAGTGAGTCACACATAAATTATGAACTAATTGTGAAGGAGCATAGCGGGGGCACAATTTTTGAAGATGAGACGTTTCGTGTGGAATCTGCTCTGCTCGAGCATCGCATTGATAGTTACGGATATCGTGTTACGGAGCTCGATAAACCTGGCCGGCTTGATTTTGAGGCGCTTGCAAAGCTCGGTGTGAAGCCCGGTCCCCTTTACGGCAAGCTGAAGAGGGGAGAGAGTATCGATACCGCATCTGGAATTGTCCATGCCAGAGATGTGCTTGGACTTCCCAAGAAAGGCAGAGTTATCACCATCCTCGGTGACACAAGGCCTTGCTCGGCAGCGGTCCAGCTTGCCAAGGATGCTGATCTGCTTGTTCATGAGGCTACTTTTTTACACGAGCTCGCCGAGACTGCGCATAACTACCATCATAGTACGGCGATTCAGGCTGCAGAGACGGCTTCAGCCGCTAATGCCAAAGAACTTGTGCTGACTCACTTCAGTTCCCGTTATAAGGACGATGAACAGCTTGGGATGCTGCTGGATGAGGCGCGCAGGATATTTCCCAACACTAGGCTTGCAAAAGAACATGAGCTTGTTCCCATAACCCGGGATGAACAGCAATAGGCAGGAAATATAGAGAATTATTTTCCGGGAAAGCGCAGGAAATGACACCGGGCTGCAAAGTTTTTCGCTGTTCCAATTTAAATCGTCTCAACCTTCGATAGAGTTCGACGCAAATATATAATTACTTATGCGGTCAGCGGGAAATGATTGAATTTGCCCGCACCGCTGCTTTCTTTTACAATGAGATTAGTAACGGGACTGAATTAAGGGAGAGAGCGGATTTGAACGAGGCTTGGAAAGCTTTTTTGATCGATTTGGATGGGACACTGTATCATGGAACACACATGATCCCGGGAGCAGACGAACTGATTCGGGCGTGTAATGATAAGGGGATTCCACTTTTGTTTGTTACGAATAATTCATCCCGGACACCTGAGGATGTAGCTCTGCACTTAAAGGGTATGGGAATACCGGCGGATGCTAGCCAGGTGTGTACCTCAGCCGTAGCAGCCGCGGAGTATATCGCGGAATTGTCTCCGGGCAGCCGTGTAGCCGCAATCGGGGAGCATGGGCTGAGAGACGCATTGGAGCAGGCGGGATTAGAGCTTACCCATGAACGTCCTGACTATGTAGTGCAAGGCATTGACCGCTCATTTACATACGAAACCTTAACTAAGGCAGCCCGCTTGATTCTTGGCGGTGCCAAGTATATTTTGACAAATCCGGATTTGTTATTACCTTCTCAGGATGGCCTTCTTCCCGGAGCAGGGACTCTATCGGCAGCGATCAAGGCGGCCACCGGTGCTGAGCCCATCGTCATTGGCAAGCCTTCAGGGATACTAATGAAATTCGCAACAGATCGACTCGGGCTGCGCGCGGAAGAAGTAGCCGTAATCGGGGATAATATGCATACGGATATTTCTGCTGGTGTGAATGCAGGATGCGGAACGATACTTACCTTAACCGGCGTTACAACGCAGGATAATTTGGATGATTTCCTGGCAAGCTCCGGTGTGAAGCCGGATATGATCTGCTCAGATCTCCATGAACTCAAACAGCTGATTACAAAATGAGATGTGAATGACGAAGGGAAGATGCATTATGCCGGAACTTCCGGAGATGGACAATTACCGTATACTACTATCCCAGCTTATCCTTGACCGACCAATTACGAACGTAGTGATAAATAGGGAGAAGTCAATCAATAAAGAACCTGAAGTCTTTATCCAGGAAGTGACCGGACGCCGGGTAATCTTCATTGAGCGCCGAGGGAAGCATTTGCTCTTCCATCTGGATAGCGGCCGCCGTCTGCTGCTGCATTTAATGCTTGGAGGACTTCTATATTTAGGAACTGAGGAAGATAAGCCTAACCGCAGTACGCAGGTCGAACTTAGCTTTGGAGATCAAACCTTGTATTTCATTGGCTTAAGGCTCGGATATCTGCATCTGTACAGCTCGAAAGAAACGGATGAGTTCTTATCGGATCTTGGACCTGAACTGCTGGACCGGAAGATGAATCAGGATAAATTCGTCCAGCTGCTCAGCAGACGACGGGGAGCAATCAAAAGTACGCTGGTCAATCAGCATGTCATTGCCGGGATTGGCAACTGTTATGCAGATGAGATCGCCTTCGAGGCTGGACTGAGGCCATCAGCCAAAATTCAGAACTTATCTGAAGAGGAGATTGCAGGCCTTTATCAAGCCGCAAGGAACGTATTTCACCATGCTATAGAGCATGGAGGATATATGGAACTGCCTCTAACCAAAGAAGATAACTTAACAGGCGGTTTCAATGAGCTCTGCCGGGTCTATGATCGAGAGGGCGAAGGGTGCATCCGCTGCGACGGGGTTATCGAGAAGAGCGAGATCGGCGGCAGAAAGATGTTCTACTGTCCGAAATGCCAGCATGACAGGTAGGCTAAAGGTTGGTGGTCACCTTAGCATACGCCGCGGGTATTACCATGCGGCACAGACGGCTTTAGATATGGGCGCAGGAGCTTTTCAGTATTTTCCCAAGAATCCAAGAAGCCTAACCATTAAGCAATTTGATCCGCGTGATGCGGAGAAATGCAAGCAGTTGTGTAAGGAGAACGGGATTGTGTCGGTTGCCCATACGCCTTATCCTAGTAATCTGGCTGTTGATTCCGCCAATGAACCTGATGCATTTCATAAAATTGTGAATTCTTTGAAAAATGATCTGGATATTGCCGACGCATGTGGTTCGCTTGGTATCGTCGTTCATTTTGGAACATATCGGGCAGGTAACCCCTTACAGGGATACAAAAATGTTATACAATGTATAAATGAGATTCTAAGTGGCTGGCAGGGCAGCGCCAAGCTGCTCATAGAGAACCAGGCTGGCGATCATGGCGACATGGGCATGACAATGGAAGAAATGGTTCAAATCCGAAATATGTGCGAGACACCTGAGCAAATCGGCTTTTGCCTGGATACCTGCCATGCGTTTGGTGCAGGAGTCTGGGGAGGAGCTGAGGATGACATATTTTTAACCAAAGGGATTGAGCTCGGCTTCTGGGATCATGTGGTAGCTGTACATTTGAATGACTCCAAGTATCCTTATGGCTCACGGAAGGACCGACATGAGCGTGTCGGCCAAGGATATATTGGCGAGGCAGGATTCAGAAAGCTGCTGGCGGCTGATGAGATTATAGATAAAGCCTTCATCCTCGAAAGTGAGACTGGGGAAGACGGTACATATACATGGGATATGGAGCAGGTAAGACGTTGGTCAGAAGCTTAGCTGAATACGCAACTGGGGAAAGGAAGAACAAATGTGATCCACTTATATATGGATGATATGCGGCGTTGTCCTGCGGGGTTCACCTTGGTACGAAGCGGTCAGGAGTGTATTGAGGTACTACGTACAACTCAGGTTGATATCCTTTCACTCGATTATGATATGGGACCGGATGGAATGACAGGGGGTGAGGTGGCGGCGGTAATGGCAAGAGAAGGCCTGTTCGCCCGCGAGATCTATCTTCATACCTCAAGTCTGCATGGGAAGATGAGTATGTATGAAACGCTCTACACTTGTAAGCCGGACCATGTCATTCTTCATAACGGACCGATACCTTTTGACCGTCTGGATGAGATCGCTCATCATATGGCCAAGAAGACAAAATAAGCTGCCGGATTTGCCTGGCGGCGCACTGCAATTTACTGGAGGTAAGAGCTTTTGAACAGTCAAGATGAGTTAGAGAACACACTCCCAGGGGTGTCATCAAGGTTTATTTGCACGGCTAATCACGGATTTGCCCCTTATGCCCAAGAAGAGTTAAGAAGAAAATTCGGTTCGGTAAAAAGTACGGTTCTCCTGCCGGGTGAAATCTTCTTAGGGACACTGGATGTCTCCAGCCAGGAGGCGATCGAGAGGCTGCGTACGGAGCAGCCGATCTTTCTGAGACATGTATTTCCGGTCCAATATCAAATCGGCATAGTGAATGAGGACAAAGATAATGCAATGCTGCAATTATCTGCATGCCTTAAGCATTTACCGGAGCTTCGCGGAGCTCAGGTGACCGTTCAGGCGCGTAAAGCCGGTCATAATGCCTGGGAAGGAACCTCCACAGACCTGAAGGAGACGATTCAAGAAGGAATGAAAGAGCTTGTGCATGAATTTGTGGTCAAGGATGCTGAATTGGTGGTCTCTGTCCTGGCTACAGATACAGCGCTATATGCAGGTATCTCTGCCCCTCAAGACAATTTGTCGGACTGGAACGGCGGCGCAGTAAGGTTTCAAAAGGAAGAAGGTCAAATCTCCAGAGCCAAATTTAAGCTGCTTGAAGCTGAGCGCGTATTTGGTATTGATTTCGCTGCGTTCGAAGAGGCTCTTGATATTGGAGCTGCGCCGGGGGGATGGACGTCCTTTCTGCTGGAACGTGGACTTCGGGTAACCGCGGTCGATCCTGCCAAGATGCATCCTTCTTTAATGGAATCGAATAGATTAACTTACTTGAACAAAAATGCAGACAGCGTGAAGTTTAAGGAGAACCAGTTCGATCTATTGGTATGTGATATGAGCTGGAGTCCTAAGCTGACCGCGAAGTTGGTTGCCGGCCTTCTGTATAGTCTTGTACCTGGAGGAACGGCAATTGTTACTGTGAAGCTGCTGAGTAAGAAGCCGCTAGCGCTTATCCGAGAAGTTATGGATACGTTTGATCAGGCCAATATGCAGATCCAGAGAGCAAAGCAGCTGTTCCACAATCGGGATGAAATAACTTTGTATATGATTAAATATTAATACCATTAACTAATTAATGTTAAATTTTTGCTTTACTTTCACGCTTTACATGCTCTATAATGATTCCAATATTATACAAATGACCGCTTAGGGAAAGTATCCCAAGTCTTCGGTATCGTTCGATTACGAACGCGCCGGAGCTTGGGGCTTTCCCTTTTTTGTGTTGGTCAAGAAAGGAGAAGATCTATTGCATTTTCCTTCTAAGCTTGAGCCGGGAGCCATCCTTGGGGGCAGATATCGGATTGAGAAATGGATAGCCTGCGGGGGGATGAGCTATGTATACTGTGCGTCGGACTTGAAGCTTCAGGACAAGAAGTGGGCGATTAAAGAGACTTTTACGATTGCCGAGCAGAATGCCAAGTTAGAAGAAGAAGCTCAATTGCTGATTCGGCTTAATCATCCCCGGTTGCCGCATATCGTTGACTTTTTCCCGCCCGATCAGGAGGGTTATACCTATCTGGTTATGGATTTTATTGAGGGTGTGACAATGGAGAACTATATTAGGGGATTAACTAGCGAGCCCAAAGTGGAGATGATCCTCCATATGGCAGCACAAGTATGCGAAGGCCTGGAATATTTGCATAACTTTGATCCACCCATTGTGTACAGGGATTTGAAGCCAGCAAATTTAATGGTAGATCGGGCGGGCAGCATACGGTTCATTGATTTTGGCATAGCCAGACAGTTTAAGTCAGATCAGCCGGAGGATACGGTGAAATTAGGCACGGTTGGTTTTGCTGCACCTGAACAGTATGGGGGCAAGCAGACAGATGCAAGAACGGACCTGTATTCACTTGGTGCGCTGCTCTTATATTTGATTACCGGAGGGCAGCTCAGTGAGTGGAAGGCAGATGCCCATCAGTTGATTAAAGTTAATGGCGACCAAAATACCATAGCTGCGTTGATGAAGGTAATCCATAAGCTGCTGCAGTACGAGCCGGAGAAGCGCTATGCATCGGTAAGTGAAGTCAGAAATGCACTCCTGCCGGAATTCAAACAACCGGCTGCCGCCAAGAAGCCAATTGAGCAGACTGAATCGGCCAGAACGAAGGTGATCGCCGTAATCGGGGTATCTGGAGGTGTTGGAACTACACATACGGCCATTATGCTGGCTTATTCTTTAACGAATCATTTTAAAAAAGTCACATTGCTTGAGCTCACTGACAAGTCTTGCTCATTCTCCAGATTACAGTCGGCAGCTTTTAAAGCTAAAGGAGCTGGGTCAGGATCTGCGGAGAGGAACTTTACGATCGAGGGAGTTCACTATTTCCGGAGGCCAACCAGGATGGAGATGCTGGATTTGATCTCTGGTGAGGGTGGGCTGGTTATTCTTGATTTGGGAAGCGACCGCAGCAAGGATACTTTTGAGGAGTTTGTTCGGGCGGATATTTCGCTTGTGGTGGGCTCGGGAGCAGAATGGAGATTTCAGGATATCGTATCCTTTTGCCGGATGTCAGCTTCATATTCAAGTAGTAAATGGATCTATACAATCCCTTCGGCTCCATTGCCTGTCATACAGCATCTTCGTAGGAAGCTCAGGACATCCAGATTGCTCCCTTTCCCGCATGAAACGGATCCGTTCCATCCTGCTCACGAGACCGTTACAGCGGTGGAAAATGTGTGTAGATCTCTTATCAGCAATGATCAGCCGTCGTGTTTTTTCAAGTTCGGATTTAAGAGAAGATGGGGAGGAGGAGTGTAATGTTGAAGCTAAGACAGAGAACCAGATACATGATTTATTCAGCGGTGGCGGGTGCAGGGATTGTCGGGATTATGTTCATCATTTATTTGATTGTGAATCAGGAGCATATTAAGAAGTCTGAGCAAGCCTTGGAACAAAGGTATGAATCCGAGATTAACCGGCTGAAGGCGGTCGGAACCACCCAAATTACTCAAGGCTGGGTAGCAGCCCGACTAATTGAGGCAGGTGAGAAATTGAAATCTTCTGATCTCGTACAAAAGGATTTCCCATCTGACCGAGTTCCAAGTGATCTTATTACAGCAAGAGACGATATTGTAGGAATGCTTACGAAGATTAGACTGAAGCCGAACACCTTGGTTACTGAAGCACTTCTCTATGAAGAAGAAGCAACGACTAATGATTTACGTAATCGTGAGATCAGCTTTGTAAAGATCCCAGCCGCTCTCAAATCTAAAGATGTTATTGATGTGCGAATTCAGTTCCCTACAGGTCAGGACTACATTATTTTATCGAAGAAGAAAGTGAAGGACCTGCAGGCATCCACTTTAACCTTGACCTTAACTGAACCGGAGATCTTGTCCCTATCCAGCGCTGTGGTTGACGCCTATTTACATAAAGCTTCTATATATGCACTTACCTATGTTGAGCCGGAGCTTCAACTGTCTGCTATACCCACCTACCCGGCCAATGACCAGGTACTCAAGCTGATTTCTAAAGATCCTAATATTCTAAAGCGAGCAGAACAGGGACTGAGCCACACTTCAAGGGCACTGCTGGAGAAGGACCTAAGCTCCTTAACACCGGAGTCTTCTTCAGATTTTGAAGGTAAGCAGGTTGAATATTTACATGCTGCACAGAAAACTGCACAGGGAAATCAGTCAGGTGAAGCTGACAATGCAGTATCTAAGACTGGACCATAAGGATTTGGAGGGGTGAAAGTGAAGCACTGGATTTTTGCCGGAGTCAGTGATAAGCGGGAACTATTATTGTATCTAAGTAAGATACTTACGATGAACGGGCATCGGGTAATGCTCGTTGATGCTACTGAGAAGGGTAAGTACAGATACTCTATAGGTAACCAAGAAGAGAGTTTGCCGCTAACTGAATTTTGCGGAATTGATATCGCATCGGGTTACGAGAATGCGCTGGATTTATATAGTGATCTGGATAGAAATGGCGAATCAGAGCTGTCTTATGACTATATCTTGTATGATCTCGAAGCTCTGGATTTCTGCGGTCAAGACATTTGGGCAGAGGCGAATGCCATAGTGTGGGTAACCAGCTTTGACAGATATGCCTTGGAAAAAAGCAAAGAGCAGTTCGCATGGCTGCTTGACCGATATCCTGAACTGCAAGGGATCAAAATGAGAAGGGTCTACGTTCAAAGTGTAGACAGCCATTTAAGTGAACCTTATATACGCAGCTTTGTCAGCAGCCTGCCTATTTTGTGGGATGAGGACTATATTGAAATGCCTTGGGATGAGACCAATGTTGCCGTTCGCTTAGAAAATGAGCATGCACGAACCATCGGTATTAGGAGGGTTACCCGACCTTATAAGAAAGCTTTGAAGGAACTGGTTGGACAACTGACTGAGTGGGATAGACCTTTGACTCGAAAAGTATTTCGTTCCGCTGAAAGGAGAAGAGCATGACTACAGTTGCCTTTTGGGACTACGGGCAGGTTGGAGCAGCAGAGGTCGCGGTGCCTCTTGCACTGATAACAAGTCTAGACTATCGTGTGAGACTTCTACTTACACAGACAGGTAAAAGAAGATGGGGAATTGACGAGGCATTTAGAGAAAGTAAAAGTTATGCTACCGATTTAGCTATGCGGGTGAACGAACAAGGCATGGATTCATTAATGCGTCTATCCGGAAGCGGGATCCTAGACAAAAATAATATTTCTGATTATACGATGCCGCTAATATACGACCGACTTGATATGGCCCCTGGGCCTGAATTCGGGGAAGCCGGATTGCAAAGATATCATGACTTTCAATTCAATCATCTGCTACAGATTGCCAATGAGCGTTATGATTTGGTATTCATTGATTCGCCTGGAACGGGAGCTTTTAATGAAATGACAATGAAAGCCGGGGAAGTTATGGTCGTCCTGCTTAGGCAGAACACTAGACTGCTCGAAACCTATTTTGAAGAGGCTAACTATAATCCGCTTCTTACCAACAAGCCGCATGTGCTTGTTATACATCATTACGATGCTGATCAGCACTGCTCAATCTCTAATATCAAACGAAAGTACAGCTGTAAGGCACCTATCATCGGAATCCCTTACAGTCGGGAATACGCAGATGCTTGGAATTCCCGTGATGTGATGGCTTTTGTACAACGTAATTGTAGTTCTTCACGCAGGAATGCTTCTGGCGCGAGATATATGGAAGTTGTCAGGCAATTAAGCCAAAACGTAATGGAGCTTTCAAATATTCAGGGCATCCCCTCTTCTGGCAGGGGGGCTTAGATGGATACGGGTTTAAATGGGATAGTTATCGGTCTCATTATCTTATTTATCTGCTTATTCTTAATACTCAAGTTATTCACGTTTAAACGCATCCCTAGTGAAGCTGGATATCAGGAGGAACGCTATACACTTGCTGCGCTCATTGAATATATCAAGCATAGTCTTCATGATCTTAGCCGAACAAAGATCGATGACTGGAAATATGGCGAAGAACAATTCAGAAGAATCCTTAATCAAAGGGCTGAGCTTCGTAAAGCTTTGAAGGGCTGCGTTTCCGGAGATCAGTCAGATAAGGAATATGTAAAGCTGTATATTGCTGATCTGCTGCAAAATTCCTATGGAATTGACTCTACCAATATTAATAGAATTATTCCTTTTGAGGAAGTCGACTTATTATCCATCCAGGATCGATTCGATATTCTGCTGTACTTGTACAAATGTAGCTATGGCGAGAACGCCATAAGCTCCCTCATTGAGCAATATGGTCTGGATAGAGCACGTACCTCAGCTGATCGTGAGGAACAGGTGTTTGAGATCACAGCCGAGGATATTAACCATGCTTTTAGTCAGGAGAATAGACCCCTCTTATTACAAGAAAAATTGGACATCATCGTACAGAGAATCTACCAGCATTATAAGGGATTCTCGGTGGCAGATGAACTTCGGGATCAACGAATAGACGGAGTGAGCGGCGGGGTAAGCGGGGTTCCTGCCCAAGATAGCCGGAAAGTAATGGAGAATAACACGGAGGGTTATGGTTCTTGGCTGCGCCCGAGCCGAGCACATATTCCCAAGAATTACGAAAGCCTGTGGATCTTTTATAAGGGCAAGTCCATTCATCTTCCTTTTCTGTCGTTCGGGAGTGAAAGCGAGCTTAAGCGGGTGTGCCAGAATATTTATAAATATAACCTCCCTGGCCAGCTATCCGAAACTAGCGGATATAAAGTGAACGAAATGAAAGATGGCTCTCGCGTAGTCGTGGTAAGGCCCCCCTTTTCTGAGTCATGGGCGTTTTTTGTGAGGAAATTTGATGTCAAATCCGCCGTGCTTGCCCAATTGATCAAAGATGACAATGCTGAGCTGCCGATTGAGCTTCTTAAATATTTAATGAAGGGAAGCAGAATTACTGCTATTACAGGCGCACAAGGCTCGGGAAAAACAACCTTGCTTATGGCAATGGTGAAGCACATCTATGCCTCATATACGCTCCGCGTTCAGGAAATGTCGTTCGAGCTTCATCTAAGGAGCTTATACAGCAGTCGCAATATACTCAGCTTTAAGGAGACGGATTATATAAGCGGCCAAGCCGGGCTTGATCTTCAGAAAAAAACGGATGGAGCGGTCAATATTCTGGGCGAAGTGGCCACAGACGAGGTGGCTACTTGGATGATTCAGATGGCACAGGTCGCCAGTCTTTTTACTGTATTTACGCATCATGCCAAGACATTTGATGACCTTATTCAATCTCTGCGTAATTCGCTGCTGAAATCAGGCATGTTCAGAGATGAGAGAATGGCAGAAAGGCAGGTCCTGAGTGTTATTAACTTCAATATCCATCTTCGTGCAGATATGAACGGCAAGCGCTATATTGAGAGGATTACAGAATGTGTAAGAGATAGCTCTGCCAAGGGAAGAAACATTGTTGAATATCGAAATGGACGTTATGTACCTTCAAGCCCTTTATCCAGCCGAAGTATTCAGGAAATGACAGGGCAAATGACCCAGGAAGACGCCAATAGCTTCCGTACATTTGTCAGCACATATTGGGGTGAACAAGTTGGAGCTTAAGCAATGGTTGATGTGGATCCTAGTTGTCTCCGGTATGTTATTCTTCAGCCTGATGATCACGTTAAAGCTATTACATAGAAAAAATTCTGCCGAAGGCTATCTTGCTTTTTCACAGCAGCCAGCCGCTTCGGGCAGATGGAAGAATCAGTTCAAAGTATGGATGCTGGTTATGTATCAAAGCAGTATGAAGCTTCCCTTGTTACGCACATACCTTCTAAAGGTTCGCAAAAGAATTGCTGGTGTGAACATTCATAATGAATTTGATCTTCGGATTCATACCATGTCAGCAGGAATGTGTATTCTAGGGACGTTTGGAATCAGCATAAGTTTTTTATTTTGTTTAAATCCGGACTTTATCTATTTATTAACGTTAATTCTTACTGCAATCATCCTTAATGGTATGTTTCTTGATTCATTTATTCATCGCTTCGAGAAAAAGCTGCTCCTTCAAATGGTCGATTACTACACCGAGGTAAGGCATGCCTATCACCGTCACGGTATTGTGGAAGAGGCCTTATATGATGCGGCAGAAATTGCAGAAGAGGAAATTGCGAGACATGGATTCGCCATAGCAGACGCGCTTGTCTCAGCTGAACCCGCCGAAGCTCTCGATAAGTACTATGAAACGTCACCCAATCGCTTTCTTAAATCTTTTGCTGGCATCTCATTTTTGATTATGGAATATGGGGACAAGGTGAAGAAAGAGGGCTCCGTATATTTAAAAGCGATCAGTAGTCTAACCCAGGAGATCCATTTGGATATTTTGCGACGCAGCAAACTGGATTACTTATTGAGAGGGCTGCATTTGATTGCTCTTATTCCCGTTTTTTTCACAAAGCCGATTGAGCTCTGGGCACGAAAAAGCTTTCCCTTAATGGATGACTATTATTTAGGGAAATACGGGATGCTCACCAAGATAATCATCTATCTCATTATCATTCTTGCTTATGTGCTGCTTCAGAAGCTAAGCAGTCTGGAAGATAGATTATATGAGACTGGACGAGGTCGTATACGTTGGGAAATCGTAATTTATCAACTTCCAAAGATAGGGAAATTGCTTGGGTTATTTATCCCAAGTCCTAATTCCCGCGCTTATCTGAAAGTCTCTAAGCTGTTAAGGGATACCAACCATCCAGCAAAAGTAGAGTGGATTTATGTTCGAAGAGTTGTCTTAGCGGCCGGTGCGTTTGTGATAACGCTAAGTACCTGCTTTGTCCTGCACTGGGTAGAACGGGATCGGATTGTATCGCAAAGTCCGAGAGAAGCTGTGGCTTTCGGCTCTATGTCCCCGGAAGAAATGAACAAAGCTCGCGTAGCAGCTGACGAGGATCGGAAATGGATCATTAGACTAAATAGTTCTGGCATGCGCTCTGGCTCATCAGATAATTTTGACCAAGCATTGAAAATGGTTGCAACAAGCGCAGAGTCAGATATGACTAAAGAGCAGATTGCGGCAGCAGCTAGCCGTATTGTCGATAAACTGAGTCGTCTCAATCAAGAGTACTTGAAATGGTGGGAAGTTCTTTTGTCGATGGGTACTGGATTTGCGGGGTATTATTTTCCTTTGTGGATGCTCATCTTCAGTAGAAGAGTCAGGTCGATGGATATGAAGCATGAAGTTTATCAGTTTCAGACTATGATCTCAATTCTGCGGGAGCTTGAACGGATCTCAGTTGAGGAAATTCTTGAATGGATGCTTTCGTACTCTGTAATATTTAGAACTCCAATTGAGAAATGCCTGCTGCATTATGAGCATGGGGCAGAGGCTTCCCTGCAGGGAATGAAGGAAGAATCGGCTTTACCCGAATTCACCAGATTGACAGAGAAGCTGCTGCTTGCGGTCGAGAAGATACCAATTGCTCAGGCTTTCGATGATCTGGAGAGTGAAATGGCTTTTCGGTTTGAGCAGCGGCGGCAGGACTACGATCGAATGTTGGAGACCAAGGCAAGCCTTGGCCGGATGATTGGCTTCACGCCTATGTATGCACTTATCTTCATGTATCTGGTTACGCCGCTAATCTGGATGAGTTTTGCACAGATGAGTCAGTATTATGATCAGATCCAAAAAATTTAAAATATCTGGAGGACCTAAATTTTATGAATAACGCTTCTACAGCACTTAAAGTTGCAGCAGGTATATTTCTCACCATAGCCTTAATAACTATTGTGGTCATTCTATTTATTTCTGCCCAAGAGGCAACAAAGACAGCGCAGAACAACTTTTCGGACATCCAAACAGAGCTCGCCCAAGCTTCTTTTACTGTCTATGACGATACTTCCATAAGTGGTTCTCAGGTTGTTAATGCGATCAGAAAATTTAAAGGGAAGGACCAATTTGGGATTAAAGTTCTCACGGGAAAGAATCAAAGCGGCGTGTGGTACGGCTCATCTCTGAACACGGCTGATGTGACAGATGGTGCGTATGGATCTGTGACAGGGAAGAGCACTACGGAAGTTACGAAATCTTGGGATGAAACAGACCCGAATTATGTAAATCCCAGCGGCAAGTTTAAAGCACAGGTTGTGAAGGACAGCTCGAACGTCGTTCGAGGTCTCATATTTATACAGAGCACGGCCAGATAATGTTAAAGACAACTAAGAAGCTGCTTTGGTTAGCGGCAGGGGTCACCTTATGGATCACCGCACTCATCTATACCTGGAGCGGAGTTAACATGGCTAATCAAGCACTGGACCGCGCCTCGGAAATTGGTCGATCACAGAATCGAAGCGTCTCTATAGGTGGTAATAGGGTCACGGCTGAGACCTATTCAGGAGCTGAGGTTCTTGTCTTTATGCAGCAGCGTTATGAGGAACACGTAGATGTAGAACTTCAAGGCCGGCTGTATCCCATCAGCCAGACTGGACCTGATCTGGATTTTCCGGCCGATGAGGTTAGCTTGAGCAGTACCTATAAAGTAGATTATGTCAGAGATACTTCGGGAGAGCTTAAGCAAGTGTCATTTAATAAGATGGATTAAGGGGCAGAATCATGATTAACTCCGTTTCCAAAATTGTTGCAGCGCTGCTTGCTGTACTGCTTCTCTATTTTGTACCAGCCATGCAGCATGCCAAGACCCAGGAGGACATATCAAAGCTAACAGCTTATCATGCTTTAACTGAATTTGTTGACTCTGTCAGGAACAAAGGATATATATCCCCGGAGATGTATGAAGATTTTCAAAAAGAACTAGCGGGTTCAGGAGACAACTTCGGTGTAGAGTTGGAACATCAGCACAAAAAATATCACCCCGAGTACTCCGACCCTTCGGATAGCTCAACTTTCTTGAATGATTATAGCGTTCAGTATGAAGGGCACTATACTGAAGAATTGGAGAAAGTCTTATTTCCGGATTATTTAGATGAAAAGGACACCAATAAGCGGAAATATTATTTGGAGACAGGGGACTATTTCACGGTTAGTATTCAGAGGCAGAATAAAGGTGCTTTGAGCATATTGTCAGGTTTACTCTACAATTCAGCTTCTGGGCAGGAAGAAAGCCCGCTGCATTATGGAGGCATGGTGTTAAATGAAGATTACTGATCTCGCTGTGGTGTTCATTCTTATTGTAGGGCCTTTCTTATGGGTAAGTTCACTGCACAAGCAGGAGAGGCTGGAAGCGCAAAGTCTAAGCAGCCGCTATACAACCGAATTAAGAACTGCTGCGCAGGATGGGGGAAGTCAGCTGAATGATAATGAGCTGCAGATGTATGAAGCGGGTTATGCCTCGGACAAGTACTTTCGTGCCAACCGAAATAAAGCGCTGGATACTATGCTTCATACTCTGTATTTGAATTTTGGAATAGGAGAAGATGCTGCTTCGCAGCGCGCCTTTCTGAACTATATCCCTGCTGTTGTAGTTCTGGATTATGATGGTTACTATGTCTATCAGTCAAGCGAATATGCTGGGGAGCTTTCTGAACCGCTTGCTGACCCTAGGTGGAGTTCTAAGAAGCCTTACGCTTACGCAGATAAGCAAGGTAACGTAATACATTTCACACTGGATCATTACGTGACCGTATATGATGCGGCAGCTGGGAAGTGGATGAGCGGACCGGTTGAGGAAGTAGCCGGGAACAGCAGTGTGCTGCTGCTGGATCAAGAAGATCTATATGAAGCCAAAAGACGGACTGTCATTGTTCAAAGTATTGAAGAGGATTTGGCGAATACAATCAACAGACACAATACATATACCTCAAAAGTAGGCATGACTTATCAATTCACACTGCCGATCATTTCTGGAGAAGATTGGAATAATACGCTGAATGATATCGGGATCCTTGTATTTCTACAGGGGATACCCGTAGGAGATGGATACTACAACAATTATGCGCTTGGTGGAGGAAGGGTGGTTAAGCGGTCTGTTATTATTGGCGGAATCAACCCGGCTACCGGAATTAAATATTATTACCGGAATTCGTGCGATTCGGGATACAAGCCTGAAGAGGTATTCGCAAGTGAACGGGAAGCGGCGGCCAAAGGATACTTTGAGTCAAGTGCATGCCTCAGTTCTCCTTAAGAGGACCTAGGTGGTAACTTTACTATATCCAGCAGCAATTATGCTAGCGATTTGCATTAAATTTTGCTCCAGTTATTTCGGGAATGCTCCTTCTTATGCTAAAATGAATTCTTGAATGTCTATATTGATGATTACAGAATTTATTAAATATATATGAGATAGGAGCTTGTTCTTTTTTATGAGTTTATTAACAGTTGAGAACGTATCACATAATTTTGGAGACCGCACGTTATTCAAGAATGTCTCTTTCCGACTCCTGGCAGGTGAACGAGTAGGATTGGTTGGAGCAAATGGCGTCGGTAAGTCGACGCTTATGAATATTTTGACAGGCAAGCTGCTTAAAGATAGTGGGAAAGTGGAGTGGACACCGAGAGTGCGCTATGGCTATTTGGATCAGCACTCCATACTTACCCCTGGCAAGACGGTTCGTGATGTGCTGAAGGATGCCTTCCTTCCACTTCTGGAGCTTGAGCAGGAAATGATGGAGATCACCGACAAAATGGGTGATGCTTCACCTGAAGAACTTGAGGAACTATTGAACCAGATGGGGGAAATCCAGGAACAGCTGGACATCGGCGATTTCTATCTCATTGATGTAAAAGTCGAGGAGATGGCGAATGGACTTGGACTCTCCGCCATTGGACTTGATCGCGATGTATCTGCTCTAAGCGGGGGGCAGCGTACCAAGGTGCTTCTGGCCAAGCTGCTGCTTGAGAAGCCAAATGTATTGCTGCTCGACGAGCCTACCAACTATTTGGACGTTGAGCATATTCAGTGGTTAACTAACTATTTGCAGAACTATCCTTATGCTTTTATGCTGATCTCTCATGATACCGAGTTTATGAATAAAGTAGTCAATGTAGTATATCATCTCGAGTTCGCCAAGTTGACTCGATATACTGCTAACTATGAGAAGTTCCTCGACATGGCAGATATGAACAAGAACCAGCATATCGAAGCTTATGAGAAGCAGCAGGAATTTATCAAGAAGCAGGAAGACTTCATTCAGCGAAATAAAGCTCGTTACTCCACATCTGGCCGGGCAAAAAGCCGGGAGAAACAGCTCGAGCGGATTGAACGTATTGATCGGCCCGAAGAAGCGGCTAAACCGACATTTGGTTTTAAGGAAGCTCGTGCAAGCGGGAAGACCGTGTTTGAGGGAATCGACTTTGAAATTGGGTATACCCATGCCCTGCTGCCCAAGATGTCCATGACGATCGAACGCGGAGACAAGATTGCTATTGTGGGATGTAATGGTGTAGGTAAATCTACGCTTCTGAAGACGATCTTAGGCAAAATCCGTCCAATCAGCGGGAAAACGTATCAGGGTGACTTTTTGTTCCCGGCTTATTTTGAGCAAGAGGTCCGCGCTGAGAATATTACTCCGATTGACGATGTGTGGAATGAATTCTCTCATCTGAATCAGCATGAGGTCCGTGCACATTTGGCACGCTGCGGGTTGAAGAATGAACACATTACCCGGCCGCTTAAAGCGCTGAGCGGGGGAGAACAAGCCAAAGTACGTCTTTGCAAGCTGATGATGCGTGAAACTAACTATATTCTGTTTGACGAACCTACGAATCACTTGGATGTGGTAGCCAAGGAAGAACTCAAGCGCGCTCTTAAGGAATTTAAAGGAACTGTGATTCTAGTATCCCACGAACCTGATTTCTACGAGGATTGGGTTACCAAGACTTGGGATGTAGAAGCTTGGTCCACCAAAAACGTCTAAATTTAATTGCTCACTTAAGAGAACTCTCAGTACTTTATTTATAAAGGTGATCTGAGGGTTCTCTATATTTCCAAAACATGTTACAATTGTTGTAACCTGAATAGCTACACACTAGGGGGGCCGATTCTGGCTGAGATGGAAGTCCATACTTCCGGACCCTTTGCACCTGATCTGGGTCATACCAGCGTAGGGAAGTGGTACTCGTGAATGACACAACCACAATTCAAGATATGGGAACTTATGATTAACCCTGCTGAATTTGGCCGTGATCAGAGCTCTCGCTTTGATATGAACGTGCTGCCGCTCTCTATGAGAGCGGCTTTTTTGCATGGAATTATACCACTTTTACTACATATCACCTGAAAGGAAGATGAAGATTAATGAGCTCTTCCTATGAAATCCACGTTATTTCCACTGGAGAGCAGAATCCTTCTGAGCTTATGTCCATTGCCGAAGCCATTCATCCTTACATAGATGCCTTTCACCTTAGAGAACGACTTTGGAGTGCTCGAAAGTTATCTTCCGCTGTGGAGAAGCTGCTAGAACTTGGAGTACCTCGTACTAAGTTATACGTTAACGACCGAGTAGATATCGCCCTGGCTTATGGTCTTGGAGGTGTGCAGTTAGGTGCAGAAAGTCTAAGCCTGATCCAAGCTAAAGCGATCATTAAAGATAAGCTTAGAATCGGACGCTCGGTTCATCAAGCCGAGGAGATTCAGGCTGCTTATTCGGATGGTGCGGATTACTGCCTCTATGGGCATATATTCCCTACCAACTCCAAAGCAGGTCTGCCAGGAAGAGGATTAACAGAGCTTGCTGTGAACTGCTCGATATCTCCGATTCCTGTAATAGCGATAGGCGGCATTACTCCGCAGCGTGTGAACGATATTATTCAGGCAGGTGCGTCAGGGATAGCGATCATGTCGGGAATTATGAATGCAGCAGATCCTGTTGCTGCAGCAATTGAGTACCGGAATGCGCTGATTTAAGGCTGTGCCGAGACATCTTGGTTAGCAGCACAGATACAAGAAGGAGAGTGAAGGTTCTTGGGCGCGCAACGTGAAATCATCATTATTGGAGGCGGGATTATCGGAAGCTTCCTAGGTTATCAGTTAGCCAAGCGAGGCAGGAAAGTTACGATAGTAGAACAGAAGGATCTGGCAGCAGGTTCTTCAGGGGCGGCAGCGGGAATGCTTGCAGCAGATTGTGAGCAGTTTGAGCATCCCGAACTGAAGATTATGGCCAGATTGAGCAGAGACGCCTTCCCTGCAGTGATTCGGGAACTAAGGGAGATCAGCGGTATAGACGCAGGACTGAACGTTCAAGGCTTCCTTACCCCTGCGAGAGACGAACAGGAAGCTGAAGAGCTTCAGGCCAGAATACTGGCTGATGGTAAGGGTGAGTGGTGGATGCCGGATCAGCTGGTAAGCAGTGAGCCTGCACTTATTCAGGGGCTGGCAGGAGCCATCTACCGCTCAGAAGAAATACAAGTGATTCCGTCCAAGCTTACAGAGGCGCTGGCTTATTGTGCTCAGGCCAAAGGTGCTGTACTGCTCCGTCAGACAGAGGCTGTAAGTCTTCAAGTGGAAGAGGAACGCGTACAAGGGGTTATGACTACTAGAGGCTTCCTTCGAGGCGATCAGGTTGTTCTGGCTGGCGGATGGAGATTAGAACAGCTTCTTCAGCCACTAGGTCTATCACTTCCTTTAGAGCCAGTAAAAGGGGAAATTGTAGAGGTACAGAGCGATACTCCTCTATTGCGAACTACCCTCTATGCCAAATCCATATATATTGTGCCAAAACCAGGCAACAAGCTGTGGATTGGAGCTACGAGCTTCCCAGGTGACAGTTCAAATGGCGTAGCTGCTGGAAGTGTGACAAGACTGCTTAGCGAAGCGGCAAAAATGATTCCTGAGATCAGCAATGCTCACTTTGTTAGAGCCTGGTCAGGGCATCGGCCGAAGTCCCCGGATGGACTGCCATACCTGGGTGAGTTTGCAGATGTGCGCGGCCTTTATGCAGCCGCTGGTCATTATCGGAACGGTATTCTTCTAAGCGCCATAACAGCCCGAATTCTCGCAGACGAGCTGGAGGGCATCGTTACACCTGGGATTAACCTGGCTCCGTTCAGCCCTGACCGGTTCCAGTATCAGCTTGAAGGGGGACTTCTTCAATGAAGCTGCGGATCAATGGGCAGTACATGCACCTGGATGAAGAGGCAATCAAATCGGTTGGAGATCTGCTTCATAGTCTGGATCTGGGCGTTAAGACAGTGGTTGTTGAGAGAAATCACGAGATTTTGCTTAAGGAACAGCATGCGGATACACCGGTTAAAGATGGCGATACGATAGAGATTGTACATTTTGTGGGAGGCGGTTAAACTATGTTAACAATTGGATCACATCAGTTTCATTCACGCTTATTGCTTGGAACAGGGAAGTTTCCGGATTTGGACATTCAAAGTCGGGCGGTTGAGGTATCGGAGACAGAGATTCTTACCTTTGCAGTCCGTCGTCTTAATTTATCTAATCCAAATGAGGAGAATTTCCTCGAGCGTCTTGATCTGAAAAGATATACGCTGCTGCCTAATACTGCTGGAGCTGTTAACGCGGATGAGGCAGTTCGCATAGCCAGACTAGCAAAAGCCTCGGGACTTTGTGATATGATCAAGGTAGAGGTAATCGGTGATTCCCAGACGCTTCTTCCTGATCCGCTTGAGACCTTTAAAGCCTGTGAAATTTTGCTTGAGGAAGGATTCATCGTTCTTCCTTATATTTCGGATGATGTGATTCTGGCCAAGAGGCTGCAGAAGCTGGGCGTACACGCGGTAATGCCAGGAGCTTCCCCTATAGGAACGGGACGCGGCATTATTAATCCTTTCAACCTGGAGATCATCATTGAACAAGCAGAAGTTCCTGTCATTGTAGATGCAGGAATCGGTTCTCCTAAGGACGCGGCCTTCGCAATGGAGCTTGGGGCAGATGGCGTGCTCTTGAATTCAGCAGTCTCCGGAGCCAATGACCCGGTGAAAATGGCTGAAGCCATGAAGCTTGCGGTTCAAGCTGGACGCCTAGGATATGAAGCAGGGAGGATACCGATCAAACGTTATGCTGCGGCAAGCAGTCCGCAGGAAGGGATGATCACGAAATGATGGATGGGGAAGACCGTTATTCCAGACAGGAACGTTTCACGCCAATTGGTCTTGAAGGCCAGAAGAGGCTGGGGGACAGCAGTATCCTGATTATTGGTGCAGGTGCACTGGGCACGGGAATAGCGGAGACGATGGTCCGCGCCGGAGTGGGGCATGTCCGCATTGCCGACCGGGATTACGTAGAATGGAGCAATTTGCAGCGCCAGCAGCTTTTCTCGGAGTCAGATGCAAGGGAACGCCTTCCCAAAGCCATTGCCGCTCACAGAAGGCTGAAGGAGATTAACTCGAGCGTGAAGATCGACGCGCATGTCATTGACGTTACTTTACAGGAAATTGAAGATTTGCTGCCCGGTATACAACTGATCCTAGACGCAACGGATAACTTCGATACGCGTCTGCTCATTAATGATATTGCTCAAAAGCATGGTATACCCTGGATTTATGGGGGATGCGTGGGCAGTTACGGTATTACATATACTATACTCCCCGGTGAGACCCCTTGTCTTAATTGTCTGCTGGGATCCATCCCGCTGGGCGGGGATACCTGCGACACAGCTGGTATCATTCCTCCGGCCGTACAAACTGTAGTTGCCCATCAGACCACAGAAGCATTAAAGCTGCTGACCGGGAACAAACAGGCACTCAGAGGGACTTTACTATCGTTCGATTTGTGGCGCAACGAGCAGGCCTCCATCAAGGTGGGCGGTGCAATCAAGCACGATTGCCTTTCGTGTGGTCCGAACAGAACGTATCCATTCCTGTCTGCAGCCAATCTGCAGAAAACCGAAGTGCTGTGCGGCCGGGATACGGTTCAGATTAGACCCCCTGTACGAAGAGAGATCAACCTTTCCCAAGTCGCAGCATCCTTCAAAGAGATGAATGAGGGAGCGGTGGAGAGCAATCCTTTTCTCGTCTCGATCAAGCTTCAAGATAAAAGGCTCGTTATATTCAAGGATGGCCGTGCCATGGTTCACGGAACCAAGGATACAGCTGAGGCCAAACGCATTTATCATCGTTATTTCGGTTAAGAAGTATTTTGAACAATATAGGAATAAACCTATCCATACTGCCATGGGGCAGTATGGATTTTTTGTATTGTGAGAAAATAAGCTCTAATGGCCTGTACGAAAAGGAGGTCGAAGACGGTTTCTCACAGAACGATTGTGATTGTTGGTGAGTTGAATGGAGCTGATCAGGTGCTTACAGCGGCACTGACAGAAGCTGGATTTGGCATAGAAAAGTTCGGACATACGGAGGAGGCTCTCCAAGCAGTTCGCCTAGAGACACCGTATTTGCTGCTGATCAGTACGCTTGTGGAAGAGATGGGACTTATTGATTTGTTAAAAGCACTAAGGGACGGTTCGCCTACCATGAAATTTCCGGTTATTGTACTCGCATCGGAAGCTTCTACCCCCGAGCTGGTTCAAGCCTTCGAGGAAGGTGCACATGATTATGTAGATCTTTCCGCGCCATATGAGGAGATAGTAGCTCGTGTTCATAAGCTGCTTGAGTTGTTCTACGGAGCAAGAGCGGGTACTGAATTGCTGTTATCTTTTGCGGATGTTGAGGTCCAGTTAAAGAGCCGGAAGGTGTACAGGGGGGAACAACTGATCAAGCTAACCCCCAAGGAATATGATCTTCTTTGTTTTATGCTTCGCCGAGTGAATCAGGCATGCAGTCGGGAAGAACTGCTTCAGGAAGTATGGGGATATGATTTCCGGGTAGATACCAATGTGGTTGATGTCTATATCCGCCATTTAAGAAGTAAGATTGACCGCGGATTTTCGCGAAAGATTATTCATACTGTTAGAGGTACAGGATATATTATTCACTAAAAAAGCCGATGTCCCTGGACATCGGCTAAGATCGTGCTGCTGATATTAGATTACGCGGCGCGCTTTCAGATACGTTCTGTCCCAGTTACCTTTGTTCAAGTTGGAAATAGTAACACCGGGTTTACCATAAGTGTGGAGAAGCTTGCCTCCGCCAATATATATAGCCACGTGAGTTACGTTTCTGCCGTTGGCACGGCTGCCGCTTGAGAAGAAGACCAAATCTCCAGCCTTCAGGTTAGAGCGGGACACGAATTTACCTACTTTAGATTGCTGAGCAGACGTACGAGGCAATTTAACGCCTACAGACTTAAATACATATTTAGTGAAAGTCGAGCAGTCAAAGTTACGAGTTGTATTGGTTGCTGCACCAAACTTATATGGAACGCCCATGAATCTTTTTCCTAGGTTAATCACCTTTTGGGCCTTCGATGTTGCTGTAGCTTGAGCGGTAATAGTTGAAGATGCTGCGTTAACTGAAGAAGCACCTGCTGCAAAGAATCCTGAGAATGTGATTGTGGCACACACCCCTAGAGTCAATACTTTTTGGAATAGTTTGTTATGGTTTCTCATGTAGTACCTCCAAATTTCTTTTCTTGTTGGGCATGGCTCTACTATATCAGGTTATTAAGCTACTAGATTATGGATAGGTGCCAACAAACTCATGCCTGGCAGTGCTTTGAAGGTGATTATTAAAATATCATTAAAGTTACAAAAAGTTTAACTAAAATAGCGCATACATCATCTGATTTAGAGAGTAAAACAAAAATAAACCCTTGATGTACAAGGGTTTATCAGCTTTCTAATTTGAAACATTGTTATCTCAATATGACAATATTGTTACCAGAGAAAAAGCTTAATCCTTGCTCTGAATAACGAGCAGCAGGCCGCTTTCAATTTGAACAGTTCCTTCAGGCCCGGTTAGCTGATTGCTGATTCCGAGTGATTGGCCCATATGAATCGTGGCATTCTCCAAAGGATACATAAAACCCTCCAGTGTAATCCCGGTGACTTCAGGCGTTAAAGGAAGAAGAGAGACGTAGGTGAATCCCCGCTCTTGTACCTTTAGGAAGGAACCGGTAAGCGAGATATAATTATGATCATCCAGAATAGAGCTAATTACTTTATGTTGAAGTCCTCTTAACATCATTTGGATGTTGGCCAGAGAATGATCGAGCCTCGATCCCACTGCTCCAATCATGACAACTTCCTCAGGCTGCTGATCAAGGGCCATGTCAAAAGCAAGTTCGGTATCTGTAAGATCCTTATCAACCGGATCGCAGGTGATTAACTTCCGGGTAGCCTGACGAATCCGTTCAAGCTCATGCTCGGTTACTGAGTCGAAATCTCCTACAGAAATATCTGGTTGTATGCCGTTGTCAACGAGAAACAGCGCCCCTTTATCTGCCCCTATAATGAAGTCATTTTCTTGGATCTCATGAATACTGTCCTTCTTAATATTACCGCCGGTAAAGATCAAAACCCGTTGTGGAGGCATTGATTTCATCCTTTCTTCCCCTGACATGACTACTATGATCAGTATAGGACAACTTTATGTCTTGCACAATTTTGGAGGTCAGGATTACAATGAAAAAGTCGTGTAAAGAGCAGAGAGAGTAGGGGCATAAGAGAAATGCATATATTTGATATTTTCAGCATAATTGGTACAATCGCTTTCGCCATGTCAGGAGCTTTTGTAGCGATGGAAGAGGAGTATGACATCCTTGGCGTACTGGTACTTGGGTTGGTGACTGCTTTCGGTGGAGGGATCATCCGTAATGTGCTTATTGGTGTACCGGTAACTACACTTTGGACCCAGGGGGACCTCATCATACTGGCGAATATGTCTGTACTTGTTGCTTTTGTGCTTCCGCTTAAATGGATCCAGCATTGGAAGAAGACGGAGGCTTTATTTGATGCCATTGGCTTGTCGGCGTTCGCGATTCAAGGTGCCTTATACGCCACCAATATGAAGCATCCACTAAGCGCTGTGGTCGTAGCAGCCGTACTAACCGGTATTGGCGGAGGAATTATCCGTGATTTATTGGCAGGCCGCAAGCCTCTTGTTCTGCGGGATGAGATTTACGCGGTATGGGCCATGGTCGCTGGTGTCGCAGTGGGTCTTGGAATGGCCAAGAATAACTGGGAACTGATCTTCTTGTTTGCGGTGGTAGTTATTTTCCGAATGCTCTCCGTGCTATATAGATGGAAGCTGCCCCGGCGTTCACTCAAAGAAAATCTGCCCGATTCACATTATTTGGATTCATAAAGAAGATTTTGCTTTAAATCTAATATAGGTTGTGACGAAGAAGCGCCGGATCGATGAGTATCGAACCCGGCGCTTTTGCATGAGTAAGGATTTATTTCAGAAAGTGGATCAGAGCAGCGGGCAGCTCCTTTTGCCAGAAGCCCCACAGGTGCTTGCCATCCTTCTCGAGATAATGCACCTGAGCTCCTCGTGCTTCGAGCAGTGCCTTGGTGTTCCGGTTAAGCTCGACGAAATCATAAATTCCCGTGTCGGTCTGGTAATCACGTTCTTGAAGTCCCACGATCATATACAGGGAAAGTCCGGTTAAGTCGGTCTCCTGAGCAACAATTTCCTGAGTAGGGATATAGAAGGCGCCCGACAGGCTGATAATTTTGGAAAACAGTTCGGGGTTTTTCATAGCCAAATGCAGCGATACGGTTCCCCCTAGGGAGTCACCAGCCAGAATACGCTCACTGCGTTCCTTCCTCACTGGATAATTGCGTTCCACAAAGGGAATGATCTCTTGTGTGAAACAGGAGGTATAAGCCTCAAAACGATGTCCGAATGGAGCATATTCAGCCGTACGAACCTTGGTGTCTACCTCTACTCCGACCACAATGAAAGGGTCGATGTTCTCATCGAGGATAAGCTGATTGGCAAGGGTCGCAATCCTTCCATAATTGAAGAATTCCTCTCCGTCCTGGCAATATATCACAGGGTAGCTCAGGATTTCATTATAGCCAGGAGGCAGATAAATCCGGAGATTTCGTTTCTCATTTAGGATGCTGCTGTCAATGACTTCTTTAACTATGGTCCGTTTTAAATAACGCGAATCTGTCATGCTAATGTTCACGCTCCGCCCGTTGATTTTTTGCTTTTGAAATTGCAATCAGGTAAGATTACCGATGAAGACATGTCATGGAAAAAGGGATTATTCCCCTAAGTGTTATACAATTATCGTTCTTCTGTTATACATACAAAAAACAGAGTAGAACACATTTTAAAGTATATCCTTTGACTTAATCGGTGAAACAGATGTATAATAATTCTATAACAGTGGAACATGATATTCAAATTTTTTGTCGAGGTGAAGATAATGAGCAAGGTTCCTTATGAAGTATATACGGAGGAAGTTGACACGCTGTCCGTGCTCTCGCCGGACGGTGAAATCGTAAACAAAGAAAAACTTCCTGATTTGACCGACGATCAACTGAAAGAAATTATGTATCGCATGGTATTTACCCGTACTTGGGATGATCGTGCAGTGAACTTGGGCCGCCAAGGACGTCTTGGTTTCTATGCACCGGTATCCGGTCAAGAAGCTACTATGGTGGGCAGTGAGTTCGCACTGGAGAAAGAAGATTTCGTATGTCCTGGTTACCGTGATATGCCGCAAATCGTATGGCACGGTCTTCCTTTGTATCAAGCGTTCCTGTACTCTCGTGGTCACCAGCATGGCGGGGAAATTCCTCAAGGTGTTAACGTACTTATGCCGCAAATCATCATCGGTGCACAAATCCTGCATGCGATGGGTATTGCTATGGGTTACAAACTCAGAAAGCAAAAACAAGTTGTTATTACTTATACAGGTGACGGCGGTTCCTCCGAAGGCGATTTCTACGAAGGACTTAACTATGCCGGAGTCTACAAGCTGCCGGTTATTTTCTTTGTACAAAATAATGGTTATGCCATCACAACTCCGTTCTCCAAACAAACAGCTGCGTTGTCCATCGCCCACAAAGCGGTTGCGGCAGGTATCACTGGCGTGAAGGTAGATGGAATGGACGTGCTTGCTGTAATCAAAGCGGTACAAGAAGCTGCTGAGCGCGGCCGTAATGGCGAAGGTGCAACCTTGATTGAAGCCGTAACTTACCGTTTCCGTCCGCATTCCCTTTCTGACGATGCTTCCAAATATCGTACCAAAGAAGAAGAAGGTCAATGGAATGAGAAGGATCCAATTGCCCGTCTTGCTAAATATTTGGAGAAGAAGGGTCTTTGGACTGATGAAGACACTGTCCGTGTGAAAGAAGAAGCAAAAGCAAAAGTGAACGAGCAAATCAAGAAAGCGGAACAAACGGAGAAAATGACCGTTGCCGGCTTGATTGACAGCATGTTCGAAACTACACCGAAGCATCTGGAAGAGCAAAAGGCTGACTTCCAATAATATAGAATTTTAAGACTCCCCAGAGTAAGACGATGATCGGACGGGGGAGTTCTTGCACTGCCGGTTGTACCGGTTGTCACGAAGCGTATTCATATGATTTCAGGAATCAAACCTGACTTTTAGGAGGATATCTAGCAATGGCACAAATGAACATGAAAGAAGCGATCCGCGATGCACTGCGCGTGGAATTGAACCGCGATGCCAACGTCCTGCTTTTCGGGGAAGACGTAGGTAATGTGGGTGGGGTATTCCGTGCAACTGAAGGTTTGCAAAAGGAATTTGGAGAAGAGCGCGTATTCGATACGCCGCTGGCTGAATCCGCAATTGGCGGTTTGGCATTTGGTCTCGGAATTCAGGGCTTCCGTCCTGTTGCCGAGATTCAATTCGTAGGTTTCATCTTTGAAGCACTGGACCAAATCCTGGTTCAAGCTGCTCGTCTGCGTTACCGCTCCGGTGGTCGTTATAACGCACCAGTCGTATTCCGCACACCATTTGGCGGCGGTGTTAAAGCGGCTGAGCTTCATACGGATTCCCTGGAAGGTCTGATCGCCCAAACTCCGGGTATCAAATTGGTAATCCCTTCTAACCCTTATGATGCTAAAGGTCTTATGATTTCCGCGATCCGCGATAATGACCCAGTATTCTACATGGAGCACCTTAACCTTTACCATGCATTCCGTGCAGAAGTACCTGATGGTGAGTACACTGTGGAATTGGGTAAAGCTAACATTGTAAAAGAAGGTTCTGACGTTACCATCATCGCTTACGGACTCATGGTACACACTGCGGTTAAAGCAGCTGAAGAACTTGAAAAAACAAAAGGCATTAAAGCCGAGGTTATCGACCTGCGTACCCTGGTTCCTCTTGATATTGATACAATTGTGGCATCAGTCAAGAAAACCAACCGTGCTATCGTGGTACAGGAAGCACAGAAATCTGCAGGTATGGCTGCAGAGATTATTGCACAGATCAATGAGAAAGCTATTCTTCACCTCGAAGCTCCAGTTCTTCGTGTAGCTGGTCCGGATACCGTGTATCCATTTGCTCAAATTGAAGATCAATGGCTTCCGTCTCCTGCACGTGTTATCGCAGCAGTGAACAAAGTACTCGAATTTTAATTTTTAACGAACTAAAGGGAGGTCCTCTAGGTGGCAAAATTTGAATATCGTTTCCCCGAACTCGGTGAAGGTCTGCATGAAGGCGAAATTATCAAAATGCACATCAAGCCGGGAGATAAAGTAACCGATGATGATATCATTATGGAAGTACAGAACGACAAGGCTGTAATTGAAGTTCCTTGTCCGGTAAATGGTACGGTCCAAGAAGTATTCGGTAAAGACGGCGCCATCTTCCGCGTAGGTGATGTTGTGGCTGTAATTGATGCAGAAGGCGAAGTGCCTGAACAGGAAGCACCTCCTGAGCAGCACGGCAGCCAAGAAGCAGACGCTTCCAAAGGTGGAGCGGATACAACTTCATCTCCGGCTTCCGACAGCCCTTCTGAAGCGAAGCAAGGAGAAGCAGCAGGAGCACCTGCACCAGCAGCTCCTAACAAAGAAGTTCTGGCTACGCCAAGCGTTCGCAAATTCGCTCGTGAACAGGGCATCGACTTGTCCCAAGTAAGCGGCACAGGTACTGCCGGCAAGATTACTCGTGAAGATGTAGAAGCCTTCAAGAATGGCGGCGGTGCAGCAGCTCCGGCACCTGCAGCTGGCGAAGCGAAGTCTGAAGCTAAAGCGGCTCCTGCTGCAGCAGCGGCCGGTAATGCTCATGTTGAAGAGGAACGCGTTCCATTCAAAGGCATCCGTAAAGCAATTTCGAATGCGATGGTTAAATCCGCCTATACGGCGCCGCACGTTACGATCATGGACGAAGTTGACGTGACTGAACTGGTTGCTTTCCGTACACGCATGAAGCCAATTGCCGAGAAGAAAGGCACTAAAGTGACTTATCTTCCATTCATCGTGAAAGCTTTGGTTGCAGCATCCCGTCAGTACCCTGCACTTAATGCTTCCATCGACGAAGAGGCTGGCGAAATCGTCTACAAGAAGCACTATGATATTGGTATTGCAACTGATACAGACAACGGCTTGATCGTTCCTGTAATCAAGGACGCTGACCGTAAGAGCATCTGGATGATTGCGGATGCAATTCGTGATCTTGCAGCTCGCGGCCGTGATGGCAAGCTCAGCGCATCTGAAATGAAAGGCAGCACGATCTCGATCTCTAACATTGGTTCTGCTGGCGGTATGTTCTTTACACCGATTATCAACTACCCTGAGGTAGCTATTCTGGGTACAGGACGTATTTCCGAGAAGCCAGTTGTGAAGAATGGCGAAATTGTAGTTGCTCCAGTAATGGCTCTTTCCCTGAGCTTCGACCACCGTCTGATCGATGGTGCAACGGCTCAGAACTTTATGAACTACATTAAATCACTGCTCGCTAACCCTGAGCTGTTGGTTATGGAGGTGTAAGGAATGGTAGTAGGAGACGCTTCTCTTGATATCGATACATTAGTAGTTGGTGCCGGTCCCGGCGGTTATGTAGCAGCCATTCGTGCTGCCCAGCTCGGACAAAAGGTAATCATCGTAGATAAATCGGAACTCGGCGGTGTATGTTTGAACCGCGGATGTATCCCTTCCAAAGCCCTGATCTCGGCAGCTCATCAATATGAAGCTGCCAAGCATGGCGATGCATTTGGTATTTCTGCTGACAACGTGAAAGTTGACTTCTCCAAGACACAAGAGTTCAAGAACGGTGTCGTGAAGAAGATGACTCAAGGTGTTGGCGGATTGCTGAAAGGTAACAAGGTTGAAGTATTTAACGGTGAAGTTATGTTCATTAACGAGAACGAGGCTCGTGCGTTCAATGATCATGAATCTCCACGTTACCGCTTTAAGCACTGCATCCTGGCAACAGGTTCCCGTCCAATTGAACTTAAGCCATTCCCATTTGGCGGACGTATTCTTTCTTCTACCGAAGCTCTGCAGCTTGAAGAGATTCCTTCAAGCCTGGTTGTTATCGGTGGTGGATATATCGGTGCTGAGCTTGGCCAAATGTTCTCCAAATTCGGTACTAAAGTAACGATCATCGAAGGTCTGGATACTGTGCTTCCTGGCTTTGATAAAGACATGACCCGTCTTGTTGCTAAGAGCATGGAGAAGACAGGCATCGAAATCGTTACAAATGCAAAAGCGGAAAGTGCTGAGCAAACAGACAAGAACGTTACTGTGAAATACTCCGTTAATGGAGAAAGCAAAGAAGTAACAGCCGATTACCTTCTGGTAACTGTTGGACGTCGTCCAAATACCGATGGGGATCTGGGTCTTGATCTTGCAGGTGTAGAATTGACTGACCGCGGTCTTGTCAAAGTCGATCACCAAGGCCGTACAAGCAATCCGAAGATTTTCGCTATCGGCGATATTGTTCCAGGTCTTGCACTGGCTCATAAAGCATCTTACGAAGGTAAAGTGGCAGCAGAGGCGATCTCCGGACTTCCATCTGTAGTTGACTACAAAGCTATGCCTGCGGTTGTATTTACAGATCCTGAATGCTCCAGCGTAGGTTATACGGAGAAAGAAGCCAAGGAGAAGGGTTATAAAGTGAAAGCCGGTAAATTCCCGTTTGCGGGTAATGGCCGTGCAACTTCCCTGAACGCACCTGACGGCTTTATCAAGATTGTAGCAAACGAAGAGAACAACGTTGTTCTCGGTGCTCAAATCGTAGGTATTGAAGCTTCCAACTTGATCGCTGAACTTGGTCTTGCTGTGGAAATGGGAGCAACTCTTGAAGATATCTCCCTTACCATACATGCTCACCCAACACTTGGCGAAATTGTTATGGAAACAGCAGAGCTTGTTGAAGGTCATCCGATCCACGTATTGTCTCGCTAATCTTCATGTAGCCTGTGTATCCAATCATAGGTCTCTTAAGCAAATGTGAATTTTTTAAGGCAAGAACGTACTGGCGTTCTTGCCTTTCTTTTTTTTGTCTGTTAACAAGATAGGCAGCCACGTGATATATTACATTAGAGGGAAAGTCGGAGGTGTGTTACGGTGCAAAGTTATTTAGATTTGCTTCAAGATATTAAAGATCATGGTACAAGGAAAGATGACCGGACAGGTACCGGCACGATTTCCGTGTTCGGACGTCAGCTTCGCTTTGATCTGAGCAAAGGCTTCCCCCTTGTGACCACCAAGAGAATTCACTTAAAGTCTGTCATACACGAATTGTTGTGGTTCCTTAAAGGAGACACCAACATCGCATACTTGAAAGAGCATGGGGTCCGCATATGGGATGAATGGGCAGATGAGAACGGAGATCTTGGCCCGGTATATGGCTCGCAGTGGCGCTCTTGGGAGACACCGGAAGGTAAGCATATCGATCAGATTACGAATGTGGTCGAGGCGATTAGACGAAATCCAGATTCTCGCAGACATCTGGTTAGCGCTTGGAATGTAGCTGAGATTGAGCATATGAAGCTTCCGCCTTGTCATTTTGTGTTTCAATTCTATGTAGCTGACGGCAAGCTGTCCTGTATGCTTACGATGCGCTCTGTAGATTCTTTTCTAGGCCTGCCGTTCAATATTGCCAGCTATGCGCTGTTAACACATATGGTGGCCCAGCAGTGCGATCTGGAGGTCGGCGAGTTCATTTGGTCTGGCGGAGATGTGCACATTTATACAAATCATCTCGAACAGGTCAATTTACAGTTAACCCGTGAACCTTATGAACTGCCTCAATTGGTTATCAAGCGAAAGCCGGATTCCATTTTTGATTATACCTACGAAGATTTTGAGTTCTTGAATTATAATTATCATCCGGCCATCAAAGCTCCGGTATCAGTCTGATAAGAGAACAGCGGAGGAGGGAAGGTTCCTTTTTCCGCGTAACAGGAGGTCGGTATGTAATGGGGATTACGCTTATATGGGCTATGGCACGAGGCGGCGTAATGGGCAAGGATAATAAGCTGCCTTGGCGGCTGCCGGCCGATTTGGCCTTTTTCAAGGCACAAACGTTAGGAAAGACCATGGTCATGGGCAGAAAAACCTGGGAATCTATTGGAAGCAAGCCATTGCCGGGACGGCGAAATGTTGTTCTTACTATGGACGAGCGTTATGTCGCTGAGGGCGGGGAGACGATCCACTCCGTTCAGGAGGGACTTGATCTGCAGCAGTCAGGTGAAGAGCTGATGGTGATTGGCGGAGCTGGCGTATTTGAGCATTTCCTTCCCTATGCCGATAAGCTGCTGGTTACCTTTATTGATGAGGACATTGAAGGGGATGTTATTTTTCCCGAATTGGATTGGTCCGAGTTCAAGGTGATTGAAGAAGTGCAAGGTGTCCAGGATGAGAAGAATCGCTATCCGTATCGGTTTGTGACATATGAACGCGTTAAAGCAGCTACGTAATAATGCAAACTATTATAGATAAAGTCCATTAATATGATTCGCACCGAATGATAATATATTTTAACATCAGGGTAAAATTCGACATTTATTATAAAGGGAACAGTTGATTTCTGTACGATTTGTTCTTTTTATTGTGGATGAGCTGGAGAGAAGTTAGGTTTAGTTCATTCCGTATAGATAAGCAAAACAAAGAGATGGGGGAAAAGTTAGATGTCTACACCTACGGGGTTTATGGAATTCAAACGACAGCTTCCGGGAGACCGCAGTCCCTCTGAACGGGTAAAGGACTGGGAAGAGTTCCATAAACATATGTCTGAAGAGGAACTACGGACACAGGGTGCCCGCTGTATGGATTGCGGTACACCTTACTGCCATACTGGTATTGATATGACTGGAGGAACTTCGGGCTGTCCGGTGCACAACCTGATTCCGGAGTGGAATAACCTGGTTTATCGCGGACAATGGAAGGATGCATTGGATCGTCTTCACAAGACGAATAACTTCCCAGAATTCACAGGACGGATCTGCCCTGCACCTTGTGAAGGTTCCTGTACGGTAGGTCTGATTGGTCAGCCGGTTACGATCAAGACCATCGAAGAAGCCATTATTGAGAGAGGCTTTGAAGAAGGTTGGGTTGTTGCAGAGCCGCCTGAGAAACGTACAGGCAAGCGTGTAGCTGTTGTGGGCTCCGGACCTGCTGGACTTGCATGTGCGGCACAGCTGAATAAAGCTGGTCACGAAGTTACCGTATATGAGAGATCCGACCGCGTCGGCGGTCTGCTGATGTACGGAATTCCTTCCATGAAGCTGGATAAATCAGTCGTGGAGAGACGGGTTAACCTTCTCGTAGAGGAAGGCGTTAAATTTGTTACCAATACCGAGATCGGTAAGGACATTCCTGCACAGCAGCTGGTTGATGAGTTCGATGCTGTTGTCCTGTGCGGTGGTGCTACCAAGCCGCGCGAGTTCAACATTGAGGGAAGCGACCTGAAGGGTGTGCAGTATGCAATGCCTTTCCTGAACAGCACCATTAAGAGCTATCTGGACTCCGGCCTTCAAGACGGACAATACATCTCTGCAGAAGGTAAAGATGTTATCGTTATCGGCGGCGGGGATACAGGCTCTGACTGTGTAGCTACGTCCCTGCGTCACGGATGCAGAAGCATTACTCAATTCGGTACGCATACCAAGGCTCCTTTGGAACGTGATCCGATCCAGAACCCTTGGCCGCAGTTCCCGAACGTCTATACACTTGATTATGCCCAAGAAGAGGCTAAAGCACTTTACGGTGAAGACCCACGTGAATTCTCCATCATGACCACTAAATTTGTTGGGGATGAGGAAGGGAATCTCAAAGAGCTTCATACCATCCAGATTCAACGTATCGTTGATGAGACTGGCCGTAAGATCTATCAGCCGATTCCGGGTACAGAGCGTGTGTTCCCTGCACAAATGGCTTTGATCGCAATCGGATTTGACGGACCTGAGAATACTATCATTAATGAGCTCTCGCTGGATACAGACCGCCGCTCCAATGTAAAAGCACAATATGGCAAGTACAAGACCAATGCAGATAAAGTATTTGCTGCAGGCGACATGCGCCGTGGTCAAAGTCTGGTTGTATGGGCAATTAACGAAGGACGCGAAGCTGCTCGTGAAGTAGATAAATTTTTGATGGGTGCCTCGGTTCTAGCTTAAGTCTAGTACTAGGAGGAATGTACAGACTGTTCATTCCTTCTACCGAATTATGATATAATATTAGAATGCAACGGGGCTGCGCTGTGCGCAGCTCTTTTTTTGCCGAAAAGGACTTGGGAGAGGGGAAGCGTCTCACCATGAAAACATTAGTAATCGCAGAGAAACCGGATATGGGACGAACCATTGCGGCCGTGATTGAGCCGAAGGCGAAGAATAACCGGTCCTATCTAGAGGGCGAACAATATATCATAACCTGGGCTATTGGCCATCTGCTTGGTCTGGCTGAACCGGATGCTTATGATCCTAAATATAAAAGATGGAATTTCTCTGATCTGCCGATTCTACCGGATCACTTCAAGATTGTGCCGAATCCGAAGACGAAAGATCAGCTCAAAATTATTGGTGAACTATCTAAGCGCTCCGATAAGATCGTGAATGCCTGTGACGCCGGGCGGGAAGGGCAGTATATTTTTGCCCTGATTCAGCAGCAGCTGAAGATTACCCAGCCGGTTAGAAGGCTGTGGATCTCTGATTTGACCGCAGAGAGCATAGCGAAGGGCTTTGCCGAGCTGAAAGACAGCTCGGAATTTGCGAATCTGACTATTGCCGCTAGGGCAAGAAGCGAGGCCGATTGGCTGGTCGGCATGAATGCTTCGAGAGCTTTTACAACTAAGCATAAGGAGCTGCTCTCCGTCGGGAGAGTTCAGACGCCGGTACTTGCGCTAATCTATGACAGACAGAAGGAAATCGAAAGCTTCGACTCACTCACTTATTACGAGATCAAGGCAGAATTTCAGCAGCAAGAGCGCAGTTATTCGGGCTCATGGCAGGGCGAAAGGATGACAGATAAAGAGAAGGCCGATCTGATTGCGAACAAGGTTCGAGGCAAAGAAGGCAGGATCACAGAGTACGAAGTCAAGGACACGAAGGAGTACCCATTCAAGCTGTATGACTTGACGCTGCTGCAGCGTGAGGCGAATGCGAAGTATGGATACTCAGCCAAGAAAACTCTGGATATTGCTCAGGCTCTTTATGAGAAGCATAAGGTAATCACGTATCCGCGTACAAGCTCGAACTATGTGACGGAGCAGAATATTGAGGGCATGCACAAGGCGCTCCACATGCTTAAATCGACCGGGTATCAAGAACTTGCCAGTGGAGCCCATCCCAATCTGGTTCATAAAAATAATAAGTCGATCTGTAACCCCTCGCGGGTTGAGGATCACCATGCCATTCTTCCTACCCTTAAGCGTGCAGGGACTCTAAGCTCAGAGGAACAGAACGTGTACGATTTGGTCATACGCAGATTTCTGTCCCAGTTCTACCCCCCAGCTGAGTACAAACAGCACACAGTACTTACCGAGGTAGAAGGCGAGACCTTCAAGACGAATGTGAAGCAGCTGGTCTCCTTGGGCTGGAAGGTCTGTCAAGGTACGGAAGAGGCGCGCAAATCGAGTGCTAGAGGCAAGAAGAAGGATGAGGAAGAGGAGACAGAGGAGCTTGTGAGTGAGCCGTTCAGTGTTGACCCAGGTCAACATGTCCTCTGCAAGTCATCCGAGGTGAAGGAGAAGGCAACCCAGCCGCCGAAGGCTTATACTGAGGGGACTCTGCTCAAGGCTATGGAGAGTGCCGGTAAGCAGCTGGAGAACGAAGAGCTTCGCGAAGTAATGAAGGATGCGGGACTCGGAACTCCGGCGACACGCGCAGCGACGATTGAGCGGCTAAAGAAGGTTGGGTATATTACCATGCAGGGGAAAAGAATCACCGTGACGCCTAAAGGCCGTACGGCTGTTGAATTAATACGCCATGCCGGCGTTGAGCTTCTAACCTCCCCGGAGATGACCGGACAATGGGAGCGGCGTCTCCATCAAATCTCCAAAGGCGAAGCAGCCGGAGAGAAATTCATGGAGAATGTTAAGAAGTTCACCGTCTCTATAATCGAGAAAGTCCGCAGTCAGCCGAAGGCTTCTGCTTCTCTATTCGAGGGTGAGGCGAATCCGACAGGACGACGGAGTGCAGGAACGCGGCAGGGTGAGGGATCGGCAAGCGCAAGAACGCGTAAAGGGAAACCCTCCGGGGATTCTGGCCTCAAAGTCAGTGCCAGTGCACCTGCCGAACGAATTGCTCTGGGAACCTGTCCCCGTTCCGGCTGCGGCGGTCAGCTTATTGAAGGCAAGAAGGGGTACGGGTGTACTCATTTCAAACAGGGATGCGGGTTTGTGATCTGGAAAGAATACTCTGGCAAGAAGATCTCTCATTCTATGCTGGCCTCTCTCATAGAGAAGGGGCAGACTCAGCTGCTGTCTTTTAAGGATGGAGAGCGTGAGTATAAAGCAAGAATTATGCTTCAGGACAAAGAGAAAGGCCAGCTTGAGCTCGAACGAGTGGAATAATCTACACAAAAAGACGGACCCTTTAAAGGGTCCGTTTCTTTTGTTTGGCGGCGATGCTTTCAGCGATGATATTTGGGACCTCCTCCAGGGAGGAGACGGTATACATAGCTGTAGTCGGTTCATTTTTCAGTTCAACCACATTATAGGACCATTCATTGGGCAGCTTGATATAGATGGTGTTAATGCCTGCTGCCAGAGCCGGAATGATATCTGTACGAAGACTGTTGCCAATCATCCAGGTCTGTTCCCGGTCGAAATGGCGGGAATTGAGAATCTGCTCTAAAGCTTCTTCGTTTTTGTGCTGACGGATATAGATTCGGTCATGGAAGTAAGAAGCAAGCTTCATCTGTTCAATTTTGCGTTCCTGAATGGCTTTCTCCCCGCCCGTGTACAGATTAAGCTCATGACCTTGACTCTCCAAAATATCAAGAGTCTCCACCATGCCCGGATAAGGTTCAATATTCTGATCATATACACTCATCCCAAGCTCCATAAGCTGGTTCTCTTCGGCCGTATCGACCTCCCGACCAGTCATTCTGGAGAAGTAATGATAGGTCTCAATCATGGACTGGGGAAAATGTTTGCTTGCAAAGCCGGTTTTCAGAACGCCTGCCACATCGATTTCAATTTGTTTGCTGCGAATTTCAGCTGTAGTTAGCTCATAGGCGCTGAACCAATTCAGCATTACATCAGCAAACTTGCTCAGGATCATCTCAAAATACTTGTTGCAGTGGATAAGCGTGTCATCCATATCGAATATAATCTGTTGGCGGTTATGATAATTGTTCATAGCAGGCTGCTCCTCTCTACAGTAGTACTTATCTGCTGCTTAGTATAACTAGAATATTGATATTATATTTGAATATACGTCTCCAGGAAAATCTGCAATTCGGAGATGCCGTCAGGGCGGAAGCAGAATCTCTCCTGATCATGGGTGCCCAGATGAACCCGAAGCAGTCCGGCGACCCGGAGCAGCCTTAGATGGTACATTAGAGTCTCTTCGGATTCATTCAGGAACTGCTGCATCTCGGGTAGAGATTTCGGTTCATTTGCGAGATAACGCAGCATTCGGAGCCGTTCCGGGGCCGCCAGAGCACGGGTTAACCGTAAAAGGTAATTCGGCGCTTCATTGGCATCCCCTGGAGGTAGATCAACAGGATATTGGATCAGCAGCATATTGTTGTAGAAACAATAGGTATTAATCGGGCGTAAATGGATTATCGGAAGCAGAATAACCTGCTCGATTGGCAGATCATCCGAGACGATCAATCCGCCGGAAGCATAATCGATGAGACTCTCGGGATCCATTTTGTCCAGCAGAGCGAGCTTCTCGGCAGCGTCCTCTTCAAGAAGAGGGACATACATAGACTCAATTTCTTTAAAGTACACATCGTACCATATCTGAAGTAAAGGCACATAATTATCGCGAATAAGAAGTGCTTTTTCAGCAGTCAACTCGGGTATGTATGAGTGAACCCTGTCACAAAGTTCTTCCGAAGACGTAGTCTGCAGGAAGTGAAGATAATCCTCAATTTGCTGGTGCTCCCCGCGCTCGATTGCCCATGCGTAGAGAACATCATAATCCTCAAAGGGCCATGAAGCAGCCTCGGCAAAAGCTGCACGAGTCGTTTCGTTAAGACGTGAATTGATGGTGTCGCTCCACTCAGGACCCATGTCGATATTATTCGTCCATTTGCGTACAATATGAACCAAGAAGCTGCCAAGCAGTTCATAGACCGGAGACACGTCTACTTTTACCGTATAAGCCATGTGAAAGGTGACCTCCCAAAAATAATGCTTTATTTTTTCATTATGGCTTGTTCGCTGACGAGTGTCCACTATAAACAATTGACCACTTGATTATTAACGCAGGGACGCTCCTTTCAAACAAGAAAAAGATAAGATAGAATAAGAAATAGAGATTTAGGGGCTAAAGGGGAGCTAAAGAGATGATTGAAGTCAGTCAGTTAAGTAAGGTTGTAGGAACAGAGAAGAGAACAGTTATAGATCAGGTTAATCTGAGCTTTAATCAGGGTGAGATGATCGGAGTTGTCGGCCCGAGCGGAAGCGGGAAGAGTACACTACTCCGCTGCCTGGCCCTACGCAGCCCGTGGACTTCAGGCCGTTACACTTATGAAGGCAAGGAAATTATTAAGTCGGGCGGACGAGGTTCCTCGGAGTTCCGTTCGAAGTTCGCTTACTTGGAACAAAATCCAGAGCTGAATTTACAGAAGACTGCACTGAAGAATGTAGTGATCGGTCAGGCCGGTCAGACCTCTTGGATAAGAAGATTAACCGGTTCGATCCGCTCGGACGATTACATGGGTGCTATGGATGAGCTGGAAAAGTTCGGGCTGCTCGATAAAGCTCATGTTCAAGCAGGCAAATTAAGCGGGGGTGAGCGACAGCGGGTGGCCATCTGCCGCGCATTAGTTCACGGTGCTCAGTTAATTGCTGCGGATGAGCCTGTAATCGGATTGGATAAGTATGCAGCTGAAAAGGTTCTTACCACGTTAAAAGAATTGTGTACCCGTGATAAAGCGACGGTGATCGCTGTCTTGCCGCTGGAACTTGCGGAGCAATACTGTTCCCGGTTATGGGGAATTAATGAAGGACGGCTGCAGTGGGATATCGAAGGAAGAAGATTAACCCAGGAAGAGAAGCAGCTGATCTAGATGGAAAGAGTGATTGGATTGGCTAAAGCAAGGTGGTTGAATATTGCGGCAGGTTGTCTATGTCTGGCTGTCCTGAGCGGATGTGATCTTATTACGGATCCTAAGATGTTAATGAAGCCTCCTCAGTTGACATCCAGTCAGCAGTCCCTGAGAAGTGTAATTGAAGCGCACACCCCGCCGGATATGCGTCTGCAGCCGCGAGGGCTTAATGACATCCAGTCGATCCAGACCGGAGATTTGGACAACAACGGTAACCTTGATGCGGTAGTGTTCTTCGAGAGTACGAAAGGGGACGCAAATGCTCAGGGTATGATCCTTGAAGAGACGGATGACACATGGGTCATCAAGCAGCAATTTGAAGGAGACGGGCGAAGTCTCGTGTCACTTGAATACAGAGATCTCAATCATGACGGAAGAATGGAAATTCTCGCCGGCTTCAGTAATGAAGATATGGATTCGCGTAAAACTCTTGCCGTGTATACTTTTACTGGGCAGAAGGTGGACAAGATTCTACTTGCTCCGTACTCCAATTATTTGGTTGAAGATTTGAATGATGATGATCTGCTGGAAATAACAACTGTAGATTTCAAGAAGAATGACTACAATCTAGTGACCTGCTATCAGATAAAAGCCGATCAAGCCATAAAGCTTGACACTCTTCAGCTTGGAGCTGGTCTAAATGATTATTTGAATGTAATGTCCGGCAAAGTAACTCCGAACCAGAGAGGAATTATTTTGGATGCTTCCTATTTGACACATTCAGCTTATTCAACGTTAATCATGATGAAGGATAATAAGCTGGTTAATGTGCTTGATCAGGATGATAATTTGAATGACCTTCCGATTCGGAGCGGGGACGTGAATGATGATGATATTTTGGAAATGGGAAGGCTTAAGATCCCGTCCGGCTGGGAGAAGATAATCCTGGATAAGCCGCCGCGGTTCCTAGATTACTACCAGTGGGAAGAGAAGGTAACTTCGGGAGACTTAAAGGACATGAAGTTCATCAAGGAGCAGTACATGGACCCGGACGGCAGATTCGTATTTGATTTCCCGGATAACCTGAAAGGAAAGGTTACGCTGGATCAGAACTCTGTCGTGGATCAATATTTGCGGTTCATCAGGATTGACAATCATGAACTGGTGGCCGAGATCAAATTCGTTCCCCTGTCCCAGTGGGAGAAGCTGAAGCCGGAATGGTCACTGCTTATGCGAGATAATGATCAGGTTATCGCTTATAAGACCTCATTCAATACGGAGATTATGAAGAAAAATTTGAGATAGCAGATCGTTTCAATTAGAGAGGATGTTAGTAGCTGTGAGTAAAGTTCTTATTATGGAAGACGAGGAGTCTATCCGCAGTTTTATAGTAATTAATCTGAAGCGTAACGGCTTTGAAGTACTGGAGGCCGCCGATGGAAATGAGGCACTCAGCAAGCTGACGAGTGTTCCGGATATTGATATTGCGCTGCTGGACGTGATGGTCCCGGGCATAGACGGATTTGAAGTCTGCCGGCGTATACGTGAGACGAATGAGCGCATTGGGATTATATTCTTAACAGCTAAGGTTCAGGAGCAGGATAAAGTATATGCTTTGTCTGTTGGAGCAGATGATCATGTGAGCAAACCTTTTAGCCCCACAGAGCTGATCGCACGTATTCACTCCTTGCTGCGGCGGGTTAATGTATATAGAGAGACAAGTGCGAAGGTTAGTTTCACCTCAGGACCTTTTACCTTGGATCTGATCACCAAGCAATTTAAGAAGAATAGCACGATGATTGAACTGACGCCTACAGAGTTCTCACTAATCCAGTATTTCCTTGAGAAGGAGAATACCCCGCTCAGCCGTGACCAGCTGCTTGATCATGTATGGGGCAAGGAGTATATGGGCGATCCGAAGATCGTGGATGTGAACATCCGAAGAATTCGTCAGAAGATCGAGGCCAACCCGTCAGATCCGTCCTATCTGCAGACCGTATGGGGACACGGTTATAAGTGGAAGGGCGAAGGTCAATGATTAGTAAAGGGATCGGTCGCCAGATCGTTCTTCATTATTTTATCGTGGTGTTTGTTACGCTGTTAATGGTTGAGATCATCTTTCTGTTCGCAATACGAACTTACTACTATGACAGCATTTATAACCATATTGCCAATCATGCGGCCATGGTAACCGATAACTTCCAGAATTCCGACAAGTCGGAGGTTCAGGAAGATACCGCTTTTTTCAGCAATATTATATCCGTATTCTCCCTGGCCAACACGGAGCTGCAGGTGCTTGACCGTCAAGGTAATATACTTATAACGAACAGCTCTTTCCAGTCTCATAGGCCTGTGGAGACGAGTGATCTGTCACAGGCACTTACCAACAACATCGGCAAATGGATCGGTCGTGAGCCGGATACCGGGGAAATGGTGATGTCGGTTTCAAGCCCAATTCAGTTATTGGGAGAGAACAAGTACGTTATAAGGTATATCACCTCCATGGAGCCGATTAATTCCAAGCTGCTGAATATCACTTTGCTTGCCGCATTAGTGGGTGTAGTCATCTTGGCTGTGGTGCTGCTGTTCAGCATGGGACTAGCCAACTCCATAGTAAAACCAATCAATAATATCCGGGCCGTGTCTGCGCAAATGGCCCGTGGGAGGTTTGACGTCCGCGTCAAAGGGGAATACAAATATGAGCTTGGAGAATTGGCCAGCACCCTGAATTATATGGCACAAGAAATTGTCCGGGGTAATCAAATCAAGGATGATTTCATTTCTTCCATTTCACATGAGCTGCGCACTCCGCTTACAGGAATTAAAGGCTGGAGCGAAACGTTGACCTCCGGCGGCTTTGATCCTGAGGAGACCAAGATCGGGATGCAGATTATAGCGAAGGAGACCGATCGGCTGATTGGTCTGGTTGAGGAAATGCTCGACTTCTCCAAACTGCAGCAAAATGAGATGAAGCTGGTTATAGTCTCGGTGAATCTCAAAGAAATTCTCCAAGAGACGATGCTGAATGTATGGGCTAAAGCCGAACAAAAACGGATTCAAATCAAACTGGATGACCATACCGATGCTGCCATTATGGTACCTGGTGATGGCAATCGGTTAAAGCAGGTTTTCTTGAATCTTGTAGATAATGCGATTAAATTCTCTACAGAAGATTCCTGGATTCATCTGGATATTCGTACACAGGATAACTGGGCAGTTGTTGAAGTTATAGACAGCGGGATAGGGATAAGCGAGGAGCACTTGCGCCGGGTTAAGGACCGCTTCTTTCAGGTGAATCATCAAGGTGGAGGTACGGGACTTGGACTTGCGATAAGTCAACAGCTCGTAGAACTGCATAACGGGGAAATGGAGATGCGTAGTGAACTGGGTGTCGGAACGACGGTAAGTATTCGTCTCCCTCTGCTGGATGAACTGAATAAGAATGAAGCTTAAGATTTCCGTTTAGGTAAAGAGGATTCGGGAGAAGAGGATGATCTGTCATGAGCAAGCCTGTAGGAATGCTGACACTGCCAGACCAACAGCTGGAAATTCATCTGGCGGACCAAGAAGATACTGACCTGATATGTCAAATGCTGATAGAAGCAGCACAATGGATGATCTCGCAAGGTATTTATCAATGGAATCCCGAACAATTCACAAGAGAAGAGATTTTGTCGTATTTTGAATATCGAGAAATCTACATGATCTACGCCCAGACGGAACCTGCAGCCATGTTTACTTTACAGCAGAGTGACCCTGATTATTGGGGGATGCGTAACAGCAAGGGATATAACTATCTACACCGCCTTACCGTAAGAAGAAAGTTCAGCAGTGCCGGGTTAGGCTCCTATATCGTTGACTGGGCCGCTGAGCGGACTCGGGCAAATGGAAGGAAGGGGCTTCGTCTTGACTGTCTGGCGCAGAATCTTAAGCTGAACAGCTTCTATCAGAAGCTTGGCTTCCGCTATATGGGGACGGCGCTGAAGAACGGGCGCGAATATAACCTGTATGAACAGTGGGAAGCTTCGGGTACTGACGGAGAGGACGAACCGGTAGATTTTGTCTATTTCAATGAAAAGGACTTCCACCTTCTGCAAAGCTGGTCGGCCTCCGAGGCATTCCAGTTGCAGTGGGCTGGCGGAAGATGGTCCTATCCTCTTACCGATGATGACCTGAATGCTTATATTATGGATGCTAACTTACCTTGGAAATCCCATTGCTTAATCTTCAAGGTGATTCACCGGCTCTCCAAGGAGATTATAGGACATATTAGCCTAAGCCAAATTGACCGTAAAAATCGTTCAGCGCGCATAAGCCGTGTAATTCTGGGGAATCCCGAGTACCGAGGACGCGGTATAGGCAAAGCCATGATTATGGAGATGCTCAGGATTGGATTTCAGTCTTTGAATTTGCACCGGATAACGCTGGGTGTCTTTGATTTCAACAGACCGGCAATCCAGCTGTACTTGTCCACCGGGTTCAAGAAGGAAGGGCTTATGCGCGAGAAGACACTGTATCGTAACGAATATTGGAGCTTGATAGAGATGAGCATGCTGCGCAGCGAGTGGGAAGAGCTATATGGTGAAGAACGATAGCGAGTAAGAGAGGGCGGACCTACATATCCGCTCTTTTTTGTGCAGGTAGGAAGAAGGTCCAGCTTACATGTATATGGATATACAAAAAAGAGCGGATCATAATGATCCGCTCTGATACTAATTAAGATGACATTCCGCCAGCCCGAAGGCGGCTCGCATTATCATAGACCTCTTTAAGAAGTCGTGCAGGCTGAGGACGAACAGCCGGCTTCGCTACAACGGTCTCACCTGGACCGATGACCATAACTTCATTGGCGTTGCCTTTGATGATTGCGCCGTCCTTGATCACGGCGCCTTCACCGATGATCGCACGCTCAATCACAACATTGCGTCCGATCTTGGCATGAGGCATGATAATACTGTCTTTGATTTTGCTAAAACGGCCAACTTCGGTACCACCGAACAGCACGGAACGCTCAGCATAACCTTCAAGACCGCAGTTATCGTGAACCATGGAAGAATTGGCTTGAATCGCACGATGTTTGACTCCAGACTTTCTAGTGTGCTGTTCATTCGTGTACATTGGCCAAGCTTCGTTGTGCAGCTTCCATTCTGCCGACTCATCGAGAAGGTCCATATGAGCTTCCCAAAGGCTGTCTACTGTACCCACGTCTCTCCAGTATCCTTTGAATTCATAAGCATAAAGGGGAGTGTTTCCGGCAAGCATGTTGGGTATAACGTCTTTACCGAAGTCATGGGAAGAATTCGGATTAAGGGCATCCTCGGACAAATGCTGTTTCAGATAGTCCCATTTAAAAATGTAGATCCCCATGGAAGCCAGATTGCTTTGCGGTTCCTTTGGTTTTTCTGCAAATTCAGTGATCCGATATTGATCATCTGTCGTCATCACACCGAAACGGTGAGCTTCATTCCAAGGTACCGGCATTACAGAGATAGTAGCGCTGGCACCGGATTCTATATGGAAATCAAGCATTTCACGATAATTCATATGATAAATATGATCGCCTGATAAGATAAGTACATGTTCCGGATTTTGAGATTCAATGTACTCCATATTTTGGTAAATGGCATCTGCTGTGCCAGAATATTCATCAGAACCTGTATTGTAAGAAGGAAGAAGTGCGATTCCTCCATTGTCTGTCTGTGTCAGACCCCAGGCATCACCATCACCGATATGGCTGTGAAGTGAATCCGCCTCATACTGGGTAAGAACTCCGATCGTATCAATACCTGAGTTAACGCAGTTACTGAGAGGAAAATCAATTATTCTGTATCGACCGCCAAACGGCACAGCCGGCTTTGCTTGCTTGGACGTAAGTGGAGATAATCTGCGACCTTCTCCTCCGGCTAGCAGCATGGCAATGCATTCTTTCTTGTTCATTACGTTTCCCTCCCAAGGATTATGTCAGTGTAGTATTTACATAAACGAAAAAGCCCATAGTTGAAACTATTTTATTGTGGATTCCATGAAAAATTACATTTTTATTTTCTTTTTGTAAATTCTTAATTCATTCCCTTATCATTGGGGTAATAAACTAAGTGGACTATGCTTAAAAAGGCGGTGGAGAGTTGTCAGAGAACCTGTATAAACAAAAAAAATCAATTTCGCCTCTGGACGTATACCTATTCCATGAAGGAACTTTATATCGCAGTTACCGTTCTCTTGGGGCTCATCTTACAGAAGAAGAAGGAATCTCCGGAGTTCGGTTCACGGTCTGGGCACCTCATGCACAGCATGTGGGTCTGGCTTCTGACTTCAATCAGTGGAAGGGAGAACACGATCCTTTATATAAGATGCCCGATTCAGGGCTTTGGAGTCGCTTTTTCCCGGGGATCACGGAAGGTACTTTTTACAAGTATGAAATTACGGGTCCGGATGGGCAGACATTCCTCAAAGCCGACCCGTACGCGTTTCATGCTGAAGTAAGACCTGCTACCGCATCTGTAGTAAGTTCGCTGGAAGGTTACCAATGGGGTGACGGCAGCTGGCGCCGGAAGAACAGGGCTCCTTACCAGAAACCGATGAATATCTACGAAATTCATTTCGGGACCTGGAAACAGAAGGAGGACGGGTCATTTTATACCTACCGGGAAATGGCGGATTTGCTGATTCCTTACATACAAGAAATGGGCTATACGCATATTGAAATTATGCCCCTGGCCGAACATCCTTATGATTTATCCTGGGGGTACCAGATTACGGGCTATTTCGCACCTACAAGCCGCTATGGAACGCCAAAGGATCTCATGTATTTTGTAGATCGCTGCCATCAGGCGAACATTGGTGTAATTCTGGACTGGGTGCCTGGGCACTTTACCCGTGACGCCCATGGACTGCGGCTGTTTGACGGTACACCTCAGTTCGAGTACGAGGATCCCCGTAAGGCGGATAAGCCCGGTTGGGGAACGCTGAGCTTCGACTTTGGCAAGCCTGAGGTTCGCTCGTTCCTCATCTCCAATGCCCTTTACTGGCTGGACATGTACCATTTCGATGGTCTGCGTGTAGATGCGGTAACTAGTATGGTGAGGCTTGATTTCGAGAAAAGTGAAGGCCAGTATGTGTCGAACGAGTTCGGGGGTTACGAGAACCTGGAAGCAACCGCCTTCCTCCGCCAGCTGAACGAAGCTGTATTTCAGGCGCATCCGCACACACTGATGATGGCTGAAGAATCCAGTGCCTGGCCGCTAGTTACGTCACCGGTTCATGAAGGTGGACTCGGGTTCAACTATAAATGGAATATGGGCTGGATGAATGATACGCTGGATTATGTAGAGACGGACTTTTACAATAGACCGCACCATCACAACCTGCTTACTTTTCCTATCGTGTATGCCTATTCCGAGAATTTCACGCTGCCGCTCTCGCATGATGAAGTGGTACATGGCAAGAAGTCATTACTGGACAAAATGCCAGGGAACTATGAGGAGAAATTTGCAGGTCTTCGCGTGCTGCTCGGGTACCAATTGACAAGTCCGGGCAAGAAGCTTCTCTTCATGGGAGGAGAGTTCGGACAGTTCATCGAATGGAGAGACCAGGGTGAGCTGGATTGGTTCCTGCTGGATTATGACGCTCATCGGCAAATGCTGAAGTACACGGCGGCCCTTAACCACTTTTACCTTCAGGAAAAGGCGCTTTGGGAGCTGGACCATGGAATGGAAGGGTACGAATGGGTATCCCCGCATGATGCTTCACAAAGTGTCATATCCTTTTTCCGTAAAGGTAAAAGACCTGGCGACAGCCTGCTAGTTGTCATCAACTTCCAGCCTGTGAACAGGGATCAGTACCGGCTTGGAGTTGCCAAGCCTGGGAATTATGAACTGGTCTTCACGAGTGACGCCAAGGAGTTCGGCGGCTCAGGACTGAGCCCATCGTCCATCAAATCGGAGAAGATATCTTGGCATAATCAGCCATACAGTATTGAAATATCCGTTCCTCCGCTGAGCATTTCGATCTGGAAGAAATCCGGTAGATCAGCCAAGAGGGAACAGAGCGAGCCGCTAAGCAGCAGTACGGCGCAAGAGGCTCCAAAGCAGCGTAAGACTACAAAGAGGAGGAAGTCGACATGAAAATTTTATTTGCGGCTGCAGAAGCCATACCCTTCGTAAAAACCGGTGGACTGGCTGATGTGATTGGAGCTTTGCCCAAAGCTCTTCTCAAAGCAGGTCATGATGTTCGAATTGTGCTGCCGAAGTACAAAGCGGTTCCGGATCAATTTCGGAGTCAGCTTGAACCGGTGGATATTATCCAGGTTCCCTTAGCCTGGAGGTCGCAGTATTGCGGCATCGAAGAGCTAACCTTTGAAGGAATCCCCGTCTATTTCATAGACAACGAATTTTATTACGGACGGGATGGAATCTATGGCTACGGTGATGATGGGGAGCGCTTTGCCTTTTTCAACCGGGCCGTACTTGAAATTTTGCCATACATCGACTTCCAGCCAGATGTGATCCACTGTCATGATTGGCATGCCGCACTCATTCCGGTATTACTGAGGCATCATTATTTACACAATCCTTTCTATCAGTCCGTAAGAACCGTATTTACGGTACATAACTTGCTCTATCAAGGCATATTCCCTTACGAAGTTATGCCCGATCTCCTTGACCTCCCGAATGACTATTTTACGCCGGATGGTCTGGAATATTACGGAAATGTCAACTACCTCAAAGCAGGACTGGTCTATGCAGACCATGTGACCACGGTAAGTCCGACCTATGCGGAAGAGATTAAGACCGAGTATTATGGTTATGGTCTTGACGGTCTGCTCAGATCGCTTGGAGGGAAGCTATCCGGTATTGTCAACGGAATTGATACCAAGCTGTATAACCCGGCAACGGATACCGAGATCCCTGCTAAATACAGAACCAGTCTTAACAAGAAGCGCGAGAACAAGCCATTCCTTCAGCAAGAACTGGGTCTACCTGTAGATCCCAAGATTCCTCTTATCTCCATGGTTACCCGGCTTGTGGACTCCAAAGGACTGGAACTAGTCAGAAGAGTTCTGGATGAGCTTTTGTATTTCGACAATATCCAAGTGGTGGTTCTGGGAACCGGGGAGTATGAATATGAGCAGTGGTTCAAGGAGGCGGCGAATCGTCACCCCAGCAAGCTGTCCGCCCAAATTAAATTCAATGATGGATTATCGCGGCGAATTTATGCGGGAAGTGACATCTTCCTGATGCCTTCCAAATTTGAACCCTGCGGGATCAGTCAGCTGCTGGCTCTACGCTACGGAAGTATTCCGGTAGTAAGAGAGACCGGAGGACTTAATGACACGGTTCAATCCTTTAATGAATTTACCGGAGAGGGGAACGGCTTCTCCTTCAACCATTACAATGCTCATGACATGCTGTATACTCTTCGGCGGGCTGTTCATATGTATCATCAACCTGATCAGTGGAAGAAGATTGTACGCAATGCTTTTGCCGGGGATTACAGCTGGAACGTGTCTGCGGAGAGGTATTTGGAGATTTATCAGAGTGTACTTAATTAGAAATGTATAAATTGTATAGAATAATGAAGATGAACAGACGGCATTCTAATGAATGTCGTCTGATTTGCTTACTGGGGTTTTTTTCCTGACGTTGGTTCGGACCTTTCTTATTGCATAATAATACATGATGTTTTATAATGACTCAGTCCTAATACAATAAATCCAAATTAGAAGCAAGGAGCGATAACAAAATTGAGAAAAATACAGATGCTGATCATAGTCCTGCTGTGCTTCGTCATGACTTACTCGGGGATAAATGGGTTGGCTTATGCAGAGGACAGCACAAATTCAGCGAAGAAGACGATCGTGCTGGGAACAAGTGCTGATTTTCCTCCTTACGAGTTTCATAAAGTAATAGACGGTAAGGATCAAATAATTGGTTTTGATATTCAAATTGCCAAGCAGATTGCTGCGGATATGGGTGCAGAACTGAAGATAGAAGATATGAGCTTTGACAGCTTGCTGCCAGCTCTGACCAGCGGACGGGTAGACTTCCTGATCTCGGGAATGAATCCTACACCGGAACGTAAGAAAAGTATCGACTTCTCGAATGTGTATTACCGTGCCAATCAGGCCATTATGGTCCGTAAAGCAGATAAAGATAAATACAACACGATGGATACATTAAAAGGCGCCAAGATCGGAGTTCAGAAGTCTTCTCTTCAAGAGGAGATTGGCCAGAAGATTGAAGGGGCACAATTAACTTCACTTGATAAAATTTCCGATATCCTTATGCAGCTCCAGACCAATCGTGTGGATGCCGCTATCATTGAGGGACCCGTAGCCCAGGCTAATCTTACGGAAGATTTCGCAATTACGTCCGCAGTTCCGCAAGTAGAGGATTACGGTTATGCCATTGGGGTCAAGAAAGGTAACCCTGAGCTGTTAAATAGTATTAATAATACCCTTGACCATTTAATTAAAGATGGTAAGGTTCAGCAGTTCGTTGATGAGGCCAGCAGCCTGGTGAATGGCCAGCAGAAGTCGCAGGACACATTCTCGTTCTTCCTTAAGTACAAAGATTACTACATTGCGGGGATCAAATATACACTTCTGCTGTCTGTACTTGGAGTCATTTTCGGATTCATTATCGGACTATTCATCAGTCTGCTGCGTATGAACCGGATCGCGATTCTTCGCTGGATCGGTGTAGCTTACATTGAAGTGCTGCGCGGCACGCCGATGCTTGTTCAGCTCTTCATAATACACTACGGGCTTGCGTTGACATTTCATATTAACTTCACAGCGCTTGAATCGGGGATCATTACCTTATCGATCAACAGTTCAGCCTATCTAGCTGAAGTGTTTCGAGCCGGCATACAAGGAGTGGATAAAGGACAATCGGAAGCTGCGAGATCGCTTGGTATGTCAAACAGTCAGTCTTTCCGTTATATTATTATGCCACAAGCCGTTAAGAGTGTATTGCCAGCGATTGGTAACGAATTTATTACTATTATTAAAGAATCATCGATTGTTTCTTTCCTTGGGGTGGCTGATCTGATGTTCCAGGCTCAGGTGGTTCGCGGTATTTCTTTTGCGGGACTCAATCCGCTCCTTGTAGCGGCCGTGATCTATTTCATCATGACCTTTGGACTTTCTAAACTATTGGGTGTTCTGGAAAGGAAGCTGAGAACAAGTGATATCCATTAAAAATTTGCATAAATCATACGGAAAACTGGAAATTCTCAAAGGCATCGACGCTGAAATCGAGAAAGGTGAGGTTGTCGTAGTGATTGGGCCGAGTGGATCGGGTAAAAGTACCTTTCTGCGCTGCCTGAATCTGCTGGAACAGCCTACGGCTGGTGAAATCCGTTTTGAGGGTGAACTCGTCACAGACAAGAAGCATAATATTAATCTTACACGCGAGAAAATGGGTATGGTATTTCAACAGTTTAATCTGTTCCCCCACAAGACGGTGCTCCAGAATATCACTTTGGCACCGATGCAGGTGAAGAAGCTGGACCGGACTAAGGCAGAAGAGATTGCGCTTGACCTGCTTCGTACCGTGGGACTTGAGGATAAAAAGGATGCTTTCCCAGCCCAGTTGTCAGGCGGACAAAAACAGCGGATTGCCATTGCACGGGCGCTAGCTATGCAGCCGCATGTCATGCTGTTCGATGAACCCACATCGGCTCTGGATCCAGAGATGGTTGGTGAAGTGCTGGATGTAATGAAGAAGCTGGCTGAGAAGGGAATGACCATGGTCATTGTTACTCACGAAATGGGCTTCGCCAGAGAAGTCGGTGACCGGATTCTGTTCATGGACCAAGGCAAGATTATTGAACAAGGAACCCCAGAAATCGTTCTGGGCAACCCAACCCACCCGCGTACCCAAGATTTCTTGAGCAAAGTATTGTAAGCGGGACTGCATAAACCTAGACTCTATCCAAGTGGATAGAGTCTATTTGGTATTTCGACCCTTACGCTGAGGGGGAAATGAACAACTGAACGGAGGATTAAATCGTTGACAGTAATAAACTGCATATTTTATAATACTTATAATACATAGTGGTATTATTGGTTTTATCGTAAAAAAAGCTACATATTATAGCGTTAAGGGAGTGTGTTTTAATGGCTAATATTCAAACCTTCAGAGCAGCTGCACATTTACAAGACGGCGTACAAGTTAAAGTAACTTCAAGAAACTTCGAGTTAACTATTGATGAACCTAAGAGCCTGGGAGGTACCGATACGGGTATGAATCCAGTCGAAGCTCTTCTTGGCTCACTAGGCGCTTGCCAATCGATCGTTGCCAGAGTATATGCTTCCAAATTTGGTGTGAAGCTCGATGACTTTCGGGTCGAGGTTGAAGGTGAACTGGATCTCGATGGATTTTTCGACAAATCCGATGTACGTCCAGGTTACTCCGATATACGGTATACATTCCGAATTAAGACCGATTCACCGAAGGAAAAGGTTGACGAATTCATTCATTTCCTAGAGAGCAAGTGCCCTGTTGGAGATACGATTGCCAATCCGGTCAACTTGAAATTAGAAAGTATCATTATAGAAAATTAAAATGAGATGCATAAGTAAGTAACATAAGCATAGAAAAGCACTTCCATTACATAAATGGAAGAGCTTTTTCGGTGGTAAACCCACTAAACTTTCGTTAACCCCGCTTAAATTCTCGTTTAGAATTTTTCAGGGAACTGTTTGATAATACCCTCGGTCAGGATATCGGCTAAATGGATCATATGGATCTCATTTTTGTCGGTTGCAGCAATGTCCGCTTTCCAATCTCCTTTGAGACAGTCGAGGACGATCTCGGTGATCAGCTGAAGGTGTGTATACAGCATTTCCTGCAGCTCTTTGAACTGCCAGTTCGGATTCGCTGTGCTTAGAAATTTGGCGATATCATCAGCATTATGGTGCCATTCCGCCTCAAGCTTCTTCACATCGGACTGATTACCTGCCTTAGCTGCCGCTACAATTTTACCCGCGATAAGAATATGTTCTCTAAGAAGATCAGCCAGCTTATTGCCGGCGGCTTCCCCGTAGAAGGGTTTGATCAAATCCCCAATATCCTGCTGGTTTTGTAAAAGCCGGTTTAATACATCTTGCTGATCAGGTCGATTTGATATGGCGCTGACAATATAGCTTCTTGTCCATATCGTGTGGTCGATCCAGACTTTCTGCAAGTCGGTTTTCAATTTAACCATATTTGGACTTAGGCAGGCCGAACTCTTCTCCTGAGCCGTTTCAGCTTGTGCTGATACCATAGCAGGTGAACTGCTAATTAAGAGTGCCAAGATTATCGGAAGTACCAGTGACCATTTGTTTTTCACATTGATCTGCTCCTCTGTACGTATATTGCAAAAGGCTGTCTTATTATGGCTAAATTTTCTGATATTATACAGATCTACGTTACCTATCTATATATACCTTGTAATGATTTGGATGTTTCATAAAGTGATTTCCAGCAATTGCTTGATTAATTGGTTACAAAATTGTGATATATTCGAATTGCCGAAACTTGCAACTTGAAGTGCGGGGGATGATTTATGGATAGCTATCTGCTGAATTGCGGGTAGGTCTTCCTTGGGGTGAAGCGCAGGAATTTATGACAGCGCCGGGTTGTATCCTCAATCCGAATCCGACAGCTAACTCCGCAGGCATGATTAAAAGGAGGATTATAGTATGTCATCTAAGAATTTAACATCGAACAAGAAAGCTCACAAACTGTCACTAGCCGCGAAAACGATTACAGCCGTGCTTGGCATGGCCGCTTTCCTTCACATGACACCCGTCCATGCTGATTCCGTACATACCGCAGTAGAGGGAGACACGTATTACACGCTTTCCAAGAAATACGGCATCTCTATCCAAAACCTCATGACTGCGAATCCGAAGATCAGTCCTGCCAATATCTATGCCGGCCTGACGATTAAGCTGCCAACCAGCCTGAAGGCTGCAAGTGTAAAAGGTAGCCTGATCGTGAAGAAAGCAGATCCGCTGGCCACACTGAAAGTGTTCACTTCGAACAAAGTGGTCGAAGCTTGGGGGAAATCTTTTAATTATTCGAAGACCATTAGTGTTGTCGCCACAGCATACTCATCTGATCCGAGCGAGAATGGATGGGGGCCGGTCGATTACTACGGCAAGCCTCTTGCACTGGGCACAATAGCTGTAGATCCGAAAGTCATTCCAATGGGCACCAAGGTGCTGGTGACAGGTCATAGTCATGCCGGTCTTCCTAAGAAGGCCTTTGTCGCGACAGCTACAGATCAAGGCAGTGCGATTAAAGGGAAGCGGATTGATATTTTCATCCCTGGCAGTCAAGCCAAAGTGAACACATTTGGATTCCAGAACGTTAAGCTTTACGTCATTAAATAATCTTCGTTGAACAGTGAGAGGGAAGGCTCCTACGTAAAGGGGCCTTTCCTCTTTTGCTTATTTAGATCCTTTTATATGTAGAAGTTCGCTCAGATCTACAAAGGTGTACCCCCGGTTTCTTAATGTTCTAATGATTTCAGGCAGAGCTTTAATGGTACCCGTGAGATTTGCACCGACTCCACCCCCGGCATGCTGAAGAATAATAGATCCGGGACCCGCAGCGCTCAAAATATTATGGCTAACCTGTGCCTGGTTTAAACCCTTCCAATCTTTTGAATCCACATTCCAATTAATTACCTTGTAGCCGCTATTTTTCGCCCATCTGAGCTGTTGCTCATTAATCTCTCCATAAGGTGGGCGTATGAATTTGGGACGGAAGCCTGTCAGAGTATTAATAATATTCTCAGTTCGAAGAATTTGGTCTTTGAAATAAGCAAGGTTCCGATTCTTGAATAGGGGATGGTTATAAGAGTGGTTACCGATCAGATGCCCCTCTCGGTAGATACGCTTAACTAACCCAGGATGCTTCTCAGCCCGCTGGCCCACCACGAAAAAAGTGGCCTTGACATGGTATTTAGCAAGAATATCGAGCACCTCCGGCGTGAACCGTGGGTCCGGAACATCATCAAAAGTAAGTGCGATTTGCTTCACCTTGGGTCCCCGGAATTTAAAGGTCTCGGCATATTTACGCCTTAGTTCGCCAAGCGTTAACGATTCATGTCTTGATGCAGCTTTGCTTGTGGAGCTCTGCTCCTCAGGGGACTGAGTTATCTTGCCTGCAAAAGCAGCCTTTGTAATCGGCAGCATGATTAGGACAAGCAGCACAAATACGAGTGCATATTTGTTACGCATCAAGATCTCTCTCCTTTTACAGGGCATATTACTCGTTGTTATTTCCTTGCTGAGGCTGTTTTATCCAGAGTTCGCCTGCGATGTGAGTAATATCACGGCGGCGGTATGGGAAAAAAGGCATCGTAATGTTCAGGGGGGAGTAAGCGATGGCTGAAATTTTGTCTAATATCCAGGTCTCACCTGGTGTGTATCGTATGAAGATAGCAGGAAGCTATAAGGGCCGAATCGGACAGTTCTATATGCTTAGAGGTTCGAGACTGGATCCTTTACTTTCTAGACCACTTAGTATATTTGATCTCAAGGAGCATTACATAGAATTCCTGTATCAAGTTGTCGGTGAGGGAACTCACTTATTCGCTGGGTTGAAGCGGGGAGACTCACTAAATCTGGTTGGTCCGCTCGGGAACGGATTCCCGGAGGTAGAAGGTAGAACGGCGCTTGTTGGGGGGGGGATAGGAATTGCACCGCTTTATTATGCTGCAAGACAATTGAGAGATGCAGATATTTACCTGGGCTTCCGGGAAGAAGCCTATTTGGTTCAGGAATTCAATTCAATCAGCAGCAGGGTATGGACTAGGGTTGGGGGGAGTATTCTGGATGATGTTGACTTTGCTGCTTATGATCACGTCTTTATGTGCGGACCTACTGGCATGATGAAGGCGGCCAAGCAGCAGCAGGACGATCAGGGTTATACCGGCAATCTCTATGTATCCGTAGAGAACAAGATGGCCTGCGGGATCGGAGCTTGTCTTGTATGCAGCGTCAAAGGACCGGAAGGAACAAGAAGAGCGTGCGTAGAAGGTCCAGTATTTCTAGCAAAGGAAGTGGACTTACATGATTAATTTATCAGGAAGCATCGCCGGTGTTCACTTCAAGAATCCGCTGGTAATGGCATCCGGAACCTTTGGATTCGGCAAAGAGTATGCGTCATATTACGATATATCAATTCTGGGCGGGATCGCAGGGAAAGGGCTAACGCTTAATCCCAAATTAGGAAATAAGGGACTTCGTGTCTTCGAGACCCCATCTGGCATGCTGAATAGTGTGGGCCTAGAGAATCCGGGTATCCGGCATTTTCTCGAGCATGAAGCTGTTTACTGGGAAGGCCTGGATCTGGCGAGAATCGTGAATCTGGGCGGAGACCATATTGGTGAATACATTGAAGGGGCATTGCTCATCAATCAGGATGCACGTCTTCGGGAGGCCAAAGGTCATAAAGCTGTGGATATCATAGAGCTGAACATCTCGTGTCCTAATGTCAAAGAGGGCGGGATTGCCTACGGGATTAAGACCGAGAAAGCCCGGGAAGTAGTGCGTGAAGTCAGGGCCGTCACTTCCCTTCCATTAATCATTAAGCTCTCTCCTAACGCGGAAGATTTGATATCGATGGCTGAGATGTGCGAGGAGGAAGGCGCTGACGGGGTTACGCTGATCAATACCCTATCGGCCATGAAGATTGACGTATATAAGCGCAAAAGCGTATTTAACAATTTATATGCCGGACTCTCAGGCCCAGCTGTGAAGCCGATTGCCTTAAGAATGGTGCACCAGGTTGCCAGAAGGATCAATATACCGGTTATTGGAGTTGGCGGAATAACAAGCGCCATGGACGTCATTGAGTTTATTATGGCAGGTGCCTCTCTGGTACAGGTCGGAACTTATAACTTCGTTAATATACATGCAGGAGAAGAACTACTCAGCGGCATTACAGACTTTATGCAAAAAGAAGGCATTCAGACGTTGGAAGAAATCAGGGGCATCATTTAATGAATGATGTACGTCTGGAATACCGTGAAATAGGACCCGACATCCTATTAATTATCACTGGGGGAGATGCACATATAGGTGCTGTATCAACCGCCTATGCTTCCCCGGAATCTTCGGTAGAGGTTCGTACTTCGTCGGTTCCCGGTCATAAGGAGTATTTGCTTAGCGAAGACTTTGCTCTTCGGGCATGTAAGCGGCTGAGCCGGACAGTAACGGTAGTGATGGGTATCCACTATGACAATTTGTATTCAGAGCAGATTGAACACGTGTGTCAGCTTGCAGAAAAGGCGTTCACAAATTTTTTGCAAATGGAGGCTCCTCCAAGGTATGATATGAACAGGATACAATAATTGGGATGGCTGGCAAGAAAATTTCAAGAAAATTGAAACGTTCTGCCACCAACCTGCGTAATTCATATCATAAAACATATTTATTCCTGGGAGGAAATTAACCATGTCTATTTTCAAAAGATTGCGTGATCTAACGATGTCTAACATTAACTCTCTTATCGATAAAGCCGAAGATCCAATCAAGCTGACTGATCAATACATTCGTGATATGCAGGAAGATCTTGAAGATGCCGAGAAGTCCGTTGCGGCCCAAATCGCAATCGAGAAGAAATTCAAGCAGCTCTATGAAGAGCAGGAAGCACTGGCTGCAAAACGTAATGAGCAGGCTCACGCGGCTGCGCAAGCGCAGAACGTTGACCTTGCCCGCCGTGCACTTGAGGAGAAGAAGGCTGCTGAAGTAAAGCTTGCTGAGTACAAGACCAGCTATGACAGCAACAAAGCGGCAGCAGACAATCTTCGTGACAAGCTGGAACAAATGCGCAAGCAGCTCACAGAGATGAAGAATAAGCGCGAGACCCTGGTAGCTCGTTATAACGCAGCCAAGGCTCAGAACGAAATTAACAAATCATTGTCTGGACTTAACTCGGATACTGCATCAGCCGGTTTGAAGCGTATGGAAGAGAAGATGCTCCAAATGGAAGCCCAGGCTGAAGCAAGCAACGAGATAAGCAGCAAAGGTAAATCCCTTGACGAAGAGTTCGCAGAACTTAATAAGGATAAAGCGGTAGAAGATGAGCTGGCGGCCCTGCTCAAGCAGTACGAGAAATAATAATCTGCGATATGCATGTAAGGGAAGGAGAGACAATTAATTGTTTCTCCTTTGCTTATGAATAGCAAGATTTGGGTAACTGCACATGAATCAGAAGGAGCCAGATGTCATGAATGTAATGAAGAGAATTGGCAGATTATTTGCCAAGCCCGAACCGCCTGCTCGTGAGAAGAGTATGCTGGATCTTAATCCTGGAGATATTTGCGAGGTATCTCTAGTCACCTACGAGGTCGTGGGAAGTGTTCGTAACTTTGGAAGAAATGCTGCGATGTTATCATTGCGGGATGGGAACGACATTCGTTATTTACACATTGAAGAACGTGAAATTTTGCAGTATGCTTTATACGATATGATAGACGGGCGTCTCGATAATCCTAATGAAGTGCCAACAACTATTGATTTGGATGATAGATCCTACCATCTTGAGGAAGAATATGCCGGTAACGTAATCATTAAGGGCAAAACTCCTTTTCGCCAAGGCGGAGAACAGCATGTATGGCAATTCCAGTCTGATGATTATCGCCTGTTAAGGATCGAATGGCAGGATGGAAGATTCATGCTTTATGAAGGAGATAAGACGATCTCCGGTGATGTAAAAGTCATCCGTGCCTCTTAGGAGTGATATTTGTGAAGAAAGGGTCTTCTTTATATGTTAAGTTAGCTCTGATTCTCAGCTTGCTTGTCTCGTTATTAGCAGGCTGCGGTTCACCTAATGTAAAGGAGAATTACCCGCTAGAATCGGTGAATCGAAGTGGGAACTCAACCTCGTATGTGTATAGGGCAGCCGGAGAGAAAGTTCCTGAGGTAGCAGCTGATCTAATTGCTGAACATAAGCCTGATCAGAAGTCGCCGGATAATGAGGATCATATGTTCCTGGTGTATGATAAGGAATATTATCATCTCCAGAAGGATCCAAATAAGCCCGAAGACACCCTGATTGAAGTGGATTCCGAAGAATATGTTCGAAGCAACTATGATTCAAGCTTCCTTCAAGGCTACCTTGCGGCTTCGCTAATTGGAAGTTTATTCGATTCTTTTGGTGGACATGGCTCCTACCGGGGATACTCAAGCAAGGATACTTATAAGCCTAGGCAGGACTATCATGCTCCTACGAAGGATGACAAGAAGGCCGCACCGCCACTGACTGTGGAGAAGAAAGGTTCTATTACCAGACGCGGAGGTTCAGGATCAAGCAGTGGAAGCTACAGCGGAGACAGTAGTTCTGGTTCTAGCAAGGGCAGCATCACGCGGAATAGGGATGGGGGAAGCTCGGATTCAGGTTCCTATTCATCACCGAAGAAGTCGATTACGAAGCCCAAGACCCGCTCCGGTTCTGGAGGCATTACTAGGAGACGGAGATAACGGAGAGTAGTAATTTAACACAAGTATACATGGGAGCATGCACATAGCTGCATGCTTTTTATGTTAATATAATTTGCAAATAGTCTTGAATCAGCGATAACATATATACATATTAAGAATCGTAGCCTAGGAGGGTTCACATATGGAGCAATCCAATTCATCATACAAGCAGCACAGGAATGCTATTCAGGTTCATGAAGCACAGGCGATTATTCAGTCCCATGTACATCGTGGAGCGTGTGAGCATATTGATTTGGCCGAGGCCAAGGGTCGCTACCTAGCTGAAGATATTAGGGCACCACATCCCTATCCGCATTTTCGCCGCTCAGGAATGGATGGATATGCAATTATAAGCAAGGATACGGCCGGTAGTTCATCAGAGAATCCGGTATGGCTGGAGGTCGTGGACGAGATTCCTGCAGGATCGCTACCCTCGGTAGCCCTTGTACCTGGTACGGTCTCAAGGATTATGACAGGGGCCAAGGTTCCGGATGAAGCTGACGCTGTAATCATGTTCGAAATGACAGAGACACTTGTTAATCAAGGCAGAACGACAATTCAGATTAAACGGGAAATTGAGGCGGGCAAGAATGTGACCCCAGTGGGACTGGAACTCCAAGAAGGGGATTTGATTCTTGAGCAAGGAACCCTCTTATCAACAGGTGAGATTTCCGTCCTTGCTACCTTCGGGGTTCATCAGGTTAGTGTCTACAAGCGGCCAACGGTTGCGATTTTCTCAACGGGTTCCGAGCTGCTTGGGGTAGAGGAAGCCATTCAGGACGGCAAGATACGCAATAGTAATACCTACATGCTGGCTAGCCAAGTTAAGGATGCAGGAGGAGAGCCTATCATACTTGATGCGATTCAAGATGATCTTCAAATCGCCAAGCAGCGAGTAGAAGAGGCGTTCCAGTATTATGATATCGTGGTGACTACTGGTGGAGTGTCTGTAGGGGATTTTGATATCATGGCAGATTTGGTGCGCGGCGATGAAGTTACGATGCTGTTCAATAAGGTAACTATGCGACCGGGTAGTGTTACGACGGCTGCAGTGAAGGAAGGAAAGCTTCTATTTGCACTTTCAGGGAACCCAGGAGCCTGCTTTGTAGGCTTTGAGTTATTCGTCAGACCGGCGCTCGGCTATATGCAGGGCAGCAGCCAGCCTTATCTTACTGAGTTAACTGCTGTTCTGGGGAGATCCTATGAAAAAATCAACAATTTTACGCGTTTTGTCCGTGGAAGTCTAAGGATAGAAGACGCTCAGCTTGTAGCCACACCCGCAAGTCTCGATGAATCCAATGTGATGATAACGATTAAGGACAGTGATTGTCTTATTGTAATACCACCTTCCTCCGGGGTGCTTAAAGCAGGGGACAAGGTGAAGGCATTAAGACTTCCGGGAAGCCAGTTATGAGTTCAATCTCTAGCCCGGTATACCAGATCGCAGGATATAAGAATACGGGGAAGACGCATTTGGTATCGAGATTGGTTGCCTATTTTGCAGCCGAAGGTATGCGTGTAGCTGTAATTAAGCATGATCTTCATGGATTTGAGATGGATAAGGAAGGGACTGACACTTACCAGCATCGTGCAGCAGGGGCAGCGGCGGTAGCCATTACCTCACCTGATCGCACAGCAATTTTGGAGGAAAAGGGAACCTTATTGTCAGATCTTATTGTTCGTCTTGCTGAGTATGATCTCGTTCTGGTCGAAGGGTTCAAATACGAGAAATATCCCAAACTGGTTATTTTGCGTGAGCGAGAAGACTTGGCTCTTCTTCAAGAGCTTACGAACCTGAAGGGAGTAGTAATTTGGCCTGATTTAGTCAAAATATTGGAGGAGTCTCAGCCTGATGTAAGCCTGCCGGGCAACTTACAAAGCTTCGATATTAACGATACTTCCCGAATCGCATCAGCTATTTCTATAGAACTCTCCTTGTAAAAAAAGAAAACCCAGGAGTGCTTGGCTCTATCGCCTTACACTTCTGAGCGTCTTTCAATCGCATCGGACATGGTTTTGTCGGTGAGATGGGTATAGACTTCCGTGGTTTCCGTTGAGGCATGTCCAAGCTGCTCCTTGGTTTTGTAGATATCATTCTGTAGATAATAATCGGTAGCAAAGGAGTGGCGAAGCTTGTGCACCGTTAAATAAGGCTTACCAAAACGGCTGGCGTACTTAATAATCATCGCCTGTATAGCTCGTTTGGTCATTCTTTTGCCTTCCTGGTGACCGTTTGGCAGGGCAACGAACAAAGCTTTCTCACGCTTTGGTGTCCGGTAACGAGTACTTCGAATAGCTAGATAATCGTTCAGCTCGTCTTTGCTTTGTTCCCGGAAATAAACGGGAGTCTTAAAAGTCTCATCATTGTTACCTTTGCGGTATACATAAAGCAACTTGTTCGCCGGATCAATATCATCAATGTTAAGGTTAACAACCTCGGATACACGAAGTCCAGAATTCAGAATTAGACTTGCAATACAGGCATCTCTTTCTTTATTTAGACCATAGTTATACAAAGCTTGTTTGTTATTCTCAATGTCTGTGCCGTAGCCTTCGAGTATATAACCGATGAACTCCAGCAGTTCATCTTCTTCGAGAATTTTCCCTTTAAGCTTGGCTGCTGTATCTTTGGGCTTGTGGATCCGCTTGATCTCGACTTTGGCCATGATATTGCGTTTCAATAGAGGGTAGAAATCTTCGTCTTCAGCAATTTGGCTCAAATAATGAAAGAGAGAGCGCAGCGATGACATTTTGCGGGATACGGTAACTTTAGAGTTATTGCCTTCCAGTCGGGTTGTTAAATGCAGTCGATAGCCCACAATGTTGTCCATCCTGAGCACTTCAAGTTCATGAAGCGTTACTGCTGCATTATTCTCAGCGGCGGACAAACCTTCACCTCGAAGCCAGCCGAAGAACTGCTCATAATCCCGGATATATTCCAGCAGTGTTGAAGGAGATAGATCCGGCAGCTTATAGTCAATGAACTGCTGTACGAACCACGGCATATGTATTACTCGCTCATCAAGCTTTTTACGGTCGGAAATCTTCTGAATGTTCATATCAATAAGCCCCTTTCTCCAAGTAGTACCGGCGATCAATCATTATTATTGTAACATACTCCAGTTCGGTGAGAGAAAGCGTGGTTTCAATTATTCACATGGAGGCAAGAGGGATGAGCATTATTGTAGAAGAAGCGGGTCAGCATACCAAAGAGATTTTTGCAAATCTGATGCAGTTCTATATCTATGAATTTAGCAGTTATCTTGAATTTGATGTGGATGAGAACACAGGGTTATTCGCTCAATACCCGGAATACGATAAATACTGGAACCAGGATGGAGAGCATATTCCGTATTTCATTAAGAGCGGCAGAAATATCGCCGGCTTCGCCATGGTTCAAGTGCTTAGCGGGCGCAGGAATGCAGATTACTACATGACAGAGTTCTTCATAATGAAGAAGTATCGAAAGCAGGGGATTGGAAAAGAGTCAGCGAGTCAGCTATTTCATAAATACAGAGGAAGATGGCTGGTCTCACAGATTAGCTCCAATCTTCCAGCACAATTGTTCTGGCGCAAAACGATCGGACAATACACCCAAGGGAACTACGAGGAAGAGAGCAGCTTGAATCATCGTCAGATTTCTCAGCGCTTTAGTTCACTTTTCTAGCTAGCAACGCGAATTTTTAAGATTCAAAAGCAAAATGTAGACACCCACCTGTTCAAGACAGAGTGGGTTTTTTAGTTTGAATTTAAGTAATTTTTAAACAAGGAGGTATGCTCAATTTAAGTATAAAAGATTAAAATTCTTGCATAAGGAAAGGAGGAAAGACGCTTAGTAGATACAATTGATGATATTTACATCATATGAAAAATTCACACTAGAAAATGACAGATACGGAGGAAACGATGAGATTATTCGAATTCATTCTGCTAATTAGCTGTTTGGCACAACTGCAATATCTAGTCTTTTTCAAGAAGAAGTCTAAGAAAGCGGGCATTCTATTGTCATTTATAGCCCTTGCGGCTGTGATCCTGCAGCTCAGCATGGAAGGCTACCGCTGGCAGATGCTGCTGATGTATTTAACAGCTTGTATGTTCATTGTGACCAGCTTGCTGCAAAACACAAATCATAATTATAGATCGAGGGCGCGAAAGCTGCTTGCCTATATCCTATACTTCATTTCTCTTATAGGCATTACGATCTCAGGTTTGTTATCCGTGTATTTACCGGTAGTCCAACTACCTAAGCCGGATGGGGATTATTCAGTCGGCACGCGGACTTTTCATTGGATTGACCGGGATAGAAATGAGGAGTTCACCGTAAATCCTTCGGATAAAAGAGAGCTTATGGTACAGATTTGGTATCCAGCTGCTCATCAAACCGGGGGTAAAACAGGTTCGGTGTTCCCTAAGGAGAAGAGTGCTTTCGATCAATATATTCAGGCCTACGCTTCGCAACTGCGAATTCCCAGTATGTTTTTGGACTATTGGAAGTTTTATAAGAGCAATTCCTATGAGAACTTAACTATTCTGCCTGCGAAGAAGGCATATCCCATAATCATTATTTCGCATGGGGAGGGAACTGGGCGAATACTTCATACCTCCCAAGCTGAATACCTTGCAAGTCACGGATATCTTGTTGCAGCAATCGATCATACCTACAGTACAATAGCTACGGCTTTTCCAGATGGGAAAGTAACCGGGATAGCACCAGAAGCAATGGCGATTGAGAAAGATATTTATTCTAGCGGCAAAAGAGTGGGCAAAGTGTGGTATGAGGATATTAATTATGTAATCCATAAGTTGGAGCAGCTGAATTCGGGTAAGGAGAATGCCGAATTTAAAGGAATGCTGGATATGGATCATATTGGACTAATCGGACATTCCTTCGGCGGGGCAACGGCTTTCCATGCCGTTCAGTTCAATCCAAAAATTAAAGCCGGAGTTAATATGGACGGGACACTCTATGATCTCAGTCTGCCAAAAGACAAGATAAAACCCTTCATGTTCCTGCGAGCTGAAGATTTTAACACATGGACAACACGTTATAGAGAGGGTTCCATTACAGATACCAATCTGAAACAAATGATCTCATCCGAACTGCAGGTCATGAAAAGAGTCCTTCGCAGCGGGGGACATGTAATGTATATCGAAGGAACAGCCCACTATAACTTTACGGATTTTCAGCTATATTCGAAGCTTATCAAGCTAACCGGAATGACAGGTAATATTGAAGGCAGTAGAAGTGCAAAGATCATTAATGAGTATGTGTTGGATTTTATGAACCAGCAGCTAAAGGGAGAGGGTGGAGATCTAGTGAGCAGCCCTAACAAATCATACCCCGAGGTGAAGTTTTGGAATAGGTATCAAGTTAATTAATGAGTAGAACCGTTTGTTTGTAATTCCAAATTCATCATATGAAAAATTCATAATAGTAATTCACAAAATGTCTAGAGTTCATACCTTACGTTATCATCCATACCACGTACCTAAATAAACAACTTAATGACAAAAGGAATCTTATTAACATATTAAATATTATGTAAACTAATCAACCAATAGTCTCACAAGCATTTAATTTGAATCGACATTTGTTTCATAATAAAAATTATGTAAACTAGTTGAGTGTTGGTACCTCCGCTTGACTTGATGGTAACTCAATATGGGATAATAAGACTGTAGATATGTGCATCCAAATGAGAGAGGATTGAAGGATATGGAATACGTGAAACTGGGTAATACTGGCTTGGACGTATCCAGGCTTTGTCTAGGCTGCATGAGCTTCGGCGATGTGAGCAAATGGACGCATCCCTGGATTCTCGACGAGGAACGCAGTCGCCCAATTATCAAAAGAGCTCTTGATCTTGGTATTAATTTTTTCGATACGGCTAATGTGTATTCGACGGGGGCTAGCGAGGAAATCGTAGGCAGGGCTCTGAAAGATTACGCGAACCGGGATGAGGTCGTCATCGCAACAAAGGTGTATTTTCGCATGAAGGAAGGACCCAATGGCGCCGGCCTTTCACGCAAGGCCATCTTGAGTGAAATCGACAATAGTCTTAAACGCCTTGGGACCGATTATGTTGATCTGTACCAGATACATCGCTGGGATTATAACACGCCGATCGAAGAAACCATGGAAGCATTGCATGATGTGGTTAAGGCTGGGAAAGCAAGATACATAGGCGCTTCTGCTATGTTCGCCTGGCAGTTCCTCAAAGCGCTCCATGTTGCGGATCATCATGGTTGGACCCGGTTCGTGTCCATGCAGAATCATTACAACCTTCAGTACCGTGAAGAGGAACGGGAGATGCTCCCGCTCTGTAAAGAAGAGAAGATCGGTGTAATTCCGTACAGCCCATTGGCATCCGGAAGACTGCTGCGTGATTTCGGGGATACGACACCAAGGTCTGAAACTGATCAGGCACAGAAATCGAAATATGACGCGATGATGACGGCCGACCGACCGATTGCCGATAGGGTTGCGGCGATTGCGGCGCAGCACGGTGTTCCCCGGGTTCAAATTGCCTTGGCCTGGATGTTACAAAAGGAGGTCATAACCTCACCGATCCTAGGTGTGACCAGTATGACCCAACTCGAAGAAGCGGTGCCGGCACTGTCCATCAAACTGACAGCAGAAGAAATCGCGTTGCTTGAAGAGCCTTATGTGCCACATCCCGTCGTCGGCGCTTTGATATCGAGTTCATAAGCAGAAGATGGTTCAATATTGATCAGAGGTTCCGTATAAATTACGGAGCCTATTTTTCGTTCAACTGGAATGGCTGAAATTCTGCCCATGTGGGTGCTGGATAAGCCTTCTTGGACCCTAACTATCCTAAATGAATAGCTTTCTATCAAAAACAGCGTATAATATATGTTATACGCTATTTCGCTTAGAATGAATTATAGTAAATGCTAACGGGGATTAATGCTATCTATGATGTCAATCTTCAATCATACTTAGTCCATAATTCTAAGGCGGTACGCAGTCCGCTATGTTAAAATGAAATACCGGTATGGAAGGAGCGAATCTTCTTGCACGACTCTAGTGAGGAATTATATAGTGAAGAGCTTGAAGCTTTTCATATTTGGATGAAAGACGCAGGCTACACCAGCTACACGCAGAAATCTTATCTTAGTGATGTGCATGAATTCCTTGGCACTTTAAAGGGCAAACCTTTGGGTACGGTCAAAAAATTTCATGTGGTCTCATTTTTATCTGCAGTACGTGAGAGAGGTGTTAGTGACTCAACCCGGAACCGCAAGCATGCTTCGGTCAATTGTTTTTTCAAAGCTTTGATTGAGCTAGAGCTGTATAATGACAACCCGGCAGCCGGAATAAAGAAATCTAAGATGGACAAGAACCGCGCGCCTGTTTTTTTGGATGAGGTTGATCTGAGCCGGTTCCTGCAATCTGTAGATGGCAAGCATCGACTGCGCAATATGGCCGTATTCCTGCTAATGTCCTATATGGGACTTCGGGTAGGAGAGGTGCACGCGCTGAATCTGGCTGATTTTAATCCGGAACGAAAGCTGCTTAGTGTATATGGTAAGGGGCGCAAGTGGCGGTCCATACCAGTTCCCGAGGCGGTTAATGAAATGCTTCAGCAAGCGATTGAGGAGCGGCTAAAACCCTGGAGGTCAAAAGAAACAGCGATGTTCATATCTCAGAAAGGAAGAAGGCTGTCCATTCGCTGTATACAGCAAATTGCAGCCGATACTTTCGAGAGATTTCAGCAAGAAGTACCTCCAGATCGCAGGGCCGCGTATTCAAGCCATAAGCTAAGGCATTCATTCGCCACAATGCTGCTGCGTAAAGGCGCAGATCTAAGAACGGTACAGGAACTGCTAGGACATTCCTCAATCCAGACCACGACCATATATACTCATATCACCAGTCGTGAGAAAGAGGAGGCCGTGGGAAGGCTAGAGATACAAATTCCAAAGTTTAATTAACATAATATTTGTTATGTAAACTTATTATTTTATCTACTACTATATACATGCAAAGGGGTCTATTCATGCAATTCTCTATTCAATTTTTGTCCTTCTTCGTTATTCAAGTGGAAGGGAGTGAATCACAGGGCACCCGGTCATATAAGCATTATCAGACCTTGGATGGATATGAATATATTGATAGTGAAATCAAGAAATTCCTGGACGGTGAGTTCACCCGCATTGCCAAACGTAAAGTTGAGAAGAATCCGTCTGCCGAGCAGGCACCCACAAAGATCGGAACTTTTATCGTTGAGCCAGGGCATGAGCTCGATAGCAACCCTAATTTCAATTTGTTCACTCGCCTGAGAGCTGCTGATGAGAAAGAGGATTTCAAGAATGCCTGTGATGACCTAATGCGCAGTTACCTGGATACCAGTGCAGTCAGAGGGGGAGCAATGATCATTGTACAGGCTGAGCTGGCTACCCACTCGGATACACCCATTATCTTTCTGCTCAAGTGTGATTTCGAGCAGAAGATCGCCCGGATCTCAGATGAGAAAAGCCTTGTTAACCAGGTAGAAATGGCCATAAGCGCCCGCAACATGAAATCGATTCAATATCCCTATATGCCCGAGGAGGGGATGTTCGAGGAATGGGAGCTTAAGATTCATCAATCCTCGCACGCTCGTTACTTTGAAGATTTCTTGAAATTTGTGACCTACGAGCAGTCCATTCCCGAGATCGTGAATGATCACGTGATGAATTTTGTTCAAGACTACGTGGAAACCAAGTGGCCGGATGAGACGCATGAGGAACGTCAGCATGTAGAGAGAGAACTGGAATTTTGGGCAGCTAGCGAGAAGCGAGATATTCAGGAGAAATGGGAACCGGAAGCCGTGGTCGAGGCAGCAGAGAGAATTATTGAAATTAAACCCGAAATCGAACTCAAATTCCGTATCGGAGATACCATGGTGCGTGGACGTCTTGCTGATTTCGGTGACAAAATACACATTGCAAAAGTGAATGGCAGATATGCCGTGATCTTAGAAGGAGACTCTTTTGTGTTCGATAAGGGGTTCTCTCCTGTCGAGCTGCTGCAGCCTGAATCCTTTGAAGTGGTAGCTGAGCGAATCCTGCAGAAGAAGGATGAGAGTACCGAAGAATACCCATTTTAATGGTAAATATTACGACTCAAATCGGGTAATTAACAACATTAAGTAATATTGTTAATCTTATTAACTAATTGTCTTAAACCCTTATATATCAAGGATTTGAATGTTCTCAAGAAAAATTTTCCCTGAAAAAGTTGACTAATAACTTCCAGCCTGCATATAATAACTTCAACCTTTCAAATCATCGGCATTGAAAAGGAGCAGGACTCGAATAATTATGCTGCAGAGAGTGGAGAGCATGCTGAGATCTCCACCATAATTCCGAATCCGACTCGCCTTGGAGCTGCTGTTCCCAAATGGATGAACCCACTAAGAACAGCCGATTTGCACCCGTTAACGTGCGAAAGCTAAGATTAGATTAGCTTTCATGAGGCAGTGCACCATAACCGGTCACTGTAAACATGGGTGGTACCACGGAAGATAACCCCTTTCGTCCCTGATCGCATTATCATATGCGAGGGATGAAAGGGGTTTGTTTATTTTCTAATACAGAATAATGCAATGACAAGGAGCAGGCATACGGGCACTTAAGTCCAGAGAGCGATGAGATTGCTGAGATCATCGTCTTAACCCCAAAGCCAACTCGCCTTGGAGCAGTTCCTCTGAACCCTGCCTGATTATGCAGGTTAGGATGAACCGGTTCGCACCCGTTATTGTGCCAGGTCATAGTTCAAGCTGTGATCTACTGAGACTGCAGAGCGTAGCGCTTTGCAGTGAATCAGGGTGGTACCGCGGAGGAAAAATCTCTCTCGCCCCTGTTGCACAAGCTGCAGCAGGAGTGAGGGAGTTTTTTTATACAAAAATAATGAAAAGGTGGAATGATGATGCGTAAAATCTATGTACTGGACACTACACTGAGGGACGGAGAGCAATCGCCAGGAGTCAGCTTAACTTCTCAGGAAAAGGTGGAGATCGCACTACAGCTTCAGCGTCTTGGGATTGACCGTATTGAGGCTGGATTCCCCATTACTTCAAGGGGAGAAGTCACGAGTGTTCAGGAAGTAGCCAAGGTCATTACCAATGCTACGGTCGTAGCCTTCTCCAGATCCAGAGAGCAGGATATCGATGCTGCAAGAGAAGCTTTGAGAGATGCTGTGGATCCATGTCTGCATCTGTTCCTGGCCACTTCTCCTATACACCGGGAGTACAAACTCCGCATGAATAAGAGTAAGGTGCTTGATACTCTCGAGGCAGCAATCCGGTATGGCCGGAAGTATTTTGATAAGCTGGAATTCTCAGCAGAGGATGCAAGCCGGACGGAGATTGATTTTCTCTGTGAAGTCACAGAGCGTGCCATTAAGGCTGGAGCAACGGTAGTGAATCTGCCTGATACGGTAGGATTCGCTACTCCGGAGCAGTTTGGGCGTATTTTCAAGACCGTGAAGGAGAGGGTCAAGGGGATAGAGCGTATTCAGCTCAGCACGCACTGTCATGATGATTTGGGCATGGCAACGGCCAATACACTGGCTGCGATTGAGGGTGGTGTAGACCAAATAGAAGGGACCATTAACGGAATTGGCGAACGTGCCGGTAATACAGCAATTGAAGAAGTGGCTCTGGCTCTGGAGACGCGGGGTGACAGCTATGGAGGAGCCAAAACTTCGCTTGTCCTTAGTGAAATCTACCGGACCAGCAGGCTTGTCAGCAAGCTGACGGGGATGACCGTACCCGGGAACAAGGCGATAGTCGGCGCCAATGCCTTTGCGCACGAATCAGGCATTCATCAAGACGGTATGCTGAAGAACCGTGCTACTTACGAGATCATTAGCCCTGAGACCATTGGGATCAGTGCAAGCAAACTGGTCCTCGGCAAGCATTCCGGAAGACATGCTTTTAAAGAACGACTGGTTGACCTTGGCTATTCATTGGATGAGGAAGGTCTAAATATTGCTTTTGCCAAATTTAAAGATCTGGCAGACCGCAAGAAGGAAGTACTCACTGAAGATATCCGGGCGATCATGGATGAGAATATGACCGAAGGTCCGGTTCCTTATAAGCTGGATAACATCCAGGTATCCTACGGTAATCATACGCTGCCAACCGCTGCTGTCCGAATAATTAAAGAAGATGGCAGCAGTGTGGAGGAAGCATCCATAGGCAACGGTTCAGTTGATGCTGTATACCGAGCGATTGATAAGGCGACCGGACTGACCACCCAGCTTGAGGATTACAAGATTCACTCCGTAACCCAAGGGACTGACGCACTAGGTGAAGTTCATGTTGTACTTCAAATGGAAGATAGGTCAGCGACAGGAAGAGGGGTAAGTACTGACATCATCGAGGCCAGTGCCAAAGCATATTTGGATGCCTTGAACAGGCTTGCTGCCCGCAGCAGGGATCCGGAGCGGGAAGGGAACATCTCGATTCAGTCTTAACTTAGTACTTAACGGATGCAGATGAAGCATAGTGTAGGAGAAGACATAATTATAACTTTGGGCGAAGCAACGGATCAGGCTATTACGCTTGGATAAAAAAAACAGACGGACGCATCATGCGTTCCGTCTGTTGCCCTGTTAAAGCTCTAGCTTCTCAATCTCGGATTTGAGCTTGTTCGCGGAAGCGCGAAGCTGCTCCAGTTCCTGGTCGTTAAGGTTGAGATCAAGGATCTCTCTAACGCCAGAGCGATCTACGACGCTTGGTACTCCCAGATATACATCGGAGATTCCTTTATAATCGGTAAGCAATGTAGATACGTTCAGAACAGAACCTTCATCTTGAAGAATGGATACAACAATTCGGTCCAATGCAAGCGCTATTGCATAAGATGTAGAGCCTTTAGCGTTAATAATCTCATACGCCGCATTCTTGGTACGGGAGAAGATATCTTCACGTTCTTGTTCTTCGAATTCCAGACCCACACCGGCAACGTTCGCAAGGCTCCACAGCGGCAGTTCAGAATCGCCATGCTCACCAACAATATGCGCATGGATACTGCGCGGATTAATTCCTTTATTCTGACCGATCAAATAGCGGAAGCGTGCACTGTCAAGCAGTGTTCCTGAACCGATAACCCGGTTGGTAGGAAAGCCGCTTTTTTTCCAGGACACATAGGTGAGAATATCAACCGGATTGGTTGCAACGAGAATAATCCCATGATCGTTATACTTCACAATGTTCTGAATAATGCTGTCGAAAATGCCTGCATTACGCTTGAGCAGGTCAATCCGGGTCTCACCCGGACGCTGGGATGCTCCAGCCGCAATAATTACAATGTCAGCATCAGCACAGTCACTGTAATCTCCAGCCCATAATTTAACCCCACCTGTGAAAGGCAGCCCATGATTCATATCAAGTGCTTCGCCGAGTGCCTTCTCATGATTGGCATCAATCAATACGAGCTCCGATACACGTTCTCTTAGTAGTAAGGTGTACGCGGTAGTAGAGCCAACCGCGCCGGTTCCAATAATTACAACTCTGCTGGAACTCATTTTGGATGTTGTCATTAAATCATCTCCTCAGGTAAAGGTATTTGCTAAGAAATTGTATTAACAATAAAGCTCTCCCCATTTATACCCAGAAAAAGAGGCTTTTACAACTTCTCAGGTTAACAAGAGTCTAACTTATGTATAGGAAAATGCTGTTAACCTAGCTCTATTGTACACGGAAACTTCAATAATATTAAGTTAAATAACATAATAATTATTATGTCAACTATACAAGTTGAAATGTAACAGATTAGGAGATTGTAACCATAGGTGTAACCTTTCTGTAAGATTCCCCCGAACTATTTATATTATTCTTATATTATAAAATAGAGAGGATAACGGTGAATTTTGTCATGGAGCGGAGTAATGAAACACGGATTGAGCGAGCACAACTAGTCAAGAAAAGAAGAAGACGTCTTATTCTCACGATTAATTTGGTTCTAATCAGTGCCATCGCCATTACAGCAGTATTTTCCTTAAAGATTAGACAGGAGCAGTCAGACTCAGCACTACCTAAGCTGTCTGCCCCAAATCCGAATCAGCCTAAGTCTATTAACCCGGCAGATGGGCCGAAACAGGTTACGAAGCAGGACCAGCAACTGCAAAATAAGCCAGAGAAAGACCAGCAGCTTACTACCGCGCAAGGTGAAACGTCGGCCGGCAAGGACCCTAATGCTGCCGCAGTCAACTCAGCTGATAATCAGCAAAAAACAAAAGTTGTCTATTTAACCTTTGATGATGGCCCTAACCAATATACAGATCAGATTCTGAATATTCTAAGCAAGAATGATATCCACGCCACTTTTTTCATGATAGGTTCACAGCTTAAGGATAATAAGTCTTCTGTCGAGCGATTGATCCATGAAGGACATTATGCCGGTCTACATAGTATGAGTCACAGTTATAGCAAGCTTTATAAAAGTGGTGGATCTGATCATTTCATTCAAGAGTTCAAGCAGGAACAGGCTTTGCTGTATAAGCTGACAGGGGTAAAGTCCTATCTAATCAGGGCTCCGTACGGCAGTGCTCCACAGATCGGCTATAATTTCCGTACAGCTATTTATGAGGCCGGATTTAAGATGTGGGATTGGACGGTTGATTCGAAGGACTGGGACTATAATGGAATGCCTAGCAAGGTGGTCGGACAGGTGAAACGCCAGATTCACCGGAAGCAGGAAGTCATTCTTTTACACGAGAAAAAACAGACTGTCCAGGCACTCCCGCAAATTATTGCCTATTTGCAGCATCAAGGCTACTCTTTCGCCGTATATAAGCCGGATCATCATGTCGTAGTTAACTTCGGGAAAGACTCCCGCTTGTAGTTGCTTAAAGTCATTATGATATAATATAGTTTATTAGTTATTTAACACTTCTTAGAGGAGGGGATTGTTCTTTGACCTCATGGCGTTCTATTACCTTGATTGTTCTAGTAATGGGTGTATTATTAACAGCCTGTTCTTCAGATAAACCGAACGAAGCTTCAGTCCCTGCACAGGATGAAATCCAAGACACTGGACAGACCATTACAGTAATTCAGCAGAATTCTACCAACAAAATTAATGATAAAGCAGAGCCTGCGAGTAAAGAAAAGTTCCAAATCCAGACGAGACTATCTGATTTCCAGTTGATCTCGGATACCACAGGAATCGCATGGGGATCAACGCGTAACGAGCTGCGGCTGTATCTGACCCAAGATAACGGAAAGGTATGGAAGAATATCTCGCCTTCCACTTCGGTCCAGTTCCAGATGAACCCTCAATATGGTAAGGATATATTCTTCATCGACTCTCTTACCGGCTGGGTTGTCCGCAATTCACAAGGGTCAGCCGAGACCGTTGTTCTAAGGACTGTGGATGGAGGAGCAAATTGGAAGCTGGCGTCGCTGCCTCAGCCGGCCAAATCTGCAGCCATTTTCTTCTTGTCCAAAGATGTAGGCTGGATAATCACAGAAGATGATCAGAACTCCGTTAATATGCATAAGACCCTTTACCGTACGAAAGACGGAGGGGTGAATTGGGAGAAAATTATGGACAATTCGGCCAGCGTCGAAATGAGAGGCGCCACTCCATCTCCTGCCATTGGTTCGTTAACAGGTATGGTATTCACGGACAATCAGCACGGATATGCAACCTCCTTATTGCTAGGTGAACCCCATTTGCATATGACAACAGATGGGGGACTTACCTGGAAGGAGAACAAGAACTTCTTCAATCTGGATAAATACCAGGCATGTGAACAGTTCACCAGCAGCGCTCCGGCTTTCTTCGGTGGAGGCGCACAAGAGGGATGGATCTCGGTAGGCTGTACCCGGAAAGATCAGACAAAATTTAACGCTTACTATACAGTTGATGCCGGGAACACATGGAAATTCGTATCTTTTCCAATAGGCTGGCAATCCGGCGTGAACCAGTTGTTATCCCCAACTTTCTTAAATAGCAAGGAGGGATGGGCTCTACAGTCTGGTAAGGTATTTCATACCATCACCCAAGGGAGCAAGTGGGAGGAATTGCCTGAAAGTCCTGTACTGAAGCAGACCATGAATACGTATCCGGAAGTGGTTAAGTTCCAGTTCTATTCTTCAAAAGTAGGCTGGCTGCTCGTCCAGAACAGTGAGCTTAAGCGTTCATTATTGCTTCAGACCCAAGATGGAGGGATTCACTGGCACGTGCTTTGAACAAGCCGTGTCTTTTTTTTTCATTATTGTCCATTACATGGACATATGGAATACAATTTTCGCTCAACCACGCATATATATGAGTAGTGCAAAGGGATTGCTTTCTTTGGTGTACATGGGAAGGGGGCAGTAAATGATGCAAACTGGCTTTGAGGTGCTCGACACGGCTGGATCCATCTTTCCAATATTCTTTATAATTATCATTTCAGTTCTTCTAGTCTCTGTGGCCGGATCGATATTCCGATGGTTTAGCAATAATAAGCAGCCAGTCTTGAGTGTCCATTCGGTTATCAGCAGCAAGAGAACAGCTGTCTCACATCATCATGACGCAAATTCAGCAGCTCATCATTCCAGTACTACTTATTATTTGACCTTTGAAGTAGAGAGTGGAGACCGGCTTGAATTCAAGGTAAGCGGAGAGGAATTCGGTCTATCCGCAGAAGGCGATGAAGGGATGCTTACCTTGCAGGGCAGCCGTTATCTTGGATTCGAGCGACACGGCCGAGCCCATACAGACACTTTAATGGAACGCAGAAACGCAAGAAGACATTCGCATATGTAAGGCATTTACGTCTTGACCACCGTCCTCTACTAGAGGAAGGTGGTCTTTTACTTTTACCACAGAGAGACAGGCAGGCTGTACTCAGCAAATAAAAAACCCCCGAAAAGTTCGGAGGTTGTGTACCTACGTTATTAAGATGTGACCTGCTCAGGCTTAATCAATTGATTGAGCAGCTTTAAGGCAACCTTACGACCGCTGGAGAATGCACGCTCGGCCAGTTCCCCTTTGCCTACACAGCCATCTCCACAGAAGTAGAAGGGTACGTCTGGCAGCCGGTTAGGCAGCAGCCGGTTCGTACTGATGTTCTTCACGCTCGAGACCATAGCTTTCTTCGAAACCCTCTTAACCTCGACCGCATCTCGCCAGCCCGGATAGTACTTGTCGAACAAGCCTTCCATATTCTCGGTCTTCTTGTCCATATATGCCTTCCGTTCTTCTTCATCCTGGAAGTCGTCCTTCAGATAAGCAATGCCCTGCAGCAGCTGTCCGCCTTCTGGGACTACCGTATAGTCTGTGGCCGAGACATCACTGATGAACATTTTGTTCGTCATGTCGCTGATATAATGGAACGGCCTTGCCACAACTTCCTTGAAGCCAAGATCATATACCATAACTTCAGTAGACGTATTGTCCTTGTATGGATCAAGATGGGCTGCCCATTCCGTATTCTCAAGCAGCTTAACAGCTTGTTGAACCGGTGTAGCAATGACCACCTTATCGAATTCCAGGGCTTCATGATTCTTGGTTCTCAGGAGGAACTTGCCGTTCTCCTGCGTGATCGTCTCCACAGGCTCTTTGAGGGCAATATTCCAATTTTCGTTGTGATTAATCTTGTCCTGAAGCTGATCTGTAATGGTTGCCCAGCTCCCGAGAATATAGTTCACGGGCTTGGAGGAGAGGAACAGATTGTGATAATACTCTGCGATTACTTCTCCTGATACTTTACGGGCATCCGATGGCGTGATGAAGAAGTTGGAGCAGACCAGGTGCTGCCATAACTCTTTCACATCTTCCGCAGCATGAGACTGATCCAAATAGTCACCCAGCGTGGCATAGTTCTTCAGGTGGTGAACATTCCCAATAATTGCTGCAATCTCAGCCACAAACCGAACCTTTTCCATGGCACTGAGTACATCAGTCTTCATAATATTCACAAAATCAAGTGGAGCCGGTGTTAAATGATCCTTCTTGGCATAGACGACTTTGCGCTTGTCTACCTGTTTGCTCACAAAAACCAGACCGAGGTCTTCTTCCATATGATGAAGCGTATGACGATCGATCCCATAGATGGCATGGGCTCCATAATTGAGGGTGAATCCTGATTTCTGGTACGTAAAAGCTCGGCCGCCGAGCTGTGGACTGCGTTCGAATACGGTGCCTTCCAATTCGCGGTTTTCGGATAAATAGGCGGCGGCGGTCAAACCAGCTAAACCTCCACCGATAATTGCGATCTTCATGAACGTACCTCCTAAAAGTTCTGCGGACTCAAATTAAACAATAGGATGAGCCATGAGAAACATGTCGAACTTCAGCTCATTTCCCTCAGTTGCAAACAAGAATTCATTATTAGTATATGCTATTCATGAAAGCGCGTCCATAGAAACGGTCACGATTTGTCCATACTTGGTATCGCAATCATTTCCTGAAATGAATCGAAAATAGTGAAAAATTAACTTATTTTCTAGTCACAAAATAGGCGAATGCACATAGGATATAACGTTGATGAAAGTGTTAGTAAGGAGGAAGCCGTGTGGCTGTCATCAAAACCAATTCAGAAGACGTAAAGCTGCTGGCCCGGCTGATGCGAGCTGAAGCGGAAGAAGACCTGGAGCCCGGGATGCTCATGGTGGGGAATGTGGGTGTGAACCGGATCTTGTCTAATTGTCTGGATTTCAAAAATATCCGGACAATGAAACAGATGGTTTTCCAGTCCCCCGGCGGATATGAATCGACTCAGAAGGGTTACTTTTACCAGAAGGCCCGTGACAGAGAGATCCGCTTGGCTAAAAGAGCCATTAACGGAGAACGAACCTGGCCAGCTAACAATGCTCTGTGGTTCTTCCGGCCTCAGGGAGACTGCCCAGACACCTGGTTCAATCAGGCGAATGTTGGACGTTATAAGGCTCACTGCTTTTTCGCCCCAACTGCCGAAGATTGTCCAAATGTGTACTAGAACCAAGAATTGATTTGTGAGGAGGAAGCAAGTTATGTATAATCCGCAATACCGTCCGGTTACTTACAGGGTTGGCAACAATAATAACATAGGTGCACCCATGGGCAGCGGCTCCGGGCAAGGCATGGGCTCTCCGATGGGCTCACCAATGGGTTCACAGAATGGTTCCCAAATGGGTGCCACTACAGGTCCTGCAGTTGGAGGAGCTGGTACTTATCCGCCGCCAATAAGCGGCAATCCAATTACACCTCAAGGAACCGTTATGGTATCCCCGCAGAACTTCACGGAGCAGTCCTTTATCGAGAATATTTTACGTCTGAATTTGGGCAAGATCGGCACGTTCTACATGACTTATGAGAACAATCGGGAGTGGAATGCGAAAATTTTTAAAGGCGTGCTGGAAGCTGCGGGACGCGACCATATCATCATCAGCGATCCCAATACTGGTATGCGGACCATACTGCTTATGGTGAACCTCGATTATGCTACTTTTGATCAGCCTTTAGTGTATCAATACCCTGGAGTTATTGGGAATCCGCCAGCACAGCCCACTAGATAAATACTTGTAAGTATACATTACTCCTATCACAATCATCACGCTAAGCCTGTGACTTATCGGCTTGGCGTGATTTTGCATATGCAGCCATTGCTAATTACCATGTAATAACTTAGATCCCTACCCAGAAAATTGAGTGTAGATGTCATATCCTGAAATTTGACTGTATAAGGTATAATAATATAATAATTATAGGAATGAAGTTAACGATCATGATTTGAATACCGAAGGAGGTGCACCTGTTCACCGCAGAGTGTAGCCGTGGACAGGAAACGTATTGGACAGTGACCCTTTACCAAGTATTTTGCAAGTGGGACTTATTGTATTATTAGTGGTGTTAAATGGATTCTTCGTGTCCGTAGAATTCGCTATGGTGAAAATCCGCAGCAGTCGTATTGAAGCATTGGCAGAGGAGGGGCGGCGTAATGCCCGGATCGCCAAACGGATTATCCAAAATCCTGAAGCTTACCTGTCCGCCTGTCAGCTTGGAATCACCTTGTGTTCTCTTGGGCTTGGCTGGCTGGGAGGACCGCTTGTAGCTGCTATGCTGAAGCCGGCCTTTTCTCTCTTCGGATGGGGGCCTTCCTGGTTAACGGGAGTGTCCTTTACCACTGCCTTTATTCTAATTACTGTACTGCATATTGTTCTGGGTGAGCTTGCACCGAAAGCCATAGCCATCCGCAAGGCAGAGAATATTACGCTGCTCTCGGCTGGGCCCATGACCATTTTTTACAAAGCGGTATATCCCTTCATATGGGCGCTTAATGGGTTGGCAAATGCTTTACTTCGGTTCATGCGCGTAGCTCCAGCTTCAGATCAGGATAATGTGCATACGGAAGAAGAGATCCGCGTTCTGATGAAGGAGAGTGGAGAGAGCGGACTGCTCGACAGTACGGAGCTTAAGCTGGTGGATAACATCTTTGAGTTCGCCGACACGACTGCCCGGGAGATTATGATCCCCCGTACGGAAATGATCTGTTTATACTCCCAAAATACACTTGATGAAAATTTGGAAATCGCGCTCGAAGGTATGCGCACCCGTTACCCGGTATGTGATAATGATAAAGACCATATTATCGGATTCATCCATATCAAGGATTTGATTCGTACAGGAAGCTCGGATTACCGGGATTTGCTTAGACCGATGATGACGGTTCCTGATTCTATCCCGATCAGTGATCTGATGAAGCGGATGCAGAGGGGAAAGACCCAGATTGCCCTATTGATTGACGAGTATGGAGGTACTTCTGGGATCGTCACCCTCGAAGATATTGTCGAACAGATCGTAGGAGAAATCCAAGACGAATTTGATGAAGAACGGCCAGGATTTGAAGAAATTGGCGATAATACCTACTCCATTGATGGACTTATGTTGATTGATGCCGTGAACGACCGTTTCGGTCTTGAAATGGATTCTGATGACTACGATACGATTGGCGGCTGGCTGTACTCAAGAATTGAGGTGCTCCCGCCGCGGATAGGTCAATCTGCCGAATATGGCGGCTGTACCTTCATCGTGGAAGAGACGGATCAGAAGCGTATTTCAAGGATTAAGTTGCTCAGACATGAAGCCTTTGAAGAGCTTGAGGAGGCAGGGGCTTAACCCCCAAGTGCTCAACATATATAGACTTAAGAACTGAACAACCCCAGCATATTATGCTGGGGTTGTTCGTTTTGCATGGGAGGTTCATATTGGATTGCCTGATCACTTGATCTTAACTTGATTCGCAGCCTCCAACCACACCTCATCGGTAACATGGTGATATATGTAATTCTGAATTCTGTGTAACACAACCTTCATATTCAGGGGATTTCCAAGGCAGTTATGATTAGAAGAAAGATTCGTTACTCTTTCGGCATGTTCGCTGCAATGTATGCCTAGTTCATGGCTTGGCTTCTCCTGGATGGTATGCTTAAAAGCTTCGTTTCCCCTTTCCACATGCGCAGTACCTGTTACAGTCTGCTCTACATGTCGATTAAGGGGCGAAACGGCCTTCGTCATCACGAGTGGGGACAAGAGGAATGCGCCAAGCGCGAGAGAAGCTGCGATGAGGCCGAGCCACTTAAATCTTCGCACCACGGAACGGAGCCGCTTATTTCGCTTAATATCCCGGCTGACTTTCATCCAGGATTCGCGTCTCAGTGTCTCGGCAGGGAGCGAAGTATGCGGTGATCTCATAAATGCATCGCGTATGAGTTCATCGAGTTCATCTTCATACTCGGGATCCCACTTTGGAGAATTTCTTCGCATGAATGTCTCCCCACTCCTTATACAGCATTTTTTTGATACTTTCCCGGGCCCGGTACAGCCTCTGCCTTACCACGTCCTCCTCGGTATCCAGCTCGTCTGCAATCTCCCTGTAGGAAAGGCCAAGCTTCCACCTGTACTCGATAAGCACCTTATATTCCGGCTTGAGCCGATCCAAGTAAGAGATAATGGCTTCTTCGAGCATCTTGGTCTCAACCGTCTGTTCAACAGAGGGTTCGGGATTGTGTGGTTCTATATTTATAAAAACACTGTCCGAGTCAAAGTGGTTACGGTGATTTTTATTTTTTCTCAAATAATTAATTGCCGTATTACGAGTTACGACCTTGAGCCACGACTTCATCTTCTGTTCGTTCTCGAACTGCGGCTTCTTGCGGATGACCTTTAAGAAAGCTTCCTGGATAATATCTTCTGCTGCCGAATGATCTTTCACTATGTACACAATGATGCCATACACGAGATCGTAAAAGTCATAGTATATCTGCTCTTGAATGATCTCGGTGAGATCATGAAAATTGGCAGCCAGAAGGTGATGCAACCTCTCCGGCATGATAATCTCCTCTCTACTTGCAGCACTTCCAAATGAAAAAACCACCTGTGAATGTGAGTAGATTCTAAAGCGGAAAGGGTGGTGTTATGTTCATATTTTACCTCATTTTTCCTAATAAAGATATGTATTACATAAATATATACACATTAAGATCAGCAAAAAAAGGGTTCTTCCTGGTAGAAGAACCCTCTTAAATCTATATATCTGTAAAGTAAGAAATTACTCCTCATCGAGTGTTAGTGAGTTATAGTCTTTGGCATCCCTCTTGGCAGCCATGGCTGGCGAATCGGAATTTCCGAATTCTTCAACCGTATGCCAGGCATCGGCATCATCAAATCGTCCGGCATTCTGCTGGCGATGCTCCCCAGCACCTTTGGGCGGAAGAGTCATCACTTCTTCTTCGACTGGTCGGTCATTAGAGACCGAACGTTCCGGTGTGTGATCAATACAGTATGCGGTATAAGGGATAGCTTCCAGTCGTTCAAAAGGAATATCCGTGCCGCAGGTTGCACATTGACCGTATTCACCTGACTTGATGCGCGCCAGAGCCTGATTAACCTGATCAAGCTGATTGTCCAAATTCTCATCGATAGCCATATCCCGGCTGCGTTCAAAGGTTTCGGTTCCCACGTCCGCAGGATGGTTATCCACTGCGGTTAGTTCCCCTGTTGACACGCGGAGTGAATCTGTACCTTCATCCTCATTTTCATTTTCAGTGAAGTGCTGCTCCAGACTTTCTTTCTCTTCCATAAGACTATGTTCAAGCTTGCTCAACTGTGATTTCGTTAAATGGCTCATTGTGTGTTTCCTCCTCAGGTTTTCTTATGCATTCTTACCCCTTACGTGGGCGGAGTGACACATTCCATCATTAGGCAGCATTTGTTAACCCTGTTCGCGTGGATTGTTTGAGCAGTTTTTTGCAAGCTTTTGAAAATTTACATCGTATTTACCTGCAGCAGAATTGCTGCTGATGTACGGCTTCTACAATGAACTCATACGGAAACAACAAAAAGTCACAACAAATCACATGAAGGCTTAAGGAGGAATAAGGTCAGTGAGAAAAGCGATGATGGGGTTAACTGCGGTGGTCCTGGCTGGGGCTATGCTATCCGGCTGTGGAAAGACAGAGACTACTACCGCAAATGCAACAGCAAATGCAGGTGCACCAGTAAGTCTTGAAGAGCTGCAAAAAAGTGCCAAGAGTGAAGGCTCTATTGTAAGTGTAGGGATGCCTGATTCCTGGGCCAACTGGAAGGACACCTGGAATGACATCCAAACGAAGTACAGCTTGAAACACACCGATACCGATATGTCCAGCGCCGAAGAGATCGCCAAATTTGATTCCGAGAAGGATAAGCCTACTGCAGATATTGGTGATGTAGGGATGGCTTTTGGACCTGTAGCGGTAGATAAGGGTGTTACTCAGCCATACAAAACTTCTCACTGGGACGAGATTCCTGATTGGGCCAAGGATAAGGACGGGAACTGGATCGTCGGTTATCAAGGGACCATTTCGATTCTGACCAATACGAAGAAGGTAGCTAATCCACCTAAGAGCTTCGACGATCTTCTTAAAGGAGATTACAAAATCTCCGTTGGTGATGTATCCAAGGCAGCTCAAGCCCAAAGCGCTGTTTTGGCAGCTGCGATTGCTTTTGGTGGTGACGAAACCAATATTGAGCCGGGTATTGCTTTCTTTGAGAAGCTTGCCAAAGCCGGCCGACTATCCAAAACCGAGCTTTCACTGGCTAACCTGGAGAAGGGCGAGATCGATGTCGCATTCCTATGGGACTTTAACGCCCTCGGTTACCGCGCACAGTTGGGACAGGATCAATATACCGTTACCATTCCTTCTGAAGGAAGTGTAGTCAGCGGCTATGCCACGATTATCAATAAATATGCACCCCATCCGAATGCGGCCAAGCTGACTCGGGAATATATTTTGAGCGATGAGGGACAGATCAATCTTGCCAAAGGATTTGCTCGTCCGATCCGTGATAATGTCAAGCTTCCTGATGATGTTGCGGCCAAGCTTCTGCCAACTGAAGATTACAAGACAGCCAAGCCGATTAAGGATTTCAAAGCTTGGGAAGAAACCTCCAAGCAGATCCCTGAGCTGTGGCAGGAACGTGTTCTTGTGCATTTGAACTAATTCAGAGCAGGATTTCCCTTACAAATTATAGCTGTACACCACTACAGTTACTTCCCCGCGGGAAGTAACTGTTTCGCTAAGAAGGAGACTTTCAATGTTGAAAAAGCGTGTGGACTTCAAGCTGCTTCTAGCACTGATTCCTTTCTGTATTCTGATTATCGGATTTGAGCTTCTTCCCGCTATTTCCGTGGTGATGGAAAGCTTCACAGGGGACGAAGGCGGCTTCTCCCTGGAACAGTACGTCTCCGCCTTCACCAAGATGTTCTATTTGCAGGCGATCAAGAATAGTCTCATGATCTCGGCCGTATCAAGCTGCATCGGGATTATTGCAGGGTTGTTCATTGCGTATGCGATCACCAAAGTATCCGAGAAGACCCGTACCCGGGTGCTCATGATCTCCAATATGACCTCCAACTTTGCAGGGATTCCGTTAGCTTTTGCCTATATAATTCTGCTTGGAAGCAATGGCATCTTCACGATCTTGTTCGAGCAGTGGGGTCTGCCGATCTTCTCGGGATTCAATCTCTATTCCTGGTCAGGACTCATTCTTGTCTACGTCTATTTTCAGATTCCCTTGGCGGCTCTGCTTCTATATCCGACCTATTATGGGATACGTGAAGAATGGAGGGAGGCTTCAGCACTGCTTGGAGCAAGTAATTATCAGTTCTGGCGCCGCATCGCGCTGCCTATTCTTCTTCCAGCTGCCGCGGGTACGTTTACCATTTTGTTCGCCAATGCAATGGGAGCTTATGCGACGGCTTATGCGCTTCTCGGAGGCAACTATAATCTGCTGGCAATTCGGATCGGGTCGCTGGTTGCCGGGGATGTCTTCACAAGACCCCAGCTAGGAAGCGCACTGGCTATGGTTCTTGGGCTTTCCATGGTGCTGTCGCTATGGATCAATGAGCGTCTGATGCGCAGAGTGAGGAGGGACCTCGGATGAAGAAGGGCCGTGCTTTTCCCAGAGTTGTTCTAACTGTTACCATGATCTATTTGCTGATCCCTTTGCTGGCAACCTTGCTCTATTCTGTTGCGAAGTCTTGGCAAAGCACGCTTCTGCCTGATTCTTGGACGCTGGGATGGTTCCAGGATCTATTCATGGATCCCAGATTCACCCTTTCGCTGTGGAGAACGCTCCTAATCTGCTTCCTGAGTGTGGCTTTAAGTGTATTAATCATGCTGCCAACGATCTTCATCGTCGTGGTCTATCTACCACGGTTGGAGAAGCTGCTGAATATATTAGTTCTAATCCCCTATGCTGCGCCCGGTGTGGTCATGGCGGTTGGGCTAATCAAGCTGTATTCCTCCGGACCGGTGGCTATTGCCGGCACCATGTGGATTCTTGTCGGAGTCTACTTCGTTGCTGTGCTACCGTACATGTACCAGGGCATCCGCAACAGTATGCGCACGATCCGCACGATCGATTTGATCGAAGCGGCTGAACTTCTTGGGGCCAGTAAGCTTGTGGCCTTCCGGCGGATCATCGTCCCGAATGTGCTACCCGGAATTCGGGTATCCATACTTTTGTCCTTTTCCATCTTGTTCGGAGAATTCGTACTGGCCAACCTGCTGGTAGGCGGACAATTTGAGACAATCCAGATCTACCTGTATCACCGGCTTAGCGAGAGTGGTCATTTAGCCAGCGCAGTTGTCATCTGTTATTTCCTGGTTATTCTTCTTCTCTCCGGCATACTTCTGGCCCTAAGCGGTCTCCTTGGACGTCAATCCACTCAAGCCCTCAAGAAAGGATCAAGATAATGAGCTACTTACGATTAGAAAATGTGAACAAAACCTATCATGATACCTCCGTACTGCATGAACTTAATCTTGAGGTAAAGGAAGGGGAGATGGTGACTCTTCTCGGGCCAAGCGGGTGCGGCAAGAGCACTCTGTTAAGATGTATTTCGGGTCTGACCGACATGGATAAAGGATCGGTTATCCTGGAAGGCCGGAATATCACCCCGCTTGTCCCCAAGGACCGGAACGTAGGGATGGTCTTTCAATCGTATGCCCTTTTTCCGAACATGAATGTATATGACAATATTGCCTTTGGACTTTCCATGAAAAAGAAATCCGCCCAGCAGATCAAAACCCGCGTTGAGGAGATGCTCCAGCTGATTGATCTGACAGACAAGGCGAAGGCTTATCCGCATGAACTGTCCGGGGGGCAGCAGCAGCGTGTGTCCCTGGCAAGATCGCTGGCGGTCGAGCCCAAGCTTATGCTGATGGATGAACCACTCAGTGCACTGGATGCGAAGATTCGCAAGCATCTTCGGGCCGAGCTCAGGCAAATTCAGAAGCGGGTTGGCATGACTATGCTGTTCGTTACCCATGATCAGGAAGAGGCGCTGACCATCTCCGATCAAATCTGCCTGATGAATCAAGGGCGTATCGTTCAGACGGGCACGCCTGACGAAGTATACTCTAGGCCCAAGGATGAGTTCGCCGCCCGGTTCATCGGCAGCTACAATGTTCTCTCTGGTGAGGACATGTCCAGGCTGCTTTCGGAGCCGGCCTATTCGAAATCGAACAGCAGCTTTGCTCTCAGACCTGAAGCGATCCATGTCCTATCAAGTGGTCTTGGACATCAGCCGCTATCCACGAGCACCAGCACCAGCACCATTTCAGTTCATGCAGCCGATATCTGCCTTGGGCATGTAGAAGAATCCGTTATGCTCGGCAATATCATTCGCTACCGGATTGAATCGAACGGAGTAAGGCTGTATGCAGATGTCCTGAACGGCGACCAAGCGATCAAGTTCCGTGAAGGCGATCCTGTTCAGGTCCAGTTTGACAGACAGGCTTGTATGCCTTTGGCTCCTTCAGGTACATAAGCGATGTCTGTGCTGGCAGAAGGACGAAAGAAACGAATCTTAAGCGAACTTGAGCGCGAAGGCAAGGTCATGGTCGTACCGCTGGCCCGGCAGTTCGATGTATCCACCGAGACCATTCGCCGAGATCTGCAGGTGCTAGAGAAGGAAGGGCATTTAAGACGTGTCTATGGCGGCGCGATTAAGTCTTCCTTCCGCAGTGATGAAGCTCCTTATAACCTCAGGCAGAAGATGTACACTGTTGAGAAAAGAGCGATCGGGGAGCGCGCAGCCATGCTGATCCAGGATGGAGCCACCGTCGTTATTGATGGCGGAACAACAACGCTTGAAATGGCTCAGGCCATATCCGGCCGGAGAGGACTTACGATTCTGACCAGCTCACTTCCTCTGGCAGCATGTCTTCTTGAATCTCTGAACCGTGAACAGTTCTCAGGCAAAGTCATCATGCTCGGAGGAGAAGTAAGTCCCCGGCAGCGCTCCATTACCGGGATACTGGGTGAACGGATGATGCGCGGCTTCAGCATTGATCAGGCGTTCATCTCCGTTGGGGGAGTATCCCTGACACACGGCTTCACGGATTTCGACCTCAGTGAAGCCTCCATGTCCTGCGCCTTCGCGGATGCCGCACAGGAGGTGATCGTACTCGCCGATCACTCGAAGTTCGGAATCAATACCTTCGCCCCCATCATGCCGATTGAGAAATGTGATTACATTGTCTCGGATCAGGTGCCTTCCCCCCAGTGGCAGGAGCATCTCAGAAAGCGAAAGGTCGAATGGATTACAGCCGCGGCAGAAGCTTTGCGAGGTTCCGCATTCACCAATTTCAGGGAGGATTAACGTGATGTCTAAAGTAATTATGATCGTGCTTGATGGCCTTAAGTATGAAACAGCCCGAGCATCGATGGGGTATTTGAATCATCTCGTCGAAGTATCCAAGGCAGCCTGCTATAAGGTACGCTCTGAACTGCCTAGCTTATCCCGGCCTCTCTATGAAGTACTGCTAACAGGAACACCCTGCTCCGTTAATGGGATTACAGCCAATCATATCGTCAGATTGTCCCATCAGAAGAGTGTGTTCCATCTAGCCGCAGAGCAGGGTCTTAAGACAGCTGCTGCTGCGTATTATTGGGTAAGCGAGCTGTATAACCGTGCTCCGTTCGACAGAATTGAAGATCGGGAGCAGCATAACGCGGAGTTACCCATCCAGCATGGGAAATTCTATTTTGACGATGGGTATCCAGACTCTCATTTGTTCGTTGATGCTGAAGTGCTCAGGCGTCAGCACGATCCGGATTTCCTGTACATTCATCCTATGGGGATCGATGATATCGGACATAAATTCACTTCGGATTCCAAGGAATATCGGGGAAAAGCACTGGAAGCCGACATGATTCTCGCCACCTTCCTGCCGCTATGGATGTCCCTTGGATATGAAATCCTCGTGACTTCTGACCACGGCATGAATTCAGACGGTCATCATGGGGGAACAGGGCACGAAGAAAGAGAGGTTCCTTTCTACGCGATAGGCTCCATGTTCGTACCTGGTGATTATCCGGATGAGATTCCGCAGCTTGCCATTGCACCGCTGCTTTGTCAAATGCTGTCCCTGCCACTTTCTAGCCCCATGAAGTTTGATCACGTGCCAGGCTTTAAGGCTAATATCCTAACAAGTTGAACTTTGGAATTAACTTATAAGTAGATCAAAGTATCAACTTATCTAGCATCCGGGAGGGAACTGATGTGAAGGTAGATTTTCATTTTCACTTGGAAGAAGGACCTTACACGCTGAACTGGCTTCAGCGAACCAGTCTTGCTTTGCAGCGTACTAGGAGAACGCCGGAGGCTGCTGGACTGAAAGACAGCTTGGAGTCGGCAGAATCCGTGGTCCGCGGACTGACCAGGCGGATGGAAGAAGGCTGCTTCTCCGAGCGCTGGATCACGAAATATATCGAGCAGGGAACGAAGCAGGGAATTGACCGGTTCGGAGTAGTGGATCATTTGTACAGATTTACTGAATTCAAGCCTTACTACGAGAAACATATGTTAATGGATGACAGTCCGCTTGGACAGCTGCAGCAGGCGTGGCTCGACAAAGTATGTGTGTATTCTATTCAGGAGTATTTGGACGGAGTTCGTAATGTCGCTCGCTTCTATGGAAGTCTCTCGATCGGAGTTGAAGCTGACTATTTCGAGAATGGGGAAGAGGAGCTTGGGAAGCTGCTTTCTTCCTATAACTTCGATTATGTTATTGGTTCTGTACATTTCGTAGACGGCTGGGGATTTGATAACCCGGAGACCCAGCATCTTTTTAAGACCCATCAGTTGAAAGATCTATATGCCCAGCATTTCGAAAATGTGATTAAGGCTGTGAACTGTGGTCTGTTTCATATCATTGCACATCTGGATAATCTGAAGGTATTTGGCTTTCGCCCTTCGGAGGGTGATCTGCTGGGTTGGTATGATGCGGTGGCCTCGGCACTCGCCAGTGCCGGAGTAGCTTCCGAAATCAATACAGGTCTTGCTTATCGCTATCCGGTTAAGGAAATGTGCCCAAGTCCGAATTTTCTAAGGGTACTTCACCGGCATGGTGTTCCCGTAACTTTGAGTTCTGACGCCCATTTTCCGGACGATATCGGAACGCTTCTGGACGACGCCATCATCATGGCCAAATCGATTGGATATGAGGAAATCGTATATTTCAAGAACAAACAGCGGTATTCACTGCCGCTTGATTAATAGACAAAAGGATGCCATCCGCCATCTGCCGTTCAGCAGATCACAGAGGCATCCTTTTTGCTTAGAAGCTTGGATTAGATGGCCCAGTTTCCTTTATTAAAGAGCTGAATTTTCTCACCGTCCGCTGTGATTCCGAAGATATCCATCTCGCCGGAACCCATCATAAAGTCAACATGAGTAATACTGGTGTTGAGGCCCCGCTCGAGCAGCTGCTCTTGAGACAGACCCTTGCCGTCCTTCAAGTTGAAGGCATAGGCACTGCCGATGGCCAAGTGATTGGACGCATTCTCATCGAACAGCGTGTTATAGAACAGGATATTGGACTGGGAGATAGGGGACCCATGAGGAACCAAGGCCACTTCGCCCAAATAGTGTGAACCCTCATCCAGCTCAACCAGCTGCTTCAACGTCTCTTCACCCTGTTTGGCTTTGACGTCCACAATACGTCCCTGCTCAAAGGTAATGGTGAATTCGTCAATGATGTTACCGCTGTGGCTAAGCGGCTTGGTGCTTGATACGGTACCATTCACCCCGGTTCTTAGCGGAGCTGTGAACACCTCTTCAGTCGGCAAATTCGCAAGAAAGGCGTGTCCCTTTTCATTTATACTGTCTGCCGCTACCCATAGGTGGCCTTCCGGAAGCTCGATGGTAAGATCAGTGCCAGGTGCTATGTAATGAAGCTTCTTGAAGCTCTTATCATTCAAATAATCGGCTTTCTGGGACAAGCTTGCAACGTGCTCTTCCCAAGCTTTAATGGTGTCCGGTTGATCTACACGGACCGTGCGGAAAATGGTCTCCCACAGCTTGTCGATCTGTTGCTCTGCCGGTGCATCAGGGAATACCTTAGCTGCCCAGGCGGCAGACGGTACAGCCACAATAGACCAGCTGAATTTGTCAGCCTGCTGATACTGGCGGAATTTACTCATGGCTTTGCCATAAGTTTTCTGGTGGTTCGTTAGACGTTCGCTTGCAACTCCCTTAAGCAGGTCAGGATCTGAGGAGATGACATGAAGGATAGCAGCGCCATTCTCAACCAGCTCAAGCAGTTCTCCCGCATACCATTTTGGCTCGTCAAGGAATGAATCCTCAGCAGCAAGCTGATAGCGAAGACGGGTTACCGTGTCGTCACTCCAGTTCACTTTAACGGTTCTAGCGCCTGCTTCATAGGCCTTTTCGACAATAAGTCGTACAAGCTCTGCACCTTCAAGGGTGGAGTTGATTACCAGGGTTTGACCTGGTTGAACATTCACCCCAACCTTGACGGCGAGTTCAGCATATTTGTGTAATTTCTCTTGAAAATCAGACATGGAATTGACCTCCATTCAATTAAGTTACAGGTACTATATTACAGGAAAAGAGAAAATAAAGAAAATTGTGTTCACCATTTCTACCCTGAACTTTTAGCTTAAATGATCATAGAGAGGACCCATTGGCACCAGGCCATTTCCTGCTGTTCCATGAGCAGCTTACGCTGATGGACAATATATCTACCAAAAATTTGATGCTCCTGATCCTTCAAATGTGTCCCATATTCGGCTTCCATCTCCTGAATTAGCTTCTCGCGGCGCAGGACTTTCTCCTTATAGAAGGAGAGCCGGTCTTCAAACAGCCTTTGGGCCGTAGCTGCATCAGTCAAAGAAATGGAGTAAGCCTTAATCAGAAATTCATCGCGGCTTACCGGGACAGAAGGGGCCTTGTCCATCCATAATTTCAAGGTTTGTCTACCCTCATGGGTAATATGATACAGCTTCTTGTTAGGTCTTCCAGTCTGTTCAATGTTCTCCGGAGTTAAATACCCGTCACTCTCAAGCTTGGCGAGAAGCGGATAGATTTGACTGTGCTTGGCCTGCCAGAATACTTCAAGCATTTCTGCCAATTCATAGCCTGAGCAGGGCTTGCGGACTAGCATGGCGAGCAGGGCATAAGCTAGACTGTTCATAGGTTCCTACCTCCTTAACAATATAAATGGGGCCATCCGATCGTTATTCGCCCTTCGGGATAGCGGTACAAGTCTTTTGTCGAGCGCAAAACCATATGAGAGTATCTTGGGTAAAGAGTGTGTTCGGCGAATCTTGACATCCGTCTGCAAGTGATAGCACCTCATCGATAACTGTAGATAGTTGTACGTTCATTAGAGCCTATAAAAAGCATGTATGGCCTCTTAAAACATGATACGATATAGCATGAACATTCTTCAATTTTTATTCATCTTTGGAGAAGGGCACCCATTCATTGTCCCATGCTGGTGCTGTCTTCTGATTATGCCAGTAAGACATTGGATATACAATAATATAGTGAAGTAGATACATGTGAAGGAGAGAATGTACATTGGAACTTGAATTAGTGAGCGCAGTAATGGAAAGACAGGAGGATCTCACCTACCTGGGCAAGACCATATTTAAAGTCAGCGGACACAAGGAGGAGTATGAGATCACATTCTTCAGCAAGCGGGGCAAGGACTGGGATTACAGCCTGCATTTCGCACATGAATCGGGTGACGAAGATCAGCTTCTGGCCGTAGATACCCGGATTGAAGAAGACGATGAATGGTTCGACACCCTGTTGGATGCGGCACTGGATACTTTGCCAGAAGAAAGTGAATAAGTATACAAGTCAAGAATAAATGAATAAAGGGGGCGCTTCCTTGCTGCAAAATTCGTTCTTCCGGACTTGTCTGGGAATTATTATGCTGCTTACGATTGTTTTTCTGCTGCATCAAGTCAAATTTATTTTTAATCCGATAGTCACCTTTGTCCAGATCCTTATCGTACCGATGACCATCTCCGGATTTCTCTATTACCTGCTTCGGCCTATCGTTCATTACCTGGATACGAGAAACGTAAACAGAATGCTATCTGTTCTGCTTATCTACCTCTGCATAGCTGGAATTATCACAATCTTCTTCTTCGTGGTATGGCCTCCGCTTACGCGGCAGGTGCAGGAGTTCATCAGCAATCTTCCAACCCTGCTAGACGGTGTGAAAAGTCATATTACAGCTATCCAGAAGAGTCGTTTCTTCTCCATGATTGATGCTGGTAACAGCCAGTTCTCTACAAAAATCACACAGTATATCAACGGTGCGGTAGAAATGGTTACCGGGTATATGACTCATTTCATTAATTTCATCAGTGATTTCATTGTTATCATAGGTACGGTTCCTATTATTCTCTACTATATGCTCAAAGAGGATAACCGGATCTCTCCAGCCGTTGTGAGAGTGATGCCAAAGCGATTTGCGCGTGATGGTGCACAAGTTGTAAGTGACATTGATGCAGCACTTAGCGGATTTATCTCTGGCCGTATTATCAGTGCTTTGATCCTCGCTGTAATGAGCTTTATCGGCTTCTGGATTGTGGGACTGCCTTATCCGCTTCTGCTTGCCGTGATCGGCGCGTTATTCAACTTCATCCCCTACGTGGGAGCTTTTCTCGGAGCAATACCGTGTCTAATTGTTGCTTATACGGTATCCCCATCTATGGCATTATGGGTACTTATTATCATTATTATAGCTCAGCAGGTTGAGGGGAATTTGATTGCTCCTTATATCTATGGCAAAACCATAAATATCCATCCGCTGACTACCGTTATCCTGCTCCTGATTGGAGGAGAATATGCCGGTATACTGGGCATGATTCTTGTTATACCCGTATACATGATTATTAAGATTGTTGCAGTTAGAATCTACAAATTATTCCTTTCCGAAAAGGTGGAAGAACTCGTAGATTAACCTATATTTCGTCAAATAAACCGATCCTTGTGATCGGTTTATTTGTATTTTGCTTGCAAACCAAGTTAGAATAAAGAGGCGAAGTACATAAAAATGAAAGAATTTAATAAAATTTAGGTTTATCTTGTAGAAAATGTTAAGTTCCACTCGCCAAATTCCGATAAAAAGAGACATGGGCCGATAAATTTCGCGGTTCACACATTTTAATTTTGGAAGAGGGGGAGAATAATGAAACGACTGTATTCTTGGACAGCTCTTGTCATTCTAATTTGTACTACATCACTGCTAACGGGGTTTGCAGCCAGGCATGATGTAAAGGCAACTTGGGTTAAACAGACGGAGCTGATCGAGAATGGCGGTGGCAAGCTGATAGATTATTTCATGGCGCAAGGTGTGAATGTTGTCTATTTGCAGATTAACAAATCACTGCCAAACAATGTGTATGGGCAGTTCATTGCCAATGCCAGCAAGAGAGGTATTGCAGTTCACGCCCTGGACGGAAGCCCGGATTGGGCCCTGGCGGAGAACAAGACTAAGTACACGGATCTCCTTAACTGGGTGAGTGCTTACAATCTTCAGGCACCGGCTGATCAGAAGCTGAAGGGGATTCATCTTCGGATTGAACCCTACTCCCTGGCACAGTGGAGTACTGACCCTGGTGCTGTCACAACTTCCTGGCGGGCTAATCTTCAGAGCTTCATTACGGCGTCAGCTTCAAAGCTGCCTGGAGTAGAGCTCGGTATTGATCTTCCTTACTGGCTAAGAGGGGATAAGCTTCCCGGAGGCGACACGACGCTGCAATGGTTCATTAAATCCTTTAATCATGTAACGATTCTCGACTACAAGACAGCGGTCTACGATAAGAATGGAATCATCGAAAGTGTACGTCCACAAATTCAATTAGCGAATTCTTTGGGCAAGCAGATTGTAGTCGCATTGAATACGAAAGAGGATCCAAGCAGCGCGGATGCTTCCTTCTACGGGAAAGACCCGCAACTGGTCGATGATGCTTTGTGGGAGGTCAATGATCAATTTAGCTCCGAGAGCTCTTATGCCGGATCAGCGATCAATGATGCAGAGAGCTGGGCGAAGCTGATGAAGGCGGATATCGTTACTCCACCTTCGGTAACAGCACCAGCACCAACGCCTACTCCTACACCAGCGCCTACACCAGCACCAACACCAGTGCCAGCGCCAGAACCAACTCCGACACCGGCACCAGTACCAGCGCCTACACCGGCTCCAGAACCAGTTCCTGCTCCTGCGCCAGAGGCGCCTAGCACCATGGTTCCAGAGGCCAAGCCGCTGGACCGAAGCCCGGAAGTAAGAGCGACTTATATCTGGGAAGCGGGAGATGCAGTGAACCGTCCTGATGAGGTTCTTGCCTTCGCCAAGAGCAAGCGTATCAATGTGCTGTATCTGCACATTAATACCGATTATAAGTTCGCCGCTTATCGTCCTTTTATGAAGAGAGCCTGGAATGCAGGCATAGAAGTGCACGCCATGGGAGGCAATGGGAGCCTGGCCTTTACCGAGAATCGTCCCCAAATCACCAAGTTAATTAACTACGTGAAGGATTATAATCGGCAGGCTGAGCCCGAAGAGAGATTCTTTGGAATCCATTACGATATTGAACCATGGGTACTGCCATTGTGGTATTCGGCCACAGACAGAGTTATCAGCGAGTGGACAGGTAACATGAATTATTTTATCGGGGAAGTGAAGAAAGACTCCAAGCTGCAGACCAGTGTTGATCTGGCCGCGTGGGTGGATCGTTATAAGGTGAATAATGATGGAGGGATCTCGATCAGCAAATGGTTCATTCAGAAGATGGATCATGTCACCATTATGGACTTCCGGAACTATGCTTCCGGCACAGGTGGAATTGCGGATATGGCCAAAGAAGAACTTGCCTTTGGCAATGAGCTCGGCAAGCCGATCATTCTGGCAATTGAGACTAAAGTAAGTACAGAAGGGCCTTATGTCAGCTTCTATCAGTTAGGCAGCGCAGTACTCGAAAGAGAGCTTGCGAAGCTGCCCGCACTGCTCACCCAGTATCAGTCCTATTCAGGTATCGCGGTACACGCCTATGAGTATTGGAAAGCATTAAAGCCATAAGTCATTATACATCCCAATTCTTATGTCTCAGCTTGAAGAAAACCCACAACCTAATGGTTGTGGGTTTTCGCTTTCTTAAAGAACAATAGTACTCAAAGCCCCGCATAGTATACCTAGCAAAACAACGGAGACTAAGACGAACCAAAGGACCTTACGCGGAAATGAGCGGGACACCATCAGCATCGATGGCAGGCTGACTGCTGGCAGAGTAATCAGCAGTGCCCCAGCAGCTCCCGTTCCAAAGCCCAGTGACAAAAAAGTTGCGATGATTGGGATTTCGGCAGCCGTAGGAATAACGAACAAGGTACCTGCAACTGCGAAGATGATGACGGCCAGAATGGCGTTCATACTGCCAGTACCGAGAGCCGGGAACATCCAGGCCCGTGCTGCGCCGAGCACAAGAACGGTAACGAGATAAGCGGGAACAATGGTAAGAAGCATAGTGCTCATACTTCTCATCCAAAGGCTAAGGAAGGAGCCTTGTGGTTCTTCCGGCTCGTTAACTACCTCGTCAACGGCATCTGGAACAGGGGTGCTGCCAGCGAATCGATTGGCGAAATAGCTTACTGCAAAGGTAAGCAGGATACCAAATACAAGCCGAAGCAGGGTGAATTTCCAGGATAGCACAAAGGTCATGAAGATCAAGGTAGCCGGATTAAGTACCGGATTTCCAATCCAGAAAGCCAAGCTTGCACCGACCGAGACATTCTTTTTCCGCAAACCTACAGCAATCGGAGCTGCGCAGCACGTACACATCATCCCTGGCAGAGAGGCAACCCCGCCGAGAGCCGTGCTTTTGAAATTAGTACGTCCAAGCATCTTAAGCAGCCATTTGGATGGGATCAGAACCTGTACCAGTGAACCAAGCAGTATCCCTAGTACGGCCGCCTTCCAGACTGACTTGAAGTATACCACTCCATAATCCCAGGCAGACTGTAGAGACGGGGAAGAAGCCGCTCCCTGGTCACTTGTCAGAATCGATGAGCCAATACTATGCTCGGCTGCCGCTTTAATGGCTTTGAAATAGTAAGGCCACCACTTGACATAAGTGAGTCCGGCAATTGCAATAATCAGGAAGAGGACGACATACAGCATGGTTCTGGTGTTAGTCGACTTCTTGCCTCCAATTAAATGATCGTTCGTATGTGATGACATATGTCTGATTGCCCCCCAGTTGTAGTAATTATCAAGGTTACAATTATAGCATTTGGAGATATATAAAGTAACTTGTTTTTTGTACAATAGTTGTAGTTTGGTGTAAAATAAAAGGTATTGTGTACTCGGTGTTAGAGGTGTACACCCTAACCTATTAAATTAATTAAGGAGCTGAGTTCATGTCTCAAGCTGGAAATATAAAGCTAACCTCCCTGTCCTCCAAAGGGGGCTGCGGATGTAAAATTGGTCCCGCGGATCTGATGCAGGTACTGCGCACGCTGCCACCTGCAGTTCCCAATCCGGATCTGTTGGTAGGTACCGACACGAGTGATGATGCGGGCGTCTACCGGCTCACCGATGATCTGGCTCTTGTGCAGACCCTGGATTTCTTCACGCCAATTGTGGATGACCCCTATTCCTTTGGTCAGATTGCGGCTGCGAATGCACTTAGCGATATTTATGCCATGGGCGGCAAGCCGCTGACGGTTCTTAATATTGTAGCCTTTCCTATTTCCGTTCTGGATAAAAGCATTCTTGCGGACATTCTTCGCGGTGCAGGAGATAAAGTGAAGGAAGCCGGGGCCACCCTGGTCGGCGGGCATTCCATCGATGATAAAGAGCCTAAGTTCGGCCTGTCTGTAACCGGAACGGTTCATCCGGACAAAGTCAGAACAAATGCCGGGGCACGGGCTGGTGACAAGCTGATCCTGACGAAGCCGATCGGGGTTGGCGTCTTAACTACATCGATCAAAAAAGACCAGCTGTCCGAAGAGGAGACTGCCCGTCTAGTCACCGTGATGTCTACGCTGAACAAGACTGCTGCAGAGATTATGGAACCATATCAGGTACATGCCTGCACGGACGTAACGGGCTTTGGTCTGCTCGGACATGCTTCAGAAATGGCCAAGGGCAGCAATTTGGGACTCATTATTCACAAGGAATCGGTTCCAGTTCTGCCTAGAGTTAGAGAGCTGGCTGAGAATGGCTTCGTACCTGGGGGAACCAAGAATAACTTCGCTCACCTGGAAGGTAGCATTCTATATCCTGATCAGATGGATCAGATCGACCGTTATATCCTATGTGATGCTGTAACATCTGGAGGGCTCTTGATCTCCGTTGCTCCAGAAGAAAGCGATTCGCTGCTGGACAAGCTAAAATCTGCAGGGGTAGAGGCCGCGCTTATTGGTGAAGTTACAGAAGATCATCCGGGCCAAATTAAAGTCAACGCATAAATTAGCAGCGAAGAAATAAGAGGTGAGCAGCATTGTTCCAAGATATTTCCCTTGAGCAATTGAGAGAACTTAAGAATAAGAAGAAGCTTACGGTGATCGATGTCCGTTCACCTTCTGAATATGAAGATTCCACATTTCCGGATAGTCTAAATATCCCTTTCTTCAATGATGAGGAACGGGCTGAAGTAGGGACTCTATATAAGCAGACTAGTGTCCAAGCTGCCAAAGACAGGGGCCTCGAGATCATTTCGTCGAAGTTACCCAGCTTCATTAAAGAATTTGGAGCGATAGAGGGTGAAAAGGCCGTATTCTGCTGGCGGGGGGGTATGCGAAGCCGCACGACTGCAACAGTGCTTTCGTTGATGGATATCCACGCTTACCGTCTGGTGGGGGGATATAAAGCTTATCGCAAATGGGTCATGGATGAGCTTGAATCCTTTGAATTTAAGCCAAAGTCATTCGTAATCCATGGAAATACGGGTACTGGCAAAACCAACCTGCTGCACCGCCTGAAGAAGAAGGGATATCCGGTGCTCGATCTGGAGGGACTGGCAGGTCACCGGGGTTCCATATTCGGACATATCGGGATGAAGTCGAATAACCAGAAGACCTTTGACAGCCAGCTGCTTGAGGAACTGATTAAGCTGAATGACTCTTCTTATGTCCTGTTCGAAGCGGAAAGCAAGAGAATTGGCAAGGTCGTTATGCCTAACTTCCTGGCCCATCAGAAGGAGACCGGAGTACAAATCTGGATTGAAATGCCGATTGAGGCGAGAGTACAGCAAATTTTGCAGGATTATCAGCCAGAGCAATTCAAAGCGCAGTATATTGCTTCTTTCCAAAGAATTAAGTCACGTATTCATGTCCCGATTGCCGCTGAGATTGACCGCTGCCTGCATGCGGATCTTTTCGCCGAGGCAGTAAGACTGATGCTGGAGTATTATTATGATCCCAAATATGACTTTACCTCACAGCAGTATGAAGATGTCAGCAAGGTTTCATTTACCGTGAACAACTTGGATGAAGCTGAAGCAGCCGTGATTAACTATTTGGCCAGTCAGGATATATAGCATCCTCCTTAAATTAAATTGCCCCTGTCCATAGAAGTAGGCTATGGTAGGGGCTTTTTGATGTGTATAACGAATAGTTGTCATTGTCTAGATCACGTTCTGGTCAAGCAGGAAAACCGGGATAGGTTATCGAATATTTGCTATGATTTTACTATTGTAATGAGGTGGCTTTGTGTCTGAGAAAGAAGAAATATGCCCGATTTGCGGTAGGGCCCTGCTTGTTCATCCAGGGTTCATAACATGGTGCGACAGCTGCCACTGGAATATCGATCCAGAGCTTGATTATGGGTATGAGAACCGCTTGTGGGATCAAATTAATAAACGTATGGGTTCCAAGATTAATACCTCCATTTATGAAGAGGTGCGAGAAGAAACGCAAAAGGAATTTCATATGTCGCCTTTACGCCTTGTTGCTTATGGCTTTGCAACCTTATGGTACGTGATGGTAATATGGCTCATTTATGAGACCATTAGAGTATTCTATCTCTATCATACATTAGGCGGATTGATTGTTGGTATCCTTCTTGCCGGAATTACCTATGTGATAATACCAAATGTACAACGTATCAGGGCACCTCAACTACAACGAAAGCAATACCCAGCCCTCTATGAAGTAGTAGACCAGACTGCTGCATTCCTTGGAGCTACCACCATTGACGGAATCGTCATTTGCAGTGATTATAATGCCAGTTATTCAATTTCGGGTATCAGCCGAAAAAGAATGCTGACGATCGGGCTTCCCTTTTTTGCTTCTCTCACTCCGGAAGAAAAACTGGCTATTCTAGGGCATGAAATGGGTCATCATGCCAATAAGGATATAACACGCAGTTCGTATCTTGCAGGAGTCCAGCTTGCTATTGGGAGGCTTTACATGGCCATTAATCCCAAAACGGACTATTCCATACTAATTTCTTTCCTTCATAATATCCAGTTTTGGATTCGTAAAGGATTATCTTATCCTATACTGCTTGCATGGTATGCTATGGGACTTGCGGTCTGGAAAGATTCCCAACGAGCGGAATATTACGCCGATTACGCAGCCGCATCCGTAGCTGGCAGGACTTTTGCTGTATCTGCTTTGAGAAAGCTTAATTATCATCCGACCTTTTTCAAAACCTGGGAAGCCATTGCAAAATATAGATACTCAAAAAATCTATTTGAAGATTTCCGTTCCCGTATTCAGGCAGTACCTGACAAAGAAACGGAACGCATCAAGCAGCTTACAGAGATTGGGCAAAATCGGATTGACGCAACACATCCACCAACCCGTTATCGTTTGTCGTACATATCGGAGAAATCAACAACTGATGCGCCTATTATTCCCCAGATACTTCTACGACAAATGGAAGAAGAGTTCCGATCCCTAGAATTGGAGTGGGAGACAGGAATGCTCGATGATTATCGAGCCTTATTGTATGATTCATATGAATAAGCGATCATCCGGCTTTGATCCCCTTGAAGCAGCATCCTATTGCTGCTGCTTCAAGGGGATTTTTCGGTTTCATTCATCCTTTGATCTTAGCTTGACAGATACATGGAATGATCCATGTTGACAAAAACCTCGTCAACTTATAATATACCTATAGGGGTATACGTACCGAGTTGATCGATACCTCATCTCAAATTATTCTCTAGGATCAACACGACGTAAGCTAAGCCCATCTTGGGCAGGCTAGTAATACCCATCCCAAAGGAGGTTCTAGAAGTGGCAGATATTAAAGCTAATATGACGCTTGATTGTAAAGGATTGGCATGTCCTATGCCCATTGTGAAAACCAAAAAGGCAATGGATCAGCTTGAAGCCGGTCAAGTCATTGAAGTTCAAGCTACAGATAAAGGTTCTCTTGCAGATATTCAAGGCTGGTCCAAAAACACCGGCCACTATTACCTCGGTACGGTCGAGGAAGGGGATGTTCTTAAACATTACATCCGCAAAGCCAGACCGAATGAAGCGAAAGAGGAGAAGAAACATCCTCATATTGTTGCTAATGATGAGCTAGAGAGAAAGTTGGCCTCACAGGGCGAGATAACTGTAATAGATGTTCGCGAGCCTGCTGAATATGCTTTCCACCGAATTAAAGGAGCTATTTCGATTCCTCTAGGAGAACTGGAGAACCGAATGAATGAGCTGAACAAGGAAGATGAAATTTATGTTGTATGCCGTACAGGAAGTCGCAGCGACCTGGCCTGCCAGCTGCTTGCGGAGAAAGGCTTCAAGCAGGTGAAGAACGTGGAACCCGGCATGTCGGGATGGGCTGGAGCAACGGAGCAGAATTAATCTTAACTCACACAATAAACGGAGGTTATATACATGAGTACAAAAGTAGCAATCATTGCAAGCAACGGTGGATTATTCGACGCTTATAAAGTATTTAATATCGCGACGGCATCCGCGGCGACTGAGGCTGAAGTAGCCATTTTCTTCACTTTTGAAGGTCTGAATCTGATTCATAAACAGGCACACCACAGTCTGCCTCTGCCGGCAGGTGCCGAACATTTCGCGGAAGGCTTCAAGAAGGCGAATATTCCGACCATTCCCCAGCTCGTTGAAATGGCACAAGAGCTTGGTGTTAAGATTATCGCCTGTCAGATGACGATGGATGTGATGAATCTGCAGAAAGAAGACTTTATCGAAGGAATCGAAGTAGGCGGTGCCGTGACTTTCCTCGATTTTGCAAAGGATGCTAATGTGAGCTTGACATTCTAACCAAAGGAGCAACAGACGATGAACTCTACAACTAGTCTAGCGATGATGACGGCCAAGGAACTCACACGCAAGGTCTTGGCGAAAGAAAAGCTATTTATCCTTGATGTGCGTAACGAAAATGACTTCAGTGATTGGAAGATCGAAGGCGAGAGTATTGAGATTATCAACATCCCTTACTTTGATCTCCTGGACGGAGTGGATCAGGCTCTTGATCAAATTCCAGAGGGTACTCCGCTGCTTGTAGTCTGTGCAAAAGAAGGTTCTTCCAAATTTGTTGCCGAGCAGATCGCCGAGGCGGGCCGAACTCAGGTGCATTACCTTCAAGGCGGTATGAAGGCATGGAGTGAGCATTTGGAACCCGTCAAGATCGGTGAACTAAATGGCGGGGGCGCTTTGTACCAGTTCGTTCGGATCGGTAAAGGATGCTTGTCTTACATGGTGATATCGAAAGGGGAAGCCGCTGTAATCGATACGCTTCGGATGACTCACGAGTTCGATCAATTTGCCAAAGAGCAGGGAGCCCAAATTAAGCATACACTTGATACCCACCTGCATGCTTATCATATCTCCGGTGGTCGTACACTAGCGGAGCGAACCGGTGCGACTTACTGGTTACCGCCCAAGGATGCGGAGGAAGTCACCTTCAAGTACGAGAAGCTTGAAGAGGGACGGGATATTTCAGTCGGCAGTACAACTATCCGGATTCAGCCGATTTATTCGCCTGGGCATACGATCGGGAGCACTTCTTTCATAGTGGATGATCAGTATTTGCTTACAGGGGACATTCTCTTCATTGAATCGATTGGACGCCCAGATCTGGCGGGCAAGGCGGAGGACTGGGTTGGTGATCTAAGACAGACGCTCTATAGCCGTTACAAAGGGCTTTCTCAGGATCTAATTGTTCTGCCAGCACACTTCGGGAAAGTAACCGAGCTTGGAGAAGGCGGCAGGGTAATGGCGAAGCTGGCGGACCTGTATCATAACAATCCAGGACTGAACATCCAGCAGGAGGATGAGTTCCGGCGTACAGTCACCGAGAATCTTCCGCCACAGCCCAATGCCTATCAGGAAATTCGTCAGACCAATATGGGAAGAATCACACCGAGTGAAGAAGAGCAGCGTGAAATGGAGATTGGTCCGAATCGCTGCGCTGTACACGATAAATAAGAGGAGGCTATACAGATGAGAACAGATATTGTAGTGGATACTAAAGGAATGGCATGCCCCATGCCAATTGTCAAAGCCAAGAAAGCCCTGGACGGACTAGAGCCGGGACAAGTGATGGAAGTACATTCAACGGATAAAGGTTCAGTGAACGATTTCCAGGCTTGGGTAAAGCAGACGAAGCATGTACTTCTAAAGTCCGAAGAAGAGAACGGAACCTTTAAATTTTACGTGAAGAAGGAACAGTAATAATAGATTCAGCGAACACAGCGTGTACAATAAATAGGCTCAGAAAGGAGGAGTTTGGATCCCGTGCTTATATTCCTGATGATCGTTCTGGGCCTGGTCGGTTCATTCTTCTCAGGCCTGCTTGGAATAGGCGGCGCCATTATTAATTACCCGCTGCTGCTGTATGTGCCCTCGGCCTTGGGAGCTGCCTACTTCAACGCACACGAAGTTTCTGCCATCAGCATGTTTCAGGTCTTATTTGCTTCATTTGCCGGTGTGATCGCTTATTGGAAGCGAAGCAAGACAGGTACTTCATATGTTAATAAGAGACTTGTCATATACATGGGAAGCAGTATTTTGGCTGGCAGTCTAATTGGCGGTTTGGTCTCAGGTCTGCTAGACAGCGGCGTCATTAATCTGGTGTATGGAATCTTGGCGGTTGTGGCCGTAATTCTCATGCTCATTCCAAGTAAAGGAACGGAAGAATATAAGGCAGATCTTCACTTCAATACATGGATAGCCATGCTGTCTGCGTTCTTGGTTGGAATCGTATCGGGTATCGTGGGCGCAGGAGGAGCTTTTATTCTAATCCCCATCATGCTCACTATTCTTCATATTCCCACAAGAACGACGATTGCTTCATCGCTCGCCATTGTATTTGTCTCGGCCATTGGTGGAGTGATCGGCAAGGTTGCAGGAGGACCGATTCCTATATGGCCCATTGTATTCACCGTTATTGGTAGCTTGATTGGGGCTCCACTGGGGTCCCTTGTAAGTGCCAAGATGAATGTTAAGCTGCTTAGATATGGATTAGTCGTACTAATTGCCCTAACGGCTGTAAAGATTTGGTCTTCAATTCTATGATAATTGTACATTGATTAATAATAGACAGCGCTTATATTCCCATACTAATCCCAACAAGACCAAGGAGAGATGATAAAATGGCTTTTCAAATACCGAAAGCAATTACACCACAAGAAGTAGCGCAGCAACTACAGCAGGGCAAAAAGCTTAATATGTTAGATGTCCGGGAACCCGCCGAGTGGAACGAGGGACACGTTGAAGGTGCAAGACATATCCCGGTTGGCATGTTAATCGAACGTCTGGATGAGCTGGATCCCGCGCAGGAGATCATAGTGATGTGCCGCAGCGGTAATCGCAGTGGTCTGGCTTGTGAACTGCTGCATGAAAAAGGTTTTAAAGTGGTTAACATGACCGGTGGATTAAATGAGTGGAACAGCGATCTGGTTCGAGACTGATAACAATAAATAGCCGGCAGGTGAAGGTAATATGAATTACGGTTTATATATTTTACTATTCTTAATATTATTGTGGATGCTATATAGACAATTTGCTTCTGTAAAAGGACTGCGCTCCTTATCCTCAGACCAATTCCTGAACGAATCGAATGGCAGTAAGGTGTTTGACATCCGGGAGGTTCATGAATATAAGAGGGGTCATATTAAGGGAGCTGTAAATATCCCCCTAAGCCAGCTTCAGCAGCGGATGACCGAGATCTCTAAGGATCGGCCTGTATATTTATACTGTCAAAGCGGAATGCGAAGCAGACAAGCCGCCAAGATTCTTGGACGTCATGGTTATACCGATGTTGCGGATTTAAAAGGCGGAATGATGGCCTGGAACGGCCCAACCCAGAACTAATACTTCAATTCAAGAAGGGTGACTCCCAATGAAAAAGAAAGTTCTTATCGTAGGCGGCGTGGCTGGAGGTGCTTCAGCTGCTGCCAGGCTAAGACGCCTGGATGAAGAAGCGGAAATTATTATGTTTGAAAGGGATGAACATATCTCTTTTGCAAATTGCGGTCTACCCTATTATATCGGAGACACTATTCAAGATCGTACTAAGCTTATGGTACAGACTCCGAAGAGCATGCAGGCCCGCTTTAATATCGATGTTCGTGTTCATAGTGAAGTAACGGGGAATCATACGGATAAGAAGACAGTTACCGTTACAAGCATGGAGAAAGGCATCTACGAGGAGAGCTATGATTTCTTGATCCTGTCACCCGGAGCGAAGCCGTTGAAACCTCCGATCCCGGGAATCGAAAGCAGCTTGATCTTCACATTGAGAAATGTCCCGGATACAGATCGCATCAAAGCTCATGTTGACCGGGAAGGTATTCAGCGTGCGGTTGTCATAGGCGGAGGTTATATCGGAGTGGAGATGGCGGAGAACCTCCGGCACCGCGGACTCGAAGTAACGATGGTCGAAGCAGCGCCGCATATTCTAGCTCCTTTTGACTCGGATATGGTAACATTTGCTGAGAAAGAGCTTCAAGACAACGGGGTTCGCCTTCTTCTTGGTGACGGCGTTAACTCTTTCAAAGAGCAGGAAGAAGGAATTACAGTTGCCCTGCAAAGCGGAAGGGAAATTCATGCGGACATGATCATCCTTGCGATCGGTGTGGTTCCTGATACCGGATTTTTGAGAGAATCGGGAATTAAGCTGGGAACAAGGGGTCATATTCAAGTAAATGAATCCATGCAGACCACCTGTGACGGTGTATATGCGGTTGGTGATGCCGTTGAGATCAAGGACTTTGTGTCCGGACAACAAGCGGCGATTCCACTTGCCGGACCCGCTAACAAGCAGGGGCGTATCGCAGCCGATCACATCTGTGGACTCCCCTCCGTTTATAGAGGGACCCAAGGTACTTCCATCATCAAGATTTTTGGGCTTACCGGAGCAAGTACGGGGAGTAATGAACGCACGCTCACGAAATTGAATATTCCGTATCGTTCAGTCAATGTTCACCCAAGCTCTCACGCAACTTATTATCCTGGGGCCAAGCCGATTGCCCTGAAGCTCTTATTCAACGATGAGGGAATGATTCTTGGCGCCCAGGCATTTGGCCAGGAGGGGGTAGATAAGCGAATCGACGTGATCGCCACCGTCCTTAGGTTGAAGGGTACCGTTAATGACCTTGCAGAGCTTGAACTTACGTATGCGCCTCCATTCTCCTCTGCCAAGGACCCTGTGAACATGGCAGGTTACTTGGCTCAGAATGTACTGAGCGGACGGAGCGAGGTGGTGACGCTGCAAGATCTGGAGAACTTCGATCCCGAGCAGCAGATTCTCCTGGATGTTAGGACGAAGGCTGAATATGATCAAGGGCATATTGAGGGAGCACTGCATATTCCTGTCGACGAGCTTCGTGAGAGACACGGGGAAATCGATCGTAACAAGGAGATCTATGCTTATTGTGCGGTAGGAATGAGAGGATATATCTCTTCGAGGATACTTGCACAGAAGGGGTTCCGTGTGAAGAACTTAACCGGCGGATACAAGAGCTATTCGATGTCAAAGTTCAAACCTACTGAGTAGACAGCCCAGCTCACTTAAATTCAAACTGCAGGTTATCATAAATTTTAATAGAACGATAGGTTATACGCTAACCTTTCGTTCTATTTTTTGTGAGCATTATTCCAATTTCGCTTATATGTGAAATAAATCACTATCATTCAATTAGTAAAGTTGTTTAATAAAATTGTATTTCGCAAACTTCATGTTCACTAGCAAGGAGACCATAAGATGGAGAAGACGGTAGAAACTCATTGTGCCTTTTGTGCTATGCAGTGTGAAATCACTCTAAAAGTAGACTCTGAAACAGAGCAGATTACGGGAGTAGAACCCCGGGATAGCGGGTCGATCAACCGGGGTAAGATGTGTGTGAAAGGAGCAGCCGTCTACCAGCAGATTCATCATAAAGAACGGATCATGCGTCCACTCATAAGGGAAAACGCGGCTCTCAAAGGCACGTCACTTGGATTCAGGGAAGCCAGCTGGCAGGAAGCCTATCAACTGATCGCCTGGCGGTTCTTAAGCCTGAAGGAGAAATTCGGGAACGACAGTTTATCCGTGCTAAGCGGAGTATCCATGACCAATGAAAAATGTTATACAACGGGGAAATTCGCAAGAATAGCCCTTCAGACCAGACATATCGACAATAACGGACGTTTTTGCCTCTCCAGTGCCGCGGCAGGATTTCACCAGTCGTTCGGAACCGATCTGGGATCAACTCTCCCGTGGAGTGAAATGGAACAAACCGATTGTATATTGTTAGCTGGCAGCAATACGGCGGAGTGCCATCCGACTTTTGTGTCAAGAATCTGGAAGATGATAGAGCGTGGAGGACAACTGATTGTAGTGGATCCAAGGAGAACGGCAATGGCCAGACGGGCGGCTGTACACTTGGATTTGCGTCCAGGCACGGATTTAGCTTTAGCTAACGGGCTGCTCCACCTATTAATTCAGAATGGACATATAGACTGGGAATTTGTAAGCAATCATACGGGCGGATTTGATGAAGCAAAAGAATTAGTAGTGGCGTGCACCCCTGAAATCACCAGTGAAATTACGGGTGTAGATCCACAGAAAATCAGGCAAGCCGCCGAGATCTTCGGTAGATCTCCGCATGCGGTTGTGATGTTAGCCCGTGGTGTGGAGCAGCAGCACAAGGGAGTGGACAATGTGTCGGCCTATGTGAATTTAGCGCTCGCAACAGGAAAGATAGGCCGGCCTAAATCAGGAGTAGCTACCTTTACCGGGCAAGCCAATGGACAGGGTGCAAGATTGCACGGACAAAAGTCGGATCTGCTGCCCGGAGGAAGGAAGATAACGAACCCGGAGCATGTGAAAGAAATATCCCGGATATGGGGGATTGATCCTCAGGAAATACCTTCGGCCGGGGTATCTTTTTACGAAATGCTGGGCCTTATGTCTAACAAAGAGATACGCGGATTGTATTTATTATGTACGAATCCTGCCGTCTCAGCCCCGAACCAGAAATTAGTGAGACAAGCATTAGAAAGCTTGGACTTTATGGTTTGTTGCGATTTCTTCCTTTCTGAAACAGCAGAGTATGCCGACGTGGTACTGCCTAGCGTAACCTGGGCTGAAGATGAGGGAACGGTAACAAATTTCGAAGGCCGGTTCATTACTATTAACAAAGCACTGGAGCCGGTCGGGGAGGCCAAACCGGATTGGCTTATCCAGGCCGAGCTAGCAGAATATCTGGGCAGAGGGGAGTACTTCAGACACTTTAAGCATGTCAGCGATATATCAGCTGAATTCACTTTAGCTGCTAACTTGACTGAGGAACAATTGGACCCCGGTTACAGCGGATTTGCACCGATGTTTATGGATCACCGGTTCAGTCATCCCGATGGAAGAGCCAGAATTCGCGCCGTTCCTTATCGTCCTCCTGCCGAAGAACCTTGCAAGGAATATCCACTACGCCTGACGACTGGCCGGGTGATCAGCCATTATTTATCCGGTAACCAGACCAGAAGACTCCCAGCTTTACAAGAGAAATGTCCTGAGCCCTATGTTGAGCTGAACCCTCTTACAGCACAGGTATATCAGGTTGAAGCTGGTGAAATGGTTCGTTTGTATACCCGCCGGGGAGAGATAAATTGCAGAGTCAAGCTTTCAAAGGGGATTCGGCAGGATACGGTATTTGTTCCTTATCATTTTGGACATGACCAGTGTATTAATCTTCTGACGATTGATGCGCTTGATCCCGTCTCCAAGATGCCAGAATTTAAAGCTTGTGCTGCTCAAATTGAGAAAATCGTTACAGCTTAGGGTATGAGACTTGTCCCTGAGATCTGTCCCTATTACTGGGTCGGAATATTGGGCTGGTTGGTACTTTGGCTCCTGAGTAACTGTTATTCCTCTTAAGAATGGAGCACGTGAGAACAATGTCGAAACTCCAAGTATTGATCGTAGATGATGAGTGGAATATGAGAAACCTACTTCGCATTTATTTGAAGACCGAAGGCTTTCTGATTCAGGAGGCTGCAACGGGGCAAGAGGCGCTATCCATGATAAAAAAGCACTCTTTTGACATGATATTGCTCGATATCATGATGCCGGATATGGACGGCTGGCAGGTATGTAGGGTCGTGAGAGAAACACACACTGTACCTATACTGATGCTTACGGCACGTATGGAAACGAAAGACAAAATTCATGGACTTGGACTGGGAGCAGATGATTACTTGACGAAGCCCTTCGACCGGGAGGAGTTATTGGCCAGAATCTACTCGTTATACCGTAGATCTACGATCACGCAAGTCATGCAGACGCGTCCGAATGTACTTGATTTCCCAGAGTTAGGTATTGTTCCGGAGGCGAGAGAGATCCATGTTAATGAGGTTTCTGTAGAGCTCACTCAAAAGGAGTTCAATCTCCTTCTGATCTTAGCCCGGAGCCAACCCCGTGCATTCACCCGTGAGGACCTGGTTGAACGGGTATGGGGACTCGAATATGAAGGTGAAACCCGGGTGGTCGATACGCATATCAAGAATATTCGCGAGAAACTGAACCGGGCCGGGATGACCTACAATCCGATTCAAACGGTATGGGGTGTAGGATACAAATTTCATGCGGCAGTGAAGCAAGATGAGGAATAATCGGATAGGGATCAAGCTGGGGCTTGTCATTATTACGGTGTTCTTGATTGTGTTGTTAATACTGGGCTTTGTCCTTAATACTATGTTCACGAATTTTTACACTGCCGAAATGCGAAAAGAAACCGAGGAGATCGCTTCACATTTTACAGTTATGGCACATGCGGCCGATAAGACATCCGAGCAGACTATGAAGACATTTGTGGAGTTTACTAATGTTAGTATCTTTCATATTTTGAACAACGGAAAAGTCATTCTGCACACGGGTGTCCATGACTCCACCGACCGGTCGTTCATCCGGCAAACAGACCTCGACCGAATATATGCCGGTAAGAAGGTTAGCTTGATGTATGAAGATCCCGATGGAAATCGATATTATGTAACCGGTCAGCCTTTGATAAATGAAGGGGTCATATCCTCAGCCCTTTATGTAATGGCGTCGACGAAGCAAATGGAACAATCACTTTCTGATGTTAGGGATGTGCTGCTGTTTTCCGGACTCGGAGCTTTCTTCCTAGCCATCGGAATGACATGGATTCTGGCACAGCTCTTATCACGTCCGCTCTTGCAGATGCAAAAAGCAACAAGGAGGATAGCCAGAGGTGAACTCGAAACCCGCCTCGAAATTAAAAGCCGGGATGAAGTGGGGAGCTTGGCAGAGGCGATAAATGATTTGGCGGTTGATCTCCAGCATTACCGAGATACCCGCCAGGAATTGTTTTCTAATATTTCCCATGACCTACGCACACCAATAACCTACTTGGAGGGTTATTCTAGAGTCGTTAGAGATCACCTCTATGAGACGGAAGAGGAGAAGGAACGATATCTGGAAATCATCCATCAAGAAGCGATCCGGCTGCAGCATCTAGTCGATGATATGTTCGATCTGGCCACAGTGGAAGAAGGCCGGATTACACTTGTGGAAGAAGAACTCAATCTGACTACTCTAGTAGACCAAGCTGTTCAAAAGATAGAGTTAAAAGCCAAAGAGAAGAGCTTAAGTCTTTCCTTCCAATCCGCCGGCTCGGTATCTTTGGTTCATGGTGATCCTAAGCGGATGGAACAAATTATCTTGAATCTGCTGGGAAATGCTATTCGTTACACCGAGAAGGGCGATATCCATGTGACCCTTCTGTATACCGCTGAATCCGTAATCTTAAGCGTGGAGGACACAGGCATAGGGATTCCTCACGAAGACCTGCCTTATATTTTTGAGAGATTCTATCGAGTGGAGAAGTCTCGTGCCCGTAAGTATGGGGGAACAGGACTCGGCCTATCTATTGTGAAGAAATTGGTGGAATTACAAGGAGGCACAATTGGAGTAACCAGTAAGCTGGGAAATGGAACCCGATTCGAGGTCCATCTCCCTTTGAACCGACCTTAATGATGCATGCCTTGCATTCCACCCATGCTGCTAACAATCTCGGGATTAACCATTCCGAAGATCATGGCAATGTGTGCTACCACCAGGAAGCCGCTGACAAGAATAAAGTGAAGTCTTAACTTCTCTTCTGCTGAACGTTTACGCCCAATTACCCCGAGATCCAGAAGCGCAAGAGGCAGGAGGAAGAATACACCGCTCAAATAAAATCCAACGGCAACCATGTCTACCCAGGTGTGCCATTCCCCATTTACCGTCAAAGGGACAAAAGCTGTAGGAAAGAGATATAGAAAGACTCCTGTAAAATAGAGACCTGCCAGGATGCTGCAGATCCTGTTAAATGCTTTTAGGCTGCTGTTGACCTTCTTGTTGAACAGGATAAAAAACTCGGTTACCGTTATTGTCTCAGCAAAAATAACCGGGATGGCCATGAATAGAATAAGATTCCATGGCTGATTGTCACTCAGAAGCGACATATAATGTGTCATGTTCATGAAATGATTCCTCCATAATCGTTTTGTTACTGCAAGAATGATTATAGAAGGAAGATGTGTGGAAAGTATGTAGAAGTCCAGTGGAATGTTAAAAAGCCTGATTCATCAGGCTTTTTGTAATTTATGCAGGTAGAAGAGAGGTAATTGCAAGAGTGTGGAGAATATACAAAGGGTGTAATTGTATATTTCTGTAAATAAAAACAATTGACTCTTTGGGAGTGTGAAAATGAACAAGCTCAAAACCATAACTCGTCTACTAATTCCATCTGTAACCGTGAGTGTGATGATATTATCATCAGCTTCCGCAACTGCTGCCCCTGGCAAAGCCGCTCAAAAACAACAGATCTTACAGTCTACTTCCTTAGTTATTGATCACCAAGCAGCAAACATGAGTGTCCCGCCTATCCTATTTAAGGATAATTTATTGCTTCCGGCCAAGTCCTTTTTTGATCTCGTTGGAGTCAACGTCACACTAGTTAAAGATAAGTTGACTGTATCTAAGGGGAACGTACGTGTGGAAGGAAAGTTAAACTCATTAAAAGCAATTAAAGGTAAACAAACCTTTGCTCTTCCCACAGCACCAGTTGTTCTAAATGGCCGCTTGTATGTGCCAGTTCGAATTGCTACCTTGATTCTTGGCCAGGAAATAACTTATGACCGCGCTAATAGACAGATCAAAGTTGGATATAGTGAAGCCCAAATGCATCAATTTCAAAGGCTGCTTTATGAAGCCGCCCGTAGTGGGGATACAGCAACAATAAAGACCTTGATAAGCCGCGGAGTGAACGTGAATCTAATATTAAAAGAGTATGGGGATAGTACAGCTCTGGATTACGCGATTTTTTTTAATCGGACAGAAGTTGCCCAAATTCTACTTGATCAAAGTGGAGAATTTAAGCCTAAAGATGCCCTTGGGGTGATTGAGTCGGGCAATGCAAAAATGTTGGAATTGCTCCTCAAGCATGGCCTGGATCCTAACTATAATTGGAACTCAACGGGTTCAATGTTAACTATAGCTTCCCAGGTAATAAATTCAGTTCAGGCAGATCATTCTGAAGTAGAGATACGCCCAAGCCTTCAACTTGTGAACCTTCTGCTAGATTATGGCGCCGATCCCTATGATGACGAATCACTTTCAGCCGCCGTTAACGCAGGCAGTTATGGAATTATACAAGCTCTACTGAATAAAGGGGCAGATCCTTACCGCCCAGATTCTCTAGGAGTTACTCCTTATGAAAGAGCACAGTCAAAAGGAATTGTTAGTTGGCTAACGCCTGGGACGACTCATGAAATCCCATCTTTTGCTATTCAGAATAACGATGGGACCCCTGCAAGGGAAGGTTCAGTTGCTATTACGAATAATAAAAATGGTATATCGGAAAAATCATTTGGATGGTCGGGAGATGAAGTCTTTCTTGATATTCCTGACGGAGACTATAAATTGATCAATGTGTTGCAGCGAAACACTTTATATCGGTTTCCGGTGAATTCATTTATTAGCATAGATCATGGAGTGATCAAACCCGCATCTTTAAAACTCCCAAAAATTAATATAAAAGGGACAATCACCGGAACAGGCCAGGACATTAAGATTGGAGTTTTATCCATTAAAGACAATAATGGGAGCTATTCCTTTTTTGTTATAGAGGATGGTCGATTTAATCTATCATTACCCCCAGGAACTTATCATCTTGGTGAATATTCAGCTCATCAACAAATGTTCAAATTGGAGGGCCCTACTGATTTTACAGTTAGCGAAGATTCTCCAGTCCAGCAGATGACTTTTAATATTCAATTGGATAGTTCCAAATGAGAGATCGAGTTCATCAGGCCCTGTTTTAACCGCTCCGTTGCTGGCATAAGCGGCAGACGTACCCGCTCAGTGGCGATTACCCCTTGCTGGGCAAGCAGCCATTTGAGCGGGGCGGGAGCAGGCTCCTCAAATATAAGTTGGATCATAGATTCCAGCTGATTAAACATTTCACCTGACCCGTTCTGATCTCCAGCTGCAAAACGCTGATATGCCTCAATAAAATGCTGGGTGTGAACATTAGCGGATGCAAGCATGCCGCCTGCGGCCCCTTGACACAACATCTCATGAAAGTAGGCATCCTCTCCGCAAAGTAATGGTTTTGTATCATACTGCTTCAAAGCTGTGAGCAGATCAAGTCCCCCAGAGCAATCCTTTATACCGATCACTTCTTCGATATCCATAATTCTTCTCATGGTATCCACGAGGATCCGAGTTCCTGTACGAGCAGGTATTTCATACACCATAACAGGTAAACCAACTTGCGATACCTTCCGAAAATGTTCCAGAATGCCTTCCTGTGTCGGCCTACTATAGTATGGAGTAACCACCATCGCTGCATCCGCTCCTAAATCAGCAGCCATTTCCGTTCGTGCAACTGTTAAATAAGTGTCGTTTGTTCCCGTTCCGACGATGATTGGGATGTTTTTATGCATAGTGACCAGAATGTCCTGTGCAGCTTTAATCAGTGTTATTACTTCGTCCCAGGTGACGGTTGGCGACTCTCCTGTAGTACCGTTAATAACCAGACCTTGAATATCGTAGGTGGCTAGATGAGTGATGTAATTTTGGTAAGAGTCAACATCAAGCTGGTTGTCATGCGTAAAAGGAGTAATTACCGGAATGAAAATACCATGAACATGTTGTTCGTTCAGCATGATAGAAAGATCCCCTTTCAGTTGAAGTGGATCTAATGTAACATAGTTCTCTGCATCATAGTTATCTATAATACTCGATGATTACTATCAATATTTTCGATGAGGTGGCATGTATGGATTTCATCTATCTGCGGACTTTCCGGGAAGTGGCGATCCGCCAGAGCTTTACAAGAGCAGCAGAGGCACTTGGCTATGCCCAGTCTAGCGTCACTGCCCAAATACAAAAGTTAGAAAAGATTTATCAAGTACAGTTATTTGAGCGTTATAGCAACAACAAAATCCGTCTGACCTCATCCGGGGAGGAATTATTCAGACTTGCTGGACAAATGCTGGAGCTTTGGGATCAATCCAGGGAGAAGATGGCCGCACAGGGAGGGGGTACAATGACTATCGGCAGTATAGATTCTATCGCTTCATATTTTCTGGCTCCCTTTATACAGACAACCCGACAGAAATATCCAGAGCTAAACGTACGCTTACATACAGATCGAGAAGAGCTCATTGTGCAGCAGGTAATCGAAGGTAACGTTGATGTGGGGCTTATTCTCGCTGATGACACCAATGACCCGACCTTACAATGGATCACCATTAGGGAAGAACCGCTGGTTCTAATTGTCAATCCCAAGCACCCGCTTGCGGACAGAAATCGCATTGAATTAACGGATTTTGTTGATGCAGAGTGGATCATGCCCGAACATACATGCAATTATCGGCAGCTCTTAGAGAGACTGCTTCGTTCTAACGGAATCGCTTATCGTATTGGTCTGGAACTTGGGAATCCCGAAGCGATTAAGAGGAATATCAAGACAGGTACTGGCATATCCATACTGCCCCAAATGGCTGCAATCGAGGAGATTGAGCGTGGTGAACTGAAGGTACTGCCCCTTAAAAATATTGAACTCAAGCTGGACATTCAGCTCGTTATGCATCCGAAGAAGTGGGTTTCAAACGCACTACGCTATTTTCTGGAACAATTACAAACAAATGAGACATTCGATTCTCGTTCAATTTAGAACAGATTACTCCGAACAGACCAGATGCGTAATCAAGCGTGTAATATATAAAGCCAGGATGACTATTTTCGAGATATTAATTTCTGGGGGGCCATCATGGTTGAACTTATTAAGGATGTAATGGAAGACATGAACAAGCAGCTAGACCGAATCGAACGAAGCTTAAATTTGCTGACCGACGAACTTATTTGGAAGCGATTGAAAGAATCCATGAATAGTATCGGGAATCTATGCCTGCATTTGGCAGGGAACGAATATCAGAATATAGTGAGCGCCATCGGCAACAAGCCATTCATACGGGAACGCTCACGCGAATTCACTACTACAGAAGGATTGTCAAAGGATGAGCTGATTGGTCTTCTGCGCAAGACTCGATCCGAATCGGGAAGTGTGTTACGTGCCTTGGAAAATGAAGATCTATCACGAGAGGTCACCGTCCTATATGGACTGGATGACTGGAGGAGAATGCACCGAATTGATTCTCCTGTCGATGAAGCCCGCGATACAAGATTAGTTGGCCGACTACTTGTTCAGGTCTCTGCACATTACGGGTACCATGCGGGGCAAATTGTAGTAATCACCAAAATGTTATGTGATACGAGTGAGAATGTAACGGGGCAATACCACTAACTCAAGCAAATAAATTTTTTAACATTAATAGTGAAAGGTATGATATTTTGATGATCCGACTTGAGCAGTTTGAACGTACTGACTTTGCCCAGCTTATGGAATGGATAGATACTCCAAAGTTATTATTTCAGTGGGGTGGTCAAACCTTTAGTTTTCCCCTAGATGAGCCTCAATTGAATAACTACATCAATAATACACAACCCCAAAACGCTCAAGTGCTTATATTCAGAGTCGTACTTGAAGAGAACAATGAGGTAATTGGGCACATCAATTTACAAGTTGATGGGGTGAATAAGTCTGCAAGAATAGGTAAGGTTTTGGTTGGAAAAAGAAGCTTAACAGGACAAGGTATAGGGCAATTGTTGATGAAAAAGGTTTTAACCATCGCATTTGAAGAATTAAAACTACACAGAGTTAGTCTGGGTGTGTTAGATTTCAATCATGCCGCTATTGCCTGTTATGAGAAGGTCGGGTTCGTTAGGGAAGGGGTAATCCGGGAGGCGCGGAACATGGATAATACATTCTGGAGTGTGTTGGAAATGAGTATGCTAGAAAATGAATGGTTTGAAAAAAGAGAAATTGTTAGTGTAGAGGCATGAAACGGGGGATACCCCGTTTAAGGGTATGGAGGTATATTGCATACAGTAAGCAAGTGACAGATATACATACTGATGCAGGTTTTAAAGTGACGTAAAACTATATAAACTTAAAGGAGTAACTCTCATGAAATTTAAGATTCGCAATTACAATAACAAGGACGCTTTTTTAACAAATCATATCCAGATAAACGAATAAGAATTAGCCGTACTTGTTCTTATATAGATCTAAATTCAATTGATTTTTATTACAATAAGGATTAATCACTCCTTAAATTACATGATCATGAGACGTTATTTAACAAAGCCACTCCCAGAGTACCAGGTTATTAATGAAATTGAAATTAAGAGATGGGCTATGGAGACGGCCGAAGAGAGAGAACTATATACAGGCTGAGAAGGATGGCTTTGATGGGGAGTATTGGAGTGCAGCTAGACTAAAGTGGTTTAGGAGTGGGTCAGAATGGGAACGTTATGCGCAATTACTTTAGTATTATACAAAGGTGATTTTCCACCGATATGTGAACTATAACAAGGCAGATGAATTTCTCGGGTGAGATAGATAAATTCAAAAAATGAGATTGAGGTGATGTTCGGATGAGACGGTTACGATATCAAGTTGCATGTAGTCTGGATGGCTTCATCGCAGGGCCTGAAGATGAGTTCGACTGGATTACTCCAGAGCCATCTTTTGATTTTGAAGCGCTTCATGCGCGGTTCGATACAATACTTATGGGTCGTCGGACTTACGAGATCGTACATTCTATGGGTGAAGACTTTCCCGGAAAGCAAGTGATCGTCGCCTCGCGATCACTTCGGCAAGAAGATCACCCTGATGTTGAGGTCGTGAGCGAGGGGCTTGAAGCGCGAGTTCGCGAGCTTCGCGCGCAATGTGGTCGAGATATCTGGCTCTATGGCGGAGGGGAACTCTTGTCCCAGCTTCTCGCGTGTAATCTTGTAGATACGGTTGAACCAGCGATCATCCCGATCCTTTTGGGAGGTGGGGTTCCACTGCTCGCTTCGGACGGAGTACGTCGACAATTGTTACTTGTTGGGCACCACGTTTATCCAAGCGGAATGGTGCTCCTCGAGTACGATGTGCAAAAGTCTGCAAATTCGAATAGTTAAGGCTGACCTGGATTATTATACAAGGAACAACAAAATAAGATATATGAGAACGGAAAATCGAAAGCCTAAATATAATTCAGGTAGTGCTTGATTTATGAAGGTTATTTGAAAGGGACAGTAACAGCGCATAACAGTGCAATACCACAGCGGTCGCTACACTCCCTTGTTCACCAAGAGGGACTTCTGTAGAAGTTTCAGGCGACATATCCAATCAGCTAAGTGGCGGGGCCCCCCGGACGTTCGGTCTTTAAGCCGTCTGGACGTCGGTAATGCACGAACGTAATACGAAATTCTACGGGAGAAAACTATGAAGAAGATAAAACTCTTATGTGGTTACTACTATATTGGACTTGTAATAGGATTCTTCAAAAAACAAGAAATTATTCAATGGGCTGATAGTGTTATCGAAAATGAAGAATTTCCTCATGAACTTATTGATTTATCACTGTCAGTAAACAAGTCAATTAGTGAAATTGCTTCCTTGTTAAAAAGATGTTATGGCGAGAGTCGAATTGTTGAACCACTGTATAAGATAATAGGTGAGCTTGTTTCTGAATATGAGAATGGCCAAATCACTGATGATAGATTTTTTTCTTATCTACAGAGTTTGCACCTTCAGGGAAACGCTTTTGAGATGGAAGAGGATTTATCATATAAATTGCATCGGTTAGATGATGGATATTACTTAGCAGCTCAAGGCATCTATGGAGATGTAAAGATTTTAAGACAAGAAGCACTAGAGGAATTAAGCGATTATAAAGAATATGTAGGTGTATTCGATAAACCGTAGAACTTAGTCCGACACCGTATTCTGGGCATCGATCTTGTGCCCCTCGGTCCGCCCGACGGATCTCGAGTAAGTGAAGCATGCGGACAACCCGCACATGACTAACTGCGAAAAGCACACCTACCCCTTCCGAAAGCTTAAGTCGGTGGGGTTCGTGAACACAAGAATGTTATACGAAATTGGGCAACCCGATATAGATCAAATTCAAATTAACACTATCAAGAGGTGTTTCCCTTGCCACATGTCAAAATTAGATGTACTGGCTTAATTATTAAAGATAATTTAATTCTATTAGTTGAGTATGATCATAATGGAATCCATTACAATCTACCCGGCGGAGGATTAGAGCCTGGAGAAACAATAGTTGAGGGTGTTATTCGAGAAGTATATGAAGAAACCCGCGCAGAAGTCGAAGTCGGTGAATTAGCTCTAATATATGAGTTTGCGCCTCATAAACAATCAGGCGACTATAATGTAAATGAAAGACATGGATTACATCTTATATTTGAATGCAAATTAATAAATAATTCGATCCCCAAACTTCCTCGTCAACCAGATCCTCACCAAGTCGCAGTTAAGTGGATTCCAGTAGATAAGTTAGAATCGCTACTTTTAATACCGAATATCTCGAAACAAATAAAAGAATATGTAAACAATAGAAGAACTATAGATCTTATTGAAGATCATCAATTAGAAAGTTTGAAGTTATTAGAAGAATAGAGAGCGGGTGAGTATTTCAAAGAAGGTCCCAGCTTCTTATAACACCATATTCACGCATCGGCCCATTCGCCCCTTTGTCCGGCAGAGGGATTACGGGGAAGCGGCAGCAATTGGACAACCCTGCACTGGCTAAGCCGTAGGACGCGAGGCATACGCCCCGTATGTAGGTGAGGGTTCGTGAATACAAGAAAGTTATGTGAAATTGATTAAGGGAGATAAACGATGTATTCAGAGCATTTATTTATTGGCATGGAAGAATACAGGAATGCTAAAGAAATGAAAGAATATTATAATGGTTCTAAATAATCAAGGTGTTGAAAATATTGATCAGAACTTATATTTATTGCAGGAATAAAATAATGGTTAAAGTAGATTAGAAAAGAATCAACTTCACATAACACAGTATTCACCTGCAGGACTTCCGCCCTTTGGTTGTCAGATGTATAATCATGGAAGAAGGTCAGACAGCAAACGACCCAGCCTAAGATAGGAACTATCTAAGGCTGGGTCGTTTCTTGAATACAAGAACATCATAGGAAATTTTCGCAAGGCAAAACCATAGAAAGGTAATAACTCTGATGAGGATAATGATCATAGGTTCAGGCGGTTCGGGCAAGTCGACTTTTGCTAGAAAACTTGGGGAGGTAACTGGGTTACCTGTACACCATTTGGATGCATACTTTTGGCGTCCTGGTTGGAATGCGACACCGAATGAAGAATGGGATGAATTTCAACTTAAACTAGTGAAACAAGACCAATGGATAATAGATGGAAACTACGGAAGAACAATAGATTTAAGAATGAAAGCAGCAGATGTGATCATATTTCTTGACATGTCCCCGATAATGAACACATATCGAGTGTTGAAAAGAAGGATTATAAATCATAAGAAAGCAAGACTAGATATGAATGAGGGATGTCCCGAGAAGTTAGATTGGGAATTTGTAAAGTGGGTATGGACGTTCAGAAAAATGAAAAGACCAGGAATATTACTAAAGTTATCTGAGTATTCAAGAAGTAAGCGAATTATTATTATACGCAAACACAAAGAGGTTGAGAAAATACTAAAAGAGATAAAGACCAGTAGTGTAGGATATTTCAAAGAAGACGAGAACATCCTATAACACCGCATTCAAGCATCGGGCTTCGCTACTCGGTCCGCTAGAAAGATTTCGGGAAGTGGATTCAGCGTATAACCCCGCACCACATAACCGCTTCTAATGTGGTCCTATCGGGATTTGAGATGGTGGGGCGTAGTGATTGTACCAACGTTATGGGAAAACAGTAAAAATCATCTAATCCCATTCAGCCACGAATCATCTCCTCAGTACGTTTTCAGCTAAATAAGAAAAGTCTATGCGATAAATTAATAAATTTATAAATAGGAGATGAATAAATATGAACGTTTTAGATAATTTGCCAGAACCGATAAAGTTGAAGAGACTTATGAAAATCCATGCTTTATTAAATATAGTTCTATGTCGTGAAGAATGGACTCGTTACCATAGTTATTTTCCAGAGTGGAAAGATAAAATTTCAATGGCCAAGATTGATAATGGAGCAGGTGATCATTTGTTTATCCTATTTGCTCCTCAGGGGACCATTATAAAAGGTTTTGATCATGAGTCGGAATTAAGTCCATATGCGCGAGATGAACATGAAATATGGCCAGGGATTTATGACGGAGTTCCAAAGGAATTATTCTTATTACTTGAGGATGAAGCAATAAGAAAGGAGGATGTTACTTTCTGTATATGGCGTAAAAATTGTGATCTTGTATGGCAAAAGGGAGAGGTAGAGATTCCAGATGCAGAAGAAGACGGTTCTAATTTTTTATTAGGTACAATTTTTCAAACACCAGAGGATTTTGTGATATTCGCGAAAGATTACTTTGACTTAACGCCTCCACTGGATATTGTTGCGAATATATATAATGGGAATCCAATTTCGGCAGAGATGATTCAGATGTTAAATCCAGATTGTGATGTAGAGGAAGTTCTTCAAGAGTTAACGTCATTAGACTAATTATGTTAAGTGACATTAACCTTAATATGATCAAGAAAATAGGTTACTTTCAAGGCGGTTTACGAGAATGGAGGAAGTATATCTATGAATATTGGTTATTCTGGCACGCCGCTAGTAAAAAGGCTTGGAAACCTCCAATGACATTGATCTAGTTCATATATTCTCTAAAACCCAAGAGGAATTGTTCCCTATGTTGTGCTATTGATGAAGTATGGTCAGGATTAAAACTAGTCATACCCTTGAAGAATAGAAAATAAAGATATTGAGTTCATTATAAATATAACGAAAGGAAGTGTTCCATGTTTAAAGCTATTAACCTGACTATACGATTTATTTTGGAACTCGTCATATTGTTTGCAGTAAGTTACTGGGGGTTTCATTTTGGTTCTAATCTAATAATTCAGTTTGTTCTAGGTGTTGGATTCCCGCTGATTACCGCCATAATCTGGGGCAAGTTCATATCACCAAAAGCGACAATTAAGCTGCCAATCATAGGAATCGTATTCATCGAAATAATGATTTTTGGAGCTGCATTTCTGTGTTTACTAAGTAAAGGATTCAAAGTCTTTGCAATAATCTTTATCCTCGTGTCCTTGGTGAATAGATTCATAATTATTAAGTTTAATCATAGGCCTGAGGATATACTTAAATAAATTTATTGTAAATAAATTATAACCATGTTATTAATTGGAATATACATATTTTTAGTAATTTGGAGGGAATTCTGTGGGACATGATTCATTACCAGTGAATGAGTATCTTCAACTTTATTATCGCGGAATGTACAGCCATTCTATCGTAGAAGCTTCGGAAGCCGATCAAGGTAAATGGACAGGTAATGAACCACTGAATTGGCCGAATTTCAGACCTTTGAGCTCACAGACGCCAGGTGTAGCTTTTTTTCAGTCTAAACTTTACATGGCTTATAAAGGGGATGAAAGCAACCGAATCTACCTTGCCGTGATGGATGAGAATGGATGGCATCTAAATAAGCCGATTCACGAACTGACAAATGGTAAATTGAATCCGCTTACCACTAAAAGCCCCAGCCTCATTGTATACAATGATGTACTTTATTGTTTTTTTGTCGGGGAGCATCTGAATATTAATGTAATTAAGAATAGGGGTATTTCGGACGAGGACTGGACCTTTTGGAAAGGCAGCGAGACTAAAATCGTGGTACAAGGAAATAAGGGTGAAACCAAGACGGATGAGAAGATTGCACTTGCTGTTTTTGACAACCTTCTATATTTCATATATAAAGGTCAAGGCAACAATAAAATATATTCAGCCTTTATGGATCCCGAAGACAATTGCCATGGCGATCAAACTATCGTGATACAGCCTGGAAAAATAATTACGGAAACTACTAAAACCCCGGCTGCTGTTGCATTTCAGGATAAACTGTACGTCGCATATACGGCGAAACAACATCCTCATATGATTCTCATTGATTTTGACGGAAACAGTTGGCGTTATAATGATCTGTTTAACCATGGAGCAAAAGACACATCAAAAGGCAGCCCGTCCGCAATAGTCTTTAAGGAGAGCATGTATCTCTTTTACGTTAAAAGCGACGATATCTTTGCTTATCACTGCTTTGATGGTGAGGCATGGAGAAGAAATATTCGATTTGAGGGCATGGATCCAAAATCTTATGAAGCGCCCCAGCCTGTAAATTGCAAGCTTAGCTTCAAGAAAAACACCGAGTGGATGCGCTACATTCCTAATTACACCTTGATCTGCGACATTGCGATTCCCGGTAAGCATGACTCGGCAGCGATTAATAGCTGGAAAACCCCTTATGCTACGCAAGGTCTGTCCATAACCAAACAGTTAGAAGCAGGCATACGTCTGCTTGACCTCCGAGTAAGCATTCATAAAACAGATGGTCAATATTCTTTCATGACTTGTCACGGGAACTGGTCGCTTGGAGCAGACGTTAATGAGTATCAAACTCTGGAAAGTTTCTTGAAGGAATGTGTAGATTTTCTGGATCGTTATAAGACTGAAATGATTGCAATCCTTATAAAAGTTGATGATTGGCACGGTCTTGATCATACAATGGATGAAAAAAAAGCTGCACTTGCAGCAATGGCAAGCTTCTTAGACCAGCATTGCGGGCAGAGATTATTTAAGAGCAAGGATATGCCCAAGCTTGAGCAGGTAAGGGGGCGTATATATCTGTTAACGCGCGAGAATGACGCCCATGAACTGGATTTGGGTGCCCCCGTCTCTTGGGGGAAAACTCCGGTCTTGTTATCTTCTGAAGAACGGCGTGCTTTCGAAGTGTATGTGCAGGATGAGTATAAGGGGGAAGGTTATTATTACAATAAAAAATGGAAGCTGTTCATAGAAAGTTTCGAACATAAGCAACCGGGGCAGCTGCTGATCAACTTCGCTTCAGCTGTAGAAGCTGGTCTTCGAGGGGTATATTTGAATAAAAGTTACCTAGAATATCTTGGAGCCTATACGAACCAAACCCGCCCAGCGAATATTGCCTGGAGCTTCTGGGACTCTCCAGACAGTATGTATGAGACTGACAAATACAAATTCATCAATAATATCGATATGGTTATTGCGTCCAATAATAGATATACTGGGTACCCGGATAAATTCACAGTCACTAGTTGGAGTTGGTAAAAAAAGGCCGTTTCCAGGTGAAATACCGGGAAACGGCCGAGATAATTACTTTGTCAGTTCTCTAGTTCGGTACGGAATCGCGTACCACCTGTACCAAAGCTCTATACGTCTTACCTTGGTACTCAGCATCGATGTAGGTAATCCCTGCACGAATACCGTTAATATTCCCGTCTTGATCATAATCAACGATCGCCGGGTTCTCACTTTTGAAGGTGGTCGCTTTGGTTATGTCATGAATTTTTCCGTCTTTATCTTTGAAGATGGCTACCGTATCAACAGAAGTGCCCACCGTTAAGGAGTATTCCTCAGAATCCAGATAGAATGTTCCTTCGGTGACGTCGTTAACTACAATCTGAAGCTGGGTCGTATGCCCTTGATAGACGGCATGGACTATTGTGCTGCCTGGCTTTATGCCTGTAATGACACCCTTGGAGTCTACGGTGGCTATCTTCTCGTCCTCTGAGGTGAAGGATACAGGTCCTCTAAAGACCTTTTCCGCTCCATTGGAGTAGCGGGCTTTTACGGGAGCAGTTGTTCGTTCGCCGATGACAAGTCTGGCATTCGGATCTGCGAATGAGATTCCAGTCACAAGCGGGTCACCTGGCGGCCCATCAGTTCCTGCGCTCTTGGTTACTTGTATCGCGAACTTATCCTCACCTGCTTCAACAGCTCCCATGAGTACAAATTTACCATCTGGGGATATGGTTCCTTGATCAAGTCCGGATAAATTGGGTTCGCTAAAATAAATGTTGGCTACAACCTGTCCATTGTCATCAAGCTTTAAATCAGCAGACCTGGTCTGCGTATTGGGATACTCTCCCGTTGTTTGATTACCAAGTAGTACGTAACCCTGGCCATAGGGGGAGACTTTATAGAAGTACTGGCCATCTAAAGCTTCATAAGACTCTTCCCACAACACTTTACCGGATGATTCCAGTTCGGTTAAGTAATTAATCCCGTCCGGCGCTCGGCTGGCGACTAAGTAATTACTCTGTTTTGTTGAAAGAATAGAATAGGCATCGCGACCAGCCGGGGGGAGCTTCTTGGTCCATAACTCATCCCCGTCTGGGCTAAGCTTGGTAATAATAGCTCTATCATTCTCATTGCTGCCTACATAAGTTGTGATCGTACCGACAGCAATGGAGCCGCCATCCGTTGTAGCTACGATATCATTGTAGTTCTGGTTGCTCTCGAACCGATAGCGTTTATCCCACACGAGCTGCCCATGGGCATCCGTCTTCAGTACATAAGCTAAGTCCTCACCAGAAATGGAGAGAGTTGCGCCGGTAACAACGAATCCGCCATCGGTAGTCTCGGCTACTGAGTTCCCCGACTTATTGCCTCCACCGTCAAATTCTTTCTCCCATTCCAGAACCCCTTGAGCACTGAGCTTAGCCAAGAAGACCTGGTTACGCGGACGATCGTCCTGGATTCTGGTGGTCCCACAGACCACAATCCCGCCGTCCTTAGTCTCAATAGCTTTCAAAGGCTGGGTGTATTCAGACAAGCCATGCTGAAGTTTTTGCTGCCATTCAATTCTACCAGCAGCATTCAGCTTAAGGATGTAGGCTCTGGTACTGCTGATGGATTGATCCTTACTGTCCGCTGTTACAATATAACCTCCGTCTGAAGTTGGGATAATGCTCCGTCCAAGTAAATAATACTGGTCTTTTCCGTATTGATATGACCAATGATCGGCATCTCCATGGTTCGGATTATCGAACACCTCTACGTTTAACTGGGCCCGGTAGCCTTTAAATTCTGCATGAATCGTAGTGCTACCCGGCTTAATTCCTGTTATGATTCCGTCGGGGTCAACCGCCGCTATTCCACTATCGTCTGAGGTGAGGGAGACGGAGTCTTTGATAGCTTCTTTGGACCCATCCGAATAATTAGCCATGATGATCGCCGCTGCGTGCTCCCCGACAGCTATTGTCTTACTGGTATCAGGAAAGCTGATCCCCTCCAAGATGCGTTCTCCAGGCTGGCTGTTTGGTCCTGCGAGCTTGGTCACCTGCATGAAGCGATTATAATCTGCGCCTTTCACCTCGCCTAACAGTACAAATCCACCATCTTGTGAAGCGGTTAACCCAGTCATGTGATCAAAGCCTTTGATGGTAAAATCCGATATGTTCCGCGTATCACCGGTATTATTCAACTTTAAAAGCTCATATTTTCTTTCTTGAACATCAGAGGTATTTGTCTTATATTCCGAGAAAAGGGCATACCCATCTTCAATCTGGACCACTTTATTTACAAAGTTACGGTCTGGTGAGGAAGCGAGCTTTTTCTCCCATTTTTTATTGCCGTTTGAGTCTATTCTGGTTAAATAATAATCATCCCTAGAAGATTTGCTATAGATCACATATCCGCCATCCCCTGAGGGGGCGATTGAGGAGGCTACGCGCAGGGAATCCGGTGTAGACATTCTCTTGGTCCATGCCTCAGTTCCATCTGCATTTAGCTTGGTGATAAGTGCACCCTTGTTAGGATCGTTGAAATAAAGGTCGTACTGGGTGCCAACGGAAATGGAACCGCCATCTGGCGTAGCGATAATATCCGTATAGGACTGCTCATCACTAAATTTAAGCTTTTTGAGCCACACCTGCTGCCCTTGAGCATCTGCTTTAAGGACAAAAGCTTGCTGGACATCCTGTCCGCCAAAGCTCTCACCCGTAATTACGAAGCCGCCATCTTTTGTCTCTGCCACGGCCAACGAGTGTACATTAAAACCAGAGTCAAATTCTTTCTCCCATTCCACATTCCCTTGAGCGCCAAGTTTTATTAGCAAAATATTGCTTATTCCGCTTTCACTTTGAGTACTCCCCGCAACTAGAAACCCACCGTCTTTCGTCTCAATGGTCTTATCGGCTGATGTAAATTGGCGATTATCATACTGAATTTTTTGTTCCCATTGGCTCTTACCCGCAGAATTCAGCTTCAGAATATAAGTTCTTCCTGTTGACGAACTGAAGTTGCCAGTAACAATGTAACCACCGTCAGAAGATGAGGTGATGCTGCGGCCCGTTAAGAACTGTTCATCCATGCCGAACTGGCGGGACCACTCGATGGCTGGCTTCTCATCATTTGATGAGGCGTAACCGACACCAGCTGAAATACTTAAAACAAGGGAAAGGCTAAGAAGAGCAGCACTACCTTTACGAATTAGGGTATAGAACACGACGATTGTCACTCCCTCCAAGATTTTGTTGATACGATGTTCTTGATCGAGGCTCTTCTCAATTATTCAGTAAGATCAAAAGATAAGATATCCCACTAACTTCATAAATTTGGTAAAAGTAGTGCCTTGGGATTAGAACAATGAATATGTCTTTTGTACAATTATTTTTTTGAGAAGCAAACACTATTGACGATCCAGCTACTACGTGTTACTTTGTAGTGGTAGTAAGTAACACTGAATACCAGTCTTACAGAGTAGCAAGGAGTGATCACGCTGGATAACCTAACGGAAATGCTCAAGGGAGTGCTGGAGGGCTGCGTTCTTGAAATTATTAGCCGCAATGAAACTTATGGCTACGAAATCACGCGGCGGCTGAATGCCCTCGGCTTCGCCGATGTAGTAGAGGGGACGGTATATACGATCTTGGTCCGGCTTGAGAAGAACAAGTTGGTGGAGACCACCAAGAAGCCATCCGACATGGGCCCCCCGCGAAAGTTCTTCGCGATTAATGAAGCAGGGCGTGAGGAGCTGAGAAGGTTCTGGGACAAATGGGCGTTCTTATCGTCAAAAATTAACGAGTTAAAGGGGGAGAAGTCATGAATTTCTGGGAAAAAATTACCGGCAGCGACATGACCAAGGAGTTTAAAGGCTTTGAATTACGAGCAAAGAAGCTGCCGGCAGATTATCAAGCTGCATGGGAAGAAATCAAAACAAATCTTTGGTCGTACTCTAATTTCACGGGTCGTAACCTCATGCCGATTCTTGACGGTGTCCTTGGTTTGCTTGAAGAATCGGCTGCGGACGGTCAGCGTGTAGAGGAGGTCTTGGGTGATGATCTCAAGGGCTTCTGTTCAGCTCTGGCCGGTGAAGAAGGGGCAAAGTCTTACCGCGACAAGTGGCGCCAACAACTCAATCATAATGTCGCCAAAAAATTAGGCAAATAGGAGGGCATTGAAGATGAGAATTCGAGATATCATCGAAGGCAAAAAAGAGTGGCGAGCCCATGTGGCCAGAGTCAGAGCGCTTCCGCAAGATTACCAGATCGTATATAAAGAAATGCAAAAATATTTCTTCAAAGTCGGCCCTGTGGAGTTAACCGAAGGAGCGGGTTTGCTGCAAGGGATTGTCGACCTATTTGAAGAGGGTGCAGCTTTGGGGAAAGGCGTGCTCGAAGTAACAGGTAGTGATGTAGCGGCTTTTTGCGATGAGCTGATCAAAGACTCAACAACCTACGCTGATGTCTACCAAGAATCCGTGAACCAGGAAGTTAACAGGGCCATTAAGAAAGCTACTGATAAAGCTAAATAAGAGGGGGGAAAGCGGATGGAGAAAGCAATTGAAGTAAAAGGTCTTAGAAAGTCCTTCAAGGACTTAGAAGTTCTGAAGGGCGTCGATTTGGAAGTGAAGCGAGGTGAGATTTTCGCCCTGCTTGGCTCTAACGGCGCTGGCAAGACGACAATGGTCAAAATCCTTGCCACGCTCTTAAGGCCCGATGGAGGCAATGCCGTTATTAATGGATTCGATGTGGCAATACAGCCTGACCTTGTACGGCGTGCGATCAGTCTGACAGGACAATTTGCGGCGGTAGATGAGATGCTTACCGGACGGGAAAATCTGATCATGATTGCCAAGCTGCGCCATCTCAATCATCCGCGTCAAATAGCGGACGATTTGCTGAAGCGCTTCGGTTTAACCGATGCCGCTGATCGTAATCCATCCACCTATTCGGGAGGTATGCGGCGAAGGCTCGATATTGCCTTGAGTCTGGTGGGTACACCGCAAATTATTTTCCTCGATGAGCCGACTACCGGACTTGATCCCGAGGCACGTATTGAGGTGTGGAAGATCATAAAGGAGCTTGCGGGCGGCGGCACAACCGTATTCCTGACCACACAGTATCTTGAGGAAGCAGAACAGCTTGCCGACCGCATTGCCATATTGCACGGGGGCCGAATCATTGCTAATGGGTCGCTCGCGGAGCTGAAGAAGCGGTTCCCGCAAACCCAAGTGGAGTATGTCGAAAAACAGCCGACACTTGAGGAAATATTTCTCGCAATCATCGGCAATAAGGAGGCCATTTAAAAATGGATACGGCTAAAAATCACTTTTTCGGCGATATGGCTGTTATGCTCGAGCGCTCCATGCGCCATATTCTTCGCAGCATAGACACCATCTTCACGGTCTGCATTACACCCATCGCGATGATGCTGTTGTTCGTCTATGTATTTGGCGGTGCCATCCACACCGGTACGGATAATTACGTGAACTACTTGTTGCCCGGTATACTGCTTATGGCAATAGCCAGCGGGGTAGCTTATGTGGCCTATCGCCTGTTCCTGGATAAGCAGCGGGGCATTATAGAGAGATTCCACTCCATGCCCATTGCGCGTTCTACGGTCCTGTGGGGGCATGTATTAACCTCGGTAGTATCCAATCTCATTTCGGTTGCCGTCATCATTCTTGTCGCCCTCGTCATGGGCTTTCGTTCGTCGGCAGGCGTCCTGTCCTGGCTTGCCGTTGCAGGTATTCTCGTGTTATTCACACTGGCACTCACATGGATCGCCGCTATAGCCGGACTGTCCGCCAAGACAGTGGAAGGCGCGAGCGCCTTTTCCTATCCGCTTATCTTCCTGCCCTTTATCAGCTCGGCATTTGTGCCGACCGAGTCGATGCCGACCCTCGTTCGTGCCTTCGCCGAGAACCAACCGGTGACTTCAATCGTAGAATCCATTCGTGCGCTGTTGTCAGGTCAGCCTGTGGGCAATGAGATATGGGCTGCACTTGCGTGGCTTGTCGGGATTTTGTTTGCTGCGTATTTCTTTGCCATGAGAGTGTATAAAAAGCAGGCTTAAAGCCGCAAGATCACTCGTTCTGGCTTTGCGTGACGGCGATGGTAACCAACCCATCGCTTTTTTGCCTTTTGAATAACAGATTATTTAATTGACAATGATTGGATTCTGAAATATAGTAAGTATACATATAATATATACACTTATAAAGGAGCTGCGACAATGGAAATCGGTGTTAAGATTGCTGTAAATGCGCCCAAAGAGAAAATCTGGGAGCACTATATTAATAAAGAAAAGCGTGTCTTATGGGAGGAGGACTTGGAAGATCTTCAATATGATGCGGAAGTAAGAACAGGAACTACAGGGCGAATGAAATTGAAGGACATGCCTGCCATGGACTTTGTTTTATCTAAGATAGTTGACAACGAGATCTATCACGATAAGTACTCTATACCAGACGTAGGCACAGTTTATTTTTGCCATGATATCACGGAGGAAGATGGACAACTGTATGTGAAGCATTCCATTACTTCTGATGAGGACAATGAGATGGCCTTAAATGTATTGACTCAAATCTTTTCGGACTTCCCTAAAGTGCTGTGGAAGCTCAAAAAAGTAGTTGAAGCATAATGGAATTTAACTCTATGTTCAAGAACGATGCTGATGAATCAACAGGATTGCTGTTTATTAGAACGTACAATAAGTGGCACGGTAAAATAAAATCAGCATTAAGCGATTTAGGAATCACACATCCTCAGTTTATTGTGCTTTGTACGCTTAACTATTTAAGTCAATTTGAGAAGCATATCACACAGGCCAAAATCTCGAGCGTGTCAGAAATTGATGTAATGACGATCTCGCAAATACTTCGCACACTTGAGAAAAATGGGCTTGTAATCAGAAAGCAAAGTCCAATAGACTCCCGGGCCAATTCCATTGAAATTGTCCAACAAGGGTTAGACATGGTCAGCAAAGCTATACTCGTTGTTGAGACGATAGATTCGGAGTTCTTCGGAACACTAGGATCTGAATTGGCACAGTTTAAAGATGCTCTGCGAAAGATGGCAAATGTTACTTCTGGAATGCAGATAGATTAAAGACTACCTACATATCGTTTTGAAGAAAGCCTGATTCTGTCAGGCTTTTTTTGTATTCCACAAGATCGAGTTACAAACTTGTAAGTTAGATGTAAGGCAAATCGATACCGTAGATCAGCCTGGAAATATAAGATTGGAACAGTTGAATATAGATTTTTAAAAGGAGAATCGAGATGAGGCTGTTTGAGCTGCTGCTACTCATGTCTAACATCAGTTTGTTTGCATTAACAGTCCTACTGAAAAAGGGACGTCGTAGAATTCCGGTATTTGTTGCAAGCGGAGTCGCTGCACTTGTCATGGTCATCCATTTGACGGTGGAAGGATACAGAATTCAGCTATTATTCCCTTATTGCATCACGATCATTTTTTTAGCCGTTTCAGGTTATAGCTATTTCAAGAGAACCGTCTCTAACAAAATTCCACGATTCATATGGAGTTTGGCTTATACCGCTGTAGCGATGATGTTGGTCGTAACCGCAGGTCTCATGTATGCTTTTCCTGTATTTGAACTACCTGGACCGACAGGCGCGTTAAAGGTAGGAACGCAAACTTTTCATTTCGTGGATACGAATAGAAAAGAAACTTTCGGAGAAGGAAGAGATGGCAAGAGGGAACTGATGGTTCAGGTATGGTATCCGGCTCAAGCTGGCACGGGCAAGTATGCACCCTTTATTCAAGACACCGAGATTTTACCTTATATGGCCGCGAACTATGGCCTTCCCGGGTTTACTTTTCAACATCTAAAGTACGTGTCCAGTCATACTTATCGCGGGGCGGAAGTCTCCACGGCACAGACCTCATACCCGCTGATCCTTGCGAATCCCGGTAATGGATCTTCCAGGTTCCTTCATACGTCGCAAGCCGAGAATCTCGCGAGTCACGGATACATCGTGGCCGTGATCGACCACACCTACAATACATTTGCAACCGAGTTCCCGGACGGGCTCATCACGACCAGCACAAGCGACAACCTATTCTCGCCCGAACATGATTACCGAATGGAAAGTGGGAATCGAGACAAGCTGGGTAAAGTTCTAACCGATGATGTGACATTTACACTGGATCAATTCGAGTTAATCCAATCGGGGAAGATTCCAAGTCATCTAAAAGGGAGGATCGATCTCGATCATGTCGGGGTATTCGGTCACTCCATCGGCGGAGCGACGGCGTATGACGCTTCATACGATCCGCGAATTGCGGCTCGGATCGATATGGATGGGGGGCTTTATCGACTGCGCGACAGAGAGGGTCTGCGTAAGCCGTTCTTGTTCATCAACTCGGAAAGCGAATTTGAGAGATTAAAGCTGGTGATGGATAACCACATCTACACGGAGGCAGAGCTTAAACGTATGGGCAACACAAGAGAGTGGATGGATCAAGTTACACAAGATAAAAAGCTGGAGCTGGAGCGAATGCGCGAAACGGTTCCTTCAGGGGGGCAATTTCTCTATATCGACCGGACGGAGCATTTGAATTTTACCGATGTACAGTTCATTTCTCCGATATTCAAGTTGCTGGGCATTACCGGAAGGATTGCGCCCGAAAGAGCGGACACCGTGATCAATGCCTATATGCTGCATTTCTTCGATAAGTATCTGAAGAATAGAGGAGGAGCCTTAATGAAGGGACCGGATAGCCGCTATCCGGAGGTGAAGTTCGTTAGCTCGCTACTATAAACTTTTTTGCTTGGAAAGCTAATATATCAATTAAAATGCCGTTTATCATTGTTGATAAGCGGCATTTTTTGAATTAAACAATCTATTTTGGTCGTGATCGCACTAACTCCGCCTTTGCTTCTGCTAGAAAAGTTTCTTCTTGCGCTCGCTCTAGAGCAGAAGAGGAGAATGATTCATTTATAGCTGAGTTCATCAGTAGCTGTGAATTAGCAGCTTCAAGTCGAAGTGTGAATTGCTGCCGCATCTCTTTAGCGGTCTGTAATTTATGCTCTAGTTGGGTTAAAGTCGCTTTCAATTGATCTGTGGTGTGCTGCAATCTCTCCACCTCAGGCTCTAACTTCGCTAAGTAAGTATCCTGTGAATGTGCTTGCATTAGCCAGTGTTTAGCCATCTCCACATTTCCAAGTTTAGCTTCTTGATCTGCCTTGTCCCTGTAATTAGCTGAATTGACAGTATACAAATTCATTTTTTCCTTTTGAATCAACCATTCCGATTCCGATCTGTTCACGGTTACGGAGAGTTCACGCAGTTTTTCTGTGTATGACTCGATAAACGCACTCAGCACTTGCAGTGGATGATCTTCCTGAGGGGTATTCGATCTGAACAGATCTCTAAAGCGGCCAAAAAGCCCCATCGGCTGACCTCCTTCAAACTCGTTAATTAATCTTCACAGTATTTCCTATCCACACCATTTTGAAAAGAATTTGCCGTAATAAACCTTCCAGGCGCTCCATCATCACCATATTCATATACAAAAACATGGCCTTGAGGAATTATCCTACCAAGCACATCAACCGACTTCCTAGATACCTTATACACGGAAGGGAAGGGACAGCAATACCAATAGCCATCTTCTCTGATAAGACCTTGTTTTAGTAACATTTCAACGGTAGTTTCATACTCGCGTTCTATCGGTGTTATGTCACAAGAGCCCCAATGTTCTTCCAAGTCTTCAACGGCTTGGGCATATTCGCCAGACTGAATAATATCTTCTCTTGCGGCAGACGAAGTCACTTTCCAAATGTCAGACGAATCAAGTTTGCAACGATAATTTGCAAATGAACTGTTGGAGGTGTTCAGGTTTTGACGCTTAATTAAGTCGGGTGCTTCAAGTCCCTGTGTGACAAGTAAATAATCCGAAAGTGCCATCCAATACTGCTCCTCGGCATCTTCGTGGCTCTCTGCAGATACTTTACGACCGTCTGAGATTTTTCCGACGATTGCATCTCCGGCTTGTTTGCGTGTTTTAGCCGATTCGTATAATAGAATAACTTCCTTGAACTTTTCCCCTTGATTCCGAATTGATTCAACAGCCTGTGCGGTCATCTCATCCATTTGTTCCGCAGAACGTCTCAAACCTGCCAGGTGTTCGACGGGGCAGGGGGTAGGACCCTCCTCTTGTTGACCAAGCTGAATGGGCAATTGAATGGCTGCAGTATCTGAGAACACCGCTTCTTGCCTTGTGGCCACCATCAAGTCTGGGATTTTGCCATACCAAATATCAGCTTGATTATGGGTGATAACCGGCACCGCTTTTGATACACTTAGGAACGCGTCTCCTAAAAGCGCATCTGCCATAGTCTGCATGCTTCGTGCAGCTTGTAGAAATGCACGAGCTCGGGGCATGTCGCATCTCGCGAGCTCCACATGCAAACCATATACTTGTTCTCCCAGACGCTTATAACTTTCAAGATGTTCTGGAGGACAGACTTTTTGTCCTGTAATACTTTCACGAATCCAATCAAAAATCCCCAATATGACACCTCCAAATAATGACCTGCTAGCATTCACCATTTTCAGCATTAATCTAATATACGTGCTGAAAGTGGGGTTAGTTTCCACATGTCATTATTATACCGGAAGTATTTTCCTGGGACAGTCAAAAGTTTACCTTTATCTATTCGACAAGCCCGAGTTCTTCATATACTTTGGATGAGACTACTCCGTTTGGTGTAAGATGGTGATCCCTTTGGAACTTCTTGAGGGCAGAGGTTGTATCCCAGCGAAACTTGCCATTACATATTCCAGTATAATATCCCGCACTTTTTAGTCGGGATTGCACCAATTGAACGTCTCCGCCGACGTCTCCCTCCGCCAATGCTCTTGCATCATGATTAAGATCACCCAGTACATGGCCGTAGATCGTAACTTTTGTTCCGATTGGGACAATATTGAACAATTCCAAAATATCGTGATTACGCATCCGAATGCATCCGTGACTGAGGTGCTGTCCAATTGAATATGGCCTGTTCGTACCATGTATACCATAGGTTCCCCAAGGAACATTCAATCCCAGCCACCGTGGCCCGAACGCTTCTCCCCAGTCCTTACCCTTATACACGATTTGGTATTCTCCAATGGGTGTGGGAGTTGAAGGATTGCCAACGGCGACCTTGTATTTCTTAATCGTGTGGTCTTTCGACCGTACAACCAATAGGTGGTCAGAAGGATATACTTCGATGGAGAGATCGCCTTGATCATCCGCCACAATGGGCAGGGTAGGCTCGGCAAAAGAGAGTTTATTTTCAAATGAAACCCATGTAAGTAAAAATACAATCGTGTAGAGGTGGAAAGAGTAGAGTATTCGTCTCATTTTTTTATCTCTTTTCGGTATGCTTTAGTTTTGGCTATTATTTAACAGCGGAATCTGATTTATACGGGGATTCAACCATCTGAAATATACATTAACCTTCACGTCTTTGTGAAAATTTGTTGACATAAAGCGTCGCCCTTCTGTAGAATAAAAAGCTGAGTAATTAACTCGGCTTTTGTTAGACAGAAAGGATGATCTCGCTTCTTATGTTTCTGCGTTCGCTAATCATTTGCTCCTATTTGGCAATTATCTATTGTGCAGCCAATCAAATTCCATCGCTGAAGATGGTATTTTTCCCGACTCTCGGCGCATTCAGTTTCTTGTTTATACACCGTGAGGGTCATATTAAAGATATCGGCAGGATTATTATTGGGGCGATCGTCGCCGCGACACTTGGAAGTCTTTTTTATGCAGTCGATTCCGGGGTGTTATCATTTTTTGCAACTGCGATCCTTACAATCTCGCTTATCAAGTGGTTCCAATGGAACGCTGCTCCAATCTTAGCCGTCTCGTTGATTCCTTACTTTTCCCATCCAGCTTCAATATGGGCATTACCCGCTGCTGTTATGGTCTCGCTAATCGGGCTAGTATTGACACTTTGGTTAATCGGTAGGATGGAACAGTTATCCTGGATTACAAGACTCGATCCCATCCTGCGAAAAATGACGTCAGTGGTAATGAGACTTGATAGACGCCAGGCAGTTACTGGGGTAACACAGGAATCAAGAAATTAGCTTGTGCTACTTCATTACTTATACATATTTCAGTTGAAGTCGTTCCTAATAGGATCGGCTTTTTTCTTTGAAAAAAGAGAAACGTAAATATAAAGTAGGTATGCTGATTTCTTCTATTTGCAAATAGATTTATCCTATTATCCATATACATCCAGTTAAGGTATTCTTTTAAATATAAATAGTTAACTAAACTGATAGGAATTATAAGAGAAAGGAATCGCATTAGGAAATGATGGTGCGTTCAACAAAGTGAACGAGACTATACTGTCAAGTAAGTTATAAGGGATATATTCCGTTATAATACATTTTTTTAATACCAATTGGAGGTGCAAGGAGAATGGCAGAGCTAAGCTGTCTCGTATGCAAGTCGGACATTGACGTAGAAGAGCGCGCGACCACGGGAGAAATTGTAGAGTGCGATTCCTGCGGCCAGGAGCACGAAGTCCAGGTTGAAGCGAATCGTGTCACCATCGCTTTGGCTCCAGAAATCGAAGAAACTTGGGGAGAGTAGGTATAAACCTATGGAGAATTCTAGCTCCATTCTACTGTGCGTCACGAAGCTAAGGGAAGAAGAGCGGCTTATTGTAGAACATCTTGATCGGTTGGACATCCGTGTTCAAGTAAATTTGGACTCCATGGATCTACCCATCGGAGAGGGAGATGTCCCGCCCTACGGACAGGCCCTTATTCGGTGCTTGTCCCAAAAAAATGCGCTTAGCCGCTCCCAGCTGCTCGAGCTTGCCGGATTTGAGACGTTGAATTCGGCCAAGGCTATCACCATTTGCACGAATAAAATCCATCAGGCAATTGTGTTTGAAAGACAAGGCATTCCGCAACCTCGTTATCAAATCGCATTCACCCCCGCGAAGCTATACGACGCACTATCGGACTTCGGAAATTTGTGCGTCATCAAACCAGCTACCTCATCATGGGGGCGGGGAATCGCCAGGATAACAGGAAAGGAATGCCTCGATGGATGGATCGCCGCAAGGGAATCGGTCGATCCGAGCCACCAATCATTTCCCGTTCTTGTGCAGGAATACGTGGAAAAAGGCGACTACGACATTCGTGTCGTTATTGTCGGACGCAAGCCAATTGCTGCATTTCGCCGGGTATCAGCCGAAAATTGGAAGACGAATACGCATCTGGGCGCAGAAATCGAACCGATCGAGATCAATGCCGAGATTGCTGCAATCTGCGGAGATTTGGTCAGCGTATTAGGAGAAGGCATTTATGGAGCTGATTTATTTTTCGATTACCAACAGCTTCGTTACGTTGTATGTGAAGTGAATCAGAATCCGGAATTCGCAAAATCATGGAAGGTGCATGGCGTTGATGTCGCCTATCATATTGCCAATTACGTAAAGGAGAAGATAGATAGAACAAATAAGGTAAACCTAGCAGTTAATTCATAGTATGTGGGGAGGAACAATTACAGATGGAGGACACCATAACGAAACCAGCAGCTCCAATCGAGAAAGAGCACTATTTTTCACTATCATTTGTCTTGTCCAGAGTGCTGAATTCTGGCGTTATTATGAGCATTGAAAAAAACGACCATGAGTTAAAAGGACTGGAAAAGTCAATCGCTAAGCTTACAAATACCAAATATGTTTCTTTGTTTAATAGCTTTACTGGCGCAGTTCATGGGGCATTCTGGGGGCAGGACATCGGCTACGGTTCAACCGCGCGTCTTGAGCATGCCAGCGAGCAGGAAAGGAAGTTTGCAAAGTGGCTGGGTATACAGCTCACGACGGATTCCTATGCGGGGGTCGCATATTCCAAGGTAACGGTGGATGGTCATAATCTCCACCGGTTAGAGCAGGAGGCACGAAGCTCTGCCGGTATGTCGCCCGTCCTTGTCCTAGATTTCACGGGACTAGGCTTTGGCCCGGTCGCCGCGATTGCGTCTAATGACGAGCTCATCTGGAAGAAGGCCGAGCGGCTCAAAATATTCGGCGCCTTCGACCTGCAGACGATGTGGACGCAGGAGGAAAGCGCGCCTGAACTTCAGCCAGCCGTGCAGTTCAATTACAGGCTTAGCCCGCTTGTGGCGGCCTGCGTTAAGATTTCGTTATTAAGGAGGAAATCATCCTCATGAAAACCGACTTTATCCGCAAACCGCTGGAGCTGCCCATTGAGGAATCGATCTGGTCTCCGCTCGCTGTAGATGGAGGACCGTCCATCATTCCCGAAGATGTACGCAGGACTAATTTTCCCATTATCACGAAAGAAGACGTTATCCAAATGTTTGTCTCCATTCACAAGACGGCGAAAGCGTCGTTGAGGAGTTCCAAGAAGCGTACCGCAGTTACGTGGGCGCTAATTACGCAATCGCCACGTCAAGCGGCACATCGAGTCTGCACTTAGCTCTTGTTGGAGTTGGGGTGGAGCCCGGCGACGAGGTCATTGTACCTGCCTTCACATTTATAGCGACTGCTCAAGCGGTCGTTGCAGCCAAAGCGATTCCGATATTTGTTGATATTGATCCTGTCACTTATTGTCTGGATCCTTCGAAGGTGGAGCAAGCGATCACCAGCAAGACGAAAGCGATCATGCCCGTCCATGTGCATGGCTTGCCAGCCGACTTGCATGCCTTGCGCCAACTGGCGGTTAAACATTCGCTGCGGCTTGTCGAAGATGCTTCCCATGCTCATTCCGCATCTATCTACGGCCGAGTGGCCGGCTCGATCGGAGATGGCGCGGGTCAGAGCCTGATGGCGGACAAGAACTTCCCCGTCGGAGGCGAAGGTGGCATCGCGTTCTTCCGGGAGAAGGAAGACTACCAGCGCTCGCTCGCTTTCCTTAATGAATCAGGTATCGATTACCGCATGTCCTGGATTGCCGCGGCATTCGGAATAAGTCAGCTGGATCGGCTGCCTTATTATGATGCGATTCGTGCGAGAAACGCTGAATATTTGACGAACGCCCTTAAGGAGACGAAGCTGTTCAGCGGACCATTCGTCCCGGAAGGCTATAAGCACAGCTACAATATGTATCGCGTTAAGCTGTCTCCGGAACGTCTAGGGCTTGGGGACCTGGAGGATTACCGGGTCAAACATGCGGTGGAGCAGCTGATTCATGCAGAAGGTGTATTCGCGAGGGAATGGCAGAACGTACCGATTCCCGGCCATCTTCCATTCAAGAACAGAAGGGGCTTCGGCAATGGCTATCCATTCTCGCTGTCGGATCGGCAAGATTTCGGTTACGATCTGAACCGGTTCCCCGAGACATTGAAAATGCTGCGCAGCACGCTCACGATCTGCCGGGAGCTTCGGACGCCGATCGAATACGAGCGAATTCAGGCTTACGCGTTGGCATTCAAGAAGGTCGACGCGAACCCGGATAAGATACGCGAGCTCGCGGAGCAAAGCGGCGACTTGAAGGTCGTCTATGAAAGAGATGCGAGGTTAGGATGAGCGGCGCAGCGCAATTGAAGAAAGCGGCCATTCTCGGTGGGAGCGGGTTCACTGGTGCCGAGCTGTACAGGCTGCTTCGCAGACATCCCGGCTTCGAAGTGACTTTTATATCATCCGAGTCAAATGCCGGTCTTCCGGTGGACAAGTATTACACGGCTTCGATTCACAGGAAAAAGCCGGGGGGACTCAAATTCAGCCGGGTTTCTGAGCTGGATGGACATTACGATGCAGTGTTCTCATGCCTGCCAACGGGCGAATTACCGAAGCTTATCCGTCAGATCTCCGAGCATGCGGACTACATCTTTAACGTAAGCGGCGATTATCGGATTTCCGATACGGCATTATTGCAGCGGTATTATCCGGAGACGCTCAAGCATGATTTCGAAGGCGGATGGCATTATTTCGTGCCCGAATTCAGTGAGATCAACCGGAGCAAGAAGGTCGTAAATTTGCCGGGCTGCATGGCGGTCGCGACGATCTATACTTTGTATCCCCTGGTAGCGAATGACCTCATCGAGGAACGGGTTATTACGGACGCCAAGACGGGCTCAAGCGGCGGGGGCAAGTCGACGAGCGAGCATCATGCAGAGCGCAAGAATAACTTCCGGGCATACAAAGTTCACGGCCACCGGCACAAGCCTGAAATCGAACAGGCGCTGACCTACCATTTGGCGCGAACGGTTGATCTACAATTTTCCGTATACAGTCTGGATTTACCACGGGGCATTATGGCAACTTCATATTCCTTGCTTAAGGAGGGCGTTACCGCGGTCGATGTGAGAAAAGCATTCTATGGCGCCTATGCGTCCAAGCCGTTTCTTCATTTCATCCCGCCAGGCAACGGCACTCCCATGATCAAGACGGTAAACGGGACGAATTTTGCGGAGATTGGAGCTTATGTTGACGGCAGAAACTGCGTGTCCTTGGCGACGATAGATAACCTGCTTAAAGGAGCGGCGGGGCAAGCCGTCCAGGCGGCCAATCTGTATTTCGGATTCCCCGAGGAAGAAGGATTGCCCCGTGAAGGCGAAGGAGCGTGGCCATAATGAGCAAAGGCAGTCTATATGTAATTAAGCTTGGCAGCAGCACGATCGTCAATCATCCTCTCATCTTCGAGGAGATTGGTCGTATCTCGCGTAGAGGAAACCAAGTCCTGCTCGTCGCAGGCGGAGCGGAAGCGATACGCCAGAAGTACGAAGACCTGTCACGGCCGATGCCCTTCCTGACGCTGCCCTCTGGCGACGAAGTACGCTATTGCTCACCGGAGGAGCTGCCCTATATCCGCGACGCCTATTATGAGAACATTTTGACGCCGGTCCGGGAGCGATTGAAGGAACAAGGGCTCAGCACATTTGCACAGCTTGGCGGCGACAACGGGCTTGTGCTCGGAAGAAAAGCTAAACCGATCAAGGCGATCCAAGGTGAGAAAACCGTTATCGTGCGGGATTCGTTCTTTGGACAATATACGGACAGCCATTCCTCGTTCCTGCACGATGCACTGAATCATTTCGATGTTGTATGCTTGACGCCTCCAATCTGGGATCCTGAACGATCATCGTATATTAATATCGACGCTGACGTATTAGCGGCAGAGCTTGCCGTAGAGCTTGAAGCGCATCATCTGCGCTTCGTGACCGGCACGGCGGGGCTGCTGCAGGATATCGCAGACGAAGGCTCCACGATTCCGGATGTATACGGGGACGAAGAGCTCCCTTCTGTCCAGGGACGCATGAAGCAGAAAGTAAGAGCGGCAAGGCTGGCGGCCGGACGTGGAATTTGCGACGTAAATATCTCCGGTCCGCACTCGCTAGAGAGAGGGGGCCGAACGTGGTTCTGGCAAGGTGAACGCGCTCCCGCCGCCTTCGAACTGCTGAACAAGGTTGTCCGCATACCCTCCGTATCCCAGGACGAACACGAGCTTGCCCGGTTCTTGCTTGGCGAGATTCAAGACCCCTCTGTGACCGGGCACGTTGACGACGCCGGCAACATTGTGTTCCGCAGAGGAAGTGGACCTCACACGCTACTACTTCTGGGCCATCTTGACACAGTTCCTTACGTGTGGCCTGTTCGATCGAACGCTGAAGGACTTGCCGGAAGAGGTGTCGTGGACGCCAAAGGCAGCTTCGTTAATTTCGTCCATATGCTGAGGGAAGCTGAGGTGCCCGAGAACGGTTCGCTGCTTGTCATAGGCGCCGTGGAGGAAGAGATCTCGTCTTCCAAAGGCGCATACTTCATCCGCGACCACTACCGGGCCGACGCGGTCATTATCGGCGAGCCTAGCGGCGAAGACAGCTTGACTCTGGGGTATTACGGATTGTTCAAGCTTCGGATAACTATTAGGCGCGCCCAAGAGCATACGGCGGCAAAGGACACCGTAAGCGCCATCGACGAGCTGTACCAAGTCGCAGCCGACATTCGCGGCAGAGTTCGGGATATTGATCCTCAGGGCTTGTCGTCCTTGATCGATATCGAACTTCGCAATGAGCGCGGTTATATCACGGTTACCGCGATCTTGAATTTCAGAATCTCGCCCGAAGCCGGCAACGGCTATAAGGACAAAGTCGATCTTTCCTTCGGTGATGCGATTACGGTCGAAGTACTTCGCGCGACTCCGGGTTTTGCTAATCCGCGTTCGGATACGCTGGTGAAGGCTTTTGTCCGAAGCTTCGCCAAGCATGGGAAGTCGATTCGCTACTTGAAGAAACGGGGAACGAGTGACATGAATACGCTGGCGTCGGCTTGGTCAACCGTTCCCATGGTAGCTTATGGCCCGGGCGATTCGAGTCTGGATCACACTAACGACGAGTATTTGCACTACGGGGAAGTAGAATCTTCGCGGGCCATTCTGAGAGAAGCTGTAAATGAATGGTTCCGACTGCGAACGGAGGATTAAATGGAACAGTCGATACCTGTATTCAGAGAACAGGAAATTGTGATTCCGTCACTAACCGAATTGGCTAAAGAAGCAAGGAAGCTAATCATTGATATGGCGGCCACGCCAACAGGCTGCCACATCGGAGGAAGTCTGTCGGTTATCGATCTGCTGGTTACAGCTTTGTCCAAATACGGACATGACAAGAACAGCTCCGTCATCCTAAGCAAAGGGCATGCGGCGGCGGCCCTATATGCGGCGCTGTATGTTCATGGGAAATTACCCTCCAATCCAGCGGAGACCTACGGCAAGCAGGGCTCGCTCTATACAGGGCACCCGAATCATAAGCTGCAGGGTATCCCATTTGCAACGGGGAGCCTGGGGCATGGCGTCGCTTACGCGGTTGGCTGGGCTCTGGCGCAAAAGCTGCAGGGAACCAGTGGACTCGGCATCGCGATCGGTGGGGATGGTGAGCTGCAGGAAGGTTTGATCTGGGAAACGGCACAAATCGCCCAGGCGAGGTCGCTGTCGAATTACATCTATATCGTTGATTGCAACGGTGGGCAGAACGACGGGTACGTCGAAGACATTTCGCCAATCCGGAATCTGAGGGAGCGCTTCGAGGCGTTCGGGTTTGCTGTTCGGGAAATTGACGGACACCGGCATGATGCCATCTTCTCCGCTCTCAAGCCGGACAGTGAGAAGCCGCTTGCCATTCTAGCTCGGACCATCAAAGGTAAAGGTGTTGCCGTGCTCGAGGGAAATCCGGATGCACACTATGCCAAAATCCCCGCCAATCTGGCGAAAAGATGGAAGGTGAGCCTATCATGACTGCGACCTTGTCAGGAAGGGATGCCTATAAGGACGAGCTTGCCAAGCTCGCGGATACCGAAGAACGAATTATTTGCCTCGAGGCGGATCTACGGGGTAAAAACCATCCTTTTCATGTCCGTCATCCAGAAAGGTTTCTCAATCTCGGCATCGCGGAGCTAGCGAGCGTGGATATCGCAGCCGGACTTGCTGAAGCGGGATATGTCCCGTTCATCTCTACCTTCGCCGCATTCGCGGCATTGCGGGCATCAGAGAGCGTTAAGCTATCAATGGGCTACATGGGGAAAAATGTGAAGCTCGTCGCTCCATACGGCGGCGTGTCCGGCGGATGGTTCGGCACGACTCATCATGCCTTGGAGGACATCGCGGTCATCCAGTCCTTTCAAAATATCCGGATTGCCTGTCCGCATGGGGAAGAGGAGACGAGGAGAGTCATCCGCGAAGCGGCTGCTTCCACGGAACCGTATTATATTCGTCTGTCCCGCAATGACGCGTTCGAAAGCATGCCGCGCGCTTCGGATAGTTCTTGCTGTGATCTGCTTATCGAAGACAGGAGTGAGGAAGTCCGAGCGGGGCTATGCCTGATTTCCGTCGGGGAACAAGCAACGGAACTGTGCAAGACGCTAACTAAGGAATTTGAATTTGTCGCGCACGCTCATGCATGTTACATCGATAGTCAAAGTTTGAAAGCTTACGTAGAGCCGTTAAAGGCGTTAGCCGATCGGTTCCTTGTCGTCGAGGAGCACCGGGCGACCGGTGGAACCGCATCCTATCTGGCCTTATTAATGCCTGAGCACCCCGTGTATTCCCATGACTGCGGAGAACAGTGGCCGACATATGGGGGGACGCATGCGGAAGTGCTTGCCGATTTAGGATTTGGCCTCGAGCCACTGCGGCAGCAAATCCAGTCTCTAGTAGGAGGTCCGAATGGTATTTAGCGTGCTAAAGACGAACAGGTTTCGCAACTATTTTATCTCGGACATCATATCCGGCTTCGGCGTAGGCATGAGCACGATTGGTGCTAATTGGTATCTAATGGACCGGACGGGTTCGATTACTGCTGTAGGGCTAATGCTTTCTTTAAATGTGATTGCCGGATTTCTTATTTCGGCTTTCGCTGGGACGTTTGTCGATAAGTGGAACCGGAAGACGATTTTGCTATGGGCCAATGTTGTAAGAGCTGCCGCTCTTCTGCTGATTGCCAGCGCGTTCTTTGGAACCGGATTCCACGTCGTGTATTTGTACGCCTTTGCCGTGGTGAACGGCATGGGATGGGCGCTCTACATGTCAGCTTCACGCAGCCTCGTGCAGGAGCTGCTGCCTGAGAATGAGCTGATCAAGGGCAATTCCTTAATTGAGATCAGCCTTCAGGTCGGCATGTTCATGGCGGGGGGCTATCCGGCTTCCTGTATAAATATATCGGCTTTGAAGCGATCTTGTTGTTGAACGCCGCGGCTTTTCTCGTGAGCAGCCTCTTTCTTAGCCGGATCTCCTATTCTGCTTTGACATCCGAGGAAGCCGATGCTTCGTTTATTGCATCGTTTAAGGCTGGCATTGGGTACTTGGCGAAGAGGCCTTCTATATTCGTACTGGGCATCGTGTCCATCATCCCGCTTGTGTCGACCATGGTGTTCAACGTGGTACTACCGGGTTATGTCAGCACGTCGGTTCAAGGGGATTCGATTGTATTCGGGCTGTCGGATATGTGCTACGGATTAGGAGGCTTGATGTCCGGATTCTTGGCTGCTCCACTAGCGAGAAAGCTGACCCAGCATGGAACGATTCTGATCATTTTCCTCATATCTGTCTTGAATCTCGTCGCCATTGCCTTTAATTCGACCGTTATTCTACTCTATATCGGAAGCGTACTCATCGGTCTAACGAATTCCTCGCTGCGTATTCTGATCACCACCGCACTAATGGAGTCGGTCTCCAAATCGTATATGGGGCGCGCGACTTCAGTCTGGATGGGCATTTCCTTGCTTCTGCAGACCGTCTCGGCCACGGGACTAGGTGTTGTCATCGACCGGTACTCGCCAGGCCTCGGCTTTATCCTGATGGCAGGCTTGATGTTCGCCGGACTCATCGTCTATTACATCCTGAACAGCCAGTCGCCGCAGAAACATACGATAGAGGCATAAGTTCTCTTAATTAATAATTGTAAAGGAGTGAATAACATGTCAACGGTTAAAACGGTGGCGTTTGTCGAGCCGAGCTTTTATGGTGTCAGCTTCGCCAAAGCAGCCTACGAACAGGGGCACCAGGTCATTTCGATCGTGTCGTCCAAGGATAATCCGGTCAAATACGGATATGAAGGCATCTACCATGACCTAATCGTTGCGGATATAAGAGACGAAGAATCGCTCTACCAAGCGATAACCGAATCGCCCTATGCGGGTAAGCTGGATGCGCTAATTCCGGCTACGGATTACGCTTCTCACCTGACAGCGAAAGTCGCGCAGAGGCTTGGCCTCAGGAGTGTGCCCTATGAAGCAGCACTGAAATCGCGGAACAAGGATTTGGCGAGACAGGCATATGCCGAACATGACGTGCCAAGTGCGAAATTCCGCAAAGTAAAAACATTTGAAGAAGCGGCCAATGCGGCCGACGAAATCGGGTATCCGGTCGTGCTGAAGCCAACTAACTGCGCCAGCAGCCAAAATGTTTATTTTATTAACGACAAGGCAGAGCTTCAGAGGGCTATGGACATCATTGTTGATTTCAAAGTGACATATATGGATTTCAAAGTGCGGGAGGAGTACTTGATCGAACAATATTTGCATGGACCGGAATTCAGTGTGGAGTTGTTCTTGCAAAGTGGCGAACCTTTATTCGCGGCCGTGACCGAAAAACTGACGACGCCTCTGCCATATTTCGTGGAGACGCTCCATACCCTGCCATCCCCGTCATTTACTGACCAACAGGAAGATATAATTAGAACGGCTGTTGACGCGCTTGGAGCGATCGGACTTACGAACGGACCTAGTCATGTCGAGATAAAGCTTACGCCGACTGGTCCAAGGATTATCGAAGTGAACGGCAGACCTGGCGGGGATAACATTTCCTCGGATCTCTTGGTGCTGGCTTTCGGGGTTGATATTTTTGCAGCGACAGTAAATTATTATCTGGACCTTCCGATCTCACTTGAGAAGAAGCATGTCCGGGCGGCATCGATCGCTTACGTCACTGCAGAACGTGACGGTGTGCTCGAACGGATTGATGGATTCGAGCTGCTGCCGGAGCATCCAGCTGTCGTTCGCGCTCATGTCACAGCAGTGCCCGGTGATCCTATTGCCCAGGCCAAGAGTTCAGATGACCGACTTGCTTATTTCATAGTCGAAAGTGATACGCCACAAGAAGCCAAACAAATAGCGCTTTCCTTGCTTGAAGGTTTGAAGGTTGTCTACCGGAGTCAAGCGGTGATCGCTTAGCATAGGGAAGAGGATTGTAATTAATTATATAGTACAGAGGGTGAGAGCTAACCTATGAGTATAGCTGTTATTTATGGAAGCTCAAGAAGAGACGGGAACTCGGAGCAGTTAGCCAAGCGGTTAACAGAAGGATTCGAGGCTGATCATATCTATTTGGCCGATTACAAGATTGAACCGATTCAGGATTACCGTCATGCAAAGAAAGAACCGTATCCTGAAGACGATTACCGGGCGGTCATAGATCGGGTGCTGGCGAAGGATAAGCTTGTGTTCGCAACGCCCATCTACTGGTATGGGGCTTCCGGGCTTACCAAGACTTTCATTGACCGCTGGTCGCAGTCGCTCCGGGAAGACAAGGATGGATTTCTGGCGAAGTTTGGGGACAAATCGGCCTGGGTGATTGGCATCGGCGATGACGACCCCCATCTTAAGGGAATTCCGCTGGTCCAGCAATTCCAGTACATTTTTGATTTTACGGGCACGAGGTATGAAGGATATATTCTAGGTAAGGCGAATCGGCCGGGAGACATTCTGGAGGATGTAAATGCTTTGGCTGCTGTGGAGCAAATTCGGAAAAAGTGGCACGCGGAGAAAAGGTTAACGGCTGGGAATCAGTAACGGCAAGCACAAGCAGATAGGTCACTAGATCACGTGGCCGCTGAGAAAGGCTTTTTTCTAAGTAATGGTACAGACCTTCAAGAAAATTGAAGCGGGCTGTACCTTTTTTGCTATATAATGGAGCTATTACAAAAAGTGGGTACCCAAGTGAAATGCCCTATAAGTAATTAATGTACATATCCCTCATGAACAAAGGAGAACTGCTGAAAATGAGAAAACTTGTTCTATTTTTGCACTCATCGCTTGACGGTTTTGTAGAAGGGCCGAACGGTGAAATGGACATTGGCTGGGTTGCCTACGATGCTGATTTGGAGAAACACGCCAGAGAAATTCTGAGTACTGCCGACACTGTCATTTGGGGACGTGGGACTTATCAGATGATGCACAGTTACTGGCCATCTGTGTCTTCGGATCCATCAGCTTCCCAGCATGAACTGGATCATGCCGAGTGGATCGAAAAGACAGCCAAAATCGTTTTTTCTACGACGCTGGAGAAAACCGAATGGAACAATTCCAGACTGGTCAAAGAAGATGTGGAGGAAGAGATCAAGAACCTCAAACAGCAGCCAGGCAAGGATATGGTTATCCTCGGCAGTCCTAGGCTCGCACACTATCTTATGCAGCTTAACTTAATAGATGAGTATAAAATAACGGTTTCTCCCATCTTGATCGGCAGCGGATTGCCGTTATTCCAAGGTCTTAAGGAGAAGGTCAATCTTAAACTAATCGAAAACAAGACATTTGATTCTGGAGCCATTGGCCTCGTCTACCAGACGGTTAGATGACCTTGTCTCCAAAAGTAGTTGACGCTAACGGGATCACGATAACTCAATGAACATATTTGAAGGCAGCCGACTCAAAAGCCGGCTGCCTTTTCGATATCCATTGACGCCCATCCACCCTTCATTGACAGAGGCCAGCTTAACGATTAAGGTAATGGGGGACAAGGTCAATTTATTTCTGGAGGATATTTATGAACCAACGCTTTCGAATTACGAGATCCATGCAACCAAATGCTGCTGATCAAGAGATTTCATTGGATGAATGCCAACTTTACTTCTCATCCAAGGCTGATTTTACTTATCAGACGGTGCTGACCGTGAAAGGGGAGGATAGCACCATGTCTATAGATGGGGATTTTTTTATGTGGAAACATGGAGAGGCTCTCATTCCATTCAGACACTATATGGGGGATTTGTATGTAGCCGTCTCCGCTCAAGAAATCGTGCCCCTCATGATCGAAATTGCAACTGATCTGCGGGCAGATATCGTGGAAGGGTAATAAGCTATTACGGAAAATGTCATATTGCATGAGCAATACATAGAGTGAAGCTTCTCATCACATAATACTACTTGAGAAAACAGTGCTTTTCTCAAACCGTTCGGATAATTACCGATTCTCACGTCATGGGGAGGTGTAATGAGATGAAGAATAGTAATGCGAAACATAGCTCTAAGCAAGTTGGGAAGAAAAATGGCGTTCCAAATCTTGATGCGGAATTTGCGACAGAAACAGGCGCTGCTGTATCTGGTGCAGGTGCAAAAGCTTCTAGAGGAGCGGCCCAAAAGACAAAGTAATAGCTATTGAAATGATGGTTGCTTTGATGAAACTAATATTTTGTCAGCAGAATAAGTATAAGACCACTGAACATAGTGGTCTTTTTTATGTGTGCGGCTTTTTAGCCACAAAAGCACACCCAATCATGATTGAGGCTGTCCGCTTCAATGCATATAATGAAGGTACAACCCTTCGGGGAGATCGTTAAGGGAGGCCGCGATGCACGAGACCGTATTTGACGAAACATTATTTGCAAGCTTGAAGCCGGGCTTAACCTCGTTCTGTTACCGAATGCTAGGCTCCATAGACGATGCGGACGATGCCGTCCAGGAGACCAGTATTCGGGTCTGGCAGAGCTGGAGCACGTTCAGACAGGACTCCTCGTTCAAAACTTGGGTCTATCGGATTGCCTCCAACCTATGCTTGGACAAGCTGAGACAATCCAAACGCCGTGCGCTTCCTGTTGACCTGCAGGGCCCGGCCGTCGCTATCGCCACGCCGCGCGACACATTGCCGGACTCTGCCTGGATCTGGCCGTCTCCCGACTTTGGTGGTAATCCGGAGGATCGGCTCGTCCGCAGAGATACCCTTCAACTATGCTTCATCGCTCTCCTGCAGACATTGCCTCCGCGGCAGCGCGCGGTACTCATTCTAAAAGATGTATTTGAGTGGTCTTCCAAGCAGATTGCGGAAACATTGGCGGTGTCGCCGGCAGCTGTGAACAGCGCCTTGCAAAGAGCCCGAGAGACGATGGACCGCGCGGAGCTTCGCTCCGATGAGCTCAGCAGCATGGACGTTCAACCGGATCAGCAGCTGCTGTCCCGTTATGTGGAGGCCTTCGAGCAATTCGATATTTCTGCGCTCGTCGCATTATTCCACGAGGAAGGCTGCATGTCGATGCCGCCCTTCGAGATGTGGATCCGCGGCAAAGTGGATCTGTCCGCTTTCTTTTCGCTTACTCGCTGGCATTGCGAAAGTTCGCGATTTGTGCCTATTACGGTGAATGGCGGTTATCCGGCTTTGGCCCAGTATATGCCTGACAAAGAAGGCTCTGGCCTGGTACCCTGGGGAATCCACGTCATCGAAACCAAAGAAAATCAAATCCTGCACGTTCAAAACTTCATTAGTACGCAATTATTTTCGCGATTTGGGCTTCCTGAGCGAATTGACCGATGAATTTCGTCATTGGCTTACGTCTATATTATTGAGAATAACCAAATGACGAATATCATGAGAGAGGTGTCTATTTAAAATGGAAACGAATCAACCTACGAAAGTAACCGTGCAAGCTATCATTCAAGCCCCTGTCGAAAAGGTTTGGCGCTATTGGACCGAGCCGGATCACATCACGAAGTGGAATCAAGCTTCTGAGGACTGGCATGCGCCGAGAGCCGACAACAATCTGCGGGTCGGCGGCAAGTTTCAGACACGGATGGAAGCGAAGGATGGCAGCATGGGCTTTGATTTTGGCGGCGTCTACGATGTCGTGAACCAGCATGAGGCGATTGGCTACACCATGGAAGACGGAAGAAGAGTGGATATTGCTTTCGTTGATCAAGGGAATGAGACTAAGGTCATTGAAACGTTCGACGCGGAAAGCTCAAATCCCGTCGAGTTCCAGCAAGCAGGATGGCAAGCGATCATGGACAATTTTAAATCCTATACCGAACAAAACTAGTCATCGCGAAGAAGACGCCGGGGGAGATACCCGGCGTCTTTCTTTTTGAACCCTAGTAAGAACGTGCTTCCGTTAGCTTTAAGCTTGTGTCCCATCCATGTTCATGTAGTTAATTGCCCACAGATGACCGTCCATGTCTACGAAGCCCCAATGATACATGGATCCATGATCTTCAGGTTCAGCGTGTAATTTCCCGCCTAAAGAGAGTGCGGTATTCACGATTTCATCGACCTTTTCCCGGCTCTCGAAGGCCAATGCGATCGTCATCTGCGCATACTTACTCGTATCGACGGATTCCTTCTCCGTGAGCGTATTAAAGAATGCATGATTGATCAGCATGACCTGCAGGTTGTCGCCGATCATAATGGCTACCGAATTCTCGTTGTCGGGGAATTGCGGGTTGAGCTCGAATCCGAGTCCAGTGAAGAATGCTTTCGATTGTTTTACGTTTTTTACTGGTAGGTTGAAGCTTGTGAATAAGGACATTAGTGCCATCTTCAAAACACCTCTTCGTTAAATTTTGTGTTCATTTATAACTTCGTTTATATAGACGATCGACGATCCGGGAATTAATCGGTCTTATGGATTCGGAAGCTAAATTTAGAAACGAAAATTGACTTTCGCTTCTGCAGGTGCATCTTTGTCATAGGCACAGCCAATCATTATGATTAGAAATTTGGAATTGTTTGGTATCTGCGGCTCGATTACGATATAAATGTAGCAAGGCTACATAATAAATTTAGAGGAGAGATGTATCATGGCAAAAGGAGTATTTTATCACGCGGGTTGTCCGGTTTGTGTAGAGGCAGAGCAAGTATTTCTGGAATACCTGGATCCGTCGAAGGTGGAGGTAGAGGTCGTACATCTGGGTACCGACCGTTCTCGGATCGAGGAGGCAGAGCAGGCTGGGGTGAAATCAGTTCCGGCAATCGTGATCAATCAGGTAGTTTACCACATCAATTATGGTGCGAGCTTGGACGCTGTAAAAGGAAGCTAATTAGGGGAAGGGGCTGCCCAGTGCGGCTTCTTTCCGCTTTTATCAAAGTCATTGTACAATTTCTTGCTAACGAGAGGCATGATGCCGGATGTTCTTCCATGCAGCTGACCGGGAAAAGCAGCCCTCCGCCCGGGTAAGTATGACACTATTTCGCGTAAGCCAGTCTGTGAAGAAAATTACTCAGATGGATAGCGATGCAGAGGGATTAAGTCCGGTACAGGTGCATGCGCTGTTCTTTGCCGGGCAAACCAGAGAGGACATGGCTACGGTTGGGCATTTCGCCAAGGCGATCGGCGCAAGCCATGTCACCGCTGTGAAGATCGTGAATGGGCTGGTGGTGAAGGGAATGCTTGACAAGATGCAGCACCCGGGTGACCGGCGGAGCACGATCATTCGCTTGACAGCGGCAGGCAAGCAGCAGATGGTGGCACTCGAACGGTGGGGGGAAGCGTTAGAGCGTACGATCGCTTCATTACCTACAGAAGCTCTTTCTATGCTGGAATTGGGGCTGGGAGCTGTCATTTCAGCCTTGCAGAGGGAGGGCTACTTGACGGTCGCGGAACCCTGTAGAGGCTGCGCCAACTTTCGGCCGAACACTGGAAGCGATGATAAGCCGCACTATTGTACGGCGCTGCAACGTTACTTGTCACACGAAGCCTCATTGAAGGAGTGTCCGGAGTACCAATAGCCGACTACCTAGGCTCTATAAGCGGTGCCGATTCTCTCCAGGAAGACCCTGCTCGCCGCGCATAAAAACTTGTGCTTCCGGTATACCATCCCAACCTCAAGCTGGAAACCGTCCTGTCCGAAAGGAGTGGCGGTAACTCCACTATAATGACTTTCTTGCAACAGACTGGAAGGTACGATGGCCAAACCCAAGCCCTCGCGCACCATGGCGATAATTCCTTCCAGGCTGTCTATCTCCATAGCTGGTGCGATCTCGGTCTCTGTTAACTCGCAAGCCTTTAGGATGATACGGCGAAGGAAGGGCTCTGCCGGTAATAGGCACGGGAAGCTGGCTATGGCACTAAGGGGCGGGGCATCCTCGTTCGCTAACGGGTGCTGCAGGGGAGTAATCAGCACAAGGCGTTCGGTGAGAAGCGGAATGCACTCAAGCTGATCCCGCTGGGCATGCTCAGGCTGAAGATAACAGAGCCCGACATCGATAAGATTCTCAAGCACGGCATCATAGATTTCTTCGCTTGATAGGTTGCGAACGGTCACTTTGATCGACGGGAACTCCCGGTGAAAGGCTGTAAGCACACTCGGAAGCTTGGCTGTGGCAAGCGTGGATAAGGCTCCGATATCCATTGAACCCCTTTGCAGCCCTTGCAGTGAACGAATGGCGACTCTGGCTTGCTGAAGTTCATGCATAATATGATAGCAATGCTGCAAAAGGATCGCTCCCGCTTCGGTGAGAGCGGTCTTTTTGCCTATACGGTCAAAGAGTGGAGTACCGAATTCGTCCTCAAGCAGCCGGATTTGCTGGCTGAGCGACGGCTGTGTAATACCAACTCTTTCTGCGGCGCGAGTGAAGTGCAGCTCCTCCGCAAGCGCGGTGAAATACTCCATATGTCTAAATTCCATTTCTTCCCTCCAAACGGTAATTAGTTCCATTGTAAGCTTGAGTGGTAGCGATGACAATATCACACTTGACGGGATGGACGGAAATGTCGAGGGAATAGAACATGGACTTAACGAAGATTTAACATCTCCTATCGTACAATGAAACTATCCAGAACGAAGAAGGAGGCGACAAGATGAACGCCATTATTTATTGCGTAGGTGCTGTGATTGTGCTGGTTGCAGGAATTATTTATTTCGTTCGCAAGAAAAGATCATAAAGGACATGCTCTAGACTAGTGAATTCAATCACAGATCTATCGGACATGTTGCCAGAGAGCTTTGGCAATTCAACGGAGTTGTTATAATCGCTTTTAGTACACATGAAGGGAGTTATTTACAATGGAGCGTCAAGAAGTGCAACAGAAGCGCAAAGGTATTTTCTGGATTGCAGTTTCTTTTCTCATATGTCCGTGCCACTTGCCATTTACCCTAACTTTGGGACTCAGCATGCTTGGGGGTTCGGCAATGGGCGTAATGCTCCGGGAGCATCTTATCCTCGCTGGCGTGGTGGTGACGCTTGTCTGGGGGGGAGGAACCTGGTACGGATTCCGCAAGCTGCGTACAGCGACCTGTAGCATCCCTGTTAAGAAGTCATCCAGCATGCTAAAATAGAAAAATATTCAAATTGCTCGACAAGGGGGGTGGGGATGATACGGATTTTACTGGTAGAGGATGAAGTAGATATGGCGCAGGCGCTGGCCAAGGGCTTGCGTCGGGAAGGGTATGCGGTTGATATTGCAGAGGATGGTGCGGTAGGGTGGGAGATGGCAGAAGTGACTCGCTACAATCTTGTGCTGCTGGATCTTAATCTTCCTGTAATGGATGGCTTCGAGGTCTGCAAGAGACTCCGACAATCACAACCCCGTCTTTCTATCATCATGTTAACTGCTCGTCACGATTCGTATAACATTATCAATGGGCTTGACATAGGGGCAGACGATTATATCGGAAAGCCCTTTCATTACCATGAGTTGCTGGCCCGGATTCGCGTGCAACTACGGCGGGAAACTCCACTTAAGGTTTCTCGCCTTGCTTATCGCGATCTGTTACTGGACTCGGCTGCTCGAACTGTCATGCAAGCGGGGAGGTACTTGCCGCTGACCCGCAAGGAATTTGCGATCTTGGAATATATGTTATTGAACGCAGAGGCAACGATATCAGCGGAAACTTTACTTGAGCACATCTGGGATGCCCATGCCGACCCGTTTACTACGACCGTACGTGTTCATATCAATTCATTACGCCGGAAGCTTGCCGCCGGAAGACTTGCCGATCATACGGAACCCTATATAATAACGGTGCAAGGTGAGGGATATCGTCTGCATTCAGGGGCTAATGTTGAGGCGGTGTGCTTCGAATGAAGAGATACCGCCTCTCTTTGCGTACTCGATTAGCACTCTACACCACCTCCGTTCTTATGATGCTATGTTTGATTTTTGCCGGTTTGCTTGCTATCTTTTCTCACTCCACCCAGATCTTGTCGAACATGCTGTTCAGCTTTGCTTTCACTGTAATTGCGGGGATGGTTAGCTCGTATTGGGTCTCAGGGCTTGCTTTAAGACCTGTTCGCGAAATGAGCGAAGCAGTTGCCGTAATCGATAGCCGTACCCTTCATACCCGGTTACGTTTGGAAGAATGGGAAGAAGAACTGCGCGACCTCGGCCTGTCATTCAACTCCATGCTGGATCGGTTAGAGGTTGCATTCCGTCAACAAAGCCGATTCATTAGCGATGCGTCGCACGAGTTGCGCACTCCGTTGGCCATACTAAGAACGCAGCTGGATGTGCTTGTTCTATCTCCGGATGATCCTGCAGATAGGGAAGACTTCCGACTTGCTGCGGATCGTATGTTAAGCCGTCTGGAATCGCTTGTTGAGGACTTGCTTCTTTTGTCCGACGGCAGATATGCCCCCGGAGATGAAGAGACTTTCGATTTGCGGCAGTTGCTGCATGATATCATAGTGGAAATTAAACCGATCTCACGAACGCTTGGGGTTTCTATACGGCTGGAAGTCCTTTTGCAACAACCTACGATCAACGTGGTCGGCAGTCGACATCTATGGTTCCATGTTTTTCATAATGTGATCGAGAATGCAGTTCGCTACAACCGACAGGGCGGTGACGTCAACATTCTCTTAACTTCGGAGGCCGAGAACTTGGTAGTACGTGTGAAGGACACAGGCATAGGCATTCGTGCTCACCAGAGAGATCTCATTTTTGAACGGTTTTATCGAGTAGAATCATCGCGTAATCGCAACCAAGGCGGCTCGGGGCTCGGACTCTCCATCGCGAGGCATCTGGCCGAGATGATGGGTGGGCAATTGGAGTTAGAACACTCAGGCGAAAACGGGAGCAGATTCAGAATTACACTTAAATCATTTGCTAGGCCAGAACGAATATGACAATGGAGAAATCAGCACGGTTACGTGTCAGACGACAATAACATATTTCAACAGAAGTCGCATAAACTGCGGCTTTTTTATTTTATGCCATGGTCGATAACCCTGATGACCCTATAGAACTTGGTCGGATATTGCGATCTTTTGATCCTTGCATGTCCTGTGCGACGCATGTTCACCCGGAAGGGCATGCAATCAAAACATTCCAGAATATATCCCAATCTAACTGCCTATTTACTGGACATCGAGGTAAATGCTCAGGAATATTGTATAGGATTGGATGAGAGCGTTAGTTCCTGTTAGGATGACATTCATCAGCAAGTCTTGATGAGCGTGAACACTTTGTTGAATAACTGAGTTACCACAAGATGAATCATTCAGTTAAATCAAAGTATGGGGTTTCTTTTATAACTCTCTTTTCTTATGATGGAAACAGAGAAAATCTACTAAAACTGGTTCGATTATACGTATAATGTTTACTAGGTTACAAGTTCTCTTTTGCATGGATTCGTATATTTATATAGGAGGTTTCTGCATGGTGAAAGTACAAGAACGTCGGCATCTAGTCTTGATTGGCAACGGGATGGCGGGTATCAACACGGTGGAACAGATATTAAAACTGGCGCCGAGCACCTACAGGATCACCGTATTTGGGAGCGAGCCTTATCCCAACTACAATCGTATTCAGTTATCGTATGTCCTAGAGAAGAGTAAAGCAGTAGAAGACATCATTCTGAACGACTGGGATTGGTATTTAGAGAACGGAATAGAGTTATATACAGGAACGACTGTAACGCATATTGATACGCAGCAAAAACTCGTGAAGGCAGACAATGGTATGGAGGTTCCATATGACACCCTCATCATGGCTACCGGTTCCAACCCGTTTATACTTCCTGTTCCAGGAGCAGATAAAGAAGGAATTGTAGGTTTCAGAGATATCGCAGATTGCGAGAACATGCTGCGTGCAGCAGATCAGTACAAGAAGGCTGCTGTTATTGGCGGGGGCTTGCTTGGACTCGAGGCAGCCAAGGGGCTGCTTAAACTGGGGATGGATGTGACCGTGGTCCATCTGTTCGAGGAGATCATGGAACGCCAGCTCGATCATACCGCCTCACTGATGCTACAGGCAGAGCTGGAAAGCCAGGGTTTGAAATTTGCTACCGGCAAACAGACTGAGGAGTTCCTGGGAGATGATCGGGTCAGCGGTATTCGTTTTTCAGACGGAACAACGCTAGAAGCGGAATTCGTAGTCATGGCGGTGGGGATCAGGCCAAACACTGCATTAGCCAAGGAGAGCGGCATTGAGGTTAATCGCGGTATTCTCGTGGATGATTTTATGCGTACTTCAGTACCGGATATCTACGCGGTTGGGGAGTGTAACGAGCATCGCGGTATTAGCTATGGACTTGTAGCTCCGTTGTTTGAGCAGGGAGCGGTTCTTGCGAAGCATCTATGTGGAGTGGATACGAAGCCGTATGAAGGATCGGTGGTGTCTACTCAGCTCAAAATATCTGGCGTAGACGTGTTCTCCGCGGGTGAGTTTATGGATGCGGAAGGGCTGTCTATTGTACGGGTGCATGATGACTGGCGACGTATTTACAAAAAAGTGCTGCTGCGCAGCGGACGGATCGTCGGCGGTGTTCTGATCGGTGACGGAAAGGAATCCTCCAGACTACAGCAGTGGATTCGAACAGGCACCGTGATGACAGAAGCCATTCATAATGCGATTGTGGGACAAGCTTCGATCGAAACTGGGAATACAGCCGCAGATCTGGCGGATGAGGAAATCGTATGCGGTTGTAATGGTGTGACGAAGAAGCACATTGTGGATGCCATTAACGAAAAAGGATTAACCACGGTGGAAGAGATCAAGATAGCAACAAGTGCATCTCGTTCGTGTGGAGGCTGCCGACCTGTTGTTGAGCAGATTCTACAATATGTGCTAGGGGACAAATATGATTCAGCGGCGGCGAAACAGGAAGCAATCTGTTCCTGTACCACTCTGAGTAGAGATGAAGTCGTGACAGCAATCAAAGAAAAGGGGCTGATCACATCCAAGGAGGTAAGGTATGCGCTGGAATGGGATAACCCGGAGGGCTGTTCCAAATGTCGTCCTGCGCTGAACTACTATCTGGGAATGATCTGGCCGACTGAGCATGTGGACGAGAAGGATTCGCGTTTTGTGAATGAACGGATGCATGCGAACATCCAGAAGGACGGAACATTTGGTGTTGTGCCGCGGATGTACGGCGGGGTAACCACACCGGAGGACCTCAGACTCATTGCCGACATTGCCGTGAAATACAACATCAAGCTGGTTAAGGTAACTGGTGGTCAGCGGCTTGACCTGCTTGGGGTCAAGAAGGAGGACCTGCCGAAGATCTGGCAAGACCTAGGCATGCCATCAGGTTATGCGTATGCAAAGGCGCTGCGTACGGTGAAGACCTGTGTGGGATCGCAGTACTGCCGTTTTGGCACGAAAGATTCGATGGGTATGGGCATCACACTCGAGAAGAAGTTCGAGCGGTTAGATATGCCAGCCAAGTTCAAGCTTGCCGTTAACGGCTGCCCACGTAACTGTGCGGAGTCATCAACCAAGGATATTGGGATCGTCGGCAATGAGGGGGCTTGGGAGATTTACGTTGGCGGAAATGGCGGGATCAAAGCCCGGCTAGCTGAACTGCTGTGTAAGGTACGAACGGATGAAGAACTTCTGGAGATTGTCTCCGCGTTCATGCAGTATTACCGGGAGACAGGCAAATATCTGGAGCGGACCTCGGAATGGATCGAAAGGATGGGACTTAAATCCGTCACCGAAGCTGTAGTCAATGATCTTGATAACCGCAGGGCTTTGGCTGAGCGAATGGAGGTCGCTCTGGCGCAGGTGAAGGAACCTTGGAGTGAAATCCTGAATAATTCAAATTTAAGGGAACGGATGTTTGAAGACATCAGTGTCTCTACGAAACAGGACTAGGATCAGGAAGGGGCGGGCTGCAAGATGGAACCGATATTGAACAAAGATGAATACACGTATTACCTAGTTGGCAATATAGATGATTTCACGGAGAGACTGGGACGGGTTGTGCACTTGGGTAAGGAAGAGATTGCGGTATTCAAGACAACGGACGGACAAATCTATGCACTTGAGAATAAAAGCCCTGGGCCGCGTGGAGGCACGATTGCAGAAGGAATTATATCCGGGGAGGTCCTGTTCGACCCGATCTGTGATTGGAAAATTTCGTTGACGGATGGTCAGGTGCTTGATCCTGATAAGGGACAGGTTCGGACTTATCCGGTTCATGTTGTCGGAAACGAGGTACAAGTTGGATTACTTAAGAATGGGGGAGAGCCGTTCCATGAGTAAAGACCTTCAGAACAAAAAAATTGTCATTGCCGGGTCGCAAAAGACAGAAGAAATGGCTGAGATTATTGAACGAAGAGGTGGGGTCCCCCTTGTCCGGTCACTTCAGGGATTAACGTATTCTGATCCGGTTGAAGTGGAAGAGGATGTAAAGCGTTTTATCAAACATGGGGCAGACTGGTTTATTTTCACGACAGGTATTGGATTTGAAGCCATGATTCACGCTGCGGAGAGGCTTAACGCTGTCTCTGAATTCGAAGAGAGATTGAAAGAAACCAAGATTGCCTGCCGCGGTTACAAAACAAACGCCTTTTTAAAGAAATCTGGTATTCATCCGGTCGTATGTGATGACGATGGAACGATTGCCAGCATGATCGAAAAGCTTGAGGTATTTGATTTTACCGATCAAAAGGTGTGGATTCAGCTTCATGGAGAGCTGTCGTCACAGTTATACCAGTTCATCAAAAGCAAGGGCAGCATGGAGGTTCAGGCTATACTGCCTTATCATTATCAAGCTCCTGAGCAGGAGACGCTTGCATCGATTATGAATGAACTGATTCAGCGGGAAGTGGATGCCGTTTGTTTCACGACAAGAGTTCAAGTCGGATATTTATTTGATTATGCGAGAGAACATGGACGTGAAGAAGAGTTGAAATCCGTCTTTGAACAGGATGTACTAGCTGCTGCTGTCGGCAAAGTAACGGCTGAAGCGCTTCGAGATAGAGGGATCAACCGGATTATTGTGCCGGAGAAAGAACGAATGGGTGCTTTAATCGTGGAAATCGTGCAATATTATGAAGGTCAGCAAAGTGGAGTAAAAGTAGATTAAAAGCGGAGAACGCAAACATATAGAGTAAAGATAGGAATACAAGGGCTGTCCCACTAATCACTTCATAAGAAGAAATCACTTTATGGAGGGATCATGATGAAATTGATAAACAAAGTTACAGCTGTTATTCTGCTGAGTATTTTGCTAACGATGGCACTGACGGGCTGTCAGTCCAATGATGCCAAGTCGCCAGAAGCGACGCAGGAATCGGCTGAAAAAAACACGATGAACGATCAGGCCAATGGCAAAGGAGCATCAAATTCTACTGCGCCTGCTTCAGAAAATTCGGAAGGAAAGAGTGCTGAAGCTATTAAGGAAGGTTCGATACAGAAGGAAGGCAATGCGGTGCTGAAGGAGCTTGCTTTTGTCTATAACAAGCACACCATTGCGATTTCGGATACAGCAAATGAAGATCAGATGGAACAGATGCTGGGCAAACCGGGTAACCTGAAATCTCATACGTACAGTGCCGACGATGGAACAAACATGGATACGTTAATCGGTTTTACAGAAAAGGTTTATACGTATCCTGGTCTGGAAATTAAAACAATCAGTATACCGGAGGGGAAACAAGACTCCATCTTTCATATTGAAATTACAGATCCTAAGTACGAGACAGTGCGAAACATTAAAGCAGGAGATAGCCTGGATACACTAAAAAATGCATACCCTGAGGGGAAACTGCTTGGTGATGGAGCCTCTAATCAGGAGGATGACTTCCGTTACGAGCCATCTAATAATGTTGATGTGATGTCGTTTCATATCAAGGATTCCATGGTGGAGAGCATTCAGATCTACAGTCTGCTGGACTAATACTTAGTAATTGATGTTGATAATGTTAATACCTGTCCCGGGATAGGGGCAGGTATTTTCTCGTATATATATTTACGCATTAACGATGATCATAAAATGTCGTGGGACAAGAACTTGTACCGATTGCCGAAATGAACAAGAACATGGTCCGATTACCGATTAGATAAATATCTAACTGAAATTTACAGCTATTTCATTGAGCTAAAGGGCAGATTAGCGTGATACTTCAAAAGGAAATGTATATGGTCGAAACGAATATAGATCACATAAATTACAATGTATGAGATGGGGATGCTCTATGAGTATTATTGTAAGAGACTGCACTATGGAAGACATTGACGATATCGCTTTCTTAATGGGTGAATTAGGCTACCCAACAAGTTATGAGGATATGAAAGGACGCTTCAAAAATATCTCTTCTGATTCAAGCTATTGTACATTGCTTGCAGAAGTCAAAGGTAAAGTTGTTGGAATGGTTGGTCTACAAAAATCCTACATTTATGAGAAAACTGGCATTAATGTGTATATCGTTGCCATGGTGGTACACAGTGATTTTAGAGGTAATGGGATTGGAAAACACTTGCTTTCAGAAGCTGAGAATTGGGCAATGAATCAAGGGGCAGTATCAATGTCTCTCAATAGTGGTAATCGTTCAGAACGAGAAGCAGCTCACCTATTTTACCAACGATTTGGGTTTACTCCAAAAAGCACTGGCTTTATTAAAATCATCGTGTGAGCCGCTGAACTAACGGGAAACGATAGTGTAGGAGTTGTATTTGTTGCGACTCCTTTTTGGTTTATTGAAGTAATGGGCAGGTTTGCATAATCACTTCACGAATAATGAATATATATGGTTTCGTGTTTAATCACTGCGAATACGGATGGAGGCTATTGATGTGAAGGCAATTGATAAACTCGTATTACTGATATTAGCTGTTTCGGTCATCGTTTCGATTGTAGGTTATGTACAACTCAATAATTCAGTTTTGTGGGGGAACCAGAAATTAAGCGACTATATAAGGGTGGAAATGGGGGGCAGTATGGACACTAATCAAGCCAATATATTTTTGCAAAATTTTATTGAACAATTTAAATGGAGTGGAAGCATACTGTTAGCTCTTGGTGGGATTACATGTATCATTTGTATCTTTACTTTATTGTTTAATAATCGCTCAAGATTAAGCTAACGGGATACTTTAGTTTAACTCTTCCAGGAGCAGTATGCCATGCCTCGGCAGCTGTTCTTTTTGTCGTTAAGCTATTAGGCAGATTACGCTGAATTGATATGTTATAATTTGGCTTAAAGGACCGATATATGGGCTGTAATGCATGTAATCTGCACAATAAGTTTAATCCTTTTTGAGGAGTTGACCAAGATTAACAGACGCCTACTTCAAATTGCTACAGCAGTCCTAGCTTGCGTGCCTACGGCCACTGGCCTGTTGGCCATGACTGGTCTAGATGATCCTCTTTACAGTACGCTGCAATTACCGCGGAACGCTACCCTCGACAGCAACCTTCGATTTTACGCCGGAGTCTGGCTTGGGCTAGGTGCAGCCGCCTTCTGGTTGCTTCCGCGAATCGAACGCGAAACGGTGTTATTTCGCTTCCTATGGCTGATGATTTTCATCGGCGGCATTGGACGTCTATTATCGCTGGCGCTGGCTGGTATGCCGCTCCCACCCTATATTGGCTTTACTATTCTAGAAGTAATAGGAGCACCTCTGTTCATCTGGTGGCAGTCACGAGTAGCCCATGCCGCAATCAAAAGTTGAATGGAATTGCTTATTAGAGAGCGACAGGATAATGCAATAGCGACGGGACCTAGCCCAATAGTTCTTTGGCTCCGTTCATCACTAAGTGCATGGTCTGTTTAACGAATGATTCAGCAGTTATTTGCCGCCCCTCGTTGTTCCAAGCATAAGCTGCCCCATACATCCCCCAACTTAACATGATGGAAGCAGTAGTTATTATTAATTGCGCGTTTGGACTTGAAAGTATCCTGTCTTTGTTTATAAAGGAGAGGAGTATAGTTTGAATTTTTTCCTTTATTTGAATTTCGAATACAGGTCCAAGCGATTTATAGCTTCTTTTACACAAGGTGCTCAGATCCTTGTGAAAATCGCATACTGCCAGAAAAACACTCTCAATGGTTTCTTCATTTAATACCTCATGACAACTTATTCTGCGAGTTATTATCGACATAAAAGACTCATTTATCTTGGATTCTAGGATTGCATATTTATCTGTAAAGTGCGCATAAAAAGTCGCTCTATTTACAGTAGCCTTCTCTGTGATATCCCTAACGGTTATCGATTCAAAGTCTTTTTCATTAATCAATGAAGTAAAAGCATCTTGTAAGAGTTGACGTGTACGTTTCACCCGAGGATCATTTTCATTTTTTGGTATTGTCATATATTAAGTCCTCCTAATGAAACAACATTATCGAAATGATGTTGTCTAAACAACATTTTAATAAAATTGATGATTGTGACCTCTCAACTATTATTATAACTTATAAATACAACAGCTGTTGTCTAAACAACCTAAGTTGGATACTGACTTTTACATTGACAGACCCATGTTCTAAGAGGAGGAGAGAACCTTGTCCGATTCACAACCGACGCAGATACTGGAGCGACAACTTTTTTTCGATACTATTCGAGAACGCCGATCGGTTCGCGGCTATAATTCCGAGGTCAAGATTTCGCGAGACGAATTGATCGAAATATTGCAGCAAGCCACGCTGGCTCCCTCAGCCGCCAACCTGCAGCCATGGCGGTTTCTTGTTATCGACTCTCCGGATCTGAAGCAAAGACTGCTTCCGATCACATTCAATCAACAACAAGTAGTCGAAGCATCTGCTATCATCGCCGTTCTTGGGGATTTGGAGAACATCCGGATGGCCGAGAAAATTTACAGCATGGCTGTCGATGCGGGTTTTATGCCTGCGGATACGGCTAAATCGTTTGTCGACCGCTATACCGGCATGTATTCAAGCATGTCGCCCGAGGAGGTCCGCCAAATCGTTTATACCGACAGCGGGCTAGTATCGATGCAACTCATGCTTGTTGCCCGAGCAAGAGGATACGATACGGTACCAATGGGCGGTTATGACAAACAAAAGTTCGTGAAAGCTTTCGGCATATCAGAGCAGTACGTTCCGATTATGCTGATCGCCATCGGCAAGGCGGCGAAGCCCGGTCATCCGACGGTGAGGCTGCCAATCGATGATGTAGCTTTCTTCAACGAAATGCATAAGGCTTAAGAAAATGCAAAATAACTTTCGCATCCGCATATGCAAAGGCAATTAATAAATCGGCTGTAGTCCGAGACTTTATTTTTCCAGTCCTAGTGCGCCGCTGTTTCTTTTTTAGGGTCATAACCGGGAGTGACTCATAGGTACCTACTTCTTGGTTTTTGCTAGAACAGGGCTATTGACATCAATAGCATAAGCATTACAAATAGTATATCGCATGCTGGCATTGCTATAACATTTGGCTTAGTAGTGATGGCGCTGATATATACCTTCGGGCACATTTCGGGAGCTCATTTTAATCCTGCAGTGACGCTAGGTTTTTTATATCGCAGGGAAATTTCAATGCGAGAAAGTCTTTCTTATGTTCTCACGTAATGTATTTCTGCCCTAGCTGCGAGTGGCACATTATATCTCCTATTTGGTAACATCGCTAATTTAGGAGCCACTTTACCACGATCTGGTGATGGGCAGTCTTTCACTCTGGAGTTTATTCTAACCTTTGTGCTTATGATGGTGATTTTAGGTTCTGCGGTTCATGCTAAAGCGGTGAAAGGTTTTGCTGGCTTAGCGATAGAAGGAACAGTAGGGTTAATGGCTATGTTTGCAGGCCCGATTTGCGGAGCCTCTATGAATCCGGCACGATCTTTAGGTCCAGCTATCATATCCGGGAATCTGCAGCATCTGTGGATATACTTATTAGCCACTATTCTTGGTGCAGTTGTTGCCTCCGGAGTGTATGGGATACTTCACGAGTAGACATAGTTAGTCACTCATATATATTTAATAATGTGATAATAGTTAATGAGATATCTGCAAATGAGAGTTAATCTTTCAAGAAGATCGTTGATATCTACATTAGAATCAGGAGGAGTTATTATGTTTTTGACTCGAAAGGTACAAGACGGAGATTGGGAAGCGATTAAATCGATTTATGAGGAAGGCATTCAGACCGGGAATGCAACTTTCGAGACAAATGCTCCTTCTAAGGAACAATGGTTTTCTAGCCACAATATAGATTGTAGCATTGTTTGTTTGGATGATGGAGAGGTCGTAGGGTGGGCTTCACTGAGCTCTGTATCATCACGTTGTGTCTACGCCGGTGTTGAAGAAGACAGCATTTATATAAAAGCGTCTGCACGTGGAAAGGGCATTGATACTTCTGGGCCAACTTGTAGAATTATCGGAGAAGAATGGGTTTTGGACAATTCAAGACCGGAATCAATAAAAAGAAAGGTAATGTAGTCAAATTAAACATATGTACAAAATACGGGTTTTGTGAAGAAGTAGTTAAATGAAGGATCTACGATTAGTAGTTTCTTCATTTATTCACTATTTTCAGTTTTATTACGCTTATTTGATTTTCCAACTTAAATCATCAATGCTCCGCTCCGTATCTTAGCTCCCAGGATAAAGTTCATAAATCTTGGAGACCAAGTCCTCTGAATTGGTATGGAACATTTCATTTGTATCGGTCCAGGCAGATCTCAGAAAGTACGATGCATGGAACCGCCAACCTTGATGAGTCGGATTAAATTCCATTTGGAGTTCGCGTCCTGGCCGCCCCTGGTAATGTCTGGAACCCGGTCTGCGCCAGCTGCCAATTTGAGTGATTTTATCGGGATTCTGACCTGTTATATATGTAAATCTTTGATTGTATGGGATATCCCTCAAAAAAAACTTTGGACATCCTACAGCAAATATCTGAGTTTGCTGAATGCCATACTCTTTTTCCAGGTACAGCCCAGTACGGTAAGCAATCACACCTCCGGCACTATGCCCGACTAGAATAAGATGTTCTGCGCCAGCTAACTGCTCGCGAATGATTTGCCCTGCCTGCCTAACCCTCTTAGATAAATCCCGTACGAGATCATAGCTTACCTTAGCAAGCTGACGGGCCAGCAGTCCGTATAAATTGGCACCTAAAGTACCATTTGCAGTTCCATACGGGAAAATGACGATAATCTTGGCATTACGATATTTTTTGGCTATCTCGCTGGCCGCATCCTCGAAATTATCCAAATATGTCAGTACACCCGCAAAAAAGCAAACTACCGTACTACACTCTGTCGTACATGTGCTGCTGGGGGATACATATGCTTCGATCATGATTGACAGCCCCCTTCTCTGCTTAGGCTCTAAGATTAGTTCCCTCTTCTCTATATATGGCGCCCGCTCATGTCCCTATACAGTATAGGCATAGATATTCCTCCCTATAATTTAAGGCAAGAAATGAAAAATGAATCTTCTAATACGCCCTCTCCAGTCATCTAATTTGACCAAATAATTATAGCTTATCCGGCGGCATAATGAATAATTTTCCTCCTCTGTCTAACAATATGAAATATAGGGAGGCTGATGCTTCATGTGTCAACGTTATTCCATGGCGGCAGAGCTGCCTGAGGTTCAGGAGCATTTTCAGATTGAACGTATGATGTATTACTACAAGAACCGCTATAACATTAGTCCAACTCAGCATACCCCCGTGGTGCTGCAGCAGAACGGCGAGCGTATTCTTGATGAGTATCGTTGGGGCTTCATCCCCTATTGGGGTAAGGATGCGATTAACGCAGATCTCCGTAATGTGCACAAGAATCCAAGCTACCGCAGAATGGTAGACAAGCAGCGCTGCGTGATTCCCTGCAATGGATTGTACTATTGGAAAAATGAAGGAAAAAAGGCTCATCCCGTCCGGGTAATCTTGAACAACCGGGGGATGTTCGGCATTGCCGGACTTTATGAAATATGGCGGGATACGCGCGGAGAGCCGTTCCGGACATGCACCTTGGTTATGACAGAAGCCAACCCGTTAATTGAAGAGTTCGAGAACCGTATGCCAGCGATCTTGTCCACGGATGACATGGCCCACTGGCTCGATGAAGAGACGAACGATCTAGATGCGCTGGATCTAATATTGAAGCCTCATGCCGCTGAGGAAATGCATGCCTACGCAGTAACGCCCCTGATTGACAACAATGAACATGATTCCGCTGAATGTATACAGGAAATGGATCTGGTTCGTGCCTGGGTGAAGCGGTGAATTCAACATTATTGCTGCAGCACATACAGGACCATTCCCGGATCGATTAGATTCCGAAAATGGTCCTGTATTAGTTCATACAATGATCTACTTCCTCAGGGCTATGAACAAGCGATTTGCGCTGCCAGGCCCTGCCCTTCCAGCGGAACCACAGCAGAATACCTCGCAGCCATTCATCTGCAATGAACGCTGCCCACACTCCGTAAAGACCATAGCCGCAATATACTCCGAGCAGGTATGTTAGCGGCACACTAAATGCCCATGTCACGGCAATAGACACCATCATCGGATATTTCACATCCCCTGCTGCCTGCAGAGAACGCTCAAGAATAATGTTGAAATTCCGGCCAGGCTCAAGAATGAAGCTCAGCACCAGCAAAGCTCCACCGAGTGAGACAATACCGGCGTCTCCAGTAAACAGTCGCAGCAGCGGCTCTCTGAAGAGGACCATAACCGTAACGGCTGCTAGTGTAATGAACTGGCTGCGGATCAGGTTGCCGAAGACCTGTTTATAAGCGGCATCCCTCTTGCCGGCCCCGATCATGTGCCCGACGATAATTTGCCCGCCTCGGCCAAGCGAGATTGCCAGAATCATCACGAAGAACATAATATTTTGCGTGTATATCTTCGTTGCAAGCATCGAAGCGCCAAGTGCTGAGATGAAGGCAGTGGTGACGAATTGATTGGCTGAATAGGACAGCGAAACAGCGGATGAAGGCAGACCCACCCTCAGCACCTTCTCCACATGGTCTCGACGCCAGTAGATCACTTGTTTCCAGCAGATTTGTACTTTGGCACGATGACGCAGCAAATACAGGTTGATAAGTAATCCGATGAACTGGGCAGTTGCTGTTGAGATAGCTACACCCACTACACCAAGCTTCGGGAATCCGCCCGGACCATAGATCACCATATAATTCCCCATGATGTTCAGCACATTCATACCGAGGGACACCAGCATCGTCTGCTTCGTATAACCATGGGATTGAATCATGGCAGTTACAACAGATAACAGAGCCTGGATAATCAACGCTCCACCAGCAACCACAAGGTAGCTCTCTGCCTGCTGCATGAGGCCGATCTCCAGGTGAAAGATGCCCAGCAGCGGCCCGCTAAATAGCATGACCAGCAGACTGACGAAGGTGCCGAACAGAAAGTTAAGCCCTAACGATGAGCCTGCCAGCTGACCAATCTCATGCGTGCGGCGTGCACCCAGGTACTGGGAGATCACAACAGCCGAACCCAGAGCTACAAAGTTAAACAGCAACACACCAAAAGAGATAATCTGATTAGCTACTCCTACGGCTGCTACTGCGTCATCAGACAATTTGCTTAGCATAAAAGTATCTGAAGTTCTGAGGAGCATCTGCAGTGCCAGCTCAATGAATATAGGCCATGTGATGGCAAAAAGGGACCGAGTCCCCAGCGACGCATGATCCAGCGCTGGCTTCCGGTCCATTATAGGCTGTACGCCTTTATCATTTTGGCCAGTCCATATTCTGCTGTCTGGACAGCGCTTCGGCTGCCATAGTCTTCCCGAAACAGCTCAAGCGACAGAAAGCCGTTATACCCGGCCTGATGCAGTTTGTCGGCAAAGTCAACCGATGGCAGCACGCCGTCTCCAGGGAATACTCGGTCCTGATCTCCTATCAGGTCTCTCGGCGGATTGGATGGATAATCATTAACATGAACGATACCAATTTGTTCACCGGAAATGGCTGCCAAGGAGGACAGCTCGCTACCCCCGGTATACATGTGAAACGGATCAAGCAGGATTTGCGTCTTCTCAACACCGCTCGCCTGCGCCACATATAACGCATCGCTTACACAGTTTAGCTGCTTAGCCCGGCCCCAGAATTCAAGATAGGGCTGAACGCCAAGCGCCCGTGCAATTTCCGCCAGTTCCGCATACGCTTCGGCAATTTGGTCAAGCTGCATCCCTTCTACGTCGCCATAAGGCGGAGCCGCTGCGGCATGACAGCCGACCGCGGCCAGAATATCCAGCTCCCGTCTTGCCTGCTTAAGACCTTCACTCCGGGACATTGGGTCACGATCCGCCCATGCCCAGAAGGCAATTGCATTCACCACTTCAATACCGCTATCCGAGATAAATCGTCTTAATTCGCGAAGACTCCCGCCTTCTGCCATGTAATCTTCGATATCTCTGACCCACAGCTCGATTCCTTGATAGCCTGCCTTGGCTGCAGTATGGATCTGCTCCTTCACACCTAGTGCAAAGGGGATCAGCGTAGATGTATTTAATGCAGGTTTGAAAGGAAACATTGTATCGCCTTCTTTTCTCGTTACTCTATATCCAGGTTTGATCTTCTCATATCAAGGAGAAAACTCCACTGTCCGCTGTTCACGGTGACTCTGCATACCCAGCTCAATGATTCGAATCGCCATACGAGCCTGTTCTGGCTGAACGGCAAGCTCAGCTGTCCCTGTAATATCCTCATAAATATTCTGATAGAATGCCTGATAGGAACCCGGCAGGGTACGGACATTACCCCGGCATTTCAGACCCCCGCGGCTGGTGTGCAGAACTCCCCACATCGATTCCGGTTCCTCTCCATATCCTGGCATCCCGGGAGTCATTCCCCTGAGCAGCTGATTTTCCTGGGGATCTTCACCATACTTGACGAATGCCCCTTCCGTGCCATATAGACGGTACCGGGAAGCGGGTTCTATTGCCATAAGGGAAGACTTTAAGCTTACCTTCAAGCCATTCCCGTATCCGAGTGACAGGTCGAAATAATCATATGCCTTCGCATGTTCCCGCTCGGTGCGCAGCTCCGCTCGAACAGATTGAGGCATCCCGAACAAGGTAAGAGCCTGGTCGATCAGATGGACACCGAGGTCATAGAACGTACCCGATCCCTCCTCGCCCGCATCCCGCCACCGCTCAGGATCCGCCTTGGGACTGAAGCGGTCCCAGCGCAGCTCCGCTTCGGTTATGCGGCCGAGCAGCCCTTGTGATACGACTTCCTTCAGAGTAAGGAAGTCGCCGTCCCAGCGGCGGTTATGGAATACGCTGAGCACTTTGTTCTGCCGGCGAGCCAGGTCAATCAGCTCATCTGCTTCCTTGGTCGTGGTTGTGAAAGGCTTCTCTACGACAACATGCTTGCCGGCTAGCAGAGCCTGCCTGGTGATCTCGTAATGGTTCGTACTGGGAGTGGTGATTACAACCAGGTCAATCTCTTCATCACCATAGAGTGCGGAGATATCCTTGACTGCCTGCACGCCGGGATATTCCTTCTCACAGGAACTTCCACTCCGCTGAACAATCTTGGTAAGGGCAAGGCCCTGAACCGAGCTGATAATAGGCGCATGAAAAGTACGTGCGGCGAAGCCATATCCCACAATGCCTACATTTAAGGTTTTTGACATGATAGCCTCCTTGTCTAAGCTATAAGCCCCGTACCCTACTTGACCCACACATTGAACAATATGCGATTCACCGGATACAGCGCCTCGGTTTCTTTGACGGGAACCAGATTCCGGTACACTGGATTGTTGTGTTTACGTCGGTAAGCGGATGCGGTGATTCCCTTTACATTTTTGAATAACCGGCTAAAATAGTTCTCGTCGTTGAACCCAACACGGTAAGCCACTTCCTTAATGCTCCATTCTTCATATAACAGCAGCTGGCAGGCCCGCTCAATACGCCGCTGGATAATCGTCTCCCTAGGCGTTCGCCCGAGATACTGCATGAACGAACGTGTAAAATGCTCATGTGACCAGCCGCTGCGGTTCGCGAGCATTTCTACGGAGAGGGTCTCCTCAATATGTTCGTCGATATAATCCAGCGCCTTTACGATTTGTGACGGCAGACGCTTGATTTGGGCCCGCTGCGGGTCGTCATAGATTTGACCGTTCAGTTCGGTCAGTAGGGTGAGCAGCATGGAGCTTCCCCGCTCCTGCAAGCGGTCCGGATAGGCATAAGCAATATATAAAATTTGCTTCATCATCAGGGCCAGCAGCTGATCGTCCGCCGGAATGCAGCTGGGCCCGTCTGGCCTAAGCATCGGAAGAAGCTCCAGAAGCTGTTCCTCACCGGGCAGGCCGAAATGGAGGAATAAATGCCGGGCAGGCTGCTGATTGTCGTACTCATAGGCATGTATCTCTCCCGGTCGGGTAATCACAAAGCTCGGTTCGTCCAAGGTATAGGCTTGATCTTTAATGCGGTAGATACTACGCGAAGCATCGGGAAAATACAGCAGCTCATAATCCTCAATCGTACGCGGACCGAGTCCTGATCCCGCTTTTTTGGCGATGTCACCTGCAATATGAATCATCGGAAGCTGAACAGGGGCCGATGCTGTACCTTTTACCGTATGATGAATAATGCCCATTGAACCCCCTCCTTCAGCTACTGAAGCTTATTGTCTATCAAGTCCATTGCCTTTAGATTACGATAGCTGATCTCAAGACTCTCCAGCGGGTTACGTCTGGACTGATCCTGCTCCACTACCAGCCACTGGGTACCCACCTGCTCAGCCGTCTGTGCAATTGCCCTGAAGTCCAGAATCCCTTCACCAATCTCGGCAAAAAAGGCCTCCTCCCCGTTCTCCATATCCTTAATATGCAGGAGCGGGCACCGGTTCTGGAGCTTACTCAGGTAGGCAACCGGATCGGCTCCGCCGCGCTTGACCCAGTATGTATCCAGTTCGAGCATGACGAGTTCGGGATCTGTCTCTCTAAGGAGAATATCCAGTGCATATTCCCCTTCGAACTGCTGAAATTCCCAGTCATGATTATGGTACAGAAACTGTACATTACGATTGCGAAATTGCTCACCTATCGTATTGAGCTTGGCTGCCTTGGCAACAACATCCTCCTTGGAGTCGAACCGCAGTGAGATCGCTGCGTATCTCCCTCCGTTCACCTCGTCCAGATAATCCGCAATGTCATCCGGATCAAAATCAAAGCTGTCGAATCCCGTATGCGTCCCGATGACCTGTAATCCAATACGGTCAAGAAGGGCCTTCTGCTCGCTGATGGATATGCCCTCCGGCGGCCGTCCCAGCTCAATGCCGCGATATCCGATCTCTGCAATTCTCTCAAGCGTACCTGTATAATCCTGGGCGAGCTGTTCGCGAACAGTATAGGGCTGAACCGCTATAGGAAACTTTTTCATAGTCAGCACTCCTTCATTCTACTAGTCTTGTATTTGAGGGCAGTTAATCTAACAGATAATGCTTCAGACCCATCGGCAAAGGCGCGGGGCGTTCAATGGAAGGCTGAAGATGTATATGACGCTCCGACTCCGAGGATTCGAACACGCTGAGTGAAATATCCAGTATATGTCTTGCCAACTGGCCGCTTGCCCGGTTCGGCCTGCCTTTCAAGATGGCGTAAGCCATGTCTGCAACTCCCATTCCGCGCCCCTCTTCAGCATAGGGGTGGGTATGCGGGATCTCTTGAGTCTTGCCATTCGGAAAATGAATGGAGACGGTTCCTCCGAAGAAGTTCGGGTCAGGTACATATAGAATTCCTTCGGTGCCGTAAACCTCCATCCGCGGCGAGTAGCCGAACGATTCCTTGGCCGCTTGAAGGCTACCTACAGCCCCATTTGCGAAGTCAAGTACCGCCGTCACGTTCGTCGGCGCCTCAATCGGGACCGTCTCTCCATAAGCCGGGGATTTGGGATTATTGACGATGATCTCCCGATGCAGCTGCTGTGCCGAACCGGTCACCCGGCTTACGGGTCCAAGCAGAGCAACCATAGCCGTCAAGTAGTAAGGACCCATATCCATAATCGGGTCGCCTCCGAGCTTCAAGAAGTTGCGAAAGTTCGGATGCATACCGTTCGAAGCATTCCCCATAATAATGGTAGCGCTTGCAGCATACGGGACTCCAATCCAGCCATCATCGATTAATTTGATACAGGTCTGTATCCCGGCTCCGAGGAAGGTATCTGGTGCACAGCCAACAAGAAGACCCTTGGATTCGGCAAGTGCAATGACTTCATCTGCATCCTCACGGGACAAGGCAAAAGGCTTCTCCGTATATACATGCTTCCCGGCTTCCAGCGCTCTTAGATTCAGCGGTGCATGAGCAGCAGGGGCGGTCAGATTCAAGACGATTTCAATTTCCGGATCGGCCAGCAGTTCGTCGACCGTATACACCTGCGGCACCTGGAATTCTTCAGCCCGCTGGCGTGCGAGCTCAGGGACCAGGTCGGCAACCGCTTTCACTTCAATAATATGGTCGAGCATAGTTGTAAGATTCTTAAGGTAAATATGACTGATCACTCCGGTGCCAATGACACCAACCTTGATTCTGCGCACGGTCTCATCCTTCTTTCGATTGAATTTGGGCGTGAACCCATTATCACCGATTGAGGATAACAACTCAATGGACTGCAGCTGACTAAAACTGGACTAACTTGATCTGTCTCACCATTTTTCAGGATTAATTGATTTATATATATCATATCAAAATTAATTTGTCGGCTGGGGAAAAATAGCTTACGATTGAGAAATAGAAAACGTATACATTAAAGGGGGAATAGACAGTGGATTCTATTATTTTCTGGATGGTGATCATCCTCTTGTTTGTTTTACTGATCTTGCTCAATAACAAGCATATCCTATCCGCCCCGCTGAGGGATAATGATAAGAGGCTGCGTGCATTAGTGGATAAGCTGGAGTCTGGGCAATCTTCCGCTACGGATCTCACCGAGTGGGAACGCGGTTTGGATTACTTGGAGACTCGTCCGAGTGAGTTCAACAAGCTGGAAATGGAAATAAGAATAAGGGCCAAGTTCGCATCCTATCTGGAGCGGCATTACCCAAATGACCCTAGACTGCCTGATCTTCAGGAAATAGCAAGTCACCCGAAGGATACGATTTGGGGAATGAAGATCAATATGTGGAATAAAAAATAACACAAGGGCTCTTAAGAGCCCTTTTTCATCTGCCATCTGGGTACCCGTGCTGCTCTCTATAATTCTTCCTCTCCTCTGTAAAATCCCACCATTGTTTACTGGAGCTTGGGTCGTTGGCATAATGAATAACTAGCCGAAATTGGTCTTCCACACAGGGATCGATAGTTACCCCGCATAATTGTTCCAGTTCTTCGAATAGCAGAGCTCCTTCCTTGTCTCTCAAGTCCTCAAGCGAATAATATCCTAGTTGAACGAGATCCTCAGCAAACTTCGGTCCTATGGAAGGAATGCTCTGGAATTCGGATAAAGCCCTGAGCTCTTTTGTCCTTTGTTCTGAAATGCTTAATATAGAGCTTAAATGCTGTGCACTGTAATTAATGATTTCGCTTATTTTTATTTGGTTCTTTCTTAAGACTGCTCTCTCTTGCATGTTCAAATTTAGTTTTGGCGCTTTATTCTTTGTCACTGATGGGAGCTCCTTTCAATAGACAATTGGCATTATGTATATAATCTTTAAAAATGAATCCTTTAAATCGAATATTCTATGAATGTATACAAATATAAGCCCGAGTTCATCGGGCTTATATCATAGAATTATTATATAGTATTCAATTCCTGTTCTACAAAATCAAACCTGAATAAACAGGCTGAATTCCTGGCCATTCTTAACTGGCTCCTCAGCCATCGTGTATCCATGCTTGACGACTTCCTCCGGTACATTCCGGAACGCGGACGGACAGTCAGAAATCACCTGCAGCGTCTGGCCTTTGCTCATCTCACGCAGGGTTTCGAGCGTGTAAATGACAGGATAAGGGCAAGATTCTCCCCGGATATCAAGTGTTAAATCAACGGACATCGGTGGTACCTCCTTTTTTGAATCCCTCGCCAAAACGGTAGTTCTTGTGCCAATAGGCAGCAATCGCGTACATGGCTCCGAGAACGAGCAGAGTTGCTATTATTGCACCCGCCGGACCCATAACCTTAATCAGGTTAATGGGTGATCCGCTCTTCACAAGCAGATTGAAGATTCCCATATGATCCCAAGCATAAGCCAACGCGGTGGCTCCAATAATGTTGCCGATGAATACGGGCAGGAAGACAATCTGTCCTTCCATGAGCCGGTACATCATCCCCGTCTCGCAGCCGCCGGCCATGACGATCCCGAGTCCGAACAGGATTCCGCCGATCAGGGTGCTTGGCGCGGCAATTTTCGTAATCGGGTCCATGCCATATACAAGAATAATGATGAGCGTAGCAATAGAGCTGACAGCCATACCCAGGGTGATCGCCTTGGTCATTGTGGCCCGTCCGCTGATCCACAGATCGCGGAATGCGGAGGTGAAGCAGATTTGTCCTCGTTCGATAAGAATACCGAATGCGGCTCCGAATATCGCCGCCGTTCCGAGCATGGTGCGGCCTACCGCAAATAAATAGATAATGATTCCAACGTAGACAATGCCTAGAATAGCACCGATCAGCGGCTGCCGACTGCGGCGTGATTCAGCTGCCTGGACACCACCGCCTTTGTGCAGAACGGGCTTTCCTTTCCACCATTTGGTGCTGACCAGCTTGGCACCCAGGAAGGTTCCCGCCCCTGTGGCAACGATGAAGATCCAGGAATGAAGAGAGAACTGAGGAACGCCGGTAAAAAAAGCTGCAAGATTACAGCCCAGAGCCATCCGAGCTCCAAAGCCGGCAATGATCCCGCCTGCTAATCCCTGCACATACCGCCGTTTCTGTCTCGGGATGCGAATCTTGAAATTACCACTCAGCAGAATTGTAATGAGTGCTCCGATGAACATCCCCCATACGATCCAGCCATCGGTCCGCGTCAAGGTCGTTCCTTTCATATGAACGAGCTGGAAATAGGCCCAGTTCGATATATCCACCCCGAAGAACTCTAGAATATGACCTCCCAACCGGGTAAACTCACCAGTTACGGCCCATACCGTATTGGTGATCCCGAAGTACAATGCACTTAGAATCCCCGCAACAGCCATTACCAGATAGGGACTCCAATAGCTTCCAAACCAGGCCGAATATAACTTTTTCAATTGTACAATAACCCCTTATCCGTCTAGAGCATTTATTTCTACTCCATATTAAATTCCACGGAATCCATTTTACTATAAAATGAACCTGCCGGTAATATAAATTGTTATTCTTCCCCAGTTAAGAAGCTGATTACAGCTTAACCATCTTCGTGGCAACACGATTGCAGAACTCTCTATCATGTTCGACGAATATCATCGTAGCATTATGATCCAAGAGAAGCTGCTCAATCTGCATACGGGAGAGAACATCGATAAAGTTAAGAGGTTCATCCCAGACGTGCAGGTGAGCCTTCTCACATAAGCTTTTGGCTATAAGCACTTTCTTCTTTTGGCCTCCGCTGTAGAAGGAGATATCTTTCTCAAATTGTATGCGGGAGAAATCCAGCTTCCGAAGGATCGCTTTGAACAGACTTTCGTCAATCCCCTGCTCCCTCGCATAATCGGTTAACGTTCCCTGTAAATGGGAGGTATCCTGGGAGACATATGAAATACTCAGCTGATTACCGATCCGAAACACTCCGGTATGCGAAATATCCTCTCCTACGAGCAACTTAAGGACACTCGATTTGCCGGATCCGTTCCTGCCGGAAAGTGCAATTCGATCGCCCCTTTCGATCGTAAAGCTTAGATCCGAGCACACCTCCGTATCTCCATAGCAGATCGATACATGACTTAGCTCGGCGAGCTGACTTTTGTGATAAGGGAGCTGCGACAGCTTAAGACTCTCGGTGCTTTCAAGGTTCTTCAAAAGAGCCGATTTTTCCTCAATAGCAGCCTGCTGGCGGTTCTCAAGAGTCTTGGACCGCTTCATCATCTTGGCTGCCTTGTGACCGACATATCCTTTGTCAACTTTGGAACCGGAATTGCGGGTACCATTCTTACTTTTCTCCACTTCATGTGACCAGCTGCTTGTTCGCTGCGCGGCCTTAGCCAGATGCGTAATGTCCTTCTTTAGCTTTTCATTTTCCGCGAGCTCGTAGTTATCCTGTCTCTCCTTCTGCTCCCACCACGCCGAGAAATTCCCTTTCTGAATATCAATACTCATTTTGTTAATGGATAGTATATGGTCTACGCAGTTGTCCAAGAACGCCCGGTCGTGGGATACCAGAATAAAGCCGCTTTTCGTATTCAGATACTGGCTCACCAGTTCCCTGCCTTCCAGATCGAGGTGATTGGTAGGCTCGTCAATTAACAGAAATTGATTCTCCTTCAGGAACAGTGCGGCCAGCATGACCTTTGTCTGCTCCCCCTGGGATAGTGAGCCGAACGGCCGATATAACACATCCTCAGAGATCTGGAGCAAGGAAAGTTCTCTTAGAAGCTCCCAGTGGACATAGTCCGGGTAAATTTCCTCAACCACATCCAAGGTGTTATGCTCCTTATTCTGGACAGAGTAAGGAAAATATTCAAACTGAACTTGGGCAGAAATCGATCCCTGATACTCGTATTTGCCCATTAATAAATTAAGCAGTGTTGTCTTCCCGCGGCCGTTCCTTCCCGTGAATCCCAGCTTCCAATCCGTATCTATGTTGAAATTTACGTCTTCAAAGATATTGTCGTAACTCCCGTCGTAGGCGAACGTTAAATGTTTGACCTGAATTAATGACATGTAGTGGTCCTCCCTTACAAATAAAAAAGCTACAAGAAAAGTTACTTTTCTCGTAGCTCAAATAAATATATGGCAAACCCAGGCTCCTTGGGAGCTGGACCCATGCCTATCCGTTTGAGTGGAAAAGAATAAGTAACTTTAATCCTGCTAATCCATAATAAAAACAAGGCGATGGCCGCATAACGGCATACCGCAAAATCAAGTTTTATCATGTTCATGATCAGCGAGAGAAAATTACATTATCCTCTTCAACTCCTTGGTTAATTTAAAGGCATCGTATCATATCCATACCCTGCGTTTCAACACACTCGGGGTGGAAAGTTTAATTTAAATTGTTTAGTACTACTACAATATCTCCACATACCCTTCTGTTCCATGCACGCGAATCCGTTGTCCATCTTTTATAAGTTTGGTAGCATTGTCCACGCCAACCACTGCGGGTATCCCATATTCCTGCGCGATCACAGCTCCATGGGTCATCAGTCCGCCCACTTCTGTGATAAGGCCTTTGATGGATACAAACAAAGGTGTCCAGCCAGGGTCAGTATAGGAGGTGACTAGTATATCTCCATCTTCCAGACCGGCATTTTCCATGTCTAAAATAACACGCGCTCTTCCTTCAATCATTCCTGAAGAAACAGGTATTCCTACAATCGCATTAGCTGGCAAGTTTTCTCGCTTGTACTTCCCTGTAATTATTTCACCATCAGACGTGATCACACGTGGCGGAGATAGTTTTGCAAATAAGTTGTAGTCCTCTTTTCGTTGGCTGATGATGGAGTAGTCCACTTTATTAGTGCGTACGACTTCGTGCAGTTCTTCAAAAGTCAGATAGAAGACATCTTCTTTGTCGTGAATAACGCCCGCTTGTACGAGCTGTTCGGCTTCTTTCAATAATGCCTGCTTATAAACGAAGTAGCGGCTCACATATCCGTATTTAGGATATTCCCGGTAACCGATGAAATTGCGAACGATGTCGATCATTTGTTTGGTTTCTTTTGCTTTTATTTCGCCATCAGGCAGCTGCCTCAATCGATTCAATAATTCCTGTTCTTTCTCTATAGCTTTTCGCCGTCCTTGCTCAAATTTCAGACGGCTTGCCTTAGCCTCAAAGTTTTTGAGGTTTCCTAAGATCAGCGGGACAAGGGTTGTTGGTTTCTCGCTCCAACGTGTTCGGGTAATATCGATTTCTCCGGCACATCGCATGCCGTATTTACCCAGAAAAGACATGATCGCGTCCCTTGTTTCCTGACCCCCATCAAACTTTAGCAGGTTATCCAAGAAGTTATCATCGTTATTCACATGACGTAAATAATGAACGACTTCCGGATAAGGACGAATCACATCAGCGACATCCATTAGCGCCAGACCCATTTCCGACGTAATGTTATTGGGTACTGATTGGGAAAGCGTATCGGCAGCGTTCTTTTCGCCTAACCACTCCATCATCTTCTCATTGATCCATGCTGAAGCGTTCATAGCTTTCATGAACACAGCCGTACTTTGCGCGCCAAATAAGATTTTCTTTAACTCCTGAATGTCTTCCAGAATAAAATCTAACAATTCGGATCCGGACTTCGTTTGAATGTTTTGTTTTAACTCTTCGATCGAAGTCTGACTACGCTTTATCAACTTGGATACGATTTGTGGATCATTTTCAATTTGTGTTTGAGAACCTGCGGGCGGCCTGCTCGGTCCTTTGTTGTCATCCGGGATCGTTTTGATAAAATTTCCTCGCTCGATTATGGTGATAAACGCGTCTTTTATGAGCGGATCGGTTTGCCCCAAGGTATTCAGGAACGTTTCTCTTCTAACTGGCGAAGCCAGCATCGGTGTAACATCAACAAACAACCTTCCGCCTGCTGTACGCATGGGCGCAGGCGTTATTAACAGATAGAAAGACAAGCCGAGCGGTTTGATCGGATCGGTCATCATTTGTTGATGTCCGACAGATACATAGACGTGATTGTCTTGATCATTCGCTTCAGGTATCGGAAATAAGGTCGTAATTGGCCTGCTCTGGACAATATAGAATATATCGTCAGCCAGGCACCATTCAATGTCCTGCGGGCATCCAAAATACGCTTCGATCTGTCTTCCGATGCGTGCCAGCTCTAATATTTGTTGATCTGTAAGGGTTTGAGTATTTTGCTGGTTAGGATGAATTTGCCGAGTCTCTGTTCCGCCTTCGTTCCGTCCATAAATAGCCACCTTTTTGGAGGCTATTCTCTTATCAACGATTTCCCCGCCCTGTACTTTATAACAATCTGCAGTTACAAGGCCTGAGACCAGCGCTTCACCAAGTCCGTAACTGGCATCGATGGTTAGCAGCTTCCGGTTTCCGCTAATGGGGTCAGCGGTAAATAATATTCCTGAAGCCCTGGGGACAACCATTCTTTGAACAATAACAGATAAATATACCTGTCTGTGGTCAAATCCATTTTGCATACGGTAGATGACCGCACGATCTGTAAATAAGGAAGCCCAGCATTTGCTGATATGCTTCAAGATGGCATCGGTGCCGATGATATTTAAATAGGTGTCTTGCTGCCCGGCAAAAGAGGCATGGGGCAAATCTTCAGCAGTGGCACTTGAACGTACCGCGTAAGCATGCTCCTCACCAAATTGGGCGAGATAGTGAGTCACAGCATTCACAACCTCGGTAGGAATTTCAACCTCCAATAGAAGCTGTCGGATTTCCCTGCTAATATTCCCAATCTGATCACGATCTTCAACTTTTAGTGTGGTTAGTTGATCTATCAGCACATGTAACTTTTCGTTTTGTTCAATTGCTTTTTGATATCCCACGGTTGTAACACAGTATCCTTCAGGTACTTGTATTCCTTCAATTTTGGATAATTCAACTAAATTCAAGCCTTTGCCGCCAACATGTATAAGCTGTGCACTATCCATCTCCTGAAACCCAAGAACCAAAGAACTCATTTAAACATCTCTCCTAACTATTTAATTGAAAAAAAATCATTTGACATGAGATGGCCAGCGTGGTAGAATTAAATTGTAAGATGTTACTACTATGTATTTTTAATTTGTTTGATACAATCTAATCATAACATTGCGCCTATTTGCATGCAATACAAGAGAACCTGATTCAATCATTCAGGTTCTCTTTTTTGATGTCTTTTTATCTAGTTAGACAAGAAAAGGCTGCACGATCCATTAGGATCGGCAGCCCTCCTCAAGAATACAGAGAAACAAGTTGAACCATCTTAATTAACTGAATACTGGCTCTTTCTTACTTAGGCCCAGCGTCTCTGATGTTGTATCATGAATCTCTTGTAGCAGCTCCGGGTTATCCATGAGAGACTTGCCATAAGACGGAATCATTTCTTTAATTTTGGGTTCCCAAGCTTGGATCTGATCAGGGAAACACTTGTTAATCACTTCCAGCATCACGTGTACAGCTGTAGAAGCACCCGGAGAAGCACCAAGCAAGGCAGCAATTGAGCCATCTGCGGAGGTAATTACTTCAGTACCAAATTGAAGCGTCCCTTTGCCACCAGCTTCTGTATCCTTGATAACCTGCACACGCTGACCTGCGACTACCAAATCCCAATCCTCGATTTTGGCGTTCGGAATGAATTCACGCAGCTCTTCCATACGCTTTTCTTTGGACAACATCACTTGCTGAATCAGATACTTGGTCAAAGACATTTCTTTGGCGCCTGCCGCTAACATGGTTAACACATTATTGGGCTTGACCGAGGTAATCAAATCTAACAGGGAACCTGTCTTAAGAAACCTTGGTGAGAAGCCGGCAAACGGACCGAATAACAATGACTTCTTGTTATCAATAAATCTTGTATCCAGATGCGGTACGGACATAGGTGGTGCTCCCACCTTGGCTTTGCCGTATACTTTGGCATGATGCTGTGCAATAACTTCCGGATTATTACATACCATGAAAATTCCACTTACAGGGAAACCGCCAATATGCTTACTTTCTGGGATCCCGGTTTTCTGGAGCAGATGCAGGCTTCCGCCCCCGCCGCCGATGAACACAAATTTAGCCGAATGGCGCTCCGTGCTGCCGCTTTCCAAATCACGAACCTTCAGCTCCCAAGACCCATCACTAGCACGCTTCACATGGTCTACACTATGTTTATAGTGAACCTCGACGTCTTTGGATTGTAAATGGTTAAATAACATCCGCGTTAAAGCGCCAAAGTTAACATCTGTACCCGTGTCAATCTTAGTCGCGGCAATCCGTTCATTAGTCGGACGATTCTGCATAATCAGCGGAATCCATTCCTTAAGCTTGGCTGGATCATCAGAGAACTCCATCCCTTGGAAGAGAGGATTGCTTGACAGCGCTTCAAATCTTTTCTTCAAAAAGGTCACATCTGCTTCGCCTTGCACCATACTCATATGAGGGAGGGGCATAATAAAGTCCAGCGGATTCTGAATCAGCTTCGACTTAACCAGATAAGACCAGAACTGCATCGATACCTGAAACTGCTCATTAATCTTGATTGCTTTGCTGATATCAACCCTGCCGTCTGGCTTCTCGGTAGTGTAGTTGAGTTCACAGAGTGCAGCATGACCAGTACCAGCATTATTCCATTCGTTAGAGCTTTCTTCGCCCGCCTTCTCAAGCTTCTCAAATACTTTAATATTCCATTCGGGCATTAGTTCCTTCAATAATGTCCCCAGAGTGGCACTCATGATTCCGGCACCAATCAAGATAACGTCTGTTTTAGTTAAGCTGTTGCTCATTTTAACCATCCTTATAGGCTAGTAGTTTAAAATAATTATTTCAAGATTATCATAACGGCGATTATCTGATAATTATAAACTATTTAATGCAGGTTAAAAAGTGAGAAGTTCGTCAAAATCTACTAGAAACAGACAAAAATTTAGCAGATCCGAATTTAAACGCGTGCGGCTCCCTTCCACTAACACAGTGTATGTGCCTAGAAGTGAGTTGGTGAATGCTAGCGAATAGTACGCTTATGGCAGAATGATTTGAAAGCTCATTTTCTAAAATGGCCCGAGACGTCCTAATCGTATAACGAGTTCCGTTCGGTTCCTACAGTCCAGCTTTTCTAAAATTCGGGACACATAATTTTTAATAGTTCCCTCAGTCACAAATAACGATTGTGCAATGACTTTATTGCTGCTGCCGGAAAGGATGTGCCTAGCAACATCCAGTTCTCGGGGTGTAAGATGAGCCAGTTTGTCCTTATACAGCTCGGAGGGATATCCGTCTTGAGTGGGAGATCCAACTAATGAAGATGTGGGTATGGACTCCATTATGGTCTCCGTTACACGTGAGGTCAGAAGCACGCTCCCCGTCATTACTGCTTTAATGGCGCTCAGAATTTCTGGTGAACCGGAATCTTTTAATACATAGCCATCCACACCATTTCTTAAGCCACTCAGAATATACTCATAATCATTAAAGGTAGTTAATATAATGACTTTCATATCGGGGCGCTGCTTCTTAACCTGCTTCGCGGCTGTAATTCCATCCATGACGGGCATCCGGATATCCATCAAGACCACATCAGGATTCAAATCATCAAGACAATTTAGTAATTCTTGTCCATTTGTCGCCTCATCAATAATTTTGACTTCTTTGTGCAGACTTAGAATCATTTTCAAACCTTCCCTGACAATTTCCTGGTCATCCACAATAACGACCTTAATCATAGTACCGTTCCCCTTTTTAAATATTCTCAGCCTTCAATCTACAAGAATTGAATTAATAGAGGGCAGTAGTACAACAATAGAAAAGCCCTTATCTGAGGAAAATTCGAAATGGCCCCCGAGGGACTTAATTCTGTTCTCCATCCCCAATAAACCATGTGATTTAACCACAGGGCTGCCACTTCTGCCGTTATTATGAATATCCATTCTTACTCCGTCCACACTCTTTCGCACCTTAATCGTAAACTCAGTAGCTCCGCCATGCCTAATTCCATTAGTTACTGCCTCTCGCGCAGTTTTAATAAGACACTCCTTCAGGCCGGAATGCTCCCCTTCGATCGATTGATCAAATTCAAATAGAAAATGAACCTTTGTGGTTTGCTCGAAATTAGCAAATAACCCCGTAAAAGAATCTCTCAGACTTTCTACTTTTAAAGCTTGATTCAAAGTATCCACGGCTTTCCTTAGTTGATCCATTCCATCCTTAGATAAGGCCAGTGCTTTTCCTAGCACTTCCTTGGTTTTGTCAGGATATATATCAATGATTTGATGGGCAAATTCGAGGTTCATGCTCAAAGCAACAAAGGAGTGACCGATGGAGTCATGCAGTTCCTGCGCTATTCTTGTTCGTTCCTTAGCGATCGTCAGTTCTTCGATTTTTGCCGAGTACAACTTTAACTTGCTGTTGGCGTCTTGAAGTTCCTTATATAGACTTACTGTTTCATCCTTATCGAGAATTATAGTTCTAAACAACATCCCCACAACTAAGAAGCCTGAAATATTAATGAAATCATTAACCATTTCGACATAAGACAAACTTGTTGACACATTCGAAATTATATAAGCCGCCAAGGTCAGACCAACAAGTAGATAGGACAGACGTTCACTGAAAATCAAAAGCTCGATTAATGTAAGTTGAATCATTGTGAGCAGGCTTCCAATAGGAAAGCATAAATGAAGGCCAGCCAATAGAACGATACTGATAGCCAAGGAATAAAAAAAATGTCGTTGCCGATGAGGAGATATCAATAAGCAGCGGCCACGAACTAAGTCATTCAAGCCAAGTAGAACTACTAGGAGCCAGGCTTGCCCCGAAACAGGATGTCCCTGGTTCGCCAAATTGCTCAGTACGTCAAAATACAGTAATCCTTTAAAAGTTAAAAAAATGTACACCCGATTGTTAACAGATGCAAATAAGCTCAGCATAAAATCTCCTTGTCTTACAGATATATAGACATTTGTTTTATTTTACCATGTTATGTTTAGCCGAAATAGATAACGAAAGTCATCGTTAACAAATTCCGAAGTCATATATCTGATTTGAGTACTTTCGTGAATTGGCGCGAATGAGCTTACTTCATACAATAAGTGTGCAATTCACAACGAATAGATGCGGAGGTTAAAACTATGCTAGAGCTTAAAAATTTAACAAAAAAGTATGGTGACAAGATTGTAGTCGATCATCTCTCTTTAAAAGTGGAACAAGGAGAAATCGTAGGTCTCCTAGGTCCCAATGGAGCCGGAAAGTCCACAACGGTCTCCATGATCTCGACGATATTGGCACCCGACAGTGGTGAGATATGGGTGGCAAATCAGTTATTAAGGCCTTCTTCATGCGAAATTCGAAAAATCATGGGCATTGTACCGCAAGATCTGGCTTTATATGAGGCACTAAGCGCCAAAGATAATCTAGAATTCTTCGGTACTCTGTATGGTATGTCCGGAAATGTATTAAAAGACAGAACTAAAGAGGTTCTAAAACTTATGGGTTTGTATGAAAAGTGCCATCAAAGCATTCAGGAGTTCTCTGGAGGAATGAAGAGAAGAATCAACATGGGCATTGCTCTGATGCATCAACCTAAGCTGTTAATCATGGATGAGCCTACAGTAGGCATAGACCCCCAATCCAGAAATTATATTCTGGAGACCGTCAAGGCTCTTAAGCAGGAGTATGGAACGACTGTAATTTATACAACCCACTACATGGAAGAAGTCGAATATTTATGTGATCGGGCAGCCATTATGGATCATGGTAAGCTCATTGCTTATGGAACTAAGGAAGAGCTGCAGCAGAGTTCTGCGGCAATGGATACTCTCAGACTGGCTTTTCAAGCAAACGGGTTGGAGAATCCCGATGACATATCGCAGATACCTGGTATCGCAAGAATTACGATGAACAAGAATGAGATGACTCTGCTCGTTGATCCTAAAGAAAGCAGCGTTATAGAAATATTAAACCAACTTCGAAATTCGGGAATTAACCTGACTTCTTTTCAGTATGAAAAAGTCAATTTAGAGAACGTGTTCCTTAAGTTGACCGGCAAATCACTTCGAGATTAGAGGAGGAACCTTCAATGAACACATGGATTCGCTTTATGATACTCGATATTAGGCTTTTAGCCCGATCTAAAGTGTTCTATTATAAGTTGATTTTACTTCCTATAGCTTTAATTTTTATTTTGGGTACGATTTTTGGGCCATCAACGGATTCTCCCTCTTCTTATTCTGGAGAAACTTTGTATCAGGCAAACTTCGGAATGAATATGGGCTTGGTTATCCCTGTTAAGTGGGTTATGTCTGAGAAGCAATCCGTTAGTCCCATGCAATATGAGGCTGCGGCCATGACTGTTCTCTTCTCCTTCTTAACCTCATTCGAGCTTGCCCATAGTCTGGTGCGGGACAAGCTCAACAACACCATGGATAGAATTCGATCGGCACCAATACCAATATGGCAATATGTCGTCGGCAAACTTCTCGGAATTTCCTTGGCCATTGTTGTTCAGATGACCCTCGTTATTCTGTGCAGCTGGCTGGTGTTCAGAGTAATCTGGGTTAATATTCCAGCAGTGCTCGGGGTTACATTTATATATGGCCTTGCAATTGGTTCTCTTGTGCTGTGCTGCGGTTTCTGGACCAAAGATCACTCGGCTATATCGAGTCTCACCGCTCCTGTTCTGTACGGACTCGGCTTCTTGGGAGGCAGCTTCTTTAGGACTGATGGATTCCCATTAGTACTAAAGAACATTCAGGAATGGACACCGAATGGAAAAGCTATCAATGCTTACCTGCATATTTTTCAAGGGGAAAGCTTGTCTACTCTCATTTGGGACATGTTGAGTCTCTCTGGATTAGCCGTGCTATTTTTTGTCTTAGCAATTAGGTCAGCAAAAATTAGAAAGGCAGGATGAGAGACATGGAGTTATTAGCCATCATATACAAGCAGTTGAAACTGATGCTCAACAACAGACTCGCCCTGCTGGCCATTATTGCTTCCCCATTACTTCTCGCCTATTTCTTTACGTTCTCCCAGGAAACAAAAACAACCGTCTATGTTGTAGATAAAGACTTTAGCATTTATTCCAGACAGTTGACACAATATCTCCAGAACGATCAAAGCAACCATGTCTTATTGATCTCGGAGCCAGAATTGACCCAACATATTAAGGAACATGGCACTTCTGTAGGCATTGTTATTGATTCTGGATTTGGAGCAAACGTAGGAAATCCGAAGCATCCTCATCATATCAATATAGTACTGAACAAGAATGATCCTAACCTTAAATCTAATCAAGATGCCCTATATAAGAGGATAAACGCCTTTCTCTCTCTTAATAACAACCACCTTCTTACTAATGAACGGACTAACCAACCGATTCCTGCTAAACGGAGTACAGCTGCAAGAGGGCTTGTTGGAATACGTCTAAACGGATTTATGCTGATGTTTCTGTGGTTTGTTGTCATTCAGAGCTTCCGCACCCTGATTGATGAGCAGGAGAATGGCCTTGAACGGAGAATTTTTGCGATGCCATTAACTTTTACTAGATATCTCTGGTCTAAAATCATTGCCGCCTATTTGTTCGGGCTAACTATAGCCGCGATTGTTCTAATTGCTGGAAATTGGATATTAAATATACCTCTGCTTGAAGGCTTGGGTGTTAAAACCGCGATTTGGGCCGCTTATTTATTCGCTCTGACAGGTCTGGTTATGCTATTAGTTCCATGGGTCAAATCCCATCAAAATTTTACGGTCAGCGGTTCTGTCATTATGGCTGTAGCAGGTATTTTTGGAGGGTCCTTCTTCACTATTGATGATCATTTCCCAAAATGGTTTCGTATTCTCTCCAAAGCCATTCCGGGAACATGGGCTGCAAAAGGTTTGAATGAAGCATATCCGAATGGCAATTCTGCTACAGCAATAATGGACATTGCCGGTGGCCTATGTTGTGTCGGAATATTGAGTCTATGTCTATCATTCCTGCTAATAAAACACAAAATAAGTAAGCAACTATAAAATAGATAATTGCTAATTGATCTGAGAGAAGGGTTCTTATGAATACAATGATTTTAGTGGGCATTATTGAAATAATTGCCGGAATACTAATTAATATCTACATTGGTTATCTAGCCAAAATTCTTTTTAAGAAGGATGGTACCGGCCCGCGGATTCCTCCCCGTGTTGCAGGTATTTATTTGATTATCAATGGATTCTCAAGACTAACAAGCTAATTATATCCTGACTATTAAGGAACTGACTTGGAAGAAGCCACAATTAAAAGTGTGCTAGTAAAAGTCATATTGAAGTAATTAAGCCGCAGCTTGTCCATAGAGGATACTGCGGCTTTCATTGATAATTTTCTCCATACACCTACATAAGACAAGAATACAATTAAATTTCACTCCAAACTGCTTATATTATTACCCTATGACTGCTGGAACAATAATTTCCTTGATCAGTTCCCATCGGTCGCGGGCGTGAAGTGTGAATTCCGATGCAATAGCTACCACGAGGTTTCGGGAGGGAATACAGCAGATTACATTGCCGCCGTCGCCCAGTGCTGAATAGGCATAAATCCCATCCTCTTGCCGCAGCCACCATAAATAACCGTATGTATTCGGGTTCATCGCAGTGGATTCCGCAATCCATTTCTCCGAAATAATCTGCCGACCCTTCCAGCTGCCGCCATTCAGATATAATTGGCCGAACCTGGCCATATCACGAGGAGATAATGTTACTCCCCAACCTCCAGTAGAAATTCCATGAGGATCATGGACCCAACCCCGCACCTGCTGCCCGAACAGGTCGTCAAACCCATATGACTTCATTTCGTACTCCGGGATTTCTATCATTCCGATTGGCCCAAATAGATGTTCATTGGCATATTCACGGGCGCTTCTTCCCGTGCTGCGCGTGATGACGGCTGAGAGCAGATGCGCTCCCGCAGTAGAATATTTGAACTCACCGATTCTCCCCTCCCGGCCGAGAATATCCAACGTGTACTTGACCCAGTCAGGCTGCATACACATCTTATCCAGCGGTTCGTGCCAATCCTGGAAGGAATGCGGAGCTGTCATGGTTAGCAAATGTCTCAGCGTGATCTCTTGCAGCTGTGTGTTCGCAGCGTCCGGTACATATTCCGGGAAGAAGTCCAGCACCTTTTGGTCCACATAAGCAATATCTCCCGTGTCTATGGCAATACCCATTAGAGCCGAGATGAGGCTCTTCGTAACAGAGGCCACATGGTGCGTATGATCCGGACCATAGCCATTATAGTACCTCTCATATGCAATGCATCCATTCTTGACAATAACGACTCCATTAATATTGCTGTAATCAGATTGGATCCTCGGTTCAAGCTCTGCAAGCTTGGATGAATCCAATCCCACGGCAGAAGGTTCTGCAGTCTGCCATTCTGAAGCCGGGTAACCGTTTTTTTGCATGACAAATAGCCCCCTATAGACGTACATGTTATTTTTTCTTAACAGGAAAATAGACTTCGGTAACCAAATCCTCGGGTGTGGTGACTTGATCCGGATCGGTCAGATAGATTTCATATGGGGGCTGCACCAGATCATATCCTTCGCGTTCAATCCATTCTCTCAACTTGGTGTACACAGAGGTTAACTCCGAATATGCACCCTTGATCACCGATTTCGCGCAGAGACCCCCAGCCAGATCTCTAGTACCTTGAACATACTCCTGGATAGGGATTGCAAATTCGGTATCATTGCCAGCTGGGTGGTACTCGGAACTATGATAGATTGTCATAGGCGTACCCAGCATCGTGAGCTTCCCGGCAGCAATTCTCTCATATAATCTGCCAAAATAACTTCCATACCCTGCTGCGTAGTCATCACTGCTCATCATCTGCCGTACATAAAGGATATTCTTAGGCTGAACTTCAACAAGCTGAACCTCGATATTGTCCAGATACGACATTACGGATACGCCCTTTTCTAAATTCAAGACATCCTCACTCATCTTCTTAACGGTGTACTCATAAGCCTTCAGCTTGTCTAAAATCTCCATTCGCTTGCGAAGAAGCGCTGAATGAAGCTTCTCTTCTAGCAGATCTTCTTCCAGACCGAGAATTACTTTCGTCTCTTCCAATGTGAAGTGATAGGATTTCAACCGCTGGATGAACAACATCTTGTGCAGCTGACTGACAGAGTAATACCTGTACCCATTCTCGGGATTAATCTCTTCCGGCTTAATCAAGCCGATTTCATCATAATATCGAAGCGTTTTGGTAGAGACTCCGCACATCTTCGAGAACTCTCCAATCGATAACAATGGCTCACCCCCCAACTGATCCGTGTACTCTTCTACTTAACACCTTACCCTAAGGGCAAAGTCAACACCAATATACAAACTAGCGCTGATTTAGCGCCGCTTTGAAGGAATCAAGCGATAAATCTCCGGTGATGAGAATCCGGTGCAGGCTGAACCTACCTTGCTTCGGATCGGCAGCTCCCGGCTCGGTGATGACAGCGAACGTATAGCCTGCCTGTTGTACCGCATTGATAGAACGCTGATCATAGAAGCCATACGGGTATGCGAGCACGCTTGCAGCATGCCCTAATCTATGTAGAATTTCTAGCCTGGAATTGACGAGTTCCTTCATCTTCTCCTCATCGCTAAGCGTGGTCAGGTTCGTATGCGTTACGGTGTGTGATTGGGTGTCTATTAAGCCAGAAGACTCCATCTCGTGCAGCTGATCCCAGGTTAATCGGCCCGGTAAGCCGATACTCCCTGTAACTGCGAATATAGTTGCCTTCATTCCTGTTCGGAGCAAAATAGGATACGCCGCAGTGTAGTTATCCTCATACCCGTCATCAAAAGTTATTAGTATCGGCTTGGCGGGCAAAGGCCGTCCGTTGTACCACCCCTCTTGAAGATCTTCGAAATGAATTGAGTGATACCCTTCATTCTTCAGATAAGTCATCTGTTCTTCGAACCGGGCTGGATTGATCTTGAGCGGATCCTCTTGATCGCTGGAGACCGAATGATACAGCAGGATTGGAACAGGAGTGAGGACAGCTTCCCGGTGCTGAACGAATAATTCTCTTGGCAGATTGCCGCCAATCAAGCAGAGCATCATCAAAGAAAGCCAAATAGGATATGTCCTCATGAAATCCCCCTCTTAATAGTGAAGTGTGATCTATTGTTTACAAGGAGCAGAAAATTCATGTAGGGCTTCATATATAAAATAAAAAAAGAAGACCCGCCTGCACTAAGCGGATCTTCCTTGTTGCTTATTTATCATTTGAAGTGAACAACCGTTCACCGTTCGTTCGAATGACTTCTTGGTACCAGTAGAAGCTGTCCTTTTTGATCCGGCGCAGGGATCTCTCATCGGTCTCATCCCGGTCAATATATACAAAGCCGTACCGCTTCTGATACCCGTTCAACCAGCTGAGCACATCGGTGAACGACCAGCTGCAGTAGCCGATCAAGTCCACCCCGTCGTTCATCGCCTGCAGGCACTGCACCAGATGTGACCTAAGGTAATCGATGCGGTATTTGTCATGTATCGTGTCATCCTGCTCCAGCTTATCAAATTCACCAAGTCCATTCTCTGTGATGAACACGGGCAGACCGTAACGGCTTGTAATGCGGCGCAGACCTATTCGCAGTCCGATCGGATCAATGGCCCAGTCCCAATTGGAGGTCTCCAGATTCGGATTGGCCGCCGTCTTATACAGCCCGGGCAGGCCGGTTGATTGATTGCTGCCTTTCTGGCCGGTCGTGTTCATCTTGCCTTCAGCCACACCGTCCAGCGGATTATGTTCGTAGGTAAGGGTCTGATAGTAATTGACGCCGACGAAATCCGGCTTTCCCTTGCGAAGGAGCTCTGCATCCCCTTCTTCGAAGACAGGAGCCAGCCCCTGCTCTTCCAGATACCGCAGTGGAATCTGCGGATAATGTCCCAGGCAGTACACGTCCAGCCACCAGAAGTTGGTGAATTCCTCTGCGTTCTCAAATGACAGCATATCCTCCGGCTTGCTTGAAGCCGGATAGGCCGGAGAGTACGCGAAGCTCGGACCGATTTTACCATCTGGCACATGGGTCCGAAAGGAATCAATGACCTTGGCATTGGCAAGAAAAGCATGGTGATTCGCCTGATAGAATCTTTTGCGGTCCTTGACACCCGGCGGATGCATAGCGGTGATAAATCCGTGGTTCGTATTATAATTTTGCTCGTTCAGCGACACCCAGTACTTTACTTTGTATCCATACCGCTTGAACAGCGTAACACAGTAATGATTGAAATCTTCAATGATCCGCCGTGATTCCCAGGCTCCGTACACGTCCATAAGCGCCTGTGGCACATCCCAATGATACAAGGTAAGCACCGGTTCGATGCCGTGGGCAATCAGCTCATCAATCACCCGGTCATAGAACTGAAGCCCTTCTTCATTCACTTCACCATATCCATTTGGATAAATGCGTGGCCAGCTCACCGAGAACCGGTAAGCTTTGAGACCCATCTCGGCCATGAGAGCAATATCTTCTTTATACCTGTGGTAGTGATCCATGGCCACATCGCCATTGCTCCCCTGATAGGTCTTGCCTTCTATCTTCGTAAATACATCCCATACGGACAGGCCTTTCCCATCTTCATTCCAGGCTCCTTCAATCTGATATGCAGCTGATGCTGACCCCCATAGAAAGTCTTTTGGAAAAGGACGCAAATTCGTATGAATCATCTGTATAATCCTCCTTGGGTAAGATGTCCTCTTAAAGTCAGTGTGCCCGAATAGTTATGCGTAAATAAAGTGTTGGCCAAAGGTTCAGATTCAATTTCTAATGCTACTCTAATGAGTTTCTAATCTGAGTGATGTAAATATATAAACAAAGGGAGAGCAAATTAAAAATGTGCGTTGTTGTAATTCAGTAAAGAAGGGGAAAAAATATGAATTCAAACCAAAACAAATTTGTACTTAGCAAGGTTCCGGAAGTAACTTTATTCTTCTGGATCATCAAGGTCCTCTGTACTACTGTAGGTGAAACATTTGCTGATTTCTTGAATTTCAGCCTTGGCTTCGGGTTGACGAATACTACAGTAATCATGGGAGTTGCGTTTTTCATTTTATTGTATTTTCAATTCCGAGCAACTAAATATGTCCCAAGTATATATTGGTTAACGGTTGTACTTATAAGCGTGTTTGGTACGTTGGTAACCGATAACTTGACAGATGTATTGGGTGTGCCCCTTGAGCAAAGTACCTTAGTATTCAGCGTATTGTTAGGGTTAACCTTTCTTTTTTGGTATCTTAGCGAAAAAACACTTTCGATCCACTCGATTCATACAAGAAAGAGAGAAACTTTTTACTGGCTGACCATACTGTTCACCTTTGCACTTGGAACAGCCGTTGGCGATTTGTATTCGGAACAACTCGGTCTCGGCTATCTTTACACAGGAATTTCAGTCGTTATCATAATAGCTTGCATATTCTTGGCATGGAAATATTTGAAACTGGATGGAATCTTGGCGTTTTGGATTGCCTATATTCTTACTCGTCCACTTGGAGCCTCATTAGGGGATTTCTTATCTCAATCCAAAGTCAATGGCGGGTTAGGTTTAGGGACAACCATAACCAGTGTAATTTTTCTCGCCGCAATTCTTGCGATAGTCATTTTTCTTGCAGTTACAAAACTGGATACAAGGGCAAAAAGTGATTCCGAAGAAATGAACCAAACTACGGGAAATAAGAAAAATGTGTTGATTCAGACCATTGGAGTGCTTGTTATTTTCCTAGCAGTTGGTATAGGCGGCTATGTTAAGTTAAACAATAATATCGCTTCGCAAACCGCTTCTCCACAAGCTACATTAGCAGGACAGTTATCGGATTTTGTTAACATTGAAAATAGGATGCTTACCAATGTTAATGCCAATGATTTTGCTTCAGCATCAAAAGGAGCCGATGACTTGGAGCATCAATGGGATACCGATGAACCTAAGCTAAGAAGTATGGATGGTACAACATGGACCAAAATTGACGGTACGATTGATGTCCTGTTGACAGCCGTGCGGTCAGGAAACCCGGACGCGAAACAATGCATAACTGCACTGAACAATTCGCTTAGCGTTTTGAACGGGGCAAATAAATCATCACCAAAAAAGTCCGCTTCTCCACAAGCTCCATTAGCGGGACAGTTATCAGATTTTGTTAACATTGAAAATAAGATGCTTACCAATGTTAATGCCAAAGATTTTGCTTCAGCATCAAAAGGGGCCGATGACCTGGAGCATCAATGGGACACCGCGGAACCTAAGCTTAGACGCTTAGATGGAACAACATGGACCAAGATTGACGGAACGATTGATGTAGCGCTGGCCGCCGTGCGGTCAGGAAACCCGGATGTCAGACAGTGCAAAACTGCACTGAACAATTCGCTTAGCGTCTTAAATGGGGAAAATAAATAATAATGAGAAAGGTCGTCTGACAACGGACGACCTTTCTCATTATTGGGGAATCAAGATCATTTTAATCCGTGTTGTACTCACCACAACTGCTACTAATTGTATTGTTAACGCTTTTAAGGGGTAGGTGTACCCCCATTGGCATTCAAAGTCTCTCCGGTAACATAGCTGGATTCCTGGCTGGCCAAGAATACATACGCCGGAGCCATCTCAGCAGGCTGACCCGGGCGGCCCATTGGCGTATTAGAACCAAACTCGGCGAGCTTGGACGTCGGTTGTCCGCCGGCCACTTGAAGCGGTGTCCAGACAGGTCCTGGAGCCACCACATTGACCCGAATCCCCTTGGTCGCGACCTGCTGGGCAAGTGCCTTGCTAAAGGTGTTAATTGCCGACTTGGTTGTCGCATAATCCAGCAGAATTGGTGATGGCTTATAAGCCTGGATAGAAGACGTGTTAATGATGCTGCTGCCTGGCTTCATGTGCTTAATCGCCGCCTTGCACAGCCAGAATAGAGAGTATACATTCGTCTTGAAAGTAGCATCAAATTGTTCTGTCGTAAGCTCCGCTATATCTTGGGCGAACTGCTGCTTGCCAGCCACGTTGGCTAGAATATCAATCCCGCCGAGCTTCTCCACCGCTTGTGTGATCAGCTGCTCGCAGTACTGCTCATCCTTCAGGTCACCCGGAATGGCTACAGCCTTTCGGCCAGCCTCTTCAATCAGCTTAACAACCTCTTTGGCATCCGCTTCTTCCTCCGGTAAATAGGAGAGTACCACATCTGCCCCTTCACGGGCAAAAGCAATAGCAGCCGCACGGCCAATACCACTGTCCGCCCCTGTCACCACGGCCTTGCGTCCGGTCAGTCTACCCGTTCCCCTGTAGCTTGTTTCTCCTGCATCAGGGGTAGGAGTCATCTTCTCCTGAAGTCCTGGCTCAGGCTGTGTCTGCTTCCACTCCGCAGTGGCCTTTGGATACTGAGATGCTGGGTCCTGCACGCTGTATTGGTCTTGATCTGGCATAATCAATTCCTCCTCTAGGCTTAGTGAATTAAGAGTAATTCATACTTGTAAGGTGCTAACTCTACTCTTTGTAACCGTGTTCGAGGAGGTTTAAACTTACTTGGCTAACTTTCTGATCTCTTCGCTGAGTCTGCGGTTCACCGGATACACACTTTCCAGGTAGTCCAGAATACGAAGTGCCGATTCAGGAACCCGGTTGTAGCCCAGCATCATGTCTCCAAGACGTTCTCCAAACCTCGGGAACCGTCTTTCGAGCCGTCTCTCATTACCGAAGCAATCCGGGAAGTAATTTTCTTCCTTCTCAAGCAGGTGCAGCACAGCAAGAATCGAATCAATGGCATACCCTTCAATGAATCTAACGGCAGACAGCTTCTCCCCACGGGCGTACCGTCCAAGACCCACATACAGATTGGTTAGTGCTTCATTAAGGGAATAATCAAGCCCATCCTTTCTTATGCTAGGAATTCGTTCAGAATTGCTGCTGTTAATGGATAGTTGAGCCGCTGTAGGGCTTTTCCAGACGACACGGCCGCCTTGGTAAGGGATATTCTCCAGCTCATTCACTTCAAATATCGCGTATTCTCCGTATATCCCGTCTTCAAACAAGATTTTATAACCGTCATCCGTATTTTTGAAATAATAGCCCAGGGGATGTGTGTCTTCAAGCCAGTCCAGCCGGTCAATAAATCTCTGTTTGAAGCCTGACTCCACGATTACGAAAAAATCCAGATCAGAATACTCATCGAGCCGATCCAATTCCTCACCGACAGACCCAACTCCGAGCAGAGCGAGTGCTCCTTCCTTCTGTGCAAGTGATTCTCCAATTTGATCTAGACGCTGCAGCAGTATTTCCGGTTGTGGCATAAGATCTTCTCCTCCTTAACGGATGCAAAAAAAGGGCCAACCTCATGTTGATAACGAGGTTGAACCCTACGGTTGCATTGCCTTTATTTGTATATACCAATACCATACATTCAAGAAGTATGTCAATACTTATTCCTCCGAAGCTGGCTGCCTTCTTCCATAAATGAGCAGATGACGCATGCTCAACCAGCCTAGCAGCGGCGCGGTTCCAAGTGCCAGCAGAACCCACGTCAAAGTGGATGTTGATCTGCTGATGGATAAGATTAGTATAAAAATCAGCGTCCCGGCAATTCGTCCAGCCATTATACTCAGCTCACGCAGGACGACCAGTTCTACTCTTTTCTCCACATTCGCCTTACTCGACCCCATCAAATCGAAGCCAGCCGATACCATAGGCAGGATATAGAGCGGCATGAACAGTGAGGTTCCAATGCCCCAGATGAGCAGAGTGCTGTAACTGACTTTCCACAGCAGAGGCAGAATAACCACTACAAGCAGCAGTGAACCGACCAACATGCCCGCACGGCGTAAGCGGGGTTTGAACCATTTCCCAACCAGCCAGTAGCTGCCGAGTCCCACTGCCGAAGTAATAAATGAAAATTGCCCCAGCTTCGATTCCTGAGTGGTAGCGACATACACAAGCAGATTGATCAGAAAGGAGAATACGCCTTCGCGGAGTCCCTGTGCCAGCAGTCCTGGAACCGCGTAACGCCAGGGATCGCCCTTTATTCTTAATCTGCGGAAAGGCTCCAGCCATTCATAACTTCCTTGAACCTTTCGCCTTTTCAAGAAAAAGCTCAGCACAACGGCAAGGGCGTAGATCACCAGTGAAATGGTGAAAATGACCCGGTACCCCTGATCATCGTGTAGTCTTGAAATGATCCAGCCAGACAGCAAAGGACCGGCTATTCCGGTTATAGAGCCGAGTAGTCCTACCCAGCCGTTAAACAGATCACGATTCTCGGCATCCGTCACTTCGAAATACACCACATTGAAGGCAAGCCAAAAAAGACCCAGCGCTGTTCCGAGTACAATCCCTAAGGGCCAGATATAATGAACAGCTTCCCTTCCAGCCCATAAGACAAGCAGATAAAATATTCCGGTTACCGCCGTTCCCATTCTTAAAGCATTCATTTTGTTGTGTTCCTTCACCCACTTTCCGGCTACCCAGAACGTTAAGCCCAGCGCAAGCTGCTGGCTAATCGTGAACCAGCCGATCATGCTGTAGTCCTGTCTGCTCCTCCATAAGTATACGTTCAGGAACGTACCCGATAGCGCCCCGGCAAGTACAAACAGTCCATTCACGCTAAGCAGCAGAATGGACTGTTTATTAAGCGATATCTTCATGGTGACCCTCCTTTGTACTCGACGCTCGTATCTTCCAAGCAATAATATGCCCCCATCTCCTAAAATTTACGCTGGTGCTTTAGCAGAAGAAAGTGTATCATGGTTACCTGTTGGTTTATTTTTATTGCAATCTAATATTCTTGTTAAAGGGGTTAATTCAACATGACCAGACATAAATTAGGCTTCTGGATCCTCACCGCCCTTGTGGTCGGCAACATGGTCGGATCCGGAATCTTTATGCTTCCCAGGTCTCTATCTGAAGCAGCAAGTCCTGCCGGTGTCGTCCTGGCCTGGGCGGCCACCGGTCTTGGCGTCCTTACGCTAGCGCTGGTGTTCGGCAGCCTGGCGGTCCGCAAGCCCGAATTAAGCGGCGGTCCGCAAATCTATGCGAAGGAGCTCTTCCGCGAGGGGTCGCATGGGTCCATACTGGCCGGGTTCATGTCCACCTGGGGATACTGGGTCGGCAACATCGCCGGCTTTGTAGCTGTAATCACGACCTTTGCCAGCTACCTGTCCACCTTCTTCCCTGTTCTAACCAGTGATAAGGTCTGGCTTGAAGTCGGCAGCTTTACGCTAAAAGCGGGGAATACCTTAACGTTTCTTGTCTGCTCGGTGCTGCTGTGGGGGACGAATGCCATCTGCCTGAAGGGGATGAACAGTGCGGGCCGGTTAAATTTTATCGCTACGGCGACTAAGGTTATCGGCTTTGCACTCTTTATTGTCATTGCCCTGTTCGCTTTCCAGCAGAGCAATATCGGGCCATTGCTGGCACCACGTAAGAACGAGAGCGGTGAGACAATCGGCCTGCTTTCCCAGGTTAACTCTGCTGCTATTGCGACCCTGTGGGCCTTCATCGGTGTGGAATCCGCGATGGTATTTGCTGCCCGGGCCCGCCGCAAGCAGGATATCCGCCGTGCAACGATCGCAGGACTTGTCATCTCCCTTGTCCTGTATGTCGGGATCAGCATTCTGACCATGGGTCTGCTGACACAAGAGCAGCTGATCGCTTCCCAGAATCCGCTTGTAGACGGAATAACAACCGTACTTGGACCTGTTGGGGGTAAGCTGCTTGCAGGACTAGGACTAATCAGTCTGCTCGGGTCCACCATTGGCTGGGTACTGCTGAGTGCTGAAGTTCCTTTTCAAGCGGCCAAGCTGGGTGTGTTTCTCCCATCGTTCGCCAAGGAGAATGGCAAAGGAATGCCGAAGGTATCCCTGTGGATCTCCAACCTGCTCGGTCAGATTCTGCTGCTCTCGACTATTTCGGGTTCCATCTCGGCGGCTTTTGACTTTATCATCCAAATTGCAACGCTCGCCTATCTGGTTCCTTATTTGATTGCATCCCTATATCACCTCAAGCTGACCTTGACTGGGGAAACCTATACCCTGCATAAAGAGCGGGTAACCGAGGGTATCATTGCTGCATTGGCCGCGATCTACTCCTTATGGGTCATTGTGGCCGGGACAGCGGACCTCAAGACTTTCTTGCTTGGGCTTGCCCTGATTGTCAGCGGCATCCTGTTCTATCCACTGCTGCTCAAGCACCGTAAAATAAATAATAAGCGGATATAAATTAAATCCCTCCTCTCTGGATCTTCATCAGAAAGGGGGGATTTTTCTTGTCTCCGTGTGGCTTGGAGATTACTAATCTTTACCGAATCGGATGGGTCTCCGATAAGCGTGTTGCCTTAACCACATACGATGCAAGACCCGGGAGAAGCCGAATAATACTGGGGTAGAGACGGTTGGTCTTGGCAAAAGCAAGCTTTTGCATCGCTCTCGCTCTTCTCAGCAGCTGGGTGAATTCGCGGTTCGCTTCCTCCGTATATTGGTTCTTCCACTCGGCAAGGCTGATTTCGTCTTTTAAGTACCTGTCCGTAGACCATGTGCATAGCCAGGATGAGCGCAGGGCAATAGACATTCCATCCCCGCAGAGCGGCGGAATCATGAGCAAAGCATCGCCTACATGCGGGAACTCGGACCAGGGCTCCGGCACATCCGATAGGTGGAGCGGCGCCACCGATACCTGAGTGCCCGGGATAGGTGTGCCTTGAGACAGCCGCTCTGCTAATTTGGAATTGGTGCGCGAGGCTCCTTCCAGGATATCCGGCACAGACTTGCCAAGACGCTGAACCACGTCAAGTGACAGCAATGCGGCAGCATTAACTGTTCCATTCTCGATCGGTGAGAGTCCGATATATCCTCCATCACAGAAATACAGCTCTACTTGTGCCGGGATGCTAAGACCGCTGTAATGAGATTTAACACCAACATACGCGGTACTGTCCCGCTGAATACCTGATGGAGGTGCGCCTTGAGGCCTCTTCGTTCCATAAGCGCCGATAACGGCCTTCGTCAGATACTGCACCTGAGCATTCCCTTGCCTAGTGTCGACTTCATATAATCCGGAGTCCAATTGCTTAATACTAGTGACCCTCGTATTCGTAATGATTTCAGCCCCGGCCTCCAACGCTCGCTGATGAAGAAGACGGTCCAGCTCGTAACGGCTAATTCCAATAGCCTCTCCAGGAAGAGGAGCCTCAATCTCTCCACCGTAAGGAAAGATGATCTTAGCTCCGTTCATCATGCCAGGCGTGAGTTCATTCCTGTTCGGGTTCACTCCAAGATATTCGAGCATCTCCTTTGTCTCCGGAGACATGAATTCACCGCACGTTTTGTGTCTCGGGAAGTTCTGCCGGTCAAGCAGTACCGTCTTGTGCCCCAGCCTGGATAGCTGGATCGCACAGCTGCTGCCAGCTATACCAGCGCCAATAACTACTACATCCGCTTGCTTCAGCATTTAAGATCACCTGCCTTTTTCTATCGCTAAAGCTCCAATCCATCTGTTCTAGGGATAACCACAGAGTACCGAAATAGAGGCTTCCAGGAGTAAGTCATCGTAGTATGCTTAAGCTTTGTCTTAAGATCACGCCAATCTCTGCCTTTGAACCCCTTGGCGACAGAGAGGGGTCCGTCATGGCGGATGTAACGATTGCGTGAGATTAGACGAGTTGTCAGCCAGACTGCTGTATAGGATACAGCATGTCTGTGAATATCATTAATGACTACCCCATATCTGGACGTTTGCAGCATATGGGCTACCATATCCACCAGTTCATCTCCATCAAAATGATGAATGAATTGGGAGCCTGTCACGATATCGGCAGCGCCTTCCTCCAATTCCATGACGTCTCCTTGCCGTACTATCACTCTCGGCTCATCTCGGAACAATTGCCTGGCTTCCTCGCAAGCCTCCATCGTCATATCGACAAGAGTAATTTGAAGTGAGATCCCCTTCCGATCTGCCCACTTTAACAGCTTCGTATTGATGTCTCCCGATCCTGCGCCCACATCCAGGATGCTGAGCGTGGGTGGTCTTCCATTGGCCTGCCACAGCTTCTCTACTCCATGAAGGATCGGCGCCGCCGCAGGAAAGATTCGGTTCAGCCTTTGCAAATGCTGAAGAGCTTCGCTTAACTCTTCTCCGCCCATAGAGAAGTCATCCATAAGTTCATCTTCCTTGGCCCGAACCGCCATGGTTCTAAAGAACGGCATGATTCTGCTCCTTATTCGCAGCCGCATAGGCTGGCATATAAGTAAAGCGCATAAGTTCAGCGGTTAGTCCAGGACCGAAGGCCATGGCAACTCCTTCCGCGCTTTTTTCGCCCATCTGCTTCATTTCCGTGCGCATCGCCTTCAGCACGAACATGATAGTCACCGATGACAGATTGCCCACGGTTCTTAGGATCTCCCTGCTGTATTTGGTGTCATCCTCAGTGAGGCTCATGACCTCCTGAACAGAGTCTACGATACCACGGCCGCCGGGGTGGATAGCCCAAAGCTCGGGGAGCTTGTCTCCTTCAAGAAGATTAGCGAGTTCAGTCTCCAGGTGTGTACCCAGCAGCTTGGGGATTCGCGGTGACAGATACAGATTGTAACCGGTATTCCCCACCTCCCAGGTCATGTCCTCTGTGGAGTCAGGCAGTAGTACGGAATAGCCTCTGCCGAGCTCCATATAATGTGAATGCTTCTCCATTGGACTTCCGATGATACAGGAGGCAGCTCCGTCCCCGAAGAATGAAGCCGCGAACAAAGCTTCTCTTTCCTTGGCGGGTTGAAAATGCAGACTGCACAGCTCCACACAGACCACCAGGACCTGTGACCCTGGGGCTCCCAGAACAACATCCCTTGCCATTCGAATGGCCTTGAGACCTGCTGCACATCCCTGGAAAATAAGTGGCAGCCGGTTAACGCGGGGGGATAGTCCCAGCTCACCGATCAGCATGACATCAAGTCCCGGCAAATACTGTCCGGTACAGCTGACCGTAATGAGATGAGTGATCTGCTCAGGGGACATGGAAGCTTCGTTCAACGCCTTCTTGGCTGCCTCCATCCCCAGCGGTAAGGCTTCTCTTTTATATGTATCCATTCGTTCCTTAGTGGTAGGAATATGCGAAATGTCTCCGGTAGGCAAGTAACGACAATCTTCCGGTGATCCCAGATAACTGGGTTCACAGGTGTATCTCGTTTCAACTCCGCATGATCTGAATATTCTTCTGGCAAAACGGGCTAAATCAGGGCTGTCCTGCAGAGAAAATGCAATCAGCTCGGCGATGTCATCTTGAGCAATAGAATGAGCGGGCAAAGCAGTTCCAATTCCCAGGATCGCAGCTGGGATATTGCTGGTTATTGACGTCATAGATTACTAACCTCCTGATATAAATGGGAAATTTATGCGGATGTGACTGTGTTACCCTTTCTTACCCTTAATCAACCCCATGCAATCGTGGAACCCGGAGAGCTATCTTTAAGATAACCCGTTCATACCAGGGAGTATCCATATTAACTCTGTATATGTAACAGCAAAGCGGCTGCCAAGTGATCTCGGCAGCCGCTTTGTATTGCAGTGAAACTAATGTGTAGTATGTTCCGCATCATACTCGTTGGATAATTCCTTCAACGATTTGATTTTACCATGGGGATTATCTTGCTGCTTACGTGACTTCCAGGCAGCTTCTTGTCTTCGCTTCTGATCAGCCATTTCGGGTATCCTCCTCTGGAATCATGCTTAATATACTACACGGTTAGCTTGTTACGGAGGAGCACAATTCATTCGTCAATCCCCTCAGTTTCCTTCATGACAAAGTTACTTTTTGCGATATACGTATACTTTTGCCGACGCTGTATGATCTCTGTAGTTAAAGGTCACAGTTGCCTCTCCCGGGCCAACAGCTAAAAGTTCTCCTCTGACATTGTTCACCCATACTACATTCGGATTGTCAGAGAAAGAAAAATCAAAATATCCTGGGCGAATAACTTCAACTCTTCCGTCCGGATGCGTAGCCGTAAGCTGGATGTCCAGTTGATCCCCTGCCAATAGGCTATATTCGTCCGAATCCAGTTTTAGCTTGAGATTGTTTTTGTAAGAAGTCACTTTGGCAGTCGCCAGTTTGCCATGATACAGCGCCGTTATTGTAGCTTCGCCCGGAGTATCACTCTCTATTTCACTAATGCCATCATGTCTATAGAATGAGGCTACATGAAAATGATCCGAATTTATAAATGCATCATCAGTTACATCTCTTACCACACCATCTTTTCCTTTGGCAGTTACCTTGAACTCTACAGGTTCCCAGGGAACCATACTGTACTCCTCAGAATCGAACTTAAGTTCAAGATCATCAGGAGGATCTCCTACTACCCGGACTTCTGCTAAAGCTGTATCATAAATAGTATTTTTATAACTTCCATATACATATGTGGTCCCAGGGTTTATTCCTTCAATTACGCCATGATCGAAACTCTTTGCAATATGAGTGTTATAAGCATAAATTTCTGTTTCTGCGTCGTTCGTAACATCCTCAACTTGATCTTTTCCCTTTAATAAAAGAGTTACATTGATCTTTTCTCCCAGCTTTACCTCGTATACATTTTGAGCAAATCCCAGGCCGTGACGGTCCTGGTTAACTTCAGCTTGTTCAGCTCTCAGTGGTTGAAGCCAAATCATACTTGTACCTAGCAGAATTACAAAAGCGGCTAACATCCTTGTCCAAAATGCTCGTGCAGCTGGCCGAATGAACATTGAATCACTCCTCTTCTTGGCTAAAGTCTGCTAACGATTCAAGTGTAGAATGAACGGACACCGAGTTATATAGGCTATTCCTATTATTTCACACTTGGTGGAGGTTGGAATTAATTGGGTGATACGGACTATATAGACACACAAAAAAACCCTACCGGGTCAACAACACCAAAGTCTGTCAAACTAATGACTTTAGCGTTATATTCCGGTAAGGGTTCTGATAGTTCACCGAATTCAAATAGGCTGCTAAAATTATGCCTTGAGTACTTTCTCCAAAAAGCTGATGGTACGCTCGTGCTTTGGACTGCCGAATACTTTCTCTGGCGATCCTTCCTCAACGATATAGCCTCCATCCATAAAGATGACGCGATCGGCTACCTCACGCGCGAAGCCCATTTCATGTGTGACGATCACCATGGTCATGCCTTCACGGGCCAAATCGTTCATCACGCCTAGTACCTCGCCGACCATTTCGGGATCGAGTGCCGATGTAGGCTCGTCGAACAGCATGATGTCCGGATTCATGGCCAGTGCTCTGGCAATCGCTACGCGCTGCTTCTGACCGCCCGACAGCTGGCTTGGAAAAGCATTTGCCTTATCCGACAGACCTACTTGATCAAGCAGCTTGAGTGCCGTGGCACGGGCTTCCTCTTTGGTCTGCTTGCCCAGCTCAAGCGGAGCGAACATGATGTTGCGCAGAACGCTGAAATGCGGGAACAGGTTGAAGTGCTGGAACACCATGCCGATATTCTCTCGGACCTTGTTGATATCCGTTTTGGGATCGTTGATATTGTAATTATCTACGATAACCGTTCCGTCCGTAATGTCTTCCAGCCGGTTAATACACCGAAGGAAGGTACTTTTGCCCGAACCCGAAGGCCCGATCACGCATACAACCTCACCTTCTCGAACCTCCATATCAATGCCCTTCAAGACCTGATTCGCACCGTAGCTCTTTTTGAGATTGTTAACTTTGATTTTAGCCATGACGCACCTTTCCTTCCAGACGGCTCGAGATTTTGGTCAGTATAGTAATGACGACAAGATACATTACGGCAACCGTGAGCCAAATATCAAATGAAGCAAAGGTTCTTGCAATAACGATCTTGCCTGATTGTGTCAGCTCTACGAGTCCAATGGCCGACAGAATTGACGTATCCTTCAGCGTGATGACCAGCTGGTTAATGAACGCCGGGATCATGACTCGGATCGCCTGTGGAATGATGATCTTGAACATGGCCTTCCGGTAAGGAAGTCCAAGAGATCTTGCCGCCTCCATCTGACCGCGGTCAATGGATTGAATACCTCCGCGAATGATCTCTGTCACATAGGCACCTGCATTAAGACTCAAAGTTAGAACCGCTGCCAGTAACGGCGGCATGGTAAAACCAAAAGCTTGCGGGATACCAAAGTAAATGAAAAATGCAAGTACAAGAAGCGGAATACCACGGAATAGATCTACAAATACTGTTGCAATGCCCCGCAGCCATTTATTACGTCCAACCTTCATGAATCCGAAGATTAATCCAAGAATAAATGCAAAGAATAGAGAAAGAAGCGTAAACAAGAGTGTCTTGCCAAGACCAACAAAGAGAGCTGGCAAAGAGCTCTTAATCAGCCCCCAGCGGCTTTGGTTCGCAGCAGTCTCAGCATTTTTGCCAAGGTACTTATCCAATAGCTTCTGGTACTCCCCATTAGCACGCAGGTTAGCCAGGCCCGCATTGAATTTATCAAGCAGCTCTTTGTTCTGACCTTTGCTTACAGCGAAGCCGTAGGAAGCGCCTTTCTCCTTGTCTGTAACCGTCTTCAGCCCATTCTTCTGCTTCACCCCATAAGCCAGCACGGGATAGTCATCAAAACAAGCGACAGAGTTCCCTGTCTTCACGTCATCATACATTTGAGCGGAATCATCAAAGGGTACGATCGTGAAGCCGTATTTGGATGAGACAGATTCAGCAAAAGTATAACCTTCCGTCCCCGTCTTGACGGCCACCTTCTTACCTTTCAAATCTTCGTACTTGGTGACCTCATTGTTGTCCTCACGAACGGCCATGATTACACCGGAATCAAAATATGGATCGGAGAAGTCGAACTTCTGCTTGCGTTCCGCGGTAATACTCATTCCCGCAATGACGCCATCCACCTGATGAGCTTCGAGAGCCTGCACGGCTGCATTAAAACCCAGCGATTTGATCTCGAACTTAAAGTTCTGATCTTTGGCTATGGCCTCCATCAATTCCATGTCAATTCCTACATATTTGCCATTCACATCCTGGAACTCAAACGGAGCGAATGTAGTATCTGTACCGATCTGGTAAATTTTCTCCGAAGCCGGTGCTGCCTCGGTTGTTGCTGTTCCATAAGGGACTCCAGACAGAGCCATGAACAGCAAAGACATAAAGATTAAGAATGTACGCATTGTTCTCATTTAAGTCCTCCTCTTGTTCTTCCACATCTTATGAATGTTACCCAAAATTCCTTCCCTGTTAAACAGGTAACTAACGGAATCCATAACTGTCCAAAATATATCTCAAAATGAAGCGAATTACTATTTCCAATTTTTTACCATTAGGCATGAACCTTATAATTTCTTCTGCTCAGGAAAGCGTTCAATCTCTCCGAAAATAGAAACATCGCTGCGGCGCAGATTACGATAAAGTAAGGAAATACGCCTATGCTCCAGAAAGAAGCGAGCAGTCCCAGAAGCGGGGGCATAAATGTGCTGCCTGTATAGGCTACGGCCATTTGGTAACCCATTATTTTCTGCGAATGTTTAGTTCCAAACCGCACAGGGGTTTCATGCAGCATACACGGATATATTGGAGCAAGCCCTAATCCTATGACCATAAAAGCAACCAGAGGAAAAACGGCTGGCAAGGGAAGGACTAGCAGAACAGCTCCGAACAGTACGGTGAGTTGGCCTGCGCGTATAAGTTGACGGTTGCTGAGCTTGAAGGTGATAAAGCCTGTAATGAACCGGCCAACTGTAATCCCTCCATAATAAAAAGATACCCAGCTTGCGGCTTCGGCCGCTGGCAAGCTCTTGAGGCCCACCAGAAAGCTGCTTCCCCATAGGCCTATTGCAGCTTCAACCCCGCAGTACACAAGAAAAGTAATCATCGACAACTTGACCCCTTTAATCTGAAGCGGTTTCGTTGGCTTGCCGAGCAGTTCTTCTTCTGTGTCTCCTGCCCCGGCTGTATCAGAGATCTTGACTCCACTATGGCTGGCAACACGGTCTCATAAAGGAAGAGAGAAGAACAAAATGATAACCAAAATGCCTTGGATTCCCGCCACCGTAAGGTACCCCTGCCTCCACAAGTGCTGTCCATTGATGAACTGGGCCATAATGACGGGCCCCATTGTCGCTCCTACGCCCCAAAAACAATGAAGCCAGCTCATATGATGAGCTTTGTAATGAGCGGCAACATAATTGTTGAGGCCTGCGTCAACGGCCCCTGCTCCCAGTCCGAGCGGAATGGCACACAGAATCAACCAGATCAGTGAGGGGGAGAAAGCAAAACCCGTTAAGGCTCCGGCTGTCATGACACAGCTGACGAGGGTCACTTTCCCTGTTCCGAATCGCTCTAGCAGCGAGCCACTTAGCAGACTGGATACGATCGTTCCACCTGCTACGATCATAAATAACAGGCCCGCCGTCTCCAGAGGGGCGTTGAAATCCGTCTGCATGACCGGCCAAGCCGAACCCAGCAGGGAATCCGGCAGCCCTAGGCTAATGAACGCCAAATAAATGATAATCAGAAAAAAAGTAGCCAATATAGTACACCTCTAACTGTAGTTAATTAATTATGTGCTTCCGAAACCATGATTCCCACTCCCAGGGTCTGCAGTCCGACTAAATAATCCTGTGTCCAGTCACTTGCCGTCAGCTCGGGAAGATTCTCCTTAGGAATATAAGTTGCACTTTGCGCCGCAATCTGACTTAGCATGGCCGGGTTCACCTCATCCTTGCTGAAAATAATGGTATGTGGATTGACGATAGCTGTAAACGCTGCAATTAAGCGGCTGATTGCGTCTACCCTCTTACTAAGCATAAGAGCTTGGTCCTGATCTCCTGACCGACTCAAGGCCTGATAAAAGTTATGGTGGTCATACAAGGGAACAAAAGAAACCTCTCCCGCGAAAAAGGAACTTCCCCGAACCAGTTCCCCGTTAACCATAATGCCGGAACCCGGGCCGTTATGACCAAAATACAAATATATTAATGAAGGTCGATTTTGACCCCCCCTGTTATATTGATATCCGAGAACCGCAGCATTCATATCATTTTCCACAACCACCGAAACCGAGAGCTTCTCCTCCAAATAGCTCTTGATGTCTAAATTATGAAACTGCTCGTAATCCGGTATATAGAGAATCCGGCCATGATTAACAACTCCAGGAACTCCAATCGCGATCGATCTGATCTTAGGGTTCCTTGAGATAATATCCTCAATCTGGATCACAAGTTCCTCCAATTCTCCCGTCAAAACACTTGAAGACTGCCCCTGCTCCAATATCTCTCCCCTGCAATTAAAGATTGTATAGTGCGTATCCTTCTTCTCCAGAAGAATGGCAAGACCAAGCATATAATCTGGATTATAGGTATACCGCTTCGCTCTTCTTCCGCCGTTTGATTCATCCATACCGACAAGAATAATTTCTCCGTTCTTCTCCATTTGTGCAATGAACTTGCTTATTGTAGGAAAGCTTACTCCTAACTTTTCCATCAGTTCAGCCTTTGTCGCACTTTGAACTTCGAGAAGCCGCGAACGTATGTCCCGGACGATAGCTTTTTGAATTTGTTTCGGATGGGTAGTTAAATCACTCAATTTCTCACCACCTTTAGACGCCTTAATAGACTTAATTAATACATTTAATAAGTTAACATGATGATAACAGAGACTGATTTTGTAGGCAAGATTAAGAATAGGCTATATATTAAAAGAAAATAAAAAAAGCTGCCGCGGCAGCTTTGTCAGTAATCATGATTTGTAATTGTCACCTAGTGTGGATACCTGCCAGGTTACACCGAACTTGTCGGTTAACTGTCCATACAGAGGACTCCAGAAGGTTTCTTGAAGCTGCATAATCACTTGCCCGCCTTCCTGAAGCTTGCCGAAGATCTCTTCAGCCTTCTTGGCGTCATTAACGGTTAATGCAATCGTCACTTGTGAACCAATCTGATAGGGTTGTCCCGGGAAGTTATCGGAGAGCATCAGATCCGTATTGCCTACCTTAAGATGCGCATTGAGCACAAGGTTCTTGGCTTCCGGCGGTGTGGGATGCTCAGGATGATCCGGCATATCTCCAAAGGTCTGTACGTTCAGTACTTGAGCCTCTAGAGCCGCTTCATAGAATTTCACAGCTTCTTGTCCATTCCCATTCATGACTAGATAAGGATACATTCCGACGATCATACCGCACCTCTTCTGGTTTATTTGAAATGCCGAACAGACATTCCTATTTCATTTTACTGGAATTTCCATTGAGGTGCAAACTTCCAGAGTCTGCATTCTCCGCAAAATTATACTTCTTGTGCGTACCGTTCATCAGGTATTTTCGTCAGAACCACATACAGACTTGATGGCTCACTGCCCGTATTGGTATATGCGAATAACTCTCCGCCTTCAACACGAATTACCTCTGATTTGGTCACGCCAATTACCGCCTCATCAATCGTCATCTCGCCGCTTCCCTCGGTAACGAGAATATAGACATCAGCTCCAGGATGCTTGTGGGCAGGCAACGACTGGCCAGGCATGAAGTGCAGCATGAATACCACATTGTCACCTTGTTTGAATAGAATTTTCTTAGTGAACGACTCACTGCGGAACTCCGTATAATCAGCTAAAGTTTTCTTTTCCATTTCTATTTCCTCCTAAAATTTAGTTAGTTCACTTATCCATTATTACACACATCATCCGGAAATGATCAGGGCCGAGCTGATGAGTCACGGCTGGATACCCAATCGCCTCGAGTGCGGATGCCAAGGGCATTGCGGGATGCGGAAGATGCAGTTCAAGAATCGTCCCCTTCTCCGCCTTTTTGGCAAACTCCATGACTTCTGACTTAGGATGCTCTCCCTTTAAAATGTTTTTTCTCAGATCGATTACCGCGATTTGCCCTTTGTACTCAATGTCAAGCATACAGGTTCCTCCATCTCTTCAACATCATTTGTAACGAATTTCATATTCACAATGAGAGTGGCCGCTTACATTACACTTGGTTTCTCTTACCGTCACCCTTTTGTCCCAAATTCTTGTTAAAGCGCCTTCCATTATTGCGCCCTCCAGATCACAGACCATTTTCTCATCCAGCACCGGGAGTCCCTTACAAAAACAATCTTCCATTGCAATGCGAATGAGCCCAGGCTCATTGCTGAGCACATGCGGGATTCCGATCTGCAGCTGCTCAATCAAGGCAAGCAGCTCTTCGAGGCTGTTAACCGGCAGGCTTTCACCAATCTTCCGGCCGACCGTTAACGTTGTCCCTTTTCCCCCCATAGGTAATCCCTGGTGCATTCCAATGAGACGAATCGTGCGAAACAGCTCAAGCGGAACTTGACTGCCAAGCTTCTCTCTCTGAATTGATCCCATATCTTGAAAAGTGAATGTATCCATCTTGTTCCTCTCCCAACTGCTCATCTGTTCTTTACAAGACTTATCATGCCATGTCCTTATGAAATGTTCCTTGATCCAGATCAAGTTTTCAGGAAAACGTGTGACCTCCCTCACGATGGGCAGCTTAATAAGATAGTACGCTAGTCTCAACACTACAAGAGCTGCAAGGAGGTGCTTGATCATGTGTCAAGCCGCTGTAAGCTGCGACAAATCCATGTCCTGCATACACCATGTCCCCGTATTTGAGAAGCTGAGTCCGGATCAGAAGGAACTATTAACCTTGATTGCCCAGTCTGCTCCCCATGCTAGAGGAAGCTATGTATTCCATGAAGGAGAACAATCGGAATCCTTATATGTTCTCAGCCAAGGGCTTGTGAAGCTTACCAAAGTCTCGGATAACGGGAGGGAACATATTCTGCGCTTCCTCTTCCCCGGTGATTTCTTTGGCCAATTCGCTCTGCTTCAGGACAAACAACATTATGCTACGGCTGAGGTGCTTGAACCTTCCGTGATCTGCCGCTTGCACAAGGATGATTTCAGGCCTTTACTCGAGAACCATCCACAGCTCAGTTACAGCTTCTTGCTGGCGATGAGCGAGCAGCTTCAGCAGGCGGATGAGTGGGCCGGGGCTATGCATGTTATGGATGTAGAGCAGCGGCTTGCGAGGATGATCGTATACTACTGGCAAAAACAAGATCCAGACGGCTGCCGCGTTGTCCTTCCGGCGGCGAAGAAAGAGCTGTCCTCCATGATCGGGACCTCACCGGAGACGTTAAGCCGAAAGCTGACCCAATGGGTGAATCAGGGTATTATTCATATGAATCTTCGTACTCTTAATATTCTTGATCCTGATCGTCTGATTGAGCTGTCGACCTAATTTAGGTTTATGATCTATAGAAGCTGCTGTCACTTAATGACAGCGGCTTTTTTTGGTATTTTCGTTCTATTTCGATCGTTTATTTTACATATATTACTATAAAATGGAACTAATTTTACAAATTTAATATATACTTTTCGGTAAAAATGGTATAAATTGTATTCAGTGATATTTTTCATATTTTCTTTCTACTCACCTTTATTCTAGGAGGACCCTGTTGTGAAAAGGATTTTTGCCCTAAGCTGTGGATTTTACTTGTTAATTGGCGTTACCAGTGTAGTTATGGGTTCTCTGCTGCCTGAGTTATTGTCACATTATGGACTCGGTTACAGTGATGGTGGAACCTTGTTATTCGTACAGTTCATTGGCTTCTTGGCAGGCGTTATCGTCTCCCCGCTCATGTCGGCCTATATCGGCAGAAGAAGTATGTTATTGATTGCACTGTGCTGTATCACAGCTGCCTGTCTGGTGATGGGCTTCCTACCATCCTGGTTATGGATCATCTTGATGGTTCTATTCATCGGGTTTGGTTCGGGAATCATTGAGTCCTCCATTGGGGCCTTCACGATTGAGTACGCTGAAGAAGGCAAAGCCGTGGCGATGGCTAAGTTGGATGTGTTTTTTGGAATCGGTGCTCTGCTGATCCCTGCCGTAGTGAGCATGTATATCACCCTCAAGGTCTGGCCGTATACCTTCTTCACGGTGTCCGGGATTACTTTAGTTCTGATTCTGTTATGGATGACCATGCCCGCGGCCAGCTCAAGCAAGCTTCACACGGATGGTCCTTCCGATATGAACACGCAAACCCTCCCTACTCGCTATACTGCAAGACAAGCGCGGCTGCTGGTTATCTTCATCATTTTCTTCTTCGTATATATGGGACTGGAGCTCGGGTTCATGAACTTCCTACCTTCCATATTAATCGAGACCATACATATACCTAAGTCACTCGCCTCTCTTAGTGTAACCTTCTTGTGGATTGCCATGGTTATTGGGCGTTTATTCGTAGGCAGAATTGCCGAAGCCGTAAAATATCTGCCATTTCTGTTCTGGAGCACGCTTGGCTCACTCTTTTTTATAATCGCCATGGCTTTGAACTCAAGTGAATGGGCTACCTATTTATTGATTTTTGGGATAGGCGTCTTCATGTCCGGGTTATTCGCGATCGCTCTGGTCTATGCGAACTCACTGATACCAGGCATGACCGAAAGTACAACGAGCATTCTGATTGCCTCTGGCGGTATTGGGGGTGCGATTTTACAGTATGTCATCGGGTGGAGTATGTCGTCGTGGCCGGTCACCTATACGGTATGGATATTGGCAGGCTTTACTGTGGTTCTGCTTCTAACCATAGGACTTTCCCATCAATGGAACTTGGGGAACAGACGCCTAAGCAGTTCAATCATCCAGCAAAGAAATGAATTCTAATAGGGAGCTAGGGATTTGGTCATTTGGGGAGGTGAGGCCGAAAACGCTTACGTTATAGCAACTAGTCTGCAAGCTATCAATCTAAATTTGGAGGGATGATTATGCAAACGTTAACTAAAGACCGATTCAGATATGGCAAAGGAATCCGCTTGATCGACGATTCAGGTAATGAGTATTTGGATGGAGTATCCGGAACTTTCAATCTTTCGCTCGGTTATAATCACCCCCATGTTGTGGAGAAGGTACAGGAACAAGTGGGGAATCTTACGCATATGTCATCTACCTTCACTGAGCCATATGTAGATGAGGTTCTGGCTCATCTGGTAGAATATGCGCCGAACGGCATTGATGCTGGATGGATGAGAGATATTACAGGCTCTACGGCTAACGAATGTGCAACAAAAATCGCCCAAAAATATACCGGTTCCACCGATATCATAAGCCTGTTCCTCTCCCATCATGGTCAGACCCAGTTCGCAACGGGGATCTCCGGGAATGCCTTCCGCCGCAAAAAGTTCCCAAATTCAGCAGTTCCCAATTCCCTGCACGTCCCTGCTCCCTACTGCTACAGATGCCCTTTTAATTCTTCCCAGCCCAATTGCGGGTTTCAATGTATAGAAGCCATTTCCGATCAAATTGAATATGCAAGCTCAGGCTCTATCGCTTGTATGATTATAGAACCTATTCTCGGGAACGGAGGTAATATTATTCCTCCCGATGGGTATTTCCAGCGCCTTCGCAAGCTCTGCGATGAACATAACATGATCCTGATCGCCGATGAGGTCCAGACTGGTATTGGACGGACAGGCTATATGTTCGCCAGTGAACTGTTCGATATCAAGCCCGATATGATCACCTTGGCTAAAGGCCTCGGAGGGATTGGCGTTCCTGTGGCTGCGGTACTCATGCAGTCTCGTCTGGACGTCCTCGAGAAGCACGAGCACTCCTTCACCTCGGGCAGCAATCTCATTTCCGTGACAGCAGCAAAGTCTACCTTGGAGGTCGTATCCGAACCTGGATTTCTGGATGAAGTCAAATTGAAGGGTGAAATATTAGGAGACCTGTTGGGTGAGCTTACTATGAAATATCGGAGTATTGGTGAAGCCCGCGGAGTCGGACTAATGTGGGGACTTGAAATTGTGGATTCTGATGGAGCTCCTGATGTAGCCAAAGCCAATGCGATTATCGAGCGCGCCTTCTCCGATCAACAACTTATTCTAAGAGGATCCCGGTATGGTTTTGGTAATGTGGTGAAAGTAAGACCATCCCTGACGGTTACCGAAGAAGAGATCGCTCAGATCGTAGATAGACTGGACGCGGTTCTAAAAAGCGTAGGTTAACTATAGAGGAGGTAACATTCATGCTTGCATTAATCTATAAATCTGCCTGGGACGTCGCTCTGGAGGAGAGACCCGTACCTGAAATTACAAGAGATAATCAGGTTCTCGTACGTATTCACGCTACAGGAGTGTGCGGCACCGACCTCGGTATTGTTAGTGGAAGGTATCACGCCTCGTCTTCCATTATTTTGGGCCACGAATCTGCCGGTGAAGTGGTTAGCATAGGTAAGGCTGTGAGCACATTAAAGCCTGGGGACCGGGTCGTGATTGATCCTACTTATTATTGTGGTCACTGCGAGATGTGCAGAACCGGACGTCAGAATCACTGCCTCCATAAGGCTGTCACCGAGACTGGCGTTAGTGCCGACGGAACTTTTACCGATTATTATATTACGGAAGACCGGTTTCTATATAAACTAGCGGATCATATCAGCTATGAAGAAGCCACTTTAACTGAGCCCCTGAGCTGTATTCTTACCGGCATTAACCAGATTAAGCTTCTTCCCAATTTCAGAGCCATTGTGCTGGGTGCTGGTCCTATCGGGATGCTGTACAGCTATGCACTGGCTTCCAAAGGGGTCACCGGATCGATTGTGGATATTTCGAAGGATCGCCTGAACATGGCCAGTTCAATTACGCCCGAACGCTGGCAGACCCATGATTCTTTCGAGTCAGCTGTAGAATCCATGGCTCCATCCAATCATCAGGTTGACCTTATTATAGATACGACTGGAGTAGTGGGAACCCAGGTACTTTCCAATTTGGCCCACGGTGGTTATTTGATGCTGGTAGGCTTAAGGGATGGAATTAACAGCTTTAATCCTAAGGAGATTGTCGACCGGAGTCTCAAAATTATCGGCTCTATCGACTCACTGGGAACTTTCTCGACTGCTCATTACTTGATAGAACAGCATATTGTCCCGGCCAAGAAAATAATTACCCATACGTACCCGTTAGATCAATATGTGGAGGCGTTCTCGGCTTTGGGCTGCGATCTGAACCAAAAAACTCTTAATCCATCTTCTAATGCCATTAAAGTTATTTTACAATCCAGCTAAAGGTCATATCTAAATTACATTTGCGGAGTGATAAATATGCATTTACCAGATGAACAGAAATGGCAGAAGGAACCGATTGAAGCCGTCATATTTGACATGGACGGGGTACTCGTGGATAGTGAGCCCATCTATTTCGAAATCGAACGAGCCTCCTTCGCCCACTTTGGAGCCTATCCGGATGAGCTGGAGCACCATGGATACGTAGGTGTTACTTTGGAAACGATGTGGCAGCGTGTCCTTGAGAAGCATCAGCTGAACTTCTCCCTGGAAGAAGTCCTCGCTTACCATAAGAATAATGTGATGGAGATTATGAGTAGTCATAATCAGCTTAAGCCTATGCCTCATTTGGAATCTTGGTTGGATTGGCTTAAGAATAAGCAGGTTCCGGTGGCGGTAGCCTCCTCTTCCCCCAAAGTATTGATCGAACTGATTATGGACAAAACGGGCCTCGGGCGTTATTTCAACATCAAGGTGTCCGGTGAGGAGGTGCCTCACGGGAAGCCGGCGCCGGATATCTTCCTTCATGCAGCCGAGCTTCTTGGCATAAAGCCCTCTGCCTGCGTCGTGATTGAAGACTCTCGCAATGGAGTTAAGGCCGCCAAAAGCGCCGGAATGCGCTGTATTGGATACAACAATCCGGGTTCAGGAAGCCAGGATTTGTCCTTGGCCGACCTATCCATTACGGGATATGAACAGCTGTGGGCACTGAGAAATACGCTGCCGATCAGCCCATCCCCGCTTCATGCAGATAAGCCCGGCGCTTTGGTTCATGCGCCATCTGGACTTTAGTTGCTGAATTAAAAAACTGCCCTCTCCAGTGGAGAAGGGCAGTTCTATTTATAACCTGGTCTTAATTAGCTTCCCAGGAATTCAATAAGCGCTGAGTTGAAAGCATCAGCATGCGTAGCATTCAACCCATGCGGACCGCCTTCAATAATAACAAGCCGGCTGCCGGGAATCGCCTCATGACTTCTTTGACCGCTGACTTCAATAGGAACAATCGCGTCCGAATCCCCATGAATAATGAGGGTTGGAATATTGAAATTAGCCAGGTCATCACGGAAGTCAGTACGGCTGAATGCTGCAATGCAATCCAGTGTACCTTTTGGAGATGCAAAAGCTGCAAGGTCTCGGTTATAAATTCGGAAGGGTTCGCTTACCAAGTCGGTTCGGTCTCCGGCAGCGAAGAATCCCTTGGTGAAGTTGTCAAGAAAGGCAATTCGGTCGCTCTTCACTCCATCTTCAAAGCCCTTAATTGCCGCATCGTCCAGCCCTCCCTCAGGATTGCTGTAAGATTTGTACAGAAACGGAGGAACAGCAGCGGCCAATACAGCCTTGGCTACCCGTCCGCTTCCATAAGTGCCAATATATCTAGCGACCTCACCGCCTCCCATGGAGAACCCGACGAGTACGGCTTCGCGGAGATCCAGATGTTCCATGAGCTTGTTGAGGTCAGCCGCAAAAGTATCATAGTCATAACCGTTCCAAGGCTGTGATGATTGACCAAACCCGCGTCGGTCATATGTAATTACCCTGTATCCAGCTTCGATCAGTGCGGGAACCTGTTTCTCCCAAGAGCGGCCGCTCAGGGGCCATCCATGAATAAGCACGATCGGCTTACCTGTACCAAAATCCTCGTAATAAATTTCAATTGGCGCATCATTCTCAGTACCTACAGTTAACTTGGGCATGCTGATCTCCTCCAATTTTTAAATTTTACGAAATTATATTTTGCAAAATATTTTACAGGTATACTCTAGTTTATAATACATAATCTGTCAACTATTAGTTTCCTAAAGCTGTACCCTTCTGATTATCAAGTCTGTCACCTCAAGTAAAAAAAGGCACGCCAAACAGGCATGCCATGATTAATTCATTATTCGTTCTCCATCGTGCTGATGTTGATTACAAATCTATACCGTACATCGGAAGCTAATACACGCTCCCAGGCTTCGTCAATCTGATTGGCGGAAATAACCTCGATCTCAGGTGCAATGTTGTGTTCAGCGCAAAAATCCAGCATTTCCTGTGTCTCGCGAATGCCTCCAATCATCGAGCCAGCGAACGACCGGCGGTGACCGATCAAGGAGAATACGTTAACTGACAACGGCTCTGCTGGCGCCCCGACATTAACCATCGTGCCATCCAAAGCAAGCAGCGAAAGGTAGGCACTGATATCGATCTTCGCGCTTACCGTATTGATGATGAGGTCGAATGTGCCTGCAAGCGTCTTGAAAGTCTCCGCATCGCTAGTGGCGTAATAATGATCCGCTCCCAGCTTCAAACCATCCTCTTTCTTCTTCAGCGATTGAGATAGAACCGTAACTTCCGCTCCCATGGCATGGGCAATCTTCACGGCCATATGTCCAAGCCCGCCAAGTCCAACCACTGCAATTCTTTTGCCCGGAGCAGCTCCCCAATGACGCAGCGGCGAATACGTCGTAATTCCGGCGCATAGCAAAGGTGCAGCGGCATCCAGCTCAATACCGTCAGGAATTCTGACCACAAAGTCTTCTGTGACGACGATATGGGTAGAATAGCCTCCTTGTGTATATTGGCCGTATCTGTCAATTGCTCCGTAAGTACCCGTATTTCCTTCGAGGCAGTACTGCTCCTCCCCCTTGTGGCAGTTCACACATTTACCGCAGGAGTCAACCATACAGCCGACCCCTACCCGGTCTCCTATCGCATACTTTGTGACTGCAGATCCTACCTCAGAGACGATACCTGCGATCTCGTGCCCAGGGACGAGCGGATACTTCACCGGCCCCCACTCTCCGCGTGCGGTATGGATATCGGAATGGCAGATCCCCGCATATTTAATCTCAATCAGAATATCATGCGGCTCTAGAGCCCTGCGCTCGATTGTAGTCAGTTGAAACGGACCCTCCGGGCTAAATGTAGCACGTGCATTCGCTTTAATCATTAATTTCTGCCTCCTATTTACTATGAATGGATGATAGGTAATCATAAAGCTTGTCTTTAACCAGAACGCGGTTTAGTAGGAGTAAGATGGCGGTTTCTCAGTCCAATGACTGCCACACTTAATAATAATGTCAGTTGTCCCACCCCAACAACATATGGCTTACCCGGTTCAGATATAAATAGCCCGCCAACTTCCGCGCCCAAGGTGGTTCCCATATTGCAGGATGATAGAAATAATCCGTTGGCGAACTCAGGAGCTTCAGGAGCTGCAGACGTCGATGAAGTTCGAAATGGCATTTGGGTACTTGATCTAAATTAACCGAGGCAGCAGCAGTGGTAAACGCCCATGAACAATATACTTGATGAAAAGAGCAGTTATCAAGCTTACGAAATCGCCAATCAGTCCTTTTTCCTAATTAAATTAGATTAGTTTAATCAACTTCTGTCTATTATTATAGGTGAATAAAACCATGGCTCATCACAGCAAAGTAAATATTGAATTCTCCCTAAGGTCTGATAAGATGAAGCTACCATTATCAATTTTTTAACAATTACGGGGGCACTATGAATATAGAACATAAATTAAAGCTGGACGACCACCTCTGCTTCTCTCTTTACGCCTGTTCCCGCGCAATTCTTCGGTTGTACCGTCCTCTTCTGGATGCGCTCAATTTAACCTATCCGCAGTATTTAGTACTGCTGACACTCTGGGAGAAGCCGAAGTGCACCATAAAAGAAATTGGCGAAAAGCTCGATCTGGATACCGGAACGCTGACTCCTATGCTTAAGCGGATGGAGACCGCCAGACTGTTAGAGCGCCGCCGGGATCCTTCCGACGAACGGGTAGTCATAGTCAGTATTACGGAAGAGGGGGCAGCTCTTCAGGAACAAGCGGTGTGCATACCTGAATCCATGCTCGGAATCGCGGGAATGGATGAAGCGGAAATCCAGTCTCTGAATTCAGCAATCAAGAAATTGATGAATGAAGTGAATGAAAGAGCGAAGTAATAGCCCTTCAACTGAGGTTGGATAATGCAAAATTCAGGTAGATCATAACAGTGGATGCATTCATGAGAAAAAGCAGACGGCAACCGTCTGCTTTTTCTAGTCTCTATGGATCACTGCAGGTATTTGGAATGATCAGGGTTATCGGATTCCTTGTATACCTCGCTAAAAATATTGTTATGGCTGGGTTCAGGTGGAATCACGATATTAGGGAAGTTGGCCTTCAATAGCTGCTCCAGATCCCCCATGGTAACAGGTCTGGCATGGCGGTATAATTCATAACCAAGTTGTCCGTTCTCTTCTATCGTCCCTGACTTAACATCTTCGAGCCGGGTGATTCCTAGCAGCCTTAGACGCTTCTCCAGATCGTCTACGGATATTCTTAACTTCTTCATGTTATCAACCAGTAGTTTTCCTTCCGCTATGACAGGCGTCCCAAAGCCTTTAAGCATCTTCTCTGCACGATTAAAACGCAGCGAAATCCATTCCGAGCCTATGAGGAACATGATGAGAAGGAACGAGCCAAACAGGGATAATCCTAGTCCTTTTCCTCCAATCTCTGAGCCAAGGACTGTTCCAACCATTAATAGTATGGTTACCTGGGGAGCCGTCATTTCAGAGATGGACTTTCGTCCAGCGATTCTAAGGAATATCGTGCCAGCCACGGCAAGCACGATTGCATTCCATAATACGGTCCACATAGAATACCTCCAACAACAGGGTACGGTTAGCTTTACCCCTGGTATCCTGTTTCATTCATGGATAGAATCTCTTTACTATTTCTTAACTTTATAGACCCAGCTTATGACCCTTCTCAAGCCGCTGGATTTGACTCTCCCCGCTATCTGCGAGTTCCCTGAACTGATTAATCGTCTCACGCATCTTTGGCAGAGCTTCCTGTTTATAGGTGCTGATTGAATCCAGTGCGGATAATACATCTGTGAAAGCCTGCTTCAATGTATCTACAGAAATACTGGTCTCAAGTGACTGTTTGTGTATCTCTGCTCCCTGATTCTTTAACATACGGGACGTGCCCGCAATTAGTTCATTAGTCGTCTGATTCAGTAGTTCGATCTTCTTCAGGACAATCTTCTGATTATAGAGTGCACTGGCCACGGTGACGGAGATCTTGAGGGCTGAGATCGTCACATTCTTCGCCCGGTCCACCCCGCGAATCAGTTCTTTGTTGTTCCGGATAATTACCTCAATGGCCATTATCCCCTGCTGGTTAACTACGAGCATCTGCTGTAAATCCATTACCCGCTGACGGAGTGGGAACAGGACTTCTTCCGTAATAAAGCGGATTCGGTCCGGATCTTCATTCCGTACTTTCGCGGCTTCAATCTGGGATTCAATAGATGCGTCCATCAAACTCCCCAGCTCAATCTCCTTCTGGAGCTTCTTGGTTAGGTCACGCAGAGTCTGCTGTTCGATCTCAAGGGTGGTGTTATCATTCCTCAGCGTTGCCTTCCCTTTATCCAAAGATGTAACAATATCTGCAATGACAATATCTGCTTTTTGAAATTTCAGAAAATAAGCTCGTATCGGGTTGAAGAACATCCCGAGCAATCCTTGTTTGGCGAAATCGATCACGCTCGGGTCTAAATCCTTAAGCTGCATATGCAGCTCAGCTAGACCTTTCGCCACTTGGCCTCCCTCATCCCCTGTTTTTGACAACTTTCCTACGGACACCTGCAGGAGCGTATTCTTATCCGAGGACATTTTCATTGTATTTAATCCAAATGAATCAATAGACTGAAGTATTTCCCTGCGTTTATCCAGGGAATCCAGATCAAGCTCCATGATGGCGGCTACATTCGATTCTGCTAGTTCTTTAAGCTTCGCAACCTCTTCGGGTACAGGTTTGACTTCCTCCTCGATCGCTGCCTTGATTTCTTCCGGGCTTGCTATTTCTAATGAAAATGACATGGTATTCCCCCTCTATGATTGTTACATTTGAACATTGAATAAATTGCCAATCTTGTAGACCACATCATCCGTATCCGCGTTGATACTGGCTGCCTCGTTAATGCTTGAAATACTCTGGAGAGCTTTGATATTCGCGTTATATCCAATCGTGTAGATGGGAATCTTGTAGGTTTCAACAATTCCTTTAATATCATCCAGGGAGTATCCCTGGTTCGTCTCGCCGTCGCTTAGCACGAAGATGATGGGCTTAACACCCGGATGCGCTGCCAGCTCATCCTGAAGCATCTTAAGAGCTACCACGATCCCATCGAAAGTGGCAGTTCCGCCGCTGGCCTGGAGGCTGTTCACTGCGCCTACGAACATGGACTGCTGATTCGTGGTGTATCGTCCAATAGGTAGATTGATGGTTACATCATCTGAATAAGAGACAAGCCCTATACTGTTGTCTTTTCCTAAATACTTCTGACCTTTAATCAGGGATTCCTTCAGTCTGTTCAAAGGCTCCCCTGCCATACTGCCTGACACATCCGTTACAAATACAGCTGCAATCGGTTTATTTCCGTTCTTCTTCTCTTTCCAGAGCTGCTGTGCTTGGGACAGAAGACTACCATCTACGGCTGCCATTTCCGGTTTATAGTTATCTAGATTGTTAAATCCCTTGTCCTTGGCTGCTTTCTGATATTTATCCCCGGCAACAAAGTCCGCGAATTTCTTAAGGATGTCCTGCTTGGTCTTCGGCAGATCACCCAGGGCATACAAGGGACTGTCATGCCGTACACCAAATGGAGTGAACACATACCCGTTCTTCAGGTCTTCCGCATTGATGTAAGTCTGATATTCCAGCACGAACCCGTCCAGTCTGCCTGATTTGGCTGCATCACGCATTTGTATCGTTGTAGAGGCTGTAAAGGGAACGTTGGACTGGAATTTCTCAAACCCTTTAACGGCTTTATCTCCCAATATATTTGTGCTGTCAAAAGTATTCAGAGCGGTCAGTAGAAAATTCAATCCGGTAGAGCTCGCAAAGGGATCTGTATAGCCCATGGAGAAATCATTGCCTGCAATGGCTTCGGTAAGGACTTTGACGTTGACAGATCCATACTTATTCACCAGGCTGTCGTATTTAGACTTGGCAATAACAATGCCGGGGACGTTTCCAACCAGACGTTTGGAGATCAGCTGTGTCTTAACGCCACTGGCCTTAACCATCTCCCCCCAGAGCTCATTGGAAGGCGTATAGGCATCCGGTACATATTTGCCCGATTTGATATAGTCTGCGGCTGTCCCGGAAGCTATGTTACGAATCTTTACCGAAGCGGGCTTTCCATCCACCACGATACCGGCATTATTAAATTCCGCTGCAGCTTCACTTAACCAGCCGTCCACACCCGTACCCGATTTTTCAGTTGAGGAGAATATCTCTACGAAGTTTTCTGTCGAAGGGTCAACCGTTACCTTGAACTTAGATATATCCGGAAGTGAATCGCCAACATCGGTCGGGTTGAGATCAATTTGGCCTTTTACTGGCTCCGCCTTCGTAATAGAAATGCCCGAATACAGCTTGCTCAGGTCCTTGGCTGCGTCTTCGGAAGCCACTTGTGTCCCCGTCTTCCCTATATTCGAGGTTAATTTAATTCCGAAGTATACCAAAGCAAATACGACGATTAAGATGATGACGGAGATCATGAAAAACCTGCTCTTTTTAGCCATACTGCACCTCTCAATGTTTATAGTATTTAGTCTGCTTGATTAATGAATCAATTTCCTGCATACAAGGCATATTCTCGATCTCCCCAAAGTCAATACTATCCAGGCTTGATATTTCAAGCAGAAGCTTATCCAGCTTAAGAAGTATCTCCTCGTTGGTCTCCAGCGAATCCTGCAAGAAAACCATGAACTCGTTGTAGACCTGTGTCTTTTCCTGAAGAAGCTCCGGCGAGAGTTGGACTGGCCGTGAGCTCATCACCCGCTGAAATTCTGTCTCATCAAACACATGAAGCCGGTTCAGAATACTTTTTACATTCAGGTAAAATAATTTCTCCACCTCGTTCGTTACGGAAGCGAACTTCTTGTAACTCAGCTCCTCCTGATCAAACCGCTGTGCCAGAACGAGAAATAATTTCTCTTTCTTCCTCCTGATTCGTTCCATCTGCTCAAGCGTGAGACTTATATCAGCTTGCAGCGGTTTAACCCGTCGGTAATGACTTAAAGCCTCAACATAATCTTCGTGCGTTCGGATGGGTCTGGCAGTTAGCGGAGCAGGCTGCTTGAATAGCAGCATATAACTCCCATACAAAAGCCCCATAGCACTTCCAACCAGTAAAGTTACCCCGAGTGCTGTAGATAACGCGCTCCCTCCGATCTCAAGCCCTATGAATCCGGGGGAGAGTACGATAATATTGAGGCCTATAACACCTACTATCAATCCTATTAGCTTTATGTACCTGAACAAGCTCAACTACGACAACCCCCTCTGCCACCATCAGGAAATCCAGGAAGTAAGTTCCTTGTCACTACAGGAAAATTGTACCACATGTTCACAGATTAGTGAGGATCTATGACAAAGATTGAAGTAAATTAGGATAAGTCCCAAGTTTATATGTATAACAAAAAACCGGACGCGAGTCGGGATTACCTTCGCATCCGGTTATTTTCTGATATGAGAATTTAGACTTTGACTTCTATCTTCATTCCTTCCAATTCAGTAACCTGAAGTCTGACTCCACTCCGTATGTTGGAGACTGATTGAGCCAAATCTCTGGGGTGTGAACCTTCCAGATCCAGCGTAGATACAAAGCTCATAGCATTCAGGTGGGGGTTGCTGCTCACAACTGTTCCTTTTGGAATTTCGGTCTCTGTAAGGATTCGGGTGCCTTCCCCCAGCAAATGATCCAGCTTCTCGTAGCCCGTATATTGGTACTTCAACGAAGGATCCAAGGGGTTGTCCTCCAAATAAATACGCATATTGCAGCGCGCTTTGTTGGAGACCTTCAGCAAATGATCCGGCAGGTTCTGAGAGCTGCCATAAAGCAGCACTTCAGCCCATATACGCGTCATGTCGATTCCAAACACATCATTAATCTGAGGAATGATATTCCATCCACCGAAGCGGGCCGCGGTCTCTATGATTCCTACCTGTCTGTTCTTCATCAGCTTGACCTCTGTGTGCGTCGGACAATTCTGAAGGCCTAGGCCTTCATTGGCTTTGCGGCAAGCCTCCACAATGAGGCTCTGCGCTTCGTGGTCCAGCACACTAGGTACAAGATGGGAAGTCTCCGTAAAGGAGGAGAGCATTGGAGTCTTATCCGTAATGGCTACCGGGTGATATATTCCGTCTACCATCATTCCTTCTACGGAGACATAGTCAGCATATAGATCATCCGCGTACCAATCCGCATTGCAGCCTTCCATATACTGTTCTACCAGAAATAAGCACTCTTCACTGAACAGCAGCGAATCTCCTGTGTTCTCCTCAATATCTCGCTGAACTTCACGGAACACCTCTACCGGGCTTCTGCTTCCGTCCAGCAGAGTTACCCCAATGGAGCAGGCCAAATACGTAGGCTTGAGAACTAAAGGATAACCAAGTTCACTAACAGCGGCCAGCATATCTGCCTCTGAATGGATCGCCCGGAAATCTGGTGAGGGAACCCCGGCACCACGGAATTTATCCCTCATGGTGTATTTATTGCGGGCCAGCCGTGCGGCTTCCACACCAGCTGAACGAAGTCCGAGTGCTTCAGCCGCCTTCGCCACGGATAGTACCATGTTCTCTGCCCCGCCGAACATAATGGCTTCCGCCTTGAACATGCGGGCATAGCGGATAATTTGCTCTACGACTTCATCTTCTGAGAGCGTATAGGCCTCTGCTCCAGTAAAAGTCACCCACTCAGGATGCTCATATCCGCCGGAACCACCGGGGATGCCCTCCTTCACCACACCCGCTGCATACCGGTTAATGGATGCCATGTACCGGCTGGTTACCGCGCTGGGGCGCGGAATATATACATATACATTGGCGATCTTCGCTAATGATTCCAAGGATGGCGGAAATCCACCCAGGTCGCTGACAAGCAAGATATTTTTCATATGAGGGTCTCTCCTCCATTTAGGGATATGATCCTAGACGAATGATCCATTATAGACAAGTTACACTGCAGATGGCTCTAGAGGTTTGGCTTCAATATGGAACAGTTCAATGGCTTTATGAATAGCTGCTTCAACTTCAGCTTCACTGTTCCCCCGGAACATATATCTACCGCTGATATGATAATAGGATCCTTTGCCGTCCATAATTTCCCCAGGCTGTGGTATTTGCTCATGGAAAATCTCCGGGATTAAGCCTTTGATGCTGGTCACGTGAACCACTTCTGCCGGTACACAAGGAGGTTCAGGGAACTGCAGCAGTCCACCGTGGATACCGGTCTCGGGGATGGTTAATTTCTCGAAGTTCCCAAGCTCGATTCGAATCCATTCTTCGCACAGATTCACTCCATATAACTCCAGCGTAAGGAATGGTGTCTCCGCTCCGCCCATCCGAGCACCGATTTCAAGGAATACCGCTTCCTGTCCGTCCCGGTCAATAACTTCAAGATGAAAGCAACCATTCTGTAGTTCAAGAGATCGCAGAACCTCTTCTGTAAAGCTAGTCAGCCGATTCTTCAAAGGAAGCCTGTCCGTTACAATAAATGAACCGTTAGGCATTCCTTGCGAGAAGGCAAAACATCCATTCACATATTGGGAGATGGCGATGAATTGCAATTCACCCTTCTGGATTAATCCATCAATATGGAATATTGGACCCGTCACGAACTCTTCACATTGGAAGTCTTCTGATTCATTGGCAGCCTCAATATTAGCAAGAATCTCTTCCAGTTCTGCCCGGTTATGGGCTTTGTTCACACCCTGACTGGCTGCACCGAGCTTGGGCTTAAGGATAACGGGATAACCCGTCTCCTCTGCAAAGGTTATGGCTTCAGCGGATGTTCGATAATCCAAGAATTTAGGAATCCGCAGGCCGTCCCCCTGGAGACGCTTCTTCATGACGATTTTGTCACGGTACAAGGAGATTTTCTCTTCGGAAATGCCCGGAATGTTGAACCTTGTTCTCAGCTTCGCGGCGTTAATCAGATCAAATTCAGACATCGCGAGCATAAGATCAACCTGCCCATACTCGGCAGCAATACTCTCCATCGCTGCTTCCAGTGCCGAGTAATCCTCGATATCAGACAGTTCATGTACAGCAGCCGCCTGATCCTTGTAATCTTGAATATCTTGATGCCCTCTGGCGTTTACCAGATACACAACCTGGTTCTTGCTGTGATCAATGACATTTGCGTAGTTAACAAACCCACCAAGAACGTAATCGCCAAAGCGGTGAATTACGACTATCACTTTGCCTTCCTTCATATAGAGAACCTCCGTTTATCTGATTAATGGGTCTTCCTTCTCCTCATAGGCTTGCGAGGCGAGCTGGGGTTGGCTCTCCGACCGGGCAGACAAGATTATGGCTCCAATGACAATCCCCATCCCGATCAGATGATTCCAGCCCATCGGCTCATGCAGTAAAAGGCTTGAGAGAACAAGCGAAGAAACAGCAATGATCCCTGTAAAAGAAGCGGAAGTACTCGTTGATACTGCCGAAACGCCGTAGTACCAAAGCGCGAAGCCAATCACGGTGACGACAACAGCCAGATAGACGAGGCTGAGCCAATCTCCCATGGAAGGGATACTGAAATCAAACGTAACGGCCTGATATAGACCAATTGGAAGAAAAAGAACAAATCCCCACACCGTTACAAAGGTTGTAATTGCCAGCGGGGACAATCGGTCGGACAGTCTTTTTCCAATGAGCGTGAAGAGCGCTTCGCTAATTACAGCTATACCCAGCAAGGCGTAGCCTGGCCAGGAGAAGCCACCAGATTCAGCGGTAGAAGAAGAATGATCAAGCAGGCGTATGAGAACTATTCCGATGACTGCCAGAATAACGCCCGACCAGGCTTTTACCGGAATTTTGTCTTTGAACAAAATCACTGACAGCACCGAGATGACAAGCGGCGTCGTGCTGGTAATAATCCCGCCTTCAACAGCAGGTGTCCATCTGAGACCAATCAACAGGCAAATATTGAACAGAAAAATTCCGGTTAAGGATTGCATTAGCAAGAGGAGAAGCTCCCTCCCCGTAATCTTGGGAATGCCCTCAACCATAAGCAGAATTATGATCAGCAGTACGGAAGCCAAGCCAAATCGAATTAGAGAAGCGAGAAACACAGGAAACACGATGGTCACCCATTTGCCCACCACTATGGAACTACCGACAGTGAACATGGCGAAAGTCATCGCAATATAAGCTTTGAAGCTGCCTTTCATCCTGGTTCCCACCCCTCGTTATCTCTGACCTGTGATCTCTTCTTGTATATGGGGTTAAGTCGAGAAACTTTCCTCATTTCTAACCGTTAAAGGAGACATATCCGTCTGCATGACCGCCTGCTTCTGCTTTCTTAACCATTTGAGCAGAATAACCTGGGCTGCGCCCGTAAGAATAAACACGAGCCCCAGAAGCATGAACATAACCGTACCATTCCAAGCGGTATAGATAAGTCCCCCTACAACAGGACCAAAGGCCAGCGGCAGCTGCAGATGTAACCCGAAGATCGCGAAGTAGAAGCCCCTCTTCCCTTCCGGGGCTAATCCGGATATCTCATTCTGAAGCTGCGGACCAATCAACATCTCGCCTATAGAAAAGATGAATTCAATTACAAACAGAACTGCGATGTAGCGTGACCAGCCATAGCCAAAGGCTACAACGGCATACAGCGCATAGGAGAGTCCGATCACCCGATAAGCGAGCATGAGCTGGGTCTTCTTCGTAACCCAAAGCTGAAGAGCGATGACCATAATCCCGTTAAAAGTCATTAGCGCGGCCAGAATATCCGCTGAATGTTCAAAGTGATCGGACAAATGAAACGGAAGAACCGAAATGACCAGTGCGTAGATCATGCCAACTGGCATCGCCAGTAACGTGATTCCATACAGAAGCTTATGGTCAAGCCAACGGCCCGAGGTGCGTATCATCGGTGAAGATGATGCCTGAACAGGATTCCGGTTAACGGATTCGGGCACTCTCCACAATACAAGCAGCAGATATGCCAGCAGAATCAGTGCATTAGTAATGAACACCAGAGTGCTGTCCCATTGGAACAAGAGAAGACCAATCACAGGTCCGAAGGCCGCTCCGACATTCGATGCCGTGTGCAGTAAGGCGAACACCTCGGTCTGCTGCCTGGCATCGACTACATCTGAGATCATCGCGTTCGCAGCCGGATTAAATAAGGCTGAGCCCACACCCATAATGGCTGTAATCACCGCAAATGCCCATACATTATCTGCAAGCGTATAAGCACCGAGACCCAATATTTGAATTAGCAGGGCTATGATCATCACCGGCTTACGTCCGAACCGGTCACTAAGACCGCCTCCGAATATACCGGTTAACATGCCTGCAAAGGGCTGAAGGCCAATGACAAGCATGGCGCTGACCAGGGACCCCCCCAGTTTGTCGAACAAATAAATAGCCAGAAATGGCCGGATAATGAACGTCGTCATCGCATTTAGCGCATTGCCGAATATCCGGATCCAGATCGCTAAGTCGTAGCGCTTGAATAGAGAAGGCTGCCTACCGCTAGCATTCATTCAAGCCCCCCCTTTCAGCCTGCATGGATCTGTCTCAGCTCACATTGGTAAGCTCGTCCAATCAATTCGAGACCCGCTGACAACGCTTCTTTGACTGCCGTCTCATCCACGCCAGGGACTTGACAGCCTAGCAGCCAGACTTGCTTAGTCGCATCCGTCACCTTCTGAACCTCGCTGTCCCGATAGCAGAATCTCGACAGAGTCTTCTCGTCATCGGCAAGCACAAGCAGTCCTTCAGGAAGAGCTTCCGGCTCGCTTTCCCCTAATCCCTGAAAGGCCTCACCGCCCTGGGTAAAGCTCAGGTGAATATCCCCGCTCACGCATTCAGCATCAAAGACACCAAGTGGAATCAGGTGCTGAAGAGCAGCCACATTCACGGCATCCACAATTGGATGAATTAGGGGAAGCCGATCCAGGTCTTCTTTGATGAAGAACCGCTGGATTAGGTTCTGAACTGAAGGAGGGTATTTCTTGGGATTTAACCCGATCAGCTGATAAAAGTTCTGATAAGCCGCCATCATCGGAGCCGCAGCGACTTCTGCCTTGCTTTTCCCGCGCCAAGCCGCATGGATCTGCTCCCATTCAGGTGTATAGTCGGCCTTGGCACCGTCACCCCTCGGCGTAAGCTGGAGATGAAGTCCATATACCTTAACCCCATCCAGGTTGTGCTCTACGTCTGGGCTCATTTTGATTTGATTGTACATTGCCGTCCTCCTGTAAAAGAAACCTATTTGAGTTCATCCTTATCATTCAACGATCCAAATATGATAGAGCTCTCGACTTCCAGATTCAGATCTTCCGCTGTCCAAGTCTCCTTCGTTGCGATCAGAATATTATAGTGATTCGGGAAATGACAATCGTCAAATCCGAGCACGTGACCGATCACCTGATTATGGATGACAACGGGATCTCCGCGGCCAATGACTCCTCCACAATTCATTTCAGCGAAACCAAGAAAGCCTACCCGGTTGATTAGATCCCCTGCCACACTGTCCGAGTGTGTGGTGGTCACGATCTCATGGATCTCCCCTTGCCGTACACAACGTGTCTCGAACTCGATCAGACGCATGCCGCGCTCTTCCTGTTTATGAAAGAGCAGGGCAGCGAATGCGCCTTGAACGGCCCGCTTGGCCGGTAGACTCATATCTTCATAGTCTCCACTTGATACGTGTCATGGACGAGTCTTACTGCATCTCTGCCGTCTTCTCCGTGACATGTGCCATCGGCCGCCTTGGCCGCAAAATCAAGCAGGATCTCTTCATACTCGTGATACAGCGAGGATTTGAATTCTGTAAACCCGGCTAGCATATCTGCTTCAATAACGCGGCCGCTTTTCAGATGAATGATGACATCCTTCTGTTCGCCGTTCGGATATGCCCAGTCCAGATGAACTGACACGGGAACGCCAGAAGCGGTTACGAGCTCCACCCGTGCTTCAATGTCCACGCCCTGCTCATTGCGGGAAATATCCGCAGAGACTACTTCAAGATGTCCCAGGAAAAAAGCCAATGTATCATAAACGTTCGGTCCGTTATCAGCGATACATCCGCCTCCGCAGCGGTCCGGCTGCAGATACCATTTGTCATCTCCGGCATGTTCTTCGATCTTCTCCAGATAACTCGCGGTCACCTTGACGATCTCATCGCCTGGCTCAAGCTGCTTCAGCGCATCAACAAAGTGGATATTATATCTACGGTGAAAAGCGGTGAACATGGTTCGCTCCGAAGCGGCGGATACGCGGACCAGATCGTCCGCCTCTTCCATATTCATGGTCATCGGCTTCTCACAGCAGACATGCTTGCCCATGAGCAGGGCATCGCGGCAGATCTCATAATGCTTGTCATTAGGCACATTTATGATAACTGCATCAATATCATCCCGCTTCAGCATTTCCTTGTAATCCTGGTAGCAGGGGATGCCTTCATTCATGAACGGCGAAAGACGCTCTTCACTTAAATCACATACTGCCGTGAGCACAGGATTGCTCAGCTTGTGCTGCAATGCGTGAACGTAAAACTTGGAAATGACGCCCATACCGATGATTCCAACTCGAAGATTCATGAATAAGTTCCTCCCGATTCGATATATTTCACTTGGCGTGAACTTCTTCCCCAGAAGACAGCGAAGCCACATTCAGCTTAAGTCCCAAGCGTTCAAGCTGTTCAAATACAATTTGATCAATAGCTACCTCATCGGTAGCCTCACGACCGGAGGCTTCCAGATATCCAGGGTATACAACCTTCCGCTCTGGAGATACCGGAGGACAGTCAAGGAGGGTCTGAAGCATCTGATCCATATGGGAAGTGAAGTCTTCCTTTGGACGGAACGCATCGACCTGGATGGCGAGGAAGAAGTGCCCGATGTTCTGGTCTTCCTGGCCAGCAGCGCTTTGCTCAGGCTTCAGCAGCCTAGGATCCGGGCCGACATCCGCTCCAGACAAGACACCACACAGAATGTCCACCATCAAGGCCAGTCCGTAGCCCTTGGCTCCGCCCGTAGCCAGCGAACCTCCAAGCATTTGCAGATGTCCTGTACCCTGATCATAAGCAGCGGGATCCGTAACCGGATCTCCGTTGTCATCAATAAGCCAGCCTTCCGGGATCGATTCGCCTCTTCGTTCGGCGGCCCGGATCTTGCCTGTGGCAACCACGGTCGTACTCATGTCGAGGACAAAAGGAGGCAAATTCTCTGCAGGTGCACTGACTGCAATCGGGTTCGTGCCCAGCATATTCACCGTACCGTTCAGCGGTCGGGCTATGGCCTGGGTGCCCAGATTCGTCATGGCCATGCCGATCATTCCCGCCTCTAAAGCCTGTCCGGTATAATACCCGGCACTACCGAAGTGGGAGGAATTGCGAACCACGACGCATCCGATTCCGGTCTGCTTCGCTTTCTCAATGGCAAGTGCCATGGCTCTAACACCAGCTGACAAGCCCAGCCCATGATTGGCATCTATCACGGCGGTAGCAGCTGATTCTGCAACTACTTTTTGCTCTGCAGATGGATTCACCCGCCCATCCAGCAGCCTGGATACATAGATCCTCTCCAGGTTAGTGACTCCATGTGTATCGAAGCCGTTCTCATCGGCATAACACAGTACACTTGCCGCCATACGGCTGCTTTCGTCGTCAACACCGCACGCTTTGAATACATTGGTTACGAAATCTTGCAGACGATCTTTCTTCACTTTAACTTGGTTAACCATGTCTATTGACCACTTCCAATCGATTCATATTTCTACGTAATTTATAGAAAGCTGTCATCAAATCACGTATATCCGCCGCATAGCGTTCCAGCTCTTCCAGCGTGATATATTCTCCTTCTGCGTGAGCATGGTGGCTGCCGAGACCTCCGGGTCCATACACAATCGTGTATGTTCCTGGTCGCTGTGCCCACATGGCATCACAGGTGAATGCCTGATGCAGCTGATCCTCTGGGTTGCGGACCCAGCCAATCTCACTCAGGCTTCGCTCCCACTCCGAATGCCGATTATTCAGAACCGGAAGTCCCTGTTTCACCCAGGTCAGCTCACAGATCTCTGCGGCCGAGCTCGCTGTATAACGTGCTGGAGCCAAATTTTGATATTGCATTGAGAACTCATTGAGGAGATCCTGCATAACTTCTTCAACCAAATGACGTATTTGCCGTCCACCTTCAGTAGAATGATAAGCAAAATTCATAAGCAGCCGACCGGAACCATATACCTTGTTGTGCATGGACCCAGTATGCATACCGGCAAGGCACATCTTCCCTCCTATTGACTCAATAGGTTCAGACAGCCTGGCCAGCATGTTCGAGGCGAGAAAGCCCAGCAATAGAGTTGCGTTATGACCGGCTTCCGGTGCATCATCGGTTGAATCCTGCCCCAGCACCTCGATTCGGGCGGTCATCGATGTCGTGGAGCGGTCGAAGAAGACACCTTCCGACGGCTCAGCGAATACGTTCAAGCTGCCGAGAAGGCCGCCATCAACAAGCAGCTTTGTGCCATATACGCCCATGGCTCCGCCTTCCTCCCCGGATACACATTGGAGCAGCAGGCTGCAATCTTCCGTCCAGGAGGGGTTTTCCTTCAGAGCAGCCTCAATCCCTGCCAGCAATGCGACGCCCGGCCCCTTCATATCAACTGCTCCCCGGCCTGTGAACCTGCCGTCTTCGTAAGTGACCGGAACATGCCCATCTACGGTATCCATATGAAAATTGAACATCAGCGTATCTTCCAGCGGTCTTTTGGCTCCCCATCGGAGTACCAGATTGGGCTGCGAATCCCAAAAGGCTGAACCCATCTCGGCAGCGCGTTCCCGTACGCTGAGAGGTACATCCCCGCTTTCTGCAACTTTCGGATCGGGTGAACAATGATATAACATCTCGCATCCCAGCTGTTCATAGGCGAACGCGGCATACTCCGCTTGGGCTTCTCTTATGCTGGAAGGCAGCCCGGTTTCCATAGGTGAGATCGTATTAAGCCTGAGAAGATTCAGCAATAAATCGGAATATTTGTCCGTAAATAAAGAACTCATGCCTCCGTCTTCACCTTCTCTCCGCTTACTTCAATCTCTTGCAGAAGCATCTCCAGCCGTTGACCGTAAGTAATATAGGAATCTCTGTACCCCGCGGAGTTCTGTCTTTGGCGCAAATGGGGGATCAGATGCAGATGCGGTTCAATGGACAAAATTCCTTGGTAATTGTGCTCAAGTAGCCACTTGAGACACGATTTTACTTTGGAATGACCTTCACCTGGCAGAGTGTAGACCTCCTTGCCGTCCTGCAATATGCCATCCTTGATATGAACATGCTCTACATACGGCCAGACCTTGGTCAAATACTCAAAGGTATCGTATCGGTAGGCAATGCCATTCCCTGTATCGAATAGAAGCCTAAGGTTCGGACTATCCACTTCCTCTACCAGCTGAAGTGCTCGTTCCGCATCTGTCCCTGCCCAGCCTGAACAGTTCTCATGCAGCAGGACGATGTCCGCCTCCCGGGCCAATTCCGTTAATCTGTACATACGTTCGAATACGCGCTCCCGCCATTCTGCTTCAGGCAATCCGTCATTCGGGTAAGACATAATCCGCACATATCGGGCTCCCAGATCATGCATACGATCAGCGATCTTCCCTAGCTCATCCAGATCCTGTCCGAAATCACCCGTAATGGGTCTCTCCCAGTTGGCAATCCGTGATGCTACGGCAGTTACTTTCAGAGATGCAGCTGAGATACGACTGCGCAGCTGACGGAATAGTTCGGAATCCAAGTCTGCCAGGGCTTGTCCCTTCACAGTCCGAATCTCGATCTCATTCCAGCCAAGCTCCAGATGGGTCTCAATCTGCTCCGTTATTTCCGGTCCGGCTTCATCACTTAGCCCCGACAGCTTGATCCCGTGCAGTTTAGACATGGAGTTTAACCTCAGCATAGAACTCGGCTACAGCTTGAATGACTTCGTCCACCTGCTCATCCGGCATTTCAGCATACAACGGGAGAGCCAGGGATCGTCCTGTAATGGCTTCCGAATTCGGGAAATCACCCGGCTGATGTCCCAAGTAAGCAAACGCCGGCTGAAGCGGCAGAGCCGAAGGATAATAAATCTGCGTCTCAATTCCGCGGGACTGAAGATGCGAGCGCAGCTCGTCCCTTTTCTCGGCTTGCAGTACATAAGTGTAGTAGACTCTCTCGGCGTGGGCCTCCGTAACCACCTGAACCATTGGAGCCAAGCTTCCAAAGGCTTGGTTATACTTCGACGCAATCTCGCGGCGCCGGTTCAACAGGTTGTCGTAACGCCCCAGCTTATGCGACAGATAAGCCGCTACCGTCTCGTCCATCCGGTTGTTATAACCGAGCATATGATGATAGAAGCGGGTAATGCCGTCCTGACCATGGTTACGAAGCATCCGGCTGATTCGGCCAAAATCATCGTTATCCGTTACGATCACCGCTCCATCACCGATTCCACCTAGTGGCTTAGCCGGGAAAAAGGAGTACAGACCGGCATCGCCAAGCAGGCCTGCCATGCCGCCGTTTTGACGCGCTCCCAAAGCTACGGCACTATCTTCCAGCACGATCAGATTATGCTCTCTGGCAACTTCATTAATGGCAGCCATATCCGCCATCACAGAGAACAGATGCGTAGGAATAACTACCCGGCTTGCCGGAGTAATTCGTCTCTTCAGGTCTTCAGGATCCATCATTCCTGTATGTGGATCCACATCCACGAACACAGGTGTACCGCCAAGCAGTGCAATCGAACTTGCTGTGGAGATGAATGAGAAAGCAGGAGTCAGGACATCCACCCCTGGGCCGACACCCATCGCTTTAAGCAGAATCGTAAGTGCGGTTGTTCCGTTCGCAACCGCAATGACATGCTTCGCCCCTGTATATCTGCCGATCTCTTCCTCGAATTCATTCACGCGTTCCTTCAGAATGAAATTATCCGAAGTCCCCACGTTGTATACAATTTCCTTAATCTTCTCCCGATCTTCCGCATAGCGGTCAGCGTAATTGAAGAAAGGAACCTTCATCATTACACCTCCTTTTCAAAAAAATGACGAATATGTCCGCATACCTCAGTGACTTGCTCTTCGGTCAAGTCCGGATAAAGCGGCAGTCCAACTGCTCTTCGCGCTGCCTGTTCGGCCGCAGGCATATCCCCTTCTTGATAATTCAGATGAGAGAAGCAGGGCTGAAGGTGCAGCGGATGAGGATAATAGGTCTCAGTTCCAATTCCCTTGGAGTTCAGGTAAGCAACCAGCTCATCCCGCTTCTCGGTCTCAATCAGGTATACATAATACACAGCGTTAGCTGCTTCACTCGGGCGTTCCTCTACAATCGGCGTGCTTACCTGAGGAATGTCCGCCAGCTTCGTATTGTAGCAAGCTGCCAAATAAGCACGGCGTGCGATTTCCCGCTGCAAATATTGAAGACGAACCAGAAGGATAGCGGCCTGAATATCATCCATTCGGCTGTTGTAGCCCACGGAATGATGAATATAAGGTGTTCCTTCATCTTGTCCATGAATTCTTAGCCGTCTTGCCTCATGAGCTATCGAATCATCGTTCGTGAGAATCAGTCCGGCATCTCCAATGGCTCCCAAGGTTTTGGTAGGGAAAAAGGAAATCACACCCGCGTTGCCGATCAAGCCAGCGTGTTGTCCTTCATGGAACATACTGATCGCCTCAGCACTGTCTTCGAGTACCAGAAGATTGTGCTTCTGAGCAATTCGGCTGATTGCATTCATATCCGCCAGATGAGTGAATAAATGTACCGGCATGATCGCTCTGGTGCGAGGGGTAATTCTCTGCTCGATCTGCTCTACATTGATCATGTAGGTCGATGGATTAATATCACAGAAGACCGGTGTAGCGCCTACATGGGCGATACTGGATGCAGAAGCGAAGAATGAATAACAAGGAACAATGACCTCATCCCCGGCACCGATTCCCGCAGCACGCAGCATGATAATCAAAGCGTCGGTTGCATTTCCGACAGCTACACAGTGCTTGGCCCCGGTAAAAGTCTCAAGTGCCCGCTCCAGCTCCTGAACCGTAGGGCCATTGGTGAACTTCCCCTCATCCAAGATTTGATCCAATTTATCTGAGATCAGAGGCCACTGCTGCTTGAAAGCTTCAGCCCCTGAGAAAAAAGCAACACTCATTCGCTCACCCCATATTGACCATATTGTAAGTTAGACTGACATCCGAAGGTTCTGGTTCGTCTGTCATTAGCCCGCATAATCTCTTGGCCTGGCATATTAACGTGACCACCTTGGCGTTGAAATCGAGGTCACTTACCGGCTTCTCTCCTATACCTGCAAAGTACTGATAGTACTCAATAAACACGGCGGATAGTGGATCATCATGCAGAATCTGTTCGTCCAAGAGACGTCCGTTCCCATCACATATTTCCAGCCAGGCGTGGCTGTCATCCTGCGCAGATGGGTAATAGCCGAAGACTACATGGCTGTCAAAATTAAGTTGAATTCTCCGCTTCCGTACGGGTGTTGCCAAGTTGGAACTAAGACGGGAGACAAGTCCATGATCCTGGTCAAGGGTCAGCTTGGCCATACCCATATTTGGAATTACGTGATCTCCAAAGAGCATATCTTTAACCTCAGATTCCTTGATGCTCGCATTCGTTCCGCCTAACAGCAAGGCCAGGGCGACCAGATGCGGAATTTCAACATCAAAGGCATTCTGATGGCTGGGATTGGCCAAGGTACGGGATAGACGGGATTTATTCTGTTCCGCAGTCAGGTAACGCAGCGGGCCAAAGATATTGGATTTGATCAGCGTATGGATACTTTTGGTCAAAGAACTTGATAACCAATTCGCCACAACCAGAACTTCACACCGGTATTTACTCTGGATGTCCCGAATGACTTCCAGTTCCTTCTCGGTTGTGGTCAGCGGCTTTTCCATAATAATTTTGCGGTAACCCTTTTTGGCCACATCAAGCAGTGAAGCCGTATGAAGTTCAGGCGGTGTGCAAATATGCACGACCGTATTCTCGGGTTCGAACCCCTCCACCTCATCCAGGCTGGAGAAGCCCGTCAGCTTGGATTGACCAAGACCAAGAGCACCTATATTCGGATCCACAACTCCAACCTGAGGATGGAAAAGGCTCGTATGACTTCCCGTTTGGTTTGCTTTACGAAGGCAGTGGTAATGGAGACCTTTTCCCGCTCTTCCAAATCCGATAATCAAAGATTGAAGCATACACGAACCTCCTTTTGTACGTATTAGTGCGGGTCTCCCACAGCCAACTGACAACTCCGGACAGCCTGAACGAAGTCCTGCATTTTGACCGGGTCCTTCAGCCCGTTCGTCTCCACCCCACTGCTTACATCAACAGAGAATGGCTGTGTCAGACGAATAGCCTCCGCTACATTTCCGGCATGGAGTCCTCCAGCGAGAATGATGGGTGTCCTAATACGCATCTTCTGTACACTTTCCCATGGGAAGGTCTGCCCTGTGCCACCGGTTGCACCGGCTACAAAGGTATCCAGCAGGAATGCCCGCACCCTTTCACCATACCTGTTCTGGATATAATCATCATCGTGAACTCCTGCACCCATATGAATCGTCTTGACAACCGGCCGGACGGCACGATTGCAGTAATCGGGGGATTCGTCACCATGCAGCTGGAGAAGGTCCAACCGGCAAAAATCAGCAATCTGATTGACCTGATTCAGCTCTTCATTTACAAAGACACCTGTCGTCGTGATATATGGGGGAAGTGAGCGGATAATCTCCCGCGCAAGCACGGGAGTGATCCTGCGTCTTCCCTCCGCAAACACAAACCCCACCGCATCAGCACCTGCCTCGACCGCAGCCCAGGCAGCTTCTTTGCTGGTCAAACCGCATATTTTAACTCGAACCATTGGATTCTCCTTCTTCATTAGATCGGGGTTGCAGCTTTTCTAGTTGCTTGCTTCAAAGAGCGGATAAATTCACCAGCTTTAGCCTCGATCTCATGGGGCTCTGAATGTTTAATGACATTAATTAGAGCACTCCCAACAATCGCTCCATCCGCATATTCACTGACCTCGCGTACATGCTCCTCATTGGAAATACCGAAGCCAACCGCCAGCGGCAGGGTGGTAACCTGTCTGGCTTGATGAATGAAATCCCGCAGTTCCGCAGGCAGTGACTTTCTCTCCCCGGTTACTCCCGTAACGGAGATGCAGTACAGGAAGCCTTGTCCCTGCTCAACAACCGCAGCCTCTCTCGCTTCACTCGTCGTCGGCGCGAGGAAGAAGATATTCTTGAGTCCTCTGGCTTCGAATATTTCCACATAAGGCTTCGCCATGGTTGAAGGCAGATCCGGAATGATGAATCCGTCTATGCCGGCTTCCTTGGCATCATCTGCAAGCTTGTCCAGCCCGTATGCGAGAAAAGAGTTGCAGTACCCCATCAACACGATTGGCGTTTCGAGCCCTTTGTCCCGAAGTGTACGCACCATAGAAATACACGACTTAAGATTGATCCCATTGGATACCGCCTTTAAGCTTGCCTCCTGGATAGTCGGGCCGTCGGCCAACGGATCCGCGTAAGGAACACCAAGCTCAATAAGATCTGCGCCGGATTCGGCAATCGTGCGGATCAAGGATTCTGATCCTTCCGCCGTTGGGTATCCTACAGGAATATATGGAATTAATGCACACTCTCCTTGTTCCTTCAGGCGGGCGAACATTTGATCAATTCGGCTCATACCAGCACCTCCGAGTTCTTAAGTTGATCCAAGGCAGCTATGGCCTGGCTTAGATCCTTGTCTCCTCTGCCCGACAGGTTAACCAGCACCAGGGCATCTTGGGGCAGCTGGCTTACCAGCTTCAGGGCATAGGCTACCGCGTGTGAAGATTCTAAGGCAGGAAGAATGCCTTCTTTCCGGCATAATTCCTCGAAAGCCATCAGGGCCTCCCGGTCATTCACAGAGGTATATTCCACTCTTCCGGTATCTTTTAGATAACTATGTTGAGGTCCGGCCCCTGGATAATCCAGGCCTGGAGCAATACTATGCGTTTCTAGAATTTGACCGTCTTCATCCTGGAGCATATACGTCAAGCTGCCTTGGATAATACCATGAGTACCTTTTAGCAGCGGTGAAGCATGCTTTCCTGATTCAAGTCCCTCACCGGCAGCCTGCACACCGACCAGCTTCACATCAGCATCATTCAGGAACGCGTTGAACATTCCAATCGAGTTGCTCCCCCCACCAACGCACGCAATCACATAATCCGGCAATCTTCCTTCAGCCTCAAGGATTTGCTCCCTGGCTTCTTCTCCAATCACCGACTGGAAATCACGGACCATATTCGGGAAAGGATGCGGTCCAACCGCAGAACCAAGCAAGTAATGCGTATCTTCAACATGGGTAATCCAGTCGCGAATCGCTTCACTGATCGCATCTTTAAGGGTCTTTTGCCCGCTATGCACCAGATGAAGCTCCGCACCAAGCAGCTTCATGCGCTGTACATTCGGTGCCTGACGCTCCGCGTCCACGGCTCCCATATACACAACACAGGTAAGTCCAAGCAGACTGCAGGCTGTCGCCACGGCAACACCGTGCTGTCCCGCTCCTGTCTCAGCCACAATCCGTGTTTTGCCCATTCGTTTGGCAAGAACTGCCTGAGCCAGCGCATTGTTAATTTTGTGGGCTCCGGTATGGGTCAAATCCTCACGCTTGAGATAAATTTTGGCTCCGCCAAGTTCAGCGGTAATGCGGTGAAGCGCAGAGATAGGCGTAGGCCGGCCGACAAAGTTTTTTAGAAGCTGCGAGATTTCTTCCCGGAAGTCTTCCTCGTCCTTGATTCTCTCGTACTCCCCGTACAGTTCCTCCAAATTACGAATCAATGTCTCCGCAACGTAAGCCCCGCCATATTGTCCGAAAAAACCTTCCATATTGATCAACTGCCTCTCTTATCGATTGGATTGGTGCTCAGCGACTTCCAGACCTGCGAAGCCCCTGATGCTCTTGGTTATGTCTTCCGATTTAAGCAAAGCCTCTCCCACCAAAATGGCATCGAATCCATGCTGCTGCGCTTCAAGCGCATCGGCTGGTGTCTTAAGTCCGCTCTCGCTAACCGTTAGAGCTCCCTCAGGAATTACGGATCTGATCTCCTCGGAACGCTTCAAATCGACTTCGAATGTCTGAAGATCCCGATTGTTGACCCCTATAATACGTGCTCCGGCTTCGACTGCATCAGCCGCATCCTCTGCCGTGAAGCACTCTACTAATGCCTGCATCCCAAGGTTATGAACGGTTCCAATCATGTCTGCGAGTTTAGCCTTATCAGCAATACTGCGAACAATCAGCAATACAGCATCTGCCCCTACTGAACGGGCTTCAAAAATCTGATAAGGATCAATAATAAATTCCTTATACATGACAGGCAGATGTACGCCAGGATCATTAGCAACCCTTTCAACCACATGGGCCCCGCCACCAAAAAATTTCTCGTCAGCCAGCACCGAGATGGCTCTCGCACCATTCTGGCAATATAAATGTGCTAACTCGGCAGCAGGGATTTGTACGGGAAATTCACCTTTGGATGGTGATTTCTTCTTGATTTCTGCAATTAATGAAATTCCGGGCAAACTGAGAGCATGATAGAAGTCTCTGACAGGTCTGGCTTCACGCAGCTTTCCCTGAAGATCTTCAAGGGGGTGAAGGCGTTTCTTCTCCTCAACTTCGAGCAGCTTGTTTGCAATGATTTCATTCAGCATGAACATAATTTTGAGCCTCCTCATATATTTGGTTACTGCTGTTCACAAGTTCCTGAAGCTTTACACTCGCTTTCCCAGATGAAATCGTCTCTTCGGCCAGCCAGTAACCGTCCCGGAGCGAATCTGCAAGCCCTGAGATCATAAGTGCAGCGCCCGCATTCACGCAGGTCACCTGACGTATGGCAGTGACTTGGCGGCTTCCTTCAAACAGCATGTTCAAAATGTTCACATTATCTTGTACCGTCCCTCCTTTTAATTCCTCGATATCAACATACTGGAGTCCTATCGATTGCGGCTCCCATAAAGATCGTGTGACGGCTTGTCCCTTGATCTCATAAAGCACCGTTGGTGCAGAAAGACTAATCTCATCCATCCCGTCCATGCCTAAGGCTACAAGCGCATGCTCCGTACCGATGGAGGAAAGAATGTCGGCATATAAGGGAGCAAGTGCCGCACTGGACACCCCCATTAACCGTCTTGATGGCAGGATTGGATTACCCAGAGGCCCCATAAGATTAAAGATTGAACGGAATCCAAGACTGCGTCTTAAGCTGGACCAGGAGCTGATTGAAGGATGAAACTGAGGGGTGAACAGGAAGGCGAATCCATGCTCACGCAGCCAGCTGTCAGCCTCACTGCTGGACAATTCAATACGGACGCCTGCTGCTTCCAGAAGATCTGCGCTGCCGCAGGAACTGCTGGATGAACGGTTGCCGCACTTCGCAACCTTGGCACCGGCTGCACTTACAATCAGAGCGGCTGCCGTGGAGATATTGAAGGAGCCCAGCATATCTCCCCCGGTTCCGCAAATATCCACGACTTGCCCGGTTCGCTCAACCGGGATCATTTGGGACCACATGGCCTTCAAATAACCCAGCAGCTCCCCCTTCTCTGTTCCTTTGGCCTCGGCAGCACTAAGGAAGGCCGCAACCTGTAAAGGATCAGCTGCTCCGGACAGAATATGATTCATGCAGGATTCCGCCTCTGCCCCTGAGAGAGACTGTTTGCTTAGCAGCTTCTTCAAAGCTCCTTTTAGCAATGACATACACCTCCTATGGAATGTGTGAGACAAACGCATTAAGCAAGTCGATACTCCTAACCCTACTCAGACCGTGATCACCTCCCGGCTGGCGCACTCCATTTCGGCCTTGGCAAAACACCGGATCCCCGTATCGATTTGCTCTTCGCATAAGTTCGAATACCCCAGAACAAAGGTAGGATTGTCCGGCTTGTCCCCTGCGAAGTAACCTCCGGCTGGGTAGACTCTTACCCCATAATGCTGGGCCCGGGCAGCTATATCTTCCTCGGAGGCGCTTGATTCAATCTCTATAAGGAGATGAAGCCCCGCCTGATCACCGAAGACACGGACTTTATCGCCAAATTCACGCTCCAGAGCAAGAATAAGGGCGGACCGCTTGGCTGCATACAATTTGCCCATATGATTCACATGCTTCGCGTACTGTCCATTTCGGATGAAGTCCGCGAGCGCCTCCTGTTCTATGGAGGGAGTCATTCTATCGGTAATCTGCTTGATACCCAGGAACGGTTGTAAAAGAGCATGTGGCAGGACGGCATAACCGATGCGCAGCGCCGGGAACAGAATTTTACTAAAGCTGCCTACATATACAATTCGGCTGGATACATCGAGCCCCGCTAAGGCGGAGACCTTCTTCCCTACATACCGGTATTCACTGTCATAGTCATCCTCAATAATGTAGGCCCCTTCTCTCTCAGCCCATTCAATCAGCTCTAATCTTCGTTCCAAGGATAGCGTGACTCCCGTTGGAAATTGGTGAGAAGGTGTGACGTAGACCAGCTTGGCTGGACTTGTGCTCTGCCCCTGTGCCTGTACAAAGTTGTCAATCTGGTCAACACACAGCCCTTGCTTATCTACGGGTACTGAGATAACCTGGGCTCCAGAGAATTGAAAGATATCGCGCAAAAAGCTGTGTGCCGGATCTTCAACAATGACCTGATCACCAGGCTTGATGAACAGCCGGGCCAGAATATCAAGGGCTTGAGTTGCACCTGTCGTAATTACAATCTGTTCCGGCTCTACCGGAATCGATCGGCTGGAACGAAGAAGCCGGGCAATCTCCTTACGTAGGGTAAGAGATCCCTCTGCAGGGCCATACCCTAACAGTTCCGGAGTAGCTTTGCGGCAGGTTCGAATCAGGGATTTTTGCCACTGATCCATGGGTACGACGTCCCAGGCGGGCACCCCGTGTCTGAAATCATATAAAACAGAGAAATGGTCGTTTTTTGCGGTTTCTGTTGAGGAGCAATCGATCAAGTTAAGACTAGAATCTGCTTTCTTTCGATTCTGTTCATGCTTGGATTGTGTTAAGTGGAGTACGGCATTGTCGGCGACAAAGGTGCCAGATCCTTTTCGCATAATCAGGTAGCCTTCTGCCTGAAGCTGTTCATAGGCTTGAATAATGACCGAACGTGACACTTCAAGCTGTTCGGCAAGCTGCCTGGTTGGCGGAATTAGATCTCCTTTATGCAAGGTGCCAGTTAGAATCGCTTTACGAATTTGATCATAAATTTGGCGATTTAGCGGAATGTTCATTGTTTTATCGATATCTATTAAGAGCTCTTGCACCATGATGGCCTCCCTAGCTTTTAGCGTTCTTGGAAGTTCTGGGGTCGATCTGATACAATTTGTAAGCAGGTAACTTTATTACATAAATACATTAACGTTACAATACATTAAAGTGACAGGGCGTTAATATGTTAAAACTACGTAAAATTATGTTAAATCTCTATAAATCTCTCTCTTTTGACGTCTTTCTTGTTCCCATGGAAAATTATAACTACTAAAATCGGATATTGGAACAACCAATTTTACTTCAGTTGACCATACCAATTATAGTTCTGGATTGCTTCGATTTATTCTTTCTCTTGCACCCTCCCTCTTCTATTTTCCACTATATTACATTAGTTACATTTAATTTACAAATACATTTCTTATATATTTGCAACAGTTTTATGACAAAAAAAAGAGCCACTCACGTGGCTCCTTTCTATATTTCTTTATACTTGTTCCGTCATTTGGTTCAGATCAGCAATGAGCTTAAGATAAAAGCTATTCTACGAATTCGCCGCAGGCCGCTCCTTCGCTTTATCGGATTCTCCTGCATTCCGGCTGGCTTCTTCCCGATTCTCCTTCATCTCATCAACACTCTTGGTCTTTAATCTGGCTGCCCCTTTATAGTTCCTGGTCGGAATCAGGCTGCCCCCAGCCAGTCGTTCTTTGGCCTTGTCTATAGCTTCGGCATACTGAGGAAGCCACTGTTCCTGAGCTGCCAGCATCTCATCAACCAGCTGCCAGATCTCCTTCGGATTACATACGGCGCCGACCAGCGGATCCATCATCATCGCCTGGCGAAGCAGCAGATCATCTCCAGTTATCGCCGCTTCCACGGCGAGCCGCTGCACGGATATACTGGCGTTGCAGACAGCCGCGCATCCTAGCGGAAGATCGCCAACATGCGGCATGGAAATCCCATTGCGATCAACATAACCCGGTGCTTCAATAATAGCGTCATCCGGTAGGTTCGAGATGACTCCATTGTTGACTACGTTAAAGTGCCCGCGGTAGACTCGGCCGGTCTCCAGCCCTTCAATAATATAAGATCCATGCTCTTGACCGCGGTTCTCTTCTGTATACTTTAGGGCAGGCTCCTTCATCCAGTTCGGGAAGTCCGTCTCGAACCAGCTTCGTCCTTCCGTACATACTCTCAGATACCCGCCTGTCTCCCCGTTGATCCAGGTACCCAGATCGATCCATTCTTTGATCTCCTCTGGCCGCTTGCGGTACCAAGGCACATATTCGCTCAGGTGTCCATTCGACTCCGTGCTGTAATAGCCGAAGCGTCTAAGCATATCGATACGCACTTTCTCGGTCACCTTGAACTCAGGGTGGTTCTCGAAGGCTTCCAGAAGCTTACCCGTCATATCGACACCGTTATGCTTGACCTGAACATACCACGTCTGATGGTTAATCCCGGCACAGACGATATCCACTTCCTTCTGCTTAAGACCCAGAGCTTCAGCGATCTGCCAGTGCCCCCCTTGGACACCGTGGCATAAACCGATGGTACGAACACCGCCATATTTATTGCAAGCCCAGGTCAGCATCGCCATCGGATTCGCATAATTCAGAAGCAGGCAATCCGGATCGGCCACCTCGCGAATGTCTTTGCATATATTCATCATTTCTGCGATGCCGCGTTGCCCGTACATAATTCCCCCGGCACACAAGGTATCGCCAACGCATTGGTCAATACCGTACTTAAGCGGGATATCCACATCCATCTGGAAAGCTTCAAGTCCACCAATCCGCACAACGGTAAAGATATACTTGGCACCCTTGAGCGCTTCCCGGCGGTCAAGCGACGACTGAATCTGAATCTCGAGTCCATTCTCATCAATGTCTCTCTGGCAAAGTTCTGTGACCATATCCAGATTGTGCTGATTGATATCGGTAAAGGCAACTTCAATATGGTTAAATTCAGGAACAGTCAACAAGTCCCTCAGCAGACCTCTTGTGAACCCGATACTTCCCGCTCCTATAAATGCAATCTTGAACGACACCCTAACGCCTCCCTCTAAATGTTCCAAAGAATATAAGAGTAGAAATGTTCATGACCATTTCTTATATTTCGGATTTTAGCAGCTTGGTCAGGAAAGCGTTATCAAAATCCTACCCGGTTATCACTTTCATGTTCAAAATCCTCACTTTGGATTCCGGTATTCCAGCGGTGTCTTGCCGGTTATCTTCTTGAATAGCGTACTGAAATACTGAGAACTGTTAATCCCCACATAGTCTGAGATCTCCACCACCGGAATATCCGTATGGGTAAGCAGCATCTGTGCCTTCTCCATACGGTATGTAGTCAAGAATTCAGTAACCGTGCGTCCGGTACTAGCTTTAAAAATACGATGGACGTACCCAGGATGCAAATTCACCGCAAGGGCAATGTCCTTGACTTGGATATCCCGGTCGTAATTCTGATAAATATACCGGATCATCTCATTCACATACTCGTTAGATTCAGAGGCACTGCTTGCTGTGACCTCTACAGCCACAGTGGCGATACGAATAATTAACTGGGAGAGCAGAAGACTGATCATCAGCTGATTGTCAGCTGCCTTGGCATCCATCTCGTGAATTAAGTTCTTGAGAGTGGCATACACATCACCATTCTCTCTTAACAGCACATAAGGAACCTTCAAAGCAAGAAGCTGGGCAACGGCCCGGTTCCCTTCTGCCATGGCTTTCATACTCGGAGCTGCCGAACCCGCATCAGCAAAATGAAATTCTACATTCAGCATTCGGCAGGGGCTGCCTTGATCGACATGGAGCTTATGGGATACATCCGCATCTATAAGGATAAAATCACCCTTTTTCATCTGAAAAGAGCGGGATTCCGTATCTACCCGGCAAGTACCGGATATGACGTACATGACTTCCACACGGTTATGCCTATGAAACTTCATTTCAAAGCCATCCCACTGCTTATAGTAATAAGCCGCGATCTGTGGAAAATAGGCTCCTTCGAGCAGCTTGGACTCATACAGGCTGTAGCTTAAATTATGCATATCCTCCCCCCTCTAATCTATTATAGTAGGTTAGCTTGGCGAGTTCACCAGATCGCAGAAAAAAGCCCCGTATGATCACAGGACTGAACCTTCTTGTGAGAGAGGCTAAGCCGTTATCATACGGGGCAGAGTGTCACTGCTGAGCGCTGAGATCCAGGACAATTCGTCCTTGGATTTCACCATGCTCCATTTCAGCGAACACCTCGTTAATGTCTTCCAGAGTGCGTGTCTCGATATTCGCCTTCACCTTACCTTCTGAAGCGAACTGCAGCGCTTCCTGGAGATCCTTCCGGGTGCCCACGATAGAACCAACTACTCGGGTTCCATCAAGTACGGTGTTAAATATCGGAATTTCCATTTTTTCTGGAGGTAATCCCACCAGTACCAATGTCCCTCCGCGCTTAAGAGAGTTGTATGCACTCTCGAACGCCTTGGCGGTGACAGCCGTTACAATGCTGGCCTGAACGCCTCCCACCTGCTCTTTTACCGTCTCTTCCACATTCACTTCCTTCGGATTGAAGGTCAGATCGGCTCCCAGCGACTTGGCAAGCTGCAGCTTCTCCTCAAATGTATCCACTGCAATTACGTTAAGCCCCATGGCTTTGGCATATTGAACGGCCAAATGGCCTAGCCCACCAATGCCGACGATCGATACCCACTGACCCGGACGGGCCTCGGATACCTTAAGGGCTTTATAGGTCGTTACTCCGGCGCAGAATAAAGGGGCAGCTTCTTTATAACCGAGGTTATCCGGGATTTTAACTACATAATCAGCCATGGCCACGCAGTATTCCGCAAAGCCTCCATCGACCGAGTAGCCGGAATTTTGCTGTTCGAGACACAAAGTCTCCCGTCCGCTAAGGCAGAACTCGCAGTGTCCACAAGCTGAGTACAACCATGGAATGCCGACGCGGTCGCCGACCTTAAGATGGCGAACGCCTTCCCCGACCTCAGCAATCTCCCCAACGCCTTCATGTCCGGGAATCAGAGGAAGCTTGGGCTTGACAGGCCAGTCCCCGTTGGCCGCATGCAGATCCGTATGGCATACACCGCAAGCCTTTATATGCACCAGAACTTGATTGGGACCTGGCTTCGGTTGATCTACCTCAATAATCTGAAGCTTATCTTTGAAACCTTTGGTTACTGCTGCTTTCATGTCCGTTTCATCCTCCTAAAGACTACTTATGGATAATATCCCCACGAAGAGATTCAACCTTATCCAGTGCAGCGGAAATATCTTCTTCACCCACGCCAAAATGCGCCAGTGCCTCACGCAGGTGCTTGACTATCGCATCGAAATGCTCTGGTTGAAGATTCATGCCGGTATGAACTTTCGTCATGGCACCGCCGGAGTATTGGTTCGGTCCGCCCAAGGCGTAGCTGATAAATTTGGTTTGGTGCGCGCGCTGCTTGGCCATGTCCGTATTTTCGAAGAAGTGATTCACTTCAGCATCAGCCAGCACCAAATCGTAGAAATAGTCAACCACTTTAGCAATCGTACCTTCTCCGCCTAATTTCTCATACAAATTACTCATATTCTCATCTCCTCATTATTAATTAATGGTTAACCTACCCATTTCCATCAATATAATACATTAACCCAGTATACATCCAATTACGCTTAGCGAGTCTCCATTTCTCAAGCCGTAGTGTTGCCTCATTCCTTACTTGTGATAATATATTCATATATTCAAAAGTTTGAAATCAAGGGAGTCCTGGTCATGAATCAGTATCAAAGTCTTCAGCTGTTCAAAGCGGATTTCTTCAAGGCCCTTGCTCACCCGATGCGGATTCATATTCTGGAGGTACTAAGCAAAGGCAGTAAAACGGTAAATGAGCTGCAGTCCATTCTTGGATCGGAGGGCTCCGCAGTCTCCCAGCAGCTGGCGGTGCTTCGCAACAAGAATGTCGTGTTTGGCACCAAGGAAGGAACCACGGTTCTTTACTCTCTGCGCGATCCTCTAATTAAGGAGCTTCTGGATGTGGCAAAGCGGATATTTGATAATCACCTCGTGGATGCGATTACTCTACTTGAAGACATTCGTAAAGAGAACTAACAAAAAACAAGGCGATCCGACAACAAACGGACAACCTTGTTTTTTTGTTGGAAGAGGAGCAAATGCCGTTGACATCCCCCTTTCCCCAGCGTACTATCTTCATATATTCAAGAAATCAAATATATAAAGAAGAAGGAATTTGAATGAAATGGACAGGACGCTTTGAAGGCTATACTCTTGCAGCTCTGCAGAAGGATCTTATCTCGGGTGTCATCGTTGGCATCATTGCCATCCCACTCGGAATGGCTTTTGCCATTGCCTCCGGGGTCAAGCCGGAATACGGTATATACACAACCATTGCCGCAGGAATACTCATATCCCTGTTAGGCGGTTCAAGATTTCAAATTGGAGGCCCGACCGGCGCATTTATTCCGATTCTGTTCGCCATTGTAATGCAGTACGGATACAACAACCTGCTGATTGCGGGCGTCATGGCGGGGATTCTCATGGTGCTCATGGGGCTCTTCAGACTCGGGGCCTTAATTAAATTCATACCACGGCCAGTGACGATAGGCTTCACTTCAGGGATTGCCGTCACGATCTTTAGTGGTCAAATCGCGAACTTCCTGGGACTCACCCATCTGGAGAAGCACCAGGATTTTCTGCCGAATATGAGAGAAATTCTCGTCCATTTAGGTTCCATGAATGTCTACAGCATCATTACAGCAGGGATCAGCCTTGTGGTCATTCTGCTAACCCCAAGGTTTCTGCCGAAAGTACCGGGCTCTCTGATCGGGCTTGTTGTATCTACCTTGGTTGCTGCCCTCTTCTTCAAAGATCAGGTGGCCACCATTGGTTCATCTTTTGGTTCAATTCCAAGTACCCTTCCCCATTTCCAGATTCCCGAAGTCACTTGGGAGCGGATTAGCCAACTGATACAACCTGCGTTCGTCATCGCTATGCTGGGCGGAATTGAATCCCTCTTGTCAGCCGTCGTTGCAGACGGAATGACGGGAACAAGACATAACAGCAACCGTGAATTGATCGGTCAGGGAATTGCTAACATTGTGACACCGCTGTTCGGAGGCATTCCGGCGACGGGTGCTATTGCAAGAACCGCAACCAATATCAAGAACGGCGCCGTATCCCCATTTTCCGGAATCATCCATGGTGTAGTTGTATTTCTGATCCTCATTCTGTTCGCTCCGTTCGCTTCGGCCATTCCGCTGGCCAGTATGGCTCCGATCCTGATGCTGGTTGCTTGGAACATGAGTGAACGGCGAGAATTTGTACATGTGCTTAAGACAAGAACCAGCGATTCCATTGTACTGGCTATTACCTTTCTGCTGACTGTGTTCACCAACCTGACCACGGCTGTAGAAGTAGGTCTGCTGCTCGCAGTTCTGCTGTTTGTCAAAAGAATGAGTCAGATCTTGTCTGTTGCCAAGGTGCTGCCTGATCCAAGCTCTGAGAAGGTACACCCTCACATGGTTACGGAAGGTCACGACTGTCCGCAGCTTAACATCTATACGATTGAAGGACCGCTGTTCTTCGGCGCGGCCAACCTGTTCGAGAAGTCTATCCTGGATACAATCCATTCTCGTCCGCGTATTCTGCTGCTAAGGCTTGCCGGTGTACCTTTCCTTGACACAACCGGGGAAGCCAATCTGTCGAGTCTGGTACAGCATTTCAACAAAGAAGGCGGGATTGTATTGATCTCGGGGATACAACAGCAGCCTATGGAATTTCTTAAGAAGACTGGACTCTACGACAAAGTCGGTCCGCATCATTTCTATGCCCATACAGGCGAGGCTATAGACTATGCTCTGCATCAGCTGGACATGAACAAGTGTCTGGGCTGCAAGCATTTTGCGTTTCGTGAGTGTGCCTCCCTATCTAAGGGAGAGGATCATCAAGCGCCTATCAAGAAGCGTAGTAACGGGTTATCCGATCCATCTCACTTAGTCCCCGGCTTAAGTCCAAATATGAAATAACCTCGACTATTGGGCAAGCAATCTGCTTGCCAGTGCTTCTGCGGCTCGTTCGCCATGCGAAATACAATCGGGGATCCCTACTCCGTCGTACCCTGAGCCGCAGATCAGCACACCTGGATAATGGGCTTGCATCGCTGTCCGAAGACGGTCAATTCTGTCCTTGTGACCCACCCTGTATTGAGGCATGGATCTGGACATATGGGAGACAACACATAGCTCGGGTTCAGCATCAATCCCCATAATTTCACGTAATTCTCCCCTTACTTTGCCAACCAATTCCTGATCGTCCATATTAGAATCAGCTTCAGCACCAGCCCGGCCAATATAAGCTCTAAGCAGGATTTTGTCGTCTGGTGCGGTATGCAGCCATTTGGAGGAAGTCCACGTGCAAGCGGTCATTAATCTGCCTTCTGATCTCGGGATGACGAATCCGGATCCGGTAAGATCCGAAGTGATCTCACTCGCCTTGTAGCCTAGGGCTACATTGGCAACAGATACGTATGGCACGGTATCGAAGGTATCCGATTCATCAAAATCCTTCAGCAGCTTGGCACAGGCAAAGGCAGGAACAGCCAGGATCACACCATCTACCACATAATGCTCACCCGTATCCAGCTTCAGCTTATAAATATCCCCCAAGCGGCTTATCGATTCCAGTCCGCATCCTTTCAATATATTGGCTGAGGATAGTTCGCTTTCCAGTGATTCTATAAGTGTAGACAACCCATTCTTGAATGTGAGAAACATACTCCGCTTAACCTTCTCCGGCAGCTCTCTTGTGTGCCCAGGAACTGAAGGAGCAGCCTTCGGTGCTGGAGGTGCCGTTCTCCCGGCAATCATCCCGAGGATTAAACTCCGGTACTTGTGTTCGATCTCATGAAACTGGGGAAAGGTGGACTGCAGGCTCAGCATTCCGGTATCTCCTGCGTAAATACCTGCTAGCAGGGGCTCAACAAGGTGTTCAAGCACCTCCTTGCCCATTCTGCGCTCGATGAAATCACCGAGTGCCTCATCCTCGTGTGACTTCCTTTTAGGAAGTAACAGATCCATCGCAGCTCTCGCTTTGCCTCTAACGGAGATTAAGTCGGTGTGGATAAAGGGTCCCACCTTGGTTGGAATTCCAAGCGCGAGCCCGGCTGGCATCTGACGAAGCTTTCCTTGATGCAGAATATAATTGGTTCTCGCTGCCGGATTCGTGCCGGTTAATTCATCCTCCAGGCCAAGTGACTGTGCCAGATGCAGAGCGGCTGCCTTACGGCCAATGAATGAATCCGGGCCCTTCTCAATAATGTAGCCATCTTGGCGTAATGTACGGATTTTGCCCCCTAACTCATTACTCTTCTCAATAATTGTAAGTTCAAGAGGTTGTCCTAACTTTTGAAAATTCATCTTCAAATAATAAGCGGCACTAAGCCCGCTGATTCCTCCGCCAATTACGGCGATTCGCTTGGCATGAACAGACATCTTACCTCTCCTTATCCTGCAAATTTTTTGTTAACGTAACATAAGTAAATTTGAGCACTTGTGATAGAAATCACAAGACGACTCCGTCAGTAATTTATAATCTAACTATGAGGAACGGCAGTTACCCGTCCTCGGTACTCAACCAACCCAAGGAGGAAGACCAAAATGAACGAATATACAGCTACCGTAAATGCCACCGAGTATCCACCGCAGTTGAAGCACAAAGTGATTTTTGAGACTTTTGACGATTTGGAGCCAGACCAAGCCATGCTGCTTATCAATGACCACGATCCGAAGCCGCTGTATTATCAATTCTCGGCCACCCGTGGTGAAGAGTTCAGCTGGGAATATATTGAGCAAGGTCCAGAATGGTTCCGGGTTAAGATCACCAAACATTGAATCGAGGTCATAATCATGGCTGATATACAAATTGTCGACGAACGTACCATCAAGATTACGGCCGGAATCCAGGATGCGCTGCATATGATTCACGAAGCCAGATCGGATGTTCCCAAGTATGCTCAGGATATTGTGACTATATTTGAGAAGATGCCGGAGTTCGATTATACCTACTTCTGTTTCTATGCTTACAACAGCGCCATGCTGTTCGAGGACATGCTGGGTATCGACCCCAAGCAATATACCTCCTTTAGCATGAATGCCCCGGATGCCTTCTTCCATACCCTGTATGGCGGTATGGCCGGACTGTACGAGGAAGCCAACCGCTGTCTCGTACCGCTTACCGAATAGATTATGGATAGAACTCCCTGTTCCCTAATAAGGAGGATGATCGAAATCCCAGGAAAGTATTTGAAGTCTATGAAAGTACAAGCTGTCCTACTGGTGACCACCATTCTGCTATTAAGCAGCGGCTGCGACTGGAGTACGGGAAATAATTCTGAAGCTCATTCCGAAGCCAAGACGACGTCCACCGCCAAGACTGAAGTCCAGCGGCTTGATCAGACCCCGGTTCCGCCTGTAATTACACGCAAGGGACACGAGGTTACCATTGAAATGACCGCTCAAGTTACTCAAGTTGAGATCGCCAAAGGTGTACCCTATGAAGCATGGACCTTTGACGGAACTGTTCCCGGACCGGTAATCAAGGTACAACAGGGTGACACGATTCATTTTACTCTTAGGAATATCGATCCACAGATGCCTCATTCAATGGACCTTCATGCCGTGCATGCCGCCCCCAATCACAAGTTCATTGATGTGATGCCAGGCAAGAAAGGCACATTCACCTATTCGGCGGATTCTCCGGGCGTGTTCATGTACCACTGCGGAACCAAGCCTGTCCTTCTGCACTTGGGCAATGGAATGTACGGGATGATTATCGTAGAACCAAAGAACGGATATCCTTCAGATAAGCAGGTCGACCGGGAATATACGATAGTCCAAAGTGAATGGTACAAGGAGAATGACTACCAAGCTTTTCAGAATGAGAAGCCCCGCTATGTCGTATTTAATGGGGACAATTATACTCTGACCGAGCATCCTCTGACGGCCAAAGCCGGAGAGCGGGTTAGACTCTATGTTCTGAATGCGGGTCCCAACGAAGTATCGTCTTTCCATGTGGTCGGGACACTGCTGGATACAGTCTACCTCGATGGCAATCCAGCAAATGTTCTTCATGGGATGCAGACCGTGCTGCTGCCCGCAAGCGGCGGGGCTGTTGTGGAGTTCCAACTGACCGAAGTCGGTGATTATACTATGGTCAGCCATCAGTTCAATCAAGCATCAAAGGGAGCTTCCGGTCTAATCCGAGTCACTCCCAGCGGTAAATAACCCTTCTACGCTCTGCTCATACCGAAAGGCTGACATCCGTGTCAGCCTTTTTTTTAATATAGATGAACATTGTTGAATTTTTAGTGATATTTTTCACGTTAATTAAGTTAGATATTTCACAAATGTAACTCAAATCACTCTGGCCCTCCTTTTTTGATCTTATGCTTGGTTCAGCGAACGAAAGGAGATGGCAATCATGGCAAAAAACAAAGCTCAAAATTCATTTTTAAAAGGGGTGCTTATATGTACACTCTTACTCAGCTTCACCGTGCTGATTGCGGGGGGATACTGGATATTTAAGACGAAGGCGCCTACGCCTCTTAAGATGGTAGACAGTCAAGGCACCGTTCTCACTACGCAGGAGCAGATTACGGGAGGGCAGGCTGTTTTTCAAAAATATGGATTAATGGACTATGCCACAGTGCTGGGTCACGGCTCCTATCTGGGACCTGACTATACTGCTCAATCTCTCAAGATCATGGTCGATGCGATGCATGAACAGCACGCCCAAGCTGATTATGGTAAAGCTTACACCGAGCTAAGCGATGATCAGAGAACACTGATCGTTGATAAAGTAAAGAAGGAGATGAAGCAGAACCGCTATGATAAGAATACACAGGTCTTAACCTTGACGGATGGTCAGGCACTGGGTCTAACCAAAGTTAGAGCCTTCTATGAAGATGTATTCACCAAGGGAGACGGCCTTGGCATTCAACCGAATTTGATACAGGATAATCAGATGCCCAAAGATGACCGTGCCTATATCGCCCCTGGAGACATGCGGAAGCAGATAGCTGATTTCTTCTTCTGGACGGCATGGCTGTCCGGTACCCAGAGACCTGGAGATACAATCACCTATACGAACAACTGGCCTTATTTCGAGGATGCTGGCAATACGATGTCCTTCTCAGCCATTGTCTGGAGCGGGGTCAGCGTAACGCTGCTGATCATGTTCATCGGAATCATTTTATACATTTATAACCGCTACAAACTGCATATGCATGAAGCCTACGAGCCCGGCAACTTCCCTGTTCTGGATCTGTATAAGATGCCTGTAACACGGAGTCAGGTCAAGACCGGCAAGTATTTCCTGGTCGTGGTCCTGCTCTTCCTCATCCAGTCGGCACTCGGCGGGCTCCTGGCTCACTATTATACCGAGCCCAATACGTTCTACGGGATGGACTGGATAGCCAAATGGATTCCATTCAATATCGCTAAATCCTACCACCTTCAGTTGGTTATTCTCTGGGTTGCTACGGCTTGGCTGGGGATGGGGATATACGTCGCACCGCTTGTTGGAGGCAAAGAACCAAAGCGCCAAGGACTGCTTGTTGATATTCTGTTCTGGGCTCTAGTCGCATTGACAGCAGGCAGTACGATTGGCGAATGGCTCGGGGTTAAGGGCTATTTAGGAAATCTGTGGTTCTGGCTTGGACACCAAGGCTGGGAATATCTTGAGCTCGGTCGGTTCTGGCAGGTGCTTCTCGTAATCGGAATGGCCATATGGCTCTATATTGTCTTCCGGGCCATCCGCTCAGCCCTTCGCAAAGAAACGGATAAAGGCGGATTAACGCACCTATTATTCTATTCTGCTATTGCAGTCCCTTTCTTCTATATCTTCGCCTTCTTCTTCAATCCAAGCACTTCGTTCACTTATGCAGACTATTGGAGATGGTGGATTATCCACCTGTGGGTTGAAGGCATCTTTGAAGTATTCGCCGTGGTGGTCATCGGGTTCCTAATGGTCAGAATGAAGCTGGTAACCCGGGCCTCTACTGTACGCTCCTTGCTGTTCCAACTCATATTGCTGCTGGGGAGCGGGGTTATCGGAATCGGGCATCACTACTATTACAACGGCTCCTCCGAAATCTGGATCTCACTGGGCGCTGTCTTCTCAGCTCTCGAGGTTATTCCACTTACACTACTCATTCTTGAAGCTTACGATCAATACAAAGTGATGCGTGACGGGGGTACGTCTTTCCCTTATACTTCCTCCTTCCGCTTCCTTATCTCTACAGCAATCTGGAACCTGCTGGGTGCGGGGGTTCTCGGCTTCCTCGTCAATCTTCCCGCTGTGAGCTACTTTGAGCACGGAACCACATTAACCACGGCCCATGCTCATGGTTCCATGATGGGGGTATATGGCATGTTCGCTATTGCAGTCCTGCTGTATACGATGCGTAATATTGTTGAACCGGATAAGTGGAATGACAGGCTGCTTCGTCTCTCCTGCTGGGGTCTCAACATCGGCCTTACCGGCATGATTGTTATCACCCTTCTCCCTGTCGGTTTTATGCAGCTTAAGCATTCCTTCGACTTCGGTTACTGGTCAGCACGGGATTTCTCCTTCTATCAAGAGGGCCCAGTGAATTTGCTGCTGTGGCTGCGGATCATTCCGGATACAATCTTCATCGTGCTTGGTATTCTGCCACTGGTCTATGCGGTGGTACGATCCATGTTCCACCTGCGCAAGCCAAATGTTGAAGAAGAGGAAGTCTTTGAATAGCATACAAGGTTAAGCCAAAAAACCGCTCCGGTGCTGATAAGTTACTTTTCAGCCCGGAGCGGTTTATTTCGTTATATATCCAGGGACCCTAATCGGTCCCTTTTGATTTACTGCTCAGCTTTTGCCATGGCGAGGGGGATATAGGCACAATAAGGGTCACTCTCCAGATAATCGCCTGTCATGGCGTATGCTCTGGCCCGTGATCCACCGCAAAGCTCTTTGAACTCGCAGACCCCGCATTTCCCTTTCAAAAGTGTTTTGTCACGCAGTTCCTTCATCACCGCAGAATTACGATAAATCTCTCCAAGCGGCTGCTCGCGCACGTTCCCGCTCACAACCGGCAGGAACCCACTCGGATAGACATCACCAATGTGGCTGATGAACACGAACCCGTCTCCGTCATTCACTCCTTTCGGAGCCCTTCCAAGCAGATCCTTACGCTTCATCACTGGGCTTGGAGCAGAATTCGAATCTCTAGAGAACTGAAGACTTTCCTTGCTTGTAAGGCGCGAGGCCGCTGCCTCCAATGAAGATTGCTCTTGGCGACGGCGGTTCATTTCCTGAACATATACCCTCCGATAGTGAGGAGCTTCGGTAGCCTTGATGCCATAGGGAACTTTACCGGATAGCTCAGCCAGCCATTTCATGACCTCCTCATGCTGATCAGGGGTAATGATATCCTTGACCATCCCCCGGCCGGTTGGGACCAGAAAGAACACGCTCCACAGCACGGTGCCCATCTCCTGCACTTTTTGCGAGATGGCTTCAAGATCATGGAGATTATAATTCGAGACCGTTGTATTAATCTGAATGGGCAGTTCCAGCTCCTTGAGCCATTCAATGCCTTTCATAGTCTGGTCAAAAGAACCCTTGGTTCCGCGGAAATGATCGTGAATTTCCGCACATGATCCGTCAAGACTGAACGCCCATCTGGACAATCCCGCCTCTTTCGCTTTCTCAATGGCCTGCTTGGTAACTCTGGGTGTAGCGCTTGGCGTCATGGAGACCGACAGCTGCTTCTCATTCACTGCGTACTCGATTAGCTCATATAGATCCGGACGCATCAAGGGGTCTCCCCCGGTAAAAACAAACAAAGGATTGTCCAGTTCTGCGATCTGATCGATCAGCCGCTTCCCCTCTTCAAAAGTTAACTGACGCGGATCCGCCGTATATTGTGCCTCAGCCCGGCAGTGAAGACATTTAAGCGCGCAGGCGCGTGTTACTTCCCAAATGACGATAAAGGGTGACTCTGAATAATCCCTGTCCTTGCTTATCATATTCATGCTGATTCCTCCTGTCCAAGTCTATGCTATTTGAAACTAACACAGTAGGTTAGACAGCAGAGTGATACCTGTCACTTTGTTGAAATTAACAAGTTCTGAGCTACCTATGTACTTGGTTATGATCAAGCGGGCATGGGTAATTTTAGACATATGTCTTCTTAATTGAGACCCTAAGGAGGAGTGACATGCGCAAACTGCTTGAAGTACTGACAGATGTGGAAGATCAAGTAAATCAGACCTTGGATGAAATTGAAGAAATGGAGCATCCCCTGGTTATATTGTTCCGGACTTCGCTGAAGGAAGAGCAATCAGCGCTGGCGCGGCTGTTGCCCAAGCTGAAGGGAACAGAACCCCCGATAGAAGAAATCAAGAATGACCTTTCGATTGTATATCAGAATGATGAGATCGTAGAACCGACCTTTCGGGCATGGCTGCGAGCGGTAAAATGGATGGACCACAAGGATTCTGAAGAAGCGAAGAAGCTGGAGAATCGGTTCCCAGGCATAAAAAAACTACTTAAGGAAGCAGGATCAGAACTTAAGGAAATCTACGGAGCTCCAGTCGTCAAGTTCGTCGTACCGGCCTATTATCAATCTTAAATCTAGAATGGAGGTTCGTCATGAGTTGGGATAATGAGCGTATTGATATGAATGTCTACAGCCAGGGCGAGGTGGACCGCTGGGTCTACAGCACATGCAATCTATGTTCAGTAGGCTGCGGCTGTCGTATTGCCGTCAAGGATGAACAGATAGTCGGCATTAAAGGGAATGGAGATCATCCCATTAACCGCGGCCGGTTAGGACCTAAAGGTGAGAACCAATGGTACGCGAACAGCAGCACAGATCGGCTGCTCACTCCCCTGATCCGTAACTCTAAGGGAGAGCTTGCTCCGGCAACATGGGATGAAGCCATGGAGCTTATCGTATCTAAAGTGAAGGCTTCCCAGCAAGAGAAAGGTAATAACAGTATTGCTATCTATTCTACGGGCCAAGGCTTTCTTGAGGATTATTACACGATTGCCAAAGTAGGCCGTGCCGGTCTGAAGACGCATTTGCTGGATGCCAACACCAGGCTCTGTACAGCCACCACTGAATTCTGTCTTCTGCAGTCGTTCGGGGCTGATGGAACCCCCGCTTCCTTCGATGATGTGGATCAGGCAGATACCCTGATGTTGTTCGGGCATAATGTTGCGGAGACGGGCACCGTGCTGTACGAACGAATCATGCAGCGCAAGAAGCGCACCGGCAAGCCGTATATCATCACGGTAGACCCTCGCAAGACGTTGACGGCGCGGAGCTCGGATCTTCATCTTCAGCTTATTCCCGGAACGAACGTTCCTTTGCTGAACGGCTTAATACATCTGATTCTGCAGAACGGGGCTGCTGAGAAGAAATTTATTGAGCAGCATACCATCGGCTATGAAGAGATGGAGGCCAGTGTTCTGGAATGGACACCGGAACGTACAGCTCAGGAGACAGGAATCCCCATGGAGAAGATTATCGAAGCTGCTAATGTGCTTTCGAAGACAGCTTCCCTCGTGACTACAACTCTGCAAGGTGCCTTCCAAAGTGCTGATGCTACGACAGCCTGTGTGGCAATTAACAATCTTCATCTGCTCCGCGGTCTTATTGGCAAGCCCGGCTGTGGTCCCCTGCATATGGCTGGACAGCCGAGTTCGTCAGCGAACCGGACAGCCGGAGGCGTAGGTACCTATCCAGCTCACCGAAATCCGATGAATCCGGATCATCTCGAAGAGATGGGACGCCTGTGGAATATAGATCCGATGCTGCTGCCCGCTGGCCCCGAGAAAGGAATCGAGGAACAGCTGGAGATGATGGAGCGCGGAGAAATTGAGGTGTTCTGGAATATTGGTACGAATCCACTGGTCTCACTGCCGAATCGCAGACGGGCTTTGGCGGCGCTGGAAAAGGTATTTGTGATCGTACAGGATCACTTTCTGACCGAAACATCAAGAGTTGCCGATGTGGTGCTCCCTGCGGCTATGTGGGGGGAAAAGGAAGGTACGATGGAGAACGCAGACCGAACTATCAACCTGCTTCGCAAAGCGATTGATCCTCCCGTTGGGGTGCGTACCGATCTTCAAATTCTTCTGGATTTCGCTAGACGTATGGACTTCCGTGATCAAGACGGGAACGCTTTAATCACTTACTCTACACCCGAGGAAGCCTTCGAGGAATGGAAGCGGGTATCGAAGGGCCGTCCCTGTGATATGACGGGGATTACCTATGACAAGCTGGAACAAGCGAATGGCCTTCGCTGGCCAGTCAATGATGCCCACCCAGAAGGAACCCCAAGGCTCTATGCCGATCTAATGTTTCACACTACACCGGAGTACGCGCAGAGTTATACCAAGGATCAATTTACTGGACGAGCCTTGACTCAAGAAGAGTTCGCTTCCAAAAATGCAAATGGACGGGCCATCCTTCATCCGACTCGCTACAACCCGGCCTCCGAAAAACCGGATGAGCATTACCCAATGTGGTTAACTACGGGCCGATTGGTATGGCATTGGCATACCCGTACGAAGACCGGACGCTCCCCTTATCTGCAGATGGCTGCGCCGCACGGCTATGCTGAATTACATCAAGAGGATGCCGACAAATTGGGGATTATCGAAGGAGAGCTTGTACGGATATCTTCTCCCCGGGGCTGGATTGAAGTTCCCGCCCGAATTAGTGATGTCGTTCAGAAGGGACTCATCTTTGTACCTTTTCACTATGGAAGCTGGGAAGGCAATCAGGCAGCGAATGAGCTCACCGCCGATTTCGTAGACCCCTTATCGAAGCAGCCCACTTTCAAGCACTGTGCCTGCCGAATTGATAAATTACGCAGTGAGCATATCGTAAGGGGTGACGAGACTGCCGAGACCATCGCAGAGCGTTACGGTCTTAGCCTGTCGAGCCTGCTGCAGGCTAACCGGCTTGAGACGCCCTACGATATTCAGACAGGCCTTACTCTGGAGGTTCCTGCCTCCATTATGAATGTCCCCCTTCCGCCTTATTTGCCTTTGCGCTGATAAGTTACGCCAAGTACATTCTCACTTAAAGGAGGAATCCAAAATGAATTCAACCTGGTGGAAAGAAGCCGCAGTCTATGAGATCTATCCAGCCAGCTTTAAGGATTCAGACGGTGATGGTAAAGGCGACCTCAAAGGAATTATATCTAAGCTGGACTACCTTGAGGATCTCGGAATCGATGTCTTATGGATCTGCCCGATCTATCAGTCACCCGGGGAAGATAACGGATATGATATCAGTGACTACTACGAGATTAATTCTGAGTTCGGCACGATGGAGGATTTTGACGAGCTGCTGAAGGAAGCACATGCCCGCGGACTCAAGATCATGATGGATCTAGTTCTCAATCATACTTCGGACCAGCATCCTTGGTTCATTGAATCCCGCTCGTCAAAAGATAACCCCAAGCGCAGTTATTATATCTGGCGTGAAGGTGTCAATGGGCTGTATCCGAATAACTGGGAGTCTTATTTCAGCGGTTCGGTATGGGAACATGACGACAAGACGGATGAATACTATATGCACCTATATTCCAAGCATCAGCCGGACCTCAATTGGAGGAATGATGAGGTCGTTCATGGTCTGTATCAAATGATCAGGTGGTGGCTTGAGAAGGGCGTTGACGGCTTCCGGTTCGATGCTGTAGCCCATATTGTAAAAGCCAAAGGACTTCCGAACGCGAACAACCCTCAGCATCTTCCTGTTGTCCAGGCTTATCAGTTGTTCTCTAATCTGGAGAAGGTCCATCTCATGCTTCGTAAATTAAATGAAGAAGTACTCATGGATTACGATATTATGACGGTCGGGGAAACTTCGGGACTTGGCCCCGAACAGGCCTTGGAGTATGTTGGGGACAAGCGTCATGAACTCAACATGGTGTTCCAATTTGAGCATATGACGTTGGATTCCGCTTCTAATGGTACGGGAAAATGGGATATGCGCTCCTGGACCTTACTGGAGCTTAAGAAAATTATGAGCAGATGGCAGACCACTCTGCATAACAAGGGATGGAATGCGAATTACATGGGTAATCACGATCAGCCCAGACCCGTATCCCGATTTGGGAATGATCGTGAATATCGCATCCACTCAGCCAAGATGCTGGCCACTTGGATGCTTACCCTAGAAGGAACACCCTATATTTATCAAGGTGAAGAAATTGGGATGACGAATATAGCGTTCGATACAATCAGCGACTACCGCGATGTAGAGACACTCAATTACTATGAACACGCCAAGCTGCAGGGCATTCCGGACGATCAGATCATGGCTGCCATCAGAGCGAAGAGCCGGGATAATGCCCGGACCCCAATGCAGTGGGACGATACAGCCCAAGCAGGTTTTACTTCGGGTGAACCGTGGATAAAGGTCAATAAAAACTATACCGAGGTGAATGTCGCTTCTGTGGTTCAGGATCCGAATTCAATCTATCATCATTACCGTAAGCTCCTTGCTCTTCGCAAGAAGCATAAAGTATTCGTCTATGGTGAGTATAAGCTGCTGCTCCCCCTCGATCCGGAGTTGTATGTTTATACCCGAACGCTGAATGATGAGAGACTTCTTGTTATTCTTAACTTTTTCGAGGGTACTCCTGTCTTTCAATGGCCTGATAACTTAAAGAGTCTATCCAGAGAGCTGCTAATTGCCAACTATGAACAACCTGCTGAGGAGAACAAGGATAAGTTCACACTACGACCTTATGAAGCTCGCGTATATAAATTAGTTTAAAATCATAAAGAACCCGCCGAACTGGCGGGTTCTTACTATGAAAGCTTCGGCATTTATGCTGCTTTAGTGCTGGGTTTGGCTTGCGAAGTTTCGGTGGATCGGTGAGTAATATAGAGCATAATTCCTGTAAATAACACCCCGCCTGCCAGGTTACCCAGCAGTACCGGAATTTGATTCCACAGCCACCAATCTGCAACACTCACCTTGGCTCCATACATGATTCCGGCTGGAATAACGAACATATTCACAACGGCATGTTCAAAGCCTTGGGCGAAGAAGGTAAGAATGGGCAGCCACATCGCCAGAATCTTCCCCGTTGTCGAGGTGGAGGTCATAGCCATGACCGCGCCTAGGGTAACCATCCAGTTGCATAATACCGCCTTCACAAATACGGTAATCATCCCATCACTGCCCAGAGCTGCGTAGCCATTAGTCTTAGTCTCAGCTAACTTGATGATGTATTTGATTACAGGCTGATCATGTATATGCCCAAAGTTGGTTACCGCCACGTAGTATAAAGCTGCATAGAAGATAGAGCCCAGGATATGTCCAACAATTACCCAGAAAAAGTTCTTGAGCATGCCTCCCATCGAAGCACGCCGGGCCATAACTGCGATAGGCGCAAGGGCGAATGTACCTGTGACGAGCTCAAGCCCAAGCAGAATAATTATGACAAATCCTACGGGAAAGACCAAGGCTCCTACTAGTCCAAGCCCCGTCTGGGTGGTTGCCGTGAATGCCAAAGTAGTGGCAAAGGACAGGATAGCCCCGGCAAGAAATCCCCGGATGAGAAGATCCTTGACTGATAGATTAGATTTAACAGCTCCGGCTTGGATCATTTGAGTCAATACTTCCTGCGGCTTTATATAATTCACAGTAACTCCCCCTTTCCAACCTTTAAGAGACCTTTGTGGACTCCTTGCTCTCTACATAAAGAATGATATTGCCTGTGCTCTCTTCAACCTCCACATGATAGGACTTCACGCAGCCTTCATCAGGTGCCTGAACCAGGCCATCATTTAAATTAATCTTCCAATCATGAAGCGGACAGTACACATGATGATCGCACACCATCCCTTCAGACAGCTTGCCGTTCTTGTGCGGACACAAATTCTCAATCGCACGCAGTTCTCCGCCGGTTAATTTAAATATGGCGATCTCCGTGTCCATTATGTGGACCACACGTGCCCTCTTCTCTTCAATTTCGCTGGCTTGACCGATGACAAATCGCTTCATATCGCAGTTCCCCTTTATGGATAAAATTGAATTCGAATTAAACTTTAAGCGGCTGAAGTGGTTGGTAGTTCTTGTTGAGGCGTTCCTGCTCGATGATTTCTTTCCAAGGATCCTGAGTAAGACCTGCGCTAAATTCATAGCGCTGCTGCAGTTCCTTACGGCCTTCTTGTGAAGACAAGGCCTCCATTACGAACTCTATACCTACGCGTTCGATCCATTTGGATGTTCGCTCGTTGTAATTGGCATTCTCGCGGTACAGCTGGAAGTAAGCCAGCGTCCATTCCACAACCTCATCTTCCGTCTTCAGCTTGACCAGCAGCTCGGCCGGCCGTACATCTGTGCCTCCATTGCCTCCAACGTAGATCTCCCAGCCCCCATCTATCGCTACAACGCCCAAGTCTTTGATTGTCGCCTCGGCACAATTTCGCGGGCAGCCGGATACAGCAACCTTTGTTTTGGCAGGGGTGCTAATTCGTTCAAGACGCTTCTCCAGTTCAATGCCCATGCTCATCGAATCCTGGGTTCCGAATCGGCACCAGGTAGAGCCTACACATGTCTTGACCGCACGGAGAGATTTCCCGTAAGCATAACCGGAGGTCATGTCGAGCTCTTCCCATACTTTAGGCAGATCTTCCTTCTTGATTCCATATAGACCAATCCGCTGGGCACCCGTGATTTTCACAGTTTCCACATCATACTTGACTGCGACATCCGCGATCTTCTTCAGATCCTCCGCGGTTGTAACCCCTCCATGTATCCTTGGAATGACCGAGTAGGTTCCATCCTTCTGGATGTTGCCGTGATTGCGCTCATTCACAAACCGGGATTCCTTCTCATCGGTGTGCTCTTCAGGCCAGATCATGCCCAGATAGTAGTTAAGCGCAGGTCTGCACTTCGAACACCCTTCAGGGTTCTTCCATTCGAGTACATGCATAACTTCTTTGGAAGAAGTTAGCCGCATGTTCCGAATAGCCTCAACCACTTCCTCGCGTCCAAGTGGTGTACAACCGCAGATCCCTTCCTTCACAGCCGTTACCCCACCCTCGCCGAGTGCGTAGGTCAACAGATCGGCAACTAACGGCTTACAACCGCCACAGCTTCCTGTTGCTTTGGTGCAGTACTTCACATCGTTAACACTAGTGCAGCCCTTCTCCTCTATAGCACTGAGAATGGTACCTTTAGATACACCATTACATCCGCATACAATTTCGTCATCAGACATGGACGCCACGAATTCAACACCTGACTTAGACTTGCTTGATCCCTGTACACCGAGCACCAGCTCCTTCTCCTGGCCGGTGATATCCTGTCCTGCGCGAATCATCGAGAAGAGCTTGGATCCGTCAGTGGTATCACCGAAGAGTACAGCACCAACCAGCTTGCCTTCCTGAACTACAATCTTCTTGTATACCCGATCAAAATCATCCTGGATTCGGAACGAGCGTGTCCCCTCACTATCCACGAATTGTCCTGCTGAGAATACGTTCACTCCAGACACCTTTAATTTGGTAGAGACAACTGAGCCTTTATATCCTGCAGACGGAATACCCGCGAGCCTCTTAGCCAGTTCACCACCTTGATCGAAGAGCGGAGCAACCAAGCCGTACACCACTCCGCCATGTTCCGCACATTCCCCAACCGCATACACATGAGGCGTTCCCGTCTCAAGATAATCGTTCACCACGATCCCTCGGTTGACCTCGATCCCGCTCTCCTTAGCCAAGGCCACATTCGGCCGGATACCCACAGCCATAACCACCAAATCGGCCTTCACTTCACTGCCATCCTTGAACCTGACACCCGTTACCCGTTCATCACCTAATATGGAATCCGTGTTCTGCTCCAGCAAGAAATTCATTCCCTGGCTCTCGAGCTCAGAGCGCAGCATATCAGAGGCTGTCGCGTCTAGCTGACGTTCCATCAAGTGCTTGAAGATGTGGACTACGGAAACCTCCATGTTCAAATTAAGAAGGCCCCTGGCTGCCTCAAGACCTAACAATCCGCCACCAATTACAACCGCATGCTTAAATTGCTTCGCGGCATGGATCATGGACTCACAATCCTGGATGTCGCGGAAAGCAATGACCCCTTCCTTATCCGCACCTGGAAGCGGCAGCATAAAAGGAAGTGAGCCTGTAGCAATAATCAAGTCATCATAATTTGCAGTTAGCCCTTTATCGGTGGTTACCCTTTTCATCTCTGTGTCTATATGGGTTACTGTCTGACTGGTGTGAAGCGTTATACCATTGTCTTGATACCAATCCATATCATTAATCACGATGTCCTGAATGGTGGCATCACCTGCAAGTACCGAAGATAACAGGATGCGATTATAGTTGGGATGAGGTTCACTGCCAAATACGGTGATTTCATACATGTCAGGCGCCAGCTTAAGCAGCTGCTCAATTGCGTTAACACCTGCCATACCATTTCCGATGAGTACAAGCTTCTTTTTCATTAGTCCACTCCTTAATGTTAGGTATGTGTTAGATTAGGCAAAATTAATTTCGTTTTTAACCTCGTGTGATGTTATATAACATAATCAGTGACTATAAATTACAACTTTTTAGATGAAAAATCAACCATTTCTTAAAAATTGCTTGAAAACCCTACGTCTGTCCTATATATTGAGATCATTATTGATGTAATATATACTGACATAATCTATTGGGGAGTGGGTACCATGAAGCATGTGGGAAAGGTATTCTTTGTGGGGGCAGGTCCTGGTGATCCGGATTTGATTACCGTCAAGGGACTGAAATGTATTCAAAGCTCAGATGTAATCATTTATGACAGGTTAGCTAACCCTGAACTTCTGGAGTATGCGCGCGCGGGTACGGAACTGATCTACTGCGGCAAGCATCCTAACCATCATTCGATACAGCAGACTCAAATTAACGAGTTGATTATAGAGAAGGCCCTGGAAGGCAAGACGGTAGCGCGATTAAAAGGAGGTGATCCCTGTGTATTCGGCCGCCTTCAAGAGGAGCTTGAAGGCTTGAAGCAGCTTGGTATCCCATACGAAATCGTACCCGGTATTACAGCTGGAATTGCAGCACCCGCTTATGCGGGAATTACTGTAACGCAGCGTAAGGTCGCAGCCTCATTCGCCATGATTGCTGGTCATTTATGTCATGGTAATTCCATCTCGGACGAGAAATGGAAAGCTTATGCAAAGGGAATTGATACCTTGGCCTTCTATATGGGGATCGGTAATATCACATATATTCGGGATCAGCTCGTTACTCATGGCAGGAATCCTGACACTCCGGCGGCTATTATCTCTTGGGGAACAACGGCAGATCAGCGTACTTTAACAGGAAAACTTCAGCATCTTCCCGAACTTATCCGAGATCATCATATCCAGAACCCCGCAATTATACTTGTCGGAGAAGTTGTAAGCTTGCATGACCAGTATGCCTGGTTCCATGAACAGCCGGCTAAGATCTTCAGTTAGCGGGGAGAAATCCGTTCACGCCTTTCACTGGTAACACGAATAAGCTCCCGGGAGTGATCATATCCCGGGAGCTTAAGGTGTGCTCGTATCAAGCTATAATAATTTAATCGCTAAGATTAATAGATTCCTGCTTTTACCGAAGTTGTCTTAATCCCATTCGTTCCGTTAACAACGGTGTTGCCCCAGCTTGTAAGACTTCCTGCCGGTCCTGTTGCCATATCAAGATAAGATAAATCCGAGCTGTTCCCGTACCATGACCAGGCCAGCCAGCCTACACCCTTCTCTTGGCCGTATTTCATAATTGCGGTCTCATCTACATCCGCACCTTGGTGGTAACCACCAAATTCACCAATAATCAATGCTAGCCCTTTATTCAGCACATTCTCCATATTGGCTTTAACGGTGGCCGCATCTTTCCCTGCATATTGATACATATGGATAGAGAAGACGGTATTCTTGAGTGAATCTGTGGCAAATACAGATGTCCCATAATCCACAATGGATTGCGGATATTGTCCCCACCCCGCACAGTCCACAATCAAAGTATTCTTAATTCCAGCATTTCTTAGCTTCGGTATGGCCTGCTTATATCCATTCGCCCAGCCGTTTCCGTCCCACGAGCCATACCATTCATTAGCAATATTAACAAGGACACGGTCTTCTTTGCCTATGAGCGCATCCTTGATACTGATCCAATAATTTACCGCGGCATCAAGAGAGGCCGTGTCATCTTTCCCGGTGGCATCATGAACCTCAAGTACCGCAATCATTTTATATTGAGACACAAGTGAAATAATGTTCTTAACGGATGTCAGATCATCCTTGGTATATTGGCTGCCATTCGACAGCACGATCCGAACCGTGTTGGCCCCCGTCTTGGCGATAGCCGGAATCGCGGTATTCAGATCATTCTTATACCAACTATGCGCATGATTTACCCCCCTCATTACAAAAGATTTACCTGTAGAGTCATAGAGTTTGGTACCGCTTACATAAAAACCGGTAGCTGCAGACGCTTTGGGAATTGCACTGCTCATACCGACAAGCACCAGAAGAGCCACCAAGGAAGTCAGAAAACCTTTGCGTAATGACATTTAGATATATTCCTCCTAATCTTCTATTGTTGTTCCTCGCGAGATTAAGACTGTAACATAATACCAACTAGCTGGTCTAAAGCCATTCTATCATCCCTATTTGTGTATAACATTGGTTTTGTTTGTGGTCATGGATAGTTCAATTTCGTCTTTTATATGATTTTTTTATGCTATATGGATATATTCCTTAACCATTACATTAGGGACCCACTCCAAGAATGGATTCGCGGCACAGGGGTACACTATGGCTCAGACTGCGCTGGTCTGCCAGCAGGTCTCCTATCTCATCACGAGGGAGTGACAATGAATGGCTGACAATAACAACAACCGTAATCATGACAGCAAGGATGGTGTTGACGCGGGTGAAGCAGTTGGAACCGTCGGCGGTGCAGCAGTAGGCGCTGCCGTAGGTTCAATTCTGGGTCCACTCGGAACCGTGGTTGGCGGCGTTGCAGGAGCAGCTCTCGGCAACAAAGCCGGCGAAGGTGCTGGGGACAATGGTAATCCGTCCAGCGAGGGTAACAAAGACAGATCGTCATCTGACCGGCGGTAACACGTATCCCTGGTATGAAGAAGGAGAACAGCAGACTGCTGTTCTCCTTCTTTAATTTTCAGGAAATATAAAGCATGCACGCCCTTCATTATCGATAGGTGAGAATAAAAACTCCCATTTGGGAGCAAATTACATGGAAATAAAGTGTAAAAGGGGTACTTAGGGTGTTCGAGCTCTTAAAGCTGCTAATATTCCGTAACCGCCGGGGCAAACCGCAAAGTGGCGCCAAGCACCAGGATCACGCTTCTCCAAGTGCCAAGTTCACTTCCGAATTAGGCGATAAGCTGGCTGTACTCCGTGAGCGAATGGGGAATAGCTCCGACTTTATTATTCGTGAAATCGGCAGTATCTCTGCCGGCCCCTATTCCTTCGCCTTGTGTTATATCGACGGATTAACCGATCCCAGTCTTCTTGCCGACTTATTGGACTCCTTAACTACGGACTTCGGACAATCCTATCATGGTGAGGCTGATCCTACCGCTTGGTTCAAGGATAAAATTCCGGTTGGCAATCTAAACGTGATCTCCTCCGAACAACAAATGGTGAATTCCATTTTGGAAGGGCGAGTTGTCATTATGGTCCATGGTGTGCAGGAGGCCTATGCTGTGTCTATCCTGGGGGGCCAGCGGCGATCCGTAGAGGAACCAACCTCCCAGACCGTAGTTAGGGGACCCAAAGAAGGCTTTACTGAGGATATTTCCACCAATATCTCACTGTTAAGACGTAAGATCAGATCTGCCGATCTGCGTATTGAGTCCAGAAGCTTAGGGAAATTCACGCAGACCAAAATATCCGTTGCCTATATAAAAGGAATAGCCAACCCTGATGTCGTGACGGAAATTATGTCCAGGCTCGATAAGATTGATACGGATAGTATCCTTGAGAGCGGCTATATTGAAGAGTTCATCCAGGATGGGGTGAGGTCTCCCTTCCCAACCATTTATAATACAGAGCGGCCAGATACGGTTGCTGGAGGGCTGCTGGAAGGATTGGTTGCCATTTTGGTTGATGGTACGCCTTTTACCTTGATCGCACCCGTAACCTTCTTCCGGTTTATTGTCTCAAGCGAAGATTATTACCAGCGATATGATCTTGCCACTTTTCTCCGCTTGATTCGATTTATTTCCTTTTTTGTTGCCCTGCTCCTTCCGTCTATTTATATCGCTACAACTACATTTCATCAGGAGATGCTTCCCACCACGCTGCTAATTACATTGGCGGCCCAGAGGGAAAGCACTCCTCTGCCGGCTTTATTGGAAGCGCTGGTTATGGAGATTACCTTCGAGGTTATTCGTGAGGCTGGAGTACGAATGCCACGGGCAATTGGACCGGCGATTTCAATTGTAGGTGCACTCGTGCTGGGTCAGGCCGCCGTTCAGGCGGGGATTGTATCGGCCGCCATGGTAATCGTAGTCTCTTTTACGGCGATTTCCAACTTCGTTCTTCCTGCTATCAATATGGCAGCTTCGGTAAGACTGCTGCGGTTCATCTTGATGTTTCTTGCGGGAACGCTGGGCTTATTCGGCATTCTTGCCGGCCTCATCCCCCTGCTGGCGCATCTGGCCTCTCTTCAAAGCTTTGGAGTTCCTTATCTGATGCCGCTTGCTCCATTCAACAAGGCCAATCTCAAGGATTTCCTTCTCCGTGCACCTTGGTGGAAGATGACAACCCGCCCCGTAGACATCGGAGACGAGAATCCGGTGAGAGAATCTGCAGAGCTAGATTCCTTTGCTGAGCAGGCCGCTAAACACAAAAAAGATCCTTTGAAATAAGGGGGGCTTAGCATGCGCCGTATTGGAGCAGGTTTGGTCGCACTGCTGCTGATGATGACCTTGACTGGCTGCTGGAATCGAATTGAGCTCAATGAGCTGGGAATTGTTGCAGCAACGGGAGTTGATTTCGCAGACGGAGAGTGGACCATTACTTATCAGATCATTGTGCCCTCAACCATGTCATCAGGGAATGGCGGTGCTGCCGGAAGTTCATCTCAAGCGGCCATTCACTGCTTCTCCGTGACTTCCAAGACGATCCATCAGGCACTCAATCTTAGCAACCTTGAGAACCCACGGCGGATTTATGTAGCGCATAACAATATTGTGGTCATTGGCAAAAATGCGGCAGAGCACGGACTTGGCGAATTAATTGATTACTATTTCCGCAATACAGAGCCCAGAGAGACCGTTCAGATGGCTGTAACGGAAGGTACTGCACGTGAATTGCTGAATAAGCTTACTCCGCCGGAGAAGCTGCCCGGAGCCAGCTTATCGGAAATGCTGACTAAGGAAAGCAAGATGGTGTCTGTTTTTCCGATCATCAATATTATTAAATTTGCAATGAAAATGAACTCTGATGCCAAGGGGTTGGCTGTACCTGTTGTTAATTTGGTTGGAGAAAGGTCAGAAGCCAATGAAGAGAATCTGAAGTCGCAGGATATTCTCAAACAGACGGAACAGCCTCTGAAATTAAAAATCACAAAGCTGGGAATCTTTCAGGGAAGCCGTCTGGCAGGATGGCTTGATTATGAGGAAAGCTTTGGACTTTCCTGGATTACAGGTGAAATCCATAATTCCGAAATCTTTTTCCCTTGTAATAAGGACAACCCCGGCGGGGAGCGAGCCGCCTTAAGTGTAATCTCTTCCAAGACCAAGGTAACTCCCAAGAAGTCTGGTTCCCATTACATCATGCAGATTAAGGTCAAGGTTAAAGGCAACCTAAGGGAATCGAACTGTCACAAGGATCTAAGCAACCCTATGGAGATCAGAGAATTACAAGGTCAGATTGAACAGGAAATTTCAGGTTACATCAACACCGGGTGGTCTGCCTTGAAGAAACTCAAGACGGATGCAGTAGGTTTTGCGGATAAAATTCATAAAAAATTCCCCTCTGATTGGAAAAATATCAAAGACAATTGGCAGGATGAATTCAATCAAATGGATTTGGAAGTCCAAGTCCAAGCTACCATAAGACGTACGGGGCTCCTACAGAAATCGTTGGAGCAATCGGATCAGAACTAATTAGCGACGTCTTCACAAAGGAGTTTCATTGATGGACAAAAATCCCGCACGTATATCTGGACTGGCCATTACACTTTCTTTGTTCGAATTGGGAAGTACCACGCTTTTCCTGCTGGGAGGAAAGGCTAAACAGGATGCATGGATGGCGATGTCTATAGCGGCTGCGATCGGGCTGATCCTGCTGCTCATCTATCTCCTGATCTATAATCTTGATGCCAAGCACGATTTGTTCGAGCTGTTCCGGAAGTATTTCGGTAAAATCATCGGAAGTATCCTCAGCCTGTTATTTGTTGCTTACTTCACGTATGAAGCTTCACGGAATCTGCGTGATTTGGGCGAATTAACCTTAACCACACTGCTGAATAGAACGCCATTGTTCTTTGTTCTGCTGGTTACCATTATGGTTGTTGGCAACACCGTACGTTATGGGCCGAAGGTTCTCTTTCTCATGTGCACCGTCCTGATGCCTATCTTAGTTGTAGGCTATGGACTGCTCGTCCTGTTTATTTCTTTTACAGGCATACTGCATCTGGATTTCTTCCTGCCCATATTGGATGACGGATGGCGACCCGTGTGGTCGGCTGCCATTCCTGAGCTGGTCTCGTTCCCCTTCGGGCAGACCGTGCTCTTCCTGGTCTTCTTCAGTTATGTCCCGAAAAGTAAACACATGAACAAAAGCATATTATTCGCCTATGGGATCACTGCCTTTATACTGGTGATTCTGAATCAGCTCGAAATTCTGGTGCTGGGACCTGATATAGCCTCGATTAGCACCTATCCACTGCTGCAGGTCGTTCAAATCATACAAGTGACCAAAGTGCTGGAGAGAACGGATGCGCTCTTTACGCTGATTCTCTTTCTGGGACTCGGAATAAAAATAGCCCTTTTTTATCTTGGTGCGGCAATCGGTCTTTACAGAATTACTTCACTCAAGTTAAAAGTATGGGTAATTCCTCTGGGGATCACAATTCTATCGCTCTCGCTTTTATCCAAAAGCTATACTGAATTTATCTGGGTAGGACTTCATTTCACGGTGAACCGAGTATTTCCCTTTTTTCAAATTGCGCTGCCTTTCCTGCTGCTCTGCGTGATGCTCCTGCGCAAGAAAAAAAGAAAAGAAGGCTGAATATCAGCCTTCCTACATGTTAGCCCAGCTGCTTCGCCGCATACAGCTGCTCGAAGATCAGCTGGCTCACTTCAGAGACGCGATGACGGTCATCGTAGTTCAACCAGTCGATCTCCTCGATCTCCGAGGCAGGGCAAAGTGTGCCAGCGTAATCTGCAGTATAGCAAGTCATTCTAACCTTCACCTCTTCCGACTTCCCGTGAGCCCTTGCTACAAATGTTCCATAGTAATTGAGGGTCTCCTGCTCAATTTGAACGGATAACTCTTCTTCAATCTCCCGCTTGAGCGTATCCGTATCACTTTCTCCCGGATCTCTTTTGCCTCCTGGCAGGAAGTAGCTATCTTGACCTTTGGACCGTGCACACAGGATTTGGCCGTCTTTTAGATGAATCCAGGCGATTTTGTCAATGGTTCTCATGCTGGCCCCCCCTATTCTCAGGTGTACTCCGCGTACCCCTCATTTTAAATACAAGTATACCTCCAAGAAGGATCAGTACACCTACCAACTGATTCCAGCTGAAAGGAACCTTTTGCAGTCCAAGCCAGCCCATTGAGTCCCACAATAAGGCAAATCCGAGCTGGGAGGACATCACGATGGATATCGCCAAGGTGGGACCGAGCAGCCGGACCCCTTTAACCAGGCAGATGACTACACCTACGCCAATCATCCCGCTAATCCAGTACCAGGGCTGCATGTTCTGCAAAGTAAACGTTCTTCTACCCTCTACAATCAGACAAATGAGCAAAGAAGCAGCGAAGCCCATCCCTAACACAAGGGTGGTGGTTGCCCAGGATCCTGTATGTTCATTCACCTTGCTGTTAAATATATTCTGCAGGCTGACCAGAGCTCCGGCCACTAGTGCCAGTATAAGTCCGAGTATCATGGCTTCCCCTCCTCCCATTCGTAGATGTTCCGGCTTGCCAGTTCGCTAAGCCCTATCCGGTTCTTAACCTTTATACTTCCTTTGCTGCGTTCCACTAACCCGTCGGCACAGTATTTCTGGATAATCCGGTTCAAGTGCCTGTAGCTGGTTCCTATTAAATTCGCTGCATCCTTCAGGCTCAAGGAGATGGGTTGATCTGCTAACTTGGAATCCGAGTCTTCGTAAGAGACGGATAACAGGTAACTCGCTAACCTCACTTCCACCGGATGCATCAGATTAAAGCTTAGAAAATTGGATTTGAGGAAAAACTTCTGGGTAATGATCCTCAGCATAAATTGGAGGAAAGGCGGATAGTCTTGTGCATATTTGACCAGCCACCTGTGATGAATGCCAATCATCTCTACTGAGGATACGGCCTCTACAGTATTGATAATGTCGATCCCCTGTACGTATTCAATATCTCCAATAACATCCAGCGGAGTCTTGAAGGAAAGGATTAAGGTCTTACCTTCGGATGAAGTCGTATAGATCTTCACTTTTCCTTTAACCAGGACAAACAGATTCTGGGCCGCCTCTCCCTGCGTACAGATCAGTTCCCCCTGCTCGAAGCTGTACAAAGACAAATGAGGAAGCATCCGTTCATCAAATACAGAATCCAATTGATATAATTGCAAATAGGACCTAAGCCTGCCCTGGTCATGAATTTCCTTCACTTCGATCACACCTTCTCCGCCTATCAGCCTGGGTATTTCCAAGACTTCATTCTATCAAAATTTCATGATCAGCACACCTGCGATCATCATGCCAATCCCAACAAACTGTGGTATCCGCATCTTCTGCTTCGCCATACCGAACCACCCGTTAATATCGATCAGGAAGGTCAGACACAGCTGAGCGATCAGCAGCGCAGAGATCGTAAAGGTCACTCCGGTCTGCTGAATCGCGGTCACTTCACTGAATATGATCAGAGCGCCAAATCCTCCGCCCAGCAGATACATCGGCTTCACCAGCTTGAACTGCGGCCAAGCTCCGTCCCTTACAAACATCAAGATTAACAGCGCCAGGATAAATCCGGTTAATTGAGTAACCGCTGCAGCCTGCCAGGTTCCAATGTCCTGACTGATTCTTGCATTCGCTACACCTTGAAGGGTAATGCAGGCACCGGCTATAAAAGCAAATATACTTCCTTTCATCGCTTCTCTCCTCAGTTAAGTTCTGTTCCATAATTCTAAAGATTTATCCTAACCATAGAGAAGGACATATGTCCTGAAATATAAAAAAGCTGCCGAATTGTTCGGCAGCCTATGCTAGCTTCGTCGACCACGTATGAAGTTGATGATCAGCATAATCACCGCAATGACCAGGAGAATATGAATCAAGCCTCCTGCGATGTGAAACATGAACCCCAGCAGCCAGAGTACCAGCAGGATAACAAATACCGTCCAGAGCATAAGCCACGTCCTTACTTCTATAGAGTTGTCACATCAAGAAGTTTCTCCCATTCTGGACCTAAGTATGCATGCCGTCACTTTCATGGACTCATTTAGTCACCAAACATGGGTCATCTGCCTACAATAGGGTAAGCCCACATGATTGGAGGAGCGAAGCATGATTGTCATTGAGGATCAGACGCCAAATGAGCAGATCTATAAGTTGCCCTTGTCCGAGCTCGAAAGATCCATAGTCACACAGAAAGAGAAGAGCTTGATCACATATCGTTATCCCACGCTGGAAGCCCTGAGATTTGAATTGCAGATGAGACAGGAAATCACATCCGCAGCCAGACAATTAAATGCCAGCGGTGCCAAATTCGCCAAATTCAGCAATTCACGCTGTAATGACGCTTTCTGGATCCGCGAGAGAAATGGCGGCTTCAGGCTAAGAAGCGGGGTTAAGCCCTCGGATGCTATTCTTGATATATACAGAAATGGACCGCTATATGCTTTTGAATGCGGAACCGCTATGGTGATTGTCTGGTACAAAGCCGTGATCGAATCAATCTCACGAGACTCCTTTGACGCCTATTTCAACCATCTATTCCTATATGATGGAGAGCATGATCCCAATCTGGCCCTTCTCACCAGTGATAAAGGCAAAGAGGCCTTTCCTGGCGATGTCCAGTATTTCGAGAACCCGGATGTCGCAACGGAAAAGCCTGAGTGGCAGGGTGAGAATGTGGTTCTGCTGGGACCGAACCTCTATTATGGTCACGGAATCGGCATTGCAAGCGCGGAGACGATCACCGCTGCACTGAACCGAAATCGCAAGCCGAACAGTCAGACCTCAGCATTTCTGACCGAGTATGTGGTTCAGCCTGACTTTGAATTTATGAGAAAGTTTCAGACCAAGCCGGTTACTGCCCGAATTGGAGATCTCTCGCTGCAGGTATGTGTCTAAGACTAAATTCAAGGTTTAATTTTCAAGTTATTACTTCGCTGTTAGCTCACTCTCTGTTACCCATTTATGATTGGTCACCTTGGAGCCGCCTGTTGTAGGCGTGTAATCGATCATGTAGACGGTTGTCTTCTCGGCTGAATCGATGGTGGCCTTGGCGCCCATCATTCCAGGCATATGATCGGCTTCGAGTACAACCTCATCACCAGGCTTATAGGCTTCGCCTTGCGGATCTTTCAGTTCTTCATGAACCACCCATTTATGATTGGGAACCTTGTCTCCGCCAGTAGTGGGAGTATATGTAACGGCATACGCTATGGTGTCGTAAGCACCCGAAATGGTTGCAGTCGCACCCTTCATTCCCGGCATATGGTCAGCTTGAACAACAGCTTGACTTCCTACTTTGAAAGTCGGGTTTTGTGCTTCTTTCAGCCCTTTCGGAACCTCACTTGAACCCGAATGATTCATTTCCGCCATGTCAGCATGGCTGCTTGAAGTACTGCCGGAGGAAGTACCCTCCTGCTGTGAACTGTTGCCGCATCCGCTTAAAGTGAGAATTAGGGCAGCACCGATTACTAGCCATTGTTTTTTCATCCTACACACTCCTCTGTTATTTTTCGTCACCTATTATACTATACCCTCCTACGGTATATGGCAAACATTAAATTAATATCTTCGAAGAGACCTTAAGGATATCTCCGTCAGATCTCTTCGTTATATCCTATTATTGCCTTATAAAACGCCGTTAATCACTTCTAACCCGCTTATCTTATACACCTAGATCCAAGCCGCTTTCAGTAGTGGAGGCTGGGCGAATTCTACGTCGGTTCATAGGAAGCACACTCCACTGCTCCATGTAATGGGCTAAGGGTATCATCATTAGCAGCATCGTGGGATAGAAGTATCGCTCCATGGTAATAAACGGCAGATAAATCACCACAAAATAAGCAGCTACCGCCAAAAATCCATAATGAGCGGATGTTCTAAGCCGCAGCATCTTCCACAGCCCCGCAATACTGAAGATCAGGTATAATACGTGCTGCATGGCGGCCAGCCAATAAGGAATTCCAAATATCGGTGCCCAGTAGAAAGGAACAATGATCAACCGGATCAATTTGCCAAAGATCAGCCAGGCTCCATATACGATGGGATGATGGGTGATCTGATATTTGAATATCATTATCGCCAATTCCTTCTGCTGCTCTTCACTTCCGTTACGATAGGTCTGGTAGATCTGCTTATGATCCCGAATGAAATCCTGGGGCTCTTCTCCGTTGACCAGCATGCCCAGCAGCAGCGGGTTGGCAGATGAGTTCGTTAAAGGTATAAATTGATGAAATACCTGATAGTTGCGGATCCACCAAGGACTTAGACAGATGATCAAGGTTACGGAGAGGATGATTGTGTTTCTAAAAATAAGCCTAAGCCTCTCTCTCCGGAACAGCCAGACCACCCCGATCACCAAGGGCAGCAGGGCCGCTGTAGGTCTGAAATATACAGCTCCCGCAATTGCTAGCCCCAGATACACATAATCCCGCTTCCGATTCTTGCTCAGTGCAATCAAGAACCAATACGCCAGCAATAATAAACAAAAGGTGAAGCAGGTCTCCGTTAGAATTAAATCACCTGCATAATAGATGGGGACATAAGCTGCACCAAGGATTACTGCGAACCTGGTTGTCCGCTTGCCAAATAGATGATTGGCAATGAAATATAATAGACCTATGGAAGATGCGGTCAAGAGCGCTTGGAACACGCGAAAAGCATAAATTCCCGTCTCCCCTGTTCCGAACACTTTCATAATACCGGCTATCAAGATCGGCAGCCCAGGCATGATAAAAGCAGATGGTGTGGTTACCGGATTATAGTAGATTAATTTCCCGTGTTCCAGTAAATACTGTCCGCTGCGCAAATACCTGACATCATCGTTATCCAGCTTCCCCAAGGTCCCGAGCAGCAAGGAATTCTGGTGAATAAATATCGTCACTACCCCTAATACAAATGCCCCCAAGCATACCCATAACACAAACCAGTCTCTCTTCTTCTCCATTTATCTCTCGCTTTCCAAATAAGTCAGTACAATACATATTTTAAACTTTCCCGGAAAGTTTCTCTACCCTGATGTATGTATATATCAAAAATGCATCTTTTTTGCTATGCGATCATAGTCATAGTTATTGTGCTGCTTTATATCGTCATGGGGGGTGTCTATCTGAGAACACGATCCTTCTTCTATGCAGCCTTCATCTTCCTGCTGTTATGCTGCTGTACAGGAGATATCTCTGGATCAAATTCTAATCAACTTCAGCAGGCACAGACCAAATCCTGCTGTCTGCCCGGAAGGTTGTTCACTACTTCCCCACCAGGCTCGTCCACCATCACGCTACCCATAAACCACGTACCCGTGATTACCAAAGCTTCACTTGCTGCTGTCGGGGATGTGTTGATTCTTAGCCCGGTCTACAAAGATGCTGCAATCTCAAAAGGCAAATACAATTTCAACCCGATGTTCGATCAGGTTCGAAAGCTTACCCAGGAGCCAGATATCCTGGTCGCGAACCAGGAATCCATGATCGGCGGTACGGAACTCGGACTTTCAAGCTACCCTTCCTTCAACAGTCCTCATGAAATTGGAGACGCGCTAAAAGCGGCGGGCGTCGATGTTGTGACTCTAGCAAATAATCACACGCTGGACCGGGGCGAGAAAGCGATCCGCAGCGCTTTGGACTATTGGGATAAATTGCACATGCCATATACCGGAGCTTTCCGGTCTGAAGAAGACGCTAGCAATCTGCGCATCTTGACCCGGAACAACATTACATTTGCTTTTCTCGCCTATACCTATGGCACCAACGGAATTCCTGTACCTAAAGGGAAGCCTTATCTGGTGAACCTGATTGATGTTGGCAAAATTAAAGCTGACGTGGATAGAGCCAAAAAGCTCTCGGACGTTATTGTTGTATCGATGCATTGGGGAATAGAATATGAGACTATGCCTAACCGGGAGCAGCAGCAGCTTGCTCAGCAGTTAGCCGATATGGGAGTACAGGTCGTAATCGGGAATCATCCGCATGTGCTTCAGCCCCCTGCCTGGGTACAGGGCAAGAATGGGAACGAGACCTTTGTGATGTATTCGCTCGGGAACTTTTTGTCAGCCCAGGAGAAGACCGAACGCTTAATCGGCGGTATTGGAACTATCGAGGTGGTCAAGACCGTAACGGGGGACAGGAAGACAATTACGCTTAAGCATCCCGCCTTCTTACCTACTTACAATTACTACAAGAATCACCGAAATTTCAGAATCATACCGATGAGTACGTTGAAATCCAGTGACAAACTTAAGAATGCAGTTCAACAATTCGAGAAAGTCAAACAGCATATGTCTGCGTTTATTCCAGATTTAGCTTTCCGCTAAAGATTATTTTACGGCATAAAGGGTCCCATACTCCAGAAACTCCTTATTATCCATTATCAGATTGGAAGACTGAATCCCGCATTCCAGTATATTCTCGTCCAGCAGGGCCCCATCGTCAAAAAATTGATAATCGTCCGGGTATTCATACTGCTGTTCTAACTTGTCATCCTTCATTTCATTCACGTCAAGAAATTGGATCTGGGAAAATCCGCAGTCCCGAAGTATATCTCTCCACTCTGATATCTTCATAAGGGAGGGCATGCGGAAGAAGGATTTCATTTCATCCAGACGCTCGGCGGGAGCAGAAGCTCTGATGAACATTTCACGATCATAGAGAACACCGGTCTGCTTCAGAACACGATAATATTCGGGTACGGATCGATCTGCTTGTGTAAAGCTGGTTACAGATTCAACCAGAATAGTATGGAACGTATCGTCTGGAAATGGCAGCGCATGCGCATCAGCCAGGCAGAAGTCCACTTGTACCCCCATCGCTTCTGCTCTTTTTTTGGCTTTTGCCAAAAGATGGGGATCTACATCTGTAGCTACGACCTTGTACCCCTGTTCAGCCAAATAACACGCAGTGCGGCCTGTACCGCAGCCTATTTCAAGTACTGTTCCGTTAACCGCCGGCTTATATTTTTCAAGCTGCTGGGTGGTTGCCAGAAATCCTCCGGGGTGCGCGCTGCCGATACCGAGCCGGGCTACCATTTCCAAATAATTCATTGTAATCCCCCTTAATTTTTTAATCCCGCCTATGTACAGGTACTGTATCCATTCTGTTAATAGGGATTAATGCCCCCCTGATTGCTCAAGGAGGCATCAATGCAAGTTCATACTATACCCATACACCAGCGCTAAGAATAATTACCAGCAAAATGTAAAGAACGAGGATTGCACCAGTAGAAGTGAAACCACCATAACCTTTAACGTGACTCATTGTTTTCACCACCCTTTTGTATAGGTTAATCTACATTATTCAGATGGCTGGGAGTGCGCTTGGGCTATAGTGGAATTGATCAATAACCTTTCGGAGGAACTCGGATGCGAATTCAAGCAAAAGAAGCAGCGGAGCGGTTTATTCTTCATCATTTCCCTAAATGCTCGCTTGCCGTTTTGGGCGGCAGCGGAAGCCGGGATGATTACAATACCCACTCTGATCTGGATCTGGTTATTCTGGACGATAGTGCGGAGATTGCTTGCCATAAGACAACTCAGGCATATGAATGGATCATAGAGTGCTTTGTCCTAACCAGTTCCAGCTACAGGGAAATCTTCAACGAAGGAATCTATGCCGCGAACCCTTCACTACAGAGAATGCTTGATGAGGGATATATCTTAAGATGTGAAGGAGAAGGAGTACGAGTCCTGGAAGAGGCTCGGGCCGATTTAGCATTCGGGCCCATGCCCTGCTCTTTGAACGAGATTAACTTTCAGCGTTATGTTATTACGGATTTGTTGGAGGATATTAGAGGCGGAGAACCCTCAGCAGAACTGTGGTTCTCCGTGAATAAACTGGTTGTGGTCTTATGTGAATTTCATTTGCGTGTCAATCAGCAGTGGGTGGGTGAAGGCAAACATCTATTCAGAGCTTTAAAATCCTTTGATCTATCCATGGCAGATGCACTTGATCTGGCACTTCAGTCACTATACTTGATGGGGGACCCTGCCCCTCTTGAGGCACTAATACTCAGCACCTTGGCACCTTATGGAGGAATCCTGCTAGATGGATTCGAGCAGTAATTCCAATTATTTCATCCCAAAAGCCTCGGCAATCAGTCGGTAGGAATGAATTCTCGCTTGTTCATCATAGATCGGACTGGTTATGAGAATTTCTCCTGCGCTATAATCATGACCCATCTGAATCAGCTTCTCTTTCACCTGATCGGGTGTGCCGATGATCCGCCGGGTTCGTAGCTGCTGGATATGCATAAGGTCGGCTTCTGTGTAAGGGTAATTCTCTGCTGTCTGTACGGAAGGCAGATAAGGAATCTCTAGGCCTGTTCTTATTCCCAGGAATAACAGATCACTGCTGAAAGCCAGCCGATTGGCCTCCTCCTCCGTCTCAGCACAGATGGCCAGCGTGGCAATCATAGAGCGCGGTTGTTCCGGGAGCACATCATTTGGCTCAAAATGCTCGTTGTAATATTTCACCGCCTGCTGTCCCCCGGGTGTTCCGAAGAATTCAGCGAACGCATACGAGGTTCCCAGCATAGCAGCAAGTCTTGCACTCTCCCCGCTCGAACCGAGCATCCAGATCTCGGGAGCTGTCGGGATAGCCGGCGATGCCAGAAGCTTCTCAAAAGGATGTCCGCTCGGAAGTGAGCCATGCAAATAACCTATGATATCAAGTACCTGCTGCGGGTACTTGTTCACATCTACGTATTTATCCTGCTGGAGTGCTTTTGTGGCGAGCGGCATGCCGCCGGGTGCACGGCCAAGACCCAGATCGATTCGCCCCGGATGCAGTGCCTCCAGCAGCCTGAAATTCTCTGCGACTTTATAGGCACTATAATGCGGGAGCATGATGCCTCCAGAACCTACACGAATTCGGGATGTCGCTGCGGCCAGGTGCGCAATCAGGACCTCCGGGCTGGAGAAGGCCAGCGCTTTCATGGAGTGATGCTCGGACACCCAGAATCGGGAGTATCCCAGCTCCTCTACAGCCTGTATCAGGCGAGTGGACTGCTGCAGTCCTTCCGTGGCTCCGTGACCTTCAGAGATATAGACCTGGTCAAGTACTCCTAACGTAATCATATTGAATCTAACCCCGCTTTCATTAACCTCTAAATTTAAAAAAAGCCCTTCCTGAAAAGGGCTCCCTATTCTATCCGTAAATTAAATTATAACATTTCATTCTATGAAAGAATATCCGCTACGATTTCTGCCAGACATCCTCGTATTCCTTCCGGCGCCGGAATTGTGCGTCTGCATAGGAACAGGCAGGGATTATTTTATGGTTGGTCTCGCGTGCATGCTCGACCACTCGCCGAACAAGGTCCTCGGCCAGCTTCTGGCCCCGCATTTCTTCTGCTACATAAGTATGATCAATTAGGAGGACCCCTTCACCTGCTGGCTTGAATGTCACTTCAGCGATGACGCTGCCATCCTCCTTGATCACAAAAGCATTGCCTTCCTGAACCGTTTCTCTCATCTGAACTGCTCCTCTCTTGTTCGTAGAACCTCTCTAGTTATATACCCGCCCTCCATCGCTTTCATACATGTTATAGTCCTTACTCTCCTTCAAGCCAGATGTTTAAATCCGCGGGGATCGGGTAAATTCCTATACATAGCACGGCAACAGACTTTATCAAAAGGAGTGTTCAACTATGAATAAGAAACTGATGTTTACTGCAGCAGCCATGGGAGCCGCTTACTTGATGAGGAATCCGGAAGCCCGTCAGAAGCTTATGGGTCAGGTTCAGAACTTTACGAAATCCGGTGCAGGCGGAATCGGTAAGTACCTGAATCAATTTGGAGGCGGTAAAGATAACAGTGCCGCATCGGTAGTAAGCCCATCCACACCAAGCACAATCAGCCATAATTAAGCTATATTAGACTCTAAGCTGAGTTCAGCCATGTACAGGGACACCTTCGTGAAGCGAAGATGTCCCTGTATTATTGCCTGCATTTGGGCCATAACCTAACCGCCCGCATATACTGCACTAACCTGACAACAACTATAGGAGGGTGCAGACGATTATGAATAGTTACATGGATTTCACATCGCCTCATGTTCAGTATACTTATGACTTGAGCAGCAATCCTTTTTTCAAGAAAGATTCCAGCAACTATATTAATTCCCTGTCCGTGAATCAGCTCAATACCTTGGGGAATGTCTCCCTGCTGGATATTTATCTGAGCAAGTCCAATGTCGTCGAGCCTCACTACCACCAGAATGCAACCGAATTGGTCTTTTGTATCACCGGGGCAGCCTTGGTCTCTTTGATCAACCCATTTACCAAATCACTTATCAATCTACCCATTACTCCTGGCCAAGTCGCCAATGTTCCTCAAGGCTGGTGGCATTATGAAATCGCAACAGAAGACCAAACCCACCTGCTCGCTATTTTTGATGCGCCGATTCCGGAATTTATCGGGGGTTCCGACCTGCTCAGACTCACACCGGCCAGCATACTGGCGCATACTTATTGTCTTGATGAATCTCAGATTAAAGCGGCCTTAGCACCTATTACAAATACCGTTGTCATTGGCCCCCCTAACGATTGTTCTCCCGAACACAAAGTCACACACGCTGTTCAAAATACCCCCTCGGCACCCCTTAGATCAGCCTCTCCGATGCCTCAGACCATTGGAAATGGGTGGAGTTATCCAGACAATACGCGTTAATACTTGCGCCTTGACTAATTCTTCATGGCTGCTTCGAACTGCTCGCACAGTGCATCGATGTCCGCAACTCTCGCCAGACTCTGTATCCAGTGCTGAGGAATCCCGTCCAGCCCGTAATAGATTCCCGCCAATCCCCCGGTCACTGCGCCGGTTGTATCCGTATCTTCTCCAAGATTGATGGCTCTTAGAACGGCTTCCTGGTAAGAATTCGTCGTTAACAAGCTCCAGAGACTTGCCTCAAGCGTATGGATCACATAACCGGAGGACTCAACCTCCGGCTCTTTCAGCTGTCCGATCTGACCAGACAAGAGACGCTCATACCGCTGGATGAAAGGGTTAGCCGCTGCAGGGAAAGTCTGCTTCATGTAGTCTACAGTCTGAAGGTAGCTTTCCAGCAAATTCTGGCCTCTGATTAAATACAAGGCATACTTAACATAGAAGACACAGGCAAGAATGGATATGGGATGGCGGTGGGTTAGGGAAGACACCCGAGTTATGGCTGATATGAAGTCTTCCTCATCATGTACATTCAAATAATAGGCCAGTGGCAGTATTCTCATCAAAGACCCATTCCCATTGCTTAATTCATCCACGCCACCTGCCATTTCTGGTAAGGCAGATGCCTGTGCAATTCGTTCTAATGCTTGCCGGGTCGCAATTCCGATATCAAACACCTCACCGCGGGGCGTCCACCTCGTTCCTCTTAGCCAGTCCACGCATCTAGCCGCCAGATCAGGAAGATGAATACCTCCGCACTCAGCTAGACTGTCCAGCAGACATAAGGTCAAGGAAGCATCATCAGACCAGGTGCCTGGTGGCTGATGATGAGTGCCGTAGCCAACCATATCAGTTAAAGGCTTCCTTCTTAATGCCTCCCGATCCAGAAATTCAACCGGAACTCCGAGGGCATCACCAATACACAGCCCCAGGATACCATTTTTGACTTCACTCATTTAAGGTCACACATCCTTAAGTAGATCAAATAGTCTGTTGGTGTACCTGTATAACCCAGATATCTAAGCATTGTCGATATATTACCTCTATGGTAGGTTCCATGATTCACGACATGCTGCAAGATTTCCGATACTGAATTTTGATACGCATGACCCTTGGAATCCTTATAAGAGACAATCCGCTCGGCAGAATCAATAGTTAACAAATACTCTCTCATCCGGGAGTTCAAATGATCAAAATAGATTCTCGCTTCCCCTAGATTAGTTAACTGAAGCGGCTTAATCAATGCGTCCCTCTCTTCTTGAATCCGGGCCAACCAAATCTCATCGGCTGACGCCAGGTGGCTCACTATTTCGGCAATGGAGCTAAACCCCAAATCTATTTTTTTGCCAAAAATATCACTTGGCAGTGTCGCAAGATGGTCCATCACTCTCTCATTCGCCCATACATGGTATTCATATTTATGAATCACTTGTTCGTTCATCGCCTAACCTCCTATGCTTTACTTATGAGTAACGCCATAATTAAATGTTAGAGGGACTTCCACTTATAACCATATGATAGCATAATGTCTATCCTTCCTAACTTTAATCTGATAACAATAAAAAGTCCGCGCAGCCGCGCGGACCTTAACTCTCTTATATGCTTGTTCGTTCCTAAATTATCTGTCCAGGCTCTTCATGGACGCCTCTGGATAACGCTGACCGGCTGCTGCGCCCTGCGGGGCAGCTTGTTCGATCCGCGCCTTATCCTCGTCAGACAAAGTTATTTGCAGCGCTCCGAGGTTCTCCTCAAGGTACGCTCTACGCTTGGTACCTGGGATCGGAACAATATCATCACCCTGGGCAAGCAGCCAGGCCAGTGCCAATTGAGAAGGCTCGCACCCTTTCTCTCCGGCTATCTCGCGTATCCGGTCTACGAGCTCCAGGTTCTTGGTGAAATTTTCACCTTGAAAACGCGGCGAATAACGACGATAATCATCCTGGTCCAAATCCTCGAACTGCTTGATCTGCCCGGTAAGAAATCCTCTTCCCAAAGGGCTGTAAGGAACGAATCCAATCCCTAGCTCACGGCACACCGGAAGAATCTCATCCTCAACATCACGGCTCCACAGCGAGTATTCTGTCTGAAGGGCCGTAATGGGATGAATGGCCTCTGCTTTCCGAATCGTATTGACCGAAGCCTCGGATAATCCCAAGAAGCGCACTTTACCTTCCTTCACCAGATCAGCCATGGCACCAACGGTTTCTTCAATTGGTGTCTTCGGATCCACACGGTGCTGATAATATAAGTCGATATGATCTACGCCGAGCCGCAGCAAGCTGGCTTCACAGGCTCGCTTGACATACTCGGGGCGCCCATTGATGCCAAGCATTGCCCCGTCCGCTGCCCGAACATTGCCAAATTTGGTAGCCACAATAACATCATTTCGCCGTCCTTTGATCGCTCTTCCGACCAACTCCTCATTGCGCCCCACGCCATACATATCGGCTGTATCCAGGAAGGTTACACCCAAATCGAAGGCACGATGGATCGTCTGAATGGATTCGTCATCATTACGTCCACCGTAGAAGTCGGACATGCCCATACAACCTAAACCCAAAGCGGAAACCTGCAAACCTGTCTGTCCTAACGTTCTTGTCTGCAACCGGATCATCCTCTTTTCTTAGTTCGAATGTGTTATTGCCAGTAAATTATAACATCCTCCACGCCCTTTCCAAAAATCCCTCATTCCCTTCCAAATACAAAAAAACCAGCGTATATATTACGCTGGTCTAAGTATGATTAATCCGCAGATACCACAGGTTCGTCATTATAGCTCTGCTAATCTCTTGGGTATTCCACATTCATAATATCCATAAATGGAATCTTGAGCAGTACTTCCTGCTGCATCACGTGGACCTTTCCTGTACGAGAATCCATCTGTACAATCTGTCCTCTCACGGACTCTTCCCAGCCCCACACGATTAAGACAATTTCCGATTTCTCTTGAAATGCCTCAGTTAACTGATTACCTAGTTCTTCCAGAACGAACTCATCACGGGTTGGCCTCTTGGCAACCTTTGCTTTAGCCATTATATCCTCCAATTGTCTAATTAATTAGGTCTCAAATTCTTACTATTCTATTATACTTCTCCCTACTAAAAAAGGAACTATGCCTCTTGCTCGGTTCTTTAAGAGAGGATCCCCAACGCCCGATACTCATCCCGAAAATGATCAAGCAGGCGCTGCTTCTCCGCACTCTCGAGAAATGAGGCCTGCACAGCATACAAATTCATCTCCGCTAATTGTGCAACTGAAAAGTTGTGCAGCTCCATAAGCTTTTCGTATTCATTGGATAGCGTCGTACCGGATACAGTCAGATTGTCTGTATTCACGGTAACCCTAATTCCCTGCTCGAAATACTCTTTGATCGGATGATCCGCCCAATTCTCTACGGCTTTGGTCTGCACATTGCTGGATGGGCACATCTCTAGCACAATATGGTGATCCTTCACCCACTGCATTAAGGCCGCATCATCTTGGAGTCTGACCCCGTGCCCGATTCTGGCTGCATACAGATGCCGAAGGCTCTCATCAATGTTAGCTGCACCGGCCGCTTCTCCCGCATGGACGGTGACTGGGAATCCGTACGCATGAGCCTGCTCGAATACTTTGCGATGAATTTCTGGTGGATAGCCCGCTTCATCTCCCGCTAGGTCCACACCTGCTACACCTTTTCCGAGAAATCCCCGGGCAGCCTGAATAACCTCTAGATTCTTCTCCACAGAGTGACTTCTTAGGCAAATAATAATTAACCTGGCAACCGTACCCCATTCTTGTGCACCTTGATTCATTCCACTCAGCACATGGGTAACCACCTCTTCAATAGTGAGACCCTTCTCCATATGCAAAAGAGGTGCAAACCGAATTTCTATATACTTTACATGATCCCGGCTTGCATCCTCAACCAGCTCGTAGGCCGCTCGCCGTAATGACTCAGCAGTCTGAAGACACTGAAGAGGCAGCTCAAACTTAGATAAGTATTCGGTTAGACTGCCGCACTGCTCGGTTACCTGCAGATAAGGAGTCAGTTCAACCGGATCATTAACCGGGAGTGTGAAGCCCTCTTCTTGAGCGAGGCTTATTAGGGTCTCTGGCCTTACACTCCCATCCAAATGAATGTGCAGTTCTGCTTTGGGCATCAGCTTAAGTATGTTCATGTATGTCTCCCCCACTTCTTCTAGGTCGAAGCTATTTGTGAAATAATACTCTCCCCACCTATGCGTGTCAACTAAATTAACATACAAAAAACGAAAAAAGGCTGATATCCCAGTTCGACAACCAGGACATCAGCCTTAATGTTATTTAGGAATGAAATTAGAATCGAAACGTATTAAGCGTGGAACTGCTGCCCATCCAGAACCTCAGAGACATAACCCGCACGGATTACAAAGTCACCAAAATGCTCTCCGATATTCCGTTCTTTGGCATAATGTGCAAACAGCTGCTTCAGACTTTCGAGAATCTCGGCTTCACCAATATTCTCTTTATATAGCTTGTTCAATCTTTGACCCGCAAAGCCGCCGCCCAAATACATATTATATTTTCCTGGGGCTTTGCCGATAAATGAGAGCTCTGCAAGTGCAGGTCTTGCGCACCCGTTCGGACATCCGGTCATCCGGATGATAATATCTTCGTCCTGTAAGCCATTCTCAGCCAGGATCGGATCAATCTTATCCATTAGGGATGGCAAGTACCGTTCTGATTCGGCCATAGCCAACCCGCAGGTTGGGAGGGCAACGCAGGCCATAGAGTTTCTCCGCAGTGCACTGTAATGGTTCCCGTCAGTTAAGCTGTATTCCTTGATCAAGGATTCGATCTTCTTCTTATGCTGCTTAGCTACGTTGGCAATGATCAAGCTCTGGTTCGGCGTAAGACGGAAATCTCCAGTGTGGACCTTGGCAATTTCGCGAAGTCCTGTCATCAGAGGGTATCCTTCCTCATCCTTGACACGGCCATTCTGAATGAAGAGTGTGAAATGCCACTTACCATTGCTGCCTTTCACCCATCCATAGCGATCGCCATTATGGTCAAAGTGATAAGGACGAGCTTCGGCTAGTTCCCAGCCGAGACGTGCAGTCAGTTCCTTCTTGAACCAATCCAGCCCGCGGTCGTCAATCGTGTATTTGAACCGGGCATGCTTACGAACAGAACGATCCCCATAGTCTCTCTGGATAGTAACTGTCTTCTCTGCTACGTCAATCATCTGCTCTGGAGTGCAGAAGCCGATCACTTTGGATATTTGCGGATAGGTCTTCGGATCTCCATGGGTCATCCCCATTCCGCCGCCAACAGAGACATTGAAGCCCTTAAGCTGCCCATCCTCAACAATCGCGATAAGTCCCAAGTCCTGAGAGAACACATCCACATCATTGTTAGGAGGAACGGCAATACCGATCTTGAATTTCCGCGGAAGGTAGACATGGCCGTAGATCGGCTCCTGTTCTTCTCCATCCCGGCTGTCTACAATCTTCTCCCCATCCAGCCAGATTTCATGATAAGCGCGTGAACGTGGATCTAAATGATCACTAACCTTGCTGGCCCAATCATAGACTTCGGAATGAATCTCAGACTGATGAGGATTGGGGTTGCACATTACGTTACGATTCACGTCACCGCAAGCGGCGAGGGTGCTAAGCATAGACTCATTAACTTCACGAATCGTATTCTTCAAATTCCACTTCAAGACTCCATGAAGCTGGAAAGATTGACGGGTAGTCAGACGGATCGTACCGCTGGAGTATTTCTTCGCAACACGGTCCATCATCAGCCACTGTTCAGGTGTAACTACGCCGCCCGCAGCACGCACGCGGAGCATGAATTGGTAAGCGGGCTCAAGCTTCTGCTTGGCACGCTCATTACGCAGATCACGGTCATCCTGCATATAGCTGCCGTGATGCTTCATTAACCGGTTATCATCTTCGGGGATTGACCCCGTTATAGGATCTAGAAGTGTCTCTTCCAGGCTCCCGCGCAGATAATTACTTCTGCGCTTGATCTCTTCCACATCACTGTGCGGAGCGCTGTTAGGCGACAACAAATTATTTTCGGACATAGCTTAATTCTCCTCTCGCAATCTTCGGATTGCCAATTAATAGACATCCCGCTGATAACGTTTCTGCTGTTGCATTTGTGTCAAATAGTCTGCGGCTTCCTCAGGGCTGAGGCCGCCTTCCTGTTCAAGAATAGCTGCCAGTGCTGCATGAACGTCATGAGCCATCTTCTTCTCATCTCCGCATACATAGATCGCGGCGCCTTCCTGCAGCCATTGATAAAGTTCTTTGCTTTTCTCGAGCATCCGGTGCTGAACATATACTTTCTGATCGGTATCACGTGAGAAAGCAACATCCATGCGAGTCAGCACGCCTTCTTGAAGCCAGCGCTGCCACTCAACCTGGTAGAGGAAGTCGGTTGAGAAATGCTGATCTCCATAGAACAACCAGGTTTTGCCTTCGGCTCCTGTCTCTTCCCGCTCACCGAGGAAAGCGCGGAAAGGCGCTACGCCAGTACCAGGACCAATCATGATAATAGGTGTGTCACTGCTCTCCGGCAGCTTGAAGTTCGGATTATTCTGTATAAATACAGGCAGGGTGTCCCCAGCTTCTACGCGCTCTGCCAGCTGTACTGAGCAGACACCATACCGTTCTCTGCCTTGATTCTCGTATCTTACAGTACGTACTGTAAGATGTACTTCATCCGGGTTCGCTTTCAGGCTGCTGGCGATTGAATACAACCGGGCAGGAATCTTGCGAAGCAGCGCTGTTAGCGAGCAGGCGGATACGCCTTTAAGGTTGAAATCTTGAACCAGGTCGAGCAGATCATGCTCGGCAAGATAAGCTCTAAGCTCGGCTTCTTGTCCGGCACTCAACAATTTCACCAATTCCGGATTAGAAGTAAGTTCTGCCACTTGGGTAAGAAGAGGCTTGGTTAGAACAGTAATCTCGTAATAACGAAGCAGCGCTTCTCTGAGAGAAAGCTCTTCCCCATTCTTTCCTACAGGTACGGACTCATCTGCATTCCACCCAAGCGCCTCGATCAGCTCATCAACAAGACGCGGATGATTCTCAGGGTATACACCCAGGCTGTCACCTGGTTCATATTGAAGACCTGAGCCTTCTAGTGAAAGCTCAACGTGGCGTGTCTCCCGGTCCGATCCACGGCCGTTCAAATTCAAATTCTCCAGGACCTCTGCACGGAAAGGATTCGTTCTGGAATATTCCGACTCGACTTCAGTAGAAGTGGCTGGCTGGCTTACTGCTCCTGCTGCCTGTGCTGATGAACCCTCGCTTAATGCGCCAAGCACCTGGTTCATCCACTCAGCTGCCGCCTCATCAAAGTCTACATCACAATCCACACGTGGAGTGATCTGCTTGCCTCCGAGTTCTTCCAGACGCTTGTCGAAGTCCTTCCCTGTCTGGCAGAAGAATTCATATGAAGTATCTCCCAGGGCAAGAACGGAATAACGAAGAGTGTCCAGCTTAGGCGCTCTCTTACTGTGAAGGAATTCATAGAAAGGAATCGCATTATCCGGCGGTTCACCTTCACCTTGTGTGCTTACTACAATCAGGAGATTCTCAACCTTCTTCAGGTTATTGGACTTATAACTTCCCATAGCGGACACGGTTACCTGGAAGCCGTTCTCTTCAAGCTTCTTGGTCAATTTCTTGGCCAACCGGTCACTATTGCCGGTCTGTGAACCGAAGAGGACCGTTACCTCTTTGGAGATTGCAGGTGCACTCTCTGTCAGAACTGCTAGCGGAGCACTCGCAGGTGCTGCAGATGCCGCAGCTGCTGTTCCCAGTGAAGCTGCAATATAACCACCAAGCCAAATCCGCTGGTTATCCGTTAGCGTAGGCAGAAGACGATTGAGCAGTTCAGCCTGCTCTTGATTAAAAGGACTATTTGTTACTTGGAGTTCCAACAAAATCCACCTCACGTAGCATACTTAGATTTAATTCCTAGAATTATGATCAACTTAATAAATCTACTTACTTGAACCTACCATACTAGGCAGGAAGGGTCAATTTGAATGATTTTATAGGAATCATCAGTTTATCTGATAAAGGGAAATCTAGTTAGCATAGTCATCGCCATAAGGATCATTCAGGACTTCTTGATCAAGCTGCACAGAATTGTTGGGAAGAAGACGCCAATTGCCATCAGGAAGCTTGGTGACCTTATGCAGAGTGTAGTTTCTCAATTCAAATCCGCTATCTGTATACCGATTCGTCTGAACCAAGTAGATTGTAGCAGAATCTTGGGTATACGATACGATCGACATACTTTCCGTTTTAATTTCCACATCACTTAGCGCAAAAATTTTGAATAGCTCGGTTTTATATTTCTTAATATTTGAGGAATCAACAGATAGTGTATTTAACGCCGCATCAACATTTTCCTCATTTAAAGCTTTAGTAAAGGCCTCTACCAAAGCACGGATCGCTGTTTGATCTGTTTGGGGCACGTCAGCTTCTTTTTTCAAGACTTCTTTGTAATTGATATATTCAATTTCTGAATCTAGGTAATCAATGGTCCACTTATAATTCTGATCAAGCTCCATATAGATGCTTAGATGCTCAACACGGTCAAGAAGCTCGCCAGGGCCTTTAGGAATATAGATGTTAGCGTTAATCTTCTTAACCATATAATTGCCGTCTGCTGAAATATAATCAAGTACAGGGGTAAGTTTGTCTAACGAAGTATACCCTGCGTATTTAGTAAGCTTAGTCGGATCGCTTAATACTTCATCATAAAATTCATAATCTGAGTCCTTGTTAATAGTAGACAAATAACCTTTGGAATCGCCATCTTTAATGGCTTTGAACATTTTTTTAATTACAGCGTTCATCTCTCTTATATCTGCTTTCAAAGGTTTACCTGTAGTTGATTTGTGAACCTTAATCGTTCTGTTTGCTTTATCCCAGTCTGACTCAAGACCGGTGGCATAATCAAGAAATTCCAGGTCTACGAATGTGCTGGCTCCGCCAATAATAACAAGGGGATTCTTGGGATCTTTAGGGAAAGCTTCTCCGCTCAAATTGGACTTACCTGATTTCAGATCTATCTTGATCGTCTTATCTTCAGATACTGCCGAGAACACCTTCTTCTTATCATCGTAACTCAGCGTGTAGCCTAATGTTTTAAGAATACTGCGAAGCTCCACGAACACTCGGCCATACCTTTCAATTGGAGCTGAACTAGGGTGGATTTCCTTATTGTGCACGTAGACCTTGATGGTCTTCTTTACCGGAGCAGATGCAGCTGCCGCAGTATACAGGTTCAGCGTGGGAGTTAGGGTTAACCCTAGACTAAGAAAAGCAATTAATATGTACTTCATCACATTTGACTTCATTTTATCGCTCCTACTTTAAGTTAATATTCCGGTGCTAAATAGATATAAGAAGACTCCTTGGTGCCAGCTCTATCCTTTCTATATTTTTCATAGGGGAAAAATTACCCATACTTCCCATCATACTTTGAGCCTACTTGGTAGATCAATGACTATTTTTTGTCGAAACTCAGGTTGCTTCCCACCCATGTAAAAAGTATCATTCAGCAGCAAAGCCCCCGCCTTTATAAATCTCAAAGGCTAGGGGCTCTTGTTCTCTTTATCCGCGTTCTACTTACTACCTTTTACTTATCGTCTTTTCCAGCGAATACAGTTCATCGTCCACTTGGTTGATCTTATCATGGATCATACTCCGGGCATCCGCGATGGCTTGGTTATAGATATAGGGCCCAAGCTCCTTCACCATAAAGTCTATGAATTGCTCCGCGCCTAACTCCCCAATCGTCTCTGACCGCTCTTTTTCGAAAAAATTCTGCACATGCTGGATCAGAAGTTCCTTCTCTTCTCTTGGAAGCTTAATGATATTCAAATGGGTCCCTCCCGACTACTGGATTTTTACATAATATTCCTCACTATCTTACTTCATGGGGACATGTTCTCAAAGATAAATTTGTATAACTTGAAGAGTTATTTCGCATTCTATACATACCAAATAATTCTGTAGGTTAGGAGCTGAGAGAACCATGAAGAAGCCGAAGCATACAAAATTGGATGAAATTCAAGAGCTGCTGGCTGACACCGAAGATGTCATCTACCAACGGTTCCTCGTTCATGGCTACACTTGTGTCCTCATCTATATACAGGCAATTATAAATGTTCCCGTTCTTCAGGAGCGGATAGCTTACATACTGGTCAAGGAAGCTGCCGCAGAACAAGGCGAACTAGATCTAATCGATAAGATAGATCAAGGCGTACTCTTCCCGATCCCCTGTTCCGCAGCGGAGTCTTATCAAGATGCCTTGAATCAGCTCGTCAAGGGAAAGGCTCTGTTATGTATCAATGAACCCGATCGGGTGTATTCTTTTGACTTGGTAACTTATCAGAAGAGAGCCGTGTCCGAGTCCCAAAATGAACTTGTCGTGATAGGGCCGCAGGAAGCCTTTATTGAAGATATTAACAGCAATCTCTCCCTGCTTAGGCACAAGATCAAGCATCCTGATTTCAAAACCATCCGCTATGAAATCGGCGAGTATACGAAGACAACCCTATATCTGATCTATATTGAAGGCTTATGTCGACCGGATGTTGTCAGTGAGATGGATCAGGCGATTCGTGAGATCTCCATTGATGGAGTGCTTGGGATCAGCTACGTTGCCGAGCAGATGAGGAAAGGCAACCGCACACCATTTCCGCAATTTCAATATACAGAAAGACCGGATTCCGTAGCGGCATCCCTGCTTGAAGGCAGAGTAGGAATTTTACAGGACGGCACGCCTTCCTCCCTGCTTGTACCCGTTACTCTGCTGGCTTTGCTTCAGTCATCAGAAGATTACTATCATAATTACCTGGCAGCCAGTTGGATCCGAATCGTACGGATCTTGTTTGCTGTAATCTCCATGCTGCTTCCGTCTCTTTATGTCTCGATTACTACTTTTCAACCTGAAATGATCCCATCTGACCTGCTGCTCACCATCGCGGCAGCCCGGGAGAACATTCCCTTCTCAGCTTTGACGGAAGCACTGATTATGGAAATGACTTTTGAAGGCTTACGTGAAGCAGGTACTCGTATCCCTAAGCCAGTGGGACAGACCATTTCCATTATTGGAGCCATTGTCATTGGTCAGGCTGCCGTACAGGCAGGGATCGTATCCACCCCGATGGTCATTGTGGTATCCATCACAGGGATTGCTTCGTATATCATCCCACACTTTGAATTAGGCTTGGCCTTTCGGCTGATGCGATTTCCCCTCCTGATCATTGGCGGAACCACAGGTCTGATTGGTGTATTCATCCTGTCCTTTCTCGTGTTTGGCCATCTCGCCAGCATGTCATCATACGGCACTCCCTATATGCAGCCCTTGGCGCCACTGATCTTGAAGGAATGGAAGGATATCTTTGCAAGGGTTCCTTCTCCCTCCATGGTGAAGAGGTCCTCTGCCTACACAAGCCGTAACCCGAGGAGACAAAAAGAGAAATGAGATGGTTCAAGGTACTATGTATTCTAATCCCGGTTCTGCTGCTAACTGGCTGCTGGTCCAAAGTAGAAATTGACGAGCAGACCTTTATCTTCGGTATGTATATTGATAAGGGTGATTCTCCGGGCACCGTCAAGGTTTCGATCAGTAGCCCGCTCCCTAACCGTATGATGTCCGGGCAGCAGGCTGGAAATAGCGGGAATAGCGGCAAACCGTATGCCATAGTTACAAAGACAGATGACACAATCCCGGATGCGCTTCGCAATATCCAGAAGGACCTGACCCGGCGTCTGAATTTCGGACATACCCGTGTAGTCGTCGTTAGTCATGAATATGCGGAGAAAGGGATAAGTGAACTTCTGGACTGGATTAACAAAGAACCGAACTTTCATCTCAGCGCATTCTTGGTTACTGCTCCGGGGACGGCCAAAGAGATTACAGAATTAGTCCCGCTCTATGAACAACTGCCTGCAGAAGTTCTGCGGAAAATGATATTACAGCATTCTTTGTTAAGTACAAGTGTAAAAGAATGCTTAATTGCTCGTGCATCTGCCATGGGTTTTGCAGTCAATCAGCTGTCATTCGGAACTGAGTTCATGCCGAGTGAGAACAATCAGCAAGAAAAGTGGGCCGGTCTTCAAGGGCTTTCCCTGTTTCAAAAAGACAAGCTTGTGGGGACACTGGAACTGGACGAGTCTATAGCCTTGGCCTGGGCAAACGGAACTCTTGGAAGGCAGGTGATGAGTATAATCTGGGATGATGGGGCAAGCCGGGCCAGCATACTATTCACACAGCTTAAAGCCAAAAAACATCTGCGCATGACCGATGAAGGCCCAAGGTTTGAAATAGAGCTTACAGGCAAGGGAGATTTGCTCAGTATCCAAGATAACCGTCATCAAGATGCCAACGAGGTGAATCAGCTGATAGAAGAACGGCTGGAGAAGAAGGCTCTGAAAGATCTTGATGCTGCCATAAAAAGTACGCAAAGAGCACGAGCAGATGTGCTGAGTCTTGGTCTGCTCATGGAGTGGAACTATCCGAAGCAGTGGAAGAAATATAGTCAAGAGGACTATTATAACCGGATTCCCATTAAGACCAGTGTCCATATTGATGTGAAGAACAATATTAATGAAACCTAGAATTAACCAGGCTTCCTTTATCAGACAATGAAGAGGTTGGTGGTAGGCGTGCTTGCGATCAGTTTGGCTGTAATTACAGTGGCGGAATGGCTTATGACCAAGAATAACAACAAACATGATAGACATCTATTCTGGTGGCTCTTCGCCCTGTTCTTCGCATGGAATTTGGCTGGTAATTTCATTCCGTGGTGGCCTCAGCCTAATCAACTCATCAAGTTGATATTTGGGTGGGTGAAATAATGAATTAAGGGAAGGAGCAATATGTATGCGAACCACAACGTATCAGGCTTTTCGTTTTGCCTGTATTTATATGATATCCGTACCCATTGCCTTTCTCATTGCACCCTTAATCTCCAGCTCGGGTTATCAGGGATGGATGGCGATCCTGGCCGGTGGAGCCATCAATATGATCCTGATTGCCTGTACCGTTCGCTTGGGCAAAATGGCACCTGGACAATCGTGGCTGGAATTTGGGGAACGTATTGTCGGAAAATGGCTTCATCGAAGTATCTTAGCTGTGGTTGCTTTCTGGTGCATGTACTATATTGCTCTGGATCTAGAACAGTTCACCCTCTTCTACGGTTCTGTCTATATGAGAGAGACACCTCCCTGGTTCCTCCATATTCTGGTTGGACTTGTTATTATCATAACCTGCCACTGGGGTCATTCCACGGTTGTATATCTGGCTGATGGATTTTTTCTCATTTCCATTCTGGCCATTGTTTTTTTTCTCGCCGTCTTCTCGGCTGATGCACATTTTCAAATGCTCCCTGCTCTGCTTACCCACCATAAACTTGGCTTGGCCATGAAAGATACCTTTAGCACGGTGTCCTGGATCGGAGAGTGGTTCATCTTTTTGTTCCTTGCACCCCAACTGAAGTTCGAGAATAAGATACTGAGCAATCTATTGCTTGCCAACCTGCTCGTAACCCTGGCGATCTTATTCACTTGGCTGATCAGTCTGCTGAATTTCGGTGCGCACTTCGGTGCCCAGATTAAATACCCGGTATTGGAACTAATCCGCGGGACTTCCTTTACGGGCCTGCTCGGCAACTCTGATCCCCTGCTGATCGGACTCTGGTCTACATCCATGTTCATCCATGATTCTTTCCTTCTCTATGTGGGTTCAGTCTGCCTGGGCAAGGTGATTGGCTTTAGCCGTCAGAAAGTCATTGTCACTCTGATCGGAAGCTCGGCAATAATAACCGCGTACCAATTCTCCAAGGACGTTGCTCAATTTCAGAAGGACCTGAACTCGTTAAGTCTGGGGATGTTCTGGGTCTTGGTCGATAGCCTACCTATTTGGTATGTCCTGATTGCCTGGGTAAGGAACCATTTTGGCAAGAAGAGTATTCCTTAGCCTACTCATCAGCACTGGCTTATCCGAATAGCCGTCCATCCGTTATGTTTTTCATTTAACACAATTATGTTTTAATGTATGATGGACAGGCATCGCTACACACATTTTCAGGCAGGAGGATTGAACTTTGAAATCAAATGAGGGATCTCTACAAAAAAAGCTGCTTCCCCGCCATATTACTTTTATGGCCATGGGCGGCGTCATCGGTACGGGGATTTTTAAAGGAAGCGCCGAGACGATAAACCTTGCAGGACCCGGAGTTATCTTCACCTATGTCTTTGCAGGACTTCTTTTGCTGGTCGTAATGGGAGCCATTGCAGAAATGGCCACAGTCTATCCGAATCGAAACATGAAGGATTTCATACGGGAAGCCTTTGGAGAACGGTTATCCTTCATAATTGGCTGGCTGTACTGCTTCATGTGGCTGGCTGTATGTGTAATTGAGGTAATTGCCGCAGGCAGCTTCCTTCAGTATTGGCTTCCGGGCGTTCCGCTATGGATCCTGAGCCTTGCCAGCGCAGCATTGATCATTCTCATTAATATGATGAATGTCCGCGGTTATGGTGAGATGGAATTCTGGCTGGCCGGGATCAAGATCTTCATGATCATTGTATTTATTGTATTAGGGGCTTGTGTCTTATTCGGTATCCTCCCGGGACCGGGCTCTAAAGGACTTAGCAATTATACAGAGCACGGGGGTTTCTTCCCAAATGGCTGGACCGCGATCTTCTCTGCCCTGCTGATCGTCATGTTCTCATATGGCGGATCTGAACTCATTGGCCTAACCTTGAAGGAGACGGAAAATGCGGAGAAGGTTCTGCCTAAAGTAGTTAAGAACTTCATCCTGCGTGTCATTCTATTCTACACGCTGCCGATTCTGATTATCTGCGGCATGATTCCTTGGAATCAGCTGAATGAATCCGAAAGTCCTTTTGTTCAAGTTCTGAGTTCTACCGGATTACAGGGCGCGGCCCATGTGATGAACTTCATCCTTTTAACTGCCGTTCTATCAGCAGCTAACTCGGGAATCTACGGTGCGACACGCATGCTGCATTCCATGGCCAAGGATGGAGAGGCTCCAGGTTGGCTCAAACGGGTAACTTCCGGGGGAGTTCCCATCTATAGTCTGTATTTCTGCGCGGTGATCCTGCTGATCGGCTCCATGATTGCTTACCTTACACAGGAAGGATTATTCCGCATCTTGATGGCTGTACCGGGCTTTGTGGTTATGCTGGTCTGGATCTGCATTTGTCTCTCCCAGATTAAGCTTCGCAAATTATATCCCAAGAAGCCGTCCTTCCAGTTGTGGGGATTTCCTTATATCACAGCTCTAACTGCCATCACACTAGGAGTAATTGCTATTCTTTTCGTGCTTGATGCCCAGAACCGGGTTAGCATTAGTGTGTGTGTAGGCTTAGTAATCTTGCTGGGCGTGTGGTCCTTATTCAAATTCAAGAAACAATAAAAGTTAACTCTAAGAGCCCCACTACTCATACGGTAGAAGGGCTCTTGTATTTGGTGAGATTACTGCAAATATGATTTAATCTCCCCTGCAGTCTATAGCTTTAACTCGAATAATTTGAGATGTATACTGTTCCCTATAACCCTTGAAAGGAGGACTTGAACATGCATTTCCTATTCCAAGAGGCGCAAGAGAATCAGACAATAACCGTCTATGAGACGAATGAGTTATTTGGGGAGAAAGGCAGTTTCCGGGTGCTGGAATTTGCGAATGAGGCGATTCAGGGTGCCATGGATCTGAAGGACCCCAAGCGGATTATTTTTGAATACCCCAGAGCCATGATTCACCTAATGGAGTACAACGATCCGGCATTTGAGGATGTATTCGTTATCGGTCAGGGAATCGGTGCAATACCCGGACACTTTCCGGACAAACACTTTAAAGTGGCTGAGCTAAATGAGACTGTGGTGAATATAAGCCGGAACTATTTCGGTTACAACCAGGACAACATCGAGATCGGTGATGGCCGGCAGATCCTCTTAGGGGAAGGTCAGCATACGTATGATTACATTATTCTTGATGCTTTCACCGAACAAGGAACCCCTCTTCATCTAATTTCCAGAGAATTCTTCCAGATAACTAGAGACAAGCTGGATGCTGAAGGGTCATTAATCATGAATGTAATGGGAAAAGGAGCGAACGACAAGCTGATTCATGCCGTTCACACTACGCTAAGACAAGTGTATGCTTATACGCTTGCCTTTCTCCTTCCCTCCGGGAACTCCAGCGATATCAAGAATATGATTATGGTCGGCAGGAACCTTCCCATCGAATATCAAGGCCGGCACATGTCAGGCTTTAAAGAGATTGAACTCAGCGAAGGTCACATTATTACTGACTAACTATGAGCTTAGAGAACCTACTGTAATGGGGGCTAGCGCGTGGGTCTGATCCAGATAGATAAAAGCATCATAACGCTTGGCGATCCGCGTTGGTACATAGTTACCCCGCTCCCACTCCGGATGGTACACGACTCCTATAGCGCGGTGCCCAATTACCGTTTCCCCAAGAACAGGTTCATCCGAATGGAAGATTAGCAGCTTGTCCTCGGCTCCGGCCCGGTGCAGCAGCTCCTCCCAGCTGTTCTTGATCGCACTCGGAACTCGCATTTCCTCCTGAGGAGCTCCCCAAGATTTACCCGCAATCACGGTGCCCTTGTATGTCCCAAAGCCAAGTGCGAATACAGCCTTCCCGTACTTCTCCCGAAGCAGCTGACCTACGTTAACCATCCCTTCCTCTGCCATATCCGTTGCCCTGGCATCCCCGATATGGGTGTTGTGCTCCCACACGACCGCGCGGGCATCCTGACCGTGATATTCCATCAGCTTCTCCAAGGCTTCCACCATGTGGCGATCCCTGATATTCCATGATTCCGTATCATGTCTAATCATGGTTCTGTAATAGGCTTCTGCTCCTTTAACAGCCCGTGCATTCATCTCCGCACTCAGGGCATTCTCCCGGTCCTCAGGATATGTATCTTTCCATTTATCCTGCAATCTTCGGAGGAGTGACACGATCTCATCCTCACATCCTTCATCATATAAGGAAGCCGAAATCCCGTAAGATTGCTCATTCCGATCATGAGGTTCAAAGCATTCGAATGCCTGTTTTGCAGCTGCTAGATCGCCTTCATCCCGGGTGCTCAAATAGGTCAGAATCTCATCCATCGACTCCCAAAGACTGTATACATCTATCCCATAAAATCCTACCTTCTCCTCATCAGATCGGCCCTGATTATATTCCCGGAGCCAATCGGCGAAATCAATCATGTCTTGATTGGCCCACATCCATGTCGGCCAGCGTGTGAAATCCCGCATAGCCTCCGCCGCATTAAAGCCGGAGCCTTCATATCCCTTCACATAGCGGTTCAGGGTATAGCAGGACGGCCAATCCCCTTCAACGGCGATGAACCGTATGCCTTTCTCCATAATGAGCTGCCGGGTCAACTCGGCACGAATGCTGTAATACTCTGAGGTGCCATGAGAAGCTTCTCCCAGGAGCACATACCTGGCCTCTCCGATTTGCTTCACCACTTGCCCAAGCTCATCACGGCTGAAAGGTACCGCTGCCTGAGTAATCGAATCTAATATGGATGAGTACAGCCTATCGTCTTTCACAGTTCTCTCCTCACCTTCCGCATAACATTTGAGTGTTCCTAAAGAAAGTGTGCACCCAAAACCAATCCAGCATGCACCAGCCCACCGATCACTTGTTGCTCTATTTGGACGCTTGGGTTAAAATTAATCTTTCTATAAAGAATGAACACATGAGATGGCGAGGTAAATCAATGATTGAGATAAAAATTTCTTCACTTAGCGGCGGAGAGTTCAAAAGAGGGGTATTTGCAACGAGAAATATTGCTAAAGGTGAACTGATCCATGAAGCGCCTGTCATTCCCTACCCGAATGAACAGCATGAATTTATTGAAAAGACAATACTTTCAGATTATGTATTCGAATATGGAATTAACCATACAGCGGTCCTATTGGGTTACGGCAGCTTGTTCAATCACTCCTATCAGCCGAATGCCGTTTATGACATTAACTTTGATCAGCATACGTTCGATTTCTATGCTTATACGGACATTGAAGCTGGAGAAGAAATTCTAATTAACTACAATGGGGAAGCTGATTGTGACGACCCATTATGGTTCTATGAAGAGCAGGAATGAGATCACTCTGAGTTATCTCCGTTCTATCTTGCCGAAAATGGAAAAGAGTCTGTCCTCAATGAAGAGGACAGACTCTTTGTTGTGCTGTTACATATTTAGATTACCTCGATAACGACATCCACATTACCGCTTATAGCCTTGGAATAAGGGCAGTAGGCGTGGGCCAGCTCTACATATTTCTTAGCAGAATCGAGATCAAGACCTTCAATATGAACCTCCAGCTGGATTCCGAGCTTGACTCCCTGATCTTGCGCGTCGGTTAACAACTGAACCGTTGCAGCGACCGAGCTCTTCTCGATGCTGATACTATGCTTCTTGAGCTGAAACTCAAGCGCACTGTTGAAGCATGCGCTGTATCCTGCCGCGAACAGCTGCTCGGGATTCGTCGCCGTCGTATACTCTCCGCCCAGCTCCTTCGGTGCGGCTACGTCCATGTAGAATACATTGTCAGGTGAATGCACATTTCCGTTTCTTCCTCCTGTATTGACGATCGTTGTTTCGTATAGTGTTTTCATATTTATTTCGCTCCTTTAGTTCTAATTTGCTTCGTAAGCTCGTGCAGTTTGTTCATGAGAGCAATGTCCTTTTCAAAAATACTGCACAAACTGAGCTGATACTGTATGGCTTCCAATATATCCTTCTGCTGCTCCCAGGCTTTATCTTCGAGCCGGATATATACCTTGCGTTCATCTTCCGCCGACCTTTCTTTTCGAAGCCAGCCGTGGTTCTCCATTCTCTTAAGCATGGGAGTTAGAGTTCCGTTGCCAAGCGAAAGCTGCTCACCGAGCTCTTTCACAGTTACCCCATTGTGCTCCCATAGAGACAGCAGAACCAGATACTGCGGATAAGTCAGTGAAAAAGGGTTCAACGCTTTGGAATAAAGCTTCTGCAGCTCATTGCCTGCTTCATAAATGGCAAAACAAAGCTGATTGCTCAATGTTTGGGGTGATTGCAAAGCTATCCTCCTTCCTTCCGAGGTTGGATTTATATATATCGCCCATGACTATATCGTACACGATGTATTAGGAATGCGCAAGTTTTAGTTCTAATTTCTTTACAACCATTAACAGCCATTGAGATACATGTATGAACAATCTGAATTATGTTTTAATGCAAAAGTCAACCTCCTCTGATTCAGTCAAATATACATTCACCCGCACAAAGTTAAAAACCTCGTTTCTTCAAACGAGGTTTGCAGTAAATAATTTAATGATGGATCATAGGGGTATTGCCTTTCCCTGTTAAGGAGTTCTCGAACATATCGATAATTTCCAGAAACCGTTCTGCTTCACGGAATACATGATCTGCTAGCAGCGGATGTATAATGCTTTTTATTCGGCACTGATCAATGAGATCGCGGGCGGTTTTCTTAAAATCCCTTAAAGATTTAACGGATACCCTGTTTTGATCTAGAAATTGATTTAGAATAGGGGCGGTTTGGGACTGAGGCCTCATGGATTCGATATCTCGGGCCTGAAATAACAACTGATCAAAATCATGACTAAATTCCCGTGCCTGATCAACAAGCTTTCGTTCAGAAGGATCCAGAAGGTGCCCAATAAATTTGGCATGGTCCGCCATAATCCGTAAGAAAAATACATTTTCGTCAATGATCGCATCATATAAGGGTTCTAACTTGCCTTCATTTAGCTCTTCCAAACGATTTCTGAAATAATTGGCTTCTCTACTTACATGATCAACTAATAATGGAAAGTTCGTTCCACCTGGAAGCTTACAAGCCAGAATTAAGCCAAGTATTTTTCTTTTAAATGCCCAAATGTGGCATACAGCGGTATGGACTTCCTGATTAAATTGATAGATCGTTGCTGGATCTACATCAAGGCTGAAGGCGTGAACTCGTCGTTCAATATCCTCGAAAATTCGGTAAAAGTGATGGGCTTCATTAAGTAGAGCCGTATCTTCTGCCCGAAAACCTAACCCAAGAAAAAATGAATGTTCTTTCATGATCCTCGACCAGAAACTGATTTCTTCAAGCGATTGTGCTACAAATCGATCTGCCATTAAGCTCCCTCCCCATTATCTCTTCTAAACCCTATGCTGGCTATGCTTGGATTAATTCACGAAACTATTATCCTTAAACAACGCCTTATGCCCTTCAAGAGTGATCCAAGAGGAAAAAGTTCCTATTAACTTACAGGTTCTAGTGGAAGCTTGATGATACAGATCGTCCCTCTTCCAACTTCGCTCTCATATAGAACGTTCCCCTTCATGGCATCAATAATCCGGAGAGCCACTGTGGTTCCAAGTCCGGTGCCATTCTCCTTCGTTGTATAGAATAGAGTCCCAATTCTTTGAATCTCCACCTGAGTCATTCCTTTTCCTTTATCCATAATCCTGATCTCGGCATAGCTTCCTTTCAGCGATACCTCTACGAGCACAACTCCATGATCGCGCGAGGCTTCAATCGCATTCTTGATCAGGTTCACCAAAGCCTGCTGGAGCTGGCCGGGATCTGCGTGCATACTTACATTGTGTCTCACGTGAATCACTAAACGAATGGATCGTTGGTCTGCAATCGGGGTTAGTATGATATGAATGCTCTCAATTAAATGGGGCAGGGAAATTTGATCGTAGTTCATCCGGGTGGGACTTGAAAAGTTCAAATATTCGTAGATGACGGCTTCAGCTCTTGCCAATTCATCCAAGGCAATCTGCAGATATTTCTGATTATTGACTTCATTCATGTTCGACCTCATTAATTGAAGGAATCCCTGAACCGCAGTTAGCGGGTTGCGAACCTCATGAGCAATGGAAGAAGCGACTTCACCTAGAGTCTTCAGCTTTTCAGCGCGTTCTATTACTTCTCTCATAGCTGATCTTTCAAGATATAGCTCCTGAAGGGCCGCCGATAACCAGGTAGCAAGAATTTGAACGAATTCAAAAAGCAGAATGGCTGGAACAGGGGAGAAATCTATAGAATTCATAGGAGATTTAATCAACAGTGCGAACGTTTGCACAGTCAGCATAATGCAGGAAGGAATAAGCGAAATAAGGGTGACTGCTCTAATTCGCTGGCGCCCGATGGTTCTATGGGCACGTTCAGCGAACAATACAGATCCTAAGTAGGCTATCGCGATACTCGTCAAGCCCATCAGAAGACCAGGTCCACCGAGATAAGTTCTAATGGGAACTAACATGAGAACATCAATCAGACCGGCAATCGGTCCTCCATATACGGTTGCGATCACAAGCGGAACATATCGAAGATCCCAATATAGATCGAGGGCTTGATAAGAGAACAGCAGACATAATGAGGAGGAGATGCCCATAATAAATCCAATTTCAATACGGGACTTCAAATGTTTACGGCTATCTCCAAAGGCGGTATATATTAGAATCGGTGCCAAGACAAACAGAATATTAAGAATTAATTTTTCGAGTACCATAACCAGATTCTAACCCCTTATAAGAAATATATAATGGCAGAGCATGAATATGAGGTCTGTACTGTATATATAAATCTAAAATACTAAATTTTCATCGGAAAAGCTATCCATTTTACGGTAACTAGCTGACTTTATTTTAGAGGCCTGGCCATTAAAGATGACTGCCTGATGTAGTATACTAATTAAAAACGAAAGGAATCCAGACCATTGAAGCCATTACATAATAGAATCCGCAAATCCGCCCTCGTTCTCTTCGCTTGCGTGATTTTACTTGTAGCCTTGTACCTGATCCCCCTCCCTTATTATTTGAAGGAACCGGGAGATCTCGAGGCTCTAGCCCCCAGGATCACAGTGGAGAACGGACACAAGAATGAGCAAGGGAGCTTTTACCTGACTACCGTCTTCTCTAGCAAGCTGAATGTCTACAATTGGATAGCTTCGTTATTCAGAGACGATGTGCAAATCGAGAAATCGAAGGATGTAAAAGGAGGCTTGTCTGATGCAGAATACAGCTTCCTGCTTAGACATATGATGAGTACCTCCCAGCAGAATGCCATCATTGCTGGCCTAAAGGAAGCGGGAGTCACAGTAACGACTCACCATAAAGGAGTCTTTGTAACCAGTATAATCCCCGAGTCCAACCTGGCGGATAAGCTTGCTGTTGGGGATGTTATTACGGCTATAGACGGCCAGCCTACCCAGAAAGCCTCGGAAATGATTGATTATCTTCGTCACAAGAAAGCCGGGGAAGCTGTCCGTCTCTCCTACCGTCATCAAGATAAGGATTATACCGAATCCATCAAGCTTATTCAGCTTCCGAGCGGCAAACCCGGTCTGGGTGTAATGCCGGAGGATGAATATGACATCAACTCGCCGCGTAAAGTAACGATTCTGGCCTCGGACATAGGCGGCCCTTCTGCCGGGCTGATGTTCTCTCTTGAGGTATACAGTCAGACGTTGTCCAACTATGACCTGACCAAAGGGTATCATATTGCCGGCACAGGAGCTCTGGATGTTCAGGGAAATGTACAGCAGATTGGCGGCATCCGGGATAAAATTGTCGCTGCCCATGCAGCAGGAGTGGATATCTTCTTCTCACCCGCTGATGTCAAACCCGGGGATAGCAATACGAAGGATATTATGGATGAAGCTAAGAAGCGGGGATATTCCATTAAGATTGTTCCTGTCAAAACAACGCATGAGGCGGTAGAATACTTAAAAAAGCTTACCCCTAAGTCCTAATATCAATAAAAGATTCTGATACAACAACAGCCAACCCCATCATGAGGTTGGCTGTTAAATTTATCTAAGAAGATATCTGGCAGAATCACAAGTATCTCCACGCAGGGCCTTCAGCTGTTGAAAGCCATGTTTCTTCAATATTCTTGCCGCCTTTCTGCTCTTGCGCATGCTGTCCGCAAGAATAAGGACGGAATCCTCGGCCGAAATATCCTTTCTCCATACGAAAGGCAGCCTTCCAATCGAAATATTAATCGAGCCTTGAATATGGCACTTCTCATAATCATAAGCATCCCTAACATCAAGAAGTTTATGGTGTGACACCGCGGTCTCTCGAATTGAATCGGCGTCAACATAGGAGAGTCCTTTTACCGGCCATAGACTCCTTATATACCATACCAGTGCTACAAACATAAGCAGCAGCAGTAATATCATCATAAGCCTCCTCAAACCCGTTATTTATAGCTTTCACTGCATTAATTATATACCCATACGGGTATTATATATGACCTTTTTCAACCTATCAACTGAAATTATGGTTAGAACACAAATTTTACACTGTACGAATAAATAAGATTGCGCTATAATTAATCCAAGTAATTTCATAAGAAATAGGTGATAAGTGATGCTTAATAAGGTGAAACGCTTATTTGAAAATAAATGTCCCAAATGCAGTGAGACTTTGAGCAGCAGTTATGATGCGGTTAGCTTTCTCAAGCACTGCCCGAAATGCAGCTACAAAGAAGAGAATTATCATTCTCTTGGCGTCACAATCGTATATGATCCAGCAAAATAAGCGAACACGCGGACAGCGTGTTCGCTTATTTCATCTCTTCCCTCTTCATCAACAGCTTCAGCTGTCTGACATAAGTACGAAGCTCAGGCGCCGTCTCAAGAAACGTCATGTACACATGAATGAGGGTCGGGTTAGGTGAAGACTGATCGTTCTCCTTACGCAGCATTGCCACCACTTCAAGTAGTTCTTGACGAAGAGGATCCGTTCTTCCGGATTCCTGGGCTACCTCGGTCATCGTATCTAATAGTTCCTGAACAGCCGTCCTCCTTACCTCTGATAGCTGAGAATCCTCTGAATTCATCAAGAGGTCAGATTCTAGAAGGATTGGAGCTGTCTTCTCGTCACTAAGATCCTTGACGATGGCATGTAATCGACCAACAATAAATCCGGCAATCTCGGCAGTCGGCTGTGCAATCACCCCTTGTTGAAGAAGCGACAAATATTCCTTCATTATCCCTCGGTAAATGATAACGATATCCCAGATGCAAGCCTCCCCCTGCTCTCCATACCTGTTAAGAATGAAATTCCGGTGCCACCTGAGCATATAATCTTGCTTCTTCGTCCTAATGGAAATAAACTGTTCGTTGGTCTTGATAGGCAGCTCCTTGAATTCCATCATCAGAAAATAGTGCTCGGTTATATACTCCAGCTGAAACGCAATATGCCGCTGAAAAAGTTCTTCCCTAGACCATCCTTCCCGGTCTGCCTTTCGTTCCAGATCTTCAGCAAGTTCGAACATTTGTAAATGACAATCCTCGAAGACGGCGATGAATAACTCTTCTTTGGATGGAAATAGCTTATAGATACTCCCTTTTGCCATACCGCATTTCTCAGCTATATCTTGCATGGAAGCATTCACATATCCCTTGTCTTTGAATACCTCCATTGCCCTATTCATAATTTGTCTTCTCTTCATCTGTTCCATGGATTGCCCCCCTCTCACATAGTGACAGGTTCAATTTCAGTCGTCAACCGGATGCGGGATTGACACTCAAAACTCCGAAGTCATATAATGAACTCGTGAGTTTTCAAATTTTTGAAGGAGGTGAACCCAAAGCTAAATGCTTTGGTCTGCGATGAAAATTGCCAATGGAGTTGAAATGTTAAGTATCTCCTATCAGTATGGAGAGCAGTCTCTAGTCATTCACCCGGTTGTCATCTATGATAATGAGCATATGGTTCTTATAGACACAGGTATGCCTGGCAGCAGAGAACTCATTCTTAAGCAGATTAGTGAAGCCGGGCTTGCCCCTGAGAAGCTGAGTGCTGTCATACTTACACATCAAGACATCGATCACATTGGAAGCCTTCCTCAGTTTCTTGGAAGTGATTATGCACGTCCCACCGTCTACGCCCATAGAGAGGACCAGCCGTATATTGATGGGAATGTACCACTAATTAAATTTCCCCCGGATAGACGTAAAATGCTGCTGGGCTTACTGAGTGAGCAGGATCGCACTCAATTTGAGCGCTCTTTCTCTTCGAGTTCAGAGGCGAATGTTAATGTCCTGGTGGAAGATGGGCAGACCTTATCTTTTGGCGGAGGTATAACCATCATTGAGACTCCTGGACATACGCCTGGACATATTAGTATCTACCACAGCCCTAGCCAGACCCTGATTGCCGGTGATGCCCTGATGGTTCGAGATCATGCCCTTAGCGGACCCAACCCGAACACGACCCCGGATATGGATACCGCTATAAGGTCTATAAGCAAATTCCTTGAGTATCCGGTTCAGAACGTAATCTGCTACCACGGAGGCTTCCTGAATACCGATGTTCAGGAACAGATTGAAAAGCTGACGCTCCTTCACAAAGCATAAAAGCTGATAGATACCTTGAATAGATACCCTAAGAATCCTCATCACCTAAGAAGTTACTCATCGCACAAAAGCTGCAGGATCCACCTATGCGGATCCTGCAGCTTTCTTTTCTAAATACATATAATCAGACACCTAGACTTGCCTTGTCTGGAAAGCAAGTACCGTTCCGCTTCCTTCACTCGCAGGCTTCCTGAAATATTTGACATAGAGGAGTGCAATCACCAGACAAAGCCAGGCATATCCGCTCATCATGATGAAGCCGAACATATAATTCCCAGTAAATCCTTTGATCAGATTAAGGCATAGCGGCGGGAAGAAACCGCCCAAACCGCCGATTGCCGAAATAATTCCGTTAGCCACACCTGCCTCACGTACAAAGTACAGGGGCACCAATTTGAACACAGCCCCGTTGCCAATCCCGGCCAATAAAGCGATACCCATGGTGGCCGCTGTATACACCCCGATGCCCGGTGAGAAACTGAGCACACACGAAGCGATCCCTATTCCGGTAAAAACGAAAGCTAACAGCGTATAGGGGTTCATTTTGTCAGCAATAAAGCCCCCAACTGGGCGGATTAAAGTGGCCAGGCCAATGAAGCACGCCGTATATATACCTGCCTGAGGCTTGGATAAAGCAAAAGAATCGACAAGGAAATTCGGGAGAAACACGGTAAAAGCGACGAACGAACCGAAAGTAATAAAGTAGAACAAGCTAAGCACCCATAAATTTGACTGCTTGGACAGCTCCTTGATCTGCTTCACGAGCGGCTGGTGGACCTTGGATTCCTCCCGGTCTCCTGTCTTAAAGACGATCAGAGCCATGAGCAGCATCACGCCCATGTAAATCCACGGCGCATTGCGCCAGCCGAGAGACGCAACCAGAAGCGGCAGACCGAAGGTGGTCAGTGCGGAGCCCAAATTGCCAAGTCCATAGATCCCGTTAACTACCCCCATTCGTTCCTTCTGGTAATACTTAGGGAGTGATGTGACCCCAACTGAGAACATGGATCCCCCTACTCCCAGGAGCAGTCCGATGCCAAGCAGTTCTTCAAAGTGATGGGCGGATGTCAGCCACAGCATCGGAACAATCAAGATGAGAAATCCAGTCATAAATATGACCCTCGCTCCATAACGGTTCGTTAAATAGCCAGCGGGGATACGTAGAAGCGATCCTGAAAGCACGGGAATAGCTGTAATCCAGGCAATTTGGCTTGGTATTAGATGGAGTTCCACTTTAATAGTAGAGATCATGGAGGACAATAATACCCATGCGGCAAAACCCAGTATCAGACTCAGGGTCTGAAGAGGAAGCTGAAATACTCGCTTATTCATCATTTCCACTCCTATCTCTTGATCTACACGTATGATTGAATTCGTACAGCGCACACTTTGAACCCCGGCATCCGGCAATAAGGATCCAGAGCCTGATTCGTCAGACGGTTCACATTCTGACTGTCTCCCCAGTGCATAGGCGTAAATAAAGTGTCCTCCCTGATCTGATCGGTGACTCGGCACCGCAGGGCGGCACTTCCTCGCCGGGATTCCACAGTAACCCATTCTCCATCCCGAACTCCGCAGCGTCTGGCTGTATTGGGATGGATTTCTACGAAGGATTCCACATTTCTCGCCGCCAAAGAAGCACTTCTTCGGGACTGTACCCCGGACAGATAATGGGCCAGCACGCGCCCTGTGGTCATGTAGAGTGGATACTTGTCATCGATCTCCTCCGGTAGATCCTGTACAGGAACACAGACAAATTCAGCTTTGCCATCCGGATGAGCAAAGCTCTCTTCAAACATCCTGGCTTCACCCGGGTGTTCCGCCTGCGGACAGGGCCAGTACACCCCTTCCTCCTCCCGGATCCGATCATAACTAATCCCGTAGTAATCGGCTGCACCGCCTCTGCTGGCTTCTCTGAGCTCATTGAAAATTTGCTCGGACGACTCGTAAGCGAAATATTCCGGCTTGCCCATCTTCCGGGCAACCTCCGAGAGAATCTGCCAATCATGAAGCACTTCTCCCGGGAGCGGGCGATCCGCCTGGCGGAGCAGCACCCTCCCTTCCAGATTCGTCAGGGTCCCTTCATTCTCAAGATAAGAGGACACGGGGAGGATCAGATCCGCCAGTCGGGCCGTTTCGGAGAGGAACATATCCGCAACAACCAGGAAATCCAGCTTCTTCAGCCCTTCCTCAACAAAACCGGCATTCGGGTTCGACACGATCGGATTAGAGCCCATCACGAATAAGGAGCGGATTTCTTGCTCATGAATCTTCTCCATCATTTCGTAAGCCGAGACTCCCTTCCCTGGAAGAAGAGCCGGATCTAGTCCCCATACCCCGGCAATATACGCACGGTCTTGCTCGTTCTCGATCATTCGGTAGCCGGGGAGCTGATCCGCCTTCTGTCCATGCTCCCTTCCCCCCTGACCGTTCCCCTGGCCTGTTATCGCCCCGTATCCGCAGGCTGCGCGGCCGATTTTGCCGGTGGCTAACACAAGATTCAAATAATTGCGGACTGCAAGATGTCCATTGGTATGCTGTTCCACCCCTCTTGCCGTGAATAACATCCCCGTCTCGGAAGTTCCGTATTTCACAGCAGCTTTTCGTATATCTTCAGCGGGAACTCCAGTCAACTCAGCAAGCTCTTCCAGACTGGAAGATTCTAAATGGCTACGCAGCGCAGGGAAACCATTCGTTCTGCCTTCAATAAAGCTCGCGTCTACAAGTCCCTCTTCCAGGATTACCTTGAGCATCCCGTTCGCTAGTGCCGCATCCATCCCCGGCTTGATCTTCAAATGCATATCGGCCATAGCCGCCGTCGCCGTATTCCGGGGGTCGATGACAATAAGGTAAGCGCCATTCTTCTGCGCCTCTGTGAAATAGGGCATCAGTGTAGGCTGACACTCGGCGATGTTCGTTCCCGCCAAAATGATACAGCGGGTGTTCGCGATATCGGAGAGCGGATTGGTAAGTCCCCGGTCGAGTCCAAATGTCTTAATTCCCGCCGAGGCGGCGGATGACATACAGAATCTTCCGTTATAGTCGATATATCGTGTTCCGAGAGCAACTCTCGCGAACTTGCCAAGCAAATAGGCTGTCTCATTGGTTAATGATCCGCCTCCATATACCCCGAGCGCATCCTTTCCATACTTGGCTTGTATAGATGAATATTGCTCATGAATCAGCTCGAACGCTTCATTCCAAGAGACTCTGATGAAGCTCCCGTTATGCTTCTTAAGCGGATATAGAAGCCGGTCTGGATGCACAGCATGCTGGTGGGCATTCAAGCCTTTGATGCATAACCTCCCCTGAGAAGCTTGGTTGGGTGTGGGTACCACAGAATATGTGGAGCGTCCACTACCCGTCTTCTCTTCGATGACCTGCATCTTACACTGGACACTGCAGAAGGGGCACTGTGTATTCATGACAAATCGTTCGGCAGCTAAAGCTTGCTCGCTAACACTCATTAACAATTCACCTCCCTAATGGATTGAAGTCAGTTCGGATCTTAAATGGTTAAGATCTTGGTCAGAACTACCCGAATGCCCAGCATAAGGCTGTTCTCTCCAGCGCTTGGTAAGCTCATTTCTAAAGTGCCCATCGAACAACTGCTCACGCAGCTTAATGATGCCGCCCATGCGCTGGATCCATGTCCAGCTTGGCTCCAGGAACCACGCTGACTCTCTGTACCACTGCAGGAAGGCTATCGCAAGCTCCACTGCTTCCTCTTGACCAGCCTCAACAGATAGAAGCTGCCCCTGTACAACAGGCTGCTTGCCGCTTCCTCCCACATACAACTCCCATCCGGCCGGAACAGCTGCAAAGCCCAAATCCTTGATCAAGGTTCCTGCAGAATGCGCGGGACTCCCGGACACGGCAATGAAGAGAGGACTTGGCATCTGAATGTTCCCAAAGCTCTTCTCAAGCCGGGCCGCCAATTCGCTTGCTTTATTGCCGGCCGCATCGCCTGAATCCGGGTCAACGCAAGTCGTAACCGGAGGAAGAGGATATCCGTAGCTATGCTCCAGAAGCTCTAACTCCAGATACTGGATTAGAGAATCGATATTGGACTCCTGAATCCCGGACAGTTCTATACCTCCATTCGTAAGACGAGTCTGTGGAATTTCGTACTTCCTCACCGCTTCGGCTATGGCTGTCAGCTCCTGTTCGCGAAGAGTTCCGCCTGGAATTCGCGGAATCACCGTATAAGTCCCATCATCTCTTCTCAAGGCTCCTAACTTCTCGCGGGAATGATCCGCACTGAACCTGGAGGTGTTCTGAACTCCAAGATAGTATCGAAGAGCAGGCCGGCATGTCGCACAGCCCGCTGGTTCATGCCAACCGAGAGAAGCCATGAGCTGATATTCATCTTCGTAGGCACTCGAGTGAGCAGCCTGCTTAACCAAATCATGCGAGGATGTCGTACAGCCACATATAGCCTCTGCGTTCGGAAGGCCTGATTCCTTATTCGTGCGTGTATATTCCAGAAGCGCGTCGACCAGCGGCCGGCATCCTCCACAAGTACCGGTGGCCCTAGTGCAATCCCTTATCTGCTCAACCGTCTCCAGTTCATTTTCACGTATAGATGTCATAATTGCTGACTTGCTCACCCCGTTACAGGAGCAGATCGTATCATGATCAGACATTTCGGCCACCCGCAGCTCATCAGATGCCAGATCCATGCCCTGATTCACCGTGGTGTACAGAATGGATGCATCCGCTTGCCGGCGAATATGCTCAAGCAGCTTGCTTCCCTCCCGCACATCCCCGAACAGTACTGCGCCAGCCAGGGTACCACTTCGGGAGATAACAATCTTCTTGTAGGTTCCTTTGTGACCGTCATAGGAAATGACGGACTGTTCGGCCGTTTCTTCTTGAATTTGACCGGCCGAGAATACTTCAATGCCCGCTACCTTTAACTGGGAGTATAAGGTCGAGCCAAGGTAAGGAGCTGTTTGTTGTCCGCACACCTTGCGGGCAAGTACTCTCCCTTGTTCATATAAGGGAGCGACAAGTCCATAAGATATGCCTCGATGCTCGGCACATTCACCTACTGCGTAGATATTTGGAGTACCAGTCTCCATATAATCGTTCACTACAATTCCGCGATTGACCCGGATACCGCTTCTAAGAGCCAACTCCACATTGGGCTTTATACCGACCGCCATAATGACAAGGTCGGCCGAAATGTGAGTTCCGTCTGTGAACTGCAGCCCGCCAGCCCGCTTTCGTCCCGTGATCCGCTTGGTGTTCTTATCCATAAGAAAGTTCATACCTTGAGCTTCCAGTCTCTCTTGAAGCATCCGCGCAGCCGTACTATCGAGCTGCCGGTTCATCAAGTAGGGGGAGTTATGGATAACATCTACCTCCATACCTTGGTTCAGTAAACCCCGGGCTGCTTCGAGACCTAACAGGCCGCCTCCAATCACTGCTGCTTTGCGGTAAGTCTTCGCTGCTTCCATTATTTGCAGACAATCTGTAATACTCCGGAAACCCATAACCCCTGGTTTGTCTGCACCAGGAAGGGGAAGCATGAAAGGAATCGAACCCGTGGCAAGAATCAGGACATCATAACCACGAATACGACCGGAATCCGACAGTACGGTCTGCCTCTCCGGGTCAATATGCATTACCTTCTCGCCAGTAAACAGCTGAATACCGTGCTTGATATACCAGCCTCTGTCATTCAGAACAATATCCTGAATTCCTGAATCACCCTGTAACACTTTAGATAATAGGATGCGGTTGTAATTGGGATGAGGCTCACTGCCGAAAATCGTGATCTCAAAATCATCCGGTGCGAGCTGCAAGATTTCTTCAATACACCGGACTCCAGCCATTCCGTTGCCTACCAGTACGAGTCTTTTTTTCATTCCTGCTCACTCCAATGCCAGAGAAACCTAAGAATCAAATATAGACAAAATTTATGTCAGATAAACTTACACAATGAAAATGCAATGTCACTTTTTCTTCTAACTTTTAACAAATATAGACCTTAATTAAAGAAATGGTCAATGTTTATGTTAGTTATTGTGACATAAATCATTTTGTTCATCCATATTCCATAATTTTATCAGCCATAGATATGACCGGATGTGTTACATATATGTCAATGTAAATGCACGCAAAAAAAGCTCCTCCGGCGGAACTGCCGGAAGAGCTTAATCATTTTCATATTCACAATGAACTTCTCTCTTGAATAAGATTTATACCTACAAATTCTTGGCTGCGAAAGTGTCTCCGCCTTCTATAGTTCCGCTTTGAAAGCCTTTGTAGAACCAGCTTTTCCTCTGCTCAGAAGTACCGTGGGTAAAGCTCTCAGGAACTACATAACCCCTGGCCTGCTTCTGCAAAGTATCATCACCTACTGCGCTTGCTGCGGTAAGGGCTTCATCCAGATCCCCTTCCTCCAGAACTCCCATCCCTTGAGCATGGTTGGCCCATACACCGGCCAGATAATCCGCCTGAAGTTCAAACCGCACAAGGTATTTATTGAACTCGGTCTCGCTCAGCTTCTGGCGGAGCGGCATGACTTTGTCGCTTGTTCCAAGCAATGTCTGTACATGGTGCCCCACCTCATGCGCGATGACATATGCCATGGCAAAGTCACCCGGAGCTTTAAACTTCTGCTTGAGCTCGTCATAGAAACTTAGATCAATATAGAGCTTCCGGTCCCCTGGACAGTAGAAAGGTCCCACAGATGAGCCCGCTGTTCCACATGCAGATTCCACACTTCCTGAATACAGCACCAGAGTTGGATTCTGATAAGTCATTCCTTTCTCCTTAAATACCTCAGTCCATACGTCCTCCATGTCGGCCAGGACGACCGAGACGAAATCTTTGAGCTCCTGTTCTTGCTGTGTAGGGGCATAGGATGAACTGCTATCGGCTCCAGTCCCCGTTATATTATTGAGCAGGTCACCGCCATTCCCGCCAAGTAAAGTGACGAGCAGCATGATAATGATCCCGCCGATTCCCCCTCCTACGAGGGTTTTGCCGCCCATCCCCCTTCGGTCCTCGACGTTGGTGCTTTCTCTTCTACCTTTCCACTGCATACGGTAACCTCCTCTATGTCATCGATTAACCATTCTAAATGTATAAGTGTTTATACCCCGAAATCAGCGTGATTCACACTCCATTTACTGGAATAGGCCAACATATTAAAAAATTACATATTGACAACTTTTAAATATGGTTATAAAGTTACCCTTGTATTGATACTGATAATCATTATCACTAGATCAATCGAATATAATTAAAGGAGCTTGAAATATGCGAAAATTATTTATCCCGTTCATCCTGCTTACGCTAGTTCTGGTAAGTGCATGCAGCAGCACCGCTTCAGAAACACCCAAGAAGGAAGCTGTTACAGATGCGAAACCGACTACCATTACATACCAATCTGAAAATGGACCTATCCAGGTTCCTGCCAATCCTCAGCGCGTCCTTGTCCTCTCTTCCTATGCCGGAAATGTTATGGCCCTGGGTGTGAACCTTGTGGGTGTTGATTCCTGGTCCAAGATGAATCCCCGGTTCGATAAGCTAAAAGACGTGCAAGAGGTCTCGGATGAAAGTCTTGAGAAGATTATTGAGCTGAAGCCCGATCTTATTATCGGTCTATCCACGATCAAGAATATAGAGAAGCTGAAGCAGATCGCACCTACGGTGACTTACACGTATGGGAAAGTGGATTATCTAACCCAGCACCTGGAAATCGGCAAGCTTCTTAACAAAGAGAAAGAAGCCCAGGCCTGGATCGACGATTTCAAGACACGGGCTCAGAAGGCCGGGGAGGAGATCAAAGCAAAAATCGGAGCGGACACAACCGTCTCTGTCATCGAGAATTTTAATAAGCAGCTGTATGTATTCGGCAATAACTGGGGCCGGGGCACGGAGATTCTTTTCCAGGAAATGAAGCTCGCCATGCCGCAAAAGGTGAAGGACATGGCCTTGAAGGATGGATATTACGCTCTATCCACCGAAGTATTGCCTGAATATGCCGGTGATTATGTCATCCTGAGCAAGAATCCGGATACGGACAATTCTTTTCAGCAAACCGACATTTACAAGAACATACCGGCTGTGAAGAACAACCATGTCTTTGAAGCCAATGCGAAGGAATTCTATTTCAATGATCCGCTGACCTTGGACTATCAGCTGCAGTTCTTCATTCAGAAATTCCTGGGGAAATAAGCTGCAATGAATAGATCTGGCAAGCGTTCAATCCCTTTTGCTTATAAAATGGTTGGCGGTATTCTCTTCATGGTACTCATGTTCATCCTGGCTATGATTCTTGGTGCAGCGGATGCGACAATCCAGGATATCTGGTTGGCTCTTACCTCCAGCCGGACCAGCAATGCCATCTCCATGATCCGGGATCTCAGGCTTCCCAGGGAGGTTGCGGGAATGTTTGTCGGTTCTGCCCTCGCGGTATCGGGTGCAATCATGCAGGGCATGACACGCAATCCGTTAGCCGACCCGAGCTTGCTCGGTCTGACTTCAGGCGCAAATGCTGCCCTGGCATTTACGATGGCTTTTATACCGGCTGTTGGTTACTTTGGAATCATGACGGCTTGCTTTGTTGGTGCAGGAGTCGGAGCGCTGTTAATCTTCGGGATTGCCGCTATTCGGTCGGGCGGCTTCTCCCCTCTGCGGATTGTACTGGCTGGTTCTGCAGTCTCCGCATTTCTCTATGCGGTTGCCGAAGGCATTTCCTTGTATTTCAAGATTTCCAAGGATATCTCCATGTGGACGGCAGGCGGATTAATCGGAACGACTTGGGAACAGATCCAAGTAATCGTCCCTTTTATCATAACGGGTACTCTGGTCTCCATTGTGTTATCCAAGCAGCTGACAGTTCTTAGTCTCAATGAAGAAGTAGCGACCTCGCTTGGGCAGAGAACCACAGTGATCAAGGCCGTTCTAATTGTTGTTATTGTCATGCTGGCGGGTGCATCCGTCGCGCTGGTCGGGAACCTCGCCTTTATCGGATTAATGATTCCCCATATTGCGCGTGCGTTAACGGGTACGGATTACCGTTATATCATTCCAATGTCGGCCGTGCTCGGAGCTTCCTTTATGCTGCTCGCGGATACCATGGGGCGGGTGCTGAATCCTCCATACGAGACACCCGTAGCTGCAATTGTTGCGATGCTCGGTCTGCCCTTCTTCCTTGTTATTGTTCATAAGGGAGGTAAAGCATTCACATGATTCATCAAGCGAGCTTAGTGAGAAGACAGCGACTTATCCTAATGGCGCTCTTAATATTGACAGTATTAACTACGGTGATGGGAATGGGTATGGGATACGCATCCCTTTCCTTTGACCGGCTCATTCCTACACTGCTGGGACAGGGAACATTTGCCGAAAATTTCGTGTTATTCTCGGTGCGGATACCTCGGATGCTGATCACTTTGTTATCAGGTATGGCGCTCGCAGTATCCGGAGCCATCCTACAGGGGATTACCCGCAATGACCTCGCGGATCCGGGAATCATCGGAATTAATTCGGGGGCTGGTGCAGCCATTGCCTTATTCTTCTTATACTTCCCGCTTGAGGCTGGGAACTTCATCTATGTGCTGCCCTTGGTAGCCTTTATCGGAGCTTTAGTAACAGCAGGCTTGATCTATTTGTTCTCGTATTCGCGATCAAGCGGCCTTCAGCCCGTAAAGCTTGTATTGATCGGCGTAGGCTTCTCCATGGCTCTCTCGGGCATTATGATCATCATCATTTCTTCAGCCGAAAGAGAGAAGGTTGATTTCATCGCCAAATGGCTGGCCGGAAATGTATGGGGAACGGATTGGCCGTTCATCTGGGCGCTGCTTCCGTGGCTATGTGTTCTTATCCCTTTCACCTTGTACAAAGCAAACCGCCTTAATCTGCTGAGTCTGAACGAACCTGTAGCAATTGGGGTGGGGCTCTCTGTGGAGAAGGAACGCATAGTTATGCTGTTGACTGCCGTAGCTTTGGCTGCTTCCGCAGTCTCCGTCACCGGTGGAATTGCCTTCATCGGACTTATGGCGCCGCATATAGCCAGAGCCTTGGTCGGTCCGAGACATCAGCTTTATCTTCCGATTGCTACGTTGATCGGCGGGTGGCTGCTGGTCTTTGCCGATACGGTGGGTCGCAATCTCATAGACCCGGACGGGATTCCCGCCGGGATCATGGTATCTTTGATTGGAGCCCCCTACTTTATTTATCTATTATTGAGAAAATAATTACCTATCCCTCCCCGGTCTAATTGGCTGGGGAGTTTTTGCACTGCATCAGCAATATGGATCTGTAACTTGAAGCCTTATGCCTTGATTCAAATTATGGCGAATAAGTTACTGATATATGAACCACATTATGCTGTAACAATGCAGTGAAGGAAGAAGGAATTAGAACCATGTATCTATTATTGGCGCTCCTTCCGGCTGTCTGCTGGGGAAGCATTATTTTCTTCAATGCCAAACTGGGCGGAGATGCCTACAGTCAAGTACTCGGAACGGCCATAGGCGCGCTGATATTCTCGGTCGCCTTATATGCGTTCAGTTCCCCGGCCTTATCCCCGCTGATCTGGATCGTCGGCGTGATCTCAGGTCTGTTCTGGTCGATTGGGCAGAGCAATCAGCTTAAGGCCGTTCAATATATGGGCGTATCCCGTACGGTACCCCTATCCACAGGAATGCAGCTCGTCTCAACGACACTGGTCGGAGTCATTGCTTTTCATGAATGGAACAATCTGGTGACGATTCTGCTCGGTACGACTGCGATACTATGTATTATTCTGGGCGCAGTCTTCACGGTCATCGGTGACAAGAAGGCGGCCAATCCGGATGCAAAGGACGCAAAGGACGCAAAATCAAAAGTAAGCCGCGGTCTTGTCATTTTACTTGTGTCTACCGCAGGTTATCTCATCTATGTCAGTCTTCTCCGCTATTTCAATATTAATGGCTGGGCAGCTGTTCTTCCTCAGGGAATCGGGATCACTTTAGGAACCTTGCTGTTAACATTCAAGCATGATCCGTTTAATAAATATATGACGAGGAATATTCTCACGGGGATCTGGTGGGGGATAGGCAATTTAGGCCTGCTGCTATCTCTCCCCCATATCGGACAGGCAACCAGCTACTCTCTCTCCCAGACCGGGATTATTATCTCCACACTTGGGGGTATCTTTTTTCTGGGCGAGAAGAAATCAAGGCGGCAGATCGTCTTCGTCATTATAGGCTGCTGCCTGATTATTGCCGGAGGCATCATGATGGGATTCACCAAAAGATAATTTAGGAGATGCTTACATGTACAAAGATCTTGAAGGAAAGACTGTAATCATTACTGGAGCCTCAAGCGGGATAGGCAAGGCTATGGCCCTTCGCTTCGGGCAGGAGAAAGCCAATGTAATCGTGAATTACCGCTCTCCCAGCAAAGATCTGGATCAATTGATCGAAGACATCAAGCAAAGCGGCGGTAAGGCCGTGGCCGTGCAGGGGGATGTAACGAAAGAGGACGATGTTAAGAAGCTGATTCATTCTGCAGACGAAGCCTTTGGCCGTGTCGATGTCTACATCAACAACGCCGGTGTGGAGAATGAGGTTCACTCTGAGGAGTTATCGCTCGAGGACTGGAACAAGGTGATTAACGTGAACTTGACCGGTGCTTTCCTCGGGAGCCGTGAAGCCATTCATTATATGCTGGAAAAGAAGATCAAAGGCTCTGTGATCAACATGTCCAGTGTCCATGAGAAGATTCCTTGGCCCCATTTCGTGCACTATGCCGCGAGTAAGGGCGGAATTAAAATGTTGACGGAGACTCTTGCTCTTGAATTTGCGCCTCATGGCATCCGGGTGAACAGTATAGGTCCTGGAGCCATTAATACGCCAATCAATGCCAAGAAATTTGCCGATCCTAAGATCAAGGAAGATGTCGTCTCCATGATCCCGATCGGTTACATTGGGGAGCCCCATGAAATTGCTGCCGTTGCCGCTTGGCTTGCGTCATCCGAAGCCAGCTACGTAACCGGAATTACACTCTTCGCGGACGGCGGTATGACCAAGTATCCAAGCTTTCAGGGAGGACGCGGATAAGCCGGTCCTTCACATCAAGAGAGGATGCCCAGTAGCCATTATATGGACTACCGGGCATCCTCTCTTGTTGATTCAAGCCTATATTTTCCGAGGCAAAATTGATCCACTGCGCTACTTAGCGGCCTCCCTTTTCCTGATGGGCTGTCTTCCGCTTCGGCTTGCAATGAACACACCGCCAAGTATGAGAATCAGCCCAGCTACGAGGTTCCATCCAATAGGCTCATGCAGCAGAGTATAGCCCCATATCATGGCTGATGCCGGGACAAGGTAGGTTACCGAGGTGGCAAACTCCGGGCTTCCTCTGAGCACCATATAGTTGAACAGAATATAAGCTACCCCTGACCCCAGAACGCCCAGTCCGAGAAGTCCGAACAAATTGGCCGGGACTGTTATTTTGCTGAGGTTCACCCCTTCTGTTGCAGCGGCGAGTATGCCGCTTCCCAACATCGCACCCAGCAGCGTTCCAAATGTTAACTGATACATGTTAAGGCCGCCTAACTGTCTTTTGGATAATTGGGAACCTACTGCATAACAGAGTGTAGCTGCAATCATCGCGCCGAATCCGAGTAGATCCACCTGAAGAAATGAACCGGGCCGGATTCCGACCAAGACGATCAAGCCCACTAGCGCAACCCCCATTCCAAGCCACTGAATTCGCCGGAATCTTGAGCCGAAGAACGCAAGCCCCACAAGCATGGTCCATATCGGGGTCGTTGCATTCAGCACGGAGGCCATACTGCTGGCCAGTCTGGTCTCGCTAAACCCAATTAACGTCCAGGGAAATGCCATATTAATCATGGCTACAATCAGGGTGGGAACCCATTTGATCTGCCGCACAGCGAACGGAATTCGCATAATCAGCATATACGCCGTAATGAACAAGAATCCGAAGGTTGATCGCAGAAATGCGATTTCCCAAGGACCAAAATCATGGAGCAGATTTTTGATAAAAAAGAACGAGCCTCCCCAGATCAAGCTCAGGAGGACTAGTGAAATATACAGTGAACGCGCCAACGATTTCCCTTCTTTCTATGTGCAGAACTCCTATGGTTATGTCCCTATATGTTAACTGATTTTTGAGAAGATGCACAGTAAGTACATGCGGCATTCGCTGCCAGCTGCTCATGTGCTTACTCAGGATGGAAACTTTTGACCAATGAACTCCCGGTATAGGCATGCTACAATTTGTAGCGAACTTGATTCTAGTAATTTAGCTGTTCGGAATACTAGAATCCAAGTAAATAAAGGCCGAAGCTTACTTTAAGCACGGGGGACCCATATACTGGGGTGAAGCTACTTATGTGGCGGGGTGATTACTCTTTGACCCTAATCCGTCAGCTAACCTCGCAGGCTGTTAAAAGGAGAAATGTCAACATGAGATTCACAAAAAGTCTAATTACCGGCGCACTTGCGCTTAGCATGGTTGTAGGAACCGGAGCGGCATCCGCATCCGCCAATACCACTACGGGAAGTTACAAAGTCTGGACCTACAGCACGAACCAAACTTTTACCAACCAGAACTTCTCCTGGGAGAACTTTCTGCAGCAGTTCGAAGATTTGAATCGTAAAGGGTCAGCCAAAGTTGGGCAGGGAACTGGCAATCAGGCACAGACGAACACGAAGACAAACAACAACACAACACAGGCTAACACAAACACTGCACAGAACAGCACCAAGACTACGCAGACTACTACAACTGCAGCCCAGAACAATACGAACACAACTCAAGCAAGCACTTCAAAGACTGCTTATGCCGCTCAGGTTGTATCATTAGTTAACCAGGAACGTGCCAAAGCTGGCGTGAAGCCGCTCGCCGCAGACCAAGCCTTGGCTGCTATGGCGCTGGATAAAGCCAAAGATATGTACAACAAAGGTTATTTCGATCATACATCACCTACCTACGGTTCCCCATTTGATATGATGAATGCATATGGAATTCATTACACTTATGCGGGAGAGAATATTGCCAAGGGCCAGAAGGATCCTGCAGAAGTGATGGCAGCCTGGATGAACAGCCCCGGACACAAACAGAACATCCTAAGTCCGAATTATACAAAAATCGGTGTTGCCTATTATAACGGCGAATGGGTTCAGGAATTTATTGCGAACTAATTAAGCAGCTTTGAGCAAATAAAAGCTTCACAGCAAAAAGACTATTCAGGCATGGCAACAGGCCGAATAGTCTTTTTTGCTGTGAAGAATGATTAACTTATATACTTGGGCGAAGGTTAATTCTTCTTCTCATCTCTATAGAAGACTTCCGCGCCCGCAATACCGGGATGCGTCATCTCATAAGGATCCAGAATCAAATTCAGTTCCTCTTCGGTAAGGACATTATATTTCAGACACAGTGCTCTTACGGACTCCCCTGTGAGAATAGCCTCGCGGGCAATTCTGGATACGACCTCATAACCCAGATGCGGGTTCACGGCGGTAATAATGCCCACGCTTCTCTCCACATCCTCCTTCATCTTGTCCTTATTCGCTTCAATTCCCGACAAGCAATAGTCTGTAAATACCCGGAACGAATTGTTCATCATGCTGATGGACTGAATCAAATTAAAGACGAGCACCGGCTCCATTACATTTAGCTCGAGCTGCCCTGCTGATGAGGCGAGACATATCGTGTGATCGTTGCCGATGACCTGGAATGCCACCTGATTAATGACCTCGGCCATAACCGGATTGACTTTGCCTGGCATGATCGAAGAGCCCGGCTGCCTTGCAGGCAGAGAAATTTCGTTAAATCCCACACGTGGACCCGAGGCCATGAGTCTCAGATCGTTAGCGATCTTGGACATATTCATCATGCAGACTTTAAGCGCTGCGGAGACTTCCGTATAGGCGTCCGTATTTTGCGTAGCGTCCACGAGATGAGATGCCGTCTCAAGCGGAAAACCGCTAATCTCCGCCAAATATTCAACGACGAGCTCAATATATTTGGGATCCGCATTGAGCCCGGTCCCCACGGCAGTTGCACCCATATTCACTTCATACAGATGCTGTCTCGAATTCTCAATCCGGAGAATATCTCTCTCCAGCACCCGGTAATAGGCTTCAAATTCTTGCCCAAGCCGGATCGGCACTGCATCCTGAAGATGGGTTCTGCCCATTTTGATCACATGGTCGAATTCTTTCGCCTTGGCAACAAATACCTCATGCATATAACGCATGGTGATCAAAAGCTGCTCCATCAAAGACAGGACGGCAATATGTATAGCTGTTGGAAAAGCATCATTGGTCGATTGCGCCATGTTCACATGGGAGTTCGGGCTCAGGAAAGCATAATCGCCTTTCTCCTTACCAAGCAGCTCAAGCGCACGGTTCGCTATCACCTCATTCGTATTCATATTGAGGGACGTCCCGGCACCCCCCTGGATCGGATCAACGATGAATTGGTCATGCCATTTCCCCTCGATGATCTCCTCGGCCGCTTGAACAATGACTTCCCCATGTCCTGCATACAATCTGCCAATCTTCATATTCGCCAAGGCCGCCGCTTTCTTCACCATGGCCATGGATTTGATTAACTCAATATGTACTCTATAACCTGTAATCGGAAAGTTCTCGACCGCTCGCAGCGTCTGAATTCCATAATAGGCACTAGCCTCTACTTCCTTGGTACCCAAGAAATCCTTCTCGGTACGAAATAAGGGTTCTGTCACACAACATTCCTCCGAAATTCAAGGTGTAAGACTGGAACGAAAATCGATGTCCATATGCTTTCTTATAACATACTCCCGGCAAGAAAGAAACCGCTCCATGAGACCCGCCGCACACAGATTGGAGAACGACAAACCGATAGGATTCCGCCAAACAGATTGGAAAACGCCAAACAGCAAGTCTCCATAGGCCTGGAGACTTGCTGCCATGTTAGGTTTATACAACAGCTGCTTTCGGTAGGTCCATCTGCTCCGGATCATAATGAAGCGTCTTCAGATAGCTGATGGTTCTTGATGAAGAATGCATGACGACGGAGTGCGTCTCAGCTTGTTCACCTGGTAAATATCTCACCCCGGTTAGGAAGTCGCCTGAGGTTACTCCTGTTGCTACGAACAGCACGCTCCCTGAGCCTACCATATCCACCATACGCAGCAGCTGATCAGGCTGCTTAAGCCCCATTTGCTTGCAGCGCTCCACATCTTCCGGACCCTCCGTCAGCAGCCTGCCCTGCATTTCCCCGCCAAGGCATTTCAAGGCGGCTGCGGCCAGCACCCCCTCTGGCGCTCCCCCTGAACCCACATACATATCTACTTCATGATCCATGGCAGCCTCGATGGCGCCCATCACATCTCCATGACTGAGCAGCTTGATGCGGACACCCGCCCGTCTGAGTGAAGAGATCATCTCCCTGTGCCGTTCACGGTCTAAAATGGATACGGTCATTTCGGATAGAGGCTTGCCCAGAATTCTCGATGCCTTGGCAAGCGTGGTCTCTATAGGATCATCAAGAGAAAGCTGCCCTGCAAGCAGTGGGCCGACGGCCAGCTTCTGCATGTAAATATCCGGGGCATGCAGCAGATTGCCCTTCGGCGCGGCTGCAATGACTGAGATTGCATTGCTCAGTCCATTTGCTACCGTCTCTGTTCCCTCAAGCGGATCGACAGCCACATCCATCCCCGGACCGCGGCCGCTCCCTACTTTCTCACCAATATACAGCATGGGAGCTTCATCCATTTCGCCTTCTCCAATGACTACAGTGCCGTCAATAGCTATAGAATCAAACTTGCTGCGGATAGCTGTAGTTGCCGCTTCGTCGGCGCTATGCTTGTCGCCCCTGCCAATCCAGCGCCCGGATTTAAGTGCTGCCGCTTCCGTAATTCGTACCAATTCCAAAGCTAAATGACGTTCCATATGAATTCCCTCCACTCAAATGATGTATCTATAAGTACTTCATGATCAATCCGGCTGTCTCTTCGATCGCTTTGTCGGTTACATCAATAACTGGACACCCTATTGAACTGAACAGGGCCTGCGCATAGCTTAGTTCCTCTTCTATTCTTTCAAGCGTGGCATATTGAGCACCGTTCGGCAGCCCCATAGCCTTGAGTCTTTCCGTACGTATCTTCATCAGATGCTTCGCATCAATGGTCAATCCAATGATTTTGTTCGGGTTAACCTCACGCAGCTGAGCCGGCGGAATTAATTCCGGTACTACGGGATAATTCACAACCTTCTTGCCTTTATGAGCCAAAAAGATGGAGAGTGGCGTCTTGGAGATCCGCGACACTCCAAGCAGCACGACATCAGCCTTCAGTATGGCGCTGACATCCTTGCCGTCATCATTATTGACGGCGAACTCCACCGCTTCAACCCGGCGGAAGTAATCCTCATCCAGCCGGTGAAGCAGACCGGGAGTCCGTTTGGGTGAATCTCCAAAGGTATCAATGAACGCCTGCATCATGGGCCCCATGATGTCCACGGCCCGAACATTAAGACGAACCGCTTCTTCCTTTATCGCTTCCCGCAGCTCGGGCTGGACCAGAGTATATACCACGAATCCTTCGCGCCGCGAGACCTCTTCCATTAATAAGGAAAGCTCGTCTTCATGACGAACATTCATGAATCGCTTGATCTCTGTGTTCGGAAGCTCGAACTGGCGAAGTGCAGCCTGAACGACAGCCTCGGCTGTCTCCCCAATGGAATCCGAACAAATTGCTATGAAATGAGCTGGAGCCTGATTCATCCCATTCCTCCCATTAATCCTCTGCTACCGTCTCAAGTAACATTTTGATGATGTTAGTTTTTGTTATGCGTCCAACTACATTCCATTCTCCAGGCTTGCCAGATGGAGCTGGTACTACCACAGGAAGACTATCAATCTGATGTGTAATAATCTTGCGGGCTGCTTCGAGAACTGTATCTTCCGGTGAAATCGTAACGACATTGGCACGCCGGGTCATAATTAAGCTTACCGGCATGGTAGAAGCCGCTGCATTTCCGAGGGTAACCTTGAGCAGATCTTTGCGGGAGACAATTCCGGCTAATCTTCCCTCATCATCGGTAACAATCAGATTCCCTACATTCTCAAGGAATAGGGAGACGACCGCATCATGGATGGTCGTGGTCTCGCGGACAACAACCGGCACTCCATGAAGATCCCCTACCTTCATATCCAGCAGCCGGACCTTGTTCCCGCTTTCGGCGGCCCCTCTCTTCCCGAGGAAATAGCCCACCTTCGGCTTGGCATCAATATGATCGAGCATCACGAGGATGGATAAATCCGATCGGATGGTTGGACGCGTTAAATTTAGCATTTCCGCGATTTGTTCCCCGGTGATCGGGGCGTGTTTTTTGACTATATTAATGATCTCCAATTGACGGGATGTCAGTTCGATAATAGATCCCTCCGCTTCCGGATATATTCGCTCCTAGTATAACATTGCCCCGGAACCAAATCTGAGGCAGAAGCGAATTCTCAGTTCCTCCTTCCTTTAGAGATTGTTTCCTGGGGATATAATACGTCATATATAATTTAAAATCAATATATAATACACATTATTTATTTATTAGGGTGATTTATTATTTTTCTCAGTCTTATTTATTTCACTGATCACCATAATCAAGTACAATAGCTTGTAGACAGCTGACGCTAGATTCTACATACATCAAGGGAGTTATATCAGCATGAAATATTATGGCAGGATCTATACAGTGCTTATTGTAATCGGATTTCAGCTCGTTGACTTTTTGAATCGGCATTATAATCATCTGGGATTCAATTTCGTAGACGTTCTATCCTATTCCCTTACGATTACAGCCGGATTTCTAATAGGACTCAAATATGACCAAGCCGTCTTCTATTCCCAAAGGGATGAACTAACCACCCTGTATAACCGCCGTTACTTAAGCAAATTCTTCAGCAAACTTTCTCCTTCGGGACATACCAAGTATTTCGTACTGGTCATCGACTGTGATAATTTTAAGACAATTAATGATTCTTACGGCCATCATATAGGAGATCTGGTTCTGCAGAAGACTGGAGCCATTCTTCTAACTTCCACCCGCAAGCAGGATATAGTGGCACGCTGGGGCGGGGATGAATTCGTCATTATCGGTCAGTATGAAGATAAGGAAGCCATGAGAAATTTCATGCGGCGACTGAATGGTGAGTTCCAATCCATGTCCTCCTCTCTTGGATTTACAGCATCGATCTCAATTGGTTACTCCCTCTATCCTGATCATAGCGAAGAACTTCAGGAGCTGCTTAAGCGGGCTGACCACAATATGTATGTGTCCAAAGAAGGCAAAAAGAAGCCATTCTAATCCCACATTGGGGTCAGAATGGCTTCTTCTCATTTGGCTAAAATCCTTCTGTAGCAACTATTTGCTCATAGCTTCCAGTACTCGGTTCAAGAGCACTGCAGCTTCAGCCCGGGTAGCAGTCCCATAAGGCACAAATGCCCCATGATCTCTGCCCTTGATTAACTGGGTCTGCTGTCCGTATGTCACAGCCTCAGCGGCATAGTCCGAAATACGGGCTGCATCGCTAAATGTCCCGGTAAGAGGCTGGCTGATGAGCTTCACGTCCGCTTTCTGAAGCACTTGATAGAGCATCACAGCCATATCCTGTCTTGTGATAGCTTCATTGGCACCGAAGCTGCCATCTGGGTTGCCTTTAACGATTCCTAGCAGCTGAGCTGATTGTATAGCTTGATAATACCATGCGTCCGGCTTCACGTCCGCGAAGCCCGCAGCCTTCCCTTCTCCTGTCAGATCCAAGGCCTTCATCAGCATTTGTAGGAATTCAGCTCTCGTTACCGCCTTATCGGGCGCGAACTGCCCCTGTCCCATACCCATCAGAATACCTTTGGCGGCCATGGCTTCTACAGCATCCTTCGCCCAAGGCAAGGCTGCTAGATCCGAGAATCGATTAGGGCTGCTAAATGCGGTATATTTGCTGAAATGCTCGGGACGGAAGGTCACTCTTCCATTACCTATGTCAAAATATACGGCCTTAACAGGTTCAAGATTGCCCTTCTCATTCACATGATAGACCACGACCTGACCCGGGTGCTCATCATGATTCAGCTTATACGGAAGAGATACCTGTACATCTCTATTAGTCCAAGTCAGCTTTCGTCCATCGAGCAGCAGATTAAAGTCATACACCGGATGGCTGCCGATTGCTGAAGCGGATTGCAGGGGAATAGAGGACGGGCTTACCGTCGCAATAGAGAGTTGAAGCTCGCTGTTCTCATTCAGCTGATAACCGCTGAGAATATTTCCATTAAGCAATACGGCTGCGCAGTTTATGTTAACAAGCAGACTCTGATTCTGTGAATTCGCCTGCTCTGCAAGCCATTTGGCCGGTACAGCAACCGATTGCAGCTTCTCCGTATGAGCTGATTGAACGACGATGGAGACCTGACCGCCCGTATGTTGGGCTGCAGCTTCACGGAGCTGCTCCATGCTAACCTGAATATCACCCGTTGTATTTCCCGCCTGGATCTTGATATCCGAGCCGCTGACCAAAATTACCGGCTGATTTGCCGAGGGATCAGACTGCGGACCAGTTGAACCCGGTATAACTGGAGCATCTCCGGATGGGGAACCTGAACCCGTGCCAGCCGGGACCAGTCCCTTAATCGCGTCATTCAGGCTGGCGACTGCATGATCCACTTCACTCTGCTGAGCCTGCGGATCGGCAGCCGTCTCTTTGGCTGGCAATAAAGCCTGTTGCAGCAGGTTCCAGCTTGCCGCTGTATACGAAGCTGAAGCGAATCCATTTGCCTTGTCGATTAGCTGTATAAGCTGAGATTTGTCCGGGATAGCCAGACCATAGGCTTTGAATTCACTGATACCGACCCAAGTCGGCCCGCTAACAATAGTCACCTTCACATATCTGGCCTTCGTATTATCCGGCAGCACATGCTTCGGTGTCATAGTAGTAATAACATCGCTTGTTGTATCGATAACCTTAATGTACGTATCATTGTCTTCTGAAATTTCAATAGTGTATTTCAATCCGCCGCTCCAGAGCAGCATCTCCACCTTGCTGAGCAGCTTGGATTCTCCGAAGTCAATCTTCCACCAGCTTGGGCCGCCTTGGTCGGTGCCCCAAGAGGTCGTGGTATTATTGTCAATTGCTCCTTCAGGTGAATTGGCCTTTCCGCCTCCAGAGCCTGCATTGCTCGAAGAAGTGACCGCTGCACCTGCAGTCAGCGATTGAAGAGGAACCAAACTGGCGATCGCGCTTTGAAGCGCAGTAAGCGCGGATTCCACCTCAGACTGAACCGCGTCTGACTTGGCAGCAACCGCTTCAGCTGATGAAATTGCATTCAGGAGCTTGTTCCAGCTTGACTTGGAATAACTCGTTGAATCCATGGTTTTCGCTTCAGCAATCCGGGCAACCAAAGTGATCTTATCGACATTCGACAGACCCGCTATGGCGCTCTGAAGACTGGCTGCCGCAGTATTAACTTCCGTCTGTGTTACCTTGTTGTTCACATATACACTTTCCGCCTTGGATAATGCCGTCAGTAAATCGGCCCAGGTTACCGCGCTCCAATCGGCCTGCTTCAAAGCTTTAGCTTCGTCAATGGCCGACTTCAGAACCGACTTGTCTGGCGTATTAATCTGAAGACTGTTCATAGTGGCAGACAGCGACTCTGCCGTAGAGTCCGCATCAGCCTGAGTTAAGCCGAGTTGATTATACCTGCTTTGAGCATTCGCTAGAACCGGCTGTAATATCTCCCAGCTTCCTGCAGCAAAGTCAGCTTGAACGAGAGATGAGGCTTTAGCTATAACCGCGGCCAATTCCGCACGATTCGTGGGCATTACAGGAAGCCCAAGCTTATACACGTCTAGAGAATTCAAGGCATAACCCGCATAGGACTGACCGCCATTGGCAGGGTATTCCTTGTAATCGAACATGGCCTGATTCTCCCAGGCATCTCCTTCACTAGCCACCCAACCAACATTTGCCGTGATCCAGGCAGGCTCCCAATAGAAGAATCCGGCCCCTTTCTGATCCGGCACCTGAACCAGTGCCTCCATCACAGCTTTCATAGCATCATACTGGCCTTGTACGGTTGCCGGGAAGGTAGCGCCGCCGATCAGCTTGGATGGAGAATTGATCACATTCTCATGAGCATCCCCTTCCTTAAAGGTGAATGGATAAGAAGTCTCAGCGATGACCACTTCCTTACCGAACTCCTGCGCCATCCCGTTCATCGTCTTCTGAACGTCAGCAAAGGTCCCGTGCCAAAATGGATAATAAGACAAACCGATGATATCGTAAGGTACACCTCTCTTGTTCAGCTCACCGAAATACCATTTGAACGTGTCGTATTTCCCGCCTTCAGCCAAGTGAATCATAATCTTCACCTGCTCTCCTCCGGCGACGTCTCGTACACCCTGAATCCCGCTCTTCAGAAGTGCAGCGTTCTTATCGAAATCCGGGGTCGAATTAAGTCCATTCAAGAGACCGCTGTTAATCTCGTTCCCGATCTGAACCATATCCGGCATCGCGTTCACCTGCTTCAGATCATTGACGACCTGCCGGGTATAGTCATGAACGGCTGTCTCCAGATCACTTTGAGACAAGTCTTTCCATGCAGCAGGCGGTATCTGCTGTCCAGGGTGGGCCCACTCATCAGAATAGTGAAAATCCACCAAAAGCTTCAGACCCTTGGACTTCACTCTTTGAGCCAGCTTGATCACATCGGCTTCATTATTGTAACCGCCCGATTTCTTGGGATCATTCCATAGACGGAGCCTAACATAGTTCACTCCGCGGTCTTTAAGAATATCCAGCAGATCCCTCTGAACTCCATTACTGTCAAAATATCGTCCTCCATGATCTTCAATGGCGGTTAGGGTGGAGATATCCACACCACGGATGAAATCATCCCGATATCCGCTAACCGTGATGGATGCCTCTGGCTTTATTAAAGAGCCTTCCACGGTTCCTTTCACGGTAATAGTTCCAACCGAAGAGTAGGAGCTTGCAGGTATGGAATCCCAGACCACATTCACTTTCCCGGAAGAACCATCCTGGTAATAGGCGAGAACCTCGGCCGGCAATGAAGGCGCAGCGCCGGTACTTGTGCTGGAGGTTACAAGCTCATACCCAGTGATTTCAGCGGGATCCTTGACCTCTTGCTTCTGCCATATTTGCAGCTCCTTAATTCCCGGCCACGTCCCTGTCTCCCCATACTTATTAACAGTGAGACGAACATACCGGATGTTAAGGGAATCGAACTTAAGTGCTGCGAGCTGCTCCGCATTCGCATTCCCCATCTGATCAGCGACCACCGTCCAGTTCTGATTATCGGCAGAAGCCTCTATTTTGAACTGAACAACTACTTCGTCCTTCCACAGCACATCGGCTCCGGACAACGAATATGTATCACCTAGATCCACTTCAACCCAGCTGCCCGGATTAGCGTTGGATGCATTCCAGTGGGTCCCTGTGTCTCCATCCACAATATGTTCCTTGGCACTGCCCCACTCTGTATATTCACTGCTTGTGGTTACCGTCTTGTTCAGCGCCAGATTCACTGCCGCCGCCTCAGCGGTGGATGCTGAGATGCCAAAGTAAGGCAGTAGTAATGTAATTACGATTATACGGCTTACCCATGCTCTACCTCTCTTCATCGCCAAAATCTCCCCTTTACTAAATGTGCATGTAATGCCACTTTAATTGTAAGCGCTACCGGGATAACACTTACAGGATACAAAACAAACATTCCTGCAGTTAATCCAACCTTCTTCGGAATGTAGGGCACTGTACAGGAAGATGAATCAGCACGAATAACCCCCAAAGTGCATTTACTGCACCTTGGGGGCTGGGCTTCATTTATCTTCTCTTATTTAGCTCAGATTAAGTTGTTCTCTCCTCGCGGGTTCTCAGTTCCTCGCCCATCCCTCTGAGAAAATGAAGGGCAGTGGAAATGGATGCAAGTACATCCGGGTCACGGAACTGGCCGACAAGTCCCCACATGGTTGCGGGCTTCTCCTGTTCCTGCATTGCCTGGTCCAACCCCTTTCCAAGGCCTGCCATAAGCTTCTCGGTTCTCATGGGATCAAGCTTGCCCAGGAATTGGCTCACCAGAATCACGTTCTTTAGCATGCCCGGGATATTGGCCACGTTGATGAACTCAAGTCCGATTTTCTCCAGACTCTTGCGATTCTGAAGGACGCCATGACCAATATCAAGCACACCGGCTTGATCAAGCTCGCCCAGAATGCCCAGAAATGAGACGATCGTATCTCGATTAGAGCTAAGAGCATCAAGGATTTGCTGTACCGCTTCATCTTGGGCTTCCTGCTTGGTAGGAACGATTCGCTCAATGGTTCGAATGGGTTTGGCCATGTTCTTCCCTCTCTTTACGAATAGTCTCCTCAACGGGCTCGAAATCCGGACGGTTCCATTTCTCCTCCACCTTGACACCGATCTGCGGGTTGCGCTTGGCGAAGCGATGATTCACTCTTGGCAGCGGAATTTCCCCCTTCGGTTCAAGAACCTCCATCTTAACATTCATTTCTTTATAGTTCGGAGTATGGGTATTCTTGTCGTAATAGCTGCTCGTCAGACGGTTAACCGCCTCATTCTCGTCCATGGTATTCATCGGCAGGTACAGCTCCTTGCCTTTTACCCGGTCTGTGACGATCACGGATACTTTCACTTGGCCGTAAGGGGAAGTAAGGCGAACTTTGGTCCCGTCTTCAAGCCCTCTTTCCGCAGCCAGCTCGGGTGAGACCTCCAGCCAGGTGCCTGGAACTTTATGTTTGATCGCTTCGGATCGATAAGTCAGATTCCCCTCATGGAAATGCTCAAGAATCCGGCCATTGTTCAGATGAAGATCAAAGGATTTGTCATCCGGTACAAATGGAGGTGTCCAATCCACCGGATACAGGCGTGCTTTGCCGTCTGGGAAAGCGAATTTGTCTTCATACAGAATCGGGGTCCCTTGGCCATCCGGATGCACCGGCCATACCTGGGTGTTCCAGCCTTCAAGGCGTTCATAACTTACTCCTGCGAACATCGGTGTAAGGCTGGCCGCCTCGGCCATGATTTCACTTGGATGCGTATAATTCCAGCCCTCTCCCATCCGGTTAGCCACTTCCTGAATGATCATCCAATCCGGCTTCGATTGTCCCATCGGCTCGAATACTTTGTAGAATCGCTGAATGCGCTTCTCCGTATTGGTGAACGTTCCGTCCTTCTCCAGGCTCGGCGCGGCTGGCAGCACGACGTCAGCGAACTGAGCAGTACGGGTCAAGAAGACATCCTGTACCACGAAGAATTCGAGCTTCTCGAACATCTCCTCCACAAAGTTCGAGTTCGAGTCCACGAACGCCATGTCTTCTCCGAACAGATACAGTCCCTTCAGATCTCCATTCTGGATTCCGTCTACCATCTGATGATTATCGTATCCAGGTTCCTCCGGCAGCTTGGTATTCCATGCCTGCTCATACCGTGCACGCACGGCTTCATCCTTCACGAATTCGTACCCCGGGAAATATGCCGGCATGGTTCCGAAATCACATGCTCCCTGCACATTGTTGTGCCCCCGCAGCGGATAAGCTCCTGTTCCTGAACGTCCGAAGTTGCCTGTAATCAGAAGAAGATTACAGATGGCCGTACTTGTATCGGTAGCACCCATATGCTGCGTCACACCCATGGCCCACAGAATACAAGTTGAGCCGGATTCATGAATGAGGGTAGCCAGTCCAATCAGCTCATCCATTGAAAGCCCGGTCATTTCAGAAGCGTATTCCATCGTATATTTGCTGAGAGAAGCCACATATTCCGCATATCCATTCACGCGCTGGGCAATGAACTCATCCGCCTGCCATCCTTGATCAATAATATATTTTGTTATAGCCGACAACCAGATCAGATCCGTCCCCGGCTTAGGATGGATATGGAGATCAGCGCGCTGCGCCATCTCATTCTTCCGGATATCCGCAACAACCAGCTTTTGACCATGAAGCTTGTGAGCCCGCTTGATCCGCGTTGCTAGCACCGGGTGGGATTCAGCCGGATTCGCCCCGACGATAATCACCAGCTCGCTGCTTGCAATATCGTGCATAGTACCGGAATCCCCGCCAAGCCCTACGGTTCTAAGCAGACCCGCCGTTGCCGGCGATTGACAGTACCTGGAACAGTTGTCCACATTATTGGACTGCATAACAGAACGAGCGAATTTCTGGAAAATATAGTTCTCTTCATTGCTGCATTTGGAAGAGGCAATATAGCCAATGGAGTGAGGACCATAGGTATTCTTGACCTCACCAAGCTTGCTCGCAATCAAATCCAGGGCCTCGTCCCAGGAAGATTCCACAAAGGTGTCGCCTTTGCGAATCAGCGGCTTGGTCAGCCTTTCCGGGCTATTTACGAAATCCCAGCCCCACTTGCCCTTCACGCAGGTGGATACTCCGTTAACAGGCGCATCAACCGTTGGTTCGATCTTCAGAATGTGTCTATCCTTCGTCCATACCTCAAAGCTGCAGCCGACACCGCAGAAGGTACATACGGTTTTGGTTCTTTTTATTCTCGATTTGCGCATAGCGGCTTCCATCTCGGAGATCATGAAGATTTCACGATAACCCGGCTCGATTTCCTTGGTAAGATCAATCATCGGCTCAAGCACGTCTGATCCGATTCCCGTCAAGTAGCCCGCTTCGCCCAGCATCGATTTCTCCATAAGCGCATTACATGGGCACACGTTGACACAGTGGCCGCAGGAGACACAGGAAGACTGATCAATCGGAACATCCTGGTCCCAGATCACTCTAGGTCTCTCTCTTGTCCAGTCTATGGAGAGCGTCTCGTTCACCTGCAGATCCTGACAGGCTTCAACGCACCGACCGCACAAGATACACTGGTTCGGATCGTACCGATACATCGGGTGAGACATATCCACTTCATACGGCTTCTTCTCAAAGACGTACTTCTGATGGTCCATCTCCAGCTTCTCCGTCGTGTTATGTACAATGCAGTTCCCGTTATTATTGTCGCACACTGTACAATAGAGCTCGTGATTCTTCAGAATTCGCGACATTGATTCCATCTGAGCTTCCTTCACAAGAGTGGACTCGGTCGATATTTCCATCCCGTCCTGAACAACCGTGTTGCAGGCTCTGACTAACTCGCCGTTCACTTCTACTAGACAGGTGTCACAGGTCTGAATCGGCCCTAACTGAGGGTTGTAGCATATACTTGGCACATATACATCACTCAGTGAAGCGGCCTGAAGCAGGGTCTGGCCAGCTTCGCATTCCACCTCTTTACCATTCATGCGAATTTTCACGTTAACCGTTTCCATGAGTTCACCTCTTGTAAGGGCATATTTTTCACCACTATTACTTACCCGGATGGATGGATGTCCGAACTAATTATTATACAAATCTTTAAATAGATTATGTCCAAAACTCCATGGTTTTATTTGCTAGGGAATCGATTTAATGGTTTTCAACCTGTGTTTTATAATTTACAATCGGTGATGTTGATATTTCAAAGGTAACTTATGATGGAGGTTCACATGGACAGACGATTATATTATCTAGACAACCTGCGTGTGTTTCTGACTATGCTGGTTGTGGTGTTTCACACTTCGATTGCCTACGGTGCAGGAGGATCATGGATTCTGGAGGACGTGGATAAGAGCCAGTTCACGCTATCCATGGTCCTGCTCACCATTTTCACTCTTGTTAATCAGGCTTACTTCATGGCTCTCTTCTTCTTTCTGTCTGCCTATTTCATTCCGGGTTCTTATGATCGTAAAGGGCCTTTGCAGTTCATGAAAGACAGGTTAATCAGACTGGGTATTCCTCTTCTAGTCTATTATTTCGGCATAGGACCTATGACGATCTGGTATGCCAGGTATCGCGGGATGGAGACGCTCGGAGAATTCTATGCCAGCCGGGTGTTCAGCTTTCAGACTACGTTCTTCGGTCCTGCATGGTTTCTGGAAGCCTCACTCTGGTTTGCGGTAATTTACACCTTATTACGTCTAATACTGAGATCTTACGCCAAGGACTCCGATCGAAGGTATTCTGCTAGTTTCCCAACGAACAGAATACTACTAATCACCGCGCTGTTTGCCGGTATTACAGCTTTTGGGCTACGTCTAATATTTCCAACGGGTACGGGACCTCTGGAACTGCAGCTCGGTTATTTCCCTTTATACATACTTCTATTCTGTGCAGGTATTATTGCGCGTCGGAACAACTGGTTAGATCAGATTCCTGCAAAAATGGCGGCAGCATGGCGGTGGATTGCCATTGGAGTGATTCCCCTGCTTCCGATCGGCCTCATTCTAACCGGCGCGCTGGAGGGTAACCTGCAACTATACGGTGGAGTTAATATCCAGGCCTTGCTCTATGCGATATGGGAGCCTTTCGTCTGCTTCGGAATTATTCTGGCACTTCTGGTCCGGTACCGGACAAGGTACAACAAGACGAGCGCTTTCCGCAGCTGGCTCTCCAAGCACGCCTATACGGTCTTTATTATTCATCCTCCTGTCATTGTAGGCTGGACGATGGCGTTCCATGGTCTCCCCCTTCCTCCGATTATGAAATGGGTGCTTGTCTCGGGACTTGCGCTGGTCACTTGTTTTGCTGCAGCCGGCCTTATTCGTGCTGTTCCAGGGACGCAGAAAGTATTATAATCTGGTCTTATTCAGGTCCTATCTTACTAACAACAAAAACAGCAAGGTCAGCACCAACTGTGCTGAGCCTTGCTGTTTTTTGAAATGTGATTATACAGCTCTCTTGTTCTTGTTGTAGATATCGAACGCTACCGCCAGCAGCAGGACAAGACCCTTAATTCCCTGCTGCCAGTCAATACCGAGACCGACCAGAGACATCCCGTTATTCAGCACGCCCATGACCAGACCTCCGATGATGGCTCCAAATACCGTGCCGATCCCGCCTGAAGCGGAAGCGCCGCCAATGAAGCAGGCTGCAATCGCGTCAAGTTCAAAGTTCGTACCTGCTTTTGGAGTAGCTGCATTCAGACGAGCTGCGAAGATCAGACCGGAAATGGCGGCAAGCACTCCCATATTAACGAAGACCCAGAACGTAACTTTCTTCGTCTTGACCCCAGACAAGCCGGCAGCCTTCTCGTTGCCTCCAAGTGCGTAGACATGACGGCCCATAACCGTCTTATTCATGACGAAGGAATAGATTACGATCAGCAGGAACATAAGAACAAGAATGTTCGGTATTCCTGAATAGGTGGCGAGCATATAGGTGAACACATTAATAACCACAAGCAGAATGACCAGTTTGGCGATGAACAGCCCCTGTGGAATCACATCGAAATTATATTTCCGATGCTGGGCCCGGTCACGCACCTCATTAATCACATAGATCACCGACAATACAATCCCTGCAAGCAGAGCTACTAGATTCAATCCTCCGCTGCCCAGATCAGGGATGAAGCCGGAACTGATCTTCTGAAAGCCGTTCGGGAATGGAGAGATCGACTGTCCTTCAAGAACGATCATGGTCAGACCCCGGAAGAGAAGCATTCCGGCTAGAGTTACGATAAAGGCAGGTATCCGCACATAGGCCACCCAGAATCCTTGCCAAGCGCCGACCAAGGCGCCGACCAGCAGAGATACAATGACTGCGAGAACAGGTGACAGGTGCATATTCACCATCAATATAGCCGATATCGCTCCAACAAAGGCAGCAATAGAACCGACAGACAGATCGATATGACCGGTAATAATAACAAGAACCATACCTATAGCTAGGACAAGAATATAACTGTTCTGAAGAATCAGATTCGTAATATTGATCGGCTTAAGCAGCAGGCCGCCGGTTAACACCTGGAACAGCACCATGATGAAGATTAGAGCGATGATCATCCCGTACTGCCTGATATTATTTTTAAACAGTTTGGTTAGCGTTTCCATGTTGTGCCCCTCCCGTTCTGGTCATATACTTCATTAAAGTCTCCTGTGTTGCATCCTCCCGCTTCACTTCTCCGGTTATCCGCCCGGCGCTCATCACATAGATGCGGTCGCAGATTCCCAGAATCTCCGGCAGCTCGGAAGAGATCACAAGGACACCCTTGCCCTCATCCGCCAGCTGGTTAATGATGGAGTAAATTTCATATTTGGCCCCCACATCAATCCCGCGGGTCGGTTCATCGAGAATCAAGATATCCGGTTCGGCAAAAATCCACTTGCTAAGTACGACCTTCTGCTGATTCCCGCCGCTCAAATTCCCAGTCTTCTGCAAAATATTCGGCGTCTTAATCTTCAGCTTCTTCCTCATCTCTTCAGCAACGAGGATCTCCTTCTTGTCATCGACCACCATATTGGATGACAGCTTGCCAAGACCGGTAAGCGAGATGTTGCGCTTGATATCATCCATCAGAATAAGCCCGTAATTCTTCCGGTCTTCCGTGACATAGGCGAATCCGTTCTCTATAGCTTGATTCACTGTATGATTCTGTATCGGTCTGCCATCTTTGAACAGCTGGCCGGTAATGTTCTTGCCGTAGGCCTTGCCGAAGATACTCATAGCCAGCTCCGTCCGTCCTGAGCCCATAAGTCCGGCTATCCCCACAATTTCTCCCTTGCGGATATTCATGTTAATTCCATCCAGTACTTTACGACCAGTCTGCTGCTCGTGGTAGACCGTCCAGTCCTTCACTTCCAGGATGACCTCACCGATCTTGGATTGATGAGCCGGATAACGGTTCGTCAGGTCACGGCCCACCATTCCACTGATAATGCGATCTTCAGTTATCTCATCCTTATGCATATCCAGTGTCTCAATGGTCTGCCCATCCCGGAGAATGGTCACTGAATCCGCAACCTTGGAGATCTCATTCAACTTGTGCGAGATCAAGATTGAAGCGATGCCCTGTCTCTTGAATTCCAGCATAAGCTGCAGCAAATTCTCGCTGTCATCCTCATTCAGCGCAGCTGTAGGCTCATCCAGGATTAATAACTTCACCTTCTTGGATAACGCCTTGGCGATTTCAACAAGCTGCTGCTTGCCGACTCCGATACTGCCCGCGAGCGTAGTTGGAGACTCCTTAAGTCCAACCTTCTCAAGCTGCTCCCGCGTCTGAAGGATCGTCTCTTTCCAGTTCACAATGCCGCCGCTCGCACGCTCATTACCAAGGAAGATGTTCTCGGCGATCGATAGATAGGGAATCAGGGCCAGCTCCTGATGGATGATCACGATGCCAAGCTCTTCACTCATCTTGATGTCCTTGAACTGACAGACATTTCCCTCGAATCGAATCTCCCCTTCATAGGTTCCATAAGGATATACGCCGCTAAGCACCTTCATAAGTGTTGATTTGCCGGCGCCATTCTCACCGCACAGTGCATGAATCTCGCCAGCGCGGACTTGAATGTTAACATTCTGCAGCGCCTTGACGCCGGGAAAAGTCTTGGTTATATTTCTCATTTCCAGAATAACTTCCGACATGAAATACCCTCCTCCACTTACTTAAGTCCAATCTCTTCCTTGGTGTAATAGCCTGCGTCCACGATTTCTTTCTGCACATTGGAAGCGTCTACAGAAACCGGGTCAAGCAGGTAGGCCGGAACGACCTTGACGCCATTGTTATAGGACTTCGTATCATTGACTTCAGCCTGTTCGCCTCTGAGAATACTTTCCGCCATGTCTACCGTCTTCTCAGCCAGCTTCCTCGTATCCTTGAAGACGGTCTGAGTCTGTTCTCCAGCCACGATGGATTTGATTGAAGCGAGCTCTGCATCCTGACCTGTCACGACCGGAAGGGGCTTGTTCTTCGTTCCATAGCCAACCCCTTTCATAGATGAGATCGCTCCAATACTGATCCCGTCATAGGGTGACAACACTGCATCCAAATTTTCACTGGAATAATAGGCGCTGAGCAAATTATCCATACGTGACTGGGCCAAGGCGCCATCCCAGCGCAGGGTAGCAATCTGAGCCATGGTTGTCTGCTTGCTTCGTACAACAAGCTTGCCTGAATCGATATAAGGCTTCAGGACGGACATCGCTCCGTCGAAGAAGAAGTAGGCGTTATTATCATCAGGTGAACCTCCGAAGAGCTCAATATTGAACGGCCCTTTCCCTTCCTTCAGCCCAAGCGCCTTCTCAATATAAGACGCTTGAAGCACCCCAACCTTGAAATTATCGAAGGTGGCATAATAACTGAGGTAATCGGTATTCTTGATCAGCCGGTCATACGAGATGACCTGAATGCCCTGGGCATGCGCCTTACTGATGACGTCCGTAAGCGTATTACCATCTACCGGAGCAATCACAATAACCTTGACTCCTTTAGTGATCATGTTCTCAATCTGTGAAATTTGGTTCTCAATGACGTCCTCCGCATACTGCAAATCGGTCTTATAGCCTCTCTCCTGAAAAAGTCTGACCATATTCTGTCCGTCAGCCACCCAGCGCTCTGACGACTTCGTTGGCATGGCGATGCCGACATAACCCTTATCGCCGCTCCCTTTGCTCTCTGCATAATTGCATGCCGTGAGTGCCACGAACATGGCAAGCACCAGGAGCAGGGTTAACCCTTTCTTCATAAAGAACTTCCCCTTTCGCTGTACACGCCGCAGGACAGCGCTTACACAATGACCTGCTGCTCAACGGAATTTCGCTTTGCAAGAATTATGGTAACACCCGGCCTGCTGGCGGGTCTTTGCACACAGGCAACCTTTTTTATAAAAATCAGACTTCGTATTTCTGAGCAGCAAAAAAGCAGCCATGACGAATTTCTTCGTTCATAGCTGCTCGATTATGAAAAATGTATAATTACCTGCTATCCGGGATTTCGCTAAAGGCAGCTCCCTTACGGTATTGATTGGGAGAGACGCCCATGACTTTCTTAAAGGCCGTGCTGAAATAATGCTGACTATCGTAGCCGACCTGTTCGGCAATCTCAAGAATGGTCAGCTCCGTAGAATTCAAAAGCTGGATCGCCCTGCGTATTCGCAAATGCATAATGAACCCAACAAAGGAGGTGCCAAGTTCCTTCTTCAGCATCCGACTAAGATAGACCGGGGATACTTGAAGCGTTCTAGCAAATGCCTCCAGGGTAAGATTAGGATCATGATAGTAATCATGAATATACTGCCTTGCCCGCCTTACTAACGGAGAGAGCTGAGATTCCTTATAGACCTTCTCCAGACATGTCTTATAGATAAGACCGACGGCGCCAATCTCTTCATGAACTTCTTCAAAATGCACGTTCACAGCAATCTTTAAGTACTGCTGAGCGGCTCGCTCGATTTCGCTGATCTTGTCCTCAGGTAGGATATCCCATAGACAAATTTAGATATTACTTCCTGAATCCCGGAACATCACTTTTTCATAGGGCTGAAGCAGCTCAGAGACGACATTCTCAAGTGCAAAGAGAAATAGCTGCCGGTCACTCTCCTTCGTAAGCGGCTGGCTCGCTGTCATTTCCGGCCACCGGACGATGCCGAACTGGCGCGGATTGTCATCTGGAAGCTGCAGGAACTGAAGCTGCTCGTAGATTTTCTCCTCCGTCAGCTGGCCTTCGATCCATTCAAGGCAGAATCTTTCCCTGAGCAGCGGAATATTTTTCCCAATCTGGTCGGAAGCAGCCTTGAGATATTGATTCTGTTTGTGAGCACTTTCAAGCTCTGCGGCCAAATGCTCAAGAACCTGAAGAAGATGATCGGTATTCACGGGCTTCAAAATATAGTCTTCAACCCCAAGCCTGATGCCTTCCTGAGCATAACTGAACTCATCATGCCCCGTAATGATGATGTACCTGCATTCCGGCAGAATTACACGCAGCCGCTTCATCAGAGTGATTCCATCCATTAAGGGCATATTCATATCGACCAGCAGGATATCAATTTCGTATTTCTCTGCAAGCTCCAGTGCTTCCTCCCCATCTTCTGCCTCACCGATCACTTCCATGCCCAGCTTCTGCCAGTCTACGGAATCTCGTATTCCTTCCCTAATAATCGGTTCATCATCGGCTATTAATACACGCCATAATGGTTTCACTGGGAATACCCCTCCTCATGTGACTGATTTCTTGGATACTCGCGCATTAAAGGCTGCGTGATTGTAACAAGGGTGCCTTGACCCTCTTCGCTTTCCATCGTTATTCCGAATTCCCTTCCGAACGCCAAGTGAATCCGGGCCTGAACATTGAGCATGCCGTAACTGCGCCCACCCTCCGGTTCCTGTCCTTCCAGTGAATTCAGGGGATCGTCCAGCTTCCTGCGAAGCTCCTTAAGACGTTCCGGGGAGATACCTGCTCCGTCATCATACACGGACAGAATAAGCTGATGATCTTCCAGCCGTGCCCGAATCTCTATTCTTCCGGGTCCACGTCTTGCTTTGATGCCATGATAGATCGCATTCTCCACAATAGGCTGGAGCAGGAGCTTCTGGACGAATAGCTGCTCGGCAGCCGGGTCAAGCTCTATGCTGTAATTCAATCGATCACGGTACCGGGTATGCTGGATCTGCAAATAGCTTGAGACGTGCTCCAGTTCCTCGGTCAACCGGATAATATCTTCCCCTTTATTTAGACCAATTCGAAATAGTCGGGACAGAGCCTCTACCAGCTCAGATACCTCGTCCGCCCCCTTTTTCTTCGCCATCCAGTGAATGGTATCCAAAGTATTATATAGAAAGTGCGGCTTAATATGAGCCTGTAAACTACGCAGCTCGGCCTCGCGCTTCTGCCGCTCCTTGAGTTCATTCAAGGTGATCAGCTTGCGAATCTGGTTCAGCATTCGGTTAAAGCTGCGTCCCAGCATCCCGACCTCGTCACTCCGGTCTCCCCAATAACGCTGAGCCATATCCCCGGATTCGGCCTTCTGCATGAAAGACATCAGCTGATGAATGGGACGCGAGATCGATTGGGACAGCAGATATGAAGCCGTCAGACCGAAGAAGCCCACCAGATAGAGAAAACAGATCACATAAAACCGGATCTCACGGGCTCCTAGTGCCGATTCACGGGTTAGAAACACGCCTACCGTACGCCAACCCGTGTAGGAGGAAGTTCCATAAATGAACTGAAGCCGCTCCCCGTGAACATCCTTACTGAAGCTGCCCGCCGCCTCGCTGCCGAACCACGTGCTGGGAATATGATCGATAATTGGATCGGCTGGAACATAGATGTTCTCTCCATTAGAATCGGAGACCATAAGATAACCCGTCTTACCTAACGTTACGTCCTTTGCTGCCTGTGAGATGGCTCTAAGCTTAAGGTCAATCAGGACAGCACCGGTAACCTGCTGAGTGTCCGGGTCAGTAAAAGAGCGAACCACCGAGATTACCTCCTCATTCCGGTAGTTCACATGGGTCGTAACATTTCGGGCTGATGGATGGCCGAGTATCGTGAAGATCCCTTTATTTCTAACCGCTTCTCTGTACCAGTTCTCTTCAGTCAGACTCACCGGCTTTCTAGCATACATTTCATTACTGACATAGTCGCCTTTACTGTTAACGACCAGAATCCCGGCAATCTCGGGATAAAGTGACGTAAAACCTTGGAGAAACTGCTTCGTCTCATACATCCGGGTATCTGTCATCTGCTGTTTGGCAAGGAAAGACTTGATCAGCGGATTGAAATCGATTAAATAAGTCAAGTTTTGCAAATTTTCCACAGTGCCATCAAGCGATCGGTTTACTTTCCCAATCAGCTGCAGCGTATTGCCCGCCACCTGCCGTTCGATGATGCGGTCTACAGTCCAGTTCACCAACGTGCCAAGACCTATCGAGGGCAAGATACTGAACAGCAAAAAAAGTATACTAAGCTGATAACGAAGCGGCATATTCTTAAGCTTAGGCGTGCGCCATTTCTGCCTGTTCATGATGCAGCACCTCTCATCATCCTGCTATTTGGCATAATAGTTCTCCACATTGTCCTTAGTCACGACAGATACACCCGTATCCACCTGGACTGGTAGAGGAGATACGTCCCCGCTCTTGGATGGAGCAGGAACAGTCATGCCATGATGTAGGTGAAACAGATACTGAAGGGACCAATAGCCCATATTCCAGGTCCCTTGTGCAAGAGTTGCTGCTATCGTCCCCTCCTTAATCATATCGAGAGTTCCTTTATTGGTATCAAAGCTAATAATCTGCAGAGGCACTGAACGCTTTAAGGATTTGGCCGCTTCACCCACACCGATTCCCCCGGTGGCTTCCGTAACAAATACGCCTGCTAATTTCGGATGCGCTTTCATTATTGATAACATCACATTCCTGGAAGCCATCGAATCCCCTTTACCATCAGCTACAGCTACCACTTTCATTGCGGGATAATTGTTCTGGATCGTCTCTCTAAACCCTCGAACCCGATCTTGATGGTTCTGCTGACCCGGAAGTGTAATCACGGCGACCTCACCCTGCCTACCGGCTAGCTGTGCCATTTTCTCAGCAGCAGTTACTCCTGCATTGTAATTGTTCGTGGCAAGCAGTGAATAAGCTTTACTGCCCGGCGCTCCGGAGTCGAACAGTACAACGGGAATACCGGCCTCGGCTGCTCGGTCGATGGTTGGTGTCAGCGCATGAGGGTCAATCGATGACACGGCGATACCAGCCGGCTTCTTCGCTATAATTTGTTCCAGCACAGTAATCTGCTCACGCACATCATACTGAGTCGCTCCCCTATACTCTACCGATACATTTAACGCGTCGCCCGCGTCCTCGAACCCTTTCAGGCAGCTCTTCCAATACTCCAGGCCAGACTGAAAAGTGACCATGACGTAATTCTCACCGATCTCTCCGTGGAGACCTTCTTCCTTCCACATTCCCACTTGCGGGTCTTTGGCGTAATACTGGAAAACATAGACAAGGAAGGCTCCGATCAGCAGAAAATAGACGACCAGCATTTTTTTCATATCGAATTCCTCCTATCAAGGCTGCTCGTAATAGGCATTATAGCAAATTACACAAGAATAGATCATCTATAAGATTATCTACCAATTTTTTCTTCTATCTTCTATAATTATTGGAAAATCAATTAAAAAACTCACAGAAGGGTTGATTCAATGAAAAAGATTATGTACTCTGCAGCAGCTGCGCTTCTGCTTACTCTGTCTATTCCCCTCTCCCAAGCTTCTGCGAAGACTGCGGCAGATTTCACCGATCTGAGTGAACTGGATGCCGCAACCAAGGCCAAGTTTGATGCCATGATCAGTGCAGGCGTATTTGATGGGGTTCAGAACGGTAAATTCGGTCTGAATGACGAGATGACCCGGGCCCAATTTGCAAAAGTACTTGCCCTTATCATGAAGCTGAACGTCAACACAGACCTCAAGTCCTCCTCCTTCCAAGATGTAAAGGCCGATGATCCGGTTAATGGTTATGCTCTTCCTTATATTGAAGCTCTTAAGAAAACAGGCATAACTCAAGGTGAATCGCCCGAATCATTCAAGCCTGCTGGCAAGGTGACCAAAGAGGAATTGGCAACTTTCCTGGTTAGAGCCCTGGGTCTCACGATCAAGCCTAACGATAACCACAGTGATGTAGGCAAAGTCAGTGATTGGGCGGCCGGATATGTTGCACAAGCACTCCAATATAAAATCATTCCACCACAGCAGAATTCCGATTGGCAAAGAAGTGCTAACCGGTCCGATCTTGTATTAAGCAGCTATGAGACAAAGACGCAATTTGACCCGCTCAAGCTGGTGGCTGCGGCTGTTACAGAGCAGCATGAGCTAGTCCTTTCATTCAGTGCTTCCCTGAAGGAATCCCAGGTCGATTTGTCCAAAATTCTGATTGGCGGAAAACCGCTGGACAGCGCCAAGGCACATTTCAAACTCTCCGCGGACGGCAAGACATTAACCATTGTCTTCGACGAACCACTTACTCCTGAGCTGTTGAACCAGCCTGCGATTTCGATTAGCGGAATTCAATCCATCACAGGGAATCAGTTAAAAACTGACAATCCCGTTCCAATCGAGAAAGCAAATCTGCTTCCTTCAGCGCCAGTAAGTCCACCAACCAGCTATAACCCACCAAGTGCCGACACCACTGCCCCTCAGCTGCAGAGTGCCAAGCGCCGGGGAAGTGAGAAATCTGTTGTACTGACCTTCTCAGAAGAACTAAATGGAACTCTGGCTGTCCAGAAAGCGAACTACAAGCTGCAAGCGAAGGGCGATTCTGTAACAACATTCCTGGATCTGCCAGAAGATACAACTGTTCATTTATCTGCAGACAAAAAGCAGGTCACCCTGACTTTTCCCGAGATATTTGCATACAACGATACTGAGTATTCCGTACCGAGCTACTTTACAGGAGATGTAGGGATCCAGGTATCCGGGCTCAAAGACCTGGCCGGGAATGAAATCTCGCCAAGCAACAAGCTTGTTGAAGCCGTGAATCCTGGTCTAAGCAGTCCAGTGACTTTCAGCAAGCCCGATGATATAAATGATAATTACAACAAGACAAAAGTTGAATTTGAGGCAGTCGAAAATCATATATACAGATATGTACTATCTGAAGAAAATGTACCTGTTGTGATTGGACTACCATTCGGCACGGGGATCAATGGGGACTCCTGGGAAGGCGCAGGACTTCTCTCATCTGACTCACTTATCCCGATTGATGGCAGCCATCCGACCATCACGGTCATAGACTATGACCAAGCAACTGGTGTTGTCTATGGTTATCAGAGCTTTGCAATTTCTGAAGACCAGGTGCTGCGAGCACCCACGATCTCAGATACACTGTCACAGACCGTTACTTTCCATGAAGGATTACCCGGTACTTGGACAGCAAGCTTCGGTTCCCTTGCCACTGGACATTCTTACTATTACCGAGTGTCAAACACTCCAATTAATGTAGATGTTCCTTATAAAGAATTGGACTACTCATGGGCTCATGCTTATCCTTTGACAACCGACTCTACCATTCAAGCTGCAATTGGCCAATATGTAACAGTTATTGAGGTCAAACCAAAGTCTGAGGTTTCAGATCAAATCCTTGCAGCCCAATCCTTCCAGCTAACCTCTACAGCTTCAAACGAGACTACCGGCGAGTAACCTTTACTTTACCAGCAGTCAAGAACTCTCAAACTATTTCTTCCCTAGTTATCTGTATATGATCAGGAGAATAGGTCCCCCGGGCCCCGAAATTCATTTCAAATGGGAGCGGGGGACCCGCTCTTTCCACCTGTTCCCTGCTCTGTCAGCTCGTGTGAAACTCTTTCATGCATCGAGTCGTGACAAGGATTGCAGAGGCTAACCAGATTCCAACTCACTAAGGCAAGCTCTGGATAGTTTTCTAATGGGTTACAGTGGTGCACTGTTGCTGTTGCTGTTGCTGCTGATGTTGTCTTGCCGTATCTCTTGCACTCTTGGCAAAGGTACTCGTCTCTCCTCAATACCCTCGCTCTCTTGTTCTTCCACTTACAGGATTTGTAGAATGGTTGCGTTATATCTCTTACCCCTTCTATAAAAAGAGAGCCGCCCTTAAGACGGCCCTGCATTACTGTTTCCAAGCAGCCAAAGCCATCCGCTTCCAACTGTTAGGTGCAACATATATATACAGGTAATCTGTATCCCAACAGATATCCCCTTCGTTACCGGCTGCTGTTTCGCTTGCTGGTGTCTTCTTAGTTCTTAGTCTAATTGTATAACCATTCACATCTAGTGGAGCCGTGGGCGCTGTTGTACCTAAGCCAATGTACGTATTAGAACGCTTGATAAAGAATGACGCATCTTGTGCCACACCTGCATCAGAAAACCGTACAATCCCCAAGTCAGATCCAGCATTACCACCAGACTCAGCGGTGTTATCTACCCGAATCTCAAAGCGTCCCTGGAATATCATATTGGAGTCAGGCGATCCGTACGCATTCGCTGGTATCTCTTTTGAGTTGGCTTGTCCAAAGGTGAGCCCTCTGTTTGAGGCAGCTCCACCCATGATTCTCGTTTTACCTTCCACCACAGTGAAGTTACTATTATGTGTTTGTTTCTCACAAATGTCTGCATCAAAAGGAAGCTCAAACCGTCTGAACAGTTCATCAGGATTGACACCGGTCGGGCTCATTGCTGTTTCGATGGAAATATGACGGTGATCTATCTGACTTGAGTCATTTGCCTTGTAGTGAGCGATAATAGCGGCTTTATCTCGGCCTTGCTCATCACACCATACTAGCGCTGGAACCTTGAACATCAATTTCGTAAAATCCATTTGCCGTTATTGTGCTGTTCGCAACAAATCCATTGGCTGCAATATTCCACATTTGCAGAGGCCTATATGTGCCGCTTTCGCCCGCTGCTTCAATCTGTATGGTAAAAGAACCTGCACTCCACGCCTCGATCCTCAACGTCTTTTTAAATCCTATTTGCAGCGGCTATCCTACTCCACTGCAGTCACACTGCTTAACAACTTGGTTTTGCTATGCGAAAGCATCATTTCACACCTTTCTTTTATAGGTTCATAATTTCTAGGTGACTTGTCTTTATGTATACAAACTTAAAAAGCCACCTATTGGCGACTATTCTTGTAAAGTTGTTCTATCGTCCAAATCTCCATACTATTTTCCGGTTCAGTTCTACCTTCCTTTTTACAGTAATGGAGTATTTCATAAGCACCAGAGTATCCTTTGCTGGTTAAAAATTCTGCACAATCATATCTTGTCTGTTCTATTCCTCCAGTAATAGCATCCTTCAAATCTTCGAACACTTTAAACAACTCGTGGTCTTTGTATATTCTACGGTTTGTATATATACCACTTTCCGAATCACCTCAATGGGTTAAAATTATACTTCTTTTCCTGCCGTCTCTCATCCGATTAAATTTATCCCTGTAAATCTCCATGGGTCTCAAACCTCCATTAACATGATCTGTAAATAACATATCACTAAAAATAGCACACTTTTAAAAGGTTTCCCAAATCCCCGGCATTTACTTGCGCAGCCGGCTGCGCCTACGATTAACTCTTTAACCCCTTACTTTCAAGGAAATAGAAAAAGCACCGGTTAGGGCGCCTCAATTAACTCAAGTCTATTCTCTTTAAAATTTAGTGTTAGTACCTCAAAGTTATTAAAGCCGGGGCCTGTAACTTTCCAGGCAACATAGTATGTGTCCCCCACGTCCTTAGGAGTATCAAGTTCCAAGTCATCTAAAAAGAAGGTTTGATCTTCCCAAATAGGGACCTGATGAGGAACTGAACAAACTCTTGTTAGGGATATTGCAGGGATACTCGGTTCATCGCCTGTACAAAAAAAGTCATCATTAGCATCTTTTACAAAGCCATTTTCATTATATATATTTATTCTTTTATCAAGTAAAATCCGTACTGCATAGTACTCCGCTGGGATTGAAGATGTATTAAAAACAGCTATATTTAATCTTACCCTGGAAATCCCTTCATCAGCATTTTTCAATAGCGATAACTTTACTCTCAAGTTCGAAACTTCCATCCGTCTTCTCACATCTCGAACTTCATAATCTTCCATAGGAACTGACTCAAAGTTAAACCTTTTATAATACCTTTTGTCAAATGCCATATGAGGCGCGTCAATGCTTTGAGGAATACTGATCACATAGATGACCTTTCCCGGATTAATTTTATGCAAATCCACTTGATATATTCTAATGCCGTCTATACGCCTTTGTATACGACTATTGATGACTTTCTCAACCCATTCACGAGTTATAACATTCGGGTCATAACCTTCGTCAATTCTTTCAGGCTCATTCCCTTGTTCTACAATACCGTAAATTAACAGACCCCCGTCCGAATTAGCAAAAGCTGAAACATCTTTAGATAATTCATTTTTTGTTTTATCCTTTAAATCTAATGAGGCACAAGCCTTATAATCGAGATGAATGCTTTCTTTAACTCTATTCTTTACTAATTTTAAAATTTCATCTTCTGTCCACTCTTTTGTATCCTTCATACAACCCTCTCCTCCGACCTTGTTATAACAAACTTCGACAAGAGGGGGATATTTCCTGCAACCTAAATGCCGGCACCCGAAGGCACCGGCAAGAACGGAGTTAATATGTTAATGGTTATGATACCGATATGGACTCGCCCACAACCAAGTGAGCGCTTTTTGTACAGATAACACGTTTGAAGGCACGCTATCTTTTTTAGTGGGTTTTACCCCTATATATAGGTGGCAAGTGTATGACAAAAAATCAAAAAGGGCTCCCCGAATTGTGATTTACCTCTTCTTATCTTTCATGTATTCTGTTTTATATTGGAGGTGGGTTTTTGGTTACTTATAAACAAATTACTGAATACATTAAAAAGGAATATGGCTATACAGCTCAAACTTGTTGGATTGCTCATATGAAAGAAATTTGCGAACTAATTCCTAAAAAGCCTTCAAGAATTAAACCATGTCCAACTAGCAAACAGAAAGACTTTATAGAAACCTTTAAGCATTTTAATATGATTTAGTTCCTTCAAGCTTAGCCAATGCCGCTAAGCATTTTTTTTGGCTTCGCGGTAGCCTATAGGGTTTGCATAAGGCTTATCCCAACATTTGGAACAAAACTCTGGTGATCTCGTATATACTTTTGTCATATTATTTTAGGAGGAATGAACTATGTTTTTTAGAAAGAAGAAAGAGGAAAATCGCTCAAGAGCCCCTTTATATACCGCTATTGATCCCCATATTAGATTTGCGGCTCTTCAAACAATCGTCTCTACTAAGCTAAATATTTACGACATGATAGAAGATTTAGAAGAACAAGCAGCTGCCCTCGGAGCAGATGCAGTAATTGGATTAGTTTTCCGTCCAGGTGTTGCCGATGGAACTTCTTATGCTTTTGCTACTGCTATTGAATTCCTGTTAGATGAAGAAGGAAATATTGATGAGGTTTTTTAGTTCCTCAACAATTCTGGGCTCTGGGCGTGATTTTGCGCCCATCCATCCGGCTTTACAATCTTGCCCTGCTCGTTAAATCTTGGCTTTCCATCCTTGTGCAGTTTGCCCATGTTGGCAGCGTGTACGATATCAAAGAATGGTTCAGGTTTTACGCCCAAGAGTGTAAAGGTAACAATTTCGAAGTAAATCAAGTCGATCAAAGCATCTGTCTGCTCTACCAAGGAATCTGCTGCCGCGAACTCTGTTGGCTCCTCCAACATTCAGGAAACACGCTCTGCAACCATTCCACCTATATCTTTTTCGTCATACTTTGTGGATGAAATAGCCTTTATTTCCTTTGTCAGATCATGTAACGGACTAATTAACCAGTTATTTGTCATTAGTGGCCCTTGGTCAAGTGTTGTTGGCTTATTCGGCATTTCCTGACTAAACGCCTTGTGAAACTCCCTAACTTGCTCATATTGTCTGTTCATACTTTCCTCCAAAATTTGCATTTGATCAAACATCAGTTCTATTTAAGAGTGAGACAAGGCCGTGAACGATCTCTTATACTCCATATGCTCGTTTCTTCTACTTAGCTGTAGGCTACATAATGGAATCTAGAACGTCTTTCTGGTACTCGTTAAATAGTTAGAAGCCAGCTAAAGTTTGTGAACCCGTCAAGAAGACAAAAAGCCGCTGCGAACATCAGCGGCTTTTTGTCTTCTTATACATCAGGCTACTTCATCTGTCTTGGAAATCAGCTTCTGCTGCAGCATAGCGGCAAGCTCCTCCTCCAATTCATATACCATAGGGCGTATATGCTGGGAGGGAACCGCCAGAGGCTCTTCTTCCGATTGTTTGACTGTCCATATGATCTGAGTATTCAGCCCTTCAGCAATACCGGCTGCAAAATATACGGCAGGCGAATGCGATGTGATATCGGCAATCACAAGCTTGCTGTCAGAGATAAGCTCTCCAAGAGGCATATCCCGGTTCACAGACCAGACTTCATGAATGAGTCTGGGATTGTATCCACACTGCTCTAGCCGGGGAAGAATCTTCTCCGCCCAAGCCGCTCGCATGGACTCCTGATCGGGGAGCAGCACATAACAGGACTTCAACTTTCGACCGCCGCTTCTGGCCGCGGCTTCATTCCAACCCTTGTCTGTCAGCTTAAAGATTCCGCCTTCTCTTGCGATGAGCTCCTCTCCTCTTAATTTGTCAATAATATAGACAAGCTCTTGCAAGTTGGGGGAGTAAGTCAGATTATAGCTGCTTGATAATGGACGTATCGCCACCGGATAACCAGCCTCTTCAGAGTGCCGGTACAAGTACAGCAGAAGCCGGGTTCCTTTATCTTCGAGTGTAACGGGGATTTCAGTTGAATTCAGGATCGAATCCATGTCCTCAAGCGTCAGATTCACTTTCTCGTCCAGGTCCGTCTTCTCCCGAATATAAGCGGAGATTACGGGAAAGGTCTGTCTTTTTAGTACATGGGAGAAATTTTGAATAGGAGTGTAGCTGCTTCTCAAGAGTGAATAGTATCCGTCTGGAGAGCAATGGCATCCTATGAATCTATCTGAATCCCCATGTGATTCAATAGGAACGATTACATCACAGAACAAACATAACTTCTTTGCCATAGCAGTTCATCTCCTCTAGTTAGTCGTTGTTAATACCTTAACAATAATTAACCAGAAAGTAGATAAGAAGATATTTCCTGCTCAGAGAAAGAGAGATCCCCGGTCAGTGACCTAATGGAATCCCCCTGCTCTCATGCTGCATCCAGTTATGGTTAAATCAAAATATCGTCGATCAGCTTAAGTTCATCTGCAGAGAATTCAGCATTGCCCAGTGCCCCTACAGCATCTTCAATTTGGCTGACTTTGCTAGCCCCGATTAATGCCGAAGTCACTCTTCCCCCTCGCAGAACCCATGCAAGGGCCATCTGCGACAGCCTCTGGCCGCGCTCAGCTGCCAGATCATTCAATCTGGATATCTTGCTGACGACTTCATCGGTGATATCCTCCGGACGCAGGAATACACTTGGCCCCGCCGCGCGGGAATCCGGCGTAACTCCATGAAGATATCGGTCGGTCAAGATTCCCTTCTGAAGCGGTGAGAATACAATTGATCCGATCCCCTCTTCATCCAGAACATCCTGAAGCCCATCTTCAATCCACCGGTTCATCATCGAATAACTAGGCTGGTGAATCACGCAAGGGGTACCCAGCTCCTTGAGGATCTTGGAGGCCTTGCGGGTCTCTTCGGGTCCATAGTTGGATATTCCAACATAGAGCGCTTTCCCTTGACGAACAATCAAATCTAGCGCAGACATCGTCTCTTCAAGCGGTGTATCCGGATCTGGACGGTGATGGTAGAAAATATCCACATATTCAAGCCCCATCCGCTTTAAGCTCTGATCTAGACTTGAGACCAGATATTTCTTCGAACCCCATTCTCCATAAGGTCCTGGCCACATGTAATACCCGGCCTTCGTCGAGATGACCATCTCATCCCGGTACGGTGCAAAGTCTTCCTGGAGCATTCTGCCGAAGGATACTTCCGCCGAGCCCGCAGGCGGGCCGTAGTTGTTCGCCAGATCGAAGTGGGTAATGCCTAGATCAAAGGCTCTTCTCACCATCGCCTTTCCGTTCTCGTATGTATCGATCCCGCCAAAATTATGCCACAGACCCAGGGATATCGCAGGCAGCTTCAAGCCGCTTTTCCCGCTGCGGTTATATGTCATGGATTCATATCGTTCATTACTTGCCTGATAGGACATGTTCTCGCCTCCATTAAGAGTTTATGAGACAACTATAGCCCAGTACGGCCCGAATTCCCATGTCAAGAAGGCTGTTAAATATGGAACAAAGTCATATCCTTATATATTGGAGGACCTGTAAGTCTTGGGAGAGACACCCATCATTTTCTTGAACATTTTGGAGAATAACAGCGCATCTTGGTAGCCTACAGAACCTGCAACCTCACTGATCGCATAGTTGCCTTTCTTCAGAAGCCCGCAAGCCCGCTCCATCCTGTAACGAAGAAGGTACTGCCTTGGAGGCAGGCCTGTAGCATCCTTGAAGATGGTCGACAAGTACTTCCGGTTAAGGCCCAAATTGGAAGCCAGCTTAGTAAGAGAGACATTCTCGCAATAATGGCTGTGGAGATACTCAAGAGAGCGGTGTATATATTCATCCTTGGAGTTAGCGTATGGTTGTAAATTAGAGGACGCGGGTGCGGCATCGATAAGCACAGACAAGAAGTCAGCCATGACGGCCAGCAGGCGCAGATCTCGGGTGATCTGATGATCCGCCGCTTCGTTAAGTAGATTATACAAATCCGGCATGAGCCGCGTATCCATTGGAAATACCGGGTGTTCAGGGGTCAGATGAGTGCGCGACAAGTAATCCTCAATTCGGCTACCCTGAAAGGCTACCCAGGAATAAGTCCAAGGCTGACTCTCATCCGCCTGGTAATAGATGACCTTTCCCGGATAACTGAGAAAAGCCTGCCCCGCGCTGAGCTCGTAAGTCTTGCGCCCGACTCTCACCACACCTTCACCGGAGTGGATGAAATGAATTTTGTAGACATCTCGCACCCCTGGACCGAAGGAATGACCCGGTGTGCAGTTCTCTTTTCCCCAGTAGGACAGGAGTATTACATTATATTCGCGTTCAGGACGATCCGTATTATAGTGAAAAGTAGCCATATCTCATGTAATTCCCTTCCGTATCTTGCATTCTACGAATCCAGCGTATCATACTTCGAAAGCCCTTTCACCCTGTTGCTGCTTCCAGATCTTGTTCTGATCATATCCCAAGAAGAAGGAGCTGTGCCCGGCAGCCATTTGAATGGTTACCAGGACAGCCCCTTGCTTGTGCAATCTTAGCTTAATTGGATGAGATGGCTTCAATACCATCTATATAAATGGTGCTTTTGAACGGATTATCCTTGGTGTAGCTCTCACCGGCCGGGGCATTCACATACACGGAGAACGCCTGGACTTTGGCTGCGCTTGCGGCATCCAGCTTCTTACCTGCATTGCTTGTGTCCCAAGAAGCTACAACGAAGTCCGAGAATGGAATCTCCACCCACCGCGGAGTTGTATCTGCCAAGGAAGGATAATATTCAAAGGAGACATCGCTAGCTTTCACCTGGATCACCAGCTTCTTGTTCTTGCCATCCGGTTCTAGCCACAACTTCAGCTTATTGCGGGATGACCAGTCACGGCTCCCCAGATTGAGGGTGACCCCGGTATACCCCTGGCCAGCCAGGGTATAATCCAGCTTCATTCCGTATTCGCCTGACGCCTTATGTGCGGTATCCAGCGAGATGGTATTGGTATCTCCGTTAGGACTGTAGGCTGCACGAAGCAGATCCGTACTTCCCTTGTAACCTTCATAACCATCTACCAGATAAGGATCGGTGGACTCCCCCGTGTAGGCATTAATCAAGCGTATGTTATCCACATAGATCGGTCCCGAATATTCAAGACCACTGCCGATTAACGCAATCGATAGTCCTTCTGCAGCTTGTCTGAGCTTGTCGTCAGTAAGATCTATAGAAGCTGTATATTTGCCATAGACGGTTCCTCCCACCGTAACGGTATTCAGTTCCGTCAGCTTGGAAGGAGCCTTTGTCTCGAATTTGGAGGTGCTTGGCGGCAGTTCGGCCGCTCCGTGCACACTGGCTTCCACATTCTTGGATCCAGCAGACACAGGAATCCATGCATCAAAAGAAACGCGGTTCACGTTCTTGAGGTCCTTAGCCGTGATCTTGCTCAGTCCGATCTTCAGTTCCTGCCACGAATCGGAAGATACCATATTCTTCACGTCAATTCTTAGCTTTCCGTCATCTGCAACTTTGGCATAAGAAAACTGGGATTCCATGGTAGTCGGCCAAGTTCCGTTGTTACGAACCTCATCAATTCCTTGATCAAAAGTTAGAGTCTTGAGCGGAATCTCAGGAATTCCCACATACACCGTAATCGTCTGCTTGAGTATTGTCTTATTCTTAGCATAGGTCTTAACGGTTAGCTCAGTCCCTTTGCCATTCAGGTCTGCCGATGGCGTCCATTCTGCCTGGTAGTAACCGTTCTTGGCAAGTGTCATCGGGTATTCAGCGGTTGAATTGCCGATAGAGTACACGACCTTGGACACATTCTGGTTCAGCACTCTTGCCCGGATTGTTGTGGTATTTGTCCGGATGGTCTCTTGTCCGGTCGGCGAGACGATATGCATGAAGGGCTGTTCTTTTACAGTGACAGCTTTGTTCTTATATACATTCTTCAGATCGCGGCTGAAATAGGTGTATGGATCTTTATAATAATTCACAAAGTCAGGAAGAAGCTCATGATCCCCGTATTGCGCGGAGTTCCGGTAAGGCACAAAGATCGAGTCATAGTTGAAGTTCGCCCAAGTCAGCATGTATGCCATACGGCTGGCATCAGGATCGGACTGCATGGCCCGGATTAACTTCGTATAGAAGTTCTTATCCGCTGTACCCGCAGGCTTCACGCCAGAATAACCAAACTCCGTAAAAGCCGCTACTTTTCCCTTGGCATCCGCCAGCTTGGAGATCAGCTTCGCATCATCTACAACCGTATCGAACCAGCCTTGGTTGCTGCCGTCGTAATACGTATCAAATCCCAGGATATCCACATAGTCATCTCCCGGATAAGTCTTCAGATACGTAGTATCGAGGTTGTTAAATGGGCTGCCCGGGGAGAAAGCGTACAGGAAGTTGTGTACACCCTTAACATCCCTTAAGTATTCCACCGTATAACGATAGATTTCAATATACTGCTCCTTGGTTGCATACGGAGCTCCCCACCAGAACCAGCCTCCATTCTGTTCATGGAACGGCCGGAAGATGACCGGAATGTTATTTCCCTTCCCATCCTTAAGATGGTGGGCGAAGTCCGCAATTTGATCCAGGAATGCATTGTATTGTGCGTGCTTGTCCCCGCCAGGCAGGATGTGACTTACCACGTTTCCGGTAGTATCATAGAAGTCCTTGCCAGTTACAAAGTTAGGCATATGAGAGCTCAGGGTCAGCACGCCGCCCATGTCATAGGCCTGTCTCATACTCTTCACAAGATTATCCCGGTTCTGTGCTGGTGTGTTGGCAGCGGTTCCGGGCTTCTCAAGGCCTTCCAGACTCAGCGTATCCCATCCGAACAAGGCCGGATAATCACCGACCGCGCTTTTGGCATCGGAAGCGGGCCCCGTACCTGTCTTCGCAGACAGGGCTTCATCCGTTGCATGCTGATGACCGAACAGCGTGTGCTGGCCCCGGATACTCTGCAGGTATACAAATAGGGAGCGTGTACTGGCCGTGGCTTCAGAGTCTGCCAGATTGATCTTCTTCTGCGTTCCCGAAGATTGTCCTATCTGCTTCTTGGCGCTGGAAGCCAGTGCCGGTGACATCGCGGTCATCATGAGCATAACGGTGAGCAGAGTAATCCATGCTTTCTGAAAGTTCTTCATAATTACCTCCTTAACGTATTCATGTGGAATGGTAGAGAAAACCGCGTCACATCTATAATGTAAGCGGTTTAATAGGGATTGTAGCAAGCCATCTCCAATAAATATAGGGACTGTATTTGTTTTTATATAACTCTCTTGTCTACCTTTATGATTCATTGTATTTTGTTATAGTTGTGTATAAGCTGAACCTCTATCTCTGCTCAAACAGGATAATTCAGAACAATAAATCACATTTGAGTACCTTTAAATCAAAATCAAAACAGCTATATAATGACCATGTAAACGCTAACAAAAATGAAAAGGGGCGAATGAATTGAAGAAAAAATTGTTCTCATCGGGGATATCCATGGTAATGGTTATGTCCATGCTGCTGTCGGGCTGCGGTTCTGATAGTACAAGCGGCGGTGATTCAGCCGCGAAGACGGACACGAACACTTCAACGAAGACGACGGCGAAGGAAGGCGCTGACATCAGCGGCAAGATCACCTTCCTTACCAACCGGACAGATATGATCGGGAAGGAATACGACGATTACCTCAAACGGTTCCATGAAAAATATCCGAATATCGAAGTCGAACTCGAGCCTTCTCAGACAGATTACAACCAGCAGGCTAAAGTTAGAATGGCCAGTCAGGAGCTTCCTGACGTCATGTTCATCCCAACCATTCCGAACTCAGATCTTCCTAAATATTTCGCTCCTTTAGATGACCTTGGACTTAATGACCGTATTACATTTAAAGACTTCAAAGCAGCTGATGGTAAAGTGTACGGAATTACATCCGGTAACTCTACTTCAGGGATTGTATATAACAAGAAAGCATTTGCTGATGCAGGCATCACGGCTGTTCCCAAAACATGGGATGAATTCCTCGCAGCCTGCGAGAAGCTGAAGCAGAAAGGCATCGTCCCTCTAGCTTCCAACTTTAAGGATAAATGGCCGCTGAACAACTGGGTCTATGATCTACCTCGTCTGATCGAGAACAATCCTAGCTTCCCGAATGACAAATTGAACACCGATACGCCATTCACCATGGACAACGGATACGGTAAAGCGATGAGCTTGCTTCGTGAGCTTAACGAAAAGGGTTACCTGGAGAAAGACATCAACTCGACGAATTGGGAACAGTCCAAGAAAGACATTGCTTCAGGCAAATTCGGCATGTACTTCCTGGGTAACTGGGTCATTAACCAGGTTATCGGAGCCGGAACCACTTCGGATAACGTAGGTTTCTTCCCACTGCCATATGATAACTCAGGCACTCCTTCTGCAGCACTCAGTCCAGACTTCTTCTACGCTGTAGCCAAGGACAGCGAGAATGTTGATGCGGCAAAGGCTTTCGTAAAATGGATGCTCGAGGATTCGGGCTATGAGGATTTCGCTGGATTCATTCCTCCACTCAAGGACAAGGAGTCCAAGCTCCCGCAACTTAAAGAGTTCCAGTCCGGCGGAGTTAAGCTTCAAGAAGGTACAGTCGATGATCCTGTAGTTACAGACATCAGCAACAAAGCACAGCTTGATCTGCCTGCTGTTGCCCAAGAATTCGTACTTGCTTCAGATCCACAAAAGGTACTCGACAAATGGAACGCGGCCTGGGCTAAAGCAAGAAAAGAAGTAAAGCACTAATCTAGATGGAATGAACTTAAGATATGAATGTATGGATTATGGCTAGCGCTTGTTGTTCAAGAGAATTAACCACGCAGTCTTTAGTTCAATCCATCTAGTCACAAATATGAAAATGGATTATCTCCTTCGGATAATCCATTTTCATTTAAAACCTGAAGATTTGAGAAAGAAGGTCTGATCGATGTTTGGAACCATGTCCTACAATAAGCAAAAAACGATCATTATTGTGTCTTTCCTGACCATTCCTCTGCTCCTGCTAGGCGTGTTCACCTACTATCCGGCGATCAAGCTGATCTACTTCAGCTTCACCAATTGGGACGGCTACAGCCCTGAGAAGCCATGGGTTGGACTGGCGAATTACCGTGAGGTATTCAGCAATCCGGATATCTTTAAGGTCTTTGAGCACAACTTTGCTTATTTCGTCATGGGTGTCGTGCAGAACATTATCGCGATTTATTTTGCAGTCATTCTGAGTAATCGGCTTCGCGGGAAGAACTTCTTCCGCATTCTATTATTCTTGCCTTATATCATGAACGGCGTTGCGGTAGCCTTCATGTTCGGTTATGTATTTGACACAACGAACGGCTCCCTCAATCTTCTGCTCGGGAACCTTGGCCTGTCCGGTCTCTCCCAGACCAGCTGGCTCGGTACTGAAGGCTTGGTCAATTACTCCCTGGCTTCAACAGGATTGTGGCGTTTTATGGGTTATAACATGGTTATTTATATCGCTTCCCTGCAGGCGATTCCGCGTGATATCTTCGAAGCAGCCAAGATAGACGGAGCTGGCTCCATGCAGACCTTATGGAGAATCACACTTCCTAATATGAAGCCGGTTATCCAGCTAAATCTGTTCCTTACCGTTACAGGTGCGCTTGAAGTATTTGATCTTCCTTTCGTCCTGACCAAGGGCGGTCCAGCAGGTGCCAGTCAGACTTATGTACAGCGTGTTGTCGAGACCGCCTTTGCTTACAACAACTACGGACTCGCTTCGGCCATGAGCATCATTCTGCTGTTCTTTGTCGTCTTTGTCCTCTTGATTCAGCAGCTTGTTCTTAACCGGGGAGGTAACAAATAGCCATGGGAAAATCAAAATTTCGAGTTATCGATATCATTAAATACTTAACCCTGCTCGCAGGCGTGTTCGTGGTGCTCTTCCCACCTTACGTTGTGCTAGTAAATGCCTTCAAATCTACGGATGAATTTAACACTACTAATTCAATGGCGCTTCCCAAGAGCTTTTTCAATATGGATAATTTCCTGATCGTGTTCAAGCGGGGACATTTGCTCAGCGGCTTTGGCAATATTCTCATCATTATAGTCGTTGCTCTGGCTCTAAACATTCTGTTCGGTACGATGGTTGCCTATGTACTGGGACGGTTCAGCTTCAAGCTGAAGCCGGTTATCTTCGGCGCTTATCTTGTAGCCACCATCATTCCAAGTATCACAACTCAAGTCGCTACTTTTGGTATTATTAAGAGTCTGGGCTTGTACAATACGCTGGGAGCCCCTATCATTCTATATATTGGCGCCGATGTGATCCAAATTATCTTATATCTTCAATTCATCCGGAACATTCCCGTAGATTTAGATGAAAGCGCCATGGTTGAAGGAGCTTCTTTATTTAAAATTTACCGGTCCATTATATTCCCTTTGCTGACACCCGCAACAGCTACACTGGTCATATTGAAGACAATTAGCATCTACAATGATATGTATATTCCCTACTTATACATGCCCAAACAAAGCCTTGGCGTAGTAACCACGGTACTTATGAGATTCCAGGGTGTAAATACAGCGGATTGGAATCTGATCTGCGCAGCAATCCTGGTGATACTTCTGCCGACCGTAATTCTGTATTTCTTCCTGCAGAAGTATATTTTTGAAGGCGTGACCAGCGGTGCGGTGAAGTAGGCTTAAGGGATGGAAAGGAAGGCCACGAAGTGAAGTTCTCAATAATACGTGCTGCCCTGCACCGCGGATGGTTGTTCCTAGCCAACCTTTCCATGCAAAAAAAGCTGATCGTCATCTTTGTCTTTCTCATTTCATTGCCGATCACCTATGTCAGCTACCTTTCTGCCCGCTCGACCCTGGAGTCCGTTCTTCAGAATGCCACGAATAATGCGGCTCAAATGACGACCAATGTCTCCGATACGATCGACAGTTATGTAGCCGATTTGAAGCGCTATACCGTTCTTCCTTTGTATAACAAGGATGTCCAGTATTATTTGGAACAAAAAGTTACCAATTGGGATAAAAACGTGAGTATATCCATGTTCCTCAGCTATCTCAGCCATACCAAGGACAAGATTACTGCGGTCTATATTGTCGATAAATACGGTTCGGTCTTCTATGACAAGAATACGACCATTAATGAACTCTATCCCTATGAACAGAGGGGCATGTGGAACAATTTAATCCGGAATAACGGCTCCACTCCCATTCTGACGGGCAAGCATACGATCCGGGTCAATCTGAATGGAAGCAAGGACGTGTTCAGTGTGGTCCGGACGATCAAGTCCGCAAGTACACTCAAGGATATCGGGATTATTGTCTTTGATACAGACACGAACATGCTGAGTGAAATTCTGGACCCTGTGAATCAAGTTACTCGAGGCAGCTCCATCATTGTGGATTCCCAGGGTAAAGTGCTATTTGCCAGCAAGAACAGCAGCTTTGACCCTTCGAAGCAGCTAAAGAGCTTAGTGCGGGAAGTCAAGGCGCCCAGAGGCTCTTTCCAATCCGACATTGAAGGTCATTCCTATTTAACGGTGTACAATGTATCCCCAGTAACAGGATGGGTGACGCTTGTTAACATTCCGCTGAGCCACATCCTTTCATCCTTTGAACAGAACCGCTCAGCATTAATTGTGACTACCTTGATTATTATTGGGTTTGCCTTATGTGTAGCGACCGTGATCTCCTACGCGCTTACCAAGCCGCTCAAATCCATGGTCCGCTTAATGAAGCAGGTTCAGCGCGGGAACCTTGGGGTATCCCTGAGTCCCAAATACAATGACGAGATTGGACTGCTCGGCGGTCAATTCAACAGGATGATTAACCGGATTAAAGATCTGCTGGAGGAGGTCTCTCTTACCGAGAAGCGTAAGCAAAAGGCGGATATGCGCGCGCTTCAGAGCCAGATCAATCCGCATTTCATCTACAACACGCTGGAATCCATCCGTATGCTGGCAGAGAGTAACGATGACCCGCGTGTGGCAGAGCTCACCTATTTGCTTGGACTGCAAATGAGATACAGCATTGTCCGTAGTGAAGAGACGGTTACGATCGCTCAGGAGCTTGATCATGTCAGGAATTATTTTCAGCTGCTGCAGATTCGTTTCCCAGGCAAATTCGAACTATTGATTGACGTACCGGATGCTTTCCTTGATCTCCCCGTTCTTAAACTGGTCTTTCAGCCCATTGTAGAGAATGCGGTATTTCACGGACTTGAGAAGAAGTTTGGCACCGGGCTTCTTACGATCTCCACCTGGCGTGAGCAGGATACAGTTCTGTTCTCGGTTACAGACAATGGAGTTGGCATGGATCAGGAGAAACTTCAAGCGCTCAATCAAAATCTTCGGACCTCAGACGCCGGAGAGAAATTCGGAATCGGTCTTCGCAATGTAAATGAACGCCTCTGTCTCCATTACGGCTATTCTTATGGTCTTCAAGTAGACAGCACACCTGGAGTAGGCACAACCGTAACGCTCAGGATTGATGGATTGTCCAACACAACAGAGATGAACAATATAGGATAGGGGGAACCCCATTGCTGCGTATTGTGATTGTAGATGATGAGGTCTTAATTCGTGAAGGCCTTGCCCATATGATCCACAAAGAAAGCCCCGATTTCCAAATTACAGCCAGCTGCTCGGATGGTCAGGAGGTGCTGGAGAACATTAATTTGAACGAAATTGATGTCATCCTCACCGACATTCGGATGCCCCAAATTGGAGGCCTTGAATTAATTCGGGAGCTTAAAGAAAGACGTCCTCAAATTCGCTCCATTCTAATGAGCGGTTTCACAGAGTTCAATTATGCCAGGGAAGCGATCAAGTATTCAGCTGTAGATTATTTGCTTAAGCCTATCAATAAAGATCAGCTGTTCGAACTTCTATACCGGCTCAGCGAGGAGAAAGCAGCAGCCCGGCTCAAAGAGGATCGGCAGCGCAGAGGACTTCTCCTGTCAATCCTGCTAAGCCGGGCTCCTTCATCCCTGCTGCTGCCAGAGCTTATGCTACCTCGCCCCTGCTTCACGCTTGTCGCCATCAAAATGAGCCGCCCGGGAGACCTGCAAATTGAGCAGACGAACACGCCTCTGTTGATTGACCGGCTGGATCTTCAAGAAAGATTGCAGATAATGGTCTGTTATTCCGAGAAGGAGCTTACCGATCACGAGCTTCGGACTTTCTGCAGCTCTATTGTCTCTTCCGTACCGACCAGGCCTACTCTCCACATAGGAATCAGCCGTTCCTATACAGAACTTGCAGACTTCTATCCAGCCTATTTGGAGGCCAAGCAAGCTTGTGATCGGGGCATTTATAGCGATTCCTATCTGCACATTGCCAACATTCAGGATATGGACCTTCGCTCACCATGTACCCTTGACAAGTTAACCGGCGGCAGATCCGAACTGATTCACGAGCTGCAAATCCTGAATCTTGAGAATATTATGAGCTGGATTACTAAAGGACTTGCAGCCTTGAAATCCGAATACGCCGAGCCCGAAACCTACCTGGAGTACGCACAGTGGATCAAAGAAATCGCAGCCCATGAGCTGCAGGAATTGGATTTGATCTATCATACTAACGCTGAATTAGAGAGAATTCTGATGGCAAGTATGACGTATACCGAATTGGAACAGCAATTTATCAATGCGTTCCACTCCATGTTCACCGAGATTCGAACCCGGCGGATGTGCATGGGAGCAAATGCCGTGGAGACAGTAAAGCAATGGATCACCGCTAACTACAATCAGCAGGCCGACCTTAATGAGCTAGCCCAAATGGTGTTCTTGACTCCCAGCTACTTAAGTAAGCTGTTCAAGCAGGAGACCGGACTCACCTTAACGGATTATATGATTGAAGTCCGCATTAACAAGGCCAAGCATCTTCTTAAGACGGAGCCAGGGATGAAGATTCACAGTATTGGTGCAGAGGTTGGCTATGCAGATCCTGCTTATTTCAACAAGCTCTTCAAGAGGATTGTAGGGGTTACTCCCAATACCTACAAACAAATTTCCAGACAATCCGGCCTAATCTCCCGTTAATCGTCTAACGGGCGGCAGCATGCCAATCCAGTAATTTGCCCAAAATAAAAAGCCTGAATTTTCAGGCTTTTCTTAGTTTCGGAAACGGTATCCAGCTCCCCACACGGTCTCAATGTATTCTGTTCTCGATGGACCGGTCTCGATCTTCTCGCGCAGCTTTCGGATATGAACGGTAACGGTCTGGGCATCACCTAAGGAATCGAAGCCCCAGACACTGTCGAACAGATGATTCTTGCTAAAGACCCGGTTCGGATTCTGGGCAAGGAATTGAAGCAGATCGAACTCCTTCGTCGTCAGGGTAACTTCGTTCTCCTGAAGAAACACTCTTCGGGAATCGGCATCAATCCGTAGATCCCGGATCCGAATTTCGTTCGGCACGGCCTTATCTCCGATTAGCCGCTCATATCTGGCAAGATGCGCCTTCACTCTAGCTACCAATTCTCCTGGTTTGAAAGGCTTCGTAATGTAATCATCCGCACCCAGACCCAGTCCTCTTATGACGTCAATATCTTCCTTCTTGGCGGTAACCATAAGAATCGGCACATTTGAGACGGCGCGAATCTGTCTGCAGACCTCGAAACCGTTCATCCCGGGCAGCATCAGATCCAGGAGGACCAAATCATACTGTCCGCTAAGCCCCAGTTCAAGTCCCTTCTGCCCGTCAAAGGCAATCTCTACCTGATAGCCGTTTACTTCAAGATAATCTCTCTCAAGTTCCGCAATAAGCTGTTCATCTTCTACAATTAGAATACTTTTCAAGCTATGTCACCCTCTTGATATGGTATAAGCGGGAGGGTAATTCGTATGCTGGTGCCAACACCCTTCACACTTTCTGCCTGAATACTACCCCGATGCCCTTCAATCATCTGTCTCGCTATCGCAAGGCCCAGTCCACTCCCCCCTGTAACGCTGTTCCGCGATGGATCTTCTCTATAAAATCGTTCAAACACGTAAGGGAGAGCCTCTGGAGCGATTCCCTGCCCATTATCTGTAATGGAGAGAACCAGATGTCCTCTCGCTTCATAAGCTTTAAGCTTAATTTCTTTGTCAGTTTTGTCCATGTATTTCAAGCTATTGCTGATGATATTCGAGAATACCCGCCGGATCTTATCCCGGTCTATAGAGATCTTCGTCCCTTCAGCCGCCTGAATATCAGATTCGAACTGGATCCCCTGTTTGTTAAGCTCGAACCGAAGTTCCTCGGACCAATCGGCAAGAAAGGAACGCAGGTTAATCTGTTCGAAATGAAAGGGAAGACGGTTAAGATCCAGCTTGGAAAACAGAAACAGCTCATCAATTAAATGGTCCATCTCCTCTGCCTTGAGAGAGATAATATCCATATATTTCTTCACTTTATCTGGAGTATCCGCTACTCCATCTCCAATCCCTTCCAGATACCCACGGATCGCCGTAAGCGGCGTTCTCAGATCATGCGAGATATTTGAGACTAGCTCTTTGCGGTTCTCTTCATATTGAAGCTGGGTTTCAATGGATTCCTTGAGCTGTACCCGCATTTGCTCGAAAGCAAGACTCAGTTCTCCTATCTCATCTTTGTTCGTAAATTGAAGCTCGGAGTTCAGATCCCCTGATTTGATCCGCTTGGTGGCATCTTTTAATTTGTTCAAAGGCCGGATGATGCTTCTGGATACGAAATAAGTCAGCAGACTGTGAGTTAGTATAAGAATGAAGATCAGACTTAGGAATAAAATAAAAGCGAATTTTTGCACAAAATGAATTACTGGATTCACACTGGTAATTACATATACAGTTCCTGGCTGATGATCTGCAAAAGTGAAATTGTAGAGTGTCATGTTAATCGACTCTTTGTCATACTTGAGGGATTCATTCTTCCGGGTCGTACCTTCCACCTGATACTTATCCAGTACCGATAGAATACCCTTGTTCTTCAGGGAAGGTGATACATAAATGAAATGCCCCTCCTTGCGGACAATCAGATTGGAATTGGTAAGATCAAGCTCATCTGAAAGCTCTCTAAGATAGCCGGAATCCGATAACATGGCGGGGCTGCTCTTCGCGGTCCTGCCTATTTCCTTCACCAGACGTTCCAGACTGTGATCCTCATAATAGTCCTTGGAATATCCATACTTCTCATGCAAAGCCTGAAGATCTCCCTTGAATACAAAAGTGAGCAGTAAAGCCGTAATCACCATCAAAATTAACGGGACTACCAGCATAGCTGCGTAAGAGAGGATTAATTTTAACCGGATGGACATTTACATCTTCCTTTATCTTAGACCTGTGTGCGATCAAACTTGAAGTAGCCCAGTGAGAAGAACAAGACACTGCTGGCCAGCAGGAACAAGGTGCCTGTAGCTAGCGTGCCTGGCCGCACATAGGAACTAAGCCATAGCCTATGCCAGTCTGTATAGTTCAAGGGCGAAAAAGCCGAGAAAGAACTTATCAGAAACGGTGCAATTTTGAACACTGCATACAGTATGAGCGCTGCAATGACGAATCCGCTGACGCTTTTGAAGAATTGGGCTATGAATACAAAGACGGCGCTTATCGCTAGCATGGCGACAAATGCGGCAGCAAAGGCTTTCAAGTTACTTAGAACTTCGCCGGAGCCATTCAGAGTTCCTGCAAATAGAGTGCATAACAATGTCGTGATGAACAGAATCACCAGAATTCCACCGACTGCTGTAGCCAGCACGGCGGCCCTGCTCATGAACACCTGCAGCCTTGTAACAGGTCTGAGGAAAGCAAGCTTAAGCGTTCGGGATGCGATCTCATTTGGGAAGAGATCTGCGGTAAGCGTCAGGATCACAAGGGGGATCCATAAGCTCGTGTACAGACTCAGCATTTCAATTGGAAATGAGGATCCTACGGCAATCAGGGCAAGCAGCGGTTCAAGTCCTTTAAGTGCCAAGGCAACCAGCACCGGGAGAACTGCCGAGACTATGGCGATCAGATAAGCTTTTCTCCGATAAAATAACAGATTAAGCTCATTCATATAAGAAGCCTTCCACTTATGCATGCCGAATCTCCTCTCTCTTGCCTTGTAGCTGCTCAATATAGAACTCCTCCAGGGACTGATTATGTGCCAGCAGGTCTGTGACATAACCTTCCTTGATCAGCCGCCCTTGAACGACAACGCCTACCCGATTGCAAAGCTGCTCGAGCTCATGAATCATATGGCTGGATATCAGGAAGGTGGTCTTCTTCTGCTCATTCATGCTCATTATCAGCTTTCGGAACATAACAACCCCTTCGATGTCCAGACCATTCGTAGGTTCGTCAAGAATGACTAACTTTGGCTCCGGCAGTACGGCGGCCGCTAGCGCAAGCTTCTGCTTCATCCCGGCTGAGAAGCCTTTAATCTTATCCTTACGCACGTAGGCAAGCCCGGTGTATTCCAGGAGCTCATCAATCCTACTGGCCTTAACATGAGGATAGAACCTGGCAACACTTTGAAGATACTGCCTGGCACTGAGGAACTCATGGAAGTCCGCGGATTCGATCATGCATCCCACCTGCTCAAGGCCTTTGCCATAGCTGACAACGCCTTCCTCACCAAATAAGGACACGGTCCCGTGGTCATAACGGATTAATCCGGTTATAGCCTTCAGAAATGTAGTCTTGCCGGCCCCGTTGGGACCGAGCAAGCCATATACATCCCCTGTATGAAGCTCCAGCTCCATCTGATATATGCCCCTGTCATTTCTATACCGCTTGCCCAGGTTAACTGTCTTCAGTACAGATTCCAAATGAAATCCCTCCAAGTAAGAAAATAGGGACAGACAGGCCGATAAAAGGTGCCTTTCCTGTCTATCCCTTCTGTCCCTTCTGTTCCAACCGTAAATCAAGTTATTTGTTCTTGTTATCTGCCTTAAAGACGCCTTATCGGCTCGATTTCAAGGTTTGAACCTTCTTGCCCTTTAAATCAAGGGTATCCGGTGTGGTACTGTTAAACCCAGTGAAGTCGGTCTGCAAATGAATAACCAGTTGATGAGCCGTCCCGGCGGCATCTTTACCGGACACCGTCAAGTCCGCTTCCTGGTGCTGAATATAGTTCGAGGCATTGACAGTTGCTTTTACGGAGACATGATCAATCTTAATATCTTGGGTTAGCTGTGGCAGTTCATCTTTTAGAAGATGCTTATGGAAAGGGAGAACCTGGGATGTGCTGTCTTTAGACTGCATCTCATCCCTGTGCTTTGTTGCTTCTTTGATAGCAAGGGGAGCAATCGCATTGACAACAGCAGGAAGCTGCGCTTGATCAAGCTGCATGGAGATCATCTTGGTCCCATCTGCAGCCGAGTCCAAGTTCACATAATCTTTCAGATTACCGACCAGAGCATCAATGACCGTCCCTATTTGGCGGGAAGTCTCTGGATCAGTAGAATGATCCATTTTCTTGAAATGGGATTCATTCTTATCCTGCTTCACATAGTAAGTATCACTGCCGTCTGTTTTTAGAATCGTCTGATTATTCTGGTTATAGATACTAAGCTTCTGATGCTCTCCTCCTGCCGCGATATCCGCCGTCCCGCTCATAGCCCCGCTCTGCCCATTCATTTTGAATTCGGCATTCGCTGTCTCCAACACTTTTCCATTATCCTGAATGGAAGCGGCACCTTGTAAAGTGACACTCTGGATTGTTCTTGCGTTCTTCAAAGCAGACATGTACGCTTCATAACCTGAAGAGCTTGCCATCGCACTGAGTCCTGTTGTCACCATAAGCGCCGCACTAAGACCCACCGTACTACCTAACACCAGCCATTTCTTCTTCATATTGAACCTCCTGTGATTGTGATTAACTTCAATTGCTATGATAAAAGCAAGAAATAAATTGCCAGTGAACCATTTATTAAAATTTTCTTAAATAACATAACGAGCTATGCCAAAAGAAATCTCCTATAAACAAAACAGCAAGCCTCCAATAACTCGGAGACTTGCTGTAATTTGCTGCACGTTCCTACTTCTCTTCCCGTCTAGATGTATTGCCCTTACCAACTTTGGTTACCATATCCTCCGCAAGCTCCTGTCCGAACTGATCAAGCCGGCTGGGACTGGCTGCTGGACCTGTATTCTTGGGCTTATTGTTTCTACCTGACAAATCGATCACCTCCATGTATTAACATGATCGACTTGGTCAGGTTTCATGCATTGACACGAAACCTAAGGGTGTCCTATAATCACAATATGAAACCTTTTGGTTACATAACAGATTGCGATTAAATAATCAGGTTGTCTACATCATAACATTCGGAGGTTACATCACATGAGCAATTTAAGTTCAAATTCACTGCCGGACATTCGGCACACCTTTACATTTAACGCCCCGATTCAGAAGGTATGGGACGCTGTTGCTACTGCGGAAGGAATGGCCGCCTGGTTCATGCCCAACGACTTCAAGGCTGAGCTTGGACATGAATTTCACCTTGATGCTGGTCCCTACGGCAAGAATCTTTGCAAAGTAACTGAGCTTGACCCCCCTGCCAAGCTTTCATTCAGCTGGACCAAGAACTGGGCAATTACTTTTGAATTAAAGGAACTGGATGGACAGACCGAGTTCACCCTAATCCATGCCGGCTGGGATGCTGCAGATCAGGTTCCTTATAACAATATGAATCACGGCTGGGCGGAGATTGGGCAGCGACTTGGCAGACATGTCCAAGCCTAGTGGGGATGCCGCGTCTGCGAAGCATGATGTCTTTCAGGCTATCGCGGACCCCACCCGGCGCAGCCTGCTTAAGATGCTCGTAGACCAGGAGATGCCAGTGACGGCCATAAGCGGTCACTATCCGATCAGCCGAACAGCTGTATCCAAGCATTTGAGAATACTGGCAGAGGCAGGCCTTGTCAAAGAGAGAAAGGTCGGACGGGAAACCCGTTACCGCCTCGATCCCGAGCCGCTCACTGAGTTGAAGCGTTGGCTGAGCTTCTACGAACGATTTTGGGACAACAAAATGGCTCTGCTCAAGAACTATGTGGAGTCTGAGGATACCAAGTAAGATCGAATTAGCATCAGATCAAAGGAACACTTTAGCATAACTGCTGTAGTTTTCAGGTCGCCGAGAGGTTCTCGGCGGCCTTTTCCAGCTGTGTAGCAACACCTTATCAGCTGTAATCTTCTATTACGGACAATTTACCTTCTTGGCTCTGGAATACAGACTTCCCTTGCAGCTGAATTTTATCGCCCGCCTTTAGGCCGTTCGGCAGATCAACAGCCAGAACCCCTTCATAGTCTATCTGCACCTCTGCTTTGTCACCGGAAGATATGTAATCCGTCACGGTCTGGCATCGGCTTGAGAATATCGTAGTCGACTTCTCCGCCAGCGCTCTGAACTCTTCAATTCCATGGGTCTCTGTGGTAACTTCTCCATTTGAAAAGTTCCGGAACAGAACCTCTTTATGTAACAATCTGACCATACCCTCGATATCGAAGGCATTGTATGCCTCAATATATTTATCTACAATTTCTTTCATCAAATCCCTGTTCATCCTCATTCTCCTCTCCTCTCTCCCCCCTATATATTCACCAGTAATATCCAGTTTCCTTCCTTTATCAGCAACTATCCTGCAAAAATAAACACCCCGGTCTAATCCATACGGATATAGCCGGGGTGTTATTAATCAATATTTACCAAAGGTTACGGAGTGTGACTACCAAAGAATTGCAGCGTATTTACCGGGTACGAGTTCCATTCTCCTGCCTGGCTAAAGGAAGACGAACCCGATCTAATTCCACTTTTACGTACAATTGTACCGCCATTGGGCATGAATTGGGTTGTTCCGTACGGATCACCCAGCACGTCAATGATCTGGCCGTTCTTTTTCAGAACATAACCGGTAGTGAAATTTGTGTTGGACTGGAATAGTCCCAATTCATCGTTGTAATACCACGCATTAATGATATCAAAAAAGTCATAAAAAATGGTATCAATAAAGATATATGGCATTCCTTTATAAAACTGAAGAAGAGGCTGGCTCCATACTTTTGGCGTATTGGTTGCTGGATTGTACTGATGAATTTCTAGTTCGTATCCGCCTGCAATCGGTTGAGAGGTGTCACCAACTGGGTTGAAGTACAATTCAATCGCTGTACGGGTCTTATCAATTGATAAATACTGTGAGAAATACAGATCTTCAGGACCTTGCACCTCAGCTGTAACATGAATGACAACAGCTGATCCATTCGCACCTACAATCCAGAACGATTGCGACGTATCTCCATTCCACGTCCAGATTGTCCCATTTAAGATACTTGGGCCTGTAAAGGTAGAGTCAGGAGTTCCTGTATACACCTTGAAGGATGTTTCATTTGGAAAATAGGCTGATAAATCATAAGTAACCGCATCTCGCACCGACTGTTTCGTACGAATCTCGACTTTACCATTGGTCACGAGCGGAGCATTTCGAACGGCTAAGTCATATGTCGCTGTCCCACCGTGACCATCGTCCGCTGTAAGGGTTACCTGCGTATTCCCCGCTGAAGAACCAGGAGCAAGAGTCAACATGTCTCCATTAATCCCGGCATTCACAGCATCAGCTGACTGAGAGACAGCTGTATAGGTTAAGTGATCCCCCTCCTTATCCTGGAACAATTGAGTCAGATCAAAGGTTCTCGGATTGGTAACGCCCACAGTTAACACTTGCTCAAACACGGAGCTTACCACTTCTGGCGCCTGATTTGCTCCGATTGGATTCGGACTAGGATTCGGGTCCGGATTCGGAACTGGACTCGGATCCGGATCCGGGGTTGGATCTGGAGCCGGAGTTGAAGGAGATGTGACTTCAACCTGGAAGCTTGTGTTCTCTTCATTTCCGGAACCGTCAAGGGCCTTTAGCTGGATCGTCGTTGATCCTGGATTCAAGGCGTGAATTTGTAACAGTGCCCCATTTATCTCAGCTGAAGCGATATTTACATCAGTAGATACAACTTGATAACTCAGTGTATCATGCTCAGGGTCGGCAAAAACGGATCCGAGGTCTAAGGAATAGTCTGTGTCTCCTATAATAAGCGACTGGTTCGCCGGAGCTTGTGTCACGGTCGGCTTTTGATTCTGTGCCACAGGTGCCGTTACAGTCAGCTGAAAGCTCTGGCTTAGGCTGCCACCTCGGCCATCAGAGGCCTTGACTGTAACATTTGTGTTCCCTGCCGCTGCTGGCGTGAGCACAAGCTTATCCCCTACAAGAGAGTACGCTGCAATGGTTGGATCGGCGATGGTTATATCATAGGATAATGGATCATGCTCTGAGTCTGTGAATAAAGAGCCCAGTAATAAGATGACATCCCCGCTTCCTAGCTCCTTGTTCTGATCCGGGATTCCTGCCGAGACCGGAGGCTCGTTAACCTTAACTTTGAATGTAGTTCCGGTTTTTTTGCCAGCCAGGTCATCAGCTGCCAGGGATATCGTTGCAGTTCCTTTTCCGACCGCTTTAATGATTAAATTTGTACCTTCCACCTTCACCGTACATACTGCAGAATTCAATGACACGGCTGTATACTTCAGAACCGTCTGCTCAGCATCCGTAAAATGACCGAGCAAATCAACCTGTGAATCCGCACTTCCTACAGTAACCTCTTGATCGCTATATTTTGTAGTCAATAAGGGGGCTGTATTAGCCATGGGTGTAGTCGTTGTTCCTGTAGCCGCCGCCGTACTACTAACAACCGCTGATGATGTTACGCCAGGCGCAAGAACGGTGTTCATGACATTCGTCGCAGAACTCACATTAACACTTGCAGATGGATTATTCACTTGTAAATTAGCGATGGTTCCTGTAAAGGCAAGGTTAACCGGTGCGGAATTGTTAACAACTAGTGATTCAACCGCCGCGTTGCCAGTCAGTTTAGACGGCTGGTTACTAGTGACCGTTAACTGTTTTACAGTTCCCTGCAATTCAACTTGCTGTGCCCCTGAGGCAAGAGTAACTTGCTGAAGTGTGGAGGACGTGTCATTTTCAATCGTCGCATCGCTGATGACGGTCATTTGCTGCACAGTAGAATCATTTTGCGTAATTACATGAACATTGGGCTTAGATACCTCTGCAGCTTGAAGCTGGGAGGAGTCAAATAACACGGTATGCTGGTCACCGCCCTGGATTCTCGAATCCCCATGAACCTTTAGCTTGTAGGCATAGAAGTCATGCCCCAGCTTCGGCGTAATCGTGAAGTCGTTAATTACCTCCAGATTCTTCACTGTTACAAAATCTCCTGCAATGGTAAGGTCTCCATCGATAGCTGCGCCTAGACCATCCAGCACGAGGTTACTACTGAACTCAGGAGCTGAGCTAGGCGGGGCTTGGCCACTTGATCGAATCTCAAGCTTGGTAATGGACCGAATCGTGTGCTGATCTGCGGTGAACTCAATGCCTGCGTCCTTTAGAACGTCACTGTTGTCTGAATTCAATACACCTTTAACGGAATCGGCAAGCTTGTATTCTATACCGTTAATCCGCACTTTCCCGTCTTCCACGCGCTGAAGATGGGCCAGATGGTCCTTGGGAATAAATGTTGAAAGCAGAATCCGGGCCATTTCTCCCCGCGTAACCTTGTTCCTGGGATCGAATTTCCCATTAGACGTACCCAAGGATCCCGAGTTCAAAGCAGTAGTTACGTACGGTTTAGCCCATACACTTACCTGCTCCCAGTCCGCTGTCTTCCGTAACTCGCTTGTGTCTGTTCCTGAGGATAGCTGAGACGCCCGAATGAGCAGAACAGCCATCTCTTCTCTTGTTACTTTGCCCTTGGGCCTGAATTTTCCGTCGCCGTCACCATTCATAAGCCCCGCTTGATGAACCGCTTCAATATAAGGGCTGGACCAGCTTGAGCTCTCTACATCGGTAAAATCACTCTTGACCTTCTTAGCGGGTAGATTTAGAACCTGGGTTAATACCATCGCCATTTCTTGACGAGTTAGAAGATCAAATGGACGGAATGCTCCATTAGGGTCGCCATGCAGAAAGCCTGCTTGAACAGCTTGCCTAATACCTGCTTTTTGTTCAGAAGTCATCTTGCCGATGTCTTGAAATGGAAGGCCTTCTCTTGAATTGTCAACAGTAATCCCGCTTGCTGCTACGGCCGAAGATGGAGAAGCTGCCGGGGCTGTGAGGACAATGAGTGCTAAGGCAATAAGCCACTTTCTTGGTGTTGGCCTCATATAATTCCCTCTATTCTTTATTCATAAAGTTATAGTGGATGCAATTACTAAGTTAACTAGCAAAAAGTAATCAGATCTCACATGTTTTATCGGTTTCCAGACTCAAAGTGTAAAGAGATTTTGATGAAAAATGTATATTTGTATCGAAAATAGTCGAATTATTTGCAGGCAACAAAAAAACAGCCTGATTCATATCAAGGCTGTTCATGTATGTAAGTCCATCTCAATAGACTTAAGCTATATATGGTGGAGTTCTATATTATCTGTTCTCCTCTTGTTCACGGATAATTTCCTGGAACAAGCGTTCCTCATCGTCAATAAAATCATGTGCCTGGTGGGCGGCCATCACACCATGGTAGCTGATGTCCAGTCCAATCTCTTCTTCTTCCTCGGTTGAACGTACAGGAATCCATTGGTTGATGAGTTTGAGTCCAAGCCAAGTTAAAGTGAAGCCCCAAGCACATAGCACCGCTAAGCCTAGAACCTGTACACCCAGCAGATGCCAGCCTCCGCCGGTTAATAGTCCACCCTCTTGGGCGAACAAGCCAGTAGCCAAGGTTCCCCACATTCCCGACACGGCGTGAACAGGGAACGCACCGACAGGATCATCAATCTTCCTGGCTTCAAGCCAGTTCGTGGCAGCCATCATAAGAAGGCCCGACACGGCTCCAATGAATATGGCAGCTCCATCACTTACAAAAGCACATCCAGCAGTGATCCCGACAAGTCCAGCAAGAGACCCGTTAATAACTGAAGACGCATCGGACCGGTTATACCGGATCAGCGTATATACTAACGTGATCGCACCGCCAGCTGCTGCCGACAGCATCGTGACCACAGCGATATGACCGATTCGCACATCAGACGCCGTCAAGGTGCTTCCGGCATTAAATCCGAACCAGCCGAACCACAGCAGGAAGGCCCCAACCGAGGCTAAAGGCAGATTGCTGGGAAGTGCAATGGTACTTGAGCCTTTGGCGGTGAATTTACCTTTGCGCGGCCCAATTACTATAGCGGCTGCTAAAGCAGAGAATCCCCCGAGCGCATGAATGACGGCCGAACCGGCAAAATCCCGCATCCCCAGAGCGCCAAGCCAGCCGTTCCCCCATACCCAATGACCTGCGATAGGATAGATCAATGCCGTCATAAGTACAATGTACAGCAGGTATACGCGGAAGTTAATCCGCTCAGCTACCGCTCCGGAGACGATCGAGATAACCGCAATGGCAAAGGCCGCTTGAAACAGCCAGTACGTATCTATAGAGATTGAGAACTTCAAGTGGGAAAGGTCACCATGCAGCAGGAATCCGCTGGTTCCGATAGCGCCCCACATATCTTTCCCATACATTAAGGCGAATCCGAGGACATAATAACACAACGTTCCGATCGTAATATCGGCAAAAACTTTCATAATGATATTTACATTATTCTTGTAACGGACAAACCCGGCTTCAACTAACGCGAACCCGCCTTCCATAAGGAGGATCATGGCTGCCGTAAGGACCACCCACACGGTATCCAGGCCGGAGTGCAAAGTCTCAACGTTCATCATTCTGATCCTCTCTTTCCTGCTGGGTAAGCTGATTAATGAGATGATTAGACAGAATAATTTCGTCGGAGTGAGGATCTTCCTCTATTCGTTTTACTACCCGTTCCAATTCTCTAATCTCTCGCTTTATCACTTCAATCTTCTTGAAAGGTTCCTTCACATACACCATGTATTCCACTGCAGTATGATGACTCGGTGGCCGTCCGGTAAAAAGCTTGCGAATCGGAGACAGCGACTGGTACATCGCTTCTTCCTTTCTCCTTTTTTGCTCATACTGCGCAATTTTATTCTTGATGTAATCAATATCCGCTTGTTTTTTCTGGACCAGTGATTGTATGATAAGAATGAATTCATCCGCATCAATTTGAAATGCAGTACGCTGGTATAATTCATCTATGACATCCATGTCAGGTCTCCTCACACGTTAAGTTACTTACCTGATTGTATTTTCATTTTTCTATTATGTCAACATTTATTACATAGGTTTTTTGGCCCAATTACCAGAAGAGGCTGCTCATCTCCTTATTCACAAGGAGTGAGCAGCCTCTTCTATCTAATCTTTGCCCAAATGACCTAGGTCATTCACTTACACGGTCACGATGTTCATTCGGGATGCAATGACGCGATTTCGTCCAGATCGCTTGGCTGTATATAAATTATGATCTGCTGCGCTAAGAAGGTCTTCAACTTTCGTGCAGCCTCCCGCCGAGGTGCATACACCAATACTTGTAGTAACCTTCAGATGCCCGGCAATTTCATCCCATTGGGCTGAGCTGATCGCCACACGCAGTTCCTCAGCCAGCTTCGCTCCTTCTTCCTCATCTAGCCCTGAGGCCAGGATGACGAATTCTTCGCCTCCGAAGCGGGCAGCTACCGCCGCTGCTTGTTTGGCTGTATTTCTCAGGATTCCAGCTGCTTTAATCAGAACCAGATCCCCGATTTGATGGGAATAGGTGTCGTTAATACTCTTAAAGTGATCAAGATCAATGAGCATGGCGGTTACAGATTCCCCATTCATCAAGGCTTTCTGGATAAATCCTTCTAGGTGCTCATCAAGGTACCTGCGATTGTGCAGCCCGGTCAGGGCATCCCGGAAGGCCATCTCCCGAAAATGCTCGCTGGCCCGTCTGGCTTCCTTGGTATCGAAGACGGTCTGAAGAATATTGGCCCTTGTCCTGCTCTCATGCGAACGGAGATTCTCCGTTTCGTCATGGAAAGCAACGTGCTCCTCATACGCCTCCCGGTATCTCCCCGAGGCTGCATAGATCCGGGCTTGCTCCAGTCTTACTCGGACTTTCTGCCCTTCAAAGCCATGCTTCTCACACACTTCTCTCGCCTGATCTACGACGGTCTGTGCCTGTTCAAGCTTGCCTTGCAGCCGCATAGCCTCGGCGGCCGTGAGCAGGCACTCGGGAAAGCCTGCCATCTCACTAATTAAGCTGCCTGTTTGATCCTCAAGCACAGTCTGCAGCGTTAACTCTGCTGCCTCGGGCTTCCCGAGCATGAGCTCAATACGGGCGATCGTATCCAGCTTCAATCCGTCCAGCGGAACCCCGTGCTTCTCGGCAAGCTGTCTAAGCTGATTCACAAGGGCCCATGCTTCTTTTACATCTCCCGTCTCGCCGCAAGTGTACGCTCTATTGTTAAGGGCTACTAGACTTAAGTGAATGTCCTGAATATTCTCGGCAATATCCATGACTTCCTTATACTTCGTTAGTGACGCGGCAGAATGCCCGGTCTCATCAAGCATCATCGCATGGGCAAGAATATGGTCTGCCCGTATTCGCTGCGGAGCAGATTCCTCCGTATGCTCAACGGCTCGGATGGAATGCTCGAACGCACTTGCCGTCTCCCCGATCCGCCTGAAGAAGCCCATCAGCAAGCGGTGACTTCTTGCCAAAATATAAGCGTGCTGCTGCTCAGTGGCCCATGCTTTGACATCGAGCAGAATTGTCCCCCCCTCAGCAACATATCCTTGTCGCCCGAGCACATCAGCTTTCACAAGCAAGGCCCGCTGCTTCAAGCCTTCTATTCCTAATTCTGAGGCTAAGTCGAGTGCATGCCGTGAGGGACCCACTGCGGATTCGACATCCTGAAAAGGCATAACCTCCAGCCTATCCAGCGCAAGCTCCAGCCACTGTGCTGTGTAATCCCCTGAAGGTCCTAGACTCAGAGTCATCCCCCAGTAATCCGTCATTTGCGATAAACACTGCGGACAAATACCTGCCGGTCCCTCATCAAGCGCTCTGATCACCCTCGTATGGCACTGGTAACAAAGCTGATTATAGGAAGTTACCGGATTTTCGAGCTGAATCAGATGTGTTTCCATATGTCCTTCTCCCCCAAAGAATCTCTGGCTCTATAGTGTCTAATTTGTTCCATCAATGCGCTAATTGGATAAAATATCAATACTAAATAGAATAACACGAATGTTCTGTTTCTACGATGTTATATTTAATAAAATTTGGAAACCTGGTCAATCAAGAGTATCTATAAGTAGGCAAATAACTAAATGTTAGTGTATACTTATATTCACGCATCCCTGTAACGGGATGGACTTAAGTAAGGCTGGGAGGTGATATCATGGAACAAGAAATGCTTCGTTATACTTATGCCTACCAAGTCATTTCTACGGGTAAAGAAGAACAGATCAGCGTTCTGGCAGGTAGCAAAGAGAAAGCCCTTCAGCTGGCTTTGGAGACGGCATATGACTATGAATTTACTTCAGAGGACGACATTAAAATGGGTGATCTTCTAAGTATTAGCAAAGCCGTGGGTGACAATTATATCGAGTGTGCAGGTTGTGCCTCATAATAAATAAGGAGATAGCTAAAAAGGCGCCACAGGGCTATAACCCTTGTGGCGCCATTCTCCATTAATGGTCCATTGCGACTCCTGCAACATGTGGTATAAGAGAAACTAGCGGGTTTGTATCCATTTGGTTATGTCGTCGATAACATATTCGGGAACATTGCCCGGCTTGAAATACTCCGCTGGTGTACTGAGTCCGCCTTCCCCCTCGGAATAAAAGTGGTTCAGCTTCGGATATAGTTTGTATACCACATCGGAACGATTCTTAAGTGCATTCTTCCAGATATCCAGCTGCTTAGCAGGAACCTGATAATCCCGTTCTCCCTGAAGAACAAGCATACGCCCGCTCAGGGTCTTCGCCAATTCCGCAGGTTCATATCCCCGCAGATCAACCCACCACTTCGGAAGAATGAAATCTTTTGGCGGCTGTGCTGGATCGAAGTCTTTGTTATTTAGCAAAGCGAACTGGGTCTTAAAGAGATCCAGGGTTGTCTGAGGCATTTGGTGCAGACCTGCCAAGTAGGTGAATTGTTCAATCAACAGATCGAAAAAGTTACCGCCGGGACCAGACATGATGACTGAACCTGCAATTTGGTGACGTGTATCCGCCTGAAGAAGTCTTGGCATCATAAACCCACCCTGACTATGCCCTAGTATGTAAATAGACCCCGAATCAATTCCCTCCGTCCTGGACATCAGATCCACGGCTGCCAAAGCATCATCCATTGCTTCCTCTTTGATCGTTGCCGAGAGATTGGCTGCGTACTGATGCGGGTATTCACGGGTTCTTTTCTCATAACGAAGAACTGCAATTCCCTTTGAAGCTAGGCCTACGGCAAGATCCCGGAATGGCTTCAGCGCGCCCAGTGATTCATCCCGGTCATTCGGACCTGATCCCTGCACAAGAATCAGAACTGGGAACGGACCTTTGCTTGATCCTGCGGGAAGAGTCAGTGTACCCGGAAGAGCCCATGTCCCCTGGCCAATAACTACTTCTTTCTCCGTATAAGTCTCAGGCTTATCATACCCAGGTCTGATGTAAGGAGCTTCTGCTCCGGTTGTATTAAAGAAGATATCATCAATCTCCCCTTCTGACTTGAACCGAATCGTTACAGGCATGGAAGTTCGTTCAAATGAAACATTCAATGTCACATTCCGATGAACAGAATTAGAGTCAGTTGCTGCGCTTTCGATTCCTTTGTAGGCTCCAAGCTGCCCTGTCAGAGCAGTGATCTCTTTGCTGAGTACGTCAGCAGAAAGTGCGGATTTCAGATTGTCACTAAGCGCAAGAGTCGGAAGTGCAGATGGATTATTAAACACCTGCTGTGTAAATATGATCGCTTTATCGGTTACATCCTGTTTGTCAATAATGACCCCGTTCTGCGGGTCCCATCTCGCTGTTGTACCCAGAGCCTCCTGCAAAAATTGAAGTGATACATATGTAGTTCCCTGCTCTGTAACTGGGGGAGTAATACTTTGAACTTTACCGTCGACAACTGCCTCTTTCTTCCCAATGGAGACCGAATAGGTGTGGCCAAGCCGGTAAATAGTCGCTTTCCGGGCCCCCGCGTCCCATTTTACCTTTCCCCCCAGTTTCTCAGCATAGACACGAAGAGGTACCAAGTTCTTGGGATTCGTCCCCGTCTCTGCAAAAACAGCACCTGCGGTTACACTCAGCGAGAGAACTAAAGTTACCAATCCCGCTCTCGTTAATAGATTTCCCTTCATCATAATCCACCCTTCATGGAATTTTTGCTCATTCGTGATTCACAGAACAAATCTTATTATGGTAGCCTTTCAACCTCCTTTCGCTATTCTTAATTTTACCTGAAAAATACATTTGGATAAAAGAGGAAATTAATAATAGTATTTAACTTTCACAAAACGGGTAAAGAGAGAAATATCCTTTCTAGAGGGAGGAACGAATTATGAGAAATGATAGTCATCGTCAAAGAACCGATACGTCTAAGTCTGAATTAGATGCGGATGAGCTGCTCCTTCGTGAGCTCGAACATTTTCCCGATGGAACGCCGGATACTCACGATATACATCGACTTGCCAAAATGGTGAACGAATACCAAGGTAATATCAAATCTAGTCTATATGAACAGCATGAGAGGAAGGCCGGTACTGGAGCCCGGTTCGCAGACAAAGTGGCCCTATTCGGAGGCAGCTGGAAATTCATATTCTCTCTTGCAGCTATCCTGAGCTCTTGGCTGATCTGGAATCACAGCCGATCCTCATTGTTCATCCTAAGCTTCGTTCTTTCTATATTCACGGTGTTTCAAGCTACTTTGATCCAGATGAGTCAGAATCGGCAAGCGGTGAAAGACAAACAGGAACAGATTATGGATATTGCAATCAATTATAAAGCTGAGAAGGAAAATGTAGAGATTCAAAATCATCTTCACCAGATGGAAGAGAGACTTAAATATATGGAAATCGCCTCATTGAATAAACGCAGGCACATTAGAAGAAATCAATCATGATGAATCGATTGAATTACAGACCAAAAAGCCATTTCAGTAGAAACAACCTGAAATGGCTTCTGTAAAACTTACTTATTCGGTTACCAGCTTCAGGGGTGCTGGGATTGATTTCTCTACCTTCTTGCCCTGAAGTACATCCTTGGCTGCCTTGACTGCCAATTGGCCGATCAGTTCCGGCTGCTGTGCTATAGTGGCTGTCAGCTTGCCTGCCTTGATCGAATCCAGCGCATCCTTGTTCCCGTCAAATCCGATGACAGGAATGTTCTTGCCTGAGCTTTGGATGGCTTCGATTGCTCCAAGTGCCATCTCGTCGTTATGGGCGAAGACAGCCTGTACATCTGGGTTGCCTTGAAGAAGATTCTCCATGACGTTGAGTCCTTTGGTCCGGTCGAAATCGGCTGCCTGCTTGGCAATGACTTTCAGCTGCTGATCCGCAATTTCATGGAACCCTTTCCCCCGCTCACGAGTGGCCGAGGCACCTGGAACACCCTCAAGCTCAATCACTTTGGCGTTCTTGCCCAGCTGGTCCACAATATACTGTGCGGCCATTTTGCCGCCTTTGATATTATCCGAAGCAACCAGTGCTTTGATGTCGCCTTTATCAGCGGAACGGTCGAGTGTAATGACCGGAATGCCCAAATTATTAGCGGATTGAACCACTGTACTAATCGAAGCCGAGTCCGTTGGATTTATCAAAAGCGCGTTAACTCCCTGTTGAATCAGGTCATCCACATCATTGCTCTGCTTGGCCGAGTCGTTCTGTGCATCCACGACAATGACTTTGATACCCTGCTTGGCCGCTTCACTTACGACCCCATCTTTGAGTGAGACAAAGAAAGGATTGTTCAAGGTGGATATGGACAGCCCGATCTTGGCATTCTTCAGGTCACTCGCGGCCTTGGGCTTGGCCCAGCCGGGAGGCTCCAGTGAACATCCTGTCATTAGAACAAGGAGTATGGATACAAGTACTAACGTAACTTTTTTCATAATAGTCGTCTCCTCTTAAGCAGATTTCTTGCGGTCTATGAGTACAGCGATGACGATAACGATCCCCTTAACGACCATTTGATAAAAGGAAGATACGCCGAGCAAATTCAGGCCGTTATTCAAGGTTCCGATAATGAGCGCACCGATCAAAGTTCCTACAATTCGTCCGCGCCCGCCCGATAAGCTGGTTCCGCCAAGAACAACGGCGGCAATGGCATCAAGCTCATAAGAAGTACCCGCTGTAGGCTGGGCTGAGTTCAGACGCGAAGTAAGAATTGCCCCTGCAAGAGCTGAGAGCAGTCCTGCCAGCGAATAGATCATGATCTTGACTTTGTCTACTTTAATACCTGATACAATGGAAGCCTTCTCGTTACCACCGATAGCGTAAGTTTTGCGGCCGAATGGCGTTTTGTGCAGAACAGCCCAGAGCACAGCGAAGGTAATGATCATGGTAATGGCAGGTACCGGAATTCCGAATTGATACCCTCGTCCGAACAATTGGAACACTAGGCTGTTCCCAAGCCCGGTAATTGGATTTCCGTCCGTATACACCAGTGTAAGTCCTCTAAATACAGTCATAGTTGCCAATGTAGCGATAAATGGTGCCATTTTACCTTTGGTGATCATAAGGCCGTTCACCGCACCCATCACACCCCCAGCCAGACATCCGATAATAATGGCTAGAATCGGGTCAAACCCGGAGACCATCAAATTGGCTACAAATGCACTCGATAATGCTAATATCGAACCGACAGACAAATCAATTCCGCCAGTAAGAATAACAAAGGTCATTCCGAATGCGATCAGTGCATTAATCGATACCTGACGAAGCAGATTCAGGATATTCAGCGGCTCAAGGAAGCTTGGATTCAAGACGGAGACGATAATGATCAGGATAATCAGCCCAAGAAGCGGTCCGAGCTTCTGAGTCAATTGGGATACGTCAAACTTTTTGGTCGTTTTGGCTTCATTTATGGTGTTCATGTTATTGTCCTCCCGTTGCTAATGTCATGATTTTCTCCTGGGTAGCCTCATCACGGGTTAGTTCCCCGCCTAAATGACCTTCATGAATCACAATAATCCGGTCGCTCATGCCCAGCACTTCAGGAAGCTCTGAGGAGACCATAATAATGGCAACCCCTCTGTCGGTCAGCTCATTCATTAACTGGTAGATCTCACGTTTGGCCCCTACATCCACTCCGCGAGTGGGTTCATCCAGAATAAGCAGGCTCGGGCCGATCCCCATCCATTTCGCGATAACAACCTTTTGCTGATTCCCCCCGGACAGATTCCGTGCAGCCGTCTCGCCCGACTGGGTCTTGATCTGAAGACGCTTGATCAGCATGTCTACGAAATCCTGCTCCTTGCTGCCAGAAATAAATCCCTTGGTGGTGAAGCTTGACAGGCTTGGAAGAGCCATATTCTCACGAATCGAGAAATCCAGCACCAGCCCTTCATCCTTGCGGTCTTCTGTAATAAATCCGATGCCATGCTTAACCGCATCCTCAGGTCTGCGAATGCTCACTCTCTTACCCCGGACCCACACTTCCCCTTGATCCAAGGAGTCTAGCCCGAATATCGCTCTCATAATCTCGGTTCTTCCCGAACCCATCAGTCCCGAGAATCCTACGATTTCACCGGCTCTTACCTGAAAGCTGATGTTCTCGAATTGATTCTTCCTGGAAGCTTGTTTGACCTCAAGCACCACGTCTCCAAGCTTGGCCTGTCTCGCCGGGTAACGTTCTGTCAGCTCTCTACCCACCATCTTCTTGACCACTTCATCAAAGTGGGTATGTGGAATATCCTTGGTATCTACGGTCTTACCATCCCGCATGATCGTGATCCGGTCACAGATCGCGAAGATTTCCTCCATCCGGTGTGAAATGTAGACAATCGACACCCCATCTTGCTTGAGCGCTTCTATTACCTCGAATAGCTTCTGAATTTCACGCTCGGTCAGTGCCGCGGTAGGCTCATCCATGACGATAACTTTGGCATGGGTCATTAAGGCCTTGCTAATCTCAATCATTTGCTGCTGTCCGACGGATAATTCGCCCGCTTCCCGGTGGAGAGGAATGTCGACGGATAATTTGCGGAATTGCTCTGTTGCGAGCGTTTTCATTTGTCTTGTATTTAAAAATCCTGATCTAGAAGTGACTTCCTTACCAATGAACAAGTTATCAAGGACGGTCATATCCGGCCAGACATTCAGCTCCTGATGAATAAAGGCAATACCGTACTCCTCAGCTTCCTTGGGAGAAGAGAAATACTTCTCCTTACCATCTATAACGATCGTCCCTTCATCCCTCTGGTGAAGACCTATGAGTATGTTCATCAGAGTGGACTTCCCGGCTCCGTTCTCCCCCATTAACGCGTGAACTTCCCCTTCTCTAAGCTCGAAATCCACGCCAGAGAGCACCCGGTTGGTACCGAAGGATTTATGAATATTGGTCATTTGAATCTGCATAATGGACTTCCTCCTTAACCGAAATGGACACCCGCCTGTAAAATGCAGTTGGCATAAGGTGTAGCTTCACCCGTCCGAATAACCACTTTGGCGTATCGGGTCAATTCCTTGAATTTCTCATGGGAACACCAATCAATTTGGCTGCCTGAGAATTTATTCTCCAGATAGTTCGCCTGTGATGGATTGTCAGTCCGAATTTCTTCTGCAAGGATAACTTTCTCAATGACCATATCGTCTGCAATCAGGTCAACGACCTGTTGAAAAGCCGGTGTTCCATAGGTTAGAGCCAGATCAATCTTGGGTACGCCGCTTGGGATTGGAAGACCGATATCCGCAACGACAATGTAATCCGTATGCCCGAGATCCGTCAGTATTTTGGAAATGTGACTGTTCAAGATGCCTTGCTTCTTCATGTTTAAAGACTCCCCTCTACTTCTTCACGCGTTGGCATACCGCCCTGGGCCCCAAATTTAGTCACCGATAAGGAGGCTGCACGGTTAGCGAACCTCACACTCTCGAAGATAGGCTTGCCTTCAGCTAAAGCTACGGCAAAGGCCGCATTAAAAGTATCGCCAGCTCCCGTCGTATCTACCGCTTCAACCTTATAAGCAGGAACAAGCACTTCTTGCTGCCCATCATAGTACCTAACTCCCTGGGCACCTTCAGTAATGAACAATTTGTTAGGATATTTCCGAAGGGCTTCCGCCTTACTCAATCCATCAAATAACAAAGCTGCCTCATGCTCGTTCGGTGTTAGATAAGCTGCATTCTCAATTACAGAAGGATCTACAGCCCGGGCAGGCGCCGGATTGAGCAGAAGCGGAATGTTCATCTCCGCACAGAGCTGACTGACAAGAACTACGGTCTCCTCAGGAATTTCCTGCTGAATCATGATCATATCCATCTCCCCAATCACATCCAGCTTTTGCTTGATATATTCGGGAGTTACGAGATCATTAGCCCCTTTGACAACGACTATACTGTTATCCCCTTCAGCCAGTACAATATGGGCCGTTCCACTTTCACGATGTGTAACCGGTTCCACATGGCTGACAGAAATACCATTTGATTTGAAATTGTTCAAAATAATCTCGCCAAAGTTATCTTCTCCAACCCGGCCGATCATAACTGTCTCAGCACCAAGCCGTGCGGCAGCAACGGCCTGATTGGCCCCTTTTCCCCCGGGAACCATCTTGAAGCTTTCACCGAGAACGGTCTCCCCCGCTGCCGGACGTCGGCTGGAAGTCACGACCAAGTCTACTGCACAGCTGCCTATTACACCGATCTTAACCATATTAATCCACCTTTCTTGTCGTATCCCGCTCGGCAAAGCTTACGGGCATTTGTATATTATATTGAGGGGCGTACCCCTGCTCCATAAGTTCTATTAGCAGACCTGCTGCTTCCCGGCCCATCTCGTAAGCAGGCTGATGTATAGTAGATAAGGACGGATATACCAGGCTGCTAAGAGGAATATCATCAAATCCTATAATCTGTAACTGATCCGGTACCTGCTTACCCAGTCGAAGCGCTTCATGAAGAACGGCCACCGCAGCGATATCGTTACTTGCAATAACCCCATCCGTATCCGGGTATTTCTCAAATAATTCCCTGGCGCTTGCCCCCGCTTGCTCATAGGAGAAGGAGGACGTCTGAACGACCTGATAGGGCGTTCCGGATTGCTCTAGAATCTCAATTGCTCCCTGATAACGGTCTTGAGCCGGCCGAACATGTGCGGGTCCTTGTTGAATCGTAACGTTCCGGCTTCCGCGTGCAAGTATTTCCTGAGCCGCTATTCGTCCGCCTTCACGACCATCCGCATAGACTGATGGCATATCATTAGAAGTTCTATCTAGAAAGACTACCGGGATCTTCAGCTTCATATAAGTATCCGCGTTCGGGTCGTTCGTCGAAGATATCACGCCGACCACATTGTTCTGGACAAAAGTCTGAATGTAATCCCGTTCTTTATGTTCATCCTCATCGCTATTGCCGAATATCAACCGGTAGCTGCTTTCCTGCATCCGATCCTCAACCCCGCGAGCAAGCTCCGGGAAGTACGGGTTCGTGATGTCAGGCAGAAGAAGGCCGATTAATTTCGATTTCCGTTTAAACAAAGAACGTGCCACTTCATTGGGCGAATAATTTAATTGTCTGATCGCTTCGTCAACTTTCTGACGAGTATCCTCATGAACATAACCCGTATCGTTAATGACTCTTGAAACCGTAGCCACCGATACACCTGCGTGGTTCGCGACATCTTTAATTGTTGCCATTGTCTTATCACCTCTTAATGTGTAACCGGTTACCTATTCAAAATAACACACTGATTCCACTTTGACAAGCCATTTTTGTCAACGCTTTCACTGGGTATTGTTTCCAAACCCATGTTTAACCAGCTTGGATTAGTATCTTTTCGCCCTATTGCATTTCTCTACATAAAAAAGCCCGCATCAACTGCGGGCCTTGAACTATTGGATTTAAACATATATCATCTCAAGAAAACACTTCGCGACTTCGGAACGTACGATATGTACCAAGTACTACCCCAACTGTTATGATCGACATCACGATTAGATACAAGTTCAGATAGGACAGCTCCAGCCCGAACATGGAATAGCTTGCCGGAGTTTGAAAAAGCTTCGTTACCCTCATCATCGTGCTGAACGAAAATTCCTCAATCCACTTGGCCCATCCCGGATTAAAATTCATCACATCAAATGCCACATAAGGCACCCCTACAATCGCTGCATTCACGACCATAGCAATAAACGATGTGGAACTTAAGGCAGACACCAACAATACAATACACCCAAAGATCAGGCTGCCCACCAAATGTGTAATCAGCTGAACCCCATAGTACTGAACTGCGGTGAACTTATAAGGTGAGAACTCATAACCAAAGCCGACAAAGTACATCCCCACACTCTGTAATGGTGTATCCGCTCCGGCCAGATTGCCAAACCTAAGCCAATACACCAGCAAGTTGACGCTTGTGAATACAGCAATACATACCACAACATAGAACAGGGACGCCATGAGTTTTGCCGATACAAGCTGCCCTTTTCCACGTTTACTGCTTCGCAATAACGCCGCTGTTCCTAGTGCATACTCCTCTGCAAATACCGGAGCCAAACCCAGTAAAATCATGACTATCATAAAGAGCGGACCAAATTGATCAATGTATTCAAGCAGATAGCCCCATGGTTTATTGTAGTGAATTTGGGAAACTGTTACCGTGCGCTCCATGACTTTGCCGCTCTCGTCATATCTTATGGAGTTCTTGTTTGATTCAGGCGAAAATATAGAAATATCATAAAATACACCATCACGATTCTGGGTTTCTTCACTATAACTTGAGTTTCGAAAATGGTCCTGTGCGACTTTTACCTTTTCGGCTGTAATGGAGCCTTCATAAGGTTTGTAATACGATGTCCCGTTCATTGGCCCGGAATGTCCGAAACAGGCATATAAGACAAGCAGCGAAATGAGCCCGGCAAGTGCCAGATAAATGCTTTTACGCGTAATAATTTTAACAAATTCAAATTGGGTTAAACGAATCACGGTGTCGCCTCCTCGTCAAAATAATGCATATATACATCTTCGAGCCGAGGCGGCTCTGGTACAGCTTGCGGGACAGGACGTTCTTTGGCCAGGATTCTGGCAACGATCCCGTCTTCCTGATAGGACAAACCACTTACCTTGAAATGAGATGTAAGTTCGGCAAGTTCCTGCTCTGTTAAGATCGCTTTCCATACACTGCCCTTCATCCTGTTCATAATCTCTGCCGGGGTATTCCGGGTAATAAGCTTGCCTTCGTTCATCAGGATCATTTCCTTACACGAAAATTCCAGGTCCGAAATGATATGTGTCGATAACAATACAATCCGGTCTCTTCCCAGCTCGCCAATAATATTGCGGAATCGAATGCGTTCCTTCGGGTCCAGCCCAGCCGTGGGTTCGTCGAGAATCAGAATCTGCGGATCATTTAGAAGGGCCTGGGCGATTCCAAGCCGCTGCTTCATGCCACCAGAGAATGTGCGAATTTTATGCTGTGCCTGCTTCTCCAGATCAACCATACGTAATGTCTCCTGAACACGGATAGTGGCCTGTTCCACACTCAGCCCTTTCAACGAACACATATACATAAGAAATTTATGGGCGCTGAAACGGTTATAAAATCCAAAACGCTGTGGCATATATCCCAATATGCTGCGATAACGATCTCCCAGCTGTTCAATGGGTTGCCCATCCAACATAATTTGCCCAGATGTTGGCTTGGAAATGTCTACAAGCATGCGAAGCAACGTTGTTTTGCCTGCTCCATTCGGTCCGAGCAGACCGTAGACTCCACCGCTGGAAAGTTCGAGCCAGAACGATTGCACGGCCCACTTGTCTCTATACTTCTTGGATACGTTATCCATGGTCAATATCAAAGGAATAACCTCTTTCTGTCTGTGATGTATATTTTCGCGCCATCTGGTAGATCTGACTGATCAAAAGAATCACTCCGCATAAGGCGGCCGTTAGGAGTACTGACGGCTGGATCGATTGAAGTAGCCCAATGAATTTGGGATTACTTAATGCAAGCCATATCAGTCCGAACCATAGTGTCAAAAAGATACTGACAGCTCTTCCACCTCTGACACGCATCGCCAGCCAAAGACTGGCCCCTGCAGCGATCAACAGCTGTGTGTACCATAGACCGACTCCGCTCCATAAGATAGAACTGCCTGTTCCACCGGATATCGCCAGCATAAGCAGAAATACAAATGCCATATTCCCTGCGAGCACTACGATCAGACGGGTCAGCATCAGCTGCTGTGCCGTAATTTTGCAGATCAGCTCGATTTCCATGAGCCCCTGATCCCTGCCTTTGAATACTTCCAGCAATCCAAGAACAAAAGGTACAGGAACCAGAACGAGACCGCTCATGAAAGGATCGATTTTACTATGTGTTCCCAGCCAAAATCCGAGCAACAAGAGCAGTGAACAAACCAACCAGTATGATTTGTGGAAAACTGCGATTTCACCCCGAACAAGCTGGAATAATTCTCTCATTGACCTTCCGTATGATTGTTTCGGACGGACACTCGCATGATCCGGCATATAGGCATCCAGTACCCTGATCGTTCTGTCGATCTCCATTTCGGATGGAAAATCGACCGCAAACTCGTCCAGATATGAAGCAATTTCGTTGTACTCCTCTATCTCCAATTCAGCTGCTTGATTTCGTTTATCTCTATGTCCTCTTCGCTTCATCCCGTTCACCTCCCAGAATGATTTCCCTTAATTTTGTTATGCCCAAGCGTATGCGTGACTTCACCGTTGATTCCGTTGCCCCCGTCAGCTCGGCAACCTCCCTGATCTTTAGTCCGTTGTAATAGTTCAAGATAACCGCGTCCCTCTGGTGCTCGGGCAAACTTAATACCGCCTGCCTGACTTGTTCGTTCTGAAGCCGTTTATGGAATATGTTCCATACATTCTGGTGTTCACTGGCAGGGAGCGCCTCTTCCTTTAACTCACTCTCTATCTGCTGTTGTTTGAAATCGCGACCACGAAAATAATCCAGGCAATGATTTACTGCAATTTTCAGCAGCCAGTGACTGAATTTTCCGGTGTCCCGATACTTGTCCAGTGAACCCATCATTTTTACAAATACTTCTTGGGTTAGATCATAAGCGGTATGATAGTCTCCAGTTTTCCGGTATACGTAAGCGAATATGGACTTATAGTGCCGCTTCACAAGCACTTCCATGGCAGCCCGGCTGCCTTCATGAATTTCTTGTATAAGCTCTTCATCATTCAACGCTCCCTCACCCCCTCAATTCAAATAACGATGCTTCGATCGTAAAAGATCAAAAATAACACAAAAATCCACTGAGAATATTAAATTCATCCTGATTATTCGGAATAATCAATTCTAAATTTAAAAAAGATGGCTCCCGTCAGTACAGGAATCACCTTTTAAGTGCGACCTAATTCTTTTTTTCAAAATGTCCTTAATAGAGGAACCGGGTATTACAAGCCGGATAGGAACTAACCGAGCAGTTTAACCAACTAGTAAGCTGAAATTGAGTTGTCGATTTACTGTCCTGCCGAGATCGGTCCTAGAATATTATTTGCTCTGAGTTACTTTGGTAAAAGACTTCTCTTGGGTAAGGCATAGCTAGCTTGGGTATTGACTCAACATTAAAAAATTGTAACTCCGCAGATTCGCCATCAACTGATTCTATATTCCCACTATTAATAATGCATTCAAATATGATAATGATATATTCCACCTGATTGCCGTCAGGATAAGTAAATCTAAAGTTTTCCCCTCCAAAAACACCAATTACTTTAGTAGGATTTACTTTCAGTCCTGTCTCCTCCCAAACTTCTCGAACAACAGCCTCTGCAGGTGTTTCACCAAGTTCAACGGCACCTGCCGGCAAACTCCAGATGTCACTATAAAGAGATGGTCGCTGAAACAGTATCTCCCCTCTTTGGTTACGAATAATGGCAGCAACAGCTGGATTAAAAATTAATTCGGTTCCAATCTTCTTGCGCAAATTCAAATAATACTCAGACATTGGCAAGCGATTCACCCCCTTACTAATTTTTATAACAACTACAAAACGAGTCTTCTTTTAAAAACAACAAGAATATCTCGGGATGCACCCTCATATTGAGTTGTATCAAAACAGGACACAAGCTCCCATCCGTCTTGACCATGAACGTTCAGTTCATCCTGGAACTTCTCTTCGTTAATCTTACCGCCCAGAAATCCACCCGTTTTGAACTTTATCGTTCTGTATTCCCACTTGTCCATTCTACTCAACCTTTCTGCTTTACTTCATAGATTAGATTCATATACGCTAATTATATCCGGCAAGAAATGGTAGAAACAACTGTGACATTCTTTGCACCGCTTCAAAAATTTGTAATAATGTAAATAAACACACTACCGAGGAGAGAGTTATATTGAACACTATCGTCTCAGTCCTGATCTGCCTACTCATTGTCCTGTTTGTATTCTCCCTAATTCGCAAAGCAGGCGGCAGAAGGAAGCTGCACCTGCTTAATCCGCTAGCCCGATCGTTCCGCAAAGCGCCTGAAGCCCCTTCTCTGGCTGAGCCAGATAGCCCGGCCTATGAACTGGCTGTCAAGCTGGAGAATTCCATCTCGGCAAATTGGGCCAATTCCTTGAAGCAGCGGGTTCTTGCCGAGCATCCGTACATTTCCGAACGCGAATATGAATGGCGCTGGGTAGAACTGAAGCGGTTCTTTGTCATGTGTTCCGTTATGAAGCAGGTTCCCATGTTCAGCCGGGCCGTTGACGAAGTCTGGCATGAAATGCTCATGTACACCCATGAATATCACCAGTTCTCCAACCGGTTCCTGGGTCAGATGCTTCATCATGCTCCTAATGGGGAGCCTTCGGTTCCCCTGCCGAATGAACGCGCCTGGTTCGATCTGGTCTATGTAGAGCTGTTCGGCTGGAATTATCATAGTGCCCTGATCTGGGGAGCTTTCTTCAGAAATCCCCTTCCCAAGGAGGAGCTTGAGCGTTACAGTCAACCCGGAAGTGTGCTCGATCCTCTAAGCCGATTCAATGCATGGGCTTATGAGAAATCTCCTGAGGCGCGCCGGACCATTGACAAGGTTATGGATAATCTGCAGCTCCGTATCGAACTGGCTGAACAGCAGCTTGCTCCAGACCGCAAGATGGATTTCCGGGACACGGATTTGCTGCTGACATCAGCCGTATTCTTCTCATTCAATGATCCCGATAACTTTGTGGATCACATGGTGCCCGAGCAGCTGGCTAATCGAAAAGACACATCTGGCTGCACCTCCGCTTCAGCCTGCGGCTCCGGTGGAGCAGATTCCAACAATCCAAGCTGCTCTTCGAGCCACTGCAGCGGATCTCACTCCGGCGGTTCTCACTGCAGCAGTTCATCCTGCAGCAGTTCTTCATGCAGCAGCTCATCCTGCGGAAGTGGATGCGGGGGCGGAGGCGGGGATTAATTGGCAGGATAATACAACCTGTTAATTTCCTAGGTTTTAATAAAGAGAAAAGACCCTTGTCTATGACAAGGGTCTTTCCTTATATTGCTCCTAATTTTGCTCACCGTATCCGCCGGGCAAAATCAACAAACTGAAACTTGTCCAGCCGGTGCCTGGACTCCGTGTACTGGAACAACGTGGTATCTTCCAAATAGACGAAATTGCGTACCACAACTACATGAGACAAGCCTTTCAGATCCATCAGCCTACGATCTTCCTCTGTCGCTTCTTCAACTGAGATTTCCTTCTTGGCATAGCTGATGACCAACCCTAAGGTTTGCTCAAGATAATCATAGATGGACCCGGCGGCAATCTCTTCGGTCATTGACTTCACAGCTTCCGGGATAAAGTAATCTTTGTCCAGAATGACACGCTCATCTTCGATCTCTCTGGCCCGTATCACTTCCCAGACAGGCGCCTGAGAAGGAATCTGGAGGTAGTTCGCGATATCTTTGGTGGCTTCGATCAGGCCTGTATGCTCCACGATCGTTCTCGAGGGCCGGCCAATCTTCTCTGACATCTCCTTGAAGCTAATTAGTCCTGTAACTGGGAATTTCATACGTCCAATATCAAGCACAAATGAACCTTTGCCCATCATTTTGTGGATATAACCATTCTGGGAGAGTAAATGGAGGGCTTTCCGGACCGTCTCCCGGGTTGTGCCATACTGTTCAGCAAGCTCGCTCTCCGAGGGTAACTTCGTACCTGGCTCCAGCGAGCCGGTCTGGATTTTCTCCGCGTATTCATTATAAATGTTGAGGTATATGTTCTTCTTCATTGTTAATCACCGTCCCCATCTTAACACAACCCGAAGAATGAAAGAAGCGCCGTCCACTTGGGACTGCGCTATCTAACACTCTATTCTATGGTTATGATCTGACTACGCCTTCAAGCGAATGCTTAATATCACATCTTGATTTAGTGTAACGGATCTTGAGCCCATCTCCTCGATCTGCCCTACTACTTCTTGTCCATCCGGAATCAGAATAGGGGTGATCACTGGTAATCCGGCCGCTCGAATCGCCTCCATATCGAACTCAATCAGCAGCTGACCAGCCTTCACCTCATCGCCGGTTTGAACATGTGAAGTGAATCCATTGCCTTTCAGGGAGACCGTATCGATTCCAACATGAACCAGAATTTGCAATCCTGAAGTATGCTGCAGAATTACAGCGTGCTTGCTCTTGATCACATGGGCCACAATTCCATCAAATGGAGCGACAACCCGTCCTTCAGTAGGCTCAATAGCGACCCCCTGTCCCATCTGTCCTTGGGCAAAGGCCGGATCAGGTACTTGATTCAAAGGAACCGTTGTCCCGGTAAGAGGTGAGCGAATCTCAAGGATGCTGCCGCCGGATGGTGTCTTCTCGGTTATTGACTCATCCTTAACAATTTCCTCCGAAGCTGCCGGTTCGTTCTGCTTGTTCCGGTTAGAGAATTTACCGTATAGCACGGTTAATCCAAACGGAACTATTAAGACAATCCCCATACCCGCGAAGAATACCAGCCACTGGTTCGGGAAGATGGATAGGAATCCAGGTATCCCGCCTACTCCGATCGAGGAAGCCAATACATGGTTGAGCGTCAGCAGAATTCCGCCAAGCGCAGAACCGACCATACCAAAGATAAAGGGATATTTAAACCGGATGTTCACCCCGAAGATCGCCGGCTCTGTCACGCCGAGAAAGGCAGAGACAGATGATGTGACCGCGAGACCTTTGGCCTTCTGATCTCTGAGCACGAAGAGCATCGCAAGTGCCGCCGCTCCCTGGGCAATATTAGATAGTGCAAGCATCGGCCATAAGAAGGTTCCTCCCTGACTGCCGATCAGCTGAACGTCAACTGCAAGGAACGTGTGATGCATCCCGGTGACAACCAGCAAGGCGTAAAGTCCTCCGTAGAGCAGTCCGCCCAGGAACGGGAACGCGTGGAAGATATACACAAGTCCCGAGGTTATTGCGTTCGCAATGGCGAAGGTAACCGGTCCAATGACAGTGAAGGCAAGAAAACCTGTAACAAGCAAAGCGACCGGAGCCACTACAAGCAGCTTGATAGAATCCGGAACTCTCTTATTCAAGAAGCGTTCAATCCGTGCAAGTACATACGAGGATACGAGTACAGGCAGAACTTGTCCTTGATATCCAATCTTCTCAATATGCCAGCCGAACAGGTTCCACATCGGTATGGTGCCTTTGGCTGAGGCTTCCGCGTAACCATAGGCATTCAGCAGATCCGGGTGGACTAGAATCAGCCCCAGCACGATCCCGAGCAGCGGGCTGCCTCCGAATCTGACTACCGCAGACCAGCCAATTAGAGCTGGCAGGAAAGCAAACGCAGTACTTGCGATCAGATTAATGATTGACGCGAAATCCGCCCAGGCAGGATAGACCTGAACAAGGGATTTGGCCTTGAAGAAGATATCCGGCCCGGTCAGAATATTATTAATCCCCAGCAGCAAGCCTGCTGTTATGATGGCAGGAAGAATTGGGATAAAGATATCGGCCAGCGTCTTGATCGCCTGCTGAACAGGATTCTGCTTCTTGCCGGCAGCGGCCTTTACTTCATCTTTGGAAGCACGCTGACCGCCCGTTATGGAGATCATTTCATCATATACTTTGTCTACCAGCCCAGGTCCAATCACCACCTGAAACTGTCCTTGAGTTGAGAAATGCCCCTTTACGAGGTCGTTCTGCTCAAGTAATTTCTCGTCGACAATCGAATCATCGACTAATACCAGACGAAGCCGGGTCACACAATGTGTGGCCGCTTCTATATTTTCCCGTCCACCGACTGCCTGAACGATTTGTTCAACGCTTTTTCTGTCGATCGCCATGTTCTCAACTCCTAACATATTATTCTTACCTGAAACTGGTTATCGAATTAGCCACATATAAGAGGCATAGGGGGTTAGCTCAGTCTGTGCATGCAGAGTTGGTTCCAACTTGGTGTTCCCAATAATCAGCTTCGAATGCCTGCCCTCCACATATTTGGCTTGGAAATCCTCCGGCAGCTGAAGAACAGCGTCGCGGTCACTGAAGTTCGACATCACAATCAGTGTCTCCAGCTCGCTAACTCTCGCATAGGCAAAGACCTGTGGATGCCCTGCATCCAACCGTATATACTGCCCATCCGTTAACACCTGAAGTTCTTTTCGCAGCGCAATCAGCTTCTTATAGTGATGATAAATTGAACCCGGATCATTCAGCTGCTGCTTCACATTGATGTCCGGATACCGTTCATCCACCTTAATCCAAGGCGTTCCGCTCGTAAATCCTGCCTGCGGTCCATCATCCCACTGCATCGGAGTTCTGGAATTATCCCGTGAGCGTTCTCGGATGATATTCATGGCTTCCTCCGCAGATTTACCATTCTGCTGTAGAATTCGATACATATTCTTCGATTCAATGTCTCTGAGCTCGCTGATATCCTTCCAGTTAGGATTCGGCATACCAATCTCTTCCCCCTGGAATACATACGGAGTACCCTGAAGACCGTGAAGCGTAGTTGCGATCAGCTTGGCACTTTCAATCCGGTACCTTGTATCATCCGTGAACCGGGACAGAGCCCGGGGTTGATCGTGATTATTGAAGAACAGTGCATTCCAGCCGCCACCCTGCTGCATGCCTGTCTGCCAATCGGATAACAAGCGCTTAAGCTGTTCAAAATCATACGGCATGAGCTCCCATTTCTGACCATTCGGATAATCCACCTTCAAATGATGGAAGTTGAACGTCATCGAGAATTCATTCTCTGCAGGGTTCGAATACCGAATGCAATTGTCCATCGTAGTGGAAGACATTTCTCCTACCGTCACCAGATTGTAAGGTCCAAATACGCGCTCGTGCATCTCTTTCACATATTCATGAACTCTTGGTCCATCGGTGTAGAACTTTCGTCCATCCCCTGGCTGCACGGTTCCGTCATCATTCGGGAATTCCTGATTCTTAGAGATCAGGTTAATGACATCCATTCGGAAGCCGCTGACCCCTTTCTCAGCCCAGAAAGTCATCAGCTTCACCACTTCTTCGCGAACCTTGGGATTCTCCCAATTCAGATCAGCCTGAGTCTTATCGAACAGGGTCAGGAAATATTGACCCGTGCCTTCGTCATACTGCCAGGCCGGTCCGCCGAACTTGGACTGCCAGTTGTTAGGAAGACCGCCATCCGGTGCCGGATCCTTCCAAATATAATAGTCCCGGTAAGGATTATCCTTAGACTGCCTTGATGCCTGGAACCATGCGTGCTCTGTAGATGAATGGTTAACCACAATATCGAGCATGAGGTGCATGTTCCGGCTGTGGATCTCCGCGGCCAACTCATCAAAGTCCTCCATTGTCCCATACTCGGGATTAATCTCGCAGTAATCGGCAACATCGTAACCGTTATCATTTTGCGGAGACACATATACAGGCTGCAGCCAGATAATATCAATACCCAAATCCTGCAGATAATCGAGCTTCTCAATAAGTCCGCGGATATCTCCTTCTCCGCTGCCCGTCGTATCTTTGAAGCTCTTTGGATATACCTGATATACCGTTGATTTACGCCACCAGTCCTGCGTCATACTATTCTTCAAGGTTGATTCCCCCTTTGTATCATGGACAAAGTAAGTTTGGAACGCTTACATTAACCTGTATATACAAGTTATTTCATTTGTTTATACTAAACCTGTATATACAGGCTGTCAAATCTTATTTTTTCCACCCCAATGGATCAAAGTTCTACGGGTCATTAAAAAACCACATGCGCTAATTCGCATGTGGCTGCCTATGGGTTAACTTACAACTTCTTTTGGACTATTAGATTGAACCCTTCCTAATCTTACTGATTCACTTATACTGCTCCATTAGGAGCTGATGGAGAAGAATTATTCTTAGCATGTAATAACAGGCTAGGCTTTGATGGACGGCTCATCAGCGGATAGAGAAGCGTTAAAGCTAAGGCTGGCAGGACCATAACCGCCGGCGCCACTTGCAGTGTGGCCAAAATATAAACGATATAACAGATCGGCGTCATTAACAGGAATCCCGGTAAGGAGAAGAATAGTGAGAACCAGGTCCAGCTGCCCTCTGACAAGACAAGCGTCAAAATCAGCCCAATTACACTAAATATCAATGGCCAGACGAACAGATAGCTTCCACCCGGCAGGTAGAGCGCCGTCATTACCGAGAGGATTGCCCACAAGAGAAGCGTACCGGCCCATAGATTATTGGTTCTTGAATAGCCCGATAACCACCGAATTAGAGGGATTACTATAACCAGCATGAACACAAGCAGACCCACAAAGCAGTACAGACTTACTTCCGGGGTTAATCTCGATGTTATGAGCTGACCCTGGTTTATTCCGAAGACGAATACTCCCCATATTAGGGTAACTAAGACGCATACAACAAGTAGACTTAACAGCGATATGAAGAAACCGCCCAGTGTCCCTCGCACACTTAATTTTTTGCGGGAGATCCCATATCCAACAGCAGCAAGATACAACAACAATCCAAAGCCCGCTAGCCAAATGGCCCATGACTCAGGGTAGCTGACCATGTTATATCCAAATAGATTGAAATAGATCCGGTTCTCTTCCGTAATATGTCTTAGATCTAACTGACCGAAATGGCGCGTCAAACTCAGCATGTACTCCCCTTGGTGCTGCAGACTGGATGGATCCAGATTGTCTACCGTATCTATGGGCTGGTGATAGGCATTTACCCCTATGCCAAAAGCAAAGTTGAGACCGTTCAAGCCGCCTAAGCGAAATACAGACAAATCGGTATCATTCGGCATTAACTTGTACACATTGTAGATCAGCGAGTAAGCGATCGGCTGGGGCGCTGCCTTTATAAATTCCTTGATCAGCCAGCCATTCTGATCACTTGTCTCGAACATGAAGGAAGGCCCTTGATTGCCCCTCGCTTCAAAATTAAGTACAAGACCTGCATCCTTAGCCCATGCATGCTCTCTCATGAAAGCCTCTGCGCCTAACATCCCCATCTCTTCTCCATCCGTCATGAGGATGATGAGATCGTTCTTCAGTGGAGCAGAATTCTTAAGAGCACGTAACGTCTCCAGCATGGCCGCAATGCCGGATCCATCATCTGCTGCACCAGGTCCTCTCGCGACCGAATCGTAATGTGCCGTGATCATGATCGCTTTGCTGTTATCTGTTCCGGGTATTCTCGCAACGATATTCTCGAGGTCTACCGATGCGGTTCTGCTGTTACCCTCGTCGTAGATTCCGACACTCGATTTATGTATTTCTGGGTTAAGACCAAGCACTATCAATTGAGATAAGAGGTAGTCACGGACGTAATCATGAGCTGTGCTGCCCGCAGGATGCGGCTCCTGGGCTATCGATCTCAGCTTCAACAACGCTCGGGATGAGGAGAACTGATCCGGCGGAGCCTCTGATGATACCGGACTGGGAGCGTGAATAGGCAATAAACCCAGAAATATAGTTCCTATTAGAAGTAGAGCTATGACTGCCCTTCTCCCCCACCTTACAAGTGCAGGATGCCGAACTTCATACACATCGCTTGCCTCCTTTTTCACAAATACGGGTTGCAATCCCTTTGATTCTACTCACTATTGTCAAAAAAATCCATCTTAATTTTGTTGAAATACGTCTCCAAGCAGCGCCCTTCTAATCGGCTCTTTCTCAGGGAATCCCTCGAACTTAGCCGTAAGATTTGGTAATATTTAAAGAACGGAATCTGGTAGTGATTCCATGTTACCTACTTCCCGAAAGAAGGCTGAATCATGCAAAAGACCAATGCCATGCGAATTCTGGACAGTCGCAAAATTCACTACACCCTGCATACTTACGAAAGTGAAGATGGACTCCTTCACGGGACGGCAGTAGCCCAGAAGATCGGTCTCGTGCCTGAGACCGTATTCAAGACTCTCGTAGCCCATAACAAGAACGAACTATTTGTATTTGTTATTCCTGTCGAGTCTGAGCTTGATTTGAAGAAAGCTGCCAAAGCCTCCGGGCAGAAAAAAATCGAAATGCTTCCTTTGAAGGACCTGACTTCACGGACCGGATATATTAGAGGAGGCTGCTCGCCTGTTGGAATGAAGAAGCTTTATCCTACCTTTATCGATAGTTCAGCCTCTCATTTGGACACGATAGCGGTCAGTGCGGGGAAGATTGGCATGCAAATGGAGCTGAAGCCCACCGAGCTTGCAGTGAGCATCAGCGCAGATTATGCAGATTTAATTTGACCCGTTTATCCAACAAATAAAAACCGTACGTCCTGAAGATATTTGCTGCACCAAGCATCTGCTATAGCAGGTACAATTTCGGACAAGTATTCCCTCTCTTCGGGATTATCCGAATGGAAAGCGAAGCCTCTTATCACTGCCCACAGTATGAAGGCTTCCAGCAATCGATCCGCCTGATCTGGAAGCTTGCGCTGCTCTCCATAGGCATGAACCAGAATTCTACGATTCTCCCGGCTTAAATGCTGGCAGGTCTCTGCAAGGTCAAGTAGATAATACCCAAAGCCGCATGCCGAGAAATCCATAGGGCTGACTCTGCCTTGGTGGACAACATAGTTGCTCTCGTGCAGATCTGAGTGAATCAATCCGAAGTTCTCTTCCGACTTTGTACATTCGGCGATCTCCTTCTTCATCTTCTTCACAGCCTCTTGGTAGGTGATATAGACCGTATCATCGATGATCCCTTGTGTGACCAATATTCCCATCTTCAGAAAGGAAGCCTCCAATTGGTCAAGATCATACGAGATCCGGCTAAACCCTTCAGGCCTTCTCCAATGCCGGGCGTGCTCGTGAAGAGCAGCCAGAAGTCTAGCCAGAGATTTAACCTCATCTTCGGTTGGTTCCCTGTCCAGCACCTCCCCTTCTATCCACTTCTGAATAGTTACAAGATATGGAATGTCTTCTCTTATGATCTCAGTAACCAATCGGCCATTATGATTAAGACAAGGCTCCTGGACTACCAAATCCGTATCTTCCTTAATTGCTTTCAGCCACATTAGCTCGGATTCAACGCTCTGGCGGGTTTGAGCCTGATTATGTATTTTGAGAAGATGGGTACCCGAGCTTCCTTCAACTTTGTAAGTGACCGTATCACTTTTTTGCAGAAAATCCACTGTATTTCCGGTCAAGTTATAGTGCTTCAAAGCCTCATGTACGAGCTCATTGTAAAATTCCCCTTCATGTTCTTCCATCTTTATGCTCATTGCTGGTTCTGCTCCTCTTCCGCCTTTGGATACATTATCCCATACGCACTCCATGCCTTTATATAGAAAAATAGATTATATTCATCTGTTCCCTTGATAAAAATAACATCTATTTCGCTGGTATGACCTACAGATCACCTACATAAATATGGAGGTGATGAACGACTGAGAGGAAGATCACATTTTCATCAAAAGCTCATCTAAAGATCATGATGAAGAGAAAGAGAGCATGCTATAATGATTCCATTGATTTAGATTAAGTCTAAAAACAAATATAATTATGAATGGAAGGATGATCCCTTACATGGATAACCAAAAGCCTCTTACGACCAGCACCGGAGCACCGGTTGGTGACAACCAGAACTCAATGACTGCGGGACACCGCGGCCCTACTCTGATTCAGGACTATCATTTGCTCGAGAAATTAGCACACTTTAACAGAGAACGGGTGCCAGAGCGTGTCGTTCATGCCAAGGGAGCTGGAGCCCACGGATATTTTGAGGTCACGAGCGATCTATCACAGTACACCAAGGCGGCCTTTCTATCCGAAGTAGGGAAACGCACTCCGATCTTCATCCGCTTCTCCACTGTTGCCGGTGAACTGGGTTCAGCGGATACAGTCCGCGATCCACGAGGATTCGCGGTGAAATTCTATACCGAGGAAGGGAACTATGATCTGGTTGGCAACAACACGCCCGTATTCTTCATTCGTGATGCGATTAAATTCCCGGATTTTATTCATACTCAAAAGCGTCACCCGCAGACGCATTTGAAGAATCCAAATGCGATCTGGGATTTCTGGTCCTTGTCTCCGGAATCCCTGCATCAGGTTACGATTCTCATGTCTGACCGAGGAATTCCGGCCTCCCTCCGCCACATGCACGGATTTGGAAGCCATACATTCAAATGGGTGAATGCTGAAGGTCAGGCCGTATGGATCAAGTACCATTTCAAGACCGAGCAAGGTGTGAAGAACATGGACGTGGCTGTTGCTGCGAGACTCGCTGGGGAGCATCCGGATTATCATACAGAAGACCTGTTCAATGCGATCGACAAGGGCGATTTCCCTGCATGGAAGCTTTATGTTCAGATCATGCCTGTTCAGGATGCGGATACTTATCGCTTCGATCCATTCGATGTTACGAAAGTATGGTCCCAGAAGGACTATCCTCTAATTGAAGTAGGTCGTATGGTTCTGGACCGGAACCCGGAGAATTACTTTGCTGAAGTGGAGCAGGTTACTCTATCTCCCGGCAATTTCGTGCCTGGCATCGAGGCTTCCCCTGACAAAATGCTGCAAGGACGTATCTTCGCCTACGCCGATGCTCACCGCTACCGTGTAGGTGCGAACCATAACACCCTTCCGATTAACCGGCCGATTGCTGAAGTGAACAATAATCAGCGTGACGGAGCCATGAGAACTGACGGGAATGGGGGCTCATCAGTCTACTATGAGCCTAACAGCTATGGCGGTGCAGTGGAATCTCCTGCCCACAAGCCTGCACCTTTTGCAGTATCCGGCCTCGCGGACAGCGTTCCTTATGATCATAATGATCATTACACCCAAGCAGGTGACCTGTACCGCCTGTTGAGTGATGAAGAGCGTCTGCGTCTCGTTGCCAATATTGTGGCAGCCATGACTCCAGTAGATAAGGACGAGATCAAAATCCGCCAAATTGGGCATTTCTATAAGGCAGATCCGGAATACGGAACCCGCGTCGCTGAAGGCCTGGGCCTGCCTGTCCCACAAGGCGTTTAAATAAATGTAGCACCAAAGAAGCCTTCCTTTATGGGAGGCTTCTTTGGCTTACTTAACTACCGGTAGAAGTGAATGACTTATTCCGGAATCATTTACACCCAGTTACCATTACGGAAAACGGGTTCTACAGTACCGTCCTGCAGCTCTCCGTCAATCTCAAGATCTGCAGATCCGATCATAAAGTCCACATGAGTCAAGCTTACATTGGCCCCATTCGCCAGAAGCTCCTTCTTGCTCAGCTTGGTGCCTCCTTCCAGATTCACGGGATAGGAGCTGCCGAGCGCAAAGTGACAGGAAGCATTCTCGTCAATGCCCGTATTGTAGAAGATTCTTCCCATTCTAGAGATGGGGGAATCCTGAGGAACCAGGGCCACTTCACCCAGGTAAGATGCCCCTTCATCGGTCTCCAGCAGGGAAGCGAGATCCTCCCTTCCCGTATCGGCATCGAATTCCATCACTTTCCCGTCCTTGAAGGTTAACCGGATTCCGTTAATCAAACGGCCGTTCAGATTAAGCGGCATCTTACTGCTAACGGTCCCGTTAACCCCTGTACGCAGCGGCATCGTATAAATTTCTTCTGTGGGCATGTTCGCCACAAAATATACGCCGGCAGCATTCTCATCCCCGCCGCCAAGCCATAAGTGCTTCTCGGGCAGCTCCACCCGCAGATCCGTACCAGGTGCTCTATAATGCAGGCTCTTATACCGCTTTTTGTTCATGCGTTCCTGACTTTGCTTCAGATGCTTGATATGTTCACGCCAAGCTTCAACCGGGTCTCCTTGAAGGCTTACCCGGTTCATCTGGAATACAGCCTCCCACATGGCTTCAATACGCTTCTCTTCAGGAAGATCAGCAAACACCTTATCTGCCCAAGCCCTTGTTGGAGCTTTGATTAACGACCAGCTGACCTGATTGCTGCGCACATAGGCAGAGTATTTCTCGCGGGCGACGGCCGCTGCTCTGACCGCTCTTGATACTTTGGAGGATTCGATTCCCTTGAATAGCTCGGGATCAGGAACCTTAATATGCAGCACGGCCCCTCCTCCTTCTGCGAGCTGCTCCATCATATCAGCCTGCCATTTCGGATAATAATCGAAGGATTCATCCCCGGCTTTCTCATACCGGATCCGGGTAACCTGCTCGTCCTCCCACTCTACCTGTACGTATTTGGCACCAGCCTCATAGGCTTCCGCAACGATTAATCTAGTCAATTCCGCAGTCTCGAGCGGAGCTTGAACAATAAGCACTTGACCCGGCTGTATGTTAACCCCAACCTTTACAACCAGCTCAGCATACTTTGACAATAATAATCCGAACTCATTCATAAATACGATAACCTCCTGGGACAGAATCTTGTTGTCTTATATTATCACGGCTTAACCTTGAGCTCCAATTTCGGAGATCATCACATTACTATTAGACATGCGGATTCCCTATAATGTGACATACGCCTGTTCAAGATCAAGCAGCTTTGTCTTCATCTCAAGTCCCCCGCGATAGCCTGTCAGTGATCCATTCTTGCCAATCACCCTGTGACAAGGAACGGTAATTAACAGGGGATTTGCACCAATGGCCGTCCCTACAGCCCGGACTGAAGCAGGTCTCTGGATGTGAAGCGCAATGTCGGAATAAGAGCGGGTCTCGCCGTATGGGATCTCACACAAAGCGTTCCATACCTCCATCTGAAAGGGAGTTCCTCTATAATCCACCTGTGCGGCGAACTGCTTACGTGTTCCTTCCAAATACTCCTTCAGCTCAGACACATAACACTCCAGCCTGGCCTCATCCTGGATTAACGAGCTGCCCGGCAATCGGCGGCTAACCCACTCAGCCATCTCTTCGAAGGGTCTCTGATCTGAGCCGACATAACTGAGTCCCTGGGAGGTTGCTGCCATATATAGGCTCCAGTTGTCATTCTTGAACCGGGTCCAGTAAATCTGCGGCTTCGACGATTCAGTCATCTAATCACACCTCCATTGCTGATTCTATATATATCTGCCTATATTCGGCAGGAGTCAATCCGGTCATTTTCTTAAATAAGGTAATGAAGTAGGACGAACTTGGAATGCCTGTCAAGACGCCAATGTCTGCAATGGTATGCTGTGTCCCGATGAGCAGCTCTTGTGCCTGCTTAATCCGGAGTCTTTGAATATATTCAACCGGGGTTAAGCCAGCTATACGTTTAAATGTACGATGGAGATGATAAGGACTTCCATGACACATGTCCGCCAAAATATGAAGAGAGAGCCGCTCATTATAATGAGAATTAATATACTTCGTTATCTGTTCTACCCAATCTTCGTCGGGCAGAGTTTGACCCGTGGGCTTGCATCTTTTGCAGGGGCGATAATCAGCCTGAATTGCCTGCTCGGCAGACTTGAATATGCGAACATTCTTGCGGCTGGGCTCTCTGGATTTGCAGGACGGCCGGCAAAAAATCCCCGTAGTCTTGACCGCATACAGGAATTGATGATCATAAGAGGCGTTGTTCGTAATAATAGCCTCCCAATATTCGTCTTTCATAGGCTTCGCCTCCTCTTGACGTTAGACGGATGAATACTATACTCAGTATACCCCTGATCCAGCATTTTGGCAGGTAATCCCGAATGGAAAAGCAAGATTGCGAAATCCCGGAACATAGAATTGAACCCTGCACCAAATGGTGCAGGGCTCTCTTTTTTACTTAGTCACATAAGCTGTTTATTGGGCAGAACCCAGCTGAATCCATGCCTGCTGAATCTCTTCGATGACTTGATCCTTTGTCTTGGTCTTGCCGATATAGGACTGCATGAGCTCACCGAATTTCTGATGGAACGTATCCAGTGAGTAGTTCACAGACAAATCCCCGGACTTCCCGGTCTTCAGCATCTTGTTCATTTCTTTAGGCATATCCAGATCCGGAAGAGGAGCATCCTTGATCGGTGGAATGACCTTGGCCACGGTGGAGAACCAGCCTTTCCCGTAATCGGAAGTGTACAGCCAGTTGAAGAATTCTACCGTTTCCTTCACTACAGCCGAATCTTTGTTAATTCTTAAAGCCTGATCCGCACCTGTAATAATCTGAGCCTGTTCAGCCTTCTCGCTGACCGGATAACCCATAATACCCAGCTGGAAATCCGGTGCTATCTTCTTAATCGCCTCTTCATCCCATGCACCTTTACCCGTCATCATGGCCGCCTTGCCGGAAGCAAAGTCACTAACTTCCGCGTTGCTGTCTCGTTCAAGCGGTTTGGAAGTGCCGTGTGCTACGGTCAAATCAACAAAATTGAAGAAGTTGTTGTACAGCACGGGATGATCCTTAAATGTCGTCTTGCCTTCTATGAAAGCATTCACGAGATCCTTGGCGCTTTGGCCGGAATCTTCTGCAGCTGCGTCAACAAAGTGCTGGAAGATATGCTTCCATACCCACCACTCCTTATAAGCATTGGCAAAAGGAGTAATTCCCTTGGCCTCAAGCTTCTTGATGGCCTCGTTAAGCTCTGTCGTTGTTTTTGGAGGCGTCGTGATTCCGGCATCCGCGAACAGCTTTTTATTATAAATCAGTGTGAACAGGTTGCCTTTTACGGGCAGCCCCAGCACTTTGCCATCACTGGATGACATATTCGCTCTTACCGCATCGGTCATGGCCGCAGCCAGCGGCTCGTTCGTAAGATCCGCGCTGTATTCAGCAAAGGTATCAATATCACCGCCAGCTGTAGTCTGGAAAACGTCTGGTGTGCTGCCTGCCGCAATTTTGGATTTAAGCACCGTATTGTAGTCAGATTGCATAATTTCAAGGTTAATCGTAACGTTCGGCTTTACTTTTTTGTATTCTTCGATGTAGGCATTGAAGGCTTGCGTATACTCTGGTGATGCGGTGAACATGTTGATGGTAACCGGTTTGGACGAATCTGTCTCACTACCGCCCGCACCCTGCTTCACATTGGAATCGGCGCCGGATTTCTCTTCGGTACTTCCGCTGCCACAGCCTGCAAGCATTGCCATGATCATAATCAGGCTGATTGATAGCGCCATCATTTTTCTCATCATCTACGCCCCCACTTTCATAATCTGCTTTAACTTACGATGCTATTGTATCGGGACTTGGGAGAGTTCGGAATGTAGATAAGTGAATTGTTAAGGGTAAAAAAGTGTTATTACCTGCTTATCCTCTGTCTGCAGTGACGCTACGCGCCCGATATTCGGTGGGCGAGGTGTCATAATAATTACGGAACGCTTTGCTGAAATAATTCTTGTCCCTATATCCGAGTATCTCTGAAATTTCCTGGATTTTCAGTTGGGGATCGCTTAGCAGCTCTGCTGCCTTCTCCATTCTAATTCTCTGCATGTACTCATGGATGCCGAATCCATACTGCTGCTTGAACAGCTTCATCAGATACTCCCTGCTCAGATAATACTTCTCGGTGAACATGGAGATCTTAATGTCCTCATAGTAGTAACGATCAATATATTGTTTGACATCCTCAATATGAAAAGCACGGCTGCCCGCCACCCTCTGGCGAATCAGCTCACCATAATTCTTAAGAAGCTCGCCCATCAGAGAATGGAATTGGTCGAAATTCAGGTAATCATGTCCAGGCTGTACCGAGTCTGATATTCGCAGCAAGCCTGATTCCCGGAGCGCAGAGACCGGAACTCCCAGCTCAATCGCAAGATCGCTCAGCAGAATACGAAAATCATGCAGCATCCAGTCAGCCTCACCCAAGGTGAATACTTCAAGGTTCTTAACTGTGCTCAAATAATCATCCAGCATGGTTCGGGCCTGCCCCATGTTCCCCGCTTCAAGCGTACTCCGAAGCAGCGCCACCCGGCTGCCCAGCGATAATTCCTTTGATTCTCTGTGTTCTCCGCTTTTAAGCTTGATTGGGCCCTTGCTGATCATGCTTCCCGAAAGCCTCAGCAGATCGGTCCCTTGCACAGCTGAAATGGCTTCTTCATACGAATCTGCCAGCTCTGTTACCTCTTTGCAAGGTGAACCCATGCCAGCTGCGATCTGCATATCAAATAACCGGCCCAGCGTACTCACCGCTTTCTTGACCAGGAGGTCTGCCTGGAAAGAGAAATCCTCCAAGTATTCACACGTTGAGGTATAGACAACGATCATTTCCCTCGCCCGCTTGGGATTCGCAAAGCTGAAGGCCTGCAAATTCGCATGGGACACATCGCCAAGCACATTGGCTACTGCATACTGAAGCAGGGAAATTTCCCCTTTGAATCTCTGGCTGCAGACCACACTTTGGTTCATAATCCTTACTACAGCGGTAAGATAGCAGCTTGGTGAACCAACCGCTTCAAAGAGAGGCAGAACCCCTTCGCTGGATTGTTCGTTGTAGGAACGCTCCAGAATGGATAAATAGATATTCTCTTTTAGTCTTGGAAGAGACATGTTAAGTGTAATATTGCGGGTAATCTGCTCAATCTCACTTGCGCGCCTGGACTCCATGATTCCAAAGGCTTTGCGCAGAGCCTGGTTCAGTTCCTGCCGATTCACCGGCTTGAGCAAATAATCAACAACCTTGGAGCGGATCGCTTGGCGAGTGAACTGGAAATCGTTATACCCGCTGATCACGATGGTGAGCAGCTGCGGATAGATCTGTTCTACCAGCTGGAGAAATGCGTCCCCGCTCATTTCGGGCATTTTCATATCCACCATCACCAGCTGCGGCTGGTACTTCTCGAACATGGCAAGGGCCTCCTTGCCATCGGCAGCTTCATAGATCTGGGTAACTCCAAGATTCGCCCAGTCGCCCAAGATGCGAATGGCTTCGCGCACCGGCTCCTCATCATCCACGATTAATACTGTATACATTCGAGCTTTCCCCTTTCGGCAGGAACATTGTCATTCTGACCCCACGATCCATGGCCTCGATCTGTAGGCTGGCCGCTTCGCCGTACAGCAGCTTTAAGCGCATTTGCAAGTTATGGAGACCAATGCTTTCTCCCTCCCGATCTTCAAAGCTTGCTGACATTCTTTGCTGCACCTCTTCCAACCTTTCCTTGGAGATGCCAGGTCCGTCATCCTCCACGACAATCACGGCCTGTTCACCCTTAGAATAAGCCTTAATCTTAATCGTAACAGAACTGGACACCCTCTCCACTCCATGTTTTACGGCGTTCTCTACGAGGGTTTGGAGCGAGAGCTTGGGAATGTAGAGTTCCTTCAAGGATTCATCCCATTCCGTTATTACTTGGAGACGACTGCCGAAGCGTGCTTTCTGGAGCACCCAATAACGCTCGATATGCCCAAGCTCCTCATAGACCTGTACCGTTTCCCTGCCGCTGATACAATACCGAAGCGTCATTGCAAGGGCATCAACCATATCTGCGACTTCATCTGTTCCGTGCTTAAGGGCCTTGGTCGAGATCGCCTGTAGGGCATTGTATAGAAAATGCGGGTTAATCTCAGCCTCTAGCGCCTTAAGTACAGCGTTCTTCTGGGCAATCTTCATCTTGTATCGCTCATTAATCAGCTCATTGGTCCGTTCTACCATCTGGTTGAACCGCCGCGCCAGATAGGCAATTTCATCGCGTCCCTTAACTTCAGCTTCTGCATTGAACGTCCCTTCACTGAACCTGCGCATCTGGTAGGCAAGCTTCTTCAGCGGAAGAGTAATGGCATTAGACGTAAAAATAATAAGAATAACAGCAAGAAAGAGAAAGATAGCCCCGATCAAATAACTGGCATTACGGGTCTTCGTCGCAGCCTCGTAAATTTCCTGATAAGGGATCGCCTTTACCAGAGACCAGCCTTGGTCCGTACCGGCATGATGCACCACAAGGTAACGGTTGTCCCCTTTTCCCCAGTTGTATTGACCTTCGCTCCTGCCGTTCATGCCTTCAAGCATTCCAGCCCCACTTGCCTTCGTATAGAAGGCCCGATCATCTACATAGAATGGAATCTGCTCGGGACTAAGCAGGGTGACGTGCTCCCCCTGGCCTAATGGGATATCCTTCATCGTCTCACTCAGGCCTTTGGAGTTGAAGTAGAAGGACAGAACCGCCTGCGGTTCACGGGTAGCAATCGAACGGAGCACCTTATGGAAAGCCATAGTGATCTTGTCCTTGTTCATGACATATCCCGTCTGCTCCCCAGGCTTCAGGAAAGATTGATACGCCCGGTTCTGCTTGCTGAGCATCGTCTGCTTATACCATTCCTGCCGGGCGAGAGAGGCATCCGTTCCTGACCGACTCGATATCGTGTAAGCTTCCCGGTAGATCGCATAATACTTCTTCTCTCCAACCAGGTAGAGATAGATCGCTTCGAGATCATTTCGTGAGAAGAACAGATCCCGCAAGTAGTTCTCCAGATACTGCCTCGAGGCATATTCCCGGGGTTCATTCTTGATTGCATGCATAATATCATCATAGCGAAGCTGAGGCTGTGATAGCGCTTCCATCCCGTTTAAATAGGCCTCTAAATTCTTGTTCACCAGATGCAAATTATTCGTCGTGCTCGCGATGCTGCTGTTCACGGATTCCTTCTGGATAATCTGGTAAGAAATGAAGGTCAGCGAGCCCACAACCAGCACAATCGTGGTGGAGAACAGTAGAATTAATTTGTTGACAAGCCTGCGAGTCGCCCTTTCAACTAAGGCTGCAGCCCATTTTTTGAGACGGATCATGATCATCAGACTGCCCTCCCGATCTTTTCACAGTTCACCTTTTTACCCTTAACTGTTCCCTTAAATCCATTCTGCGAGAGAGACCCGCTAATTTATAATCCATTATAACGAGATCCACCCGGTTGTACAGACCGGCAGCACATATCGCTGACCTTACTCTCGCGAGACAAGACATGATGGATGATGGACAGTACAGACAAAAAAAGAGGTGCTTTATGAGAAGATTAGGAAGAAAATGGACGGAAAAACTAGAGTTTGGTTTGTTCACACTTCCCGTAATGATTTGTGTGTTCGTTGCATTCTATATCCCGTTTGCCTTGACCATACGGTACTCTTTCACGAAGTGGAACGGGATTTCCAAGCATCCGAAGTTCATTGGCCTGGACAACTTCAAGCAAATTTTCATGCATGACGCGAACTTCAGCTCTTCCGCTTGGTTCACAATCAAATACGCTTTGCTGTATATCGTGCTTGTGAACGTGCTGGCAATTCTGCTGGCTTTGGTGCTCGATATGAAGCTTCGCGGAGCGGCATGGCTGCGAGCTGCCTTCTTCATCCCTTATATTCTAAGTCTTGTCATTGTGGGTTTCATATGGAAGTTTATATTTATGCAGGGCTTTGAGTCGCTGGGGAGCAGCACAGGCTGGGGTATCTTCCACTTGAGCTGGCTAGGTGAGCCGGGGCTGGCTTTTATCTCCATCCTAGGGGTATCGATCTGGCAGTCCATCGGGTTCTATATGGTCATCTACATTGCCGGTCTTCAGGCTGTACCTGATGATATGAAAGAAGCTGCTGTAATGGATGGTGCAGGACCTTTCCGGAGATTCTTCAGCATTACCCTTCCGCTTCTCGCTCCGTCCATTACCATTTCGGTATTTATGGCGCTGACGAACTCGATTAAGGTGTTCGATGTCATTCTATCCTTGACCGGCGGAGGACCGGGTGGTACTACCTACAGCGTGGCTTATGATATCTACCGCGATACGTTCCAGAATAACCTGTATGGTTACGGAACGGCAAAAGCACTCCTATTGTTCGTAGCCGTGCTGCTCGTCACCATTGTACAGTTAACTATTTTCAAACGTCGGGAGGTTGAAGCATAATGAAACGGAATCAAACCCTACGTGTCCTGCTAGAAGTCGTAATGTTTCTTGTCTCACTGCTGTTTATTCTTCCTCTGATCTTAACGATCCTTAACTCGTTCAAGAGCTTTCAGGAGGTTATGACCGATGTCATCGCTCTTCCGCATAAGTTGTCTTTCGCCAACTATTCTTATGTATGGAATTTCATTAACTATCCAAGACTATTCCTCAATAACACGATCATCACCGTACTCGGTCTGGCTGGGATTATTCTCGTCTCCTCCATTGCTGCCTACAAGCTGGGACGGACCAAGACCAAGTATAGTGCTGTAATTTATCTGCTGTGCATTATGCCCATGCTGATTCCTTTTCAATCGATTATGCTTACCGTTCTGCAGCTAGCCAAGGACATGAAGCTTTCGGAAAGCACTTGGGGACTTGGACTGCTGTACTGGGGGTTCGGCGCACCTCTTGCCGTCTTCATTTATCATGGTTTCATCAAAGGTATCCCAAGGGAAATCGACGAGAGTGCTACGATTGACGGAGCTTCCGGATTTAAGCTGTTCTTCTTGGTCATCTTTCCACTGCTGAAATCAGTCACCACAACCATCATCATTATCGATGTCATGTGGATCTGGAATGACTTTCTTCTGCCTCTGCTTATGGTTAATGGCTCTCCTGTCACAAAGACGCTTACGCTTGCAGCCTATACTTTTGTCGGGCAGTATACCTCGGATTGGCAGTATGCCATGACTGCGATGGTAATGGCTGTGCTCCCATCCATCATCGTGTTTATTCTACTGCAGAAGTATATTGTCAAGGGTGTTGTGGCAGGGGCCGTAAAAGGCTAAATTGCTGATATCAAGATACACCGTGCTGGCCCTCTCATCAAAATCCTTACTTTGGTTATAGTAACAACGAACCCTAAATTAAGGAGGCAATCACATGACTGAGGACCTGCATGAATTTGTTGAGAAAGTGCATGATAACCAGAAGAAAGCCGAGAAGAACAAACACCGGGCCAAAGGGAATCCCGGCTCCCAGCTCCCGAATAAGCAGCACAGTACGAACAAATAGCCGGCTTTACACGAGGCACTAGTAAAAGGGATGTTCAGGGCCGTACCCCGAACATCCCTTTTCTTATTAAGCCGTATCCAAAGATACTATTCCAACTCCTGATCCTTACTGTCTGCCAAGTTCACTACGAAGCGCATTGAGGAGTCCCTGCAAGGTAAGTCTTAGCTCTGTATCGGTCACTTCGCCGTCAGGACCTAACTTATTCCTGCTAGCCAGGGGAATCCGGACGATCCCTCCATCGAACAACCTTGCGTCAATCATCCCTAACGTCAGCTCCAGGGATTCGAGCGCCTTGGCTCCGCCCTGCATGGAAGGTGAGGCACTGATTGCCGCGACTGGCTTGTTCATTAATTCTCCAGAGGATACCACCCAGTCCAGAGCGTTCTTGAGGGTTCCCGGCACCCCTGCTGCATATTCCGGCGTACAGATTATAACCGCATCTGAAGTGCGCAGCTGTTCCCGAAAATGATCAACCGTCTCGAAGGCATGCTCTGTATCTAGTTCAGGATTGAAATGAGGCAGCTCGCTCAGACCGTTATAAAATTTGAATTCCATATTCATATCCTTACCGGACAGCAGAGAAAGACCATTTAGAATGGCAGTATTGATTGATTCCTGCTTCAAACTTCCCGATATCATCAAAATTTGATAGTGACGGTGACTCACCCTAACCCCTCCTTATTCGTTCAGTTCTTGCTTATTCTAGCATGTGGCGGACTGAAAAAAGTCCGGATCCGCGGAAGTTCATCGTACCTTCACGTATCCTTCATCCTCTGCTCTTCGTTAAGTAGATGTAACGACAATATCACTTAACACGGAGGTAGGATGATGAACCAATATGTTCCCTATGTAGTTGAACAGACGAGCCGGGGTGAGCGAACTTACGATATATACTCTAGACTGCTTAAGGACCGCATAGTCTTCGTGGGGTCGGCCATTGATGATCAGCTTGCCAATAGCATTACGGCCCAGCTGCTATTCTTGTCGGCAGAAGATCCGGACAAAGACATTTACATGTACATCAACAGCCCGGGCGGTTCTACCACCGCTGGATTCGGCATCTATGATACGATGCAGTATATTAAGCCGGATATCCATACGATCTGCACCGGTTTTGCAGCCTCCTTCGGATCACTGCTGCTGCTTGCCGGGACCAAAGGCAAAAGATTCGCCCTGCCGAACAGCGAAATTATGATACACCAGCCCCATGGAGGTGCACAAGGACAGGCCAGTGATATCGCAATAAGTGCCCGGCGAATTCTGCTTGTTCGCCAGAAAGTGATTCAGATTACCTCGGACAGAACCGGCCAACCGCTGGGTAAGGTAGAGCGGGATATGGATCGCGACTATTTCATGTCGGCTGAGGAAGCTGCCGAGTACGGGATCATTGACAAGGTGATCACCTCTCTATAGAGAAGCCTGATCCCCCCTGAGTTCTTTCCTCCTTGAGTCCTAAAAATCTTAGTGATATTATGATTAAGAATAATGAGGACGAACAGATGAACCCTGCGAACCTACACCGCCCTGAGGGGGATGGACATGAACCGATCAGAGCTTCTGAAGAATTTAGCCCGGCTCTACGAATGCCATTATCAAATGTGGCAGAAGGAATGGAACAAGCGAAATACGAACGGATTATCCAGAAATCACGAACTTATACTGGGCCTGCTTCATGAGGAAGGTCCTCAGAGTCCCTCCAGACTGGCTGCAAGCCTGAAGGTTACCACCGGAGGTATTACCGGACTTGCGGACACACTGGTGAAAGCGGGTCTCATCCACCGAACCCGTGGAGAAGAGGACCGCAGGTCCGTCCAGCTTGAGCTTACCGATGCCGGACGGGATATGATTGCCAAGACGCGCCAAGAAGGAAATTCCCAGTTTACCAGCTTTTTTGATAGGCTGACAGATGAGGAGCTTCAACAGTTATCGAGCTTATATAGGAAGCTAGTTGGCGATCCGGTACAACAATAAGAAGGCTCCTGCCAGATGCAGGAGCCTTCTTATCTCTTCCCATCTATGTTTACAATGGGAGCAGGCGAACTGTAACTTTCTCCTGTAGCCCATTAATCATGTCATACCAAGCCTTGGGCTTATTCGGGAGAACCGTATAATAGCGAGTCAGGAAGTCAACAACCAGTGAGGCTGGAATCTCATCTTGATTGTCGTCCGCCGGCATGAATCCGAGATCCAGGCCCTCGACGCCCTCTCCGTCATTGTTCCACGAAGGGTGAACATAAGCAAGATCGAGCTTTTTGTACCCTAGATGAGACAGGACTTCCCGGCGGACATAAGGGTCCATGGTCTTCACGCCGCCAAATGTATGCTCCTTCACCCGGTAAGGATCATAGATCTCTGCGAACATGCCATACAGATCTTTGCCGTTCTCCTGACTTAAGCGATCAAGGTCTTCCTGTCTCTTCTTCCACAAGAAGCGCCCGATTCCAAGTCCAGGCTTGCCTACAATAGTGAAATCCGTCATGGCCACGTTGAAGTCCGTGTAATAACGATATTCTGTAGTCCCGACGACCTCCCCATTATAAATGGCGACGAACACCCGGATTCCCGGGTCTTCCAAGGGCTCTTTCCACAGATCAAATTCGAGTACCTCTTCGTCCGGGAATACCTCCTGCATCAGCTGATGCATTTGGGGAAACAGCGGGCTTTCGATGCTTGTAATGCGTTCATATGCCAGCTTGCTCATGCTTCATTCTCCTTCCTTTTCGTGGCTGTCTGGAACGGATTCTTCCACTCCATCAGTAATCCGTAGTTCAGGGACTGCTCATCTTCCAAGTAATTCGGAACCACCTGGACCGGCGTCCGTCCGCATCTCAGCAGGAAGGAGATCACCGGATCTTGAAGCTCTCCAGTGATAACTGCACCCGCATATTGGTCTGCGGTCATCTCGTCCTTCTTCAAATGATAACCCGGCATTCGTCCACCGCCAAGCAGACGTTCGAGCTGAAGATGAACCACCGTCTCATACATCGAGAACATGAGCCACTTTCCTAGGCTCAGCTTGCGATACCGGGGCCTGACACTAATATCCACGACATAGAGGGTGTTCCCCTTCGGATTATGGTTGCGGATATAACCCTGATCGGTAATATCCTCCCAGGTATGCAGCGGATGCCGGTCATCGAAGTCCACAATCAGGCCGGTCATGGAACCGGCCAGTTCCCCATTCAGCTCCACACATAAAGCCCCTTCAGGGAACCGTGTAATATGGTTCCGGAGCTGCTCCTCATCCCACCAGAGTTCAGATGGAAAAGGCGGTGGAAAGCATTCCTGCTGAATCTGAATTAAGCCCGCAAAGTCCTCTTCCTTGTAGCTGCGAATGACTGCTTTTACCGGACGGCCTTGATCATATACAAAAAACTCTTTACGGTACAATCTATCGTCCTCCTTGGGCGGCTGCTGCTCTATGCAATCCGAAATTACTCCCAATCCGGATACAAATCCGTACGCCGGTCTCGCCAGGTAGTTACAGAGCCCCGCTCCCGAACCTCATATAGAAGCTGAAGATCCAGATCCGCAGTAACGATCATATCGTCGTTAATTTCACCTTGAACAAGAATGCCCTGCGGCGGAAATGGTACATCATTGGGGGTAATCACCGCTGCCTGTCCAAAGTTCCCTCTCATGAAATCAACGGTGGGAAGAGACCCGACTGTACCTGTGGTGACTACATATACCTGATTCTCAATGGCTCTGGCATGACTCGTGTAACGCACTCTATGGAAGCCGTGGCGGTCGTCCGTGCAGGACGGGCAGAAGATAACATCGGCACCTTTCGCCTTCACCATACGTACAATTTCAGGGAATTCGATATCATAACAGGTCAGCATCGCAATGGTTCCCTTCTCGGTCTCGAATACCTGAACCCCCTCGCCTGCAGACATATTCCATTCGTGTACCTCAGTAGGTGTAATATGCAGCTTGGCCTGCTCTGCAACACGCCCATCGGGGTAGAACAAGTGGGCTGTGTTATATAATTTGCCGTTCCGCTCTGTTACATGGGTCCCGGCAATAATGTGCATGTCCGCTTGAGCTGCAAGCCTGGAGAACAAATTACGGTAATCCTCCGTGAAGCTGGGGAGATCTTGAATAGGTAAGGCCTCCCCCTGCTCATTACCTATCGACAACAGCTGGGTAGTGAAGAATTCAGGGAATAACAGGAACTCCGTACCGAACTCTTCGGCGGTCTTGACATAGTGTTCCGCCTGCTTGGCAAATTCCTCAAAGGATCGAATCGTATGCAAACGGTATTGAACCGCGGATACTCTAAGTTTCATGTGTCCTCCTCTGTTATCGCAATAGTGATAACTCTCATTATGCTTGGCGATGTTTTTCTTAACAAGTACTGACATTCAAGTAACCTAGTGTGGTAAAGGATACTGTCAACGATTCTTCAGCTCGCCCCGCAAATCTGAATTCATGAGTTCACAAGGAGCCGTAATACCATGGCAAATAAGCATCCCATCACCACAGTCCACAACAAATTGCGGGTCTTGAGAGCAACAGCAAACGTAAGGATACCGGCAGCAAGGTCCAGATGCTCACTAAATTGAAAGCCGCGATCCATCTGGATGAGCTCTTGTCCCACTAAGGCCGCCATCACCGCAATCGGAATATGGCTTAGCCATCTCAGAAGCGGCTCCGGCAGTGCAATTCGGCTTAACAGGACGAGCGGCACAACTCTTGGCAGCAGCGTAACCACCGCGCAGCCTGCAATAAGCAGGAATATATCCCACCTTACTTCCATCTTTCGATCACCGTCCCAACCGTCGCCGCAACCAGAGTTGCAGCAATCACACCGACACTTTTGGAAATGAAGTATCCGCAGAGCACGCCTACCAGAATAGCAGTAAGGCCAACAACGACATCGAGAACATACTTCTTCCGGTGCATGATTTGCAGAACGAGCAGACCCACAAACATAGCCGGCAGCGCAAAATCAAGTCCGAGCTTCTCAGGATCCGTAATCCATACTCCCAAATACGCCCCGGCCAGATTCGCGGCAATCCAGTTCAAATAAGCCGTCAGATTCAGCCCCTGCATCCAGCTGTTATTCAGCCGGCCGGACCGTGCAACCTCGCTTGAAGCCACCCCGAACGTCTCATCGGTAAGCAGTACACCAATCATAGCGTTCTTCACCGAAGACAGCTGCCGGAAGTAAGGAGACAAGGCGGCGCTCATGAGCAGGTGACGGAGGTTAATGAAGAACACGGTAGTGATGATTCCAACTAACGAGCCCCCTGTGCTCACCATTCCGGCAAAAATAAACTGGGCGGACCCCGCATAGACAAGGACGCTAAGCAGACCAATCTCCATGATGCTGAGTCCGGCCGTTTTCTCAATGATTCCTGCGGCGAATCCTATACTTAGATACCCAAGTAAAGTAGGAACACAATCTTTTACTCCCCTGATAAATTCTTCTCGATCCACGATACTTTCTGCCCTTTCTTCTCATGTTGTCCATAACAATTGAATTTATATTATAACATCCAGTCTGGAAAAGGACATTTCCTGTACATGGACGGCAAAAAGCTCTTGCAGCGCAAGAGCCTTATGGACATTATTCTAATTATCAGGCTTGAAGGACACTCTCAATATCCTGTTCCATATCGAGCGGATCGGTCGTAGCTTCAAATCTCTTGGCGACTTCCCCTTCTTTATTAATCAGGAATTTCGTGAAATTCCATTTAATCGAGTCTCCAGTCATATACTCGGGGTGCTTCTCATTAATAATGTCCATCAGAATTTTGGCGACCGGATGTGAATGGTTAAATCCCTCAAATGGCTTGCTGGAGGCCAAATAATTGAACAACGGATGAGCGTTCTCTCCACGAACCTCCACCTTCTGGAACATGGGAAAAGATACCCCGTAATTCAGCGTGCAGAAGGTGTTGATCTGATCATTCGTCCCCGGATCCTGGTCTGCGAACTGGTTCGACGGGAATCCCAGAATCACAAAGTCCTTCTCCTTATACCGGTCATACAAGCGTTGAAGGTCCTCATACTGGAATGTGAATCCGCATTCACTTGCCGTATTCACGATCAATACAGTCTTGCCTTTATACTGCTCCAAAGAGATTTCCTTACCATTCATCGCCTTAGCGCTAAAATTATATATACTCATCATTTGTTATCCCCTTACGAAAAGTTAATCACAATCATATAATAGCTAATATGAATCAGCGGCACCAGTAAAATTATTGAAGTTCCGGGAATTAATATAGCTCATTTGATAAATATGACTATTCATAAGGCAAGCTATTGATTCTCAGTTTAATAGCCATGCAACACAAAGAACACCAAGCAGGCTTAGCCCACTCGGTGTTCTTTGCTGTCTTTCCTCTTCCGCTCAGCCCTTCGTACCAGCCGTGATGTTCATCCCTTCAATAAAGTACTTCTGGAAGAAGAAGAATAGCAGCACTACCGGCAGCAGCACGATGACCGAACCGGCCATCAGATAATGCCACTGGGTTGACTCCGTGCCTTTGAAGGATTGAAGTCCAATCTGCAGATTGAATAGAGATTCTGAGTTGATATAGATCAGAGGCCCGGTGAAATCATTCCACGCCCCTTGGAAGGTCATGATTGCTACGGTTGCAATCACGGGCAGCGACAGTGGAAGCATGAGCTGCCACCAGATTCGGTAATGGCTAGCGCCGTCCACCTTCCCTGCTTCAATCAACTCATTCGGAATGGTCAGGAAGAATTGACGAATCAGGAAGATCTGAAAGGCACTGCCGAAGAAGCCTGGTACGGTAAGCGGGTAGTAGGTATTGATCCATGATAATTTCGAGAACAGAATATACTGCGGGATCAGAGTAACAAAGCTTGGAATCATCATCGTACCGAGCATCACCGAGAACAACAGTTTTTTGCCGGGGAATCTGATCTTGGCGAATCCATAAGCTACGAACGTATTCGAGAGCACATGGGAGAACACGCCAACGCCTGCCAGCAGCAGTGTATTCAATGTATATCTCGCAAAGTTCCCTTTCTCCCACGCATGCTGGTAATTCTCCCAGTGGATCACCTTAGGGAACAAGGTTGGCGGGTACGACATGATCTCCTGCATGGACTTCAAGGATGTGGAGAGCATCCAGAAAAGTGGTGTCAACAGAAGCAAACCTAAGCCGATCATGATAACGTATAAAATAACCGCCGCCCATTTGCTCTTCACCTTTCTCTGGGGGGCACTTAGCTTCTTCACGCGAGCTTGCTCCTGTGCAGCCAAGAGACTCATCAGCGCTCTCCCCCTTCATAGTGAACCCAGAATCTGGACAAAGTCAGGTTAATCAGGGTTAGGACAAGTACGATCAGGAACAGGAACCAGGCCATGGCCATGGCATAGCCCATATCGAACACTTTAAAGGCTTTAAGGAACATATGCAGATTATAAAAGAGCAGTGAGTTCATCGGCGCTCCCGGGTCATTGTTATAACCCATAACATAGCCCTCTTGGAAGATTTGGAATCCTCCTATCATGCCCGTCACGATCTCGAAGAAAATCACCGGGGTGATCATCGGAAGAGTAACATGCCAGAACTTGCGTAACTTCCCTGCTCCGTCCAGTTCAGCCGCTTCATATAGCTGCTGGGGAACGGCTTGCAGGCTTGCCAAGTATAGCAGCATCATCCCGCCAGCTCCCCAGATCTTCATCAGGATTACGGCATTCTTGGTCCAAGCCGGATCGGTTAACCAGGCCGGGCCGTCGATCCCTACCCAGCTCAGCATAAGATTGACAAGCCCCGCACTTGGCGAGAGAAGCATCATCCACAGTACATACACGCCAACCCCTGACAAGATTGAGGGCAGATAGAATACTGTACGGAACAAGCGGATGCCTGCCACCTTCCGGTTCAGAATCACAGCAAGCAGTAATCCCCCAGCGGTCTGAAGTGGCACACTGATCACAACGAAATATAGGGTGTTTCTTAGTGACTTCCAGAATAAAGGATCGTGATTGAACATCGTGTCATAGTTCTGTATTCCGATCCAGTCCATCCTGGAGGTAATATCGTAATTCGTAAAGCTCGCGTACAGGGAGAACAACAGAGGACCCGCCGTGAATAGCAGAAATCCAACAATCCAGGGGCTGGCAAAAATATAACCCTGCCAAGCTTCCCTGCGTCTGAGAGAGCTGCCCTGAGAACTTGCCGCTGTTCGGGCCATGATCCTACCTTCTTTCTATATGCTTGGCTTATTTGTTGTTCGAAATTAACTTCTCCACATCGGCCTGGGCCTGGTTAAGGCCATCTGGGACTGATTTCTCTCCAAGCATAATCGCATCCCGCTGAGGATTAATCAGATTAATATAGTCCGGCGCAAATAACGGGTTCGGCGTCATCTTGGTTACAGCCAAATTATCAACGGATGCTTTGTATACCGGATTCTTTTGCAGCTCCGGATTGTTCGAAGCTTCCTTGTTGGCTACGTTGTCAAAGTTCTTCTGCGCCCAATACGTCTGCGCCTGAACATCTGTCATATATTTCAGGAATTCAAAGGCTTCATCCGGATGCTTGGATCCGTAAGGAATCTCAATAACGAAGCCCCCACCGACACTGTAATGACCTGAGCCCGGTTTGGTCTCCGGAAGTGGTGCGACACCAAAATTAAGATTTGGTCCGTAATCCCGGATTTGGGTGTAGAAGTTCGTTACGTCTGTCCAGATCGACACTTTGCCTGCGATGAACGGATTGGCCTGCTTGCTGCCAAAGTCAGCTTTGAAGGCGTCAATATTGCTTTGGCCGAGGCGCTTGGCATTATCCAGAATGTACTGCATGGCTTCTGCTTTGGCCGGCGCATTAACGACTGGCTTTCCGTTCTCATCGAAGAAATTGCGGCCTTGATCAAAATTAAGCTGAAGCAGATTCCAGTCCGAGTTGAACTGCGGCGAGTACCCGATATGGGTGAACTTGTCTCCATCCTTCTTGTCCAGCTTGGCTGCGACCTTGTCCAGCTCCTCCCAAGTGGTAGGGAATTTCTCTGGATCAAGTCCGGCTGCCTTGAAATCATCCTTGTTGTAGAACATCATCCGGGTGTCTGTATTGAAAGGCAATGCGTACGGCTCTCCCTGATACAGTACCGTGTTCCAGAGTTCCGGGAAGAACCGGTCCTTTACTTTACTTTGCTCGACGTATTTGGATAAATTGATTGCCTGCTTCTTGCTGGCACGCTGCTGTACCGTATTAATATCGTTCATCATAATGTCTGGCGGATTGCCTGCACTTACCGCAGCAAGCTCCTTGGTGAAAATATCGGAGAAAGGATAATAGCTGTGTTTCACAATAATTTTATCCTGTGACTTATTGAAATCATCGACCAGCTTCTCCACAATCGGTCTGCGTGTCTCAGAGCCCCACCATGTCCAGTAGTTCAGCACCACTTTGCCATCTTCTGATTTGCCATTCGTCTCGTTCGTAGAGGCCGTACCGGCAGGACCTCCTGAGCTGCCCCCTGAACAAGCAGTTAGAACTGAGAATGAACAAAGAATAGCTAGTGTGATAGCCCAGGATTTGATATTTTTTCCAAACTTCATTATATGTCCCCCTATTTTGTAATCAGCTGTATACACTACTTAACCAAGCAAGCTCGAATTGTATCAGATTATGTATTTTCCAAAAATTGTAGAGCCGCTTTTATTCATTTCCAAGCAGCAAATTCCGATGTAAACCAGTGCAAACCTTTTTAAACAGCGAAATACTTCTAGGAGATGACATGTTGAAGCCCGAAACCAGGATTTATATTGATGCCGTTCTGCAAAATATGAAAAATATTTTGTTTTTTATGTTCCTTCCCATATTAATTGCGAGACTTGGAGCTTCACCGCTCGAAATTACACTTTCCACTTCGCTCCCGCCGCTGATGTCTGCGATCTCGGTCGTCTTTGTGACGCGGCTGCTGCCCTGCAACTTCAAGGTCTATTATTCTGCCGGTATTCTGCGGCAAATGGCTTTTCTGTGCATCGCATTTGCCGTTCTGCTGCCTCATTCGATTGCCTGGATTCTGGTCTTCTGGTCGGTTAACTGCATCGTGGTCATGATTCTGAACGTGCAGCAGCACTCTCTAATCAAGCACAATGTGGCTGATTCGAACATGTCGACATTGTTCGGTAACATCCGCATTATCGCCATTCTGGTTACCATCGTATGCTCCTACAGTGCCAGTACGCTGCTCGACCGTTATGATACGATTTTTCCCTATAACTACTTCATCTGCATGATCATTGGAGCGGTGTGCACATTCACCGGGATGAATCTAATGGCCCGTCTGGCGCCAAAAGAATCGAAGAAGATCAAGCTTAAGTGGAAACCCCCGCTACGCAGACTAAGTCCGTTCCTCATTATGGTTGGCTTCATGTCACTGGGCGGCGCTCTCCCAGGCTCGCTGTGGGTGATCTACCATGTTAATGTGCTGCATTTCAGCAATATGCAGATTGCGCTGTTCTCCATCTGCTCGGGTGTGGTATCTGCGATATGCATCCCGCTCGGACGCCGCTTGATCAAGCGGTTCTGTTATCGAAATACGCTGCTGATCGGGTATGCCCTGCTGATGTGTACTGTCAGCTTATATGGCCTTTCCCACACTTATGCGGTACTGCTCGGCCTTCAAATTGTCCGCGACCTGATTGGCAGCTTTACCGGGATCGCTCAGGAGACGCTGTCGATTGAGGAATCCAGAAAGCATGAGGACGAGGCCGGGTTTTTCTCGGATGTGGCTCTGCTTACCAATGTCGGGGGTGCTCTCGGTCCGTTCGCAGGCATGCTTATGCTGCAAATGTTCAATATTCAGACCTGCTTTGTTCTACTCGGGGTTATTGCTCTGGTTCCAGCGGCATGGTTCGTATTCCGGATGAACGAGAAAGACCAGCCAAAATCAGGACCAATAGAAATGGTGCCTATAGTTAAATAAGGACTTGAATCAACAAAATTTCATCCTTTTGTCCTGAAGGTAGACACGAAAAATGTCGTATATTTCCTTAAAATCCTATGCTATTATGAACACATATAATTTAATTTGATAGGGGAATGGAGAGAATGTCAGGAGAGCAGCAGAATTCCAGCTTATCAACAATTAGAAAGGAGGATGTACGCAGGAAGAACGATTTAATCTTTAAAGCGCTGGCCGTGACTGTGGTGCTTGCGGAAGCTACGTATCTTTCCGTTAACCAGAGTATGAATATCAAGATTCTTATGTCTATTCTTGATCTCGTTGTGCTCGCGGTTATTGGAGTCCTGCATTACGGCAGAAGATTAGAACAAGCCATACCTTATGTAGCCATCGGCGGTATTATCGCTATTTTCACAGTATCAACGATTTATATGCCCAGCATCTCTAATCTGTTTCAGGTGTTCTTCATATTAGCCGTATCGCTAATCTATATGGACAACAAAGTTCTCATTACCGGCTCAGTCGCCGGAGCCTATATTCTGTGGTTGAACATGTTCAAGAATGCCGTTACATATGGACTTAATAAAGATAGTATGATTGGACTTTGGTTCTACTATATCATTGTGGTTGTGATCTTGATTGCCTTCCAGAAGGTTGCCAACCGAATGATCAAGAATTTGGCCGAGACTCAAACAAGAACAGAAACGCTAATGGCGCAAATTACCGAGCATGAGAAGTCACTTCGTGAGAATGTAAGAACGATCTCCGAGAATATGGAGCTCATTTCACAGGGAAGCAGCGAGAACGCAGTCTCCTTTGGCGAGATGAATAACGCCTTTCATGAAATTACGAAAGGGGTCGTATCCGAATCTGAAGTTCTGGTAACGATTTCGGAATCGGTGAAGAGCAGCAACTCCCAGCTTGAAGATATGTTCCAATCACTGGGTCAGCTTCGTGCAGGCATCCAGGATGCTGCGGATTCCTCCGAACGGGGAGATGCCACGGTGGATGAGATGTACCTGATGATTAAGGATTTCAGCGGACAAATTCAAGCCGTAAGCGATCAGGTGAATGACCTGGCTGCCCAGATCAAAGGCTCCTCCGAGCTGATTGTCACCCTGCAGGACATTGCTTCACAGACTAATCTATTGTCACTGAATGCAAGTATTGAAGCCGCAAGAGCCGGTGAGAGCGGACAAGGCTTCGCTGTTGTAGCTTCTGAAATTCGTAAGCTCGCCGATTCATCTGCAAGAGCTGCGGACGAGATCTCCAGCAACTTACTAGCTGTCATTGATCGGTCCGGTCAGACCCAGGTTCATATGAATACGATCTCTGATCAGATGAAGGATTGTCTGGCAATGACGCTGGAGACCCGGGACGTGTTCGCAGAGATTAACAACTCCGTTAAAGAGATCAATGAGAGAACAACTCATTATGATAAGTCCATTACAACCATCCAGTCCTCCTCCCGATCCATTGAGGAATCCTCGGAGCATTTGGCATCGGTTAGCCAGCAGACTTCTGCGACGCTGGAGGAACTATCGGCCACAATTGAATCCTTAGTCAATCAGAACAGCATTGTGCTTGATCGAATCAAGCGTAACGAGACAGCACTAAGCAATCTGGCTCAGACACAGGAAGCAGTGTAGTATGTAAGGTTAGGGACACTCATATTAACACAGATTCAAATAAGCAGCGGCAGCCCAAGGACTAGAGCACTAGCCTTGGGACTGCCGCTTTTTAATGTGCTATTCTCTTCGAAGGAGTTACATCCGAATGCTCTCCTGCTCTCTCGTCATCATTCGCATCAACTCCTGCAGCGAGCTAGGGATAAAGCTGTCTCGCCGGGTAACAAAAAATGTTGACGAATATCTGTATTTCTCGGGAATCGGGTGCAAATGAACGAGTCCGGCCTCAGCCGTTCGGCTGATGACCGACTTCGGCAGGAGCGAAATGCCCAGTCCGGCGGTGACCCCGCCGATTATGGCCTCCAGAGTACCAAACTCCATTACATTGAACGTGAAGATTCCACGCGACCGCAGCCATTCCTCCAACAGTTCACGATAGGAGCAGCCTGAGCTGAACACGAGGATCGGCTTGGTCAATGCCTCATCCAAGGTCTGAATTCCTTGTTCTGAGACGATAAGCCGCTCTTCCTCAAACACGGGTACTGCATGGATGTCAGCGTTTCGGTCATGCAGAGCCACGAAAGCTCCATCCAGCTCGTAGTGCAGAACCTTTTCAATAAGTTCCCGGGATTGACCCGTAGTCAGGGATAGTGCAACTTCCGGATACTTCCTGTGATAGGCGCTCAAAAGCTTAGGAAGCCGAACCGCCGCGGTTGTCTGCAGCGATCCGAGCCGCAGCGGACCACTCGGTTCCGAGGACACCGTCATCGCGCGAGAAGCCTCCTCCAGCAAGGAGACGACCCGTTCCGCATACATAAGCAGATTGTCTCCGCTGGAAGTCGTCTTCATTCCCCGATTATGACGATGAAAGAGCACAGTCTGCAGCTCGGCCTCAAGCTGTTGTATTCTTGCCGTCACATTGGACTGGACATAACCCAGCCGTGCGGCGGCCTTCGTGATCGATCCTTCCCTGGCAACCGCTAAGAATACACGAAGATCGGCACTTTCCATATTCACTCCTCCTGTCTTTGATATCGTTATAAGTGATCTCAAGATTCATTTATAATCATTTTACATGAAACCTGTGTGAAATTACAATGACTATACTACCAACAATCAGATGGAGGGATTTGGAATGAGCAATCAGAAATATTACGTGCTAATCATCTTTACTACCTTGTTAATGGGCGTGGCATTTCCTGTCGGGAAGATAGGGATGGCTTATATAGCCCCATTCCTGCTGATAGGGATAAGATTTGTCTTGGCCGGAGGCATCCTGGCTGGCTGGACTATAGTGAGGAAGCTGCCTCAACCGCAGCACTTATCGGGATGGATGAAGGCTGCTGTCATCGGCTTGGTTCAATCTGTGGGAGTCATGGGCTGCGCCTATTACAGCATGCACTGGATTACATCGGGTGAGTCGGCCATCATTACAAGCTCAAGCCCGCTGATTGTAGTTCTGTTCGGAACTCTGTTTAACGGTGTTCGCTATCAACCGCTTCAATGGCTTGGTGTTGCGCTCGGGTTCACCGGAATTGCTCTCAGCTTTGGATTTCATATCGGCCTTCAGCCGGGTACATGGATCGCGTTACTCGGGGCACTTTGCTTCGCGGTGGCTACCCTGCTCATCAAGCGTTGGGGCAGCCAATTCCATATGACCGTACTAGCCGCATACCAGATGTTGTTCGGAGGGATCATTCTTCTTCTATTAAGCCTTCTGACGGAGCATGTCTACTTGTATATAAATGTAACTTCAATAGTAGTTGTAGTGTGGCTTGCTATCATGTGTTCGATCGTACAATTCTCCGTCTGGTTTTACCTACTGAATCAAGGAGAGCCCGGCAAAACAAGCTCTTTCTTATTCCTGGCGCCTATCTTCGGTGTTCTCAGCAGCTGGATACTCTTGGGAGAACATGTTGCTTGGGAGGCGGTGGTTGGATGTGTATTGGTCTGCCTAGGTATTTATTGGGTTAATCGGGGCGATTCCCCTAGAAGAGTGCCTAATTTAGAGCATGGGTTAGGTGACAAGGAGTGTACAACTGTCTCGTAATGACTGAAGTATCCAACTTTCGGATAGACATGTCTGAAAGAAATTCTTTAATTAAAAAGGGCTCCCGGCGGGTGCCCCTTTTTGAGATATGATCAAGGCACTATTTGGGTGCCCTTCGTGAGTTGAATTATCTAAGCAGCCGTATTGCTGATAAGCTTCACAAATCCGTTAAGATCTGCCGAGTTAATCAAAAGATCGATGGATTCTAACGCGGTCTCGTTAAACAAATACCATTGATGCTCAGAACTCTCATACACCAAAACACGAGGATATTCCTTCACAGTGTCATTTGAAATAGAACCCGGAGGTATGGTGTAAATATCGAAGCGCTTCACGCTCTTTCCTTTCTGGTCCAGGAAGTCATATTGTACATTTTTGTAATAGGAACCCGGTACATCTAGGTTAAGACTCCATGAGTAATTAGCAGGAGCATCGACCTGGGTACCTAAGTTATGTACAAACATATTGTAAATGGCCCTGTTATATGCGTTCCCATAAATTTGCTGTACGACACCGCCCATAGTCATATGATATTCTTCCTGCAATGCCTTCACTTGCCGGACTTCTATGATTAATGGAGCCGTATCGACAGTTACACCAGACTTGCTGTAATTTACCTTGCAGCCAAACGTTTCTGCGATAAAACGGAGCGGAACGTAAATGCGATTATTTTTGACATACGTCTTAACATCCAGCTTCACAGTTACCCCATTCTGCACAACCGTGCTGCTGTTCGGCTGCAAAGTCACTCTAATACCATCTGCAGTTAAAGTTACTTGAGACTTCGAATATTCGATCTTAGCTCCCAAACTCTCACCAATAATACGCAAAGGCACCATCGTCCGATTGTCCTTCACTTCAAGCCTCACGTCAGATACGACAACAATACCATCAATTTTGATCGACAGGTCTGCTGCATAAGCGTATGGCGATGTGAAAATCGTTAATGCGAGAATAATTAGCGGGATAAATTTCTTCATTTTTGAATCATTCCTTTACTAAATATTCATTAATCATTTAATCCCTTTCCGTCTAAAATCTTCTGCGTATATTTCTCAATCCGTGACTCGCGGGTTTTAGATTGTTTGGGTGCAGCAAAATAATGAAGGTATGCTCTCTGCCGTCCCGGTGTTAATGCTTCAAAAGCAGATTTTAAAGCGGGCAAATGACTGAGTTTATTTTGAAATTTTTCAGGAATGATGTAATCTTCAGTTTTTTTGAAATCTACTTCCAGTCCAGATTTTTCAACTTCGATGGCTTCATGAATGTAGGTTTTCAAGATGGACTCCATCTCTACGATTTCCTGAACATTCCTGAATCGAACCTGGCGTGCCGCCTGGACATTTTCCGTTTGCTGAATTAGAATCCCATGGGCATCCTGTAACAAGACACCTTTGTGAAACAGAAGCGCACAGTACTCTTTGAAACCATGAATTAACACTATGTTCTTATTCTCATATGTATAGCAAGGGTGCATCCATTTGAATTCTTCGGTCAGGTCACAGTCAAGAACAATCATTCTCAACTTCTCATATTCTTCCTTCCACTTATTAGATCGACTTATAAATTCATCGGCCTTAGGATTCAATCTGCTGCTCGTCATCACGTATGCTCCCTCTATGATTATTTCGATTTACGGAGTCTAACATTGACTATTTCTCATTCAAAATCTCTTTCCTCTTTAGTGATATTCTTCATTATAATGACCTCATCCTTCAGACAAATCCAGCTTGTCCCTCGGATATTGTAATCAACCGGCGGGTAATCTTTCTTAATGCTAATATAAAACTCGTAGCTTCTCTTCAAGCCTTGTATTTCCAAAAAGCTGTCCAGCAGCAGGTGTTAAAACAGGAAAGCTGCACTCAAGGCTAATAATCCAGGAGAAACAATAACAATGCGTCTTTTTCGCCGCATTTCAAATCCTCTTTTCCTGAACCCTGTTCAATGTTAAAACGCTAGAAGTTCTTTAAAAGTTATGGGACAGATGCGGTCTGTTTTATTGAACATACCATTCACCCTGCGCAACTTTCTCTACTTTTCCTCCTACACGAACGCTGATGTTACCATTGTTATTAACTGCCTCCAGGAACAATAAAGAGGGTCTTTCAATTTCGTATCCTTGTTCGACACGGATGTTAATGTAATGGTTGTCATAATAACGGTAATTGACCAGGTAAGCAGCTAAACATCCATTCGAACTACCCGTTGCCGGATCTTCGGGAATGCCATAGTACGCAGCAAAATCCCGCACGTTCAGGTCATTTATCGCATGATACGTTTCAGGAGCGAAGACCATAATGGCTTTTGCCTCCGTCTGATCAATTAATTCGAAATATTTCTCCCTATTCAGCTTCACTTTCTTGACAACTTCCAGCGATTTCAAAGGGACAATGATAACGGGCAGCCCTGTTGAAACCTCTTGGACAGGAAATCTGGAATCTATATCTTCTTTGGCCACATTAAGAACTTCTAGAATATGATGGGCATCTAAAATCCGGCCAAAAGTAGGTTCGTTTTGGGTCATCCATAGGACCCCTTCTTGAGGGTTAAAGGTAACTGGAATTGGGCCGCCTTTAAAATTTAAAACAACTTTTTCCATGGGTTCCTTTAGAAGTTCCTTTTGAATAACATAAGCCGTTCCTAAAGCCGGATGACCAGCAAATGGAATCTCTTCCTTGGGTGTAAAAATACGCACGTCATAGTGATTAGTTTCTGACTCAGACACAATAAACGTAGTTTCAGAATAATTAATTTCCTTTGCTATTTGCTGCATTTCATGATCAGATAGATCACCCGCATTTTTGAAAACTGCGAGCGGGTTCCCTGTATACTTCCCTTCCGAGAAAACATCAACAATAGAATACTCAAGCATATTTTTCTCCATTAGTCCTCCTCGTAATCTATTTCATTTTTCCAGCTTAATTCGTTTGAATTAGGATTATCAAACTTCCTCATCTGATTCATGAGAAGTGATAAAGGTTAGATACTAAACAGACATCATACTAACCTAGAGGAGCTGATTATTATGTTAAAAGTAAAAACAATGTTTATGACCGTGTTAATCGTATCGAGTCTGGGGACAACTTCGGCCTTTGCTGAAACATCGGATACAAATACAACTTCAGATACCGGCGCAAATACAGCTCAAACTCAGTCTACCAATAATGACGATGATCACGGGAACTGGGGTCTGCTTGGTCTGCTAGGTTTGGCCGGATTGGCGGGTCTGAAAAGACGCGACCGGGATGATCACGTAACTCGCACCACAGATAGACATTAATAAAGGTTTGAGGAATAAATAACTTTAATATATTCAATGAATCAAAGGGAGCTTCACATCGTGTTAGCTCCCTTTCTTATTGCCATCACCATACTCATATCACACACTAGCAATTCCCGCTAAACCAACTTACATATTCGCCCACTGTTCGTAGCACTTGTATACAGAACTCATATCTTCTTCACTAAGTCCGGTATTGCATGCAGTCTGAAATATCTGCTTTACAGACGCGGCGGCGGGAAGCGGCAAGCCAAGAGAATCCGCAAGGCGTACGGCTAGACCTAGATCCTTATGCATAAGCGCGGTCATGAATTGGGGCGAGAAATCTTGTTCAATCATCTTCGGACCCTTCATCTCAGCCACACCACTGCGGGCGCCGCCGCCTGCAACAATATCTAGGAATTTCGCCGAATCGAGACCGGCTTTACGAACCATAGTCAAGCTCTCTGACAAGGCAATGACATGAGTAGCCAGCATCATATTGACGGCTAACTTGGCGGTAGAGCCAGCTCCATAGCCTCCCATATATACTGCCTTGGTCCCCATTAATTGTAGTAAGGGTTCTATCTCCTCGAACACTTCCTGCTTGCCTCCTACAATAAATGTGAGCACCCCCTGTTCGGCCTGCGGCTTGCTACCAGAGACAGGAGCATCCAGCTTATCTATCCCAGCTGCTTCTAGTGCTTCCGCTGTCCGAATGCTAAGATTAGGATCGATTGTGCTGCAATCAATCACAATGCGTGGCTTATCTGTCTTATGGGTACCTCTACTTAGAATACCCTCCTCACCAAAATACACTTGCTCCACCGCATCATCATTGGACAGCATGGTGAACAAAACTTCCGACTTCGAAGCTGCTTCTGCCGGGGTGGAGACGAACGTAACCTATTCGTTACCCACCCATTCCTCTGCACGGCCCGCACTTCTATTGTAAGCCACGATCTTATGACCGCCATCTAGAAGATGACCTGCCATTGGCTTGCCCATCGTCCCAAGACCGATGAATCCTACATTCATTTCTGATCACCCTCCACGACTGGAAACCAGCCGGGTGCGTTCATAATCCCTTTCCAGAGCGGATCAGGAATTACCAGTTGCTGCTGATCCTGCTTACTTAGCGTAGTCTTGATCTCATTTACTTGGCCTTCAACAATCTTCTGTACCCAATCCGGTTCCATAATCAGTTCCCGGCCCAGTGCAACCAGAGCAGAACCCGTCTGCAGCACTTCCAAAGCCTCTTTCCGGGTATGAACCGAACCGACACCAATCACTGGGGTCCGACCAGCAACCGTATCTAATATCCATTCCAGTCTGGATTTACTATCGTCAGCCCCTACCCGTGGCTTGGATTTATACTCCATTAAAGAAACATGGAGGTAATCCAATTGTTTGTCCGCAAGGACGTTAACTAGTTTGAGCGTATCATCCATTGTAATACCGTTCTCTTCCGGCTCCTCAGGCGAGAAGCGGTACCCTACAGCAAATGGCTGCTTCGCATGAGCGGCAACCACACGTTTCACCTCATCAACAACGGCCAGCGGGAAACTTAGACGTTTTTCGAAATCTCCACCCCATCGGTCGTTCCTCCGATTGGTATGCGCGGAGAAGAATTGTTGAAGCAAATATCCATTGGCTCCATGAATTTCAACACCGTCATAACCAGCCTCAATGGCCCGTCTTGTGGCTTCTCCGAAATCACGTACAATCGCTTCAACTTCCCCGTCCGTGAGAGATCTGGGCACAAGATTGCCGTTCTGATCCGATGGAATATCACTTGCGCTTACGAGGTCACCACCTGGAATTAGATCGGGCGGACACATACGACCACCATGAAATATTTGGAGCAGCGCCTTTGCTCCTTGTCCCTTAATCGTTGCAGCAAGGCTGCGAAGGCTTGGAATCATGTCATCCGTGTCTCCGCCGAATTCACCAGCAAAGCCTTTTCCGTTACGAGTTACATAAGTACATGCCGTTATAACCATGCCTACACCGCCTGAACGGCGTTCGTAATAGGCAAGCTCTTCCTCCGATACCGTTCCGTCCTCATTAGAAGACCAGTTCGTCATTGGAGCCATAACGACTCGATTCTTCAATCGAATTCCGCTTCTTAATGTGAGTTCTTCAAATAGTGGTGTTAAGTTGCTGTTCATATGAGCATTCCCTCCATATTGTAGAATTTGACATTAAATATTGTGTTCATAGACGAGGAAAAGATGTAAGGACAATAAAGAGAGCTTCTATGCATATGGCAGTAGTGGATACAGTCACACAACGCAGGGATGGCCGCAAGTGATTAATCCAGCTTCATCGATGGATGTCTATAAAATTCAATCGTATCGATATAGTTAACCTTAAAGTGCTTTAAAATCTCAACTAAATCATACATTTTACCTTGTTCCTCACTGTTTTGTGTGAATACAAAGTCATGTCTGAGATGATCCATGGGAATTTTCCCGATAAATCCTCCCTCGTACTCCTGGTATTTTTTCCTGAAGTCTTCATCGAAGGAGAGAAGCACCCGAAAAGATGCTTCAACAAATGCATTAACTAACGTGAGCTCTCCCTCATGGACATGAACGGCTCTATAATAATTCCCTCGTTCATCGTGGATCAAATCTATAAGCAGTTGTATTTCCATTTCTAGTTTCATCTCTCTTTCGATGTTTTTAATACTTGTTCTAGCATACTTGCCCACCATACACAAATCCATCCCTGCTGTCTTAAGCGTTAAGCAGCTTAGTTTTTACCCAACATAAGAAAAAACCGCCTTATGACGGTTTAAAGGGAACTCAAAAACTTCTATTTATTTTCACTCTCTTTAATATCTGTTTCTCATCCTTCTTGAGCTAACGATCCTTCATCGATATTACAGGTTGTCCAATAGTAACAGGCTGCTATTCACATAATAAAAAAACAGGTCTCCATCTTATGGAAGACCTGATATGACCCCAGTACAACTGCTAGACCACCAAATACCCCTTCTCCTCCGCAATCCCAATCCTCGCCTCAATCCCGGAGTTGAACTCCAAATAGTCACTTTCAACTCCATCACTGAAGATCACCCCATCCTCTGGCATCTGCGATACGATTCTCAGAGGTTCATGCTGCTCAATTCTGCCAAAGACTAGCTCAGCCTTAGTCGTTCTGCTTGGAAATGGTTCTCTTACTGTAAAATAAAGATTAGAAGATTTCCACATAGCCCGCGAGTCAGTCGCACGTCTCTCGTTCCTATCGGTCTCTATACCCTTTGCCTCTGCACCAAGAACCGTATCCGGAGTAAGGGTTATCTGCTGATGAATGGCGCTTCCCACAATTCCAGCCGCTCCGGCAAGGACGCTCTTGAACCAGCCTGTCGAGCCAAGCCCGGTCGAAATAATGATTCCGCTTGAGGATTGCTGCTCCGTGAATAGACCCATGCTGAGCTGGTAACGTGCCGAGACATGCGTGCGGCGGCCCACGAACAGATCATTCACACCATAGAGACATTGTCCGTCATTCAGCTGAGCCTTGGCCAGTGTCACTTCCTGGATCTGCCGCCTCCGCTGTATCACATCCCTAACGACTAGCTTGACATCCCTCACGGTAAAAGGAAGCAGCACCCCGTCCCATCTTCCCGGGTCAGGGTTCACCCCGATTAAGGGCTGCCCGTCCGTATATTTAAGGGTATTGGCGACCAATCCGTCCTGGCCCAGCACAAGGATGATATCCTCCCTCCCAAAAATAAAGTTCGGCACATGCTCCCGATCCAGGATCTGGACCCTGCCCATCGTACTCAGCTCACTAATCGCTGTGTTCAGACTTTCCTTGTAGATCCTGTCCTCTTGCACATAATCACTAAAATCTGCCCCAAGCCGCTCGATATAGAATTCGGCCTGCTGAATGGTATTATAGCGGACGACCAGCTCCTCGAGCCGGGTTCTCCGCTTGACCAGTACAATCTTTCGTTCGGTTAATGGGCTGTTCATCTGGTACCCGCTCCTCTGCCTCCCTGGCTGACCGTTCCTTGATCCGCCATCAGACCTTGAAGAAGGTCGGGGGTAATATTAAGCTGACCAATTTTGCCGGCATTCTCGGCAAGCTCCTGGAAGGCTATCGCAATCAGCTTATCCGGCTTCATATCCATATTCGTAAGCGATTGAAGCACATTTGGCTCTACATCCTGAAGCGACTTCATGACCACAGCAAGCTCGTAAGCCTTGGCATCGGCTTCAGCCTTCTTGTTCGCCACGGTGAGGCCGATTAACTCCTGCTTCTTCTCTTCGAGCTCTGTATCAAATCGCAGCTGTTCTTCCTTCATTTCGTTCTGCTTCTGCTTCATCGACCGTTCCGCATCCAGCTGAGTCTCCCGAATCTGTCTCTTCTTCGTCTCCACCGCAATCTCTGTATTCAGCTCATTCTCTTTGACCTTACGTTCCTGCTCAATCGAAGCATTTCTGCGTTCATACAGCGCTTCATCTGCTCTTCGCAGAATTTCTTCACGGGCCTGTGCCTCGAGAGCGCGAATCGTCTCCCTGTTAGGAAGAATGGCTAGAATGGATAGTCCCATTAGCTCGATCCCCAGCTTCTCAATCTCTTCATGAGTCCGGATCTCCCGGGTTACGTTCTGGGCCAGCCGCTCACTTGCTTGTATGGCTTCCTTAAGGGGCATGTTCTCCAAATGCTTCTTGGTCTGCACCTTGGCAATATTGATGACCCGCTGGGCCAACCTGGCCGGATCGTCCGAAATGTAGTTATTCTTACGCAAATTGTAGGTATAGTTCAGGATCTGCGTGATTTTCTTGTAGTCCATAATTCGATAAGTCAGCTGCCCTTGAACCGTTACAGTCTGAAAGTCATTGGTTATTTCTTCAAACATAAAGGGAACATCAATCGAAGATACAGGAACCACAACAACCGAGGTCGTGGGAGCATAATAGTAAAAAGACAGCCCGACACCTTCCCGAACAATCTTGCCATTTCGGACTTTCATAACGTACTCGCTGGGTTGAAACTTAACGAATTTGTATCCAAACATATGAATTACCTCACTTTCCTGTCATTGTTAGTATCAACTTGTTAATAACAAAACCATAACACACACCATTGATATTATCAATATGTTACTAACAATTTCAATGAAATTATTCTTCGTTTGGCTGAACCGTAGCTTAACCTGTTAAACACATAACTCGTTAAATGCAAATAAACCCGCCCATTTCAGAGCGGGTTAAATTATTGAATTCAGTTCCTAGAATGATCGGGAATTGACGAGCTGCCCTATCTTGAGCTGCAGCTGATGCAGTCTGCCCAAGGTTCAGTCAAGGGGTTTCAGGTCAGGCGGTATTCTTCTGGCCACGCCCGTGCGCATAGCCGCCTCGATCACGGCACGGCGGACATTTTTGACCACCTTCTCATTAAAAATGCTAGGAATGATATACTGTTCATGCAGCTCGGAAGCCGACACTACTTCCGCAATCGCGTGGGCTGCCGCAAGCTTGATCTGTTCATTAATGACCTTGGCCCGGCAATCCAGAACGCCGCGGAACAATCCCGGGAAGACCAGAACATTGTTAATCTGATTCGGGTAATCACTTCGTCCGGTAGCGAATACACTTACGAGCGGAAGCGCCAGCTCCGGGTCAATCTCCGGCTCTGGATTGGCCATGGCGAAGACAATTCGAGCAGGTGCCATAAGCTCTACATCCTCCGCTGTGAGTACGTTCCCTCGTGACACACCGATGAATACGTCTGCACCCGATATGACCTCATGCAGAGTCCCCGGCTTGTCCTCTACCTGCGGCTGTGACGCCAGCCACTGCCACATCGGATGGGTGTACTCACCGCCGCGGATAATGGCCCCCTCCCGATCGACAGGAGTGAGATGCTGAACTCCTGAGGCCAGCAGCATTTTACAGATCGACACACCCGCAGCTCCGATACCATTGACTACCACGCGAATATTCTCCATCGATTTGCCTGTTACTTTGAGAGCGTTAAGAAGCCCTGCGATAACAACAATGGCCGTCCCATGCTGATCATCATGAAAAATAGGGATGTCGAGTTCTCCAGCCAGCCGCTCTTCAATCTCGAAGCAGCGGGGCGAACTGATATCTTCCAGATTGATGCCTCCAAAGATCGGACTGATCGCTTTGATCGTCCGTATGATTTCCTCAGTATCCTTCGTATCCAGGCAGATCGGGAAGGCGTCCACCTCTGCAAGCTGCTTGAACAGCATCGCCTTGCCTTCCATTACCGGAGCAGCCGCGTGAGGACCAATGTCACCAAGCCCAAGGACAGCAGTACCATCCGTCACTACGGCAACAGTATTTCTTTTGATCGTAAGAGAATAGGCCTTGTCTATATTGTCATGGATCGCCATGGAGACCCGTGCGACGCCAGGTGTGTATACTCGTGAGAGATCGTCCCGGTTACGGATGGGCATGCTCGGCTGAATCGAGATTTTACCGCCCAAATGGGCCAGGAAAGTACGGTCAGACACGTTAATGATATGAATTCCCGGCATGGACCGAAGAGCATCGACCACCAGCTTCTCTCGTTCATCTGCCACCTGAACCGTGATATCCCGCACTGAATTGTCAGAACCTGGCCTGATCACGTCGATCGAAATAATATCTCCACCGGCATCACTTACCGCTGACGCTACCTGACCGAAGCTTACAAGGGTGTGGTTAAGTTCCAAACGCAGAATGATACTGTTAAAAGCCATAAATTCTGACCCCTTCCCTATCACTGTGATGAAAGCGCTTCACACTTATAATATCCTCTTCGCATCAAACTCACAAGGATGCACACAGCAAGTCACTAAATAAGTCTGCAAACATCCAGATCCCAGGCCTAACTCAGGTCGGCCACAAGCTCGAACCGCACAGAAGCCATCTCTTGTCCGTTCACGACAATACCCAAGCGATGCTCTCCTGGATAGTACTTACGTGTGGTAATCGGCTTGAACGAGTGCTTTTTCGATATGATCGTGGATCCCTGGCCGTACATCTTCTCGGAAAGCTTGAAGCGCTTAGGTGATAACTTCCCATTGCTTCTCATATAACCGATCTCATATTCTATGCGGACTTTTCTGGTCTCGTCTGACTGGTTCACCATTTCAAAAGAAAAGCAAAGGTCATCACCTGCTGCAACTCTCTCATTAACCACATGCAAAGCCTGTACATTCAGGTTGGCACAGTTCCCTAGGCCGAACAGCTCAAGCGCCTCAGGGTTCCCTTTCTTAATCAGAGAGCGCAGACCATGTCTGACAATCCAGTCGGTGAGCGGATTTCGTCCGTACCACTCCCGCGCAAGCTGGAGGACAAGTGCCGGGTGATCCCTGGAAATGTCGTTCAGATTATTCGCTACACTTTTGCGGACATATTCGGAAGGATCCTCTCTAAGCCTAGTTAGAATCGGCAGAATAGGCTGAGGCTCCTGCTTGAATAACGTTAAGCTGATTCCCCAAGGCAATCTTGGTCTGCAGCCTTCGGTAGCCAGCCTGCGCACGTGCTCATTCTCATGAGAGGCCCAACTTCTCATTTGCTGCATCATACGCTCGGGATCCTGGATGATGAAAGGCCGCACAGCAAACTCCGCGCTCGAGTATACAGTGAATTGCTCCAGAGCACGAATCGAAGTCTCAACATGCTCCAGCCCATTTAGCTCTACAAAATCCGGGAAAAATAAATATTCAAATCCCCTGCATTGCGGTGCAATCCCGGTAAGAATACCGATCGCTGTCTCATAGTCAGGAGGAAGGGTACGCGTCAAGGTCATTGCAACATGCCGGATTCTCTGCTTAAGCTCCCGACCCTCCCATCCATCATCATAAATGAGATTCAGGAAGTTCTCTTCGTCGAACGAGGCATAGGCTCCTTTCACAATCGGTACAAATTGTTCAAAAAAAGCTCTTGAGTACTTATCCTTCATGGCCTCCATCAGGCTTCGCCCCCTGTCTTTGCACTGATAATACCTGAAAAGGTCTGCAGTGTCTATTCGGGCGAGCTCGTACCTCCAAGCGCAAAAGAGACCCACAAGCCATGTTGGCTTCATGGATCTCCTCAACAAATAGGATTAGGACTTCATGCACGTTCTGCTTCTAATCTACTTAATGCGCTGGACAGCAAAACTAAGAGACTGCGCCCGAAACTCTGTAGGCACATCGTACTTCTCCTCTTCAATAGACTGCAGAACCGCCTTCTGGTCCAGTACATTCCAGTCTTGATAGACCTGCTCCAGAATCTCTACAGCTCGTGTAGAGGACAGATTCAGCTCGATCAGAGTCTTAATTTCCTTGCCTGAATCCATTTCCACTTCCTGAACATTGGTATTCATGGCGATACAGTGGATTCCTCCCAGCCGGGTACCCTGCTTCATCCGCTCCAGAACTTGAATGAACGCCTCTTCGGAGGAGACATGCTCCAGACAGCCGCAGGCTACGATATAGTCATATTCCTCACTACCGAAATCCGTATGCTCCGCGTCGCCTTTTCGGGCTTCAATCAGTGACTCTACCCCATACTCGGCTGCATTCTCGCGAAGCTTGTACACGGCCTCATCCAGCAGATCAATCCCTATGACTTTACTGGCCGATCCCTTCAGTCTAAGGGCCAAAGGTATCGTATTCCGGCCAGCTCCGCTGCCCAGATCCATTATGTTGATGTCCTGCTTAATTTGCAGCAGACGTTCCTGAAGCTCCATAACCAGGGGAATCGGCTCAGACATCCATGTTCCCGGTTCCAGGATCTCTTTCTCACTATATAACTTGCTGTGATAGTCCTCTTCCGCCTTACGGGCTTCCTCAAAATTAGCCTGGTCCATATGTTCACTCCTACTCTCTGATTTCTCGCTTATGCTCAGCCTTTTGGCGGATAAGGATCATTTCCATAGCTATTGGATTCGGAAATTTTGCCATCCATATTGTGAATCTTGTGTTCCGTCTCACCCTTCTTCGCTTCCTTCCGGCCTCGCTCTTCGGCCTCCGCCTTGGTTCTATGATGGCTTATCTTCTCCCCATCCTGCTGATTATCCCAGCCGCCATCCGGGTTCGGTGTAGTATGAATGAACTCATTGATTTTGGACATGATCTTCACTCCCTGTTAGATAGTAGTCATTATTACCCGATTAGACGGCTTATTTCACAAAATGAAGCACATCATCCAGCGACTGCTTCGGCGTCTGGGCAATCAGATCGCCGTATTCAATCAGACGCGCCTCGATGTTCAGCAGATTAAAGTCTTTCGGATCCACGCCCCTGCGAACCTCATCCCATAATAAAGGGGTCGAGACCGTCGCATGCTCCCGGGCCCTTGGCGTATACGGCGCCGAGAGACTTTTGCCTGCAGCGTGCTGTACATAGTCGATGTAAATTTTGTTCCGCCGTTCCTTGATCATCCGTTCGATCGTGAACAGATCAGGATACTTCTCGGTTAGGAACTTGGCAAGAAATTGCCCAACCTTGCGCAGCTGGCCAAAGGTATATCCTTTCTTCACTGGAATGATAATCTGTACCCCTGTCGCCCCGCTGGTCTTGGGAATAGACTGAATCCCCATGGAATCCAGCGCCTCACCAATTAAGGCAACCGCCTCCATTAGTCTTGGCCTAAGCTCTTCACTCGGATCAATATCGAGTACCCACTCGGCCGGCTCTTCCCCGCCTATATATTCAAAGGAGGGATGGAACTCGAGCGCAGCCAGATTACCAAGCCATAACAAGACGGGAAGTGAATCCAGATTAATATAGTCGACACCTTCATTTCTGGCGGTATGGACAAAGTCCGGAAGCGGCTCGGGGGCATTTTTCTGGTAAAAAGATTTCCCGCCCACCCCATTCGGATACCGAATCGTGGTTAAATACCGGTTGGTGCAGTAGGGGAGCAGGTAGGGAGCCAGCATGATCAGCTTCTGCAAATACATGGCTTTATGGATCCCAAGCTCCGGCCAGAGCATCTTATCCGGATGGGTGACGGTGATCTCATGTCCTTCTACCTCAAGAATCCCTGAGTTCTCTCGGGTCATAATGGCACTCCTCCCAGGTCAATCAATTTGGGGTGACGAAGCAGTCCAAGCGCTGTGGTCTCCCTGCCGCTGACCCTGGCTTCGAGCGGAGATTCGAGCCATCGGATATCTGCATTTCTGATTCCCTCAGGAAGCTCTGGGAAATAATCTTCCAGACTCCCTCGATCAGGCAGCTCCCTCAGTCTCTTCTTCACCCGCTCGTTCAGACCTGAGGAGACACGCCCGAAATATAGTCCATCCTTACGCATGACCAGACTCGACACTCTGCCTTCCTTCCAGATCACACCCACAATGTCCACGTCGAAATGAAGAATCGTCTTTCGCTTGAACCAGTCCTGGTGCTCCTTGCCTTCCTTGTACTTACTCGGGCGCTTCTTGCATACCATGCCTTCCCATCCCTGCTGAACTACCCAATTCCACAGCACCTCGCCGTCCCCAAATTCATCAGCAAGGTACAGAGGGGATTCCCATCCAGCAGTCAGCTCCTCTAAGTGAGCCCTTCTCTCTTCATACGTTAGACTGCGAAGATTCTTATTTCCAAGCTGCAGGAGATCGAACATGATATACTGCACCGGGTTTTGTTCGGCCGACCGTCTTATAAGAGAAGCATCTGATAGCTTGTCTCTACGCTGCATAAGCTGAAAGCTGGGCTGGCCGGTAGCCTGGTCCAGAATGACCGCCTCTCCGTCTAGCAGAAATGTTCCGGAATAACGGGACAAGGCCTGCACCAGATCCGGATAACTTTTGTTCCGCAGCAGCATCTTTTTGGAGTACAGTTCGACTTTTCCATCTTGAACCCAAGCAAGAATTCGGAATCCGTCCCACTTCAGCTGATAGACCCACTCGTCCCCATAAGGGATCTCGCCGGTAAGAATGGGCGACATGGGAATAAAGGGGCGCATCGTTTAAGATCCTGTCTTTCTTCGGCGCGGCTTGGCCGTTGTCTTAGAAGCTGCACTTGTCTTGGCAGACTTGGAAGACGCACTGCGTGTGGATGATTTGGATTTGGTCTTGGATGTTCGCTTGGCTGCCGGCTTGCTTGCCGAAGGGGTCCCGGATTGACCTGCGTCTTTTTTCTTCGCTGTACCCGCTTCTTGACTCTGCTTAAGACTCGCTTTCAGCGCGTCCATCAGATCGATGACATTCGTCTTCTTCTCTTCAGGTGCGAATTTCACTTCTTTGCCTTCCACCTTATCCTCGATGGCATCCATCAGACGCTCTTTATACTCGTCTTCGTACTTCTGCGGTTCAAATGGGGCTGCAAGCTGGTCAATCAGCATCCGCGCCATCTCAAGTTCCCTTTCATCCACTTTACTCTGCTCCGGCAGATTTGGAATTTGCTCCTTGGAACGAATCTCTTCCGCATAATACATGGTAGACATCGACAGGACACCATCGATGATCCGGATAGCAGCGAGACTGCTCTTGGACCGGATACTTACATTAGCGATGCCGATTTTCTTCGTATCGAGAAGAGCCTCCACCAGCAGATTGTAGGCATGCTCCCCGCTTTCTTCTGGAGCAAGATAATACGTCTTCTGATAATAAATCGGATCAATTTCGGCCAGATCGACAAAGTCCAGGATCCGGATTTCGCGCGAAGTCTCTGACGCGAGCTTATCCAGTTCTTTTTTCTCAAAGGTGACAAAATGCCCCGGTTCGTACTCGTATCCCTTCACGATTTCATTCCAGCTAACATTCTCCTCACACTTTGGACAAGTCCGGTGATATTGGATAGGAACATTAAATTCTTTATGCAGCATCTTCATCGGAATATCGTTGTCATGGGTTGCCGTATACATTTTGACGGGAACATTCACGAGGCCGAAGCTGACTGCGCCTTTCCATACGGTTTGCATAATTAGCCCTCCCTTTGGTCACTTCCCGTTCGGGTATGATTACTTCGTATATAACCTCAAGGAATCCCCTGTTAATCAGGAAAGACTTAGGCATTGCTATGGCAGGCTGGGTAATGGATAGAAGATCATCATGAAGTTACTGAGATGGCGGGAGGAAATGGAGATGGACAGAGCGGTATTTCTGGATAGAGACGGAGTGATCAACGAAGTGCACAGCCACAGGGTTCGCTATGTGAACCACCCGGATGATCTTCATCTTCTGCCCAATGCGGCCAAAGCAATTAGACTGTTGAATGAAGCGGATTACAAGGTGTATGTAGTTACGAATCAGGGCGGGATTGGGCTTGGCTATATGAAGCTCGAAACCCTGCTTGAAATCCATATTGAGCTGGTGCGGCGGCTAACCCACGCCGGGGCCTACCTGGATGATATCGCTTATTGCCCTCATAAGCCGCGTGCCGGATGCTCATGCCGGAAGCCAAAGCCGGGAATGATTCTGGAGCTTGCCTCCAAGTACAACATCTCTCTCGCAGATAGTTATACGATCGGGGACATGGATACGGACATCAAGGCAGGGAAATTGGCGGGAACCAAGACTATTCGGCTGGGCATCCGGACAGAACGGACCAGGAATCACGCTGTACAAGCCGAGAAAGCGGATCATCAGACCACCTCTTTGTGGAAGGCAGTTCAGTGGATATTGGAAAAGGAAACGGGGATGCTAAAAGGATTGAACTAAGGACTGTAAGATTGTCTACCTGGCACAGTAAGCGGCTACCTGAATCCAAACATTTCCTTCTTTAGTTCATTCCATATAAATTGACGAATGCCCGAAATGGGGTTAAAATCTAATTTTAGCTTTTAATTTACTAACAAGTTAGGGTGATTGCATTGTCAAGTCCATACCAGATCCTATTATTTTATAAATTTGTTAATATAGAAGACCCGGAGACTTTCACTGCTGAACACCTTCAATATTGCAGAGACCTGGGCGTCAAAGGCCGTATTCTCATTGCAAAAGAAGGCATCAACGGAACTCTTTCCGGCACGGTGGAACAGACCGAGAAGTACATGGCTGATCTGCGGGCCAATCCTCTCTTTGAAGACATGGTCTTCAAGATTGATGAGTCCGAAGGACATGCCTTCAAGAAGCTGTTTGTACGTCATAAGCAGGAGCTTGTGACCTTCCGGGTTGATGACAGGGAGCTTGATCCGAACAAGATCAGCGGGAAGAGACTTTCCCCCAAAGAGTGGCATGATACGCTAGAGCGTGATGATGTTATCGTGATTGACGGAAGAACGGATTACGAGTATGATATCGGCCACTTTAGGGGTGCGATTCGGCCAGAGGTAGAGTCATTCCGCGAATTCCCGGAATGGATTAAGGAGAACCTGAGTGAGCACAAAGACAAGACCATCTTAACGTACTGCACAGGCGGGATCCGCTGCGAGAAGCTCTCCGGGTATCTGCTGACAGAGGGGTTCAAGGATGTGGCCCAATTGGAAGGCGGGATTGTTACTTACAGTAAGGATCCCGAAGTACAGGGCCGTCTGTTTGATGGAAAGTGTTATGTCTTCGATGAACGGATCTCCATTCCAATTAACCATACGGATGAGGATGTAGTGGTCGGAAAGTGTTACCACTGCGGCACGGCCAATGACCATTATATTAATTGCCCAGTCTGCAACCTGCAGCATATCAGCTGCCCGGACTGCGAAGAGAAGCATGAGCACTACTGCTCCGACGCCTGCCGTGAGAAAGCTGAAATGGTTGTATAAATAGCTAAGGGCGGTCCCGGGATAATTCCCGTGACCGCCCTTTTTGTGTCTGTACATATAAGCACTTTATTAACTGAACTTACCCCTGAAGCTGCATTTCCTCTGCCAGAGCTTTGAGCTTATTCATCGTATTCCAATTGCGAGAAGTAGAAGGAACCTTCAGTCTAGCAAGCGCATCCCCCAGCTTGGAATCCAGAATACTCTTGTGGAACAAGAAATACACCTCTCTGCCTTGAACTGCATACTCATCTTGTCTCTTCTCTGCCTGCTCGAGCTTATGAATTCCCTCCTCGTTCAGCGGTTCCGATAGAAGCGAGACGTACAGGCTTTGTTCACCGCTGAGCTCCCTGCCCGCGAACGGCGAATTCACCATAAGCTGTACAAATTCCTCCGAGGTTCGCAGCATGACTTTGAGCGTGATTTGGAAGGTGGTCAGGATTTCATCTTCAATCTCCCTCACCAGTGTGTGTTCATCCTGATCGGACTCAAAAAGTATATTCCCGCTTTGAATATACGTTTTGACCCGCTTCAGCCCCCGCTGCTCCAAAGCCTTCTTCAGATCAGCCATCTTGATTTTATTTTTTCCCCCGACGTTAATTCCTCGAAGCAGAGCAACATAGATCATTTATTATCCTCCGATATGAATACACATATGCCGGCATTTAACCGGGTAAATTCAGCTACTTGGCATAGGTCTGAGTAATTGCCTGCATCGAGGCAACATCTTCTTCAGCAAGCACTTTCACCTTGCTTACCAAACTCCGCCCCCGGATATACCGGTTAAGGACGAAGGTATTTCCCTCGCCGGCACTCACAAAGTCAAATCCCTTGCCTTCCTTATGCCACACCATAACGGGAGTATCCTCGTAAAGCACCGGAGTTGCAATATCAAGCAGCATTTTGCGGTCAGTCTGGTAGAGAGCGACACTGCTCCGGGTCCCATCTCCATAAGCTAGAGCTAGGTGGTTCCCGCTAGGTGCCCACCGATATGAATGGATGGTGTCTACTGTACCTCTGCCATTCCTGCTCAAGTAATCGTTAAGCGTATAATAGTCCCCATTCGTCAATTTTACAATAACCAGTCGATGTCCTTCGTTATATTTAAGGTGCATAGCGAGATACTGGTGATCGGATGACAAGGAGACGGATGAGATCGACTCCGGCGCTTGCGCCAGTTCAATGGGATAACTGTGATCATTTCTAGTAATCCTTATCGAGCTAATTCGTGAAGAAGCCTCTGTCTGATTAGACTGAACCGCCTGAGCAGACAGTGAGACACCATCCTCCTGCCAGATGATCTGCGTTTGATCCTGAATTTGGACCGGGCTTACTTCATGGGTATCGTACATTTCCTTATCAATTGGAGCGGCGCCCTGATCTATGCTCTTGTTCACCGCATGCTGATCAATGGCAGGAGTCTGCAGCTCTTCTGCCTCAGCTACATGAGAACTTCCCTCATCGGTACATCCCAGGACCAGAGATAAGGTCAGAATGATTACTGCTGAACTGAAGAAGAATCTCATTTGCCTGCTCCCTCCTCATATTGCGGGGATTTCCCCCAAAGTTTGTCCGAACTTCTTCCTTACTGCCTGGTTCTTATTCTACACATTTCGTATTCAAAAGAACATTCGCTGTCCGTTAATCCTAGCATTTCCTTGGGAAGGAAAATAAAACCTACCCCATATTCAAGGTTATTCTTGAGTCTGCCGGTCATCCCTCACGGACCATACCTTCAAGATCCGGTCGATTTCAGCTAGATAAATCGGCTTGGCGATGAAATCCTGCATTCCGCTGGCCAGGCAGCTTTCTTTGTCCTCCTTCTTCGCGAAGGCCGTAACTGCAACAATAATGGGCTTACTAACATGTTCCGGATGTCTGCGAATGGTATAAGTCGCCTCCAGCCCGTCCATGATCGGCATTTGTACATCCATGAAGACCAAATCATAATTCCCTTTAAGGACCGCCTCTACGGCTTCTTTGCCATTAGGCACAATATCCGCATTGTAACCTCTTCGGGCCAGAATGGTATGAAGCAGCTTTTGATTCACCGGATGGTCCTCTGCAATAAGTATACGAAGCCCCCCCTGCCCGGCTGGGACATCAGCAGGCTGGCTGCCTGAGGCCGGAGCCTTAGCGAGTTCTATGGGCTTGGCCTCCTCATATGGATTAGAAGGATCCCTATACTGACTTGAAAGTATGGTGAACCTGAAGGCAGATCCCTGACCGGGTTCACTGTCCACGCCAATTGTTCCTCCCATTAGCTCCACCAATTTTTTGCTGATGGCTAGTCCGAGTCCAGTTCCTCCGTATTTACGGTTGATAGAAGGGTGAAGCTGGGAGAAGGACTGGAAGAGCTGGCTCTGCAGATCCAGAGGGATTCCTATCCCGGTATCCTGAATTACAAATTCCAGGACCAGCGAGTCCGGTGAGCTTCTAATCTTCTTAGCGGAGACAGATAACTTAATCGTTCCTTGATCCGTGAATTTGACCGCGTTGCTGACCAGATTAATAAGAACCTGACGAAGCCGCAGCTCATCCCCCATTACGGGACTTGGAACAGAAGGATCAATCTCGCAGATCAGCTTAACCTGTTTCTCCTTGGCCCGGGGTTCGAATAGCTCGGCAACACTATGGATTACCTGAATAGGACAGATGGGATCGTGGCTCAGCACCATTTTACCGGCTTCGATCTTGCTGAAATCCAGGATTTCATTCAAAATATGCAGCAGTGAATTGCTGCTCTGCACAATGATATCCGTATATTCCTGCTGTTCCTCATTGAGCTCCGTTGTGGCCAGCAGCCCGGTCATACCGATAATCCCGTTCATCGGGGTCCGCAGCTCGTGGCTCATAATGGCCAGGAACTCTGATTTGGCACGATCCGCCTGCTCTGCGGATTCCTTGGCGCGGATAATCTCCTTCTCATCCGTCACATCCCGGAAAACAATAACGGCTCCTTTACGCTGACCTTTGTCGACCAGAGGACTGATCCGGTACTCAACCAGAAAGCTGGTTCCGTCGTTCTTCCAGAAGATGTCTTCCTTACTTTGATACCAGCGGCCTTCCTTGACAGCCTTGTAGATGGGTGTCTCTCCAGGGGCATAATAAGTTCCGTCTCCCCGGGTCTGCTGAATCCAGTCCAGATGAAACTCACCAATGATATCTTTGGCATCCAGACCCAGCATCGCGGCTGCAGCCGGATTAATAAAGGTGGTCTTACCCTCATTGTCCACGCCAAAAATCCCTTCGGACACCGAGCTCAGGATCAATGTATATTCATTACTCAGCTTCTCAATCTGCTTGATATAGTCATTGCGATCCGTAATATCACTGGATATTCCGTACACGCCCACAATCTCATCATCAATAATAATCGGGATATTGGCTACCGAGATATCGACCAAATGACCTTGCTTATGCTGAATCGAGATTTCATAATTTTGAGGAAATCCCTTGGCAGCCAAAGAGAAGTGATGCAGAGTCTTACTGGTAAAAGCTTCTGGAACGAGCGGGCCGAAGTATTTGCCTATCAGCTCATCCATGGTATACCCCGTGAGCAGCTCAAGATTCTCGTTAGCCGTTAAATAGTCTCCATCCAGATTCATCGAATATACCGCCGAAGGGTTGTACTCAAATAAGGACTTGTAACGGCTTTCACTCTCTTTCAGCATGCGCTCGGACTGTTTGCGTGAGGAGATATCATTGGCAATTCCATAGGCCCCGACAATTTGGTGATTCACAACTATGGGCAGCAGAGTCAGACCAATGTCGACCAGCTGTTCTCCCTTAGATAGAATCCTGGTCTCATAGGACCTTGTATTTCCGCGGAATACATTCAGGGTACTTCGCTTGAATTCTTCCTGGTCCTGGACATCGAAGAAGTGCAGAAGCGGGCCTCCCATCACTTCTTCACGAGAGTATCCAATGAGCGCCTCCAAGCTGGTGTTAATTGAGATTATTGTCCCTTCCAGATCAATCGCAAATATACCTGCTGGGTTATATTCAAATAGTGACTTATATCGGCTCTGACTCTCCTGCAGCCGCTGCTCAATCAGTCTGCGCTCCGTAATATCCCGGGAGACCGCAATGATGGCTTCGACCTGCATGGAATCATCATAAGCAAAGATCGAGGTGGTCTCGAACCAGACATACGAACCATCCTTACGTAAGAACCGGAATACCACGGTCTCCGGGCCGAGGCCCAGCTGATTCATTTCCAGATAATATTTGACCGCATCGCGGTCTTCTTCGTGAATGAAGGAGAGACCAGGGAATCCGATCAGCTCGTCTGGCTCGTATCCCAGAATTGTCCGGCAAGCAGGTGACGCATAAATGAACGTGGCCTCCTCATCGGCGGCATGTCTGGAGATAAAATCATGAGAGCTTTCCGAAATTAATCTGAAATGCCGCTCGCTCTCTTTCAGCTTGTCGATGGTCTCCTTGCGTTCTGTAATATCCTGAACGGTTCCCAGCATTTGAACAGCCTGTCCGCTTACCGGGTCTACTTCCATTCTCCATCTCGAGAAGAGGGTTCGGATGATGCCATCGGGCCTGATCACGCGGTATTCCGCTTCTCCATCCAGTCCTTTGGATATCGTGCTCTCGTACAGCTCCCTGATTCTCTCAAGATCCTCCGGGTGGATAATTTGGTTCATAGGAGCCATCGTATCCACCGGCTTCACGCCGTAACTAAAGATCTTTCTCATTTCCTCCGAAAAAGTGACCTTATTGCTGGGAATATCCCAGTCGAAGGTTCCCATATTCGCTATGCTTTGAGCCTCAGCAAGCATTTTCTCGAAATTCACTCTGTCCGTAATATTCCGGCCTATAGCCAGGATTTTCTCAATTTGATTCAATTCATTCCGAATAATTTGAAATGAAGTCTCGATCCAGAGGTAATGACCATCCTTATGCCGGACTCGTCTTCTATACACGTCATGATCCGAATACAGGGTGTTATCGCGCACCATTTCATCGGCATCGTGAGGGTGATAGAACTGTGTACGGTGCCTGCCGATCATTTCACTCGGCGCATACCCCAGCATAGTTACACAGGAAGGCGAGATATAAGTGATATATCCATCCGGTGTGCTCATTGTGATCAGGTCAGGGGTATTCTTCGTAATTAATTCATACAGATCAAGATTGATATCCAGTTCCTCTTCGTTCCATGATTCAGCAGGTATCTCGGTGTAATGGACAAGCAGACACTCGGGACTGCCTGAGGATTCTTCTATAATCGGGAATATATCCAGCTTAAGAGTCAACAGCTTACCGGATTTATGAATATAACGTCCTCTTGTCATGATATCGCCTTGATTCTTACTTGAAGCAAGCAGGTTCGTAATCCCTGAAGAAGCCTCCGCTGCCTTGTCATCCGGATGCTGAAGTTCAGCCGGCTCCACAGTTAAAAGTTCCTCTTCCTGGTATCCAAATAACTTGCACAGCGCAGGATTCACCATCATGAACCGGCTTCCATCTGGGGCTACAACGGCTATACCTATGGGTGAACGTGTATACAATTGTTTGAATAGTGCCATTTGAGTAGATGAGGATACCGTCACTACATAGGCCTCCTTATACTTAGATCATACTTAACTTGGTTGATAACTTAAGTATACGATATTCTCAATTGAAATTCTTGATATTACGTAACAAGTATATATATCCTAAAAAGGGCCCCGATGAAGCATCGGGACCCATCTTTTTTAGTTGTAAAAACTATTAGAACGCGGATATGGACAGAAGGCCAAAACAGGCGGCATTCAGCAGGAAGGTAATTACTCCTCCGAGGATAAGCCCTTGGGCAATTCCAGTCCTTTTCTTGACAAGCGCAAGGATTATGGCGGGAATCAGATAGACCAGCTGAGCCACACCAATCCCGAAAAATGCAAGTGGAAACACCACCCAAATTACATGCAGGAGAGCTAACAGCAGAACACCCTTAAAGACTTCTTTACCATGCTGCTGCTTCTCGTAAAGGTAGTGAAGTTCATTACGGTTCGCATGGTTCTGTTCATCTGGCTGAACGGACTCCGAATCATGCCGGGAATCATGCGACGAATCCTCTGTTAATCTGTTCCTGTCTAGGTCATCATTCATGGCCTGGCTCCTTCCAGTTCTGACTTTATGTCGTTCAGCCGGTCCTCCAGATCCCCGCGGTAGAACATATTGTAGGTATCGAAAGGAATGATTCTTCCATCCGGATGAACGATGTGCACGCAGGATTTCTTGACTGAACGAACATCGAAATGATAAGGGTCAAGAAACTGCATAATGATTACCCGAAAAACATTATCATAACTAATCGTCTCAGGCACCTGGACCAGAGGAAGACAGCACAGAAGACTCTTTAATGAGAGAGCAGAGGATTCAGGTGAGTGACTTGTGGAGAACAGGTCGAATATCCGGTTCTTGATATTCTCATCCTGTTCGAACACAATCGTGTTGCGTCCACCTTCCAGCAGAATTTCCGGGTCCATCATGCGGGTTAATGGAATGACCTGATCATCCAGCTTAAGCGCATATCCCATTGCCAGGCAGTCCGGGTGACAAGGAACCGGGATCATATCCTCGGCTTGGAACAGGTTGGACTGGTCAATGATCTGCTGCCTGACTTCACTTAAGGTAAGCCGGTCAGTGGCTGGATCGAACTCTTCCAACCTCCCCGCGGCTTGAATCGGCTGGAAAGTTACCCCTCTGACCGCACGCTGCTTGAGTCCATACTGGATAATCTCGCCAATCTCGTGATCGTTAAGACCTTTCTTCAAGGTGACAACCAGGGTTGTCGAGATGTTGAATTCATTCAAGTGCTCAATGGCTTTGCTCCGAATCTGCCTAAGGTCTGCACCCCGCAGCTCCTGCAAGGTAGATTTCTCAAAGCTATCAAATTGCAGATAGATCTCCAGCCCCGGGGTGAACTCAGCCAGCTGCTTCACGAATTCACGGTCCTGGGCAATCCGGATTCCGTTCGTATTAATCATTAAATGCTGAATTGGTCTCGCTTTGGCCAGCCTCAGTATATCGAAGAATTGCGGATGGATAGTCGGCTCTCCTCCGCTGATCTGGACGATGTCAGGCTCTCCCTCGTTACGTACAACGGCATCGAGCATTCGCTCTACTTCTTCCAGTGAGCGCCATAATTTCTTCTCCGGCGAGGAGTCGGCATAACAGATCGGACATTTCAAGTTACACTGATCAATAATCTCGACTATCGTCAGACAACTGTGCTGTTCGTGATCCGGGCAGAGACCGCAGTCGTAAGGACATCCATACTTGATCGGCGTGTTCCAGTGCAGCGGCATCTCCGAAGGCTTAATGAATTCACGGCAGCGCTTGTAATATTCTACGTCGGTGGAGATCAATACTTTCTCCCGTCCATGCTCGAAGCAGTATTTAGACAGGTACACGCAGTCATTCTCAATAATAACTTTGGCTTCAACCTTCTTCATGCACTTGGAGCATATACTATTTGTTAATTCATAGAACAAATACGGTCTGTTTTTGGTTGTCATATGGACTAGAAACTCCCCTTATCTTATGAAAATAGACTAGAGTGCACGCTGATGCGGCTTTTGCGGCTTATAGATAAATGCGAAATAGATCAAGCCAAGCAGACAGGCGACTTGAATATTGTTAAGCCCCAGATATAGATGTGGGGTGGGCTTGATGAAATCAACCCAGAATCTGAAGAACAGATATCCGAGCATGGACCACTGATAGACTGCCCCGTCTGGAAGAGGGTGGTTGTGAGCAAGTCTCACTTTTTTAATGACATATAAGATCAAGACGTATAACGACAGGAAGGTAATTTCGTATAGCTGTGTTGGATGTCTTAAGATACCGTCCCCATAGTCAAAGCCCGTAATCCAATCGGTCGGAATGCCATGTGTATGATCATCCAGCCCTGTCAGAAAGCAACCCATGCGGCCAATCGCAATGGCGATTAATAATGGAAAGGCGAAATCATCCCCGGTGGATCGGGTGATGCCAACCAGCTTCTTGGCCAGCTCTACGCCAATAAGTCCGCCCAGCAGACCGCCAACAATTGTTTTGCCGCCCAGCAGTTCCTTCCCATGATCCCAGGGGGATAATAGAATCGACGGATTCTCGAACCAGCACAGCAGCTTGGACCCCAGCGCTGCACCCACTGCAGCTCCGACAATAACCCAGAACATATTTTTCGAGGGGACCTCTGTCTTGCGCCGGGTCCATAGATAGATGCGGAAGCCTAGGAAATAAGCTAATGATTCGAATAGCACATGCGGATGAATAATCAAGCTGCCAATATGTATGTAGACTGGAAAATGCACGTTACCTCTCTACCCCTTTAGTTCAATCCGAATAATTGGTTAATTTAGGATATTCAAGTCTTCATTCTATCATATCAATGATTCCGCGTGGTAGATACTTTTAAAATGAGTATCATAATACACCACTACCTCGTCCTGTCAGGAGAACGAGGTAGTGGTGTATTATAGGCCAAGCTTTATTGCAGATCATGGACTGCGTTATATAGATTATAATTCCGCTAATTATTACTACTTCTGTTCAAAAATCATTACACCCCGGCCTGGAACTACGGCCTTTCCCTGAACCTGCGTACCTGTCAGCAGCTCATGCAGAGCATGCTCGCCGACTTCGATCTCAGCCTCATCAGCATTATGGTTAAGCACGAACAAATAACTTGAAGACCCCTTCACCCGCGAGGCAGTCTCTACGCCCTCTGGCGTATGAAGCAGCGGTGCAATCCCCTTCTCGTCGCAAAGGTTCTTCATGAATCCTTTCATGAAGGTGTCATCCGGACTGCTGGCAACGTAGTAGGCATGCCCTTGACCCCATTTGTTGCGGGTCAACACGGGCATTCCTTTATAGAAATCTTCTCCATATTCAGCCAGAACTTCAGCGCCTTCCGGATGAATGAGGTCGCAGAGCAGATCGCAGGTATAGCTGCCGCTTAGACTATCCCAGTCTTTCTTCATCACTACACGGTTATGATGACCCGGGTACAAGGCATCGATCTCTTCAGCCCAGATGCCCATGACTTTGCGAAGCTCGCCCGGATATCCTCCTGTCGTAACCAGGTCCGTCTCGTTCACGATCCCGCTGAAAAAGGTCGTTACAAAGGTGCCGCCGCCCTCAACGAAGCGCTCCACTTTAGATGCAAATCCCGGCTTAATCATATACAGAACCGGAGCGATCACGATATCATACTTCGAGAGATCTTCCGCGATCCCGATCATATCCGTCTGAATATTCAGATCGAAGAGAGCGTGATAATACTTATGAACTTCCTTCACATAATCCAGCGCAATGGTCGGACCGCTGGACAGCTCAATCGCCCATCTATTCTCCCAGTCGTACAGAATTGCTACCTTGGCCTGACTGCGCGAGTCTAGCAGCTGATCGGACAGACCCTGGAGCTCCCCGCCAAGCTGGGCACATTCCCGGAACACTCGTGTATGTTCGTGTCCTACGTGCTCAATCACAGCACCGTGATATTTCTCGCAGGCACCGATGGAGCGCCGCAGCTGGAAGAACATGACGGTATCCGCTCCTCTGGCAACGGCTTGATAGCTCCATAGACGCATAACCCCGGGGTGCTTCAAGGAGTTATAAGCCTGCCAGTTCTGCTGACTTGGCGTCTGCTCCATGAGCATGAATGGCTGACCCTGCTTCAGGCCTCTCATCAGATCGTGGGTCATTGCGGTCAAGCTGACCGGGGTGTCCAGCGAAGGGTAATTGTCCCAGGATACCACATCCATATATTTAGCCCATTCAAAATAATCAAGCTCCGGATAAAGCCCCATCAGATTCGTAGTCACGGGATTGTCAGGAGTGTGCTTCTTGATCGCTTCATATTCCAGCTTGTAGCATTCCAGCAGACTATATGACATAAAGCGCCGGTAATCCAGCGAAATGCCCTGGAAGTTCGTGCGGTTATGCCCCCACTCTTCACTTTGTTCATTTGGAGGTACGATCTCGTCCCAATCATAGAACGTGTGACCCCAGAAGCGGGTATTCCACGCTTTATTCAGAGCTTCCAGACTTCCATAACGCTCCTGAAGCCAGGTCCGGAAGGCCGAAGCACAGTTATCGCAATAGCAATAGCCCCCATACTCATTGGATACATGCCAGATGACTAGCGCAGGATGGTCCTTGTATCTTTCCGCGAGCTTCTCAGCAATCAGCGCCGAATATTTCCGGTAGGTCGGACTGTTCGGACAGGAGTTATGTCTTCCACCAAACGCTCTCTTGTTACCCTGTTTGTCTACACGCAGCACATCCGGATGTCTCTTCGCCATCCAGGCGGGGTGCGCTCCTGTACTCGTGGCCAGACATACATATACGCCCGTTCGGGAGAGTCGATCCATCTGTTCATCCAGCCAGGTAAAATCATACGTCTCTTCACTGGGCTGATTAAGTGCCCATGAGAAAACGTTAAGAGTGGCTACGTCAATTCCGGCCAGCTTGAACATCCGTTCATCCTCGCTCCAGGTCGCGGGTTCCCACTGCTCCGGGTTATAGTCACCGCCGTACCAAATTTTTGGCAGTTTAGAATTAATCATTCCATCATCATCCTCTCAAGATTTCTTGGCTTGAATCGTATATTCCACACCAGGCTCCGCGCTGAAAGTCACTTCTTGCCCCCCCTGAATGTCCGGTTGACCAATAACATCAAGGTAATGATTCGTATACCGGACCCGGCAGACACCGCCTGCACGGGAACGAACGGTGGCATGAAGCAGCAGCCCGTCAGCCCACTCCATACCCACAGTGAATCCGCCTCTGGCCCGGAGTCCCTTCACGCTCCCATCCCGCCAAGCCCTTGGCAGGGCAGGCAGCAGTTCTATACTGTCCGCGTGGCTCTGCAGCAGCATTTCAGCAATTCCGGCGGTTCCTCCAAAGTTCCCGTCGATCTGGAATGGAGGATGCGCATCGAACAGATTCGGGTAGGTCGAGCGGCTTAATAATGTCCTGATGAACTCATGGGCACGATCCCCATCATATAGGCGGGCGTATAGATTAATGATCCAGGCACAGCTCCAGCCGGTATGGCCCCCTCCTTGCTCAAGCCGAGCTTGCAGAGATTTACGAGCCGCCTCTGCAAGCTCCGGTGTATGGCGGGGATGAATTTCATTGCCTGGATAGAGTCCATACAAATGGGAGACATGCCGGTGTCCCGGCTCTGCTTCCGGGAATGGCTCAGACCATTCCATCAATCTGCCGTCCTCTCCAATTTGAAGCGGTCTTAGCCTGCCTTTAGCCTGCTGTACCGAGCTAATCCAGGCTTCATCCTCCTTAAGAATATGGGCAGCCTGTATGCAGTGATGGAACAGTTCCCCGATCAGGGAAATATCCATCGTTGAGCCTGCGGAGACGCTGCACACATTTCCAGCCGGGGTAATGAATTGATTCTCCGGTGAAGTCGATGGACTCGTGATCAGCCTTCCCTGTGTGTCCTCTATCAGCCAATCCATACAGAACTGGGCAGCGCTTTTCATTAACGGATACGCAGTATCCTTCAGAAACGCTAGGTTATCTGGCTGATACAGGTACTGTTCCCAGAGATGACGGCACAGCCAGACTCCGCCAAGCGGCCACATGGCCCAGCTGGCCTTCCCGTCCGAGGGACCTGCCGTTCGCCAGATATCCACATTATGATGAGCGACCCATCCATCTGCCCCGTAATGAATACGGGCTGTTCTCTTCCCCGTCATGCTCAGATCCCGGATCAGATCTGTCAGCGGCTCATGGCACTCACGGAGTCCGCATACCTCTGCGGGCCAATAATTCATCTGCGTATTAATATTCGTCGTATACCCGCAGTTCCATGGCGGCTGGATATGCGGATTCCATATTCCCTGTAGATGCGCAGCCTGAGTTCCGGGTCTGGAAGAGGCCATTAACAGGTAACGGCCATACTGGAAATACAAGACTTCAAGACCCGGATCCTCTGCACCCTCGCTGTACTTCCGAAGACGCTCGTCTGTAGGAAGCTCTGCATGGCCGGCGGCAGGTTCACCCTGTGCCTGTGCTCCAAGCCTCAGCTGCACCCGGCTGTACATCCCGCGGTGATCTTGAATATGAGCTGCCCGCAGAGCGGAATATTCTTGGCGGGCCGCTGCTTCCAGCACTGACCTAACTTTGAGAGCCGGGTTCACACTGCCGGGAACTTGTTCATAATGCTCGAAATTCGTTGCAGCTCCAAGCAGCAGCGTAACAGAGCGCGTCCCGGTAATTCGCATCCGCCCCTCACCGACTACGTCGATTTGTCCGCCGTAGATCTGTACAGCAGCATGTGCGGCAAAAGAAATGCCCCTGCCCTCTTCGTACAGCACCGATTGAGGGTGATCCCCCAAATAGTTATCCGCAATATGTACAGGAGCATATCCGGTCAGCACAAGCTGCCCGTGGTCATGTACAGATTCATGCCGAAGCGGGGAGGATAACCATGCGGTGATATCCAGTTCGTCTTCGCCTTCCAGCCTCATGACCAATACCTGATCCGGTACGCTGGCAAATACTTCATGGTTGAATCTGGCTCCTCTGTATTTATACTGGACAGAGGCTATACCGGTATCCAGATCCAGTGAGCGCTCGTATTCAGTAACGGCATCACCGTCGTGATTATGAGAGACCCACAGGTCTCCCAGCGGCTGATAAGACTCTGTCCGCCGCCCCAGCATACTCTGCTCAATCAGCTTCTCAGCCTCTTCATAACTGCCCTTCAAGACAAGGGCTCTCACCTTCTCCAGGTGACGAAGGGCGTCATAGTTGTTCGTGTCTCTTGGGTAACCCGACCATAAGGTGTCCTCATTGAGTGAGATCCTCTCCACCGGAGTGCTGCCATATATCATCGCACCAAGCCTTCCGTTCCCGATCGGAAGAGCTTCTTCCCAGACCTCAGCAGGCTGGCGGTACCACAGCCGGTCGCGAATTTCCATCTTGTCCTGCTTCATGAGCACCCTTCCCTCCTATGAAGTAAAGCCCGGACAACTGCCCGGGCTTACAGAAGTAATTATTTAATCTCTTTACCAGTCCACAAGGATACTCTTGCTTTTACAAGTGAAGTGTACTCAGCTTCCATTTTTGGAGCTCCGGCTTTATCTAGGTTAGCCAGGAAATTATCATACACTTTGTCAAAGTCAGCTGGTTTGCTCAGCACGGCTTCTGGAATACTTTTACGCACAATGTCTTGGGTCTTCTTCCAGATCACCTGATATTCACCATCTGTTGGAACAGTCATATTGTATGCTGCGCCCCAATCCTTAACTGGGAAGTCTTTCTCACTAGGGAACAAGTCCTTCCATGTTGTTGCGTTGTACCCTTTGAGGGACTCTTTCTCTGCATCGGAATAGCTGGCTACGATTTGTTCAGGGAAATTCGTAGTATAGTAATTGCCTGTTGAATCCTTCACACCGTCACCATAACGACCACTTAATGCTGTGTAGAGACCAATACCTGTCTCTTTAGAGAAAGTCGAAGCATCATTCACTTTGCGGTTTTGAATATCTGCAGGGATTACACGCTTGCCATTCTCAACTTTGTAGTGCTTGCCTTCAATTCCCCAGTTTCTCAACACTTGACCTTCGTCAGAAGCAAGCCAGTCAAGGAATTTGATGGCACGAACCGGATCTTTACAAGAAGTAGTAATGGAAATGCCATAACCGTCAAAGCCTACAGATTGCATCGATTTGTCTTTGACATCCTCGGACATGGTTACTGGGAAGTGAGCATAAGTATACTCATTCTTGTTAGCGGATTTCAGCGCATTCTCCGCATCCTGATAGTCCCACTCCTGATCGATCAGACCGAGTACACGGCCGCTTGAAATCTTGGCTTTGTACTGATCGTCTTTTTGTACGAAGGTGTCTTTGTCCAGAAGACCTTCATTGTACATGTGGTTCAGCCAGCGGAAGTATTCTTTCTCCTCAGGTCTCTTGTAGTGAAGCTTCGCTTCATAGGTTGCAGGATCAATGTAATACTCGCCGTCATCCGGTGCACCGGTGGCTTGGAAAGCCGGGTTGGTCACCGTGATCATAATTTTCCAGTCATCCGCATTTAGCGTCAGCGGAATTGTAGGCTGTCCATTGGTAGTAGGATGCTTGGCCACATATTGCTTCAGGACATTTTCGTAGTCCTGTACAGTTTTCACTTTAGGATAGCCCAGTTCCTTCAGCACGCGATGCTGGATCTCAAATCCCCCGGTTGCATCAAATACCATGTTATCTACACCGGCGTTGGTAGGAATAGAGTATATTTTGGGATCTTCATTGCTGTATTTGAGACGGTTCATATTGCTGCTGTACAATTTTTTGAGGTTAGGAGCGTATTTATCGATTAGATCAGTCATATCAATGAGTGCACCGGCGTCAATCAGCGTGCTAAGACTTCCTTTTGCATAAATCAAGTCCGGATATTCGCCACTGGCTGCCATCAGAGAAATCTTCTGATCCCCACCGCCGCTGCCTACATCATATTCAGCATTGATGGTAACTCCAGTCTTCTTGATAATTTCCTGGCCTACATCATCCTTCATGTTATTCCAGTTCGGGCTTGCATCTGCACCGAAGAAGGTGAACGTTACGGGAGCTGTTGAATTAGTATCGGCCGCATTCCCACCATCAGCTGCCCCTGAAGAACCTGCGTCTTTGGAGCTTGAACATCCAGCCAGTGCTAAAGTACCGGCCAGAACAAGAGTTAAGAGCTTCGTCGTTCTGAAATTCTTCATCTTTATCCCCCTCTGTAGGCTTGAGTCAATTCTTTATGTGATCAGGCTGAGCCTGAGTTCACCAAGGTTAAGGATCTGAATCATGAATTAGGATTTAACAGCACCCAGGGTCATCCCGCCGACAAAGTATCTTTGCAGGAACGGATATACCACGAGGATTGGAATGGTGACCACGATCGTAATAGCCATCTTGATGGAATCCGGTGAGACGTGTGCGAGCTGGGTGGCTAGATCGTTGGCATTCGTCATATTGCCGCCCTGCTGTGTACTTTGCAGCACCTTCATTAATTCATATTGAAGTGTAGTCCACTGCTGCTTGGTGCCATTATATAGGTAAGTATCGAACCAGGAGTTCCATTGACCCACCGCAAGGAATAAGGAGATCGTGGCCAGCACGGGCTTGCAAAGCGGGAGAATGACTCTGTAGTAGATCGTGAAGTCATTGGCACCATCCAGCTTGGCCGACTCCTGCAGGGCGAACGGCAGTCCGTCAATGAAGGAACGGATGATGAATACATTGAAACCGCTTACCAGGCCGGGTAAAACATACACCCAGAATGTACCGATTAAGTGAAGGTCTCGCATCAGAATGTAAGTGGGTACAATGCCTCCAGAGAAATACATGGTCAATGCGACAAAGGTAGAGATGAACCTTCTGCCTCTGAAATCTACCCGGCTGAGCGTAAATGCCAGCATCGAGGCTGCGATAAGACCGAGCACTGTTCCGACAAGGGTTCGAAGTATCGAGATCTTCAGGCCTTGAATCAGTCCAGTGTAATTAAAGATCGTCTGATAATTGTCCCATGTGAATGCACGGGGCCATAAATATATTCCACCGCGTACCGTATCCGTTGAGTCATTTAGCGAAATCGCCAGCACGTTAAGGAAAGGATACAGGGTCACAATCAGCACCAGAGTCAAGAATGTGTAGTTGAACCAATCGAATATCTTCTCAGAACGCGTAGAATTAAATGCGCTGCCTGCCATGTGTCTGCCTCCCCTCTACATGATGCTTTCTTTCGCAAATTTCTTGAACAGTCCGTTGGCCGTGAACAAGAGTATGATACTTACAATGGAGTTGAACATCCCGATAGCTGTACCATAGGAGAATCGGTTAATTTGTATACCGTATTTCAGGGCGTACAGGTCAAGGACCTCGGAATAATCGGTGACCAGGCTGTTGCCGAGCAGCATCTGCTTCTCGAAGCCGATACTGGTGAGATGACCGATCGAGAGGATGAGCAGGACCATAATTGTAGGTCTGATACCAGGCAAAGTGATGTTCCATATTTGACGGAACCGGCTTGCCCCGTCTACACGCGCTGCCTCGTATTGTTCCTTGTCAATCCCGGTGATCGCTGCAAGGTAGATGATGGCGTTCCAACCGGTTTCTTTCCACACATCGGAAGCGGTTACAATTCCCCAGAACCAATTCCCTTTGGCCATGAATTGAATGGGTTGATCAATAATATGAAGGGATAACAGGATCTCGTTCACAATCCCTCCATCAATCGACAGCAGCTTCGTGATGATCCCGGCAACAACTACCCAGGACACGAAATGCGGCAGATAAGACACCGTCTGAATGGTGCGCTTGAACTTCATGGATCTGAGCTCATTCAGGAGTATGGCGAAGACAATCGGTACGATGAAGCCCACGATAATCCCCATGAGACTCATGGCCAGCGTATTCCGGAGCACCAGGTAGAATCGTTCATCCTGGAACAGCTCAACGAAATTCTTGAAGCCTACCCACTTCTGGTTGGAGAATGACTTAGCTGGTTTGTAATTCTGGAAAGCCATTGTCCATCCCCATAAGGGTACATAGCTGAATACAAATAACCAAATGACGAACGGAATGGACATAAAATATAAGTACTTCTGCTGCCCAACACTCTTCCAGAAATCCCCCTTCCTAACCTTTTTTCTCTTAGGTGATTTAGGGGTTACGCTTTCATGTTGGAGGCGGTCATCCACTGTTAGCGTTTTCATATCTGGTTCCCTCCTCTGCTATATTCACATTGTATAGCAGGAACTTATCCGTAAATACCCGACAGATTTGACCGAAAACCATGTGAAAATTAGAGATTCTATCCCCCGCTTACTCGTGAGTGGGAATAACGAAGGAAATTCGGGTCCACTCTCCATACGAACTGGATATTTGAAGCCCGGCTTTGTGCCCGAATACCATCGTGAGCCGCTGATGAACATTTCGCAGTCCAATACTGCGGTTCTCCGAGTCCTCCGTTCCGGTGATATACTGGATGATCTCCTCCATGCGTTCTTCCGTAATGCCTGTTCCATTGTCCTCGACAGCAATGTAAAGCCGGTCATACCTGGCTTGAATGGTTACACTAACCTCGACGCCATCAGCTTTATTCTCCATCCCATGTACGACGGCGTTCTCGACCAGGGGCTGAATGATAAGCGGAGGAATAAGAATAGACTCGGCCTCTGGATCGATTGTAATCGTGAAGTTCAGCCGCTCCTCATAGCGGAATTTCTGAATCTCAAGGTACGAGCGGATCATCTCGACCTCTTCATGAAGTGTCGTCTTCTCCCGTCCTGCTTCGAGGTTCTTCCGCATCAACTTGCCAAGCAGTCTGACAATATGGGCAATCTCCTTCTCGCCCTTCAGCAGTGCATTCATCCGTATGGATTCCAGCGCATTGAACAGGAAATGGGGATTGATCTGGCTGGCCATCATTTTCAGCATAATTTCCTTCTGGGCAATCTCAAGCGCATTATTGTATTCGGTCTTCTCCACGACCTGGTCCATTAATTGCTGAATGCTGCTTACCATGTAATTGAACTGGCGGGATAGCTGGCCAATCTCATCATTGCCGTCGATTCTGGATACCACATCGAACTTCCCAAGCGCCACCTGGTTCAATTGACGGCTTAATTGGAGCAGTCGTCCAGTTGTTAGAACCGAGACAATATAGACAAAGAGCAATGCGATCACCAGCACGAGCAGCATGAACAAGAATCCCATCAAGCTGACACGATTCGCATCTTTTACGATGCTTTCTGTTGTGAATATGGATATAATCCGAAGGCCATTCATGCTGGAATCGGGCACCAGGCTGTCTGTAATTACATAGGAAGGACTTCCTTTGATCACCTGATTATAAGTGCCTTTATTCACGGTCTCCGGCTTCAGTCCCAGCTTCATCTGCTGCAGGGTTTGTCCTACCTTTGCCGGATTGTTCGCTGCAATGACGAAGCCCTGCTCATCCACGATAAAGGTGTCGAACTGTTCCTGCTTCAGCATTCCGTTCAGTCCGTCCTGATTCAGCTCGACCATCAGCACTCCGCTTGAATGATACTCAGGGTACGATACCTTCCGGACCAGGCTAAGCCTGTGGATCGGTGACTCCTCCTCGTCCGGGATATAGAACCAGCCAATAATTTTGCTGCTCATGGCCTTTTGATACCAATCTGCCTGCTTAATCTGGTCATTCAGAGGAATATACTCCGAGTTATTGATCAGAGTCGGATTATCCATATAGAACCGGATGGCTGACACTTCCTTGTACTGCCGGACATAATCACTGAATTTGGTATAAGACAGATAACTCTTGGTTAACTCGAGTGCACTGGTGTATCTAGTATTAATGAGCTGCTTCAAATTCTCGTCAAACAGAAGGAGATTCGACACATCCGTGGGCACCCTCAGCATCGTGAGGGTCTGCGACTTGATCTTCTCGACGTTATTGGTGGCTTGATTAATTGCATTATCCAAAGCCTGCTGCCTGAAATAGAACGTGACAGCTCCGCCGATAATAAGTACAGGAGCCATTACGATTAGAACAAAGGAAAGGATCAGCTTATTCTTCATTTTGAGATTATTGGATAATCGGGCGATACGGTGCAGCATGGTTATCCCTCTTTCACATCAAGTCTTCCTCCCGATTATAGCAGATAAGCGAAGTCCCCTTTCACTTTGGTAAAAGGGGACTTTTTGCCTCTATTGTAATTTAATGCGAATATGAATCTCGTCTTTCCAGCCGTCAACCCGGATTTCAGGGCTTGCTGATCCTGCTGCCGCGTCATCCAGTAGACTTAGGCTGTCTCTTCCATTCACGCTGAGCCGGAAGGCCTTGCCCGCGCCGGAAGCTCGTATTTCTATCACGTCAGCTTCTCTGGTAGCCGTGACCAGAAGCTCGGCCTCACCTGCCGTATTGCGTACAACAGTACGTGCTTCTGCACCTTCTTCAAGCTCGTAGATGACCAGCTTCACTTCATTTGCCAGATCATAGTCTACCTTCGTATTCTCAGCTCCGAAGGATAGAATAGAGTTCGGACGCACGAAGAGAGGTAGACTCAAGAAGTCATGAGTTTCCTTTCTCCACTTCCCGCCGTCTACAGCTTCGCCTGTGAGCAGATGAGTCCATCTTCCTTCAGGCAGGTAGTATTTCACATCACCCGCTTCACTAAATACAGGGGCTGCAAGAATGGAGTCGCCAAGCATATACTGCCGATCCAGCAGTTCGCAGGCCGGATCATCCGGGAACTCCAGAAGCATTGCCCGCATCATAGGCACCCCTTGTTCTGCTGCTTGTACAGCGGAATTATACAGATAAGGCATCAGGCTGCATTTCAGCTTGGTGAAGAAGCGTGTAACTTCAACAGCTTCTTCGTCATAAGCCCAAGGCACCCGGTAGGAGCTGCTGCCATGCAGACGGCTGTGGCTGGACAGAAGTCCGAATGCCAGCCAGCGCTTGAACACATGGGCCGGCGCTGTGTTCTCGAATCCACCAATATCATGGCTCCAGAATCCAAAGCCTGACAGCCCCAAGGATAATCCGCCGCGCAGACTTTCCGCCATGGACTCATAATCTGCATAGCAGTCGCCGCCCCAGTGAACCGGGAACTGCTGACTTCCTGCTGTAGCCGAACGCGCGAACACGGCAGCTTCCTTTTTGCCCAGCTTCTCTTGAAGTACTTCAAAGACAACTTTGTTATATAGGAATGTATAGTAGTTGTGCATCTTCTCGGGATCTGAGCCATCATGGTACACCACATCAACGGGAATTCGCTCGCCGAAGTCGGTCTTGAAGCTGTCGACGCCCATGTCCACTAGCTGCCGCAGATATCCAGCATACCAATCGCAGGCATCCGGATTCGTGAAGTCTACCAGCGCCATCCCCGGCTGCCAGAGGTTCCACTGCCATACGTCTCCGTTAGGACGCTTCACGAGATACCCAAGTCTTTTGCCCTCCTCGAACAAGCGGGAACGCTGACCAATGTAGGGATTGATCCAGACACAGATTTTGAGTCCTTTGGCCTTGAGTCTGGTGAGCATCCCCTCAGGATCCGGGAATACCCGCTCATCCCATTTGAAGTCCGACCAGTGGAACTCCTTCATCCAGAAGCAGTCGAAGTGGAACACGTGCAAGGGAAGATCACGCTCGGCCATCCCGTCGACGAAAGAGTTCACGGTCTCCTCGTCATAATTTGTTGTAAAAGAGGTGGACAGCCATAGACCAAAGGTCCATGCAGGCGGAAGCGCAGGCTTCCCGGTGAGATTGGTATATTTGTTCAGCACATCCTTGGGCGACGGACCATCCAAGATGAAATATTCCATCGTCTGGCCTGTGACACTGAACTGAACCTTCTTCACTTTCTCGGACGCGACTTCATATGAGACGAGTCCAGGATGGTTAACGAACACACCGTAGCCCCTGTTGGTCAAGTAGAACGGAATATTTTTGTAAGCTTGCTCGGAGCTCGTTCCCCCGTCCTGATTCCAGACATCGACAATCTGCCCGTTCCTTTGGAAGGCCGTAAAGCGCTCTCCAAGTCCGTACACCCATTCCCCGACACTCAGATCGAGTTCTTCCCGCATGTAGGCATTTCCCTGGGTGTCGTCCACGTGGGCAGCAGACTTGAACCCGCTCCCCGTGAGTCGCTCCGTACCCCGGTAGAAATCGAAGGACCAATTGCCGCCTTTGGCAATATGGACGCTAAGATCTCCGCTGTGCATCACGACTTTCTGCTCATTCTCCGTAATTCGGACATGCTGATCGCTATCCTTGTTAAGCTCGAAATTCGGACCCAGATCACGTTCTCCGTCCCAGTGAATTAACTTGACTCCAATTACACCGGGAGCGGGGGAATGGAACTTCACGGTTAATAGAATCGTGTTAATCATCCCTCCGCGATCAGCGATAGGGGTAGTGGATACATAGGCGGTCACACTATTATCCGTAATCTCAAAGTCATGCGCCTGGACTGCACTCAATAGCGAGAAGCCTTCTTTGATTAACCAGTTACCATCCGTAAACTTCATCTTCGTCACACGACCTTTTCTATTTACTTTTACAAATTAGAATGTAAGCGTTATACTCGCATTATACTGATACCAAACTTATAAAACTTACATTATAGAATGTTTATATAGCACTATTTTGATGAGGTGATCATATGGACCCAAGTCTCAAAAGCTCGCTTAAAGAAAGCCGTATACACGGGGAGCACCTGCAGCCTTTCGGGGCTTACTGGATGGATTTCGGACCTAACGAGCATGTACTGGATTGCCACTGGCATGATGAATCCGAGATTTTCATCGTTCTTGAGGGTGAGGTGCTGTTCCAATTGGATGAAGAGCACTTCCCTGTTCGTGCGGGAGAGGCTGTATTTATTGATGGCGGTGATATTCACGCCGGGCATGCACTGGGAACCGAAGGGTGCAAGTTTTTTGCACTCGTCTTTGGTGCTCAGCTTCTCGCAAGCGCACAATATGATGCCATTCAAGACCGGACGGTACTTCCTTTTCAGGAGCGAAAAGCGACCTTCCCCCGCTTAATCAGGCCTGACACACCCGAAGAGATCTGCTTATTGGCCCATATTTCGGCCATCATGGAGGCCTGCCGCTGCGAGCTTCCAGGCTATGAAGCCGCGGTCAAAGGCAGGCTGCTGATCATGCTCTACGAGCTGGCAGCGAGCGGGCTTGTATGCAACCGCAGCATGAACGCTTCAGGAGGAGCGGCCAGAATTGAGCGGCTCAAGAAGGTCATTCTCTATATTCAGCAGAATTATGACCGGCCTATAAGGCTGAGTGAGCTGGCTGAATTAATACCTATGAGCGAGGGGCAATTCTGCCGATTTTTCAAATCGATGACCAGACAGACCCCCATGGATTACGTGAACAGTTACCGAATCAGGCAGGCGGCAGAGATGCTTAGGGTGGGAGACCGCAAAATTTCGGACATTGCTCTCGAGGTCGGTTTTGATAACATCAGCTATTTCATCCGCGTATTCCGCAAGATGATGAAGTGCTCCCCGTCAGCCTTCCGCAAAGGTTCAGCCGAGATATAATCTGCTGGAATTGCAACATTCTTCCCAGCATGCTCGTCTAGGAAGGCAACAGGAATATTACTCCAAAAAGGGGCTATGATGATCATGAAAAAGAAATATAGTATGCTGCTGCTCAGCACGGTATTGCTGCTGAGTGCAGCTCTGCCTGTCAGCGCACTTCAGGATACGACTCCTGACCTAACAGCTAACAAAATTAACGTCATCCAAATTCCGGGAAGCAACCTGGACCCCCAGCAGAAGCTGGATTTCGCATCGGGTATTTACTCCATCGTCAAGGGGCTGGATCTTAATCTGGATACTTACCGATTTATCAAGATGCCCGTAGCCTCTGATTATTTCACCAAGATCAGCAATTCGGCCTGGTATTCTGAGGCGTTCGTCATTGCCCAGATTCATGGTCTGGACATCCCGAAGAACATCACCGCAGATACGATCATGACCCGCGAACAATATGCATACTTTCTGTCCCAAGCGATTCAATTACAACAGAATGGTTCCATCGTGAACCGCGATATTACAATTACGGATGAGAGCAGCATCACTCCGGCCTATGCGAGAAGCATTCAGAGCCTGCTGAACCTGGGGATTTCCCTTCTTGATCCTAAGCTGAATTTCAATCCCAAGTCGCCGATTACCCGCAGCGTAGCGGCAGGCTGGCTTAACGAAAGTGTGGAAGCGATGAAGAATATCCAAGATCAGATGGACGGACGCCCGCTACAGGAATATGCCATGAGCACCCAGGCCGTTGATGATCAGGTTACAGAGGTGGTGGTCCGTGCACAGGCTCCGCATCCTGGTTATGGACTCCGTATCTCGTCGATTCAGTACGATGAGGTCAATCATGTCGCCATGATCTATACTGAGGTGATCAAGCCTAGACCTACCGGCATGTACGCCCAGGTTATTACCGAGGTGCGGGATACCGCCTATATCCCGGCGGGGTATAAGATCAAACTGGCAGTTGCCGAGTACACTTCAGGCACAGAGACAACTACTGATTCAGGCAGCACTATCAAATAAAAATGGCCAATAGACAAGCGGCTTCCCCTTATACCAGGGGAAGCCGCTTGTCTATTATTTATTCGAGATGAAATCTGCTGATCCAGACGGATCCTTTGAGCAGCAAGTATACGCTGTGCTGCCCTTGGATGCCTTCGAGCGGAATTTCTAGAGTGGTCCATGCCTGGCTGCCTCCCGTTAGTGGAACAGGACTGCGGCCAGCAAGCCGGCCAGCTTCCTCGTCAAGCCGGACTTCGATCTCGGCGCCCGGATCCTTGCATGCGACTCTCACTTTGAGAACACCGCAGTCCTGATCACCGAAGTCGACATTCGCGAATGCTATCCAGCCGCTATTCGCGCGGGTATGGACACTGCTGCCGCCTTCGATGCATTCATCCAGAAATACACCTTCATAATCATCATAATTCTCTGCCTTAACCGGGCTGATCAGCGATCTTGGCGGCACGGCTTCACCCTGCGCGGTGACCACAGCAACAGCTCGAATATCGTTAGATGAACTGCCAGCCATGATCGTATACGCGCCCGGGTCTACTGTATAACACTCCCGGGTTACATCCCAATAGGATAAATCTTCATAAGAGATTTTGAACTCTACCGTCTCCGATTCTCCGGGACGGATAGACAACCTTTTGAATCCGCTTAATGTCTTGAGTGGTCTCTGTACCCGGGACTGATCCGCACGCACATATACCTGTGCGACTTCTTCCCCTGCGAGGCTTCCGGTATTGGTAATGGTGATCCTGGCGACAAGCTCATCTTCCTTCGAAATCTCGGATTTGCTAAGCTGAAGCTCACTGTATTCAAAATCCGTATAAGAAAGCCCATGACCAAACGGATACAGGACTTCGCCTTCGAAATACTGATATGTCCGCTTTCCCTTGATAATATCGTAATCCATAATATCCGGGAGCTGATCCTGCGAGCGGTACCAGGTCATAGCCAGACGGCCAGCTGGATTGTAGTCCCCGAATAGAACTTCAGCTGCGGCAGAGCCCAGCTCAGGACCGGCATGGGAGGTGTAGAGTATGGCGGGAACATGCTCCTGCTCCCAATTGACGGCAAAAGGATAGCTCCCTACCAATACCACAATGGTATTGGGATTAGCCTCCATCACCGCTTGAATGAGCTGCTGCTGGGCCGGAGGGAGCGTAATGTCCTTCCGGTCTACCTCTTCTTTTCCGTTAATGAAAGGAATGTTGCCTGCGAACACAATAGCGGCTTCCGATGCCCGTGCGGCTTCGACCGCTTCTGCAATTCCCTCACTTACGACTTCAATCGCGAATCGGCTCTCTGCTGTCTCGGCAGATCCATTTACTCGGAGTTCATGGTCTTCGCCAATACTCACCGGTATTCCCTTCCAGTTCGCAATCCCGCTTGATCCATCTTCCTGAGCCTTAATCTGGAACACTTCCTTAACGAACCATCCCTTGGCCTCTTCAGCGGAAGCCGACAGACTGCCCTCCTCGGTCTCCGTCACAAATCTACCCTTTGCAGCTTCCCGGATCGTCTCACTTCCCCAGCCCCAATCCGTTCTGCTGAAGACAGTGGCTTTCTCCGGACTCTGTTCTTCAGCTTTCAGAGCGTGACCCTGCTCTTCATCTCCAGCTACGACGTATTTCCCCGTCTCCAAGGAGCGAATTCGGATCCGGTCGTTACCATCACAATATCGGATCCTTCCCTCGCTTAATTGGGAGAGAATACCCTCCAGCGGGGTGATCCGGTACTTGGGTGTTCCACTGTACCAGTCCGTGAGAACCTCATTAGCCATCGGGCCGATGACAGCCACACTTCCAATCTCCTTGCGCATAGGAAGAATGCCTGTGTTCTTAAGCAGGACTATCCCTTCAAGCGCCGCTGTCTTGGACAGCTTGGCATGCTCCTCGGCACATAGCTTGGATTCGTCCACATGCGCATAGGGACTTCGCTCAGCCGGGTCGAACTCACCTAGACGAAAGCGGACACGGAACGTATTCTGAAGCGCATGATCCAGATCAGCCTCCGTTAAATAACCTTGCTCAAGCGCATCCCGCAGTGCCCGGAACGAGATATCCTGATCATCCGTTATGCTGTCAATTCCATTCTTCACAGATCTGGCTACGGCCTCGGCATAGGACTGAACATAATGATGATCATTTACGGTACCCAGCACGTCACCGGCATCACCGACCACAAATCCCTTCATGCCCCATTCGCCTTTGACAATGTCATTGATCTCGGGATTCACATTGCAGGGAACCCCATTGATCCCGTTGTAAGCCGTCATCATGGAGGCAGCTCCGCCCTCTTTAAATGCAGGCTCGAACGCTTTCAGGTAATACTCCCGCTTATTGCGGGGATCAATACTGACCGAGGCGCTTCCGCGATCCACTTCGTTATTGTTGGCATAGAAGTGTTTTAGCGTGGCCACCGTCTTGTAATAAAAAGGATCCTCACCCTGCATCCCCTTCACCAGCTCGGTTGTAAGTCGGCCAGTGAGATAAGGATCTTCCCCGTATGCTTCCTCCGTACGGCCCCAGCGCGGATCGCGTTCCATATCTACCGTGGGCGCCCAGATGGTCAACCCGTTGATCTTCGGATCCTTTTGGTAATACACTCTCGCTTCGTCCCCAATGACGGAGCCAATTTCACGCATCAGTTCAGGGTTCCACGTACATGCAAGCCCCGTATTTTGCGGAAATACGGTTGCCTCACCCAGCCAGGCCACTCCATGCGCACCTTCGGTTCCGTGCTTGTAAGCCTGTATGTTCAGCCGGGGAATCTCGGCTTGATATTGACACATCTGCTCAATCTTCTCGTCCAGAGTCAGTCTGGATACCAGATCAGCCACACGCTCTTCAAGCGGAAGATCCGGATTCATGTAGGGGTAAGCGTTTGCAGAAATCATGGTTATACCTTCTCTCTCTTTTTGAAGCTATCATACCGTTCTGCTTTTCGGCTTAGTACCCTTACAATTAGCTCTGATTTCATATAGAAATTTGATGCTTACCCGCTTCATCCCCCTGCTTCCGATAGTTCGATGGGGAGATTCCTACATATCTCTTGAATTTGCTGTGAAAATAATCGGCGTTCGTATAGCCAACCTTCTCTGCCACCTGATATACTTTCATGCCCTCCTGCAGCATCCGCTTAGCCTGCTCGATTCTCACCTTATCCAGATAAGTGTTGAAATACTCTCCTGTCGCATTCTTGAACAGCTTCCCCAGGTAAGCATTGTTATAGTTCAGTACACCCGCCATGGTCTCCAGCTTCAGATTATCTCCATAGTTCCGGTGAATCATATCCAGCATAACCTTCAGATCCTGGTTCTGACAGCGGTCAATATGGCTCGTCACCTTCTGAAGAATCTCGGCAGCATGCCGGGTAAGCAGGTACAGGCTGCGCTTCTGGTATAGATGAGCGATACTCTCAGTATAAAGTCTAAGAATACCGTCCAGCTCAGGATTCCGCGTGGATAACTTACTAATCAGACCTGTGATCAGCTCTGCGAAGTAACGCTTGATCTCTTGTTCCGTTCTCCCCTGTGCCGCCAAATAGTTCCCCGCCGTCTTCATGAACTCCGGAATTGGAGCCGGATTCCCCAGATCAAGCGCATAGTACATCTGTTCTTCAAGCGAGCTGATATCCATAGATTCATGAACATTCAATTCAAATCTTGGTTCCGCACTTGGATCCTGGTACATTACCCCTTCTTCTGCACAGAAAAATTCACATTCGAGAAGCTCTTTGGCTTTATGATAAGAAAGTGAAATCTCCGTCATGCTTCTAACGACCTGTCCGAGTGAAGCGGAGAACTTCACATTCAAGCACTTCAAGATTCCTTCGAGATCCCGGCTGAGCTGCTGACGCATCTGCAATCCGACGAACGGCTTACTCAGCAGTACGCCCCTCTGTGCGTACAGCTCAAAGCTCACTCCAAGCTTCATTTGGTCAACATATTCCTGCAGCCGCTTGGCCGCCTCCCCAACCGCCGAGTGATTCTCCCCTTCACACATATACAGATCCACCAAGAGGATCTGGTACTCCTTCGAGCCTAGACCAAGCGACACAGCATTGTTCTCTAAGGCTGCCGCTTCCTCACTGGTTCCGGTTAGCAGAGATTTCACCATACGCTCCCGGCTCGAGTCCAGCACAGTATCCGTCCATTTCTGCCGTTCATTCTCTTCCTTCCATTTCTTGCTGATCCTCTCAAGGTAGCCCATTAACTCATCTTCATCAACCGGCTTGAGCAGATACCCATCCGCTCTGCTCGCGATCGCTTTCTTCGCATAATCGAAATCTGCATATCCGCTAAGAATCAGAATATGCAGCTTCGCGTCTTGTTCCCTTAATTTCTCAATGAGCTGAATTCCGTCCATACCCGGCATACGGATATCCGCCACCACCAGGTTTGGCTGCAGCTCGTTATATTTCTCAAGAGCTTCGAACCCATTGGCAGCTGTACCTACCACCGTAAAGTTCAAGGAATCCCAAGGAATCAGCTTCGTAAGACCTTCTCTTACTTTAGGCTCGTCGTCTACAATCATCACTTTAATCATAATTCAACCCCTCTTGCTTGATTAGTTGGATATACACCCGCCTAATATATTGTTAAGCGCTTTCATTTAGATAGGAACAAAACCCTCCGTCAATAATTTATACTTTAGAAATGGAATGTACTTTAGATCATTCCTCATATTTTCATTATAAATAATCAGGACGTAAATCTCTAACATTATTCAAAGCGCATGTTGCACAATCCTATCGATTTGGGAATACAAGCTCATGGGTATACTTACAATTAATGGCTTGCTTATCCTTGCCTCCGATTGTATGCTTACTCTTGCTGTCAACTTGATGAAAATGAAATGGAGGCCTATTTATGAAACAAAATCTGCTGTCCAAAAGTCTGGGCTATCAACCTGGACAGCACGATTGGAGACAAGAAATTAGTTCCGGCTTGATTTCTTATTTTGCGGTCGTATATATCGTCATGGTGAACGCAGCGATCTTGAGCGATGCGGGCATGCCGCTCCAGGCAGCCATGGTCGGCACCCTGCTGACCTCGATCGCCGGCTGTCTGCTCATGGCTTTCCTTGGCAAATCACCTATAATCGTTGTTCCGGGAATGGGGATTAATGCGTTCTTCACCTACACCCTGGTGCATTCTATGAAGCTGACCTGGCAGGAGGCCCTTGCTGTAGTCGCTGTGGCGGGACTGCTGTTCGCCATTGTAGCTTTTACCACCTTATATAAAAAGATCAGCGAAGCCATTCCGCACAATCTTCAGCACGGGATCAGCGTGGGCATCGGATTGTTCCTGACCTTTATTGGCCTGCAAAAAAGCGGGATTGTCATCGCTCATCAGACTACTTTTGTTACGATAGGTCATTTCAGTGATCCAAATGTCATCACAGCCTGTGTCACCTTGCTGCTGGCTCTGGTTCTCTTCGTACGTAAAATCAAGGGAGATCTCTTGATCAGCATACTTGTGGGGACTGCGCTGGCTTATGTTCTAGGCGCCGTGCATCCAAGCGCAAGTGAGCCCGGCGGCAAACCTTTAGAGCAATATGGAGAGATCTTCGGTAAGCTTTCTGTGTATCCGGGAATGATGACCTTGGCCTTCTGGATTGCCGTCTTCCTGCTCCTCCTTATTATTGTCTTTGAGAACATTGGGCTCATAGGTGCACAGACCCGCATGATTGAACGGCCAGAGACCTTCAAGGGAAGCTTACGCGCACTGGCGTTATCCAATATCGCGGCCGGCATCTTCGGCAGCAGCCCCACCGTGGCTGCAGCAGAGTCAACCGCAGGGATCGCAGCCGGAGGACGAACCGGCTTATCTCCATTGATCACAGCCGTAATGTTCGGTGCAACCTTCTTCTTCATTCCGCTGCTGACCTATATTCCAGACAGTGCCATTGCTCCGATCCTGATTATTATCGGAAGCTTGATGGTTCAGAACATCAAAGACATGAATTTCAATGATTTCACTGAAGCTTTTCCTGCATTCCTGGTCATGGTCATGATTCCGTTCACCTATAGTATTGTCGACGGCATGGCTTTTGGCTTCATCGCCTATCCGATTGCCAAGCTTGCGGCCGGACGTGGCCGGGAAGTTAAGGTGGTTATGTATGTCATCACCGTGCTATTCCTTGCTAATTTCGTTCTGCATGCTCTAATGTAGATTGAATATCATCGCATAGGCAACGCTCGGCGAACGGAGCGTTGTTCCAATAGATCGCCTTCTCAAGTTTCCAGTTAGATATGGGATCATATGAAGGCGATCTATATTTGTGTAAGTTGCATCCTGAATGAAACTTTAGATATAGCGTATGACTCTAACTTTGGCTCTCCTTGCCGTCTTCGGGTTGTCCAATTCGCTGTGACTGCCATCCTGAAATTGCTTGTGACCGGACAAATGAGCCCTAACCAGCCGTTTACTCTTGGTCAACCGGCCAATCTCATTTCTTAACTTACGAATACGATACTTTTTATTCATGTGTTCACCACCTTTTCAGACTGCACGTAATCTGTCTCAGCCTAGGCTGGGCAGATTCCCTGTCCTCATGCACAGTCTATGCCCTGGTGACAATATGACCACGGCGTATGCCCACGAATAAGAAATTAACGTTTGCAAAATCCAGTTTCGGGTAACTATAAATAAAGGTTGTGCAAGTTTGAAGACAAGCTATTCTAAGGAGGGATTACACATGAATCAGAAATCCGAAGATCAAGTGCGTAATGAGCAGGATAAGAACCGTGATTCTCTGGCGGAGCAGAAAAAGATGGAGAATGGCGTAGATATTGAGCCGGAAGCGGATGAGTGGGTTGCTAAGCCGGTTCCCTTTACCAATGAAGATTTGAAATAACCGACTACAATCTATATGACGCCTCTCCAGCAAGTCGTTTGCTAACAACGCGTTCATATAGAAATTGGAACACCCCAAAGAACACCGCTTTCGTCAATCGACGGAGGCGGTGTTCTTTGGTATTCCCTTTAGACTAACAGTTACTTGGCTGTATCCTTCGTCCAGCTGATGGACAGATCCATTCCCTCAGATGCATCCCCGGAAGGACTTCCTGAGATCGAGATCATGTTCCCTTCCAGCTCTCCCGTGAAGAGGAGAACATCCGATTGAACCATCTGCATGGAATTGCTGACGTTGTTATCTTTGAAATATTGTTTATACATGGATTCAAGCTCACTAAGCTCTTTCTTCGTATGAAGGGTTACGACGATTGATTCCTTGCCATCGGCACTGGTCTCAATTGAACCGGTAGTCTCCGCATCGTCTGGCAGCGGTATGTCTTTCGGGAAGCTCGCAGGAATCTCCTTGCTGCTCTTCAGGGTAGTCTTGCCTGCAGTCCCATCGCTTTTGGTGCTTTCGATCTGTACAGTATTCTCATCCTGACTTTTGATCGTTGTCGTGTCGCCTTCCTTCGTGTTCATGGTGATCTCGCTTCCGTCCTTCTTCACCTCAGTAGTTCCATCCTCCGACTTAATGGTTGTGGAGTTCCCACAGGCCGTCATAGCCAGAGTAAGAAGGAGACAAGGCAGCCACATCAGCATCCTCGGTTTAACCATCTTCCCCTCAACTTCCTTTCCCAATCACAAAATTCTCCATAAATTCACATATGCAGTCAATCCAGATTATGCCATATGGACAATGTTGAGTAAAACCATTTCGTGAAAATTCGGGAAAAATAGGTAATTTGTATAGGAGCTAAGCAGGCTGAGTCACCTGCCGGGTAATAACTGAGACATAAGACCTATCTAACTGCAAAAAGAAAGAACAGCATAACGAGATCTATGCCCCGCCTGCTGTTCTAGTCTTTATTCCTTGATTAACGACTCACGAACCGTCTTCCATCTGTGCCGATACTTCTCAAGATTGGGATGCAAATGCTCGGGCTCCCTTGGCAGCAAGAGTCTCAGCTTCACAATCCACTCCTCAAATGAGGAGTAGGCTGCAATCTGATTGGCCGTCTCCGGCGATACATACAGGAAAAAGGGCGACGCATATTTGTCAGTCAGATGCCTGAGCGCAGCTTCAAGCGGCGTGTACTTTTTGCGCTTCCCTTCAAAGCTTTCGACAACCACAACATTCGAATGCGAGGAATGATTCTTCCAGTCGTAGAGCTGCTGCTCACGCTTATGAAAGGCCCTTACCGTTTCCTTGGACATTCTTCTTACAGTCTCCTCGTGAAGCGGATACAGGACAAGCTTCTTGAAGTCGAGCTTCTTAACAAGATCTGCGGCCGCTTCCAATTCCTCGTCTGTACAATGTTCGAATGTATCGTAGTAAATCAACGTACCTTTTCTAGTCTCTTCGGGCGGTTCATACCCATAGGGCACTGAAATGCTGCTGCGTTTCACGTCCACCCCAGCCCTTCTTTAAGTTTATTGTCCAGCTTCATTGAGGTGATTCTTGCAGAAAGCCTCTACCTCAGCAAGTTCATCCTCTTCCAGGTCAAAATCCATATATTTGTCGGTTACTCTCTCGTGGATATGGTATTTCACAATCCCCATACTGCCCTCTTCACCGCCATAGATGACCCTTAGGTAAATCCCATTCTCCGAGTAAAGCTCATCCTCTTCATCGATGTCCAGATCCAGAATGAACTCGTAACGCTTGCCGGTCAAAATCCCAAACGGATCCTTAACCAGCTCTACACTGTAAGCTGTAATATTATCCATCATCTTCGCCCTTTCCATACGGCGGCTCATCCACGTTCTTGACGCTTCTCTAGAGAAGCGGGATATGAGCCCCACGCAGCTGCCTATTACATGATTCGTTATCTTATAATAATCCATTCGGGCAGGCAGGTACAACCCGGTTAAGGGAATACTCGGAACTGATGGCAATCATAAAGGGGGCGGAAAAGGCTTGCACCTTTCCACCCCCTCTTGGTTAGATCCTCTGCACTACTCTTAGCCGGAACTTAATCGGGACTTTGTTTACAGTCCGATCTGCTTCTTGAGGTAGCGATCTAACTCCTTCGACCACTTCCCGTCATTGCTGTCCAGCAGCTTCAAAGCCTGCTTGATGGCTTCCAGCAGCTGACTGTCCGCGGTTCCCTTCTGAACTGCCGCCTCATAAGCTTTACGTACCTTAGGAAGCAGATCTGTGAATTGATGCTTGCTGTTCTCAGTATAAGCTGGCGTGTTGCTCGAACCGTAGAAAACATTAAACTTCATGTTCTCATATTCCTGCTTCACTGCTTTCGCCCGGTTGGATTTCGGATAATTCTTCACGAATTTCTCCATCGCCAGCGTTCGGCTGATTAATTCATTCCAAGTGATAACAATTGCTGCATCTGAGAGCGCCGGCTGGTTCGTCTGTGCCGCCATAATATCAATATAGGCTGCAATATCCTTGGTTATATAGGATTTGAGGGGCTTATACCCTTCATAATCCATGGTCAGGAAGTACATCCCCTCTCCGGTTCCAACTTTATAGCCTTTGTCGCGTGCTTCAGCTAGAAGAGAGCGGATCTTGGAGTCTTTTACCAGACTGAGCAGGGTCTCATAGGACAAATCCTTCTTCTTGCGGTAGACCGTATCAATGGCCTTCTGGACCTTAGCAGGAAATATCTTCTCGTTAGATGAATCTAACTGTGCCCGCTGGGCATTCTCCAGATGAAGAGTCATAATCATCGCAGGGTAAGCTTTGACTTTGCTGATATTCTTCAGTAAATATTGTCTGGCAGCGGCAAGTTTGGTCGGCTTCTTGATGTAGGATTCGAACACCTGAAATACCTCATTCGAGGATTGATCGGTCACGGTCGATGCGGCTACTGCCTGCGCGGAGGCGCTTGTACTAAGAGATGCACCGGCCAGGCTGGCCGTTACAGTGGCAGACAGGCTGAGCAGGAGAATCTTTCTAAGCGTGTGGTTCTTTACAGGTTGCCATTTCATTTGATTTCCTCCTAAAGTCAGATTTATCCAAGAGCTATATCCAACAGACGAACCTGACTTGGAAAAAGTTTCATAACTTGACGGCGGACTGGTTCATTTCAGTCAGATCACCTTATTTAGTAAGTAACCTTCTCATCCATATTGAACTATAAAGGAGTATTGCTATGCATCCACATCGACCCGATCCACGTACCTTGGCCCAGCAGGCCGTTGACTCGATTGAAGAGTTCGATGGGCCTTACCGCGGATTTCGCCGTGCCCATGCTAAAGGAGCCTGCTTCCGTGCAGTCTTCACTCCAAATGGCAGAGCCGCAGCCTTAACTACAGCAGCCCATCTTCAGCAGCAGGAAGTTCCTGCCGTCGTGCGTTTCTCGGGCAGCAATCCAGACCCCGGCATGGCAGATCTGCTGTCTCCGGCCAAAGGCATGGCCGTTCAATTTCAATTGCCCGACGGAGACGTGACGAATATCGTTGCAGCTACCATCCCTGTGTTCTTCGCCCGCACCCCGGAGTCATTCATCGATATTATGAAGACTGCAGCCGCATTCAAGCATAAGGAGCTCTCTCTGAGAGAGAAGATTGAGGCTGTAATCGAACACTTCTCCGAGAGCAAGAATGCCTTCCTTCACCTCGGGGCATTGAAGCCGCCCGTCAGTTATGCGGCCATCCGGTACTTTTCAATTCATGCCTTTTACCTTGTAAATGACCAAGGACAGAGACAAGCGGTCAAATACGAATGGGAACCGGATCTTGGGGTACATACCTTATCTGCGAGCGAGGCCAAGTCTCAGTCATCCGATTATTTGGAAGAAGACCTGATAAAGCGAACGGCACAAGGAAAGGTCGATTTCAAGCTCAATCTGGTACTTGGTGAGCCAAGCGATCCCACAGACGATCCTACTGTGATCTGGCCGGATCAGCGTACGCGGCTGGAAGTCGGAACGCTCTCCATTACAGGTCCGATCCCTGAGCCGGAGGGCTTGGTTATGGACCCGACCCGGATGACTCCGGGAATAGAGCTGTCCCAGGATCCAATCCTAAATTTCAGGCATGAAGCTTATGCTATTTCCCATCACCGGCGGAGTTTGAAGGAATAGAAAAAGACCTGCCGCAATCAAAGCGGCAGGCCGGATTCCAGGCTGGTCATAGCCTCCTCAAGCAGATCAGCGAATTTCTGATCCGGGTGCGCTGCATGATGCATCATGACCGAGATATTCACCCCAATGATAGCACCTGCCAAAGTGCTTACAGCAAAATCATCCGGGCGGCTGCCCGAACGTTTGGCCACCATTGCGGTAATCATCTCCATAGTATGCATCATATTGTTAAGCAGCGCAGCTCGAAGCTCAGGCACGCTCATGACCAGCTGATTTCTCTCCCGCATGGCGGTCAATTCCTCATCTGACATACCCGAAACACCCGACAACATGGCTGCCTTTATCGCCTGAAGCGGACTTAAATCGGGCGGCTGCTTCTCAAAGGCTTCAATCAATATCGGATCATAGTTATCCGTAATGACCACATCCTCCTTGGTAGAAAAATATCGAAAGAACGTGCTTGGAGAAATTTCCGCCGCTTCCGCAATTTGTTCCACTGTAGTCGCGTTATATCCGAATTCTCGAAACAAACGCAGGGCATGCATTTGAATCGTTGCCATCGTCTTGGCTTTCTTTCGTTCACGCAGTCCCATACCCCTTTGTTCTCCTGATGCCAACTTGCTCACTCCCCGAGATTAGTAATCCCGAATTCCTCAGTCTCCTTCCGTTCAGAGCTTGAACGCAGGAATGCCAGAACAAGCAGAAGTCCCAACATAGCGATACCTGCGCATACCCACAGCATCATGTCCATTCCATGAATAAATGCCGTACGTACGGAATTCAGAAGGTTCACCGAATGTAACTGCTCTGCAGCAGCTGTACCCGCTGATACACTTTGCTGCACTGCCAAAGCCGCTTGACCCGGTATTTCGTCTAGCTTCAGTTTATCATGATATCCGTTACTAAGCACAGTACCGAGCAGAGCAACCCCAATCGCTCCGCCGACCTGCCGCAAAGCCATGATCAGAGCCGATCCTACACCGCTTCTCTCGGCTGATAGAGTGGAGATCGCAATATCCATAGCGACTGGGAGAACAAAGCCAATACCAAGCCCTACAATGGAGATCCAGATGGACGTGAATCCATAATCATGACCTATATGGGTTGTCGCACCTAGACTCATTCCACCTGTCAGCAGCAGGAATCCAATGGTTAGGGTCCATTTCCCACCCTTCCATGCAGTAATGGCATCTGATACTTTCGCTCCGATGATGAGCCCGCCTATGATAGGCAGAAGGCGTAGACCTGTCCCCATGGCGTCAACGCCCTCTACAGCTTGGAAATACTGCGGAGTGACGAACAGGATTCCGAACATGGCAAAGGAGACCAGGGTCGCCAGAACCGAACCCCATGTGAAATCCGGAGAGTGGAACAATGAAATATCAATTAGAGCGTGGACAGACCGTCTTTCCCACCATATAAATCCTGCCAATAACACAATTCCAGCCAGGATAAATAGCAGCGATGAGATGTCTCCCCATCCCTTCTCACCTACCTCAATGACTCCGTACGTAAGCCCGGATAAGCCGATACTGGACAGAAGCACACCGGGTAGATCCACACGCGGTGTCTTTGAACTCCGCGACTCAGGAAGCAGTATCGAGACAGCCAATAACCCGACGATGATAATGGGAATATTGATGAGGAATACAGACCCCCATGAATAGTTATTTAATAACCACCCCCCCACAATAGGTCCAAGCGGAATTCCAATCGAATTAGCAGTTACCCAGATTCCAATGGCTTTGGAGCGTTCCTGTTCCGTGAATATCACGGGAATAATAGACATGGACAGCGGAAGCAGGAATGCGGCGCCTAGCCCCAGTGCAGCACGTCCGGCTATCAGCTGTCCTGCTGTATGGGCATACGCGCTTGCCGCAGATGCAGCTCCGAACAGAATTAACGCGATAATTAGGATTCGTTTCCGTCCCAGACGGTCTCCAAGGAGACCCGCTGGAAGCAATGCCGCAGCCAGAACCAGATTATAGGCATCTGCGAACCACTGAAGCTGACTGTTTGACGCGTGAAGATCTTCCGCAATTGTAGGCAGAGCCAAATTCAATACAGTCAAATCAAGCCCAACGGTAAGCAGACTTACCGCAAGTGCACCGAGCACCCACCATTTCCGTTTTCCCAAATCCATCTTATTCTGTTCCACCTTTCATTATTCATATTTTGACACTTAGTATCTTTTGATAGTCTATGTCATTTTATAGTTACCGTCAACATTCGTTTTTGGAATACAAAAAACCGTTCCTCGAAAGGAACGGTTTCTCTAATAGTTACATTATTTTGCTGCGTATATCATCTGTTAAATTAGGATCCTGCACCCCTGTATTTCTTCACACCATAATTCCAAGCAGTTAACCCGATCGCGAAGAAGATAATTCCCATAACCGGAGTCAGGAAAGCCATCCTCTGCATTTCCTCCCGGTGGAGGAACAGTGAAGCAGGATAGATACCTACGAAAGCAAACGGCATAATCCAGGTCAGCAGCACCTGAATGGCACGGTTATAGATCGTTACCGGGTAGCGGCCATAGCTTTGAATGTTATACATCAAGGGAAGAATCCCCGTAGGTGCATCCGAGTAAAAGGATAATGAAGTCAAAGTAGTATAGATTCCGGTATATATGGCCACCGCGCTTAACGTCAGAATAATCATGGCTGGAATGGTCCACCACTCCATAACAAGGCCCAAATTGCTTCCGCTGATTACCATGATTATAATCCCTATCACGGAACCGACGAGAGCAGGCGGGTCTACATTCTCCAGGAAAATCTGGAACAGATTATGAGCCGGTCGGGTCATGATCCGGTCCATCTCCCCTTTGACAATATACCGCTCGCTGAATCCCCACAAGTTGATAAAGCAGCTGAATATCCCAAAGGGAACCATGAAGAACCCGTACACAAATACGACCTCGTTCTCACTCCAGCCGCCAAGGCTATTGGTATGCATGAATATAACGAAGATGAAGATCAGATTTGTGGCTTGAAAGAGCAGATCTGAGATTACCTCCACCCAGAAATCTGCGCGGTAGGTCAGCCTGGTCTTCATATAATTTTTCATATATTCGTTGATTAGGCCTAAATAGTACATGTTCTAACCTCCTTGCACGAACAAGCGCCGCCGCGCCAGTCCGTAGAGCCAGATCATCGGAATTAACAGCAGTGCGAACCAAATGATCTGAATGCCCAGTACGTTCCAGATCCCTACACCCTTGACCCGCCCTGTGAACACGGATCCAGGCAGATAGGTGATCGCCTGAAAAGGCAGGAATTCCAGCACTTTGGCAAGCCAGCCTGGAAAGAGGCTGATCGGCACGATCAGACCTGAGAAAAGGTCCACAATAACCCGCTTCATCCGCATCATTCCCTCGTTGTTCTCCACGAAGAAAGCCATAATTCCTGTAATAACATTAATCTGTGAATTGATCAGGAAACTGAAGAACAGCATGACCAGGAATCCTGCCCAGGAAGACCATGCCGTCGGCAGATCAATGGGGTACAGCAGCAGAGCCACCGCCATTCCTGGAATCATGAGCAGCAAGAATCTGAACATTCCTTCACCCAGCCCTTGCATCATTTTCACGAGCATATAATTGTATGGGCGAATGAACTGGATGGCGATACTGCCATCACGAATGTCGGTAGAAATCTCCCTGTCCAAATTATTAAAGTAGAAGGCTCGGGCCATCCAGGATACGGCAATGTACGTTGTCATCTGGATGGCATTGAAGCCGCCCAGATCTCCTCCGCTCCCGAAGATCGCTTTCCATGTGAAGTAGTACACCCCGATGTTGAGGGTATATATCAGTATTCCTGAATAATAATTGACGCGATACGCCAGCATAGTCAGGAATCTAATGCGGATGAAATCCACATAGGCACTGGTTCTTAGTCTAGACATGAGCCACCTGGTCCTTCTCCGGCTCTGCCTCAGCGCCGTCCATCTTCACAGCCGAACCGGACTGGTAAATGCTTCTGACGATGTCGTCGGTGTTCGTCTCAATTATTTTGATATCCGTAATATCTGCCTGTCCTACCACACGACCCAGCACATCGGAGACATTAATCTCGAGAGGAATCCAGACCTTCGCATTCAGATCATTCTCGGCAGACCATTTCACCGGCAGCTGCTGAGTCCAGGCTTCGAGCTGAGACAGCTTGGTGCTGCGGCCGAATTGGAACAATACTTCACGACCCGTACCCCAGCGGTTCTTGAGTTCTTCGAGTCCTCCATCATAAATAATCCGCCCATCATCAAGCATAATGACCCTGGAGCAGAGAGCTTCGATATCCTGCAGATCATGGGTGGTCAGCAAAATCGTCGTGCCGTGCTCACGGTTCATATCTCTTAGGAAATCCCGAATTTCGGATTTGACCACGATATCGAGACCGATCGTAGGCTCGTCCAGAAACACAATAGAAGGATTATGGAGCAGAGCTGCCACAAGCTCACAGCGCATGCGCTGACCCAGGCTCAGCTTACGGACAGGACGGCTGAGCAGATCCTGGAGCTGCAAGCGCTCCACCAGTTCATCCAACCGCTTCTTGAAGTCCTGCTCCTGGACCTGATACACTTTGCGCAGCAGCTGAAAAGACTCAATTACCCCAATATCCCACCACAGCTGGCTGCGCTGTCCGAAGACAACGCCTATATTCTTAACAAACTTCTCCCTTTCCTGATAGGGAACGTACCCGCCTACAGACAAATGTCCAGACGTAGGCACAAGGATGCCTGTCAGCATCTTGATGGTCGTTGATTTGCCTGCACCGTTCTCCCCAATATAGCCGCAGATTTCTCCCTGGGGTATTTGAAATGAGATATCCTTCACCGCGGTCACTTCTTGGTATTGACGCTTGAACAAATCCTGGAATGCGCCTTTAAGGCCCTCCCGGTTCCGCTGAACTTTAAATGTTTTTCTTAAATCCTCAACCTCTATCGCTAGCAATCTATTCACCAACTCTCTGTTAATGTTCCAGTATGAAATTATAGTGCAATTCTTTCACAAGCACCACCTCTTTGGACAATTTCCGTTGCTTCGAACTGAGTGATCATACAAAGATAGCCACCCAAGTAACATTCCTCGGGTGGCCTTAGCATTCCATTTATGAGGGATAGTCTTATAAATATTTGGACTTGCCCCCCCGATTAACGCTCATCATGCCAGAAATTCACAGGTGTCAGTTCCGGCGTAATCAGTTCAAAGCTGTAACCCTCGCGCTTGAGCTCACTTAAAACACTAGGAAGCACCTTCAGCGTATCCGCCTGGTCATGGAACAAGATGACAGGTGCAACGCCCTTCTTGTGCTGGGCATGAACCTGGCTCATCACGCGGCTATAGATAGCCTTGCTGTTGCTCTTATATTTCCAGTCTTCGGAATCCACATTCCAATCCCACAAATGATAGCCATGGGTGAATAGCTTATCGCGGAAGGCCTGGAGGAAATAAGGCTTGCTGCCATATGGAGGACGAACAAGCTTGGACTTCACCTTCACAGCCTCATAGAGATGCTCATTGTCGTCATCCATTTCCTTGAGGGCCGCAGCCGGAGACAGATAGAACTTCGACTTCACATGCGTCATCCCGTGAAGAGCGGGCTGATGACCTTCCTGAACCAATCGTCTAACTGAAGCCGAATACTCATCCATATGATTGCCAAGCATGAAGAATGTTGCCTTGGCGCCGTATTTAGCCAGGATATCAAGCAGCTGCTCCGTATGAGCCGTTGGACCATCATCGAAAGAAAGATAGACCGGTTGTTTGGCCACTCCTTTACCCGTTACCGGCTTCTTCTCGCCAGTTTTGTCCTTCTCCTTCTGCTCCTGCTTCTGCTTATCCTTCTGCTCCTGTTCCTTCCTCAGCTTCTCTTTCCTGGCCTGTTCAGCCTTGCGCTCATTCTCAGCCTTCAGCTCTTGGTCGAGCTGCGCATTCTTCTCTTCGTTCTTCACTACCGCGTCTTGATATTGCTGGACAAATATTTCGTCTGTCGATACACCTGAAGCGTTGACCAATCTTAACAGCTTGGATTCGGCCAGATAATTCACCAGGTAACCGAATTCTCTTGCGATGGGTGCCACAGGAACCATCGTCTTGCCCGTCTCTATGAGAAGCTTGATGGAGGTCTCTGTACCGTCCGTCTTGTTCATAATGCCGACCGCCGGCTTCAATGTGATGCTGGTATTGTTCTCATCGGTCAGGATAATTTCATCAGGAGTACCCGCAACCTGCACATGAAGAGCAGCTGCCAGGTCTCTAACCGGCATGTAGTAATTTCCGTCAATTAATTCTGGCTGAGTCTCTGATAAATTGTCATTCACGCCAAGAAGAGCGGTATGATTACCGGCAGCCGCCGCAGTCTGCGCCAAAGTCAGACAGAGGATAAGCACTAGGACTGAAGTGAGTTTTTTGTACATGGAACTAGATTCCTCCGATTTATCTATTAATCTACCTTCTTAAATTTATACCAATCTCTTCAAAAAAGGTAGAGTCGGAGTTCATTAATTCAGAGATGGTTCTTTCTCCCTATCTTGGAGGTTCAGCTCAAGTAGGACAACATTAAGCAGGTAATCAGCTTGCTTTCAGCGGATATTCAGCCAGCCAATGCATAATCGTTCCGTAAAAGCCGAAATCCACGTAGAAGGAGGGTTCTAGATTGAAGCTAAACTTAGGAAAAACAGCTTGTCTGAGTATACTTGTGCTGCTGCTGTCGATAGGACTAGCTGTATATTCCGTGATGAGCTATACAGGAAGCCCGTCCGCAGTCGGCGGCTGGAGTGATTCTGGGAGAATGCATAAGTCTGCACAATCACAGCCTGGCATACAAAGGGAAGGTGCAGGTCCGCCTGGCCAAACAATCGGAGGTGATGGGAACTTCATTCGTGGAGACGCGAACCGGAAGCTGCCAGATGCCGGGACTGAACAGGAATATGGCTCACCGCAGAGCGGAGCTGTCAACCCACAAGCTCCTTCCTCGCCAGATTCAACCTCAAGCAGCACTTCACCAGAATCGACTCCAGACAGCATCTCACCAGATACAGCTTCTGGAGGATCTTCTTCTGGTTCAGGTTCAGGAGGTGCTGCCTCGAATTCCGCAGGGGGATCCATGAGGAACGACAGGGTACCTTCCGGAGGCGGGAGATTCGGGGAGAGCAGCAGCTCCTCCAATTACGCCTGGCCGCTCGCCCTTTACTCCATAGTATTCTTTGCTCTGGTCACGGCTGCCTATATCGTGATGAGGAAGACAAAGTTTGAAATCCGGCTGACAGATCGAAAGATCCTGCTGTGGAGTCTGCTCGGAACCGGGCTGCTGATAAGGATTGCCGCCGCTCCCTGGATCGCCGGACATCCCTTTGATACCAATCTGTTCAAGAGCTGGTCTGGTTCAGCGGCCGCGGATTTGACCGGATTTTATCTGAACGGGTCGAGCGACTATCCACCATTGTATGTATATATTCTATATGTCATCGGACAGCTGACAAATACAGCCGCGTTAAATGTATACTCCACCCTGCTGATCAAGCTTCCATCCATTCTCGCTGATGCTGCAACGGCTTTCTTGCTCTTTAAGGCAGCAAGTAAATATTTATCTTATCAAGCTGGTCTTCTGATCGCTCTATTCTATCTATTTAATCCTGCCGTGCTGATAAATTCGACATTTTGGGGACAGGTGGATTCCTTCTTCACTCTGCTGGTTGTCGCTGCAATCTATCTTCTGTCAGAGGGGAAGCTGGTCTGGTCCACGGTCATCTTGACCTTATCGGTACTTATGAAGCCGCAGGGGATTATCTATTTGCCGGTACTTTTCTTCGCGCTGGTCGCATCCAGGAGATGGAGTTCCTGGTTCGCAGCAGCAGCTTCGGCTGTTCTGGCTATGCTTATTGTCGTACTGCCCTTCTCCATGGGGCAGGATCCGTTGTGGCTGTATGACCTGTATACCGGAACCGTGAGCGAGTACCCTTATGCTTCGGTCAATGCATTTAATTTCTTCGCTTTCCTTGGTGCCAACTATACAGCGGATAGCGATACGCTCCTTATCTTCAGCTATCACACCTGGGGACTCATCTTTATCGTGATCAGTACAATTTTCTCTTGGTGGTTGTATATTCGGACACGCAGCGTTCGCTTCGCATCGGCCTGTGCGCTCCTGCTGATTGCCATGGTATTCACCTTCTCTTCGAGTATGCACGAAAGGTATTTGTTCCCCGCCGCAGCGTTAGCTTTGCTGGCCTATACGTACCTGAAGGATAGGCGGCTGCTCTGGCTGGCTGGCGGGTTCAGCCTGACGATCTTTGTGAATACCTATTATATCTTGTACAACTCTACCAATGGGGGAGCTTCCTATGGGTTAACGCTCTTCCTCACTTCATCCCTGAATATCGTGCTGTGTATCTATCTGGCCAAAATCCTGTTGGATTGCAGTTCAGCACGTGGTCAATCGAACAAGCAGGAGCTACTTATTAAAGTAAGAGAAATCTCGTGAGTGCACAACAGGGTGTCCCGGCTGCCATGGAAGCGGCTGATCGGACACCCTGTTGTTGCTTCATGAATGTCAGTCCCAGGTTCAATTTGTTTCTTCATTTCGTTCATTCCAAGATTAAAGTAACCTCCCTCACCCGGCCGTCCTTTAAAGGATTTTCATTTAGTGTCACACATTAAAAGGCTATTGTTTTTCACATTTAAAATAAAAGTTTCTCCTCTGGTCGACCAGACGCAAAAAAGCCGGCTTGTCCGGCTGCTGTTTGTCTTGTTGTGCTAAAGTTTCCCGTTGTTCAGTACATACTGGCTTAGTTCCCCTAAATCATCAATAATAATTTCAGCGTCAACTCCCGAAGAAACTGCATTATTCCGTTTCCATGCGGCTTTCATACCTACTGCTTGACTCGCTCTTATATCATTTTCAGGATGGTCTCCTACGAATAGCGCTTCCTCTGGTTCGACACCGAGTTTAGATAATGTTCTCATAAAAATTGCTGGGTTAGGCTTTCGTAATCCTTCCCATTCCGAAATAAGAGTCTCATTGAATAAATGAGCGATACCCAATGCTTTAAAATTATCATATTGGAACTGTCCAAAACCGTTAGAGACGAGTGCCAACTTTATACCGTTGTTTTTTAGTTGGGTAAGCATATTTAGCAAATTGGGAAAACCGATGCAATGTCTTTGAAAACTACTCAAATAATCATTTAGGAGGTCGGTCCACTCTATTCCCTGTATAGAGAACTCAGCTATAAGCTGCTGATAAACTTTATCTTTCCAAACGTATCCATGATTATCAAGCTCAATAAAACGCTGCACAAAAACATCCTTTTTAACAGTTTGAAAATGTGGGTATCGGTCGTACTGGTCACGAACAAATAGCACAAGAGAAGTATCACGGTCCAATAACGTACCATCTAAATCAAAAAGCACCGCTTTAATTTCCACAGAACCACGCCTCCTCAATTAGCCTACAGTATTCGTTATGAACAATCGTAATCCTTCATATTTCTTTGAACAAGTCTGCTCGTTAGCGCAATAAAAATAGAGCAGCTGTCGGCAGCCGCGCTTTTCCGTTCTATCCCTCGACTTGGTACCATTACCCGATCGGTGATAGGCGTCTTTGCCGTGTGTTCATCGCAAATGAACGAATGACGGTTGACTTCTTTTTTCATATTGTGCATAGTCATCCGCTATCTCAAAGAGTCCATTGGCATTTGTCAATAGGCACAATGCAATCCTCCCGCATGATGGCTATGTGATTCGGATTATCATGCCAATTGTTCGGTGTCCCGTTAGCTTAATGACATCCGTACAAGTACCGTTTCGTCTTTAAGCGGATAATCTGAACTTTCCCATCAACCGTCCAAAATTCTTGTATTAACTTGTTTTTCGAATCTTGATAAGTGTAAACTTTTGCTCCTTGTTCGATACGGGTGGAGTATTTCTTTCCTAATTTTTTATGACCTTATCCACCGAGTCCCCAGCATATCCCGTTCCTCTTCGCGGTATTGAAGGTCGAAATGATTCTGCATTGACACAAATCAGGTCAGCCATACCGATCCACAACATGCAGAGCTTTGAAGAACTGTTACGCAAACATTGCGAAAGCGCCTATGTACCTTGCCTTCCCTACCGTCACAGACTTTTTCAACGAGGTTAAAACTCCACACATTTCCATTTTTCCCTTATAATAAAATAAACATATAGCGACTGGGGGTATAGTAGTTACGTTTATGAAAAAGGAATATATAGCTCATATCACTAGAGTGGTTCATCATATTGAGCAGAACTTGGCTTCTCCCTTTACCATTGAGGAACTAGCAGGTATCTCAGGATTTTCACCCTATCATTTCCATCGTGTGTTTAAACGAGTGATGAACGAGAATGTTTTTCAATTTATCAATCGGCTAAGGGTGGAAATGGTCATGAAATTCATCCATCATGAACCTGAACGTAATTTAACCGAAATCGCACTCGTTTGTGGTTTGCAGTCACCCGCTCACTTGTCAAGGACATTCCGCCGTTTTGTAGGAATGAGTGCTACCAAATATCGGCGACAATTCTCCGTTGATCCGACCAAAGCGCATTTCGATTCGCCGTTAGCCTTGGTAGAAAACGAGGATGTGCTAGTTGCTGAAATGGAAGAGAAGTACTGTAATTTAAGAGTTGCAATACGCAAGCTTCCTGAAAAACACGCTGCCTGCATCCATCGTATAGGAACGATCATTCATGATGTAGCTGAACATGTCGTTGAAGCGGAGTTCGGCAGACTTCATACATGGATGCAGTCTAAGCATTTGATGGAGGAAGACAGTCAAGCGATTGGACTCATATTCGACGACCCTTATATTACCCCAGAGTCGAAGCAGCGGTATGCGGTATGCTTTACGACTTCCAATACGTTTCAGCCCAACATGGAAGTACAGTCTATTACACTCCCCGGCGGAATGTATGCGGTATTTACACTTTGTGAATTACCCCATGTGCTGCACCAACTTATTCATATCGTATCCATCCGTTGGCTTCCGCTCAGTCCCTATTTGTGGGATGAAAGCCGGCGTATGATGGCCATATTCCCTAATGACCCACTGGGAACTCCACCGGGGCAAGTTCGAGTTGAATTTTGCATCCCCGTCCAATTGAAATAAAGCAAGCATTACATATAAGAAAAAAGGAAACCCAGCCGTCTTGAAATAAGACGCCGGGTTTCTTCACAATTTTTATTTCTTATTGTCCGGATGTATTGGTAGACCAAACAATCGTTGAGCCTCCGCCTGCTAATGAATTTCTGATAACGACATTCCCATCACCCCCATCTTTATAAAGCTGGGAAACATCATATGCAACGGTTCCGGCTCTTCTTCTCTATGAACAATACGAGCTCACAAAAATAGAGCAGCTGTCGGCGACAACTGCTCCAGGTGCGTTCTACTATCGTTTAAATGAACTTAATCAGAAAGGATGTTTTTTGCAATTTTCAACAGTTCACTTTTGCTCGCGGTTGTACTACTCAAGACAAAATGAGCTGTTCTCCCATTCTCTTTTTTAGCCCACACCAGCTCCTGTATATTCTTTTCACCATAATAATAGGTGTCCACATCATTGATAACCGTTTTAGCATCCACTGACAGAGAACTATCGAAAAATATTTCTTTTTCCATTTTTGAGAAGTAAGTTGAATAGCTTACTTCATGCTCGCGATTCGTATAAGTGATTACAATGCAGGATGGTTGATTTCCAATTTTCTGCGTATAGTAACCAAGCTCTTGTCCATTTGAAGCTGTACCAAAATTCATCTTCCCTTTTTTACCGGCTCCGATCTTAGGGTTCATATAAATTGATGCTTCTTTAAATTGGTATCCTTCTGAGAGAATAGGCTGAAATTGACTCGATTCGAATGGAGCTGCAATCGCCTTTATAAATTGACTAAAATCAGTGTATTTATACGGCGAAACGGTATGCATGACCTGATCTGTTTTTTTGTTCAGAATATCATCTTTACTACCAAACCAGACTGTAGCATTTTCCCCAGGAGAAATCTTATTCTGGATTTCTTCGAGTGCTTGTTGATAAGCAGGTAAGACTTTACTATCTGTTGGTCTTACCTCTATAACAACGTTTCCGTTTTTGTCCTTTAACTCGACCCATTTTGTTGCTGCATAGGTGAAGCCGCAGAGTATTCCCACGATCGCGAGAACGAATACAGTTCGTTTAAAAACATTAGGTTTTAAATTCGTTTTACATTCCCGTTCATCAATAAGGTTTATTATTCTTGTAGAAAAATCCTGTATCGGCAAATCCGGTTTATTAAATAGAATTTTCAACTCTTCCACATCATCTTCGAAATGCTGTTTTTGGGTCACTTGAACACTCCTCTAATTGAATAATTTTCATCTTCAATTTTTTGCGAATACGCTCAAACCTTTTACGTACTGTTGTCGGTTTGCAGTTCATAATCCTGCTAATTTCATCAAAGCTTTGGTCTTCCCATACTCTAAGCACAAGCAAGTTTCTGTCCTCGGCAGATAGTATGCCTAATACGTCATGAATAGATAATGATGCATCATCTACTACTTCCTGCTTTGCTTGAGCCAGATGAGTACGATAAAGTGTTATCAACTTATGGCGTAAACTTCGCTTCTTTAGTAAATTAATGCAGTGATTATATGCAACTGTATACAACCATCCGGAAAAGGACGTTCCTTGGGAATATTGGTGTATCTTTTGGTAACACTTTAAAAAGATTTCCTGAACCGCATCCTCAGCCTCTTCTTTATTCCTAAGCATGTGGTAACTATATACGTGAATTTTACGTTGGTATTCACAAACAAGCGCTCGAAACGCTTCCTTGTTTCCGTCTTTTATTTGAGCCACAATAATATCTATTTCTAACTCTTCGCTTTTCTGATCCATATATTCTCCTTCCATACCAGGGCCCTGTTGATATGGGTAATAACAATCAAAATAGATGCTTTGTGACATCTTTATAATTATTTTTTGAAGATATGAATAAAACATATCAAAAAGACAGTTCCTCCGGCCATGTCAAAGACATTAATTAAGCTATTACAATGTTAGCTTTCCCTATGCTAAACAGCCCGTTAGCTTAATGACATCGGTTACTTAAGCAGATATGTTATTGTCCTCTGATATACGTACCAGTAGACCCACCTGAATGCAGGCAAATTTGTGCATTTTACCTTGACACAAATATACCTACATAAAAACAAAAAAAAGCCTGATAAATCAGGCTTTCACTAAAATTAATATGTAGGTTACTTTATGTCATTAGACAACGTGTTGATTGACACAAATCTCCCTTTATCAAGAAGAACAAAAACTAGCTTCTCTATTTCCCTGTTACTGCTCAGCTTGCCAATTGAAAGAAATTTTTTTCCCCGTCTCCGCATCATAAACATTGGTTATCAACGGATTTTTTACCTTTTTTCCTTCATAGTCCAACTCTTCATTCGATTTAACTTGAGTCACGTAAACCATACGGTCTGGATCAATTGAATAGATTATCTGATCTGTATATCCTAAGTTATAGCTTTCCTCATACGTCATAAGCTTTTTTAATTTGTACTCAGCATTCTTCAGTTTTTTAACAGGAACAACACCGGGAATATCCTCCACATTTTTGAGGCTACTTAGATTTTTATCCTTATTTGCCTTAAGTTTCACATCATCAAACTTTTTATCCTTGTCAATCTTCACTTCTTCTTTAGCTTGCTTATAGGATTTGCCACCCACAATGTCCTTCACAAGCCCCTGTGCCGTATCATTGCTTGCATACGCCGCAACACCTGCAACAAGAGTAGCTGCAATCGTTAAACCAAGAATAGCAATTTTTTTGATCTTCAATTTGGTTACCTCCTGTAATTAAATCAGTTTAGCGAGATTGTATTATTGGCTTTATCAAATGAAATAGCGCAATAGGAGCCAGCATCCGTGGCTACCGGTTCTTTATCTTTGAGCTATAGTATCCCGTTAGTTCAATCATTTTTCTTCAAGATAACCTCTGATAATTAGTATAAATCCTAAGATTATTAGAACCACTGATACCCCAAGTGAAAACCAGCTTATATTTTCAATTACTAATTTACCGCCTCCACTAATTGGTCTCATTCGGGCTTCATCATATATTACACCTGCAACCAAACGAAGTGAGTAAAGAATAATTCCGCTTATAAAAAAAGTGCAACCAACATAAATGTTTTTCATTATCTTACCTCCACTACACATTTAACATACTAACAACAATAACGCAAACCACGATTTCAAAGATGCAATACTGCCCGTTATGCCCGTTAGCTCAAAAAACGGCAGCCGATTTTCTGGTCGACTGCCACGGCATCCTTATTCAACTATCGTTCTCCTTTAGCTTAGCGGTTTCTCGCTATTTTCTTGGTATACCTTTTCGGGATTACCTATAATTTTCGTTTTTCGTTTATGGTCACGAACAAGCCATGATTCTTCATCTGTTGGGTCTGAGACAAACGTTTTTAAATACAAACCGTCTTCCAGTTCAATTGTTAAATCATTGCTTCCATTTTCGATATGTATGCATTTCACTCGTTTCTTGACCATGCTTCCTAGTATATGTGAAAGAACTTCACGCTCTTCATCATCCTCTATCTGAGCCTGCCTTGAGCCAGTAAGAACCTTATCAAAATTTCTAAAATGCCAAGTTGGTTCAAGCCAAATGCTGGCGCCTTTGTCTGTTTCACCTGGCAAACACTCCAAATATAAGATTAACGAATTACCTGCAAGCCTAACAAATAAAACCTCTTTATTTTCAAGCATCTTAATCTCGTTTATAAGTTCCATGATTTCACCTCGTTTTTTATCTTAACTATATCCTAACTGATTAAGCTAGTCTGCCCGTTAGCGCAACGAGGCTGCCATATATATTCTTGGTAGCCTCGTCAGTTTCCTTTATTCAAATAACTTATCCCGTTATTTCAATGCCTTCTTGGTATGTCATCACCAATGTTTTTCCATTGCTTCATCACATCGAGCAAATCCATTTCTTGTATAAAACTGAACACTAGTGCTACTTGGCCAAAGAATAAGAAATTCAACATCATTTTCTTTGGACCATTTTTCCATTGCCATGTGAATTTCGGCTCCTATACCTTGGCTTCTAAAAGCTGGGCGAGTATAGACATTAGTAACATATCCGTAAAAAGGGTCACGAGTTTGCCCCGGTCTCGGTACTTTATGTATCAACTGTAAATACATATGTGAAACTATGTTTTTTTTAACTTCTGCCACCCAAATATACCAATCTCCGTTTTCAATCGCTCTAACTAAAAACTCGCTACAAATCTGGTGAAACTCCTCAAAACTAACCGTACTAACCCCATAATCCTCCGTAGAAAAATCCCAACGCATTCCAACAAGTTCATCTACATCGTCTAATGTCGCTAATCGTACAATAGCCATACACTCATCCTCCTGTTTCGGTCTATGTAACATAACTGCCCTTTAGTTCAGTACCGTTGGTTGATCGCATTAGAAATAACGACGGTATAGCTCTCGTCTGCGTTCTCCACGGAGTTTAGCATATATCTGCATAGTCGATGCCTTCTCATGCCCTAACATGCCTTGAATAAAGTCTAACGGTGCTCCGTTATCGAGCAGTTGACAGGCATAGGTATGACGAAACCGGTGAGGGTATACATTAGCTTCAATTCCTCCCCGTTCGGCAAGTCGTTTCAATGCCCACCTGATCGTGGGTATGGCCATACGGCGCGTAGGTTGAGTATCCGTTACGAACAGTGCCTTACAAGCGTCCTCGCGTGATGCCAGATACTTTTTTAGCCACACTTTGCACTCGGCTGTAAAATAAACTTCTCTCTGTTTTGATCCCTTACCATTAACAATCGCAGAACAATTCTCCCAATTCAAGTCTTCAATATTTAATTGTACAACTTCCCCGATTCGGCAACCGGTACTGTATAGGAACTCAAGCACTGCCCTCTCCCTAAGTGAGTGACAGGAAATCTTCAAATGAATTACATCTTCCTCAATCAAGAACTTTGGAATTCGTTTCTCCATCTTGGGTTCACGTAGTTTCAAGGAGGGGTTGGATGTGAGGTATGTTTTCTCATATGCAAAGCGGAAGAGGGAGCGTACGAAGCGAATGCGGTGTCCAAGACTATTTGGCTTTAAGCGATCAGCCTGTTTGGCTAAATACTCCTTCAACAACTGCAGTGTTATTTCTGAAATAGCAAGATCACCAAGTTCTTTAATCAAAATCCTGAGTTGCAAGGCGTATGCCTTCAGTGTATTCGGGCTAAAGCCTTGGATTCGCTTTTCAGATTCATACGCTTGCCATAGTTCACTCAAAATCATATTAAAACCTCCTACGAGAGCAGTGTTTATAGTCTAGTTTGCTCTTGTAGGAGGCTTTTAAGCTATTCGTTTGAACTGCCGTTGAGCTAGCGTATCCCGTTAGCGTAACACAGACAAATGGGAGGTATCGTTAAATAGGTTCAATGAATTCTGTCCAAATAAGTTCTTGCTCAGAGTTGAAATACTTGCAACCGACGAAGAAAAATGCGTCTTAGGTAACAATTCTGGTGGGAAATTCATCCACCATGACACGATGTACGCGACTGTTCCTCCGTGAGTTACAATCACTAAATCCTTGTCGTTATCTGAAGCATAGATTCCATCCATACAACCACATACCCGAGCATAAAATTGTCTAGCAGTTTCACCTTCTTCAAACTCCTGATGGTCTATATCAAATACGTCTCCTGTTCGGGGCTTCCTGTTTGCCTTTGCCCACTCTTTTGTTTTACCCGTTGCAACACCAGTGTTTATTTCTCGAAGTCCACTGTTTTTAGTGGTTTCCAGTTCCAGGTGTCTTCCGATAATTTCAGCCGTTTGTGACGCTCTTAATAAATCAGAAGAGTATAGGATGCAATCATTGCTGTTTATCCTTTCTTTCAGTTTCAACCCTATTTGTTCCGCCTGTTTCCGTCCTAGGTCAGTTAGAGGAGTATCTGTCCACCCACCAGACATATCGTTAATGTGATGTTCTGACTGGCAATGTTGTACCAAGATAATCCGCCCCATACAAATCCTCCTCAGTTCTAAATTTGTCACTAACCTGCCCGTTACGGAACAGGCTTGTCGTTGTATACTGGCAAGCCTGTTTTCGTTGAAGCAACGTATCCCGTAAGTTCAGTCCTAAATATATGTATCTATTGAAGACCATAGTGTAGTATTTGATACCTAATAGCTTCATTTCCTAATGTGAACCATAATAAGAGCAACCAAACAATAACTCCCATAATTAAACTAAACCAAGCAAAATATCGATTTTCCTTGTATATCAAAGGAAAAAGTGCAATTAACAAAGCCCCAAACCCAAATGTAAGTACAACACTAAGCTGTCCTGTCAAAGTTTCAAAAATTATCATCAACCCCTTTTTCCACTCCATATTAACACACTTCTACCTTTTGTTGTAAAAATATGTCGCCCGTTAGCGCAATAAAAATTGAGCAGCTGCTGGCGGCAAACTGCTCCATGGTGCGTTCAACTAACGTATCCCGTTAGCTTAATGACTTGTCTGAAATCGGAACAAAATGCTGCCAACGACACAAATTTGAAATAGGTGGACTCCGCCTCTACCGGAAATACTCATGCAGAAAGGCGTCTAACGTGCGTGGCTCTCTGCCGAGCAAGCGCTTCACAGTGTCATTTGGACTTTCTGGCACCAGCGTAGACATGGTTTGAATTTCCACAACGTGGTTCGCGAGCCAAGGAGGCATATGCCCGTGCTCGATAAGATTGCGGAGTAGTACTTGGGGTTCCATGTTGATGTAGCTTATCGGCCGATTAAGCAGGGCGGATAGTTTACTCGCGATCTGGGGATAACTGAAAATCTCCGAACCAGTAAGCGTATATATTTGGCCTGATACCTCACGGTTGGTCAGGACTTCTGCGGCAACATCTGCGATGTCGCGACAGTCAATGAAGTTACAGGGTGAATCGCCCATGGAGCCATAGAAAACATTTCGGGTAGTGATTGTTGGTGCAAGGCGAAGTAAGTTTTGCATGAACGCATAAGGACGCAACACGGTGTGGGCGAGACCCGATTCGCTCAGTGTTCTCTCGATCTCTTGATGCCAGCTCGCCACTGCCACTGGAGAGCTCTGCTCAAAGGCAGGACTGGATATTTTTACGATGTGTTTGGTTCCAGCTTCGGATGCAATCTGAATGATCGAAGTTTCCAATTCGACTTGTCTTGGACTATTGGTCATGGCAAGGAAGACTTGGCTAGCTCCTGTAAACGCTCGGCGCAGCGATTCGGGGTCGGAAGCATCAGCAGATGCGACCTCGATAGTCGACCGGCCTTTTTCTCCAATCTGATCACGCAATTTCTCAGGATCTCTGCTCAGCGCCCTGGCGGGTACGCCAAGATCAACCAAACGTTCTAAAAGCGCACTGCCTATCGTACCTGTTGCTCCCATAATAACTATCATTTTTTTCTTCTCCTTTTGGATGAAAAATTAGTTGTGACGGCAAGACGCCACCGCCATGTCACTATCGTGCCTACTATGAATCCAGACACCGGAAAATCAATCCAGATACGATCGAACCAGGCCAAGTGATTGCTCGGAATCATAATTTCTAGTAAACCAGATGTCACCCATGCGGCGTATAGGCCAAACGAGGACCCGGCCAATGCGAACACCCCTACCACAACCAAGTGAGGTGCACCGATGACCCATCGTATATGGCCCACTCGGCTGCGCAACAAAAGGCCAATCAACAAGGCCATCAAGGCCGAGCCACCGCCGATTGTGGTCAATGCCCCTATTTGAAGACCCCTATCGGCAGTAGCCAATCCCCCGATACCTGCCATGATGGCAGGAGCAGCATAGGCCATTGCAACTTCACGCCATAGTACAAAAGTCTTTTTCTTGAAACCAGCAGCCTTGATGCCGTAAACATCTGTCTGATTCGGGTATTTCATTTTGTTCATTTAGTTGCTCCCTTCTTCTTTGAAATAGTTCCATGATTGCTTTCAGTGAGATATAATTAGCCACCTAACTATATAAGAATAAAAATAGGCTAGCTTCACTAGCCCATTTTACTCATTACTGATGTTTCCCTTTGGTTTCTATCGAGCCTAGTTCGCCCGTAAGTGCTGAGATGCCTTGTGTAACTCGACCTAGCAAGTCGAGAAATACGCTGCGCTCATCGATATTGAGTAAGCCCACCATTGCTTCCAGCCGAGCGAAATGCTCAGGAGCCATATCACGGAGCTTCTTCGCTCCTTCTTCCGTCAAAATGACCGATCTCTGACGGCCATCGTCTGAGCTTGCTCGCCGAGATACTAGCCCATCTCGTTCAAGAATGTCGATAAGACCTGTCACTGTAGCACGTGTAACGCCTAGATGCTCCGCTAATTGCGAAGGCAACTCTTCTCCTTCGTTATCTTCAAGGTCTGCCAATAAACGATATCGACCTGTTGATAAACCGAATCTAGAGAAATGAATCTCCGAGGCATGTGCAAGCTTGGCCCCCGCTGCCATTAGCCTAGATGCGACGAGTATAGCCTGTGCGTCTATGTCTAGGTTATAGCGATCAATCTGACGCTTGGATTGTGCAAGTGAGGGAATAGCGTCAATGTCATTTATTATTTTATTATTGTTATTCATATATATAGTATGGTTCCTAATTACTTTTGTGTCAACACATTTTTATAACACATCAACACCCCTCCTTTCTTCATATCTGGAACTGTATTCCTCCTCGGCCACTGCAAAAGGCTCGATCTCTCTTTTATTCCAAATCTAGTTAGAGCTGTTTGATCCTCATCAACCGAAGATTATAACAAGCATAATGGAGTTATCTAGTTGTATTTGATTATGCATACTGCCCCGACAAAAGGAGCAGCTGCCGCGGCGGCAAACTGCTCCTGGATCGCTGTACTAACGTTCCCCGTTAGCTTAATTCTATTATTTTACAATTTCCATTGAAAATCCCTGAATGCTTCCGAGATTAACTATTTCCTGCTTCGTCATGTCTTTAGTATCGAGAATTAATTCTCCTTTTATCTGATAGTTAGCATTGGGGTCTAACAATTGGTTTACGTGGAAGACGGTGTCACCTGATAGCATGTGTGAACGAAGTGAGTTAGGCAGCTTCATACTTACGTCTTTTACATAGGCTTGTTCTGTACTATCATTCCAAATACTTGCCGTAAAAGTCAGCTTCTGATTATCAAGATTTGTTGTATTCTCATCCGCTGCACCCATTCCACTGTTCCAACTACTAATGATAACGCCTTTATGCTGTATATCTGGTGACCATTTATGGTTTTGAAGCCATAATGCCCCGACCATTACTATTAATATTATGAGCCCAACAGTTTTCTTATTTGACAAATATGTCTCCCCTCCTCAGTTACTTTCACTCTCAATATATACACCTACGAAGATGGTAATAATTGGTTTCGTTTCATGTTGAAAAAATCTGCCCATTAGCTTAATGACAGAAATAGCAGTTTCCTCGGCGGCAAACTGCTCCTGGAATCGCTGAACTAACGTTCCCCGTTAGGTTAATCCCATCTCTTCTGTCCAAATGAGGGAGCCTGTTGAAAAGATGTTTAACTATCCCTAAACAATTTTATAAAAGTATGGTCCGCACATTGATTCATGAGTGTGTATGTACGTCCATGTAAAATTCTTATCAAATATATATATATCGTGTTCATAATCAAAATCGGATGCGACAACATCATTAGCGTTATTATATTCAAATACAATATCTGAAATATGTTGATACATGACATATAATTCATTTTTAGTCATAGCATCAAATGCGTTTCTTGCTGCTTCTTTTTCAAAAAATTCTTGCTTCTTATAACTAAAAATATGCCACTTATACTGATTATAACGAATTTTACTTTTGGTCTCGTCGCTAATATTCTTTGCAAATGAGCTATCCCAAAGGTCCATAATTCCATGCTCTTTTTCCAATAAGGTTAAAATAACTACCCCTTTATCAAGCATGTTTTTAGTAAAGAGATATTGTTGACGGATTTCTTCAATGGACCCGTAAACTTTCACTAATTCTTCATCAGGTAAACTGTCTATCATTTGATTAATTTCTTTTCTATACATACTAAAATTCATTATAATCCCTCTCTTCGCTACCTATATCTGAACAACATATATACGAAAATGGGAAGAAATGGTTGCGCTAAACTGCCCGTTAGGTGAGAAAACCGGCAATCTCCCGTGGCTACCGGTTCTTTACCTTTGAGCTATAGTACCCGTGAGTTCAGTACATACTGGCTTAGTTCTCCTAAATCATCAATAATAATTTCAGCGTAAACTCCCGAAGAAACTGCATCATTCTGTATCCATGCCGCTTTCATACCTACTGCTTGACTCGCTCTTATATCATTTTCAGGATGGTCTCCTACGAATAAAGCTTCCTCTGGTTCGACACCGAGTTTAGATAGTGCTCTCATAAAAATTGCTGGGTTAGGCTTTCGTAATCCTTCCAATTCCGAAATAAGAGTCTCATTGAATAAATGGGCGATACCCAATGCTTTAAAATTATCATATTGGAACTGTCCAAAACCATTAGAGACGAGTGCCAACTTTATACCGTTGTTTTTTAGTTGGGTAAGCATATTTAGCAAATTGGGAAAACCGACGCAATGTCTTTGAAAACTACTCAAATAATCATTTAGTAGGTCGGTCCACTCTATACCCTGTATAGAGAACTCAGCTATTAGCTGCTGATAAACTTTATCCTTCCAAACGTATCCATGATTATCAAGCTCAATAAAACGCTGCACAAAAACATCCTTTTCAACAGTTTGAAAATGTGGGTATCGGTCGTACTGGGTCACGAACAAATAGCACAAGAGAGGTATCACGGTCCAATAACGTACCATCTAAATCAAAAAGCACCGCTTTAATTTCCAAAGAACCACTCCTCCTCAATTAGCCTACGGTATTCGTTTGAAACAAGTCGTAATCCAGCATACTTCATTGAACAAATCTGCCCGTTAGCTTAATGACATCGGTTACTTAAGCAGATATGTTATTGTCCTCTGATATACGTACCAGTAGACCCACCTGTATGTGGGCATTTTGTGTCATTAAACAGCCGTCCTAGAGAAGTTCATCGGTATTCCCCTCACACAAGGATTCGCTATAAGTCTCAGCAAGTTCTCAAGCTCTGGATTGATACCAGTTAACCGTCTTTGTTATGGATTCCTCCAAAGGTGTGGCCATCATCCCAAATTTGGAACTGAACTTGCTGCTGTCTACGATAAAGTCATTCTCGAATTGATAGAGCATTTCAATGCTCTCTCGGGCAGCCGGGATAAAAAGCCCACCGATTCTAAGCATCATTCTACCCATAGGCTTAATGCCGCAGGAGACACCAAGCACTCCCCCGACAAGCTCGGCGAATTGACGTGTAGTAACGGCAGGTGCACTAGGAACATGCCATACTTCGCCTAGTGCCTCTTCATGAGACCCAAGCGTAACCAGGGCCCGCCCAAAATCCTCTATAAAAGTATAAGTATGCTTCTTGTCCGGATCACCGAATATGCTTGAGGGTTTGCCATTTAGAAGGGGGATGAAGAACCTTCCCCCTACAGCTGAGTTCACTACTCCAGGCCCGAAGAAATCAGAACCCCTTCCAATCGCCACCTGAAGCTTGCCTTCTCTATGTGCCTTGAGAAGCCCCTCAGACATTTCACCTCTGACTCTTCCTTTCTTGGTTCTGGCTGCATAGGGAAGGTTCTCCTTCATAGCTGATTCGACCAGTCCGTACATATAGAGATTCTCCCCCACAATCAACTTGGCACCCGACGCCGCGGCCCCATTAACAATATGATCCTGCATCCTGCCAAAGAGCTGGTCCCATTTATGGTACGCTGGCGAAGCACACTGATAAATTACCTCAGCCCCCTTCATCATCTGCCGGGTCTGGCCTTCATCCATCAAATCGGTCTGAATCACCCGGACTCCCTCAAGCTGCGGTCCCTTTCCGCTTGAGTTCACCATGGTTACCTGTTCACCTCTTCTTAGCAGTTCTTGCATTACAGATAAGCCGAGCGGTCCTGTACCGAGTATAAGGTTCATCTTTTGTTGCCTCCCTATTCTTTGTTGAAATAAAAATAAACCCTATAGCAACTATAGGGTCAATCTTTTTCTCACAGGAACTTGCAGCTCGACTATAAATTCTTCAGGCTTCATCATTTGGGACATATCTACAAGGTACTGCTCTATCGCCGGCCCACAGGCCTCGTAGTCACCCTCGTCAATCCAGGTTAATAGACGATGATATATTTGCTTGCAGGATTCGGCATTGGGGATCCCGCAGTAGAGTGCTGTTATGTAGTTCCCTTCAGGGATAATATTAAGGTAATCCGGCTGCTGCCCGGCAGGCGCTTCTAGTTCTTCATGCTCATGACGGATTGGAATGCATCTCTCAAGGTCAACATCATCGCGGTCAAAAGTAAGCAGGTCTTCATGGTATATGGTCATGATGTAACCGTCAGCCTGGAGTCCCTCTTGCTGCTCTATAAAGTGATAGAGCTGCGTAAATCCAGTCACGGAGGCTTCCAGACCACAGCCCGAACGTTTGCGGAGGGAAGCTACCCTGCGCCGCGGTATATATTTAAGCTCGACCAGGACATCTTTCTCCGGAATTCCGTGACCCAGCTCCTTTAAGAAATCAAGCTGACCGATTCTCTGCTCAAGAGAACCTGCGACCTGCCTAAGCGCATTCAACTTGTACAAGGTTTCTTCTCGCTTCTGTATCATCATCGACCGGATTTCATCCAAGCTTCTAGATACGATGACCTGACCGATCTCCTCCAGCGAGAATTGCAGCAGCTTCATATCCTGCACAATTTTAATGTGCAGAAGATTAAGATTAGAATAATACCGATAACCCGTTAAATTATCGGTCTCACCGGGCTTTACCAAGTTTATTTTGTCATAAAATCTAAGGGTCTGAACGGAGACGTTACAGATTTTCGCGGCCTGGCCGATGGTATAGAGCTGGTCTTTCGCCATATTGGACAATTTCTCCCCTTATCTTAGCTAATGCAGACTGTGAGAGGACTCTGGTGCCGAATCCGTTCTCTCCGGCTGATCTCTTCTCGCGAACCAAGCCTCAATCCGTCTCATGATCCATAGAGAACCCGCAACAAAAATAACAATATAGATCAGCTCCACCGGGTGCTTCAGATACTTCGTTACATCAGAGCCAATCCAGGAGACCGCAAAGGTCATGATTCCTTTGCCTACCAGTACGGCAAGCAGGAAAGAACGCAGCTTCATTCCTGAAAGGGCTGCTGCGATGTTAATAACCACGAAGGGGCCAACCGGAAATAGGCTTAACAGGAATACGTAGCTAAATCCGTTACTTTGAATCCAATGTCTAGTCTTCGCTACCTTAGGCTTGCTCACAATCCGTTCCAGCAAAGGATGACCGCCAATTCTCCGAACAATCAGGTAAGTGAGCATACAGCCTGCAACCATACCCACCCAGGAATAAAGGAACCCCAGCCATAATCCATATACCGCTGCATTCACGCCGACAATTACCAGAGTAGGCAGCGGAGGAATGAATGATTTCAAAAAGGGCAGAAGAACACCCGGAAGAGGTCCGAGAGAGCGAAACTGCTCAATCCAGCTCTTAAGATTCTCTTCTGTCATATAGGACAGGATTTCCGATATTTGCATAGGACCTCCAAGCATCTTCCTTGTAATTGATTGCTATTAGCAAGCATACCTCATCGGGAACAGCCTTGTCATCGAATAAGCCGTTTTGACACAAGGTTGCCCAAACTATACACATATCTGGTATATTAATCTTATTAATTATATGTTGGTCAATAATATGAATAGGATTCTCTGTATCGGCTTCGTACTGAGCAGAGAGCTGGAATAACGGAGGAACAAGCTGTGCAGTTTATCGCTAACATGATCTCAGAAGTACGGAGTTGGTCACGCAATATCCAGTTATTTTTCCTGGCCAATATATTCTATCAGATCGGAACGGGCATCTTCTCCCTGCTGTACAATCTGTATATTCAAGGACTGGGTTACGGAGACACCATGAACGGCAGGGTAGTGAGCATCCAATCTTTGGCTACCGCCATCATGTTCATTCCCATTGGTCTAATTGGAGACCGGACCAGCCGCAAGCGTCTCCTCATTATCGGAGGACTGTTCAGCGGGGTCCTTTTCCTTGGTCGTTCCTTCCTGGGATCCGAGAATAGTCTGGTTATTCTTGCGGTCCTGACGGGGTTATTTGCTTCAATCTTTCAAGTGCTGGCTATTCCTTATCTTGCCGAGAATATCGATAAAGCGCAGCGTCTTCGTATGTTCAGCTACTTCTCGTCGGTCGTTCTGGCCGCGCAAGTCTTCGGTAGTATGGGTGGAGGTGTTATTGCCGACCTGCTGCAGGCAGTTGGCGTCACCCGTCTAATGAGTCTGCGGGCTGTTCTTCTGACTGGAAGTATCACAACCCTAGTGGCCGTGATTCCCCTGCTGTTTCTTACTGAAGCTGCGAGTACACTACATAGGAACTTAAAGGTATCAGCCGACCCCAATACAACCGGAGCTGAGGATCGGATGCCTCGGAGGGATAAAGACAAGGATTCCTCCAGAGACTCCAAATTCATCTCACGGTTTGTCGTCGCACAGCTGCTTGTGGGCTTAGGCTCGGGACTAGTTGTTCCCTATCTTAATTTGTATTTCACCAATCGCTTCTCGGTGTCCCTCAGCGCCATGAGTGTGCTAATCTCGCTGGGGCAGGTGATGACCATTTTCTCCATGCTGATTGGTCCTTCACTTGCAGCTCGGGTAGGCCCCGTGAAGGCTGTAGTAATCTTCCAGATCCTGTCCCTTCCATTCCTGCTGCTTACGGGCTTCACCCATTTCCTGATGGTTGCCTCAATCAGCTTTCTCTTCAGGCAGGCTCTTATGAATGCGGCCAACCCGATTCAGTCATCCATCATGATTGACAGAGTATCAGACCGCAGACGAGGGGTTGCCAATTCACTGATGCAGACCGCCTTTATGCTCGGCTGGGCAACCATGGGTCCGGTTCAATCGTACTTTGTGACCAGCTACGGTAACTACTGGGGCTATGCCATTACCTTCAGTATTACAGGAGTATTATATATCGTCTCCTCGCTGATGTATTTCTTCATGTTCAGAGAGCGGCCTTCCAGATCTGTGAAGACAGCTTGATAGAACAATGCAATCAACAAAAAGGGAGTCCCGAGGTCGTCTGACCTAAGGCTCCCTTTTATTTAATCTTGGCAACTACAGCTCGGGCTCTGGGCCTCCATCAAAAGCAAAATGTCCAAGTAACCATTATTCTCATAAGACATTGTGTCGAAGATTAGTCGAACAGAAGCGGAGGCCCTATGGTTGCTGATATCCTAATCAGTAAAGCTTAATCCCCGAACAATGATGTAAGGGAACAATGAATCGTCCGGATCATTCGGGTCAATGACTTGATTGTTTGGGGAAGGCGGAATTACGCCTGGCAGTGTAGGAGGAACACCGCATTTACCGTCTTAAGTGGCAGGTAACCCTCATAAACAGTAGGAGCCCTCCTATTGTCGCCAAATGACAATTCCCGGGTATGTTGCTCAAGAACAACTTCAGCTCATGAAGCAATATCGTAAGCGTCACGACTTCCCACCTCCAAGCACTCGGTCCATCTCATGTGTTATTCAGTCCTCAAACCCATGTTTGTACTCAGCCTAGACTTATTATTTTCTCAGTATATGGGACTTCTTACGACTTTTTAACTAATTTTGGTAAAAACTTGTAAATATATTTACAATTAATAGGAAATTATGTACAATTATGAAGAAATGAATTCTTAATTTGATAAGGAGGTGTTCGCTTTGTCAAAAAAAATTATAAGTTCAGGATCGCATTCCTTCACCTTTTCAGGAATGGTTTTAATTTTTTTAAGAATTCTTTCAGTTGCTACTTTCCGTAAAGTCAAATCTATCGAGAAAGTGAAACAAAAATTCCAAGACATAGTTGAGAAAGATGCAGTTTTAAAATTAACCAATTGATTAGGAAAGTATCATGAGTATTAAACAACGCTTATTATCAATAATACTAATGATCACTGTAACGTTTGGTTTTAGTGTTCAATCAACCACAGCTAATGGGTTGATATTATCTTCAAAAGATGAGTTTTTAAATAATGTTAAAACAAATGAGTATTACCTAAAATATAAGAATATTCTTGTATCAGAACAACCAATTATCTTTAAACCACTTGTAAATGAGGAAAAAAAAGAGATTGGTTTCTTAGCACAATTTGAAGTTAAGTACAACTATGATAAACAAGGTGCGGGAAAATTAACCTCTTTACTTAGCTTTGTTTATTCAAAAGAAACAAAAGATCTAAACGCTGCAATTATCGACTATAGTAAAGTGATGAAAAATGATAATGTCTATATTAACGACCTTAAAACTAACAAAGAAACCTTCGCATTCTCAATAGATAAAAATAAAAATTTACAAGAAATGAAACAATCTGTAGCAATTAAAGTAAAAGAGCTAAAGAAACAATCTTCCTCTAAAGGTGAAATAGGCACTAATTCAAGCGATATTTATTGCTGGCACTGTACTCGGACCGAAAGTTATGGGGGAGATCGAAGTGGAGACTGTGAAGGTTTGATTGGAACTTTGTGTAAGCTCGGAAATACAACGATTTACACTAAACTCGCATGTCAATCCAGCGTTATAGTCTTATGTTATGTTCCAAAATATACAATTTGCGCTGAGGGTTACTGGACTAAAACTTGTTACTCCCCAGATGCAAGTGGAGATAAGACATGACTTTTCTAAAAACAATAACCCCCGTAGTGCTTTTGCACTACGGGGGTTATGTTTTGTAATTAGAATTTTACGGATTATCTTCTGCAGAAATTATTATTGCATAGACCCCTTTATTGTCGTGCTTCAAAAGAACCATAAACGTTCCAGGCTTTAAATCTACTTTATTTATCAAAGGAACTTAGTTGGTTGGCAAGTATCTTACTCTCATGCTGAACCACATCGTGGTTCTGATCGGCTTTGTAATCTTTTACTTTTACTGCATCAGTTGGCATAATGGTTTTTGCCTCTCCTAATGATTCAGCAATTTTTTACCAAGATTTCCAAAATTAATAGTAACGTTAACTGCAATATTATTATAGTACATAACAAGGAGCGAATAATTTCTATATGAAGACATACCTGGGTCGGATAAGGCCGTGAATGTACCGATTCTCGTGAAGACATGACCCGGTAATTTCTCGTCCCGGAACTCTTTCCCAAGAATTGTTGTTTGTCTAAATCCACATATACTTGAATATCCTTTGAGGAACCAATACCTGTATGCTTAAAGGTAATTGAGTACACTTCTTTTCCACTAAAGTGCTCACCAATAAGTGCAGCCAGCTCTTCATGAACCCTCACTTTTGCTACAACTGAATCCTTTGGGCTCACTGGAATGCGGGCTTGCTCCTGGTCACTAAGACTGCTAAAAGCAGTCATTTCAAGGGGGATCTCACGATTATTGGATGAATACCACGTTATCTAAATAACGGGACCCGGGCGAAATAAGTTGCGAATTCTTCATCAACCAAGTGAACGCGAGCGAATTCTTCCAGTGGCATTGACCAGAATAATACTGCCCACAATCATGACAAAGCCGATAATCAGATTCATCGTCAGGGATTCACCCATGAAGATCACACTGCAAGCTATGGATATGACCGGAATCAAGAAGGTATAGGATCCTACGGTACTGGCTTCCCCCGAACCCACCAATTTGAAGAAGATCAACCAGCCGACGGCAATAACGAATATCGCGATGAACAGAGTATCCAGCATAAATGACCCGTTCCAGACGATCGCAGACCAGCTTTCTGTGAAGCTTCCCAAGATCAGCAGAACTATACCTCCGATCAGAATTTGAAGGGTTGCAATCCATATGGAGTCTACCTTTCCGGTAATTTTCTTCATATATACGGTACCCAGTGTCCAGCTGACTGCACTGCCCAGAGCGAGCATGACGCCAACCGGCGACAGACTCCCCGTAAGGCCTCCGCCGCCGATAACCCCAACACCAAGGAATCCAAGTACCAGGCCTGCGATCTTAAGTCCATACATCCTTTCTCCCAGCCATAACCAGGCACATATCCCAAGCAGAACCGGCTGAAGGAACACAATCGCGGAGAACAATCCTGCCGGCAGATAATTAAGACCGATCGTCTGAAGGCCATAATACAGGATTATATTAAATAGCGCTGAGATGAAATAAAGTGGCCAGGTCTCCTTGAACCTCAGCTGTCTATACCTGGGGATGGCGATAATCAGCAGCAGAATGCCTCCGATCAGCAATCGCAGACCTGCGAACAACAAGGGCGGCGAGTATAATAATGCATGTTTGGACAAAGGCCAGTTGATTCCCCATACAAGAACCAAGAATATTAAGTACACCACTGTCCGGGTGCGGGATAACATAACCAATCAACTCTCCTTCATTAATTCTTCCTTCCAACAGCTTGGATATTATATCCCTCCGACCCAACACTATGTCAATACTTATATAAAATTATGCAAAATTAAAGATTTAGACCGATTCATAAAAAGAAACAGCAGCAGCCTCGGACGGGAAATTAAAGTCCTAGACTGTTGCTGTATGATTGAGCAAAGGTGGAGTCAATGAGCTCCCTTTCCAACCTCTCCATCTGGAATGAGTTCATACAAGGCCCGAACATCACAACCGATGGAATCGGCAATGGAGATGGCAGCTTTGAGCGGCATCACTCTTTTGTTTTCAATATAGTCATTGACTCTTTCCGGTTTATATAGCAATTCTTTTGCCAGCCATTCTACTGACCTTCCGGTTTCTCTCAATCGTTCATTCAGCAAGCAGCGTCCCAGTTCAAATTTCATGAAGCGATGGCCTCCCGTATAAAAACTCTAGATCATCTTAAGCGTTATCCATTGCCAGAATGCCTATACATAATTTAGGGAGCCCTTAGGCATGGAATTATTCCTTCTTCCTCGACCACAGGACAATGGGGATCAGGAGCAAAGACAGGAATCCTCCAGCCAAAGAGAGCGTCGAGTAACTGGAATGTGCCACCACCATACCGGATAATGCACCTCCCGACGCCCCGGCGAGGGCGATTAGAACATCCACTGTTCCCTGTGTCTTCGCGCGCGTTTCGGGAGACGTAGCATCGACGATGGTTGCTGTCCCGCTAATAAGACCGAAATTCCACCCTAGCCCTAGCAGAGCCAGCGCAAGAACCATAAGTACCATGGAGTCACCTGGTGCGAATGCAGAGAGTAATCCGGCTAAGAGCAGCGTGACACCAGAGACATAGGACATCGGCTTCCGGCCAAACTTATCGACAAGAATGCCCGTTAGCAGGGAAGGCAGGAACATGGCTGCAACATGAATTCCGATGACAGTCCCAACCTCTCCGAGCCCATGGCCGTGCTGCTTCATGTGAACCGGGGTCATGGTCATAATGCCTATCATCACAATCTGGGTTAACACCATCACGGACGCCCCAACGACGATCCCTCGTCTATTCACACTCGATGCCGGAGTATCCGATTGCGGAGTCCTGCTTCGGCTGTCATATCCACGTTGCATGTCTGCAATAGCTTTAGCCACAAGTAATGGATCAGGCCTCAGGAAGATGAGAAGTACAAATCCAGCCAATAGATAAGCAGCAGCTGCCAGCATGAATGGACCGGATAACACAGGAGCGCCCATTGAAGCCGCAATCCGGCCCGTAAAATTCACGAGATTGGGTCCGGCAACTGCGCCAAAAGTTGTGAAGACCATAGCCGTACTAATCGATCTGGCCCGCTGTGTTGGGAGTGCGAGATCCGTACCGGCATATCTGGCCTGCAAGTTGGTAGCTGTTCCTGCTCCATAGATCAGCAGCGATACGAAGAGCAGCGTGACACTATGGAGAACCGCAGCCAGGACCACACCTGCCGCACCGATTCCTCCTGTTAAGAAACCTGCAGCAAGTCCCACACGACGCCCCATCCGCTGAGACAGACGGCCGACGATGAGTGCTGCGGCAGCGGAACCTAATGTGAACAGCGCGGTCGGAATACCGGCATAACTGTCGGTTCCAAGCATGTCCTGAGCCAGCAGGGCCCCTACTGTGATTCCGGCTGCCAGCCCTGCTCCGCCAAACATCTGAGAAGCAATAACGGTGATCATCGTTCTTCTGTACAACTGACGCTGTTTTTCAGTTGAATTCACATATGGCTTTAGTGCTTCTATTCTATAATCTGTTGTTTCTCTTACGAATGCCGTATCGTTCGACATCGTCTCCCCCCTGCTCTGTAAACCATCCATACTTCCACAAGATTTGCCCTATCATAACACGCAGAGAACATCCAAAACCACATCAAAATTGAATAGCATGATAACCAGGATATCCCTATCCGAGTTGTCGGCTAATGAAATTTGGCTTACACTGAATAGATCAGCACCTAACCGATCTAAGGAGATTATGATATGAATCCCACTTCCAATCTGAACCTTCCCGTCATTAGACGTGTCTTAATCATGACCGCTGTCCCTGCCGAGCAGGAAGCTGTTCAGCGGGGGCTGCTTGCCGGCCCTGGCGCCGTAGCGGCCGATGTTCAGCTGGCCGGAGTCGGCTCCGCCGCCGCGGCGGCAAGCACCGCCAGGATCCTCGCTACCGCAGCGGATAGCTACGATCTGGTCATCAGCGCCGGAATCGGCGGCGGCTTCCCGGGCCTAGCCGAGATCGGCACGATTGTCGTGGCGAGCGCCATTACCGCAGCCGACCTGGGCGCAGAGACCCAGGAAGGCTTCACAAGCGTGGACGAGCTAGGCTTCGGCTCGTCCCGCATTGCGGTCCAGGCGGAGCTTGCCGCCCGCTTGACCGGCACCCTTCAGGTTGCGGGAGTCTCCGTTCAATCGGGACCGATTGTCACGGTAACGACCGCAACCGGAACTGCGGCCACGGCCGAGGCGATAGCCGGCCGTGTTCCTGGGGCTTGCGCCGAAGCCATGGAGGGCTTCGGCGTAGCCACTGCTGCAGAGCAAGCCGGCCTGCCAGTTCTTGAGATTCGCGGAATCTCAAATTCAGTGGGGCCGCGCGACCGATCCGCCTGGCGGATCGGCGATGCTCTTGCTGCACTAGAAGCCGCATTCACTCAACTTCAGGAGGTACTTTCATGAACATAGCATTCTCTCCGTGTCCCAACGACACGTTCGTCTTTCACGCTCTGGTTCACGGACTTATACCGGGTGCACCCGAATTCGAAGTCACCTACGCCGATATTGATATTACGAATAACTGGGCCATCGACCGTACCGGTCCGGAGATCCTCAAGATCTCTTATGCTGCCCTTCCATGGGTACTTGACGACTATGCGCTTCTCCCCTGCGGCGGCGCCTTGGGCCGGGGATGCGGCCCATTAGTCCTGACCCAGGGTGGAAGCACCGGCAAGCCAGATCCTGCAGCCCTAAGCGGTCGCCGCGTAGCAGTTCCAAGCGAGCGTTCCACCGCTTATCTCTTATTCCGGCTGTGGGCAGCAAGAAACGTTCCTGGAGGCGTGGGCGAGATTGTCGTCATGCCTTTTGATAAAATTATGCCTGCAGTCCGAGACGGACAGATCGATGCAGGACTTGTAATACATGAAGCCCGTTTTACTTATCCAAATTACGGGTTAGCCATGATGACCGACCTTGGCAGCTGGTGGGAAGAGACCACAGGTCTTCCCATTCCGCTCGGCGCCATAATCGCCCGCAGATCCCTGGATTTGAAGCGCATCGCCGGCTGGATTCAGGATTCGGTCCGCTACGCCTGGCAGCATCCTGAAGTATCCCGAAGCTATATCGCGAGTCATGCCCAGGAGATGGCTCCTGAGGTGACCGAGGCTCATATCGAGCTTTATGTGAACGAGTTCACCTCAGAGCTCGGTGATGAGGGCTATGATGCGGTCCGTGCCCTGCTGAATCTGGCTGCAGACGAAGGCCTCGTTCCACGAATCGACCCGGCACGGCTGATCTGGAAGCCGGAGTGAATAGATAGAATCCCAAAGTAACAACGAAGAGAAGCATTTAGACCCTGTCTCTAGGGCATAAATGCTTCTCTTCGTGTACTTACTATCCTTATCTTTTACTTGAGCCTGCCAGACACTTCCGAAGAAGGCTTGGAACCGAAGCGTACCTACCCCTTCAATTCTAAGTTCGGCACTCCAGCTTCTACCCGATTGTCGTAGACAAAGGTGCATTCTTGGTAAAGTCCAGCTTATCTATGCTGTACCCTTGCCCCTATACGGCAAACAGCTGGGCTACTCGCTAAGAACGCTCAGTGATACGCCCGGCGGGAGTACCGAGATAACGTGTCTGGCTACCTCGGAATCCGCTTCATGAAGCGTGCCTCCCAGGATGGCAGCTATGCCTTGATCCGTTGATGTCCGGATCAGCCGCCCCAAGCCTTGTCTAAGCCGCAGCTTCATGTAAGGAAGATCTACCTCCATGAACGGGTTCTCCGCAGACTGGTGCTTGGCCATGAATACGGGATCCTGTGGAGGGAACGGCAGTGACCATATGATGACGTTTGATAACGACGGGCCAGGCACATCCAGACCTTCCCACAAGCTGACCGCGCACAGAATGCTTTGCTCTTCGGACTGGAACCTTGCGATCAGATGACTGATCTCCTGATCTCCTTCGTAATAGAACTGAAATGAAGCCAGCTCCCCATTCATCCGGGATTGCTCCTTGAACTGACGAAGATCTTCCATCGTCCGGAACAAGATCAGGGCTCTGCCCTCGGTCTGTTTCAGCAGATGAGTGGCCAGCTTTATCTTCTCCGCAAATGGACCCTCTTCTCTCCAAGCAGGCGCATAAATCTTCATTTGGCTTGAATAATCATAAGGGGATGCCGCAGAGAAGGAAAGATAGTCCTCTATGCCAAGGCTGTCAGCGACATAATCGAATGAACCGTCCACAGACAAGGTGGCCGAGGAGAACACAATCGGGATCTTCAGATTGAAGACCCGGTCCCTCAGCACTTCTTTCACCGTCTTCGGCATAATAGAAAGAGTCAGACCTTCCTTATGCAAGGTGGTCCAGCAGATCGGGGGCTCCTCCCGCTGGAAGAGACTTAACGCCTTCTGAATCATCTCCAAATGTTCTTCCACAATTCGCAGCTGATAGTCATTCAGCGTATAGAGTTCTCCCTCAAATACAAGCTCTTCTTCAATCTGATCAAGCAGGCCCCGGAACCTTGCAATCCCGTTCAGAAGCCGGCCGTTCAGGTCTACCTTCATCCGGTCAGAACCCGGCACTTCGGTACTGCTGCTCTTTAGCAACTCGAACATGATTTCGCTCTGCTCTATCGCCTGGTCAATAAGCACAGCCAAGCTCTCCCGGATCTCACCCTGCAGCAGCCGGACGATAATCTCCTCAAACACCGTATGCTTCAAATTATAGCTCAGCGCCTTCTGCGCAGCTGTTTCAAGCAGATGCCCTTCGTCGAATACAACCGCGCAGTGCTCCGGGAGCAGCGGCAGCTGCCCCTCCTGCTTGCGGCCTTCATAGGTCCAGACATGCTCCATATAATAATCGTGTGAACATATAATCAAATCCGAAGATGCCCGGTAATGATCACGGGACAAAGTCTGCCCGCAGCGATGCCTGCGGTCACAGACGAAGCAGTCCTGGAAGGAGTCCCAGCTGATCTTGTGCCACTGCTCATCATTCAGATCCGGGTAGTCCTTCCGGTCACCATAAGCGTGGAACGACTGCATGGTCTGTGGGGTCCGTACGAACTTCGGCAGACCCTCATAAATTTCATCATAATGTGTGCCTTCCATTTCCCTCGCTCTTGCCTCATCCAGCTTAACCAGACATACATATTGATCCGGCGATTTGCCAAGCCGAGCATCAATAGCAAAGTTCAAATGCTTAATCAGCTTCGTGATATCACCCTCCGGCTTCACAAGCTGTTCGATCAGCGATTCATCCGCACACGCAATAATTGCCGGCTTCCTCGTATAGCGGGCATAAGCCGCAGCATAGAGAAGATAGACCAGGGTCTTGCCGGTACCTACCCCTGCTTCTGCAAAAATAGTCTTTTTCTCCGCAAATGCTCTTTCGAGCTGGTACGCCATATATATCTGCTCATCCCGGACTTCAAATCCGGACTCCGGCAATATATCGTAGAACACATCCGCTATCCATTCACCAAGCTGGGGAATGAAGGGTTGTGAGAAATCAAATTCAAAAGGATAACGATCCACTCTGTCTGCCTCCAAATTAAAATCAGTATGGCCAAGCCATTCATACACCGAAGCATAATTATCACACGCCTGCCGCCAAAATACAATGTGACAGGTAATATAGAACTGGAATATACGCAGATAGGCATTAAAAAAAGATGTACACCGGGAACCAGTCCGGAGTACATCTTCTAGCCAATCTTTCCGCCTTAGACTAACGCTCTTATCAGGCTGAGTCCAACCCCTACCAGAAATCCGCAGATCGCTCCGTTAATCCGGATCCACTGGAGATCTCTGCCCACCTTACCTTCGATGAAAGTAACCAATTCCGCATTGCTAAGCTTATTCAGATTCTCTCTGACCAAAGCTCCAATCTTGGAGTAATGCTTCTCGATCAGCTGCACCGCCTGCTGCTGAATCCACTGTTCACCCTGCTCTATCCGATCCGGGCTCGCTTCCAGCTTCTCCACCATAGTCATCAGGAAAGGCGTCAACCATTGTTCCTGGAACTCCTCGCTCTCCAAGTACACCTTAAGCCGTTCGATCAGCGATTCTATATAAGCCTCAATCTTCTGGGCGGCACCGAGCTTATCCAGCAGATTGTCCTTCAAGCTTCTAATCTCCTCCAGCAGCTCTGGACGCTCCAGGGCATTTTTCACCTCGACATGGAGGATCGCAAGAAGCTTCAACCGGTTCAAATTATCCGGATCTCTGTAATTCTCAACCTGCTTCAGGATGAAGCCCTGAATGAGATCTCCCATCTTATCCTCGCTGAGATACCCAAGAAAGGCGTTAACAGCGAACTGCATCAAGCCGCCAAGCTTGATCTGCTGGATCTGCTCAATGCCGACTCTACCCAGCATATCGCGTGTAGAAGCCTCTCTTGCCCAGGCATCAGCCCGGTCCAGTGCGAGATCCAGTACCTTCTCATCATAACCGCGTGAGATGATCTCGTCCCAGATACGTTGCATTATCGCACTCTCATCAAGCCGGTTCACCACCTGTTGAGCTTCGCGCATGATCATTCCGGTCACCTGATGGACCGGGATATTCTGGATCACGGACGAGAGTACAGATGAGATGACGTGATTATACGAGCCCGCTTCTATTCCCGCTTTGGCTTTGCCAAGTGCAAGTTCGGCAATCCGGATGCTTCTAATCTTCTCGCCGATGCTTTCCTTGCGCAGCAGCTCCGTCTCGATCATCGCGATCACGGCTTCCGTCAGCTTCTCCCGGTTCTTCGGCAGTAGCGCCGTATGCGGCACAGGAATACCCAGAGGATGCCTGAACAAGGCGGTGACGGCGAACCAGTCCGCCAGTCCGCCGACAAGACCCGCCTCGAAGCCGCCCTGCAGAAGCCTTAAGCCCAGGGCACCCTCATGAAAGGGAAGCGTTGCGGCGAATCCAACCCCCATCACGCCTAGAGACACGCCTGCTATATAATTTTGTTTCGGTTTAGTTGTTTTAAGTGCCATTATTCTACCTCACTTGATCATCTGCCGTATAAATCCAACTGCTCTATGACATCATAGCACAAATTTCTCACGTAAAAAAAAGACTGTCTCTTATTACCCGAGAGACAGCCTTCCGAAGAACGAATCATCGAAATTTTTATATTTGCTAGTAAATAAATCGTATGATACCCATGCTCCTCATGAAGAGCTTAGCGCTCCAGCTTCACCTGGCTCCAGATCGAACCGTTTCCGATAGCCGCATTTGCGGCACAGCTCTTCCTTCACTTCCCGTCTGGAGAAACCCTCGTACAGGTTGTTCGCCCGCTCACCCTCAATAATCTCGGAGAATGACTTTTGATGGATATTTCCGAGGTTAATTACCCCTTCACCATCCAGGCAGCAAGGAATGACGGTACCATCCACCAGCACTCCGGCTTGATTGCGAAGTCCATGACAGAATCCCGGACTGTGATCCTCTTCTTCCTTCAGGTCAGGCCATTTAAATTCATAATCCTGGTTCAGGTAGATGCGGTCTGCAATCTTGACTCCGCTGCCGGGCGTGACCTTCTCGATGATTTTGAAATCCAGATTAAATTCGCGTTCAATGTACTCTAATGTCTCCCGGTTGCGATTTCTCTGCAGGTTGGTGAGGTTATCTTCACTAAGATTCCACAGCCGCAAAGATATAATAAGATTCGACTGTGCCACAGCTTCCTTCACAAAGTTAAGGACGCTTGAGATATAACCGTCACGATCCGTAGAGCCCTCATGGCCATCAAAGCTATGCAAGGAGAAATTCATTTGCCTAAGAGCCGGCTTGTTCAGGAGCTTGTCCCTGTTCTTATTAATCAGGGTTCCATTGGTTGTAATATTGACTTTAAAGCCTTTCTCATGCGCCATATCCAGCATTTCACCAATCTTGGGATGAAGCAGCGGCTCACCTTTGACGTGGAAGTAAATATAGTCGGTATGAGGCTTTATCTGATCCAGAGTCTTCTGGAAATCCTCAAGTTTAATAAAGTTAGCCTGCCTTTGGGTAGGCGGACAGAACGAACATGCCAGATTACAAATACTCGTAGTTTCAATATAGAACTTTTTAAATTTTTTCATCAGGTAGAAGCTCCAATTCTCTGCAGGTTATCATTAAGTAGAATGCTTATTACATCTATGCAGAAAATAGTAGCGCAGTTAGACTATCTTAGCAAGCTGTAGTCCTCCGCCAAATTATGCGCGGGTAGGCTTAAGTTCGCCTCTTTCTGCGCTCCAGGTACCTTTGATAGTACCAGATGAATATCGCCAGCACGCTTGCGCTGAGCAAGTAACCGCCAAGCACATCGCTTGGATAGTGGACGCCCAGATAGATGCGGCTAACTCCGATCATCAGGATCAGCACGACACTTGCTGCTAGAATAAGTATACGCCCGATCAAGGACGGAGCATGCTTCCAGAGTAGGAAGGCAAGTCCACCGTATAAAGCTATGGTTGCCATCGCATGGCCGCTCGGGAAGCTGAATCCGTTCGCTTCGGCGATCCGGTGCAGCGTTGGCCTGTCCCGCTTAAAGATCCGCTTGATCACTGAATTAAGCAGGGAGGAGGTGATGGCAAGCGAAGTCAGGAAGACAAGCTCACTCCGGTGTCCGAGGACAAAATATAGAATGACGAGCGTTGCCAGCGTGATGACTGTGACAGGTATACCTGATCCAATCCAGGTAAATGCCTTCATTACTGCCGTTAGCCCCGGCGACTCCAGCCCCTGGACAGATGCAATCACGGTCTCATCAAATCGGTGAATTTGGTGATCACTGATCCAATAAGCAATACAGACAAACCCCAGAACACATATCAAACTCAGGGCAAAAGCCTTTGTGAACCACTTTTGTCCATTCATATTATCCCTCTTTCATGTCAGCGAGAACTCTCGATAGTTATTTATTCTCTTGCCTGATTAACTCAGAGACAGTGACCATCGTATAGCCCTGCTCTTTCAGCCACTTAATCTCTTCCGGTAAGGCTTGAATCGTATTATGGACCTTCTTGCCGCCGAAGCTGTGCTGAAGCACGATGCTTCCTGGCCGCACCTCATTCTTCAGATTGGCAATAATCATCTCCGGTGATGTCGTCTTCCAGTCCCTTGTATCCACAGACCAGTTGATCAGCATCAAATGTTGACGCGCGAGGACGTCCTTTACCTGCTCGGAAGCATTTCCATAAGGAGAACGAAATAACACCGGCGTGTAGCCTGTCAGCTTCTTGATTTTGGCATTGTTATTCTCAATCTCTTGCGTGATTTCCTCAGGGTCCATTTTGTTCAGATTAGGATGATTTACTGTGTGGTTCCCGATTTCGTGTCCTTCACTATAGATACGCCGAACTACACCTGGATCCTTATCGATCTGACGACCTACCAGAAAAAATGTCGCGTGTACCTGATTAGCCTTCAGTATATCCAGAATCTGCGGGGTATATCGGTTATCCGGTCCATCATCAAACGTGAGAGCTACCTTCTTCTCTTTTGTCTTCACTTCATAGATTTCCCGAAAAGAGTATTTAACCTCCTTAACAGGAACCTCCTTGTTCTGCGCAGTCTTCTTAATCACCGCCGTCTGCTGCTCCTTACTCACAGCTTCTCTATGGAGTACAGCAATATGATTAATTATGGAGAGAAGAATAATGAGGCCGCCGATAATAAGAATATAATGGTATCTCTTTAGTGCCATTCTAATCAGACTCCTATCTCTAATTTAATACAGAACCCGACAGTCTATAGAAAGGACGCAGTCAAATAAAACACCCCGCCGAGCCAAAAAGAGCCGACAGGGTGCCCTGCATTCAACCAGCAATATATTCCATTATATCTTATATATCGACGCAGAGTTAAACAAAAAGGTAACAATTCGGCAAATTGTGAATTAGATTACAGCCAGCCACCATCCTATTGTTGATAATATTCTTGATGTATAGGCCACCTGGCACTTGCTCTCAGAGAGCAAAGAGGCCTTACCCCGACATACCGGGATAAGGCCATTTAATTACTTAGTTCTTCTCTACTGCATGTCCGCCAAACTCATTACGCAGGGCTGCAACAACTTTACCTGTGAACGTATCATTGTCCATCGAACGGTAGCGCATTAGAAGTGACATGGCGATAACCGGTGTTGCGGTCTGCAGATCCATGGCTTCCTCAACGGTCCATTTACCTTCACCGGAAGAATGCATAACCCCTTTAATACCATCAAGCTTGCTATCTTTGGAGAAGGCATTCTCAGTAAGTTCCATCAGCCAAGAACGAATGACTGAACCATTATTCCATACCTTGGCTACTTTCTCATAATCGAAATCGAAAGAGCTCTTCTCAAGCACTTCAAAGCCTTCACCAATCGCGGCCATCATGCCGTACTCGATTCCATTGTGAACCATCTTGAGGTAGTGGCCGCTGCCGGATGGGCCGGCATACAAATATCCATTCTCAACAGAAGTGTCACGGAACACTGGTTCAACAACGCTCCATGCTTCAGGATCTCCACCAATCATGTAGCAAGCGCCGTTACGTGCCCCTTCCATACCGCCGGAAGTTCCTGCATCCATGTAATAAATACCGGCTTCTTTCAATTCATCTGCACGGCGAATCGATTCTTTGTAATGGGAGTTGCCTGCCTCAATTACAATGTCTCCCTGGCTAAGAAGCGGCTTGATTTGCCCCAGAACCGTGTCGACTACGCCATGGGGAACCATTATCCAAAGTACACGCGGTGAGTTCAGCGATTGAACCATATCCTGCAGGCTGGAGTAGCCTTCTGCACCATACTCTTTCATTTCAGCTACGGCAGTCTCATTCAGGTCGAATGCAGCCACCTCGTGCTTATGATCGATCAAGTTTTTGCCCAAGTTAAGACCCATCTTACCTAGACCAATAAGTCCGATTTTCATATTGTTTAGTCCTCCTGATTAAGTATTAATACCAAATTATTTATTACCACCACTGATTACCATCTTCAGCTAACAACTTGTGAGCCGCCTCTGGGCCGTTAGTCCCAGCCGGATATTGATGCAGTGGAATGATATCTTCTTCGAAAGCTTCCAGTACAGGTTGAATCCATTTCCAGGACAATTCAACTTCGTCCCAATGGGCGAAGAAGGTCGAATCCCCAAGCATAGCGTCGTGAATCAAGTTCTCGTAAGCTTCCGGCGCATCTTTGGAATTGGAGGAGAAGTGCATTTGAATTGGCTCGAGCTGACCGTCGCTTCCTGCACCCTTCGTATTCAGCTGCAGCGTAATACTCTCCATCGGATTGATTTCAATGGTCAACAGGTTAGGTGAGTTAACCTCTTCACTGTCCGAAGACATTTTTAAAGGTTCCTTGAACTCAACGACAATCCGTGTAGATTTCTCATGTGTTCTTTTCCCGGTACGGATATAGAATGGCACCTCACTCCAGAATGGAGTATCAATCCATACTCTGGCGGCAACATAAGTATCGTTCCGTGACCCCTCCTCAATGCCCTTCTCATCCAGATATCCAGGAATTGGCGATTGATTAAGTTCTCCAGCACTATACTGCCCACGAATCACATGGTTAATGACCTCATCCTTGGCAATAGGCCGCAGAGACGCCACAACATCACGCTTCTTCATTCGGACTTCTTCCGGAGTGCTGCGTTTAGGCAGGTGCATGGTCACCATCATCAGAATTTGCAGCATGTGATTCTGGAACATATCTCTTATCGTGCCTGCTTGATCGAAATAGGCGGCCCGATCCTCAACTCCCACAAGCTCATTCGCGGTAATTTGAACGTTCGCAATATAACGGTTTGTCCACAAGGCTTGAAGTACCGGATTTGCAAAACCAAGCACCTCCAGATTCTGAACCATCGGCTTGCCTAGGTAATGATCAATTCGGTAGATCTCTTCCTCGGTAAAAGCTTGGTCCAAGCTTGCATGCAGGGCTCGTGCAGTTTCCAGATCATGACCGAATGGCTTCTCGATAATGAGCCGTCTCCATCCTTTAACCGTACCAAGTCCACTTTGATTTATATTTTGTGCAATGGTCCCAAAGTATTCGGGCGCTACGGAAAGATAAAACATCCGATTTTCGGGAATTTTCAGTTCATTTTCACGTTCTTGCACAGCAGATAACAGCTTACTATAATCTTCCACGTTGTTCACATTAAGGGCACTGTAACGGAATGAACTCAAAAAAGACTCCAACCGGTCTCCGATACCTAGCCGTCTGGAGAACTTGTGGAGCGAGTCCCTTACGCTAGCCTGGAAATCCTCATTCGAGATCTCTCTTCTCCCGAGTCCAAATACAGAGAATCCTTCCGGCAGCTTGTTATCAATAAACAGATTATACAATGCTGGATAAATTTTTCTTTTTGCTAAATCTCCAGTGGCTCCAAACAATACAAATGTCATAGCATCCACGACTATCCCTCCAGAAATTTCTCTCTATGAACTATAAAAAGTATATATGGTTACTATCTGATAGCTTCATAAACTCAACTTAGCTAGTTTACACCTGTAGTTTTTATACGTCAATAACTATGTCAGGTCTGGAAGATGAAGAATTCATGAGATAACAGAAGGTTTTCATAACACAAAAACCCTTCCAGCTTACAGCCAGAAGGGTTTAAGAGTTACAATGAAACTATCAAATTGAACAAATCATTTTTTAGTGATTCATCATCATAGCAGAGTTCGATGAATCAGAACCCTCTGCAGGGATTTCAGCTTGAGGTTTGGGTCTGCGCAAAATGAGACCCAGAATTGCTCCTGCAGCAGCTATGCAGGCTGCCACAAGGAAAGTATCTCCATACGCCGCAACGGAAGCCTTGATTAGATTTTTGGTCTCTGGCATATAGTCGGTAATTCTTGAAGTCAAATACCCAGTTAACCCAGCTACTGCAAAAGATACCATTACCTGCTGAGCTGCCGTGGTGAGCGGGGTAACCCGGCTGACCAGCTTTCTCGGAGCGGACTGAAGCACATGCGTATTGATCGCCATCATGGAGAGTCCCATTCCGGATCCCATCATGACAAGGGCCGTGATAATGAACCAGGATTCCGTATCTACTGCAATATTAGAGAGCATGAATAAGGCTCCCGTAATGACCGAGAGACCGATAATGACGAGAGGTCTTGCACCGATTTTATCGAATAATCTTCCTCCGATCGGCATGAACAAGCCTGAAGCCAAGGCCTGAGGCAGTACGGTAAGGCCGCTCTCAAGCGGGGTATACTGTCTGACCTGCTGCAGATAAAGCGGCATTAATAGAATTGCACCGAAGAGGGCGATTTGAGATATCCAGGCAATGAAGATTCCCCTTGTAAAGTCACTGGATCGGAATACACGCAGCTCAAGTAGCGGCTGCTTTTGCGACATTTCAATAAAGATAAATAACAATAAGGCCACACCACCTACACCCAGACCGATCAGGGTTTCCATAGAAGACCAGTCCTTACCTCCCTCACTTACTCCATAAGCGAGCATCGCAAAGGCGATTGGGGCAAGAATGATTCCCAGGATATCCAGTGAAGGAACCTCTTTGCGTTCGAATTTCGGCAGAAACCTTATGCCTACAATCATCGCAAGTATCCCTACTGGAAGATTAATCAGGAAGATCCAGTGCCAGGAGACATACTCGACAAGGTATCCAGATAAGACTGGACCAAGCGCTGGCGCAAGCAGCATGGGCACTCCAAGCACACCCATGATCGAGCCCATTTTCTCTGGAGGAGCCAGCCTGAAGACCATTGCCATACCGATAGGAGCAACCATACCGCCCCCGAGGCCCTGAATCACCCGGTAAAGTATGAGCTGTTCCGGCGAAGTTGCCAGTGAACAAAGCACTGAGCCCAGTGTAAACAGTGCGATGGTAATCAAGAAGATCTGCTTGGCTCCAAAACGGTCCGTCATCCACCCGGCGAGGGGAATTACGGCCGAGAGGGCCAGCGTGTATCCAGTAACTGTCCACTGAATGATAGGCACAGTAGTGTGGAAATCAGTTACCAGTTTAGGTAAAGCCACATTCACAACGGTGCTGTCCAGGATAACCATGAACATACCGATAATAACAGCCATAAGCGGTGCGATCAGCTGTCTGATCGTAACCGGCTTGCGGTCTGCTGTATTACTCGAACTCATTTACAGTCCTCCATCTCCTATGTTTTCTCTTGATCTAACAGAGCGATCTATTGTTCCTGCTGCGTGAATATGCAATTATGATAATAGACGATATGTTCATTAACGCTCACTTTGTTATTGTAGATAGTCGTTCATTCATTTGCAATAATCAGATTATTGCGTAACTGGTCATTAATGAACAAGTCAGCACCGGTGTGTCGATTATATCGGATGAAAGGAGTTGGAATCATGTCAGAGATCATAGACCGCAGGATCATAAGAACCAAGCAAATGCTAAGAGAAGCCCTTATGGAGCTTATTGAGCAAAATGGTTATGACGGCATAAGTGTCTCTCAGTTGACCGAGAAGGCCGGTCTCAACAGAGGTACCTTCTATTTACATTATCGGGATCTGCAGGATTTGCTGAATAAATGTGCGGATTATATGGTAGAAGGCTGGATAGCCGTGATGAAGGATTTCAATCCTCTTGAGGCCCAGAACAGCAAGTTCTTGCATGAGCCCAACCCTCAGATTGTGAGGATTTATGAATATTTCAAACAAAATGCCTGGTTCTTCAAAGTCATTCTTGGACCCAAAGGGGATCCTGCCTTTCCTCTGCGCATGAAGCGAGTCATGCATGAGCATTTGGAGAGCAATCGAATCAAGTTTGCAATTCATGAGGAAGATTGTCTTGTTCCGTCCGACTACATCCACGAATATATCCTTTCTGTAAATATGGGGATTCTTCAGCATTGGTTCGAGACGGATATGTCCAAGACACCTGAAGAGGTTGCCCTTATCTCTACCAGGCTGGCTCAACTGGGTCCGCTAGGCTCCTCTGGTGTGAAGAAATTGAAAAAGGCAAACAAGCCATGAAGGTCATCCATTAAGATGACTTTCATGGCTTATTTGTTATGTTAACATCCGGCGTGAACCCTTAGGGAGTTAGCTTCCACTCCACAATGAACTCACCTTCAAAATCTTCACCCTCAAAACGGCTGTGTTCTTCAAGGGCATTTCCACATTGACAGGAAATCTGATCAGCCCCGTAATTGTCTGTGCCAAATTCAATAGCTTCATTACGATGGCTGCGGCGTCCTGGAATGATGGTATGCTCCTGTCCGCATTTCAAACAGCGGATCATAAATCCGGTATTCATAGGGTACACCTTCCCTGTCTCAAGAATTTTTACTCGAGGAAATCTTTGAGACGCTTGCTTCTGCTTGGATGTCTGAGCTTGCGAAGTGCTTTCGCTTCAATCTGTCTGATCCGCTCACGGGTTACCCCGAATTCCTTACCGACTTCCTCTAATGTACGTGTGCGTCCATCATCAATACCAAAGCGCAGACGAAGCACGTTCTCTTCACGTTCAGTGAGAGTATCCAGCACTTCTTCCAGCTGTTCCTTAAGCAGTTCATAGGCAGCCGCATCTGCTGGAGCCATAGCGTCATGATCTTCAATAAAGTCGCCCAGATTGGAGTCATTCTCTTCACCAATTGGAGTCTCTAGAGAGACAGGTTCCTGGGCCGCTTTCATAATCTCGCGGACCTTCTCTACACTAAGGTCCATTTCCTTCGCAATTTCTTCAGGTGAAGGCTCGCGCCCTAGATCCTGAAGAAGCTGTCTAGAGATCCGGATTAACTTGTTAATCGTCTCCACCATGTGAACAGGGATCCGTATGGTTCTTGCCTGGTCGGCAATCGCACGTGTAATCGCCTGACGAATCCACCAGGTTGCATACGTACTGAATTTGAAGCCTTTGTTATAGTCGAACTTCTCAACTGCCTTGATCAGACCCATATTCCCTTCCTGGATCAGGTCAAGGAAAAGCATGCCACGTCCAACATAACGCCGGGCAATACTCACGACCAGCCGCAGGTTCGCCTCAGCCAATCGGCGCTTGGCTGCTTCATCTCCTTGCTCAATACGCTTGGCAAGTTCCACTTCCTCAGTCGCTGAGAGAAGGGGTACACGTCCGATTTCTTTGAGGTACATCCGCACGGGATCATCGATCTTAATGCCTGGTGGCAAGGAAAGATCGTCATCAAAGGTCATTTCATCGTTCTTCGAGTCATCAGAATTAAATCCGCTGTTCTCTTCAACGTCATTGTCAAGATCTATCCCATTCTCCGCCAACTGTTCAAGAAACTCGTCAATTTGATCCTGATCCTGATCGAACGGAGCGAGCTTACTTAAAATTTCTTTATAGTTTAGCGAGGAATCCTTCTTACCTTGGGCAAGTAATTGATCCTTCACCTGCTCAAGTGTGAGATCTGTGTCTAGTTCAGTATGCTGTCCGTTCTCCATCATCCCGCTCCCTTCAACCAAAACAACTTATATATTTCAATTCAGTAAAGCTCAATTATGATAAGGTGAAAATTAAAGCTTTAGCTGTCTTAGTCACCTAATTTTACGGGCTTCTTGTTTGACAAATCGGAAAATTTATGGTAATATAAAATTACATATTTTCCAAATTCAATTGCCATGACATATCTTTAATTGTACCAAATGTCTTATTTTTTTTCAACTCTATTATTTGTAAATTCCCGACCTGCTGGTCGGTTTTTTTATTTTATGCCTTTCCTTGGCATTGTGCAACACCCGGAGAGTCAAGCAGTACCTCTCTCTAGGCTGCCTCCTTAGTAATTCATATCGTCTTTGTTCTGACCAGACTCCTCTTTACATAGATTAATAGAGATAGAACTTATCTCGGCCAAGGAGATCTGAAATGAACAACCCTTCTTCTATTTCCAAATTTACTGCTCTATTAATTCCTCTTTCCTTCTTACTGGTCAGTATAATCATGCTCGCGCCTTCAGGTCTTACGCTATTAACTACAGATACCGCAGCTACCTTTAAAAATATTTTCAATGGGATATTTCTCGAAGCCATCCCTTTTGTTCTGGCAGGAGCACTACTCTCTTCCATCCTCCATATTGTTATCCCTGAGCATATGATTAGCCGCTGGATACCAAAGAATCCACTAGCTGCCATCTTGTTCGCTTGCTCTATAGGCATTGTATTTCCTATCTGTGAATGCGGGATGATTCCTTTGGTGCGACGCCTTATTCAAAAAGGAATGCCAGTCTATATGGCCATGGTATTCATCCTTGCAGGCCCTATCTTGAACCCTATTGTATTCGGTTCCACCTATACAGCCTTCCGCACACATCCCGAGATCGCTTATTCCAGAATGGGACTCGCCTTGCTCGTCTCTATTTCGATCGGCTTCATCATGTATATTACCTTAAAGGAGTCTCCCCTTAAGCCATCTAATTTTATTAAACACAATGGATCTGGCAGCCAACATCATCATGAACATGAACATGATCAAAAAAATCGGTTATCCGCCGTGCTTGTCCATACAGCAGATGAACTGTTCGGGATGGGTAAATATCTGATTCTAGGCTGTCTTCTGACCGCCGGAATTCAGACTTTTATCGCCAAGGAAAGTCTTACCGCCATAGGAGGACACCCTCTTGGAGCCTATGCCTTTATGATGGGTTTCTCCTTTGTGCTGTCCCTCTGTTCTACTTCAGATGCCTTTGTAGCATCAACCTTTCTGCACTCCTTTTCTCCCGGGTCCCTGCTTGCCTTCCTGGTTCTTGGGCCTATGCTGGATTTCAAGAATTTCATGATGCTCCTATCAGCTTTCAAAGTCAAATTCGTACTATTCCTAATGTTCCTCATATTATCCTTGGTATTTATCTTCTCATTTCTTGGAGAACTGATCATCCAGCATTTAAATTAAGCGAGAGGTGAACAAGATGCAACCATCTTCACTCATTCGTGCTCACTATCTGACACGTGCCTTTATTCTGCTATCTCTTGCTGTGTATATATACCTTCTAGACCGCAGTAATTCCCTGCATTATTACATTGCTCCCAAGATGGAATTGTGGGTTCGCCTTTGTCCCATTCCACTAGCGTGCATTGGACTCAGCCTATTTATACAGGCTCTATTCAGACACAGACAGAGTACATGCGCTTGCGACCATCCTCTTTCTTCCTCTGTAATTCGAAATGCTGCTGTCTACGGTTTATTCACGGTTCCCTTACTGCTGGGCTTTCTGCTTCCCAATCAAGCACTGGGTAGTGCTGCCGCCCTGAAGAAAGGAATGGCTTTAAGCGGTCAGTATAGTACTGAACAGACTCTGAAAGAAAAATTCAAATCCCCGGATATTTACAATGAGGAATTTACTGAATTGGCTAGACTGCTGTACACTGAGCCTGTGATTAAAGTGAATGAGGATATATTTTATGAGACCATTGGAGCCATCGATCTGTTCAAAAAAGAATTCGAGGGCAAACCCATCCGCCTAAGCGGTTTTGTGTACTCAGACCCGTCTCTCGATAAGCGTCAAGCCTTCGCGCTGGGCCGCTTTCTGGTTCTGTGCTGTACTGCCGATGCTGCTCCATTCGGAGTATTTATCAAACCCGAGCATACAGTCCATTTCCCCAAAGACACTTGGGTAGAGATAGAGGGGCATATCCACGTTACTCAGAACCAAGGCAAGGAGATTCTTAGTATCAACGCTGCACAAATTCGGAAGATCAAGCAGCCCAAAAACCCCTATATCTATCCAAGTGATGATTCTGTAGCCAAGCTGAAAAGAGAACTGGCCAAAAAATGATCCCAACTAATATATGCCTAAAATGAATTACCCTGTTTTACATTAGAAATGTACCGATTACCAGTGACACCCCAATCACAATTCCACGCAGCAGCTGAGCCACGGCCATATTGCCTTTTGCAATCTCATCTCCAAGCTTTGTCTTGGGAGTTACCAGATCGAACACAATATATACTATACATAACGCGGCAATTCCAACCGCTGACCAGATCAACATGGAAATCCATGAATGACTGCTGAAGGAGACCATAGCAACAATAATGCAAAGACCCAGCATCTTGCTGCCCATATACATCCCAGCGGCTTCATTGCCTCTGGCTATTTCCTGATTGTCTTTGAACTTGGTCAATAGGCTGAAGATTCCATAACCTGCAAACAGAATAACAAATAGAATCAAAATTCCGATACCGATATCCATCAAATCCCAACTAAATTCCTTCACGATGTATCGCCTCCTGGTTATGTAATCAAGTTACTTATTGTGAATTAATTGCCGCCGGACAATAGTATGCCAAGTCCCCGGTTACTTTGGCGCCAATACGTGATAGTACGCCTGCTGACTTTCCATTTAATACATATACTCCTGTAAGAAGATATCCTTGATATTCGCCAAGCTCAGTCGGAACCGCTGCTTGTGACATGGGGTATAGACGCTGATAGATCTTGGGCATGGAGCCATAGTACTCAGCCTCTTCCGGATCTGCCTCTTCCATAGGGCTGGATTTCTGTTCATTATGCGCCACACTGTCCGCATGTCCGGATGGTTCGAACAAATCTGTTCCTTTCCCTTCACGTCCCCAGTATCCCTTGGCTGCATAAGGCTCACCAGTAAGCAGAAACGGCTCGTTAGTGAAATAAGTAGGCAGTAAATACTTGGAGATTGTCTGCATATCTGCAGAATCAAACAGCGTGAAGCCAAGATATTCGTGGGTCAGCTCATTTCTTTCATATAGTGACCAGATCGTCGCCATGAAGCCTTTGCTTTGCGTAATAATATTTTGCGGGGGATTGATGAGTCCGATCTTCTCTTCGGCTGCCAGCTTCATAAGCTCCTCACCCACAAGAACTCCGCTGCCCTCTTCCCGGTCATGGATTAAGAATTCAAGCGGATAGAGCCGGTACAAGATGGTAATTCTCTCTTCCCCATGATACAGTCCTTCTCCTGGAACAATTCGCAACTCCTCAAGTGGTGCGTAATCGACCTCAATATCTGCTTTTTCACATCTACGCATCAGATATTTCGTATTTGTGCTGTCTTCCAGAATATCCCCGGTACATGTAAAAGTAACTTTGCTCCCAAGTCCTCTTGCCGCATATTCAGCAACAATTTCCTTAAAAGTCTGAGTTAAAGTGTTGTCCATATTAGAGGAGGGACCCGAAGCAGCCCTATAGCGATCCAGAAGCTTTCTCTCCAAATAAGCTGCTTCCGGGATGCCTGTTGGAGTCTCTGTGTTATTCTCGATACATTTCATGCCATGTTCACCGATAATCCAGTCCTGGCGTTGAATCCCGCTCCAAGGAAACGGAATACGGGCTGCAGGAATCATCGCGGGTTCCAGGCCAAGCTGCTTAATTAAGTAGTGATCAGGCAAATACTGCTGAGCGAATCGAAGAGCCTTCATATAAATTTGGTCCACGGCTTCGGAAGCAGCCTGTAGCTCCTCAATTTCATGCTGATCATATAGGACAAATGAAGGCAGGCAATACTGCTTTCCATACATGCGATAATACGGAATTTCCTTGGCAATCTCCTCGTCAAACACCTCATCATAGACAACCTTGGGTGTGTAGATCTGTCTCATCGCAACTTACCCTCCAAAAGAAGAGTGCGAGCTCCCGCTTCCAAAGCCGCTGTGACTGCCATCACTGGAACTGCTGGAGCTTCGCGAAGAACCTCCATAATACCCTCCGCCTCCATAGAAGTAGTGACCGCTGCTTGAGTCATACTCGCAGCCCGTATCATAATCGGGATCGCATTCGTCCTGCTGACCACAGCCGGAGAGCGCTGCCGGAACAGTCAGGAGCAGGGCAAATGCCACTAACTTGGTCTTGGAGACCAAACGGTCGTTCTTCTTTGATTCTGGTTGTCTGGGTTGATGCTCCCGCTCCATTACAAGTCCACCTCTTCCTTCAGATAAAAAACAATCTTCTTGCGGTCCATATCCAGCACGGTATAAATAATTTCATACGTAATTTCATTCCTCACTATATAGTGATCCAGAAGCATTCTTGAGATCTCCATCGTGATCAGGGAGGGATAGCCTCTCTCCTCCTGGGAAATGAATTCGTGCCCGTTCCAATACACAAATTCAGGTGCGAGTATCGAAGTCACCTGCACCTGTTCCAGCGCTTTCTTGGCAACAGCCTGCCCATATATATCGAGCGAACTCTCGCTGAACGGGCTTACATACACATAGTGAAGCGCATTGTCTTCCGTCTCGTTGGAGATATGTGCCCACAATTTGTTATGAATCATTGTGGCGTCGACCAGTTTGTGAACGAACAACTCATCGGAGGATATATCCAAAGTTTGTACGGTACGCACGACTTTCCGACTTTCTTCAGACCATTCCTGATACTTTAGCGAGAATAAGATAGCCCTCACATTCCTCTCTAGTTCTTAACTGTAATGTTCTGCATCAGCTGCTCCCAGCCCTTGTCATCTCCGCGCCAATCCGAGCCCTTGTTGATTACTGCGGTAATGATACCGTGTCTGGACTCTGGACGAATGTCTGTGACTGCTTCCTGAGTTGTATTTACAATTAGCAGTGTAAAAGGATGAGTGGTTAACTCAGATAAAGTGCGCTGAAGCTGCAAGGCCTCTTCCGGAGATGAATTAAGGCGGACGAACAAGATCCGGTTCACTGAACTTATCGCTTGCAAAAATCTCTCCTGTCTGCGAATCTGCCTCTGATGAAATTCCGGATAAGCATCCGCCCAACGCTCCTCAGGGAGCTGGGTCGGGAAATCATGATAGCTGAAGATTCCATACTTCTCATCTTTAATGCAGTAACAAGTCTTAAATTGTCCTACGAGCTTCATGTGATCAAGTTTCATAAAGTCTTCGAAGCAGTTCTCTAACACAGCAATAAGACCCGAATTATGACTTGTAATGAACCAGTCAAAGGGACCGGCACAGCTGCGCAGCCCAAGCCTTCTCAGCTGATAAGCCGTCTGACAATTAGCTCCCAGACTAAATACTGCATGATAAGTGCCCTCTAAAGGTGAAACTATCATTCGAATCCCTCCATATGCTTGCGAAAGTAAACTCTTTCTCTCACACTATGCAAGCTATGGCGTGTTGGAACAGGCCCCTTGATCATACGTAACACCCGGCTGCTCGGCTGCCGGGTGTTATCAGGATAACTTATCTTATGTCCATCCCATGGTCGGGAGGATTAGATGAAGGAGGGTTCTGTGGACGATTCATATCGTTGTAGATTTTGTTTTTCTTTCTCTTACCGCGAATTAGATTCCACAGGAACCCAAAACCCGCCACAATAATAATCCAACCTTTCTTGAGCAGGACCAGAAGCAAAGCAAGAAGACCCGTCTTCTTGGCGACAAATATACCTGCTCCGCCGAGAATCAGTCCAGTAAGACCGTACTCAGCCGTCTTATCCGTCGATTTATCATAATCTTCGTAACGCTTACCAGGCTTCATAGTTAAGGTAGAAATGATTTGACTTTCTACCACGGATTTGGCTCCAGACAGCATACTTGGATCACAAGCAAGTATGGCTGAGATTTACCCTTCGCGAGTAAGCAGCCGAATCTCATGGTTGATTAGCGGCTCATTCTTAGGCGTATGCATAAGAAGCGACCAGGTCAAGCTATGTAAGTTCTCATCATAATGGGGCGGGGTCTCCCACTTATCCACGAATAATTGATTCTCAGGACTCTTCTTCTTGTTCGCTTCCTCAGTCCCATCCTTGTAGCTTTGAAGAAGAGCATCGGCATCAATGTCATCCTTCTCATCATCCGCTACATGTCCAGGCTCTTCGTAATCGAAATACAAGACCCAGCTTTCATCATCGGGAATGATCGAGCCAATTTCTCTGCCGGTAATCAGATCTCCAATTTGAGTAACGAATTTTTGCGTGTTCTCTTTATCCAGGAAATTAAAGCCTTGATTCAGCTTCAGTTCTGCCAGATTGCTCCCAAGATCTATCTTCTGGCCTTTTCCTATAGTGTAATCCAAATTCGGTGCTGTCCCAGCTTCCTCTGCACTAGCCTGATACGGCAGACTTAATCCCATAAGCATAATAACTGCAATAATTGAGGCTCCCAGCCTCTGTGTAACCCCTCTTCTTCCCTTCAAACCTGCACCTTGCCTTTCATAAATTATTCAAAAAATAGGATAACAAAGGATAGCATATACCAATATTAACCTGCCCGACAACGTATAAATCACATTTTTCCCGTAAATTTAAGCGAATAGGCCTACACAAAATCCACGTATTAAAAAATCACCTAGCCCCTTGAACCTAAGAAAATCATAATAACAAGTCCTATTTTTAACAAAAAAACCACTCCTTGTAAGAGTGGTTTGCAGTAAAGAATCATATTTTACTAGGTCCATTAACGGACTAGTACCTTAAAGAACTCTTCTCATCGATAAAATAACCCCATGCCAATACCCTGAGTCCAGCGGGCTAATCTGTACACCCGGGCCACCCCAGGTATGAATAAACTTTCCGTTCCCGATATAAATACCTACGTGACCCGGAATACGATCATTTTTAAACCGGCCTGGCACTGTAAAGAAGACAAGATCCCCAGCTTTGAGATCGCTGCGCCCGACATCCCTACCTTCCTTGGCCTGTTCACTTGCTAAGCGGGGCAGATCTACATTGAAATGACCGAATACATGCTGGGTAAATGAAGAGCAGTCGAAAGTCTTCGAATTCGAGTATGCATCCGCACCGAACTCGTAAGTCACACCGAGAAATCTCTTAGCGTAAGCTACAAGCTCCTGAGTGTCCACAGCGCTCAGGGTGGAGAGTCTGTCAGAGCTGTGGCCCGATGACTCAGTTGGCTGCTGAACGGGTGGCAGTTTGGAAATTTCCAGTTGCCCGGTCTGGTTGTTCCATACTGCTGTTGTCCCCAGAAGGGTGGATAGATCAGCAATACTTATGCAGAGCTGTCCCTCCCGGCGAACAGGTCTGTCTTTAAGCGTAATCTTGCTGCCTTGGGATACAGCTGTATTTTGGTCTGCATATACCTCATAGACCGGATCACTAAATCCAATCAGGGCAGTGTCGCCAACCTCCTTATACTTCAGTCCCAGGGTATGTGCTGCCCCGCGCAAAGGGATCCAGGTCATCCCCCCGGAATCTCGGTACATATTTTTTTTAATGATGGAGGCCTTGGACTGCTGTAATGCTTGAGATCTAGGGTCTGCTGAATTAGGTCTGCCTGTGCTGCAGGCTGTCACTAGTACAGCCAGGCTTCCAATTACGAGCCATCTGGGTATGCTCCGAGTGTAATGATTAGTCATCGTGATGAAATCTCCATTCTTTCATAAGAGTTACTTGAAGTATGCGGAGAGATCCAAATATTATGTATGCGAAACCACAGATATTTTGGCGGCACTTTATTCAACAAAAAAAGCCTTAATTTATAAGGCTTCTTCAGCGTATTTGAGCGTTATATCTGCACAGCCGGCTGATTGCGTATCCACGCCATGGCCACAGTGCCTTCCCCGGCAAGTATGCCTACCACCGGAATGAACGTCATAATTTCTGTTCTAAGTCCCGGATCGAGAATTGTCAGTTCACGTTCCAGTTCCTTGGCTTCTGGGAGATTGTTAACATGCATGATACAGACCTCTTTGATCTTCCCAAGATCTGACTTCAAATGATCAAGCATGCGCTGCTTCGTCTTCTTGAAAGTTCTAATCTTGTCTTCGACCAGAACCTTCCCTTTCTCAAATTTTAGCAATAGATGAATCTTTAGCAGCTGGCTTACAAGCAGCTGTGTTCCCGACACTCGGCCGCTGCGATGCAGCCTTTGCAAGCTAGCTGGAATTACGTAGAATGCAAGGTTTTGGGCCATTTGCTCAATTCCTTCTTTAATCTCCTGGACTGATTTCCCCTGTTCGTGCCACTTAATACCGTGTAAGATCATTTCTCTTAGCGGGAAAGCCCCAGCCCAGGAATCAATTGCCGTTACTTGGACCTCAGCCATTTCAGCAGCCTGAAGCGAGGTATTCATAGTGCCGCTGAGTTCAGAAGAACAGTGAATTACGATGATTTCATCATAATTATCTTTAAGAAATTCATACAGCTCGACAAATTCTCCTATCGGGGGCTGAGAGCTCCCGGCTTTCTCATGATCTCTTAATTGCTCGTAAAACTGTTCGGCCGTGATATCTACTGTTTCCCTATAACACGCTTCGCCTATCATCAAGCGCAGTGGAACAATATATATATGATTCTCCTTGGCATAAATGGGATCTAGGGTGCAGGTACTGTCGGTAACCCATGCAATGGATTTTTTCAAGAATTCATACCCTCTCTTCTATGATAGTTATACTCACTTTTTAGACTATACGACATATATTAAATCAAAATACAAAGCATTACGATATATTGATTCCAAAGGCCTATGAATTTAGGTAGAAAATGTGTCGAAATTATAATTATACACTTCATTCGACTTACGAATTTCCACAAGTTGGATCAAGGGGTAGGAGAACCGAATCATATTGATTATATCGGAAAGGTGGGCAAATAACTCAAAAAATAACACTTAGGCAGGATTTACTACATCTTAAGGAGAGAGCTATCATGAAATTAAAATTCATCCGTCCTATGTATTTGCTCATTGCAGCCTTGCTCATGACCTTCACACTGGGAGGTACCCCGTTGACAACAGTTAATGCTGCTACAACAATCCAGAAAGCATCGTGGTTATGGGATACAAACCTAATCAAACAATCTGGCTCAACTGTTTTGACCTTTTACAAGAATCAAGGTGTAAACGTTATCTATTTGCAGATTAACCGCAAGCTTAATGTCTCGTATTACAAGAACTTTATTCGGCAAGCTACCGCACAAGGAATTGAAGTGCATGCATTGGATGGGAACTCTACCTGGGCACTCACATCTCAGCGTACTCAATTGACTACCGTGCTTAAATGGATAGAGAACTACCAGATTGGTGCCGCGGCCAACGAGAAATTTAAAGGGATTCATTTCGATATTGAACCGTATCTGCTGCCAGACTGGAATACGAACCAACAGTCGATTGTAACCCAGTGGCAGAGCAACGTGCTCTACATGGTTCAAAGAGCGAATGAAATCAAGCTTCCTATTGCCGCAGATCTTCCCTTCTGGCTGCACACGATTAAAGTGCCGGATGGAACCTCCACACTCAGCAGCTGGATGCTCAAGCAGTATAATTCTGTAACGCTTATGTCCTACCGTGATACAAGTGACGGTATATTCAATGTTGCTAAAGTGATTCTTGATGAAGGCGTTGTCTTGAATAAGAAAGTATTCACAGGCGTTGAGACCAACAACACCTCGGAAGGGGATGTAATTTCCTTCTACGAGGAAGGTGCCAATTATATGAATCAAGAGCTTAGCAAGCTTGTTACACTCACATCAGGCTATACTTCGTTCGCCGGCATTGCCGTTCATGACTATTATGGCTGGAAGACCTTGGTTGAGAGTTCAACTGTGAATTAATCGATTTGACTATAATAAAAGGCTGAGGAACCGAGATCTTTCCAAGTGAAAGACTCGGTTTTTTTTGGCTTAAAAGGACGATATACGGAGATTGTTGTTGATAGAAGATCGCTCTATGATAGCGGTACACATCTTCTATAACCCCCAACAGAATATCAAAAAAAGGAGGCGGCTTTAATGCTGCAGGCCAGACCGACGTTTAGGAAGTTGCTGTCAGTCCCCCAGCTCACGAAACTTGTTGTCGTCCTTTCCCTCATCTGTTCCCTTCTCCCAATATACTTGCCTAATCTCCCTAAAACCTATGCCGAATCAGCAATCACTATCGATTCACCGACCAACGGCTCCACTCCTTCTGACAGTATTGTCCGAATAACAGGCCACTATTCCGAAGTCTATAACATCAGTCTGGTTATTAACGGAACTCGCAAAGAGGATGTTCACATGGAGGATAATGCCTCTGGAACTGAATCAGGTACCTGGTATTATGATTTGGACACTTCAGTCTATGACGGTGCAATTGAGATTGCAGCCGGAGGTCAGCGGCCGGATACACGTTATGGAATTTCTACCCCCTTCGTCGTCTTCAATGTAGACCATCCGGAAGCCAATAAACCTGTCGTTGAGATTGTCAGCCCGGAAGATGGAAGTACGATCACCGGAGTTCAATTAATTAAAGTAAAAGCAACCGGCCGCAATCCCCTGAGTTCTGTGCAAATTAGAATCAATGGAGGCAGTTGGAATAATACAATTTTAAAAGGAAACCTTTATGAATACGCTTACAGTCCTGTGCTCAAAGGCGATCAGACCTTAAGCATTGAAGCCAGAGCCACAGACGATCATAACAATCTTGGGAAAAGCTCGACACGTTACGTCTATACGGGCAAGGGTATCCACGAACCGGTTATTGTTGAGAAGCAGGATCGAGCTATGTGGCTTTGGGAGAAGGCTGCCTATAATTTAATCCTGAATCCCGGGTCCAGATCCGCACTGGAACAGTTCACCAGCGACACTTCTACCTTCAACTCAGGTGCAATCACTACAATTTACATGGGTGTATTCCCTCATGAAGGCGTAGATATGCTGGAAGATAAGCGAAAAGAAGTCCGTAAGTTTTTGAAATGGGCACATGAGCACGGACTCAAAATTCAAGCCTGCATCGCAGGTGGAACCATCCCGCCTTATTATGGCAGTTACAAGAGATACAACAAATACGCTATCAATGAAATCGAGAGAGTAATTAACTTTAATCTATCCTCTCAGCCAGGTGAACGCTTCGATGGGGTGAATGTCGATGTGGAGCCTTATATTCTTGGAGAATTTGGTTCCTCCAAACCCCAGCTCCAAATCGATTATCTGGATCTGCTTCAGACCATGATGGATCGCAGAAACCTCTCGGGTCTCAACCTTCCGGTTGGTCCTGCCATCCCAAGATGGTATGACACATCAAATGCAGCTAACGACATTACATGGCATGGGCAGACCAAGTGGATGTCCCAGCACGTCCAAGATATTACGGATTATATCTCCATCATGGACTATACCGATAGCAGCAAAGGAATTATTGATGGAGCACAAGGTGAGATTGACTATGCTAACTCTATAAATAAGCCCAATTCCGTTATCGTAGGTGTAGAAACCCTGGATATTGCGAACAGCGGTGACCCCGAGTCCATTACCTTCCGAGAGGAAGGCAGAACCTATATGGAGAGCCAGTTGGCCGCTGTATATCAGAAATTTAATGGTAGTCCGGGATTCGGTGGTATCGCTATGCATCACTATGATTCCATCAGATGGCTTCCATCCGAATGGGGACCAAGTGCGGTATTATGGAAGCCGCAAATTGCTGATACAACCCCGCCAACTCCTATTAATAAAGCGCCTGAAGCCGTCACTTTCGATTTCCAGACCATTAAGCTGACCTACGGCCGGGCAATGGATGATTCGGACATTGAGGAATATCGAATTTATAGAAGTACTTCACCAGACTTCACGCCTAACGCATCCAATTATGCCGGTAAATCCTACAATCTGGATTATACAGATGAAGGGCTGCTTCCTAATACGACTTATTATTACAAAGTGGCAGCAGTAGACATTAGTGGTAATGTCGGCCCATATAGCAGCGTCACTTCAGCAACTACTGGCGAGACTCATTTGAAACCCATGGTAATTAAATCTATGAGCGTATCGCTTAATGCGGGTAAAGTTAGAGCTACACTTAAGGTAAAAGACTTCAATACGAATGAAGAGCTCTCAGCTCTTGTCTATGGGCGGTTCACTTATATGGCGGGTAAATATGTAAGCCTCCGGCTAACTCCGGGTACTACGGTTACCGTCGACTCGGAAGCTGTTCCCACTGCTTCTGGGAAAGCCGGATTCGCTCCACAAAGAATCATAGCGCCAGGCTACTACTGGGCATCTGCTTATGATACACCGCACGAAGCTGCTATAATGTGGCCGCAGCAGCAATCAGTAACTGCAGAAGACAGTAATTCAAGTTCAGTTCCTATGCCGGATCAGGAACCAAGCGAGAATTCAGACTCACAGCCGTGATAATAAAATAACTATGAACAACTTCATTTCGGCTGATGCCTACTGAAATAAAAGACCAACAAGACCCGGAAGAATCCTCCGGGTCTTGTCCTCTTACTCTATTTGGGCAGCCTCTTTATCGATAATCTCAATCATTAAGTACCGGTTCTTCTTCCTCTTGCGAACGGTATAACGATAGTCGCCGTGAACCAAGCTCTCACCAACCGCGAGCTCACTGTTCTGGGCGAACAGCCAGCCGCCTATAGTATCCCATTCGCCAGAGTCAAGCTCGCTCGTCAGATGACTGCTCACTTCCATTACAGATACCTTGCCGTTAACGGTCAAATGACCAGGTGCCCAGACTTTAACATCTTCCTCTTCCTCGGTATCGAACTCGTCCCTGATCTCCCCGACAATCTGCTCAAGAATGTCTTCAATAGTAACAAGCCCCGATGTTCCGCCATATTCATCAATTAGAATGGCCATATTGGTCCCGTCCTTCTGAAGACGCTTCAGCAGAGTGTTCACATGAATGAATTCAGGTACAGCCATAACCGGCTGAATCAGGGTCGACACATCCAGATCGGGATTGTCTTCATAGGCAAGGAAGAACTGCTTGGTGTTAATAATCCCAATTACGTTGTCCTTGCTCTCTTGAACGACGGGGAACCTTGTATACTGCTGTTCCTTGATGATCTCCAGATTCTCCTGCCTTGTCTTGCCTGTATATAAACAGATCATGTCCGTTCTTGGAACCATAATGTCCTTTGCCATCAGATTATCAAAAGCAAAGATCCGATTCACATAGCCGAATTCGGCTTGGTTGATCTTGCCGCTCTCCAGACTTTCACTAAGAATGATCCGAAGCTCCTCTTCAGAGTGCGCCTCTTCGTGTTCCGAAGCGGGCTTAACTCCAAAGAGCCTTACAAGCTGATTGGCAGATCCATTCAGAGCCCAAATAAAGGGATACATGATTTTACTGAACCAAATAATAGGCCTTGCTGTAAGTAGAGCGATGGACTCTGCTTTTCGGATAGCTAGGGTTTTGGGAGCCAACTCACCAATGACAACATGAAGATAAGTGATAAGGGCAAATGCGATAATTACAGATAGTACGCTTCCCAAGCTTTCCGGGATCGCAAGAGTGCTGAATAATGGATGCATGATCGCTTCCATGGTGGGTTCCCCCAGCCAACCTAATCCCAGCGCTGTAATGGTGATGCCGAGCTGGCAGGCAGATAAATAACCATCCAGATTGTCGAGCACCTTCTTCACGGCCCCCGCATTCTTTCGGCCTTCAGCGATTAATTGGTCCACTCGGCTGCTCCGCAATCGAACCACAGCAAATTCCACTGCTACAAAGAAAGCTGTTAAAAAAATCAATAAAGCGATTAAAACCAAATTTAAACCATACCTGTCACTTTCCACAAACATCTTCTCCTTAAATTGTGTGTTAAAAAACGATATCTGAATATATACGAAGGAGAACCTTGCTTGGTTTCATATCTTTACTGTGGATTTAACCTGGTTGCTTTCACTGTACTATCAGCACTACCAATTACCAGGTAACCCTCTTCGGACGAGTTAACCAAGATACCGCGATTTACATTCTCGGTAGTACGTTCGATTACTTTAGTCCAAAGTACCATACCGGAGTTATTCAGGCGCTGAACAAATTCTTTTGAAATGGTCCCATGCCAATCTTCATTTGCTTTCCCTGTAATAATATATCCTCCGCCTGTAGCAAGCTGAACATCATTAGCATAACTTCGATCAAGGGTGCTTTCAATAGGATGACTCCATAGAAGATTTCCTTGCGCATCCGTTCTTAAAATATATCCGGTCGTTAAATTTCGGATACTGTTCATAGGATTAGGGTGATTGTAGAACCCGGTGATCGCATACCCACCATCCTTATCTTGAACAAGAGCGGTATTCCACAAATTCTCATTATCCGCTGAAGGTACAAGAGATTTTCCCCATTCCAGCTTATTGGTGCTGCTGAATTTGGCCAGCGAAATCCTACTGATTCCACTGCCTGCTGAAGATTCCTCGCCGAGTAGAACAAAGCCGCCATCCTCAGTATGTTTAACCAGAGTTACAGAATCTTCTGTAGGCTTGCTTTGAGTTCTCTGAGATATCACCGTTCCGTTGCCCGACATCTTGAGCAGGATCGGATCCCATCCCTGCCCCTGGGCGCCCGGCGTAGTCCCTGCAACAATATAACTGCCATCCGCCAGCTGATCCACGGACACCAGATAGGTGCTTGGCAAAGGTACAGTATACTCCCATTCCTTATCCCCTTGCTCATTCACCTTAAGAATTTCGTTCCCTCCGACAACTATATAGCCGCCTCCTTGACTGTGATGAAAGGAAGCCAGATAGGCAATATTATTCTTTGGAAAAGAAACCTTTTCCTTCTTGATGCCTCCAGCGTTGATGGAGTTCACTGTTATCTTGTCATTTTGAAGAGAGGCCGCAAGGATGTCATGCTCGCTATGCTCAAAGACTGAATCCTGAGGAAGATCTACATCCTTATCCCATACGATACGTGGAGCCTCCCTGGTCAGACTGCCTGCAGATACAATGGGTCCGGCTGAAAGTGCGAGGGCTAATGCGATGACTGGATACATTACTATCCGTAACCTTTTACTCCTGGAAGCTCTACTGTTCATTATTATTTCTCCTCCTTCAATTAATATGTCTACCCACTCTCATTATGTTTCGTCATTATCCTTAATAACAAGCGGATAAAGACTTACTTGCAGGAAAATTTCTCCTCTAAATCCGGTTACTAATGACCTAGTTCAGAACGAATAAGGCTCCCAAAAATGGCACTAGACCATCTTAGGGAGCCTTAAATGTTATTTACTCACTGGATCCTTCTATTGCTGCATTCTGTTCTCCGTCAAGCCAGCTTCGGATCATGGACAGAAGCTGAGCGCTGTTCACCGGCTTCGTAATGTAGTCTGAGGCTCCTGCCTCTATACACTCTTCCCGGTCTCCCTTCATGGCTTTCGCCGTAAGGGCAATAATCGGAAGATCCTTGAATTCTTCCTTCTTGCGAATAGCTCTCGTTGTCTCATATCCGTCCATGACCGGCATCATGATATCCATCAGGACGATCTCGATATCCGGAGTTTCCTCCAGGATCCGTATCGCCTCCTGCCCGTTCTCCGCAGGAATCACTTTCATATTATGCCGTTCCAAAATAGTCATAAGCGCAAATATGTTACGGACATCATCATCAACAACAAGAACCTTCTTGTATTTGATCATTTCGTCTGACTGATGAAGCTTAACGAGCTTCTCCCTTGTGCCGCTCGGCAGATCTTCCGTTCGGCGGTGAAGGAACAGACTTGTCTCATCCATGACCTGATTGGACGTCTTCACTTCTTTGATTACTGCAGTCTTAACGAGTTCTTCCAATTCATTCTCTTCCTCGCTAGCCCATTTCTTGCTGCGGTGAAGAACGATAGGAACATGCTTGTTCTGCAGGTTCTTGTACATTTCACGAATTAAAGCCAGGGCGCCGATATCGGCTAGATCATTATCGATCAGCACACAATCGAATTCCTTCGTCTTGAGCTGATTCAATGCTTTTCTCGAAGTATCCACGGCAGTAATCTTCAGATCCTTGCTGTTGATCATCTCCACGAATTCTTTGCGGCGCTGCTCTTCATGGACTACAACTAGAAGCGTACGAATCTTTCTGTCGGCAAAGGCATTCAGCTTATCAAGTGTGCTGTCCAGCTCTTCATTGGTAACCGGTTTGCACAGATAGTCATGTACGCCCTTCTGCTTCAGCTCAAACTCGTCTTCCTCTACAGTGATGACACATACCGGAATATGTCGTACTTCCATATCATTCTTAAGGTGCTCAATGACAAGCCAGCCGTCTGTATCCTTTAGACGCAGATCCAAAGTGATGGCAACAGGCATATACTTGCGGGCAAGCTCCAACGCATTCGAGCCCTTGGTTGTAATTACTGCCTTGATGCCTTTGCGGTGAAGAGCATCCAGCAGGATCTCATTGAACTTGAGATCATCTTCTACAATCAGAAAGACACGATCCTCCGGCCCAATATTATCCCTATCGTCCTTCACTTCACTGCGAGAACTGAAGCGGTGAGCCTCAGGAGGGGCTACATCAATTACCTCAGGAATGTACTTTGGTATATTGTCGGATTCCGGAGCTTCCGCATCCACAGGGAGATAAAGATTGAAGATACTTCCCTTATTCAAGACACTGTAAAGCGTGATTTCTCCGCCGAGCATCGCTGCAATTTCACGTGAAATTGCAAGCCCCAGTCCAGTTCCGCCATATTCACGATTCGTACTTCCGTCTGCCTGTTGGAAGGCTTCAAAAATAATACTTTGCTTGTCGTCTGCAATTCCGATTCCGGTATCACTTACAGAGAAGCATAGAACCATCTTGGCATCATTCAATGTCTCGTTATCTTCGCTCCAGCCATCCAGTGCCTTGCGCAGGTGAAGGGAGATTTGACCCCTCTCGGTGAATTTGAAGGCGTTGGACAGCAGATTCTTGAGTATTTGCTGAAGTCTCTTCTGGTCCGTAACAATTCGATTCGGTACATCTGAATCGGATTTAAGTGTGAAATCGAGCTCCTTATCTCCAATCAATGGTCGGAAGGCTCGATTAAGTCCTTCTAGCAGATCGCCAAGTGATACTTCACTGAGATCGGCTGACGCTGTACCCGATTCGATCTTAGACAAGTCAAGGATATCATTGATCAAATTCAGCAGATCAAGCCCCGAGTCCTGAATCGTCTTCGCGTATTTCACTTGATTGTCTGAGAGGTTCTCATCCGGATTCTCGGCAAGCTGCTCGGCAAGCAGCAGAAGCGAGTTCAGCGGAGTACGAAGTTCATGCGACATATTGGCCAGGAATTCGGATTTGTAGCGAGAAGTCAATGCCAGCTGCTCCGCTTTCTCTTCCAGGAAGCGCTTCGCGACTTCAACTTCATTGTTCTTGCTCTCCACTTCTGCTTTCTGAATAACCAGAAGCTTGGCTTTGTCTTCAAGCTCCTCATTCGTATTCTGAAGCTCCATTTGCTGCTTCTGCAGTTCTTCCGTGAGGGACTGCGACTGCATAAGCAATTCTTCCGTACGCTGATTCGCCTGCATCGTATTGATCACGATTCCGATAGACTCTGTCAATTGATCCAGGAAGGCAAGGTCAATTTCGTTGAACTGACGGAATGAGGCAAGCTCAAGTACAGCCAGGACCTGATCTTCAAAAATAATCGGCAGAAGTACAATGTTCAGTGGAGTAGCCTCTCCAAGTCCCGAAGAAATCATGACATAATCGCCCGGTACATTAGTCAGCAGTATCCGCTGTTTCTCAATAAGACATTGACCCACTAGACCTTGTCCAGCACGGAACTCATTGGATAGATGCTTGCGCTGCTGATAAGCATAGCTTGCGAACAGCTCAAGAACAGGTTCTCCATTCACCGGTTCGTTAATGTAGAATACGCCATGCTGCATCGATACCAGTGGTGCAAGCTCGGACAGGATCATGCGGCTGACCGCATACAGGTCACGCTGGCCCTGAAGGAGACGGGAGAACTTCGCTAAGTTGGTCTTCAGCCAATCCTGCTCTGTGTTAATCCGTGTAGTCTCTTTCAGATTGCGAATCATCTCGTTCACATTATCCTTGAGCGCGGCGACTTCACCGGCCGCGGCCACATCAATGGTACGGGATAGATCTCCTTTGGTTACGGCGGTTGCTACATTCGTGATCGCACGAACCTGTGTCGTAAGCGTACTCGCCATATAGTTAACGTTATCGGTAAGATCACGCCACGTTCCTGCCGCACCCGGAACACTTGCCTGTCCGCCAAGCTTACCTTCAGCTCCTACCTCTCTTGCTACGGTGGTAACCTGATCGGCAAATGTAGCAAGTGTATCGATCATATTATTAATCGTATCGGTCAATTCGGCAATTTCACCTTTGGCCTCGACAGTCAGCTTTTGCTTCAAATTCCCGTTCGCTACGGCTGTAACGACTTTGGCAATTCCGCGGACCTGATCCGTCAAGTTCGTCGCCATGATATTCACGTTGTCCGTGAGATCCTTCCAAATCCCGCCTACGCCGCGAACCTGAGCCTGGCCGCCCAGCTTACCATCTGTACCTACCTCGGAAGCCACACGGGTTACCTCGGAGGCAAAGGAGTTGAGCTGGTCCACCATCGTATTGATCGTGTTCTTAAGCTCCAGAAGCTCCCCTTTAACGTCGACTGTGATTTTCTTGGATAGATCTCCATTCGCCACCGCTGTCGTTACTCCGGCGATATTGCGCATCTGAATGGTCAGGTTGCTCGCCATATAGTTAACGGTATCCGTCAAGTCCTTCCAGGTACCCGATACATCCTTCACTTCCGCCTGGGCGCCCAGCTTCCCTTCGGTTCCCACTTCACGAGCTACACGGGTAACCTCGGACGCAAAGTTACTGAGCTGATCCACCATCGTATTCATCGTGTTCTTCAGCTCAAGAATTTCTCCCTTAACATCTACCGTGATCTTCTTCGAAAGGTCCCCTTTCGCAACCGCGGTAGTCACGTCCGCAATGTTACGCACCTGATCGGTCAGATTGCGGGCCATGCTGTTAACTCCTTCAGTCAGGTCCTTCCAGGTTCCGCCTACGCCCTTAACCTGCGCCTGGCCGCCCAGCTTCCCTTCCGTACCTACCTCGTTGGCTACGCGAGTTACCTCGGAAGCAAAGGTAGAGAGCTGGTCCACCATCGTGTTAATTGTAATCTTAAGTTCAAGGATTTCGCCTTGAACATCTGCGGTGATTTTCTTGGACAAGTCGCCGTTCGCTACCGCTGTAGTCACTACAGCGATGTTACGCACCTGATTCGTCAGGTTGCTCGCCATATAGTTAACGCTCTCCGTAAGATCGCGCCACGTTCCTGCCACACCTTTTACCTGAGCTTGGCCGCCCAGCATCCCGAGTGTTCCTACCTCACGGGCTACACGGGTTACCTCGGAAGCAAAAGTGCTCAGCTGATCCACCATCGTATTAATCGTGTTCTTAAGCTCCAGGATCTCACCCTTGGCATTGACAGTAATATGCTTGGATAGATCCCCCTTCGCTACCGCTGTCGTGACCTCTGCAATATTCCGCACCTGATCCGTAAGTGTACCCGCCATGAAATTAACGCTGTCCGTCAAGTCCTTCCATGTTCCCGATACATCCTTAACATCCGCTTGACCGCCCAGCTTGCCCTCTGTCGATACCTCTCTGGCTACACGGGTAACCTCAGACGCAAAGTTGCTGAGCTGATCCACCATGATGTTGATCGTACTCTTCAGCTGAAGGATCTCTCCTTTGGCATCGACAGTGATCTTCTTGGACAAGTTACCTTGGGCAACCGCAGTTGTCACCTCAGCGATATTCCGCACCTGATTCGTCAGATTGCTCGCCATGTAGTTAACGCTTTCGGTCAAATCGCGCCATGTACCCGCAACCCCGCTAACCTCGGCCTGGCCGCCCAGAATCCCTTCGGTTCCTACTTCACGGGCCATACGGGTTACTTCCGATGCGAATGTGGAAAGCTGATCCACCATCGTATTAATCGTAATTTTGAGCTCAAGAATTTCCCCTTGAACATCTGCCGTTATTTTCTTCGAAAGATCCCCGTTCGCAACCGCAGTAGTTACTACCGCGATGTTACGCACCTGATCGGTAAGGTTGGAGGCCATATCATTAACGCTTTCCGTAAGATCTCTCCATGTGCCCGAGACATCTTTAACGTTCGCCTGACCGCCCAGCTTACCCTCAGTTCCCACCTCACGAGCCATACGTGTTACCTCAGAAGCAAAAGTCGAAAGCTGATCCACCATCGTATTAATGGTATCCTTCAGTTCCAGAATTTCACCCTTGGCGTTAACGGTAATCTGTTTGGACAGATCCCCTTTCGCAACGGCAGTTGTAACAGCTGCAATATTCCGCACCTGATCCGTCAAGTTCGTCGCCATGTTATTTACGCTGTCCGTGAGGTCTTTCCAGGTGCCGGATACCCCTTTCACATCAGCTTGTCCGCCGAGTATACCTTCTGTACCTACTTCGCGGGCAACACGGGTAACCTCGGAAGCGAACGTGCTGAGCTGGGTTACCATCATATTAATGTTGGTTGCTGTCCGCTGGAATTCACCCGTGAGCGGTCTGCCCTCAAATTCAAGATCTACCTTCTGCGAAAGATCGCCTTGTGCAACGGCATTGATCACTCGCACCATTTCACTTGTAGGCTGTATCAGATCAGCCACGAGACCATTGATCGATTCGGATACGATCTCCCATTGGCCTCCTGTATTCTTATGCGTGAACCGCCGTGTTGACTTACCTTCCTTACCTACTACCTTCGCTACAGTCTGGACCTCAGTAACGAGGCTTTCCTGCATATCCATAATTTCATTAAATGTATCTGCTACTTTGCCGGCGATGCCTGTATGATCGTAAGGCATTCGGTATGAGAAATCTCCCTTTTTTAAAGCCATTAAAGCATTTAACAACTCTCCGGTGTTTACTTGGTCATGGGATGATTGTTTGGGTTCTTCATGTTCTGACATGATCCAATTTCCTCTCCGACATTTTATTTGGTTTTCTCAAAAAAATAATATGTAGACATGGTCTATCATATTTTACTATGAAGTAGGATGCGCTGTCATTGTTTGAATTTTCTTCATGGGTCATGCTGGAAACTTTTGTTCCTACACGAACAATTTACGTCAATACTTGACTTAATCCGACTTTCTTCTGCATAATACCACCTCTTCAAGACGTTGCTTCAAAAAAAACGAGCATCACTGATTTCAGTGTGCCCGTTCACTAAGGCATATGAACTGTAATTTAATCCTGCAGTTCAAGCCCTTTGGTTTCTTTACCGAGGAATAGCACGGCGGCTGCTCCAACAATAATGGTTACGAAGAAAAAAGTGAAAATCTTGTCAATGCCAACCTCGGCAGCAATCCATTGACCCACTAGCAGCGGTCCAATTACTCCGCCGATACGGCCTATGGAAGTGGCTAGTCCCACCCCTGTAGAACGAATCCGGGTAGGGTACAGCTCCGGACTATACGCGTATAATCCTCCCCAGGCACCAAGATTGAAGAAGGACAAGCATATTCCTGCTGCAATAAGCATCCCTTCGGACGTAGAATATCCGAACCAGATCGCACTAAGAGCGGTTAAGACCAAATAACTTACCAGGACGAACTTTCGTCCAAATCTCTCGATAAAATATGCTGCGGTAAAGTAACCTGGAAGCTGAGCAATCGTCATGATCAGCACATACTCAAAGCTTTTGACTAGGCTGAAGCCCTTTAGCATCATCACATTTGGCAGCCAAAGGAACATTCCATAGTAGGATAGTACCACTGTGAACCACAGCACCCAGAGCATGATAGTAGATTTGCGGTTGCCCGCAGACCAGACCAGCTTCAATTTCTCGCCGAATCCAAGTCTTCTCTCCCTCTTCATCTTCTCAAACCGTGGTGAATCCTCAATAGCCCTGCGAAGATAAATCGCATATAGTGCCGGTAGAGCTCCAATAACAAAAGCAGCCTGCCAGCCAAAATGAGGAATCACAAAATAGGAAATGAGCGCCGAGAGTATCCATCCTCCAGCCCAGAAGCTTTCGAGCAAGACTACCGCTCTTCCTCTTTCCTGAACTGGCATGGTTTCGGATACCAACGTAGAAGCAACGGGCAGTTCACCACCCAGTCCTACGCCAGATATAAATCTCAGCACACATAGCATGGTAAAACTCGCTGCAAGAGCAGATAGCCCGCTAGCTGCTGAGAAGATGAGAAGCGTCCACAGCAGGATATTCTTCCGGCCAAAGCGATCTGCAAAATATCCGGCCAGCGCCGCTCCAAGCACCATCCCGATTGAATTGACACTTCCAAGAAGCCCAACTTGTCCGGGTGACAAGTTCCACTCCACTTTTAATGCAGCGATTATAAAGGATAACATCCCTACATCCATCGCATCGAACATCCAGCTGAGTCCCGCACTGAACAGCAGCTTCCGATGTTTGGGACTCCGCAAAACACTCACGTTGCTCATATGATACGCACTCCCTCCGCCAGCCCGATTGACCGGCTTATCCATTTGTTTCTATATTCTACCCCACTTGCTATTCAACATCTACGCCCATGTGAAAAATATCTCTTTTGTCCCGCTGGAAACAACTATTTTCTTAGTAACATGTAATATAGCACAATCTAAAACACTTCCATTTGCATTTAATATACTAACTGCAAGTGAGGAGGTGATTCTTAAATGGCTAACCGTCCTGCTCGCTCTATCCGAAAAGGAAATGGCCTAAAACTCGATGTATCGCGGCACAGCAAGCTTTTCAAGCCTACCCAAAGATTACGCCGATTAACCATCGTGTGGACTAATTCCTCCGGTGCGCCTTATAACACTTCCGGTTTCTTCGCTACTGTAAGTACGACTTCCGGCAGATTAATCCAGACTGCCAGATTCGACAGCTACGGGGTTGTGGTCTTCTCCCGAGTACACACCCCTACCTCCCGTAACCTTATCGTCCGCACATACTCCAGCAATGGCACACTTTATACGGTAACCACTGTACCGGAAGACAATGCTGCCTATGTAGTCATTTCTTAACATTCAACCTTGTTCAAGGCACCTGAGCCTATGAAACTACTAGAAATAAAGGAGTGAATTCTAATGGCTAAGCGTCCTGTTCGTGCGGTCCGTGGAAAGGGCCGGAAGCTTGATGTCTCCAAATACGGCAAACTCTTAAAACCAACCCAAAGATTACGCCGATTAACCATCGTATGGACTAACTCTTCCGGTACCCCTTATAACACATCTGGCTTCTATGCTACCGTAAGCACTACCTCCGGCAGATTTATTCAGGCTGCCAGATTCGACAGCTACGGGGTTGTGGTCTTCTCCCGAGTACACACTCCTACCTCTCGTAACCTTATCGTCCGCACATACTCCAGCAATGGCACACTTTATACAGTAACGACAGTACCAGAAGACAATGCTGCCTATGTAATCATTTCTTAACGCTTTTAGACCTTACTCAACTTCAGTTACCTCCACCAATTTAAAAGAATTCAGCAAAGAAGCACTGAACTTCAACAGTGCTTCTTGCTGCTGTCTCTAAACGCTCATTGGTCGCGAAAATTATATAGTTTCTTACGCTGGAAATTCACTTCATTTAACTAACCCTAGCCTAATAAAATTAACCCTTTCATCCTGAAAAGCATACAGCTCAAATTCAATGTTTAAATTTAGGATATCAAGGCGATCCGTATAGTTCATCTATTAGAGTTTCCTCTATGCATATAAAAGTTGCATTAATAACAAAAAAAGCCACTGCTGGATAACCAACAATGGCTTTATTCATGTGCTTGGCGGCGTCCTACTCTCCCAGGACCCTGCGGTCCAAGTACCATCGGCGCTGGAGGGCTTAACGGTCGTGTTCGGGATGGGTACGCGTGGAACCCCTCCGCCATCGCCACCAAACGGATTTCTCTTCAGGCTTGATCGCCTGAAAACTAGATACGAAACGAATCTGCGTATGCTCTTCTTGGACTACGTCCTTCCGAGCTTGTTGGATAAGCCCTCGACCGATTAGTACTGGTCAGCTCCATGCATTACTGCACTTCCACCCCCAGCCTATCTACCTCGTCGTCTTCAAGGGGTCTTACATACTGGGAAATCTCATCTTGAGGGGGGCTTCACGCTTAGATGCTTTCAGCGCTTATCCCTTCCGCACTTAGCTACCCAGCTATGCTCCTGGCGGAACAACTGGTGCACCAGCGGTGCGTCCATCCCGGTCCTCTCGTACTAAGGACAGCTCCTCTCAAATTTCCTACGCCCACGACAGATAGGGACCGAACTGTCTCACGACGTTCTGAACCCAGCTCGCGTACCGCTTTAATGGGCGAACAGCCCAACCCTTGGGACCTACTTCAGCCCCAGGATGCGATGAGCCGACATCGAGGTGCCAAACCTCCCCGTCGATGTGGACTCTTGGGGGAGATAAGCCTGTTATCCCCAGGGTAGCTTTTATCCGTTGAGCGATGGCCCTTCCATGCGGTACCACCGGATCACTAAGCCCGACTTTCGTCCCTGCTCGACTTGTCAGTCTCGCAGTCAAGCTCCCTTATGCCTTTGCACTCTTCGAATGATTTCCAACCATTCTGAGGGAACCTTGGGGCGCCTCCGTTACTCTTTAGGAGGCGACCGCCCCAGTCAAACTGCCCACCTGACACTGTCCCCATACCGGATCACGGTACCAGGTTAGAACTCCGATACGATCAGGGTGGTATCCCAACGTTGCCTCCACAGAAGCTGGCGCTCCTGCTTCTTAGGCTCCCACCTATCCTGTACAAATCGTATCAAAGTCCAATATCAAGCTGCAGTAAAGCTCCATGGGGTCTTTCCGTCTTGTCGCGGGTAACCTGCATCTTCACAGGTATTAAAATTTCACCGGATCTCTCGTTGAGACAGCGCCCAAGTCGTTACGCCATTCGTGCGGGTCAGAATTTACCTGACAAGGAATTTCGCTACCTTAGGACCGTTATAGTTACGGCCGCCGTTTACTGGGGCTTCGGTTCATAGCTTCGGGTTACCCCTAACCACTCCCCTTAACCTTCCAGCACCGGGCAGGCGTCAGCCCGTATACTTCGCCTTGCGGCTTCGCACAGACCTGTGTTTTTGCTAAACAGTCGCTTGGGCCTTTTCACTGCGGCCCCCTCGTGCTATTCACACTACCGGGGCACCCCTTCTCCCGAAGTTACGGGGTCATTTTGCCGAGTTCCTTAACGAGAGTTCTTCCGCGCGCCTTAGAATTCTCTTCTCGCCTACCTGTGTCGGTTTGCGGTACGGGCACCTTCTCCTGGCTAGAGGCTTTTCTTGGCAGTGTGAGATCATGACCTTCGCTACTATAATTTTCGC